>NZ_CP098523.1:0-135000 GCF_030436385.1 Pseudoalteromonas sp. KG3
ATGCAGGTAATGGAACCGGTGCAAATGGCATTGCCGGTAACATTACCAGATGATGAAACCTTCGCCTCTTATTTTGGCGGTGAAAACTCTCTGGAAGTGAGCCATTTAAAAAGTGCGTTTGACAGTTTAGCGACCACATTTCAGTATACTTATTTGTGTGGTTTAGGGGATTCTGGTAAATCACATTTACTGTATGCAACCTGTATTCATGCCCAAGAACGTGGTTTATCGACTATGTTACTATCCATGCGTGAAGTGATTGATTTTGGTCCTATGGTACTCGATGGCTTAGATGCGCTTGATGTATTATGTATTGATGATGTCCACTTAGTGGCTGGTAATGACGCTTGGGAAAAAGCCTTATTTAATTTTTTTAATCGTTTTAATGAACCAGGAAAGTGCCTCGTGGTTACCGCGGATCTACTCCCTGATATGCTCAATATTAGCCTGCCTGATCTCGAATCAAGGTTAAAATGGGGCACGACATTTCAAATTCGCTCTATGAGTGATGATGATAAAGCCGAAGCATTAGTAAAACGTGCCAATATGCGCGGATTAGAGCTCAGTGATGAATGCGCACGATTTTTATTAACCCGCTTAAGTCGCGATATGCGCGCACTGCTTGATGTGCTTGATAAGCTCGATCATGCATCGATGGCTGCACAACGAAAATTAACCATTCCCTTTATAAAATCCACTCTACAGCTCTAATTCTTCCAAAAAGTAGCTCAAGTTCCCATTTTGCTGAACCAGAATGGGAAAGAATTCAATAAGATTGGTATAAGGTCTAGAATCTAGCCTGTGCTTTCAGTTATCATTAGCTATTACTTAAATGCAATCACCTCTGTGAAAGATCAGGTATCGAATGAACTTAGAAAATATATTAGCGCAAGCACTTGAGGCGGTCGCCAGTGCCAGTGAAATCGCGCAGCTTGAAGATATCAGGGTTAACTACCTTGGTAAAAAAGGCGAAATCACTAACCTATTAAAAACCCTTGGTAAAATTGCACCTGAAGAACGCAAAGAAGCAGGCCAAGTTATTAACCAAGCGAAGCAAGATGTGCAAGCTGCAATTAATGAAAAGCGCGAGTTACTGGCAAGCAAAGCCCTTGAAGAAAAACTCGCGGCTGAGACCATTGATGTAACCTTGCCTGGCCGTGTTATGCCAACGGGTGGCTTGCATCCGGTAACACGTACAATCGAACGCATTGAAAGCTTTTTTGGTGAATTAGGTTTTGCTGTTAAATCTGGCCCTGAAGTAGAAGATGACTTTCATAACTTCGACGCGCTAAATATTCCTGAGCATCACCCAGCGCGTGCTGATCACGATACCTTTTATTTTAATCCAAAACTGGTTTTACGTACGCAAACCAGTGGTGTGCAAATTCGCACTATGGAAACTGAGCAGCCGCCACTGCGCATTATTTCGCCTGGGCGTGTATACCGTAATGATTACGACCAAACGCATACGCCAATGTTTCATCAGGTGGAAGGCTTAATGGTTGATACTGATGTAAGCTTCACAGAGCTTAAAGGTATTTTGCATGATTTTTTACGTAACTTTTTTGAAGAAGACATGGAAATTCGTTTCCGTCCTTCATTCTTCCCATTCACAGAGCCTTCAGCGGAAGTAGACGTAATGGGCAAAGATGGCAAATGGTTAGAAGTACTAGGTTGCGGAATGGTGCACCCGAATGTACTTAAATCAGTAGGCATCGACCCTGAAAAGTACACCGGTTTTGCCTTTGGTATGGGCGTAGAGCGTTTAACCATGCTGCGTTATGGTGTAAATGACTTACGTGCGTTTTTCGAAAACGATTTAAAATTCCTTAATCAGTTCCGTTAAGAGTGAAGAAATAACATGAAATTTAGTGAAAAGTGGTTAAGAGAGTGGGTTAATCCTGCAATTGACACGCAGGCTCTTTCGGAACAGTTATCAATGGCTGGCCTTGAAGTCGATGGTGTAGAGCCTGCGGCTGCCCAGTTTAATGGCGTTGTTGTAGGTGAAGTGGTTGAATGTGGCCAACACCCAGATGCAGATAAACTGCGGGTAACAAAAATTAATGTCGGTGGTGATGAGCTACTTGATATTGTTTGTGGTGCACCAAACTGCCGTCAAGGCATTAAAGTGGCTGTAGCCACTGTTGGCGCTGTATTACCTGGCGATTTTAAGATTAAAAAAGCCAAATTACGCGGTCAGCCGTCTCACGGTATGCTATGTGCGTTCGTGGAGCTGGGTATCAGCGAAGAAGGCGATGGCATCATGGAGTTGCCATTAGATGCACCTGTGGGCACTGACTTACGTGAATACTTAAGCCTTGATGACAACATTATTGATGTAGATCTAACCCCTAACCGTGGCGATTGCCTTGGCATTAAAGGTATTGCTCGTGAAGTAGGTGTACTGAACAGTATTGATGTGAAAGCATTAGAAATTCCTGCGGTTACGCCAACTATAGATGACAAAGTATCGATTGAATTGGTCAATGAAGATGCGTGTCCGCGTTATTTAGGTCGTGTGATCAAAGGAATTAACCTAGACGCAGAAACGCCGTTGTGGATGGTTGAAAAGCTTCGTCGTAGTGGCGTGCGCGCCATTGACCCTGTAGTTGATGTAACTAACTACGTATTAATTGAACTTGGCCACCCAATGCATGCATTTGATTTAAGTGCTATTGAAGGCGGCATTAAAGTACGTAGTGCTAATGCTGGTGAAGAGTTGGTATTGCTAGATGGCAACACTGCAAAGTTAAATGAATCAACGTTAGTTATTGCCGATCACAACAAAGCATTGGCGATTGCCGGTATTTTTGGTGGTGAGCAATCAGGTGTTACTGAACAAACCACTGATATCTTATTAGAAAGTGCGTTTTTCAACCCAGTGGCGATTGCAGGTCAAGCCCGTAGTTACGGTTTACACACTGATGCATCGCATCGTTATGAGCGCGGTGTTGATTTTGCATTGCAACATGATGCAATGGAACGTGCAACAGCCTTATTGCTTGACATCGTAGGCGGTCAAGCCGGTCCTGTGGTTGAAGCAGTTGCCGCAGATAAGCTACCTAAGGTTACTGAAGTACGCCTTCGTCGTGCCCGTTTAGACCGTGTTATCGGTCATCATATCGATGATGCGAAAGTAACCGATATACTGACACGTTTAGGCCTTGATGTTAAAATCGTTGATGGTGTGTGGAGCGCAGATGTACCAAGCTACCGTTTTGATATTCGCATCGAAGAAGATTTAATCGAAGAAGTTGCACGTGTATATGGTTACAACAGTATTCCAAACGTTGCACCAACAGCTAAATTAAAAATGACTACTCACAATGAAGCGAATATCGCGCTAAGCAAATTCCGCAATACATTGGTGACACGTGGTTATCAAGAAGCGATCACTTACAGTTTTGTAGATCCTAAAGCACAAGCTATTTTACATCCAGACAGTGATGCGCTGGTTTTACCGCACCCAATTTCAATTGAAATGTCGGCAATGCGCGTCAGCTTAATGCCGGGTTTACTTGCATCAGTAATGTATAACCAAAACCGCCAACAACCACGTATTCGCTTATTTGAGCATGGTCTTAAATTTTTACGTGATGAAAACGCAGAAAATGGCGTGAATCAAGTTGCGGTTATCGGTGGTGCTATTACAGGCCTTGCCCATGGCGAACATTGGGTTGAAGAAAAGCGTGCTGTTGATTTTTATGACTTAAAAGGTGATGTTGAAGCATTACTTTCATTAACCAATGATATAACTCGTTTTGAGATCAAAGCAGAACAATCGGATGGTTTACACCCAGGTCAATCTGCAGTGATTTATGTTGCTGGTAAAAAGGTCGGATTCTTTGGTGCTATTCATCCTCAAGTACAAAAATCGTTAGATATCAATAATGCGACTTATGTATTTGAAATTGAAATGTCAGCCATTGAAAAAAGAAATTTACCAGAGGCAGTAGGGGTTTCGAAGTTCCCTTCAAACCGCCGCGACATCGCTATTTTAGTGGAAAATCAGGTTAAATCTGGCGACATTTTATCAGTGATAGAAAAAGTTGGCGGAAATCAATTGGTTGACCTAAACTTATTCGATGTGTATAAGGGCAAAGGTATTGAGCCAAATTATAAGAGTTTGGCGATTGCTCTAACACTGCAAGCGGTTGATAGAACGCTCGAAGAGAAAGATATCAATCTAGTAGTTGATAACGTGGTGGCCGCACTGGCCGAACAGTTTAATGCATCGTTGAGGGACTAGATATGGCGCTTACTAAAGCCGACATAGCTGAACACCTATTTGAAAAATTGGGGATCAATAAAAAGGATGCCAAAGATTTAGTTGAAGCGTTTTTTGAAGAAATCCGCTCAGCGCTTGAAAAAGGCGAGCAGGTTAAGCTCTCTGGATTTGGTAACTTTGATCTTCGTGACAAGAAAGAAAGGCCTGGCCGTAACCCGAAAACAGGAGAAGATATTCCTATTTCGGCGCGACGTGTTGTGACCTTTCGACCGGGTCAAAAGCTCAAAACTCGTGTTGAAGTTGGCACGAGCAAATAAATTAAAAAAGGCAGCGTAAGCTGCCTTTTTCTTTTCTACTGCGTAAATTTGAATTTATCAGGATTAATTGTCGAGCCTAAAACTCTCGTGGTGAGACAAACTGGCCTGCATTAATGCTGTCATAGGTTTGCTGCGCCAAGGTATCTAAACTGTCGAGGCTTTTTCCTGATGCAGTTAATTGTTGTTCAATAGGAAAAATTTCAACATTGGTTATACCAGAAAGCTGTGCAACCTTGGCAAAAGTATAAGCGTGTTTATATTTCTCATGCTTGTAGAATAAACTTACCAAGGTGGTGTAAATTTCAGGATTTGGGATTTGATCTGCTTTGTTTAACTCTAAGGTTTTATAGAGTAAGTCAATGGTTTTCTCTTCATCAAACTTAATAAAGTAGCTTGCTAAGAAAAATTGGATTTCCGCATCTTGCGTTACACTCGGGTCGTTTTCAAGCGCGAGTAATTTAGTCAGTGCCGATTGGTTATTATTGCGCGACCATTGATAATACAATAGGCCTGGATGATTGGTATTTTTGGTATCTTGATAAAGGCGCGTCATTTCCTTAATACTGGTTAAATGAGCTTCCACGCGAGAGGTGGTTTTTTCTTTTAATTTTATATGCTCAATTTTTGCTGCCAGCGAAACACATTGATCGTACTTTTCAAAACCTTTTAATAGCAAGTATTTATTGTCATCAGTAGGGTGTTTGTATTCATGGTAACGCGCCATGATCACCTCAGCACGCTGTGCCTTACAGTGACTGTCTTTATTTAAGTCATTACATAACCCAGGTGTCTCTTCACATATTTTCGTTAGTGTTAAAGGCTCTTCACACCCAGTTAACGCCAATAAACTCAGTACAACACTTGCTCTTAGCAACATCCCTTAACCCTAGCTTAATTATTTCTTTACTATTCTAGCCTAATGAATTGCTCTCTAACAGTGGAGAATAAAGTTAGTTTAAATTAGAATAGCGCTGCCCACTGAGGCGTATTGCTCTCAAAACACAATATGTCTTAAGGCTATCCGTTCAAAAATTGTTTAATTAGGTAAATATAATGACCTCATCTCACGAGTTAGAATACACAAATAGTTGGCAAGAACGCCAAGATTACGCTGAAAGCATGCAACCTATCATTGGTAAGCTATATCGTAATCGCGGTATTGAAATCGCTGTATATGGCCGTCCTCTCGTTAATGCCAGTACAATTGATATCATCAAGTCTCACAAAACAGTTGCCCAATTTGAAGGCACTAAATTACGTTTACGTGAAAGCTTCCCATTTTTAGAAGCTATCAGCAAAATGGATTTAAACTCTGCACGTATTGATATCGGTAAACTTGCTTATGGTTATTTATTTAACGATGCTGCAAACGGTCGTTCTATCGAAGAATATTTAAACGACGAGCTAGCTGAAATTATCAACTCGCAAGCGAAAGAGCCACGTGATGTGGTGTTATACGGTTTTGGTCGTATCGGTCGTTTATTAGCGCGTTTGCTAATTGAAAAATCAGGCCCTTATGCTGACTTACGCTTACGTGCCATTGTTGTTCGTGGTGGTAAAGATGGCGACCTTGAAAAGCGTGCGAGTTTATTACGTCGTGATTCGATTCACGGTCCATTCAATGGCTCAATCACTATTGATAAAGAGCGTAATGCAATTAAAGCAAATGGCAGCTACATCCAAGTTATTTATGCTAATTCACCAGATGAAATCGATTACACA
Source organism: Pseudoalteromonas sp. KG3 (assembly GCF_030436385.1). NCBI lineage: Bacteria > Pseudomonadati > Pseudomonadota > Gammaproteobacteria > Alteromonadales > Pseudoalteromonadaceae > Pseudoalteromonas > Pseudoalteromonas sp. KG3. Next base: position 6,268 of record NZ_CP098523.1, read on the forward strand.
TCGTATGGTATCGACAATGCGCTTATCGTTGATAACACCGGGATCTGGAAAGACGAAGCTGGCCTTGGTCTGCATTTAAAATCAAAAGGTGCTGCTAAAGTATTATTAACAGCCCCTGCTAAAGGTAATATCAAAAACATCGTATATGGTGTTAATAACCAAGATATTCTGCCTGAAGATAAAATTGTTTGTGCAGCAAGCTGTACTACCAATGCAATCACGCCGACATTAAAAGCACTTAATGATAAGTTTGGTATTAATAATGGTCATGTAGAAACAGTACACTCGTACACCAATGACCAAAATTTAATTGATAATTATCATAAAGCAGATCGTCGTGGTCGTGCTGCAGCACTCAATATGGTTATTACTGAAACTGGCGCAGCGAAAGCCGTTTCAAAAGCATTACCAGAGCTTGAAGGTAAATTAACGGGTAACGCAATCCGTGTACCTACGCCTAATGTGTCTTTGGCTATTTTGAATCTGAACCTTGCAACCAGCACGACGGTTGAAGAGTTAAACTCGTTCTTACGCCATGCTGCACTGCATTCAGATTTACGTGATCAGATTGATTACACTGCATCAACTGAAATTGTATCGACTGATTTAGTCGGTAGTCGTTATGCGGGCGTGGTTGATTCAACAGCCACAATCGTTGATGACAACCGTATCGTACTCTACGTTTGGTACGATAATGAATTTGGTTACAGCTGCCAAGTTGTGCGTTGTATGCGCGATATGGCTGAGGTTTCATTCCCAAGCTTGCCGCGCTAAGAGGCAATAGCTTAAAAATCTTTACAAAAAGCCAGCATTCGCTGGCTTTTTTAGTCGTGAATGTTTTTTCAAAACTAAAGCCATGTGGTAGGCTGTATTTAGTTTGCTACATTTAAATAACAATACGTCTATTACATTAGGACGTTGTTTAATTTCTCACTGACAAGCGAAAGGTGAGCGATTAATTTTTCATATATAGGTTTAATAAAATGAAAATCACCAGTAATTTTGACAGTGGCAATATCAAGGTCATTGCCGCGACCGACCCACTAAATATTCAACTTGAGATCAATAAAGATCATTTATCTGATTTTTTTCAGTGGTTTCATTTTCGTCTAGAAACGACGCCTTTTCAAAGCCACAAACTACATATCAATAATCTTGAGAATTCTGCTTACCCAGATGGTTGGGATGGCTATCAAGCGGTCGCCTCGTATGATCGCCAAACATGGTTTCGAGTTCCTTCAAGCTATGCTGATGGCACGTTATCATTTGAGATTGAGCCAGAGTGTGGCACTGTTTATTTTGCTTACTTTGCTCCATATAGCTACGAGCGTCACTTAGATCTTATCACTTGGGCACAAAGCCAAGAGGCTTGTCAGCTTGAAACACTTGGTGAAACCCTTGATGGCCGTGATATGAGCGTGCTGCGCATCGGTGGCGAAAGTGACGAGAATAAAAAGACAATTTGGATCACAGCCCGTCAACATCCAGGCGAGACAATGGCTGAATGGTTTGTTGAAGGCGTATTGCATAAGTTATTAGATGATGAAGACCCGCATGCAGCGGCATTGTTATCAAAAGCGGTATTCTACATAGTACCAAATATGAATCCTGACGGTAGCGCGCGCGGTCATTTACGTACAAATGCAAAAGGCGTGAATTTAAACCGTGAATGGCAAACACCGAGCATGGAAAATAGTCCTGAAGTGTATTTAGTACTAAACAAAATGCGTGAAACGGGTGTTGATATGCACTTAGATATTCACGGTGATGAAGCTATTCCATATAACTTTGTTGCAGGCAGTGAAGGTATTCCAAGCTATGATGCACGCCTAAAAGACTTAGAAGACAGTTTTAAAGCCGCATTACATATAGTAACACCTGAGTTCCAAGATGTGCATGGCTACGACAAAGACGAGCCAGGTCAAGCAAATCTAACCGTTGGCTCATCTGCTGTTGCAGAAGAATTTAAGGCACTGGCTTATACCGTTGAAATGCCATTTAAAGATAACGATGGTTTACCTGATCCAGATTATGGCTGGTCAGATCGCCGCTCGTATCAATTTGGTCAAGATACACTTGCTGCCATTGTCAACGTTGTTGACAAGCTACGCTAATAGAAAAGGGCATCATTTAATGATGCCCTTTTATTTTTTTAGTATGTAATGGTGAATATCTTTCGAACACAGTAATAACGATTATTCGATAGATATTCACCTAATTGCTTTACACCTGAGTTAGTGCAGCATAATTCATTTTTTTGATAATTAACTGTTAACAAGGTTAGGTGGTTTAAGTTAATATTCAATAAATTGAAAAGAGAAGCAGGCGCTGGTGTCTTTAGCCAATGATCTATTACTTCTTTGCAATCAGTCGCGCATTCTGAGTCGCTCAAGCACAGTATCGTAACTATATAAATAATAAATATAACTATAGAGGATATCCATGGAAGCTTTTGTAAGCACCGTTAATGACATTGTTTGGAGTAATGCACTCATTTATTTATGTCTAGGCGCAGGTCTTTTTTATTCCGTATTAACCCGTTTTGCTCAAATTAGACATTTCAAGGAAATGTGTAAACTCCTATTTAGCCCAAATACTTCAGATACCGGTATTTCGTCTTTTCAGGCGTTAGCGGTTTCATTATCTGGACGAGTAGGTGTAGGTAATATTGCGGGTGTGGCAGCAGCCATTGGCTTTGGTGGCCCAGGGGCTATTTTTTGGATGTGGGTCGTGGCTTTTTTAGGTTCAAGTACCGCGTATGCAGAATCAACCTTAGGGCAAATTTATAAAACCGAAGAAGACGGTCAATACCGCGGTGGCCCAGCTTATTATTTTGACCGTTGTTTAGAACAAAAATGGTTAGCTGTTTTATTTGCCATCGCTGCAATTATTGCATGTGGCGTGTTCTTACCTGGTGTGCAAGCGAATGCCGTTGGTAACGCTTTTACGCAAGTTTTTGGTGATGGCACTATGGTAACGACCAGTTTTGGTGATGTAGGCAGTTTTAAACTGGTTGCATTGGCTATCATCCTTATTGTGTTAGCGTTTATTATATTTGGCGGTATTAAACGTATTGCCAACTTTACCCAAATCGTCGTGCCATTTATGGCGCTAGGCTACATTGTGCTTGCTTTAATCGTGGTATTTTTAAATATCGATAAAGTACCGGGAATTTTCTCGTTGATCTTCAGCGATGCATTTACCGCACAGGCTGGCTTTGGTGCGGCTATTGGTTGGGGTGTAAAGCGTGGTATTTATTCTAACGAAGCCGGTCAAGGTACAGGCCCCCATGCCGCCGCTGCCGCAGAAGTTGATCACCCAGCGCAACAGGGCTTAGTGCAAGCATTTTCAGTGTATGTTGATACGATTTTTGTTTGTACAGCGACCGCGCTGATGATTTTAATTACGCAACAATACAATGTGGTTGGTGAGTTACCAGCAGGGCAATTTATTGTACAAAACGTTGATGCAGCAACTGAAGTAGGCTCAGCGGCCTTTACGCAAATGGCTTTATTTAGCGTGTTTGGCGGTTTTGGTGAAGCGTTTGTTGGTATTGCATTATTTTTCTTCGCATTTACTACAATCCTTGCTTATTACTATATTGCAGAAACCAATGTTGCCTATTTAAATCGCTATTTTAAAGGCAGTATTCCACTGGTAATTGTGAAGTTAGTGATTATGTTTATGGTCTCATACGGTATGGTTAACAGCTCTGGCTATATCTGGAATATTGGTGATATTGGCGTAGGGTTGATGGCGTGGATCAATATTGTCGGGATCTTAGCGATATTTTTTGTCGCAAGACCAGCACTATTATGTTTGCGTGACTATGAAGACCAAAAGAAAAGTGGCGGTCCAATTACATTTGATCCGGTTAAGTTAGGTATCAAAAATGCGACTTTCTGGGAAAAGCGTCTAGCAAAACACGCTAAAGATGCCGAGTCTAAAGATTAATCAACGTAATTAAAGTTGTTTTTTGATCCACACCGATTGGGTGTAATTGAAAAAAGACAACGACAAATAAAACACGTACAATAAAGGGCGCCGCAGGGCGCCTTTTTTATGCGTAGATTTTTATGCAAAGTATGGAGAAAGATATGGCGATTGTTAGTTGTCCTAGTTGTAATAAGTCAATATCCGATAAACATAAACAGTGCCCACACTGTGATAGTAATGTAGCGCAGCTTGATGACGAGCAACGTCAACAGCTAGCACGCGAAAAACGTATTCAAAAACAACAAATGTTTATGAATCATTCTTTTTTTGCGCTGATCATATTTTTAGCTGGCTTCTTTTGCTTGTACTTTTTGAACCCTGAACCTGAAACACCAAAGTGGTACGCATGCGCCGCAGCCATCGCTATTGGCTGTATTTGGTATTTAATAAATCGCGTTATTTTAGTGATGCTGAAAAAGAAAAAATGACATGAACATCGACAATCTTGTAAAAACAATTACCCCAGAATTATTCGAACGCTTACAGTATGGTGCGGCAACAGGAAAATGGCCTGATGGCACTGTGTTAAGTGATGAGCAAAAACAGCAGACAGTGCAATTAGTGATGCTCTATCAAGCTAAAGTTGCGCAAACAAATGAGCAATTTACCATTGGTTCTAATGGTGAAATGGTGCAAAAAACTAAAGCACAATTGCAAAAAGAATTCACCGCAGATAACGAAATAGCAAGGTTTAGTGAACATGATCTTTAAACACCTTTTTACCCCGAAGTGGAAGCACCCAAAGCAACAAGTACGTTTAGAGGCCATTGAGAATCTCGATGTAGAGCGTGATGCGACTATTTTAAATACATTAGCACTTGAAGATAGTTCTGCAGAAATTCGTAAAAAAGCACTGACTAAAATAAACGATTTAGTGCTGTGGTGGCAGGCGTATAAACAAGATCAAAGCTTAAAAGAACTGGCAGAGCAACATATATCTAGCGCAGTGTTAAGTGACGAAAGTAAATTGTCTAGCCAAATTAAAAACGAATATATAGAGCGTTTTGCACCAGTTAAAACCCTTGAGAAGTTGGCATTTGCAGAAAAAGAACTGCAAGTAAGAGCAAAACTTTTAAAACGTTTAGCTAACCCAAAACTAGTTGAAAAAGCGTTTAAAGAAGGCTCAACTGAACTACAAATGTATCTTGTAGAGCAAGTGATCACGCATCAATTAGTCAAAAACTTAGTAAAGCATGCACAAGGGGATGCAAAAGTCGCCCTTGAAACGCATATTGAAAATGAACGGTTGGCCATTGAAATGCCATTACAAGTGCAAAATGACACCCGTGTTATTTTGGCAAAACTCAATGCATTACGTGAAAAGCAAGATTTTGCCGTGGTGACTCAACAATACGGTGAGTTAACGAATCAATGGCAAGCGCTAGAACTTACTTGGTTAAGCCCTGAACAACGTGACACAGTTGCAGCCAAATACACTGTGTTGACCGACAAGCTAAATGAGTTAGTGCATCAACTACAGGCTGAACATGAACAGCAGCAGCAACGTTTGGCGTTACAACAACGTCAGCTGTTAGCACTGGCAAATTTAGAAGCACTCAGCGATGAAATTGAAAATGCATTGCAACTGGGTTTAGAAACACCAGAACAAATACAACAAGATTGGTTAGAAGCGAAAGTAGCGCAAGCGCAAGATAGCTTGGCGCAAAGTGAATTACCAGATAATGCCCAGAAGCTGCAGATTACCACGCGATTAACGAGTTTGTTTAAACAAGTCGCTAAATTACCCGAACTTAGTGAAGCGATCAGTGCATTTAAAGCCGCATTAACAGAACTGACTAACATCAGTACCGACGATATTGAGCAAACAAATTACGATGACGCGGAACGTCATTTTAATCAAGCGTATAAAGCTGCTAAAGCACCGTTGGCACAGTTACCAAAGACTTTACAAGGGCCTTTTAAAGCGCAACTTGCACAGCAGCAGCAACGTTGGAATACGGCGGTTGCACCTATCAGTGATAAGTTAACTAAAAATCAGCAGCTTGCGGCTCGTAAAGGGCGTGACGTAAAACGCTTAATTGAACAAGGGCGTTTTAATGTTGCGTTTGGTGTTTTTAAAGGCTTTATTGAGTTATATGAGAGCCTTACACCGAATAGCCAACAAAGCCTTGAGAAACTGAAAGTAGATCTTGAACAGCAACTAGATAATGCCCGTGATTGGCAAAAATATGCATCTGCACCGAAACGCGAAGAATTACTGAGTGAGATCACGGTATTACTTGAACAACCGTGTACGGATGCGAAATCGCGCGCAAGTGAAGTGAAAACATTACGCCGTCGTTGGAATGAGCTGGGTCGTTTAGATACTGAGCAAGAGCAGGCACAAGGCAAAGAATTTGATGACAAGATAGAACAATTATTTGCTCCTTGTCGAGACTATTTTGCTGAGCTTGAACAGCAACGCGAAGCAACCAAGCTTGAGCGTGAAGCTATTATTCAGCAAATGACGTTATTGCATGAAAGTGACACCACAATCGATGCTTTTGATTGGAAAGAGTTCGAAAGCCAATACAATCGTATCAATAAAGCGTGGCGTAATGCAGGCAATGTAGAACCTAAAGTATACCGTGCATTACAAACACAATATAAGGCGCAGCAGCAACACGTATTTAATACTTTAAATACCTTTCACAAAGGTAATGCCGCGGCAAAGAATGAACTTGTAGAGCAAGCACAACAGTTAGCGCAAAGTGATGACTTAGCGAACGCATGTCAGCAGCTAAAAGAGTTACAACAGCAGTGGCAGAACATCGGTTTTGCGGGGGTCAAAGCTGAAAATGCATTATGGCAAAAATTCCGCCAATTTAACGATGTAACCTTTGCTAAACGCAGTGAAGAGTTTGCCCAGCATAAAGAGCAACAAGCTGCCGACAATGCGGTAATAACAAGCCAATTAGTTGAACTTGAAGACGCGTTAGCAGCTGTTAGTCAAAAAGCACAATTACTGGATTTACGTACTAAGGTCGTTGCACTTGAAAGTAGCAAAGAATTAAATAATCGTATTCAAAAGTTATTGACTAATATTGACGATAAACTCACTGTCGTAACTGAGCAAGCGGCCCAAGCAGATTTTGCAGCTTTGTTTACTGCACTGCAAAACCAGCAAGCCATTCCTACACAGTGGCAAAGCAATGTTGGTACGCAGTTAAGCGTTGCACAACTATTGGTGAGAATGGAGATCCTTGCTAATGTGAGCAGCCCTGAAGGTATATCACGCATGGCTGAGCAAGTTGCGATGCTTGATGATAAACATCGTGGCGAACAAGCTGATTTACAGTATTACTTAAAACAACTTTTGGCACTCAGCCAAGGTTCAGTTGATGCTGACACACTGACTCGTTTAAAAGTAATTTTTAATGTTTAATGGCTGTTGGCTCCAGTAAATTGAATGATAAAGCCGCCATTGTGCGGCTTTATTTTTATTAAGTTTTTGGCGTTAATATTTTGAATACAGTAAAGGAAAAATAATGAAGTATATTTTATTGATTGGCTGTTTATTTCTTTCAGCGTGTAATACTACTAATGGTGTTTCTGTCTATTCATTTACTAGCAGCGAGATAGAAACTGTGCTTACCCAACAATTGCCAAAGCTCAGTGAAAAAGTGAGCTTGATGGGTTTGCCTGTGCAATTTGATGTGAATGATTTAAGTGTAAATGTTGGCCCTGATAATCGTGATGTCGTTGTACTAGGTGCAGATTCAAGTGCCGTTATAAATGCTTTTGCGCTTAAATACCCTGTGCGTTTAAAGTTGCAAATAGAAGGTGCGCCTTTTTATGATAGTGAGAAGAAAGCGGTATTTTTACGCAATGTAAAATTACTTGATTCAACCGTAGACGCTGGTGGCTTTAAAGGTAATTTAGCGGTACTTGATGATGAAGCAATGAAAATAATTAACGGATTTTTAGCTGTGAATCCGGTTTATAAATTAAATATGAATGATCCTAAAGTAGCGTTATTAAGTAAGCTGCCTTTAGATATGAAAGTAGAGCAAGGCGCAATTAAATTAGTACCTAGCATTTAAACTATATTTTTTAGATGCAGAAAAGCCCTATACGTATAGGGCTTTTTTGTACCTGTAAGGTATTTTATAACGGAGACACATACTTTAAAGGCTGCTGTTTATAACTGAGCATCATGATGTAAAGTAAAAATAAATTTATTATTATCGGTACAAGTTGGGTGTTTAATCGACTATACTCATTGTTAGTTAATCACCCTTAATTGCCTACTTTATGGATAAAGAGCCTATTATGAAAAAATGTAACGTGATCTCCAGTGCAACTATGACAGCTGCATTCTCAGTTGTAGCTTTTGCTAATGAACCCGATTTAAATTCTAATCCATTTCTTGCAGAGCAATCAACGCAACAGCAGGGCGCTCAGGTGTTCTCTTTTAAAGAAACACCAATTGTCCTGCACGAACATGATAAAGTTAATGCAGCTCAAGATACAGACTATGTACGGCTTGCTTTAGAGACGAAAACGAATGGTTTTGCGTTAGTAGACTCTTCTCAGATCAAAGATATTGATAAAGTAATTGCAGAGCACAAATATGGCCACGAACTATTTCTGCACAGCTTAAAACCTGAAATTATGGCTGCGCAATCAACCGCAGACCAAACTAATTTGTCGCAGCAATTTGCAGGCGACACAGTTGCTTTAGATAATACATTGTTGCAACAAGAATTTACTGTTATGAGTAAAACAGTTGGCGGAAATTTTATTGCTGGTAGCGGTTGGGATCAGTTAACTCAGGTTGTCAGAAATGATACGTTTGGTATTGTGATTATAGAAATATTTAGTTTTAGCCAAAACAGTACCGTATATATTGATTCGGACGCGGTGAATTATCATGTGAATAGCAATCCTGGCATCCTTTATGTACTTAAAGACAATAGCGATAATGTGTACACGAGTTTATCTTGGGCTGACGAAAAACAATCCTATTTTATTGGTCTTGAAAAAAATATTAATGATATTGGTTTAGTTGGGAAATTTAAAACGCTAATAACGTCGATGTAGTTGTATTATAAAACGCTCACTACTCTTTATGTAAAGTACGCGTGTTAAATATATTTCTCAGCACTGATAAAGTGAATAATAAACTATTTAACTTTAATAAATGACTATAGTAATCTGATTATTAATCTTAGTTTAAATAAAATCCTTAAAAACTGATTAATCGACTTGGCCTATTTTAAAAAATAGGCTTATAATTTACTTGAATCAAATCTAATTTATAACTTTACAATGTAGTGAGTCGAAAATGAAAGAAATTAAAGCGTTTATAAAATCAGCAAGTCTTGCAGACTTAGAAAAAGCACAAGCATTATTAGCTGACGCTATCGAAAAGTATACGCAGCAGCAGCAAGCAAAACAGGAAGTATTAGAGCTATTAAAAGAAAAAGGCTTAACTCTTGAAGATCTTCAAGAGGGTGCAAATGATAAGCGCACTAAAGTAATGCCAAAATACCGTATTGAATTTGAAGGTAAAATTGTTGAATGGACAGGCCGTGGGAAGCGCCCTAAAGCATTCCAAGGCGTTGAACTTACCAAACACCTGGCTTAATTATTGAGGGGCTTAAGCCCCTTAATTTGCAGAAAATTCTCCTCTTTGTTATTGCTCCTTAAGTTGCCACCATGACGTATGTATTACGCCCTTATCAACAAGAAGCGGTTGATCGCACCGTTGCTTATTTCCGTAAAACCTCAGAGCCTGCCTTAATCGTATTGCCTACCGGTGCAGGGAAAAGCGTAGTGATTGCTGAGTTGGCGCGCATTGCCAGACAAAAAATCTTAGTACTTGCCCACGTTAAAGAATTGGTTGAACAAAACGCCGAAAAATATAACAGCTTTGGTCTTGAAGCGAGTATTTTTTCTGCGGGTTTAAAACAGAAGTCGTTAGCGCATCAGGTTACTTTTGCTAGCATCCAATCGTTGTCACGAAATATCGATCAGCTGAATCAACACTATTCGCTAGTGATCATTGATGAGTGTCATCGTGTCAGTGGTGATAAAGATAGCCAATATGAGAAAGTGATTTTGGCACTAAAGGCCTATAGCCCCAAGTTAAAAGTGCTGGGGTTAACCGCTACACCGTATCGTATGGGAATAGGTTGGGTGTATCATCGTCATTACCATGGCTTTGTTCGCGGTGATAAACTCAGTCCATTTCAAGAGTGCATTTTTGAGCTACCACTGCGCTACATGATCAAACATCACTACCTGACACCGCCACGAGAAGTCGATGCCGCTATCAGTCACTATGATTTTTCGTCTTTACAAAGTGATTCATTTGGGCGCTATAGCAGCGATGATATGAACCAATTACTCGCAAAAAATAGCCGCGCGACCAAAGCTATTATGCAGCAAGTAATTGAATATAGTGAGCACCGGAAAGGGATCATGATTTTTGCTGCGACGGTGTTACATGCAGAAGAAGTGTTTGGCTATTTGCCCACTCAGCAAGCGGCTTTGATCACCGGCGACACACCGAATGCTGAACGCGACCAAATCATTTTGGCGTTTAAACAGCAGCGGATAAAATACCTTGTTAATGTCTCGGTACTGACGACTGGTTTTGACGCACCGCATGTTGATTTTATTGCGATTTTAAGGCCGACTGAATCCGTTAGCTTATATCAACAAATCGTTGGCCGAGGTTTACGTTTAAGCGAAGGGAAAACAGAATGTTTAGTCATTGATTATGCGGGTAATGGCTTTGACTTATTTTACCCTGAAGTAGGCAGCAAAAAAGGCGACAGTGATAATGAGCCAGTCCAAGTACCATGCCCAGGCTGCGGTTTTGCTAATATTTTTTGGGGAAAAACGGATAACCAAGGTAAGGTTGTTGAACATTTTGGGCGTCGTTGTAAAGGCTTGCTTGAAGATGAGGACGGCTTACAAGAGCAATGTGACTACCGATTTCGCTTTAAAGAGTGTGAAGCGTGTGGCGCAGAAAATGATATTGCTGCCCGTCAGTGCCAAGCGTGCCATGAGGTAATGGCTGATCCGGATGATAAGTTACGGGCGGCACTTAACTTAAAAGATGCGTTAGTTCTGCGTTGCAGCGGTTTAACTGTTGCAAGCCTTGCCAGCAATGAGCAGATAATAAAGATCACTTATTATGACGAAGATGGCGCTAGTTGTGATGAAGTGTATGACTTTGCAAAATCCGCGGCACGTTATGCGTTCAATAAGCAATTTGCCAAGCGCACTGCACAAGGACAAGCGCCAACAGCGTTTAAATCAGCACAGCAAGTGATTGCAGCGCAATTACAGCTGGTCGCGCCGGATTTTGTGATTGCCAGAAAAAGCAAAAAGTACGGTTGGAAGGTTGCGGATAAGCTGTTTGACTATCAAGGGAATTTCAGAAAGGCGAATCAGTTAAGTGGCTAATACAACTTAACTGATTTTATAAGTGTTGGACTAGTGTTGTTCGTCTTCCATTAATCCCCAGCCGTCACCATAACCATTGTAGCCATTAGCGATACTTTCTAAATATTGCTCAGTTTGCCCTAACAAGGTGTGATCAGGCACCATTTGTACCTGAGTAACGACTTCCCAAATACCGGTATCTTTGCATTGCACTAACTCTGTTGTAGGTGCAAGTTCATCTTCTATTATTACAGTGGCAAATTTTTCAGCTTCCACTTTTTGCTCAAATAAAATATAGAAATCAATTGTGTGCATCTGGGCTAAATCTATGCCTGCAGCAGCGATTTCAGCTAAAAGTTGGCCATTGTCATCATCAGGAAAGTGCATTAAAAAAACTCAATAAAATTATTTCAAATTAGTAATGGTTATTGTAACCAAAATTCAGCACATAAGCGTACTAATTTTCACATTTGAGTTACTGCGTGAAGCGGCGTCATTATGGTACTATTTCTTTCATTATCGATAAATCGTTTTTAAGTAAGGAAATTACTTGCCTAGCTGGATATTTATTCGCACTGCAGTTGGTTTATTTTTGTTGTTTTCATTCAATGTATTTGCGGCTGCGCAAGTTGTAAATAGCTATGAAATAAATGGTATTGAGGGCGATCTTGAAAAAAATGTGGCACTGTATTTAAAGCAATTAGAAGGTGAAAAAGCCACCAGTACGTTGTTAAGCCATGCAAAAAAACAAGTTGCCAGTAGTTTAAAAGCACTTGGTTATTATAAACCTGTTATTAAACTTAACTATGAAAATGAAACACAAGCGCTAATTGCAACAATTGACCGTGGGCCAGTGACACGTATTGCTGACATACGTATAACGGTAAATGGTGCAGGGAAAGATGACTTATTACTTAAGCAAACCATAAACAGCATTGCATTAAAGCAGGGTGATATTTTAAATCACAGCTATTACGATGGCGCACGTAAAAAAATTGAAGGGCAACTGCTTGAGTTAGGCTACTTTGATGTGAAGTGGCAAGCACGCCAGCTGGCTATTTCATTAAAAAATAACAGTGCAGAGGTTATTTTTACCCTTGATACTGGCGAACGTTATCAATTTGGTGATCTAGTATTAGGCGAGCAAACTAAAGCTGAAAAATATATTCGCTCTTTAGCCAAATTTAAACAAGGTGAAGCGTATAAAGCAACTTTAGTATCAGAGTATAATTTAGCGCTCTCTACTACACCGTATTTTGCTAGTGTCCGTGTCTATGCTGATATATCTAATCGCGCGGATCAACAAGTACCGATTAAAGTTGACGTGCTACACAAGCCCGCCAATAGTTATGAAGTGGGTGGTGGTTATAGTACTGATCTAGGACCTAAGGTTCGCTTTAAGTGGACTAAACCATGGATCACCGAAAACGGTCACTATCTTGAAAGTAATTTAAATGTTTCCCAGCGCCAGCAAGATATTTCCCTTGGTTACACTATCCCTGTTGACGATCCTAATGATGATTTATGGCGATTTTCAGGTGGTTACAAGCTCGAAGATGAATTAACTAACGATGTGTACAGTAAGATTTTAACAGGACAAATACAGCGACAATGGTTGACGGATGATGACTGGGTTCGTACTGCATTTTTGCGTCGCGATCGAGAGACTTACCGCATTGGTGATGAAGAACAAAGCTCGAAAATGTTAATGCCAGGGATCAGCTATGCAAAAAAAGAAACCGAAGGTGGCACAACACCGACATCGGGTTATCAGTGGTTGTTATCGGCAGAATTTGGTTTAAAGGATATGTTTTCCACGACTAACATTGTCAGAGTTCAGATCCAAAATGCCTGGCTGCAAACTTACCTTGATCGTCATTTATTGTTTTTAAAAGCTAATGCAGGTGCCATGTTAGTTGATGATATTAACAATGTGCCATTTTCACTGCGTTTTTATGCCGGTGGTGACCAAAGTGTGCGTGGTTTTGCTTATCAGTCTATTTCTCCTGAGGATGAAAAAGGGCGTTTGATCGGTGGTAAATATTTAATGACAGGTACGATTGAATATAATTACCAATTTGCAGAAAGTTGGCGAGCCGCTTTATTTGTTGACAGTGGGACCGCGACCAATGACTTTACAGATCGCGTTGAAGTGGGCGCCGGCTTTGGTATTCGCTATTTGACACCGGTAGGTCCTGTGCGAATTGATCATGCCTGGGGACTGACTAAAGAGAGTAAGAGTACGCGACTAAGTATTACAATAGGGCCTGAAATTTAATGTCAAACATGAAAAAAATTACCGCGGCGCTGACAGTTTTTTTTGCATCAATCTTGGTGTTAGTGTTTTGCGTGCTATTTACCGCACCGGGGAACCAGTTTATAGCTTATACGGCAAATAAACTGGTTGACGGTTTGCAGGTAACGATTAAAAACGGCCGGTTCTTATATAACGATTCATTTGATGTTGAGTTTCAACAAAATGGCCTTGATTTAAAAGCAAAAAATCTAAAAGTTGATTTGTTTTGGTGGGGGTGTAATGGTATTTGCATCGAAAATATCAGTGCGCAAAGCATTGCGCTGGTATTGCCAGAGTCAACACAAGCAGTGACAGAAGTTGAGCCGGAATCAGCAGAGCCTGTTGATACGGACGCGATTGAAGAAATTAGCTTGCCGCTGGCAATTTCAATTAAACGAATTGCAATCGCGTCGTTTGAACTTACCCATGCCAGTGCTGACGTTGCAGTGAAAAAGTTTGTTTTGTCAGCGTCTGCTGAACACTCACTGGTTACTTTAAGCTCATTAACCATTGCGCAGGTTGATGTGTTACTCAAAGAAACCCAAGCAGCTCCTGTTGAGCCGTTAACTGTGCTTGCAGCTTTGCCTGACATTCATTTTAGCTCGCCGCTTGCGGCAAAACTTGAACAACTATTGATCTCCAAAGTCACACTTGTACAAGCAGAGCAAAGCCACGAAATTACTGATATTAAAGGCTCGTTTGCGATAGAAAAAAGCGAACTTATGCTACCGGAATTTAGCGCTGATTATTTGCAATGGCATTTAGATACTCAGTTAAAAGCTAGTTTAGTGGGTGATACACCTATTAGTGCAACAATTGCTGTTAATAATCCTGAGCATCAACTAACCCTAAATGCAGCTGGTGACTTGTCTGATTTGCAATTAGATGTGGTAACCGAAGGGCAGTATCCACTGACGGCAAAAATAAATGCTGATTTAAAAACCACCAATTTCCCTTTCTCACTTAATGCCAATATTACCCAGTGGCAACTAGAGGTGGATAGTAATAATCTAAAAATTAGTGATGTGCGGTTAACTGGTGAGGGCAACGCCGATGATTATAAGCTGCAATTAGCAGCGCAAAGCCAATTAGCAGCTTATCCAAAAGTACAGTTACACTCTTCTTTCATCGGAGGGTTAACCAGTATCAATGTGGAAAACTTGTCGTTATTAGCAAACGAAAGTAAAGCCACGGTGACAGCCTCAGCGAGCTGGGTTGATGGTATCGAGAGTCAATTTTCAGGGCAACTAACTAATCTTAAAGCACAGTACTTAACTGACACTGTAACCAGTGATTTATCTGGTCAATTTAACGGGGTATTTAAAGCTCAACAGCAGCAGTGGCAATTGAAAATGACGGATACTCAACTTGGCGGTATGGTTGATGATATCCCATTTACCTTTGTTAGTGATTTTGATTTAAATAATTCATTGCATGCCAGTATTGATAAGTTTGAGCTTGTCAGTGGTGAAAATAAGCTTGCTTTGTCGGGTAATATTTCCGAGCAATGGAATATAAAAGGCTTGCTCCAATTAAATAAACCTGAGCAAAAAAAGCTGCCATTTACCGGGGTTGGTGACGGTAAGCTTGCTATATCAGGAGCGCGCTTAGAGCCTGTTGTTAATTTAGATGTTGATTTACGAGATTTAAGTTTTGCTGATATCACTATTGAAGATTTGACGTTAAAAACTGATTTTAATTATGCTGCTGATTGGCAAACTAACGTGAGTTTAAAAGTAACCGATGCAAGTGTCGCTGGGCAGCAGATCAACAGTTTTACTGTTACCGCAGCTGGAGATAAAACTGATCATCAACTACAACTTGATTTAGATGCGGTAGAAGGAAAAGCTCAGCTTGAGGTTGCAGGTAAATTTACTAACAAGGTGTGGCAAGGTAGCTTAAGCAATGTGCTGCTCAGCGATAACGTAATCGATTTCACGACAGACCCTGCTGTGGCAATTAAGTTTAATATTGATAATGGTGATTTCTCCGTACAGCAACATTGTTGGCAAAGTCAAAACAGTAAACTGTGTATCGACTTACTAAACCAAACCGCACAGCTTGGGCAGTTGAATGCTAAGTTAGATAATTTTGATTTAGCCGAAATTAAACATTTATTGCCAGATAACATTATTACCGAAGGTGGTTTTGCAGGACAGATCAAGGCAAATTGGCAAGCCAGTCAATTACAAAGTTTATCTGCAACACTCAACTCTCATGACTTGGCCGCAACACTTATTAATGAAGAAAAGCGTTATCGCTTACCGATAGAGACGTTTACTCTCAATGCCATCGCGGATCCGAAAGATGCTAACTTACAAGCTCGATTGAGCTCCACAGTGCTTGGTGATATCAATGCGGATGTCAACGCTGAAGATTTAACGGGTCAACAGTTACTCAGCGGTGAGTTGGTAATTGATAAAATTTTATTAACGGATTTGCAGCCTTTTATTGGTGCGCTTGAGCAATTAAAGGGCAGTCTTAGTGGTCAAATTGCTTTAGCAGGCACACTGAGTGCGCCTTTGCTTAATGGTGAGCTGGAAGTTATTGATGTGAACTTACAAGGCGAGCAGCTACCCGTTGCGATTGTCGATTCAAATATCAGTATTACATTTGATAAAACTAAAGCCACCCTTGATGGTAAGTTAAACGATGCACAAGGGGGTAAGTTAGCATTAGTAGGTGATGTGGACTGGCAAGGTGCACAGCCCGCGGTGAATTTAGCTGTGCTTGGTGAGCAATTTTATGTTCGTGCCCAGCAAGGTGTGACATTTAAAATATCACCGGATTTAAAAATTAGCTTGGTCGATAATGCCTTTAAACTAGCTGGGCAAGCTGTGGTGCCGTATGGCAGAATTGTAATTGAAGAGCTGCCGGAGGGGGCAGTGCAAGTGAGTGACGATGAAATTATTATCGACAAACAAGCAAAGCAAACTCAAGCGGTACCGTTCGATTACGATATTAACCTTAAACTGATTGTTGAAAATGATGTGCGCATTGATTCCTTTGGTCTGGAATCGAAAATTGAGGGTGATTTAGCCATCAAAATGGATCAGCAAACGCCGATGATCACAACCGGTGAGTTAAACTTACGTGAAGGAACATATCGTGCTTTTGGACAAGATTTACTTATCCGCACTGGGCAGATTGGTTTCAGCGGCCCAATCGATAAACCATTTCTAAATATTAAAGCGATACGTAACCCAGATAATACTGCGAATGATGTGATTGCAGGGATCACCTTAACAGGAAACATTGAGCAACCGGTGTTGAAAGTGTTTTCGGAGCCAGCGATGGATCAAGCGCAATCATTAGCGTATTTATTAAATGGTCAGCCTTTAGATGAAGGTGACAGTTCAACAGATGCCATGCTAACGCAGTTATTACTCGCACAAGGGGTGAGTCGCAGTGAAGGAGTGGTGTCAAAAGTGGGCGAAACCTTTGGTTTATCGGATGTCAGTTTGAGTTCAAAAGGCAGCGGGGATGAAACCAAGGTAGAAATCTCTGGTTATGTAGCACCTGGTATTCAAGTTAAATACAGCGTGGGTATTTTTGATTCGTTGAGTGAAGTAGCTGTGCGTTACCAACTACTGTCACAGCTTTATATTGAAATTACCAGTGGCTTATATCAGAACGTTGATATACTTTATAAGTTTGATATAGATTAAGGGCTGATATACGTTGAAAAAACTGCTACTCGCCTGCTTGCTGATCTCTTTTAGTGGTTTGGCGAGTACACCATTAACGGTTCGCTACTCTGCTGGTGGCCATGCTTATCCAGCTGAGTTACTCACGCTGATACTTAGTAAATCTGCTATTACTATGGTGCCCAGTGAAGTACCCGATATTCCTTCGCAAAGCAGGGCTATAAGGTTACTAGGTGAGAAAAATGGCATCGATGTGTTTTGGGGAGCCACGAGTTCTGAATGGGAAAACCAGGCTAAAGCAGTTTTGATCCCCATAGATAGAGGTTTATTGGGTTATCGCATCCCTGTGGTGCATATTAGCCACAAAGACATGTTTGCAGAAGTCACTCATGCAAGACAACTTATTCCCTTTGTATTTGGTTTACGGGAAGATTGGCCGGACACGGCTATTTTTAAACGTAATGAGTTAGATACGCTAATGTATGGCACGGGTGCTGAACCCATCGAAATGCTTCGCTCTGGACGCATTGACGCGCTGCCATACGATATCTTTGATTTACCCAAAAACCATGGTGATGATATTATTCACGAGCCGCATATTGCTATTCGCTATCCATCAGCAGTCTATTTTTTGTGGCGAATGACAATCAAGCATTACACAAACTACTCAATGATGGTCTATTAGCAGCGATTGCTGATGGCTCTTTTGACACGTTATTCTTCAAATATTTTGCTGCCGTTATTGCACAAGCTGATTTAAAAAATCGCCGTATTATTGAACTGACGAATCCCTTACTACCACGCAGTGCGCCAATTCATCAACCGCAGTTTTGGCTTGATAAAAACAGCTTAACCAAATAATCTAGCGCCATAACAATAATTATAGGTGCAACATGTTTAAAAAATTATGCTTTATTGGTGGTACGTTATTAGCGAGCCAAATGAGTATGGCACAAGCTGATACTCAGCCCACGGCGGCGCAAATTATTAATCAAGCAACGCAGCAGCAATGGCGATTAGTGGATGCTGACAATATTATCAAAATTACCCTGCCAACCGGTGCCGCTTATATTGAACTTAACCCGCTGCTTGCACCAAAACACACGCAAAATATCAAACAGCTCGCCCGTGAAGGCTTTTATAAAAATTTAAATGTTTATCGCTTTGTGGAAGGTTTTGTAGCGCAAGGTGGCGATGAAAGTGGTAAAAAACCAGTCAAAAGTGCTGTTAAAGCGATACCGGCCGAGTTTTATTTAACAACTTCAAGCCCTGTTAATATTACCGAACTTGATCATAATGATGGCTATGCGCCAATTACCGGATTTTTGAATGGCTTTGCTGTGGCGCAAAACGATGCGCAAACACAAACGTGGCAAGTGCATTGTAATGGGATATTTGCAATGGCACGGGATAACGATATTAACAGTGGTGGCACTGAGTTTTATGTCACAATAGGGCAAGGCCCGCGTTATTTGGATCGTAATATTACCGTGTTTGGCCGTGTGCTGGAGGGGATGGAGCATTTTAATCGTTTATCTCGTACGAGCACTAAAAACACTGTTTTTAATCCTATTACAGATCTACAAGTGTTAGCTGATATTAGTCAGCAAGATAACAGCCAGTTTAAAGTTATGCGTACTGATTCCAACGCATTTTTAGCCTTGATCAAAGCACGACAAAATCGCTCAGAAGCATGGTTTGTCGAAACGCCTAATTATGTTGATGTGTGCGGTATGCCTATACCGACGAAAAGAGTTGAACGTTAACGAGCTAACAATACACCCCCGAGCTGGCTCGGGGATTTGGAAATTACTGGCGGTTTATTTTCACCTTGAATGGTGTTTTATCCTGATCCGTTGAACGGTACGGGTTGATGTCGAGTCCGCCACGGCGGGTGTAACGGGCGTACACTTCCAGCTTTTGTAAATTCAATTGCGTCATTAAGTCACAATAAATACGCTCTACGCATTGCTCATGAAATTCATTATGAGTACGAAATGAAATTAAATAACGCAGCAATGATTCGTGACATATTTGCTCACCAGTATAACGAATAATAATGCTTGCCCAATCAGGCTGCGAGGTGATCAAGCAGTTGGATTTTAATAAATGACTGTGCAGCGTTTCGGTGATCACTTCGCTGCCTGATGCTTTTAAGCTATGAGCGCCAAGTTGGTAGTCAGTTACTTCAATGTCTAACTCATCAATGCACACACCTGGCAAAGGAGTACAAGGCAAGCAGTTATAATCTGTCGGGCTGTATAAAGTGACGGTAATAGGCATTGCTACTGCGCTTGATAAGTCAGCGGTTAAAATGGCGGCAACATCATCAACGGAATCAAAACGAGTCTGATTAAAGCTATTTAAGTACAGTTTGAACGACTTAGATTCAATAATATGGCTGCTCTGACAAGGAAATTCAAAACTTGCTACAGCAACTACGGGCTTACCTTTTGCGTTTAACCACGAAAGCTCGTAACCAGTCCAAATATCTTGGCCTTTAAAAGGCAGGGCGTTTTCATCAATGCTTAAATCGTCGCGGTTAAGTTTTCGGGCGATTGGAAACAGTAGGCTAGGTGTATACGTATCAACATACTCAGTTGATTGACCAAGCACACTGCCTTTTAATTCTGGTGCGTTGCTGTAATCTGTCATGTTAGGTCTTTTGTAGTTACAATAGCGCTATTATACCTAAAGCTTATGAGTTTCACAGCATGACTATTGTTACCCAGTTAGAACAACTCCATCAACGCTTTGCTAGTAAGCAACAAGCGCAAACAGGCAAATTACCTCAGATTGCACATGACAGTGATTGGCCAAGCCCGTGTGAAGTTGGCAACCCCGATGATCAAGGATTGATCCAATGGCAAGCGGTTGCTCGCACTCCAGGTGGCTCTTTAACTGATTTAGCTAAGGCGTTAGAGGTTGAGTTTCCAAAGGCGCTGCAACAGTACTATGGCGCGTTTTTCGGCGGCTGTATTATTGCTAATATTGACGGGCATGACGTGGAGCTATTACAGGCGTGGAGCGATGATGATTTTGATTTACTGCAGCAAAATATAACCGGTCATGTTTTGATGAAGCGCAAACTAAAACAACCGCCAACTGTATTTATTGGTTTAACTGAGCAAGAAGATTTATTGGTTTCGGTGTTATTAGAAACAGGGGAAGTGTGTTTAGAGTATGTAGGTAAAAAACCTCATCATGTGCTTAGCGCTGATCTTAGCTCTTTTATAACAGCACTGACAGTGTAAGTGTTGTTACTGAAAATCCCACGATATATTCGACACTAAGCCACATGGCTCACAGCGAAAATCAAATAACCCAAACCATGATTCAGGTAACTTCCAGTCGCCATTACAGCTTGGACACTTTCGTTCGCGTTCTGAGTTTTTGTCTTTGCCGCCCACCCGATACAAATAATAATACACAGGCTTTTTAGTCAAAAAGCTCACTCGTTTGGCAATATCTTTACCACGGCGTGAAAGATCGCTATCAAGGTTTGATATTTCATCTAAAGCGGGAAATTCACATCGTGTAGCGCCATTAATTTGAATTTGATCACACGCTTGCCAATCTTCTTGCCACTTTATTAGGGTTTTATAATCACCATTGGCAATCGCAGGAATGCGAAATAACGGCACTGGTAAAAAGTCATCACCACAATACAATGGACTACATGTATGAACATACGTGGTATATAAAATATAACTCGATGGTTCATGGCACTGATCAGCGCCATTAGAGTGGATATCTTGACCAATCACTTTGATTTTAGGGGCCAGCAACCCGGCATCATGAAGTTTATCAATACTGTGTTTAACAAACGGGCTGTTGTTAAGTGGGTGCATTGCATCATCGGTCGGGCACATAACGCGGGTAACGAAGTAGCCATCTTTTAGCACAGTTGGAAATTCTTCACCCATTATTTGGCCGTTAAAGCGCAATGCATTCACTAAGCGATTTATTGCTTGCTCGGCATTTTCAAGGGTCGTATCTTGGTAACAATCAAACGTTAAATCAACAACAAACATGTAAAGTCTCTAGTTTTTATTCTCGAGTAGGGCAAGTAAGCGATCAAGCTTTTGCTCAATACGATCAAGTTGGCTTTCGTCATTGCTAGCCTCTATTACAACATTGGCTGATTTTGCCAAGTTATGAATAGAATCTGGGTTATTTTTATATTGGCTTACGGCTGCAATAATAACAGGTAACGGGATCGGTTGTGTTAGTTTACTTTTAGTTAAAGCGACAGTAGGGGTTTTGCCTTCGTCAAGAAGGGCTTTGATTGCATCAAAAACAACGGCATTCATTCTATTTTTAAACTCTTTAAAGTAAGGCGCAACACGCAGATGTGCTGCGCCGGGTATAATAACAGGTGGTTGGCTATAGCCAAGTACTTTTACTGCTGACGTAAACGTACATCTAGTTCGTCAATCACTTCACTCCAATCGCCGTCTTCTGCTAATGACTCTGCAATAAAGTGGCGTTGTGCTTGATCCCAAAATGGCGCGTCTTGCAACAAGGTGGTGTCAGGTAATGAATGAGCAGCAATGAAAGTATCAATTTCACTCTCTGAACTTGCTAAGCCCAGTTGTTTGAAAAGTGTATTGATATTGTGTTTAGTGGTATCCATGTCATGCTCCTTTGTGATAACTGAAAAACAGTAATAGAACTTTATGATGGGTTGTTAGAGTTTAACACCCGCTGAATTTGCCTTTTAATGCAGATAGGAATATACCTATAGCTGTTGCTACAGAAAAAATCAAAATAAGGACGAATCATGACCGTAGAGACTGAAAATGAAACATTACGTGTGCAGTATATAGCCGCAGAAGATATCAGTATCGCAGCGAGTTTAATTTACCAAGCCTATCATGATGATCCGCTCTTACAGCCTTTGCTAAACTACAGTGAATCAAATAAAGCCAGCTATGAAAAAAAACTACGTGCTTTGATCCGCGAAGAGCTCAACACATTTTGGCAAGAAAAACAGCCATTAATTGGTTTATATAAACAAGATAGGTTAAAAGCCGTCGCGTGTGTGTTTGAATCAGATAGTCAATTACAAGCTCAGCGTTATTGGCATTGGCGTTTAAAACTAATGCTAAGCGCAGGCTATTTACAAACCAATCAATTGATTGAAAAAGAACAAACGATCCGCAATGCGCTCAGCAGCCAAGGTAATTATTACTTTTTAGCATTTATTGCCGTTGATCCGCATTTTCATGGCCAAGGTATTGGTCGCTACTTATTACGCGGCTTAAATGATTTAGTGCAAAGTAATGATAGTGCTTCAGGCATGGCGGTTTTTGTTACCCAAGATAAACACACTGCATTTTTTGCCAGTGAAGGGTTTACGTCTTTACAGCACCTTACGTTTAATAATGTACAAGGTGAACTGCTGTTTAAATCAGCTGAATGACATTGATAAGGTATAAAACGCCATTATGGAAATATCACTGTGAGAGATATCTTACATCATCGTGCGCTTTAGCCGTTTATTCCTCTATAATTAGTGCTGTTAAGTGATTAAGTTATTGTTTTGTATTGACTATTTTGTTTTTTGCAAAATTATGACATGAAAATTATTATTATTTGTAACTATCGCTAACTCCACTTTGCTTTAAACTTTACTTTGTCAAGACGACACAGACTCAATGAATGAGCTGCTGCCAAGGAAATGGATTATGGCAATTAAGCATGAAGCTTAGCAGGAAGCAAACGGACAAGTTAACACGGATGCAAGGACGAACAAGGATACCGCCAGGACGCGGCACATTAGCGGAGCTAATGATAAGGACAACTCAAAGGATTATATTACAGGAAGTAATAGGAGCGGTTGGAACCGCGGGACGGCCAGGCTGGCAAGAGGATAACACTAGGACGTGTAGGATATTGCATAGATGCAATGTGAGGGTGTATTTGGATATATACCCGTTCAGGGGATAGATAAAAATGGTAGCTTCGGCGTAGGTATGGATGCCTTATTATGGACGAAGTCAGGTTGGGGCGTAACTATATGTTACGCCTTAGTTTTTTAAGTTGACTTATAAAAGCCTTGCGCGAGCCTGTAACGGATTCTGTGTAACTGCCCGTTTTACATTTTAAATATGCTTGCTGAGTCGTTCCTCAAATTCAATGATAAAACGACTCATTGCATTTCGCCAGTCACGAATTGGCATCGTCCATTTTTTCGATGCCTCTTTTATTGCCAAATAAATCATTTTTCTCGCAGAGTCGTCATTTGGAAATATCTTACGCTTTTTAATCGCTCGGCGAATAACGCTGTTGAGTGACTCAATGGCATTCGTTGTATAAATGGCTTTTCGTATTGCATCCGGATAATTAAATAACGTGTTTAAATTGTCCCAATTCGCACGCCATGACTTTGCTATTTGAGGATATTGATTGTCCCATTTCTCTGCAAATCGCTCCAACTCCAGCAACGCCTCCTCTTCTGTCGACGAGCGGTAAATCAGCTTCAAATCAGCCGTCACGGCTTTATAATCTTTCCATGAGACATATTTCAATGAGTTGCGAACCATATGCACTATACACAATTGAACATGAGTTTGCGGGTAAGCAGTATTAATTGCATCAGGAAATCCCTTCAGGCCATCTACGCACGCGATTAAGATATCTTCAACGCCCCGTTGGCTTAATTCGGTGAGCACGCTCAACCAAAACTTAGCCCCTTCATTTTCTGAAATCCACATGCCAAGCAATTCTTTATGGCCGTCAATATTAATACCTAAAGCAAGGTAAATAGACTTTTTGATAACGCGCTTATCTTGGCGTATTTTTACAACCAGGCAATCCAAATAAACAATAGGATAAATCGCATCCAGGGGGCGAGATTGCCATTCAGTGACCTGCTCCATAACAGCACTGGTAACACGTGACACCAATGTGGGAGAGATATCAGCGCCATACCACTCATGAAAAGCATTCACGATATCGCGTGTGCTCATTCCTTGGGCATACAGCCATAAAATTTTATTATCCATTGAGGTGAATCGAGATTGATGCTTTTTAACAAGCTGCGGCTCAAAAGAGCCTTCACGGTCGCGGGGCGTATCAAGCTCAAACTCACCGTCTTCTGTCTTGATACGCTTACTTGTTTTACCGTTTCGGCTATTACTGCTCGTGGATTTACTGTGTTTTTGATAGCCTAAATGTTCATCCATTTCTGCATTAAGTGCGGCTTCAACGGTTATCTTTTTTAACATCTGACTAAATTGATTTAAATCGTCAGGTGTTTTAATGCTTTTAGCTGCTTCTTTTGCAAACGCTTCAAGTTCTTCTTTATTCATGTTCATCGCCTAATCCTTAAACTCTTGATAGAGTAAATTATGATAGGCATTTACACAAAATTAGTTACATCCTCCCTTGCGCACAACTATTTCTAACTTTCTAACTTTCTAACTTTCTAACTTTCTAACTTTCTAACTAGATCTTATGCGGTGGCACCACCACACTTTTAAGCATTTCATTTTCCATCAACAGCACACCTTGATAAACACTTTCACCATCACTAGAAAACTCAAAAATAAATTCACTTTTAATACCTGGTTTGCCGCTTTTCAATAAGCCAAAGCGGCGTTTAATGCAGGCGACACTCATTAACTGTACTTGCAGTTGCTCACTTTGTCGTTTGGCATGCGCATTGGCAGCCTCAGCCACTTTACGATTAAGCCAAAATAGATAAATAACCGCACCAATGATAATGAATGTCCATAAACTTGCCATTTACGAGAATAACCTTCCAATTGCACGAGCGAGGGTTTCGCTGCGATTTTTTTTACGTAACAAACCTAATAAGTGCGGGCGAATATTGGGTATTGCAACTAAATCCGCGAAAATACTTGGAAAAAGTTCTTCAATTTGTTGCTGGTGGGCGCAGTTATCCATAAAAATATGTAACCGTTCAGGGGCGCTCAGTAAATTAAAGCAGCGACCTGCTATGGTTTGCAGAACATCTGACTCACAGGCAATATCTGAGTGCAAAATGGTATCCACTAATTGTGCTGTTAGTGTCTGCGCTTGCGCTTTAGACATTGCTCGCAAGGCGCAGCACAGTGCTAATGTATCTTTTTGTGTAATGGCTTGTTGAGCATAACTTAGCAGTTGCTCGCTTAATGATGGGGGGATTTCAACATGTTCAAGCATAGCACTGAGCGGCTGTAATACCTCTGCTGGCAGCTGCTGCCAAGCATTTTGTAATGCGGCTAAGTTTTTATCATCATCTAAACGCAAAGCAAAATCAGCAATGCCTTGCACCGCAACACTTTGCCAATTATCAAACCCGAGTTTGCCACTAAAATACAATTGGCTGTATTCGTAATATTGTGATGCAGGTTGTTTTAACAGCACTTTTAATTGTGCGTTAAAGGCGGCTAATTTATTGGCATTGGGGGTAAAAACGTAAGGGTTGTTATCAAGTTTACCGTCGGCTTGGCTGCCGGTTAAGTCATTACCAATCGCTTCAATCACCATATTGGCAAAATGGTCGCGGCTTGCACAAACCAACTTACTTTGCTCGTCAACTGGAAACTTTAAAAACCATACATAGGGTTCACTACTGGCTTTGCTATCCCAAAATTGAATGGCTAACCAAGCATGGCCAGCTAAAGGAAAAGGGTAGGGGATTTGCGCCTGCTCAATGGCCAGAAACTGCTTCTTATCTAGCTTGGTTATATGTCTGCCAATATCAAAAACGCGCCATGTGGTGCCTGCGCCATCAAGTAATTGCCCTAAAGTTGCGATTTGCTCGGTCATAATGATCCACTGATTTTTACTGCAAAATTCTGCAAATTATACGTCATAGCAGGCCATGTGGGAACAGGGTATAATCACGCAATGATAATCAAAGAGGGCGGTTATGTACCAACAGACCCAAGCGTATTTAACGCAACTAATAGCCTTATTAAAGCAGCACCAATTGTGGCAAGATGAGCCGATAGACCCAAGCGCGTTAAATTCAACAGTGCCTTTTTGCCACGACACCATGGCGTTTGAGCAATGGCTGCAATTTGTATTTATTGAAAAAATGCAGTTATTGATCAGTGAAGTTCACCCGTTACCCAGTAATTTTGCTATCGCGCCAATGGCTGAACTGATGCTCGCGCAAAAACCGGGTGGTATAGCAATTACGCAACTGCTGGCCCAGCTTGATCAATTATTAGGAAGTAATAATGAATGAACGCCTAGCCCCCGTTGAGTTTGGTGAGCTTGAAATTTTGTATCGTGATGAAAACTATATTGCCATTAATAAACCGTCTGGTTTGTTAGTGCATCGCTCATTTTTAGACAAACACGAAACGCAATTTGCGATGCAGATGCTACGCGATCAAATTGGCCAACATGTGTTTCCTGTTCATCGTTTAGACAGGCCTACTTCGGGCGTCTTGCTGTTTGCATTAAGCTCTGATGCTGCACGCGATATCAATCAGTTATTTATTGATAATCAAATTACTAAACGTTATTTAGCGTTAGTGCGTGGCTTTGCCCCAGAGTCGGTATATTTAGACAAGCCATTAAAAGAAGAGCTGGATAAAATAGCAGATAAATTTGCAGCACAAGATAAAGCCGCGCAAGAAGCGCAAACTCAATTTAATTGTTTGCATCAGGCAACCTTGCCAATAGCAATTGGTAAATACCCGACAGTACGGTATTCCTTGGTTGAGTGTTTTCCTAAAACGGGGCGCAAGCATCAAATCCGCCGTCATTTAAAACACTTATCTTTACCGATCATTGGTGATGTAAATCATGGTGACAACCAACATAATCAGTTTTTTAGGGATCATTTTGCACTGCGTCGATTAATGTTATTTGCAACTGAGCTTAACTTTGTGCACCCTTATACTCAGCAACTAATAAAAATTAAAGCGCCACTGGGCGAGGCAATGCTGAACATTTGTACTCAACTAGGCTGGCCCAATCAAGAAAAGGATTATTAATGGCAACTATAAGTGTCTTTGTCGGCAGTGTGTACGGTGGCGCCGAGCGCCTAAGTGATGAGGTTATTGAGGCGATTGAGCAAGCAGGCCATCAGGTTAAGCTGATAAGCTCTCCAACCATTGACGATATAAAATCGGCCAGTCACATTTTAGTGATCACCTCTACCACTGGTCAGGGTGACATTCCTGATAATTTAGCGCCGTTTTACGCCCAGCTTAATAGTCAATTTCCTATGCTGACAGGTAAGCCTTACGGAATTATTGCGATGGGTGACAGAAGCTACGGTGATACCTTTTGTGGTGCAGGGCGCAGTTTTGATGAATTGTTTCGTGACTTACAAGCCAAACCCGTTGGTCATCGCTTAGAAATTGATGCGTGCGAAGATTTTGAACCTTGGCCTGTTACTGAGCCATGGTTAAAGCAGTGGCTTGCTAAAATTCCAGAGTAAAGGCAATAAAAAAGAGCGTGTTCGCTCTTTTTTATTGTCTGCACGATTTGTTTAGGTGCTTTTTACATCCACTTTAAGTTTTAACTTTTGCCCCGGCTGTAGATATTTTTGCCCAGCAAGGTTATTCCACTTAATAATGTCGTTAACGCTTAAGTTAAACTTATCGGCGATACGTGCCAACGAGTCACCGCGGCGCACTTTATAGGTAATAGTACGATTGCTGCTGATCAAAGCGGTTTGCGTATTACTTGATGTTTTATAAACAGTTAACTTTTGACCTAAACGTAATACGCTGTTCTTTTTAAGCTTGTTCCATTTTGCCAGTTCATTAATGGTAACATCATACTCTCGACTAATATCCCAAAGGGTATCACCACTTTTAACCGTGTGAGAGAGCTTCTTTTGGCTGTTTTTATTGGCTGCTAAGCGCACTTGTTCAGGTAAATGTGCGCTATTAATTGCTCCATCACTCAATGGCACCAATAATTGCTGACCTACCCGAATGGTATTTGATTTGAGCTTGTTTAGTGATTTGATAGCACTGGTACTGGTTGCAAACTTTTTCGCAATCACAGAGAGGCTATCACCGTTGGCGACAATATATTGTTGCCAACGTAAGCGATCTTTAAGTGCCGTTTTTGCTAATAACTGCTGAAACTGTTCAACTTTATCAGTGGGTAATAATAAAAAGTGTGGACCATTTGGATCCGTTGCCCAGCGATTAAACCCAGGGTTTAAGCGATACAGTTCTGTTAAGCTGATATCGGCCATTTGAGCCGCTAACGCCAGATCAATTTGAGAGCCAATATCAACTGCTTCGACAACTTGTGCATTGATGATTGGGTTCCAGTTTAGGCCAAATTCATCAGCGCGTTTTAATAAGTCAGACAGTGCAAGTAGTTTTGGTACATAAGCGGTGGTTTCGCTTGGTAAATCAAGCGACCAAAAATCGGTCGGTAAATGTTTTTTGCGATTCTTTTTTATCGCGCGTAACAAACGACCTTCACCTGAATTATACGCGGCAATCGCATTCAGCCAGTCACCATCTAAGGTTTTGTGCAAATAAGATAGGTAATCAAGCGCGGCTCGAGTTGATTGCACAATGTCACGACGACCGTCGTACCACCAGTTTTGTTTTAAATCAAAACGCTCACCGGTTTGCGGCATAAATTGCCAAATACCCGATGCACTGCGGTTTGAATAACCGAATGGGTCAAAGGCACTTTCTACAATCGGCAGTAATGCAATCTCGATCGGCATGTTGCGCTTTTCAACTTCTTCTACAATAAAATGCAGGTAAGGCTCAGCACGTTTTGAAATACGATCAAGGTAAGCTTGGTGCTTTGCATAATAATTACGCTCGGTAACCACAGGGCGGTTTTGCGGCACTTCTATTGATAATTGGTAACGAATGCGCTCCCAGACATCATCAAAAACCGGTGGCGCTGCATCTACATCATTCAATTGATGGTATTGCGCATTGATCATTAATGCTTCGCTAATATCGTTCGGGCTTGCGCCTTCAAGTTGCGGTTGCGTTGCTTGATTGGCAATTGCGTCATCAGACGATGTTGATGTCAATGTTTGACAACCACTTAGCACTAACGCCAAGGCTAAAACGAGGGGGGATTTATTCATAAATACCAATACATCAGGTAAAAAACTCGGCGAATATTACCCGTAATGAGCTAACATTGCCACTTTTTGACCATTTAAAAACTGCAACAACTGACTGATTAGCCTGATAATAGGTTGATTATTATCAGGTAATATTTTTAAAAGTGGTCTTTCCAGGTTCTAAGACCTGCAAAGTTTTGCCAAGGTTCATTATTTTGTAATATGTTTTTTGTAAACGGATTATATTGCTTAGGTAAGTTGTCTGTTATGCCTGCAATATCACTGCGCATAAACGGGTTAATTTTTAGTTCTAACGCGAGCGTGCTTGGTAAGGTAATTTGCTTATTGTTGCGTTTTGTATCCACCCATTGCGCGTACTCAATTAAATCGCGGTTGCTAGGTTCAACTGCCAACGCAAAGGCTAAATTGGCTTGTGTATATTCATGGGTACAATAAATTTTGCACGTTGAGGGTAATTTTTTTAATTTATCAAAAGAGTACTGCATTTGCTCCGCAGTCCCTTCAAATAAACGCCCGCAGCCACCGCTAAATAAAGTATCGCCAGTGAAAGCAAGCGCAGGATTGGTATAACAAATATGATCTAGGGTGTGCCCTGGAGTGGTAATAATCGTAAACTCAGTATTCAGTACCGTGATTTTATCACCGTCATTTAGTGCTTTGGTGATCCCTTTAAATGGGCTATTAGCTGGGCCGTAGACGTCAATACCGGCAAACTCTTCTCGCAAGGTATTTACGCCATCCGTATGGTCATAATGATGGTGGGTAATTAAAATCCCCGCAAGGGTTAAGCCTGCCTCAACTAAATAGTTGAGTACAGGCTCTGCTTGGCCAGGGTCGACTACCCAAGCCGCAGTGCTTCCAGGCTCGTTGAGGCACCAAATATAATTATCTGAAAAGGCTTTAATTGCTTTGACTTGCACCATGCGACTTTGCTCTATAAAGTGACGATATTACACAGTATAACGAGCTCAGCGAATGAAACCAGCCCTTAGTTTTCAAGAAGGACCCAAACCACTGTCGTGGCAAGAGTTTCCTCATGGTGACTATTTACGCAGCGATATAGAACGTAAAATGGATAAGTGGTTACCGCGTATGTTTGGTTATCACATGTTAAAACTGGGAAATTTGAGTGGTGAACTCAATACCAGTAAAAGCACGATAAAACATCAAGTGTGTGTGGCGGAATCTGGGCCATTCACTGGCGTGGTAGCAGATATTGATGAATTACCCTTTTACGAGCATAGTATCGATGCGTGTATTTTAAGCCATTGTTTAGAATATCATTCTGATCCGCATCATATATTACGTGAAGCACATCGCACTTTGATCCCCGGTGGCTACATGGTGATCACCGGCTTTAATCCGTTTAGCTTATGTGGTTTGGCGCAATTACTGCCTTTTAGTGGCCAAAAGTTACCTTGGACTGGGCGCTTTTTTACCCCCGCACGTGTCAAAGACTGGCTTAACTTACTTGGTTTTGAAATTGTCAGTGATGAGCGGTTTATTTATTCATCGTTGGCGCGCGGTAATCGCTTATCGCGGTTTGCGTCATGGCGACGTTTTACTAAGCAATACTTAAAACCGATGGGCAGTGTATATATGTTAGTAGCACGCAAGCGAGTAGCTCCTTTAACACCAATAAAGCCTAAGTGGCATGCACGCCCTCAATTTGCGCCAGTTAAAGGTGCAGGGTTGCGACAAACCTCAAAGCAGCACCGTGAGCGGGATAGTTAAATAGCGTTGCTCATTCTGTTTTGCTTGTGGTAATTGCCCTGCGCGAATATTCATTTGTATCGCTGGGTGCAGCAAAGCAGGGACATTGAGACTCGCATCTCGAGTTTGACGAGTCTGAATATAATCCTGCTCATTAGCTTGTAGATGAATATTACTTTTCCGCTGCTGTGCAACTGTGGTTTTATTGGCTAACTCGCGGCCATTTGGTTGATAGTCATGGCACATCCATAATATGGTTTGATCTGGTAATGACAGTATTCGTTGTAGCGACTGATACAACTGCTTGGCACTGCCGCCTGGAAAGTCACAGCGAGCGGTGCCGCTATCGGGCATAAAGAAGGTGTCACCGACAAATAAATTCCCTTCAACTAAATAGCACACACTATCTGGGGTATGCCCAGGTGTTGCGATCACAGTAACGTTAGACTCGCCAAGCATAAAGTTGTCATTACCGTTAAACAGTTGTTCAAAAGGGCTGCCGTCACAGGGCATATCGATATCATATAAGCGGCTAAAGTGTTGCTGCACTTGTGTTATTTCACTGCCAGTTGCGAGCTTACAAGGGTGAGTTGTGCCTAATTGCTGCTTAATATAACTGGCTGCGGTAATGTGGTCGGCATGGGCATGAGTTTCTAAAACCCACTCAAGCAGCAGCTTGTTTTCATCGATATGGCGAATAATGTCATTGGCGGTATTAAAGCTTAGTATGCCGCTGGCTGCGTTAAAGTCTGCAGGGCTATCAATCAACATGGCTGCCTTAGTGACACTGCAAGACACTAAATAGCTAAAGGTCGCACTTTGTTGATGAAAAAAAGACTCGACTAAAATAGACATTAAACAACTCCGCTATATGATATAGCTAAATCTTATATCATATAACTAAGTTGTTAAATGCTTTGCGGTGAATTTTTTAAATTAGGCTATTCTGGTTTATAGCCTGTATCTTCAAGTAAGTTTTTACTGCCAGCGGCATCACGGGCTAAATCATCAACTATTTCGTTATATTTATTGCCGCTGTGACCTTTTACCCATTTCCAGGTAATGTTGTGACGGGCGCAGGCTTCGTCGAGGCGTTTCCATAAATCGACATTTTTAACTGGTTTTTTTGCGGCGGTCTTCCAGCCGCGTTTTTTCCAGTTGGCAAGCCAGGATTCAATCCCTTGTTTTACATATTGGCTGTCGGTGGTGAGGTTAATCTCACAAGGACGGTTCAAACTTTCTAGTGCAACAATTGCTGCGAGCATTTCCATGCGGTTATTAGTGGTGAGGGTGTAACCTTGGCTTAATTTTTTTTCGTGGTCATTATAAAACATAAAAATACCATAACCGCCGGGGCCCGGATTACCTAAACATGAGCCATCGGTGTAAATCTCTACGGTTTTTTGCACTGTTTTCCCTTGATCTTATGTACAATAAAGTGATTATAGAAAGATACCAGAGTCAGGCTAAATTCGATATGGCACGTAGACAAATAGTTTTAGATACAGAAACCACCGGCATCGACCCCAAACAGGGACATCGTATTATTGAAATCGGCTGTGTGGAATTAGTTAATCGCCGTTTAACTGGCAATAACTTTCACGTTTATATTAATCCGCAGCGTAAAAGTGAAGAAGAAGCCATTGATGTTCACGGTATCACTAACGAGTTTTTACGTGATAAACCGCTATTTCATCAAATCGCCCAAGAATTTCTCGACTATATTAAAGGGGCGGAGCTAGTAATTCATAATGCGCCGTTCGATGTCGGCCATATGGATAATGAATTTGCGCTACTTAATCAAGGTTATCAAAAAACTCACGATTACTGCCAAGTTCTCGACACCCTCAAAATGGCGCGTGACTTGCATCCAGGTCAGAAGAACAATCTTGATGCATTATGTCGTCGTTATGATGTCGATAACACGAAACGTACCTTACACGGCGCGTTACTGGATTCGGAGATCTTAGCTGACGTTTATTTAGCGATGACCGGTGGGCAAGTAAAGCTCAACCTGAATCAAAATAAAAATCAAGGCAGTGAACAGCAGCAAAAAGAATTGCGTCGTTTAGATCCCAACCGAGCGCCGTTGGTAGTCCTGCATGCCAGTAGTGATGAGCAACTGGCTCATGAAGAACGGTTAAATATAGTCGGTAGCCAATGTTTATGGCGTGCCGAATAAGGCAAAGCATGAGAAGCATACTGTTAGCTGTGTGTTTGGTAATGATGTTACCAAGTACCAGCAATGCAACCAGTGAAGATAAAATAACCTTACTGCAACGTGATGGGCAGCAAAATGAAATTCCATTATTGGAAAATCGTTTTCGCATCGATTATAAAGTTGACGAAATTACCTTATTGTTTTTTCGTAAGCCCGGTGCGCCCGCGGTCGTTTTAGTTAAACCTGATGGCAGTAAATACTATGCAACGTCAGCAAGAAAGGATGACAATCTGCAATGGTTTGATGAACTCAGCTATGACTTGATCACCATAAAAAACCCTATGCCAGGCCCTTGGCAAGTGGTTGGCAGTATTTTACCGAAAAGCAGAATTGTAGTACTTGGTGAAGTAGAGCTACAAGTTGAGCCATTACCAGCGCTTTTATTTCGTGGCGAGACGGTAAAAATGACTGGGCGGATTTTAAATGATGGTCAGCCAATAAATACCGGCTTATTTCGTGATGTAGTTAGCTTACATGTTGACTTTATTAGTACCAACAACAGTGACTTTGCTAACTTTGGTGCGGGTACTCACAATGTTGCAGAGTTTAAAGATGACGGCCGTGGTTTTGATGAGCGCCCCAAAGACGGCGTTTTTACCGGAGAATTTAAATTAGTTTTCCCCGCCGGGCAGTGGCAACCGGAACTTTACATTGAAACCCCACTATTAAAGCGCACAGTTGTTCAAGACATTTTAGAAGTTAAAGAGCCACCTTTTAGTTATAGCATCGCACTTGCCGAGGATGACCTACAAGAACATCAATTAACTATTACCCTCGATAAGCAAATTGTGCAGCCTGAAACCGTATTGATCCAAGGCAAAATTTATTACCCCAATAATGAAGAGCAGATGTTTACCTTGGACGCTAATAACGGTTTAACCCGTGAATTGGCAATTAAAAATTATGATTGGGGTAGATACAGTGTTGAACTGTCTGTTTTTGGCACTAATGTCAATGGCCGTGAATTTATGGCAACACTCCCCACTTATAAGTTTGAAATAGAGCGGCCGATAGAAGTAGTACCTGAATTACCAGCACCCGTTATTAGTGAAGCAGAGCAACAAGAGATAGAAAGAGTTGCGAAAGAGGCAGAATCAATGGCAACAATGACATTAATAAGTTTAATTGTTGGTGGAAATCTGCTCATCTTATTCCTTGGTTGGTTAGCAATTCGTGTGTTTGTTCAGAAAAAATCGCTGCTACCAAAAATTAAGCTACCATTTTTGCAGAAAAAAACAGCAGTTGAAAATGAGCAGCAAAGTGAAGAAAAAAAACAACTTGATAAAAATGGTTCAAAAAGTGATAGATCCGGTGAAATTTTAAACCTTTCGATGTCAGATGACTAAAAAACCTATAAAAAAACAAAAAAGCCCTTGACGAAGTAGGGGTTGGTTCGTATTATTCACGCCGCTGTCAGGGGAGACTCAGACAGCAACGAAAATGCGGAGTGGTAGTTCAGTTGGTTAGAATACCGGCCTGTCACGCCGGGGGTCGCGGGTTCGAGTCCCGTCCACTCCGCCAATTTTCGACAATTTGTAAGTACGTGCTGGAGTGGTAGTTCAGTTGGTTAGAATACCGGCCTGTCACGCCGGGGGTCGCGGGTTCGAGTCCCGTCCACTCCGCCAACGCTTACACAACATATGGTTGTAAAACATATTCTTATTATGGAGTGGTAGTTCAGTTGGTTAGAATACCGGCCTGTCACGCCGGGGGTCGCGGGTTCGAGTCCCGTCCACTCCGCCAATAAGAAAAAATAACAGTTTAAATATGCGCTGGAGTGGTAGTTCAGTTGGTTAGAATACCGGCCTGTCACGCCGGGGGTCGCGGGTTCGAGTCCCGTCCACTCCGCCAACTATTTAAACAACGTTATATTACAAAATTTGTATGCTGGAGTGGTAGTTCAGTTGGTTAGAATACCGGCCTGTCACGCCGGGGGTCGCGGGTTCGAGTCCCGTCCACTCCGCCAACAAATTAAGTAATAACAAGTAATATGATATCTCTGCGGAGTGGTAGTTCAGTTGGTTAGAATACCGGCCTGTCACGCCGGGGGTCGCGGGTTCGAGTCCCGTCCACTCCGCCACTTGATATCAGTAATAAAATTAGTAAGTGCATTACCCCATGCACATACCACTGCGGAGTGGTAGTTCAGTTGGTTAGAATACCGGCCTGTCACGCCGGGGGTCGCGGGTTCGAGTCCCGTCCACTCCGCCACTTGTTATTTCCTCAATAACAAGTTTATAAAATCCTTATATAAATCTTTGCATAAAACATACTTTGGCTATCAGCTATCAGCTATCTGACCTTGACAAAGTACATAAAAAAACCTGCAATCTTTATCAGAATTACAGGCTTATTATTAAACTTCTAGTCAGCTTTAATATATTAGCCTTGTGGGCCAACGCGTTCTTTTAAGTAGGTATCTAAAAAGTTTAGATACGCGTTGGAGGCAGTAATACGGTTTTCCTTTTTGCTAAAACCATGCCCTTCATCATCAAATAAAACATACTCTACGGGTACGCCATTGGCTTTTACTGCGGCAACTAACTCATCACTTTCCACTTGTAGCACGCGGGGATCGTTAGCACCTTGAATAACCATTAAAGGTTTGGTGATGTTCTTGGCGTGGAATAATGGTGAGATTGCACGATGACGTTCGCCATCGGTTGCAGGGTCGCCCATTTCATCATACAGCGCTTTTTTAAAGCTTTCCCACCAAGGTGGAATTGAGTTAAGTGTTCTTACCCAGTTGGTGACGCCAAAAATATTAATGCCCACTTTGAATTCTTCAGGTTCAAAAGCCAGCGCCGCCGCAGTCATAAAGCCACCGTAGCTGCCACCCATAATGCCGATTTTATCGGCATCAACCCAGTCTAAACTTTGTAAGTGCTTTTTGCCGTAAACAATGTCTTGTAAATCATCGGTGCCATGCTTTTTATCATCCAGATGGAAAAAGGTTTTTCCATAGCCGGAGCTGCCACGGTTATTAACCGCAAAAATAGCATAACCATGATTGACTAAATGTTGCTGCATCGCGCTATAACCGGTGCGACTTTGCCCACCTGGGCCGCCATGCACCCAAATAAGTGCAGGCACTTTATTGTTACTATTGGCTTGTTTGGGTTTATAAAGTACGCCGGGTATTTCTAAACCGTCAAAACTTTTAAAGCGTACGATAGTGCTTTCAACTAAATCATTTTGGTCAATTTCTTTACTTAATGTATTCGTTAATCGCTGTGCTTTATTACTGCCTAGTTGCCATACAAAGAGGTTACTTGGGGATGTGTCTGAGTTTAGGTAAAACGCCATGCTTTTTTCATCAGCAGAGAAGTTAACACCACGCAAGTTACCCGCTGGTAATTGCGGCATCGCAATTTCTTTGCCTGTTTGTGTGTCTATCACTGTTACTTTGGTGCTGGCATCGGCATTGACGCCACTGACTTGATAGCGCCCCGATTTAGAAAAATAAATAAAACTAACATCCCAGTCATCTTTGAGTGCAGGGCTATGTTCCCCTGAGGCTAAGTCATAGCGCCAAACTTGAGAAAACTCACCTTTAGCGTCTGTAGAGTAATATAAAGATTTGCTATCGGCTGAGAAGGTTTCAGGACCATATTGAGCGGGTGTATCGTGTTTGGAAATTAATTGTGGTTTGAGGGTCTTTTTATAAGTATCAAGAATAAACGTGTCGCTGTCTTTATTAGTGTTACTTTTAGATAGTGCAATATAGCGACCATCAGGGCTGATTGCACCGACATCTAAACCTAGGGTGTTTTGATAAACAGGGGTCATTTTATAGGTTTTACTATCAACGCGATATAAGTCCATAAATTTAGCATCGCGCTGGTTACTGGTAATAAAAAACTGACTGCCATCTTGTGTAAATCCTGCAAAGCTTGCGCGAGTTTCATCGCCAGGGGTTAAGTCTTTGGTTGTGCCGTCAAGTTCACGCACGTAGACATGAAAACGTTCATTACCCCCTGAATCTTTGGTAAAGAGTACCCGTTCATCATTTGGAAAATAACGTACAGGGTAGGTACTATCCTGAAAATTTGTTAAGCGGGTTTTATCCCCTGTTTTTGCATCTACTTCATACAAGCTGTAAATACCACTTTCATCAGAGCTTACCAGTACTTTATCGCCACTGGGTGAAAAGCTACTGCCCATAATTGAAGTAGTATCAAAGAAGGTTTTTGCGTTATATGTTTTAACTTGCTGAGTTTGTTGTGACTGTGCGGCAGTGGTGGTAGTCGTTGAAGTTGATTGACTACAACCGCTCAAGGCAAGACTAATTGCACAGGCAAGTGCGGCAAATTTTAATTTGTTATTCATCGGACATTCCTTGGTTTATAGTTATCGACTTTTAGTGTTAACCGAACGTTTTTTAAACGCAAGTAATTAGCCTATTCGAGCTGCAATAAAGTGTTACAAACCATGTAGACCACGAAAATAGAAAACCAGATATAATTCACTTTCTAAATCAAGGAGTATTTATGATAGAAGTCATTGGGTTACACAAACAGTTCGCTGAAAACATATTGTACAGTGGTTATAGCGTGCAATTTTGTGCACCTAAAATATGTATTGAAGCGCCAAATGGCCTAGGTAAAACAACGTTGTTGATGATGCTAGCTGAGCTTGAAAGTCGCCAAAGTGGGCAGATTTTGTTTTCAGGCAAAGCATTAACCGAACCACATAAGCAAGTTGCTATAGCCTCTGACCGTATTGCTTTACCCGACTTTTTGACTGCAAAGCAAATAATTAACTTATCCGCGAATACGCTGGATTGTAGTTGGCCAACAACAATAATAGACGGATTTAATTTTAATGAATTTTTAAATACACGGTTTGATGCGCTATCGTCAGGTAACCAAAAAAAATGCCAGTTAATTTTAGCGCTGATGCGTGATGCACCGTATTTATTACTCGATGAACCCAGTGCTGCGCTTGATCAAGCCAGCATTAAATATTTACTTGGTTTGCTTGATGATTACTTAGCCGATAAAGCACATGGGCAAATCATTATCACTTGCCATGAACCGGCGCCGTTTATTGAGCATGGCTTTGAGTGTATGGCGTTATGAGCAATTTAGGTATTAAGCTGGTGATGGCACAATATCGCGCATTTATGGAGTATCGTTATCAGGCCTATAAAATTGAGCTGACACAATTACTACTGCAACTAAAAAACTTTGGTTTATTATTCTTAGTGATACTTGGCTCTGCCATGCTTGGTATGATTTTGCTGTTATTTTTAGGACTGGGCAAAATTATCGACAGCAGTGATGCGCCGCAGTATGGTGCCCAAATGGCGTGGCTGTATCTATTACTGCAAAGCGTGATGCTCAGTGCAATGAAATCAGCTATTAAAAATAACCAGCAGCGGCTCTTCCAACGTACGATTGTCAGGTCAAACTGGCTTAAGTTAATGGACATAAAACTATTATTTTTAAGCAATGGCTGGTTGCTAGCAAGTGCAGTGATTGCAATGGATCTAACCTTATCACAATGGCTAAGAGCACCGCATTTTGTGCTGTTTATGTTACTGCAGTTTGGCTTAGGCGTGCTGTGTTTGTATAAGCCAAGAGCATTAATATATGGCTTAGTATTCACTGCCATTTTAGTCTTGTTACCAATTAATATAGTGCCGTTAGCTTATCACTGTGGCTTTATTATATTATTTGCGCTGAGCATGTTACTGCCAGCATTTTCGCTGAGCGACCGATTATCGGTCAATTCATTATCTACTTTTTGGCTGAGCTTCTTTCTTCAACACAGTTGGATTTTAGTGTGGCGGGTGGCTTTATTGTTGTGTGTGTTTATGGCTGTTACTACTTTACTCAATGAGCGTAATGATTTAGCCGCAATATTTAGCGTTGTAGCGGTTGCTTTTATAGTACTATTTACCAGTTCACTGCAATTTGATTGTGGCAAATTGCGAGACAAATATGAGTTGTTTTTTCAACTAAATAACCAACAGCGGCTATTTTTTATTAGCCAATTTATACCGAGTTGTTTGTTCTTTTTTATAAGCATGCTCAGCTATTTGATGTTTGTAGCTAACATACAGTGGCTATTGTTGAGTTTGAGTGTTGTTTGGTGCACTTTACAATTATATATAGCGCAAAAAAAACCAGCGCATTATGCGCTGGTTTGGATGATCACAACAGGCGGACTGTTGGCTGCGTTAACCTAATAAGTTAAGCAGCATTCGCCTTGCTGTTTTTACTTTTTTGGGCGGCTTTGCCTGCTACTAGATCTGCAGGGTCAAAGTCGTCAACGTTAATTACATCTAAACGGGCTTTTTCAACTTCAGCCAGTTTATCAGCTTCGGCTTGCGTTAAAATACCTGCTTCAAGGCCCATTTGCGCGACTTTATCAAGCTGGAAGAAAGGCAGTTTCACGCCTTTTTCACGACATACCTTATCAAACAATGGCTCCACGGCTAGCACGTCTTTAAGCGTTTGCTCTTGGCGACCCACTAAGTTAAGCGGCTCATTTTTCAAGTATACATAGCTTGCTAAACGATTACGGGTTTCACTCGGTACTTGTAAAATTTGCGCTAGTTTATGTTCAAGTTTGTCAGTCGGTTTACGCACCGGACGGCCAAATGGGAACAACATGAGCTTAAGTGCAGCACGAAGTGGCGCTGATGGCATATTGTTAATTAAATCAGCCAGTGCGCGTTGGCAATGGTAAAGATGATCTTGGCAGCTCCATTGTACTAGCGCTAAGTCTTCTTTTTTACGGCCTTCGTCGTTATAGCGTTTTAGTGTTGCAGACACTAAATAAAGGTAGCTAAGTAAATCACCTAAACGTGCTGAAATACGTTCTTTACGTTTTAATGAACCACCAAATACCGCCATGCTGATGTCAGACATCAATGCAAGTGATGCACTAAAGCGAGCAGCGGTGCGGTAAAACTCAGCTGTTTCATCTTTAAATGGCGTACTTGCAAAGCGAGCACCGGTAAAGCTCATCCACTTAGTGCGCACTAAGTTTGAGATAGTAAAGCCGATGTGACCCATTAAGGCTTTATCAAATACTGCCAGCGCTTCTTCACGGTCTTCAATATCGCAGGCACCTAATTCAGTGAGTACGAATGGGTGACAGCGAATAGCACCTTGACCATAAATAATCATATTACGGGTCAAGATGTTGGCGCCTTCAACGGTAATGGCAATAGGCGCACCTTGATAGCCACGACCTAAGTAGTTATTTGGCCCAAGCATGATGCCTTTGCCACCGTGAATATCCATCGCATGGATAGTCGAATCACGCATTTGTTCAGTTAAGTGGTATTTAATAATAGCCGATACCACTGACGGTTTTTCACCTAAATCAACCGCACCGGTTGACATGCTTACGGCTGCATCTGAGCTGTAAGCGTAACCTGCAAGTTTTGCAAGAGACTCTTCGATCCCTTCCATTTGACCAATTGGTAAACGGAACTGACGACGAATACGGCTATATGAACCACTGGCAAGGGCGATGGTTTTAATGCCACCTACTGAGTTTGACGGTAGCGTGATTGCACGGCCAACTGATAAACACTCAACCAGCATGCGCCAGCCTTGGCCTGCCATTTCAGGGCCACCAATAATGTAATCAAGTGGCACGAAAATATCTTTACCACGAGTCGGGCCATTTTGGAACGGCACATTCAACGGGAAGTGACGACGACCAATCTCAATCCCTGGCATATCCGTTGGGATCAACGCACAGGTAATACCAAGCTCTTTGGTGTCACCTAGTAATCCGTCTGGATCTTGCATTTTAAACGCCAGACCCAGTACAGTTGCCACAGGGGCAAGTGTGATGTAACGCTTATTCCACGTAAGGCTTAGACCAATTACTTCTTCACCTTCCCACATACCTTTACAAACAACCCCGTAATCAGGAATGGCGCTGGCATCAGAGCCTGCTTCGGGTGAGGTTAACGCAAAACAGGGGATCTCTTGGCCACTGGCAAGACGTGGTAGGTAATGATCTTTTTGCTCTTTTGTACCATAGTGTTGCAGTAATTCTCCTGGACCTAATGAGTTAGGAACGCCGACAATTGATGAAAGCAGGGTTGATTTACTGGTTAACTTTTGTAGCACACACGATTGTGCAAAGGCAGAAAATTGCAGCCCGCCATATTCTTTCTTGATGATCATGGCAAAGAATTTATTATCTTTTAGGTATTGCCAAACATCTT
Organism: Pseudoalteromonas sp. KG3; assembly: GCF_030436385.1. Taxonomy (NCBI): domain Bacteria; kingdom Pseudomonadati; phylum Pseudomonadota; class Gammaproteobacteria; order Alteromonadales; family Pseudoalteromonadaceae; genus Pseudoalteromonas; species Pseudoalteromonas sp. KG3. The sequence continues at coordinate 47,785 of NZ_CP098523.1, forward strand.
GCGGTAAATCAGTTAGCTCATGGGTGGCTTCCCAATCATCTAACATGCTGCATACCACTTCAACCGGGCCATCGATAAAGGCTTGCTCTTCGATAGTCAGTTTTGGCATAGGGTATTGGTGTAGCTTTTTCCAATCAGGGCGACCACAGAATAAATCAGCTTCCCACCACGTAGTACCGGCATCAATCGCTGATTTTTCAGTGTCTGACATGGTTGGCGTTACTTTTTTAAACGCAGCAAAAATAGGCTTAATAATGTATTGCTGGCGAATGCCAGTAACAGATAACGGCACTGCGATGAGCAAAAAGATCAACCAGCTGATAGCGCCAAAAGCACCTGCGAAGGTACCAATAACTAGTGTTGCGATGGAAACGCCTAGGGCAGTATTCCAGCTCGCTCTGTGGTAACTCGCGATGCTAAGCAACACGATTAAACCAAGTATAAATATGAGTGTCATGTATTCAATCCTTAATAGAGGTCAGACCACCTTTGGTTAGAGTAGCGCTAGAGCGAATAATTATCAAGTAGCTTAATAAGATTATCTGTGAGTTTAGTCACATGTTTGTAAAGAGTATAGGATAAGGAACTAACATAAGCTTGCCTTGATCTTGCTTATGTTTAACAATGCTAGCCAATATCTCAGTTCTTCTTTTGTAGAAACATTGTGTTTAAAGGTTAATTTATTTTATGTGTGAGTTGCTTGGCATGTCCGTTTTTTAGGTTCTATGCAGTATTAACTTGTCGCAAACCCTTATAAACCCCCGTATTTACTAGTCTAAAGCTGTTCATTCTGTCTTATTCTGTTATTGTTATCGCATACTAAACTGTGACCAAAACTGTGACCAATGTGGTGGTCACAGTTTCAAACGGCATTATATGAACTTTACAGACAAATCAATTAAGGCACTTAAAGCCAAAGATAAACGCTATGTATTAACCGAGTCAGGTAACTACGGGGAAGGGCGCTTGCAAATACGCGTTAGCGAAACTGGCGCTAAAACGTTTCGCGTTCAATATCATATAAACGGCAAACGTAAAGTAATAGGCCTTGGCAACTACCCAATTGTTGATCTGAAAAAAGCACGTAGTAAGCATGCAAAAATATCAGCATTGCTAAGCGACAATATTGACCCCCAAGAGCACCGCTTACAAAACCAAAAAGCCAAGTTTGAATCAGCAGCTAAAAAAACAATGCATCAAATGCTTGATGATTTTAACGTATACATAAGTACTCGCTGGGCAGCATCAACCATCGACCGAACAGAAAAACTAATAAAGCGAAACCTCACCCCGTTTATAACACCCGATTTAATGCCCGACGAGTTCACAATAGATATGGCCCGCGACATTATTTACCGTGTTTATAACCGTGGGGCAAAAGAGCAAGCACGCCTAGTTCGCAGCGTATTAATGAGCATATTAAAATACGCAATAGATTTTGATAACTCGCCAGAGCAATACAAAAAGCCAAATTTGTACGAAATCAAAAGCAACTTTATAAGAGACATAAATTTTGAAACGCCAAAAAACAAAGGCGAACGCTGGTTAAACGAAGAAGAGCTTAAAAAAGTATGGCACGCAGAAGACCTGCCTTATTACACCCAGCAATACATAAAGCTCGCATTGTGCCTTGGCGGCCAGCGCATAAACGAAGTTTACGCATCCCGCGCCAGTGAATACGACATTAAAAATAAAACATTTACCATTCCCGCATCCCGAATAAAAATAAAACAGCGGGGCGATCACATAGTGCCACTGTCTAATTTAGCTATACCCATTATTCAAGAACTCATGCAGCAACAGGGTAGCGCTGGGCAAATGTTCCCGCACCGCGACAACCCAACAGCCACCGCGCATGTATCAACAATACGTATGGCAATATTGCGTTGGTGTGAAAAGCACAGCGTAAAGCCATTTAACCCCCGCGACCTACGCCGCACATGTAAAACACTCATGGGCAAGGCAGGCATAAATAAAACCAACCGCGACATACTGCAGCAGCATCATAAGTTTGACGTATCAAGCGTGCATTACGACCGCTACGACTACATGACCGAAAAGCGAGAGAGCATAGAAGTGTGGGAAAAGTTTATAATTAATGTAATAAATTAAAAACCCGCACTTAGCGGGTTTACTTTTGTAGGTAACTAATTTTGCCAGACTTAACTTTATCAAGTTGTTTAAATATACGCTTTAGCTCTTTTTTGGTTTGTTGAGACTCAAAGCTATCCCTTTTAATGGTCCACTTAAGCGCTAGCAAACTAAAGTCAGAATAAAGAGATATATTCTTCATTTGCCGCTCTCTAATAAATGGCCTTAAATGTAAGCTAAGATCAATCACAGATGACTTATGAGACGAATATAAAAAAGCTTCATCATATAAATTGTGTTTAATAGCGTTTGCAGCCTGCTCCCAAGTATTTAAAACATACCTGATAGATGAACCCCTAGGATCGCTAGAATTTTGAGGTTTTGCTAAATCAAGTAATGTCTGCTTTCTTTCTAAACTATGTATTATTTTACTAATTTCGACTACATGAGCTAAATAGTCTTTGTCATCTTTAAGTTTTTGCTGAAAATCCAGAGTGTTTTTTTCTTTAGCGGTTTGGCGTTGATAAAACATGCCAGCTAATGCGGCCGATAAACCCAACGTAGCCGACAGTAATACAGCACCACTTGCAAAAAATAATGAATCGAGTTTGGCTATAAGGTAAATTCCAAAAATCGGAATAAATATAAACCAAACAATAAAAATATTTTTTATTAAACTGCGTTTATTCACTTTATATTGTCCCTTAAAAACAAAAAAGAGCCATTAAGGCTCTTTTCTTTAAAACGCGTGTCAGCCTATATCGGCCAATCTTCTTCGTTAAAATTGTTCATAATACTCTCCCAAGGCGTGCAATGTCTTACATACAAAGCTCTACAACGGTATGCAAATAAACAAATGTATAAACATTAATTTGTATAAATGTTTACCGTGTAAAACAATATAACTTACAGGATAGTCTCTTTCAAGGACTATTGGCGTTTATCTACTGCTATCTACTGTTGTCTCTTGCTGTCTCTTGCTGTTTCATGTTGTTTTATTGGCAAGTGTGCTGCAATTTAATACCTGTATAAATACACAGGTTGTTAAAACCTGAACGAAAACTTAATCTATCCCTTTGCAACATTATGGAAAATATAAGGAAAGGGCATGATATTAAAAGTACTAGGCTGGTTTTTTGGGGTAAGCTTTGTTTTTGGCGGTATAGGCATGCTAACAGAGGGAGATACAATTGCGGGGCTGCTCTTGCTGTTGGCATCGGTTTTTTGCTTGCCGCCGTTGCTGGCTAAAATGAACGCCGGTATAAAAAAGCAGGATGAAGAAAAAGGGAAAGCTCATACAGAGCTAACCCAAGGAAAGGCGATTATAGCGTCGCTGGTAATTTTAGTTATAGCAGCATTCTTCGCCACACCAGTTGAAAAAGAAGAGGTTGTTGCAACGGCGACGGATACTATTCATGAAATATCAGAAGGGAAAATAAAAACTCAAGACTACCCCAGCTGGTATGAAAAGGGCAATTCAAGCTTGATTGAAAAAAGGGTAAGCGAATGGGGCAAAGCAACTTATAAACAGCAGGTATCTGTTTGCGCTGAATATATTGCAGCATTAAAGCAGGAGGGAAATTTAAATTCAAAACTTACTGCCACAATAAGCAATCAAGACGATTTAAAGCCTTTTGCAGAAGGACTGGCAAAAAATATGAGTGTAGTCATAGCAGATAAAGCGGGAGACTCAAATTTTAATCCAGTGGTTGGTGAGCTGATGGCGGAGCTGCTAGTTCAGGCGGAGTGGATTGAAACAGAAAAAAAGGTTAAAGCCAAAGGAGAATGGTATACCCACGATATTAATATAAGTTATGGAGAAATGAACGGAACAAACTGGGTGAGTTATACTAGTGATCAAAAGCTGGCTATTTCTGCTAATATACTCGCGCATTTCTGGACTGAGGAAACTCTTTCACCAAACATTAAGAATAGCATTAAAAAAATGGATGATTTAAAGCCATATGCTAAAGAGCTAGTCGTAGCGCTTGATGAGTTTTATATAGGTGGCGATCAGCAATTAACAGCAAACCAATCACTTTCACAAACAGCCGTAATGCTGCTAACATTAATGAAATGGATTTAATAAACACATAAAAAAAGCCCGCACTTAGCGGGCTTTTTTGTGCCTGGTGTTTAGTTAATTAAAACGATTTACCAGCAAATATTATTTTACCCACCAACGTGCAATTGCCGTTTATCGGTATTAGTTGCTCAGGCCAGTTAGGATTAGCGGCTTTTAAAAACTTGTGGCCACTTTCAATAATGAGCTGCTTAAATGTGGCGTGGTTGTCGTCGTCTAGGCGGGCTACTACGTAGGAACCGTGAATACACTCTGCCTCAGGGTCTACAAAAATTAAATCGCCGTCAAAAAATTTAGGTTCCATGCTTACGCCTTGTACTTTTAGTGCAAAGGTTAGGTGGCTGCATTTTACGGGGCACAAGTAACGCTCTGCATCATACGCTTTAATTTCACTAATCTCAGACCATGCACCTGCTTGCACCCAGCTGATTAATGGCACGGCCGCTTTAAGTGTTGGCCCTGGTGCAACGTTACTGTTTATGTTGTCACTAATGCCAAATCGTAAGTATTCGGGTGTGCATTGCAAGCCACGGGCTAATGCCTCAATGTTGCGTGGGTTCTTGGTGTCGCCTCTTTCTAACTTTTGTATAGATGTTTGTGCAACACCCACCAAATCAGCAAGTTGGTATTGAGTTAAACCCAACTGATTACGACGTTCCTTCACTCTTTCTGCAATATCCATATTTATCCTTTTTATTAATCTTTATAACTTTAAGTGATTATGTTCGGAAGATTATTACAACCTTTTGTAATAAACACAAATTACTAAAAGCTATCACCCATTATGCATAAAAGTAATTATTGTGTTTGACAATGAATTAAAGTGATCTTAATATTACCTAAAGTAATCTAGATAGAGGTTTTTATGTCTGCCATTGAAAAAGCAGTTTGCCTAATTGGTGGGCAAACAAAGCTAGCAAAAATTTTAGGGGTTAATCAAACAGCAGTGTTTCATTGGATTAACCGTCACGGCCAAGCCCCAGCGAAATACATTACCCGTATTTCAGAACTAACCAACGGTGAAGTATCGGTAAACGATTTACTGGCCGATCACCAAAAAACAAACAAGGAGAACGCGGCATGAGTGCTGAAGCTATTTATTGCGGTGAGACTCGCGAACAAGTTGAAAGCTGGCTTAAAGAAGAGCAAGCGCGAGTTGATGCAGGCGAAGAACCTAGCTGCTCCCGACATTACTATGAAGTAGCGCTGCGCGAAATTGGCAAGCAAGAGCGAGCGCATGAAATTGTTACCTTGTTACAGCCTGTTGTTAATTATGAGGCTGAACCAGATTTTGAAGTGTTAAAGCATGTGCTGCGTGAGTTTTATAAAAAACGCAAGCAACACATGGGGAATGCTAGTTATAGCGATGAGGAGTTCAAGGCGTTGATTGGTGACATTGCGCGTTCTTTACGCCTTGATTTACTTTGATCATTGGGCTGAATGTACGGCTCATTAGTAAAACGGCGGTTTTTTCGGTCAGGGCGTAGCCTTTGCCCGATTCGAATAAATAACCAGCGTTAACCATAAAATCGAGCGCATTTTCTAGCTCGTCCGGTTTTACGTTTAGCGCTTGTGCATTGACTAACTCACAGGCCGGAAAGGTGGGTGATAGCGATTCTACAATTTGGTCGGCTAGGGTATTTAGCTTATCAACTAAGTGAAGTTGTAGGGTTAAAGACATAGGTTTTTCCTCTTTGTTTTGGTTTGTGAATATTCGCACTTGCAACATACCAAAACAGAGAGGGATTTTATAGAAATAGGGTAAGGAAGATACAGCATGAGTCAGTCAAATGTAGCCGATCACTACCGCCGCAATTTACGCGGCGAAGTTATCACCATTAACGACCGCTACTTACGCCCAGCCGATGTGGCTGAAAAGTGCGGCATGCACCGCACATCGTTATATCGGTTGATGGATAAAGGGCAGTTTCCTAAAACACATAAAATATCGAGCGGCCGTGTTGTATGGCTTGAAGCAGATATTGAAGAGTTTATGCGGTTAGGCAGTGAGAAGTTTCAAGAGATTTACGGCAATAAACAAGTTAATAACTAGGAGCAGGGCAATGAGCACATACCAAGTATTTAGCAGAGAAACGTTAAGCGGCTTTAAAACATTAGCAGAGCAATGCCGCTATTTGTTGAGCTGCAAAATTAGTGCAACCGCAAACGGTAAAGCACTGCAAGCGCGTGTTGGTGATTTTGACTTACCAGTTTATTGCAATGGCGACGAGTACCAAACAATACAAAAAGCAGTTTTCTGGTTAAAAACACAAGCCGCCAACTATTTAAACGCAGCTAAACAGCAGGAGATATAGCCATGGCAAACCCAGCATTACAAATCGTTAAAAATCGCTTAGCAAATCTTGAAGCCGCAAAACCAGCTCCGTTAAAAGCGGTTGAAGGTCGCCACATACCAAAAGGGCTTGCTGAAATTAAAGCCATGATGGGTGATAAACGCCATACAGCTGCGCATGTTTATAACTCAGTACTAACTAAACAAGAAAGGGCGATTATCTGCCATATTGTTAATGTTAAACCTATGCAGCAAAAAGATAACTTTGCAGAGTATGACGCAGAAACACGCCTTAAATTTCACAAAGCCATTTTGCAGTTACAAGAACTGGTTAAAGCATTCACCGATGCTAATGCCATGGCACCGGCTAAGTTTGTGAAAAACGCTCCGCGCGAAGATGCCAACACCGACTATTCACACTTAACTGTTAGTTCGCACTAAGGATTGATCATGAGCTCAAGAAATCGTGGCACGACAAGTAATAAAGATGATTATTATGTAACACCTCATTGGTTGATTAGTGAGTTTTTAGACGCTGTAAATCCTGCAAGCCCACATGCTAAAACGCCATTAGATTTGGGTAACGACATACTTGACCCAAGTGCCGGCGGTTGCGATAAATATGAAATGAGCTACCCAGCTGTATTAAATACCCATGGTTATTTTAATGTTGAAAGTTGGGATATTCGTACAGATAGCCGCGCCAGTAAAAAAGGGCATGACTTTTTAAGTTGTGAAGGGCAAGAGCAGTACGACACTGTGATCACTAATCCTCCGTTTAGTATCTCTCAAGAATTTTTAAATAACGCGCTGACGTATGTTAAACCGCATGGTTTAGTGATCATGCTGCAACGCCTTAATTGGCTAGGCACACAAAAGCGTTTTGCAATGTGGCAAACCACGCCGCTGCACTCTGTGTTTGTTCACCACAAGCGCCCGGGCTTTAATCCTGAATGCCCATGGAAAACTGATTCAATTGAATACGCCCATTTTGTATTTTGCAAAACGGCAAAAGAAAACCTCACACCAAACCTGTTTGTAATTTAACCCCCAAGGACTACTGAAAATGACCACTATCAAAGACCAAGATCTATCTAAAAAACAGTTAATACTAAATATTGTTTTACACACTATTGAGCAAGCCAATTTTACTATCCGCCTTTTAAACAAACGTAGCACCGCACACATGCTAATGCAGTGCGAAGACACGTTGACTGATTTACTACCCATAGTGAAACTGATTGCTGATGAAGATGTTAACTTTGAGCAAGTTTACAGCCAAATGAGTATTGCATTAAATGCCGTGCAAATTGGTGGCGAGCCAATGGAAATCGTGCTGTAAAACCATGGCTAACCCTAAACCGCTCGATCTTGACGCCCTTAACCTATCGACCATAGCTAAGGGCTTAATTTCGTCTATCAATGATATTGACGATTTTAATTACCTTGCCAGCAACTTGGAAAAAGTGCCTGTGTCGCTGCAAAGTCGCCTGGCCCGTAAATACATTGATCGTTACACCGAGAAAAAAGCGGGGAGTCAGTTCCGCGCTAATACATGGATGCGCCGTACTATTAAGCGTTTAAAGCCGCGTTTTGGTGTGCTACTCAGTATTACTCACAATATGCCATTGCCATGGCATATTCTAAGTAGTATTGAAAAAACCAAAAAACATGCAGGCACCCTGGCATTAGAGTGCGTTGAAAAAGCACTAGATGTAAGCGAGCAAAACCAGCATTTACCCTATGAAAAAATAGTACGCCTTACCTACGAAGGTGTTGCAGCCTATGCCAAACAGTTTGGCGTAAACGTGCCATTTTACGACATGCGTGAAGATGACTTACCGCAAGCCTGTTTTGAAATCGCCTTGCTTAAAATGCAATGCGACAAGTGGTGGGCTCGACAATTAAAAACCCTGCGCAAACAGTTTTTAGAGCTGCTTGAAATTGCCACCGGCCAAGTGGGTAAAGACCTTTACTACGATAAAAAAAGCAAAAAGCCAAAACGCCGTGGTATTAGCCCGTACTCGTCAAAGCAAGCGCAGCGTGAGTTTAGCTTTGCTCAAGCCAGTGGCCGACAGTTCCTAGAAATGATGGAACTACAGGCCGACAACGGCGATGTAATTGACCTAATCGAAGCCGTAAAAAGCGGCATGGCAAACCCTGCTAACCGCCGCAACGAATTAATGTTACGCATTCGTGAGACTGAAGAACTAGCCGACGAAATGGGCTATGTTGCCATGTTTTACACCATTACATGCCCGGCGCGTTTTCATGCCAATGCAAGTACGTGGGACGGCTCAACCCCTAAAGATGCGCAAAACTACTTAACTACAACATGGGCTCGCGCACGTTCAAAACTAAACCGCCGCGCCCTTAATAAATACTTTGGTGTACGCGTAGTTGAGCCACACGCTGACGGCTGCCCACATTGGCACATGATGTTATTCATGCCAAAAAACAAACTGCAAGAAATCAACGCTATTTTGCGTTGGTACTTTATCCAAGAAGACAAAACCGAGCTTTACGATCGTTATGGCCCAGAGCTTACCCGCGCCAAAGTATTCAACAAATTTGTAGATATAAACACCCACGGCACGCACATCAAAACCGTTGAGGCCTGTGTTAAATATCGCGCTCATTCTGAGAAAACCCATTTATTTAAACTGTACAAACAAAAGCGCAGCGAGTGGGGCTTTGCTAAAAAGAAAGCCAACGAAGTCGCTATACAGCGCAACAAAGAAGAAGCTGAAAAAGCCAAAGCCGAGAACAGAGAACCGAAAAAATTTAAGGCGAAAAACCATAAAGCGCCTAGCAAATTTTACCGTACTTTTAGCCCACGCTTTGACGCTGTAAAGCTCGATAAAAGTAAGGGCAGTGCAGCGGCCTACATTGCTAAATACATCAGTAAAAATATTGATGGTTATATGCTGACTGATCATGTTGACGCTGACACCGGCGAAAACCTGCAAGAGCAAGCCAACCCCGTTTTAGCGTGGGCGAGTACGTGGAATATTAGGCAATTTCAGTTCCAAGGTTCGCCAAGCGTCACCGTTTACCGAGAATTGCGACGCATGCGCACCGCTGTAAAAGACGAAGTAATAGAGCCTATTCGCCATGCTGCCGATACCGCCAACTGGAAAGACTACGTAAAACTACAGGGCGGCATGTGTATTGGCCGCGCCGCTAATTTCAAATCAATGTACGAAGACACCCCAATGGGCAACGACTACGCCGAAGTAGTGCGCCGCATTAAAGGTGTTGTGACCAATATTGATTACAAAGCCGTGCTTACGCGTTTGTTTAACAACGTGCATAACGTAACGGATGCAACCAGCTTAAAAACCCGCCTTATCGAATGGACCAGGCAACTCAAGGGTACAGCAGAAAAACTCGCAGCTAAGGCTAGCACCAACGTCGGCGCAGCCGACCTATCTTGGACTAGTGGTAATAACTGTACGCCTATAGCCGCAGGGTCTAGCGCCGAGTTAATACTCGATATGATCGGGTGTGATGAAAAACAGATCAAAGAGGTAAAAAAGGATCTAAATAGTGGTAAGAGGATCGCGAGAAACGGCCAAATTTACCAAATTAAAAACGGCCAACTTCACGTTTTAGACGAAACCGCGCAAATAAAACACAACAAACACCTTGCTATTGAATACCGAGCAAAATCACTCGCCCAAAAATCGGCAAGCTGGCACGTAACAGATGAACACTGGCAACAAGCGCGTGAACTTGTGGACCTTGCTTATCAATACGCCCAGCTTGACGGGCGCGAAACCCTTAATGCAACGCGCAATGAACTCGGCGAGTTCCATTACGGCGAGAATAAAAAAGGCCTGATCACCATTGGCGATTGGGACTTAGCAATTTTAGTAAACAACGGCAGCGCATCAGCAATCAGCGATAACGATTGGTGGGCACTGGATTTAATGGCGTAGGAGATAACTATGGAAGACCTAGAAATTAGATTGGCAATGCTAAACCCAGCACTTAGAGCGCGAATGAAGAGTTTAGAGATCAGTAGTGGCGATGAGGATATTTTGTTTTGTATTGATATGGGTGAAAACACTAGTAGCAAAATAGCCAATAGCTTAGCAACAAGCGTTCAATCAATAAGCTTAAGGCTCAAAAAACTAAGAGATAAAGGTTATTTAACGCGAACAGAAGTAAAAGCCGAAAGTGGTGGTTATGAGTTCGAATATAAATGCATTTATAAAATATAAGGACTAAGAAAATGGCTATTCAAATATCAAAAGTACTCATGCCAAAGGCATGTATTAGTTGCCAAGCGTTTTGCCCAAAGGGTTATGCCGAGGATCAGCACAGCCCGTTTACTAGTACATTTGGTTTGCCAAAGCCAAGAACCCAATACGGCCAATGCGGTAAAACCAATAACAGCGTATTTGCTACCGAAATTTGTAACGGCTACCAGCAAGAACCTAACGCCGATGTATTTGCAGTAACAAACAGACCACAACCAAAACAACAGGAGACCAGCCATGGCCACAGGTAAAGTAAAAGCGGGTGACGTTTTCAACAACTGGACAGTATTAAACGAAGACCGCCGCAACCGAGGTGTGCAGCATTTTATGTGTAAATGCATTTGCGGAACCACTCGCGTAGTACGTAAAGATAACTTAGGACTTGTTCAGGGCTGTGGTTGCGAGCGAAAAGAATATAAATTTCGCACCGGGCAAATAAAAACAACAGCAAAGCCAAGTACTAAAAAAGCGCGAATTGTTTCACCAAAAACAGTAAGTGCACCGGCTAAAATGCCGCACCACGAAAACCAAGAGCCGCGCCCGCAATACCAGCAGCGCAGCAAGTCAACCCGCGAACTGCTAGAAGAGCGCTTAGCGCAAAAGCAGTTAGAAAAAGAATTAAGCGAATTATGGTGAACCATGAAATCAACAGTTAAACGTCGCAACTGGGTGTACCACTCAGTTGTAAAGCACAAATCATTAAATAAAACATTAACCAAAAAGGAAACGCACCATGCACCAACAAAATAAACCACTCGACAAAGGGCGTGTAGCCTGTATTGCTGAAAAATACCAGCAAGGCAACACTACCAAAAACCGCTACGCCACATTAGGCCGTGCCACTAAATGGCCGAGCAACAATCAAGGCGGCAGCGAAAGCGTAGAGATAGAGCTCGACACCATGCCAATAAACCACCAAGGCCCGTTAAAGCTGTATATTTTTTGGGATAGCGAAAACCAACAAAATCAAGACCAAAGCCAAGGCTATGCACCGCAGCAATACCAGCAAGCGCAAGCGCCGCAGTATGATCAGCAGCAGCAACAACATGCGCCACAACAACAGCAATACGGGAGACAACGCCAGTAACACCCTATTGACAGTGCGCCTTGTGCGGGGCTATAGTAAAAAGGCACTGGCAAAATCCAGTTGCCGAGATTGGTCTCTCGAAATTACACAAGGTGCATTGTCACCAGCTTTTTAGCTGGTTTTTTAATGCGCACGCTTTAGCACATCCTTATTATGGTGGGCTGGGCGAGGGCTCTTCGGAGCGCCGTTTTCCTTGTGTACGGTAGACCAACCTTGTTCAGCTCACCACCCTTTGATTGGTCTCAATGTGTGGTGACTTATTTAAAATACACAAGAGGTCATTACCATGACAAACCAACTTATTATTTCAAATACCCTAATCCCTGTTGATCATTACAACCGTGTAAACTTAAACGCACTGCATAAAGCCAGTGGTTTAGATGATCATAAAAAGCCTAGCCAATGGGTAAGAAGACGAGAGTCGAAAGAGCTTATTAATGAGCTAAGGGTAAATTTACCCTTAGACCTAGAACCAATGCATTCGGTTCGTGGTGGAAAGTCACCGGGCACATTCGCCCACGAACTATTAGCCATATCTTACGCAGGGTGGATCAGCCCAAAATTTCAATTAGAAGTAAACCGCGTATTTTTACACAGCAAACGCAACGAACCCGAGCTTGCCACTTTGCCAACCCTAAGCGAATTACCCATATTAGACTTTCCTGAAATGCGCTTAAGTATGTTCATCCCGTTTAGAGACATGTTTGATTGCGGCTGGCGCTTACGTATGAACCAGCTATTTACCATATTGCGCCAGTGCCAACGCAGCAACACACCCATTAGTGTTAAAGACGTAACAGGCCTAGAGCAAGAGTTGCGATCACTGCTTCACATAGTCGAAACCCAAGGGCAAAAACTAAGCAGCATTCAACAATTTGTGAACCATTAATAAGTGGGCAGTAAAAAGGGCGCTTACTGCGCCCTTAGTTTAACGTGCTGAAATACCTTGTATTTCATGCTGTGCCGCTAACTGTAAAAAGTTTGAACGGCTTTTATAGTGAGGATGGGCTTTTACTAAATCATCAATTTGTTTAGTAAGCAGGTTAGGCAAGGTAACGTTAATTTTACCTGCTTTGCCTAAGTAGGGTTCAAGGTCAATATCAATCAACGCCCATACCCAGCCTGAAAACTCAGGGTTATTTACGTGATCGTTTATATTACTTGATTGCGGCGGTAAAATACCGTCTTCGGCTAATAACTCTAAATGGGTTTCTAGTGCGTCTTTAGCGTTTAATAGTGCTTGCTCGAATGAGTCACCTGCACTATAACAGCCTTGCACATCAGGAAACACCACGCCAAATGCTTCAGTTTCTGTGCCTTTTTCAATTGCGATTGGATATAACATCGCTATTCTCCTAATGAGTGTTTACAACAGTGATAGTGTTAAGGAAATAGGGGCTTAAAGCCCCGCATCTTTCAGTATTTTTGCTACCAATCCTTTGCCTAAATCTTTCTTAGGGTGGGGAACGGTAATGAGGTTGGTATGGTTTGGATGCCTAAAGTGATGATGACTGCCTTTCACTCTAACTTCTTGCCAACCCGCCTCTTCTAGCTGTTTGATTAAATCCTTGCTATTCACTGTACCTCGCTTTATTTCTCAACGTGGGGTTACTATAACCCCGCAGATAAAAAGAGTCAACTATTTATAACCCCGATAACCCTACATTATTTAAAAATGTGAATGTTAAACGCCCAGCAATGACAGCTGTTGTTCTTTGGAAAGGTTTTTTAAAAGAGATGCGGCAAGCTGTTGCGTGTTTTGAATGGGCGGATTTAAGAAGTGATCAAACGATTGGGTAATACGGAACGTAGCCCCGCACTCTTTAGTATTTGTACACGAACAATATAAATTAACCACATGGGCGCTTTGTTTTTCGCGTGATGTGATCGTCGCTTTAGCTTCACAATTTGGACAAGTAACCCGCGCCATAATTTCACCAACCGTTAAAAATACACACTGTCATTATATACAGTGGTTGTGTGTATGCCAAACAACCATTTAACAATTAGCTGAGAACCAAAGAGCTCCAAAATTCACTCCTCCTCGCCTTCCGCTTTCGTGCAAAAAATGCGTTAAATTGACACCCCCAGTGACAGGCCATTTTTAGCTAGCCCTTATAACCAAAGGATCTGAATGACAGTTGAAAAGGATCGTAATGACAAAAATGTGACAATGTTTGACACAAAGTGACAGCATAAAGATCAAATAGGTGGGCATTTGTTGAATATTGAAATATAATAAATTAATTATCACTTAAGCGATAAATAAATTATGAAGTATTTATATAAAGGCTCACAAAGCCAAGAGCGGTTAGATGTGCTTTTATCGTTTGGTAAAAGCACCAGTGAAGATATAAAATCGGCGCTTAGCGATCACCTAGTTCGTGGAATTGGCAAAGCAAATGCAGCAACACTTAATGGCGTGCCTGGGCCCAATTTGACAAGGGCACTTAAGCGGCTTGAAGTTACAGCGGGGAAGGTTGAAAAAATAAAAGAGTATGATTGGCAAGTGCGCTAGTTAATTACTAGCGCTTGTTTTTTCTAGCTTGCTGTCAGCCGCGTTTTTGGCCGCTTGCAGTTGTGAATTGCACTGCGTTAACGCGCTGCTATATTCAATTGCTAATCTGCTCAGGCTTTTCCATTTTGCGCCCTGCAAAGTTGGGTGCGCTACTGGGGCAACAATCCAATCATCAAGCAGTAAATACTTATACCTCGTTTGAATAACAACCCGCTCTTTAGGCTCAGGGGTTAGCGTGCAACCCAATAACCCCAGCAGGCATATCAGCATTAATGCAATCTGTTTCATTTTTATTACTCGCTATATCGTTAAGTTGTTTGGTTTTGCTTTTGCTTATTTGCTCAAGCATCGATGTTTTTTGCATAAAACTGTTTAGCCTGGCCTGAGAATTTGCAATCTCAGCTTCAAGCCGCTCGCGTTGCAACTGCTCATTGTTTAACGTCGCTAACAGCTGGTCGCTGTTTTGCTCTAGCAAATCAACCTCGCTTAGTAGCGATGCATTTGCTAACGCGGCATCGTTAACGCTAACTTTTAAATGCAACGTTTGAATATAAAAAACACCCGCCACAAACAAAGCCGCCGCAATTAAAACAAAGCTAAAATTATTTTTAAGCAATTTAAACAAAGTAAGCCATCCCATTATTTGCCGCCCCTAATTAATTTAATAAAGCCCTTTGGGTCTTTGCTAAACGTTTCAATAAATTTATTGATCCCCTCCAAAATGTGCGGGGCCGCATAAGCCGTTACACCAATAACGCCCGTTTTTAAACTTTCATCAAATTGCCGCCACTCGCAAAACATAGCTGCCAAGTACGCCGCAAAAACAGCAATTAACACACTCATAAAATAATGAAAAAACGTAAACACCTTACGGCTTAAATACATTTGTATAGCCGCCGCTAAAAAGCTCAACATAAGTAATTGCCCCCACTGTTTAATAAATTCAATTATATCTATCCAGCTCATGCGTCATCCTTGGGTGTTGGGTTAAGGTCTGAATATTCAGGCTCTTTAAATTCAATATGCTGCGCGGCAGGTAAATAATTATTTATACCTAATACATCTTGCTGCAGTGGCACCACTTCATTGTTGTAATACGCGCGGGTGATTTTGTCTAAATCACCAAAACCCGCGCTGTCGCCAGACGATTGACCGCTTAGCGCTTCTTGCGCGCGGTGCATACTGAGCATGTCGTTAAGGGTAATTTTTTTAATACGCTCAAATTCGTCTTTGGTTGATATGTCACCAACGGGCGTTATCTTTATCGACTTTTCAGCATCAGCCTTATTACTGCGGAAATTAAAAAACAAACTTCTAAAATTACCCACGCCTTTGCTATCGCGTATTGCATCTTTTAATGCCGTTTCATCTTCAACGCTTAAATTAGGATCAGCCATTGAAAATATAAAACCCATGTGCGCACCGTTTTTGTAATACCGGCGGCGGAACAAAGTCGCATCTTCATTTAATAATGCCGACTGAATGCCGCCATAATATTGCGGTATACCGTAAATACCTTGCCCCGGGTCGTACTCTTTTACATGTATAATTTCGCCCGCATTAAAATAAATAGGCTCATGGCTGCGGTTACTTAATTGCGCATACACACCGCGCGTACTCGTATAGCGCATAGTCAATGCAGGCAGGTGCCGCAGTTTAATAATTTGCCCAAACGAATTTTTAATAATTTGCAAATAAGCGTTGCCGCTCCACAACAAATCAAAGCCAAATTTACTTAATGCTTGATGGCTTAAAAGCGCGTTCGGCTTATACCATTTTAAAATCATGTTGCGCTTAAAATACAAAATGGGCCCGTGCTGGGCATTAACGCGCAGCAGTTTAATTAAGCCCTGCAAACTAATGGGCGGCGCATAAATGCCGTTGCTGTCACTAAATACACCAACATAATCAGTTAGCCGGTTGTCTAAACATGGCTCAGGGTCGCCAAAGCTAAACGCATCAGTTACCGCAGTTCGTTGGTTGTAATTAGGCGCTTGGCCGTTGCTTACTTGTAATCGTGGTTTAAGTTTCATTAAGCTGCAATTCCTACAGATGTTTGGCGGCTGTGGGCATTACCGTCCAGTGGTTCAAATAACAAGGCGTGCATAATTGCCCACGCAATATCGGCATGGCCCGTAGTAGCTGTGCGGTTTGTGGCATAGGTTATTTGATCGCCAACAACTTTGCGGCGAATATTAATAAACGAGCTAGCAATGTTTACCGCGTCCTGGTCAAACTCAAGGCGTCGGTTTTGAATAACGTTAATTGCTTTAATAACCATGCGGTTTTTAATAATAGGGTTGTAATGTATCGGCTCAGCGTTAGAGTAAAACTTAGTAATAAGCTCCCACACGCCGTAACCAATACCGGTGGTATCAACGCCAATGTGCACAACGTTGTATTTTTCGGTAAGTAGTTTTATTTCGCTGGCCATAGCTTCAAAATCATTACCGCTTAAATCAATTGCTTCAAGCAGCAAAAACTTTTCACCAGGCTTCATCGGCGCACTTAAAATAGCAACGCTGGCTTTGTCGCCAAAACGCGCAGGGTCAAAACCAATAACCACCGGCCGTAAGCCAAATGGGCGTTCATAACTTAAATCAAAACCTTCCCACTTGGTAGAGTCGCCAACGCAGTTCATAAGCTGCTTGAGGTTAAACGCACTGTGCGCATCATCAATAAACTTGCACATAAACAAGTTATTAAACTCATCTACACTGTACTCGTTTTCAAGCACGCCAATGTCAATGCGGTCAAACCCACTGGTAACCACATCGTACACAGTAAGCATTTGTCGCCAAATGCCATCCTCGCAAAGCCTGCCATTTTTTAAGCTTTTATGGCTAACATCAATCGCAAATTCAGGGTCGTTACACGCCTTAGTTTTGCGATACCACTTACCGTTCCAGTGGTCATACGCTTCATGGCTCGTAACGCTCGGCGTACTAAAATAGGTTATTCGTAAATGCTTATGCGTTGCCATAGCCTGCGCCAAGCCGCGCAAGCTTTTATATTTAGGAATCCAAAAAACTTCATCTATATATAAGTCGCCGCTTTCCGATTGTGCAGTACGCGCATTAGTGCTTTTAAAAATAAGCTTAACTGTTTTGCCGCCAGCCAAATTAAGCACCATTGGCGAGCCGGTCAGCTCAACATTAAAATGCTCACGCACCAGCGCTACAATGTTGGCTTTAAATACCTCAGCCTGATCACGACTCGCCGATATAAATATTTTATTGCGGCCATTAATAACCGCATCGTAAAAGGCTTCAAACGCAAAGTAAAAAGTAGCCCCAATTTGGCGGGGCTTTAAAATAAAGCGGGTGCGGTGATCTTGGTTTTCAAACCAATGTTTTTGGTGCGGGTAAAGTAGCTTGTCTTTAAGCTCGCCAAGCATTTCAAGCGTAATACCAGCGCAATCATTTTTCTTTTTCTTCTTCGACTTTTTGCCACTGCCGCCACTATTGCCAGCACCAGCATCGTCATTGTTAGCGCGTTGCTTAGGGGCAGGCGCAAGCTTGCTTTTATTTAGTGCACACAATTGGCGCGTGCAAAAATCTAGCTCTTTATATTCAGCATCGGTTTTATTGTCTTTATCGGCTAACAAATTAATGCGGCGACTAAACGCCATTTCGGCATTATACGTTGGGCACATGTCAGCCCAGTTCTCAGACTCAGACCAACGCCTAACACTTCGCGCACTTGGCATGCCTGCTAAATCAGCTATTTCCTCGTAGGTATAGCCCTCAACAACATACAAATCCTGTGCTTTTTTGCGTACGTCTGGTCCGTAGTTAGCCTTCATATTGCGCCACATTAATTAATCCATGGCGGCAGTGTATTAGTAATAAAGCGCGTAATCTGTCTGTTAAAAACCTGTCCATTCCTAAAAGTTAAATATAGGAATTTCAAAAAGTTAAACAGTTGGAAAGGTGCAAAAGGAGGGTGCAAACTGCAGTTACTTTAAAGCATAACGCTTAATTAAAAAACATTTAAAAGGTTTGTTTATATGCCAGGTCAACTACGCACAAAACCACTTTCTATTGCCGCTGTTGGCATGACCGTCGACGGCCGCGAAATCACCGAGCAAGACGTAGCCGACATAGTAGAAACCTACAACCCCCGCAAGTATGGCGCACGCATAAACCTCGATCACGAATTTAACTGGTCAGGCTGGGCCGCTAAAAACCTACACAACGTTGATATACCCGGCATGCTCGGCGACGTAGTAAGCGTAGAAGCATACGAAAACGAAGAAGGCGTAGTGTGCCTATACGCCGTGCTCGCACCCAACCAAGGGTTTGTAGCATTAAACAAAGCCGACCAAGCTGTATATTTTAGCATCGAAATTAGCCGCGACTTCATGGGCACTGGCAAAACCTACCTAACCGGCCTAGCAGTTACCGACTACCCAGCAAGCTGCTACACCGACCGCATTCATTTCAGTAGTAAGAGCAAAGCAGACGACACGGAAGTCTCTTTATTAACCGTTGACTTAGGGTCATGTGAGCCTATCGACACACCTAAAAAACCCTTTTTCAAACGACTATTCACTAAGGAAGATCCCGACATGAACGAAACACAATTAACCAATGCATTAAAAGATGCACTCGGCGCACCGCTTGAAGAGTTTGGCAAAAAGCTCGACGGCCTAACCACAAAGCTTGATGCGTTTTCAACAACAAAAGTTGACGACGAAGAAGAAACCGCCCCGCCAGCCGAAGAGTCAGCCGAGCTAACAAAACTTAAAGAAGAGCTATCAAGCACAAAAACAGCACTAGAAGAGCTTAACGAAAAGTTTGCCAAAGCATTAAAAACACCTGCGGGTGACACAACCAACGCCGACGAAGAACACGAAGGCGACGAAGGCAAATACAGCAACTGCTTGTAATTGCCGCACCCTAACTTAACTTAGCAAAACGCAGGAACGAAAATGAAAACCAGAACAAAACAATTATTTATCGCAGTACTTGCAGGCATGGCCAGCAACTACGGCGTAGCATCAATGAACGAGCAGTTCAACGTAGAGCCAACAACTGAGCAGCGCTTATACGACGCAACGTACGACTCAGTAGAGTTTCTACAATTAATCAACACCGCACTAGTAGACGACATCGTAGGCCAATCAGTAATGATGAGCGTAGACGGTGGCGTAACAGGCCGTGCCGGTGTAGAAAGCGACGACACCAAAGAGCGTCAAACGCGCGACGTTGCAGGCTTAGCAAAACGTGAATACCGTTGCTACCCGGTAGAATGCGACATTCATTTATCATGGGCAAAAATGGATCAGTGGTCAAAGTTCCCCGACTTCCATCAGCGCTATCGCAATCACGTGCGCCAAGCAATCGCGCTCGACATTATTAAAATCGGCTTTCATGGCACATCAGCTGCCGACACCACAAACCTAGCAACCAACACAATGCTGCAAGACGTAAACATTGGCTGGCTGCAACTCATTCGCCGCGACGCACCAGAGCGCGCAGTAAGCGAAGGCGCAACCGTTGACGAAATTCGCATTGGTGCCGGTGGTGATTACGAAAACCTAGACCAAGCCGTGTTCGATGCACTGCAAGCAATCCCAGAGCACAAGCGCGTAAACATGGTTGCCATAATTGGCGACGAACTACTAGCAAACGACCAAAACAAGTTGTATGCAAAGCAGTCGCACACGCCAAGCGAAAAAACCAAAATCGAACTTGAGCAAATCATTAAAACATATGGCGGCCTAGCCAGTTATAAAATTCCGTTCTTCCCATCGCGCGGCATTTTAGTAACAAGTTTCGACAACCTAAGCCACTACGTGCAAGCAGGCTCAACCCGCACCCACGTAGAAGACAACCCTAAAAAGAAACGTGTAGAAGACTACCTATCGCGTAACGACTGTTACTACATCGAAGACCTCGAAAAAGTAGCCTACTTCGAATCAGCCAGCGTAAAACTGCCAAACAAAGCAGGCACCGGCTGGGAATAGTTTTTTAGCAGCAGCAAGCCGCCTCTTTCTCCCTAGTTTCGGGGCGGCTTTTTTTAACAATTAGCGAGTATTTTTAAATGAGCCTTTTCAAAAAATCATTAGCCAAAGCTAAAGCAGTACCAACAAGCACTGAAAATAAAGCGCCAACGGCAGCGGCTAACGCCACTCAAGCCAACGCGCCAGCAACCGTAAACAAGCAAACCGAGTACCAGCTTTATGCAGCAGCTATAGAATCCGACTTGGCTCAATTAAAAACATTTGCCGACATTAGCGACAAAGCAACATACAAATCAGAAGTGCTAGAGCGCCAAGACTACCTAGGCTACATAAACCAATACCGCCTAAACGGCCAAAACCACCACAACAAAGTGTTGGCGTGGGTGTTTATTTGGCTAGTTGATTTAAAGCGCTGGGATGCAGTAATGGACTTATTGCCATTAATGATCGAGCAAAAGCAACCACTGCCAACCGTGTTTAATACCAAGCACTGGGCAGCGTTCGTTATCGACCAGCTCTACGACGACGCAAATTACTACCTTGCCGAATCACACCAACAAGGTCTGTACGACATTGGCTTTACACTGCGCCGCTTAATTTTTGTGGTTAAAAACCAAGACTGGGCAGGGTTAGAAGTAGTGGGCGGCAAGCTTTACGCAATAGCTGCAAAAGTAAATAAAGCACAGCTCAACTTAGGTAGCGCACTTTACTTTGCAAAAATAGCCCAATCAATTAACGACAAAGCAGGCGTTAAAACCCTGCTAAAAGAATTGCAAAAAATGATTAAACCAGCGGAGCCAGAACAGCAAACCGCTAACTAGCTCCAACGCCAGCGGGCAACTTAGCACAACGTTAGCATTACTTGCTTAACGCGCGTGACTAAGTGGCGCCCGCACCCAATTTAATGTGTGTATTTTTACAGGTGCAATATGAATTTAAGTGGTATGCCACAAGCAGATTTACAAAGCGTCAATGTGATCATTGAAGCCAGCGGCTATTACCCAGCGCTAAGCACCGCCCATTTTATTGAGCACTACGCAATAGCCCAAGAGTACGCCAGTAAAAGCGACGTACTGCTAGAAAAGATACTTTACGCGCAGGCCGAAATTAACCAAGAGCTAGCAAATACACAGCTTACCAATGGCCAAGCGTTAAGCGCCGCGCAAGCCCTGTTTTATAAGCGCGCAGTTTACAGCAAAGCAAAAGCCAGTTTGTTGGTATCAAAGCTAGGCAGCACGCACCGCGACAACGCAACAGCACAAAGCCAAGCGGCAATAGACAACCACGAACATTGGTTAAGAGAAAGCATAAACGCCATGCGCCAGCTGCAAGGCCTAAGCCCAAATTTAACGGTAGAGCTACTATGAGCCAAAGCAAAATAGCAAAGCTTAAGCAGCATTTAGCAACCGCAGAATACCAAGGCCGCAACCTAGCGCTAAGCACCCAGTTCGACAGCTGGATAGAAGGCGGCCGCATAGAGCCAAGCAGCAAAACCATTAACGGCAACGGCCTATTGGCAGCAAGGTTTTATTACTCAGGAGCGATCAGCATAAACCCATGCGCAGCACCCGCAGCACTTATTTGTGCCTTTGCATCGTTTTGGTTGCAAAACAGCGGCGGGCGATACGACAGCACCGACATTGAATTTAGCGCCGACGTTAACGACGACAACAGCAACGAAGTAGAGCTAACAATAAATCAGCTTTGCGAAGACATAGAGCTAATACAAGCGCCCAACGGCCCGTTTGAATTTAACGGCAACCGTTACGACTTTGGCGAGCAAAGCCTATGGATAGCCGAAGCGTTCATACTTGAAGACCAAGTGAGCCGTGCTTAATCTCAAGTTTGATGAAGGCCGCAGCAAAGAGCAGCTAGCGTTTTTACAGCTCAAGCCACAAAAGCGCCGCAACATATTGCGCAGTGCAATACGTGCGGCAAACAAAAGCAGTAAAGAGCGGATCACCAGGCAAAGTGATTTAGCGGGTAAAAGGTGGCAAGGCCGCGCCAACGGCAAAAAAAAGAAAATGCTAACAAAGCTAAAGCGCAACATGAAAGTGCGCTACGGCGCAAATAGCGCAAGCGTATATTTTAAAGGTGGCAACAGCGGAAAAATAGCCCGCGCACACCAAGAAGGTATAAGCCTAGATGCAGGCAAGCCAAAAAGCAGTGCCGCACAAAATAAAGAAGGCCCAGCCACGCGCAACTTGGCCCGCGCATTAATAAGCGAGGGTTACAAAATACCGCGTGGCAAAGGCAAGGGCAGCAAGCGCCCCAGCATTAAATGGATAACAAACAATTTAAGTAAAAACCAAGCAGGGTTTTTACTGCGCGAATTAAAGGGCAGCTCAGGTAAGAGCGCATGGAAAATTGATTTACCGGCCCGCTCCTTTTTAGGGCAAACAATGGCCGAACAAAAAGAGCAAATGAATTTTATTTTAAACAAAGCTATGCAAGTGGCGTAGCGCAAGCAAAAAAGGAACGACCATGGCACAAGGTAAAGTATCCGTTGCCGCCATTCAAACAGGCAGTGGCGCTACAAAACAGGTAGAACGCAGCGTATTGTTTTTAGGCCAAGCGCCCGAAAACAATGGCAGCATTTTACCAATCAATGCACAAAGTGATTTTGATGATCTGTTTGGCGCCGCCGACTCACCATTAAAAACTCAAGTAAAAGCATGGCAACGCAACGGCGATGACTTAGTCAGTGGCTACGCTATCCCGCATGGCGTGGGTGACGACGTAATGGCGCTTATTGATCAGGCAATGGACCAAGACGTTAGCCCAGAAATCATCGTTATTTGTACACCAGTAACAGGCAAGGCCGAAATTGAAAGCTATCAAGCCAAAGCGCTTGAGATTTTATCAAGCCTTGCTCGCCGAGTGCGCTTTTTAATAGCAGCGCCAGGGCTAACCGAACTACAAAATTGGTCTGATTTAGTAACGGCATTACAGCCTATAACCGACGGCGTAGTAGCACCGCAAACAGCTGTTGTTCCTTTGTGTACGCCCGACATGGGCATTGACTTATGAGGTGAAAGTCCTCTGTAGGAAGATCACCGTTTAAATAACATACTGTTATTAAACGATAACTACTAGCGAATGGCAAGGGCTAAATCGCGAGAGATAGTCTGAAGGAAGCCGCTAGCAAATCTGTGAGCTGATGAACAAAAACATCATATGAGGCGTAGGCTGGAGACGAGCTAGCACAAGATAGCGAAGTCATGTGATCTAACGGCCACCGTAAATGATGCAGTTGTGCAGAGAAAGTCGATGCATCTTATTCGGGGAGATCTGATAAACACGCATCCGCGCTAACGCTTGGAGATTACCAGTTAGGGACTGGTTGTTCAACCCTTGGCGCTTTGGTTGCTGCGACCTACAGCGAGCGAAATAGCAGTAAACAAGCGTTAGTTTTAGACGCGCTTTATCGAGTAATCGCTAGAGTGATTTATCAGAAGTCAGCAGACGGCATAGTAGCCAAACGCCCATCGTAATGGAGGGGACACGGTGAAGGCCTGAACATCTTAACCAGAGGAGACACTACAAATGAACTTGAATTCACATAGATCACCGTGTTGTGATAGTGATGAACAGCGTTCGACTGTGAATAATACCTCGAATGAATATAACCAAATAGATCATGACCTTATGGCAAAGGTACTAAGCAACCACAATATTAGCGCAGCATGGCAACATGTTAAGCGCAATAAAGGGGCTGCGGGTATTGATAATATGAGTATTGAGGAATTTAATGACTTCGCTAAGTTACATTGGCTGGGTATTAAACAACAATTACTTAACGGCACTTATCAACCCTTGCCAGTCAAACGCGTGATGATACCCAAACCTGATGGCGGTGAGCGAATGCTTGGGATCCCTGCTGTTATCGACAGAGTGATCCAACAAGCCATTGCTCAAGTGATCAGCCCTTACTTTGAGCCTCAATTTTCACCACATAGTTATGGTTATCGCCCTCATAAAAGAGCCAGTCAAGCAGTGAACCATGTTCAGTCTTGTGTTAAACAAGGTTATAAAACAGCGGTTGATATCGACTTGTCTAAGTTCTTTGATGAAGTAGATCATGACATGCTGATGAATCGTGTTAGCCGTAA
The DNA here is from genome assembly GCF_030436385.1 of Pseudoalteromonas sp. KG3. Classification (NCBI taxonomy): domain Bacteria; kingdom Pseudomonadati; phylum Pseudomonadota; class Gammaproteobacteria; order Alteromonadales; family Pseudoalteromonadaceae; genus Pseudoalteromonas; species Pseudoalteromonas sp. KG3. The sequence goes on from NZ_CP098523.1 coordinate 72,202, forward strand.
AATCAAAGACAAAGCACTCATGCGCCTACTCGGTAAATACTTACGAGCGGGGATCGCAGAGCGCGAAACAGGTCTGTGGTTTGAGTCAACCAAAGGAGTCCCTCAAGGTGGGCCATTATCCCCTTTGCTTTCCAACATCTTACTCGATGAATTAGATAAGAAGCTAACCTACAAACACCTTAAGTTTGCACGTTACGCTGATGACATAATCATTTTAGTAAAAACGAAAAGCGAAGGATTAATAATCCAGCGGGAAATTACTGCGTTCATCACTAAGCGATTAAAGCTCAAAGTGAACGAATCGAAAAGTCGAGTGGGTCCAGTATCAGGCTCAAAATTTCTCGGGTTCACATTCCGTTACGGTCAAGTGCAGATCCACGAACAGGCGCTAAAGAAATTCAAAGCAAATGTCAGGGAACTCACTAACCGCAACTGGGGGATCTCAATGACCCTACAAATTCATAAACTCACGCAGTATTTGCGCGGCTGGGGACACTACTACCTGATAGCCAACGCTTATCAGCTAACGGTGGATTTAGATCATTGGATCCGACGTAGGATAAGAATGTGCTACTGGCGGCAATGGCGTAAACCTCGCACCAAAGTACGCAGTTTAATGAAATTGGGTGTTAGCGAACGACTCGCCATAGCCTGTGGTATCACCAGTAAAGGCCCTTGTAGAAGCTCAAAAACAAAAGGTATTAACATTGCGCTAGGCAATAACTACTTAGCTTCACAAGGTTTAGTGTCATTGAGGGATATTTGGATCAACATTCATTACGGGAGATGAACCGCCCATTGCGGACCCGCATGATGGGTGGTGTGGGGGCTGGAGGTTAGAGACCTCCGGCTACCCGATTATTTGGCGACGAGCTAGGCGCAGTAACTGGGCGTTTATGTAAAAGCGCAGTCACTATTGCAGATAGCCCAATGCGCGTGCTAACGGGGGCAATGTCACTAATGCCGCATCCAGAAGATGCCGAAGGCAAACCGCTAACCAACTCAACCACCGCCGCACTAGACGCACTGCGCTTTAGTTGTACACAGTTTTACCCAGACTTCGACGGCACATATTTTGGCGACGTAAACATGCTAGATGCTGAAGGCGGCGACTTTCAGCAAATCGAAACAGGCCGCATTGTCGACAAGGCCGCACGCGACGTGCGCATTATTGCCATTCAAAACATTAAAAACCGCCTAAACAACAGTGCCAGTGGCATTGAATTTGGCAAGCGCATCATGGGCAAACTGCTACGCGAAATGGCGCGCTCAATTAACATTGGTGCCGATAAGTTCCCGGGCTTAATCGACACGCCAAAAGATGACAGCATCAGCCTAACGTTTATGAACGCAACTACATTGCAAGTCGTTCTCAAAGTTAAGCCAATCGATTCACCCAACACCATCATAGTTGGCATCATGTTAGATAACGCAGAGTAGGAGCGAACATGCAAAAAGTACTAGGCGGTAAAGACTTCGATATTTTCATTGGTAACTCAATGGTGCACGTAATCGAAGCAACCGTAAAAATCACCGACGGCCGCACAGTTAAAAAAGTGCGTGGCGTACCAAAAGGCTTTATCGACGGCGACGTGGAGGGCGAAGTAACCCTAAAGCTCGACCACGAAAACTGGCTAATTGTGCAAGCGCAAGCGGCAAAGGCAGGTAGCTGGAAAGGCATTGAGCCGTTCGACGTAGCATTTAACGCCGAAGTAGCAGCAGGCAAAAAGAACATTGAAGCGTTTGGCTGTCTACCGCAACTAGACGAAATTTTAAACATCAAAGCCGACGGCGGCGAAGAAGACACAACATCAATTAAGTGTCCGATCACCAGTCCCGACTTTGTAAAAATCAACGGCGTGCCGTACCTAACATCAGATGAAGTGAGAGACTTGTAATGACCAAAGCCATTCGCAAACTAACTGCCGCAACATTGCTTAGCACTTTAAAGGCCTGCGGCTACCGTGTGTTCGAGGGAGAATTAAACCTAAATATCATAGGTATTCGCCACAACAACACGCGCGCCAATACCTTTAACGATGTTATTTGCGTGCTGTATCAGCAAGGCAGCGAATGGCAATTAAAGCAGTACAAAGCAACCACCGACGCCGGTATTTACTGGCGTCAAAATCCAATGAACGTAAGCGGCACAGCGGTCCTAATTGCAGGGCAGCATAAAAGCCTATGGAAGTTGGGTTATCACCAGGGAAAATACCGCGCCCTAGTGCAGCACAAACCTGTTGTTGTTCTACGCGACAACGACAAAAACACCGAGTTAGACACGGAAGTCACACCACAAGCCGAGCTACAGCAAGGTTACTTTGGGATTAATTGCCACCGCGCAAGCGCGACCACCACATCAACCCAAGTTGATAAATGGTCTGCCGGTTGTCAGGTGTTTGCAAACCCAAATGACTTTGATGAATTTATTGCTTTGTGTGAGCAATCAGCAGCCAAGTATGGCCCGTATTTTACATACACATTACTAAATCAATCCGACATTAAAGCGAGTAAATAATCATGGCGTTCGAGAAAAAAATCACATTAGAAACACCGGTAGGCGAAATTACATTTAACGTAAACGCAGCAGACTACAACAAATACATCAACTCTACGCAGCCAAACAACAAAGTGCAGCCGGCAACTAACTTTGTATTAAACACCGTAGTGCAAGAAGACGCTAAAAAATTAAAAGAGCTAGTGCAACAGCCAGGCGCCGCATTATTTTTAGTGGGTGCAATTGTTGAAGAATACCAACCGGAGTTTAATTTCACCGTAAAAAAATCGAAGACCGAGCCAAGCAAATAGGCAAGTCTCGGTTAGATCAGCTACAGGCATACCACGCCAAGTATTTTGGCGCGGTTACCGCAACCCAAGAGAGCCTAGCGCAAGCGCTATACCTCGAAACGCAGCAGCAAGAAAACTTTGTAGTTGCTGTAAATAACGGCATATGCCAAGCACTAAGCGAGTAATGTAATGGCCACGCTCAGCAAGTTAGACAAGCTTAATTATTCAATCGGCATCATCGACAAGGTGACGGGTCCGGTTAATAAAGTCATGGCTAAAATTAATCAGCTGAGCCAGCAAACAGCCGCCGCGCAAGATCAAATGATGCGCGGCGCAGCCACAGCCGTTGGCGGCGCTTATGCACTGGCTAAATCACTAGCCCCCGCAATTGATCAGGTAGCGGCTTTGGGCGAAGTGCAATCAGTAGGTGCTCTTGGTGGTGCGCTGGATGAGTTAAATAATAAAGGGCTGCAATTCATTTCTGAGTTTGGAGGTAAAGCACCAGACTTTGTGAGAAGTGCATATAAAATTCAGCAAGCAGTAAAGCCAATAGGCGGAGAGTTAGCAGAGATAACGCGCCTATCAAATTTAACCGCAGTTGCATTAAGAACCGACGCAAACACAGTGTCAGATACCTTTGGGAAAATATATAACAGTAACAAGCAGTATGCCGACAAAATAGGTAAGGTTAATTTTTTCGACGAACTGGCTGGTAAAATGGCCCACATGCAAGGCGCCTTTAGTATGGAGGGTGGTGATTTAAACTCAGCATTAGGTAAGCTGGGCAGCAAAGCAACGGCCAAAGGTGTTGATCTAAATGAGCAACTAGCTGTTATTGGTGTTTTGAAAGACTATGCAAAATCAGGTAGTGCGGCCGCCGGAATTTATGGGGGCTTCATTGATAAGATAGGTAATGCGGGTAAAGCTTTAAATATAGATTTTTATGAAAACGGAAAGCTGATTGAAACAGACAAAATAATAGAAAAAATAAACGCTAAATTAGAGGGCGCGACTAAAAGCCAGAGAGAAAATATTTTAGATAAAGTTTTAGGAGCAAGTGGGCGCGGCTTGGTTGATCACTTAACAACGCAGATTGGCAGAGTGACGAATGAAACTGAAAAATTAAAGCAGATAAAAGATCATGGTGAGGCTGAAAAGTTGGCAAACATCATTGCAAGCCCGTGGGATAGGTTAGGCGGTTCATTTAATGCCGCAGCCACAGCAATGGGTAACCGCTTGCTACCCGTAGTAGAGCCATTTGTAGAAGTGCTTGCATCAATGTTTGCGGGCATTGTTTCGCTAACCGAAGAGTTCCCATTTTTATCAAGCGTGATCGCAACCGCAGTAGTGGGCTTAGTTGCGCTAATGACCGCCTTCGGTATAGCCACCTTTGCCATGGGGCTATATAACTTTGCAACAGGTTTAGGTATCACGCTTGCTAACGCCCAAATTATTGCAAACAAGCTTTGGCTTGCATCACTTTGGGCATTGCGTGTACTAGGCTTTTTATCGCTCATTGCCACAGTAAGTGCAGCCGCTATTGCCTTTGGTGTATTCAAAACAGCCATGCTAGTAGGTCAGGCAGCGGTATGGCTATTTAACGCAGCGCTTTGGGCAAATCCATTAACGTGGATTGTTATAGCAGCTGTTGCATTAATCGCCGCTGTCGCCGCACTTATCTATTATTTTGACGACATAACCGCCGCATTTAATGAGTGGGCGGAAAGTTCAACCGTGTTTAAATACCTTAAAGTTGCGTTCGACCTGCTAACGCTGCCACTGCAATTGGTGTGGCGGCTAATAAAAACAATAGCCGTAGGAGTGTACGATTTTTTTGCACCCGCATTTTCGGCAATTAGCAGCGTAGTTATGGGCATGGTTAACGCCATAGGCTCAGCATTTTCGTATGTGGGTAATTTACTGTCTAGCTTTGGCGGCGCCATCACCGGGTTTTTCTCAGGCATGGGGAGTTCTGTATCGGGTTTTTTCACCGGAATTTGGCAAAGCGCAGTCGACATAATTGAATCGCTAATAAATTATTTAACCGAAACGTTCGGCTTTTTGGGCGACTTTTTCGGCGGCATAGCCAGCGGCATCAGTGGAATATTTGACGGCGTAAGTAGCTTTATTTCAGCCATCGCCGACAACGGCGTATTAAACTCGGTTATCTCGTTTTTCTCAGACGACGAGCCAGCAAAAGTATCAAACAAAGTTGAGCAGGTAACCCAAGCAGTTCAGCCGCAAACAATGGTTATGCAAAGTGCCGACCAAGCATACAGCCGCGACTACGGGCAAAGCATTATCAGTAAAGCAAGCGCGCCAGCTCAGCAAGCAAGCTCGCAGTATGTAGCACCAAGCAGCCCTGTAAATTATGCAGCTCCTAAAGCAACAACAATTATTGAAACTGAAGGAATGCGCAAGCAGGCATTGGCAGAGCAAGCAGCAAACGACCCTGCTTATTCAGCCCAACCAAAAGTAATGACCGAGCGTGAAGCAGCGCAAGCCGCCTTTAAATTTACTAGCCAGCGCTTACCAGCAGTGCCAACCGACACCACAGCACCGTTAAATTTACAGTCACAAGCCCGCAGCCAAGCATTAATAAATAACGCGTTCTCAAGCGAGCAAAACAACGCAGTAACTAACAGCGCAGTGAGCGCCGCTCAAAACAACGCAGTAACTAACAGCGCAGTGAGCGCCACGCAAAACAATGCGGCAACGGTAACTAACAGCGCAACTAGCACGAAGGCCATAGCTGCACAACCCAAAATAATGACCGAGCGAGAAGCCGCAAACGATGCATTTAAATTTACTAGCCAGCGCTTGCCAGCAGTACCAACCGACAACACAGCACCGTTAAATTTACAGTCGCAAGCGCGCAGCCAAGCATTAATAAACAGCGCGTTCCCTACAGCAAACAACGTAGAGCAGTTAAAAGCAGAGCAAAGCGAGGCAGCGTACAAACCAAAAGTACAAAAGTCGGCTTACCTGCAAAGCCTAACTAACAACAGCAACAGCACAAATAACAACAGTAAAAGCGATCATAGCAAGCGCGTGTATATCGACAACTTAACAGTTAAATCAGACGACCCAATAAACAGCGTAGAACAAATGATGGAGCTTGCAGGCTAATGGCAACTATAAATATCGACCTAAACATAATCGAGCAAGATATAGCGCTCGACAACTTTGCAGTACCCAGCCAATTAACCAACAGCGACGTAATAGCGCAAGACATAAAGCACCGCATTATCGAAAGCGGCAAACTAACTGAGCTAATTGGCCTGCGTAATAAAAATATAGTTGCCAAAATATTAACCGAAATAGAGCTAATCGTAGAGCAAGACGACCGCCTAACGCCAGGCACCATAAAAGTGATTAAACAGCTAACCGGCGAAATAAACGTAACAGCACAAACCAGCGAGGATGCCGCGTGACCGACTACACAAATATATTTAAGCAAGAGCTACAAAGCGCAGGCATACCCGTTACTAACGAAGAACTACAAGCACTTTGGCAAAAGCACCTAGATCAAGGCGAGTTTACAGTAAGTAACACCAGCACGTTTAGCCCGTTTTTTCGTTTGCAAAAATCAATTATGGTTGAGCCAGCCGAGCAACTAATACAAAGCTTAATAACCCAAGTTATGCCTAACTCATTTGTAATGCTTGCAGGTGGCGAATGGCTAAAGCAACACGGTGAATCACGTAAAACGCCAAAACTGCCAGCCGTTAAAGCACAAGGGATTATTCAATTTACCAGAGCCGACACCGACACCCAACTAGCACTAAGCGCAGGCACAATAGTAGAAAGCCTGCCAATTAACGGCCAAGTGTATCGCGTGTTCACCCTGTACGACCAAACCTTTGCAGTGGGCCAATCAACCCACAACGTACATGTACAAGCAGAGCAAACAGGCCAAAATTACAACCTAGCCGCAGGCTATTACGTGCGTGTAATTTCAGACATTGAAAACCTAACAGCAACTAACAATGCCGACTGGCTAACAACGGCAGGGCAAAATATCGAAACCGACGATAACTACCGCCTGCGTATACGCGATGCGTTTTCATCATTAGGCAGCTATCACGTTGATGCCGTGTACCGCTCTATTATTTCAGCGTTCACGGGTATATCGGTAGATAACATTGTATTTGAAAAAAACGCGCCACGGGGTCCAGGCAGTGCCAACGCCTATGTATTTTTAAACGTAGGTGAAATAAGCCCCGCGTTACTCAATCAAATAAACAATCACATAGCTGCGGGAAATCATGGCAGTGGTGACGATTTGCAAGTATTTGCAATTAACACACAGCCACAAAATATTGTGGCTAACTATCAACAGCACCCCAACACCCAAAACCGCAGCGCCGATATAGAACAATTTATACGCGCCGCTTTTCGCCAAAATGCAGCATACAACAACGTAACTAAATGCAAACCAAACGAACTATTTAGCTTTAGCCAACTAGCCACAGAGTTACACACACAATTTAGCGAGCTTAAAACCATTCGCTTTGATAACGCCGACATTAACTGCGAACTATGGCTACCCACAGTCAACAGCGTGGCGCTCACTAATGAATAACGAGTTAGAACCCCAATTACCAATTTGGCTAAAAGGCCAAAACGCCAACGCCTTAGCAAAAGTCGCCCAAAGCTACTGGCAAGAGGTTGAAAGTTATTTGTTTTGGTGGTTAGAGCAACAGCACAGCGAAAACGCCCAAACCGCTATTTTAGATCTACTAGCATGGGAGCGTGGCATAAATCGACTGCCTAATGAAAGCTTAGAACTTTATGGGCTACGCGTAAAACATGCGTTTGCCAATGCTCAGGATGCAGGGTCAACAATAGGAATGAAGCGGATTTTTAACCGCCTTGGCCTTGGCTCACTTGAAATAAATGAACGCATAGAGGGGTTTGATTGGGACGAAGTAGAGGTAATTGTTTTTGCTGAAATATATCGTAATAACAGAGCGTTAATAAGCGAAATAATAAAGCAGTACGGACTTACATGCAGGCGATATCGCTTAAAATTATTTTTAAAATCGACAATCAACATAAAAACAGCAACGGCACAGGTAAGTCGTTTAGAGACAACGGTTTTACCGTTTTATGCGGGTCAAATCGATTCAGCAATGAGCATGTTAGTACGTAGTACAACAACCAGTTTTCATGAAACTAAAGTTTTCCCAAGAGGTATATAAATATGACACAACCATTGTACTGGACAATGTTAACAGCAGCGGGGCGGGCAAAAGTTGCTAACGCCATTGGCACAGGATTAAAAATTAACATTATTAAATTTGCTGTCGGTGATGGAGATATTTTGCCTGACGCTAATGATTTAGTAAATCCACGCTTTACAGGGCTAATTAATAGCTCTCAAGCGGTGACTGACAATGCGAGTCGCGTTGAAATGATAGGCATTGTGCCGTCAACTGAGGGCGGCTTTTATGTCAAAGAAGCTGCTTTCTACACAGAAGACAACGTAGCATTTGCCATTGTTAAATATCCGGCCACATACAAGCCCAATATTGACGACAACGCAGCAGCAGAGCTGGGCATAAAAGCAATTATAGATGTAACCCAGGCTGATGTTGTCAATTTAAAAATAGATCCAAGCATGGTTTACGCTACGCAAAATTGGGTAACAAACGAACTAACTAAAATAACTGGTATGTTAACACTAGACGGCGGTAATTTTACCGACTCATACCCTAACGCAACCCCAATTGACGGTGGAGGAATTTAATAATGTCTAATCAAATACAGTTTAGGCGCGGTGTTGAATCAAATCGCGGCAGCATCACGCCCAGCGCCGGTGAACCTGTTTGGATCACTGACGATAAAAAGCTTTATATCGGTGACGGGTTAACGCCTGGCGGCGTTGATATCTTTAAAACACTTGGCTCAGCAATCACAAAAAACGCGGGTGTAAATGCCAACGAAGTATTGGTACTTGATGCAAAAGGTAAAGTACCAGAGTCAGTATTGCCAAGTTTAGCAATAAGTGAAATATCAGAAGTTGCGAGCCAATCAGCCATGTTAGCACTGGCGGCACAAACCGGTGATATTGCTGTTCGATCTGACTTAAACAAAACGTATATTTTAAAAGCATCACCGGCGACCGTTCCTGCAAACTGGGTATTATTGCGAACACCAACCGATTCAGTTTTATCAGTAAACGGTAAAACAGGCGCATTAAGGCTAACTAAAGCCGATGTTGGGCTAAGTAACGTAACCAACGAGTCTAAATCAAGCATGTTTAGTTCGCCAGAGTTTACCGGTAACCCAACAGTGCCTACTCAACCTGTTAGCACGAACAACACACGGGCAGCTAATACGTCATGGGTACGTACTTACGTTAGTTCATTAGGTCTTGCCGTAGAGGGTGGAGCAATTGATGGGGGAACATTTTAATGACTAGAAAAATACAATTTAGACGCGGCACCGAAAACGACAGAAAACAAACTGTTTTAGCAAATGGTGAACCAGGTTGGTCGCCTTCAGAAAGTCAATTTTTTATCGGTAATGGTACAGCACCAGGTGGAATACCAGCGCAAATGGCGCATTACAAATTTATTGCAACGCCAACAATGGCAACTTTAGGTGGTCGTCATGTGTTTACAGCAGTAACAACGTTACAACTAATTGACGATGTACCCGAAGGCACAAGTTTAACTGTAATGCTTGATGTTGCTGCAGGTGCAACCAAAGCAATGCCTGCGAAGGTTTTAGCCCCTGCAACAAAGACAATACAAAAACATACAGAGGCAGGCACTGAATATCAAATGTCAACGCCTGGCATAGAACGAACATTTATTTTTAAAAATGGAGGGTGGACAGTATGAGTGTAATAACAGACCAAGACAGTAAAACCACATTTGATACGTTACTGCCGTTTGCTACTCAGTCAATAATCAATGTATTTAAACGCCACAATATTATTAATAGTAACGAGTACACAGCGCCATTAGTTGGCCTTGATAATACCGAGCTGCAAAATGGCGATTGGTTTTCAGTACGAGCAAGTAACGGTGAGCCAGTTATAAAACAGGCTAACGCTAATGAAACAACAGCTAAATTTAAGCGCTTAGCAGATGGCGCAATTGATATCCAAGTAACCATTGTTGCTGATGATAAAAACGAGCGTGTATTTGTGTATAACAAAGAATTAAACGTGTGGGAGTTTTAAATGGATAGTGTTATTAAAAAAAGTGGATTGCTTGGCTGGCCCAACTCAACTTACCCACTCGGTAATGAGTTTATATTTGAGACGAGCATGGCTAGCTATGCTAAAGCGCCAAACGAATACAATGCTGGCGAGTCTATAAAAATAAATGGTTATACAGCAACTTATTATAACACTGATGGTTCAATTAAATGGACTACAAGCACAGTTGATTTTGGCCGCTACACACTTGCATTTAAAAGCGGCATGCCAATAGTGTTTTTTACAGAAACACATGTTTACGCATTAATACGCCACGCATCGAATGATCCTAGTGTTTGGTTTGTTAGATTTGCAGTATCTGACGGTATAGCTGAGCTATCAACAACGCGAACATTGGTAAGTAATAACTTGGTTTTTACTGAGCATAATAATGACATTATTTTGATTGGTGAAGCTGAAGGGGGCACACAGCACGCGGCAAAAGCTTACAGGCTTAACACAGGTACATTTAGCTTTGTTGAAGAGCCATTAAACACATTCTCAATCAAAGAATTTTCACAAACATATAGCTATAGAGGTGGCGCAGCAGCACTATTTAATGGTGCGGTTGTAATAAAGCGCTCTGGATTAGATAGTGGAACTTACAACAGCCATGATGCGTTATCAGTAGTGTTTGGTTTAAATGATAATTTATTGTTATCTGATATATCAGCTAAAGAGCGCGTAGAAACATCGCATGATCTTTCCATCGATGCATTTAACGGAGATGTACAGCAAATTAGTAAAAACTTATTTTATTGTGGGGCATTTACAATAGCTGGTAGATACCAAATTGCTCCAGTATTTCGGCCTAAGTTTTACACGCGAGCAGAGCTAGAAAGGTGGGCTTCGGACTGCATTTATAAAACAACGGGCTTTAAAATTCCACTGAGTGAGGGCGTGTAAAATGAAGTTATTACTAAAAATTAATTCGGGGTTAATTGAACCGCAATTACCTGATAGTTCATCTTTGTTTGAGCAGCAAGATGTTGTAGAAATTAACGAGGAAATGTATTTATTTGCTGACTATACAGGCTCTAAATCGCTTGTTAGCGATTACAGCGTTGATGATTATTTAGCGAGTATTGCGCCCGTTGAAACGCCATTGATCCCCGTTATTATCGACAATGTAGCAGGCCAGCTTGAGGGCTATGTAAACGTTGAAAACGAGTACACAGTACCGCAAGCAAGCGACGCGGTTATTGCTACGGGGCAATTAGCAATTCCTGATCGTAAATTTAAAGTGCCGTTCAAACGCATAGATACTGGCCGTGTGCAGCTAATGCCTGCTGAAGTGGTAAGCGGTGCGTTCACGCTGCCTTTAAAATTTGAAACTAACGGCGTATGGATTGTTAACCAAGAGCTTATTAACTCTGATTACGAGCAAGACGTTTTTGCACTAACAGAGCGCCGGTTCTCTGTAATTTAGGTGCAGCCATGCAAATTAAACTAAACTTTATAAGCGCGGGTAAAGCCCAGTTGCTAGAGCCACTAAAAACCCAGTTTGGTGAAGTGCACCGCTTTTTTGTAACCGATGGATTTACACTGCCGTGGTACGTTCGTTGGTTTCATAACCCATTTGGCAAGGGGTTACTTGCTGCAATATGGCATGACTACGCGTTAAAAACAGGGCGTAAAAAAGCACATTATGAGTTTTTTACGTTACTTAAAACCAACGGCGTACCGATTTGGAAAGCCTACATTATGTGGTTTTGTGTGTGGGCCTACAGTCAGCTTAATAAATTGCTATCGTTTTTAAGGTAATGCTATGCAAATACCATTGTCATTTAATACCCAAAGTAGAGCGGATTTAAACGCCGCCTCTACGCAGATAAATATTATTGCGCTTAATAGCTACCAAACGCCAAGCCTAATAACAGCCGCGGCGGGTAGCGAATTACTGGCAACAGCTATAAAAGACGCCACTCGCCAACAACGGCCAAGCGCATTTAATGCAGTCATACTCAGTTGCAGCGCCAGCAATCCCGCACAGCTTGCAAGCTTATTAAGTGAGTTTAACCAGCATTGTCCATTAGCGGTGTTTACCCATGCAGCTGATCATGCATTAAGTTTATCAACGCTCGATACTGACAAAATGCGCCTGCCCACAACTGAGCAATCAATAGAGTGGCAGCACGTTAACAATTGCTGTGCAGTGCCAGCACTCGCAAACGCGTTTAACGATAAAAGCCTAGCACTGGTAAGTGACGAAGGCATAAACCTGATCACAGATATTAATACGGCCCTAAACGAAACAGCGCAATTAAAAACACAACGGGATCAGCGTTTAACCAACTCGTTATTTGTCACCGCTGGCGGTTTAACAATTACCAATAGCAGTGCCCAAAGTGCCCGCGCATTAGCGCAGCAAATACAAACCCTTGGTAATAACAATAAGCACTGGGCGTACTGCGCATTCGTAGGCAGCACCGAAAACATAAACACAATTAAAGAGCTATTCGCATGATCACACTTAACGGCTGGCAAGTACCCGGCTACGAAACCCGTATAAATTGTGGTATTAAATTGCCCAGCGAAGACCTAAGCGGCATTGGCTCGTTCGCACTATCAAACGACAACGGCATAAAGCCAGGCGTGGTATCAGTAACCACAAAAATACCCTTTGTTGATGCCGCCGATTTAGCCGAGCTAATCACTCGTGCAAAACAGCTCGACGCCAACGGCGCACGCGCGGTACTTACAATAAACAGCCAAATAACCGAAGCCTATAAAATCCGCAAAGTAAAATTCGATGGCGACATAAACGCCAGCGAAGAAGAGGGCAAAAAAGGCTGGCAAGTTACATTTAAATTACTCGAAGTACTTTCAACAGCAGAGCGAACGCAACAAAAAATAGACGGCAAAGCCGCTGAAAACAGCCAAACCCAAACAATAGACGGGCACGCAACAGTGCAAACCGCCTTTGATAAAAGCGAAGGGCCATGAGCAGCAGCCGGTTAATTAAAACCCTTACAATTGGTGGCGAACCCGTCACCAATTTAGTAAGCGATAATACACAACTAGACCTATTCAGCACAGGCCGCGCCAGCTTTGTTGTGGTAACAGAGCAAGAACCACAAGGCCTTGTTGAACTACACTTAGGCTATGCCATCGACAGCATGCAGCCATACTTTTTAGGCGTAATCGAATCAAAACACCAAAGCAATGGCCGCTGGTTTTTAACCTGCCGCGAGCTTATAGGTGCATTATCGTTTGCACATAACCTGGCAATACGCCATGCAACACTCGCCAACGTATGCGATCAGCTAAGCACCATTGGCATTGAGTTTATTTACCCCGATGCCGACTACACAAGCACACCAGCGCCCGCGTTTTATCACCAAGGCACTGGCATTGAAGCACTGCGCCAATGTGCGCATGTGTTTAGCATTCCCGACTTTATATTTCAACAACGCCCCGACGGCAAAGTATACGTAGGCAGCTGGCACGACTCGCGCTGGCCACAAGCCGAAATAACCAACTTTGAAGAACACCCAATAAAAGCAACCGGTGCAAATGCTGGCTCAATAATGGCAACGCCAAAGCTGCGGCCAGGCATTAAAATAAACGGCCGTTACATAACCGAGGTAACACTCAGCGGCAACAAACAGGTGATCCGATGGTCAAAAACGCTATAAAGCGCTTAGTGCTTCGCTACTTTCCAGAGCTTGGGCAACGCAAACACTTACCCCAGCTCGCGCGTATCGAACGTATTTACGACATACCCGCAACCGCAACAATCAGCACCGCATTTAGGCCGCTAAAAGCAGCCGACGTGCAGCTATTAAACCCGCTAACAGGCGAGCCATTGGCCGTGCCCGTATTTCAACAGGTAACACTCGGTACAGGCCAAGCATCCGACCACGGATTATTAAACGAACCAACGCCAGGCATGCATTGTTTAATACAGTATATTGATGGCCTAAACAGCCATGCCGTGATCACCAATTTACTGCCATGGCAAAGCCTAGTGCCCGAGCACAAACGTACCGACGTAACACTACAGCAAAACAGCCGCAGCAAACTACAAGGCCGCGACGGTAACTGGCACACCACAACCGACGGCGACATAACCCAATCAAGCGATAGCAGTAAAATAAAAACGCGCAACCGCGAAGAAATTTACCATCAACGCACCTGCAGCATAGATGCACACGACACGCTAAAAATTGACGGCAACCAAATAACCGAAGTCATGGGCGCCCTAAAAACAGTAGTCGGTGAAAAAGCCTTAATAGTCGCACTTGAAGGGTTAATGCTAGGAAGTAAAAAACAGGTAGACATTGAAGCCACCGAAAACATGAACCTAACCACACTAAAAACCCTGCACGCCAAAGCCACCGAACTGGCAAAGGTAGAAGGCAAAACCGTGTGGCTCGGCAATAACTCAGTAAACGTGGCTCAAGTGCTGCTAGATTTAATCGCACTGGTAAAAGACATAAACCAAAGCCTAGAAACCCACGGCCACAAAGACCAGGGCGCGGGACCGCCAATTACCAAAGGCGAATTTACCAGCCATAAATCAACAGCCAGCAGCTTAAAAAGCACACTAGAGCCAATAGTAGAGTAGTTAGCCCTTGCCTATAGCCCAATCGTGCTTAACAATAGCGCCATTAAAGCCGTAAAATAAATGAAATTGCAGCAAGAAAAAACCAAAGTGAAACAAAAACTGTGACCATTAAATCAGATTTAAACGCATGCTTTGGTTAACTTGTTGAATTAAAAGAGGTGTTTTTGTTATGTGTGAACTTCTTGGCATGTCGGCGAATGTGCCTACGGATATTTGTTTTAGTTTTTCAGGGCTGTTAGAGCGCGGTGGTAACACAGGTCCGCATAAAGATGGCTGGGGCATTACTTTTTATGAAGGTAAAGGGTGCCGTACTTTTAAAGATCCTGAGCCGAGCTGCCAATCTGAGATAGCCAAGTTAGTAAAGGCATATCCGATTAAAAGTGTATCGGTGATAAGCCATATCCGCCAAGGCAATCGAGGCCGAGTGTGCCTTGAAAATACTCATCCATTTACCCGTGAGTTGTGGGGGCGCGAAATCACGTATGCGCATAATGGCCAATTATCTAATTACCATGATTTAAAACCTGAATACTATCGTCCTGTGGGTAACACTGACAGTGAGTTGGCGTTTTGTTGGTTACTCGATAAAATTCGTGAAAAATACCCAAAGCGCCCAGCTAATATGGCGTCGGTATTTCGCTATGCAGCCAAACTTTCCCATACGCTGCGAGAAAAAGGCGTGTTTAATATGCTACTGACTGATGGCGTGTATGTATTGGCGTATTGTACAAATAACTTACATTGGATCACCCGTCGAGCGCCGTTTGGTAAAGCTACCTTGATTGATGCGGATATGGTGGTGGATTTTCAACAAGAAACCACGCCAAATGATGTGGTCACTGTGATAGCAACTCGGCCGCTGACCAATGATGAGCGCTGGCAAAAAATGGAGCCTGGTGAATTTGCGCTGTTTAAAATGGGTGAGTTAATTTAGCCGTCAGATGTCAGTTTGAATTAGTTATAAGTCATAAGGTGAAAAGCTCAAGTTATGATTGCCATGCTTGAGCCTTTCGTCTTGAATCTTGCAACTAATTTACTCTGGGGCTATTTCGCTTTTTACAGCTTCTGGAACAGCAACAGGGCTGGTTACTGTGAATGATTTAAGTTGCACTTCAAACTGCTCCATGCCTTTTTCGCCTTTCCACATTCTCACTAACATGTAGTCCATTTCAGGGGCGAACCACGCAAGCGCTTGACGCTTGTCGTTATCGTAAAGACGTTTTACTTTGATTGCCTCAATATTGCCGATAGGCAGTGAAATTACCTCTGTACCTACCACTTCAAAATTGTAGTCACGGCAGTTACCTTTCTTATCAACCAGTGGATAGGAAAAGCTGGTTTTACCCATCTTTAGCTCTTCACGTACTTGTACTTGGTATGAAATTGAATCTTGAAATTGATCACTCCACTGACATTCAATTGGGTATTTACTCTCGCTACTACTAATTTGCCTTTTAGTGCCATCAAATTGCAGTGTATATTCTTTATCAGGGCCAGTGCCTGTGCGGATCATACTGTAGCTGACAGGCGTTACTTTTTCGTCAGTGTAGGTAAAGTTTGATGTTTCTTTGCGTGAGTCTGAGAAGATCATCCACTCAATATCACTGTGATAGCTAACTTGATAGCTGTTATCAGCTAGTTTTTTTAATGTGCGTACACCTTGACCATGATTTTCGCCTTTGCGCAAAATATCATAGTTGGCTTCAAATTGAGTGAGTTCACCAGCCATTAAACCAGTAGGAAGTAATAAAGTGCCTGCACAAAATAGCAAGGCACTTTGTTTTTTATTCTGGGTAGTGCGCACCGTGTGCAGGAAGTTGTTTTTTGTCAAGAACTGCATAATCTGCTTCCATAGTAAGTCGTTGTTCACTGAACCACTTGACCACCAAAGGATAGATTATATGCTCTTGCGCGTGCACGCGTTGTGCAAGTGTATCGGCAGTATCATCTGCCAGCACAGGAACTTTGGCTTGAAGAATTACCGGACCACCGTCTAATTCTTCAGTAACAAAGTGCACACTTACGCCATGAACGTCGTCTTTTGCATCAATTGCTCTTTGGTGGGTATTCAGCCCCTGGTACTTAGGCAACAAAGAAGGATGAATGTTCAACATTTTTCCTTTAAATTTTTGCACTAAGCTAGGAGTAAGAATACGCATAAACCCAGCTAATACAACTAGATTTGGTGCAAAAGAATCAATAACGTTCATTAACTCTGCATCGTAGGCTTCGCGCGAGTCAAAATCTTTATGGCTAAGCACTGCTGTTGTAATGCCCGCTTGTTTTGCTCGCTCAAGGCCATAAGCGTCTGCTTTATTACTAATAACAGCCGCTATGTTTGCGTTGATCTCGCCATTATTACAGGCATCAATGATGGCTTGTAAATTTGAGCCACTACCTGAAATTAAGACTACTAGACGAGCAGGGGCCATTAATCACGGCCGCCTAGGATTTCTACTTGCTCTTCGCCTGCTTTAGCATCATGAATTTCACCAAGGTGCCATGCGTTTTCGCCAAGCTCTTTTAAGATGCTTAAGCTTTGCTCAAGTTTGTCAGCAGGGACTACTAATACCATACCCACACCACAGTTAAATGTGCGGTACATTTCGTGGGTGGTGATGTTACCGTTTTCTTGTAACCAGTTGAAAATACCAGGCCACTGCCAGCTATCACCTTTTACAACTGCTTTTGCAGATTCAGGTAATACGCGTGGGATATTTTCCCAGAAACCACCGCCGGTGATATGCGAAAGGGCATGTACGTCCACTTGCTTGAATAACTCAAGTAATGGCTTAACGTAAATACGTGTTGGCTCAAGTAGGGTATCGCCTAATGTTTTGCCTTCAAATTCAGCGCTTGTATCAGCATTTGATACTTCAAGTACTTTACGAATTAAAGAGAAACCATTTGAATGAGGGCCACTAGATGCAAGCGCAATTAATTGGTCGCCAGCAGCTACTTTAGTGCCGTCGATGATATTTGCTTTTTCAACTACGCCGGTACAAAAACCAGCCATGTCGTAATCTTCGCCTTCATACATACCCGGCATTTCAGCAGTTTCACCACCGATTAACGCACAGCCTGATATCTCACAACCTTTACCAATGCCTGTTACTACGTCCGCCGCAGTATCAACATCAAGTTTGCCCGTTGCATAGTAATCTAAGAAAAATAATGGCTCAGCACCTTGAACGATAAGGTCATTCACACACATTGCAACTAAATCGATACCCACTGTATCGTGCTTTTTAAGGTCGATAGCTAAACGTAATTTAGTACCAACACCGTCAGTGCCTGCAACTAATACTGGTTGCTTGTAACCAGCAGGGATTTCGCAAAGTGCGCCAAAGCCACCAATTCCGCCCATAACTTCAGGACGACGGGTTTTTTTAACTACGCCTTTAATACGCTCAACTAGTGCGTTACCGGCATCGATATCTACGCCCGCGTCTTTATAACTTAGAGACTGTTTTTGTTCGCTCACAGGATTTCCTCAAAAAAGTTGCATGGTTTTGCATGTGTATGCTTAGAAACGCGCGTATTTTACAACAATTGCAAGGTCGCGGCTAGTTCAAATATAACTTTAACGGTATTGACAAGGACACTTGTCCGCATCAGGAGTAATAGGCTTAGGTAATAAGTGCTAGGTAGTTCCTAGTACCTAAAACCTAGCGCCTTTTTATTAGGCCTTTGCTGTTAATATAGCACGCAACGGCGCTGGGTATCCTTCAATCGTTTTACTGGTATCGTCTGGATCTAAAAAGTCGATCAGGGACTCGTTTTCCATCCAGTCTGATTTTCGCTGCTCTTCAAGTGTGGTGATTGCACAGTCCTTTACTTGTACATCTTTAAAGCCCACGCGTTCCATCCAAAGCTTAAGTGCGGCTGTGCTTGGAATAAACCATACGTTACGCATTTTGGCATAACGATCCGTGGGCACGAGTACGGTGTTTTCGTCGCCTTCAATGACTAAGGTTTCAAGCACTAACTCACCCCCTGGGCGAAGTTGCGCTTTTAATTGCGCCAAAAAGTCGATAGGGGAGCGACGGTGATAAAGTACCCCCATAGAAAACACTGTATCAAATGCTTTTAGCTCTGGCAGGGCTTCAACGCCTAGCGGTAACAAGTGTACGTTTTCGTCTGGGTTAAAATGTTTAATGGCCTGAAATTGACATAAAAATAAATCAGACGGATCAATACCAACCACAAACTCAGCGCCTTCACCGCGCATCCGCCATAAGTGATAACCAGAGCCACAACCAATATCTAACACTGTGCGGCCTTTTAACGGTTCAATATGTGGTAACAGGCGATCCCATTTCCAATCGCTGCGCCACTCGGTATCAATTTCAATACCGTGCACACTAAATGGGCCTTTACGCCATGGCATCATGCGCTTTAATAGATGGATGGTTTGCTTTTGCTCCCCTTTAGTCATTTCGCCAGGGGCGCCAATTTCAACTTTGTCGATAATATTGACGTGTTTGGTCGCCACTTCAGGCAAGTTTTTTAGCACTTTCTGCCATTTCGGTAAATCGCCGTGGCTGGCCTCATTTTGCCAGTGTTTTAATTGGCTAGGCAGTGTTTCCAGCCAGTGGCTCAGTGGGCTTTGTGCGATAGCGGCGTAAAATTGGTTAAACCATAAAGACATTGCATATTTCCTAAATTACTTAATTGCTACCAACGAGCAAAAGTTAAAACACTGATACCACACTTGGGTTTGACTAAAGCCAATATCAGTAAGGCGAGTAAGGTGAGTGTTTAACGTATCTGGGCGCATAACGTTTTCAATGGCGGTGCGTTTTTGGCTAATTTCTAATTCTGAATAGCCATTGTGGCGTTTAAAATCATGGTGTAAATCAATCAGCAAATTGTCGCATTGCTCGTTTTCACCTTTGATTTTTTCACTTAATAGCAGTACACCGCCAGGTTTTAAATTGGCGTATATTTTTTCAAGTACCGCGAGACGCTGTGCAGGAGGTATAAACTGTAACGTAAAGTTCATCGCTACCACTGAGGCATTTTCAATATTAAGCTCGTTAATATCCCCAAGGGTCACAGTAACAGGTACTTCTGAGCGAAAACCTTGTAAATGTAATTTACAGCGCTCAACCATGGCTTCGGAGTTATCAACCGCGATAATATGACAATTATCAGTGCGAATATTACGACGCATACTTAATGTTACTGCGCCAAGCGAGCAGCCTAAATCATAGAGGTTAGAGTTACTTTGCGCGTATTCACCCGCTAATTTACCCATGGTACTTACGATGGTGGCGTAACCCGGCACTGAGCGCTGGATCATATCGGGGAAAACTTCTACTACATGTTGGTCAAAGCTAAAGTCTTTAACCGTTTGCTCTGTGGCATATATGCTGTCTTTTACCGTCACACAAACAGTCTCTTTAAAAAATAATAGGGCTATTTTAGCATTTTATGCTGGATAGTCAGTGATAATTTCAGTAGCTTGGCTAGAATAATGAATAACAAGTATAAAAAGAGACGTTTAATGACTAAAAGTAAAGTAATTAGTACTGATGATATATTGGCAACCCTGTGTCATTCTGTAACGGGGGTTTTGTCGTCGGCTAGTGGTAATGATATTAGCTATTCAGCCATGGTACAAAAGATCACCCGTACCTGCATGCGACCAGATATTGGCTGCTTTGTTTTGTTTGATGGTGGTTTTACTGGATTAGTAATTACTAACTTTACTTCGCAAGCTGCCATGGAAATTTATCACGATTATATGCGCAGCATGGGTATGCCTGAAGAAGAGCTTGCGCATAGTCACCTGTCGGACGACGTGTCAAATGTACTGGGTGAATTGATGAATCAAATCGTCGGTGATTTCACCTCAAAAGTGCGCGAGCAGCTACACACCTCAATTACTCAAAATCAGCCAAAAATGATGGCGATTAATAAGCAAGTGCAAATATCGGTTGATACCACGATGGATAGACCACAAGCACGCCGCGTGACTTTTACCACCAGTAAACAAAACATCTTTTATTTAGAATTAGCGATGGATAAAACTGAGTTCATCAAGCTGCACGACTTTGATATTGTTGAAGCGGTAGACCCTGATGACATTATCGAAAACGAAGCGAAGCATAAAGCTGAAAAACAAAAAGCTGCGGACGATGCAAAAGCCAGTGATGCAGATGATGATTTTATGGCCGAGCTAGGTTTGTAAATAACTCTCAGCGACAACAGTTGGAAAAAATGAAAATGGCGATGGGTTTCGCGATGAAACCCAACTAACCATGTTAAATGTAAGCTGCATATTCAGTGCAGCTTACAATCTAGCGAATAATCATTTGCTCGCGCTCAGGGCCTACAGATACCATACTCACAGGTATGCCCATCAGTGCTTCGATGCGTTCAACATAGTGCTGAGCAGCCGCAGGTAGACTGTCAAAGGTACGACAACCGGTAATATCTTCATCCCACGCTGGCATACTTTCATATATTGGCGTTAAAGCGGCTGTTTGTGGCCAAATAGGGTTTTCGCTGTGATCGCCTGCATAGCCAACACAGATTTTTAAATCTTTCATGCCAGATAAGCAATCAATTTTGGTTAATGCAATTTCAGTGGCTGCTTGTAATTCAACGCCATTACGGGTGGCAACCGCATCAAAATACCCCATATCACGAGGGCGACCTGTCACAGCACCGTACTCGTTGGCGCTTTCGCGAAAATTATCTTGCTCTGCCATTGCGGTAACCAGTGTGCCAGTGCCAACAGATGAACTAAACGATTTTGCCACAGCGATAACACGCTCAGGGCGCAGCGCAGGTAAACCGCTGCCAATTCCTGCATAGGCGGCAGTCACGTTTGATGATGTAGTATACGGGTATTCGCCATACACTAAATCGCGGCCAGCGCCTAGTTGCGCTTCAAATAATAAGTTGGCATCTTGCTTTTGCAGCGCTTTTAAAGGCTCTGTAACATTACAGATAAATGCACGCCACGGAGCAGTGACGTCTAATAGCCACTGAGTTATTTGTTCTGCTGTTTGTGAATAATCACAGCTTGGGTAAAGGGCTTTTAGCTGTGGCATTTTCCAATCAAGCATAAATTGAATGCGCTCTAATAAAACCTCAGGTTGATTTAACCAACCAACTAAAATGCCTTTTTTCATTACGCGATCGCCGTATGCTGGGGCAATACCTTGGCGGGTTGAGCCGTAAGCGGCGTCACCTAAACGTACTTCTTCAAGTGTGTCTTCAAGTGCGTGTAACGGCAAGCACAGGGTTGCACGATCAGAAATACATAATTTTACCTCAACGCCAGCTGCTTTAACTTCAGCGATTTCTTCGCTTAATGCGCCAGGACTTATCACCATACCTGGGCCTAATACGGCAATACAATCTGGATTAAAAATGCCGCTTGGTAATTGGTGTAGTTTGAACGTACCAAACTCATTCACAACGGTATGACCGGCGTTGTTACCACCTTGAAAACGAATGCTTGCAGATGCGTTCTCTGCTAAAAAATCGACGATGCGGCCTTTGCCTTCATCACCCCAGTTTGCACCTACAACAACAATTGACGGCATAATTTACTCTCCAAATTGATTGAATGAATATGGTATGCCCTCTATCTAAATAAGAGAAATTAATTATAATTATTATCCTGATAAGAATTTCATATCGATTTTAGATAATTAAGGTCATCAAGGTGTTAGATATTCATTGGCTAAAAACCTTTGTCACATTAGCGGAACTAAAACATTTTGGTAAAACTGCCAATGCGCTACATATGACACAGCCCAATGTTAGTTTGCATATTAAGCAACTAGAAAAAATGACACGGGTAAAACTGATCGAGCGTAATCCGTTTAGTTTGACGCAAGCAGGTTTACGGCTATTGCAGTCTGGGCAAAAAACCTTATGGGAATTAAAGGTTTGCCAATCTGATTTAAATGCGATTAATGATCTACGTCAAGGCACTCTAACGATTGCCGCCAGTGATATTATTTCTCGGTTGTTGTTGATTGAACCGTTTCAGCTATTTAAACGCCAGTTTCCTGGCATTGATTTTACCTTGCTCAATACCACCTCCTCACAAGCATCGGCGTTGGTGAAAAGTGCGGAGGCTGATCTTGGTTTTGTTATTGCGCAAAAAGAAAGTGAACCACTGCATTTTACGCAATTGCAGCAAATAAAGTGGTGTGCGCTGGGTAATCATTTACAGCTATGGCAGCAAGCTAAAAATAATAGCACTGTAACGCTTACTGAGCCGCCAACATTAATTTTACTCGGCCATGATACGCGAACGCGAGAGCTACTCGATAGCGCATTACCATCTTTAAACTTACCGAATTATCGAGTGATGGAAGTGGGCAGTGTGGATGCACAAATTGATTGGGCCGAAGCGGGCTTTGGTGTTGCTATCGTGCCGGAGTTTTCCCTGCGCAGTAAAGCAAATTTAGCCACCACAGTCACCGCCTTACCAAAATTTCCAACCACTAGTTTAGGTTACATTGTGCGGCAAAATCAGGTGCTTTCAAAAGCAATAAAACAATTGTTGCATTGGGTGAGCGAAGAGATCTCGCGTAGTTATCGCTAACCAGCGGTATTTGTTTATTAGTTAATTTTCACAACAAAAAGTGTAAAGCTTTCATGCATATATTAAGATACAGGGCTGGTGGCTTTAACACTGCAATTATACAGACT
The DNA here is from genome assembly GCF_030436385.1 of Pseudoalteromonas sp. KG3. Lineage (NCBI taxonomy): Bacteria > Pseudomonadati > Pseudomonadota > Gammaproteobacteria > Alteromonadales > Pseudoalteromonadaceae > Pseudoalteromonas > Pseudoalteromonas sp. KG3. The sequence goes on from NZ_CP098523.1 coordinate 95,454, forward strand.
TATGCGGATCTTCTACTGAATGAGCTATTTTAAGAATTTAATCACAAAATTTATAATTATGATGCAGCAGCGGCCAGGTTTATTGGCGGTTTTTGCGTTTTGTAGCGGTGTAGCAAGTTATGTGTTGGTTGAGCGTAAAGAATCATTTTCACAAATTATTGCCATACTGCTGTTAGTTAGTTGGCTATGGTTGATTGTTGATAACTGGTTGCGCGATAAAGTAGAGCAGCGCTTTGGTGTGACTGTTTCTCCCAATTTTATGCGTTTTGCCCTGCAAATGGTGCAACAAGAAAGCCTATTTTTTGCATTGCCATTTTTTCTCGCGGTGACTTCTTGGAATCATCCGCAAGCTATTTTTACATCCTTAATTATTCTCTGTGCGTTTATATCGGTTGTTGATCCGCTGTATTATAAAAAATTAGCTAAACACAGTATTCTCTTTACGGTATTTCATAACTTTGCATTGTTTGTGGTTATTTTAGTCACTTTGCCAATTTTACTTAACCTCACGACTAGCCAAAGCTTAGAGATAGCCTTGATCACCGCCATTATTTTTACCATTCCTAGCTTAGGTAACTTAATGCCTAACGCCAAATGGTGGCGTTTCCCTCTATTGGTTTTATTGCTGGGTGTTTTAAGTGCCGGTTTATGGCAGCTACGTAGTTGGGTGCCACCTGCAGCACTGCGTTTAACCGACATTACTTTATCGCATCAGGTTGATGTAGAGCAGCGTAAGCCTGTTGGCAGTATTAAGCATGTAGATGCTAATTCATTGCATCAGCAAGGTTTGTATACTTGGACTGCGGTTAAAGCGCCAAGAGGGTTAAATGAAAAAGTATTTCATGTTTGGCTACTTAACAATAAAGAGGTTGATCGTATTGCATTAAATATTAGTGGTGGGCGAGAGCAAGGTTATAGAGCATGGACACATAAAATAAACTTTCCAGCAAATCCTGTCGGTAAGTGGCAAGTACACGTTGTTACCGAATCTGGGCAGCTGATCGGTTTAACTAAGTTTACAGTGACTGAATAGGATTAATCATTAGTCTCTATCAAAGCAGCTGTCATTTTCTGTTGTCAGGTAATTACAGTTACTTTAAATATGGGTTTTTCCCTTGCGTGACTAACACACAAAATATCCGTAAATCTAATTCGAGCTGATGATACTGCGGCTCCATGTGGCAACATAACTGATAAAAGCTTTTGTTGTGGTCTTTTTCTTTAAAGTGGGCGAGTTCGTGAACCACGAGGGCTTTTAATAATTCCTCGGGGGCGCACAGCAAATCACTGTTAATAGCTAGGTCATGTTTGCGGGTTTTGCCTTGCATACGGTAGGTGTGCGTGCCGAGTGCATTAGTGACCATGTCACCTTGCTTTTTAAACGCGGCGCGGCCAAATGGCGGGGCATTTTTTAAATAGCGTTTTTTAAGCTCAGTGGCGTATGCGTATAACGACTTGTCACTGCTGATAGTGTGGGCATGTGGGTATTTTTTAATTAAATATGCGCCGTGTTTATCATTATCAATAAGCTGTATTACTTGGCTTATAATTTGCTCTGGGTAGCCAGTAAAATAACGTTTAAAATCACTCATTCAATTACTTCTTGTTGTTAATTATATTTTAGCGGAATTCAAAATAAACTTGCTTGGCTGGCTTCTTTCTCACCAGTAAAAGGGTTAAGTACTGGATGATCGTAACCTAAATCTTCACAAAATGCCCGCGCTAACAAAGGGGCTTGGCGGTTGTCTGCGGTATGAAAAAATACATACGGGTGCTTACCTTCATCAAGCCATTGTTTTACTTTTTTAAGCCAAGGTTGGTAATAACTTTTATAATCGTGCTCTAAATCGGCAATTACAAAGCGAGCCATAGGTTGACCGCCTGTTGCAATTGCATGTACGGGTAGGTGAGGCTTTTTCTGCTGTGCATCGATAAGTGCCGCAGTGTTAGGTTTTACTGCAAACAGAGCGCGGGTATCCATGGCTATTCGGTTGATGTTGTTTGCAATTAGTAGCTGGTTTAACGCAATTTCCGCCGCGCCTTTTTTGAAAAACTCAGGATGGCGCACTTCAACGCCACTTGAATTCAAGTATTAAGTGCAATCATTATGCAGCCACCAGAACTTCTGATTGCCCCGTAAATAATTCATGAGGGGTTTTATACCCTCTTGTTTTTCTTGGCCGATGGTTGAGCTTATCAACTGCCGCCTGTATCTCTGCTTCACTTAGCGCCATAAAGTCAGTTCCCTTGGGGAAGAAGCGTCTAAGTAAGCCGTTGGTATTCTCATTTATGCCCCGCTCCCATGATGAATAGGGATGAGCGAAATACACATCAGCTTCTAATTTTTGTGCAACATGCTCATGGTGAGCAAACTCTTTTCCATTATCTAACGTCACGGTAATAACCTTACCTTTATATGGTGTCATACACGTGATCAGCGCATCGGCTGTTATTTTCGCATGCTTGCTTTCAATTCTGTGAACGACTGTATATAACGTTTTACGTTCAACCATTGTGACAAGCGCATTTTTACGCCCTTTACCTATCACTGTATCGCCCTCCCAATCACCAATCCTAGACTTTGAATCCACAATACTTGGGCGTTCATCAATGCTGACTCGATTAACTATCTGTCCACGTTTATCATAGCTTCCATAGCGTTTTTTATACTTTTTACATGCACGAGTGAGTGTCTTATGTAGCTTGCCACCACGAGCCTTGTCTCTGTAAATATATTGATAAATTGTTTCATGATGTAAAACGACCTGTTTCTCTAAAGCTAAGCGGCCTGCCACTTGCTCAGGGGAAAGTCCGTCATGCAACAATTTATTAATCCAGTGAGTGACGTCCTCTGTTAACTTACTTGCTTTGAAAGATGACTTACGTCTTTGTTCAGCAAAGTTATTGGCTTGGTTAGGCCGATAGCCTTTAAGTCCTTTATTGCGTTTTAGCTCTCTAGAAATAGATGACGGTGAACGAGTTAGTTCTTCAGCTATCTGCTTTTGGTTATTTCCTGCTTTTATTAACGCGTAAATCTGGTATCTTTCTTCTTGTGTCAGCTGTTTATATTTCATTAAAGCAATTTCCTTTGGCGAGAAAATGGCCGAATTATAACAGCTGGCCATCTAATCTGAGAAATTGCACTTATTATCCGAATTTAGGCCATAATTTAAACCTGTAGGCAGTTTTGCAATAAATTGCGCCAGCAAAGGTAATTGCTGTGGGCTAAAGCTGCTAGGCAGCTGCAACATAATTTGCCCAACGCTTGGCAGTATTGGTTCAAACAAGTTAAACCACGCTGTTAACTCATCATCAATATTAGTTAGTTGTAATTCATGGCTAAAACGGCGATTAAATTTAAAGGTAAATTTAAAGTCATCGGCTACGGCATCACGCCAGCGATTTAATGATTCAACACTGGGATCGGCATAAAAGCTGGTATTGCCTTCAACGGAGTTAAACACCTGTGCGTATTCGTGCAGCATATCGGCATTTTTGCAGTGACTTGATAATAAATTGCCTTTCCACGCGGTACTTGACCACTGCGGACACCCTAAATACAACATAAAATGACTAACTGATTGTGTGTTTTGGCAAGTGTAACAAATATCTAGAACGACTGAAAATTGAATGCTCACAGGGCGCTGCGGTGCTCGCATTTTCAAGTAACTTGGGTATAATGCTCCCCCTAAAATGATTTATAAATAGTGGCTTTATCTCCCCAAAAACGTCAAATTCTTAGGGAAAGCGGCTATTAGTCTTTACACTGACAGGAATACTATGCGCTCTATATACTGCGGACAGCTAAATAAAACTCACGTAGATCAAGAAGTTGAATTATGTGGTTGGATCAATAAACGACGTGACCTTGGTGGACTAATTTTTGTCGATTTACGCGATAGAGAAGGTTTAGTACAAGTTGTATTCGATCCTGAAGTTGAAGGCTTAATGGATACAGCTAATAAATTACGCCAAGAGTTCTGTGTACAGCTTAAAGGTGTTGTACGTGCTCGCCCAGATAGCCAAGTAAATAAAGACATGGCCACCGGTGAAGTTGAGATTTTAGGCACTAGCTTAACTATCATCAACCGTTCAGAGCCACTACCACTTGATTTTAACCAAGTAAACTCTGAAGAGCGTCGTTTAAAATACCGTTACCTAGACCTTCGTCGTTTAGAAATGAGTGACCGTATTAAATTACGTGCAAAAGCGAGCAGCTTTGTGCGTCGCTTTTTAGATGAAAATGGTTTCTTAGATATCGAAACGCCAGTACTCACTAAAGCAACACCTGAAGGGGCACGTGATTACTTAGTGCCGAGTCGTGTTCATAAAGGTAGCTTTTACGCGTTACCACAGTCTCCACAGTTGTTTAAACAATTGTTGATGATGTCGGGCTTTGACCGTTATTACCAAATCGTTAAATGTTTCCGTGATGAAGATTTACGTGCAGACCGTCAACCTGAATTTACCCAAATCGATTTAGAGACCTCATTCATGAGCTCTGATCAAGTACGTGGTATCACTGAAAAGATGATCACGGATATGTGGAAATCATTACTCAATGTTGATTTAGGTGATTTCCCAATCATGCCATACGCAGAGGCGATGAGTCGTTTTGGTTCAGACAAGCCTGATTTACGTAACCCTATGGAACTGATTGACGTTGCTGATTTAGTTAAAGACGTAGAGTTTAAAGTATTCTCAGGTCCTGCAAATGACGAAAAAGGCCGTGTTGCGGTATTAACTGTACCAGGTGGCGCATCACTTTCTCGTAAGCAACTAGATGACTACACTAAATTCATCGGCATTTATGGTGCGAAAGGCCTGGCATGGATGAAAGTAAATGACCGTGCAGCTGGTGTTGAAGGTGTACAATCACCCATCGCTAAATTCTTAAATGAAGAAGTGATCAATGAGCTACTAGCGCGAACTAACGCACAAACTGGTGACATCATTTTATTCGGTGCTGATAAACGTAACACAGTAAACGAAGCGATGGGCGCACTTCGCCTTAAGATTGGTGTTGATTTAGAGATCACTAACCTTAATAGCTGGGCACCGCTTTGGGTTGTTGATTTCCCAATGTTCGAAGAAGATGACGAAGGCACATTACACGCTGTGCATCACCCATTCACTGCACCAAAAGATATTGATGCAGCAGCCCTTGAAGCTAACCCTGCAGCGGTTATTTCAGATGCCTACGACATGGTATTAAACGGCTACGAAGTTGGCGGTGGTTCGGTCCGTATTCATAATGCTGATATGCAAGAAGCGGCCTTTAGAATATTAGGCATTGATGCGCAAGAGCAACAAGATAAGTTTGGTTTCTTACTTGATGCACTTAAGTACGGCACACCACCACATGCAGGACTCGCATTTGGTTTAGACCGCTTAGTAATGTTACTTTGCGGCACAGATAACATCCGTGACGTTATTGCCTTCCCTAAAACAACGCAAGCGTCATGTTTATTAACCAACGCGCCAAGTAAAGCCAATGTAGACTCATTGTCAGAGCTTGCTATTAGCGTTGTTGAAAAAGCTGAAAAAGCAGCAGAATAAATGATTAATTAGCACTTAATTTTGCAATTGATTTAAAAACCCTTAGGTGTATGTCTAAGGGTTTTTTTGTGCTTTAATTTATCGGTTAAATAAAATAATAAAGGAACAATATGTCAATTAATGCGACCCTTTTGGGAACAATCGTTTTAGTTTTGGTCCCTGTATTTGCGCTTGTTAGTTATTTTTTAGGTAAGCGTAAAACCACTACACCCGTTATTGTTGCCGTTATAGGTGGATTTTTAGGCTTAGTACCTGTGCTAGGGCTTATTTTTATCGCTGTTTTGGCACTTAAGAGTGATTTACCTAAAGAAGCGATTTGATGTTTTCACAAAACGATTATTACGATCAGCAATTTGCAAACTGTACGGCTACATCGCAGCGCTTTAGCGATATAGAGTTTGAACAATGCCAGTTTATAGAATGCGACTTGAGTCAAAGCCAATTTAGCAGCTGCCGCTTTATTGATTGTGAGTTTATTAACTGTAATTTGAGCGACTTAAGCTGGCATTACAGCTCGTTAGAAGAAGTTAGCTTTAAAGGTTGCAAGTTAAATAGCATTGTTTGGGGGCAAGTTAATTGGCCGCAACTGGCGTTAACCGCACCAGTGAATTTTAAAGACTGCCAACTTAGCCATAGCTCGTTTTATGAATTGCCATTAAAAGCATTGAGTATGACAGACTGTTTTGCCAAAGATGTTGATTTTAGACACGCTAATTTAGCCGCGAGTGACTTTAGCGGTACTGATTTTAGGGATAGTTTGTTTCATCAGACTAACTTGAGTCGCGCTAATTTTGTAGGGGCGACACAGTTTAATATTGATATAAAAAATAACGATGTGACTCGTGCCAAGTTTGAGCGATTTGAAGCGCTAAACTTATTAACCGGGCTTGATATAGAGCTGGTGGATTAGCCGCAAATAAAGACGGCTAATCACTTATAATAATAAACGACTAGCAGGCAGGGCCGTTTTTATTACGTGCGCTGGCAAGTACGCGGGCAATTTCAAGCAGCGCAGGAGAAATATCACTCGCGCCATCTTTAATTAGTTTTGATACATCACCCGATGAATAGAGGCTATCGCGTGGTGATTTAATGCCTAATTCACGCACAAAATCTTTAGTCTTGCCGGTGCTGCCTGTTTCAATAAATTTAAAAATAATACGCTCGTTATTATTTTTAGGCTCTGTTTCTAGCGTTTCGATTTCATCTTGGTAAGCTGCAATTCTGCTTTGTAAAATATCGATACGTTCTTCGATGCTGTTGTATGATTTCATGGATAGGTACTTTTCTAAATAGAGTGAAGATAATACCGCCATTATCGCACAGATTTAAAATAATTATTTCGTTCTTTAAACCTCATTCGCTTTTTAGTATCTGTTAGATTGTAATTAATATCGTTAGCTTTAAAATGACTGCAATTAAAATAAAAATAAGTTTTGTAAGCCATGCTGACACGTTCTAAGTATTTGGTGATCCTCTTTTCCTTTTTGGTTAGCGTAAATAGCTATGCAAGCGGTGATGTTATTTTTGATGAGGCTCGCGGCCGTAGCATCCCAACCCATATTACACTCCCTGCACACAGCACTCACTGCAGCCAACAAACAAAATGCCCGGTGGCGTTTGTTAATGCTGGATATGGGATTGCGCATACTGACTATCAGTTTGCGGTAGATGTATTTACAGCTAAGGGTTATTTAACCATTGCTGTAGCCCATGAACTAAAAAACGATCCTGCGCTTAATTCTAATCCGCCCTATATGGCAACACGAATAGAAAATTGGCATCGTGGGGTCGTGACCCTCAAATTCTTAGTTGAGCAATTATCCGCTAAATATCCGGCATACGATTTTAGCCAACTTACTTTATTTGGTCATTCAAATGGTGGTGATATATCTGCACTCTACGCGGCGATTTACCCAAAGCAAGTGAGCCAAATTATCACGCTTGATCATCGTCGTATGCTACTACCACGCAATGACGCCATTCGCGTGCTAACACTGCGTGGCAGTGATTATCCTGCTGATCATCAGGTATTACTGAATAAAGATGAACTGGTGCAGTATCCTGTTACGCAAATTATGATAGAAAAATCCCGTCATAACGATATGTATGATGGCGGGCCAAAGTGGTTAGTTGCAAGGATGGCTAAAGAAATCGATGCATTTTTAAATAATAAAATATAACGCGTAAACAATGTTACGCGTTTGATAGTTATTATTTTACCAATTCACTGACGATTAATAGATCATTATGCAGGGTTCTATGCACGGGGCATTTGTCGGCAATTTCTAATAGGCGCTGGCGCTGAGCGTCACTCAAATCGCCTAATAAGGTGATTTTACGAGTGATGGCTTCAAGTTTGTCGCTTTGCTCGTAGTTATCGCAATCGTTATGATAGTCGCGGGTGTGATCTAGCTCTACCTTTACGTGTTCAAGTGGTAAGTTTTTACGACTCGCATACATGCGCAGCGTCATCGCGGTACATGCACCAAGTCCTGCTAATAAATGATGATATGGATCGGGGCCTAAATTATTGCCGCCCACTGTTACGGGTTCATCGGCAAGCCAAGTATGATCTTTGGTGCTGACATGCTGAGTAAATACATGGTCTTTTTCTTCAACTAATACGTTGCCGTTGGTCAGTTTGGCACTGTAGTGGTTTTTATCAAAATCCACATAACGTTTTGCCCACGACGCTATAACGTCTGCTGCGTAATCGGCATCGTCTTTGTTAGTGAGTAGATGGTCGGCGTTATCTAAACTAATAAAGCTTTTTGGGTGTTTAGCGCTTGCGTAAATCTTTTCAGCTTCGTTAATACTTACCGTGGTATCAATAGGAGAGTGCATTACTAACAAAGCACGCTTTAATTTACTGATATGGCTGCGGTTGTATTGGGCTATATCATCGACAAACTGTTTTTTTATTGTGAACTCACGCCCAGCTAAATTGACTTTTGCTTCGCCCTTGCTATTAATTTCATCTAGATGCGCGGCAAAGTTATGGGTTACATGTTGTGCGTCAGAGGGCGCGCCAATAGTAGTAATGGCTTGCACTTCAGCAATGTGTTCGGCAGCTGCTAATACCGCTGCGCCCCCTAAACTATGGCCGATTAATAATTGTGGCGCTGTAAAGTGTTCACGCAAGTGATCTGCAGCGGCAATTAAATCTTGGATATTTGATGAGAAATTACTGTTGGCAAAATCCCCATCGCTATTCCCAAGGCCAGTGAAATCAAAGCGCAATACTGCAATACCTTGTTGAGTGAGTGCTCGGCTAATTCGACTTGCTGCAGCAATATCTTTACCACAGGTAAAACAATGGGCAAACAAGGCATAAAATTTAATATCACTGGCTGGCGTTTCTAATTGCCCGGCAAGGCTTAGTTCACCACTTTTAAATGTTACTTTTTGTCGCATGTAAATTGCCTTAGTTATTGTGAATAGGGACGCATTAAAGGGTAGACCACATTACGCTGTTTTTACTTTCATTGTTATTAATTAGCTGTTGATCTGTGTCAAAGTCAATGCTGTTACTATTTTAGTGCGGACATAAGTCCTTATATTTTTTAGGCTGGTTTACTATGCTCGCGAAGCGCTATATTGATGCACCTGCTATGCTAAGTAAGTGCTTCTAATAACTTATTCATTGGAAACGAACATGCAATTACCTACCGTTGATTATAAAGCGAGCGATGCGGCCGCTCAGTTTGTTGAGTCTCTTAGAAATACGGGCTTTGGTGTATTAAAAAACCACCCAATTCCACAGTCTCTAGTTGAATCAATTTATAAAAATTGGCAGGATTTTTTTAATTCTGAGCAAAAGCATGAGTTTTTATTCTCTAAAGAAACCCAAGACGGCTACTTTCCGCCATCGGTATCGGAAGTTGCAAAAGGCTTTACGGTAAAAGACATTAAAGAATATTTCCATGTTTATCCTAATGGCCGCGTGCCTGCAGAGCTTGAAGCAGATATTCGCGAATATTATCGCTTAGCCAATGAGTTTGCTGCCACGCTGTTAAGCTGGGTGCAAGCAGAGGCACCAGCGAATGTACGTGCTAAGTTTTCAATCGATTTAAAAGACATGATCGCGAACTCTGAGCAAACATTATTACGTATATTACATTACCCGCCAATGACAGGTGATGAAGAGCCAGGGGCAATTCGCGCCGCTGCGCACGGTGATATTAATTTATTAACGGTACTACCAGCGTCAAACGAGCCTGGTTTACAAGTGCAAAAAACCGACGGCGGCTGGTTAGATGTGCCATGCGATTTTGGTAGTTTAATTATTAATATTGGTGACATGCTGCAAGAAGCGTCAGGTGGTTATTTTCCATCGACTATTCACCGCGTTATTAACCCTACGGGGAAAGCGTCAACTAAGTCACGTATTTCGTTGCCATTATTTTTGCATCCGCGTCCTGATGTGGTGCTTTCCGAGCGTTATACCGCAGATAGCTACTTACAAGAGCGTCTACGCGAGTTAGGTGTTAAGTAACTAGAACATCGGATAATAAATCTTATTTTTATAAAAAACGGCCATTGTGCCGTTTTTTGTTTTTAGGTTTGCCATGCGCTAGTTTTTAACGTTTAAGCCCACGAGAAGGGCTGCAAAGGTTAATATTCAATGCATTATTGGTCACGATCGGTATAATGCGCGCAACTGGCCACTTTGGCCTTATTTAAAAGAGAGTTTATATGAGTTTTGATGGGTTAGGTTTATCACAGTCTTTAGTTAATGCAGTTTTAGAAAAGGGCTATGAAACGCCAACACCAATTCAGGCTCAAGCTATACCCGCGATCATTGAAGGTCGTGATGTGATGGCTGCAGCGCAAACAGGTACGGGTAAAACAGCTGGTTTTACATTACCGCTGATTGAATCTTTATCTAAAGGGCAAAAAGCCAAGAGTAATCAAGTACGGGCGTTAATTTTAACGCCAACACGTGAGCTTGCATTACAAGTGAGCGAAAATGTTGAAGAGTACGCTAAGCACTCTAATATCAGTTCTTTTGTTGTTTACGGCGGCGTTAAAATTAATCCGCAAATGCAGCGCCTTCGTAAGGGGGTGGATATTTTAGTGGCCACGCCTGGGCGTTTGATTGATTTACACAATCAAAATGCATTGAAGTTCGATAACCTTGAAGTGTTGGTGCTTGATGAAGCCGACCGTATGCTTGATATGGGCTTTATTCACGATATTAAACGTATTATCAGTAAATTACCGGCTAAACGTCAAAACTTGATGTTCTCAGCGACGTTCTCTGACGATATTAGAGCGCTTGCAAAAGGACTTATTAACGATCCGGTAGAAATTTCAGTTGCGGCTAAAAACACCACCGCTAAAAGCGTTACCCAATGTGTTTATGCTGTTGATAAAGCGCGTAAAACGGCTTTATTAAGTCACTTAATTCGCAGTAATGATTGGCAACAAGTATTAGTATTTAGCCGTACAAAACATGGCGCAAACCGCTTAGTTAAGCAACTTGAGCGCGATGATATTGTTGGTGCTGCTATTCATGGTAATAAATCACAAGGTGCGCGTGTTAAAGCGCTTGATGGCTTTAAAAGCGGCGAAGTACGTGTACTTGTGGCAACCGATATCGTTGCCCGTGGTCTGGATATTGTAGAGCTGCCGCATGTAGTTAACTATGATTTACCGAATGTGTATGAAGATTATGTGCACCGTATTGGTCGTACCGGCCGTGCTGGTGCTTCGGGTGATGCTATTTCGTTTGTAACGATTGATGATGCAGATGACTTATATGGTATCGAGCGCTTTATTGGTGAATTGATCCCACGCGCTCAAGAGCCCGGCTTTGAACCAAGTAATCCAGTGCCAGAAAGAGAGCTTGATGCACGACCAACAAAACCGAAAAAGCCGAAAAAAGCCAAACAGCCGTTTTCTAAGCCTAAGTCGGATAGCAAAAAGCCTAATAGCAATGGCAGTGGTACAGGCCCACGCCGTGGTGGTTCAGGTAAAAAGCCAGATGCTAATAAAGCGGGTGGTGAGCAAACACAAAACCCATGGGCTAAGCGTCAATCTGTCGGTGGCAATTCTCAGCGACGTCGCCGTCCAAATAATGATGGCTCAAGCAACGCATAATTAATCTGTTGATTGATAAAAAACGCGCCTACCTTGGCGCGTTTTTTATGGGCTTGTAAAGTTACAGTGCTTTGAGATAATTAACCGCCAAGCCAATAAATAAAGTCACACTGACACTGAGTAAGGTACCGAGCATCACGTATTCAGTCAGTTTTTTATCTTTACTGGCACTTAAATCACCAAATCGAAACACTGATTTTGCTGCGAGCAAAAAGCCGACTCCGGCAAATTGGTCTAGCAAAATAAATGTTAACATTAATACTCGCTCAAGCATGCCGATGCTTTGTCCTGCGGCGGGTAAACTTCCGGTAGTACTAAAGCCGCTAGTGAGCCGCTCTAACATCATGCGAATGAACACCGCACTTGGCGTTAATACCAATAAATACCCACACACTACCCATAATATTGGCGGTTGTATTAGCCATTGCCAAGCGTGTGCAAAAAACTCGCTGCTGTCAGTTACCCAGATGGCTAATAACAGCAAAACGACTAAATGAGCGAGTTGATCGACAACAAAAGGGATCACGCCTTTACTGGAATACGATTTGGCTAAGTCAATAAAGTAATGGGTTACAACCACAACGCTGGTGGCGATACAGATAGGGGCGATGGTTTGCCAACCAAACGTAAACTCCCACCAAGTGACAATAGTAGCCGTGGTCACGCCATGTACTAGCACGTGCAAATACAGTTTTTTAGCGCGAAAATGGCGAGTGTTACGGTTATTGACCCAGCTCATTGGCTGCCAGTAAAAATCAGCTAAAATATGGCCGATAATTAACACGACTAATAACAACATAAAACTCATTCTATAGCTCCTGATAGGGTGTCTGCGATGGTTTTTTCTGCGTAGTGTAAAAACCGTTCGACTAATTGATAATGACCCAAATTGAGTAATTTAGTGACATTTTCTCGGCTTGTTTGCAATTGTTTGGCAAGCTCACTGTGCTGGTTATTCTTACTGGTTAAATAGACATACAGCGCGTTTGCTTGTTTTTGGGTCATTTTAGTCAGCAGTACATCAATAAAAGCCAGACTTAGGGTTAACCCTTCATTTGTTGGCTCGATAACACTGCTAAATATAAAGCGTTGATTGTGTATTTCATCAAGGCTGCGACCTGACAGGGTAAATGCTGAGCCCGTGGCTGTTTTTATATCCGCTCTGGCATTATCTATTTCACCAATTGCTAGACTTTGGCGAACCTCATAACCGCTTGCTTTTAAATGTAAATACAATAACACCGCGACATTGCAGACCTGCGCAGGTTGATTTATTTGCAGTTGAAATGCATCGCCTCGGTAAATAATACCTTGATTATGTTTATCTTCAGTAATCGCTCGTATACTTTGGTCAAGTTGATAGAGCATTGCATCGTAGTCGTGCTTTGGAATATGTTGTGATTTGATCACATCGCCGCTGATCACTGCAATCATAAATGTCCTAACTCAGTTACATATTAAAATGTAACCAATATTGGTTACATAAATCCATGTAACTAATTTAGGTTACTTATGAGATAAATGCAAGAGCCTGAAATGGCAGCGGGTATGTTACAGTAGGGTGATAAGGGTCTGTTTATCTTTCGAGGTTAATTTTGCAGCAGTGTGTTTGGTTTTTAGGCAAGGCAGAGACTATGTAGTGTGGTTGTTCCCCATAAATAGGCGATAACGACGCATAAATGCCAAACACGCGCTGCCCTTCGGGTTCTGCCTAGGTTGAACAAATTTTAATCCTGAAAGGTCAACAGACCCTCATAAAAAGGATATCGCATGAATCAAGAAACACACAGCACAACAAGTACGAAACCTAAGGTTGGAATTTTTGTTGATGTACAAAATATTTATTACACCTGTCGAGAGAGTTACCGAAAAAACTTTGACTACAATGCTTTTTGGGCAAAAATCAGTCAAGACTATGATATTGAATGTGAAATAGCGTACGCTATTTATCGTGGTGACGAAAAGCAATCTCAGTTTCAAAATATTCTCCGTGCGATTGGTTTTGAGGTGAAACTGAAGCCATTTATTCAGCGCAAAGATGGCAGTGCGAAAGGTGATTGGGATGTTGGTATCACCATTGATATGCTCGAGCAAGGTAAGCACCTTGATAAAGTTATATTACTCTCTGGTGATGGTGACTTTGCGCTCTTGTTGGGTCATCTACAGCATCAGTATAATGTACCATGTGATGTTTATGGCGCTGATAAACTAACAGCGGAAGCACTGAAACAAAGTGCTGAACATTTTTATTGCATTGACGACGCCTTGCTACTGTAACGTGAGTATAAAATACTTAACCTGGTGTTAATTATTTTTGACATTGTGGTGGTGTAGAACTATAGTTTTTAATGTTAATTATTTTTAACATTGAGTTAGTTGTACTTTACATTGCCGGAGGGGATATGAGTTACACACAAAAATCACGATTACTTGAGGTGGTTATAACATTAGTCGTGTTGTTTAATTATCTGCAAGCTGTGTTGTTTATGACACCTGAAGCACAAATGGATCCAACACTTGCCAGTGGGTTGCTGATCAAACTTGTAATACAAACCGTTGTGATGGTTGTTGTGTTACATAGTATCTTAGCTGCGTTTAATAGTAAGTATGCCAATCAGCCGAAAGATGAGCGAGAGCAAGCTATTGCGTTAAAGGCCAAAAGCGTGAGCTTATTCATTTTGCAATTAGGCGTAGTCAATGCGGTATTTGCATTGTTAATTAACACAGTATACCCAATACCAATGAGTCCTGTGCATCAGTTGGTGATCGCCGCATTACTGAGTGAAGTCATCGGTGGGGTCGTGGAAATATGGCTATTGCAAAGAGGTTAAAATGGCGAAGTTAGCAATTAGCAATTCAATCCGTACATTACGATTTCAACATGATGAAATGACGCAGCAACAATTAGCGGATGCTGTAGGGGTAACACGTCAAACAATTGCAGCTATTGAAGCCGCCAGATATTCACCGTCGTTGGAAGTTGCTTTTAAAATAGCGATTGTTTTTAATCAACCACTAGAAAAAATATTCCAATATAAGTGGTGATTCTTTACTAAATTATTTATTTAGGTAAACTGGTCTAACGTTACTACAATTAATTTACCTTAGTGGCCATAATGCATTGATAAAATAGCATGTAAAATCACTATTTTAGGTGTTTTTTAGGTAATAATGTTATTTTTAAGCCTGATTGTGACGTTGAATAATAGTCGACACTAATTTAATTAATATTAATTATTTATTTAATTCAATTAATTAGAGATAAATATGGAATATGTGTGAATTTTTATGAAAAATATAATGACAACGCTGTCATTTGTTGTGTAACATTAATTCAACATGGGTTGAGGGTGAATCGCATTAAGATAATAAAAAAAGATGCGGTTAATACAAATATTAAACGAAGGTTAGAGGTCGTTAAATGATGGCTAAGAGTGCGAATGAGGACCAATTGTTTATTGGTATCGATGGTGGCGGAACTAAGTGCCGTGCAACTATATACTCTACACAACATGGAGTATTAGGAACTGGTCTAGGTGGCCCCGCGAATCCATTACATGGGTTAGAGCGCACATTAGAGTCAATAATGGTGTCTACACAGCTGGCTATGCGTGATGCGGGTTTGCAGCTAGAAACTATTCACCAAGTTTATGCTGGCTTAGGGTTGGCGGGCGTTAATCTACCAAGCTTGTATGAAAAAATAATTGAATGGGAACATCCATTTAAACAGATGTTCCTTACTACAGACTTACACACGGCATGTATTGGCGCTCATGAGGGCGGCGATGGCGCGGTGATTATTACAGGCACAGGTTCATGTGGTTTTTCACATGTAAAAGGGCAATCAGTGAACTTCGGTGGCCATGGTTTTGCACTCGGTGATAAAGGCAGCGGCGCATGGATGGGGCTTGAGGCTATCAAAGCTGTGTTAGTTGAGCTTGATGGCTTAGGCCCTCATACGGCATTAACCCACGTAATAAAAAGTCATTTTAATGCAACAAATGCAATGGGTATAGCCGAGCAAATGGCTGGACAACCGTCAAGCAGCTATGCCAAGCTTGCTCGCTATGTTTTTGATGCAGCGAATCAAGGTGACGTTATTGCGTTGGCTATCGTTAAAGACGGCGCAGCCTATGTAAGTCAGTTAGCACATCGTTTATTAGAAAATAATCCACCGCGTTTATCTATGATTGGTGGCCTTGCTGAACCATTAAATAAATGGCTTGACCCAGAAATTGCAAAACGTGTTGAAATACCAAAACAACCACCAGAAATGGGCGCTATTTACTTCGCTCAACAATCGGTACTAGAACAAGATCAAAAGGTAGCCTTGTAATGAAAACCTTCTATCGCGCTGCGCGCTTATTTACCGCCGAAACCTTTATTGATAACGCATTATTTAGTGTTGAAAATGGTGTATTTAAGCTTGAAGACTCAACCACAGAATCAGTTATAGAGTTAGACGGTCTCGTTGCACCTGGTTTTATTGACGTCCAAGTCAATGGCGGTGGCGGTGCATTTTTTAATGCTCAGCAAAGCACAGAGTGTTTAGACCGTATTGCAAAAGCACATGGTCAATTCGGCACTACTGCACTCATGCCAACACTCATTACTGATAAAGTTGCAGTAATGCAAGCTGCGGCTGATGCAACGGCAAAAGCTATAAGCGAAGGCGTACCGGGTGTATTAGGTATCCATTTTGAAGGCCCACATTTATCTTTTCCAAAAAAAGGCACTCACAGTGAGCAGTTTATTCGCCCGATCAGCGAGCAAGAGTTTGCCATTTATGCTCGTCAAGATTTAGGGATCAAGATGGTAACCTTAGCGCCTGAAAATGTCAGCATTGCGGATGTTGAGCGCTTAGTTGCTTGTGGTGTGAAAGTATCCATTGGCCATACCAATGCAGATTATCAAACAACCATGGCGGCACTGAATGCGGGGGCCGATGGTTTTACCCATTTATACAATGCGATGTCACCATTTACATCCCGTGAACCGGGTGTGGTTGGTGCTGCACTTTGGCATGATACTAGCTGGTGTGGATTAATAGTCGATGGTCACCATGTTCATCCACTGTCTGCAAAATTAGCTATTCGTAGTAAGCAACGTGGCAAAATTATGTTGGTCACTGATGCGATGCCACCAGTGGGTACCGATGATATGGAATTTGACTTCTTCGATGGTCGCAAGGTTATTCGCACTGGCGATAGACTAAATTCAAGCACTGGCGAGCTAGCTGGCAGTGTTTTGGATATGGCAAGTGCTGTGCGCAACACCGTTAATACTCTAGATGTTAGCCTAAGTGAAAGCTTACGAATGGCTGCATTATACCCGGCGCAATATTTAAACCTCAAGAACAAGGGACGTTTACTTGATGGCTTTGACGCTGACTTTGTGGTGCTCGATGGGCAGCAGTATGTCAAAGCAACTTATATTGCAGGCATTGCAATCTAACGTTTCCCTGGAAAAATCCCCGCCGTTGTACCGCGGGGCTTTTTTGTTTTATGAGTAAAGAATATGACAACAACAAGCACAGTTGAAAAACCGAATAAAAAACGGCTTGCGTCACTTGATGCATTACGTGGTATGGATATGTTTTGGATTTTGGGTGGACAATCTATCTTTACCGCTCTATTTGTATTAACCGGCTGGACTGGCTGGAAAGTCTTCGAAGCACATACCGTACATAGTACTTGGCATGGTTTTACTTTTTACGATTTAATTTTCCCGTTATTTATCTTTCTATCTGGCGTGGCAATGGGGCTGGCTCCGAAGCGTATTGATCACCTCAGTTGGATTGAGCGAAAAGTTTATTACCGTAAAGCGGTAAAGCGTTTGCTGTTATTATCTGCATTAGGGGTAATGTATAACCATGGCTGGGGCACCGGTATTCCTTTAGCGTTTGATGAAATTCGTTACGCTAGTGTACTGGGTCGTATTGCAATTGCGTGGTTTTTTTGTGCAATGTTGGTTTGGCATACTAGTATTCGCACGCAAGTATTTACTGCCATAGGTTTATTGCGAGGTTATTGGTTATTAATGTGCTTTATCCCTGTGCCAGGCGGCGTTGCTGGCGATTTAAGCGCTGCGGGTAGTTGGAATGCATGGTTTGATACACATTTTTTACCGGGTATTAGTTATCAAAATCGTCCTGTTGATCCTGAAGGGATCTTATCAAGTTTTCCAGCGGTTATTAATGCCATGATTGGCGTTTTTGCAGGGCAACTCATTAGTAGAGCACAGCAAATTGGTGAGTGGAAAACAGCAAGTCTACTATTTATAGCCGGTGTGATCAGTGTCTGCCTCGGTTGGTTATGGGATTTACAGTTCCCAGTTAATAAGGAGCTATGGACAAGTTCTTTTGTACTTGTCACGGTAGGGTGGAGCGCGATATTACTGGCGGCGTTCTATGTATTGGTTGATATTTTGAATGGTCAAAAACTAGCCTACCCATTTGTCATTATTGGCGCCAACTCAATTATTATTTATTTAGCGTCAAGTTTAGTGGATTGGACATATATAAGCCGTAGTGTATTTGGTGGATTTATTAATGCCGCTCCTGAACTTTGGCAGCCACTATTTGGCGTTATCGCTTTGTTATTAGTACAAATCCTTGTTTTACATTGGATGTACAAGCGTAAAATATTTGTCAGTGTATAAAACGTGCAACTAGAAAACAGTAAAAAAACAACTTTTTATTCACTTTTACTTTACAAACGAAAGTGGAATGGTAATAATGACAGCGTTGTCATAATAGTGTTAACCAAACAGTGTATCCCTGTATGGTTTGATCTAAGGCCCAATTCGATTGCACGTGGAATTGGGACTTAGATCCCATTTTTTCATCAACTAATTTAATGACTGAGCAAACAAATATGCAAATAGTAATTTTAAATGATGCAGCAGCCGTAGCTGCCTATGGCGCAAATATTTTCGCAGCCCAATTACAAAAAAAACCAACATCAGTGCTCGGTTTAGCAACGGGCTCTACGCCGGTTGCGTTATATCAACAATTAATCGCTAAAAATAAAGCCGGTGATATCTCATTTTCTCAAGCGACAACATTTAATTTAGATGAATACTTAGGTTTAGCGGGTGATCATCCACAAAGTTATCGTTACTTTATGAACGAGCAACTATTCAGTCATGTTGATATCAATAAAGAAAATACTTTTGTGCCGCCCGGTGATGCCGTAAATCCAATTACTGCATGTAAAGAATATGAAGACAAAATAGCTAAAGCAGGTGGCGTTGATGTGCAGTTATTAGGCATTGGCCGAAATGGCCATATCGGGTTTAACGAGCCTTCATCGGGTCTATGTTCACGTACTCGCGTAAAAACCCTGACTAAAGCAACCGTTGATGATAATGCCCGCTTTTTTGCTGAGGATGAATATCAACCTCATCTATCTATTACCATGGGCATTGGGACTATTTTAGAAGCAAAAAAGGTTGTGTTACTTGCTACCGGTGAAAATAAGGCCGATGCAGTACACGCCATGATTGAAGGCCCGTTAATGGCTAAATGTCCAGCCTCTGCACTTCAGTTACATAAAGATGCTGTAATTGTTATTGATAAAGCAGCCGCAAGCAAACTTGAAGATTTAGAGTTTTATCAGCATATCGAAGCTGAAAATCAAAAATTACAGGCACATTTAGCTACATTGTAATTATTAAAAGAATTCATTGTGTGTTTAAAAAAGTCCGTAAGGGCTTTTTTTTTGCCTGTTTATCAGTGAGTAATAATTGGGTTTAGGTGAGTGTTATGGTAGTTTTAGCCATCTAAACAATTAAAAGGACGAGCATGCTTAATTACACTGCTATGTCGTTAAATCGGGCATCAAATTTACGTAAAGAGCCAAGCTGGTTTGCAGCTCAAGTCAATGAGCACAGTCGTTGGTTATTAGTGAATAATAATCAGACCTTATTTGACAGTAATAGCTATTCAGTGACGTTTTTGAGCTTCGCAACAGTGTGTAATTTAGATTTAACTGAGGCGATATTCTTAGGCTTAGATGAGCAACAAACCAGCCATTTTGCACTTGATGTAAGCCAATTAGATGAAGTGCTATTAGCAAAACTGATTGGTGATGCTGAGTTTGTTGATATTCGTCGTTATGGCGTTAACGTTGCGCTTGAACAAGGCTCCATGGCGGCACTTGCGCGTGGTTTGTGTTACTGGCATGCAACACATCGCTATTGCGGACGTTGTGGGAGCGAAAATACCCTTGTTGAGGCAGGCCATTCGCGCTTATGCACTAATGAGCAGTGTAAGCATCAAACATTTCCACGCACAGATCCCGCAGTGATCATGGTGGTAACGCGTACCTTTGCCGATGGCATTGAGCGTTGTTTATTGGGTCGCAAAGCGATATGGGCGCCCGGTATGTACTCGTCTTTAGCTGGTTTTGTTGACCCTGGAGAGAGCCTTGAACAAGCTGTAGCACGGGAAGTGATGGAAGAAGCTGGTATTGTTGTTGGCAATGTTCGTTATATTGCCTCACAACCATGGCCGTTTCCGTCATCAATTATGTTGGGTTTTATAGCTGAAGCTGTTACCGAAGACATTCACGTAGATAAAGATGAACTAGATGATGCGCAGTGGTTTAGCCGAGAAGAGCTTAAACGCTTTGGTAATTGGCATGAAGAAGGTGAGCATTTTAAATTACCTCGGACAGACTCAATATCACGCTATTTAATTGATCACTGGTGTAATTTAAACGATTAAGCATTGTGTAATGCATGTATAAAATTTTAAGGATTAAGAAATGACGACAAGTAATAAAAATACGCTGTTAGTCAGTGCTGGACGTAAAAAAGCCTATACTCAAGGCGTTGTTAACCCTGTAGTGCAACGAGCGTCAACAGTTGTTTTTGATTCCGTGGCCGAACTCAAAGAAGCGGCAAAAAAACGCGGCGATAAAACGCTATTTTATGGCCGTCGCGGTACCACCACACATTTTGCACTGCAAGAAGCAATCACTGAACTGGAAGGCGGAGAAGGTTGCGCGCTGTATCCATGCGGCGCGGCGGCTATTAGTAGTGCGTTATTGGCTTTTGTGAAAGCTGGCGATCATATCTTAATGGTTGATAATGCTTATGAACCAACCCGTGATTTTTGCGATAAAATTTTAGCAGGGTTTGGTGTTGAAACTACCTATTATCCGCCAACAATTGGTGCGGGTATCAAAGCACTTATCAAAGAAAACACTAAAGTGTTATTTTTAGAGTCGCCAGGCTCTATTACGATGGAAGTGCAAGATGTACCGGCAATGGTTGCTGTTGCCAATGAACAAGGCGTAATGACCATGCTGGATAACACTTATGGCAATGGCTTGCATTATCGCCCATTAGAACACGGTGTTGATATTAGCATTCAAGCTGCGACTAAATATATTGTTGGTCACTCTGACGTGATGATGGGCGTTGCTGTAGCGAATAAAAAATACTGGCCAACTCTACGTGAGCAATCTTATTTGCTTGGTCAATGTACCTCAGCTGACGATGCTTATTTAGCGCTTAGGGGGTTGCGTACTATGGCGGTACGTTTAAACCAGCATGAAAAAGCCGCTATTAAAGTGGCAAACTGGCTAGAGCAACATCCACTGGTTGATCATATTCGTCACCCTGCATTTGAGAGTTGCCCTGGGCATGAGTTTTTCAAACGTGATTTTGATGGCAGTAATGGTTTATTCTCATTTGTAATGAAAGAAGGTAATCAAGGGGCGATAGATGCCTTTTTAGATAGCCTTGAGCACTTCAAAATGGGCTTTTCGTGGGGCGGCTTTGAGAGTTTAGTGACCGCAAATTTAACAATGAAAGGCCTGCGTTCAGCGACGGGGTGGCAGCTGGGTCCGGTGATCCGCTTACATATTGGCCTTGAAGATGTAGACGATTTAATTACGGATTTAACACAGGCATTGGACGTGTATAAGCAACATTTATAAATGTTTACTTGTTACATTTAAATCCATTGTTACAAAGCTCACCATTTGGTGAGCTTTTTTTTGCTAGTAATTCAACACGTTTGCCCTTAGTGTAAGCTGTATATCGATTAAATAGGAATATCTGTGACACAATTACACCCACAGCGATTATTGAAAATTGCCCAGTTTGAACTAGTAAGGTTATTTTTGACTAAGCGAGGTTTACTGGCGGTTGCGGCTTTTGCAATATGCTGGTTACTCATTCTACGCTACCCAATTGGGCAAGCGGTAAGCTTGATTAGCTCCCCCGAGATAGCTGAATTAGCACAGCAAGTGTTTGGTGCTATAGGGTTAAGTAAATTGCTCGATTGGCCTGAGGCTGAGCTTGCTATGTATTGGTTAATCGCGCTGTACAGCTTCCCAAGTTTTTGCCTATTTTTATGCAGTGACCAACTTGTTGGTGACAAGCAACGAGGCACGCTTAGATTTTTATCGCTAAGAGCAACCCGTAACGAAATGCTGTTTGGTCGGTTTTTAGGGCAAGTGTTTATTTTGGCCGCGCTGTTAATTGTGACCTTAGTGGCTGCTGTCGCAGTGATGGCATTTCGTGAGCCTGCATTATTAATGACGGGTTTAAGTCGCAGTTTCATGTTGTTCTGTTACCTTTTAATAGCCGTTTTACCCTTTATAGCACTGATGACTTTATTAAATACATTTGCGCGTTCGGCACGTTTAACCGTGGTGCTGGCCGTGTTATTTTTTGCTGGCGGAAATATTGTCGTTGGTCTATTGAGTTGGCAAATTCCTGCGATGGCAATTCTTGATTATATTTTCCCTGGAGTACAGTTAGATCAAATGGCGGGGCAAAATGCAGGATTGTTTAACAGTTTAGCTATTCCCGTTATTCAAACCGTGGTTATGTTAGCCCTAGCCCAGCGTATTTTTGTAAGGAGTTCATTATGAGCACATTAATACAAGCAACAGGTTTAACTAAGCAGTACGGTAGTAAATTAGCACTTGATAATGTGAGTTTTGAAATTCAAAAAGGTGCGCCTGTTGCCTTAGTCGGACCTAATGGGGCAGGTAAAACCACGCTGTTTAGCCTGTTATGCGGTTATATATTACCGACAAAGGGCACGCTCAGCATTTTAGGCCATAACCCAGGCAGCAGTGAGTTATTTGGCAAACTCAGTGCGCTGCCGCAAGATGCGCAACTTGATCCCCGTTTTAGTATTTCTCATCAACTCGCGTTTTATGGCCAGTTGCAAGGGCTTTCATCTAAACAAAGTCAAGCAGAAGCAATCCGTGTCCTTGAATTGGTAGGGCTGGCAGAAGCTGCCAAACAACGCGCCGATGATTTATCGCATGGTATGCGCAAGCGGGTCACAATAGGGCAGGCACTGATCGGTAAACCGCAAATTGTGATGCTCGATGAAGCCACCGCAGGGCTTGATCCCATTCATGCCCGTGAAATACGTCAATTAGTTTCCGAATTGAGCTCAGAGGCGACCTTTATTTTAAGCTCACACGATCTGACCGAGCTAGAACGTTTATGTTCACATGTATTGCATCTTGATAAGGGCAAGCTTACTGAGCATCCCAAGCAAAACAATAGTAATGAACAGCAAATTGGCTTTATCACCTTGTTATTAAATGAGCAATACGCTGATGTTGAGGCAAAAATTCAAGCTCTGCCAGATGTATCCAAGGTATATATGAGCCAAGCGAAAGAGTATGTTATTGAGTATCAAAAAACAGCCACACCATTTGATATCACGCTATTACAATTTTGTTATCAGCAAGGGTGGCGTTACCGCCAATTAGTAAATGGACACACACTAGAGAATCAAATTTTTAAACAGGAGACAGTATAATGGGTTTATTAAGTGGATTAATGGGCAATGCTAGCGAAGTTGATGACGCTGATTTAGAAAAAGTATTAGCGAATACCTTGATTGAGGGTGAGCAAGTAGAAAAAGCTTATAAGGTTGTACGCGATATGTTTATATTTACTAACAAACGTTTAATTTTACTCGACAAGCAAGGTGTGACTGGCTCAAAAATGGAAATGATCAGTATTGCTTATTCAAAAATTACTAAGTTTAGTAAAGAAAGTGCTGGGCACTTTGATCTAGATGCGGAATTAAAAATTTGGGTGGGCTCTGATCCAACTCCAATTAGTAAAGATTTTAAATCCGGTGATAACATCAATGATGTTTATCGCATCATCAGTCAGTATGCCCTGTAAAGATAAGAAAAATGTAGTGATTGTTCCAGTAATCGCTACATTATTTTTGCAATAGCTTACATAACTTTACATTTCCCCAATTAATACAATGGCTTAGTTGGTTTTTCATTAAGTTCCCATTCAGTTAACTCGAGTTAGCATGTCCCCCGTCTTAGCCAGTCGGTTAAAACATGTAGCAATCAACAATGTAAAATAGGGAAATCTTTTTATGAAAAAATTAGCAGTTATTATTTCGAGTATTCTTCTTTCAAGCGCCGCGACTGCTGCGGACAATTATCAGTCAATCAGCCATTTAGGATATATGGACACTGATGGCAACGACACTGTAAGCGTTGATTCAACGTATTACTTCTCTCCAAAAGCGACTTTAGGTCCTTACGATCAATTCGAGTACATCAATAAGCAAACTAATGTTTATGGTGCATACACAGATAATGATTTTAGCGATGTCGCTACCATTGGTGGTGAATATTTCTTACAAGATTTTGTTCTAGGTGCTGAGTACAGCAATAATGACTTTGACGCAGGTTCAAGCATTGATGTAATTAAACTGTCTGCAGGTTACTTCTTTAATCCTAATCTTCTTTTAAAAGCAACGTTTATCGATGTTGAAGATGCTGACAATCAAGTTATGTTTGATTTAGCATACAACCACCAGTTAAACAGCACAGATTACATCGGTTTCACTGTAACATCTGATGACGAGTTTGATTACCGCGCCGTGAACGCTAAATACTTCATGGATCTTAAGCAAGGTAACTACCTAACTGTTGAAGGTACTGTTTCAGATACTGATAATGGTAGCAGCTCTTGGGAACTTGGTTCAAACTACTACTTCACTAAAGCAACATCAGCGTTTGTTACATTTAACAAAAACGATGATTACACGTTTGGTGCTCAACATTTCTTCAACAAAAATGTTGGTTTAAAAGCAGGTTACGGTAATAACTGGGATGATTCTGGTTATGACGCTTACTTTGCAAATGTAAGCTTACAGTTCTAATCAAACTGTAAATTAGTACTGCAATACTAACAAAGCCCGCTCAATTGAGCGGGCTTTTGCATTTTTGCTATTTAACTAGTTTGCTTACCAACCACATTGACGGCCTTTATTTTGCTCATCAAGGTATTTTTGCAGTGGCGCAAAGTAATCAAGTAGGGCTGTTGCATCCATTTCAGGCTTACCTGTTACTGTGGCTAAAGCTTCTTGCCAAGGACGACTTGAACCCATTTTTAGCATCGCATTGAGTTTTTCACCGGCTTCTTTAGAGTTATATACTGAGCAGCGATGAATGGCTTCTTTGTTACCAGCAATTTCACATAAACTACGGTGGAAATCAAATTGTAAAATATGCGCTAAGAAGTAACGGGTATACGGTGTGTTACCTGACACATGATATTTTGCACCTGGATCAAAGTCAGCTTCACTACGTGCGATTGGGGCCTTTACACCTTGGTATTTTTCACGTAGCTCCCACCATGCCTTATTGTAGTTTTCTGGCGTTACTGCACCTGAAAATACTTGCCAACGCCATTGATCCACAAGCAAACCAAATGGAATAAACGCGACTTTATCCAGCGCCATTTTCATTAGTAAGCCAATATCTTTAGATTCATCAGGCACTTGTTCTAATAAACCAATTTCTTTTAAGTAACCAGGTGTTACCGAAAGCGCAATGGTATCGCCAATGGCTTCGTGAAAACCGTCGTTAGCACTTTCTTGATAATAAAGCGGTTGGGTATTGTAAGCGCGTTGATAGAAGTTGTGACCTAACTCGTGGTGAATAACCGAAAACTCTTCGCCAGTACGTTGAATACACATTTTAATGCGTAGGTCGTCTTTGCTATCTATATTCCACGCTGAGGCATGGCACTGCACATCACGATCAGCAGGCTTGGTGAATAACGAGCGTTCATAAAAAGTGTCAGGTAAAGGCGCAAAGCCCATAGAAGTGAAGAATTTCTCAGCGCCTTGCACCATTTTTAATTCATCGTAGTTATGCTCGGCGAGTAACGCGGTGACATCATAGCCTGGATCGGCATTTTCGGGTGCAACGACATCGTAAATATTGCCCCAAGTCTGTGCCCACATATTACCTAACAAATGTGCTGGTATTGGTTGATCTTGCGGTACTTTATCTTCGCCATACTTTTCACCCAACTTGGCACGAACATGACAATGCAGTGAGTCATACAGTGGTTTTACTTGGCCCCAGATCCGATCAAGCTCTGTTGCAAAGTCATCAGCGGGCATGTCGTATTTACTACGCCACATTGCGCCGGTGTCGGCATAGCCAAGCTCTTTCGCACCTTCATTGGTTAATACGACTTGCTGCTCATACAGTGGACGCATTGGCTTTGAAACCTGACGCCAGCCCTGCCATAAATCCAGTAGCTCGTTGTAATCACGACTGGTGGCCATTGTTGCTGTCATATCACCAAGGCTTAAGCAGCTACCGTCGTCTTTACAGTATTTTCCTTTGCCGTACATACCACCAAGTTCAGCCACCAGCTGTGACAATTTTGCTGTTTTCTCAGCATCTTGTGGCGCAGGTAAAGTGAGTGCTAATTTTAATTTATCCAGTTTACGACGGGCGTCGTAGTCAAGTTCAAGTGCATCGAACTGAGCGGCTTCGTTTGCCAGGCGAACGACTGCCGCAGTCATTTTACGGTTTACTTCTGCAGAGAGTGCAGATGTGTCATGCGTAATAAAATTTGCGTAAATCCATTCTGCACGGCTTGATTCTAAGTATAGCGCGTTAAGCTCTTGCTCGGTTGCATCTAAAAATGCTTGCGCATCCTTTGCAGTGACCGCTGCAGGGCTGGTAGTTTGCGTTGTGGTGTTACTCACTTCTTGATTACAGCCAGTTAATGCTAATGTGCTGGCAACCATTATGGCGCTCAAACTGAGCTTAAAATGTGGAGTAGTCATGTTGACCCTTATATTTGTTATTTATCGCATTGGATAATAGCAGTGTCTCTTTGTTAGGCAAAGTTTCTCAGTATTTGCGTTGCTATCACGGGTAAAGCTCACGGCAAGATCATTATAAATTGAACTTATAGAATATGTAGTGATCAGATCAAGGCATAATAATCACCTTGGTCACGTAAAATATGAGCGCTACTTTTCTGAAACACTTTAATTCAATTACCGATCCTCGCATTGAACGCTGTAAAAAGCATGAGCTTATCGATATTCTCCTTTTAGCCATTAGTGCAGTAATCTCCGGTGCACAAGGATGGGAGGATATTGAAGACTTTGGGCATCTAAAACTTGATTGGTTAAAAAGATATGGCGCTTTCAACGCGGGTATTCCAAGACACGACACCATAGCCCGTGTCATTTGTCGGTTAAAATCAGATGAAATAGAGCATGCATTTCAATCTTGGATATCTTCACTTATTGAAACCACGGGTGCTGATATTATTGCTATGGATGGAAAAACTGCACGTCGTTCATTTACAACCAAAGATAGAAAAAGTGCTTTACATACCGTCAGTGCATGGAGCTGCCAACACCAGTTAGTTTTAGGGCAAACAGCCGTTGATAGCAAAACAAATGAAATCACAGCCATACCTGAGTTACTCACCATGCTAGATATTGAAAATAGCATCATTACACTTGATGCTATGGGCTGCCAGCAAGAAATAGCGAAACAAATAATTAAACAAAAAGCTGATTATATCCTAGCGCTCAAAGGTAACCATTCAGGTATGCAGAGTGAATTAGAAGCTTGGTGGCACAAGAGTGAGCGCGAAGGATTGACCAATAGCAACTATGATAAACATACCGAAATAAGCTCAGGGCATGGGCGCATTGAAACAAGGGTTTGTCAGCAATTGCTTATTGATAAAAGCTGGTTAGATAAAATCTACCAATGGTCTGGCTTAAAGAGTGTTATTCAAGTAACCGCTGAGGTTCACGATAAATCATCAGGTACAGACACGATAGAAACGCGTTGGTATATTAGTTCGTTAGCGTTAGGTGCGGAGCAAGCACTTAATGCGGTACGAAGCCACTGGCAGGTTGAAAGTATGCATTGGATGTTGGATATGAACTTTAGGGAAGATGAATCAAGAATCCGTAAGAAGCAAGGACCCCTTGTTTTTAACGTAATGAGAAAAATAGCCATGGCGTTATTTAAACAAGATACAACTAAAACAGCCAGTATGGCGAGAAAAAAGAAAATGGCAGGGCTAGACGATGATTATCGCTCAACCCTGTTAGAATCTGGGATTAAAATGCGCTAGCCGTGGGGTAAAGCTCGTTAACAGTGACATTGTATTTATCAAAGGATCGGTCATAATTAAGCCAATGCATTTCAATAATTAATAAGGATAGTTTTCATGTCAGTATTTATCTTGTTACTGGTGGTAGTAATCGTTATTTTTGCGGTTAAAGATATCCGCTTAAACTTAGTTAGCCGCCCGACATTTAAAATGTTTAAAAGAGTGCTTCCGCCGCTTTCACAAACAGAGCGAGAAGCGATGGAGGCGGGCGACGTTTGGTGGGATGGAGAACTGTTTAGCGGTAATCCAGATTGGCAGGTATTGCACAGCTACCCAAAGCCAGAGCTTAGTGAGAAAGAGCGGGCATTTTTAGATAATGAAGTCGAAACATTACTGGCAATGCTTGACGATTATCAAATTGTACAAAAAGATAAAGACTTACCGGCAGAGGTTTGGGATTACCTAAAAACCCAAGGTTTTTTTGCGATGATCATCCCAGAAAAATTTGGTGGTCGGCAGTTTTCTGCAATCGCAAATTCAACCATAGTCGCTAAAATTGCCACTAAAAGCTTAACCGCAGCAGTCACTGTGATGGTGCCCAATAGTTTAGGCCCCGGTGAATTGTTATTACATTATGGTACTAAAGAGCAACAGGAGCGTTGGTTACCGAGTTTAGCTAATGGTAAAGATGTACCTTGCTTTGCACTAACGGGCCCTGAAGCTGGCTCCGATGCGGGCAGCATTCCTGATTCAGGGGTCGTATGTAAAGGTGAGTTTGAAGGTAAAGAAGTATTGGGTCTGCGTTTAAATTGGTCAAAGCGTTATATTACACTGGCACCTGTAGCGACAGTGCTAGGGCTTGCTTTTAAAATGTATGATCCGGACGGATTACTTGGTAAACACAAAGAGCTTGGTATTACCTGTGCGCTGATCCCCACAGATCATCCGGGAGTTGAAACCGGAGAACGTCATTTGCCACTAAATATGGCGTTTATGAATGGTACAACGTACGGTAAAGATGTGTTCATTCCGCTTGATTGGATCATCGGTGGTCAACAAGGGGCCGGGCGAGGCTGGCGCATGTTGGTTGAATGTTTAAGTGCAGGACGGGGGATTTCATTACCGGCCCTTAGTAGTGCAACAGGGCACTTATGTTCACGAATGACGTCAGCGTATGCCACAGTTCGCCAACAGTTCGGTGTTTCTATAGGTCAGTTTGAAGGTGTGCAAGAAGCGCTTGGTCGCATTGGTGGTTTAACCTATAGCCTTGAAGCATGTCGATTAATGACCGCAGGCGCCATTGATTTAAAACTAAGTCCGTCAGTGGTGACTGCCATCGCTAAATACCATATGACAGAAATGGGTCGTACGGTGATGAATGATGCAATGGATATTCACTCCGGCAAAGGAATACAAGTTGGTCCAAATAACTATTTAGCCCACGGTTATATGGGGATCCCGGTCTCAATTACTGTTGAAGGTGCTAATATTTTAACCCGTAACTTGATGATCTTTGGTCAAGGCGCAACCCGTTGTCATCCATTTGTGCTCAAAGAAATGGAAGCTGCGGCGATGGAAGATGATGATTTAGCACTCAAAGAATTCGATTCACTATTACTGCAACACATCATATTTGCTGCCACCAATGCTGGGATGGCATTCGTGCATGGTTTAACGCGCAGCTACTTTGCTAAATCGCCCGTGTGTGGTGCCACTGCAACTTATTATAAGCAACTTGGACGAATGAGCCGTGGACTTGCTTTTAGTACTGATGTGGCCATGTTAGTGCTTGGCGGTGAGCTTAAACGCAAAGAGATGATTTCAGCGCGCTTAGGAGATGTGTTAAGCCATTTGTATTTGGCATCTTGTGTATTAAAACGCTTTGAAGATGAAGGACGACAACAGGCTGATTTACCCTTTGTTAAATACGCTGTGGAGTTATCACTGTTCGAAATTGGCCAAGCATTTGACGGCTTCTTTAAAAACTTTTCGAACCCGGTTGTTAACTTTATCCTTAAACGTATCGTATTTCCGCTTGGTAACCATTACCAGCGGCCAAGTGATGAAATTGCGCAAGAAATTTGTGAGCATATGACGCAACCAGGGGTATTTAGAAATCGTTTAACCCATTTATGCCATGTTGATGAAAATGCAGGCACAGGGGTGATGGAAAATGCATTCATGGCCATGCATGACACTAGCGCTGCATTTAAACGGTTGAAAAAGTGGCAACGTGAGGGCACCCTTAATCGTAATCATGATATCGAGACGGCGATTAA
This sequence comes from Pseudoalteromonas sp. KG3, assembly GCF_030436385.1. Classification (NCBI taxonomy): domain Bacteria; kingdom Pseudomonadati; phylum Pseudomonadota; class Gammaproteobacteria; order Alteromonadales; family Pseudoalteromonadaceae; genus Pseudoalteromonas; species Pseudoalteromonas sp. KG3. Next base: position 125,801 of record NZ_CP098523.1, read on the forward strand.
CAGTGCGCGTGAAAAACAGTTGATCACCGATGAACAAGCAGAAAAACTGCACGGAGCTAATAATTTACGTAAGCAAGCCATTGCAGTCGATAATTATAAAGCGGGTGAATTATAACTTTAGGGTAATTGATTTACGCTGAAATAAAGAAAGCCTTGCAGACGCAAGGCTTTTTGTTAATTAACCAGCGCTAAGCTAGTTTTGGTAATTATCTACTTTTTAACGTGCAAATGGATCGGCATTGATTTTATCAACATACCAATTGCCTTTTTTACGAACCATTTTTACACTGCGCATATCGTCAACTTTATTACCATTGAATTGGCCAGTAAAAATTAAGTTGATATTTGCGGTATCTCCGTATTGCTCCCTTAAGTTCATATTTGTCATATCGACTTCAATGACGACATTATCGTATTGCATGTTGACTAAATTACGAGCAAACTGCTTTGAGGTGCCATACGATTTCATGATCCGCGCCATTCTTGGCGTTGCCATGGTACTGGCTTTATTAAGATCTTGTTCGTTGTAAAGCGTATCAAAGAACAGTGCTGCGCTATTTCCAGGGGTATTTTTCTCACCTTTTGGTGCATTGTCACCACCGCAGCCGTTCAGTAGTAATAAAAATGTAGCAGTAAACAGAGTTATAAATAATTTCATTAGATAAATAGACTTATTAGTGATGATTTAGTGTGTGACGAAATGCGGCAGATGTAAAGTTTACGGTATGAATTAGTGATGTTAGTGCAATAAATAATAAAAAAGGATGCATTTAGCATCCTTTTTAAAGGTAAATACAATTATTGCACAAGCTCTTGTTCAGAAAACTCTTCAGCAAAAAGCGGGCTTGATAAATAACGCTCTGTTGCACTTGGTAAAATAACCACTACGTTCTTACCTGCATTTTCAGGCAGTTCTGCAATACGCTTTGCAGCAACAACCGCAGCGCCCGATGAAATACCGACTAAGATACCTTCGTCTTTCATCAGTTTGTGAGCCATTTCAATGGCTTCTTCATTTGAAACAAGTTCAGCGCCATCAATCACACTAAGGTCTAAGTTGCCAGGAATGAAACCTGCGCCAATACCTTGAATTTTATGAGGGCCAGGTTTAATTTCTTCACCCGCTAACGTTTGACTGATCACTGGAGAGTTTGTTGGCTCTACAGCGATTGATTTAACATCAAGGCCTTTTTCAAGTTTTAAATAGCGACTAACACCCGTAATGGTACCACCCGTGCCAACACCTGCGACGAAGAAATCAACGTTACCGTCAGTTGCTGCAAAAATTTCAGGGCCGGTTGTTTCAAAGTGAATTTTTGGGTTCGCTGGATTTTCAAACTGTTGCAATAGGATGAACTTTTCAGGATCGCTGGCTTGAATTTCTTTTGCTTTTTCAATTGCTCCATTCATCCCTTTAGCGCCATCGGTTAATACTAAATTAGCACCTAATGCTTTTAGTAATTTACGACGTTCAAGGCTCATGGTGTTTGGCATAGTAAGTGTTAACTTGTAACCACGTGAAGCAGCTACAAATGCAAGCGCAATACCTGTATTACCTGATGTTGGCTCAATTAATTCTTTATCTTTTGTCAGCTCACCTGATTTTTCAGCTTCCCAGATCATTGATGCACCGATACGGCATTTTACACTAAAACTAGGGTTACGGGATTCAACTTTAGCAAAAATATTACCAGTAGTGACACGGTTTAGTTTTACTAATGGTGTATTACCAATACTGAGTGAGTTATCTTCAAAAATTGTAGACATAATGTTCCCTTAGGTGCAATTTATTCAATCGGGACCGATTTTATGCAATCGATCTGTAATAATGACACTTTACTGTTGAATTAAAAAAACTAAAGTAAAGTTTGGCTATAAGATATACCCAAACGACTTATAGTTGAATGAAATAAAAACAGCTTAACGTTCACATGCACTAGATCATACTGAACAAGGTATAGCATATTATAATGGCTAAGAAATTAGGCTGGGTGTTTAATGATAAAAATGATGGTATTTTGTGCAAACAGGCTGCTATTAATCGGTTTTATGATACAAGTAATTAAAAACATGTTAAAACCACATCCACCAAAATTTATAAAGTGATCACAATGACATTAATCTTAAAATTAATTGCCGGCATATTGGGCGGTATTTTAGTGGGCTTGTATGTTCCACTGACTGGAGTTGAGCTCCTCTACACAGTAAAAGAAATAATTGGCCAGTTGATCACTTTTACGATTCCGTTAATTATTTTGTTCTTTATTGCCTCTGGTATTGCTGGTTTACCGAAAGGGTCAGGCCATTTATTGGGTAAAACTGTCGGCTTTGCATATGGCTCAACAATTATAGCTGGTACTTTAGCTGTGTTGGCTGTCAGCGCTATTATTCCATTATTTGATGGCGGTTTAACCTTTGAAGCCGAAGTTGCGACTGAGGTAGCCAGTTTTATCGATTTAGAAATTCCACCACTTATGGGTGTGATGACTGCACTTGCAACGGCATTTGTATTCGGTATTGGTATGAGCCAATTGCAACTAGAAACACTGAGAAAAGTATCAGATCAAGGTCGTGACGTAATTGATGGTTTATTAGCGAAAGTCATTATTCCAGCATTACCTTTTTATATCGCAGGTGTATTTGCTGAAATGACAGTGGCAGGTACTGTTGTCGATACCTTACAAACATTTGGTGTGGTACTCATTGCAGCACTTATTATGCATTGGCTTTGGTTAAGCATTTTATATATTGGTACTGGGGTATTATTAAAGCGCAACCCGATTGAGTTAATTAAAAATATGCTCCCAGCCTATTTTACCGCATTAGGTACAATGTCTAGTGCGGCGACGATCCCAGTATCACTTCGTTCAAGTAAAGCCAATAATGTAAAAGAAGACGTAGCAAATTTTACCGTACCACTGTGCGCCACTATACACTTATCAGGTTCAACAATTACTATCGTTACATGTGCGATGGCGGTAATGTTTTTATCACCTAATATGGATGTTCCTTCATTATTCGGTATGTTGCCATTTATCATGATGCTAGGTGTGGTGATGATTGCAGCACCTGGTGCACCGGGTGGCGCTGTAATGTCGGCATTAGGTTTGTTAACCAGCATGCTAGGATTTAATGAAGGTGCCGTGGCGTTAATGATCGCGCTTTACCTTGCCCAAGACAGCTTTGGCACTGCTTGTAATGTGACCGGTGATGGTGTAATTGCATTGTGGGTAGACCGCTTTAGTGAAAAAGCGTCTTCTTAAATTTAGTTATCCGAAGCGATATTTGAGTTATCGTTTCGGGCTTTCTGTGTTAGTGTGCTGTATTAAATTGTCACAATGACATGCTGTTAGGTTATATGAGGGTGTCCCATTGATTAATGTACTTTTAGTTGATGACCATGAGCTCGTACGAACGGGTATCAAACGTATTTTAGATGATGTTCGTGGGTTTAAAGTAATTGGTGAAGCTAAAACAGGTGAAGAGGCTGTGCAATTTTGCCGTCAACATTCTCCTGATATTGTGCTAATGGACATGAATATGCCAGGTATTGGCGGACTAGAAGCGACTAAAAAGATTTGCCGCTATTGCCCAGACGTGAAAATCATCGTGCTAACTGTGCATTGTGAAGATCCATTCCCAAGCAAAGTGATGCAAATTGGTGCCCATGGTTATTTAACCAAAGGCGCAGGCTCTGACGAAATGGTTAATGCTATTCGCGCAGTAAATGCGGGGCAACGTTATATTGCACCAGAAATAGCGCAGCAAATTGCTTTAGCACAAGTAACTGGTCGTACAGATGAAAGCCCATTTCAGAGTTTATCTGAGCGCGAATTACAGATCATGCTAATGATCACCAAAGGTGAGAAGGTGCAAGATATTGCTGAGCGCCTTAATTTAAGCTCTAAAACAGTGAACAGCTATCGTTATAGAATGTTTGAAAAGCTCAATGTTGGTGGTGATGTTGAACTTACCCATTTAGCGATTCGCCATAAGATGATTGACATCGACAGCGCCCATTAGCCTTGCCCCATGGCAGAATTTGATCACGCCCACTTCTTAAAAACACTATCAAGCGATCCAGGCGTTTACCGGATGCTTGATAGTGACGACAAGGTTATTTACGTTGGTAAAGCGAAAAACCTTAAAAAACGTGTTAGCAGCTATTTTCGTAGTAATGTTACCGATGGTAAAACGCGCGCCTTAGTTAGTAATATTAGCGATATTGATATCACTTTAACTAACACCGAGACTGAAGCTTTACTGCTTGAAAATAATCTAATAAAAAAATACCAGCCTCGTTACAACATATTACTGCGTGATGATAAATCCTACCCGTATATTTTATTAACAGCACATACACACCCGAGACTTGCATTTCATCGTGGCAGTCGCAAAGTAAAAGGCGAGTATTTTGGGCCATTTCCAAGTGCTGGCGCTGTTTCTGAAAGCTTGCGGTTAATGCAAAAAATATTTCCAGTTCGTCAATGCGAAGATGCGTATTATCGTGCTCGTAGCCGGCCATGTTTACAATTTCAATTAAAACGTTGCTCCGCACCATGCACTGGCGAAGTTAGCGATGATGAATATAGCCAGCAAGTGGATTTTGTGCGCAAATTTTTAGCGGGTAAATCCCATGAAGTTATTGCAAGTTTAATAACTAAAATGGAAGCAGCTAGCCAAGCATTGCAGTTTGAACTAGCGGCGAAAGTACGCGACCAAATAATGCTGCTGCGGAAAATGCAAGAGCAACAGTCTATCTCAGGTAATTATGCTGAAATGGATGTGGTCGGCTTTGCTCATCTCAATGGTCTTAATGGTATTCACTTATTGATGATCCGCGATCATAAAGTGCTTGGTAGTAAAACTTACTTTCCTAAAGTACCCAAAGACTCACAGCAACAAGAAATACTATCATCATTTCTTGGTCAATATTATTTAGCGCTAGGTGCGACAGGGCGCATAGCAAAAGAAGTGATTTTACCATTTGTGATTGATGAAGCTGATGTACTGGGTGAGGCGTTAAGCCAAGTAAGCGAGAGAAAAGTCACTTTAAAAACAGTAACACGCGGTGAGCGCGCGAAATACTTGCAGCTCGCTAATAAGAATGCGCTTAATAGCATTACCGTAAAGCAAAGCACTCAAGATTCAATTAATAAACGTTACGCGCAGCTTAAAGCAACGCTCGGTCTTGATGATATTAGCCGCATGGAATGTTTTGATATTAGCCATACCATGGGTGAAAACACGGTAGCAAGTTGTGTGGTATTTGACTCCCAAGGGCCTAACAATAAAGAATATCGACGCTTTAATGTGACAGGGATCACCGGTGGCGATGATTACGCTGCAATGGAGTTTGCATTAAACAAACGTTACAACAAGTTAGTAGATGAAGATAAAATTCCAGATGTAATTTTTATCGATGGCGGTAAAGGCCAGTTATCACGCGCTGAGCAGTACTTCTCAACTTGGCCGCATGCAAAAATGCCGTTGCTAGTCGGTGTAGCAAAAGGCACCAGCCGAAAACCTGGGCTTGAAACGCTGTTAATCGATGGGGGTCGTAAAACTATTCCAATGGACTCAGACGCCCCAGCACTGCATCTCATTCAGCATATCCGCGACGAATCACATCGATTCGCGATTGCTGGGCATCGTAATAAGCGTCAAAAACAACGTACACAATCACTATTAGAAGAGATAAGTGGAGTAGGCTCAACACGCCGCCAAACATTATTAAAATTTTTAGGGGGCATGCAGGGAGTAAAAGCTGCTAATATAGACCAATTAAAGCAAGTACCCGGGATCAGCTCTGACATGGCTGAGAAGATATTTAACCATTTGCATGACAAGGGCTAGCCCTTCATGCGAATATAGAAAAAAAGACATCCTCAAGTAGTTATGTGGAATATTCCAAACACACTCACAACATTTAGACTTTTTCTTATCCCCATTTTCTTGGTGGTATTTTACTTGCCTTACTCATGGGCTTTCTTTGCTGCTGCCTTTATTTTTTGGCTAGCCTCAATCACTGACATTCTCGATGGCTATTTAGCGCGCAAGCTTGAGCAGTCTACGCCTTTTGGTGCATTCTTAGACCCTGTTGCTGATAAAGTCATGGTGTGTACGGCATTGGTTGCGTTGGCGAGTTATTATCAATCAATGTATATGACTATCCCGGCTTTAATTATAATAAGCAGAGAAATTGTGATATCAGCATTGCGTGAATGGATGGCTGAGCAAGGCAAGCGTGGCAATGTAGCTGTATCCAATATGGGCAAGTTTAAAACGGCTGCACAAATGTTAGCCATCATTGGACTTATTTGGCAGTACGATAGCTGGATGATGTATTTAAGTTATGCCTTATTGTACATTGCGACCTTCTTAACGGTGACTTCTATGCTGCAATATTTGATAGCAGCGTGGTCTGAATTGACTAAAAATTGAGTCTAAACGTATAATAACGCACCGTTTTAGATAAAAAATAATCAAACAGTTCAAAACTAGCATTTTTTGTATTGACGCGTTTAATAATCTCTGTAGAATGCGTCCGTGTTGAGAGGGCATAGCCCCTTAGATAAACCAAGTAACACAAGTTGAGTTGCTAGAATGTCATACCGCGATATAGTCGCGCAGTGACATATTAACAACTTACAAGTATTAAGCGGCACTAGCTCAGTTGGTAGAGCGCGACCTTGCCAAGGTCGAGGTCACGAGTTCGAGCCTCGTGTGCCGCTCCAGTTTATCTTAAAGGCTAACCCAGATGTTGGGGCGGAATGGCAGAGTGGCCATGCACCGGATTGCAAATCCGTCTACCTCGGTTCGACTCCGGGTTCCGCCTCCATTTCAACACTCCACATGCTTTAAATAGCAAACTCGATGCCCGAGTGGTGGAATTGGTAGACACAAGGGATTTAAAATCCCTCGACTAACAAGTCGTGCCGGTTCAAGTCCGGCCTCGGGCACCACTTTGTGGTTTAGTTACACCGCCAAATGTAACTTATAAAAACTATATTACATAAATTCGTTTATGTGATTTTATTTAGAATTAATATGATGCGGCACTAGCTCAGTTGGTAGAGCGCGACCTTGCCAAGGTCGAGGTCACGAGTTCGAGCCTCGTGTGCCGCTCCATATTAGTTTTATCCACTTGCTTTAAATAGCAAGCTCGATGCCCGAGTGGTGGAATTGGTAGACACAAGGGATTTAAAATCCCTCGACTAACAAGTCGTGCCGGTTCAAGTCCGGCCTCGGGCACCACTTTTAATTATTTACCAAAATAATTAAAAGCTGATAAAATAAATTTTATTTTCGGCACTCGTCCAGTTGCCAGAATGTTTTACTGCGCTATCGTCGCACATTAACATGCAAATTACTGACAAAGTTTATGCGGCACTAGCTCAGTTGGTAGAGCGCGACCTTGCCAAGGTCGAGGTCACGAGTTCGAGCCTCGTGTGCCGCTCCAAATTATTTGATATATTTAGGCGGAATGGCAGAGTGGCCATGCACCGGATTGCAAATCCGTTTACCCCGGTTCGACTCCGGGTTCCGCCTCCAAATAATTACTCCACACGCTTTAATTAGCAAACTCGATGCCCGAGTGGTGGAATTGGTAGACACAAGGGATTTAAAATCCCTCGACTAACAAGTCGTGCCGGTTCAAGTCCGGCCTCGGGCACCACTTTATCTTTCCTATTTTTAATTTTCTTATCCAAATCATATAATCTACGTAATTAATCTAATTTAAATAAATCATCTAGCTAGCTATTTTTGATATACACTTAACTTTCATTCATGTTTGAAAGGATTTACGGGTATGGATAATTTTAAACAGGGTCTCAATCAATTTTGGGTTGGTGCTGTTTTTGGTGTTTGCTTAGCCTTATCACTGATACTAATTCCTCTAGCAATCGTTATGTCTACGGTTAATGATGTGCTCAAAATTCAAGAAGTCAGTACACTTGTGACGCAAGTGAGTCAGATGGTCGAAAACACTCAAGATAAATTAGCTACTACAAAGCAAAAGCTTGTTTCATTTTCTTTTATAGATGTTGATAAAACAACATTGCTGAAAGTGATCAGTACAGTTCAAGACTATCAATTACAAGCTCACACATCACTCTCGCAGACACAAAAACAGGCATTACGCGAGCAATTGCAAGAGAAGCTGCAACAAGAACTTTCGCAAACACTGAGCTCAGAGCAGCGTGCATTAGCAGTAAAGTTGTTTAACCGTTTTGTGGCAACTGAAACTGAAGAGAATTAATCATATAGCTAAGATCAAAAAAGGGAGCACCTAGGCTCCCTATTGATTCATATAAGTGCTTTAGCGTTTATGCCAAATACCTTTTGGTATCGTTTTATCAAGCTGCTGATGCTGAGTTGGGTCGAAAGTAGGCAACTTACCTGCTTTACGTTGTGCGGTATAATCATTAGCAAGCCAGATCACTACGCCAGATAACATAAACAGTGCAATCACATTCACTATTGCCATTAAACCCATTGAAATATCGGCTAATGTCCAAATTAATCCTAAATCACTCACAGAGCCAAACATCACCATAGCAAGAACAATCAGACGGAATATAAGCATACCGTGTTCGTGATTGTGCTCTAAAAACAGTAGGTTGGTTTCAGCGTATGAATAGTTGGCTACAATCGAAGTGAAAGCAAAGAACAATATCGCAATCGCTACAAACACCGCGCCCCAACTGCCAACGTGTTCTTCAAGTGCGGCTTGTGTTAAAGCAATACCCGTAACACCAGAATCCGCTACTAATTGATCAGATAATAAGATCAGTGCAGCGGTTGCACTACATATAACAACAGTATCAATAAATACCCCAAGCATTTGTACATAACCTTGTGATGCTGGATGCGGTGGATTTGGTGTGGCTGTTGCCGCCGCATTAGCTGCACTACCCATACCCGCTTCGTTTGAGAATAAGCCCCGTTTGATACCTTGGATCATCGCTTGCATAACACCATAACCAATAGCACCGGCACCGGCTTGCTCTATTCCAAATGCACTATTGATAATACGCATAAACACAGTCGGTAATTCTGATGCATTCATTGCACACACATATAATGCAACAAGTAAGTACGCTAAGGCCATAAATGGTACAACCATTTCAGCAAAACGTGAAATCGTTTTTAAGCCACCAAAAATAATGATCCCAGAGCCTGCGACAAGCACTAAA
>NZ_CP098523.1:140000-2445000 GCF_030436385.1 Pseudoalteromonas sp. KG3
TGTGCAAAATCGCAAGATGACGTATACGGTGTGACACCTGCCCGGTGCCGGAAGGTTAATTGATGGGGTTAGTTTTCGGACGAAGCTCTTGATCGAAGCCCCGGTAAACGGCGGCCGTAACTATAACGGTCCTAAGGTAGCGAAATTCCTTGTCGGGTAAGTTCCGACCTGCACGAATGGTGTAACCATGGCCACGCTGTCTCCACCCGAGACTCAGTGAAATTGAAATCGCAGTGAAGATGCTGTGTACCCGCGGCTAGACGGAAAGACCCCGTGAACCTTTACTACAGCTTGGCACTGAACATTGAACCTACATGTGTAGGATAGGTGGGAGACTAAGAAGCAGAGACGCTAGTTTTTGTGGAGTCGTCCTTGAAATACCACCCTTGTAGTTTTGATGTTCTAACGTTGGCCCCTGAATCGGGGTTACGGACAGTGCCTGGTGGGTAGTTTGACTGGGGCGGTCTCCTCCCAAAGAGTAACGGAGGAGCACGAAGGTTGGCTAAGTACGGTCGGACATCGTACGGTTAGTGTAATGGTAGAAGCCAGCTTAACTGCGAGACAGACACGTCGAGCAGGTACGAAAGTAGGTCATAGTGATCCGGTGGTTCTGAATGGAAGGGCCATCGCTCAACGGATAAAAGGTACTCCGGGGATAACAGGCTGATACCGCCCAAGAGTTCATATCGACGGCGGTGTTTGGCACCTCGATGTCGGCTCATCACATCCTGGGGCTGAAGTCGGTCCCAAGGGTATGGCTGTTCGCCATTTAAAGTGGTACGCGAGCTGGGTTTAGAACGTCGTGAGACAGTTCGGTCCCTATCTGCCGTGGGCGTTTGAGAATTGAGAGGGGTTGCTCCTAGTACGAGAGGACCGGAGTGAACGAACCGCTGGTGTTCGGGTTGTCATGCCAATGGCATTGCCCGGTAGCTACGTTCGGAACTGATAAGCGCTGAAAGCATCTAAGCGCGAAGCAGGCCTCGAGATGAGTTCTCACTAGACTTTTAAAGTCTCTGAAGGGCCGTTGAAGACTACAACGTTGATAGGCAAGATGTGGAAGCATAGTGATATGTTAAGCTAACTTGTACTAATTACCCGTGAGGCTTAACCATACAACGCCAAACGCGTTTTATAATTTACGTCCATGTAAATTACTAAAGCCGCACTACGTGCGTTAAAATCTGTTCCAGACAGATTTTTATGTGACAGTTTAAGCGAAGAAGTTAATATAACTAAAGTAGATTACTGAAGACTTTTTATTATCAGAATTCCAAATTTTAGTAAGCTCGATTGAATCGACCTTACACCAAATTTGCTTGGTGACAATAGCGTTTTGGACCCACCTGACCCCATGCCGAACTCAGTAGTGAAACGAAACAGCGCCGATGATAGTGTAGCATTTGTTATGTGAAAGTAGGACATCGCCAGGCTCCAAATTAAAGAAACCCGTTACAGCTATGTGACGGGTTTTTTTGTATTCTAAGCCGTCAGCCGTCAGCCGTCAGCCGTCAGCCGTCAGCCGTCAGCCGTCAGCCGCACAGCTTTCAGTCGTACAGCGTCAACCTAGGCACCGTAGCGGGGGTTGAGTATCTGATACCAAACATATTTAATTTATGATCTATTTTAATTACCTTCTTTTTATGATCTAATACCCATACATTTGTCATTATCATTGAGTTTAGCTTGTCTACTATTCCTAACTTCCCGTATACCAGAGATGCCCGATTAAAAACGCGTTATGAAGTTATTCGCCTCTTTCTCGAAGTAAAAAATCGTACTGTTGTCGCCAAAACCACACGCGTTAGCCGTAGACTGGTCAATGAGTGGGTTACTGCATACTTATCCGATGGACTTAAAGCGCTTGATATTAAAAAACAATCAGGTCGCCCTTGTGGCTTAACATTAAAACAAAAGTGCCAGCTTAAAGATTATATCTGTGCGCACGCAGTGAAAGAAGAAGGTGGGAGGTTGATAGGTGAAGATATACGCAAATACATTTACGATACATTTGGTGTCCAATACAAACTCAATAATGTCTACCGTTTGATGTGTGAGCTTAATCTTTCATGGATAACGTCTCGTTCTAAACATCCTAAACAGTCAATTGAGGCACAAAAAGACTTTAAAAAATTTCCATTATAATACGATCATCACAATTCCAGGCCACGTGGCGCTTGATAGAGTGGATGTGTGGTTTCAAGATGAAGCGCGATTTGGGCAACAAAATACCACCTCAAAAATTTGGGCTAAAAAAGGCACTAGGCCACGTGTTGTGAAGCAACAGCAATTTCTATCCACTCATATTTTTGGTGCAGTATGCCCCGCAACAGGGCAAACAGAGGCGATTATAGCCCCTTATTTGAGTAAGGATATAATGAAACAACACTTACAACTCATTTCAGATGCTACGCCATGTGGACGGCACGCAGTGGTTATTGTTGATCGCGCAAGCTGGCATATGGGTAATGTTGGTGAAGGGATTAAAAATGTGTCGGTGATACCGTTGCCTCCTTATTCACCAGAACTTAATCCGGTTGAGCAAGTATGGGCATGGATGCGAAACAGAGAGTTATCTAATCGTACTTTTTCAGATTATGACGACATTGTGGAGCAAGTAAGTAGAGCGTGGAATGTGTTTCGTTCAAATATTACTAACGTTAAGCATATGTGCTTTAGAGCATGGACAAATTTGATCACTTAATAAATAGTATTGGTATGACACCCACGGATAAAAGAACGCCACGATTAAGCCAGAGCTTTTTCTTTCACATATTTAAATAAGCTTTAAAATAGTGCAATAAGAACTTTTCGTACTCATCTGATCCAACCTACAATAACTAAACAGTGTTTGCGCGATAAGTGTGGGAATATTTGAAATTATACGGGAATAACTGAGACAGTATATTAAAAGGTGTTTCAAATAGTGAAAGTGATAAAAGCGGCCTAAAAATTTGCGCCGCTTTTTTGTTGAAGAAAATTAGGTTTCGTTTTGATCGTCAAACAAGTCGCCTTGAACTTCAGCGCGTTTGAGTTTTATACCAAACATATTTAATTTATGATCTATTTTAATTACCTTCTTTTTATGATCTAATACCCATACATTTGTCATTATCATTGAGTTTAGCTTGTCTACTATTCCTAACTTCCCGTATACCAGAGATGCCCGATTAAAAACGCGTTATGAAGTTATTCGCCTCTTTCTCGAAGTAAAAAATCGTACTGTTGTCGCCAAAACCACACGCGTTAGCCGTAGACTGGTCAATGAGTGGGTTACTGCATACTTATCCGATGGACTTAAAGCGCTTGATATTAAAAAACAATCAGGTCGCCCTTGTGGCTTAACATTAAAACAAAAGTGCCAGCTTAAAGATTATATCTGTGCGCACGCAGTGAAAGAAGAAGGTGGGAGGTTGATAGGTGAAGATATACGCAAATACATTTACGATACATTTGGTGTCCAATACAAACTCAATAATGTCTACCGTTTGATGTGTGAGCTTAATCTTTCATGGATAACGTCTCGTTCTAAACATCCTAAACAGTCAATTGAGGCACAAAAAGACTTTAAAAAATTTCCATTATAATACGATCATCACAATTCCAGGCCACGTGGCGCTTGATAGAGTGGATGTGTGGTTTCAAGATGAAGCGCGATTTGGGCAACAAAATACCACCTCAAAAATTTGGGCTAAAAAAGGCACTAGGCCACGTGTTGTGAAGCAACAGCAATTTCTATCCACTCATATTTTTGGTGCAGTATGCCCCGCAACAGGGCAAACAGAGGCGATTATAGCCCCTTATTTGAGTAAGGATATAATGAAACAACACTTACAACTCATTTCAGATGCTACGCCATGTGGACGGCACGCAGTGGTTATTGTTGATCGCGCAAGCTGGCATATGGGTAATGTTGGTGAAGGGATTAAAAATGTGTCGGTGATACCGTTGCCTCCTTATTCACCAGAACTTAATCCGGTTGAGCAAGTATGGGCATGGATGCGAAACAGAGAGTTATCTAATCGTACTTTTTCAGATTATGACGACATTGTGGAGCAAGTAAGTAGAGCGTGGAATGTGTTTCGTTCAAATATTACTAACGTTAAGCATATGTGCTTTAGAGCATGGACAAATTTGGAGCCTGTAACGGATTCTGTGTAACTGCCCGTTTTACATTTTAAATATGCTTGCTGAGTCGTTCCTCAAATTCAATGATAAAACGACTCATTGCATTTCGCCAGTCACGAATTGGCATCGTCCATTTTTTCGATGCCTCTTTTATTGCCAAATAAATCATTTTTCTCGCAGAGTCGTCATTTGGAAATATCTTACGCTTTTTAATCGCTCGGCGAATAACGCTGTTGAGTGACTCAATGGCATTCGTTGTATAAATGGCTTTTCGTATTGCATCCGGATAATTAAATAACGTGTTTAAATTGTCCCAATTCGCACGCCATGACTTTGCTATTTGAGGATATTGATTGTCCCATTTCTCTGCAAATCGCTCCAACTCCAGCAACGCCTCCTCTTCTGTCGACGAGCGGTAAATCAGCTTCAAATCAGCCGTCACGGCTTTATAATCTTTCCATGAGACATATTTCAATGAGTTGCGAACCATATGCACTATACACAATTGAACATGAGTTTGCGGGTAAGCAGTATTAATTGCATCAGGAAATCCCTTCAGGCCATCTACGCACGCGATTAAGATATCTTCAACGCCCCGTTGGCTTAATTCGGTGAGCACGCTCAACCAAAACTTAGCCCCTTCATTTTCTGAAATCCACATGCCAAGCAATTCTTTATGGCCGTCAATATTAATACCTAAAGCAAGGTAAATAGACTTTTTGATAACGCGCTTATCTTGGCGTATTTTTACAACCAGGCAATCCAAATAAACAATAGGATAAATCGCATCCAGGGGGCGAGATTGCCATTCAGTGACCTGCTCCATAACAGCACTGGTAACACGTGACACCAATGTGGGAGAGATATCAGCGCCATACCACTCATGAAAAGCATTCACGATATCGCGTGTGCTCATTCCTTGGGCATACAGCCATAAAATTTTATTATCCATTGAGGTGAATCGAGATTGATGCTTTTTAACAAGCTGCGGCTCAAAAGAGCCTTCACGGTCGCGGGGCGTATCAAGCTCAAACTCACCGTCTTCTGTCTTGATACGCTTACTTGTTTTACCGTTTCGGCTATTACTGCTCGTGGATTTACTGTGTTTTTGATAGCCTAAATGTTCATCCATTTCTGCATTAAGTGCGGCTTCAACGGTTATCTTTTTTAACATCTGACTAAATTGATTTAAATCGTCAGGTGTTTTAATGCTTTTAGCTGCTTCTTTTGCAAACGCTTCAAGTTCTTCTTTATTCATGTTCATCGCCTAATCCTTAAACTCTTGATAGAGTAAATTATGATAGGCATTTACACAAAATTAGTTACATCCTCCAAATTTGATCACTTAATAAATAGTATTGGTATTACCATTGTTCGCACAACTTCATATATCCATTGAATTGAGCAATCATACTTTTTAGATAACTCATGATGATTGTTACCTCTAAAGTCATTCCAAATTTGGTTGCTTAAAATAATAGAATCAAGCGTCCGGCCTTTACATACATATACCAGCTCACCACCAAAAGTGTGTCTAATCGTATCCACTACATTAACAGCTAAATCAAAAGCAGCTTGCTCCCCAATTGAGGGTTTAGTGCCTTCAGATACTAACTCTAATATAGTTAAAAGCATGCCGTCTGCTCGTTGAGTTGCGCTGTTCTCAGCCATTAGCTAACTCCTCTTGTTTAACCAAGCGCTGATACCATTTTTTAAGCTGCTCTATTAATAGTATAAGAACACTATCATCAAGCCACTCTAAACGTTCAACAGCTACGCCACGGTTAAAGCGCTTAGCTTGGTTTTTGCTCCAGGTTAAAAGTGCCTGCTCTGAGCCATCACGTAAATAACCACCATGCGCCATTTCAATCCAGGTCTGACGCAGTTTATCTAAAGGTGTTTTTTCACCTGGCGCTCTATCGCGCGAGATAGGGCTATTACGGCCCTTACCTCGCTTTTTAGATACAGGCTTAAAACCTTTAGATTTCATGTGTTCAAGTACGCGATCTAATTCTGGAACAGTCATTTCTTTACAGCTGCTTTTACTCGTCAGCGTCACTAAGATTGAACGATATAACTCGTCATCCCACGCTAGCTGAGTTTTAGCAATATGTATCAATTGAATGTAACGAGATTTAGATAATCGCATTGCGCCCCCTAAAGTGACTTACTAACTAAAGGAATTTGCACCCATGCACCCAAATCATTACGCTCATAAAAACGTACATAGGTTTTTGTTGAGCTAAAAATAATGGCATCATCCAATGCTTTCATTGCATCAGCCCATTCATCTGAATCATGGCTAAAACGGTGCTTACTGCGCAGGTTCATGATCTTAGCTTTGCTATATTTACCATCGCTATCAGTCGCAAAGGTATCTTGCACTATCGCCTTTAAAAGCTTTGCTTCATCGCCCAGTAAATCAAGCTGCTCATTCACAACACCATCAATCAACTCTTTAGCCACAATGATCTCAGGGCCAAAGCTCATATCATCCGCAACGCCAAGCTTTACACACTTACGATTATCATAAGACGATAAAGTCACGTTGCCTTTCTTACCGCCAATTTCAACGTTATAACTCTTAGCCATTTCGGCAACAAAGTCATTAACGCGTGTAAAACAACGGCGCTTAAAATCATCATGCGCCGCGCTTAACTGCTTAGCCTCCTGCAACAAGTCACCCACAAGCGTATGCTGAGCTTTATCGTTATCTGAAACCTTATCCATTGGCACTTTAAAGCCACGCGCATTTACTAAAAACTCTTGTTCCATGTTCAACCTCTACTTAAACGTTTTTGTTGTGATTGCCCGTTTACAGGGCGATGAATTGATTGGCTCGTACCGCGTGCATAACCCTCACTTTTAGCATCTTTGGTATTTGCCTTTTTCCCGCGCGTCATTGGCTTAGCACTGGTTAAACTGGGGTAATGTTTAGCAACATAGGCATCAACAAATCCGCTTTGTTTTTCAGTCAAAGCAAATTCTTCAACAACGTGATAAACCCCATTAACCCAACCTTCTGCATATCTATCGCCTCGCGCCACTTTCGTTGCACGCTTACATTGCTTTGGCTGCGATTTAACATAAGTACTTCTATCAAGCTTTAACTTCACCCAAAGCACCTCATAGCAATAGGCCGCTAACTCAGGTTGTGGCGTTATTCCTATAAATGTGGCACTAGTTGGCGTGAACAAACCGCGCTTCATAACGGCCTTAACACCAAACGCATGTTCAATCAGCACAAGTAACAAAGCGTGATAACTAACGATGCGCGTTCCCTCTATTGGGTGATCATGCTCACTCACACAGCTCAACCCAATATCAGCATCAGTCACCTGATATTTACGCATTAACCCCTGAGCCGCCCGCATTGCTGCGGCCGCCTCATGTTCATTGGTTGCACTTTTAGCCAAGGCTAAACACTGCTTAATTTTATTTAAAATGCGCTTATCCATGGCGTTCAACCACCGCTTGCACTTGATGAAAACTATTGCCCTTGCACTTAGGGCATAGCCTTTCGCCAACACCTAAAGCCATATTGAACGTTTCACCAACCCAGCCACAGCCAACCGTTAAGCACTGCATGCCGCCAGCTTGATTAATTGCCACCACTTCACGTTGACCAAATATGTGATCCCAGTTTTTAACTGGCGCATTAACTGCCTTAGCTAATAAAGTTTGCATAGCGCCATCATCAGCTAATATCACTTGGGCTTGTGCCTTAGAAACCGTTAAGGTCTTACTCACTTTTACCTGAGCCATGCCCGTTAATTGAATTTGTACTTGTTCCATGCTCACACCTTATGAACCATTTTTTCTGTGATTTTTTGCTCACCAATATTGGCTGCCACATTCATCACTTTATTAACCCATGTATTAATATGAAGCGGAAAAGACCGATCCATATCTTCATCATCAAACGCCATCCCGTGCTTAATTTTTCCGTAGCACTTACCGCGAATAGCGCCCATTGCATCCTCTGTAAAAATGTCATCCGCGTTCACACCAATACGTTTAAATTTATGGCGAATATAAGCAGGAACATGCAAACCAAGCGGCTGCATTTTTATTTGATTACAACGCCAGGTAAACTCACGCACATTTTGCCCGCCTAGCTTTTTGCTAAGCTCCGTTTGGCCAATTAATACAATCCCCATCACACGCCTAAAGCCATGGGTTAGCTCCCAAATACGCTTTAGTAGTTTGATCACATCAGCGCTTAAATCATGTGCTTCATCAATAATCATCAGGTGCAAATGGCCGTTATTAGCACTTTCAATAAGTGCCTCTTCAACAGCTGCATCACGTTCCTCAGCACTTGGGCGGTGCTTGATCTGTAATGCTCTACAAATTGCACTACTAATAGACTCCGCTGTGATCTTGCGACGATCTAAACGTGCAGGTTGTATTAAAATAACCTCGGGGTTTTCTTGTTGAACGCGATGCGTAAAAGCACGGCGAATAATTGTTTTACCACTGCCACATTCACCAATAAGCGCAGTCATACTTCCTGCACTCGCAGCGCTTAGCATTTCTTCTAAAATCAAACGATGGTTATCAACTAAAAACACATCGTCTTCACAGGTGATCTCATTTTCAAATGGGTCATGGCGTAATTTAAAAAAGCGTTTTGCGTGCATACTTAACATTTCAGGCTCCGGATCTTCATAGTCAGGTTTATCAATAATGGGCGCTTGCTGCTCACACCAACCCCACAACTTATTTAGCTGCTCTGAGCTTGCGCCCTGGTCGTGTAAATACGCCTCTATGTGTGTTTGAATAGCCGCCTTATCACAGGTTTTAGGCCATTCGCCTTGCCGCTTAACACGGCTTAAACTTGCTGTACTAAAGGTTATGCCTTTATGTCTCAGCGCTTTTACTACTTGTGCTTGCTTAACTCCGAGCTGCTCAAACACCTGGCTAAGCTTTGTTATTTTCGCCACTTATTACCTCGCAATTTTTAGCACTGGCGCATGGCTTACACCCCGGTGCAGTTCCTCCACAATGTCATTCACTTGAGTGTCAACAACATCACCTAAACCAGCTATGTAATCTAACTCCATAGGGCGTAAGTTCCGGCCCAGGCGATTAGCCAGCAAAATACGTAAATCCAAACTTTCTAAAACATTCCCCTTACGTTTAGTGGCCTCAGTTACTTGCGCCGTGATCGCAGAATCAGGCGTGATCACTTCTCCTTGAGGTGCTAGGTGGGTTTCATGTTTAATATCTTTTAAATGACTGTGTGCGTTTAAAGCACCATTAAAAGGAGCGGCTTTAGTTTTTTTAGCGCGCTTAATTTCACTCTCGGTGGCATCTTCACCAAACGCCAATTTGTCTGCGGCTTTACCACTGGCTTGAGCTGCGGTATCACTATGGCGTGCTATCTTTTCGCCAATCACAGGGGCATCAAGCCTAAAGCCACTTTCATCAGTGATCACAGGTTCTACTTGATGATAAATAGCCTCGTTAAATTCATTACTCACACCCACTAAAATGGCATGGCTATCATTCACAATCACAGGGCCAACCGTTACTTTCATGCCGTTGCGAACATTGGCTAAATCACTTAAATCATATTCAATGCTTTTCTTCGCTACAGGGTGGCGATAACTAATCGTTAAATCCCCCGCAACCTTACGGGTTTCATCTTGTTTAGTGAGTAATAAACGGCATATTTGTAAATCAGGTAATGCCCGTAAAAAATGGCGATTCTCTGCTTTATAAATATGTTTCCATACATCAAGACGCGGCTGTTTATGGCGGTGATGGCGGCAATTCATGCCTGGTACAACATTGGCGTTAAATGCCTCTTGCCATGCCCATGCAGCGGCATTTAATTCAGCCACACTATCGACAGGCTCAAACAAAATACGGCTTTCAAACTGGGTTTCTACAATGTCATTGGCTTTTTCAACAGCACCTTTTGCACGCGGGTTGCCAGCTTCATGAGGGATATTTTCAACGTTCAGCGCCTTTAAAACATTCTTAATTGCTTTGGCACCATTCGCGCTGCCTTTATCCCACATCAACACTTGTGGCACACCATGGATCGGGCTGCCGTCGTGCTGTTGCCAACACCACATTAAAAACTCAAACATATTCGCTTGGGTTTCGCCCGCCGCTTCAA
Organism: Pseudoalteromonas sp. KG3; assembly: GCF_030436385.1. Taxonomy (NCBI): domain Bacteria; kingdom Pseudomonadati; phylum Pseudomonadota; class Gammaproteobacteria; order Alteromonadales; family Pseudoalteromonadaceae; genus Pseudoalteromonas; species Pseudoalteromonas sp. KG3. Next base: position 150,256 of record NZ_CP098523.1, read on the forward strand.
AGTAAAATAAGCGTATAGCGCCGCTATAGTGATCAACCAACACATAACGCCATACCCTAAAGTTTTTAACCTTCTCAAGGTTGTCAGGTTTATTAGCGTAAAAGTCCGCATCATTCATAAAAGTTTGACGTTTACCTGGCTTACCCGGCGGGTAATACAACAAGCAATAACTAGGGTCAGTTTGATGAACATGATTAGGGCCAAGGCTACGTAATTGCACATGCGGGGTGGCGCGGTCTAAATCATTTACTGACGCATTACGCTGGGCAAGTACACGGCATATCTGGCTGTGGCTTAAACATTCATAACCATTGGCAATTAGCATGCTACGTGCAGTGGTGACGTTCATAACGCGCTTACCATTTTCACGTACACCTTGATTTAAAATAGCCACCAACATGTTCACAGTGTCGTCTGTAAGTGCCGTTGTTCCCGCATCACTACGGCGCTGCTTACCAGAACTAAACCCCGCTTTTTTAAGGGCTCGGTAAAACGCATCTTTACTTAAACCTAATGCATTACACGCTTGCTCACGTATTTGGCTTTTTTTACCGTGGCCTGCGCTTTGTAATTGCTCGCCCCAGTATTCAATAGTTAAACTGCTCATAGATCCCCCGCGTTATCAAAACCCAGTTCAGCTAGAAACTCGCCCGATGGTTTAGCGCTCGCCTGAAAGTGTCCCCAATGGTTTTCTATGGTGTTCCAGCTCAAAGCCACCTGTTCAACAAGCAATTTGTTGTCAGCGTAAAACGCAGCAATGCACGCATCTTTTGCACGGTCATCCATATCAACAAATTGCAATTGCTCGTGCAGGCACATAACTTGATTTAACGATTCATGCATTTGGTTATGCACTTTGTGGAGGCTGGTAAAAAAGTCGCGAACATCGTTTTGCCATTTATTAGGGCTAAACTTTTTCTGGTGTAGCTGCTCTTTAATGTTTTGCATTTCTACCGCGTTTTTACTCGACAACTCGCGGTTTGCTCTTAGCATTGCATCACTAGCGTGTAGCTCTTCTTTAAGTGTGGCAGTCTCTTTTTTATGCTTGGCTTTTAACTCTTCTATTAAATCTTTAACCGCTTCTTTGTCGCCAACTTCAACCGCTTCAGACTCAATAACAAGCGCCTGTTCATCGTCAGGAAGTTGGCGCAAAGCACGCAAGTCACGGTAGCCCAGTTTCATTTGCTGGGCCTGTTCAAAAAACTCTTCTCCAAATCGGTGAAGGTTATTCAATTTTTCATCTACATGCTGTTGGCTGCTACCTAAAATAGATTTGCAGCACTCACCCCAATTACTGACCGTCAGTAACTTTCCATCAGGGTCGGTGTACGTTAAACCCTTGTACGCCTTAAATTCCTTTATTTCATTAAGGATCTTTAATTCACTGACCGTCAGTAATTTTGCAGCAAAGTTAAATGCCTGTGCTTGACCAAGCTTTAGCAGCACATCTTGCTTAGATGCTAAAATGTCTTTGCCTTGCACAATCGCTTTTTCTTGTGCAGGGGTAATATCAACTAGTTCATTTTTTGCCATGGTGTTCTACCTCAACACGTTATAGTTATTGGCTTCAGTTTGCAGCTGACGCAGCGCCGTTCTAAAGTTGTTCTCAACGGTATTGCTGATCTGCACTAAGCTCTTATGCAAGCGCCAACGTTTAGCATTACTGGGTAAGCGCTCAGCAAATCCGCCATGTTCTAAATTAGTTAGAATGCGGGTAATGTCTGCGCCGCTAGTATTTAATGCTTGGGCTAACTTGCCAGGCTCTACACCATCTATTTCATGGCCAGCCATCAGCTCAATTGTTTTTAAAACGCGCTGCACCTGAGCGCTTAAATACTTTTCGCTCATGCTGTTTGCGCCTCGGCAACAGCGTCCATTTCATCAACACAGTGCGGGCAAACTGGCGAGAGCGTTGTGCCACCAGTAATCACCTTGCGCCAACCAACAAAATTAGCCGCATATAGCCACTCACTAGGGGCAATAGGCTTAGATGATTGCTCACTTTTACGGCAGCACGCACACGCGATTTTGGGTAACTTTTCATCGTTTTGTTGAAAATCAGATAGATCTAGGTCTTTGAGTTGCATGATTGTCATCCTTAATGTTGGCTTAGTTCGTCGTCGGGGGCTAAATCAAAGCTGGTTTGAGGTTCGTCGAGCTTTTCAACCTCTAACTTTTGGTAGGCTAAATCCTGCATCAGCAGCACGATTTGATCGGCCACATATTCGCAATTGCCATTACCTTCTTCTAACTGCATGATCAAACCAATAACTTGATTAGCAAATTGGTTAAGATGGGTAAGAGAAGCATGGCTTGGCTTTTTGCCTTTAGGCATATCAATAATTAACTTATCTAGGCTATGGGCCATATACATCAATGGGTATACGCGGCCAGTGGCAGCCATAAATGGAATAAGTAAACTGGCTGGCATATCGCCGCTACCTAAACGCTTATAAAGCATATCGGTACTCATACCACAGCGATCAGCAATACGCGGCACTGACATTTGTTTAGCTTGTTGTGCATGCTCTTTACAAAGCTGTAAAGATTCATTCAAGCTGCGTGGCACTATCCGTGACCAAGCACGGCGACGAGGCTTTACCGCAGTACGTTTATTCATAGCGGCCCCCTAATGCAGTTTGCGCGTTCCAAAAATAAACACTTTTTGGAACTTCCAATACACAGGTTAATTTCACTAAGCTTTTAGCAATCAAATCACTAAGGCTTAAATTATGAATACGCAAATTAATACCGTGATTAACCAACATCACTTTAACCAAAGCCAATTTAGCAACCTGCTTTGCTGGCTTGGTATTAACAACTTGCCCATCGTTAAGCCCAGAGCGCGTGTAACCGCCTATCAATTGCGTAAGCTGCTGCTTAGCTTGTGTAACCAAACTCACACTAAGCGCATTGCCACGGTGCAAACCTTGGCTGCCTGTAAGTGCCCAGTACTGGCTTTGATTGTGTGGCGTTGTCATGAAAATAAACAGCGTGTTCATTGTCATACTCCCGTTTTATCCGTTACTGAATTAGTTATGCGCTGGCTATTAAGCCCAGCAATAATTACCACTCAAGAGGCTAATAACTGTTTAAGCTCTTCAACGCCTTGCTGGCGTAATGCTCCCTTTAAAAGCTTAGGGCGAGAGTACGATTCAACATCAGGGAAAATTTCTTTTACGGGTTTATCAATGAGTTTAGAAATGGCATTGTAGTGGTCAACTAATTTAGGACACCTGATAAGAGGTTTTTGTTAAAGTAGCGTTTCTCTTTTTCTAGCGGTGTTAAATAATCATTAAAACGGTGTGGTCTCACTGACTGATAATAGCCCCAAATATAATCAATAATGGCAGTCCGAGCTTCAGCAATATTCTCATAACCGCCCTTTGGCATCCATTCTGTTTTAAAGCTCCTGAAGAACCTTTCAGTTGGCGCGTTGTCCCAACAGTTACCTTTTCGGCTCATGCTCTGCTTCATGCCATTACAACTTGCCACGGATTCAGCAAACTTCTTGCTAGTGTAATGGGTGCCTTGATCAGAGTGAAACAACACCCCACTTGGCTTTAAGCGCGACTGATACGCCATCTGCAGCGCTTTGGTTGTCAGCATACTGTCAGGCGAATCTGATACAGCAAAGCCAACAATACGACGAGCATATAAATCTAAAACGATAGCTAGGTAGCACCAGCCGCCTTTAATGCGAACATAAGTGACATCACCTGTCCAGACATGATTGGGCGATGTGGGGCTAAAGTTACGGTTCAGTATGTTGTCATGAGCTTTGTGTTCTTCATCACAGTGCTTGTATTTATGCGTCTTTAACTGACAGCTTTTAAGCCCCATGCTGCTCATAAGTTTACCTACCATATAACGGGTCAGCTTGATGCCGTGTTCATTCATTAGTATAGCGGCAATGCTGCGAGCGCCTGCTGAGCGCTTTGAGTCGTTAAATATTTGGCGGACTAATGCTTTAGTTTTGACGGCTTCAAGGCTGATGGGCTTGGGCTTTAGTCCATAGTAGTAACTGCTCCTCAATACCCCAAACAACTTGCATAAAAGGCTTTTACTGGCCTGTTTGTCTTGCTCTGCAAGCTTGCTTATCAGCGATAGCCGTTCAGGCTGTCCAAGGCCAGCAGAGCAGAAGCCTTTTTTAATATGTCGCGCTCCATAGTCAGCCGCTTAACCTGCTTACGCAATTCTTGAAGCTCGCGCTGTTCATCCGTTAAAGCGTTGCCGACTTTAGGCGCTTGGCCACTCATTTCTTGACGGTACTGACTTAGCCATTTCTGCAGGGTAGATTTGCCAATACCCAGTGAGCTTGCCACATCAGGTATGGTGCGGTTGTGATCAGTGACTAAGCTAATCGCTTCTAATTTAAATTCTCGGGTATATTGGTTGCGTTTGTTGGTCATACTATTTTCCTTCTTTGGGTTAGTATAGCCTCTTAGCAGTTGTCCAATTTAATTATGCCACTACACATCAGCAACGCGGCGAGATTGAGTATGGCCACAAACCACACCCGATACAGTGGCAAGATTTACGCCCAAAGCATCAGCAAGCATAGACAAGCTGTAACCTTTGAGCTTAATAGCTTGTTTTATTTCTTGTGCTTTCATAGTACATTACCTTTTTGTAATTAATCCTTTTATGTAGTTTTGGCGAACAGAGCATAAAAGGGTTTAGTTAAGATTCGAGTTAAGTATAGGGTTCATATTTGCACCCTGTCAATATAAAAAGATAAATATATGAAACCTTTTTTATTACAAGAAAGAGAAAGGCTTAACCTAAAACAAAAAGATGTCTTTGAGTCTGTGGGTGTCAGTAAGGTTACTTACTACCGCTGGGAGTCTGGTTCTCCAATCCCATCAGACAAATTAGCAGAGCTTGGAAAGATTGGATTTGATATACATTTTGTAGTAACAGGCGAACATTCTAAAAGGTTAAATAATGAAACCTTTGATGAGCAGGTATCAAAAAAGAAGCAATTAGTAAAAACACCTAGCGCTGATTTTCTGCCAGCAAATCTATTTTATGTGCCGGTAGTTGATGTAGAAGCCTCCGCTGGCCATGGCGCAATGGTGATCAGTGAAGAATATTCAGATAAGAGCATGGTGTTTGATTGCCAATGGCTATCTAAACGCAACTTAAATAAGAGTAATTTGGTGGTTATAACAGCCAAAGGCGACAGCATGCATCCAACCATTATTAGCGGCGAGTCGCTAGTGGTTGATACATCACCATTAGATAACTTTGTAGATGGTATTTATGTAATAGACTTAGACAGCCATCTACTCGTAAAACGCCTACAGAGGCAATTTACAGGCGGTATTAAAATACTGTCAGACAACCCAGCCTACGAGGCTCAACTCGTACCGCAAGAAAGCTTAGATCAACTACACATAGTTGGCCGAGTTGTGTGGATGGGGAAAGATTTGTAATACTGCTTTATAAATAACTATTTAAAGGATTTTAAGTGAAACGGATTTTATTATTTGCACTAATAATGAGTGCCCAACTCAACGCAGCACAAGTATACAAATGCACCGTAAACGGTGTAATCACATTCAGTGATCAGCCTTGTAGTGCTGATGCCCAAATAGTCAAAGTACAATCGGGCAAAAGTAATGCGACAGCGAACCCCAGCCAACTAGTTAACCAATGCTTAAAGCAAGTAAAGCAAACTAGGTCATGGAAAGATCCTGAGTCAGTTAAGGTTGTTAGCCATTTCAAGCGCTGGGAACAGGACGACAGCGGCGCTAGACAGCTGTTAGTTTTAGAAGTAAAAGCTAAAAATGGCTATGGTGCTTATGATGGCACAACATTCTCTGAATGCTTTTTAGATCATAACGGTACTGGGTTAAGTACTGTTCAACATTTCGTAAGAAAATAAAGCTGTAAATATCAATGACCGAACAAACAAAAACACTTAAAGAAAAGATAAGCGAAGATACTGCACTAGCAAGCTGTAAAAAAGTGTTAGTTATTATCGCTATGCTCTTACTAGCCCTAACTTTCTCAGGCGCTAAAATAACAGAAGCTAATACTTTTATTTTTAAATTAACGTTTTCTAAGCCCGGTGGGCTGAGTGATTTACTTCTGTTATCTATGGGCTTTTTATTATTAAAATACTACTCACTAAGTAATGAGTACCTAAAACTCTATCAAGAAAGCTGGGGGAAAAAGGCACTAAAAGATCCTTTTTTTCTCTTGAAAAACCACTATGCGGATAAATCAAGTGGCTTCCTAGTTGAAAGGTTACTCCCATTTCATGATTATAATCATGACACCGACAACCCTAATAGGGACACAGTTAAGTGCGTCCTTATTCCAAATCTATTCTTAAATTCAAAATTAGATATTACAATTTTCGATAACGAGCATGGGGACACAAGATCTAAAATAATACCTTTGTGTGATCTTAAAAATATTAAAATGTATCCTAAAGCAGTATATAAAATATTTTACTTTTGGTTGCACAACCTCTTTAGAGAAAGGGAGTACCTAGAGTTATATAGCCCCATTTTGATAAGTTTCCTCGTTGCTGCGCTAACAGTACCAGCTAAACTAAACCTTTTGTAATAGGTGCATAATGAAAGATCCAAATTCAGAATTAAAAATAGCTTGGACTCAAACATTTAAAGAAACAATTACAGACACTACAAATGCTTTAGCCGCTCTTATCATTTCTATTCTAGTAGTGACATTGCAGCTTAAAGGCATAATCAATTTACCCACTTTAGTGATTAACTTATTGTACGGGTTAATTTTCATATCAAGCATTCGAGTATTAGGTCAATTATTGAGATCTGTTTTTATTCCTGTAAAAAGTAAGTATGAACTTATCAATAAAGAAAAAATCAAACAACAAGAGTCTATTAACTTACTGAGTAAACTGAGGGAAGAGCTTCACAATTTAAATATAGTCCAGCTTCATTGGTTGGAATCATTACGTTATTCAACTCATATAGAGTGCTGTACAGATCATAGCGATATATGCAATTTAAAGAAGTCTGGCTTTATCGATTTTGAGCAATACAAGCTAGCATTTAGGCTGAAACTGACCCCAGAAGGTAAAAAGGTGTTAGAAGAGAGCTGGAAGGAATGGGATAAAATATGTGAAAGTGCAATATCATTATTCTTTCAAGATTTGAAACATAAAAAGTTGGGTGACTTTATATCCTACTTCTCGAAGACAGGCGAAGGTAATATTAATTCATATAACCCTGAACATAGGCCAATCTATACATACATGGTGAAGTATAACAATTCAATATTATTTGATGCGCATACGCATAAAGATGGTTTTTCTATATATCTGATATAGCGAAAGATGTAGCAACTACCTTACTCCAAAAAAAATAATTTTTAATCCAGTTTAAAATTCACTCCTCCTAAAACTTGGCACTCTGGCGCAAACCTTAACGGGATTGCAGGAGTGCCAAGTGCGTTTAACCCTAACCCCATTACCTAATTTAAGCTGTTTTAATCAGCGCCCCGAAGTACAAGCCGCACTTGCGCCGTACTCGCTCAAATTTGCACATTGCATATTGCCCATTCTTTATTTAGAAGGTGGCCTACGTGCTGATGGCGGCTTAAATGACGTAGTAAGTGATCGTGGCGGCTTAACCAAATACGGTATTAGCCAACGTGCATACCCCACTGTAGATATAAATAACCTCACTATTGCCCACGCTATACGGCTTTACCACCGTGATTACTGGCGTGCTATGTACTGCGAGCAACTTGATGATGGCGTTGATTTACTCACCTTAGACGGCGCTATTAACCATGGCAGCTTTGCCATGAGCCAAGTACTGCAACGTGCCAGCGGTGCAAAAGCTGATGGCCGTATTGGCCCTAACACCTTAAAAGCAGTAAGCAGCTGCGCCCCACAAAGTTTAGTTGCCCGCCTTAGCGTAAACCGTGGCCGTAAGTACGCCCGTATTTGTACCAATGATGCCAGCCAAAAGCCCAACCTTGAAGGCTGGTTTAACCGCCTAGCCCATATAAGCGAATACGCCTTTGCTGAGCTTTGGGGGCAACATGGGTAAAAATTGGGAGTGGTCATTAAAAAAAGGCAAGGAGCAGCGCATAAAATTGGAGGTTGATGCACGGATGCACGGCCTGCCTTTTAACCCTAACAATATCCCCTTGCATAGTCATTGCGGCACCATGCAAAGCCACTTTAACAAAGGCTGGCGCTCTGTTAGCGCGATAGACATTGAACTTAGAGTCAATGGCAACCGCGATTACCAACATGCCCGCCAACAGCTGCATAAACGCTTTGGAGGCCAGCATGGCTAATTGGTTTAACTTAGTCGCCCCAGTTACCAAACTGGTTGATGACCTATTCACCAGTGACGAAGAGCGCCAAATTGTTACCAACGAACTCAAACGCATCGAGAATACCGCACAAAGTAAGGTGCTTGAACTTGAGGGCAAAGTCGTTGAGCTACAAGGCCAAGTGCTCGCCGCCCAATCACAAATAATTACCGCTGAGGCTAACGGCGAAAGCTGGCTACAGCGTAATTGGCGGCCCATTACCATGCTGACTTTTTTGATTTTGATCTGCCTTGATTCCTTTGGTGTGCTTGCGTTTCGCTTATCTGAGCAAGCATGGGATTTACTACAGCTTGGCATAGGCGGTTATGTGATTGGCCGTACCGTTGAGAAAGCCGCACCAGGCGTTAAGCACGCTTTAAATAACGTTATCGAAAAAGTAAGGAAACCACGTTGAGTAAATTAGACGATGCACAAAAAATTGAGCAGCACCTGTTAGATGCCGCGCTATCACTACACCGTGAAAAAACCAACAAACCAGGGGCAGAGTTTATGCACTGCCAAGAGTGCGGCATTGATATACCCGCAGCACGGCGTAAAGCGGTTAAAAACTGTAGTACCTGTGTGGAGTGCCAATCTCTCCTTGAAATACAACAACAGCATTACAGGGCTTAGCATGGACTTTATTTTAGAGTGGTACAAAGCCTTTTTAACCGTAGGTGTTGCCATAGTTGGGGCCGCAGCATTGGCTTGGCTACGCAGTACCTTTGTCACTAAAACAACCCACGAAAAATTAGAGCAACGTTTATCTGTTGTTGAAAGCACGATAGAAGAAATGCCCAGCTCTAAAGATATTCACGATCTTGATAAACGCTTAATTGAAGTGAGCACAAAAATAGATGGGTTAAACCCACAACTTACCGACATTAAACGCCTAACCGATCTACTAATGGAAAACGAACTAAGAGGAACCCGCAATGGCGATTAACCAAATTATTGCTGAACATTCGCGCCTGTGCATTTTGCGGGCGTTGAACGAGCAACCTGGCTACGATTTAAACGACAGTATTATCTGCGATATTTTAAAATCGTACTCGTTCAAGTGTGGCCGCGATGAACTGCACACTCACCTCAGCTGGCTTGAACGTAACGGCTACGTAACGATTGAAAAAATAGGCCAAAGCTCCACATGGGTTAGCACTATAACGCCCAGTGGCATTGATGTGGCTGAAGGCACCATTGTTGTTCCAGGCATTAAACGCCCAAGCCCTCGGGGGTAACATGACTGAGCAAGCGCGTAGAACCAAACCCAGTAAGGTTGATTTACTCCCTGAAGATATTAAGAAACACCTAGACGAAATGCTCCGTGATAAGCGTTTTAGCCAAGGGCAAATTCTTGACGAAGTAAACACCTTAATACTCAATGCGGGTCTTGATGAAGAAGCCACAATAAGCCGCAGTGGTCTAAGCCGCCATGCACAAAAAACAGAAGCCATCGGCCAGCGCCTAAGAGACTTGCGCGAATCTACCAAAGCACTCACCGCGCAACTGGGCGATAAGCCCACAGGCGACACCACTAAGTTAATACTTGAGATGGCCCGCTCTTTATTATTTAAAGCCACGATGCAGCAAATGACCAACCCTGATGAAGATGCTGCCGTTGATGTAGGCTTACTAAAAGAAGTGATGCTTGCCTGCCAACGCTTAGAATCCACCGCGATGAAAGCCCACCAACGCGAAAAAGATATTCGTAAAGCCTTTGCAGAAGAAGCCGCCACCACTGCTGAGCACGTTGCAACACAAGCAGGCATGACAGCCGACACCGTTGCACAAATCAAAAAATCTATATTAGGGATTGTTTAACATGATAGCCGCTAATACAGCTGAGCAAATGAATGCTGAAATAAGCCAGTTTAACGCTGACGAAGTATTGCTCGGGTATCAAAAACGCTGGATTGCTGACGACTCCGTTTTAAAAATTGCCGAGAAAAGCCGCCGTACTGGTTTAACCTGGGCTGAGGCTGCCGATGCTGTGTTATGCGCCGCAGCTGCACGCAGTGCCAATGGCTGCAATCATTTTTATGTTGGCTCAAATAAAGAAATGGCCCGCGAGTTTATTGATGCCGCAGCCATGTGGGCAAAAGCATTTAATAAAGCCGCCTCACAAGTGTGTGAAGAAGTCATAAAAAATGAAGATAAAGAGATTCTAACCTTTGTTATTTACTTTAGTTCAGGCTTTAAAATTCAGGCGCTCAGCTCTAACCCGTCTAACTTACGGGGTATGCAGGGCAACGTAACTATAGATGAAGCGGCCTTTCATGATCGCTTAGCCGAAGTACTTAAAGCCGCACTTGCACTAACTATGTGGGGCTCAAAGGTACGTTTAATTTCAACGCATAACGGGGTAGATAATTTATTTAACGAACTGATAAAAGACAGCCGCGTAGGTAAAAAACGCTACTCAGTTCACACCATCACCATTGAAGATGCCTGTCGTGAAGGCTTGTATCAACGTATTTGCCAAATCAAAAAGAAACCCTGGTCACAACAATTACAGCAACAATGGATTGTTGATTTACTTAAAGATACCGCCAGCGAAGACGATGCCCGGGAAGAGTATTTTTGTGAACCTAAAAAAGGCGGTGGCAACTACATACCCCGCGCATTAATTGAAATGGCAATGGTTAAAGGCATTCCTATTGTGACCTATGAAGCGCCTGCTGATTTTATGTCATGGACCGAAGACACCCAAAAATCTGAGATTGAGGCATTTTGTACAGAGCAATTGGATCTGTTTTTAACCACGTTAAATCCTGATCTGAACCATAGCTTTGGGGAAGACTTTGCCCGGCGTGGCGATTTAACCGTATTTGTGCCCCTTGAAATAGCCCGAGATTTATCAAAGCGCGTGCCGTTTTTAATCGAGCTTACCAACCTTACTTACGATATGCAGCGTTATGTGATGCTGTACGTAACTAAACGATTACCCCGCTTACAAGGGCTGGCGTTTGATGCAACAGGTAACGGTGGCTACTTAGCCGAAGCCGCCGCATTACATTTTGGTACTGACATGGTTGAGCAAGTCATGCTTAACGACCCATGGTATAGGGAGTGGATGCCCAAGCTTAAAGCCGAGTTTGAAGATAGAAACATTGCCATACCAAAACACCAAGACATTCTTGATGACTTACAAATGATCACCGTGCGCAACGGCACCCCAAAAATAGATAAAGGCAGTAGCAAAGGCACTGATGGCCGCCAGCGCCATGGCGATTTTGCTGTGGGGCTGGCAATGGCGGTGCGTGCTGCTTGGATGCAAGGCAGCGCGATTGAGTTTACCCCACTGCCAGATAAGCATGCTGAAGGCGACTTTGACTATGACGAACTGGCCGACTACCAAGGCGCGGGGTGTTGGTAATGCGCTGGCGCATACTTTGCCAAGAGCTATTTGCAGCCCAAGAAATTACGCTTGATTTTAGCGCCCCAAATAAAACCGCAGCCATCGACTATGCATTAAAGCTCGATGTGTATGTGATCACCCTAAAACAACTTATACGAGTTAAACCATGCTAGTAGATATTAACGGCGACCCGCTCACACTCGAGACCCTAGACGAAAAACAAACCGACAATAACAGCCGCGTTGCTTCGCTAATGAAAGAGTATGCAGATCATCCAACCCAAGGGCTTACCCCTGCAAAGCTGGCAAACTTACTGCGTGAGGCAGAGCAAGGCAACCTAGCAGCCATGGCAGACTTAGCAAAAGATATGGAAGATAAAGACGGCCATATTAGCTGCGACTTAGGCAAACGCCGCCGCGCCATTGTTGGGTTGGATTGGAATATTAAAGCGCCACGTAATGCCAGCCCATTAGAGCAACGGGATGCCGATATGCTGGGCGAAATTATTGATGATGCCACTTGGTTTTATGATCTGCTTTTTGACTTTAGTGACGCTATTTTAAAAGGCTTTTCACCCAATGAGCTGCAATGGGATTACGTAGAAAAACAGCAAATCATTACTGGCTATGAGTTTCGCGATCAAAACATCTTTAAAACGCACCCAGACAACCGCAATCAATTAATGCTCAATGATGGCAGCGCCAATGGCGAACAGCCCAACCCGTTCGCCTGGGCTATGCATATTCATAAATCAAAGTCGGGTTATGTTCACCGTGCGGGGTTGGTGTCGGTATTAAGCTGGCCGTTCTTATTTAAAAATTATTCGGTACGTGATCTAGCCGAATTTTTAGAGATTTACGGTTTACCTGTGCGTGTGGGTAAATACCCTAGCGGTGCTAATCCAAAAGAAAAAGCCACACTGTTACGCGCAGTAATGAGCATTGGCCATAACGCAGGCGGCATAATCCCCAAAGGCATGGAAATTGATTTTCAAAGCGCTGCGAATGGCCAAGCCGATCCGTTTGAATCAATGATCCGTTGGTGTGAACTTACCCAATCTAAAGCGATTTTAGGCGGTACCTTAACCAGCCAAGCCGATGGTAAAACCAGCACCAATGCGCTGGGTAATGTACATGCTGAGGCACTAAGCTCTATAACCCAAAGCGACTTACATCAAATAGAGCAAACCATTAACCGCGATATTTTATACCCGCTGTATGCGCTTAATGGTAAAAGCTACGCAGGCAATCGCCGCCTGCCACGCTTTGAGTTTGACAACTCCACCAGTGACGAAATGCGCGATTTAGCTTACCCGCTGCGCTCATTGGTTTCGCTTGGTATGAAAGTCCCTAAATCATGGGTGCATGAGCGTTTAAACATTCCTATTGCCAAAGACGGCGATGACGTACTTGAAGCCCCCACAGAGCCAATGAGTAACAATGCAGCCGCATTAAAAGCCAGCTCGCTCGCAGTGCTTAAAAGTGAAGGTATAAGTAACCGGAGCCAAGCACAGCTCGACACGGCACTTGATGCCATTACCAGCGGCGATATGCGCGAAGAATACAAAACCGTATTACAGCCACTGCTTGATAAGCTCAACCAAAGTGAAGAACTGGCCGCCATTGAACTGGCAGAGCTTTACCCCATGCTGGATCAAGATGGCTTAACTGATTTACTCACGCGGTTGTTTTTTGTAAGTGAGCTGTGGGGTTCGCTCAATGCCTAGCGTTAATTTAACCAGCGCTTTTGATAAGCCGCCCGCAGACGCGGTGGCTTACTTTAAATCTAAGGGTTACGCCGTAAGCGATGAATGGCACGATATGTTGACGAGCGCCCATAGCAAAGCGTTCACCGTTGCGCGCGCACAAAATATGGACGTGCTCAGTGCTATTCGTGGCGAGCTAGATGCCGCATTAACACAAGGGTTAACAGCTAAGCAGTTTAATGAGCGCCTAACCCCTAAGCTGCAAAAGCTTGGTTGGTGGGGCAAAGCTAAAAATGCCATGGGTGATGACATACAGCTAGGTAGCCCGTATCGCTTAAACACAATTTACCGTACTAACATGCAAACGGCGTACATGGCTGGGCGTTATCGGCGCATGTTATCGCGTGCTAAAACGCACCCTTATTGGCAGTATGTGGCCATTGATGACGGCCAAACTCGCCCCGAGCACAAGCTATTAAATGGCCGCGTATTCAGGTTTGATGATCCAATATGGCAAACCATTTACCCGCCTAATGGCTGGGGCTGCCGCTGCCGTGTACGTGCATTAACTGAGGCACAAGTTAAAGCGCGGGGCATTACGGTTGAAGATGGCAGTAATTACGTACAACCCTTTGATGCTGAGATTATCAGCCGCGAAACAGGCGATATTAAAACCGTGCCTCATGCCCGGGTAAAACTCCCGCCCGATGATGTAATGACTCCTGATCTAGGCTGGGCATATTCACCAGGGCAAAGCGCTTTTGGCACCGATACGGCCATAGCGCAAAAGCTTGGTAAAGTGCCCGATCCACAATTAAGAGCCGAAACCATCCAAGCCCTTAATAACAGCCCAGCGCGAGAGGCCGCGTTTGAGCTATGGACAAAAGAAAGCCTTGCCCGTGTTGAGCGTTACCAATTAGCTAAGCAAGCAAACAACGCCGCAGGCTTAAAAGCCAATGGCCCACGGCCACAACATAAAACCGTAGTGAGCTTTTTAGCAGACGATATAAACCAACAACTGATTGATAAAGGCATTGATCCTGCCCGTACTTTGGTTTTATCTGAACGAGCACTTGCCCATGCACATAGTGAAAAACACCAACAAAATAATACGGCGTTAAACGTTGAACAGTACAGTAACCTAAGCCGCTGGATAAACCACCCTAATACTCAGGTGCTATGGGAACCTGCCCGTAACCAAGTATTGTTTGTACTAAAGCAAGGTGAAGTGTCGATAAAAGCCGTTGTAAAATATGCGGGCGCAGGGACTGAGTTAGACACATTGATTAATGTGTTTAAAGTAAACAGTAGTGCTATCGAAAGCGGTATCAATGGCGGGTTGTATGAATTGTGGCGGTAGGACGAGACTCGAACTCATATCATATACGCTGTTAAAGCATATAACCGTTACCCATTGGAAACACTACCACCACTACTGATTATTAAATAGGCTATTACGTATGTCAACTATCTCACTTACCCTTGAAGGAACTGGCGTTATAACCATACTTGAACAGTTGGTTGAACGCTTTAACGACTTAAGCGAACCCATGGATGCCATTGCCGCTGTGATGGAAAGTGCCAGCGAAGATGCCCTAGCAGATCAGCAAAGCCCCGTTGATGGTTCGCCATGGCCAGCACTTAGCGATAATTACTTAAAACGTAACCCCAAACGCGTTGGTGGGCAAATACTGCAAGCCACAGCTGGCGGCCTCGCGGCCTCTATTACAGCTGACAGCGGCGACTTTTGGGCGCAGATTGGCAGTAACAAACCCTATGCCGCTATACATAACTTTGGCGGCTTGCCAGAAATGGCACCCGGGCCCGCTGCAATCCCCCAGCGTGAATATTTAGGCATAAACCGCGATAACGAAACCGAATTACTGGTGATACTGGGTGATTTTTTATTAGAAAGCTAAAAACGCCACAACGCCCCCTAAGAGCCTATAAGGTGATTTAGTCGCGTGAATGTTGCAAGTACGGTGTTAACTAAGCTGGAAATGAGGTTAGAAACGTTTCCGAGTGACATTTAGCCAGCTCACTCGGTGGGTTGTGATAAACAAAGTGCCTAAGCCTATTATTTTTTAATCCAGTTTAAAATCCCATTCTAAAGAAATCCTCGATACTGGCTGCAAGTTAATTTACTTGTAGCCAGTTACATGCCGTTAAACACTCACAACATAGACTTACCAAGTACAATCAGGAGCAGTTTGCCACTGGAAGGCATTTCACTTGCTGTACTAACGGCAAGTAAGCCTGCAAACATGGGCCTTGCGGTATGTCGTTTTAATGCCGATGTAACCGCTGATGGCACCAGCCCGCGCGTGCAACTTGCACCCGATGGTTACTTTAGCGCAGGTGATGGCCGCCCAAGCGATACCGAACACAATGCCTGGCTAATGGATGAAACTGCATTTAACACCCTTAAAGCAGATGCCAGCACACGCCAAAACGATTACCACTTTGACTACGAACATCAAACTCTTCATGCGGAAGAAAACGGCAAGGAAGCCACCGCCGCAGGGTGGTTTAACCCCGCCGATTTAGAGTACATACCAGGCGAAGGCTTGTTTGCACTCAATGTGCAATGGACAAAAAAAGCTGCCCAATTTTTACGTGAGGATGAATACCGTTTTATCAGCCCCGTATTTCATTATGGCCCCGATGGCCGCCCCGTTAAATTACGCCACTTTGCGCTGACCAACGAACCTGCTGTTGATGGCATGCGCAAGGTGGCCGTTTTAAAAACCTCAACCCCTGAAAAGGAAACCACCATGAATGAAGCACAACAACTGCTTGCACTTCTGGGCGTAACTGTGGGTGATGGCGAACAGCCTACCGCCGAACACTTTAGCTCAGCAGTCACCGCAGTTAACACGCTTAAAACTAAAGCCGACTCGGCTGATGAGCTAAGCACGAAATTAACCACTGCCAGCACTGAAGTAGCGGCGCTTAAAGCAAGCTCAGGCTCAAGCGTTGACCTATCGAAGTATGTGCCCGTTGCCACTTATAACGCAGTGACCCAACAACTCGCTGTATTAAAAACAGAGAACGACGGTTTAACCGTTGAACAGTCAATTGATGCGGCAAAAGCCGATGGCCGCATTATTGAAGCTGAGGTGTCGTACTTTCAAGACTTAGGCAAACAAAACGGCGTAGCTGTTTTAAAAGCCGCGCTGGATGCTCGCAGCCCAATTGCCGCATTAACGGGCACCACTCAAAGCACCGCTGCACAAAAGAAAAAGGCTGACGAAGAACACAATCGTGATCCTGAATTAACCACTGAAGAACTCGCTGTACTCAAAGCCACTGGCATTGATAAAGCGGCATTCTTGAAAAATAAGGACGCATAATCATGGCCGCTATTGCAAAACGCCAAGGCAAATTTAGAGCCTACCCACTTGCTGCATCGGTTGTACTAACTGGCGATGCACCTGCCATTTTAACCAGCAATGGTTTGCTAACTAACGTTGGCACAGTTGGCACCTGTGCGGGCATTGTGCGCATGGGTGTTGATAACAGCCAAGGCGCTGACAAAGCACAACGTGCAACCGTTGAAATTGGCGAGCATTTATTTGCCAATGCCGGTGATGTGCTCGACAGCCATATTGGCAGCACCGTGTATTTCTCGACCGATGGCCATGTGTCTATCGACTCTGCAACCGATAGCCGAAGCACCGCAGGCAAAGTAACGGAAGTTGCTGCTGAAGGTGTTTGGGTTGAACTAGGAATTTAAACCACTATGGATATTTCAGCCCCATCGTTACGCGCCGTTTTTACGGCCGTTAAAACTGAATTTAATGCAGGCCGTAGCACTTACACGCCTACTTATACGCGTATTGCCACGGTAGTACCTTCGACTACATCAAGTGAAGATTATGCTTGGTTAGGTGAATTTAGCCGCTTGCGTGAGTGGATTGGTGATCGCCATATAAACAAAATGGCCTTGCACTCGTACTCGATTAAAAACAAAAAGTTTGAAGCCACTGAAGGCATCCCCAGCGAATATATTGAAGATGATACGTTTGGCGTGTTAATGGCTAAGTTCCAAGATATGGGCTATGCGGCAGCAACACACCCAGACGAGCTAACCTATGCCTGTTTAGCCAGCGGCTGGAACACCTTGTGTTATGACGGCCAAAACTTTTTTGATACCGAGCACGATGTCGGTGAAGGTGAAAACGAAAAGCTTGTATCAAATATGCAAGATGGCGCGTTAGCCCCTTGGTATTTACTGGATACCCGCCGCCCACTTAAACCGCTTATTTTCCAAAAGCGCAAAGACTACCAGCTCAGTGCTAAAACCGATGCGGGCAACTCTGATCATGTGTTTATGGCCGATGAGTATTTGTATGGCGTAGATGCACGTGTGAACGCAGGTTTTGGGTTTTGGCAACAAGCCTTTGGCTCAAAAGCCGAGCTAACCGAAGCAAACTTTAATAGCGCAATTGAAAAAATGATGGGCTTAAAGTCAGACAAAGGCCGCCCATTAGGCATTAACCCTGACTTATTAGTGGTTGGCCCAACGAACCGCAGTAAGGCTAAAGCACTTATTGAAGCTATGCAAAAAGAAGGCGGTGCATCAAACACCAACTATCAAGCGGTTGAAGTGATGGTTGTGCCTTGGCTTGATTAACCAGGCTTAACACTAACGTTTAGGGTTAGCCCTGCTAGCCCTACTGTTTTATATAAAGGCAGGATATGAAATGTCTAAAAATAGTACTGATACTGGGTGCATCATTGTCACTAACCCGCGCGGTCAAAAGTATCGCCGTGCGGGCCTTACATTTGCCCCAGGTAAAAATAAATTGCCAGCCTCAGATATTAACGAGCAGCAACTTAAGACCCTTAGCGGTGATCCACACATTAGCGTGCAAACTCGTCAAGCGTCTACGCAGCCAAGTTCGCAATCATCATTGGACGATGGACGTGTGGGTGACGCTGTAGCTATTGAGGTTGATTTAGCGGGTATTGATGAAAGCTTACACCCAATTATTGCCATCATGCTTGAGCAGCGCTTCGCTAAAAAGCCAACGGTTGATGAGCTTGAGTATCAAGTGCCCGGTGAAGAAGACGGCCAAACAATCACCATCAAACCAACTGCTGAGCAGCGTAATGCCGCATGGAAAGTATTTAGCAATGCTGTTAAGCAAGGTCAATCATCATGAGTTATGCCAGCACTAATGACATGCTAAAACGCTTTGGCCAGCAAGATTTAGTGCTGCTAACAGAGCGTGAAGACAGCGACCCCGAGCAAATAAATATGCCAATTTTAGAGCAGGCATTAACCGATGCCAGCGCTGAAATTAACGGCTATTTAGCGGGGCGCTATTCACTGCCACTGACGATAGTGCCAACCGTGTTAACCCGTTTGTGTTGCGATATTGCCCGTTACTTTTTAGGCACTGATAACGCGCCAGAGCACATTACTGAGCGCTATCAAAACGCAGTGAAGTTTTTAGCGGCAGTAGGTAAAGGTACGTTATCGCTAGGTGTTGATGAGCTAGGCGCAAATGCCCAGACCGACGACACGGCAGTTATGCAATCAGCAGGCAGCGTATTTGCCCGTGGTAAATCAAAAGGGTTTATCTGATGTTTGACATAACCGATGACTACTTAGCAGCACATGAGCCATTAAAAGCCGCGCTTGAGACTGTGCCCAATATTAAGCAAGTTAATTACATTACTGACTTAGCTGATTTGGGCGAGTCATCACAACGTACACCGTGCTTACATTTCTTATATTTTGGCGACCAATTACCCGATACCGCAAACGCCGGCAATTTAATGCAAATTAAACAAACCTGGTTAGTGATTTTGGTTGTACGCCAAGGCCGTAAAGAAAATGCAGGCACCCACTTAGTTAACACTATTCGCGCATTAGCAGGCAAATTAGCTGGCGATACAGGCCCTTGGCTGCGTGTTAACTCACCAATTAAACCCCGATTCACAAAAGGTTTTGCGTACTACCCGCTGGCCTTTACTTGTCAAATGAGAATGAAAGGAGCACACCTATGAGTGGCTTATTAGTAGCGGGCAATTTTTACATTGACCGATTAAGTAAAACGGGCCAAAGCACTGGTATTTTTGGCCCTATCAATATGACTAAGCTTGAGATCAAAACTGAAGCTGATTCTAAAATCCGTACATCAAAAAAGAAAGACTCTTACGGCCAAGCCCTGGACGATGTAAAAATTGCCAAGCCTGTTGAGCTGTCGATTGAATTTGATGATGTGCCGTCTGAACTGTTGGCGATGGCGCTAATGGGTAAGGTGGTTGATGTTAATCAAGCCAGTGGCAATGTAGTTGATGCCGCTAAAACACTCCCAGCAAACCAAGGTTGGCTGGAGCTTGGCCATAAAAACCTAGCAAGTGAAGGTTTAACAGTTAAGCAAGCTGCTGTTGATTTAGTGTTAGGTACTGACTTTGAAGTGAACTATGCCCTTGGCCTTATTCGCTCCATTAAAGGCGGTGCAGTTGACGCTGGCGGCAGTATTACTGTGAGCTACCAACACAACGCTATGAGCGGCAGAGCTGTTGAAGGTGGTATTGAAAGCCAAGTCCGTGCGCGTATTTTTGGTGAAGGTGAAAACCTTGCCAATGGCAAAGCCATTCAACTTGAAGTATACGAAAGCTCATTAATGCCCAATAAAGCCATCGACTTTGCGGCTAGTGAGTTTGTAAGCGGTGGTTTAACTGGCACGGCTAAAGTGGTGACAGGCAAAAACTCCCCGTTTTTATACACCGAACTCGACGCCTAATTTCCTGTGCGGGGCTGCGGCCCCTTTTTCACACTCTTAAACACCGTTTAAAACTGAGTTAACCCATGGCAGATAAAACCTTAGAATTAGCCCTACGCATAGTTGCTGAGGCCACAGGCAAGCAAAATATTGAGCAACTTGTACAAGAGCTTAAAAATATTGAGCAAAGCGCCGATGCGGCTAATCCTGCTACAAAAAACCTCAGTGATTTACTAAATGAACTTGAACAAAGAGCCAAATCAGCGGCCCCTCAAACTGAGCAGCTTAGTGATGAAATAGACAATGTTAGCACCAGCACAGATAAAGCAGCGCCCGCAGCTAAAAAGCTAACAGATTCAATTGATGAGCTTGAAAACACTACTAAAAAGGCTGCACCAAACACACAAAAGTTCAATGATGAAATAGACAACGTTAGCACCAGCACAAGTAAAGCCGTCCCCGGAGCTGAAAAGCTCTCTGACTCAATTGATGAGCTTGACAATACCACTAAAACGGCTGCACCAAACACACAAAAGCTCAATGATGAAATAGACAATGCAGCTAAAAGCGCAAGTAACGCTGCTCCTAAGGCACAGCAGTACAGCGAGAACTTAGATAACGTAAGCGACAGCGCTCAAAAAACAAATAAACAAATTAAAGAGCTAGAAGCTGCAAGTAAAATCTTAACCGATCAACTCGGTAATATTGAGGCTCAAAAAGCCGCTATTGCTCGTTATGAACAATTATCACAATCGCTTGCAGAAAACGAACGCGCTTACACTCGCGCAGGAACGTCGCTTACTGAACTAGTCACTAAGCAAAAAGCAGCTAAGCAAGCTGATAATGACTATATAGCGGGTATTAAAAAAGCAGAAACTGAGCTTGCAGCGCTTACACAAAAACAAAAAGAAGCAACCACAGATAGCGCACAATACACCGCAGCAATCCAAAAACAGCAAGCTGAACTTAACGAGCTTAAAACAAGCCAGCAAGCCACGGCCAAGCAAGTACTTGAATACAATTTAAACGTAAAAGAAGCGCAAACATCGGTAAATAGCCTAAGTACCACCATCGTTAAAAACCGAGGTGAGTTTAAGCAGCTTGAAGCTACGTTAACGGCTACGGGTAAGGATTTAAATAACTTAAGCGCCGAAACCAAGCAGCTTGATCAGCAACAAGTTGCCGCAAAAATATCAATTGATAATGTTAATACTCGCTTAGAAAGACAACGTAAAGCCCTAAACGATACTGAAAAAAGTGCTGATGGTTTTGGCTCTAGTATTAAACAAGTAACCCAAGACCTACTTATAATGGCGGGTGCATACATTGGCCTTGATAAGCTAAAAGACAGTGTATTAGGGGTTTTATCAGCGGGTGATAGAGCGCAATCATTTAGCGCGCAAATGGCCGCAATGATGGGCAGTATTGCCGCTGGTGAGCAAGCAACAGCATGGATTAAAAACTTTGCCAACGAAACGGGCACTCGCTTAGAAAGCGCCCAGCAAGCATTTGCAAGTTTAAAAACCTTTGGTATTGATCCAATGGCTGGTGCAATGCAGTCATTGGTTGATTACAACGCCAAGCTGGGTGGCTCACAAGAAAAACTAGAAGGTATTATTTTAGCGGCTGGCCAAGCCTGGGCTAAACAAAAATTGCAGGGTGAAGAAATTCTGCAAATGGTAGAACGCGGTATTCCAGTATGGGATTTACTTGCCCAAGTCACTGGCAAAAATACGGTTGAATTACAAAAAATGTCGGAGTCAGGTCAGCTAGGACGCGACACCATGAAAGCCCTGTTTGACGAAATGGGTAAGCAAGCTGATGGACAAGCAGCTAAAAGCCTTGAGCGCTTAAGTGGCCAAGTCACGCTGATTAGTAATAAGTGGGAAGCCTTTAAAATCAAAATGGCTGACTCAGGCGTGTATCAAGTTGCTATCGACTTTATGAAGCAACTGAACAGTGAATTTGATCGTCTAGTGAAAGATGGCAGCATAGATTTAGCCGCTCAAAAAATCAGTGCTTTTTTCAGTAGTATCATCACTGATGGCGGTGAATCATTTAAGGTATTACTCGATAACATAAACGGCTTTATTTCAGGGGCTGAGCGCGTTGTAGGGGCTGTTAGAATTGTTTTCAATGGTTTTACTGCGGGTATTAAAACAGTCGCTATGGCGGCGGTTGACTATACATCATCAATGACAGATGCGTTTGCGAGTGTGCTCGACTTTGTGGGCGCTGATGATTTAGCCCAAAAAGCACAATTCCAAGCAGATGCACTTAAGGCCGTTAGCCAGGGCTTTTATGAATCAATTTTAGAGGATGGTAAAAATTTAAATGCGGCATGGGAGCAGCTAACACAAACCAGTAATGAAGCTATAAAAACAACTGTAAAAGCAACAAATGAACAAGTAGCTGCAAGCACTGAAGCTCAAAAAGCAAATGTTACTACCGTGACAGAAACTGCTGGTAAAGCAGTTAATGATTTGAGTTTGATGATGAGTAAAGCAGGTATTGTTACCAGCGACTCGTTAAAGTCTACTGAAGAACAAGCCAAGCAAGTATATGAAACCCTACAAGAAGCTTATAAGAATAATGAAATCGGCGTGTATGAGCTTGAGCAAGCATATACAAAGTGGGCGGCGGCTGCCATTGATACCGCCTCTGCCACTAAACAAACCGTGCCAGCTTCAGTACAGGCCGCCGCTGCGGCGCTAGGGTTAACCAAAGAGCTTGATGAGCTAATTAAAAAAGCCAAGCAACTCAAGCCTGGCTTTGGTGATAATGCGACTGCGGCGGATGAGTTTTCTGCTGCTTTAAGTAATACCAAGTCAGCTATGGAAAAACACAAACAAGTACTGGACGACTCAAAAGCATCGCTTAAGCAAAAAAGTGAAGCACAAAAAGAGTACAACCGGCTCACTGGTAAAGTCATCGAACAAGAAACCGATTTAGCCCGAGTGCGTGAAATTGAAAGCATGAGCCTGCGTGATTTAAGCGTAGAAAATAAAAAGCTCAACGAAGAGCTTAATGAACTAGCTGCACAATATAGAAACAACGCAATTAGTGCAGATGACTACAACCAACAAAAAGACCGTATTGCAAAGATTTTAGCCGTTGTGAATCAACAGCTAGGCGAAAACAAAACGGCACAAGATGCGGCCACGGCCTCAACTAGAGCTGGTACGCAAGCAACTAATGATCAGGTTAAAGCGAACGAATCAGCATCAAAAAGCCTACGTGAGCAAAAAGAAGAATTAGAGCGTGTTGCAGCATCAGCAAATCGCGCATCAAGCAGTGTAAGTCGTTACAATCAATCGCAACGTGCCAGCGTAAGTGATGTAGTCGATTATCAAGAAGAGAACGGCCGCAGCCCTTACGATTTAGATAGTAAAGAGATCAACGAAGAGCGCGAACGCCGCGCTTATGCTGACACCCAAAATACCCAATTTAATAAGTTTAGCGGCCAAATTGATAACGCAAGCAGTAATAAAGCACTGACTGAGTTATACAACAAAATCAATAAGCAGCTTACATACCTAACGCGTGAGCAAAAGAGCACATTAAACGCAGCCATTAGCGCACAGCAGCAAGCGATAAAAGCGCAAAGCACCACTCAAAAAGCCGTTGAGCAAGTACAGACGTATACGCCTACATCAACGCCAAGCTATACGCCGCCTACAAACAATTATACGCCCAGCAATAAAGCCTCTAACGGCGATTTAAACAGCCTAACAGCTGCTGTACGTGAATTGATAACCGTGCTTAAAAATCAACAGCCGAGCAACGGCAAAACCGTCCGATTAGAACTTGCATTGCCTGGCGGCCAATCGGCCAGTTTATTAGCTGAGTTTGAAGAGCAATTTTTACAAAAACTTGAACAGTTGAGTAACACCCAATGATCGTAATAAATGCACAAAGCCTGGATAACTTTGTTTGGCTCAATGAGTTTGATTACTTGCCAGTCGCAGAGCAAACCGAACGCGCATTAAACGGCGCGCAGCACATTGAAAAAACACTGATACCACAAGGCCGCCCAATTAATTTATACAGTGACTTTGAAGCTGCCAGCGTGTTTACACCTTTATATGAGCATGCACAAACAACCCTCACCGCGTTTGAAATAACTATACGCGGCACTGTGTTTAATGTTGTGTGGGACCACAGCCAAAAAGCCGTAGAAGCCGTGCCGCATACGCATTTTTCAGACTCGGCACCAACGCACTTTCAAAACATTAATTTACGTTTAAAAACGGTTTAACTTAGGAATAAACAATGCTTAGAACCGATTTAAAAATATTTAAACCACAGCGTATTGGCAACGAGCCACACGCTGGCGGCCACCGCACCAGTAACGCGATTGTTAGCGGTAAACTTAACGATGTGTTTAGCTCAATCAGTGACATTGACCATGCCCGATCATCATTTGATCTCGTCAAATTATATCCTGCGCTTAGCACAGACGATTCAAGCCGCTTGCAAGACGCTCACCTGTTTTTAAGCGACCAACCTGACGATCCGCTTGTAAATGTGTTACTCGTTGAGGCTCAAGACCTAAAAGACACCGATACAGTGGCTGAAATGCTGCCGTATTTGTCATTGGCTAGCACAAAGTATCACGGTACTAGCTTATTAACTGCACCAGTAGATGCACAGGGCCAAGAGCTTCGAGTCGAGTCTGCAAGTCGCTCTTTAACACCGAGTATTCAAACGATTACTCAAGCATTAAATTTAAGCCCTGATAGTGAAGTTGGATTTAGAAGCACTCGGGTGCTTAGTTACGGTGATATAACAGAAATAAACATTGAAGTACCTGATTTATTGATTGAGTCCCCGGTATTTAATGCTAGCTATCAAAGCTATAAGTTTACCACCGAATTGTATTTTCCACCGTGGGGTGCAGCCTATGAACGTCAAGTATATAAAGTTGTCACTATTGATTTAAAGCAGTCAGATCTAACTATTACTGGGAATACTATTTCAGTTACGCTTCCTAGATCTTCAGCAGTAACAAAAGACCAATATTTTACCCTGAATTATTTTAGTAAAGACGACTTTAGGTTTCATTCTTTCACTAGCAGCCCAACAATAACGTTAGCAGCGGGTGAGAGTGTTCTACCCGGTTATTGTCGTCTTAAAAAAGCAGGTGAATCGTCTATTTACAAAGCCGATGCGCAAGGTCGTTTTATTGCAAATGGCTACGTATTTGCAACTATTGACTATGAAACTGGTGTAATTACAGATATAGATGGCGCTGACTTCAACGGCTCTGTTGAAGATAACCTTGGTGCTACAATCATCAAAGGTGATAGAAAAACCCGTTCTAAACAGTGGCAATTACCAAACAGCTCGTTTGCTAGAGACTCGCTTTATATCACTTATACAACAACGGATGGCACAACATTCAGTGCATCAAGTGATTTGAGCGGCGCTATAAGTGGCACGAATGCGACTGGTGAAGTGAGCGCAACGGGTTACGTTGATATAACGTTTACGGTTGATGTTCGCCCTGATTCAATTCGTTACGATTACAACGAAGTTTCTCAAGTGACTGTACCCGCACCAGAGGGCGGTTTTGATACATCAAAATTACCGGGCGGTGGCACGGTAGCAATTTTCCATACGTTTAACCCAGTCAGTGTGCAAAACCGCGAGCGCACAGCTGCTGCAACTCTTTCAAGCGGCCAAACGATTACCGTTTTATCTGATGCTGATTTTATCGACATTGTAGACAGCACCGGTGCAAGTTGCTGGTCTGTAACTGATGATAACTACAGCTACGATGCTGCAACGGGTGATATAACTATCAACGCGGGAATAAGCGCATTTTCACCGCCGTTTATTATCACTGCAATTCAGTCAGAGCTTGCACTGATAGATGCAATCGACAGCAACACATTAAGCCTGTTAACGCCGCTAAACCGCGCTTACCCAGCTGGCTCTACAGTTAGCAGCGTACAGGTTTTGGGTGACTTTCAAGCTCAAACTAAAGACGAGCGCACACTCGCGGCATGGCAAAACAACTTTGGTGATTTTGGCGCAGCAGCATCAAGCGCAATCAACACCACTCAATACCCAATTGAACTCACTAACATAGGTGCAATAGCACAGCGCTGGGCAGTCGTGTTTACATCAACTACGGCTTATAACGTGATCGGAGAATCAGTCGGCAACATTTACAGCGGCGACACGCTAAACGACTGTTCGCCGATTAATAGCTTTGCAGGCGCGCCGTATTTCATATTACGTAAAGAAGCGTTCGGCGCAGGCTTAAACCCCGGTGAAGCGTTCTTGTTTGAAACATTAGCCGCAAGTAAGCCAACCATGGTTACGCGCTCAGTATCACCCGGTCACTCTGAAATAGTGCGTGACAATTCAACTTTATCATTTCGTGGAAATAAGGATTAAATTATGGCTCAAACACCAAGCGTTTATAGATGGGATGACGAAGGCGCACCACAGGCGGGTGATTGCACGTTTAGCGAATTAGTTAATATTATAGATAAGTGCTTAGTCACTGGCTACGGTGATAAACCGCCATTAGGATGGGTAAAAGAGTTAAATGATCCGGTGGCTTGTTCTTACAAAAATCTCGGCTCAGGTCATTCTGTTGTGTTTAGCAGTTCAACAGGATTAGACGATGCTGTAGGTGTGCGCGTTCAATCCGCACGCAATGTAATTGACGCTGATAATTTAGAAAATAGAGGTTGGAAACAGGCTTTTACAGTATTTAAAGATAAAAATATAGCGTGGGTAATTTTAGGAACAGATAAAGCATTCTATTGTTTTTTTTGTTATCAAGGTAGCTATAAAATGCCCACTTGGGTTTATCAAACCGGTTTTTTTGTAGGCGACCTATCTAACGCCATATCAGGTGATGATGCTAAATTTATAGCAGTTTGCTCATTTATCAGTGAAAACTTTAATTACATTGTAAACCCCACTGACGCATGGGGTACAAATATTCAGCATTTAAATTTCAACACAACCTCCCCATATAAGGCGTTAAAAATTTATGATACAGATGGCTCATTAGAGCATGGCCTCTATTACCCGCATAAACTATCATTCATAGACCAAAAACCAACGCCAACACTAAGCGTAATTCCGTCCAATACATTAGAAAAGATTTATCTTTTTCATCAGGATTACGCAACAGCATTAGATAGAGAGTCAAAACCAATAATAGAAAGCTATACACGCCCAGCGGTAAGAGGACATTTTCCGGGGCTTTATAGCACGTTAGTTGGGCATCCAGAAAATATGATATGGCCAGCAACGGTAAACTATGGCGACAACTATCTTTTGTTAAAGCATGTTAACAATTGTGCAAATCGTATGGTTATAAATTTAGAGGTGTGGGATGACTAATTTATTTGTAGGTGATTTTTCACCATATGGTTTTATTTTTTATGATGGAAGTGGCACCGGGTATACAGAAGATCCCGGTTCAAAAACCAGCTTACCAATTGAAGTTACACCAGGGCGTTTATATAAATTTCACCCCGTTGGAGGTTCTTCTTCACGCTGCCGTTGTGTTGAAATACTAAATAACGGAGCACGAAGAGATTATCAGGAATACCCAGATGGTAACTGGACTGAACGTGATTATTCACCGTCTCAAGATGTTTCAGCGATACAAATATATTATAAAAGGCCATCGGATACAGCAACGGGCCTTAACTTTATTGATGTAACAATTGATAGTTTTACTGCTGAAAACATAATTCAAACGACTACTGTAAAAACAGGTTTAACGGCAACGCCTGCGTCTAAGTTAAACATAGATTTAGATCCCGATGCCGAACGCCTAATTATTCTTGATAGAGAGAGCGCTAAACGTCTTTATTACTGCAAAGTAAGCGCACCCTTTATTGAAATTATACTGCCTGCAAAATATGGCGTTGACCCATTACTAACCTGCATAATTCTTGATGATAACCTAGCTTATACAGGCGCTATTTTAGATGGAGTAATTGCAGAAATAACAGACTTATCACAATGATTGAAATTAGGTTTCAACAACGTTACTCGCAAGAAATAACGACATCACCAATCAAACTTAGTTTTACCGTTGATGTTGTTGAACCAGTATTAACACCTATCGGTATTGATTTTGTAGCTAGCTGGGTAACTACCGAAGTAATACAAACAGAAGTTAACAACGTTTGGTCTTCAATAAACATTACTAATACTGTAGTTATGCAATGGCTTCATGGTGATACAAATAAACAGGAATTTACATCATTATGGTCTATCAGCTTGCCAGTAGTTAATGATGTGTTGTTGTCATTTAAAACGAACACCAAAATAGAACATAATGAAGCGAGTTCAGATTGGCTAACGAAACTACTTAGAGAAAGCCAGACTACTTCAACATATTGGCTCACATTTTTGGATAGTGAGTTACAAGAAACCTCTCTACACTGGAATTACAGGACAATAATAGAAGCAAAGCATCCCTTTAAATGGTCATCAAACCCAAATTTGAACACCCAACAACTTGTAATACATTACGGCGAAACAGACAAGCAATACATTTGTTACTGGCGAAATCATCCGTTTAAGGGCTATGTAAATTTAGAGTTCACAGCGCCAGCAACGGTGCAAAACGGGCGTCTAGTCATGCGCTTTAACAACCCCGATAAAGTCTGTTACTGGGGCCTACCGGGCGGCTTAGTGCGCGGTGATGATGACGTACCAACCATTGACCGCAAAATCCCCATAGAACCCCAGCTAAGGAATACATACATCATGCAGCCAACCATTAATTGTGTGCGTGTTTCAGATGATTTAAAAATACTAATCAACAGCGTTAATTACTCAATATCTCGCGGCCAATTTAGCGCAACAGCTAATATTAAATTTTGCTCACGCATCGACTTTGAGCGCGCCCTGGGCCACGAACTTAAAATCTCGTTAAATGGCTATGACTTTTATGTCATTTGTGAGCAGCCAAGCACTAGCAACCGCTTTGCTAATCAAAGCTACAGCGCAAGTTGTCGCAGTCGTTTTGCGTTACTATCTAACCCTTACGCTCGCGCTACAAACTACGCCAACCCAACTGCAAAAACCTTAGCGGGGATCATGTCTGACATACTTGTTAATACAGGCTGGTCACTCGACAATAAAATGATCGATTATCCAATCCCTATAGGCGCGTTTACTTATACAAATTTAACCCCAGCTGCGGCACTGTTAAGTGTGGCTAAGTCAGTCGGCGCAATACTCGATATTAACGACGCAACTAAAACTGTCTCAGTAGTCCCAGCATGGCCCGTAAT
The DNA here is from genome assembly GCF_030436385.1 of Pseudoalteromonas sp. KG3. NCBI lineage: Bacteria > Pseudomonadati > Pseudomonadota > Gammaproteobacteria > Alteromonadales > Pseudoalteromonadaceae > Pseudoalteromonas > Pseudoalteromonas sp. KG3. Next base: position 179,662 of record NZ_CP098523.1, read on the forward strand.
GCCGTGGGACACAGCCAATGCAATTTGTGATGTGATCCTTAACGATTCAATCATACTTGAGCACAGCACTAGCCAAACCATCAACCAAGAGCATAACGCAGTATTTGTACGAGGTGAGCAGCAAGGCGTAGCGTGTAAAATCAAGCGTGCGGGTACGCTTGGCGATCAGTTTGCTAATGATGTTGTAGACACGCTAATCACCCACAATCAAGCAGCACGCCAACGCGGAACGTGTGAGCTGGCTAACAGCGGTAACAAGCAAAACACTACAATCAGAACCAAGCTTTTAGACGACTTGCCACCAATCCGCCCAGGTATGTTAGTTGGCATCACTTACACAGATTCAGTATTTAAAGCGACCTGCGACAGCATGACAATTAACGCCAGTATCAGCGACCAAGGCGCTATTACAGTTAGCCAAACCATACAGGTGATCAGCAATGTCTAACACACTAAACAGGCTCGGCTCAGTACTTGACAAAACCCAACGCACAATAGCAACAATCGTCACAGTTAACACAAACGGCACAACGCTAGTCGAATACAGCGACAGCAGCAAAAGCATTGTGCTAGGTGATAGTGTTCAAACTGGTGCGGTATACGTAGAGAATGGCAGAATTGTTGGTTCAGCACCAACATTGCCATATACTGAAATTGAAGTTTAAATAGAGTATGGATAATTATTAAGGTAAATCTATGAGTGATTTAGAAGTAAGAATATTGATTGCATTGGTGTCATTACTAATTGGTGTAATAGTCGGACATTTTCTCGCTCTCGGCCGAGATATCAGAAGTGAATATAACACAGCAATTACACCTTTGAGGGATAAACTAATAAAAGAAGAAAATGTAAGTGAATCACTAATTAAAGATTTAGAAGTGAACCTTGGATCACAAAGCAAAAAGATAGCCTCTGTCTATACAAATGATTACAAACCTGCAATTGAAAAAGCTAATAAAATGTATTTAGTTAATGATGCTGGGTATATGTGTGTACCTGAAGAGAAGGAAGAAGAGCATGACCTTCTTTTAAAAGAAGCCAATACAAAACTTCTAAATGCAGCAAAACGTAAGCTTTGGTTAAACTACTTTTAAAATACTTAAAATTACGTTTTTCGCAGTTATCGCGCGAAGCGCGGGAAATTTTCGCGCGGCGCATCACTCATCGCTAAATTCTAGCGCTAATTATTTTGGTTTATGTACTAAATCACAGTAAGGAATTAAATGTCTGATTGTAGCTCTAAGTCTAAGCTTATTGTTGATGACTTTATTGCATCGGTTTGCTATGAATATGTGGAAATTTTATATCAAGACGATGATATTTTATTGATCAATAAACCCAGTGGTTTATTGAGCTTATATGGTAAAAACCCAGCTAACTGGGATTCCGTGCATTATCGCCTAGTGCATGGGCAGCCAGGAATTACAGCTGCATTCCCAAGCGCTAAATTGCCGCATCGGTTAGATTATGGTACTTCAGGTATTATGATTGTAGGCCTTAACCCTGAATCAACTAAGCAGCTTAATAAGCAATTTCAAGCTGGGACAATTAAAAAGCACTATATAGCCATGTTGGATGGCTGGTTATTAAATGACGCAGGCCAAATAAACGCTGCCATAGCCAAAGATAAATTACTCTTCCCATTAGTAAAAATTTGTAATGAGACGGGGAAACCCGCAGTCAGTGACTACATCGTATTACAGCGCTTAACATCACCGCAGCGAACGTTAGTGCAATTTACTCCTGTGACGGGGCGTACACACCAACTACGTATTCACAGTCACAGCATTGGGCACCCAATTATTGGCTGTGATCTGTATAAAAACCAACATAGCCAACAACTGGCTGAGCGCTTACAATTACATGCCAGCGATCTGTTTTTTGTACACCCTCGAAGCTCCAAGCAAACGCACCTACATTGCCCACAGCCATTTTGATCGTAAGAATAGATGACCTAACTTTCATGCTTCTCCCCCTATAGCTTACTTTTTTGCCCATTTGACTTGAAGTTAACGAACTGCACCCCATATTAAGTGCATAACGCAGACACTTTGCAAATTGGAGATATATAAATGACTGCAGCACAAAAAGAAACATTAGGCTTTCAAACAGAAGTTAAACAACTATTAAACTTAATGATTCACTCACTTTATTCTAATAAAGAAATCTTCTTACGTGAGCTTGTGTCAAATGCCTCTGACGCGGCTGATAAGTTACGCTTTTTAGCACTGTCAAATGGTGATCTATACCAAGGTGACGCAGACTTACGCGTACGTATCAGTGCCGATAAAGAAAAAAATACCGTGACTATTTCAGATAACGGTATTGGTATGACTCGCGATGAAGTGATCAGCTCGCTAGGGACGATTGCTAAATCAGGTACGGCTGAGTTTTTCAAAAACTTAACTGGCGACCAAAGCAAAGACTCGCAACTAATTGGTCAATTCGGTGTTGGTTTTTACTCTGCATTTATCGTTGCAGATCTTGTGACTGTTCGTACCCGCAAAGCTGGTGAAGAAAAAGGCGTTGAATGGCAATCACAGGGTGAGGGCGAATACACGCTAGAAGAAATTGAAAAAGCAGGCCGTGGGACTGAAATCACTTTACACCTTCGTGAAGATGAAAAAGAATTTGCTGATGAGTGGCGCCTACGTAGTATTGTCACTAAATACTCAGATCATATTTCTACACCAGTACAAATGTACAAAGCAGAAGTACCAGAGTCTGAAGGTGAAGATGGCGAAAAAATTCCAGCTGTCCCTGGAGAATGGGAAAGTATTAACCGCGCTACGGCACTGTGGACGCGTGATAAATCAGAGCTATCTGATGACGAATATAAAGAGTTTTACAAGCATGTAAGCCATGATTGGGAAGATCCACTGAGCTGGGCTCACAATAAAGTTGAAGGTAAAACTGAATACACTAGCTTACTTTATATCCCTAAAAAAGCACCATTTGATTTATGGAATCGCGATCGTCAAAGTGGCTTAAAGCTTTATGTACAACGCGTATTTGTAATGGATGACGCTGAGCAATTTATGCCTAGCTACTTACGTTTTGTGAAGGGTTTACTTGATTCAAACGATTTACCGCTAAATGTATCGCGTGAAATCTTACAAGATAACAAAGTTACACAAGCAATCCGTAAGGGCTGTACGTCACGTACTTTAAAATTACTTGAGCGTATGGCAAAAAATAAAGCCGACGATTACCAAGTATTTTGGAATGAATTTGGTCAAGTGATCAAAGAAGGTCCAGCTGAAGATGCCGCAAACAAAGAAGCGATTGCTAAGTTATTGCGTTTCTCTTCAACTCATACAGATGAAGAAGCACAAAACGTTTCATTAGAACAATATGTTGAGCGTATGAACGAAGGGCAAGACGCAATTTACTACGTTGTTGCTGACTCATTCACTGCAGCGAAAAGCTCTCCACATTTAGAGATCTTCCGTAAGAAAGGTATCGAAGTATTATTGATGAGCGACCGTGTTGATGAGTGGATGATGAGCCACTTAACCGAGTTTGCTGAAAAACCATTTAAGTCAATTACCCGTGGTGACCTAGACTTAGGTAACTTAGATGATGAAGAGACTAAAAAAGCGCAAGAAGAGTCTGAAAAAGAAGTTGCAGGCTTAGTTGAGCGCATCAAAACAGCACTGGGCGATAGCGTTAAAGATGTTCGCTTTACACATCGTTTGACTGATTCACCAGCTTGTGTTGTTGCTGATGACAACGATATGAGCTCACAAATGCAAAAGCTAATGGAGTCAGTCGGTCAAGCTGCTCCTGAAGCAAAACCAATTTTTGAGCTTAACCCTGAGCACCAACTTGTTAAGCATTTAAATGTTGAACAAGACGAAGACAAATTTGCACAGTGGTCACATGTACTGCTTGATCAAGCCTTGCTTGCAGAGCGTGGTACATTAAAAGATCCAGCTGGTTTTGTGACTCGTCTAAATAAATTAATGTTAGATTTGAGCAAGTAGTTGCCCAAAACGTAACATTTTAATAAAAAGGGGACCTTGGTTCCCTTTTTTATGATTGAGACTAATCAATTGGTATAAGTTGCTTGAGTATCGCAGGCGCTTATGGAAGAATTCAGGCTTTATAATAAATCATACTGATACGCTTTTCGTAAAATCAGTATCAAACGAGGACAATGATATGCGCATTATTCTTTTGGGCGCGCCGGGTGCAGGTAAAGGCACTCAAGCTCAGTTTTTGATGGACAAGTACGGTATTCCACAGATCTCTACCGGTGATATGTTACGTGCAGCAATTAAAGAAGGCACGCCACTGGGTCTTGAAGCAAAAAAAGTAATGGATGCAGGTCAGTTAATTTCTGATGACATCATCATTGGCCTTGTTAAAGAGCGTATAACTAAAGCGGATTGTGAGAAAGGTTTTTTACTAGATGGTTTCCCTCGTACCATTCCACAAGCTGATGCAATGAAAGAAAATGGCGTAGTGGTTGATCACGTTATTGAATTTGATGTAGCCGATGAGATCATTGTTGATCGCATGGGTGGACGTCGCGTTCATCCAGGCTCTGGTCGTGTATACCATGTTGTATATAACCCGCCAAAAGTGGAAGGTAAAGACGATGTAACTGGTGAAGATTTAATTATCCGCGCCGATGATACTGAAGAAACAGTACGTAAGCGTTTAGGTATTTATCATGAGCAAACTATGCCATTGGTTGATTATTACCAAGCTGAAGCAAAAGCCGGTAACACGCAATATCATAAACTAGATGGTACCCAAGCTGTTGAAGCTGTTAATCAGCAACTTGCTGAATTATTAGGTTAATAATTCAATTAATAAAAAAACCGCCGATTGGCGGTTTTTTTATTATTGTAATTTACTCATTAGGTAATAAATTACAATGCGCTTAATGCACTCAATACTGGGTCATATTTTGGTTCTGTTGATAAATCAGCGACTAACTGTTTATAAACAACTTTATGACTTGCATCTAATACAAATACGGCACGAGTAAGTAGTCCCATATCTTTAATTATCAAGCCATAATTTTGACCAAAGTCACGCCATACTGAATCAGATAATGCAGTAATTTTATCTATGTTCTCGGCTTTACAAAAACGCTTTTGTGCAAACGGTAAGTCAGCACTAATGGTGAGCATGGCTACATTTGGAAATTGCGATGCGACCTTTTCGTTAAAATGTTTGGTTTGAATACTACACACACCCGTATCTAGGCTTGGCACAACGCTGATTAAAATAGCCTTGCCTTGATAATCCGCTAATGTGATTGGTGTAAATGAACCATCAACCACTTTGAAATCAGGCGCTTTATCGCCAAGTTTTACACCTTGCCCTAATAAAGTGATTGGTTTTGATTGTGCTGATACTTTACCAGCATCTAGCGTGTTTTCGGTCATATCGACTGCAAAGGCCATAGAGCAAAAGGCGCTTAAAGCAAAAGTGAGTGAACGAAGCATAAGGTATTTCCTTTAGAGTTAACGCAATTAGTCTGAGTGTATTATAATCACCTAAGTACACCAAGCGTTTAGTTCAATTTAAAATTGTAATACATGGTTACATTGATTAACATGAAGCAATGATACTGTTTGTACCTTACTAATAAAAATAAAAGCACATTGGCCACGGTATTTATTACCCAATGTAAGCGATCAGAGAGACACTATGCCAACATCGGTTCTAATTTGTGATGATTCTAAACTTGCGCGCCGTCAGTTAGCTCGTTCATTACCCGATGATTGGGATATTAAAGTTGAGTTTGCTGAAGATGGCGTACATTGTCTTGAGCAAATTAAAGCGTTAAGCCCGGAAATATTATTCCTCGATTTAAATATGCCGCAAATGGATGGCTACGAAGTGCTGCAAGCAATTCAAAAACAAGATTTAAATGTATTAACTGTGGTGGTCTCGGGCGATATTCAGCCAAATGCTCATCAACGCGTTATAGAACTTGGCGCGATAGACTTTATTCAAAAACCCTGTGATTCGCAAAAGCTTGCAGATATTATCGAACATCATGGCATTAAAGATAAAGCCATGCGTGAACGGTTATCACACCGTTTAGGGGAGCAAGTTGACCCAGATGTGAGAGACATCTATCAAGAGCTAACCAATGTTGCTATGGGTCAGGCAGGGGACTTACTTGCCCGTTTACTGAATGTATTTGTAGAGTTGCCCATTCCGAATGTTAATATTCTTGAAGTAAACGAATTAGATATGGCCCTGCGTTCAATTGACGCTAATGCGTCTACTTCTGGCGTGTGCCAAGGTTTTATTGGCGGCGGTGTTTCCGGTGAAGCGTTGTTATTACTTAATGATTCAAGCTTTAAAGAAATCGCGTCCTTGATGAATTATCAAGGGGAGCTCAATAAGAAAATTGAGCTGGAGCTATTAATGGATATTAGTAATATCTTGATTGGTGCAATTTTAACCGGTTTATCACGTCAATTAGATATGACCTTTAGTCAGGGTCACCCAGTCGTGCTAGGGCAACACTGTGATGTAGCTGATTTAGTGAAGGCGAATAAATCACGCTGGCAACGTACCTTAGCCATAGAAATTAGCTATGGTATTGAAAATCACAATATAAATTGTGATTTAATGCTGTTGTTTACTGAAGATTCACTAAAAACTTTGAAATACAAAGTTGCTTACCTACTAGAAGACTAACATTATGCCTGCTGCTGATTTTAATATGAATGAAATCCATTGGTTAATGGATATGTTTAACACCGTTGATATTGGTTTGGTGGTATTAGATAGAGATTATAAAGTGTGTATTTGGAATGGCTTTATGGAAAACCATTCAGGTATGCTACCCAGTGCAGTGAAAGATAAAGACTTGTTTGATTTGTTTCCTTCAATAGACGAAAAATGGTTTCGCAGTAAATCTGAGTCAGTGTTTATTTTGAAAAACCGCTCATTTACGATTTGGGAGCAACAGCCGTATATTTTCCGGTTTAAAAACTACCGACCAATTACCGGTAAAGCGGACCATATGTATCAAAATGCAACGTTTATTCCGCTGTCAAATACAATGGGTGAAGTTGGCCATATTTGTATCATAATCTATGACGTCACTGACGTTGCGGTTAATAAAAAAGAGCTTGAAGAAGTCAATCGTCAATTGGAGCAAATGAGTCAAACGGATGCGTTGACACAATTAGCTAATCGCGGTCATTGGGAAAACACGCTTCGCCAAGAGTTTTTGCGGATCAAACGAAGTGCTGGGTGTAGTACTTTATTGATGTTTGATATCGATCACTTTAAAAAAGTGAATGATAAATACGGCCATCGCTGTGGTGATGAAGCACTTCGCAACATTGCAGATTTATTGCGTAAAACATTACGTGAAACTGATATTGCGGGGCGCTATGGTGGTGAAGAATTTGCTGTTACTTTATTGGACACGGACCGCGAAGGTGCTGAAATATTTGCAGAGCGGTTACGTAGCTTAATTGAAAATTCCTCTATTTATTTTGATGAACAGCAAATTAAAATGACAGTTAGCATTGGCTTTGCTTGTTTTCAAGATAGTTTTGAGCGCCATGAAAAATGGATTGAAGCGGCGGATAAAGCACTTTATTTTTCAAAAGAAAATGGCAGAAACTGCATTACTGCCTATCAAGACTTAAACATATCTTAAGACAAAAATGACGCGAATAGCGCCATTTTCTGTTTATTACCTCGAACAATTTATCGCTACAGCGTAGTATGACGAGAATCGTCCGATGGGCATTGTCCAAGTGTGGTCATTTCACCAGCGCTGGATTCTTGCTCTAGCTTTACTTTAAAACCCCACAGCCTGTATAAGTGTTTTAATACTTCATCATGAGACTTAGCCAGCGGAATATTTTGATGTGGGACGTAGCGTAAGGTTAAAGAGCGATCACCTCTAATATCAACATCATAAACTTGGATGTTGGGTTCCCGGTTGCTGAGGTTATATTGTGCTGAGAGTGCGTTTCGTACTGCGTGATAGCCGCTTTCATCGTGAATGGCACCGACTTGCAAGTTTGGGTCTTTTTCGTGATCAATAATAGTAAAAAGCTTAAAATCACGGATCAATTTGGGTGATAAAAATTGGCTAATAAAGCTCTCATCTTTAAAGTTTTCCATCGCAAAATGTAAGGTATCCAGCCAATTACTGCCTGCATAATCAGGAAACCATTGTTTATCTTCTTCAGTGGGATTTTCGCAGATACGACGAATATCCACCATCATATTAAAGCCTAGCGCATACGGGTTAATACCAGAATAATAGTTACTATTATAAGGGGGTTGATACACCACATTGGTATGACTTTGTAAAAACTCTAACATAAAGGAATCAGTGAGTTTTCCTTCATCGTATAAGTGGTTCAAAATTGTATAGTGCCAAAAGGTTGCCCAACCTTCATTCATCACCTGAGTTTGTTTTTGTGGATAAAAATACTGTGAAATTTTCCGTACAATGCGGATCACTTCTCGCTGCCATGATTCAAGCAATGGCGCATTTTTTTCAATAAAGTACAAAATATTCTCTTGTGGTTCAGAGGGAAAATGCCGCTCACGTTTTTTTGTTTCTTGCTGGTGTGATGGGATCGTGCGCCAGAGCTCATTTACTTGTGATTGCAAGTAATCTTCGCGCTCTTGTTGGCGTTTTTGTTCTTCAAATAAAGAAATTTGTTGTGGGCGTTTATAACGATCAACCCCATAATTCATCAGCGCGTGGCATGAATCTAATAAATTTTCGACCTCTTCAATGCCATACTTCTCTTCACAACGGGCAATATAGTTTTTAGCAAACAGTAAGTAATCAATAATTGAGCCAGCATCTGTCCAAGTTTTAAATAAATAATTTCCTTTAAAAAATGAGTTATGCCCGTAGCATGCATGCGCCATTACTAATGCTTGCATGGGCAGGGTGTTTTCTTCCATTAAATAGGCAATACAGGGATCTGAATTAATCACAATCTCATACGCTAACCCCATTTGCCCGCGTTTGTAGTTTTGCTCTGTTTGAATAAATTTTTTACCATATGACCAATGACTGTAACCAATTGGCATGCCAACGCTGGAATAGGCATCCATCATTTGCTCTGCGGTGATCACTTCTATTTGATTGACGTAGGTATCAAGACGATAATGTTCAGCCACACGGGCTATTTCATCTTGGTATTGTTGTAATAACTCAAATGTCCAATCAGGCCCATCACTCATTCGTTTATCGGTCATATAAATACCTCACTGTTCAGCCTAGGCTGCACCTTGGTGTTGACGACTCTTCTTAAATAGCTCTCGGAAAATAGGGTAAATATCTTCAGCAGTACGAATATGTTGAATAGCAAAATTGTCATGGCTTTGACAAATAGCTTGATACTCACGCCACAGGCTCTGATGAGCCCGCGTAGTGATCTCAATATAGGCATAATAACGCACGTCTTTTAACAGCTTATTACGCAAAATCTCACCACACTGTGGTGAGTCATCAGCCCAATTATCACCATCTGATGCCTGCGCCGCATAGACATTCCATTCGCCTGCATGGTAACGCTCTGAGATGATCTCATTCATTAATTTAAGCGCACTAGAGACAATGGTTCCGCCGGTTTCTTGAGAATAGAAAAACTCTTGCTCATCTACTTCTTTGGCTTGGGTGTGATGGCGGATATACACCACTTCAATGTCTTTATAACTACGGGTTAAAAACTGATAGAGCAATATATAAAAGCGTTTCGCCATATCTTTGGTTGCCTGATCCATCGAGCCCGACACATCCATAATACAAAACATCACAGCTTTACTGGTTGGGTGTGGTTGCTTTTCGTAATTACGAAAACGCAGATCATAATTATCAATAAAGGGCACTGTGCCAATACGCTTCTGTAATGCCGCAATTTCTTGCTCAAGTAATGCAATTGCCGCGATATCGGGTTTTTCCTCTGCCATTAATATGCAAAGCTGTGCTTCAAGCTCTGCTAATTGCCGTTTTTTACCCGCGGTCATTGCTACGCGTCTTGCCAGTGAGCCTTGTAAAGAGCGTACTATGTCAATGTTGCTGGGCATACCATCGCTACAAAATCCAGCGCGATGAGTTTTCATTTGTACGAGTTTATCCAGCTGGTTTTGTTGCAGGTTAGGCAGCTCTAAATCTTCAAACAATAAATCTAAATACTCATCTTTTGAAATTGAAAAGACAAAATCGTCTTCGCCTTCGCCAGAATCACTCGCTTCGCCTTCACCCGCGCCACCACTGCCTTGACCACCTTGCGGACGTTGTATTTTATCACCAGTTGAAAATTGATCATTACCCGGGTGTATTTGTTCTCTATCGCCTCCTTTACCTTGGTGAAAAGTCGGCTCACTGATATCCCGTTGTGGAATTGAAATACTTTCTCCACTACTGGTATCAGTGACGCTGCGTTTATTTATCGCATCGGACACCGCTTCTTTTATTTGTTTTTTATAGCGCCTGATAAAACGTTGACGATTTAACGTACTCTTATTCTTACCGTTCAGGCGACGGTCTATAAAATGCGCCATAAAGCCCCCTAAAATACTTCAGTTTGATTGTTATTGTGATTTACGAACTCGTAAATACCACTCAGATAACAAACGTACTTGTTTTTGGGTATAGCCTTTTTCTACCATGCGATTAACAAAGTCCTCATGTTTTTTCTGATCCTCTGCGGATGTTTTCGCATTGAATGAAATAACCGGTAAAAGCTCCTCGGTATTTGAGAACATTTTTTTCTCAATCACAGTGCGTAGTTTTTCATAGCTAGTCCACAATGGGTTTTTGCCATTATTGTGAGCGCGTGCCCGCAGCACAAAATTAACTATCTCATTACGGAAATCTTTTGGATTTGAAATGCCTGCAGGTTTTTCAATTTTCTCGAGCTCTGCATTTAAGGCTTCACGGTTAAATAACTGCCCAGTGTCAGGGTCGCGGTATTCTTGATCTTGGATCCAAAAATCAGCATAAGTGACGTAGCGGTCAAAAATGTTTTGGCCATATTCAGAATAAGACTCTAAGTACGCGGTTTGCAATTCTTTACCAATGAATTCAACATACTGCGGAATTAAATAGCCTTTTAAGTGGCTCAGATAACGTTCTTCCACGTCAGCTGAGAATTGCTCTCGCTCAATTTGTTGTTCTAACACGTAAAATAAATGTACTGGGTTAGCGGCAACCTCAAGGGTGTCAAAGTTAAATACACGGGATAAAATTTTAAATGCAAAGCGGGTAGAAAGCCCGGTCATGCCTTCATCAACACCAGCATAATCCCGATACTCTTGATACGACTTAGCTTTTGGATCAGTGTCTTTTAAGCTTTCGCCATCATACACTCGCATTTTTGAGTAGATGCTGGAATTTTCTGGCTCTTTTAACCGCGACAAAGCAGTAAATTTTGCCAATGTTTCCAATGTGCCAGGGGCACAAGGTGCATTATATAACTCACTATGCTCCAATAGTTTGTCGTAGATTTTTACTTCTTCTGATACACGTAAACAATAAGGTACTTTTACAATATAAACACGGTCTAAAAATGCTTCATTGTTTTTGTTGTTTTTAAAGGTTTGCCACTCTGATTCATTCGAATGCGCTAAAATCATACCGCTAAAGGGCAGCGCACTGATCCCTTCGGTGCCGTTATAGTTACCTTCTTGGGTTGCTGTTAGTAGTGGATGCAGCACTTTTATTGGTGCTTTAAACATTTCAACAAACTCCATTAAACCTTGATTCGCAAGGCATAATGAACCTGAGTAAGCATAAGCGTCAGCATCATTTTGCGCAAAATGTTCTAATTTACGGATATCCACTTTGCCCACTAATGCGGAAATATCTTGATTGTTTTCATCGCCAGGTTCGGTTTTCGCAATGGCAATTTGATTTAATATTGAGGGGTAGCGCTTCACGACCCTAAATTGGCTAATATCGCCATTAAACTCAGATAAGCGTTTAGTGGCCCACGGCGACATAATGGTTTTTAAATAACGGGGTTTAATGCCGTATTCTTTTTCCATTAGCTCTGCATCTTCGTTGGGATCAAACAACGAAAGTGGATGGTCATTAACTGGCGAGCCTTTAATGGAGTAAATGGGCACTTGTTGCATTAAATATTTGAGTTTTTCTGCAATCGAAGATTTACCACCGCCTACAGGCCCAAGTAAATAAAGCACTTGTTTACACTCTTCAAGGCCTTGTGCTGCATGTTTTAAGTAGGAAACGATTTGTTCAATGGCGTCTTCCATCCCGTAAAAATCATTAAAGGCGGGGTAGCGTGCAACCACTCGGTTTGAAAATAACCGACTCAAGCGGGCGTCTTTGGATGTGTCGACCATTTTTGGCTCACCGATGGCCGTTAATAGTCTTTCAGGTGCGCTGGCATAAGCCGATTTATCAGTTTTACAAATTTCTAAGAACTCAGCGATACTGTACTCTTCTTCTTGTGCCGCTTCGTATCGTGCTTGGTAATGCTCAAAAATACTCATAGAGACCTCCGAAAACCTGCTTAAACTAGGTGTTTACAAATTAAAAAAGAAGCAAAGGTTATTTAAAGCTTAGTCATGAATTTAGATTTTTGTGCAATAAAATTAAAAATTTATGTGAGAAAATAAAAAAGACGCCGAAGCGTCTTTTAAATTAAGCTTGCTCAAAACGAGCAATCAATTATGCGAAGTTAGCATTCGCGAATTCCCAGTTAACAAGCGACCAGAATGCTTTTAAGTATTCTGGACGAACGTTACGGAAATCAATGTAGTAAGCGTGTTCCCACAGATCCACAGTTAGGATAGGTGTTACACCGTCTTGAGTTAGTGGTGTTGCTGCGTTAGAAGTATTAACGATGTCTAAAGAGCCATCTGCTAATTTAACTAACCATGTCCAGCTAGAACCGAAGTTATTAACCGCTTTGTCATCAAAAGCTGCTTGGAATGCTGCAAAAGAACCCCATTTGGCATTGATAGCATCTGCAACAGCACCTGTTGCTTCGCCGCCGCCATTTGGCGCTAGGCTGTTCCAGTAGAAAGTGTGGTTCCAAATTTGTGCTGCATTGTTAAATACGCCACCTTCAGAAGAACATACGATCTCTTCAAGTGATTTACCTTCAAATTCAGTACCTGGGATCAAACCGTTAAGTTTAGTCACATAAGTATTGTGGTGTTTGCCGTGGTGAAACTCTAGCGTTTCTTGTGAAATATGTGGCTCAAGTGCGTTAATTGCATATGGTAGTGACGGTAGTTCAAATGCCATTTTTTATCTCCATCTTCTTTTGGTTGATAGTCCAAATAGTAATAGGTAATACCTGTTCAAACAGGGTAGTTGCCTATACCAAATGGGATTATAGTGTTACTATAATTGTTGAGTATTTTACTCAAGTTTTAGCAAACAGCAATGCCAAACAGCAGTGCAAGTGCAAGACTATTTCGATTGCGGCTTTATTTGCCCACTTTAAGATACATATATGAGGCTAAATGAAAATTTTTCAAGCCTTGATATGTTCAGCTATCGTCACTTTTGAGGTTGTAGATGGAAACCATTGATAAAATTAAACAGCAGATTTCTGAAAATCCAATTATCCTTTATATGAAAGGATCGCCTAAATTACCAAATTGTGGTTTTTCTTCACAAGCATCTCAAGCATTAATGTCATGCGGTGAACCGTTTGCCTATGTTGATATTTTACTAAACCCTGATATTCGAGCTGAATTACCAGCTTATGCTAATTGGCCAACTTTTCCACAACTGTGGGTTGATGGCGAATTAATTGGTGGTTGCGACATTATCATTGAAATGTTTCAACGTGGTGAATTGCAACCACTGATCACTGAAACTGCAGCTAAATATAAAGAAGCTGACGCAGAATAACGTTTAGTTTATGCTTATAGAATTAAAAAGCCGCTTGAATGCGGCTTTTTTGTGACTTTTTTAATGCAGCTTCAGAAGCGTGGCAAAATGACATGAACGTTAAGCCCGCCGTGTTTACGGTTATGTAAACTGATTTGGCCATGATGCGCTTCAACTATTTCACGGCACAATGCTAACCCTAAACCGCTACCTGTTGCTTTGGTTGAATAAAATGGGATCAACGCATTTGCCATCACTTGCTCGCTCATGCCTTTCCCCTGATCGCTGACGCTAATATGCGTGCCTTTACTATCTTGTGAAATAGTGACGTTTATAGACTTTGCTGCTGAGCCTGATTCGTTGGCATTTTTGATCAGGTTGATTAGCAACTGCTCGATTTGAGTTGGATCGGCAACGGTCTTAACATCTTTATTTATCTCAAGGGTAAAGCACCATTGGCTCTGTAGTTGTTCGAGTAAAGCAGGCCAATCAAGTGTACTGAGTTGTGGCGTTGGTAATTTAGCAAATTTACCATAACCTTGAACAAACTCATTGAGATGTTTAATACGCTCAGAAATAGTGGCGAAAACCCGCTTTAGCCTTGGTTCATTAACCTTTTCACTGAGTAACTGGCCGCTGTGCAGCATTGACGACATGGGACCGAGTGAGTTATTAAGTTCGTGACTGATGATCCGAATGACCTTTTTCCACACCTCGACCTCTTGACGGCTAAGCTCGCGGGTGAGTTGTTTAAAGACATATAAGTAATGATATTGATTATTAAGTAATAACTTACCAGTAGACAAATGCCATGCTTGAGATTCTTGCTGTTCAGTTTCTATAGAAAATAAACCATCATTGCCGCGCTTTAAAGCATTACTTAATTGTGGGTGAGCATTATTAAGCACTTGCTCAAATTGGCTGCCTTCAAGGGCTACTTTGGCATTAAAAAGATCCCGAGCACTGTAGTTACTGTAAACAATAAAGCCTTTATCATTTCTTAATAGCACCGCTTGTGGTGAGCTTTGTAGCACCTTATCAAGCATCAATTCACGCTGATAAATCCACTGTCTCTCTTGGCGTAATTGCTTTGCCGTTTGATTATACAATTGACATAACTGACCTAATTCATCATTGTGGTTATAGGCAAGTAGGGTGGCTAATTCACCATCTTTAAAATTAAGTAAGCCGGTTTCAAGTGACTTTATACCTTGTACTAAAGTGTGGCTGAGCCGAAAAGATAAATAACTGGCAAGCAGTACTGTGATCAAAGTTGTTGTTATTAGTAATGGCCAGTTTAATTGCGTCAACCAACAGATGATCCAAACCGGAATAAGTGCAGAGACGTTACATAGCAACATTATTCTCTCGGTGATGGGCAATGCGAGTTTATTACTTTGCATCAATAATCAATCTCAAATTTTTGTAAACGTCGATACAGTGCCTGACGGCTTAAGCCAAACTGACGGGCCACTTTAGCAATAACGCCTTGTTGGTCACGCATGGCATTTTCTAGCGCTAGTTTAGTGGGTTCTTGTTTAGTTGGCTGAGTATGACTGGTTAGCGATTGCAGAGCAAAATCATCAAAGGTAATGTCGCCATGAGGCTTGAGTACCGCAGCACGTTTACAGGCGTTTTCTAGCTCTCTTAATTGGTAGAACAGCGCTTTGCCTTCCTCACCTGAGGTGGTGTCATTACTAAAATTCATATCTTGAATAACCAGCGCGATACGTTGGTATTGCACTATTTGTAACGCTTCACGCTGTGTTTTTGCAGTGACAACGTGGTAGTCATGAATTTCTAACAGTAATGACAAGGCTTCTAATATGGCAGGGTTGTCATCGACAATAAGTATTTTTTCCATGTGAATTTAATCGCTGTTTATTTTTATGTAGATAAAGGTTTGTGAAAATGCTACACCGAGTAAATCAAGTGTAGCATAGGTTGGGAGCTGCTTTATATTGTTCGAGTGGCGATACTCGGTGATATGTTGGCGGCACGTTTTGCAGGGCCAAACACGGCAAGTAAGCTCATAACAAACACCATAATGGCAGTGCCTGCGATATAGCTCGGTGGCAGTGCGGCAATTGAAAAGTGCTGCATTAACAATTGCCCAAGTAATAAAGCTGCGATACAACCTAAGATTAAACCAACACCACAGATCATCGCATTTTCAACTAAAAAATAGTAAATAATAGCTGATTTTCTGGCACCTAATGCACGGCGGGTACCAATTTGCTTAGTACGTTTGCTGATATTAAATAAGGTTAAGCCAAAGATACCTAGTGCGGTGACTAATACTAAAATAGTGATGAGCACAATCAACATGCGCATCATCAGTTTATCTGCTGCAACATATTGATTTTTGAGTTCATCTAGACCTTTTATATTGTTGATCACCCGTTTGCTGTAATTTTTTAGCATCAGGTTTTCAACTTCTTTCATCACAGCATCACGTTGGTCTGGTTTGGTTCTAACCACAAATTGTGCGTAAGTTTTGCCTTGAATATAAGGGATCAGCGCCACATTATTTGGGTGACTATCTTTAAGCCAAGGGCCTTTCATTGGCGCTGTTATACCGATAACCGTTAAAGGTAAGTCACCAAAATAAATGGTTTTTCCTAGGCCATCTCCCTTTGGGAAAAGCTCATTGGCTAACGCCTCGGTAACGACAGTGACATTGGTTGTTCTATCTGTTGGCGAATTTGAAATGAGTACTTCATCTTCACTAAAATTACGCCCGGCAATCAATTTTACGCCATATGTGTCTAGGCCGTGTTCATCAATATGAAAGTAAGCGGTGCGCACACTTAGGCTTTCTTGTGGTGCTGGTTTCAAACTAAAGCTTGATGCACTGCCACTACCGGATAGGGGAATACTGCTGCTTTGTGCTGCATTTACAACCCCAGGTAGGGCTCTTAACATCGCTACGTCTAATTCAAACTGTTGGCTGGCATCAATATCTTTACCAAAGGTCATTACATTAAATTTAAACAAGTCTTGCTCAGGGTAACCCGTTTCTTGATTTAAAAAAGCGATTCGGTCCTGGATAATAAATGCCGCATTGCTAACAATGGCAGTGGTGATGGCAATTTGAATTAGTAATAATACAGCCCCGACTTTTGAGCGGCAAAGAGCATGAAATATAGGTTTGATTTCTAACATAATAAGGCTCCTTATTGGCTCTTGAGGTAAATTGCAGGATTGGTTTTACAGACTAACCAAGCAGGATAAAGTCCGGCTACGATGCAGGTTGTTATAGCAATAACAGGTGCACTGAGTAACATGGTGATATCCATGGTGGCGATTGATGAATAGTAATCATAGCTTTGACGAACAGCCCATAGACCCAATTGCGCAAGTACGATACCAACTAAGCCACCAAAACACCCGAGCATAGCCACTTCAACAAGGTGTTGTAAAAACACTTGTCGTTTACTGGCCCCGAGCGCTCGGCGCACACCCACCTCCGGTGCCCGACGCAAAAACTTCGCTAGCAATAAACCAAGGATATTAGCTAAGCACACAGCTAAAAACATAAAGCTTAAGCCGACCAATATTTTGTTGTCTTCACTAACCACATTGTTGTATTGCAGCCATTGATTAACATCACGAAGGTTATACTCGGGTTTTTCTCGGCTAAAGCGGCCGCGCTTTTTTTGCTCTTCAATGTAAGCTGTGAGGTAATTACCGTATGCCGTTTTTTGCTCAGGGGTATCAAGTTGCGCCCAAAATTGGATCCACACAATTTCCGATTGCAGTCTATCTTCGTAGCTGTTGATATTTTCATGTTTCCAACCGTTGCTATTGCCCCAGCTAGTGAGCTCTTTGGTTTTGACTAAGCTAAATGGTAAAAATAAATCTTCAGGTTGATTAAATGCACCATTATTTAAATCATAATACTTAAGGTTGAGAGGCCAGTTAGCAATGACACCGACAACTTGGTAGCTATCGTCATCCAAATAGACTAGTTTGCCAATGGAGTTTTCACCAGCAAACAACTTATCGTTCAGCTCTTTTGAAATCACCACAACAGGGGCAGCAGATTGCTCTTGTTGCTCACTCCAAACACTGCCATAAATAAATGACACATCAAACATATTAAAGAAATCTGGTGTGGTCATACGTGCTTCACCAGTAAACGGCTTTACTTTGTCTGAGTCTAAATAAACTGAAAAACCAGTGCGCATCATGGCCACCTTTTTTTCAGGAACAGCTGCATTTTGTAAATTGACTGCATCTTGATAAGTCAGCTGCATAGGCAGGTTATCATCGGTCCACCAAGTATGCCCTTCATCCATTGTTTGTAATTGCACAGCATAAAGTTGACTGCTTTTTGCAGGGATAGGGTCCGCCGACATCATGTGATAAACGCTTAAACTGGTCATGGTCACCCCAATGCCAATAGCAATGGCTAGCACCATTAACATGCTTACCAGAGGAGTGCGCTTAAAGCTACGCCAACTTAAATCGAGGTAATGTAATAGCATGGCTTAGGCTCCTGCGACATTTCTAAGATTTTGCGCGCCTTGATAAAGGGTAAAGTCGGCGAGTTGACCATCAACCACTTGAATATTGCGTGGTGCTCGCCTTGCAAGTTCGGGATCATGAGTCACCATAATGATGGTCGCGCCGTCACGATTAATTTGCTCCAGCAACTCCATCACTTGACGTGCCATTAAGCTATCCAGATTACCAGTTGGTTCATCGGCTAATAAAAAGCGGGGTTCACCGGCTAGCGCTCGGGCGATCGCTACTCGTTGCTGTTGACCACCTGATAACTGCTGCGGTAAATGCTTGGCGCGAGAAGCCAAGCCTACTTGCTCCAAGCATTGTTCAATGCGGCGTTTACGTTCACTTGCTTTAATACCTCGGTAGCGCAGTGGCACTTCAATGTTTTCATATAAGTTTAAATCAGGAATAAGGTTAAAGCCTTGGAAAATAAAGCCAATTTTTTGATTACGAACATCGGCGCGTTGATTGTCGTTGAGTTTGCCAACATCAATCCCATCAAGCAGGTATTCCCCACTGCTAAAAGGTTCTAACATACCTGCGATGTTTAGTTTACTGATATTGTTCATCTTAAGCATGAGTTGATCCTATTAACTAAGTTTTAATTTTTTCTGTTTTATCTAAGTAATAATGTGGGTGCTTGTTTAAAGTTGTCGTAACTGGATATGATCAGTTGATCACCGGGGCTGACACCTTGTAGCAATTCTATTGCGTTGATACTGCTTGCACCGGTTGTGATTTTTACCAGTTGTGCGGTGTCGCCGATGACTTTGTAAACCTGTGTACCACCTTGCTGCATGAATGCACCGCGTTTAATTTGTAAAACGTCATCACGGTTTTCTAATAAAATGCGTGCTGTTAAGCGTTGATTCTGGCGAATACCTTTGAGCTCTTCGTCAAAGCGCACTCGAGTTGTTACTTCACGATTATTTACTTCAGGTGAAATTGCCGATAACAGGCCAGTCACTTTTTTTGCGCCAAGTGTTAGCTCAACTTCCATTCCGAGTCCTAGCTCATTGGCATAGCTTTCTGGTACTTGCAGCTGCGCTTCAAAATTACTTAAATCGACCAAGGTCATTAACGGCTGACTTTGCGTAACGGCTTCTTTTTGTTGCACCAGTAAGTTACCAACAATGCCGTTGACGCTGGCTTTAATTGTTAAGTTTCTAACTTGGCGGTTTAAGTCATCCACAATCAATTGTTGGCGTGCGAGATCGCGCTCTGCAGCTTTGAGTTCAAATGCGAGAGTGTCTTTAGCAAGTTCAACTTCTTGCTGGGCGTGTTTATATGAAAGCTTGGCACGGGCAAGATCATCCACTGCTTTTTCTAAATCAATTTGGCTGATCAAGTTTTTTTCGATAGACAGCTTAGCACGACGATTTTCCCTGTCTGCCGCATTAAGCTCAACTTGGACGAGATCCAATGTTTTGGTTAAGCTTAACTTTTGTCGGCGTGCTTCTAAGTGCTTACGTTGTAATTCACCATCAAGGCGGGCTAACACCGATTGTTGCTGTTTCAGTTCATTATTGAGTTCTGGGCTATCGACTAACGCGATAATGTCACCTTTACTGACTTCATCGCCGGCTTTAACTTGTAAATCAACATAACCACGCTCAGGGCTGTAAACCTTGGGAGCATTTGCAGCAACAATTCTACCGCTGGCCGCGACATCGCGAACTAAACGGCTCAAATTAACGGTCGCAATTTGTAATGAAGCCCGATCAACGGAAATACTGCCTGGGTTACTGCCCATAAACGCTTGGGCACACAAAGCAATAATGGCCAGTGTCAGTACAACGAGGATAACGGGCTTTTTATAATTGCGCTTTGGTGTCACGCTTATATCTTGTCCGCTGGTGTCTTTAATCATAAGTGATCCTTAGCTATGTCTATTTTCGCAGTAAGTGATCATCAAGCTCACTGCAAGCACAGTGATTGGTGAAACTAAAAATAAGCTGAGAATAAACATAAGTTGTGTCCTGTAATTATCTTTTCATGTTTATTCGAATATCATGCCAATAATTAATGTCTTTACTTTCAATGGATTAATGTTTTTTATGAAAAATGAATGTGTCCGTGGACAGAATAAGTGTCCACGGACACTTATTTTTTAAAACAGCTTTCCGTCTAGGGAAAGGGATCCACTGTTAAAATAAAATTGGAGCGCGTAATTTATGCAATTATGTTCATTTTTATTGATAGTTATGCATGAGTTTGCTAATTCTCAGGGGCGATTGAAATAAGTTTGTTTGAAGTTATTACTCTAAGCCGATTGGGGATAGCGATTTATGCATACGTAAAAAGGTAATAAATAACAATAAAGATAAAATGCATACAATATAAACAGTGAATAAATATTCACTTTTTCGATGGTTTACGTTGACGTAAACTGTAAGTTGGTGGTGTGGTGTTTTTTACAACTTGTTAAATATGACACCAGTGTCATAAAAAAATAACGGGTGAATTATCGCTAAATGTTAAAAATAGACATGAAATAAAAAGATTGTGTTGTAGTGAGAAATATTCAAGAATGTGAATATGTATTCAAAGTGCTATTGACTCAATGTGCAATTGGCGATAGTTTTGACTGTCTGCTAGCAAACCGTCGAGAAGGTCATTCATAGCTAGCTGTTGTAGCAAGGGGAGGGGTCTATGTTATACGACTCAAAATTAGAAAAAGATAATTGTGGCTTTGGCTTAATTGCCCAGGTCAATGGTCAAGCAAGTCATCGCTTAATTCGTACAGCGATCACCGGCTTAGACCGTATGGAACACCGTGGTGGTATTTCTGCCGACGGCAAAACAGGCGATGGCTGTGGCTTATTATTACAAAAGCCAGATAGCTTTTTTCGTGCGATTGCCGCTGAACAAAATTGGCACTTAGGTAAAAATTATGCCGTTGGCATGATTTTCCTAAATTCAGATCCAGTACTTGCGCAAGCTGCAAAAGATATATTGAGTGAAGAACTCGAAAAAGAAACCCTCAATATTCAAGGTTGGCGCGTAGTACCAACTGATGAATCATGTTTAGGACCTATTGCAATAAAGCAGTTACCTAAATTTGAACAAATCTTTGTTAATGCACCTGAGGGCTGGCGTCCAAAAGATTTAGAGCGCCGCTTATATGTTGCTCGTCGCCGTGCTGAAAAACGTTTAGCCAGTGACGAAGGCTTTTATATTGCCAGCTTGTCAGGGTTAGTAACTATCTACAAAGGCTTAATGATGCCGGTGGATTTGCCTAACTTCTATTTAGATTTAGCTGATATTCGCATGACCAGTGCGATTTGTGTGTTCCACCAACGTTTTTCGACTAATACGCAACCACGCTGGCCTTTAGCTCAGCCGTTTCGTTATTTAGCGCATAATGGTGAGATCAACACTATACAAGGTAATCGTCAGTGGGCACGTGCTCGTTCATATAAGTTTGCATCGCCGCTTATTCCAGATTTGCAAAGTGCAGCGCCATTTGTCAATGAAACCGGCTCGGATTCATCAAGCCTAGATAATATGCTTGAACTGTTTTTAGCTGGTGGCATGGATTTATTCCGTGCTATGCGAATGCTAGTGCCACCCGCATGGCAGAAAAACCGTGCGATGGATGATGACTTACGTGCATTTTACGACTTTAACTCAATGCACATGGAACCATGGGATGGCCCTGCGGGTATTGTGATGTCGGATGGGCGCTTTGCCGCCTGTAACTTGGACCGTAATGGCCTGCGTCCGGCACGTTATGTGATCACTCAAGATGGCTTTATTACTCTAGCTTCTGAAGTGGGGATTTGGGATTACACCGCCGATGAAGTGGTTGAGAAAGGCCGCGTTGGCCCTGGTGAATTACTGGTAATTGATACCCAGCTTGGCAAGATTTGGCACTCAGATGAAATTGACCGCGATCTTAAATCTCGCCATCCTTATAAAGCATGGCTTGAAGCCAATGTTAAGCGCCTAACCCCGTTTGAGCAGTTATCTGAGCAAGACGCAGGGAACCGTTCATTTGATGATCAAACATTGCTCAAATACCAAAAAATGTTTGGTTATACCAATGAAGAGCTTGATAGCGTCATTCGCGTAATGGGTGAAATTGGTCAAGAAGCCACTGGCTCAATGGGTGATGACACGCCATTTGCAGTGCTTTCTGAAGGTAACCGTTCATTATTTGATTACTTCCGTCAAAAGTTTGCGCAAGTAACCAATCCGCCAATCGATCCACTACGTGAAAACCACGTAATGTCATTAGCGACCTGTATTGGTAGTGAGCAAAACGTATTTAACGAGACCACAGGTCACGCGAAACGTTTACAGTTTGATACACCAATTTTAATGTATGCTGATATGCAGCAGCTACTTAGTGCCGATCAAGCGCATTACAGCTACTGTAAAATTGATATCACTTACAGCAAAGAAGAAGGCCTTGGCGATGCGGTAACCCGTATTTGTGATGAAGCACAAGAAAAAGCCGCTGGTGGCTGTGTCATGTTGTTTCTAAGTGACCGTAACTTTGACGAAGATAAATTACCAATTCCTGCGGCTATGGCTGTAGGTGCTGTACAAAAGCGTTTAGTTGATAATAACTTACGTTGTGAATCAAACATTATTATTGAAACTGGTAGCGTGCGTGATGCACACCAATTTGCAGTATTAATCGGCTTTGGTGCAACGGCAATTTACCCGTACCTTGCTTATGAATCACTGGTTGCGATGAGCGACTCAAAAGTGATTAACAAAAGCTATTGTGAAGTCACGCTTGCGTATCGTAATGCAATCAACAAAGGCTTGTACAAGATCATGTCAAAAATGGGTATTAGTACCGTGGCATCGTATCGTTGTTCAATGTTATTTGAAGCGGTTGGTTTATCAGACGCTATTGTTGATACCTGTTTTAATGGTGTGGCGAGCCGCATTAAAGGTGCGTGTTTTACAGATTTTGATGACGACCAGCGCAAACTTCACACATTAGCATTGAGTAAGCGCAAATTACTCAGCCATGGCGGCTTATTAAAGTATGTACATGGCGGCGAGTATCACGCGTACAACCCAGACGTTATTCAAACGCTGCAAAAAGCAGTGCGCTCAGGTGAATACAGTGATTACAGCGTATATGCTGATCTGGTTAATAAACGCCCCATCGCCACATTGCGTGACATGCTAGCACTTAAATTGCCAGCAGAAGGTATCAGCATTGATGATGTTGAACCTGCAACAGAGCTATACAAGCGTTTTGACTCTGCAGCAATGAGTATTGGTGCATTATCACCAGAGGCGCATGAAGCACTTGCTATTGCGATGAACCGTTTAGGTGGTTGTTCAAACTCAGGTGAAGGCGGTGAAGATAAGCTACGTTATGGCACTGAGAAAAACTCACGTATCAAGCAAGTTGCCTCGGGTCGCTTTGGGGTAACACCGCACTACTTACGCAGTGCCGACGTTATTCAAATTAAAGTAGCACAAGGTGCAAAACCAGGCGAAGGTGGCCAATTACCGGGTGAAAAAGTCACGCCTTATATTGCCAAGCTGCGTTATTCGGTACCGGGTGTAACTTTGATTTCACCACCACCGCATCATGACATTTATTCAATTGAAGATTTAGCTCAACTTATTTTCGATTTAAAACAAGTAAACCCTAAAGCGCTGATCTCAGTAAAACTGGTATCTGAGCCAGGTGTTGGCACGATCGCAACGGGTGTTGCTAAAGCCTATGCTGATTTAATTACTATTTCTGGCTATGACGGCGGTACTGGCGCAAGCCCGCTTACCTCGGTTAAATACGCAGGGAGCCCATGGGAACTTGGCCTTGCTGAAACACAGCAAGCGCTGGTTGAAAACGGTTTACGCCATCGTATTCGTTTGCAAACAGATGGTGGTTTAAAAACCGGCCTTGATATCATCAAAGCAGCTATTTTAGGTGCTGAAAGTTTTGGTTTTGGTACAGGCCCTATGGTGGCGCTTGGTTGTAAATACTTACGTATTTGTCACTTAAATAACTGTGCGACCGGTGTTGCAACCCAAGACGATACACTGCGTCAAAAGCATTATCATGGCTTACCTGAGATGGCGATGAACTACTTCAAGTTTATTGCTCAAGAAGCGCGTGAGATCATGGCAAGCTTAGGTGTTGCTAATTTAACAGACTTAATTGGTCGTCTTGATTTACTTGAAGCCATTGAAGGTAAAACCGCTAAGCAGAAAAAAATTGACTTATCGTCGGTGATTGCTCAGCCAAATAACCCAACTGGTGAAACCCTGTTTTGTAGTGCGCCAAATTCGTCGCATTACTTAGGCAAGTTAAACGAAACGTTACTTGCTAAAGCACAACAAGCAATTGACGAAAGCACTGGTATTTCACTGGTAAGCCGTATTTGCAACACTGACCGTTCAGTGGGCGCGATGTTGTCAGGCTATATTGCTGATAAACATGGCAACCAAGGCATGGCCGCAGATCCGGTAACAATCGAATTACACGGTACAGCGGGTCAATCATTTGGTGTATGGAATGCCGGTGGCCTTGAAATGACATTGGTCGGCGATGCTAACGATTACGTTGGTAAAGGTATGGCTGGCGGTAAGCTGGTAATTCGCCCACCACTGGGTTCATCGTTTGAAAGCCATAAAGCAACCATTGCAGGGAATACCTGTTTATATGGTGCAACGGGTGGCAAGCTGTTTGCTGCAGGTTGTGCTGGAGAGCGTTTTGCGGTTCGTAACTCAGGCGTGCAAGCGGTTGTTGAAGGCGTAGGTGATAATGGCTGTGAGTACATGACCGGTGGCGTAGTGTGCGTGCTGGGCAATGTAGGCGTGAACTTTGGTGCCGGTATGACCGGCGGCTTTGCCTATATTTTGGATGAGCGTAATGACTTTGAAAAACGCATCAATCCAGAGCTAGTCGAAGTGGTGCTGTTAGATGAGCTAGCATCACACCAAGAGCATTTGCGTGGTCTAATTGCTGAGCATTTAGAACTAACAGGCTCAAGCCGTGCAGAAACTATTTTAGCCAGTTTTGAAGCGTATTTACCAAAATTCAAACTAGTTAAGCCGAAATCAAGTGATGTGAAAAGTTTACTCGGGCATCGCGCTCGTAGTAGTGCTGAACTTCGTGTTCAAGCACAGTAAGGGGGTAGTATGAGCGAGAATGTATATCAATTTATAGACGTGCAGCGGGTTGATCCCCGCAAAAAGCCAATTTCATCACGTAAAAAATCATTTGTTGAAATTTACGAACCCTTTTCAGAGAGTCAAGTAAACTCGCAGGCAGATCGTTGCCTTGATTGTGGTAATCCGTATTGTGAATGGAAATGCCCAGTGCATAACTATATCCCACAGTGGTTAAAGTTAATTCGCACTGGCCGTATCCTTGAAGCCGCAGAGTTGTCACACAGAACCAACAGCTTGCCGGAAGTATGTGGTCGTGTATGTCCACAAGACCGTTTATGTGAAGGTTCATGTACATTAGACGAAGAATTTGGTGCCGTAACTATAGGTAATATTGAAAAATACATTACCGATACAGCATTCAAAATGGGCTGGAAGCCTGATATGTCGTATGTGGTATGGACAGAGAAAAAAGTCGCCATTATTGGTGCCGGGCCTGCAGGTCTTGGTTGTGCAGATATTTTGGTACGAAACGGCGTAAAACCAGTGGTATTTGATCGTCACCCAGAAATTGGTGGCTTGCTTACTTTTGGTATTCCATCGTTCAAACTTGAAAAACAAGTCATGCAAAAACGTCGTGAAATTTTCACCGAAATGGGGGTTGAGTTTAAACTTAACACTGAAGTCGGTGTTGATATCACTATGGATGAAATATTGGCCGAATACGACGCAGTATTTTTGGGAGTGGGGACTTATCAAAGCATGCGTGCGGGCCTTGAGAATGAAGATGCACCAGGTGTTCATGATGCGTTGCCGTTCTTGATCGGTAATACCAACCGCGTCATGGGTTATGACGAATCGAATCAAGCTTACATTGACATGGCAGAGCAAAAAGTTGTGGTGTTAGGTGGTGGTGATACCGCGATGGACTGTGTACGTACTTCAATTCGCCAAGGCGCAGACAAAGTAATTTGTGCATATCGTCGTGATGAAGAAAACATGCCAGGCTCAAAACGTGAAGTTAAAAACGCCAAAGAAGAAGGTGTTGAATTTACTTTTAACGTACAGCCAACCGGTATTGTACTAAACGACAACGGCCACGTAGCAGGCGTTAAAATGGTGAAAACCCAAATGGGTGAACCAGATGAAAAAGGCCGCAGCAGAGCTGAAGTGATCCCGGGTTCTGAGCATGTGATTGAAGCCGACCAAGTACTCATGGCGTTTGGTTTCAAACCACACAAAATGGATTGGTTAGAAAAGTATGATGTAGAAATAAACCACTGGGGCGGCATTAACGCACCAGAGCAAGGTGAATTTACCCATCAAACAACCAACCCTAAAATCTTTGCCGGCGGCGATATTGTACGTGGCTCAGATTTAGTAGTTACCGCAATCTTTGAAGGGCGTAACGCCGCGGAAGGGATCATGGACTACTTAAAAGTGTAATGCTTTAAAGGTTTAAGAATGTAAAAAGCAAGCCAACTGGCTTGCTTTTTTTATGGCTAGGATAATATAGCGATAAGTTGTAAGTTTGATCAGATTTCGCTTCTTAATGAGTAGGGGCTTGATTTTGTCCGATAACATTATTAACCGCCGTTTTGGTGCAAAATAACAAGCTTAATTCCTAGCTATTTTAATTACTTGTTTACAAAGGTAATTATTGGTGAAATTATTAGAGTATGTAATATACGCTGTTTTGGGGTGTTATAAACCACTAAAATGGTGTTCAATAAGCTGTCAGGCAAATCTAGAAATTACGAGAGACATAAAATATGGAGATAGTACAAAAAAAGAAGTCTAATAAGCATACGTTTACTTTTAAGGATGATCATTTTAACTTTGCTTATGAAGATAAGTCAGGGTCTGGTGACACAGATATGAACTATGCTGACTTCCCTCAAAAATCCTCTATCCAAATTGAGCAAAATGAATGGCTTCGAAATGTTGGCTATCTTTGGTGTGCTCTAGGTGTTTTTCAGCTTGGTTATGCTATCTATTCTGATGCATCAATATCAGGAAAAGGTTTTTGGATCATGATCGGTCTCGTTTGTGTTGTGTGGGCTCGCTTTTCAAAAGTTAAATACTCTGTTTTTAAAGCCGAACGAGGTAATGTGTTTGTTATTCATGATAAAAACCATGAGAAAATCATTAATGAGCTCAATGCGCGCAGAAAGTCTCAGCTTCTGGATTGGTATGGAGAGGTTAACTCAGAAAACGAATTAGAGCAGGAGATTGATAAATTCAAGTGGTTGGTAGAGCAAGAGGTTATCTCTAAGGAAGAGTCCGAGAAAAAAATTGCTCTAGCCGAGCTGCTAAATAAAGAAAATTATGAGCTTCCTGGCGAGCGACTAAATTGAATGCTTCCACTTATTCTGTGGCAACTGTATTGCTTCGTTCATAATTGAACGAAAATTTGAACTCGGCTATGGTTAATGCATCAATAAAAATAAATTAAAACGAGTTATTCTACAAGCTCGTGATAACTACTCGCAGGTTCGGCTGTATTATCCATATCACGGAGAGATAAAATTAGTAAATTCATCACAAAAGAGCACAAACTATTATTGGTTCTTGGTATGTCAATGCTTCTTGCCATTTTTGTTGTTAAATGGGCAAATGAAGATAGCCTCATTTATAGACCGCTAATTCAAGACATGCGTTTGGTTGACTCTGTTAAAATTGCGGACGTGTTAGATCAAGAGCGGATTGATTACTACGCTGATGTTAAAAACCATATGCTTTACGTCAACCAAGAGCAATCAGAATTAGCTCGTGTTTCACTTGCTAAAATTGGTATTGTCATTGAATATCCACTAATTACTCAGCACACTGATCTGAATAAAGCATATGATGAATTTATTAAACAAAAGAATGTCGAAGAGGAAACTGGAAAAATATGGCAAAGACCTTGGTTCTTTAAACTAGTTAAATTGGTTATGGGGGCGCTCGTAATTATTATTTTAATCCTTGCCATTGTTCGTCCAGTACTTGCATCAATACTTTACGATGATGAAAAGTAATTATAACACATATGAGCCTTAACTCTGTCAATAGGCACTAGTATTTTCTTTGACCGTTTTTATACAGTGACGGTCAATTCTAAATCAACTCTAATTCAATAAGCAAACTCGTTTACTTCGTCTGTCGATGCGGCTGTTAAGCAAGTAGCTTACGGCAAACACGTATTAAGGAGGGTTTTTAACACTGCATCTGCTGATATTCCTCTAAAGCGCAGCGTCTCTTAACCTCTTTGTGAATAATTCACTAAACTTTTTGCACAAAGAGAAGGGAATGAGAAGTAAATGAGGGTGAACTTGAAGGCTAATTATTGATATGTGAAAACACAATGCATTAATAAAAGTAAGCCCTTATCACCTAAAATAAACCACTCAAACACCTGTCATACCTTCCAAAATGCCAATTAAAGCAACAGCAAATCCTCTTTTTATATTTACGTAAAATTGAAGTAACTGATTGAATCAAAATAGGAACTCGGCTATGGTTGATTCATCAATAAAAATAAATTTTAAAACGAGTTATTCTACAGGCTCGTAAGAAGTACCAGAAGGATCTGCAAATGTCGTACTACAATCCCTTTATTTTAAAGACTGCTGCAAAAGTGTCGTTTCTGCATATTTCATGGCTAGTTGCTCTGATTGGTATCCCGATAGTCTTTTTCAGAGATGGCCTTAATTTCGCTGAAAAGTCATTGCTATTTGTTGGGTTATTACTTTTTTTCTGGTTAGTCTATTTGGTGTGTTGTATTACATTTCATAGGTTAAGTATGCGAAATGAACATAACCGCTTTGGCTACTTAGCGAAAGATGATTTAGAAAAAGGCAAAGAGGTTGGTACACATTTGGAAGGGTGGTAAACATGGTACTTCTAACAAACGCATTATGTTCATTCGCTGCGCTCATTGGGACGCGTTAGGTCTAAATCAGAGGGTAACTGCATTGATCCAAAATTCGTATACAAAAGCGGCATTTATAGCGCTACTAGTGGCCAGCGGCCTCAGCGTAGTTGTGGGGTTTAGCTTTTTCACATTATTACCAGAAGCAAAGGGACTTACTCTGATTTTATTGCTCCTGACACCGTTAGCTATATTCATTAATCTATTCGTTGCTTATAAGATATACCAAGGTAAGAATAGATTCATCAAATTCGCTTTCTGGGTGTATGTAGTTCAAATTGTAGGGTTCGATATCGGTGGTTGGGCGTTCTCTTTGTTACTGGGTTTTACATTTCATATTTCATGGGCGGTAGGTTCATCCTCCATCACCATAAATTTCTTTGCAATCTTAATGTCCGTTCTACTATTTAAGGCAATGCAAAGTGCTAGTAAAACCTCATAGCTTAGTTCTTAAGGAACACAGATCGTATTACTTCCTATTTTAAAACGGCAAATGTCATTATTTTTTCAATGGATTGCCGCTTACAATTTACCGCTAGTAGCTTAAGTACAGGGTGTACCTTACGATTACACTGTGTTTGCTCGATGCAATCCAGAATATCATCCAACCAAAGATAATTGCACTGAATCAGGGATTTGCATTATCGAGTGTTTTATATCACTCAATTGTGCAAAAGCTATTTAAATAACCCCCTGTGTCAGGATAGTTGTCGCCTCTAACTTTTAATAGAGGCAGATATAATGAGACGTCGATTTACACAAGAATTTAAAGTTCAAGCGGTTGAAAAAGCATTATCTCAATGTGATGATGTTCGCTTAGAAGATATTGCAGATGATTTAGGTGTCGGTTATTCAACGTTACAGCGTTGGATAGCACTCGCAAAAAAACATCAACTTGAAACACACCAGACGGGTAGCCAAATGACAGCAGAAAAACGACCACAAGACTGGAGTTTAGAAGAAAGACTCAGCGCGATTATTGACTGTGGTCATTTAGATGAAACAGCCATTAATGAATACTGTCGTAATAAAGGGCTTTACCCGCATCATATTAAGCAGTGGAAGCAAGATTTTGCCCAAGGACCTACAACGAAACTAGCTAAATCAGACAGTAAACAGCTTAAGCAAGAGATAAAACAGCTGCAAAAAGAACTGAATCGTAAAGATAAGGCCTTAGCTGAAACAGCCGCTCTGCTTGTTCTCAAAAAAAAAGCGGATGCACTCTGGGGTTTCAACGAGGACGATTAACAACACTGGCTGAGCGACATGAATTAATAAAGCTTATTACAAACGCGCAGGATTCTGGGGCAAGGAAAGAAAAAGCATGTGAGTTACTTGGGCTGACGGTAAGAACCGTTCAACGTTGGATTGAAGCTGACAATATGACTGACAAGCGAACAAGTACGATAAAACGGCCACCAAACCGTCTCACAGAGTTAGAGCGACAGCGTATTATTAATACGGTTAACTCAACTGAGTATGGGCATTTACCGGCCAGTAAAATAGTCCCTAAGCTGCTTGATAACGGCATATGGATAGCGTCTGAAAGTTCATTTTATCGTGTCATGAAGGCACATAACTTATTAACACATAGAGAAAAAGTAAAGCCGGCAAAGCCGATGAAAAAGCCAAGAGCATTGAAGGCAGTGCGTGCAAATGAAGTGTATACCTGGGATATCACCTATTGTGTGCTCGGAGTTCAGCACTAGCAAGGATTGCTTTAATGAACTACAAGTCTATTTGAAATGCGTAAATTAAATAGCAGAAGCTAGCTAATTTGCGTCGCTACTTGGTTGTGCAAGTAGTTGAGTCTGGGCAGCGGTGACTCATTGTATGCTAATGAGGTGACGTAACCTGCTGACAACGGGAAGTGAGGCGAATTCGTTAAGCCAAGATGCTTCTCTAGACTGAGTATTGGACGGATGAAGAACATGAACCGATTAACCCGCATCTGTGGGCTGAAATGTCGCCACTGCCTACACGAATTAATAGGCAGTATGATACTAATAGAGTGTTATAGGTAGGTGCATTCTATTCGATTTAGTAGATGACAAATATGCATCTATTAATGGACAAAAGTTTACGTCACAATTTAAGCGTTTGAGTATCATCACCTTACAGCACGATAAGGTTAAAGACTGCGATCGGCATCCCCCCCAATATGTTTGAGTTCAAATAGGTGAACCGAGGAAGGCTTGCAGTGAATGTTAAGGGAGCAAGACCCCGATGACACGCAAGTTGGCGGAGCGTTCGTAGTAGTCCGAGATGGGGAAAGCCCATTACATGGCGAAGGGGCGCAGTTTAATTGATTTGCGTGAGCAAATTATCTGACCTTAATGGGGTGAAGACCTTTGATAATCAGTGAAATGCAACGTAAATTAGCAACATGGACAGCAACCGATAAAACGCATCGCGTTAATCGATTACTGCGCCTTATCAGTCACCCGCAATGGCTTTGCCAAGCGGCCGAGGTAACGCTTTCTTCAAAGGGGGCCAAAACACCTGGCATTGATGGGATAACGAAAATTCATTTACAGGCTAATCTGAATGACTACCTAGATGAAATCAGAGATGATTTACTCTCAGGTAATTATCAACCTATGCCTGCCAGAAGAATTTATATTCCTAAAGCCAATGGGAAGCAACGCCCTTTAGGTATACCAACCTTAAGAGACAGGATAGTGCAACGTGCCATGCTCATGGCGATGGAACCAATATGGGAAAATGACTTTCATTCATTATCTTATGGTTTTAGACCTGAGCGAAGCGTTCATCATGCCATTCGTACAGTTAAGCTACAGCTAACTGATGCAAATGAGTCGAGGGGACGTTGGGTAATTGAAGGAGATCTATCAAGTTACTTTGATACAGTTCACCATCAATTATTAATGAAATGTGTGCGAAAGCGTATTAGTTGCCAGAGATTCAATAAATTACTTTGGCGATTTATAAAGGCAGGTCACATTGAACGTAATTTATTCTGTGCTACAAGCGAAGGTGTACCACAAGGTGGTGTTATTTCTCCACTGCTATCAAATATCATGCTCAACGAGTTTGATCAGTATTTGGATAAATGTTACTTAGGCAAGAAAGCACGTAAAAATCGTTGGTACTGGAATCGTACTATTCAAGATAAGCGCAGTATTGCACTAAAGGAAAATAGACAATGGAACCCTGCGGTTGCTTATTGTCGTTATGCCGATGATTTTCTCGTGATTGTCAAAGGTAATAAACAACAAGCAGAAGCAATTCGTGATCAGTGTCGAAACTTCCTTGAAGGTAAGCTAAAACTTACGCTTAATATGGAGAAAACCCATATTACCCATGTAAATGATGGGTTTATCTTCCTTGGACATAGGATTATTCGAAAGCGTGGACCAAAAGGTAATATGCGTGTGGTGTCTGGTATTCCACATGGTAAAGCTAAAGCATTTTCTCATTCATTGAGCCAAGCTTTATCAGGAGATCATAGTTGTAGCAAGATAGACAAAGTTGAACAGCTCAATCGTAAACTTAAGGGCTGGTCACAATTTTATCGACACACTGATTATACCGCTAAAGTTTACAGTAAAATTGATCGTATTATTTTCTGGAAACTTGCTAAGTGGTTGGCGAGGAAATATCGCTGCTCTATTAAGTCATTAATGATGAAATGGATCAAACGGCCAACGCCAAATCAGGCAACGACATGGGTGTTGTTTGGTGAAAGTAATCGCGGTAATTTATGTGGTGCATCACTATTTAGGTTAGTGAGTAGTCCTAAATTACAATTTCGATGGCGATTACCCGAATCAAACCCATATCTTAGAGATGAAATTAGAAACACCGTCACGTCTCGCTATAACGATGTTGCAATGGCTGTTAGCCACAATTAAGCGGAGAGCCGTATGCGCTGAAAGGTGCACGTACGGTTCGGAGAGGAGAAGCAGAGAAATAGTTCGACTACGCTCTGCCTCTTACTCTACTACCAACGAGCGTAAAAGGGCAATTTTTATACTTATATTTAGTGATGGACATTTTTAGTCGAAAGGTTGTCGGTTGGCAAATTCACGACACACAATTAAGTGAATTAGCCGCAGATTTAATGAAGGATATTTGCAGTCGAGAGCAAATAAAGCGAGAGCAAGTTACGTTGCACTCAGATAATGGCAGCCCAATGAAAGGCGCGACATTGTTGGCAACATTACAGGAGCTAGGCATTGTGCCATCATTTAGCCGACCGTCAGTAAGTAATGACAACCCGTACTCTGAGTCGTTATTTAAAACGTTAAAGTATCGCCCAGAATACCCAGAAAAGGCATTTGAAGATATAAGCGCAGCAAGAGAATGGGTAAGCGGATTCGTTGATTGGTACAATAATGAGCACCTACACAGTGGTATAAAATTTGTGACGCCAAATCAACGTCATTCAGGTTTAGATAAAGAGATATTAGCCAAGCGTCAGCAGGTAAACGATGCTGCTAAATTGAATAACCCAAGTCGTTGGTCAGGAAAGTCACGAGATTGGTCAATGATAAACGAAGTAAATTTGAATCCTGAGAAAAAAGAAGAAATGCGGGCGGCATAAAATTTAACTTGAGGCGACAACTAACTTGAAAAACTCCGATAATGATTCACAAAGAGGTTAAGAGACGCTGCGCTTAAGAGCAGACATTAAGACTATATTTAAGTCGCAGAGGTAAAACGCAGACAGTTTTGTACCAATTTCAGTCATTCAGGTATAACTCGTTTCTGCCCCAAAGTGAGTTAACGTAAATGCACTAAGGGTGGCTTTGAGCGAGGGGCGGGCGTTAATCTTTGAAGCTTAAACGTCAGCTTTCCAAGTTATAGCTACCGATATGCCCCTGAATATATGAGAATAAAAACTGAGCCTGAATTCGGATTTAGCGATCAATGGATGCTTGCCTAATTGATTTGCAAAATAAAATGGAATTAGATTTGAAGCTGTTGTAGTTTATTGTTTTTAGATGTGGCTACCTCGCATATTACCCTATAGGATTGAAATAGCTAGAAAATGGAAGATACACAATTTAAAAGTCCATTGTTTGATGCAACCGCGACGTGGAACGGTTTTTCTTATCAAGGAAAAGTCGGACTTTATGTATGTTTAAAGCTTATTAATGATGCATTGCTTCGTAATGAAGATATAGATGAGTTCTGTGAGCAATATAGTATTGAATTCGAATGGTTGGAGGATTTTTCTATACTCCAAAATAACCAGTACATAAGCCATCATCAAGTTAAACATTACAATGATGATAAATTTAGTAGTTATATTGACGCCATTGTTACTATTTTATCAAGACAACAAGGTCGAATATCCGAAAATGATCTATTTAAATATATTAGTTATTATGTTCAGATTAATACCACAGACTTTAATAAAAAGGAATACATTGAAATATTAGTTAGTAGATTAATTGAAGAGAACGTTGTCGACCAAAGCCGATTTATAATAGTAAATAAACTCTCAAACCTAGATGGTTACAATGATGATGTGGTAACTGCGGTTAATAATTACTTAGGTGATTTTATAACTATAAAAGATCAATATTTAAATGGGTGTGTGTACGTCCATACATCAAAAAAAATAAAAATTCCTAATCAAGACCTATCAGATTACAAAGACATAAAAAAATCAAAAGTCAGTTTGAAAGACGGTTCAAAAAGAACACTTAAAAATCATAATGTTATATGCTCGTTTGACAGCAACTCCAACTACGAGCTAACACTTGATGATGCAGAATTAACGAAAAAATTGATTTGTTTAGCTGAATCTATTTTGCAACATCAAAATCCAACCCTTGTTATCACTCATGAAATATTAACTATCTACGTTGCATCAATAAAAGACCTTATTGATAAATATGTTGCACAGAGGCATGAAGATCTAAACCGGGATGAAACAATACGGCTAAGTGAAAAAGTAAAACGAAAATTACCATTCGCAAATATTTTAGCCTGCCTAAAAATGGAAATTATTGATGAATCAAACGATTACTACTGGGAATTAATTTGCCGTGAAAACTTTGAGAATGCATTCCAAAAGCAAATTGATTTTTTAGATGAAGAAAACTTAGTAGAGCGAAGAAACCTCTATAGGCATTATAAAACGACTGATGATAAATATATTAAACAAGGGAAGTTAGCTTTATTGTTAAAAGCATTAAAACCACACCTACCTGTTTGCAATAATTCCAGTAAAAGTAATTACTATCATCAGCATATAGCAAGTGAAAATGATATCAGCGCAGCTTTTTTAAGTTTTCTTGAAAATCTAAACATAGAACACGACGACTGTTTCTTGTTTCCAAAAAATGGTAAACATTTTCATGCAAGTACTATTAGCGTAAATCGCTCAAACCCCCGTCATGCCCAAAAAGCTATTGATACTCTAAAAATAGAATTTAAAGATCGATCTATATATTTAAATAAAGATACTGACTTTATTGTTATCGATTCACCCAGTAACACTGAGTTTTCAGGTCGTCTTGAAAAGTTTGTAGAAGTACCTAACGTGTTAGGCTATGAAGTAACAGATGAAAAACATATAACCTCAACCAAAGATCTTACTTTTGTTCATTATGAATTAGCACAGGAAAAATTAAATGAATAAGGATTTTCTCAATACCATTACTAAATTATTAGGTGAATTAGGCTTGTCTGCTGGTATTTTTAATTTAGTTGATGACGACACAACAGCTCTACAGTCACAAGACTTTATCTTCGTAAGAAACAATAAAGTTGGTGATTATTTTTTATTGGCCGAAATTCAAATATCCGAATTACATTTAGTCAATCGTGATTTACAAATCAGTCTGATGTCATATTTAAACTACTTAATTACTGATGCTGGTGTTAATGATTTACAACCATTAGATGGGGTACCATTTTTAGCGTTAGATAGTAACTTTGAGAAAAACACCACGTTATTGCTATTCACGAATAAAATTGGTGATATTACTAACCTACTTACCCAAATTACTGAAATAGAAGAAAACGAGTATTTTTTTAAAAAACAAGTTGTACTGCTCCCTACCAAGTTTTTAGGTAATTTGGGAAATAAAATATCCAGCTCAACGGATTTTGAAATAACTAGATATTTGCAAAATTGCATGAACGACACTGAAAAGTTTAAACAATTCATGAGCAAGACAAACGAAGACACTGATTATGCAGGATGCGCCCAATTTTTTGAAAAGTTGCCATTTCTACATTTGAAAATAGAAAAATCTGAATCTAACTCTTTACAGAATATGTTCGACAATGAAATAGCAAAAAATACAAATAAATACAGTATTACGATTAACACGGGCGAAGAAGAGGAAGGTAGTAAACTCGCAATCTTAGATAAAAACCTAGAGGAAATTAACAAGGTCGCCTTGAACTACGCGTCAAAAATGGAAGAGTCTGATATCAACTTAGATGCAGAAAAATTGCTTAACAATATACTAGGAAATGGACTTTATGAGTAATTATAAAATTGGTCGATTGCTCGTTAAAAATTTCAAATCTTACACGGAAGAGTTCTCATTTAACTTCAAAAATAAAGATTTAATTATTCTAGATGGTCCAAATGGATTTGGTAAAACAACAATATTTGACGCTATTGAAATAGCGCTGACAGGCACTGTCAGCCGATTTAAAGATTCCAAAATAATTGATACCAAGCAACGACGGAAAAATATGTTGATATCAACTAATGGAGCCGACGGAGTTCCTTCTTTCGTAGTTTTAGAATTAATCGGTAGTAATAAATCTTTGATTATCGGCACTTATATAGAAGCCAAAAAAGGGCAGAATAAAGAATGGCCCGCTCATATTTTTCGTGGAATCTTAAATAGTTGGCCGGATAATGTAGACGATATATCTACTGAAATCAAAGAAGGAAATGGGAAAGTAAATGAACAACTACAGGAAGCGTTAAACTTTAAAGAATTGAATAAAATGTTTACTGTATTCAATTATATACAGCAAGAAGAAACTTTGCATTTTCTTAAGCTCGATGAAAAATCTAGGTTTAAACAAATTGATCACCTATTTGGTATCGATGGTGAAAAAAACGCATTAAATCAATTAGAACAGTTAAAAAGTGTAGTTTCAGATAAAATAAAAGACTTGGAAAAACAAAAAAGAGATAAAACAGCAGAACGTGAAGAACTTCTAACTGAAGAAGGTGAACCTGATGAGATTAGCTTATCTGGAAATACAATCGAACAGCTAGATACAAAAACAATAACGATTGCAAAACTCGTAAAATTTAAAGTCGCGCTTGAGGAATGCAAGAAGATATTAAGCTATGACGGGGAAATTAATTGGTCGCTTATTAAACAAAGATATGAAGTTAAAGAATGGCTTAAAACTGAGAATAAAAATTTAATAAAAAATCTGCTTCTTTTTAGTAAAACCTCAGACTATTCCCGCATTGAATCACTAAGCAAACATATCCAGTGGGTTACCAATACAGTTGAAAAGTGTGCAAATTATTGTGAACTAGTAGATATAGATGTTACTGTAGAAATAGATATTACAGATGTTTTGTTAAATAAAATACAAAAACATTTCAAAAACTTATACGAAGTAAATGAAGACGATATCAATACCTATAAAGCTCTAGTAAATGCCCAAAGTACAACCGAGCAACTTTTGACTAGCATAACCAATTCCAGTGAAACGCTGATTAAAAAGTTAAATAAATACTGCGGCGAAGAAGAAGAGATCATTGAACATTCGGATAATAAAGAAGAAGTTGATTGTCCATTATGCGGGCAACCATATGATGATTTAATCGAACTTAATACAGCATACAAAGAACAAAAGGCTGTTTTCCAAAAATTACAAACAGATACAGGTAAAAAGCTCAAGTTAGCTTATGAAAAAATTATCGATGAGTTAATTACTCCTGTCATCCAACGAAGTAAAGTACGTTATGCAAAATACAGCCAGTATGATGACTCTTACAAAGGTATATTGAGAGACCGCCAGATTAGTAAAGATAGCTTCGATAAAATGTTAAAAACTAAAGCTTGGTTCGACAGCAACCTTGCGAATTATAGTGGATATACTTGCCTTAGCTTATTTGTCGCAGATTATTCTGTTGAGGAAGAATATACCGAAATAAAAACACTATTAGAAACTTTAGACAACAAGCTTTCAGTCAAAGTTGAAGACGAATTTGAACTAATTAAAGCTAAATTAGATGATATTGGTGTAGATGCGAGTACAGAAGTTAATAATTGGCCTTTTTCATTAGAAAATGTTGTTAACGATATTCAGTACATAGAAGATCAAATTAAACTATTAAATAATAATCAATACAGCAAGTTAAATGACGAAATAACAGTGTGTGACACAGGTATATCAAATTATACAAGTATACTAAATGCATTAACTGAAGGGCATAGGATATATAAAACTAACATTACTCGATATGAAAATGAGATAGCCAAAAAAATACAAATACCTTTTTACAATATTAGCAGTAAAATATTACAAACAAGACTTGAATCAGGGATGCCGGCCAGTGGTATTATTTTGGAAGCTCCTGATAAGTTGAGCAATAATGGTTATTATCGTTTTTGTTCAAGTATCGGATCTGAACATGACGCTTGGAGTACAATGAGTTCAGGCCAACTAGCTGGAGTGATTATTGCTTTTATGCTGGCGATGAATAAAGTGTTTCCTACAGGGTTAAAAACGTTATTAATTGATGACCCAATTCAAAGTATGGATGACATAAATATGGCATCATTTATTCAATTGTTGAGGGAAGAGTTTAAGGATTATCAAATTATAATGTCTACACATGAAAGTAGAATCGCAAATTATATATCCTATAAATATCAAACATCTGGCTTATCACCTTTAGCTATAAATTTAAAAAATGAGAAGAAAAATTGAGACTTAATTTAACAATAATTGGCGAGAGTCTACCACTTTCGTGTTTAGCCTGTGTAGATTGATTCGAACGAAGTGAGTCCCAACAATTTATCTTGCCTATCAAAATGTTGGGTGCGCCTTTGGTTTACCCAACCAAACATGCAAAAATTTGAGTCATATAAACGGCTGCTTGTCACTGGATAGTCGACGTTCAAATTTGATAAACCATCCTCTGCTTCTGGCACAGAGCCGTCCTACGGCTCTAAATTGTTTCTGTCCAAAAGAGTGTTAGAGCGACCGAACGGTTATCGCTCTAAGCCGTCATTCAGTTTTAATCATTCATCGTTGGGTTTCGTTGCTCTCAACCACAACCTAAGGTGATAAATTTAACGCCGAACTGTTTTGGCTTTTCCTAGATGTATGGACTCCCTCTCCCTGAGGAGGTACGGTTTTAATCCGACAAAAGATTAACCAAAGGAGTCCATACATGAAAGATACTAATATATTGGCTATTGATTTAGCAAAGAATGTTTTTCAAGTCTGTAAACGAGATCCAAAAGGTAAAGTCCTCTTCAACCGAGAACTTAGCCGAGCAAAACTAAAAGAGATGCTTGTTAAGCAGCCACGCTCATTGGTGGCGATGGAAGCATGTGGTAGTGCGCAATATTGGGCTAGGCTAGCACGTGCTCTTGGTCACGAAGTCAAAGTCATTTCCGCAAGAACAGTTAAGCCTTTCCAAACTAAGCAAAAAACGGATCGTAATGATGCTTTAGCCATCGCAATCGCCGCTTCTCAAGAGCATATCCATGGTGTTCGTGTGCAATCTGCCGAAGAGCAGGCTTTGCAATCATTGGAGCGAGCTCGTCATTTAGCAAAAACACATCAAATAGCACAGAGTAATCAAATTAGGGGCTTACTTGGAGAGTTTGGTATTATTGTGCCACCAAGCTTATCCCAACTTCGTAAGCACATTCCTTTTATTCTGGAAGACGCTGAAAATAGCTTGCCTCAGTCTTTTCGTGAAACACTGAATTATTTATGGCAGCACTTACTACAGCAAATCGAACATGTTGCCATTTTGGAACGCCAGCTCGAAGGCGCTGTAAAATATGATACGACCTGCCAAAAGTTGATGAAGTTAGAGGGCGTCGGCCCCATCGGTGCTTTAGGGCTAGCGGTGCGTTTAGGTCAAGGTGAGAATTTTACCAACGGTCGTGAAGCATCAGCAAATATAGGGTTAACACCAAAGCAACATAGTTCAGGTGGTAAAGAGCGTATTGGGCATATTTCAAAGCGTCATGCAGATAAGCGACTTCGTTCCACTCTTTTCCAAGGAGCGCTTTCTGTTATCACGCAAGTGAGTAAACGTCCAGCCAGAACAAGCAAAGAGCGTTGGCTACAAGCCTTAGTCGAGAGAAGAGGCAAAAAAATCGCAGCGGTTGCTTTCGCAAACAAAACGGTAAGAACAGCTTATGCGATATTAAAGAATGACATGGAATATCAGCCAATCTCATTGGCTTGATATTCCATGTTGAATCAGCAAAGAGCGATGTAAAACAGGTAAGACCGACCAATAGAAGCAAGTTAGGTCCTAAGGCACTTTAGATGCCGCTTCCTAGAGTTTGCCTATTGGTGCGAGTACATTTTAGGGCGAGGTAGCTCCTCAATAAAGCCCGTATATAAGCACGCATCTATACTTGTTTTTAAAGACAGTTTTTTGTTGATTTACTTAGGGAGTCCATATAAGCGCCTAGAACCTCCAACCTAGCAACTCGTCCCTTTAACCTTTAACCTTTAACCTTTTTTCAATGACTCGCTTGCAGGCAATTAAGCCATTCATCGGGTTCTGCTAAAATGAATTCCAAATGGTGGTTTTCTTTGGTAGTTATTTTAATCCCAGATGTTGTGATAGGTAGCATACCGGCTGCTTTGCCTGAGCATTTTTCAACACGAGAGATATTGTTTAGCTTTATCGCGTAACTGCCTAGGCTAAGTTGTTTATTGAGCGCCTCAAAGTGCAGTATATTATCGGTCAAAGTAAGACGACCATCTGCTTTACCGACTCCTAGTTGTAATGTTGCATAACAGCGTTTCAATTGTGTTGCGTTCATTATTCACTCCATCGATTTTATTATTTTCTTGAGTGTATGCGGGTAACCTCAATGTGTCAATCATGTAAATAAAATGTTTTATTTAGGCCGTGTTTACAACAATTTATAAAAAGTTATTAGCACGGTAGAGCATTTTTTGCTGTTTATTTACACGCACAAACGCAAACAAAACCAACGCCATTTGCACACCAAGTGCGAATAAAGTTAGCATCAAATCTACATGACTATCAGTACGTTGCACTAAACCTATCTCTATAAACCAAGCAATAGCGAGCATTAAAATAAGTGAACCATGCAAATAACGCTGTAGGGTAATTTTAAACTGAATATGCTTCCACTGGCTAAATATCAACAGCGCTAAACTCAGTATTGGAATTAACATCAAGCAGCTAGTTGCAATGATTAATAGTGGCTGCCATGCAGAGAAAGACGATGCACCGCCAGTGATAAGGTAGTCATTACAGCCGCTCAGTAGCATTAAGCTAAACAATAGGCTTACTAATTTTGTTGTGTTTGTTTTTTTCATCATTGTAAAAGTGTACTTAGGTTCTTTTCAAGCCTTACAACCGTCAGTAAGGCTTGCTAATGTTGTGTAAAAGGGTGTAATTAATTACAGTCTTAATTGCGTTATTGATTCTGTAAGCAACAGTTTTAAGCATGCGCCATAATTAATTCTTTGGCGTTAGCTTTGGCTGTTTTACTTATATTATCGCCGCCAAGTAAACGGGCAATTTCATCAATACGGCCATGTTTATTCAGTGGTAGCATTTGCGTGAAAGTTTCACCATCAGCAATTTCCTTTGCAACAAAAAATTGCTGATGTCCTGAGCTGGCCACTTGTGGTAAATGGGTCACACAAATAACCTGAGTAGATTTACCCAGTTGGCGTAATAACTTACCAACAGCAGAGGCGGTCGGCCCTGAAATACCCACATCCACTTCATCAAAAATAAGGGTTGGAGTTGTTACTTTTTGCGCAATGATAACTTGAATCGCTAAGCTGATACGAGACAGTTCGCCACCTGAGGCAACTTTTGACAATGGCTGTAACGGTTGGCCTGGGTTAGTCGAAACTAGAAAGGCAATGCTGTCAAAACCTAAGCTATTTGGAGCACGATCATGTTCTTGTTTTAGCGCAATTTCAAACAGGCCGTTTTCCATCGACAGGTTTGCCATACTTGCACTGATCAATTCATTTAACGTATGCGCGGCACTTTGGCGGCTTGCACTCAGTGCGGTTGCTGCACTGTGGTAGTCATCAAGTGCGGTTTGTATTTCGTCATTAAGCTCATTGAGTCTTGCTGAATTGGTACTGATCGATTCAAGCTCTTGACTAATTGACTGATGAAACTCCACTAATTGCTCTGGTTTTATATGATGCTTGCGCGCTAGATCCATCGCACCGCTTAAGCGAGCTTCAACGTCGAGCAGTCGGCTAGGGTCAAGCTCTGTTTGCTCTGCGTAATTGCGAATTTCACGGCTAGCTTCTTCTACTTGTACAGCGGCTTCTGCCAATAATGCAGCAACACTATTTAAGCTTTCATCAAAGTTTGCCAGCTCTGCAAATTGCTGCGCACTATGTTGTAACATTGAGCAGGCGTTTTGTTCGTCACTTTCATACAAGTATTGTAATTCACGTTGGCATGCTTCGAGAATTGTTTGGCTGTGGCTTAATTTGTGATGTTCAGCCTCAATATCGCTAAACTCATCGGCTTGTAAGGCAAACTCATCAAGCTCAGCAACTTGATACTCTAATAGTTGTTTTTGTGCAGCTTGTTGCTGTTGGGCTTGCTCAAGGGCTGTAAATTCTTTTTGTAGGTTTTGACAATGGCGATACTGACTTCGCACATTATCAACAAGGGTATGATGCCCAGCATATGAGTCGAGTAGTTGTAATTGATGCTCGCTTTTCAACAGGTGTTGATGTGCATGTTGGCCATGGA
The DNA here is from genome assembly GCF_030436385.1 of Pseudoalteromonas sp. KG3. Classification (NCBI taxonomy): domain Bacteria; kingdom Pseudomonadati; phylum Pseudomonadota; class Gammaproteobacteria; order Alteromonadales; family Pseudoalteromonadaceae; genus Pseudoalteromonas; species Pseudoalteromonas sp. KG3. The sequence goes on from NZ_CP098523.1 coordinate 222,944, forward strand.
TAGAGATCAGATGTTGGCCGAGCTCTTTAAGCTGTGCGGCGGTTACTGGGCTGCCATTGATATAGCTTTTACTGCGGCCATTTTTACAGATCACGCGGCGTAATAAGCATTCTTGATCAGTATTAGTAAGTAGCTGCTGCTCTAAAAATTGTTTGGCAAGAGGCAGTGCAGTAATATCAAACTGCGCGCAAATTTCTGCGCGCTCAGTGCCTGGTCGTACGGCTGAGGCTTCAGCACGTTCGCCTAAACACAATGATAAGGCATCGATAGCGATTGATTTACCCGCACCTGTTTCACCGGTAATAGCAGTCATACCGCTTTGCCATTCGGTGCTTAAATTGCTCACAATTGCAAAATTTTTAATTTCTAACCCAATTAACATACTGTTTATCCATCCAGTCAATTAACTGTTAATTTATACAGTGTTTTGGGTTTTTGCAAATTAATTTTTATTATATTAGCGAGTTTATTTAATGCTCATTTACAGAAGTGTCAAAATTGTTTGCTGGATCAATAGCTTCTTCATAATCATCAGGATTTGCTGATAACTCGCTGGTAGATAAAACTTTGATCAGTGAAGGTAATAATTCATGGTAAAAGGTTTTATTGTAAGCTAAGCCCGCAGTGGGTAATTCACTGACAAAAAAATCTAAGCGCTCTGCGAGCGCATCACGTTCACCGGTGACATAAGTTTTTGCCAGTTCACTGTTAATAGTGCTAATAAGTGACTCAATAATGCGCTCTAAATAAAGTAAGTTCTCGTCGTTGTGAGCTTGCACAACAAAAAAATTACTAACAATGACCTGAATGCGGGGAATGTATTTTGGGCGAATGATTTTTGCTTCACAATACTCATTGAGCTTTAACTTTACATTCGCATTCACTTCGTTGACGCGGGTATTAAATAACTTCTTTTTTGCTGCGAGTGCTTTGCGGCGGTTATTTTCAATCACTAAATAGCTGCCAAGTAGGGTGATCAATAATAATAAAGCCAAGAAAACAACATAAGTCATGAGGCGTTAATTTCCCTGAAAAAGCTAAAGTATCCCCAAAATTAGCCTTTATATATCAATGAACTAATAGTGTTAAAAAATATGGGTAGTGAGGGAACATTCATGGTGTTTTGTGATCTTATGAATCGCTTAAAAACAACAGAACTAAACACCATGAATGCGTCTACTATTTTGCACAATATGCTCCGCGCTGTCACCCCTAACTCTATTCATAAAGCCAGATTTAATACTCTAGTCGCTGCCGTTAAATCTCTTTTGCACTGTCAGCAATGCACCTTGACATCTATTGGTCGCAATTTGGATTCAAAAACAACTGAAAAACATGATATTAAACGTATTGATCGACTACTCAATAACCACGAGCTTTTGCGTGAGTCGACATCGGTTTATGTTCGCTTAAGCCGTTTTGTGGTCACTGAAAAGCATCCCGTCATTTTGGTTGATTGGAGTCATGCAGATACACAAACCAAATACTGTATTCTGCGTGCCAGCATTGCCAGTGAAGGTCGTTCTTTGACCCTGTATCAGGAAAGTGCATTCAGTTTTCAGTATCATTGCCCAAAAGTTCAAAAACGGTTCTTAAAGATGCTCAAACTGATCTTGCCGGGTGACTGCCGGCCCGTAATTGTGACGGATGCGGGCTTTAAAGTTCCTTGGCTCAAAGCCGTGCGAAACAATGGCTGGCATTATATTAGCCGTGTTCGAGGTACGGCACATTTGAAAACGCAGGGCAGCGATGAGTTTGTTCCATGCCAGTCACTATTCAAGAGCAATCAACGTAAGAGCCAGTATCTTGGCGCGACCGAGTTGACCAAAAGTGCAAAATATCAAACTCATGCAGTGCTGGTTGGCAAGGGACATAAGTTATTAAAAAGAGATAAAAAACGTGGTTATAAGGAGCCTTGGCTACTCGTTTCTTCTCTTCCAAAGAGGCACCACTTTCTCGAAAAAGTACTCAAATTATATGGTATGAGAATGCAGATAGAAGCAGGATTTCGAGATCAAAAAAGTGTTAGGTTCGGCTTAGGCTCAGATCTGCACAGGACAAACAAACTCTATCGATTAGACATACTGTTGCTGCTTGCCACACTGGCTCATTGGTTCTCAATGATGCTGGGGGCAGTGATAGACAAAGCAGGAAAGACAGGCGCTTTTCAAGCTAATTCAACCAAAAAAAGACGAGTAGTGTCATGGGCATTTGTTGGGCTGCGATACTTCAAAAAACAGTCCATTAAACTGCGACGGCGAGATTATTTGGCAGGACTAGCCTATTTCGTACAGGTGGTAGTGCAACTCGATTGGAAAAATATGGATGTGAGTGATGTAATTGAAACTTAATGATTATTTCTGGGGATCCCTTAGCTGAAAAAGGTAACAAATAAATTTCAACTATTTTGCTCTAAAGTATGGTTAAGCGCAATGAAATTAATACAAACGACTGCCCCAATTTAACTTGGTTCTTAATACATGATAATACGAGTAATTTTTAGGATGGATCAGACGCAATTTCTTATCTGCTTTTTTAATTAGCACTTCATCGCCAGGTAATACCGCAAGCACCACATGACTATCACAACTAACTTGTAAACTGTCGGTATTTTCCAAGCTCAATTTTAAGCGTACTTCGTTATCTGCATCAACCACTAAAGGTCTACTTGATAGTGTATGTGGAAACATCGGCACTAATGAAATTGCATTAAGCTCTGGGGTTAAAATTGGCCCGCCACCAGAGAGAGAATAGGCGGTAGAACCTGTTGGCGTTGAGACAATTAAGCCATCGGAGCGCTGTGAAAATACAAAGTCATTATTAATAAAGGCTTCAAACTCTATCATATGGGCCACTTTGTCAGCATGTAAAACCGCTTCGTTAACTGCTGAGTTAGCACTTTTTAACTCGGCGTGGCGGTATACTTCCACTTCGAGTAAAAAACGTTTTTCTTCAATGTATTGGCCACTTAGTACTTGTTCTAAACTGGCTTCGAAGCCTTCTGGGTCTAAATCGGTTAAAAAGCCTAAATTGCCTCGATTCACACCAATTACGGCAACATCAAAGCGGGCTAAAACCCGTGCGGCACCTAGCATATTACCATCACCACCGACCACAATGGCAAGATCAGCTCGCTCACCTAGCTCTATCAGTTTGACTAACTTTTCCTTGGGAACATCGGCTAACTGGTGCCCTGTACGTTGCTCTAATAGTACATCAAAGCCCAACGCATTTAAAAAAGTGTACAAGCGCTGTAAAGTTGCAGCTGCGCCACTGTGATTTGGTTTGCCAATTAAGCCTATGGTTTTAAACGGTGATTCCATGATAAATGCATCAATAGTATTAATATCAATAGAGTAACCTATAAATGGTAAGTTTGAAAATAACCTTGAAATAAACTCATTGCGCCCCGATATCCCCTGTATGCAGCAAGATGTAGATACTATGAATTTAAACCCTCGAGATCAGCAAATATTTTCCGCAGTGATGAGCCTGTACTGTAATGGTGAAGGGCAACCCGTGGCGTCGAGTCGTATTGCAAAACAAAAAGGCATGGCTGTATGCTCAGCAACGGTTAGAAATGCCATGTCACGGCTTGAAAAAATTGGCCTGTTATATTCGCCGCATACCTCTGCCGGACGAGTGCCGACCAATGCAGGTTTTGATTATTGGCTAAGTGAGTTTTTCCCACTTGCTGATATAGCCCAATATTGGCAACCAGCACAAGCGCAATTGGTAGAGCTTGCCCATGGATTGAGCCAGCGTTATCAAGTGTGTTGTTGTGTTGGTTTACCACAAGTCAGCTCGCAACATGTTTTTAGGGTAGAAGTATTAGATTTTGATAGCAATGATTGGCTAATATTATTGCTTGATAGAGCAGGGCAAAGTCATAATATTTGTATTCACAAGCCTGATGAGGCGTCAGATACATTGCGTTATCAGTTTGCTACTTGGCTTAATACGGTATTTAGTCAACAAACATTAATGGAAGGCTTGTATCGTATGCAAGCGATGGCAAATACTGCGCCACGTAATTGTCATGATTCATTACACCAATGGACGCGAGAACTGAGTCAAAAGCTAGGCTCAGATAACAGCATAGTCGTTGGCGAAAATTATCTATATCGGAAAATTGATTGTGAGCAAAGCTTAAACATCGGCGTGTCATTTTTAAATTTTGTGGAAGATAAATTAGCATTTAAAAACGGCGTGTCAGTATTAAACACCGCTCAATTGCCATTTACTGATTGTGATGAATTGATGGTGATCAGCGTACCGTATTTTCAAAATCAAGAATATCAAAGTCGTTTTTGTGTAATTTGCCCTAAATCGGCGCAAATTGAAGCAATCATTCAAGAATTTAAATTAATCGAGTCATTTGGCTCTTGAATCTTTTGATTCAATCCCCATAATTACCGCAATTGAAAAGAATTGGAGCACTTAAATTATGTCTGAGCAGACAAAATCACCAGAGCAAGAAGTCGAACTAAACGAAGAATTAGAGCAAATGCAAGCCGAAGTGGAAGCCGCTGTAGAAGCTGCCGATGCTCATGAAGGCGAAGAAGTTAGCCCTGAAGCTGAAATTGCCATGCTGTATGCCGAGCTTGAAGAAGCAAAACAAACGATTGCTAGTCAAAAAGACGGTGTTGTTCGCGCTGCCGCAGATGTAGACAATATGCGTCGCCGTGCTGCACAAGATGTAGAGAAAGCCCACAAATTTGCACTTGAGAAATTTGCCAACGAATTATTGCCAGTTATTGATAACTTAGAACGCGCTATTGAGTTCTCAGACAAAGAAAATGAAACCTTAAAGCCATTGCTTGAAGGGATTGATATGACTGTGAAAAGCTTTAATGATGCCGTTGCAAAATTTGGTGTTGAAATTGTAAACCCACAGGGTGAGCAGTTTAATCCTGAGTTTCACCAAGCGATGTCGATTCAACCAAGTAATGATGTAACACCTAATACTGTATTAGCAGTAATGCAAAAAGGTTACACATTAAATGGTCGTTTATTACGTCCTGCGATGGTTATGGTATCTAAAGCGGCTGAATAAGTAGGTTGCACAGTTAAGTAGATAGCTTAGTAAAAAATGCCCGTTAACTACGGGCATTTTTTTTGTTTCTGGCTCGGTGGCAAAGTTGCGCAATCAGCGTGAGCACTAACGCACTGAACATTAAGCTCGAAAACGGCACTGCACTTTGTGCATGCATCAGCGCTAAAATTGGCCCCACTAATGCACCGCTACCAAAACGTAAAGTACCAATAACTGCTGTAGCTGTACCTGAGCGCTCTTCAAATTGCATTAATATCAGTGCATCGGCATTACTTGCGGTCACCCCTAAACTCATCATTAAGGGGGCTATTGCTGCGACAATAAAATAGAGTGACAGGTGTAATATACTGAATGTAAGTAGCGCACTGCCAGCAACAAAGCCAACCGCTAAACCATAATAGAGCATCTTTCGTGAGCCAACCCTCGGTACTAATCGGGTATTTAAAAAGTTACCAAACATTAGCGCCATTACGTTAAACGCGAATAGAATGCCAAATAGCTGCTCTGACACTTTAAAGTAATCAAGGTACACAAACGGCACTGCAGTTAAAAAGCAAAAGAAGCCGAACGAGACAAACATTGAACTGGCAATATCGGCACGGGTATCTTTATTTTTAAACACGGTTTTATAACTATCAAAAAACAGTGCAAAGCCTTTTAGCGGACTTTTAAAAATAGGAATATCAATGAGGTAAATTTGCACGAGCGCTAAAATTACAAAGCTGTAGCTGGCTAGTACTAAAAAGATCGTTTGCCAGTGAGATAAGCCCATGATCATAGATCCCACAGTAGGGGCTATCAACGGGGCTACCATCATGATCATTGATACATACGACATTCCTTTAGCGGTATCTTGCTTATAGATATGGCGAATGATCCCCGGTACCACAACGGTTGCTGCTGCACCTGTGAATGCTTGAACAGCGCGCAGTACCCAAAACAGATGAATATCATTACAAAAGGCCAATGCGACTGAGCTTACCCCAAATAATGCCAATCCTACTTTGGTGAGTACGCGGCGACCAATTTGATCCGCTATTGGACCAAAAAATAACATGCCTAGCGCATAACCAGCTAAGTACAAACTTAATGATATCTGTACATTGGGCATGGTGGTATTGAGATCATTGGCAATAACTAACATTGCAGGTAAGTACATATCAATTGCCAATGGTGTAATTGCTACAATGCTGGCAAGTAAAGGTAACAGAATGCGTTTATTCAAAGAGACTGAGTCTTGCATGATTCACCCACTAAATAAAAAGAGGCCTATATTGTAACAGCGGTCACTTCCCTTGGGTACTTAGTTTGCACGCTAACTATCATCTTTAACATATAAATAACATAACTTCTGTATTTAGCTGTAAGTGCAATATGTTCAATCGTAGACTGGTTTGCTATTCTAGGGATAATTAAATGTGAGTTGAGGGAATACAATGAAAAAATTAGTTTTGGCTGTGCTTGCCACTGCAGTATTAGCAGGGTGTAAAACATCACCCACAGGACGCACGCAAATTGCACTTTATTCTGATCAAGAGATGAGCCAAATGGGTCAGCAAAGTTTTGCTGACATGAAAAAGAATCAAAAAATTAATAATGATCCTGCTGTTAATACCTATGTAAAGTGCATTGCTGATGATGTGATTGCAGTTTTACCGCAACAATACGCACGCCAAGCTTGGGAAGTCGTTGTATTTGAAGAAGACTCTGCTAATGCATTTGCACTGCCGGGTGGCTACATTGGTGTACATACTGGTTTATTAAAAGTTGCTGAAAATCAAGATCAGCTTGCAACTGTAATTGGCCACGAAGTAGGTCATGTTATTGCCGAACATTCAAATGAACGTGTGTCACAAAGCTCGCTGTTACAAACAGGTATGCAAGCGGGCAGTATGGCGCTTGAAATGGGGAATGTGCAGTACCGCAATGAAATCATGCAAGGGCTTGGTCTAGGTGCGCAGTACGGGGTGATTTTACCATTTAGCCGTTCACATGAATCTGAGGCTGATCAAGTAGGCTTAGATTTAATGGCGAAAGCGGGTTTCGATCCAACAGAATCAGTCACCCTTTGGCAGAATATGAGTAAAGCGGGCAGCAGCGGTACGCCTGAGTTTATGTCTACTCACCCTGCACCAGGTAATCGTATTAAAGAGTTACAAGCGAAGTTACCACAAGCATTGAATGAACAAAAAGCAGCGAATGCAGCGGGTAAAAATCCACAGTGTAAGCTGTAGTATTATTTTCTAAATGCATAAAAAAAGCCTGTGAGCAAAAACTCACAGGCTTTTTAATTTCTTAAATGCTAATTACGAATTTTCAACAGCAGTACGTGGATCAACGTATGGCATGTTGAATGCTTCAGCAACTTCTTTATAAGTTACTTGACCTTTGATCACGTTAAGACCTTTAAGGAAGTTAGCGTCATCAAGTAATGCTTTCTTATAACCTTTGTTAGCAAGGTTAATGATGAAAGGCAATGTTGCATTGTTAAGTGCAAACGTAGATGTACGTGGCACTGCACCTGGCATATTCGCAACACAGTAATGAACTACTTCATCAACGATGAAGGTAGGATCAGCATGTGTGGTTGCTTTAGAGGTTGCGATACAACCACCTTGGTCGATTGCTACGTCAACAATAGCAGAGCCAGGCTTCATCGCTTTAATGTGCTCAGCAGTTACTAGCTTAGGTGCAGCAGCACCTGGAATAAGTACGCCACCAATCACAAGATCAGCTTCAAGCACATGCTTTTCAAGGGCATCAGCAGTTGAGTAAATCGCTTTAACTTTATTACCAAACTGTGCGTCAAGTGCGCGTAGCACGTCGATGTTACGATCAAGTACCACAACATCAGCACCTAGGCCTACCGCCATTTGCGCTGCACTACGACCTACCATGCCGCCGCCGATCACAACGACTTTAGCTGGCTCAACACCTGGTACGCCACCTAATAACATGCCACGACCATGGTTAGACTTTTCAAGTGCTTGTGCGCCCGCTTGAATAGACATACGGCCAGCGACTTCACTCATAGGAGCAAGTAATGGTAAACCACCACGTGAGTCAGTCACCGTTTCGTAAGCAATACATACTGCGCCACTTTTCACTAGGTCTTCAGTTTGTGGAAGATCGGGTGCAAGGTGTAAGTAAGTGAAAAGAATTTGATCTTCACGAAGCATTGCACGCTCAACAGCTTGCGGCTCTTTAACTTTTACAATCATCTCTGCTTTTGCAAAAACGTCAGCAGCGGTTGCTAAAATTTCTGCACCAGCAAGTGTGTAATCTTCGTTAGTAAAACCAATGCCCATACCAGCGTCAGTTTCAACAAAAACTTGGTGGCCGTGATTTACTAATTCACGAACACTCGCAGGAACCATACCTACACGGTATTCATGGTTTTTAATTTCTTTAGGTACACCGATAATCATAATTTCGCCTTGTTAGAACGGGATAAAATTTTTCACTATTATATTCATGACAAGCCAGTTTGTATCACCTTTTTTATTGGTCATGCTAGTGATATAATCTAAAAATATTATTTAAACAGTGTAAAAAACTGGTTGGCCTTATGCATGAGTTATTAGACCGTATTGACCGTAAGATTTTGATGGAATTACAACACGATGGCCGTGTTTCAAATGTCGAACTGGCCCGACGAGTAGGTTTAAGTGCGACCCCCTGTTTAGAGCGTGTTAAAAAGCTTGAACGAGAAGGTTATATTGTAGGTTACAAAGCAGTGGTAGACCCTGCTAAACTTGGCCAAGGTCTGTCTGTGTATGTTGAAGTAACAATAACTAAAACATCACCAGACGTATTTGATGAATTTAGCGCCGCAGTTAAAAAGCACGATGAAATTATAGAGTGCCATTTAGTGTCTGGTAATTTTGACTTTTTACTAAAAACCCGCGTAAACGATATGTCTGAGTATCGAGGCGTGTTAGGCGACATCCTACTAAAGTTGCCAAATGTAAGCGAAAGCCGTACTTATGTGGTAATGGAAGAAGTTAAAGGTGAGCAAGGGGTGATTATTCGCCCTTATATCGGGTGAATTATGCGCCATTTTCTAGTAACTACTTAAGTTGTATTATTGATACATGCCCGATTAATGAAAACCTGTTCATAATCAGGCCATGATGGTTAAGATAAAGTGCAACAAAAAGTATTTCCTGCTAAGGTATTCCATTGCTAAGAGATGAGTACAAAGAAGTACAAAGAAAATGAGGAATAGCGAGTTATGCGCCTAAACGGTGTACAAAGACTATTAGAAACCGGTTTGATAATAAGCACCTTTGCCGCCATATTTATTTTGTGTGCATTGATAAGCTTTGATCCCGCTGATCCTAGCTGGTCGCAAACAGGTTATGAGAGCGTAAGAAACATAACTGGGGCCGCTGGCGCGTGGATTGCCGATATTTTACTACTTACTTTTGGTTGGTTGGCTTATTTAGTGCCCGCTGCGATCCAAATCTTTGGTTATTTATTATTTAAGCAACCGCATAAAATTTTTCAACTTGATTATACAACCTTGTCGCTGCGCGTAATTGGCTTTGCTTTATTTATAACCTCAGCAACGGCCATCAGTAGTATTAATTTTGATGATATTTATAATTTTTCATCGGGTGGGGTAGTTGGGGATGTAATAGCTTCAGCGATGATGCCAGCATTTAATTTTACTGGCACGTCTATTTTATTGCTGTGTTTCTTTTTTGCCGGTTTAACCTTGTTGACGGGTGTTTCTTGGGTACAGTTTGTCGACTTTATTGGCGATTGGATCATGCGTAGTTATCATTTTATTGCGGATCATCTACAAGCATGGCTACAGCGTGAACGAGCAGCAAATACGCCGGTTGCTATTGAACAGCCCTCAATAGCAGAACCAAAAGCTAACAAAGAAACTTCGTCGATTCGCTTTACTGAAGCCAATACAGACACGACACCAGATTATCAAGACGCTCACCCAGCATTTGATGATTTAGACGATATCCTTGATCAAGAGATCAATTTTAGTGCTATTGATGATGAACCTATGGATACCGCAGCGGCCTTAAATGCACTGGATCAAAGTTATGTTGCTGAGCCTGAAAAACCGGTAACAACCGTGGTTTCTCCAGCGCGACCTATGCCGAAGCCTAAGAGCACTTATCAGCCGCCACCTACGGCAAAAGAGAAGTTCGAGCAGTTATTAGAAGAAAAGCCGCCGAGCACCCCTCTGCCAACACTTGATTTACTGGATAGGCCAGACAAAGCGAAAAACCCAATTTCGCCGGAAGAGCTTGAAGCGGTGTCGAGGTTAGTTGAAACTAAACTCCTTGATTTTAACGTGCAAGCTACGGTTGTTGCGGTTTATCCTGGGCCAGTTGTAACCCGTTTTGAGCTTGATTTAGCGCCGGGTATTAAAGTATCTAAAATTACCGGTCTGGCAAAAGATTTAGCCCGTTCGTTATCAGCGGTGAGTGTCCGTGTTGTTGAAGTTATTCCGGGTAAAACTTATGTTGGTATCGAGTTACCTAACAAACATCGTGAGATCGTGCGTTTATCAGAAGTTATCGATGCACCTAAGTTTGAGCAAAATCCATCGCCACTGACGATGGTTTTAGGTAAAGATATAGCCGGTGAGCCAATCTGTGCCGACTTAGGTAAAATGCCGCATTTACTTGTGGCAGGTACTACAGGTTCTGGTAAGTCAGTGGGCGTTAATGTGATGATATTAAGCTTACTGTACAAATCAGGCCCTGATGATGTACGTATGATCATGATTGACCCGAAAATGTTGGAACTTTCTGTTTACGAAGGTATCCCACATTTACTGTGTGAAGTGGTCACCGATATGAAAGAAGCCGCCAATGCGCTGCGTTGGTGTGTAGGTGAGATGGAACGCCGTTATAAGTTAATGTCGGCGTTAGGTGTGCGTAACTTAAAAGGTTACAACCAAAAAGTAATGGATGCTAAAGAAGCGGGTTACCCAATTTTTGATCCATTGTTTAAAGACACCGATGGTATGAAAGAGGGCCCTGATGAGCTTGGCAAGCTGCCAAGCATCGTGGTGGTGATTGACGAATTTGCCGACATGATGATGATTGTTGGTAAAAAAGTTGAAGAGCTCATTGCCCGTATTGCGCAAAAAGCCCGAGCGGCAGGTATTCATTTGATCCTTGCAACACAGCGCCCATCGGTTGATGTAATTACTGGTTTAATTAAAGCGAATATCCCAACGCGGATGGCGTTTCAGGTTTCAAGTAAAATTGACTCGCGTACCATCTTAGATCAACAAGGTGCAGAAAACCTGTTAGGTATGGGTGATATGCTTTATTTACCGCCGGGGACTAGTGTGCCTGTACGTGTACATGGCGCGTTTGTTGATGACCATGAAGTACATGCGGTGGTGAACGATTGGAAAGCCCGCGCTAAACCAAATTACATAGATGAGATTTTAAACGGTGACGCCACGGAAGATATTTTACTCCCAGGCGAAGCCAGTGAGAATGCGGATGAAGAATCAGATCCCTTGTATGATGAAGCCGTCTCATTTGTAATTGAAACAGGCAAGGTATCGGTTTCAAGTGTCCAGCGTAAGCTACGTGTAGGGTATAACCGTGCCGCACGTTTAGTGGAACAAATGGAAACGTCGGGTATTGTGAGCGCACCAGGTCATAATGGTGCCCGTGATGTATTAGTGCCCAATGGTGGAGCAAATTAAATGAAAAAAATTAACTATTTAGCCTTGGCGATCAGCTGCCTTTTATCAGCTTCTGTGTATGCAGACGATAGCCAAGCATTACAAGACAAACTTGCTGGATTAAAAAGCTTTCAAGCGCAATTCGAACAACAAGTGAATGACGACCAAGGTCAGTCAATTATGCAAGGCAAGGGCAATATTGCGCTCCAACAGCCAATGATGATCCGTTGGCAACAAGCAAGCCCTGACGATACCTTATTTGTTTCAAATGGCGAAAAAACCTATTACTTTGACAGCTTTGCAGAACAAGTAACAATTATGAATACTCACAGTTTGATTGACTCAACACCGTTTGTATTACTCACTTCTAAAGATCCTGCACAGTGGCAAAAGTATCAAGTAACAGCCACAGCGGCGGGTTTTAGTGTGACGCCAAATCAAGGTGTTGAAAGTCAAGTAGAGCAATTAGACATTGTATTTGCGAAAGATCAAACAGGTTTAGCGCAACTATTGGTAAAAGACAGCTCTGGGCAATCATCAACCTTTACCTTTAGCGATGCTAAAGTGAATGAAAGTTTAGCTCATTCAACCTTTGAGTTTAATATTCCTGAAGGTGTTGAAATAGACGACCAAAGCCAAGGTGAATAATTACAGTGAGTAATTTAGGCTTTAATTTTAGCCCCGATGTGCGCCCACTTGCGGCGCGTATGCGACCAACCAGTTTAGATGAATATATTGGCCAGCAACACCTATTAAGCCAAGATAAACCACTCTATCAAGCTATTTTAGCAGGGCGATGCCATAGCCTTATTTTGTGGGGGCCGCCGGGTGTTGGCAAAACCACCTTAGCGCAAATTATTGCTAATCATGCCGATGCTGCGTTAATTCAAATGTCAGCAGTCACTGCTGGTATTAAAGACATTCGTGATGCAGTAAGCGAAGCCCGCAATAACTTGGAAGGTCGCGGACAGCGTACTTTGTTATTTGTTGACGAAGTACACCGCTTTAATAAATCGCAACAAGATGCCTTTTTACCACATATTGAAGACGGCACCTTTATATTTGTCGGCGCCACCACCGAAAATCCATCGTTTGCGCTTAATAATGCGATTTTATCTCGTGCCCGTGTGTATGTCCTTAAATCCTTGCAAGAAACTGATCTTCATAATGTTATTGAACGTGCACTAGCAAACGATGATGAGCTAAAAAATAAAACCATTGTACTTGCACAAAATGCTAAAAAAGCACTGTGCCAAGCCAGTGATGGTGATGCCCGCAAAGTACTCAATTTACTTGAACAAGCGATTGATTTAACCGTTGAGCAAAACGGCCAGTATCTGGTTGATGAACACGTACTTAGCCAAGTATTGCCAACGCATTTAGCTAAATATGACAAAGGCGGCGATGAATTCTACGATTTGATCTCAGCCTTTCATAAGTCTGTACGTGGCAGCTCACCTGATGGCGCTTTGTATTGGTATTGCAGAATTCTCGCCGGTGGCGGCGACCCGCTATATGTTGCAAGGCGATTATTGGCCATTGCGACAGAAGACATTGGCAACGCCGATCCGCGGGCGATGGAAGTAGCCCTTAATGCGTGGGATATTTTTCAGCGTGTAGGGCCTAGCGAAGGTGAGCGGGCGATTGCTCAAGCAACCTTGTATTTAGCCAGCGCACCAAAAAGTAATGCTGTTTACATGGCATTTAATCAAGCCAAGCAAGATGCGCAGAACGAGCCAAGTTACCCGGTGCCAGAGCATTTACGCAATGCCCCAACTAATTTGATGAAAGATTTAGGTTACGGCGCAGAATATCGCTATGCTCATAATGAAGATGGCGCCTTTGCCGCTGGGGAAAACTATTTCCCAGAGCAAATCGCAGATAAACGTTATTACTTTCCCACCGAACGTGGTTTAGAGCAAAAAATTAAACAAAAGCTCGATTATCTCAAAGAGCGCGATCAACACAGTGACATAAAACGCTATGACAAGCCTTAAGATATACCTCATGATTGCCGCCGGAGGAGCATCCGGTGCCTGCTTACGGTTTTTTATTAGCGAAACCATGCTAAAACTACTGGGCAGGGGATTCCCTTTTGGCACGTTGGCAGTTAATATTCTTGGTTCATTGTTGATTGGCATATTATACGGTTTGATAGAGCGTGGAATTATCACCGCAAGCCCCGCTAAAACCCTTATCGGAATTGGCTTTTTAGGTGCTTTGACCACCTTTTCGACATTTTCAATGGACTCGTTGGTGTTATTACAACAAGGTCACTTTTTTAAAATGGCCCTCAATATCGTCTTAAATGTGGCGGTGTGTATTTTTATGGCTTGGCTGGGCCTTCAGCTGGTAATGCAAAAAGGTTAAAAACTAACATGTTAGATTCTAAATTATTACGTCAAGATCTCGAGCAAACAGCGGCGCGCTTAGCAGCACGTGGCTACGAGCTAGATACTGCGACTGTCAGCGCACTTGAAGAAAAACGCAAAACTTTACAAGTAAAAACACAAGAATTACAAAGTGAGCGTAACAGCAGCTCCAAAGCAATTGGCCAAGCAAAAGCAAAAGGCGAAGATGCACAACCGTTGTTAGATGCGGTAAGTAACTTAGGTGCTCAACTGGATAGCGTAAAAGCTGAACAAGATGAAATTTTAGAACAGTTAAAGCAGATCTCGCTAGCTATCCCTAACTTGCCTGACGAATCAGTGCCAGCAGGTGCTGATGAATCAGACAACGTTGAGGTTTCAACCTGGGGCGAGCCAAAGAAATATGATTTTGAAGTTAAAGATCACGTTGATTTAGGCCAAGATTTAAACGGCCTTGATTTTGAAATGGGTGTTAAAATCACCGGTTCTCGCTTTACCGTAATGCGTGGTGCTACAGCGCGAATGCATCGTGCGCTAGTACAATTTATGCTAGACACGCACACAGATAAAAACGGTTATACAGAAATGTACGTGCCGTATTTAGTTAATCGCGACAGCCTATACGGCACAGGTCAGTTACCTAAGTTTGCTGAAGACTTATTTCACACTAAAGGTCTTGTAAACGATGATGGTGAAGAGCAAGAAGGTTTTAGCTTAATTCCTACTGCAGAAGTACCACTAACTAATAGCGCGCGTGATGAAATTTACGATGAAAAAGATTTACCAATTCGTTTAACTGCCCACACGCCGTGTTTTAGAAGTGAGGCTGGCAGCTATGGTCGTGATACCCGTGGTCTTATTCGTCAGCACCAGTTCGATAAAGTTGAGCTAGTACAGCTGGTAAAACCAGAAGATTCAATGCAAGCATTGGAAGAGCTAACAGGTCACGCTGAGCAAATCTTACAAGCCCTAGAGCTACCATACCGTAAAGTAATTTTATGTATGGGTGATATGGGCTTTGGCTCTGCTAAAACCTACGATTTAGAAGTATGGTTACCAGCACAAGATACGTACCGTGAAATTTCATCGTGTTCAAACATGGTTGATTTCCAAGCACGTCGTATGCAAGCACGTTTTCGTCGCGCCGGTGAGAAAAAGCCAGAGTTACTGCATACACTCAATGGCTCAGGCCTAGCAGTTGGCCGTACACTGGTTGCGATTTTAGAAAACTACCAACAAGCCGATGGCTCAGTTGTAGTACCAGAAGTACTACGCCCATATATGAACGGGCTTGAAGTAATTAAATAAGCTCGTTAAAGCTTTAGAGCTGTAAGTTTTAAGAAGAGAAGCCGCTGTTTGTAACGAACAGCGGCTTTTTTTGTTAATCAGGGCTTTAGTCAGCAAGGGTAAAGTAAAGTTAGCTAGCTATGAGCTTAACTCGGTGTGAAACTCACCGCGTAGGAATCGGCTTTAGCTATGATAGCTTAATCTTCATATGTAGGACGTGCTTTAGCGCGTTAAATGTTTTGAAAAATATCTGCCAGTCCTTTTTACCTGTTATATCATTGGGATGCTTTTGTCATTAAATAAAGTACTTTATCCAATAGATATACACTTTTTCAGTTTGAATACTGTTTATTTATACCGTTATAATTCATTGCAGTTACGTAGGTTAGGGTAATCACTAGCGAGTGTTTATTGGTATCCTTGGTAATACGCTTTTAGATTTTTTCAGCAACCATTTGGTATTTGAATGAAATATACTAATAACAAAATATATCGTTTTAAAATTTCTCTAATTGGTATTGAACCTCAGATCTGGAGAGAAGTTGACGTTCCTGATAATTACAACTTTTGGGAGCTGCATGTTGCAATTCAAGACGCATTTGGCTGGTTGGACTATCATTTACATGAGTTTATTCCAAACAAAAAAGGACCTACAGGCGGAAAAAATATAGGTTTACCTGAATCAGAGCTTGATGACAGCGTAATTGCTGATTGGGATATTTCCCTAAAGAAATACTTTTCAACTGTTGGTAATTATATTAGTTACAATTATGATTTTGGAGATAGCTGGAACCATGAAGTAAAGCTTATTGGTATATTGCTTGCTGAAGAAAGTAATCAATACCCCCGCTGTATAGCTGGAGAAAGGGCATGCCCACCCGAAGATTGTGGTGGTCTATGGGGGTATCAAGATTTACTTGAGATTATAAATACCCCAACACATGAAGAGTATTCAAATACTGTAGAGTGGCTAAAAGGGCATGCTAAAAACTATTGGCCATTTGACTCTGAAAAATTTAATCGAAAATCAGTTAAATTTTCAGACCCATACAAGAGATGGTGTGTTGCTTTTAATCAATCCTATAATGAATAAAATCTAATCGGGTAACCGGAGGTCTCTAACCTCCAGTTCCGACACCATGCATCATGTGCAGGAAGCAAAAACCAATAGGATCAGGTCTTTCATTTTGATTTTCGCTCAAACAGCAAAAACAAGATCTGATAATCATATAGAAAGCTCCTCGAGTATTTCGATACAGTTGTGTTGAACGACCTAGCCAAGCTAATCACTTTGGCGTTATTAGCAGTAACTTAGCTTCTTGCCATCGGTTAACACTGCGATATTGCCCTTGGCAGTAACAAATACATCCCGCAAACGTCCAGTAACCTCAGGGAATATATGAGTCTGGGTAAATTCACCGTTAGCTAAATTAACGCTGTAGATTTTTTTGTCGACTAAAGTGGTGAGTAGCACATGCTTTTGCAGTACAGCAATAAAAAAGATACAGCAATAAAAAACGAATAAAAAAGAATAAAAAAGACACCCATCATAAAATTTGTATTTCGCCAATTTTTTACTAACGTTTAATTAGTATGAAAATCAAACTGGGTGAAAAATGGCTACTGCAAGAAAACGTCAAGTAAGTTTGGCAGATACAAAATACTATCACTGTATTTCACGTTGCGTTCGGCGTGCATTTTTATGTGGCGAAGACCACTTTACAGGACATTCATACGAGCACCGTAGAGGTTGGGTTGAAGATAAACTGCTAGAGTTAACCAAGGTATTTTGTATTGATGTGTGTGCTTATGCCGTAATGAGTAACCACACCCATTTAGTACTCTATGTTGATGATAAAAAAGTAAACAGGTTGAATGACAAAGCGATTGTTATTCGCTGGCATAAACTGTGTAAAGGCACCTTGCTAACGCAGAAATACGTACAAGGTGAAAAGCTAAGCAAAGCAGAACTCATTTTTTTTAATCAAACGGTCAAGCAATATCGCGAACGCTTATCAAGTATTAGCTGGTTTATGCGGTTGCTAAATGAAGATATAGCGCGCAAAGCAAATAAAGAAGATAACTGCACAGGCAGGTTCTGGGAAGGGCGCTTTAAATCACAAGCACTCCTAGATGAAGCCGCACTTGCAGCCTGTATGGCGTATGTAGACTTAAACCCCATTAGAGCGAAAATGGCTAATAGTCTGGAGGAATCGGACCATACCAGTGTTCAAAAGCGTTTAACAAGCGCGACAGAAGGAAAGCAACCTAAACAGTTACTTCGTTTTGCAGGTATGTCACGTCAAATAATGCCAAAAGGGCTGCCGTTTGAGCTTAAATCGTACCTTGAGCTTGTCGAATTAACGGGGGGAATAATACGGGAGGATAAACACGGACATATTGATAATTCAGGTCTTTCTTTGCTAGAAAGGCTAAATATATCCCCAGAAAACTGGTTAAAACTAACTACTCAATTTACACGTGTATTTCATGGTGCAGTAGGCAGAGCATCATCACACGAAAGTTACTGCGAGAACCCTAAAGTATCCCCAAAATTAGCCTTTATATATCAATGAACTAATAGTGTTAAAAAATATGGGTAGTGAGGGAACATTCATGGTGTTTTGTGATCTTATGAATCGCTTAAAAACAACAGAACTAAACACCATGAATGCGTCTACTATTTTGCACAATATGCTCCGCGCTGTCACCCCTAACTCTATTCATAAAGCCAGATTTAATACTCTAGTCGCTGCCGTTAAATCTCTTTTGCACTGTCAGCAATGCACCTTGACATCTATTGGTCGCAATTTGGATTCAAAAACAACTGAAAAACATGATATTAAACGTATTGATCGACTACTCAATAACCACGAGCTTTTGCGTGAGTCGACATCGGTTTATGTTCGCTTAAGCCGTTTTGTGGTCACTGAAAAGCATCCCGTCATTTTGGTTGATTGGAGTCATGCAGATACACAAACCAAATACTGTATTCTGCGTGCCAGCATTGCCAGTGAAGGTCGTTCTTTGACCCTGTATCAGGAAAGTGCATTCAGTTTTCAGTATCATTGCCCAAAAGTTCAAAAACGGTTCTTAAAGATGCTCAAACTGATTTTGCCGGGTGACTGCCGGCCCGTAATTGTGACGGATGCGGGCTTTAAAGTTCCTTGGCTCAAAGCCGTGCGAAACAATGGCTGGCATTATATTAGCCGTGTTCGAGGTACGGCACATTTGAAAACGCAGGGCAGCGATGAGTTTGTTCCATGCCAGTCACTATTCAAGAGCAATCAACGTAAGAGCCAGTATCTTGGCGCGACCGAGTTGACCAAAAGTGCAAAATATCAAACTCATGCAGTGCTGGTTGGCAAGGGACATAAGTTATTAAAAAGAGATAAAAAACGTGGTTATAAGGAGCCTTGGCTACTCGTTTCTTCTCTTCCAAAGAGGCACCACTTTCTCGAAAAAGTACTCAAATTATATGGTATGAGAATGCAGATAGAAGCAGGATTTCGAGATCAAAAAAGTGTTAGGTTCGGCTTAGGCTCAGATCTGCACAGGACAAACAAACTCTATCGATTAGACATACTGTTGCTGCTTGCCACACTGGCTCATTGGTTCTCAATGATGCTGGGTGCAGTGATAGACAAAGCAGGAAAGACAGGCGCTTTTCAAGCTAATTCAACCAAAAAAAGACGAGTAGTGTCATGGGCATTTGTTGGGCTGCGATACTTCAAAAAACAGTCCATTAAACTGCGACGGCGAGATTATTTGGCAGGACTAGCCTATTTCGTACAGGTGGTAGTGCAACTCGATTGGAAAAATATGGATGTGAGTGATGTAATTGAAACTTAATGATTATTTCTGGGGATCCCTTAGGCGAGAACCTCAACCGAAAACGGCGAACAAACATGAGTAACTGTGAAAAGTTATTCGGGTAGAGCCTAATCCCCCCCAAAATTACTTCCACTGCATAGCGTAGGCATTTTCGTGGCTGTTACTTAAATTTTACAACGAAATTCACTTATTTTGAAACATAAGTTAGTTTTGCAAAGTGATAACCGCGAAGATTCAGCATTTAAGTTTAATTTTGTAGCAGCATTTAAATAGATATATTAGAGTGGGTGTCATAATAATTTTTAGAGTGGGTGTCATAATAATTTATAATAATTTTCACCGCTAGTTTGGTGAGTAAACAATGGCTTTTTAGTCTTAATCAATTGATTTTTAGTATTTAGCTAAAATGCTATCACGCTCACCAGTACTTATTATTTCTTGTAGGCCAAGCTCAAACTTTTTTTTGTAAACGCATTGCATCAGGATGATTGCGAGAAAATGCTAAATAGATATCAGTGCCTTCATTTATAAAAGCGAGTTGCACTTCTTTTGGTAATACTTGTTGACGTTGCAGCAAATTAGCAACTTTAATGAAAATTAACGCACTATCTAAGCGGCCCATCATTAAGCGTTTCACATTTGCCGAATCTGTATTTGCGTCTGCAATGGTAATTGCATTCTTAGCGATTAAATCTAAATGATGTTGTCCATACCCGTAGCCACGGACAACACCAACGGACTGGCCATTAAATTGCTCTCGATTAACAATTTCAAGTGGCTGCTCAGTGTTTTGATAGTAGGCTGAAAATGCCTCGTACAGTGGTGTATCACCGAGTAAATATTTTTGTTTTGTCACAGCATCAATAGGTACATTAAACCCTGCAACATAAGCGGCTGTATCAAGGTAATGCAGTACTCTGGCATAAGGATATACATGAAATTCTACTTCAATATTTTGTGTGGCAAATGCAGCTGTAATAATTTCGTTTGCTAGGCCTGTCCCATCGGCGTTTGCGTAGGGAGGCCACGAATCTTCAGCTGCAATAGTTATTTGTTCTGTCTCAGCCCACACAGTGAAAGTTGATAAAAGTAAAATCAACAAGGTAATTTTTAACATTTTATTTGACGCATTTTGTCCTGATGTAGTTAAGTTTAGGCTTAATTCAAAATTTAACCAATTGAATGACAATTACTATTAATTATTAACCTATCCGTGGCATAGCAGGGAAGGTTGATGTTGGTTTGTGATTAGTAAAGTCTGTGCGGGTAAATTAAAAAGCCGCTGTTGGTAATAAACAGCGGCTTTTGTGTTTTTAAAAGGCCAGTTAAAAAATCAAGCTAATCAACTTGTAGCTACTTAAGCCGAAAATGAGTAATAGCACCGGCAAGATCAATAGATTAACAATAATTGAGTTGGTGTAGTTGCCCATTACATATTTTTGATTGACTAGCCATACAAGGTAAGTGGTCACAATCGGCAGTAATATGCCATTGGCGGCTTGGGCAAAGATGATCACGGCAACAGGGTCTAAGCCAAGTGATGCAACTGCAGCACCAAATACTAAAATAACAATGGCGACTAGTTTGAAACGGCTATTGTTCATGTCATTAGACCAGCCAAGCATGCCACATACGGCGTATGCACCAGCAAGTGGCGCAGTGATAGCACTGGTTAGCCCCGCGGCAAATAAGCCAATCGCAAAAAAGTAATGTGCGGCATTGCCTAGTAATGGCTCTAACTGTACCGCCATATTGGCAGCGCTGATTTTTCCGACCTCTGTGCCGTAAAAAGCGACTGAAGCAGTGGATAAAATAGCAAGCGTTATAACGCCGCCCAGTGTGACGGATATACCCGTATCTAAATTAGTGTGTTTAATGAGCTTACGTTGATCAATGTTCTCATTGTGTTGCGCGGCGAGTATACCTGAGTGTAAAAATAAGTTGTAAGGCACAATAGTGGTACCCACTAAGGCTAATACTGTCGTTGCAGAGCCTTCAGGTATACTTGGTATAAAGCCCGCAAGTACTTGAGCCATAGGTGGTGCAGCCATCACTAAGGTAGAGATAAACACTAAACTCATCAACAGTACTAAAAAGATAAGTGCGGTTTCTACCACTTTATGTTTGCCGCTATAAAGTAATAGGGCGCTGAAAATAGCGATTAAGGGTGTCCAAAGTTGCGCTTCTACTTGAGGGAATATTTCAATTAATCCCAGTGTAGCGCCACTTAGGTTGCCGGCTTCATAAGCGGCACTGCCAACGCCAATAGCACTGATCACTAAGAAGGCGGCGAGAGGTTTAAATAATGGGTGTTGTATATGGGTGCGAAGTGCTTGGGCAAGATCTTGACCCGTAACTACACCAAGACGTGCAGCCATTGATTGCAATAATATAGTCGCTATTACTGAAAACAGTAATGTCCAGATCAGTGTAAAACCAAAATTGGCACCTGCAATACTGGCGGTGGTAATAGTCCCTGGGCCAATAAAGGCAGCAGTAACAAGTAGGCCTGGTCCTAGTCGCATGAGTAACCTTAGAGTTTGTTTAACGTTGGTAACTGTGTTCAGCTACTTGGCTTGATATTTTTTATCAATAAGTTACAGCATACAAGTTAAATTATATTGTTAAAAGAACTAAAGTTAAGCCATGCAATTCACCCAATAGATAAAGCTCACTGGTCTATTTTTTAGCGAAATGAGTCGCCAATATTTACTGTTTTTATCATTGATATAACGAAAAGTAATGAAAGTTAAGACTTCTGTATAATGGTGTATGGCATTAATTATGGTACTTTACGTCAACTTTTTGATATCACTTTGTTAACAGTAAACTAAAAATAAAAACTAAAGCTGACTACTGGAATACAAGCCATCAAAGAACACAAAATTTAAAATTAAAACAGGACCTACCGTGTGAAAAACTTATTACCAGGCTTTAACCTATTTAGTCTAGTACTTTTATTATTTTGCTCCCCAACGTGGGCTGCTGATGGGCAGTTAAATTTAACGACCTCAACAGTGGGCCTAGTTTGCATTGCGATATTTGTTTTAGCGTATGCGGTCGTTATGCTTGAAGAGAAACTGCATTTACGAAAATCAAAACCGGTGTTGGTAGCAGCAGGACTTATTTGGATTTTAATTGGCGCATATTATGTAAACAATGATATGCCTGAAATTACCGAAGCGGCATTTAGGCATAACTTACTCGAATTTGCCGAGCTAATGCTGTTTTTACTGGTGGCGATGACCTATATCAATGCATTAGAAGAGCGTAGGGTATTTGATGCGCTGCGTGCTTGGATGATCCGTAAAGGCTTTAATTATAAAAACTTATTTTGGATCACCGGCTTTTTAGCATTCTTTATTTCCCCGATTGCCGATAACTTAACCACCGCATTATTAATGTGCGCAGTTGTAATGAAGGTTGCTGAAGGCGATAAACCGTTTATTAATCTTAGTTGCATTAATATTGTGATTGCTGCCAATGCAGGAGGGGCATTTAGCCCATTCGGTGATATTACTACCTTAATGGTTTGGCAGGCTGGTTTAGTCCACTTTAATGAGTTTTTAGTTTTATTTTTACCCTCGCTAGTTAATT
Organism: Pseudoalteromonas sp. KG3; assembly: GCF_030436385.1. Lineage (NCBI taxonomy): Bacteria > Pseudomonadati > Pseudomonadota > Gammaproteobacteria > Alteromonadales > Pseudoalteromonadaceae > Pseudoalteromonas > Pseudoalteromonas sp. KG3. The sequence continues at coordinate 245,763 of NZ_CP098523.1, forward strand.
ATCTCGTCCCTGCGACCATCATGAGTTTTTACGTAGCTGATAAACAACCTACCGCGCAATACGAGGATGTAGAACTTAAACGCGGTGCAATCAGAATTTTAGTATTGTTTTTACTGACCATAGGCACTGCCGTAGCAAGTCATAGTTTTTTACATTTGCCGCCTGTGCTTGGCATGATGATGGGCTTAGGCTATTTACAATTTTTTGGTTATTTTTTAAGAATGACTTTGCCAGGATCACTTTCTCGAAAAAGAGCGCATGCAGAGCAACTTGGTGACAATGACCGTTTAGCGAAGCTCGGTAGTGTTGTACCTTTTGATGTATTTAGTAAAGTGTCGCGTGCCGAGTGGGATACCCTATTATTCTTCTACGGAATTGTAATGTGTGTAGGCGGCCTAGGCTTTTTAGGTTATTTAAACTTAATGTCAGAGATGCTCTACGGTAATTGGTCGGCGACAACGGCTAACATATTCTTAGGGGTTATTTCCGCAGTTATCGACAACATACCTGTGATGTTTGCAGTGCTGTCTATGCAACCGGATATGTCACACGGGCAATGGTTATTGATCACCTTAACAGCAGGGGTTGGCGGGAGTTTACTGTCAATCGGCTCTGCGGCTGGGGTGGCGTTAATGGGGCAAGCTCGTGGTTACTATACTTTCTTTGGCCATTTAAAGTGGATGCCAGTCATAGCACTTGGCTATGGTGCGAGTATCATGCTGCATTTATGGCTAAACGTTGATCTTTTCTAATAACGAGAAAATACTGAATAGCAAAATTAAAAGCGAACACGTTGATACCTGTTCGCTTTTTCTTTATGTGGATCGTTAAATTTTGTGAGTCAATTTAAGCCAACAATATTATTTAAATCACCTGAATAATTTGCTCTTGGTTTAAGCGTGATTTTGGCAGTTTGGCATTATAGTCAGTTTGCGTTTCGTGATAACCGATAACAAGTGCAACTTCGCAAATATAACCATCTAACTCATCCGCAAAAAGTTCACTAATTAGCTCGCTATCTACGCCTTCCATTGGGGTTGAATCAATACCTAAACGCGCAACAGCATGCATAGTATTACCCAGTGCAAGGTAGGTTTGTGCTTTGCTCCAGGTGCCATTGTTACCAGATTCATCGGTATTTAAATCAACGAATGCATATGCGCCAAAGGCTTGCTCGCGGTTTTCTGCAGGCGTGCGGCCATTTTTTATATCAGTGTCAATCACTTTTGCATAATCTGCTCGGCTGTATTTTGGGTTGTATGCAAACAAAATAATGTGTGAGGCAGCTTTAATATGAGGTTGATTAAATTGAAACTTGTTAGCAAAAGTATCATGCATACGTTGCTTTGCTTGCTCAGACTCAATAACAATGAATTTCCATGGTTGCGAATTAATTGATGACGGGGATAAACGCATAGCTTGATAGATAACAGCTAAATCTTCTGCCGATACACGTTTAGTTGCATCATATTTTTTTGCTGTGTAACGAGCTTCTAAGTCAGTAATAACCGGGTGTGTCATAATTGGTTCCTGTAGCGAATAATCAAAGCTGTTGAATGGAGCTGATGATAGCGCTTGCATTACTTTTGATAAACAGCATAATTATTGAATCATTATCAAATATATTTAGATAATATGCAGATTGACGATTTAAAACTTATTTTAAAAGTTGCGGAATGTAAAAGTATCACCCTTGCAGCAGCAAAATTGGATATGCGAACAGCAACCGCAAGCGCCGCTATTAAAAGGGTAGAAGCGACATTAGGTGTTGACCTCTTTGTGCGCACTACGCGGCATTTAAGGCTATCAGCAGCAGGTGAACGCTACATTCCACAGTGCGAGCAAGCAATAACCATACTTGAACAAGCTCGGCAAAACCTTAAAGGTGAACATGATGAGATTGAAGGGGAACTAAGGGTGGCATTATCATCTGATCTTGGCCGTAATTTAGTGATCCCTTGGATTGATGAAATTATGGATAGTTACCCTAAGGTGAGTCTACGCACGCATATTAGTGATAGTAACATTGATTTTTACCGCGATTCGGTGGATATAGCACTGCGTTATGGCTCGCCAAATGATGCCAATGTTTACGGATTTAAAATTTGTAACGTGCCCCGTTTATTGTGCGCCACTAAAGAATACGTGCAGCAATATGGTGAACCTCAGCACCCCCATGATTTAGCCCAGCATCAAGGGTTATTTTATCAACTGCAAGATATTATCAATAATGTGTGGGAATTCACCGATGGGCAAAACAAATACAAAGTAAAAATGCAGGGCAAGCGCGCCTCTAATGATGGTGATTTAGTACGGCGCTGGTGTGTTGCTGGCAAAGGGCTTGCCGTAAAATCAGCATTAGATATAGCCGATGACCTACTAAATGATCGAGTCGTTACCCTGATGCCAGGCTATAAACATACCTGTGGCGAACTCTGGCTCATTTGCCCAAGTCGTCAATCAATTACTCCTGCAGTTAGACTATTACGTGATACGTGTCGTGAAAAAGCACGCACGATAATCAGCCAACTAATTGATAAAGGCGTACTTGAACACAGTGTACTTGATGACTAATTATTAAACATATTCTGTGCTACAACGTGGCAATTGAGCATTAAGGGGAGTTTACTATTACTCTGTAGGATCACTTTTATTTGCTTCACGATTTCGTTTAAAAATAACGCCTTTAAAGTTTTTGCTTCAAATAAAAAGCCCGAACTGTATACAGCTCGGGCTAGTTGGTTGGGATATCAAATTTTATAAAGGTGAGTGGCTTACTTTGCTGTCCACCTTGCCGCTAGCCGGAGTTCCATCTACCAGCGCTTCTTTTCCACGCCATTTACGAATTAATCGTTTAGCATCTTCTAGTGCGACATATTGACATGGGATCAGGATGAGCGTGATCACTGTCGCAAATAACACACCAAAGGCCAGCGATACCGCCATTGGGATCACGATTTTAGCTTGTAAGCTGGTTTCCATGATGATTGGTAACACGCCAATAAAGGTAGTGATTGAAGTAAGCATTATCGCTCTGAAGCGCCGTGCACCAGCTTGCATTACTGCATCTTTTATTGCTACACCTTCAGCGCGGGCTTTATTAACAAAGTCCACCATTACTAATGAATCGTTCACAACAACACCGGCTACAGCAATGATCCCGAAGATAGATAAACCGCTCATGGTCATGCCTAAAATCATGTGCCCAAACATGGCGCCAATTACCCCAAATGGGATCACCGACATAATGATTAACGGCTGTGAATATGAGCGCAGCGGTATTGCTAATAAGGCGAAGATAATCATCATTGATAGTGCAAAATCACGCACTTGCTCAGCAACGCTATCCATTTCTTCTTGAATACGTCCAGCAACACTACTTTGTACACCAGGGTAGCTTTTCAATAGAGCAGGTAAGTATTCATCACGAATTTCTTTGGCGATTGCAAACGGCTCTACTTGGTCGGTATCAACGGCTGCCCATACGTTAACGGTACGTTTTGAGTTTTCACGGCGAATACGGTTAACACCATCAACCAGTTTTACATCTGCCACTTCAGCCAGCGGTACTTCTGCACCCGTTGGAGTAATGATCCGGGCACTGGCGATATCGCTGATTGAATTACGCGCTTCTTGTGGGTAGCGGATCATGACTTTCACTTCCTCACCGTCACGTAAAATACGTTGTGCTTCAATACCGTAGTAACTAAAACTGACTTGTGAAGCCACATCAGCAAGGGTAAGGCCCATGCTGTACGCCAATGGTTTTAAATCAAGCTGTACTTCATCGGTGGCGCTTTGCATTGAGTCATTTACATCACCCACACCTTCCATTGTGTTGAGTTTTTCTTTTAACTTTGCCGCTACTTCTTTTAGCTGTTTGGCATCTTTTCCTTCAAGGCGAAAGCTAATATCACCGTCGTCTCGACCACCATTCATGATACTGTCTTGAATCGTTAAGGTTTTAACACCCGGCAACGCTGGCATTTGTTCGCGCCACAGGGCGCTCAAAGCAAAGGTATCAATAGGGCGCAGCTCAGGATCAATTAATATCGCCATAATGCTGGCCTCAGTGCGACCACGTAAACTAACTGACAGGTCGCGTACCATTGCTGTGCCGTATTGCTCTTTTAGTTGTTGATCAACATTTAAAATAACTTGCTCGATTTTCTGTGCTGTTTCTAAAGTGGCTTGCTCTGATGAGGCTAAGTTCATTTCAACTGAGATACGCGGAAAGTCGTGAGGAATTTTAGGGTTCGCGACAAATTTAACTAAACCACCCGCAAACATACCGCCGCTGACAATCAGTACACAAATGAAGCCAATGATGACGGTATATCGGTAATGAATACAATGACCAATAAATGGCGTGTAATAGTTATCTACAAAGCGTTTTAAACCACTATCCATAACTTTACGAAGGCGGTGCAACGGATTTTTAGGATTCGGTTCACGGTGTTTCATCGCCGCTAAGTGGGCCGGTAAAATAAGTTTTGATTCAATTAGTGAGAAAATCAAACACAGAATAATAACCCCACCAATGGCTTTGGAAAACGCAGCGCCAGGGCCACTGGCTAAAGTTTGCGGCAAAAATGCGGCGATGGTGGTTAATACGCCAAATGTGGCAGGCATAGCAACACGTTTCACACCGCGTACAACGTTATCCAGTGAATGGCCGTGCTTTTCAATTTCGGCACTGGCTGATTCACCCACCACGATGGCATCGTCCACCACAATACCGAGTACGAGGATAAAGGCAAACAGTGACGCTAAGTTGATGGTGACATCTAAAAAGCCCATTGGCATCATTAAAAAGGCGCCAAGGAATGACACAGGCAAACCCATCATCACCCAAAACGCTAAGCGCAGTGGTAAAAATAGCGCAAGCACCACCATAACGAGCAGACCGCCCCATACCATGTTGTCGATCATCATGTCTAAACGACCTTCAAGGTAATAAGTTAAGTCAACAATTGGGGTGAGCTTAACACCTGCTGGCAGCTGGTCTGCTTTATCAGCTAAGTATTGCTTTAGCACTTTGGCCACTTTGGTAATATCTTGATCTTTTGAGGCGTTTACTTCAAATGACAGGGAGTTTTTGCCATTATATTTTGAGTATTGCAGGCCTTCTGCGAAGCCATCGTTAATGGTTGCTACATCACCTAGATACACTTGCGCGCCATCAGGCAATAAAATCAGGGGGAGTTTTTCAAACTCATTACCGCGATAGGCTTGTTTTTCAACCCGCATCGAAATATAGCCGTTTTCAGAGCGAATTTGTCCTGCTGACATGTTGGCTGAAAAAGCACGTACGGTGCTGGCAATATCTCTAAAAGTTAAACCGTATTCGCGAAGTTTATCTGGGCTGACTTCAATGCTAATTTCGTAATCAAGGCCGCCATTAAATTCAACGAGGTTGATTTGCGGCAGTGCTTGTAGTTCGTCTTTAATATTATTGCCAAGCTCTTTGAGCTGATAATTGCTCATGTCGCCGTAAAGGGCGAGGATCATCACTTCTTGCTCAAACTTATCATGGCGGACAATGGGGCGCTCCATGTCAGCAGGGAAGGTGTTGATCGCATCAACTTGCATCTTTATTTCATCGAGTACTTCTTTAGTATCGTATTTTTCTTCGATTTCGATCCAGGCTTGAGAAAAGCCACGATTTGAATAAGTAATTTTCCGTTTGATGCCTTCTAAGCCTTCGAGAGCTTCTTCGACCTTAATGGTGATGCCTTCTTCAACTTCTTGTGGGGCAGCACCTGGGTAGACTGCTTGTACGCTGATCCAGTTATTTTCAAACTGTGGGAACATCTGCTTGCGAATAGAAAACGCCGTTAAAATACCGCCTACTAAAATAAAAATCATCAATAGATTTGCTGCAACAGGGTTACGGGCAAACCAAGCAATTAAGCCTTTTTCGCTATGAATGCTCATGGCTTATTCCTCTTTCAGCGCAAGTTGCGTTGCACCGACAGGCTTATCAGCGTCATTTAGTTTGACTTGCATGCCTTCGGTTGGAAAATCTAAAGCCGAGGTGATCAGTTGCTCACCATCATCTAAGCCTTGTGACGCGATGATCATGCCATTTTGTTCTCTAATAATATTAAGGGGCTTAAACGACAGCGTTAAATCGTCATTCATTACCGCTATTTTGCCGTTTTTAACTAAGTGATGAGGAACGATAATCGCATTATCTAGTTCACGACCAGCAATGGTGGCATTGATATAAGAGCCAAAGCGCAGTGGTTGCTCACTGGCATAGGGGGTATCAACTTGTGCTACTAAATAACTCATACGGCTTTTTTGATCAATAACGCCTTCACTGCGAACAATTTTAGCCTGCCATGTGGTTGGCTTACCGGCATAGTCTGCACTGATTGTTACATTCGCGCCGATACCACGGTTAGTTAGGTATTGTAATTCTTTATCAGCCACGGGTAGGCGAATTTCAGCGACCAAAGTTGAACTGAGTGCACCAAACTGACTACCTGGGTTAACAACACTGCCTAAACTAATTGCGCGTTCAGAAATAATCGCATCATATGGCGCTTTGATATACGTACGCTCTAAATTACGGTTTGCACGTTTTTCAGCTGCTTGCGCTGCACGGTAGCGGGCGAGTTTCTCTGCTAACTGTGGTTTGCGTAAATAGAGTTGTGAAGGGATCATTTGGTTTGAATCGTCTTTTATTCGGTCCCATTCAGCCTGTGCTACATGTGCTTGTGCGCGTTCAATCTCTAAGTCCGAGCTTGCTTGTGCCAACCCAGCTTGCGCTTCAATTAACGCCGCTTCATAATCATTTGGATCTATTCGTGCTAGAATATCGCCTTGTTTAACAAAACCACCTTGCACAAATTGCTCAGATACAAACACCACTTGACCGCTTACTTGCGCAACCAGTGGGGTGTGATCTTTTGCTTTAACAACACCATACGATTTAACGTCTAAGGTAATTGCATCAAGGTGAACTGGGTTAACAGAGACCAATGGGCGTGTATCTTGTGCTGGCTTTTCTTCCGGCGGTTGTTTCATTGCTGAAAACGCAACCGCTAGACCTACACCCGCGACTAGCACGGCAATAGGTAGAATGATTTGTTTTTTAGTAGCCACAGGGCTTTCCTCATAATTAGGTGACGCTGTCATTATAATGAAGAAAGTGTTTACAAGGCGTATGAAGATGTAACAAGTCATTACACGATTAACATATTGATGAAATAGATCACAAAAAGGGCAGAGTATGAACACATCAACAATGGCATGTCGGCTTGGCTGTGGTGCATGTTGTATTGCACCAAGCATTAGCTCTCCGATCCCAGGTATGCCAAATGGCAAGAAAGCAGGAGAGCGGTGTATTCAATTAGATAACAATAACTTATGTAAACTATTTGGTGATGAACGGCGGCCAAAAGTATGCAGTGACTTTAGTGCAACAATTGATGTATGTGGCACCAGCAACGCACAAGCATTGCAGTTGATCACCGAGCTTGAACACATGACATAAAAAAACCGCATCTTAAAAAAATGCGGTTTTTATACATATTTTTTTATTTACCAACTATAAGTTGCACTCAGAGTGTATTGCTCACCACGTCCAGGTGTGCCGGGGATCTCTTCAAATGATTCGCCCCATAAGTTATCAGCGGCTAGGGTGATAAATAAGTTATCAAGTGCTGATGGGGTTATTTTTAATGTTAAGTGGGTAAATAGCGCTTCGTCATCGCCATTTCTTAATGTATTTTCATGTTGCTTACGCCATTCATTATCTATTCTAAATTCCAGCAAATCCGTCGGTTGCCAAATCGCACCGAGTGTGACGCGGTGATCAGGAAAGTTTAACGCATAAAAACTGGCATCGATATCTGCTGCACCATAACTTTCTGACTTATGCAGATAAGTGTAACTGCTAATAAGTTCAACAGTATCAAAATGCTTAGTTGCTAAAAACTCAATGCCTGCGGTGTCGATATCAACAGCGTTAGCTGCTCGGGCAGAGGTAGAGTCGAAGCTGTAAGTCCAATCAGTCAGGTTGTCATCTTGGCGATAAAAAATGGCTGAATCTAAGCGCCATGTTTGCTGTTCAAGTAATAAACCAAGCTCTAAGTTCTGGGTGGTTTCACGTTCAAGATTATAGTTACTTCTAAATAACCCACCGGATTCACTGCCACCAATAGCTGTGTATCCGGCTACTTGACTTGCCTGTGCAAACGATAAGTACACTGTACGCTCTGTGCCATCATTATTGAGGGTATTCCAAGCAAGGTCGCCAAGCAGCGAGAATTGCGAGTCGTCTCTGTTGGTATCGTCAAAAGCGGCGCCTAAACGAATAGTCAGTAATTGGTTAGTATCAATCGCAGTTTTGTATTCTGGTAACACGCTGAGTTTATAATAATTACGCGAGGTAAAGTTATTCTCAAGGGTGGTCGATTCAATTGCATCTTCCATGTATTGCGCTGAGTAATTGATTGCAAACGATGCATTATTACTATGGCGACCAGATAGGGCGAGAGCTTTAACTTCTGTTTCATGAAACGCTTCAAATGCACTGGGGTTTTCACGAGAGTAAATATAATGGTCGTTATTTTTACGATAATAAGCGGATACTTCAAAAGAGCTCTGGTTTGCATAACCTTGTTTATGATTAAGCATCAGTAATTGTGTATCAAGATCTTCGGTTTCGTTTACCCCAAATGGCGTGTACAAGTTTGGCCAACCAAAAAACTTTTGCTGTGAGCCGTAAAATAAATCTGTTTGCGATTGCGGACCAGTTAATTGCACGCGGCCAGAGGCACGGGTAAAGTCATGATCGCCGTTGTCTATGGTGCCGTCACTTTGTGAGTGCGCATAGTCACCTTGAAAACCTAACTGCCAATCAGGCTTGCCTGCAAGTGGCACATTGAGCCCTGCATTGATGCTTTGTAAATTAAAATCGTTATTACCCGTGCCTAATGACGCACTGCCGCCAGTATTTATTGGCGTCCAACCAAACGATACTGTACCAACTGAGCTATTCACACCATAGAGTGCATTATCAACGCCAGTAAAAATATCAGCGGTATCGAGCATCTGTGGTGCAATCGGAATTTCAGCAAAGTAATGGCCTGATTGAGGATCGAATAAGGTAGCACTGCCAACCCGAAAACCGGTGTTTTCAAAAATGCCGCCGCGAATAGTGACATCCGCTTGCGCTTCAGCCATATTGCGCGACTGCAGATCAATACGCGGGTCGTATTCTAAATTTGAGATGGGTGCGGCAAAGGTGCCAACAGGTTCATTATTTGCAGTGGCTGACACTTTTACTGTAATTTGTTCTATGTTGTCAGTGTTATTTTTTTCATCAGCCGCAAGTGCTGTGGTTGATAAACTGCAAAAAATAGCAGGTAGGACTAGTGGTACTGTTTTTATCACTTTAAAATCTCTTTACGCTTTTATGTATACTGTGCGATAGCTATTGTTTTTAAGTATTGCCCCATGAGCGAACACGCAATAACAGCGTACTATCTGAATAGGGCGCTATTGTACATTAATTCGTAAAATTGCCTATTAATGGCCCATTTTTAACTTACTTTGATGTGATTGAGGTCTCAATAGATGAATATACAACACGATAATAATCTTAATTTAGACAGTGTTTATTTTGCTGGCGGTTGCTTGTGGGGTGTACAAGAGTTTATCAAGCATTTACCGGGTGTAGTAAGCACAGAAGCAGGGCGTGCCAATGGCACCAGTAACAATACCGCGGGTGAATATGACGGTTATGCTGAATGTGTGCAGGTGGTTTTTGATACCGATAAAGTGGCGTTGAACACCTTGATCAGCTATTTCTTTGAAATTATTGACCCTTACAGTATTAACAAGCAAGGCGATGACGTAGGAGAAAAATACCGTACGGCCATTTACAGTAAGCAGCCAGCGCATCTAAACATAGCGAAAGACTTTATTAGCACTCGTGATGATGCAGACAAAATAGTGGTTGAAGTACTGCCGTTGACAAATTACGTAGCAAGCGATCCAGAGCACCAAGACCGACTAACTAATCATCCAGATGATTACTGTCATATACCACTGGAGTTATTACATAAGTATAAGAAACAGCAAAATAAATAATAGTGTATTTAAATAAAAAAGTGCTAATGGCTTATAAGGTGAGAGTCAAACTTTGTCGTATTTATTCCCCTTTTTAGATTTTCTAGCGTTTTTTTTCTTTCGAGGAAACATATCCCTAAAAAGATAGGGCACAGCTAAAAAGTAGATCCCAGTTCCTAAATAAATAAAAAGATAAAAAAGATAAGTAAATGGCGACGTTGAAAAAAAATAAACGTCAGGTTCGACCCTGTAATCTGTTGGAGTCAGAATATATCCGTCAAATATAAATTTTATCGAAAATATAATAGATAAGAGGCCTATAGCCAAAAATACTAAAGAGAATGCGATTTTATTCAATAGCATTCTCGTATCACTGATATTTACAAGTTTTACTTTTGGTTTCTTTTTTTTATTTTTTGATTGCTTCATTTTTACCAAAAAAAGTAATAATTACTGATACCAATATTCCTACAAAACCAATGCTTGAAAAAAACAGACTGAATTCACTTTTAATATTGAAAATATTTAATAAGCTAGTTATTAACAATAGAAAAACACCAATAATTTTTATAATCGTTAGTGTTTTATTCAAACAAAACCATTCTTGACAAGAGGGACATTGTTTTTCAATAAAAATACTATTCTTGTTAATGTCTTTTATATCTTTAGCTGTAATCTTACTTTTACAATGAGGGCACGTTACTTTCATTTTATTCCTTTAATTCGCCTTTATTTATTTCTCTTAATACTCTAAAGCCGATTTCGTATCCTCGAACATTTTTTGGAATACTCATTCTTTGCGAGTGATGAACATGAGGCTGTGGCATCATCCAGTTAGCTCCTTTTGCGATTATTTGAGTACAAGCACCTATATTATTTGTAGCCGCAGTACCTAATGTATTATCGTGACTGTTTAAATAACATTCATCAACCCATTCTGATACATTTGAAGTTACATCATATAAACCAAAAGGATTTGCTTTTAATATGCCTACTTGCCAAGGATGTCCTTTATCAGTACCTTTTGGGCAGCCTCCTAGATCTCTATCGCAGTGGTCTATGCCTTGCTTGTACTCATTACCCCACCAAAATTTACTATCTGTTCCAGCTCGAGCAGCGTATTCCCATTCAACTTCGCTAGGTAAGCGATAAATATTGCCAGTCTCTTTGCTTAGCCACTTTGTGTACGCGACTGCATCGAACCAAGAAATATTTACCACAGGTTGTTTACCACGTCCCCAGCCTTCATCGTTAGGGCACGAACGTATTCCGGTTTTACAAAATTTATCATATTGCTCAAACGTTACTTCAGTTTCACTTAATGAATAAGGAGACTCTATTTTTGCTTTAAATATAGGGGCTTCATTTTGAAATGAACGAAAATTTTCTCCGCCTATAGTGCCAACTCCAGCCGGAATTATTACCATTTTTGGAGATTTTTCACCATTGGTTAGTTTGTCTTGAATATAAACAACCTTATGGTTAGTGAGTTTTAAACTAGACCAACTAAGATTAAAAAAACCAACGAATATTCCCATCAAAATTATAGATACAAAAAAATATTTAATTTTCAATTTAGATAACATGTTTTACTCATAAATAAAATTTAAGAAGTGGTAATACCAATAACAAAACTTGCTGATTTTTTAGTATTCTCAGGCAAGGTGCGAGCACTTCCATATATTGTAGCTGCAGTTCCAACGCCAGTTGCCATTGATGATCGAGTTAAAAAAGCTTTATAAAAAGAACTTCTTATTAATCGCTGGACTTGTGCTTGGGTGTAAACTTTGGTTGCTTTAGTACCGTCATCTAAAAGAGTTTGACCTCTCAGAACTTGTTTTAAGAGTTTTTGATTATTAATTAACTTTTTGTTGTTAAGCTTTAAAATTTCGACAGCAAGCTTTTTACGGTTTTCACGAGTCATCCCTTTATACATTTTTAATAACTTATTCTGTCCTAGCGCTTTATTTTGACTAAACTTAACTAACAATGAACCAGCCTCTAATCCTGCTTTAGTTAAATCGGCAACTTGAATGACATCTAAAGTAACCATCAAAGTTGAAAAAGTAGGAGATGCATCAAGCCATTGGTTGTATTCTGCATTACCACTTAAATGGTTAAATACACGCCCAGTACCAACTCCACATTGAAAAGTTGCAGCGGTAGTTGATGTCAATGTTAATGGAATTGCAGCCCATGTAGCGCCAAGGCTTGCAGCTCCTCCCCCCATCTCGGCGAACACTAATACCCAACCTGAAGCAGCGCCAGCGCATGAAACAAAAGCATTGAAAGATTCACCGTATAACGAAGAATTAATCTTATCTATTCTTTGTTCGGCCTTCATTTGTTTAGGGAATACAAATTCGCGGATATAAATATTTTTTCTGTCTGCTCTACAGCTTACTCTTAGCACTTTGCGGTTGTAGTGGCTACTTGGATTTACAAGTAAACTACCTGGGTTTACTGAAAGTTTAGCAATACTATCTTTCTCAGCTTCAAAAATTACACCTGCGTGTCTAAATTCTGGATCTGAGTCAAGGGAAGCGTACATTTCTCGGAGTACATCTTTTGGGAATAGCTTTTGAATTTTAAGTACGAAAGTAGGGTCTAATGACATATTATTTATTCCTTTAAATATTTCCGATAATCTAACATATTTTATTTGTTATTTAAATTTCTTTTGTTTTGAATTGAGATTCTGGAATTATTAAATGTTATTTAAAAACAATATTAGACTGATTTACTAACAAAAAAGCTCACTAAAAAGTGAGCTTTTAAAACTATTTATAGCAGATTATTTTGCTAGTTTTTCCGGCGGGAAGCCAGAAAGAATAGTCGCAACAGCATCTTTTACTGCTTCGTTACGCTCTGCAGGAGATTGCTTTTTCTGTAAACGGCCTTCACGGGCACCACGCCATACTAGCTTGTTAGAAGCACGATCAACAACATCAAGGACCAACGTGCCTACATCGTATTCGCGAGTCGTTGTTTGTGTGTTGTAACCCATACCCCAATAGTTCCAGCTCGCACCGTAACCTACGTTAAATGTATCAACGTCAATTTTAGTATCTACAGACGCATGGTAGTTAAGTAATACGTCAGCGGCAGATAAATCAACAAGTGACATGCCTTGTGCTTGTAACTGGGTGTTAACCGCTTCGCGAACACGTTGTTCCATTAACGGACTAATTTGGTAGTTACCTGCATTTGCAAGCGTTGCTTGTGGTAACCAAGCAAATGTTTTGTAGTTACTAAAATCAACCGATTTATCGTAATCAACATCAGGTGTTTTTGCACATGCTGCCAGCATAAGCACAGCTACAGCAATTAGTAAGTTCTTCATGGTGTTTGCTCCTTGGCAAATTTAAGCTCTATTCATTTGATAACATAACATAAAAATAATTCAACGGAATGACATTTTTTACCTATTATCTGCAATTTGCTGGTTTATTACTCAGTTTAGTCGCTCATGGCTGAATGATAAATTAATTTATTAATTAATATATAGCTAAGCTTGTTCATGCTCTACTTCTATCCAATCTTTTTCATCAACCCAGTTTTGCGCACCGTCTTTCACCGAGCGGATCGGCACGATATAGTCACAACTAATTTGTGGCTTAACAGAGGCGAATATTGGCACAAAACCAAAGCTCAATGCCGTTTCAATAATCGCTTTTTGATTTTGCGGGTCGATATCGGCCGCTTCATCAATATAAATTGGAATACGGTATAAGTTTTGTTCTTGGTCACTTAATAAATAGCGGATAAATAGCATACCGCATAATAATTTAATGGTGATCCGCGTACCATTTGAACCAGCTGAATCAATTTTTTCAAAGTGCTCAGTTTCGCCAGCGCGATTAACCACTTCAAAACGAATATCAAATAAGTCAGTTAAGGTTAAACCAGCTTTGTCGGAGGCGAGTTTAATTAAGTGATCTTTGGCTTCGTTTACAGCACTTTCGCTGTACGGTTCTTGGCTTAGTAAATCAAGCGTGTCGCCTTGCTCAAACTGATTTGACGTACTGATGATGGTATCAATACTATCCACTAACATCTTGCGTGGGATCACGTTAATTTTAAACGCTTGCAGGTTAGATATACGGTGCTGACTAATACCTTTGTTAAAGCTGTTCATCTCACGGCGCAGGCGGTCTAAATCTTCCCGCAGGCCTTTGATCGTGGCGGCTACTTCAGTCAATGCAACACGGGCTTGGCGTTCAACCGCATCGCGTTCGTTATCAATATTATGAAACGCGCTAATAAGTTTTTGATATTTACTAAACTCGTCGTTTTCGTTATCAAATTTAGTAATACCGGCATTATAAATATGCAAATAGGTATTACGTACGTTGATATCAAAATTACGTAGCTCTTGGCAGTCTTTATTAAAGTGGTGTACTAAATCGCTGAGATTATCAAAGTCGATTTGAATATCAATCATATACGGGGTGACTTTACCGCTGTATAAATCGAGGGTATGGTCAATGCGCTCCGATTTAACTTGGCGTAGGCGATCGGCTTGGCGTGAAATCAGATCTTTTTTCGATTTAATGATCGAGCGTCTATCACTAATTGAGCCGCTGTTATTTTGAATATCTTGCAGGTAGCTATCAACTTGCTCGCGCTCAGCTAATAACTGCTCTTTTAACAGCGCCTGCGCATCATTTGATTGCAACATAGTTTGGTATTGTTCAAAGCGCTTTAATGCGCTTTCTGCTGCCATTAGTTCATCATATAACGCATCTTTTTCTTTTTGCTTTTCGGCCACATTTGCCGCTACGTCACGCTGTTGCTTGAACTCATTGAGTGACTGTTCAAGGGCGTTGAGTTGCGCAGTAAGTTGCTCTTTATTTTCACCGCTTTGCATTTGCACTGGTGACAGCTTTTTCAATTTAATAGTCGCGCCGGGCAGGGTGAGTACGCCGCCTTTCACGTTATCTGATAATTGTTCTAAAAATGCACCAAAGGCATCTTCGTCAGTAATATCAATATCACCATTACTGGTGGTGGCAAATGAGAGAATATCAGGGTTTAAAATACGCGAAATTTCTTCCACTTCTTTGAGCGATAAATCCTCGCGCATGCGAGTAAACAAATTAAACTCAAGGTTTTTAAGTTGCAGCTTTAAGCTCTTAATTTGTTTTTGCGTTTCACTAATACGGTAATCAAGGGTATGTAAACTTTGCCCTTGGGCACTGTTGATAGAATGCGATAGTGACTCGTAATCTTGCTTTAATTGCCCAAGGCTGACTTTTAAAGTCGCTAAGTTAACCAGTTCAAATTCAGATTTAAGCGCGCCGAAGTCTAAAAACCATTGCTCAATTTGCGTTTGTCTGCGTTCAATATCACGTGATTGCTGGACATAGAGTTGTTGTTTTTGCTCAAACTCGTGTTTTTCGTGCTCAATATCTTCAAGGGCAATATTAAGCTCGCTCAATTGCGCTTCTTGATAAGTATCAAAGTCAATTAAGGCTTGGTCAATTTTAGGCGCGTAGGCGGCAAGTTTGCCCTTGAGTACTGTTTGATTGTCAAGCATTGATTCAAGCGCACTAATTGGCTCTTGCATTGATTCAAGGGCTTTTAATTCTCGCTTTGCACGATTTACTTTATCAAAAGAGCGTCGCCATACTTCATAAAAGTCGACCTTAGAGTTTGACATATGACGTTCAAACACGCGCAACATAAAGCGTTTTACATCAGCGGCACCGAGTTTATGCAAGTTCAAAATACGGCGAAAAATCTCTTTATAAATCGCCGAATCTTGTACGTTATTGAGCGGGATCATTTTTAGATTGATATCGCCATCAAACGGGGTAGCGCCACCTGTAAGCAGGGCATTTAACTCTTGGGCTTTAAGTTCAATTGGGTTAAAACCTTGCTCTTTTAAATGGTTAAATAGCTTTGTGAACTTAATGATGGTTTTGCCTTGCGTATACTGCTCAAGGTCGAGTTTACCTTGGTAACAAAAAAACTGATGTGCATAACCGGCAATCTTGCCAAGACCTGCCACACCAATTACCACAGGGCCATTGGGAAGGTCTGCTTCAAGTAAAATATAGGATTGATCGGAGGCAAAATAAAACTTACGAGTTTCGTCTAAATCATGGCCGTCCCATTCGGTAAGGCGCAAATCGTTAATAAGTGGAAACTGCAGGGCGTTTATTACCGAGCTTTTACCTGTGTTGTTAGGCGCACAAATTGAGCTGCTTTTATCCAGCGGGATCACGCATTTGGCATAGCCTGCGGTATTTAATAATGCCAGCTTACTGAGGCCGTATAGGTTTTTCATTATTCGTCCTCTCCAATATAGGTTTCTTCGTTTACTTCCATTAGCGCATCAATATAACGGTAAATAGGCGCTTGCAGCATAAAGCCATTTTCTACTTCTCGGCAGAGGCCTAAACGTACCATGCGTAAGTACACGTCTTTGCGTAAATCAGAGCCAGAGAAAATTTCGAGCTGATCAAACAAGTGTTTGTTCATTTGCACTAGCGTTTGCATCAGTTCTAAATCGTTTACTTCGTCAAATAAGGCGCGCATTGGATCTTTACCTGAGTTGGCGTAATGCTCAATAAGAATATAAACCGTTAAGGCAATCGCACGGGAGATTTTGCCCATATTGGGTGTACTTTCATCACTGGCAAAGTAATAAAAACCACGGCTGTCGTGTTGTAAATCGTGGCCCAGCGCATTAAACAAGGCACGGTAGGCATCAATTTGTTGATCAAGCTCTTGCCACATTACAGTATCTTGCTCGCTAATATGATAGCCGGTGACTAATTTTTTATTAATCGCTTGTAGATGGCTCAATTCGTCTAAGTTTATCTGTGTCATAACGGTTACTCATTCCCTGTTGAAGATTGCGCTGAGGCAACAGGTTTAGAATCAAATGGTTTTGTATTAAAAGGGAAAAGTGAGAAATGTTGCCCTGCGATTTTCACCCGCATTTTTTCATCACTTTGATTGATTTCAAGCTCAGTGTCGCTGACTAGTTTTTGATATAAAAACAGCATTTCGTCGGCTTCAAGGTCGGGGTAGCTTTCCCCTAAAAAGCTCAATAATGGCAGGGGCTTTTTACGCTTCGCATTGAAGCGCTTTTTAAAGTTCGCTTTCACATTGTTGTAATCTGGAATATTGGGGGTAACAAAAGCGGGCACGTCTTGTTGGTCGGGAAGTTCGTATTCACTGTGTTCAAACTCAACCAGTGCAGCCATATAAGCCACCATGTGACGTTGTTGCCCCAATGAGAACCGCTGTGTGTCAGAGACAAAATGTGGTTGTACGCTGCTGAGCATATTATCAACACCATTTTTACGGACTAAACCAAGCACTTTAGCTGCTTGACGAGTGATCATATTATTACGGCGCAACTCTTCACGCAGTGGCATCAGCATATCAGCACTTTTACGTAAGCTTTCACGGCCAACTAAGTGCATTTCTAATATACGAGTACGTAATCGTTCCAGCATACGTTTATCTTGATACGCTTTACCGCTGCGCTCGATATACTCAATTTGCGTACTTATTTGCGCCTCGATGATATTAAAACAAGCATGAAAATCGCCACGAATATCCACCATTTCCAGCATCGGCTCTATGTATTCATCAAAGGCTTCAATAACGGCTTTGTAGCGTTTTTGCAGCGATTGTACTGCATTGTTAGCTTTTGCTTGTTCAACGATATTTAAAATAGCATTTTCGTTGTGGGCAAAGAGCTTCATTATTTTGCGCACCCGATCATCCATAATACGACTAAAACGGCGCATTTCGTCGTAGTCTTCAATACTGCCTGCGTTATCTAAACGATTGCCCAAGCGAGCTAAATCGTCTACCAATACACTAATTTCTTGGGCTAAACCGAGATGTTCTTCTTGTAATAAAAAAGTGGCAAAATCAGCAATCGCGCGATTAATTTCAAGCTGCGACGACTTAGCCAAAGGAATAATAATATCTTGGTTTAAAAGGCGGTTGGTCTCTTTGTATATACGCTCATTTGACCACGTTGGCTGTTTTTGTTTGATCGTATTTTGTACGTCTTTTAAGCTGAAATCAGCCATCTTAAAACGTTTAAATAGCAGTTCTAACATTCCCCAATGCTCTGTGAGGGTATTTAGTAACTTTTTAGCTGGGATCATAAAGCTCCAGTAACTCTAATTAATACTGTATAGCCTAGGTACAGACTATCAGCGATTTGTCTTATAAAAGTGAATTTGCAATAGTTTTACACAGTCTTTGGTGCTAGACTGTGCGCCGTGTCGTCCTGCGGCATATAGCATACAATTTTTACATTTTTATAAAGGTTGTTCAAACACCATGGTATCTGCAATTATCCTAACCCTGATAACGCTTGCATTTGTGCTCATCGTTATAGAGGATATTATCCATGTAAACAAGGCCAAAACCACGCTTTTCTTTGGTACTTTATGCTGGATTATCTTATTTATCTCGCCGCTCAACGGGCAAAGCCCCGAAAACATACAACATCAACTTGATCACAATATTTTAGAGATTGCCACACTCTGGTTGTTTTTAATGGCTGCCATGACCTTTGTTGCCTATTTAAACTCCAAAGGTTTTATCCAAAATATTGTGCACAGAGTCATGCCAAGTGCAATAAGCGAACGCAAACTGATGTTTTTGATTGGTGGATTCTCCTTCTTATTTTCGTCGATTTCAGACAATATCACAGCCACATTGATTTCGCTTGCGGTGGTGATGTCGTTAAAACTCGATCCGAAAAAGCTAATTAAATACGCCACATTAATTATTTTTAGCGTTAACTCCGGTGGTGTGTCTTTGATCACCGGTGATGTGACGACATTAATGATTTTCCTTGATGGAAAAGTCAGTATTGCTAACTTGTTATTGTTAGTTGTGCCTGCACTGGCAAGTGTAGCACTGCTGGCGATCATGTTGTCGTTTGGCTTAAATGGTGCTGTTGAGTTTACTAAACAAGAAGAGCGCCGCATTGAAAAAACCGATATTACAATTGCAGTTATTTTCTTATCAACTATTTTCGCTACGCTAACACTCAGTGTGCTTTATCATGTGCCGCCGTTGTTAACTTTCTTATTTGGGTTGTCATTAATGTTTTTAGTGGCGCAATTTTTAATGCGCAAAAAAGACGTGAATAAAAAAATTATCGATTATATTCGTGAAATCGAATACGACACTTTATTGTTCTTCGTTGGCGTATTATTACTTGTAGGGGCTTTAAAAGAAGTAGGCATGCTAAGTAAGTTCACGCATCTTTATGAACTAATGCCAGCGCAATATGCTAACTACTTAATGGGTATTTTGTCAGCCGCGGTTGATAACGTACCACTGACGGCCGCTCTGCTTAAAGCTGAAATCGTGATGAGCCCCCAGCAATGGCTATCGTTTACTTATGCAACTGGGGTAGGTGGTTCAATGCTAATCATCGGCTCGGCGGCAGGCATTATTGCCATGAGTAAAGTTAAAGCGCTTACCTTTATGAGCTATTTACGTATGTCGGTGTATTTATTAATAGCGTATACAATCGGTTATATTGGGTCGTATTTAGCAGGTAGTTTTATTTAATAGTCTTTATTATTTAAAACAACTTGACAGCTAGACGTCTAAACGATAACTTTCAAAGCCCACTTTATGTGGGCTTTGTTATTTTAATTGGTAATTATAGAATGCAATTAATCTAACATTCAGAAGAGGTGCGGTATTTAGGTACTTAATGTGAGGCGACGACTGCCAACGACCATTAAGGAGGGAAATATTCGCCGAGAAAAACAACTGCGCGTCACAGTGGTTTTTCGGTTTATGGGGCTGAATCCTCAAAACTGTCACCAATTAGGTGGAGAGCTTCTGGCAGTGGACTTTTCTTATCGAGCACCCCCTTGCCAAGTTCTTCTTGTTTTATCGTGGTATGAACGCCACAAAAGGAGACGACATGAATACCCAATTAGCTGCTAATAACGTGCAACAGTCAGCGAAAAATCAAAAATCAGAGATAGTTGTAGCAAAATTTGGTGGCACCAGCGTCGCTAATTTTGAAGCTATGAGCCGTTGCAGTGAAATTATTGTAGCCGATAACAATGTACGGGTAGTGGCGGTTAGTGCCAGTGCAGGTGTTACCAACCACCTAGTTACCTTGTGTAAAAAAGAGATTTCAAGTGATGAGCGCGTTGAAAATATTGCCGGCGTAATAGCTATTCAAGACGCCATTTTAAATGAGCTTTCACTTGATGCTGATTTAGCCCATGGCTTTGAAGAAACAATTAAAGCATTTAAAGCCTTGGCGAGCGAGCCATTAAAAACAAAGCAGCAACATGATGAGCTACTAAGCTTTGGTGAGCGCTTATCGTCGTATTTATTTACCCAAGTACTGCGTTTAAATGGTTTAGATGCGGTACGTTTTGATGTACGCCAAGTGCTTAAAACGGATAGCCAGTTTTCTAAAGCAACACCAGATGTGGCAGCCACAGCAGCAGCGGCAAAAGAGCACTTGATGCCACTTTTAAAAGAACATGTAGTAGTAACGCAAGGCTTTATTGGCAGTGACGCGCATGGACAAACCACCACCTTAGGGCGAGGTGGCTCAGATTACAGTGCGGCATTACTTGCAGAAGCAGTAAACGCTAAGAGTGTACATATTTGGACTGACGTTGTGGGTATTTTTAGTACTGATCCGCGTTTATGTGTAAAAGCCACGCCGATTGCTCGTTTAAGTTTTGATGAAGCGGCAGAAATGGCGACCTTTGGCGCTAAAGTTTTACACCCGGCGACTATTTTACCGGCCAGCCGCAGCCACATCAGTGTTTTTGTTGGCTCAAGCCGTGAACCAGAGCGTGGTGGCACTTGGATCGAACGTGAAAAATCACAAGTACCAGGTATTCGTGCGGTAACGCAACGTAAAAACCAAATTTTATTAACGCTTAAAAGCCCAGAAATGCTATTGGCGAGTGGCTTTTTAGCCCGCGTGTTTGCAATTTTAAGTGAGTTTAATATCTCCGTTGATTTAGTGACGACCTCTGAGATCAGTGTGGCAATTACGTTAGATAATGCACCTAATGCGTCGCGTCCTGAGCTTGATCAAGAGTGTTTAGACAAACTTGCAGAGTTTTGCCATGTATCGGTTGAAAACAATTTAACCTTAGTGGCGCTGATTGGTTCTGAAATTCAGTTGCGTCAGCAGCAAGTTAATTTAATGCAGGTATTAAGTGATTTTAATATCCGTCTAATTTGCCACGGCGCAAGCACAACTTGTGCTTTTTGGTAGAACAAAGTGAATCGGACTTAGTAGTACAAGCTATTCACAGCCGTTTGTTAGAAGCCCAACACGCCGCGTAACTGCGAAATAGAATTCACCACAGAGCACTGCCAGTCAGTGCTCTTGTCACTTACTACACTAATATCAAATTCATTATATTGGCAGCTCAGCGCTGCTAAATTTGCTTGCGTCAGCTCAGTAAATACATTGGGGCTTAATAGTTTTGCAATGGGTCGAGAAGTGGCTTTCGCCAGCGCTTCTTTTAAAGTCCAAATTCTAAAAAAACGCTCAGCGCTTTGCTGTTGGCTTTGCGTAATTAAATTTACTTCATCTTGATGATAAAAATGCTTAGCGAGTTTTACAAACGGGCGTTGTACACTTATTTTTTCAATATCAAAACCAAACTCAGCCTGCTCTATGTTCAGCGCCGCACCGACAAAGCCATTCGAGTGTGACAAACAACTGCTAAACACCGTTTCGCTGCCGGTTATGTGAATGAGTAACTTGCTGCTTTGCTCGTCAAATTCAGAACTGATCTGATTTGCGGTTAAATGGCTAAACTGCGCTGAACTTTGCTTTACCAAATACTTAAGTAATAGCCGAGTAGCTAAATATTCTTGCTTGGCTTTGATACTTTTGCGCCGTGTAATTACCGCCAGCTCAAAAGGGCTTAAAAGTGCGTGTAAATCAAATTCATCAACATTTAACTGCTGGGCATCAAATAACAATACAGTATTTGTATTGAGTAAGTGTTCGCGGTACTGGTTGATAACTAATCGCTGTTGAAAAAATAAGCCTGGCATAAAATCCACAATTAAGGTGATAAAAGAACAAATATGTTTATATTTTGTGCGGTTGCGCTCTGGTTAATTAAGCCAAGGCAAATTTATTACTCAGTGACTGT
The DNA here is from genome assembly GCF_030436385.1 of Pseudoalteromonas sp. KG3. Taxonomy (NCBI): domain Bacteria; kingdom Pseudomonadati; phylum Pseudomonadota; class Gammaproteobacteria; order Alteromonadales; family Pseudoalteromonadaceae; genus Pseudoalteromonas; species Pseudoalteromonas sp. KG3. The sequence goes on from NZ_CP098523.1 coordinate 268,001, forward strand.
GAAATATGGTTTAATTCACAATAATGAAAAATAATAACAGATTGTAGATGTATGGCACAATTGCGTGATGGTTTTCAAAGCCGCCTTGGCTTTGTTTTAGCAGCTTCTGGCGCTGCGGTTGGATTAGGTAATATTTGGGGGTTTCCTACGCAAGCGGCCAATCATGGCGGTGGTGCGTTTTTACTGGTTTACTTTATTGTTATCTTTTTACTGGCCTTACCCGCGTTATATACTGAATTATATTTAGGTCACCAAGCACAAGCGAACCCAGTTAAAGCCCTTAAAAATGCATGGCAACAGCAAGCACCTAATGTTGGAGCTGCCGCTGGCTACTTAGGTTTAGTGGGCGCTATCGTGATGTTGAGCTTTTATTCAATCGTCGCAGGCTGGATGTTGGCTTATGCGCTTGAACCAATAAGCACTTTTTTCGGCTTCACTGAGCTAAGCCAATTTTTACAAACGGATTCTGTGGCGCGTAATTTTATATTTACGCCATTGATGCTAATACTGACTGCCAGCATTATTCTCAAAGGGGTGAAGTCAGGTATTGAAACCTGGTCACGCCGCTTAATGCCGATGTTACTGGTACTGCTGGTCGGTTTAATTGCCTACATAGCAACGCTTGATGGTGCCAACGAAGGCTTTGCTGCCTACTTAGTGCCAGACTTTAGCCAAATACTCGACCCTGGTTTAATTATTGCGGCAATGGGGCAAGCATTCTTTTCTTTGTCACTGGGTGTGGGCTGCATGATGATTTATGGCTCGTATTTGCAGCCTGATGCTAATTTACCACGCTTAACGGCCTCGGTTGCTTTACTTGATACTGGGGTGGCATTTTTAGCGGGCTTATTAATTATTCCAGCTATTTATGTAGCACAACATAATGGTGTGCAAGTGTTTAGCGACGGTAAGTTGATTGGGGAAGGGCAACTGATATTTGCTATTTTACCGCAGTTATTTAATACCATGGGTGAAATTGGCTTAGTGGTTGGTTTATTGTTTTTTGTATTAATGTCGATAGCCTCTTTAACGTCAACAATATCGTCTACCGAAATACCGGTGGCTTTTTTAGTTGAAAACCATCAAGTAGAGCGTAAAAAGGCCACCTTATTGGTCAGTTTAACAGTCCTTGCTGCCTCATCATTGATAATTGTTAACTTTGATTGGCTATTTGGTTTAGTGATCATGGTACTTACTCAGTATCAATTACCTTTAATGGGCTTATTTTACTTTATTACAGTAGGCTGGTTATGGCGCCGAGGTAATCAACTTCATGAAGCATCATCTGGCGTGCGTTTTTGGTTTGCACAGTACATACGGTTTGTATGCCCGGTACTGATGACCGCTGTATTTGCTAATGTAGCGTTTGGTTGATAGTTTAGCTGTCAGTTTTAAGTGTTAATACATAGTGTTATATCCAAGGAGGAATTATGAACATAGATGTGAAAGTACCGGCCTTTCCAGACTCAATACGCACAGCAGACATCGCTAAGCTTTATGTTAGCGAAGGTCAGCTAGTTTATGCTGGTGATGTGTTATTTGATGTTGAAACTGAAAAAGTCGTTTTAGAAGTCATGGCCGACTGCAGTGGCATTATTGAGAATATAACGATTGCAAATGGCGATCCTGTTAACTCTGAGCAAGTTGTAATGACTGTAAAGCAGCTTGCCGATAGCGAAATGCCAGCACGTCCGACAGCTCAACAGCCTCAACCGCGAGTAAACGACTCAGAAAATGACTTTATTGTTTCTCCTTGGTTGAGTAAACTAAATAAAAGTTTAATTATTGCGCTAGCAGTCGGCGCTTTAGCTATCCTTTTTGTGCTGGGTAACTAGCTGCTATGGCCAATTATGTAAACCACCCAAAATATGGCAGCGAGCCAATCGTCTCTGGTAATAGTTATACAAAGCAAGAAATCGACAATGCCCATTGGCGATATGCAAGTTCGAAACAAAGATGACACCCATCCTAAAGTTTGTATTTCCCCAATTTTTTACTAGCTTTAATTTAGTATGAAAAACAAATAGGGTGATCCATGGCAATTGCAAGAAAGCGTCAAGTAAGTTTGGTTGATACAAAGTATTATCATTGTATTTCTCGCTGTGTACGCCGTGCTTTTTTATGCGGTGAAGACAGTTTTACAGGTCAATCCTATGAGCACCGCAGGGGCTGGGTAGAAGATAAACTACTCGCCTTGGCTAAGGTATTTTGCATTGATGTGTGTGCGTATGCAGTGATGAGCAATCATACACATTTAGTGTTGTATGTTGATGATAAAAAAGCAAATAGGCTTAACGACAAAGCCATTATTCTACGCTGGCATAAGCTGTGTAAAGGCACGTTATTGACGAAAAAGTATTTGCAAGGTGAAAAATTAAGTAAATCAGAGCTCATCTTTTTTAATCAAACGGTTGAGCAATATCGAGAGCGGTTATCCAGTATTAGCTGGTTTATGCGGTTGTTAAATGAAGATATTGCCCGCAGAGCCAATAAAGAAGATAACTGCACAGGCCGATTCTGGGAAGGTCGCTTTAAATCACAAGCTCTATTAGATGAAGCCGCACTTGCAGCCTGTATGGCCTATGTTGATTTAAACCCAATAAGAGCAAAAATAGCCAACACGCCAGAAGAATCAATCCATACCAGTGTGCAAAAACGAATTGAAAGTGCAACCACAGGTAAGCAACCTAAAAAGCTATTACGTTTTGCAGGGATGCCAAGCCAAAGAATGCCAAAAGGACTCCCGTTTGAGCTTAAATCGTATCTTGAACTTGTTGAATTAACGGGCCGTGTAATGCGAGAAGATAAGCGAGGATACATTGAAAACACATCCCTTCCTTTATTAGAGCGAGTCAATATTAGCCCAGAGAACTGGTTAAAACTCACAACGCAATTTACCCGCGTGTTCCATGGCGCTGTTGGAAGACCTTCGTCACATGAAAGCTATTGTGATAATTTAGGAAGGAAACGAAGAGCGAATATGAGTAACTGTGAAAAGTTACTTGCATGAGAATCAAACTACTCAGTAAAAATTTAAAACTGCATCATGCAGTTATTGTCATGGATGTAATTTAGGTTTAATAGTGACAATGACCCATTTAATGGATGAGGTGAAAGTAACCAAGTAGCAAAAGATATATTTTAGCCTAAAAGAGTAAATTTAGTGACACAGTTTTGCTTGTTCAATAAGAGTGGCTGTCTGCGCTAGTTGTCGCCATACCACTCATGAAAAGCATTCACGATATCGCGTGTGCTCATTCCTTGGGCATACAGCCATAAAATTTTATTATCCATTGAGGTGAATCGAGATTGATGCTTTTTAACAAGCTGCGGCTCAAAAGAGCCTTCACGGTCGCGGGGCGTATCAAGCTCAAACTCACCGTCTTCTGTCTTGATACGCTTACTTGTTTTACCGTTTCGGCTATTACTGCTCGTGGATTTACTGTGTTTTTGATAGCCTAAATGTTCATCCATTTCTGCATTAAGTGCGGCTTCAACGGTTATCTTTTTTAACATCTGACTAAATTGATTTAAATCGTCAGGTGTTTTAATGCTTTTAGCTGCTTCTTTTGCAAACGCTTCAAGTTCTTCTTTATTCATGTTCATCGCCTAATCCTTAAACTCTTGATAGAGTAAATTATGATAGGCATTTACACAAAATTAGTTACATCCTCAATGGTTATCGCTCATAGCAGCCAGCCAACTCTAATTATTGGTTAAAAGTGTTAAAGCTGATATAAGTTACTTCAGCTTATGCAACTTAACAGGCTTAAGCCAAACTAACTAGGTTGATTTTTTGTCTCTTGGTTTTAAACTTTTTCTAGCATCTAGCATCTAGCATCTAGCATCTAGCATCTAGCATCTAGCATCTAATCCCTCTTTATTTAACTTCATTACTCAAAGGGAGTTGATGCGCGATTTCATGGGCGTTTTGTAATGTGGTTTGGGCAATTTCGCTTAATGCTTCTTTGGTAAAAAAACCTTGGTGCCCGGTGACTAACACATTAGGAAAGCTCACTAAACGTGAAAATACATCATCTTGCATGATTTCATCGCTGCGGTTTTTAAAAAATAACTCTGATTCTTGCTCGTAAACGTCTAGCCCTAAATAACCGAGTTGCTTATTTTTTAATGCAACAATACATGCCTTACTATCAACAAGTGCGCCGCGGGAGGTATTTATAAGCATTACGCCTTTTTTCATTTTACTAAAGGCTTGCTGATCAATTAAATGATGAGTTTGCTCGTTAAGCGGGCAGTGCAATGAGATCACATCACTTTGCGCTAATAAAGTATCAAGATCGCAAAGCGTATATTCACCTTGCTCCGCGTAAGGGTCACATACTAAAACCTTAGCGCCAAAACCGTTAAGAATATTTACTAATGCTAAGCCAATTTTGCCGCAGCCGATAATACCTATGGTTTTTTTGAATAAGTTAAAGCCTAGCAAGCCATTTAAATCAAAGTTATCTTCACGAATACGGTTATACGCTTTATGGGTCTTGCGGTTTAAAGTAAGCATTAATGCCACACAGTGCTCGGCTACCGCTTCAGGGCTGTAAGCTGGGACGCGGCATACTTTAATACCATGCGCTGCTGCGGCTGTTAAATCAACGTTATTAAATCCGGCGCAGCGAAGCAAAATAGATTTTACGCCAAGTGCGGCAATTTGTTTTATGACTGCCTCATTGACTACATCATTTACAAATACGCATACAGCATCAAAATCTTGGCACAATAGTGCGCTTTGTTCATTGAGTGCTTGTTCAAAATGGGTGAGGGTAATGCCTGTGTGATTAGTTAAACAGGCATCAAAAGACGCCTGATCATACTTTTGCGAACTGAAAAGCGCTATTGTTATTTGCGTCATTAAGGGTACTCTCTATCACCATTTTTAAGGTTTCGGGTTTAGTGCGCGGTGCATAGCGCACTGATAACTGTCCCTCAGAGTTTATTAGAAACTTTGTAAAATTCCATTTTATAGCACGGTTTTGTGCAATTCCTCGGGTGTGGGTTTTTAAGTAATTAAACAATGGGTGGGCATCCGGCCCATTCACCATTACTTTACTAAACACTGGAAAGCTAACATTAAACTGTTGCTGGTAAAAGTCTTTAATATCAGCATTGTCTATTGGTTCATTATAGTCAAACTGATTACACGGAAAGGCCAATACAATAAAACCTTGGGCTTTATATTGCTGATAGAGCTTTTCAAGTGCACTTAATTGCACCGAAAAATTACATTTACTGGCGGTGTTGACGATTAAAATCGTTTTACCTTTTAACTGACTAAGAGAAAAATCCTCGCCGTTATAAAGTGGGGCGCTAAATTGATAGATGCTATCCATAATGTACCTGCTGTGAACCGTCCATGAAGAAATTTAATGAAGACTTTTTCATTCGCTTTTTTACTGTTCGGTTGAGATAATCAAAGTATCTTTTTAAGTTACCACTGAAATAGGTCAATTTTATGTCAATGAATGTTTCGTTTATCGGTTTAGGTGTTATGGGTTATCCAATGGCGGGTCACTTAGCTAATGCAGGCCATACAGTTACCGTTTATAACCGTACTACAGCTAAAGCAGAGCAATGGGTACAGCAATACTCGGGCAAAGTGGCACTTACTCCTGCGCTTGCTGCAAAAGGGGCTGATATCGTATTTATGTGTGTAGGTAACGATAACGACTTACGTTCAGTGGTTTATGGCGAAGACGGCGTACTTGCTGGTATGGCTGATGGCACAGTGTTAGTTGATCACACTACCACCTCAGCCGAAGTTGCTCGAGAAGTATCTGCAAAAGCTGCGCTTCAAAATATCGCTTTTATTGATGCACCTGTATCTGGTGGTCAAGCTGGTGCTGAAAATGGTGTACTCACTGTAATGGCAGGTGGTGATGAAGCAGTATTTGCTAAAGTACAACCTGTGATGGCTGCATTTAGTCGTTTTAGCCAATTATTAGGTGAAGTGGGCTCAGGCCAATTATGTAAAATGGTTAATCAAATTTGTATTGCGGGTGTAGTACAAGGTTTAGCAGAAGGTTTACATTTTGCTAAGCAAGCAGGCCTTGATGGCGAAAAAGTAATTGAGACCATCTCTAAAGGGGCCGCCGGCTCATGGCAAATGGAAAACCGCTACAAAACCATGTGGGCAGGTGAATACGAGTTTGGTTTTGCCGTTGATTGGATGCGTAAAGATTTAGGTATTGCCCTTGATGAAGCAAAAAACAATGGGGCTACTTTACCAATGACCGCAACGGTTGACCAGTACTACGCTGACGTACAAGCACTTGGTGGTGGTCGCTATGATACTTCAAGTTTATTGGCACGCATTGAAGCACTACATAAAAAATAAATTGTTATTAAGCGCCTTAATGTATAGTGACTAAGGCGCTTCACTCATTAAAATAAGCAGCTTACCGCTTACATACTCTGCGCGTAGTTATACAGCGCTTTTAGAATAGTCAGATTCTTTTCATTATCGTCATGCTCATGGGCGAGGTTCTCAAGGGTGATCATAAAATCTTGGGCGCTGATCGACGGTTGATCTTCGCCATGCATTAACTTGTTTTGGCAGTATTGACGCCATTGATCGAGCTCATCTTGATTAAGCGATTGTGGCCAGTTACGGGCACGATACTTAAATAATAAGTTATCAAACTTTTTATCTTCAAAATCAAGCTTCATACCCGCCAATTGCTCAGGACTGGCATCACGGATAATAGCAAACTTAGCTTTATCTGCATGGCTAGTAAAACCGTCATACAGCATGTAATCGGTATTAGTGGTTTTGCCGTAATCAGGGCTGTCGTTAAATACTTCAGTGACTTTATCGCGAAGACTTGGATTGGCTTTTAATATTGCTAAGTTCTTTAAGCATTGCTCACGATCAATCCCTAAACGGGCCGCATTCTCTGGCAATAACGTTTTTGCAGGCGCTAAAATAGGGCACTTGTTTAAATGCACCAGCTTTAACCCGACAGGTAGTTCATCATCAGCTAGCTCACTGCGTTTGGTATAAAGGCGAGTGCGCAAGTCTTCAATTGATAAATCTAGTAATACCTGTGGATCTTCGGTTAAGTTAAAACACACCACGGCATTTTTATTAGTCGGATGAAAGCTCATTGGCGCAATCCAACTGGTGCAGCCTTGGGTTGCAGGAATACGTGATGAAGTATGCACCAACGGCGTCATGTTAAATACATCGACCAATTCCGCGAGTGCTTTTTTACCCCGTAGACTAAAAAAGAAGTTATACAGTTTAGGTTGTTTTTCTTTTATAAGCTTTGCTAATGCAATAGTCGCAGTCACATCGCTTAGTGCATCATGGGCTGCTGCGTGTTCAATGCCATTGGCAACCGTTAAATGTTCTAGTTTAAAGCTTGGGCTGCCATCTTCTTTTAACGGCCATTCAATACCTTCAGGACGTAGCGCATAACAAGCACGTACCAAATCAATAATATCCCAACGGCTATTATTGTTTTTGTATTCACGTTCGTAAGGGTCGTAAAAGTTACGGTAAAAGCTATAGCGGCTTACTTCATCATCAAAGCGAATACTGTTATAACCGGCCACACAGGTATTTGGTACACTAAACTCGGCATGGATCTTGGCAATAAAATCGGCCTCAACCAAGCCTTTTTGCATTGCTACCTGGGGGGTAATACCGGTGATCAAACACGCCTCCGGATGCGGTAAATAATCAGCCACGGGCTTGCAATATTCAATGAGTGGCTCACCAATAATGTTTAAATCAAGGTCGGTACGAATACCCGCAAACTGGCTCGGCTTATCCTTTTGTGGGCTCGCCCCCCACGTTTCATAATCGTGCCAATAAATAGTTGCTTGATTTTGCTCTTGATAAGCCATTTAAAAACCCTTTAAGTTAGCTTGGCATGGTTGAAAAACTGCCAAGTTACTAAATTCATGAATTATTTAGATTATGGCATATGGGCGAGGGAGTTTATAGGTTTCGATGATGAAATGATGTTAATCATAATATTCTCAGTGAGCTTAACTGAGGTGGTACGATATTAGTCTTATAGTTTAAGCTAAGTAAGTATTGCTGGTCTTAATATTTGAAAAATACAAAACGGCCAAGTTCCTACCACATGGTGCTCGTCGGGCAATATCAACATTATTCACTGGTAATGGTGCTGCACCGTTCGTAACTTAGAAGATGCAATCAAAATAGAGCTGCAAAAGAAAGAATGATATAGACTTTGTTGACAGTAAATCGGGGGGCTTATCACTATTTAATTATAGAAACCCTAAATTTGGTACGTTGTGGTGGAAATTACCGGCAAAGTCTAAAATGCCGCAAGGACTGCATGTGTCGTTAGATGATGGAGGTTCATTAGGTAAAAATCATTTTACAATTCGACCCCTATACGACATGCCCGTAACCCAGTATTTAGATAAGTTAAATCAATTAGATTCGATGGCTGTTTCTTGTTTTATCGGTGTGCCAAATCAAAATGTAGGATAATTATGTTTTCACGATTAGAACTTAGGCTAATAAAAAGTACCCTTAAAAGTAGAATTGAAAAAGAAACAACAGAGCTTAAGCAGCTCGATGAAGATAGCGATGAATACATGGAAAAAGCTAATGACTTAATGGTGCTTGACGCATTAGTTTCTAAAATAGACAATTCGCAACATTAAATCTTAAAAGTATTACAAGCGAAGCTTTCTTTGCAAGGAACTTTGAGATAAGCGCTAGCTAGTACTTATCTCACCTCTACTTTTAATCCCCCACAACACCCTAAACAACCGCATTAACCCAAGCGTTGAAACGTTAAACCCACCATCACAAATGCAAAATACCTGGAAGCACTGTTGTAGCCCCATTGCCTGCCAGCTTTAGAGCATGTGCGGTTGTATCGCGGGCATAAAATGAAGATAAACAATCCCAAATGGTTTTATTACGGTCTTTTAATACCACCTATTGAGTTTATTTATATCGTTTGTAGGCGTTGAGCCAATACTCTAAAGTTCAGTTGTCGGCAACAAACGCGACTAATTTAATAGGAATATGATCATGAATAAGTTTAAACGATTTGCACTAAAACAATTGCACTTTTACAAAAAAGCAGTGAGTCACAATTTAGAGTATATGAGTTTACAGCATAAAAAGTGATTAACCGTTCGTATCACGCATGATTGCGGTCGCTCAGTTTATTAGACGCGACGCGAGTTGCCAGCAGCGTGGTGGTTTTTCATAATCTGATCTGCGCTGAACACTACTTTTCTCTATAGGCTTACAGTTTATAGAAAAGCCCATATTGATTAATTCAATATGGGCTTTTTGCGTTTATAGCGCAGGGAAGGGCGAGTATGCTGTAAAACCTGCTGTAACTCCTTTGCCGCTATTACTGTATAAAAATTTGCGTGATGGCTATATCTGCTGCAACTACCACAAGTAATGCGGCCATCAATAAATTTATTATTTTAAAGTAGTATGCGTTTGTCATGTGTTTACCTATGGCTCTGCCTGCAAGTGAGTAGCTCGCTGGTGCGCCGAATGCTAATAGTGCGAGAATACATGACCACAACACAATACTGCTGCCAGCAATGCCCGCTGCTGGGAATTGAATGGTGGTGATTGGCAAGGTTGCCGCTAGTGCTTTGGGGTTTAGCAGTTGCATAAATAGGCCGTTACTAAAGGTGAGCGGCTTTGTGCTGGTGGTCTGGTTGTCAAAGTTGACTGGTGTTTTAGCTACCCTCACCGCGATATAGAGAATATATAAACATCCCGCAAAACTTATAACCGGCAATATTTTTGCTGGGATCAGTGCAATTCCTACATAACCTAAAAGTAAAAATAGTAAAAGCATCGCACTTGCTACTCCGGCAAAAAAACCTAAGTGTGCAGTGGTTTTATTATTGATACCACTTTGCAGGCCGAGCAAATTTATTGGCCCAGGGGTATACATTATACCAATGGCGTAAGCGAATATTTCTAACATAGTGAGCCTTTGTAATTTAGCGCGAGATTTGTCGTTGGTATTGCTTGGGCGTCAAACCTAAGGGATCCCCAGAAATAATCACTAAGTTTCAATTACATCACTCACATCCATATTTTTCCAATCGAGTTGCACTACCACCTGTACGAAATAGGCTAGTCCTGCCAAATAATCTCGCCGTCGCAGTTTAATGGACTGTTTTTTGAAGTATCGCAGCCCAACAAATGCCCATGACACTACTCGTCTTTTTTTGGTTGAATTAGCTTGAAAAGCGCCTGTCTTTCCTGCTTTGTCTATCACTGCCCCCAGCATCATTGAGAACCAATGAGCCAGTGTGGCAAGCAGCAACAGTATGTCTAATCGATAGAGTTTGTTTGTCCTGTGCAGATCTGAGCCTAAGCCGAACCTAACACTTTTTTGATCTCGAAATCCTGCTTCTATCTGCATTCTCATACCATATAATTTGAGTACTTTTTCGAGAAAGTGGTGCCTCTTTGGAAGAGAAGAAACGAGTAGCCAAGGCTCCTTATAACCACGTTTTTTATCTCTTTTTAATAACTTATGTCCCTTGCCAACCAGCACTGCATGAGTTTGATATTTTGCACTTTTGGTCAACTCGGTCGCGCCAAGATACTGGCTCTTACGTTGATTGCTCTTGAATAGTGACTGGCATGGAACAAACTCATCGCTGCCCTGCGTTTTCAAATGTGCCGTACCTCGAACACGGCTAATATAATGCCAGCCATTGTTTCGCACGGCTTTGAGCCAAGGAACTTTAAAGCCCGCATCCGTCACAATTACGGGCCGGCAGTCACCCGGCAAAATCAGTTTGAGCATCTTTAAGAACCGTTTTTGAACTTTTGGGCAATGATACTGAAAACTGAATGCACTTTCCTGATACAGGGTCAAAGAACGACCTTCACTGGCAATGCTGGCACGCAGAATACAGTATTTGGTTTGTGTATCTGCATGACTCCAATCAACCAAAATGACGGGATGCTTTTCAGTGACCACAAAACGGCTTAAGCGAACATAAACCGATGTCGACTCACGCAAAAGCTCGTGGTTACTGAGTAGTCGATCAATACGTTTAATATCATGTTTTTCAGTTGTTTTTGAATTCAAGTTGCGGCCGATAGAAGTCAAGGTACATTGCTGACAGTGCAATAGAGATTTAACGGCAGCGACTAAACTATTAAATCTGGCTTTATGAATTGAGTTAGGGGTGACAGCGTGGAGCATATTGTGCAAAATAGTAGACGCATTCATGGTGTTTAGTTCTGTTGTTTTTAAGCGATTCATAAGATCACAAAACACCATGAATGTTCCCTCGCTTCCCACATTTTTTAATTCATTGATATATAAAGGCTAATTTTGGGGATGCTTTAGGCGTCAAACCAAAAATACGTTTGAAGTGGCGGTTTAAATGACTGTTATCGGCGAAGCCTGCATCTAATGCGACTCGCGAGGAACTCAAACCAGATTCTATGTATTTTCGAGCTTGGTTGATCCGACAGTTCAACACATATTGGTGTGGTGTGATGCCAAATTGTTGGTTAAATAGACGAATGAAATGATACTTCGACATAGTCGCGGCAGCTGCAATGTCATCAATCGATATGTCATTAGCTAAGTTTGCCATGATGTAATCTTTGGCCTTAAGTAATAGGGTGTCTTTTTTTGAGCTGATGCTGAGCGGATCAATCGCGCAACCGGTGTGCTTTATGAGCGAATGAGCAATATTAAATAGCGCAGCTTCACCATCAATACGCGTGTAATTGCCACTATGTGTCAGTTGTTTAAGGGCTAGAATTTGCTGCGCTAATACAGGGTCGTTTAATAAAGGGCATGCCACTCTTGGCGCTGCATTTTTAGTGTAGCCCAATGCGTTAAACATCGGTGTAAATTCATCTGGGTGGACGTAGAGCATCACGTATTCTAAGTGCTCAGTTACACCAGATTGTCCATCGTGTATATCATCAGGATTAAAAACAATGACGCCGCCACTTGGGCTTTTATGAAACGCTCGCTGGCAGAAAAAGTCTTGTCGACCTTGTAAGGTCACACCCAGAGAGTATTCTTCATGGGCGTGTTTTGAATAGCTAAAGTCAGTCATCTTCGCATCAAGCAGGGTAAACTGGTTTAATGTTTTATCGTTGATGTACTGAAATTGATTCATGACAGCCTTGCTTTTGTAAGTAACCTATAGCACTTAGTATATGCAGGTTAGAATTTAAAAACTTGAACAAAATTGCGCAATTTCATTTTGCTTAAGTTATATCACTTATTTTTTATTGTTTGTTTTTATTAGTGCTTTTCTTGTTTGCATTCGACTAAAGTCTATAGGTTAATTTTCTTCACCTATCGGGTTTATTTTTATCGTTTGTCGAAATTGAGCTAACACTCTAAAGTTCAGTTGTCGCCAACAAACACGACACGACTTAGGCAAATAATCAAATAGGTAAATAGGAATATAATCATGAAACTTACACTAATTAAAACCATCGCACTTGGCTCATTACTAACTTGCTCAGCAGCTGCTATGGCTGGTGGCAGTGATTATAAATTAATGGTTATTGAAACGGCTACTGCACCACAGCCAGTTGAGCAGTCGTTTAACAGTTGTGCGTTGAATGTTAAATCAAAAAACTACGAGCAAGCTGAAGCAATTTGTACTAAAGCAATTGCACTGTTAAAAGAAAGCCGTGAGTCTAAACTTAAAGTACGTGAGCTTACATCTTACGCATTAAGTAACCGTGGTGTGTCACGCATGATGGCTAAAAACGATGCTGCTGGCTTGTCTGATTTATACGAAGCGTCAAAAATGGCTGACAGCACAATGGTTTCTCATAACCTGACTCGCGCTAAAGAATACCTTTCTCTATAAGTTATTCCTGTATAGCTATAAACAGCATTACAAAGAACCCATATTGATTAGTCAGTATGGGTTTTTGCGTTTTAATTGGTTATGATTTATAGGGCAATCAAAAAAGCCGTTGTTTTAACACAACGGCTTTTTAGTGATTAACTGTTTAAACGTTAAGTTACATTACTCGCATGCCTGGCTCTGAGCCATCATCTGGATTGAGTATGTAAATTTCTTTACCGCCAGGGCCTGCTGCTAACACCATGCCTTCTGACATGCCAAAGCGCATTTTACGTGGCTTTAAGTTTGCAACCATCACCGTTAATTTGCCTTCGATGTCTTCTGGTGCGTAAGCTGATTTTATACCAGCAAACACTTGGCGTGTTTCGCCGCCTAAATCAAGAGTGAGTTTTAGTAGCTTGTCAGCACCTTCAACGTGCTCTGCTTTGGCTATTTTCGCTACCCGTAAATCTACTTTGGCAAAATCATCAAATTCGATTTCAGCGGCAATTGGCTCTTTTGCCAGTGGGCTGTTTGGGTCGATTTTGTCTTTTGCTGCTAATAAACTTTCTTTTGATTCTTCAACCATTTTGTTCACTTTATCCATTTCTACACGTTGCATTAACGGTTTAAACTTATTGATAGGGTGGCTTACCAGCGCAGTTTGCGCGCCTTGCCATGATAGCTCATCATTTAAGAAGTCTTCTACATTGGCCGCCATACCCGGTAATACTGGCTTTAAGTAAGTCATTAATACGCGGAATAAGTTAAGTCCAAGCGAACATACTTGGTGCGCTTCTTCTTGCCTTGCTTCGTCTTTAATTAATACCCAAGGTGCGGCGGTATCAATAAACTGGTTGGCTTTATCAGCCAGTGCCATGATCTCACGAATTGCACGGCTGTAGTCACGGTTTTCATAGTGTTGAGCAACAGTGTCGGTAGCTGCTTGGAATTCAGCTAATAATTGTGGCTCCATTACAGTGTCACTTAATTTACCGTCAAACTTTTTAGTAATAAAACCGGCACATCGACTGGCGATATTAACCACTTTACCAACTAAGTCTGAATTTACACGCAGTGCAAAGTCTTCAAGGTTTAGATCAAGATCGGTAATACCACTGTTAAGTTTTGCTGCGTAGTAATAACGTAAAAACTCAGGATCTAGGTTGTCTAAATAAGTGCGCGCTTTAATAAACGTGCCTTTTGATTTAGACATCTTCGCGCCGTTAACTGTGACAAAACCATGGGCGAATACATTGGTTGGTTTTCTGAATTTTGCGCCTTCAAGCATAGCAGGCCAAAATAAGCTGTGGAAATAGATGATGTCTTTACCTATGAAGTGGTAAAGCTCAGCGTCAGAGCCTTCTTGCCAAAATGCATCAAAGTCGATGTCTTGTTTGTCGCATAGGTTTTTAAAGCTGGCCATGTAACCAATTGGCGCATCTAACCATACATAAAAGTATTTACCTGGTGCGCCTGGGATTTCAAAACCAAAGTAAGGTGCGTCACGGCTGATATCCCACTGCTGCAGGCCATCGGCAAACCATTCGTCTAACTTGTTGGCCATTTCTTGTTGAATAGTACCGGAGTGCAGCCATTCTTTAAGCATGCCTTCAAACGCAGGTAAATCGAAAAAGTAATGCTCAGAATCTTTAAGTATCGGCTCAGCACCCGACATTACAGAGCGTGGGTTGATAAGCTCTGTTGGGCTGTATGTTGCACCACATGCGTCGCAGCTGTCACCATTTTGGTCTTCAGACTTACACGTAGGGCATGTACCCGTTACGAAACGATCCGGTAAGAAAATGCCTTTTTCAGGATCAAACAACTGGGAAATAGTGTGTTTTTTAATATGACCGGCATCGTTTAAGCGATTATAAATAAGCTCGCTTAGTTCTTTGTTTTCTTGGCTGTGGGTGCTGTGGTAATTATCAAATTTGATATTAAAATCAGCAAAGTCGCGTTGACGTTCAATGCTGACATTTTTTACCATTTCTTCCGGCGTGATCCCTTGCTTTTGCGCATTTAACATTATTGGTGTGCCGTGGGCATCGTCGGCGCAAACATAATATGCTTCGTGGCCTTGTAGTTTTTGAAAACGTGACCAAATATCAGTTTGAATATATTCCAATAAATGGCCTAAATGTGTTGGGCCATTGGCATAAGGTAATGCGCTGGTAATGAGGATCTTTCGCTGTGCCATAATCATTCCGAATTGACGGTTCCGGTTAGGGAACGGATGAAAATCATAATATTATCAGCAAACCTAAAGGAAACACCTTAGTGGTTAGCCGATTTTCATTAATTGACTGGTGTTAATGCCCTGAATGTTACATAATTCCGAGGCAATTTTCATCAAAGAAACACTATTTTATTGCTATGTTTGGACTGTCGAAACTATTCTCTTCTAAATCGGTGCAAAAACAACCGATTCTTACTGCTTTAGCAGGGTATCGCAGTGCCGCTTTTGCAGTTGGCATTGATGAAAAATTTATCAATGGTATTGAACCACAAAATGATAACTCACTATTGCTCAATTTAACGCTGCCATTTGCTGCACTGTCTGAAATGCCACAAGTGGCTGAGTTTGTCAGTCACAAGCTTAAACAAACCGTGGTGATCAACGCCAAGGTTGAGCTGCCTGATGCATGCAAATTCAAATCTATAAAACATATCATATTGATCGCCTCTGGCAAGGGCGGGGTTGGTAAATCAACTACAGCTGTGAATTTGGCGGGCGCACTTAGCGCAGAGGGCGGCAAAGTTGGGATTTTAGATGCGGATATTTATGGTCCCTCTATTCCAATGTTACTGGGCTTAACCGGCGCGCCTACGACACAAGATGATAAACAATTACAGCCCTTTGATGCTAATGGCATTAAAGCGCAATCAATCGGTTTTTTAGTGCCTAGTGATGACGCCACGGTCTGGCGCGGGCCAATGGCCTCGGGTGCGGTTAATCAGTTACTTAACGAAACAGCTTGGGGCGAGCTTGATTACCTGATTGTAGATATGCCGCCAGGCACAGGCGATATTCAATTAACAATGAGCCAAAAAGTGCCTGCCAGTGGCACAGTGATTGTTACCACCCCACAAGATTTAGCATTGGCTGATGCGCAAAAAGGCATTGCCATGTTTAATAAAGTTAATGTGCCGGTGTTAGGCTTGATTGAAAACATGAGCCATTTTTTATGCTCACACTGTGGTGAGCCTAATCATGTATTTGGTAAAGACGGCGCAATAAAATTAGCTCAGCGTCATGGTGTGCCTGTGTTGTCAAAAATTCCACTGGCGATTGATATTCGCGAATACTCAGAGCAAGGCAAATTAATAGCAATGGATAACCAAGCTACTGTGAGTAAAACTTATGCTGATGCTGCTCGCTTAATTGCCAGTACGCTTTACTATCAACAACCCCATCATGACTCAGTTGAGATCGTGATTACGGATGATTAACTAATGAGATTATCAGATACCCATATTAAAGAATATATTGCCCAACAACGTATTATTATTGAGCCAAGCCCAACGGATGAAATGATTTCTGGGGTAACTGTGGATTTACGCTTGGGAAATAAGTTTCGTGTATTTCAAGATCATACCGCAGCGTATGTTGATTTAAGCGGGCCTAAAGATCAGCTTAATAAAGCGATGGAATCGATAATGAGCGATGAAATCGTACTAAAAGAGGGCGATGCATTCTTTTTACACCCAGGTGAACTAGCCCTTGCAATGACTTATGAAAAAGTAACACTACCGGCTGATATTGTGGGTTGGCTTGACGGGCGTTCGTCATTAGCACGTTTAGGTTTAATGGTGCATGTAACTGCGCATAGAATTGATCCTGGCTGGTCTGGTAATATCGTATTAGAGTTCTATAACTCGGGTAAATTGCCGTTGGCGCTCAGACCAATGATGAAAATTGGTGCAATGAGTTTTGAAACTATGTCAGGACCTGCTGAAAACCCCTATAACACGCGCAAAGATGCCAAATATAAAGATCAAACCAGTGCCGTTGCAAGCCGTATCAGCGACGACAGCAATTAATTAAAATGCAGTTTTAAATAAAGGCTTACCTTAGGGTAGGCCTTTTTATTGGGTAAAAATATCCTTTGGGTTAATTACTGGCAATTTCACTTAATACTTCCATACTTTAAGTATCTTTTTGCAATGTACTATAGCTAAATTAAATTAAGGTAAAGAATTCAGCGCTTAACAGTGACTTAATATTAAGCGTTACCTACTTGCTTTTAATATCTAAGATATTCGGATTTGAAGCGCATTAGCTATATATGTTTAAAGCACATGGAGTGATAGTGGTTCAGGTAAGTGCATTCGCGCGAACAGTTTTTATAAATATTTTACTAGTACTTTTTAGTGTTGCGGCATCATCGTGTGCGATAGCTGCAAATGATACCGCTGTGACAGGCTGGATCGTACCTGCAAATTCCTCCTTTACAACGGCAAAACCGTTATTACAAAATGCAATCACTACCAAGATTAAATCTGATTTATCACATGTTCGCATAGAAGCAGAGCAAAACTATTGGTTTATTATTGATTTATCTCAGTACCGAAAGTCATCATTAAGCGTTATTTATACTGATAATGCTTACCTATCACATATTAACTTTTACGCTTTAGACGATGATTTTAGCCTGTTAAGCACAGAGCAGAATGATATTAATCCTGTAATTAATAAAGTGTTGCCTCATCAAATATATAACAATGACGGGGCGCACTGGGCTGTAGTTTCTGCTCGTCATAATGATATTTATTGGATCAATATTGGCTTGACTACACAGCAACAGTTTACTGAGTTGGTTAATACTAAACTGCGAAACTTTACATTGATTATCGGCCTGTTGCTGCTGTGTATTTCAATTGCTGGCACTGTTTATATTTTGTCTCATCAAACTACCTCACTTTATTTGCTTGCGTATTTTGGGTGTATTTTAGGCGAGTTTTTAATAGCGAAAGGGATGTTGAATTACTTTAGTTCTGAGCAGTTACCCCTTTGGTTTGCAAAGTTGCAGTTTTCATTTCAAGTATTAGCGCTGGCGGTAATAAGTTTTTGTTTTATCCATTACTTACAATCACAGACTATTTTAAAAGCACGTCAATATAAGTTAGTAGGCTATGTAAGCTTATTTACACGGCTAGCGCATTTTAATCCCAGATTCTAACAGGGTTGAGCGATAATCATCGTCTAGCCCTGCCATTTTCTTTTTTCTCGCCATACTGGCTGTTTTAGTTGTATCTTGTTTAAATAACGCCATGGCTATTTTTCTCATTACGTTAAAAACAAGGGGTCCTTGCTTCTTACGGATTCTTGATTCATCTTCCCTAAAGTTCATATCCAACATCCAATGCATACTTTCAACCTGCCAGTGGCTTCGTACCGCATTAAGTGCTTGCTCCGCACCTAACGCTAACGAACTAATATACCAACGCGTTTCTATCGTGTCTGTACCTGATGATTTATCGTGAACCTCAGCGGTTACTTGAATAACACTCTTTAAGCCAGACCATTGGTAGATTTTATCTAACCAGCTTTTATCAATAAGCAATTGCTGACAAACCCTTGTTTCAATGCGCCCATGCCCTGAGCTTATTTCGGTATGTTTATCATAGTTGCTATTGGTCAATCCTTCGCGCTCACTCTTGTGCCACCAAGCTTCTAATTCACTCTGCATACCTGAATGGTTACCTTTGAGCGCTAGGATATAATCAGCTTTTTGTTTAATTATTTGTTTCGCTATTTCTTGCTGGCAGCCCATAGCATCAAGTGTAATGATGCTATTTTCAATATCTAGCATGGTGAGTAACTCAGGTATGGCTGTGATTTCATTTGTTTTGCTATCAACGGCTGTTTGCCCTAAAACTAACTGGTGTTGGCAGCTCCATGCACTGACGGTATGTAAAGCACTTTTTCTATCTTTGGTTGTAAATGAACGACGTGCAGTTTTTCCATCCATAGCAATAATATCAGCACCCGTGGTTTCAATAAGTGAAGATATCCAAGATTGAAATGCATGCTCTATTTCATCTGATTTTAACCGACAAATGACACGGGCTATGGTGTCGTGTCTTGGAATACCCGCGTTGAAAGCGCCATATCTTTTTAACCAATCAAGTTTTAGATGCCCAAAGTCTTCAATATCCTCCCATCCTTGTGCACCGGAGATTACTGCACTAATGGCTAAAAGGAGAATATCGATAAGCTCATGCTTTTTACAGCGTTCAATGCGAGGATCGGTAATTGAATTAAAGTGTTTCAGAAAAGTAGCGCTCATATTTTACGTGACCAAGGTGATTATTATGCCTTGATCTGATCACTACATATTCTATAAGTTCAATTTATAATGATCTTGCCGTGAGCTTATTTAGTGTTATAGCTATATTAAGTTGCTTTATGAAGCAATCAGCCCATTTTATTGTGATTACTTTGAGCTTGGGCTTTATGCTTGTGCTGCTTAACTATTTATTTTTTTATTGGCGTAGTCATACTAAACAAGCAATCCCGTATGAGTTTTTATTTGTGTGGTG
The DNA here is from genome assembly GCF_030436385.1 of Pseudoalteromonas sp. KG3. Lineage (NCBI taxonomy): Bacteria > Pseudomonadati > Pseudomonadota > Gammaproteobacteria > Alteromonadales > Pseudoalteromonadaceae > Pseudoalteromonas > Pseudoalteromonas sp. KG3. The sequence continues at coordinate 287,378 of NZ_CP098523.1, forward strand.
TGCAGTTGTTTTACAAACAATTTTTTGGCAAGCAACCTTGGTGACAGGCTCTTCTCTATACCTAGTTAATGACCTATTAATTGTGCTAAATGCGTTGGCGTTTGTGCTGGCGCTGCTTATGTTTGAACGTAAACGAGTTAAGCAATTCACTTATAGCCTCACCCATGACGATGAAACACAGCTGCCGAATAAAATGTTACTGATAGAATGTCTGGATAGTCAGGTTAACCTAGCAGCTGCGCATTCTATATTGCTATTTAGACCCGCAGTATTGTCGAATGCACGGGCAAATTTTGGTTATGAACACGTCAATGAGCATATAAAAGTGACCATGAACAAATTGGCGCAGCAATTAGCATCGATGAATGTATTGTGTGTTGAAACGAACATACAAGGATTCCGCTCTATTGTCAGACTTGATGATAGTACTTATGCAGTGGTGATCCTTGGCAAGCTAGAGTTAAGCCAAATAGAGCAGGTGGTGTGTGTGATCAATAGTGTGTTTGCTGATGGTATCACTCACGAACGGCTTCATTTAATTGATAAAGTTGATATTGGTGTGGCGAATTACCCGTTACATGCAAGTACGTCTTCTCAGTTGATCCAACGTGGCTTACAAGCATTAGGTGTAAAACCATTGCATGGCGAACGTTGGCATATGTTTAATATTGAAAATGTGACTCTTTCACAGCGCCGTATCGCCATTGCATCAGCCTTAAAAGAAGCGATCGAATTTGACCAGCTGAGTTTGTTTTTTCAACCGCAAATTGACTTAAATACAGGTAAAATACATGGTGGTGAAGCACTACTACGTTGGGAACATCCACAATTGGGGCATGTGCCGCCGGATTTATTTATTCCGATAGCTGAATCATCGGGGATCATTTCTGATCTCACCGAATGGGTCATTACTCAGGCATTGATCTATCAAAAACAGATCACCGCAATATTACCTGAGCATATTGTATCTATAAACATTTCTGCGAAAGACTTACTCCGTAAAGACTTGCCTGTGTTATTTATAACATTGCTAGATGAATTTAAGCTAAATGCCAGCAACATAATGCTAGAGCTGACCGAATCGGCGACGCTTTTTGAAGGTGTAGATATAAAGAATGCACTTAATGATTACCGTTTAATTGGTGTAAAAATAGCCATAGATGATTTTGGCACTGGCTATTCATCTCTGGCTTACTTGAGCAAAATGGGCTTTGATGAAATAAAAATCGATAAGCAATTTGTGATGAACATTGAGTATTCAAAAAATGATCAAACTATTTGTCGCGCAACCTGTGACATAGCGAAATCATTGGGATCTTATGTGGTTGCTGAAGGGATCGAAGATAGCCAAAGTATGATTAAATTACAAAGCTATGGCTGTGAAATTGGCCAAGGTTATTATTTTTCACGGCCTTTAGCGTTTGATGCATATATGCAGTGGCTAGAGCATCATCTAGGAGCCACCCCATCAACTACGCAGGATGAGCAAAGAGCAAGTGGCCTAATCGAGAAAAATAACTATTAAGTGCCCGGTTGCAGGTGATTAAGGTGTCATTGTCAGGATAAATAAGGCCAGAACTCGTGATACCCGATACTAAAAAATGATTAATGATTTGCCCATTTTGGGCAATACAGGCTTCAAAGCTACGTGCGGCTAACTCTTCAGGCATGCTCATATAATATTGCTGATGGTGTTTATCAAATGCGATACATTGCTGTACATAGTGATTGGCGTTTTCACCTGTTGGCCCTAAAAATACACTCTGGTAAAACTTATTTAGCGCTAAGTTGAGCGAATGGGATGGCTCTATAGGATGTTCAAGCCACAGTTTCGATGCAAAATGGTTTTTTGCGTGTGCGGGAAAAACATGCCCGGTAATATGATGATCAAAGGCATGAAACCATTCATGGGCCAGTGCGCCACCGCCGGCATTTTTTGCCAATGCCAGCGTCCGAGTTCGGCTATTATAATGGGCTTGTACGTTTTGCTGGCCGCCATGACCAAAGGCAAAATTGAGCTTTCCTCGAAGACCAATTGCCTTTGGCGGCACTTGCAGAATTTGCGCTAAATCGGCCAGGGCATCATAGATCAAATTAGCACTAATAAAGCGCTCTTCTTTAGTAACCCATTTACCGACCACCATAGTACGAAAGCCAAATGTGTCGCGAATATCATTAAAATCAACTTGGTCATCAAAGCGATAATCGGGGCCTTGGCGGTAAAATCCACGTTTTAAACGGTTATTAGCGGTCATTTTGCTTGATAACGCGCTTTAACATGCTCAGGCATAAATTGAGTCTGTTTATTGTTAAGCGCTTCTAGCACTTGATATAAACCGCTTGGATCGGCATTTTCAATTAACGCTAAACTATGCGCTACCGCTTCTAAGGTTGATAAACTATCTTTGCGCGGGGCTTTACGAATGCGGTAGCGATTGTGTGGAATTGATGCAAAACTGACTTTTTTAAAGTTGTTTAGTGCAGGCGTCAATTGCATTAGCTTAAATGCTTTTTTCCAGGTGCCATCAAGCACAATTAAATGGCTTAACTGCGCGGTAAATGCTTTTGTTGAAGCACATTTATCATCTAACAAGATAGCATCTTCATCAGGGTAGAGCAGAGCTGTTGATGCAATAGGTAAGTTTTCCAAAATGCTAAAATCAGCCTGCGTCTGGCCAATAATAAGTTCACACTGCGTAAGGCAAAGCGTTAATAAGCGCGCTGTATTTTTACTTACTTTGATTTCGTTAGGATCCTGTAAAATAATAATTTTAAGTTTATTATCAAGCACTGATAAATCTTCACAAAGGCAAGTTGATAAGCTAAATTTACAATGAGCACATAGCGAACGAGACATAAAATAATCTATTTATTAGTGATTAGTTGAAAAACCTATTAATTATACGCTGAATGAGACGATTAGTTGGTTTTTTTTCGAGACAAGGATAAAGTACACAATTAACATAAGTTACTAATTTAGTGTGGCATGAGTAAAATAAGGATAAAAAATGAACTCAATTATCATTGATGAAAGCGCATTGGAAAGTATGGAATCATTATTAGGAGAGCAATTTAGTGATACGTTGGTGTTTTGCTGCGCTGAATTTGAACGCTTAGGCGCGGAAGTATTAGCTACTATTCATAATGATATTCAAGTTGCCAGCCGACATGCTCACAGTTTAAAGTCAAACGCTGCGCAATTTGGTGCAACTAGCTTGTCGGAAGTAGCAAGGGAAATTGAGCAAAGTTTAAATAATGACAATACCGCACAGGCTATCGCGGCCTCAGCGCAGTTAGATGGCCAAGTTGCGGGCTCAAAAGCAAAGTTAACTGATTGGTTGCAAAGCCGTTAGCTATCAAACTGAAGCTCATTTCTTGAGGTGTTTGGGTATATTACTCAGACGTGAATTTATTTCAGTTTTAAGGCCTTAAATACACTAGTATTTATCCCCTTTACTAGGGTAATCTAGTGGTTCCACTAGTAGAGGTAAAAATGTCAGAAATTAAAAAGAGTCATAAATTACAAGGCGTTTGTTATGACATTCGTGGGCCCGTGTTAGTGCAGGCTCGCAAAATGGAAGATGAAGGCCAAAAAGTTTTAAAATTGAATATTGGTAATCCGGCAGCGTTTGGCTTTGATATGCCAGAAGATATGCACCGCGATATTATTCGTAACCTTTATTCAGCCCAAGGCTATTGTGACTCAAAAGGCCTCTACTCAGCCCGTGTGGCTATTTATCAGCACTACCAACAACGCGGTTTATACAATCTAGACGTCGACAATATTTATATTGGCAATGGAGTCAGTGAATTAATTCAAATGACGACTCAGGCGTTACTCAATAATGATGATGAAGTATTGATCCCTGCACCTGATTATCCATTATGGACAGCATCAGTGAAATTGGCAGGTGGTAACCCTGTTCATTATTTATGTGATGAAGAACAAGATTGGTTTCCTGATATTGCTGATATTCGCAGCAAAATCACCACAAAAACTAAAGCGTTGGTGTTGATCAACCCAAATAACCCGACGGGTGCGGTTTATGATGATGCGTTATTACAACAGTTAATAGATGTAGCGCGTGAGCATAAGTTATTGTTATTAAGCGATGAGATCTACGAAAAGATTTTATATGATGGTATTACGCATAGCTCTATCGGCGCACTGTGTGATGATGTGCCGATCATTACTTTTAACGGTTTAGCAAAAACTTACCGTGCAGCAGGTTTACGCATGGGTTGGATGGTGCTCAGTGGCCGTACGTCGTTGATGGACGATTTGCGCAAAGGCTTAGATATTTTAGCCTCAATGCGGCTATGCGCTAATGTGCCAGCGCAATACGCGATTCAGCAAGCATTGGGTGGGGTACAGTCAATTGATGATCTGATTAACCCTGGTGGTCGTTTGTATGAACAACGTGATATTGCTTGGCGTGGTTTGAATGCCATTGATGGGATCTCATGTATCAAACCAAAAGGGGCTTTATATGCTTTTGCTAAAGTGGATACCGAACGTTTTAACATCAAAAATGATGAGAAAATGATCCTAGATTTACTCAAAGCAGAAAAAATACTACTTGTGCATGGTAGGGCATTTAATTGGCCTAGCCCTGATCACTTCAGGTTGGTATTTTTACCAAATAAAGATGATTTATCGACCGCGATGGGCAAGATGCAGCGCTTCTTTAATAATTATCGACAAAGCTAAGCCAGTTATACTGGACCTGTAAAAAATAAAAAGCGAGTTCATAGTTAAATGAAGGCTCGCTTTTTTGATCTGAGTTTAAATCAGTAGGCTTTATCAACGCGGACTGTGTTATCTGATAAATACACTAAACGCACGCTGTCACCGGTATTAAAGGTCATTTGACTGTCTTTGTCTTGAACCACCATAAATTGCTCGCCGTTTTCAACTTTGATCATTAATTCAACCAAATGGTATTGGTTATAATGACTGCCTTGTTGGCGGTTATGTGCAACGCTGCCACCAATTACCGAGCCTAAAATAGTTGCGGCGGTGCGACCACTGCCACCACCAAATTGATTACCAATAACACCACCTAATAAAGCGCCGCCAAAGGTTTTCCAACCACTATTTTTATCTTGCACCAGCTCTTGCTCAGTAATGTTACGCACAGATTGCACATTGCCAAACAATACTTGTTGTACAGGCACAGCTTTATTTCGCTCATAGGCTGCAAAGCTTGGATCACTGAAGAGCAGGGCAGTAGATAACCCAATTATGAGTTTATTCATCATTTACCTCCTAAGCTGTTTTACCAGCCAAAGGTTGATTTTTCTCGGGTTTTTCGAATTTCTGTTTCGTCAGCCCATTCGACTAAGCCACTTTTTAAATCCATTAAGCGCATTGTAAATTTATAATACACGTCGGCTTTATCTTCGTTTGACTTCACGATGCTTGATAAGTTGCCATACAGCATATATTGCGCGCCCACTTGCTGACCAAAGGCTACCGCCGTTGAAGGGTCAACTAATGCATCCACATTTTGAAAGTTAAGTTGCTCTCTCACAGCTTCTACACGGCCCATATCAACAAAGCGAAATTTACCGCTGCGTAGTAATTGGGTTGAAATTGAATCAGTGATTGATTCAGTATCAATGTGCTCACTGGTTTTGTTTTTAATACGCTCAACAAATACCACTGGGCGTGTATTCGCGGTCATAGTACCCACGACTGGCGAAGCCAGTAGCGAATCCGTCATTTGGGTTGCAACTTTTTGTAAGTCGGTTGAACCAAAGTTAATATCTGTTGTTTCAACAGCTTGTGCGTCACCATAGCTAACGACCGCTTTATTCGCACAGCCACTGAGCGCTAATGCGCTTAAGCCAAGTAAAGCAAAACCAGAAAGTGCTTTAAGTGTTGGTTTGTTCGATGTGTTTTCAGTATTCATAGTGGTATCCTTTACTTTTTAAATTCTTGCGCTTGCGTTGATACTTCACGAACGGCTAATGAAAATGTCACTGCATCAGATGTTGGTGCAAGGCCAGGTAGCTGCATATTGGCAAAACCAAATAAAGTCAGCGCTTGCCAAGGTGAATGATTGCCTTTGATCACAAAGCCATCTCCGTCGTACCAAGTAAACTGGTACTGCAAATATTGTGACTTTTTATATTGGCTAGACAGTGTCACCACGACATCGGTTAACTGATTAGTTTGGCGAGTCTTTACATCAGTGATTGCCAGTTTTTTAGCTAATTCAGGGTTATCTACTTTTAACTGTTGCTGGTATTGTGCTGAAGCTTGTTCAACACTAATACCTGATGTGGTTGGTCTACTTGTACAGGCTGCCAGTAGACACACCGCTAATAATGGCACTAAATATTTCATGGTAGCTCCTAAAGTTGCACTACATGGGAATTAAAATAGTTGTTAATAGAGGTTAGATAAATCAAGGTTAACCCTTGCTTACTAACGGTAAAGTTTATGTCGCTATGAGCACCAAGTTTTAATACATGATCCCCTGCAGCGAGCTGGGTACGCGCGACACTTATTTGATTGGGCAGCGTCAACCAACTACGGGTATCCGCTTGCTCTGACGCTAAGTTGTAAATATTCGCGAGAATATTGCCGACATCGCCGCCACTGCGTGCTAATTCTGCACGTACTTTTTCTTTTGCTACTAAACGCAATATTTGCCGAGAGACTCTCGCCGGCGTTTGCTCTTCAAGGGTTTTTGCCGCTAATGCTTCTAGGCGTACCAAGGGGCTCAATGGTAAAAGCTGTGCTGCGATACTAATTTTGTTAATTGCGGGTATAAATGCGTTATCTTTATAAACGGGCATCGCTAAACTGTAAAAGCGCGCATCGCCACGGGATGTATAAATCGGTAAACGCAACACAAACTCATCTTTTTCTGGCACTAAACCTTGTTCAACTAGTACCACCACATCACCGCTGTTAGCGGCGCGCTTAGTTGGTTCTCCAAAGCGCTTTTTAAATTCTGCAAAGTCTTGATCAAAGCCTTGTCGCTTGGCAAGCTGCAGTACATCTTGCTGCAAATAGGTATTTTCTGGATTGATCTCCAGCGCTTTTTTAAAATCAATGTAGGCATCATCGTATTGCTTATTACTTTGGTAAAGTAAGCCTGACAAATAAAACGTAAACGCATTTTGGTAGCCATTTTTTACGTTTTTAATCACCTCATCCATGCTGGGATAATGCTTTTGTGCTTCTTTTACGCTGGCATCAAGGTCATCTTGGTTAGCCGTTAATGCATCTGTTTGTACTTTATTAGCGCGGCGCACTTCAACCAGTGCACCTTCAATATCATTTTGATAAACATAACTGAGTGCTTTATAGCTATGCAGCATACTCATTTCATAAGGCGCTGGCGTATACGCTATTACCGAATCATTGGTTAGCAGAGCGTTACTTTGTTCAAGGCCAGCACTGAGTTGTACTTTGGCAGCTTGGCGCTTTATTTCCATTTGCTGATAGACCGCTTCGTATTGTGGTTGCGCGCTATCATATTGGTTATTTAGGTTGTTTAAACGAGCGTGTTCTAATTGATTAAGTAAGTAGTTACTGTGCGATTGCCCATTAGTTGGTAATAGTTGCTGGGCTTGAGCCAAATTATTGCTATTAATTGCTTGGCGTACAGGCGTCATTTGAGTGGCATAATCTGTAAAAAGATCACCAAATCCAATGGTACTGCAGCCACCTAAAATAGCACAAAAGCCAAAAATAACACTACGTTGCACATGGCACTCCTTTTATCACCGTTAATACAGATTAGCATAATCTAATCTGAGAGCGATGATAAACAATGTAAAAAATCGTAAGCACTCATTCTATAATTACGTAACTGAGCTGAAATAGATCAGCAAAGCCGCTAGTTTTCAATTTAGAATATTTCATAATCAAATAAGTAGTCGATTAAATGACGAAAACTCATCGACTTTACTGTGTTGCTAAGTGTTGTGCTATCCCAATACCAATCACTGACACTACGATTACAACAGGTAAACTTTGCGCAATTATGGCAATCCTGTATAAATGATATAACCAGTGAGCAAATTGCTGGCTTTCTTATCAGTTTGATAAATCAATGGCTCGAACGTGGTTGGCTGGTGTCAGCGACAACATAACAAACCATACACGCTGCATGTGCAGTAACGGTTTTAACTAAGGTACACTTTGAAAGCAACATTGTACACGGTACTTGCCTTGCTGGCATTTGCAGCAAACTCTCTTTTATGTCGTATGGCATTAGTTCAAAACTACATAGATGCTTGGAATTTTACTGCGTTGCGGTTACTCAGTGGCGCGCTGTGCTTAGGCTTTATCGTACTTATACAAGCAAAATCAATAGCCAATCCGGCTAATAATAATGACGATATTGAGCTCGACGTGGATGATCGCGGCAGCTGGCGCAGCAGTATCAGCTTATTGGTGTATGCACTTTGCTTTTCAATTGCGTATGTGGAATTAGATACTGGCACTGGTGCGCTTATTTTATTTTCAGCGGTGCAGCTAACCATGATTGGTTGGGGTATTTACAATAAAGAGCGGCTCAGCACTGTGCAGTGGTGTGCATTTATTATCGCTGTGATTGGTTTTGTATATCTGATGTTGCCCTCGGCAACTATTCCATCAGTGATACCAGCACTATTGATGATGCTAAGTGGCGTAGCCTGGGGTATATACAGTATTCGCGGTAAGGTATGTATTTCACCGCTTAAAACCACCACCTTTAATTTTGCCCGTAGTTTATTTGCGTTACCTGTGTTATTTATGATTGGTTTTAGTCATTTATCGGGGCTTAGCTGGCAGGGGGTTGCGCTTGCTTGTGCCTCTGGTGTACTGGCTTCGGGTATTGGTTACAGTATTTGGTATGTTGCTATGCCTTTGTTAAAAAGTAGTCAGGCTGCGGTGGTGCAACTGTGTGTGCCGGTCATAGCGGCATTAGCAGGCATGTTATTTTTAAAAGAAGAACTCAGTATACAGTTTGTGATTGCCAGCGCCGTTATTCTCGGCGCTGTATTGGTGTTTATGTTGGCTAAACAGCCGGGGCACTCACATTCAACACATAGCGCTGATAAAGCTGCGGCAAATGCGCCAAAATAGCGGCTTTGCCCGCAACTTCACTGTTTTCGATAATATCCGTTAAGGCGTCAATACTCTGGTGTTGCATTAACTGTTGCGCTTGTTGAATATGACTAATGTGCCAAGGCTCGGGCGCAACGCCGCCTAAGTCTTGTTGATAAGGACGGTAAAAGCCATAGTCTTCTAAATGATTATCAAGCCACTGAGTCATTGCCGAAAAAGGGCCATTTCCAGTGTATTCGCTCGGCTCTAGCTGCAATTTATAGTCTGCTGACACGGCGGCTTGATCAAAGATGTCAAGATCAGTGCCAAAGTGATGTCGGCTGGTACCTGGCAGTGCAGAGTAGAGCATAATCGCATGGCACTTTTCAATATCCGGCATACTCGCTAAATCAACGTGCTGCTGTTGTTTATTAAGCACCGGACGTTGTCCAGTAAATTTAGCATTCCAGATCAACGCTTGGCGTTCAAAATCCCGAAAGCTAGATGCGATGGCTAGTTCAAAGCCCGCATCACGCGCCGCATTTTGTAAGCGTATAAAGTCGTCAACAATCTCTTTATGCAGTTTATAACCTTGATACTCAACAAGCTGCAGCTCATTTTTACCGCACGCACACTCAGCTAATTGTTGTGCTGTGAGTGTACTTTGGCTCATGTTAACAGCTGCTCTAAAATATGTTCGTAAATATCGGCAAGGGCAATGAGATCGTCACTGCTTACACACTCATTGACCTTATGAATGGTGTCATTACGTGGCCCAAGCTCAATCACCTTTGCGCCCGTTTGGGCAATAAAGCGTCCATCAGACGTGCCGCCAGTGGTTTCAAGTACGGTGTCTAACCCGGTCACTGCTTTTATTGCTGTAACCGTTGCATCAATTAATGGTCCGCCTTCGGTGATAAATGGCTGACCATTAACAATCCAATTCAGCTCATATTCAAAATCATAGTCAGCTAACATATCAACAACGCGTTGCTGTAATTGCTGATGGGTTACTTCAGTACTAAAACGAAAATTAAACTGCACTTCAAGTTCACCCGGGATCACATTACCCGCACCAGTGCCACCATTAATGTTCGATATTTGAAAGCTGGTTGCAGGGAAAAACTCATTACCGTTATCCCACACTGTTTGGCTGAGCTGCGTAAGTAGTGGGGCGGCCAAGTGCACTGGATTTAAGGCAAGTTGCGGATAGGCCACATGTCCTTGAATACCTTTAACGGTTAAAAAGCCTGTTAAAGAACCACGGCGACCATTTTTAACCACATCACCCAATACATTGCGCGATGATGGCTCACCGACTAAGCACATATCAATTTTTTCACCGCGCGCTTCGAGTGTATCAATCACGCGGGTTGTCCCATTGATAAAAGGGCCTTCTTCATCGGAGGTGATTAAAAACGAGATAGAGCCTTTGTGATCGGGGTGTTTTGCAACAAAGCGCTCCGTTGCAACAATCATCGCAGCGAGTGAGCCTTTCATATCAGCAGCGCCGCGACCATGTAGCATGCCATCGGCAAGCAAACCTGAAAATGGCGGGTGTTGCCAGTTTTTTTCAGGCCCAGTCGGTACAACATCGGTATGGCCTGCAAAGCAAAAATGAGGTGACTGTTGGCCTTTTCGTGCCCACGTATTCAAGGTATCAGTGAAAAACATTGACTCAATATTAAAGCCTATTGCTTGTAAACGCTCATTCATCATCGTTTGGCAATCAGCATCTTCAGGCGTGACAGAACGACGTTGGATCAAGGCTTGAGCAAGTTCAATTACTGGATGGATCATGATGCGAAAATCTCATCGTATTGCGCCACTTTAAAACCTAAGTGGTAAGTGTCATTGTGAATTAGTACTGGGCGTTTGATCATCGCTGGTTGCTCTACCAAAATGGCAAGAGCGCTGTCTTTATCAAGATTTTGTTTTTGCTCATCAGTTAATTGGCGATAGGTTGTGCCGCGTTTATTAACTAACTCTTGCCAATCGATGTGATTGGCAAACTCGCTGATCATCGCTAGGTTTATGCCGTCTTTACGATAGTCATGAAACGTATAGTCAATGGCGTTATCGGTTAAATATTTTTTGGCTTTTTTTATAGTGTCGCAGTTTGCGGGGGTTCCGTATATAATAGTGCTCATTCGGATACATCCATTTTAGTGGGTAAAAATATGAAAACAGCTTACAGTTATATTCGTTTTAGCTCAAGCAGACAAGCTGATGGAGACTCTATTCGCAGGCAAACTGAGCTTGCTCGCTCATATGCCAACGAGCATGGTTTGGATTTGCAAGATGTCTCTATTAGTGATTTTGGTGTGAGTGCATTTAGGGGAGGCAACTCAACAGAAGGCGAGTTGGGTACTTTTCTTAAACTGGTTGATGATGGGAATATTCAATCCAATTGCTATTTGCTAGTTGAGTCTTTAGATAGATTATCTAGAGATAAAGTAAGAAAAGCGCTGCGACTGTTTCTATCAATAATCGATAGAGGAATAACGGTTGTTACCTTATCTGATGGCAGAGTTTATTCACCTGATAGCGATAATGACATGGACTTGCTGATGTCAATTCTCATCATGAGCAGGGCGAATAACGAGTCAGAGATGAAATCTAAACGCACTTCATCAGCATGGAACAAAGCTCGTCTCGATGCTTTGAGTGGCATCAAAGCCAAGAACTCAAGATTACCAGATTGGTTGAGTTGGAATAACGATAAGACAGATTTCATAGTTGACCAACACGCAAAGCAAATAATACAAATGGCATTTGAGCTATCGGCTGGTGGATTAGGTATAGAGCTAATAGCTAAACACTTGAACGAACATGGTTATCGAACGTTTAAAAGACAATCTGTGTGGAGGTCTAGTACTATATCCAACCTTCTACGTAATCGAGCATTAATAGGAGAGCATCAGTTTTATCAAAAGAACCCCGATGGTAAAAGGGAAAGTGTTGGTACTCAAATAGCTGACTATTATCCAGAAGTAATATCTAAATCTCTTTTCTTGAACGTTCAACAAGGTATGGATTTACGAAATAAACGTGGTTCAGGGAACCGTTCAGGCCAATTTACTAATTTGTTTACTGGATTGATTCGATGTGGTGAATGTGGTGCAGCTGTAGTTACAAGCAGTCAAACCGTTAAAACGCCACAAGGTTACCTGAAATGTACTTTAAGGTGTGAATCTAAAGCTCGAATGAATTATAAATATACCGAGCCTCAAGTATTAAGTGCATTAGGTTCGTTACAGTCGGTAATTGAGAAATATCGTTCACCGATTGATGATAAAACGGCTTCATTAGAGCTAGAAATTAGAGCTTTAGAGCAGAAAATTAATAGTATAGGACTGTTATTGGACAAAAACTTTACTCCCAGACTTGCAGAAAAGTTACAAGAAGCTGAGTTAGAGCTTGCTGAAAAAGTTGCGTTATTACTTTCAGAACAACAACGAGTTTCTTCCATGCAAAGCAAAGAACGTATTGTTTTGGGACTCGAGCCATTAGAATCTATTGACGACCGTAGAGCCTTTAATTCAAAGCTCCGAAACGTAATTGATAAAATAGAGATGATTGAGCACCCTCATAAAAAGGGTGCAGCTTTAGTCTATTATATTGACATGAATCCAGTGATGGAACAGCACTTTACTAAGCTAAAAGGTGCACATGCTAAAGTATCCCCAAAATTAGCCTTTATATATCAATGAACTAATAGTGTTAAAAAATATGGGTAGTGAGGGAACATTCATGGTGTTTTGTGATCTTATGAATCGCTTAAAAACAACAGAACTAAACACCATGAATGCGTCTACTATTTTGCACAATATGCTCCGCGCTGTCACCCCTAACTCTATTCATAAAGCCAGATTTAATACTCTAGTCGCTGCCGTTAAATCTCTTTTGCACTGTCAGCAATGCACCTTGACATCTATTGGTCGCAATTTGGATTCAAAAACAACTGAAAAACATGATATTAAACGTATTGATCGACTACTCAATAACCACGAGCTTTTGCGTGAGTCGACATCGGTTTATGTTCGCTTAAGCCGTTTTGTGGTCACTGAAAAGCATCCCGTCATTTTGGTTGATTGGAGTCATGCAGATACACAAACCAAATACTGTATTCTGCGTGCCAGCATTGCCAGTGAAGGTCGTTCTTTGACCCTGTATCAGGAAAGTGCATTCAGTTTTCAGTATCATTGCCCAAAAGTTCAAAAACGGTTCTTAAAGATGCTCAAACTGATCTTGCCGGGTGACTGCCGGCCCGTAATTGTGACGGATGCGGGCTTTAAAGTTCCTTGGCTCAAAGCCGTGCGAAACAATGGCTGGCATTATATTAGCCGTGTTCGAGGTACGGCACATTTGAAAACGCAGGGCAGCGATGAGTTTGTTCCATGCCAGTCACTATTCAAGAGCAATCAACGTAAGAGCCAGTATCTTGGCGCGACCGAGTTGACCAAAAGTGCAAAATATCAAACTCATGCAGTGCTGGTTGGCAAGGGACATAAGTTATTAAAAAGAGATAAAAAACGTGGTTATAAGGAGCCTTGGCTACTCGTTTCTTCTCTTCCAAAGAGGCACCACTTTCTCGAAAAAGTACTCAAATTATATGGTATGAGAATGCAGATAGAAGCAGGATTTCGAGATCAAAAAAGTGTTAGGTTCGGCTTAGGCTCAGATCTGCACAGGACAAACAAACTCTATCGATTAGACATACTGTTGCTGCTTGCCACACTGGCTCATTGGTTCTCAATGATGCTGGGGGCAGTGATAGACAAAGCAGGAAAGACAGGCGCTTTTCAAGCTAATTCAACCAAAAAAAGACGAGTAGTGTCATGGGCATTTGTTGGGCTGCGATACTTCAAAAAACAGTCCATTAAACTGCGACGGCGAGATTATTTGGCAGGACTAGCCTATTTCGTACAGGTGGTAGTGCAACTCGATTGGAAAAATATGGATGTGAGTGATGTAATTGAAACTTAATGATTATTTCTGGGGATCCCTTAGGTGCACATGGTACTAATTCAGAAGTCTACGAATTACATAGTGATGATGTTCCAACCTACTTAGGTAGAACAAACAGTAAAAAACCACTTGAATTTATTATTGATGAAACTGAAGATTTATTATCATTTACTCCTGCCGATTGGGACTATAGTTAATTTTATATACTATTAAATGAAAACTCGAAATTGATATAGATACAAGAAGGGCTTATTTGAATATTATGCCCTTCTTAATTTATAAAAAATCTAAAAGTTACAAAATCACAAGAATGTCACAGAAAAGTTGCACTTAATTTTCTTTTAAATCAGTGTGTTAGGTGGTTCTGCGACATTGTTACATTTAAAGTGACAAATATACACACATATATACAGGAGAGTATGGTGGGTAAACTATTTGATTCTATCGAACACGCTCATATAGCTCCTCCTCGGCCAAATATTTGGACATATAAGCATCATAAAAATCCTTAACCAAATCTGTTTTTTTAAGCCAATCTATTCCTTTTTCATATGCTGATTGACATCTATCATTCATATAATACTCATAGTTCAATTTACTTTCCTCTATTAAACGGTTGCCACTGATATCAAAGTTCCATTTTATAAAGTTAAGTGTTGGCCATTCTCCATCATCATATTCCCCAAGAAAATGCGTAGAGATAACTTCATCTCTAAACTCAGCAGCCTTCCATTCACATTTAAATCTTTTTGAATAAACTCCGCCACAAGGGTGTCTGACCTTGTAAATGGCTGGTTCATCATATAGTTTATTTACGTGAACAACTCCAATAAATCCAGTGCTTGCTACCACCTCATTAATTCGACTATCTTTTTTAGCTATATTATTTTGTTTTGCAGAGCATTCTCTGAGGTTCCTCACGCGATTATCAAGTGGGTTATGGTTCATATGGTCAACTTGTAAGTGAGATGGTGGGTTTAATATCATTCTATGAGCATATTCTCTACTAGAGCCATTAGCTCTTCCGCATAACTTCCCATCATTTCTTTTATGTGCTGCAAAAGCGCTAGACTCTAGTATACGAATATTACCTAAATCAATAAGCATAAAATTATTAGCATCGAGGTAAACTTCAACAATAGGTTCGCAATTATAAACTGTAATTACGACTTTTTTTTTGTGCTTGCCATAACCATTAGGAAGCTCAAATCGAAGGCTGTTATCTCTATTATATAAATAATGCTTCATACTATTCCCTCCTGCTTTAAAACTCTGCTAACTGTATTTCTATGGCAACCAACTTTATCGGCAATTGCCGTATGACTTAGGTTTTTGTCCCTTAAATCAATTATTACTTTTCGTTTCGTTCGTGTAATTCTATTCGTCTGCATAATTCCTCCTTGTTTGTTTAGCTGACCTTAATATTTTAATTGATTTGAACTATTACGAACTAAAAAGCACTTGTTTGCATAAGGAAACCAATGTTGGATAACCTATTTGTTATAAGTTAATTAAGTCTAAACAATAAGATACCGTCTTATGGAACTTAAAAGTTTAATATTAAAACTATTAAAAAAAGTTTTAATTTCACTAGTAATTAAATTACTAAAATATTTGGAAGCTAAGAATCTATATTTATAAGGAGCCTAATTATGGCTAAAGTGGGGTATGCACGTGTAAGTACTAAGGGTCAAAGTCTAGAAGTGCAATTAAACGCATTGAAGGATTGTGATGTTGTATTTCAAGAAACTCAAAGCGGAGCCTCTACAGAGCGTTCTGAGCTCAAACGAATGTTAGAGTATGTTAGGGAGGGTGATAGCATTAAAATTACTAAACTGTGCCGCCTAGCTCGTAATACAAAGCATTTGCTTGAGGTAGTAGAGTTTTTAGATTCAAAAAAAGTATCACTCCAAGTTGCTAACTTGGGAATTGATACATCAAGCCCAACAGGCCGCCTTATGGTTACTTTGATTGGTGCTATTGCAACTTTTGAAAGGCAATTGTTACTTGAACGTCAAGCAGAGGGTATTGCATTAGCAAAAGAAAAAGGTAAGTATAAGGGAAGAAAGCCAACAGCTAGAGCTAAAAAAACTCAAGTGAATGAGCTTGTAGCAGATGGTATGAGTAAGTCAGAAGTAGCAAAACATTTAGGTATTAGCCTTTCAACTGTTTACAGGGTAAAGAATGAAAATAATTAAAGATATACTATCTATTGTTCTTCTTATGGCGTCGTCAACGGTTAGCGCGAAAGTTTTGTCCGTTGATGTACTTTCAATTTGCACAGATAATGGTTATTTGAGTCCCTATAATTATGATTTGGTTGATACAATGAACATACAAAGTTTATTGTCAGAAAGGAGGAAGGCCGCTCGATACATTAAAGAAGGTACTCGTTATGATTATGATAAAGTTCTATTTATAGACCAAATTGTTGCAATAAATAAGATTACAGGTAAAAGTCTAAAGGAACAGCCGAGTATCGAGTTCATATGCAATGATGCATTTTCATATGAAGAAGCATCTGCATATTTGGCGTTGATAACGTCTAGTTTGGAAGAAAAATATAGCATTCAAAAGCAGGCTTTAGAAAAAAAAATCCGTATCAGGGATACACAGGATTTTCTCGTCACTGCAATGAACTCTTGTAAAAAAAATGGGATGTATGACGGTCATGCAAGTCTTTCTAAAATATCTAAATCTGACATTTTGTTCCAAACAAACATTGGGGCAACTAAACTAACGGAGGATACAATCTTAATCTACTCGGGTTATGAGGATAATGAAGAGAAACATTATGAAGTTTGTAAATATATTGCTTCTATCATTAACAAAGAAAAGTATGTGCTTTCACCTCAGGAAGTCTTAAATCAGCGAGAAATCGCTGCTAAAGCTCTTGCAGATAAAAAAGCGCAAAAAGATGCTCAAATTCTTGCTGATAAAAAAGCTGAAGCTATTGCAAAAGCAGAAGCTCTACAGATAGCAGCTGAGGTTGAAAGAGAAAAAGAGAGAGTTACTTCTATTAAAAATGAGATAAACATGCTCTCAGAAGAGCTTCGTAGTATCGAAAATAAAATAAATAGAATTACTCCTCGAGCTTCTTTCGTTTTAGTCAAATCAAAGATGGATAATGGAGCTGTACAAGCTATCGTCAATAGCGAATTAGTCGCTATTATTGATCCTAATGGTGTTATAACAAAGCCTGGTCAAATTAATTTACACTTAGTGAAAATGAAAAGCTTATATACAAGAAAAGAATCTGGATTTGATATTCCAGTAACAACTTATGGCATAAATGTAGATCCAGAAAGAGCGTTACGTGAATATAAGACTAGCCCAGAAGGTATAGTAAATTTAAAGAGAGCTGAGGAAATAAAATCAAATATACTTGTATTGAGATCCGAGCTTTAGCTTTTCAAATAACTATAGCCTAGTGATAAATTTGAAAGGCTTTAGAAACCATGTCTTTAGGGTCTTTTTTCTATTTTGATAAGGAATTCTCACAGGGTCTAACCTAAAAATGAAAAAGAATAACTAAGTCTGTAGCACTGTTAACCCCTTATCTCGAACTTTTTTATATCAGAATATCTATTTTAATAGAAAGTAAAATTCAGCGATAAGATTGGCTAATTGTAATAACCTATACGATATTTTCTGTTTGATATATGGGTTTTAAGTGGTTTAACCTGTGTTATAGCTCAATAAAATCAATATGTTACCTTTAATTTGGTGACTTTTCTGATTTTGCACGTAACCCTCCAAAACGCCTCACAGTTACTGATGCCGTAAAGAGTAGTCATATTAATTACTTCTTAGTGATAGTTAAAAGAGTGTCTATCCCAGCGCTTACGTGAGATAGAGAATAATGCATGGGTGTAAGCTGATGGCCGTTGAGCAAAATTAGGCAAGCGAGTAATGGGCTACTGAGATCTCTGAGATCAAAATAGGCGAGTCGCTGACCTTTTGTCACTTTACTGCCATTAAGCTGAGCAATGTGTGTTTGCTTAATGTGTTGCTGTGGGTCTAACTGTAAATTCAGCAGTACTTTTAAGCCATTATTAGCTTGTAGAATAAATTCTGTGCCGGCATTTTTTACTTGTACTAATGTACCATCAAAGGGCGCTAATATTTTGTGATTGCTCAATGCAACCATAATGCCTGGGCCCAGTGTGCCGTAGCTAAAAAATGGTTCTGGGTGCTCAGTTAATGGCATTACCTTTCCGCTAAAAGGACTGCAAATTGCAATACTGTTTGGTGTTAATTGTCGCTGTGGTAAATAGCTAATCTCAAGGTTTTTCATTATGCCAACTTAGTGTCATTAAGTAGCTGATAGCCATCTTTTTTTAATGCTTTCATGGCATCATTAATGCGTTGTTGTTTTACTAGCACATAGTCAGTGTCGTAAGTTGAAATCGCAAAGATAGAGATATTAGCCTTGGCTAAAACCCCAGAAATATTCGCCATGATCCCAGTGAGCGAAAAACCAAGTGGGCCAATAACTTCTAACGCGCGCCAATCATGTTCAGCGTCAAGGCTGTCAATGGCAAACTCACTAGGGCACACAATCGATAATTCATCTTTAGTTTTGGCTACCACAAACATAGACTGGTTAAATAACTCAGGTGGGATCACGGCAGTCACTTCAAGGGTATGAATGGTAAAGGTTGTACTATGTAGCTTTAAAGTTTGCTTAGACATTGCGGACCCTTTTTAATTGTAAAGCTTTCCATCAGCATATACTGATCAATAGTATAGATTATCAGGGTGAAATAAAAGGCCAATGTTGTCCACAATTTCTGTGGATAACATTGGGAGTAGTGAGGTATAAAGTTAATAAGTTATTTATTTTATTGACTATTTCAAATAGGGTTAGATTAACAGCAAGGGCAAAGTGATCAGTGTTTGATCACTTTACTTTAAGCGTTAGTTACCCTGTACTTGTGCTGCTTGAATAGCGGTAAGTGCGATTGTATAAACAATATCGTCGACTAAAGCGCCGCGGCTTAGATCATTAACGGGTTTACGCATGCCTTGCAGCATAGGCCCAATGCTGATCAAATCAGCACTACGTTGCACCGCTTTGTAAGTGGTGTTTCCGGTGTTTAAATCTGGGAAAATAAATACCGTCGCTTTACCCGCCACAGGGCTATTTGGCGCTTTTTTAAGGGCGACGTTTTCCATAATTGCCGCGTCATATTGCAGCGGCCCATCGATGATCAGATCAGGGCGCTTTTGCTGTGCTAATTGCGTTGCTAGGCGGACTTTTTCTACATCCGCGCCAGTGCCAGACGTGCCGGTACTGTAGCTTATCATTGCAACGCGTGGCTCAATACCAAATGCAGCAGCAGAATCGGCTGACTGAATGGCAATATCAGCTAATTGCTCGGCCGTTGGATCTGGATTAATCGCGCAATCGCCGTATACCAGTACTTGATCGGGTAAGAGCATAAAAAACACCGATGAAACCAATGATGAACCCGGGGCTGTTTTTATTAGTTGCAGCGGTGGGCGAATGGTATTCGCTGTGGTGTTAACCGCACCAGAAACTAAACCATCCACTTTGCCACGCTCTAACATCATAGTGCCCAGCACCACGTTATCTTGTAATTGCTCAAGCGCTACAACTTCGGTTAACCCTTTGCTTTTACGAATTTCAACCATAGGAGCAACATAATCGTTGATCACATCTTGGGGTTCGATAATGGTTACGTTTTCGTTAAGCTCAACACCTTGCTGCATTGCGATACGTTCAATTTCTTCGCGATCGCCTAATAAAATGGTTTTTGCAATACCACGTTGACCACAAATAGCCGCGGCTTTAATGGTGCGAGGTTCATTGCCTTCAGGCAGTACAATCGTTTTTGCCGCTTGACGGGCTTTATCTGTAAGTAGATAGCGAAACGCAGGCGGCGACATTTTCCGGGTTTTACCAACGCTTTTAGCAAGGCTATCTAACCAATCAGAATCAATATGGCTGGCATTATGATGCTTAACTTTATCAATACGTTGGACATCGTCACAGGGTACTTCCATATTAAAGTTATGTAACAATAACGAGGTACGCCATGTATCCGCATCGGTACTTAAAATTGGCAAGCCAGTGGCCATGGCCTGTTCGCATAAAGTCATGATCCGTGGCTCTGGTTTAAAGCCACCAGTTAATAAAATTGCGCCAATTTTAGTGCCGTTCATAGCTGACAAACAGGCTGCAACTAGTACATCAGAGCGATCACCTGGCGTGACAAGCAGTACACCTGGCGTAAAATGGCTCAGGATGTTAGACACAGTGCGAGCACAAAATGTGACACTACGCAGTCGTCGATGCGCCATATCACCTTCGTTGAGTATTTGCGCTTTTAAATAGGCCGATAAATCTTTCACCCGCGGTGCCACAAGCTCAAAATTCCACGGGATCGAGCCTAATAACATAAAGGGGTGTTTTCTAAAAATGGGCAGTGACGCTAACCGGTTCAGCTCGTTTTCTAATTTGTCAGGTTCGTGTGATTCAACCAAGTCAGCTCGGGCTCTGCCTTCATCATCCAGTGGGGCATTCACCTTATTAAAAATACAGCCTAATACCCGAGCATGATCAACACTGCCATAATAGCCGGCGGCAATTTCTAATCTGTCTTCAATTTGGTCATTGCTGTCATTGCCGGGAGTGAGTACAAATACAATATCAGCACCAAGGGTTTGCGCGATTTCACGGTTTACTCGCCCAGCATAAGGTTGGCGACGGGTAGGCACCATGCCTTCTATAATAGCGACGACATCATCACCAATGGCATTTTCAAAGCGCTCGACTATTTCTTCAAGTAAGTCATCACCTTTACCATCACCAATCATTTGCTCTGCGTAATCAAGAGCAAAAGGCACGGGAGGGGTAATAGCCGATCCTTGCGTAACAATTTGAGTTGATTTTTCCGGCCCAGTTTCCCCAGAGCGAGGTTGTGCAATCGGTTTGAAAAAGTTAACTTTAACGGTTTTCTGCTCAAGCGCGCGCACTAAACCAACTGATACTGAAGTTAAACCAACCCCCGTTGAGATTGGAACTAGCATAATTCGACGTGCCATTGTTATAGCTCCTGTGCAATTGCGGCGGCATCACGGGCGATCACCCATTCTTCGTTGGTTGGCATGACCACCGCTTTTGTTGAGGCGTGTTGTGAACTTATCACACCTTGCGTGCCAAAGCGGGCTGCAAGGTTTGCGCCGTTATCACAATCAAGGCCAAGGTAGGCAAGTTGAGTAATCACTTTGTCACGAATAATATCGGAGTTTTCGCCAATACCACCGGTAAAAATTAATGCATCAAGGCGCTGCAATGGCACCATAAAGGCTGCCACTTGTTTCGCTAAGCGATAACAAAACATTTCAAGTGCTAAAATGGCTTTTTCATTGCCAGCTACAGCTGCTTCCTCGATAGTACGGCAGTCGTTTGACAATTCACTAATACCAAGTAAGCCGCTTTGTTTATTTAATAAATCGTCAATTTGTTGGGCGTCATAATTTAGTTGCGTGGTTAAAAAGTTAAATAACCCAGGGTCGATATCACCGCTGCGGGTACCCATCATCAAACCTTCCAGCGGCGTTAGGCCCATGCTGGTATCGACACTTTTGCCATTTTTAATCGCGCAGACTGAACAACCATTGCCTAAGTGGGCGCTGATAAAGTTACTTTGCTCTATCGGTTGATCCAGGAGTTCGGCTGTTTGACTTGCTACATAATAATGGCTGGTACCATGGAAGCCATAGCGTCTAACACCGTAGTCTGTGTAGAGCTTATAAGGTAGAGCATATAAATAGGCAACCTTCTCCATGGTTTGATGAAATGCAGTGTCAAACACAGCGACTTGCGGTAATCCTTTAAAGGCGGCTTGTGCTGAGGCTATGCCTAACAAATTTGCATGCCCGTGTAATGGGGCAAGCGTAGCCGCTTGGGTAATGCCCTTAATAACCGCATCATCAATCAGCATTGATTTAGTAAAGTGCTCACCACCATGCACTACACGATGACCCACTGCAATGAGGTTACTTGCTAAATTCTGCTCATTAATAAGTTTAACCAGGGTGTCGATTGCTTCTTTGTGTGCTTGATTGGCTGTCAATTCAAGTAGGTATTTTTTGCCTAAGTATTTGTATTTAATAGATGGCGATGATGATCCTAAGCGCTCAGCCAAGCCTGAAATAATTTCTTCAGAGCTGGTGGCATCTAAAATAGCGAATTTTAAACTTGAACTTCCACAATTAAGAACAAGCACATGGTGTGGCGATGAAGGTTGCGCAGACATATCAGGATCCCATTTTATGACAATATCGGTAAGTGCACATTAAGCTTAGTTGTTATATAACTAAGAATCGAACTAGGTTGACTAAAGTTACCGTGTAAGCGGTCGATAAATTGCAATGTCTATACTAAAGTCTAGTTGACTAAATGTACGTTTATTTTACCTGATTAATTTATTTATGGTAAGTTTAAACCGTGATCAAAAACATGTTTTGGACGAAAAGGTGGAAGGGATTTTACACAGGAATGTTGCCATCAATGTGTTACACTCATTGGGCTAACATTTATAAATACACCAGCGACACCTAGGAGTCATGATGCAAAAAAGTGTGATGTCACAAGTTCAAACTGGTCGTGAATACGCTAAAAAATGGCCGATGCGTAAAGAGCTTGCGCCTATTTTCACGGAGTTTAGAGTGATTAAAGCCACTGAGTTGGCAATTACCGTCATGCCAATTTTGGCAATGCTCACTTTATTCATGCAAATTAATTATTTAGGCAGCAGTTTTTTACCCCAAGCAATCGCCATTGCATTGTTTTTTTTATCGTTACCGTTGCAAGGTTTGCTGTGGTTAGG
The DNA here is from genome assembly GCF_030436385.1 of Pseudoalteromonas sp. KG3. Taxonomy (NCBI): domain Bacteria; kingdom Pseudomonadati; phylum Pseudomonadota; class Gammaproteobacteria; order Alteromonadales; family Pseudoalteromonadaceae; genus Pseudoalteromonas; species Pseudoalteromonas sp. KG3. The sequence goes on from NZ_CP098523.1 coordinate 310,262, forward strand.
CAAGCGTGCAGATACGCCGCTTGAGCCAGCAATGGAGCACTGGTATAAAGAGCTGCACAGTAAAATGGTGGCTAACGGCTACCAAGGACACACCCCTAAAGACAAACCTAAATATGCAGAGTTGGCCCATTTACTCAATGATATGTTTGATAAAATGGACCGTGCTTTTACTAAAGAGAATCTGTAAGACGGGTAAATTGACTCACATAAAATGACAAGGTGACAACTTGCTCGCCTTGTTGCTCTAACTGTTGCCAATGCTCTGGGCGAAACTTCCAGGCAAATGGGGTCATGGTTATCAGGTTCTTCACGTCATTAAATGGCACACTTATTTGTTGCTCTAACAATGTTTGCTCTATTAGCTCAAATCCACTCGGTACATTAATGGCTGTATGTGCATTAACATCACGGTAGATGTATTGCTTTAGCTCTTTTAAATGCCAAGGGCCGGGGCTTGCTACAATAAGCTTGCTATCCGGTTTAGCTAAACGCGCTAATTCTGCATCAAATAGCGGTGCAAAAATACTTACTAACACATCGGCCATTTCATCATTAAACGGCGCTTGGCTTATTGACGCTACGCTAAAATTACAATTATCGTATCGTTTTGCGGCGTATTTAATGGCTGACTTAGAAATGTCTACTCCATAAACCTTCGCATCGCACGCATTAGCTATCGCTTGGGTGTAAAAACCTTCGCCACAGCCTAAATCGATAACACACTGTGGAGAGTGCGTTGCTACGCGCTCAGCAATGGCTGTTTGTAAAAACTGATAATGCCCGGTTGTTAAAAATGCACGTCTTGCTTGCACCATATCAAGGTTATCGCCGGGTTGTTTAGAGTTTTTTTGTTGTACTGGCAATAAATTTACATACCCTTCTTTGGCCATATCAAAGCTATGATTATTACTACATTTGAGTACATTAACCTGTAATGTTAGTGATTGTTGGCAAAGCGGGCATTGATAATCAAGACTCATGAGTCTAGGTAATCCTTATCGTAAAAAGTTTTCACCCAATGTGGGCGATAGGTGATCAATAAAGTGATGGCCATACCATTGAGCATCGCTTCTGGAAACCAAATGATGGCACATAAGTAGAGGTAATTTTCACTTAATTCAAACCAATTGTAATTGCCCGTCGCATAATAAAAGACACTCACAGTAATAATCTTCAAACAGGCAATTAAAGCGGCACAAATAAAAGCACAGACAAAAATATAGATGAAAAAATGCCGTGGCAACAGGCTGTAACACAGTATAAATAAGCCATAACTTACTAAAATCGGCAAGTAAGCACTCAGCAGTAACTGTATTGGTAACTGTGCAATGCTAATTTGATTAAAGGCGGCCAATAGCAAGCTGGCAAGCGAAGCGCTTAGTAATGCAAAGCGCCAACCCAGAATAAGTGTGATGGCGGTAACACCAAGAATGTGTAATTCAAGGCCTGGTAATATGCCCGATTTAATGCGCCACAGCAGCATAAACACTAAGGCGCACGCGAACACGCCGGTTTGTCTAGCGGGTGTTGCAAATAGCAGTTGATATTGACGCTGATTAATACTGAGCAAAAAAATACAGCCGGCAACAAGCCAAGCAACTGCTTGTAAATTGCTGCTTATTATCGGGGCTGTAATTAACTCATGCATACAATTAGCTAAATGTTGACCAAATTGGTGCGTGATCAGATGGTTTTTCGATACCACGCAGCTCATAATCAATACCAGCATCAATACAGCGCGCAGACAATGCTGGTGTGGCTAAGACAACGTCAATACGCAGACCACGGTTATCATCAAAACCTTTTGAACGATAATCGAACCATGAGTATTGCTCTATTGTGTCTGGGTGAAGTTCGCGAAATGTATCTTTAAAGCCCCAGTTAAGTAAGGTTGCAAGCCATTCACGCTCTTCTGGTTGGAACGAACATTTACCGGTTTTTAACCAGCGCTTACGGTTTACTTCACCAATACCAATATCAAGATCGGTCGCAGAGATATTGATGTCGCCCATCACAATCACATCTTCATCATTATTATGATGGGTGTCTAAATGGGTCATTAAATCGCGGTAAAACTGGCGCTTGTACGGGAATTTAGTCTCATGGGTGATGTTATCACCTTGTGGGAAATAGCCATTCATCACCGTTAAATCACGGCCATTTTCTTGGCTGACGGTGACACTGATCATACGCTTTTGCGATTCTTCAGTATCAGTTGCAAACCCTTTAACTACAGATTTAGGTTCATTTTTGCATAACATAGCCACACCGTAATGGGCTTTTTGACCATGAAAATACACGTGATAACCCATTTTTTGCACATCTTCGAGTGGAAAAGCTTCATCGTGTACTTTTATTTCTTGTAAACCGATGATATCAGGCTGATGTTTATCAATAATAGCTTGTAGTTGATGCAGGCGAGCTCGCAGCCCATTAATGTTAAATGAAATTACTTTCATGGCTAGACCTTAAATTAGAATTAGCTTTTCGCAGATTATGGCAAATTCTATCATCAAATAAGATCTGGTACATGTGCTTATTCATTAAAAATAAACTGCTCAAATGATGAACAGATTGTGAGTTGTGATTAAATATTGTTAATGCGATTTTAAATAAAATATTAAATATATAATCCAGTTGATTTGTGTTTGTTGGTCTATATAATGCGCAAAAAATGCTCACATTATCACTCCACCCAAGGTAAATCATGAAACTACAATTATTAGCATTGTTTGCGGCTACGGCTGCATTTTCTAATACTACAAGTGCAGCACAATACTTTAATGCAGACCAGAAAATTGAATCTAAACTGTGCTCAATTAGCGCTAACCAAGGATTTACTGCTGCGCGTAAAGTCGCTGCGCAACATGGTGTCTACTTATCACGTCAGTCAAAAAGCATTTTATGTAATGGCGAAGATATTCGCCATATTGCTAAAAAGCGCGATGATAAAATTCACCAACAAAAAGTAATAGAAGTGTTTGCTAAAAACAGTCAAACAGAAACGCAATTGTGTATGACGGCATTGCAACAAGGTTTGGCACCGGTGAAAGCAAAGATTACAGACCTAAACTCTTTGCAATGCAATGGTGAAGTGGTTACTGAGTTTGTTAAACGTTATAAAGGCACAACTATTTGATTCAAATAGGTTGTGCTAATGCGTAATACAATATTAGTGGCTGTTAATAGCCGCTAATATTGTATTTTTGAATAATAACTTTTCCAACCGTTGCATAGTTCTGTCATAATAACGCGTTGAATATACCTCAGCGTCTTGGTGTCTATGGTGACAAAATCGGCTACAAAACGAATTAGTGATGAACAACTTGTTGAGATCATTGAAGCGGCTATTTTTGTTGCTGGAAAACCCCTCAGTAAGCGGCACTTAAAAGAAACGGTATTAAGTGACTTGAGTGTGTCGATGACGCGCATTAACCTCGCAATTGAACAAATCCAAATCCATTATCAAACCCGAGGTATTCGGTTAGTTGAAGTGGGGAGTGGCTTTCGATTTCAAGCGTGTGCGAGTTTAGCGCCTTGGTTAAATAACCTTTGGCAAGAACGCGCACCTAAATATTCTCGTGCCTTATTAGAGACGTTATCACTTATTGCGTATCGACAGCCAATCACCCGAGGTGAAATTGAGCAAGTACGTGGCGTAACTGTTGGCTCTGGTATTATTAAAAGTCTGCTCGAACGCGAGTGGATACATGTTGTAGGTCATAAAGAAGTGCCGGGACGGCCTGCTTTATATGCGACAACAAAACAATTTTTAGATTATTTTTCGTTAACAGGTTTAGATAATTTACCGCCACTGCCAAAACAGCAGCAAAGTAAAATAGACCAGTTATTGAGTGATCCTTCTGTGAGAGAACTATCCGAATGAGTATACAAGGTGAAAAGTTACAAAAAGTCTTAGCAAGAGCGGGCGTTGGTTCGCGTCGCGAGATGGAAAAATACATTGATGCAAATCGTGTCAGTGTAAATGGTAAAGTAGCAAAATTGGGCGATCGTGTTGAAGAAACAGATTTGATCCGAGTTGACGGCCATACCGTTAAAATTGAAGAAAAAGCAGAACGTATTTGCCGTGTCATTATGTATAACAAACCTGAAGGCGAGTTATGTACGCGTAAAGATCCTGAAGGACGTAGAACGGTATTCGATCGCTTGCCGCGCGTTGATGGCGAACGTTGGATTGCAGTCGGTCGTTTAGATATAAATACTGCCGGTTTAATGTTGTTCACCAATGATGGTGAACTTGCCAATCGTTTAATGCACCCAAGCTATGAAGTTGAGCGTGAATATTCAGCTCGTGTATTTGGTGAAGTCACAGCAGAAACCATCAAAAACTTAACCAAAGGCGTTGAGCTTGAAGATGGTATGGCTAAGTTCCTAAATATAAAACCACTGGGTGGCGAAGGTATTAACCGTTGGTATAACGTCACGTTAACTGAAGGACGAAACCGTGAAGTACGTCGTTTATGGCAATCTCAAGATGTAGAAGTATCACGTCTTATTCGTATTCGTTACGGCAAGTTAGAGCTTGATAAACGCCTTCCACAAGGTGGTTGGGCTGAGCTTGAACTAGAGACAGTTAACTACTTGCGTAAAACAGTAAAGTTAGGCCGTGAAACACAAACTAAGTTGTCAGTAATGCCTGAAAAGCGCAAAGATAAGCGCGCTAAAATTAACCAAATTCGCAAAGCTGTTAAAAAACATAATAACCGCATTAAACAAACTAAACGTCGTTAATATTTGTTATACGTAAAGTAAGCCGCTAATGACAAGCGCAGCGTCAATGATCCGTACTTAGTTTTACTAATTACGGATTTTTTTATGGCTATTTAAATCATATTTAGTCGTGTTTAACAGCTTACCTGTCAGCAATAGTTTGCGCAAAGGCTAATAATTCGCGGCGTAACCATTGATGGGGGCTGGCGTGGTGAAGTAATGGGCTCCAGAGCATTTTTACTTCTATCGGCACAATTTGAAATGGCACTGGGCTAATAACCAGCTCAGTGTGCTCGGTTAGCAATTTGGCTTGTCGCCGTGGCAGTGTTGCGATTAATTGCGGTGATTGGCACAGCAGGCTGGCGACCATATAGTGGCGAGTAAACACCCGAATATGGCGAGTTTGTTCAAGTTGCCACAGTGCTTCATCTACCCAACCTAGTTTTTGGCTGCCTGATTTATTGGTCACCGCCGCTTCTGCTCCCCAGCCTGCACGATTAACCCAAATATGTTCACTCGCTAAATATTGTTCCAAGTCCGGTTTTTTTAAATAAGGGTTTGCGGGGTGCATTAAGCAACAGTAATTGTCGCGCCATACACTGGCTTGATGAAACGAGCGAGGCAAACCATTAAAGCGATTGATAGCTAAATCAATGGTGCCTTTTTCCATATCTTGTAGGCTAACATCACTTGGGCTGAGTACATCAAAATTAAGCCCTGGGTGTTTGTTAAGTTGCGCAGTAATAAAAGGGGCGACTAAGGTTGATTCTAAATAATCGTTGGCCATGATGCGAAAAGTCACGTGCGCAGTGCTAGGGTCGAAAATGTCACTGGGTTGAGTAATTGCCTCCGCCATTTTTAATAACGCTTCAATTTCAGGCTTTAAACTCAGTGCTTTTGCGGTTGGGGTCATTGAGCCTGCGGCGCGAACGAGAAGAGGATCGTCAAATAAATCACGTAATCGCTTTAAAGCGTTACTCATAGCAGGTTGAGTGAGTGCTAGTTTATTTGCTGCTTTAGAGACATTTTGCTCATCTATGAGTACATTTAAGTACACAAGCAGGTTGAGATCGACATTGCGTATATTCATTTGATCAATCTTATTCATTCGCTGTATTAATTATCTAAATTAAAGCCTGCTTGCTAAGGTGTGTAAACCTATAATGATAAATAGTCGCCATAAGTGATAAAAATATGCCTGAATTAGAGCCGCAAAACCCGTTATTAAATGAGCCAGAAAACGCGCTACAGCAAGTGATTGCAACTAAATTAGCACGTGCGGTATTTGCAGGTTTTGAAGCCATGTTCGCAGAATTTTTAAATATCACTTTAGGTGCGCAAAGTCGCTTTGAGCAACAGCAATGGCAAGGCGTGCAATCAGCAATGCGTGAGCGATTACAAGTCTACGAACGACAAGTTAAAAGTGTCAGTGAAGCCGTGCGGATCATTGCTTTTCAAGAGCTTCACGAGCCGCTACTTTGGCAACGAGCAAAACACATTTATGGGCAGATGGTTGCTGAGCACGAAAACCAGCCGATTGCGCACACTTTCTTTAATTCGACTTTTGGCTCGATTTGGGACGATAAAAAAATTCGTACTGTGCATTTATTTGTACTCAAAGCCAAATATCGGGCAAAGCCAAGGCCTTTCGATAATTTAGTAAGCCGCATTTCCTTACAAAATGGCTTTACACACGCGGTGCAGCAACTTATTTACCGCCAAGCTTTTCGAGTTAAATTTACCAATCTAGCGAAAGATATTGATAATTTACAAGCTACGCTCAAGTTAGGTGCGAAGCAGCAGTGCCGCCAAGTGTATGAATTAATGAATTTGAATGACGGGTATATTGAATACGCTAATTCGCTGTTTTTTAGAAATAAAGCTTGTTATCTGATTGGCCGCTGCATTGCTAAAAACGGCGATAATATGCCTTTTGCGATCGCTATTTTAAATACTGATGAAGGCTTAAAGTTAGACGCTGTAATGATGGGAGCCGATCAACTGAGTTTATTATTTGGCTTTGCGCGCACTTATTTTATGGTCGATACCGATCAACCTGCGCGTTATGTTGATTACTTATCTGTACTGATGCCTCATAAACAACGCTTTGAACTATTTAATGCCATTGGCTTTATTAAACATGCCAAAACAGAGTTTTATCGCTACAAGGTAGATACTACAAAAAATAGCCCAATTGAGGATAAGTATATTACCGCCCCAGGTACTCCAGGCATGGTGATGCTGGTATTTACCACCCCAGGCTCTGACTATGTGTATAAGGTGATAAAAGATAAGTTTAATGCGCCAAAAACAGCCACCAAAGCACAAGTTATGGCGAAGTATGATTTTGTAAAGCAAGCCGACAGAGTGGGGCGCTTGGTCGACACTCATGAGTTCCGCTATTTGGCGTTTGATTTAAGTCGTTTTAGTGATCAGCTACTTGCGCAAATGCACGGTAACATTTCCAGTTGTATGTCGATTGCTAACAAAGCATTAGTGCTTAAGCATGTGTATGTGGAGCGTAAAATGACCCCGCTTAATTTATATATTAATCAGTGTGATGATAACCAATTGAAGAAGGTAATGCATGATTATGGCCAAGCAATTAAAGACTTAGCGGGGGCGAATATTTTCCCCGGTGACATGCTGATGAAAAATTTTGGCGTTACCCGTTGGGGGCGCGTGGTATTTTATGATTATGATGAAATTTGCCCGCTCACCCAGTGTCAGTTTAGGCAATTACCCAGTAGTGAAAATAGCTTTGATGAACTCAGTAATGAAAGCTATTTCGATGTTGCTGAAAATGACGTATTCCCGAGTCAATTTAAGGTGTTTTTTAGTGCGGATCAGCGCGCATTTAACTATTTTTGTGAGCAGCATAACGACTTATTCAGTCCTGAGTTTTGGCAGCAATGCCAAACGCAAATTAATGCAGGCTACATTTATGATGTTTATCCTTACAAACAAAGTTGGCGATTTGGATAAATTAGCCACAAGTCTGATACGTGTTTAATAAAGTAACAGGTACAATTGATAAAACACTATAAAAAGACAGAACAGGATATTTCATGAAAACACTGATTTTAACTAGCTTATTACTTGCCTCACCGCTTGCATCGGCTAATCCATTGCTAGGTAGTTGGGAGTTTGTAGAAGGGAAATATGCTGTTGATGGTGGCTTTGTTGCAGCCAAAGCACCTGAGCTTACGTCAATTAAATTAATTACCGCCAATCACTTTAACTACATTACGCAAAAAAATGGTGAATTTCATTATGCTGGTGGCGGCAAATACACACTTAAAAACCAACAGTTTGTTGAAACATTTGCGTATGGCAATATCCCTTCATTACTTGGTAAAACCATGGCCTTTGATTACAAAATTGAGGGCAATTTGTGGCATCATTCTTTAACTGAAAATGGTAAGTTAGTTGAAGCCGAAGTATGGCGTAAAATCGATTAAATTTAGTCAACCAACCAAGGAGCGACAATGCAATTTATATCTCATCACGACCAGCAATTGAGCCTAAGCGAAACAGACAAACCACAATTACAGCCTCATGAAGTGTTAGTGAAAGTGGCGGCGGTAGGAGTTAATCGTGCCGATTGCATGCAGCGCCAAGGTAAGTACCCTGCACCTAAAGGCGATAGCCCAATTTTAGGGTTAGAGTGCGCAGGAACTGTGGTAGCGCTTGGGGCTGAGGTAGATAATGACTGGCTTAATCAAGCGGTGTTTACCTTGTGTTCAGGCGGTGCGTATAGCGAATATGTGGCTGTTGATGCAAGCCAACTGATGCCGTTACCCGAGAGTCTCACTGTGGCGCAAGGTGCGGCAATTAGTGAAGTCTATTTAACCGCCTTTGGCGCACTATTTCAGCTTGGCAATTTGCAGCAAGGGCAAACTGCACTTATTCACGCCGGTGCCAGTGGCGTAGGCGGTGCGGCTATTCAAATGGCTAAACGTGTTGGTGCAACGGTGGTGATCACCGCTGGCAGTGATGAAAAATGCCAACATGCTAAAGAACTCTGTGCTGATCACGTTATTAATTATAAAACCACAGACTTTGTCGAATATATGCAACATCATCAGTTAACAGCCAATGTCATTGTTGATCCTGTTGCTGGGCGTTATTTAAATAAAAATGCTGCGATTGCCGCAATGGATTGCCAAATCATTATGTTAGCATTTTTAGATGGTCGCTTTGCAGAAGTAGACTTTGCGCGTTTATTACAAAAGCGTATTTCCTTTCATGCTTCAACACTGCGTAACCGCAGCCAAGCATTCAAGCGCCAACTGCGTGATGAATTTGTCGCCATGTTTTATGATGATATTGCCAATCAACGCTTTGATTTTAATATTTATAAAACGTTACCGTGGCAACAAGCTATGCAGGCGCATGAAATATTAGAGCGCAACGAAAATGCTGGGAAAGTCGTATTATTGGTCGAGTAGTTTAAAAATCGATGTTTGCCCATATAACAGTAGGTAACTAAAAAAGCGATGTAAGGCAAGAACATGAACCCAATTATAGCAACACTGAAAGAACATAACGTTAGCGACGAAAAAGTGCATGAGCTTTTTCAAGCGTTTACACAAAACCCAATGATGGCAATGGCCCTCGTACAGGAACTTGGTATTCCACCAGAGAAGCTGCAAGCGTTAATGGGCTTGGTAATGACTCAGCCACAGTTAATTAAAGAAGCCGCAGCATCTTTAGGTATCACTGATGGCGAGCTTGAAAAAGCCAAAGAGCAGTATAAAAATCAATAAGCGTTGATTTGTAAGCTGTCAGTTCTGGTTTGTAGTAGAAGTAGAGCTGGCAGCTAATTTAAGTGGTTAAATCTGAAATTATGATTTAACCATGTATACGCAATTGGCTAATGGTATTTCATCGGGATAGTTAGCAAATGAGAAACCAAATTTCTGATACGATTTTATAGCACTTTCATTATGTGCTAAAACAAACAAGGAATACTCTTTTAGTTTTAACTCTTGTCGTCCTCGCTCACATAAATGAGACATAAGTATTGCTGCTATCCCTTTACCGCGAAACTGAGGATTCACTACCAATCGACCTAAGTGGCATTTATCTAAACGCTGATAAAATTGCCCAAATGCTAAAAGTTCGGACTCATTTGATATAAGCACAAATGAACTTAGCGAACTCATGTTGAGATCTTCAGTAAACGAATATAAATTAAATGGATACCTGAAATTTGGACCCGACCAATTGGCAAGTTCTTGTTCACTAGAAAACCAATCCATCATTGTTACTAGATGATTCTCTGTAGGATAAATTAACTTCATATTAATTGGGGACTCATTGGCCAATATCAATTGCATATGCGGCCAGTAAGTTATGCATTTTTTGCTGCTCTGACTCTGCAAATTCAATTCCTACATTTAAGCGGTTACCCTGCATTTGGTTATTACGCACATGAGCGCTGATCACTACAGACTCGTTGTCGATAGGGGATAATAAGTGCACGAATACTTGGCGTTTTTTTAGGGCTAAAAATCCAGAGTTAACGTGCACGGTAAAGCGACAGCCGGTGGCGGAAATATCAATGATGATCCCTTGCAGTAGGTTTTCGCTGTCATAATGTTGATCTTTGTTGATACTAATTTTTGCTGGGATGTGGGTTTGTAATCGGTTTACTTCTCGCAGTTGCCGGCTTTCAATTTGTTTAGGGTAAGTAAGGTAGATTAATTTTTCTGGTCGAAATGCAATGGCTAAAATTGTGGTTGAAAATGCCACACACTCACCCCGTTCACCTTCAACAATGTAACGTACTATCGCGCCATTACCTTCTTTTAACACATCACTATATTGATTGTTTTTTGCTTGAGGAGGGTACTTTAAAATTAAGTATTTTCCTGCCTCATAGCCAATCAAGGTTAATTTAAACCTGACTGTTAATGGGTTGGTAAATTGAATATCAATTATTTTGCCTGGTAAGAGGTCTAAACAAAATTTGGCTTTGCTATCGAGTGTTGCTTTGGCTTGAGTAATTTCCATATATTTTGTAGTAATTATTATTTGTTTCCAAATAGTATCCTTTAAAATAGATTAAAAATCACTACGACAAACGAGTGGTATTAACTGTTTATTTTAAGTAGCACAAAGACATACTTTGTTACAAAGTTAACTGAACGGATTGCTTAGGTTTTTGTCTATCTAGAACTACTAAATTAAATGGATCAACACAATGAAATACCTTTATAAAATATGGAAAAATAACCGCTCCCTAATCGTGTTTATTTCGCTTATGTGTGTTTTTAGAAGCGCAGTAGCAGACTGGTATGAAGTGCCTACAGGGTCGATGAAACCGACAATTGTTGAAGGAGACCGTATTTTTACAGATAAAATGGCCTACGATTTACGAGTACCGTTTACGAAAATTTCATTGTTGAAACTAGCCGAGCCGCAAGCGGGTGATATTATCGTATTTGATTCTGTTGCAGCGCAAAACCGGCTGATAAAACGGGTTATCGGTGTGCCAGGTGACAGCGTTGCTTTGGTAGATAATCAGTTAGTGATCAATGGTGAAAAATTAAATTATGATCCAGTGAGTGAAACCGCTATAAATCGCGTAGAGATAGAGAATCTTCATGGTATAAAGCACGCAGTTAAATTGTCTAAACAGCGCTCTGCAATGCAAAATTTTGCACCTGTTATCATTCCTGAAAACATGTACCTAGCAATGGGCGATAACCGTGATAATAGCGCTGACTCTAGAGTAATTGGTTTAGTCCCCAGAGCTGAATTACTTGGTAGAGCAAAGCGGGTTATCGTGTCCCTTGATTACGATGATTATTATTTACCCCGTAAAGATCGGGTTTTAAAAGCACTTTGATTACTAAAGTAGAAATACATGCAGGCATATTTACTTTAGTGTTTTAAAGTTTTCTATTGTGCATGCTTGATAACAGCACCGCAATGACGTGTTGTTATCAAAAACAAGTGACACTGATAAGGTTCTGTATTTAAGATATTTTACTTTCAATGACTTTAATTTTATCGAGTATTTGCTCTGCTTCAAAGGTGAGTTGTGAGTAGCCTTTAATATCGCCATTTCGTTGTGAGATCATGGCTTGTTCAAGTTTGGCACTGTATTGTTTATTAAGTTGTTTCAGTGGGTCTTTTTTAAAAAATGAAAACATTATTGTCACTTGTATTTTTAAATGTATGTAAGCTAATACGTAACATGCACACTAATCGATTAGTATAGGCTGCAATAAATAAAACATCATTACTTACCTGGCAAATAATACAAAGCTAAGAAGTAAATATGTATTACTTTAACTCATTTTGCTCTGTACTTTTCAAACTAGTGTTTATTCCGGGGTAGGACAAGCGGGATGTTCAGCGAGTACTTGAGTAACAATTTGCCCAAACAGAGCGTGTTGTTGTTGCTCTAATTCAAGAGCCGAAGTAAAGGGGATTGCATCGGCTAATTCACCAGTGATAACTTCATAAAAGGTCATGGCGGTCAGCATATTACCTACATAAGAGGCATGATTTCCATCAGCATTGTACAACTTAGCTGTTGGCATTGCGGCTAATACACGATTCCAAACCAGACCTACAGGTGCAACACAACTGAGCTCTTGTTGGCTAATCGATTGATGTAAATTATAGACACGATCAGCTTCAGCAGGATTGCCACGTTGCGGGTGCTCAGGGAATAAAATAGGCATGATATTGTTTGCCTTGGCAGTGGCGATTAAACGCTGCGTTGCTTCTGTTGAATAGTTTGTAGTTCCTGATTGGGAATATTTTTGTCCTTGAAATATAGCGTGGCTCCAACTGTTTTGCTGTAATTGTTCTAAATTTCCAGTCACGGCGACAGTCTCATCTAAAAATCGACCACTTATTGTTACTGTTTCTATTGTACTGTTTGGCAGCTGACTAGTGACAAGTGTTTTAAGCATTACGCCTAATTGCGCACTGTGGCTGTTACCATAAATAATCACCCGGTAATCAGCTATTGCACTATTATCGACAGGAGTTGTATCAGGTTGTGTTGATTGCTCAGGTTTATTACTTGTAGAGCCAGAACCACAGGCTGCCAGGTTGAACAATATTAAGATCCACAATGTAATAGCTAAGCATTTTGACAGCATGATTACTTCCGAATAAGTGTTTTTAAGTAAATAGGGAGTTAGAGATAGCTGAGTGTATATGTAAATTCACAAGTTATCAATTTGGTAACAAAAATGCTACTTTGATAGGTTTAACTGGAGGCAGTTTTGTTTGTTATCAATTACTCATCACATGGTATTAGACTAAAGTCTATGAGTTAATTTTATTCACCTATTAGGTTTATTTTTATCGTTTGTCGAGATTGCCCCAACGCACTAAAGTTTAATTGTCGGCAATAAATACGACACAACTTAGGTAAATCACCAAATAGGAATATAATCATGAAACGTACACTTATCAAAACCATTGCTCTTTGCTCATTATTTACTTGCTCAGCGGCTGTTATGGCTGATCAGAGTGATTACAAATTAATGGTTATCGAGCAAGAGACTGCTCCGTTGCAATTAGAAGAGTCATTTAATAGCTGTGCACTCAATGTGAAGTCAAAAAATTACGAGCAAGCTGAAGCTGTATGTACAAAAGCAATTGCATTGTTAAAGCAAAGTGATCGGCCAAGAATGAAAGTTCGTGAGCTAACTTCATTTGCCTTAAGCAACCGCGGTGTTTCTCGTATGATGGCAAACAATGATGCGGCTGGTCTTTCTGACTTCTATGAAGCAACACAAATAGCAGAGAGCGCAATGGTTTCTCATAACTTGTCGCGTGCTAAAGAAAATCTTTCTTTATAGATAGTTGTTATAAAAGCAAAGTATTTTAGAAAACCCCATACTGGGTATATCAGTATGGGGTTTTTGTTTTTGGATTATCCAGCCACTGGGGTATTGTCCGTGGAAATGCCTTTAAGACTTTTGAGCAGCATATAAATACAGGTGGTGAATAAACAGCCGCCTAAATACAACATAATACCGTTAGCTGAAGCAAATAAATTGGCAGCAAGCAACGGCCCAAAGACCGAGCCAAAGCTGTAACTCAGTAACATGATTTCCGTTGCTGAGACGATTTTTTCAATTGGCAATGCATCACACGCTAAGGTGATGGCAATCGGGTAAAGTGCAAAGCTTGCAGCCCCTAGAATAAAATAACTGGCCATTAATACGTTGAAGTGCACTGCGTGCATAATGCCAACAACGCCCATCGCGCCAAATAAACAAAATAGTGCCATTAATAAGCTTTTTGCCATTCGTGTTGATAAATAACTCACCAGCGGTTGTACTACCATGCCGCCTAAAATAATCACCGCCATCAAGGTGCCAGTAAAAGCGGCTTGCTCACTTTGGGCTGCAATATACACCGGCATTAAACCGTAAATTGGGCCAAGTACTAATCCAGACACTAAGCAGCCTAAAATTGCTGGGCGACTGAGCTTTTTTAACTCAGTTAATTGTAACTTTTGCGAGTGTTGACTCTGCGGTTGCCCAGATTTAATCAACAGCGGTGCTAACATGGCTAAAAATAATAGAGCAATGACAAACAAATAAGGGACTGCGCCACTGGTGCCAAGCGGATCAATAGCCAGTTGACCAACGGCGCTGCCACCGTAAAGGGATGTCATATACAAGCCTAACCGTTTTGCTCGGGCTTTGGCTGTGTCGGTCATTAGTAACCAAGATTCAACCACCACAAATACGCCGGCGACGGCAATACCTGCCACAAAGCGAGTTAAAAGCCACGCACTGGCTTTAGGGAAAATCAGCTGCGCTGCAACGCTGAAAATTAATAATCCCAAAAATGCAAGAAATGCATGACGATGGCCTATTTTGGCAACAATACGTTCAATAAAAAAAGCACCCATTAATAAGCCAAGATAAAACACACTGGCCAGCCAAGAGGCAAGTTCATTATCAAGCTCAAAGGCGCTCAATGACAGTGGTATTAGGCTCATTAAAAAGCCTGATGCGATAGCAAAAAAAGACAAGCCAATGACAGGCGCAAGTGGGTTATTTGGTTTATGATCGCCAGCGTGTTCAACCATTAAAATATCCGATTAAAAGGGCATAAATAATTGCTTGGAGGTGTTTTAATGGCTGGCAATTATTTTTGGTTGGTTAATTTTGCGGCGAATTTAATCCGATTTTGAGCACAAGTAAAGTTATATTTGCATATTTACCCAACATTTTATTTAGAACGATCAGTTAGGTAAAATAACCGGCTATTTACGTCTTTTTGGTATCATTTTCTTAGCTAAATTGTTTAAAATTTGTAGTTGTTTTATCAACCTAAATAATAACTTGATATGCTGTATTTTGGTTTTCTTTATCTAGTAAGGACAGCAGAAAATGAGTCAGCTGAAAATTGCTTTAGTAGGACTTGGTGATATAGCACAAAAAGCCTATTTACCTATTGCCACGCAACATGCGCAGATCGATCCTATTTTTTGTACACGAAACCTCACAACATTAACGCAATTGGCAAAGCAGTATCGAGTCGAAAAATATTTTACAGATTACCAGCAAGTACTGGCGTGCAAACCAGATGGGGTGATGATCCACACGAATACCGAGTCGCACTTTACATTTGCGAAGCAAGCGCTTGAACAAAAAATTGCCACGTTTGTAGATAAGCCACTAGCGTATAGCTTTAGTGAAGTGAGTGAGCTTATTGAGTTGGCGACTAAACAGAATACGCCATTATTTTTAGGCTTTAATCGCCGCTTTTTACCAAGTATGGCCGATATTGCAAAGCCACAAATACGCCATCTTAAATGGCAAAAAAACCGCTTAAATTTACCAGCACAGCCGCGCACCTTTATTTTTGATGACTTCATTCATGTGGTTGATAGTTTATGCCATTTTGCAAATGTAGAGCGTTTTGATCAACTTAACCAGTTACAGGTGTTTTCACAATTAGATCCACAAGGCTTATTGGCAGCCATACATATTAGCTTTGAGTTTGAGGGGCGGTTATTTCAAGGTGCTATGGATAGATTAAGTGGCTGCAATGAGGAAGTTGTTGAAATAACCGGTTTGAATGAAAAGTGGCGGATTGAATCACTAACTAATATGACCACTATGGTTAATGGAATGCAGCAGGGCGCAATGCCAAACGATTGGCAAGCAACGCTTTATAAACGGGGTTTTGAGTCAATGCTAGAGGCATGGTTAAGAGCCGTTAAAGCACAGCAAGTTGATCAATTACAGCTTAAAAAAGATAGCTTAACGCATGAGCTGTGTGAGTGGCTGGTTACACGCGTATAAAACACTAGTAAGCTATTTTACTCTGAAACGATTACAAGGAAGCTGTTATGAAAGTGATGAAATACTTAGGATTTACACTGATTATAGTACTGACTATTGGGCTACTCATACCTGAAAAAATAGTGATCCCAGTAAAAGGTGCTACAGCAAATGATTGGCATCACAATACCTTTTGGTACGGCCCTTGGGGTAAATCAGGTGTGCATAAAGGCATCGATATTTTTGGTAAAAAACACACACCGGTTGTGTCATCCGTCACTGGCATTGTTGTTTACGCGGGTGAACTTAACCGTGGTGGGAAAGTAGTGGCTGTACTTGGCCCTAAATGGCGGTTTCATTATTTTGCCCATTTAGAAAGTTACTCTGTTCATGCCGGTAGCATAGTGTTTAGTAATGATGTGATTGGTAGCTTAGGAGACACGGGGAATGCAGCCGGTAAACAACCTCATGTACATTACTCTATTTTATCTTTATTGCCATACCCATGGTTAATGACCACACAAAGCCAAGGCTGGAAAAAGATGTTCTTTTTAAATCCCCATGAAAAATTGCGCGGGTTGTAAAATAAATAGCGTTATTTTCAGATTTATTGAGTTGCTTGCTTTAAAATACAGGTAATTAATTTTATTAAGGAATTCAGCAGTAATGAATTCTATTCCAGTTAGCCTGTTTGGTCGGGTGTTTGCGAGCAAAGCACGCTTAGCGTTTGATCAGCATACGCTTGTTATTCGACAAGCTAATTCAATTACTACTATCGGTTGGCATGAATTGTTGGCGCCATTATCTTTCTCTTATGGGGTTTTCGGGCAAACTATTCGCTTTGCCACAGCTGAGCAAAACTATACATTTTTGATGCGAGCATATGGCACTCACCGACAAATTAAAACGAACTGTGAGCAACATTGGCTACACGCAAATATGACTAAACTTAATGCAGTATTGACTAAAATATCGCAGTTTGTTGAGTTGCGATATTTACGTCAATCTCATGTGGCCAGTTTAAAGCAAGCTGCACTTGCAGAATATAAACGCTGGTTACCTTGGATAAAACAAAGCCCAGCACTTCACTTAGTTGCTAATAAAATAACCTTACTTGAACAATATGCTAATTGGCATGAACAACTCACCATCCACCTACAACAGCGCTACCTTACTAAACAACTTAAATTACATGCCCGTTTTTTTGATGCGGTCGAGACTAATCCTTTAACACTCAGTCAAAGGCAAGCGTGTATTATTGATGACGACAACAACTTATTGTTAGCTGGGGCGGGTACCGGCAAAACCAGTGTAATGATTGGCCGAGCAGGTTATTTAGTCACAAGTCAGCAAGCACAATACAGTGATATTTTATTGTTAGCTTATGGCCGAAAAGCAGCTGATGAAATGGATGAAAGGATTAAAAATAAACTCGCCAGTGATAAAATAAAGGCTGCAACCTTTCACAGCATTGGTCTTGCGATTATTGCTAAAGTTGAACATGCCAAACCCAGCATGAGTGTGCTTGCCCAAGATGAACAAGCAAAAGCTAAATGGGTGCAACAATGTTTTGAGTCACTGATTGATAACAACGAGCGTTATCGCACTCTAGTGCTGGATTATTTTAGTAAATATTATTACGTCGAAAAAAATGAGTTTGATTTTAAAACCTTAGGTGATTACTACAGTTATTTAAACGATAACGATATTCGCAGTCTTAAAGGCGAAAAAGTAAAAAGCTTTGGCGAACTGTACATTGCTAATTGGCTATTTTATCACGGCATAGACTATCAGTATGAAGCGCCGTATAAAGTGGCTGTAAAAACCGTACAATGCAGCCAGTATAAGCCTGATTTTTACTTGCCTGAGTACGATATTTATATTGAATATTACGGCATTGATGAAGCTGGCAATACGGCGCCTTACATTGATAAAGCGCAATACCATGGCGCAATTGATTGGAAAAATACCACTCATGCCAGTAATAACACTCACTGTATAGCTTTGACTTATGGGCAACATAAACAAGGCAAGCTGTTAAGTGAACTTGAACAAGCGCTTTTAAGTGCGAACATACAAACGCAGATATTGCCCGTAGAATCACTGCTCGAAAGCTTAAAAGAAACTGGCAGGATCACCGTATTAGCTGCGTTATTTAGTCAATTGCTTAGTTTATATAAGGCGGCTTATTTAACTGATGCCGATGAAGTTGATGTTATTAAACGATCCCTTGATGTCAAGCAAACAACGCAAGCGTTGGCGCTATTAAAACCAATTATATTTAACTACAACGCTTACTTGCAACAGTGCGGTGAAATTGATTTTGAAGATATGATCAGCAAAGCAATTGGCTATGTTGAGTCAGGCCAATTTGTCTCTCCTTGGCGCTATATTATGGTTGATGAGTTTCAGGATATTTCACACTCTAGAGCGCGATTAGTTAAAGCCCTGCGTGATAGCCGTAAAGGGTGTTCGGTATTTGCTGTGGGTGATGATTGGCAAGCTATTTACCGCTTTAGTGGTGCAGATATAAAGTTAACCACACAGTTTAAAACGTATTTTGGTTTTACCACCGAAGCGCAATTGGACACTACTTTTCGTTTCAATAATAAAATAGCCGAGGTTGCTTCAGCATTTATTAGTAAAAATCCTGCGCAACTTAATAAAACCATCACGTCTTTAACTCAAGTAACGCAGCCTGCGGTATCAATATTAAGACGCGGCAATAAAGCGCCGACTACTTTAAATCATTATCACAGCGAGCTACCTGAGCTTGCTAATGGCGCGATAGATGATGTGCTTAATGCAATTAGCGGCACAGTGTGTAAACCCACGACGGTATATTTTTTGGCACGTTTTTGGTTTCAACTGCCAACCCATACAGATATTAACGCCATGCAAGCGAAATATCCGCTGTTAAAAATTCAGTCGCAGACCTTTCATGCAGCCAAAGGCAAAGAGGCTGAATATGTGGTGATCATCGGCTTGCAAAAAGGGAAACATGGTTTCCCCTGTGAAAAAGTAACGCCCGCCATTATTGATGCATTACTGCCTGATCAAGAAAGTTTTCCATTTGCTGAGGAGCGACGGTTATTTTACGTCGCACTGAGCCGCGCTAAAAAGCGGGCCTACATAATTGCAGATATGGCTAATGCAAGCAGTTTTGTAACAGAGCTAATAGCCGAATATGATGTAGAGCTTAATGAATTTAACACTGACATAGCGCAAACGCATAGCAGTGAAATTAATTGTATGCGCTGCGATACCGGGGTATTAAAAGAGCAAACGGGGCGCTTTGGGCTATTTTTCAGTTGTTCGTTATTTCCCCGTTGCGAACATAAAGAGAAGCCTTGTCAGCAATGCCAAAGCCCAATGACCCGCAGCCGCCATGCTGGATTTAAATTGTGCGTTAATGAGTCGTGCAATCACATGCAGCCTCTTTGTGATAAATGTGGCGCTGAAATGGTATTGCGTAATAGCAAAAAAGGGCAGTTTTGGGGGTGCAAAAATTTTAAAGGTAATGATCCACTCAGCTGTAAAAATGGTAAAGACACTACAGCAATTAAATGGCCAGAGCAGGTTTAAGCGGGCTCTTTGTATGAGCCCCTTAAAATGATTATTAAGTAATTTATTGCATCCTAAATTCGGATAATAAGTGCAATTTCTCAGATTAGATGGCCAGCTGTTATAATTCGGCCATTTTCTCGCCAAAGGAAATTGCTTTAATGAAATATAAACAGCTGACACAAGAAGAAAGATACCAGATTTACGCGTTAATAAAAGCAGGAAATAACCAAAAGCAGATAGCTGAAGAACTAACTCGTTCACCGTCATCTATTTCTAGAGAGCTAAAACGCAATAAAGGACTTAAAGGCTATCGGCCTAACCAAGCCAATAACTTTGCTGAACAAAGACGTAAGTCATCTTTCAAAGCAAGTAAGTTAACAGAGGACGTCACTCACTGGATTAATAAATTGTTGCATGACGGACTTTCCCCTGAGCAAGTGGCAGGCCGCTTAGCTTTAGAGAAACAGGTCGTTTTACATCATGAAACAATTTATCAATATATTTACAGAGACAAGGCTCGTGGTGGCAAGCTACATAAGACACTCACTCGTGCATGTAAAAAGTATAAAAAACGCTATGGAAGCTATGATAAACGTGGACAGATAGTTAATCGAGTCAGCATTGATGAACGCCCAAGTATTGTGGATTCAAAGTCTAGGATTGGTGATTGGGAGGGCGATACAGTGATAGGTAAAGGGCGTAAAAATGCGCTTGTCACAATGGTTGAACGTAAAACGTTATATACAGTCGTTCACAGAATTGAAAGCAAGCATGCGAAAATAACAGCCGATGCGCTGATCACGTGTATGACACCATATAAAGGTAAGGTTATTACCGTGACGTTAGATAATGGAAAAGAGTTTGCTCACCATGAGCATGTTGCACAAAAATTAGAAGCTGATGTGTATTTCGCTCATCCCTATTCATCATGGGAGCGGGGCATAAATGAGAATACCAACGGCTTACTTAGACGCTTCTTCCCCAAGGGAACTGACTTTATGGCGCTAAGTGAAGCAGAGATACAGGCGGCAGTTGATAAGCTCAACCATCGGCCAAGAAAAACAAGAGGGTATAAAACCCCTCATGAATTATTTACGGGGCAATCAGAAGTTCTGGTGGCTGCATAATGATTGCACTTAATACTTGAATTCAAGCATTATTACTGCCAATTGGTGATATAAACCAATCCCTACCGTGACGTTAAATGCGAAGGTAATACCCAGAGAACTGAGCATTGCCAAGCCAATATCTGCTTTTGGGATGGCAGCTTTAATAGCGGCAGGGGCGGCTATATAGGAGGCACTGGCTACTAAGCTTGCTAGCACCACTACAGATCCAAGCTCGAGCTGTAAGGCTGTGCCGACAGTGACTCCAATCATTCCTAACAACAGCGGTGTGACTAAAGCAAATAATGCAACCCGCCAGTGATGCCAAGGAAGAGGGCGCAGTGTTTTGGCTGCCGTTAATCCCATTTCCAGTAAAAATAACGCCAGTACGACTTTAAAGCTGCTAGTCAGTAGGTTGGTGACTTGGCTGCCTTGTTGTGTGCCGTAAAGCATGCCGATAATAACGCCACCGACTAACAGAATGATGCTTTTATTGGTTAGCGTCTCATGCCAGAGTGTTTTTAATGAAAGCGTGCCTGTGTTGTTATTTTCTCTATTAAGGCGTCTGTAAAGTAATAACCCTACAATTATTGCCGGTAATTCTAGCATCACTAAATAAAGTGTGACCTCTGCACCAACGCGCAGCTGAGACGATTCTGCATACGCTAATGCAACGGCAAATGTCCCTGCACTTACCGAACCGTAGTGCGCTGCAATACTTGCGCTATTGGCGACGGAGAGTTTTACTAAGTATTTTAAAACAGGATAAAGCATTAACGGAATAAACGCGCCCAACAACATTACGGTGCCCATTTCTGGTAGCAACTGCCAACTCAGATTACCATGTAAAACCATGCCGCCTTTTAAACCAATTGTTAGCATTAACAACAAACTGAGCGTTTCGTAGGTCGCTTGCGGTATTTTTAAATCAGATCGCAATATCCCAGCAACTAAGCCTAAAACAAAAAACATCACAACAATATCTGGCACACTTTTCCCCTTTGTATTTGAAGTGGCGCTATTGTAGTGAAAATATTGCATAGTAAATAATAAAATGATTGATAGTTATGTATAGGTTATTATCAATGGGTTGTTGATTAATTTTTCTTTAGTGAGGTAGGCATGGATCTAAGACATATATCTTTTCGGCTACTTGAAGTATTTATGAGTGTGGTAACAACGGGGTCTATTAGTAAGACCGCAAGAGCGCTACATTTAACTCAGCCTACGGTATCGTTGCAAATTAAGCGTTTACAAGAGTCAGTTGGCGAACCTTTAATCTTAATGCAACAACAAAAGTTAACGGTGACCGAAGCAGGGCTAGAATTATTTAAAACCTGCCAGCAAGTATTTGGTCAGTTTAATGATTACAAAGACTTTTTAGCCCAGCTCAGGGGAGGAGAGCGCGGCCGTTGTAAAATTGCCATGGTCAATACTGCGCAATACATTTTGCCTAAACTACTTGGCCCGTACAGTAATTTGCACCCATATGTTGAGTTGCCCCTAGAAATAGGTAATAGGGCGGAAGTTTTAGCGCGTTTTGAACGTGGAGAAGACGATATTTATGTATTTAGCCACCCACCATCTTTAGAGCATGCAAAAGCAGCGCGCTTTTTACAAAACCCGCTTGAGTTCATCGTGCCTAGCGAACACCCACTTGCAGCAGCCTCTGCGGTAACATTAGCTGAACTGACCCACTACCGATTTTTATTAAGAGAGCCCGGCTCAGCAACGCGGACGTTATTTGAAAGCGAATTACAAGGACGAGGCTTAGTGCTAAGTGACAGCGTACAGATGGCCAGTAATGAGGCGATTCGGGTTGCAGTATCATCTGGAATGGGCATTGGAGTACTTTCTCGTCATGTGCTGCCTAAAGGGGAGCAGGGATTTAAAGTACTCACTGTTAGCGATACTCACTTAGCCAGTCATTGGTATTTTGTGATCCGTACCGATCGGCACTTATCTCATGCTGCACGTAGCTTTTTACAATTTGCAGAGCTTAACTTAGCGCGCTATTTAGATGCTCGTTGGGTGCGCAACGAGCTGAACCAACTTGAGCTAAACTGAGTATAAATTATTTTTTCTACAATTATTTAAGTGTGGGGGTTGAGTCGCGCAAAATTAAATTTGGCTGGAATATATGGCTAATGGTAATGCCAGTGTGCTTATAAATATCTTTAAGCACTAAGTTTGCAGCCATTTTGCCCATCTCTGGTACTGGGTTATTGATAGTGGTAAGCGTAGGATATAAATAATTGGTAAATATGACATTATCGTAGCCTATTATGGCAAGATCACTGGGCAGATCAAAGCCGTGCTCTCGAGCATACTTCATAGCTCCAGAGGCCATTTCATCATTAGCGCACACCAGTGCGGTAAAGGAAGCTTTGTTATCAATGAACGATTTTAAGCCATCATTACCGCCGGTTTCTTTAAAGTCGCCAATGTAAAATAAGTTTTCATCAAACTCGATATCAAATTCTTGAAGGGCTTGTTTATGGCCTTTGAGTCGATCAGATGCATCTATTTTAAATTGTGGACCTGCAATATAAGCAATATTTTTATGCCCTCGAGTGATCATAGTTTTAGTTGCTAAATAACCACCCATTACGTTGTCTAGACTTATGCAGTTATCTTTAATTTCTTCAACATAGCGGCTCATTAAGTAGATGGGGGTTTTACCTTTACTCAGTTCAATTAAGTACTCGTTTGAGACTGCTTCAACATGGGCAATAATGGCATCGCAATTGCGGCTAATTAAAAATTCAAAGCCATTTTTTTCCTTGCTTTCATCACTGTGTCCTGGGGTTATAATGACGTGCTTGCCTGCAGCGCGAAGCTGCTCTTCAATCGCTGACATCATTTGGCCGAAAAATGGGCCATCTAATTCTGAAACTAAAATACCCACACTACTGGTTCTACTTGAAGCAAGTGAGCGGGCAATAGAGCTTGGTTGATAACCAAGCTGTTGCATTGCTTCCATTACTTTCTTTTTAGTTTTTTTACTCACGTAATCATTATTGTTCAGAACTCTGGACACAGTCGACAAGGATACACCTGCAAGCTCTGATACCTGATAAATTGTAGCCATTGATTTCCTAACGTTAATGCGCTGTTTTATAATACTTTTTATAAGCAGTTTTGAATATAACTTGTAATTTACACATTACTGCGTCTAATTGCCAAGTCTTCTGTAATTTTTTGCGTCATTTGCGAAGTAAGTGGGTATATTAGCATCAAAATTGCCCCTAAGAAGGCAAATGCAGCAGGTATCCAACTCATTAATAGTTGCATGCCGGGTAATGATTGCTTGATAGTTGCTTCGTCCATACCGTTATAGCCGTAACCAGCTAACACAACCAGTACTAGAGCACCTGCAAAACCACCACCGGTTTTTTGTACAAAGGTACCTGCAGAGTAAATTAAGCCCGTGGCACGGCGTTTGTTTTTCCATTCAGAATAATCAGCAGAGTCACCTAACATACTAAAAAACAGCGTAGGCATCATTGCGGCAAAAAACTCCGCTGCGCAACCAAAGGTAAATATCGCGACAATATTATCACTTGGCACCCAATAGAATGCGGTCGTTAATAAACCGCTTAATACCAGCGATAGAACAAATAAATTACGTTTGCCAATCATCTCGGCCAATTTACCGGTAGCAAGGGCGCCAAAAATAGAGACGATTAACAACGCGACAAAATATTGCCCAGCCATAAGCTCATCAGCCACTTGGTACTTAAAGTAATAGGCAATAACACCATATTTAATACCATTAAACATCATGGTTAAAAAGCCAATGCCAAGCAGGATAAGCCACGGTTTATTGGTTAATAAATCAACCATGTCGCGCTGCGAGCCTGTTAAATTCGATTGATCTTTGTTGAGTAGTTTTTTAATAACGAAAGTCATTGCCGCCATAATTACAGCGAAAAATATGCCACTGTAGATATCACGATAGTAAAAAAATAAGGTGGTTGCGAGCAGCGGTAAAATAATAAACGGTAGGTTTTTAGTTAAATCTTTGAGCTCTGATTTTAAACTTCCCTGGTTAGATGCATGGGGAACTACACGCTCTTTTGTGGATACAAAAGTGATTACCATAAGGGCTATCAATACTGCGGCAAATAAATACATAGTTAATTGATAGCCTTTGGCATTATCACCAGCACCAAAGTAAGCCACTAATTCGGGTAAAAACCCCATAACCATTAATCCGCCTGCAAAGGCCCCAGCAAAACGAAAACTAGATAGCTTAGTTCGCTCGGTATGATCTGGGCTCATAACCCCCATTAAGGCCGAATAGGGTACATTACTGACTGTATAGGCAAGCGTTAAACCAATATAAGTGACGTAGGCGTAAATTAATTTATTGGTTTCATTAAAATTAGGCGTGGTAAAACACAGCACCATAAACAAACCTAAAAAGGGCGCAGACCAAAGGATCCATGGTCTAAATTTTCCAAACCGAGTATGCGTTCTATCTGCAATCATGCCCATAATAATATCGGTAACACCATCTGAGAGGCGCACAACCAAAAATAGCATGGCTGCTGCTGCAGATATGCCAAAGGTGTCGGTATAAAACACGGCAAGGTAGGCAAGGGCACCACGCCAAACTAAATTAGCGCCAGCATCGCCCATGGCATAGCCGACTTTTTCATATAAAGGTATTTTATTCACTGTGTGTGTTTCTTATCGTTGTTTTAAGTGACTAGCCGATTTTATTTTAAACATCGGCTAGCATAAATTACCGGCTTGTGATCAAGTTACTGTATGCATGACCACTGGCTTTCACTGTACGTTGTTGGGTATGGTAATCAACATATACAATACCAAAGCGCTTCAAGTAGCCTTCAGCCCATTCAAAGTTGTCCATTAAGCTCCAAGCAAAATAGCCGTCGACGCGTACACCTTGTAAAGTTGCATTGTGTAGCGCTGTTAAATGTTGCTGATAATAGCTAATACGATCTACATCATTTACTTCGCCATTATCGATTGTATCCTTCATGGCTGCACCATTTTCAGTAATATAAATTGGTGGCAGAGTATACTTTTCGTTTAACGAGACTAACAATTCGGTTAAAGCTTGCGGGTATATTTCCCAACCAATATCAGTTAGTGGACCTTGATGAGGGCGCTCGTCGTAAAAGTCATGCTCACTTGCTTGATAATGAAGGCGAGTATAAAAGTTAACACCAAGGTAGTCTAAAGGCTGTGCGATGATCTCCATATCACCTGGGTGAATATCAGGACGCTGTTCAATTGGTAATTGTTCGATAATATCAGGGTATTTACCTTCCATTACAGGGCGCATATACCATTGATTTATATAATCATCTGCAAAAGCAGTGGCTTTTAAGTCAGCTTCACTTTGGCTAACTGGGTAGCAAGGAGTAAAGTTTAGCACTATCCCATTTAGCGCGTTGGGGCTGTTTTTAGCAAGTTTTTGCATTGCTAAACCATGTCCCAGCAATAAGTGATGGGCTGCTTTGCGGCCAAATTCACGGCCCACTTTACCGGGTGCATGAACACCAATTTCATAGCCTAAATAAGAACTACAAAATGGTTCGTTTAGTGTTGCATAAGAATAAACGCGTGCAGCAAAAGCTTGGCTGATTAAATCTACATAGTTAGCGTATTCAAAAGCAGTATCACGATTAAGCCAGCCGCCTTTATCTTCTAAGTGTTGCGGTAAATCCCAGTGGTAAAGGGTTACAAAAGCTTTGATGTCGCGACGTGCAAGTTCATCTAAAATATCTGTATAAAACTTAACACCAACTGGGTTTAAGCTGCCATCGGCTTTGATCACGCGCGGCCAAGATACCGATAAACGATAAGCATCAACACCTAAAGAGGCTATTAATTCAATATCGTTTGCCCAGTTGTTATAGTGATCACAAGCAATTAAACCGTTTGAATTATCGGCAATCTTACCTGAGGTGGCGCAAAATGTATCCCAAATACACGGTAGTCGGCTATCTGCACCACCTTCAATTTGAAATGATGCTGTTGCAACACCAAAAGTAAACTCGTTGCTAAGTAGCGGTGAGTTAGCGGGTAAAGATAATTGTTTCATTAATAGAAAACCTCTGCTTGCTTATACAGTTTGTAAATACGTTTTTATAGTAAAAATGCAATAAATGTGAAAGCGCTTCCATGTTTAATTTGATTAATGCTCTAGCATGGTATTTAATACTATTTCAGGAAGCGCTTCCATATTAAGGTTAGAGGCTATTTCTTAGCAGGTCAATAGTTAAATTTAGATAACAATAAATACTTTTTATTGTTCATAGCAAAAGTGGCATATCGATTTAGTCCCATTGATGCTATGAGCAAGCAAACGCATAAACTAATGACGGCTTCAGACAGGTTAAGTAGATATTTTGTTGTGTTGTCCAAAGCCCTTTAATTATTTAAAGGGCTTTTTTTATGCCTTAAATGGTTGGGCAGTATTGTTGCAAAAACGCTTGATGAGATGGCAGTGCTGCAACGCGTTGGCTGATCTGTTGCTTAATACTTGTTAAAAAACGGGTTAATTCTTCATCAGTCATTAAACTGGCTATTAAGTGATACTGCTCAGGCTTAATACCTTGGCCTAGCATCACTTGTACCCATGAGTCGACCCTAAATATATCGCCATCATCTAAAAACACCCGTCCTGTGCGTTTAAATAAGCTAATTTTATGCGCTAGGGTTTCCGGTACGTCCATACTCTTACAGTGCCGCCAAAATTCACTATCAGTGCGCTCAGTCACTTTGTAATGCAACACAATAAAGTCACGAATATTTTCGATTTCACTTTTTAGCTGTTTGTTATATTCATTGACTGCTTGCTCAGTGATGCCATTAAATGGAAATAGCCGCATAAAGCGAATAATACCTGACATGATCAGGTGAATACTGGTTGATTCAAGCGGCTCGACAAAGCCACTGGCAAGCCCTAGGGCAAGGCAGTTTTTATTCCAACCTTTACGCCTGCGACCTGTTTTAAACTTGATGATTTTTGGTTCGGTCAAAGTGTCACCTTGAATGTTTTCAAGCAGTAACTGCTTTGCTTGCTCATCCGCTAAATAGCGACTGCAATAGACCAAGCCATTACCAACCCGCTGTTGTAACGGTATTTGCCATTGCCAGCCTGCCTCATGGGCTATGGCGCGGGTGTAGGGTTTTATATCCTCACCAATGGCTGTTGTTTGCACCGCAATAGCACTATCGCAGGGCAGTAAATGAGACCAGTCTTCGTAACCTGTATGCAGCGCTTGCTCAATGAGTAGGCCGCGAAAGCCAGTGCAGTCAATAAAGAAATCCCCCTCAATCGTGTTGTTGTCAGCCAGTGTTAAGCTGTTAATTGAGCCTGAGTCTGGGCATTTATTGACGCTGGTAATTTTACCTTCGAGGCGAGTAACCCCTAAGTTTTCTGCAAACTCACGTAAAAATAATGCATAACGACTGGCATCCATGTGAAATGCATAGTTAATCGGGTTTTGTTGATTAAAGGCAAACTTGTTCTGTTTCGCCGCTTGCAGTTCATAACAGTATTGGCCAAATTCAGACTCTAATCCTAATGACAAACTGTGCAGCCAAAAGTGATGAAATTCACCCGCCCAGCACTCTTTACCTGTCATGCCGAATGAGTGAATGTACT
Organism: Pseudoalteromonas sp. KG3; assembly: GCF_030436385.1. Classification (NCBI taxonomy): domain Bacteria; kingdom Pseudomonadati; phylum Pseudomonadota; class Gammaproteobacteria; order Alteromonadales; family Pseudoalteromonadaceae; genus Pseudoalteromonas; species Pseudoalteromonas sp. KG3. The sequence goes on from NZ_CP098523.1 coordinate 338,593, forward strand.
GTGTATTTGTTTGTCCCCAGTTTTCAAAACTAATGCCTAATTTAAAACTTGCTTGCGTGGATTGCATAAATTCTTGCTCATTAATACCGAGTAATTTATGAAAGGTGCGAATGGGCGGAATTGTCGCTTCACCAACGCCGACCGTCGCAATTTCGTCAGACTCAATCAAGGTGACATTAATATTTTTACCAACTAATTTACTTAGAGCAGCAGCGGCCATCCAACCGGCTGTGCCACCGCCTGCTATTATCACGTTTTGAATAGTGTTATTGGATTTCATAGGTGAGCCTTTTGATCAGGTGTTTGCTCGAAGAGCTGTTTTAATAATGCACGATTTGTTGGTAACTTGCCGAAGGGAAGACCTCTTCATTTTCAATAAAGTCAAAACGACTCGGTGGTTGATATTGCCAAATTTTAATCAGCTCTGCTAAACGAGGAGGGGTGCTCGCTGCGGTTTTTATATCCAGCCAGTATTGGCTGTCATCACGCTCACTTAAGATATAATGTAATTTTAAAAAGTCGATAACCCGTTGCCAGCGATAACTAAAGCGTTGATTGAATCGCGTTGCTAATAGGGTCATATGGTTGCGCTCTTGCGGCATTTGTTCACTTAGCATTGTCAGCGATAATTCCACCATGGCAAGCGCGGAGGCTTCCAACGGCTCTATAAATCCTTGCGACATGCCAATGGCAATACAGTTTTTTATCCAAAACTGTTTTCTATACCCTGGGGTGAAATTCAGTTTGCGAGTATGCAACTGTTCGGCAAGTTCTGCGCCTACCGATTGTGCCGCATAGCTTTTTAAAAGAGCAACCGCTGTATGCTCATCACAGTATTTATCACAGTAGGTATAGCCAATACCACGGCGGCTAGGCAGGCCGATATCCCAGATCCAGCCATGCGGCTGCGCTGTTGATAACGTTGCACTAGCAATCTCTTGTTGTTCATTGGTATAGGGCAGGTGTGCGGCAATTGCACTGTTATTAAATAAGGTATGCTGTTGATTTATAAACGCCGAATTATAATGTTCAGCAATTAAGCGCCCACGTGCACCGGAACAATCAATAAATAAGTCACCCGTTATATCACCGTGCTGTTTAGTTGTTAATGAGCGAATATAGCCTTGGTCATCATTATTAACAGCCACTACATCGTCGACAATATGGCATACACCCAGTTGGTTTTCGCAATGTTCTTTTAAGAAGCTCGCAAATTTGCCCGCATCTAAGTGATAACCGTAATTAGTCACCGCAGCGTACTCTGGTGTGGTGACTTGTTTTGGAGCAAGACCCGCTTGGCAAACAAAGCTTTGCATATTTAAGGCGTCAGCGTACTTTTGGGTTGCAGCATGTTGCTGCCAATAAGCATGCAGGTTGGTTTCTAAATAACCTTGCGGCGTCATAAAAGGGTGGTAGTAATTCTCACCCGGATTTAAATTGCGCCAGTTTATAAACTTTGAGCCTTGTTTGAATGAGGCATCGCAGTGCTTTAGAAAATCGATTTCTTTAATACCGATGCGCTTTAACGTATTACGCATTGATGGCCAAGTGCCTTCACCGACACCCGAAATAGCAATATTGGCGGATTCAATCAGAGTAATCTGTTTATCTGGATGCTCAGCACTAAGCAAGCCTGCACTTAGCCAACCTGCAGCACCGCCACCTAGTACCACAATGTGTTGTATTTTTTTATTCATTGTGTGCTCTTCTGTTGTCTAATTTAAACGACAAAAGCCGCTAACAGGTAGCGGCTTAATATTCATTAAGATGGTGAGTTAAAAATACCATTACTTAAAAGTTATAGCGCATGCCTATGTTATAACGCGCACCATTTTGCTCCAAGTTCCATAATTGCGCTTGGTAACGACCATGTTGACGCATATTTTGTTCAGTAATATTAAGCCCTTCAACGAAGAATGACATTTTTTCATTGAAGTTGTAGGCAATATTAAAGTCAATTTGATAATACTCTTCAGTGAAGCTCGGCTCATTTACATAACGTGCGGCACTATTTAAGAACTTATCACGCCAGTTATAAGCAATACGGGCTTGAAACTTATCGTTTTCGTACATCGCAATGAAGTTAGCTGTATCACTCAAACCTACAAGGGCAAATTGAGTAGTTGTTGGATCCGCAGCCACATTAAAGTCTATATCACCATTTACAATGGTGTAGTTAGCTTGCAAGCCAAAGCCACTTTCGCCAAAAAAGTGCTGTACTGCAAGCTCGTAGCCATCGATTTTTGCATCTTTATTATTAGTGGGTACCTGCGCTGTAAAGTCCATAAGTGGATCATCAGCATTAGGTAACACATCATAGGCTGCTTCAAACTCGTCGTAGCTCATTGAGTCAAAAGCAACACCATTCTCCATTGCAGCAACCATTTGGAATAAGTTTGCATCGGTAAATGCTAAGCCTCTTGCTTCAAGCTCTGCTTTAGCTGCTTCGGCGCGCGGGCCCGCAGATGCATCACGTAAACCATAGTAGTTTTGTGTCATGGGTGTTAAGCCAATAAAGTTATCTACTTTTTTATTAAAGTAGCCGACTGACACATAACTTACATCAGTAAAGTACCATTCTGCAGAAACATCAAAGTTATCAGATTCCAGCGGTACAAGCCCAGGGTTACCCGTCGCAGCGGGTGCATTGGTAGTGCCTGGAATAATACTCGGGCCTGTTGGAACACCTACCGTTGTCGCAGAACTTAAATTGTCATAAGTAGGGCGGGCAATCGTTGTGCTGTAAGAAGCACGCAGCGTGACGTCTTCAACCACGTTAATATCAAAATCTAAGCTCGGTAAAAAGTGGTTATAGCTGGAACTTAACGAGTAATCATCTTTATCTGTACCATAACGTACGTTAAAGTCATTATTACCTTCCCATGCGACTGCATTAGGTAAGTCGATATTTGCAGTTGAAGTTATGTCGGTTGTCTCGTAACGGGCGCCAATAACTAAATTAAATGGCATACCACTTAATTCGTTACTGTAGTTGTACTGCACAAAGGCTGCTTTGATGTCTTCTTTTATCGTGCGATTGGTTGCAAATGCGCCATCCGCAGCAAAATTAAAACCATATTGCTCTGCTGCCCAGTAACCAATTTGTGAAGCGCTCCCAGTGAAACCTTGATCAAACGAGCCGCTGATATCGTAATCATCAAATTCAGCTAAGAAATTAGTGGGATCTAGGTATCCGTCAGGCAGTTCACCAGGGTTTTCAATCCCCCAGTTCCCCATAGTATTACGCGTAAGCGATTGTAGAGACTGGCTTTCCATAGAGCGTGATTTAATACCGAAATCTATGCTGCCGTTATCCATTACATAGTTACCGTGTAGTCGAAACTCGTCAACGGTTGATTCTTGGCTGGCAAAGTTTGCATCTAAGATCGAAGTCCCTACATCAGCTTGCTCCAGAGCACCTGTGCAGTTTAAGTTTTCGCGACTGCAATCATCAAAATCAATCACCATAGATGGCAGATCTCTGCTGAAATCAACTTGTTGCGCTGCAACCACATTTGCACCTAAACCGGCATTTATCCAGCTGCCATAAGGTGCATCTGGTTTGCTGATTGCTTTTGAACTATGAGCATCAAACATGAAGCGAAGTTGGTCGTTAAAGTAGTATTCAAGATTTAAACCAATTGAGTTATTTTCATTTACTTGGTTTTGTTCTTGTAATGCTAAACCCAAATCGCGAGTCGATAAATCACGGCGTTCTTCTTGATAATAAATTGGCGTTTTAACGTCGTTATCATCAAAGATTAAATGAGTTTTGTAGTTATCCATCCAAATAGATTGCTCTGCACGTGCTTCAAATAATTCTTGTTGAGAATAAGTATAATCAAGCGTTGCGGTGAGTGAGTCTACAGGGCTGTATTGCAAGGTGAGTTGTGCATTGGTTCGAGTACGTTCACGATCAGCAATGGTGTAACGTAAATCAGATGGCATTGAATAATATTGGCCCATTGCAGGGGCGAATATCATCCGCCGCTTGTGGAATTGTACCGTCGTACTCAGTGGTTCGCCATTCGCCAACAAATGCGCCCGTTGCTGAGCTGTCACGTTGTTGCATACTGGCGGTAAGTGATGCGCCAAATTTGGCGTCTTCATCCGTCCAACTAAATATGCCTGAAATTTCAGGTGTAACATCATCACCAACACGGTTGGTCGTATCATGCTGTGCTTTTACACCAATATTAGCCACTAGGCCTGGGTTATCAAGAGGGCGAGCAGTATTGATATTGATTGTTGCGCCAATACCACCTGATGCAATGCTGGCTTTACCTGTTTTATATACTTCGACTGATTTAACACTTTCAGAAGCAAGGTTAGCAAAGTCATAGGCGCGAGAGTTTGGTGCGCCGCCGCCCGCAGGAAGAGATGCCGCAGGCATAGTACGACCGTTTAGCGTCACCATATTATAATCAGGGCCAAAACCACGAACGGTTACTTTAGAGCCTTCGCCGTTGCTACGATCAATCGAAACACCGGTGATACGTTGCAAAGATTCTGCGAGGTTAGTATCAGGGAACTTACCAATGTCTTCAGACGAGATGGCATCAACAACGCCTGATGAGTAACGTTTCAGTTGTGTTGACTCTTTAATACTACCTTTAAAACCAGTGACTTGAATAACTTCAAGTGCTTCTTGTTTCTCAACTTCAGCCGCATAGGCTGATAGCGTGGTTGCTGCACCTAAAATCAAAGATAAGCTGGTTGCTAACTTTGTTCTTTTAAAAATATGACTCGACATTAGGTTTCCCCTCGTACTGTTATCATTATTATTAACCGCTTTAATTGATAGCGGTATTATCGTGTGTGGAAGCGCTTCCAGAAATGGTTGTGGGTATTTGTGGTAGCGCTTCCAGAGAAGGCTAGTGGAATTTTTATGTTACGTCAACAAATGAGTTTAATTAATTGGAATAAAGTTGTGGCTAAAATGTATCTAAATATTTTTATCTAGTCGCATGGCTACAGCGTACGATTAAAATAGGCTTACGTGCTATGGCACGATATGAGTGTTAAATCGCGACCACGACTTGGTTGCGACCATTATGTTTAGCTTGATATAACCCTTTATCTGCTTGTGCAATTAAGTCATTGATATTACTATCTTTCGAGCGTTTAATTACGCCAATGCTAAGTGACAAAGAAATACTCTGCTGCCTATAGATAAACGGTTGGTTTTTAATAGCAAGCCTGATCCGCTCTGATAAAGCATGAGCATTTTTTTCAGATGTATTAGGCAGTAAAATCGCAAATTCTTCATCGCCGATACGGGCAATAATATCGTGCTCACGTAACTGTGCTTGAATTTGTTTAGCAACCCATTTTAATGCCTCATCACCTGTATCATGGCCAAATTGATCATTCACTTTTTTTGAAAAAATCAATATCAATCATTAGCGCACATAATTCTTTTTGACAACCGTTGGCTTGCTCTAAATGTGTCGCACTGAGGTTTAAAAATGCGCGTCGATTAAGGAGCCCGGTAAGGGGGTCCAAATTTGCTAAATCAGTCAACACTTGCTCTGATTCTAAGAACATTAAAACAGGCCAGACTAACGCGGTGCAAGTGGAGAGCACAATATGGCTAATTAAGATTACTGCCAGAGCCTGTTGAGTATCTACCACTGATGTTGGCGCAGAAAGTAATAGGGCGGCTTGGCAAAACATCAATATCGCATGCACAACAAAACAAATTTGTAACACTAAAAAGTGGGTAATACGGCCCAGGTGCAACGTTTTTAATGCATAAGCGGCATAACAAAAGCAGCAGGCAATTAATGTTGTGGTATAAAGCTGCCCAAAAGAAGAACTATAAATAGGCAGTAAAATTACTCCCGATGCCAGTAACACTCCAAGGCATGCAGAGAATTTTGTTCTCTCAGTGTTATTATATGCATGGATACCGAGGATTGCCGCCAAAGGCGTGGCGATGATGAATAGATCTGCTAAGTAGTGTGATACAAAATCTAAATCAATAAATGCTCGTAGCGCAGCTGTGATCTGCGCTAGTACAAAAATAAAACAAGAGCAGCACCAATACAAATAGGTTTTTTGTTTTTTGAGCACATACAAAGACATCAAAAATGAGCTAATGATGGAATTAAGTAGTATGGAGATTATGATGATAGTGGGTAAATGCATCATGTGTGGTACTTCCTGCGCGCCAAACCTAATTGCCCTTATGATACCTTTTATAATGTTCTTAATTATTATGTACTATTTGGTTAATAGCAAGATAATAAAAAGGGACTAATAAAAGCACTTACCTTAATAAATTTTCAAGTGCTTTTGGTAGTGTAGGGTAGTTAAAGCTAAATTGCTGTGCCAGTACTTTGTTAGGCACAACAAATTGTCCATAAAGTAATAAATCAGCCATTTCACCCATCACTAACTTCAGAACAAAACTAGGCATAGGAATAACAGCAGGGCGGGTGAGAGCTTTGCCTAATTGGCGGCTGAATTCTTTATTGTTTACCGGGTTAGGTGCTGTAGCGTTAATTGCCCCGCTAAGGTTATTATTATCTAACACAAATAAAATAAGCTCAACCATGTCATCAATATGGATCCACGACATGCCTTGCTCTGCAGTGCCAATTGGCCCACCTAAGCCTAATTTAAATGGAGGCAACATTTTCGCCAGTGCACCAGCGTGTTTAGCTAATACGATCCCGGTACGCAGTGTACAAACGCGGGTGTTAACTGATTGTGCTGCAAGTGCAGCTTGCTCCCACGCATCACACAGCTGATGGCTAAATTCCGGGTTTATAGCGGTAAAGCTTTCATCAATCAGGGTATTATCTTGACGTCCATAAAAACCAATGGCACTGCCAGAGATAAACGTATGAGGCGGTGTTTGGCAGTGTTGGATTGCTGTAACTATTTGCTGAGTTAGCAGAATGCGGCTATCAAGTAGGCGTTGCTTTTGTTTGTCGCTCCAACGTTTATTCACAATAGGCTCGCCAGCAAGATTAATCACGCAATCAACACTGTTAAAATCAAGGTTTTCTATAGAGTCTACGGCTAGAATGTTTGCACCGAGTAATTGCGTTGCTTTATTTAGATTGCGTGTTAACACTGTTAATTGATGATTTTCAAGCAAACGCGGGCATAAATGACTGCCTATTAAACCGGTGCCGCCAGTAATGAAGATATGCATAGTGTTAACTCAGTTAATTAATTTATAGTTATTATACGTACACAAGACGGGTTTGATCACTTTACAATGATTTCATTCTCGTTACTTTTCACATACACTAATTGCAATTTATATTTTCAAGGATCGTAGTTTGGCTAGTTTAACTGGGGTAAACCGAAGTTTAGTTATTTTTGCAGCGTTAGTTATTGTATTGGCAGGTGTAAAGTCAGCTAGTGTGATTGTTATTCCATTTGTATTGGCAACGTTTATTGCCATTATTTGCAATCCATTATTAAGCTTTTTTGGCCGCTATAAAATCCCAAAAGGGTTGGCTATTATGTTGGTAATGCTGATGGTGGTTGGCATTGGTGTTAGTTTAGCGGGTTTAGTAGGGCAATCATTAACTGACTTTTCGCAGCAGTTACCACAATATAAAGCCCAACTTAAAGAACAGTTTATTTTGCTCGTGGATACGGCAGCAAAATACAACATCTTGATCAATAAAGAACAAATAATAGCAATGTTTGATCCTGGTAAGATCATTGATGTGGCAACTGGAATGCTCACCGGTTTAGGTGGCGTTATGGCCAATTTATTTTTAATTATTTTGACTGTGGTGTTTATGTTGTTTGAAGGGCCAATGCTCAGCCATAAAATACACATGGCATTGGATGATCCTGACCGTAAAATGCAACAAATTGACCGTTTTTTAGAGTCAATTAACTCTTACCTAGCAATTAAAACTGTGGTCAGTTTAGGCACTGGCGTGCTTGCTGGGATCTTGCTATGGCTGTTAGATGTTGATTACTTCGTATTATGGGCTGTGATGGCCTTTATGTTTAATTATATTCCTAATATTGGCTCTATCATTGCCGCTGTCCCTGCGGTATTGCTGGCGCTGATCACGCAAGGGCCGTTTGTAGCGAGTATGGTGGGCCTTGGTTATTTAACGATCAATACTGTGATGGGCAATATTGTTGAGCCTAGATACATGGGCAAAGGCTTAGGGCTATCAACCTTAGTGGTATTTTTATCATTAATTTTTTGGGGCTGGCTGATGGGCACGGTAGGTATGTTGTTATCAGTGCCGTTGACTATGATTGTTAAAATAGCCCTTGAAACCAGTGAAGAAGGGCGCTGGCTGGCAACTTTATTAGGTAATGGTGAAGAATTAGAGGAACAGCCTGAGTAGCCTTTTAGGCTAAATGGGCTGCTTTAATACCGCTATGTGCTGCTCTAAAATACGTAATTCACAGCGCTTATAGACAATTGCAGCTTGGGTTCCGTTGGGGATCTTTTGTAAATAGCGCCACTTACAGCTATCTTCTAAATATTTGCTTTGGCTTGTTATGCTGCGTTTGAAAATCGGTAACAACTGTGTGTTACCAGTTTCTTCTTCAATCTTGTTTAAATCTAAAGTGATCTTATTTACCCAAGTTTGCTGGATGCGCGTTAAACTTTCTATTTGTTTATCTAAACATTGCAGATAGCTTTTGGCTTCATCAGGGGTTGCTTGATCAACTAAACTGCATGGCTCATCTGCCTGTGTTGTAGCACTAAGCAGTAAAAGCAGTGTGCAGCTTACCAAACGCCGATTATTTTTTATCATTATAATTAAACTCTAAAATAAATTTTGCGCCACCTAACGTATCAGCATCTAAAATAGTCAGGGTGCCGTGATACGACTTTACTAAGTCTGACACAATTGCCATTCCCACGCCGTGACCGCTTTCGTAGGTATCTAAGCGAGTACCTCGGGTGAGTAATGACTGACGTTTATCAACAGGGACACCTGGGCCATCGTCACTAATTGTTATTGCCAGAGTGCGTTTTTGGACTACTTGTATATCGACCTGTGAACGGCAAGCTTTACAGGCATTATCAATTAAGTTGCCAAGTAGTTCTAGGAGATCGGTTTTATCTCCTAAAAAATAATTTTTATCAGTGACATCGCAGGTGAAAATAATGTCTTTATCTCGATATACCTTGCCCATCGCATTGAGAATTGAATCGAGCACAGGTTTAATGACTGTTTGCTTTTTCCAGGTATCGGACGCACCGCTTGCTGCACGCTTTAATTGATGCTCGATCATCACATTGATCCGATCAAGCTGCTCTTGAGCGTCGGCATCATTAGCCAAGGGACTTGATTTAAGTACCGCTAGGGGCGTTTTTAAGGCATGAGCTAAATCACTGAGTGAGGCGCGATAACGCTCTTTTTGGCGTTGTTGAGTTTCGAGCAATAAATTTAAATCGGCTTTTATTGTTTGCAGTTCAACAGGGTATTGCCCTTTGATTTCTTGTATGTCGCCGGATTCAATGGCTTTTATTTCTTTATCTAAGCGTTGTAATGGTCGCGCACTCCACACAAAACCTATCGCCATTAATGCGGCAATGGCAACACCCATGACATACATCCAGTTTACTAGGGTTTGTTTAAAACCATCCATTAACCGGAGTAAAGCATCATTGCGTCTTAATAAAATAAAGCGGGCGTGTTCGGATTGATCAATATTATTTAAAATAACAGTTAAGCTGAGTTGCCAGTACACGTTATTTCTATATTCCACGCGACGAAAATCGGCAGCACCGGCTTTGGTTTCTATCTCGTCAGGCACAAAGTTTACATTTACCGCAGATTCAGAGTGCCAAACAGGCTGTTCATCACGATAAATCATTGCATAGGTATCAGAATTTAGGCGATTTAGCTCAGGCGCTAAAATGGTGCTTGGCATAATAATACCGCGCTCAGTAAAATCGACTTCTGAAATTAATGAATATAAATGGGCTTCGAGGGTTTTTTCGGTGGCATCTACTAATGATGCATAGTACGCCTTGCCAATCGAGAAAAACAAAATGGGTAAGGCGACTAATAAAACAAAGACAAGGATAAATCCTTGCCTTACTTTTAACGGTATTTGCGATGCTACCACTGACTTTTGAGCCTGTAACCACGTCCGCGTAATGTTTCTACAGGGTTAAGTGTGCCATCAGGGTCGAGTTTTTTACGTAAGCGCAATACGAATACTTCGATCACGTTTGAATCTAAATCAAAATCTTGATCGTAGATATGCTCAGTTAACTCAGATTTTGAGATCACTTTTTGCGGATTCACCATTAAATACTCAAGTACTTTGTATTCGTAGGCGGTCAAGCTTAGTTCTCTATCATCAACCCACACTTGCTGTGAGCGGGTGTGAATTTTGATCGGCCCGGCCGTCATTTCTGGATTAGCTTTACCTGCACTGCGGCGAATAAGCGCGTTACAACGAGCGATTAACTCTTCAACATGAAATGGTTTTGTCAAATAGTCATCAGCACCCGCATCAAGCCCTTCAACCTTATCTTGCCAACGGTCACGGGCTGTTAAAATAAGGATTGGAATGGTAATACCTTGGGCTCGGGCTTTATTAATAAGCTCAATCCCGTCTATCTTAGGTAAACCTAAATCTACCACAGCCATATCAAGAGGGTACTCAGTGATGTGGAATAAACCCGCTTCGCCATCATGACAAAGGTCAACACTGTAGCGTTCTTTTTCTAGCGCATTACGCAAGTTATCTGCTAAGTGTAAATCATCTTCAATTACTAAAATTCGCATTTATTAATCCTTTTTCACTTCGCCGGTCTTTTTATTGACATGAACGTCGACGACATGGCCGTCCGATTTTAAAATTCTTACGGTATAAATATCGTTAAGTACGGTAATTTTAAGAGTTTTACCATCTTCGGTTTTTTTAGCAAGCTCAACAGCTTGTTTTTTATTGATCTCAGTTTTATTGCCTTGAGATGCAGCTTGGCTATTAGTCGAAAATACACTCAAAAATAGCACAATGAAGGCGATGCTGAGAGCTAACACAGTACGCATGATGGGAAACTCCTAAACCAGACCTGAATAGTTTAATGAACCAAGTAGCTAAAATTCAAGTAAAACCACTAAATTCTATGATTCAATGCAATGGATTTTAATTAACAACCCGTGAACAAACACTGAATTATTGTGCTTAGGCGTAAAGTGTTTATATCAATTGAATTAATACCTTGCTCAAATAAAGACTAAAATTCTATCTGGTTGTTGGCATTATTTAGCTAGGGAACACTTTTTTAAATGGTTTTACTACTGAGTTATCATAAACGCCACCGCTTACATATGGATCTGCAGCCGCCCATTCACGTGCGGCTTCTAATGAGTCAAATTCAGCAATTACCAAAGAACCAGTAAAGCCAGCCTCACCTGGGTCTGTACTATCAATTGCTGGTAACGGGCCTGCTGTAAATAATCGGCCTTGTTCATCTAATGCTTGTAAGCGTTCTAAATGAGCAGGGCGGGCGGCTTTTCTGTGTTCTAAACTATTTTCAACATCAGTTGAGTAAATCATATACAACATGGCGTATTCTCTAATATTAATAGTATGAAATTGTTCTGATACTAGCACAGCAGATTTAATAGGCGAATAAATTACGATTAGTTTTCGCTTTGTGGTCAATCAATAAGCGGGTTTACAGCACTAAACTATTTTTAAACGGAATCTGCTTGAAAAGCTCACTGCAACACTGGTAGAGTCGCTAAAATGATACAAAATAATAATAAGGTTTTTAAATGAGCGATACTCGTGAGCATTTTAGCTCCCGCCTCGGATTCATATTAGCGGCTGCTGGTTCAGCGGTAGGTATTGGTAATTTGGTTGGGTTTCCTGTCTCAGCTACAAAAAATGGCGGCGGTGCATTTTTACTCGTTTATGCGTTATTTGTGGTGTTTATTTGTTTACCAGTCATGATGGCCGAAATGGCGATGGGTCGCCAAGCGCAAAAAGATCCACTTGGCTCGTATAAATTATTATCGGGTAATGATAAAAAGTGGAGCTTTGCTGGTTTTTTAGCGGTATTAACGCCGTTTATGATAGCCGTTTTCTATATGGTAATAACGGTCTGGATTTTTGGTTATTTGAGCCAAGTTGCCATTGGTAACTTAGATGTGTTGGCTGATCCAAAAAGCTTTGGGGTGTTTATTAACAGCTCTAGCGTGTTTGGTTATATGGCGGCAGTGGCTATCATAGTGAACCTAATTTTAGTTGGCGGTGTTAAACAAGGCATTGAAAAAGCTGCTAAATTCTTAATGCCTGCGCTGTTTGTTTTGCTAATTGCATTGGTGGTTTATGTGTTGACACTGGATAATGCAATGGCGGGTGTAAAGTATTATATTATTCCTGACTTTACCAAAATGAATGCCAGTGTATTGAACGGTGCATTAGCGCAAGCGTTTTTCTCGCTATCATTAGGTATGGGTATTTTGATGACATACGCATCCTATATCTCGAAAAAAGATGACATTGTGGGCAGTGCTAAGATGGTAGCACTGACGGATTCATTGGTGGCGTTTATTGCTGGTTTAATGGTACTACCTGCTATTTTTAGTTTCAATCCAGATACTGATCCGGCTAAGTTATCAGATTCTTCAGTGTCGATGATTTTTGAATTCTTGCCGAAAATTTTACTCGCATTACAAACTGATATTGGATACATAGGTGCTTCAATTGTGGCATTTATATTCTTCTTGTTAGTGTTTTTTGCCGCTATCACCTCGTTGGTATCGATTGTTGAAGTGCCAACAGCAACGTTAAGTGATCGCAAGGGCATCAGTCGTAAAATGGCATTATTGATTTTAACTGGCAGCATTGGCCTGTTGACTGTTTTATGTACCATGTCATTTGGTATGGTTGAGAGCTTAACGTCATTCACTAATTATGGTGGTGGTTCGAAAAGTTTATTTGATATTGTTTATGATGTTTTTTACGACACGATACTACCGCTAAATGGTTTAATGGTGTGTTTGTTTGTAATGTATCGCTGGAAAAAGGTACGTTTAAGTGAAGAGCTAAGCCAAGGTTGTCCGGGCTATACGGGTAGCTTTACTGAAAAGTACGTTAATTTTTCACTGTCAACTTTCATTCCGGTGATTTTGTTACTGATTTTTGTAAATACCGTAGCGACTAAGTTTTTTGCGATGAGTATTTTCGGATTTTAAGCCAGTTATTCACTACGAATAAAAACCGTGCCGATCCTGATCAGCACGGTTTTTTATTGCCTAAAGCTATTCTCTTATGTCATTGCGCCAGAGTCCAAGTACTGGCCAATTCCCAAAGTAAACATCCACAATCCCCATAGGCTATGTTCAATAACACACACAAAGGTAGAACGGCTTTGTGCATAGGTGAATGAAAACAATAAGCCACCAATAAAGGCCAGTAAAACGGCGACCCAGTTAGCATAAACAATATGCGCTAATGCAAATACAGTTGCACTGATCACGATACGAATACTCTTTTTTGGCATGATGCGTTTATAGCGGTGAAAAAAGTAGGTTCGAAATATTAACTCTTGCGGCAGCACTGATAATAGCGGATACAAGAGCAGCAACATAAGCCAGTCATGGAAGGAATTACGCGGTAGCAAAAACCAATTACCTTGGTTGATGATGCCGTAAAATACCCCAGAGAATAGTGCGCCAATAAAAAAGAAGCTAAATAATCGACGTTTCACCGCAGAAAATTCACCAAAGCTGGTGAGTCTAAAGCGTTTAAAGTGCGGATCGCCAAGTAGCAACATGCCACAGACGCTCATTAATACAATGAGTGCGGGGATCAACCAATTAGCTAGGTGAGCGCGAAGGTAAAAACCTAGCAAAGGCAAGCAAACAAATATCAGTGTGAATTCAAACCAGCGGTATTGATTGGCGTTCAAGGTCGTCTCAGCGTGATTTTGTATAACAGGCTATCAAGCTAAGACGACAGATTTATGACATTATGAGGGCTTGTTCTCGTCGGCTTTAGCCTCGTCTTCATCAGGTATATATTTATACAACATGATGATAGAGGCAAAAATACTGACAAAGGTAATAGCCATCAGCCCAAATACTTTAAAGTTAACCCAAAAATCGAGAGAGAAATTATAAGCAATATAAATATTGAGTGCTGCAATTGCGGCTGTAATTGCAACCCATAGTAAGTTGAGTTTGTCCCACAGTGGTTCAGGTACGCTATTGGCTTGCTCTGTCTCTGTGGCATTATTTAACACCGAACTCAGTGCTTGCTTGACGAGATTCTTGCCTATAAAGTAGCGGCTGAATAATAGCGTTAAAGACAGCAGCGCATAAATAATTGTGGCCTTCCATTTTACAAACTGCTCATCATGAAAAACGAGTGTTAACGTGCCTAAAATGACCGCGATGGCAAAAAATAACCACTGCCGCGCTGGTACTTTAGCCGTTGTAAAATAAGAATACGCAACTTGAATAAGCGTGGTGCCCATTAATAGCGCTGTTGCCCAGTAAATATCAACTAACTTGAAGACCGCAAAAAATAAAACTAACGGAATAAACTCGATTAATGCATGCATATATTGCTCAAAATGTGATGCTAAAAAATAATTGCACAGGTTGTATCAACTTATTGTGTTATTTACAAGGTTGACTTAGTGGTTACTAACCCTTAGCCTGCGTGTCTTTGTATCAATCATTACCAAAATCCACTGAACAGTCACTGAGTAAGTGGTATTTTTAGGAGCATTTTATGAATAAAGCAGAACTTATCAGTGCTATGTCAGCGCACAGTGAATTAACCAAGAAAGATTCTCAAGCGGCTTTGTCAAGTATGTTAGCTGTTATTACACAATCATTGTCGGAAGGCGATCAAGTACAAATTAATGGTTTTGGTACATTTGCCTTGAGTTATTACCCAGCACGCACAGGGCGCAACCCACAAACCGGCGCGGTGATTGAAATTGCAGGGGCTAATAAGCCGGTGTTTAAAGCCGCTAAAGCCTTGAAAGACAGAGTGTGAAGCGTTTAACATAACCAACAAAAAGGGCCTAAATAGGCCCTTAGTCTTAGAAAATAACTTTAAAGTGCTGTAGCAGCTTTCATACTCGCTACAAATGCTGTTAAACCGCTGAGCATTGCATCAGGATTATTCAGGTTTGCTTCAATAATTTTAACCACGGCAGAGCCAGATATTGCCCCCGCAGCACCGGCATTGAGTGCCGCTTTTACATCCTCTGGGGTAGAAATACCAAAGCCAAGTAACGCAGGCGCACTGTGGTATTCTTTTAACTTAGTGACGATAGAAGAGGCTGGCATTTGTGCTTTGGTTTCAGTGCCTGTTACACCCGCACGTGAAAGCAAATAGGTATAACCACGGCCATAAGAGGCACATTCACGTAATGTATCATCGGGTGCGTTAGGCGTGGCAATAAAAATTGGGTCGATGCCATTGCTCATTGCCGCTTTGCGAAACATTTTAGATTCATGCAGCGGTACGTCTGCCACTAAAATTGAATCAACACCCACCGCTTTGGCGTCTTTATAAAAAGCCTCTAAACCGCGTTTGAATACTAAGTTTGAATACAACAGCAAACCAATTGGTATATCAGCATTGTATTCACGTACTTGCTTAATAATATCAAAGCAATCTTGGGTGTTAATATTAACCGCAAGGGCGCGAATGTTCGCCGCTTGAATTACAGGACCATCTGCGATTGGATCTGAAAATGGAATACCCAGCTCTAAGGCATCAGCACCGCCATCAATTAAGCTTTTAATGATTTCAACACTGAGTTCTTTGTTGGGATCGCCAATGGTTACGAATGGCACGAACGCACCTTGATTTTGCTCGCTTAATGCAGCGAACATTTTTCCATAGCGATCTGTTTTTAGCGGGGCTGGCTGGCTCATAGCTGATCTCCTTTTGAAAGTACATCCATAACGTGTGCTAAATCTTTATCACCACGGCCGCTTAAATTCACTACTAAAATAGTGTCTTCAGTTTGTTGTTCTGCATATTTTAATGCGTAGGCAAGGGCATGGCTTGATTCAAGCGCTGGGATAATACCTTCGTTTTTAGCCAATAATTGAAATGCTTCTAATGCTTCGGTATCGGTGATACCGACATATTGTGCGCGACCCGTTTCATGCAAAAAGGCATGTTGTGGACCGACCGCTGGATAATCAAGACCGGCTGAAACTGAATAAGACTCTTCGATTTGGCCATCATCATTTTGCATAATGTAAGTATAAGTACCGTGTAAGATACCTTTTGTGCCCTTACAGATGGTTGCGCCATGCTCATGGGTATCAAGACCTTTGCCAGCAGGCTCAACACCAATGAGCTTAACACTTGGCTCGTCAATAAAATCAGTAAACATACCAATGGCGTTAGAGCCACCACCCACGCACGCAAGCACCGCATCAGGTAGGCGACCTTCCGCTTTTAATACTTGCTGCTTTGCTTCTTCACCAATCATTTTTTGGAACTCACGAACCATAGTTGGGAATGGGTGTGGGCCTGCCGCTGTGCCAAGTAAGTAATGCGCTTCTTTGTAATTTGCAGACCAATCCCGTAGCGCTTCGTTGACGGCATCTTTCAGTGTCCCTGAGCCTGCGGTAACAGGAATAACGGTCGCGCCCATTAATTTCATTCTGAATACGTTTGGTTGCTGACGTTCTACATCTTTAGCGCCCATATAAATCCGGCATTTTAATCCCAATAATGCGCAGGCAAGTGCCGTGGCAACACCGTGTTGGCCTGCGCCTGTTTCAGCAATAACCTCTTTTTTGCCCATGCGTTTTGTTAGCAGTGCTTGGCCTAACACTTGATTGGTTTTATGGGCACCGCCGTGTAATAGATCTTCACGTTTTAAATATAATTTTACTTTTGGGTTTTTTATTAAGTTACGGGTTAATGTCAGTGGCGTAGGGCGCCCTGCATATTCATTAAGTAACTGTTCAAACTCAGATTGAAATGCAGCATCTGTTTGTGATTTGTTAAACTCGTTTTCTAGTTGTTTTAGTGCAGGTACTAGCAATTCAGGGACAAACATGCCGCCAAATTCGCCGAAGTAAGCTGGATTATTCATAAGAACCTCAATATTTACGGATGCTGATAAACGCATCGTTTAATTTGTTTTGGCATTTTTTACCGGCACTTTGCTCAACCCCAGAATTTAGGTCAAGACCATGAGCGCCTTGGTATAGTGCACCTTGAATGTTGTCGGCATTTAAGCCACCAGCGAGCATAAATGGGCTGCTGGCATGTTCTAAAATTGACCAATCAAAGGTTTTCCCTGTGCCACCTGCTTGTGTATCGCTGTGGGTGTCGTATAGATGGCGATCAACTCCAGCAAGCGGTGTCGGTAGACTGTCTTTAACAGCTTGCGCTTTCCAAATCTGACAGCTACTTGGTAGCAAAGGACGCAATTGGTTAATATAGGTTTGGTCTTCTTGACCATGTAATTGTACAGCGGCAAGTTTTAAGCTCTGCGCGTGCTCTACAACGTCTTTAATGCTGGCATTGACAAATACCCCAACGAAAGCAAGTGGGGCACTTTGAGTAATTTGCAAAGCGCAATCTAAATCAACATAACGAGGTGATTTAGGTGCAAAAATGAGCCCACCAAATACAGCACCACTGTTATAAGCATTCATGGCATCTTCACTGCGGGTTAAACCACAAACTTTGTTTTCCCCTAAGATCACACGACGACAAGCGCGTTCTAAATCACGCTCAGTCATCAGCGAGCTGCCGATCAAAAAACCATTACATAGAGGCGCAAGGCGTTTCACATCTTGATGGCTGTAAATACCGGATTCGGAAATAACCACTTTATCGTCAGGAATAAGCTTACGTAGTTGTTCGGTGGTCGCTAAGTTGGTACTTAAATCACGTAAATCACGGTTATTAATACCGATGATCTGGGCATCAAGGGCAAGTGCTCTATGCACTTCTTGCACATTACTTACCTCAGTCAGAATAGCCATATTTAAGCTCTGCGCTACAGCTGCAAGTTGTTGATACTGCTCGTCATCAAGAACTGACAACATTAATAAAATGGCATCACCACCATAAATACGCGCCATATAAATTTGGTATTCATCAATAAAGAAGTCTTTACAGATCAATGGCTGTTCAACTTGGCTGCGGACAAATTCTAAGTAATCAAAACTGCCTTGAAAATATTTTTCATCAGTGAGCACACTGATACAGCTGGCGTAGTTTTTATACACGCTGGTGATCTCAGCTAAATCAAACGGCTCACGAATAAGACCCTTTGACGGTGAGGCCTTTTTGCATTCCAAAATAAATTGCGTACCAGGCGCTGCAAGGGCTTGATAAAAATCACGATTAGTAGGTACTGCTTGATGTTTAAAGCTTTCAAGCGGGCGTTTGGCTTTACGCGCTTCGAGCTCTATTTTTTTGTCTGCGACTATTTTGTCTAATACATTAGCCATTAGTTACCTCTGAATTTGCGACTGCTTTATTACTTTGCTCTACTATGGCGTTTAATGTGCTTAATGCGCGGCCAGTTTGTAATACGGTTTTAACGTGCAGAGCGGCGCTTTTAAAATCATCCGCTTTATTGGTTAAATAAAGTAACGCGGCAACATTTACAATGATGGCTGCATTATGAGCGTCTGTGCCGTTACCCGCTAAAATTGCGCGACTTGCCTCTGCGTTATATTCTGGACCTTCACCGGCTAATTGTTCAAGTGAATAGTTTGCAAGACCAAAATCCGCAGGGGTTAGTGTGTATTGGGTGATTTCACCATTATTTAGCTCTGCAACCGTGGTTTTGCCGTGCAAGGCGATTTCATCGGTACCTGAGCCATGCACAACCATAGCGCGCGGTGTACCTAACGTTTTTAAGGTTTGTGCCATTGGCAGGCATAAACTTTCGTCATAAACACCTAATAGTTGTACATCGGGCGCGGCAGGGTTTGCCAATGGGCCTAATATATTAAAGATAGTGCGGGTTTTTAAAGTGGTACGTACTCCCATCGCGTGGCGCACACCGCTGTGGTAATGGGGCGCGAACAAAAAAGTAAAGCCTGTTTGCTCTAAACAGGCAACCGCTTGAACAGGTGACATATCGATATTTATGCCCAGCGCTTTGAGTAAATCGGCAGAGCCTGAGTTACTAGATACACTGCGATTACCATGTTTGACCATATTAATACCGCAGGCTGCAGCAACAATTGCTGCAGTGGTACTAATATTAATCGTGTTTGAACCATCGCCACCGGTGCCGCAGCTATCAGCTAAATTAGTGGCTGTGGTGGTAAATGATACGGCGTTGGCGCGCATTGACGCTGCGGCGCCAGCAATTTCATCACTGACTTCACCTTTGATTTTTAGTGCCACTAAAATGGCGGTCAATTCAATGTCGTTTACATAGCCCTGCATGATGGCATCAAATAATTGCTGGCTTTGACTAAAGCTTAATGATGATTGCGTTAATAACACATCAATCATTGCGCCAATGCTCACCTCATTGGCTGATTGTTGGTTTACTGACATACGATCCTCTATTGCTGTGCATTGGCTAAAAATTGCATACTTTGTTGAAGTAGCGCGGCGCCATTTGGCGTCAAAATAGACTCAGGATGAAATTGATACCCAAGCGCTTTATCATCATGGTGATAAATTGCCATCGGAATTGTTTCATAATGAGCTATCACGGCTACACTCGCGGGTACTTTAGTGGCCATTAACGAATGATAGCGGGCCACTGGCATACGTTTTCCCATTCCGGCAAAAACAGGGTGTTCACCCAGCTCAATAATGGATGATTTCCCATGGACAGTTTCGCCAGCATGACCGATAACACCGCCATAACTTTGTGTCAGCGCTTGTTGACCTAAACATATCCCTAGCATCGGGAAACGGCCTTTACATAACTCTATTAAGGCCATTAAACACCCCGCTGCTGTGGGCGTGCCAGGGCCTGGTGAAAGGACTAAAATAACTGGTTTAGTCTCGCTGCACATTTTGTCAAAAATTACCTGCGCATCTATGTTGTTACGATATACCACTAAATCGCTGCCCAACATAGAAAGTTCATCGACTAAGTTATAACTAAATGAATCAAAGTTATCTAAAAAGTAGATTTTCACGTCGCTTAGTTTGTTGATTAATTGGCTCATGTTAGTGTCCTTGATAAGTCGATTGAATCGCTGTGATCACCGCTTGTGCTTTAGCGCGGGTTTCATTTGCTTCAGATTGTGGATCTGAGTCATAGACGACTCCGGCACCGGCTTGCACGTAGGCGATATTATTTTTAACAAAGGCCGAGCGAATCACAATACAGCTATCCATAGCGCCATCACCGGTTAAGTAGCCAACAGCGCCACCATAACTACCACGGCGTTTTCCTTCGGTTTGACGAACCAGTTCAGCAGCGCTGACCTTGGGAGCGCCGACTAAGGTGCCCATATTCATGCATGCTTGGTAAGCGTGTAGGGCGTCTAGTTCAGGCTTTAATGTGCCTACAACCCGTGACACTAAATGCATCACTTGCGAATAACGGTCTACTTTTAATAACTCTTTAGCGTGGCGAGTACCGGGTACGCTAATTCGTGCCACATCATTACGGGCTAAATCGACTAACATTAAGTGTTCAGCGCGTTCTTTTTGATCGTTGCGTAATTCAAGTTCAATACGGCTGTCTAAGTCAGGATTGATTTGACCATTGGCAAACTTACCTCGGGCGCGGGTGCCTGCAATTGGATACACTTCGACTTGTTGAGTTTGCGCACAAAACTTTAAGGCAGATTCTGGTGATGCGCCAAATAGTGCAAACTCGCTATCACGCATATAAAACATATACGGGCTTGGATTTTGTTTTTTCAGTTGGCTGTAGGCATGCAGCGGATCAGCACAGGCTAAAGAAAATGTCCGTGATGGCACGACCTGAAAGATATCACCATCGACAATGTGTTTTTTTAGTGTGTTTACCTGCTCGCAATAGTCGGCATCACTAATATCAACGCTTACTTCGCTGCTGCCTATGCTTAACTGTGCACTAAAGCTATCTGCTTCATCGCATAATGCATTTAAGCGCTCAAGTTTTTTACCTACTTCAAAGCAGTTGGCATGAACATCCGGGCCATTAAATACATTGCCAATCAATTCTGTGGTTTTGGCTTGATGATCAATCACAACTAAGGTTTCAGCTAGGTAAAATACATAATCAGGGCAACTGTTTTCACCATCAGGCACTTCGCTTAACTGCTCAAAGTTAGCCACCATGTCATAAGCAAATACGCCACCTAAAAATAATGAAAACGGATTTTCGGTGGTACTGCTTATATTATTGATACAGCTGCGCAGTGCACTAAATGCGTTATCGGCAACTAATTTAGACGCTTCGTCAATATTACTGTCGGTGCCTTGATACTCAATACTTAAGGTTTGCCCGTCTAATTGCGTACGGCAATTATCAAGTTTAGTTTTTAAGTAGGGGAGTAATTGTTGGCCATTGTTAGATTGTGCTGTCACTGTGACAGTTTTACCGGTACAGATAATTTTTAATGCACAATCGACCAAAATTAAACTTTTTACGCTGTCTTTCGAGTCAATTTCAGCCGACTCTAATAACAGTGAATTGTCTTTATCAAGTAACCCATATAATGCCAATGGGCTGTGAATATATTCTCGTACTTCGGTGATGCTGGTAACTTCACCTGGCGTTGTTGTTATATGACTAAAAATCAAACCTCATTCCCTCAAAAAAATAAACCCCGCAAGCTACGCTGTGCGGGGTTTGAATAACGATACTTAAATAAAATTAAGATAGACCATTACCGTCCCGCTATACCAGGCGCCACCACCAATGATGTGTAAAAATTGCTACGTTATTCATGTTTGTTACCCTAAAATTTAAATATAAAAAAACCCGCAATAAGCGGGTTTAGAATGTGTTAGACACGACAATTCGTCACCCGATAATTTACGAGTGCCACCACCAGATTGTGTTTTGGATTGAATTGATCATTGTTTTTGTTCTTTGTGTGTCTTAAGTGGCTACAGTAAACCGTATCAACAGTATTAGTGTCAAGTATTTATTTAAAACAATTTATTAAAAAATTTTGTTATACTTAATAACAACTTTCGCACATTTAATATGAGCAGTCTTCTCTTTTGATAAAATACGATTTACATAGCCACACAACGCATTCTGATGGGCAACTCACTGTTGAGCAATTATTGTTGCGTGCAGTTGAAAAAAATATCGACGTGTTTGCGATCACCGATCACGATACTACTGCAGCGATAAAGCCAGCACAGGCTTATATACAAAGCCAAGCGCTGCCACTTAAATTGATCAATGGGGTTGAAATTTCCACCAAGTGGGAAAGTTTTGAGATCCACATTGTGGCATTAAACGTAGATATTGATGAGCCAACGTTAACTAACTTATTGACGATACAGCAACAAAAGCGCGCTGATAGAGCAATCGAGATTGGTCGTCGATTAGAGAAAAATGGGTTTGATGGTATTTATCAACAAGCGCAAGCGCTTGCCGAAGATGCGCAAATAACCCGTGCACATTATGCCCGCGCTTTAATTGCTCGCGGTGTGGCAACGACTATACCTGGGGTGTTTAAAAAGTACCTAGGACGCGCCAAAACAGGGTATGTGCCAAGTGATTGGTGTGATATGCAAACGGCCATTGCTGCTATTCATGCCGCAGGAGGCGTTGCTGTCGTAGCACATCCTGGGCGTTATCAAATGTCGAATAAGTGGCTGCGTAAATTATTGACTCAGTTTAAGAGTGCGGGAGGGGACGCAATGGAAGTTGCTCAGCCACAACAAGCACCATCTGAGCGACAGTTTTTAGGCGAATTGAGCCGCGAGTACAATTTACTGTGTTCGCAAGGATCTGATTTTCATTTTCCTACTAGTTGGCTAGAATTAGGAAAAAACTTATATTTGCCAAAAGATTGCCAAGGCGTTTGGCAATCTTGGGAAGGGCAAGAAGGAGACGTACATGAGTGATTTTTTTCATATTCATCCGGATAATCCACAACCACGATTAATTAAACAAGCCGTGGATATTATTAAACAAGGTGGCGTGGTGGTATACCCCACTGATTCTGGGTATGCAATAGGTTGTAACTTGGGTAATAAGCAAGCGAAAGAACGTATTGAACGTATTCGTGGCATTGAAAAACACCATAACTTTACCTTGGTGTGTCGCGATTTATCTGAGTTATCGACGTATGCGCGGGTAGATAATCAGTTGTTTAGGCTTATTAAAAACAATACACCAGGGCCATACACGTTTATTTTCAAAGGCACTAAAGAAGTCCCTAAACGATTATTAAACGATAAAAAGAAAACCATTGGAATCCGCGTTATTGAACACCCGATCACCTGTGCAATTTTAGCTGAATTGGGCGAGCCTCTAATGTCCTGTTCGCTTATATTACCTGGCGAGCAATTTACCGAATCGGATCCAGATGAAATACGCGATCGCATTGGTCCACTTGTTGATTTGATTATCCATGGAGGCTATTTAGCAGAGCAAGCAACCACAGTGATTGATTTATCAGAAGATACAGTTGAAGTACTGCGGGTTGGCTGTGGCGATACAGCACCGTTTGAATAGTATTGTTTGAGTAGCATCGTGCGATGACGCAGTTACCCACTGATAACGTAACTCAACAGCCAGCGCAGCAAAAGCTGCCGCTGGCTTTTTTGCATGGCAAAGAAGTTATTGATACACCTGAAGATTTATATATTCCACCGGATGCTCTAGAGGTTATTTTAGAAACCTTTGAAGGGCCACTTGATTTATTACTTTATTTAATTAAAAAGCATAAGCTCGATATTTTAGAACTGTCTATTTTTAGTATTACTGAACAATATGT
The DNA here is from genome assembly GCF_030436385.1 of Pseudoalteromonas sp. KG3. NCBI lineage: Bacteria > Pseudomonadati > Pseudomonadota > Gammaproteobacteria > Alteromonadales > Pseudoalteromonadaceae > Pseudoalteromonas > Pseudoalteromonas sp. KG3. The sequence continues at coordinate 362,439 of NZ_CP098523.1, forward strand.
TCGCTATGTTGAAATGATGAGTGAGTTTCAGTTAGAGCTGGCTGGTGAATATTTAGTGATGGCGGCGCTGTTAGCACAAATAAAATCGCGTTTGCTATTACCTAAACACGAAGAGCTTGAGGAAGAAGAAGATCCACGTGCTGAACTTATACGCCGTTTACAAGAATATGAACAATTTAAAAAAGCGGCGGAAAATCTTGATGAAGTGCCCCGAGTTGGCCGCGATATATACCTTGCCGAGGCTCTAGTGCCAGAGCAAGATAAACAAGCACTATTACTCCCCGATGTTGATTTGAAAGACTTATTATATGCACTTAGTGATGTAATGGCGCGGGCTAAAACTTTTGAGCATCATCAAATAACTGCTGAAGCACTGTCAACCCGCGAGCGCATGAGCCTGATTTTAGCGAAACTCTCCAGTGCGGGCACACAATTAGCGTTTAGCGAGCTTTTCACCTTAGAAGAAGGGCGCAGTGGTGTTGTGGTCAGTTTCATCGCCATGCTAGAACTGATTAAAGAAAACCTGATCACGTGTTTGCAAGTTGAACCCACAACGCAGATATACATAGGTTTAGTTGAAAATAATTAAAGTGATTTCCATCAGCCTCTATAATGTGGTGAGTCTATAAAGCTCCACCTGTTTATGGAGTATATTTATGCGAGGATAAAAAAAAGGTACATTTGTCATTCATCAATAAATTTATAAGGAATTAATGATATGTTATTAAAGTTCAATGCCCTATGGGATGCCCATCCTTACCCAAACCACCCATGCGATAAAAGTCTGTTTAAAAAATCAATGTGCAATCCGTATGGGAGTAGCATTGGAAAAAGCAGGTGTCGATACTTCATCTTTTGATACGATGTACCCACAGCGACGATGTTACCCTGGTTTGAAACATAGCCCAAAACATATTCTTGCTGCACAAGAGTTAGCCAATTGGATTTCTTCTCCAAGAAGCTCTTCATTTGGCACTAAAGAAGTAATTAAAGGAGGTGCTTTGTCTGTATTAAAGGGTAGAAAAGGAATTATTTTTATTATGAACGGTTGGGGCAGTACCGATCACATTGACTTATGGGATGGGGAATATTTAAAAGGTGGTGATGCAGATTGGCTTAATTTGGGAGATCAAGTATGGTTTTGGGAAATATTGGTTTAAAAATACGGCTATTAAGTTTATTAACTTCGTTTATGTTGGTTGCATGTGTCAAGGCTGATGTAAAATTAGACTCTGAAAAGTGCATAGTTAGTAAAGGTAAACAAAGTATTAAGCTTCAATTAGCAGCTCCTTGTTCTTTGGTAAAAGCAGATAATAAAGGTCATAACTTTTTTCTGTATGAAGATGTAAGGGTTTATATTATTGCAGGGGCACCGGCGTCTATAGATGAGTTATCTAGATGGTCAGTAAAAGCTGAAGATGAATGTACGTTACAATCACAAGCTATTTTTATTAGCGATAATAAACTCACTAGCTCAACAGTGCGTGATAAAGGCTTAACTTGCCCTCGTATCGGCTTAGATGAAAAAATCTATTTAGATTTTTTAAAAGAGTCTGTATAGCCTTACTTTAATTAGAGTCATAATGAATAGAGGGTGAGCCAGTCACTCTCGATTAACTATTTTTTTCATTTCATATTTCGTAAATAGCTCGAATTTGAATATTTGCTTCCTCCTGTGCATATACGCACACAACTTGTTTGTTTATCGCTATTTTATTTTATCTGGGGAAGGGCTATGCTGTTGTTATTGGATAGCGGAGTCAGTAAACATGTTTAAAAACACAAAATCTTCGTATGGTATTGTTGCAATTGCATTACATTGGTTAATGGCTGCAATGGTAATTGGTTTGTTTGGCCTTGGTTTATACATGGTTGAACTCACATACTATGATAGTTGGTATAAAGGTTCTTTAGATTTGCACAAAAGTGTCGGAATTACGCTGGTGGCGTTATTAATATTTCGCTTTGCTTGGCGTGCATTAGGTACACAACCGGAACCTTTATCAAACAGTAGTCCGGTGTTAAATAAAGTGGCACATACAGCACATCTATTTTTATATGTGTTGCTTTGTATCATCGTTATTTCAGGGTATTTGATTTCTACTGCTGATGGTCGTTCGATTGAGGTGTTTACGTTGTTTAGTATTCCCGCAATTGATTTTTCAGTAGCTAATCAAGCAGATATTGCAGGTAAAATTCACTACTATGTGGCGTGTAGCTTAATAGGACTTGTGGTATTACATGCACTTGGGGCGTTAAAACATCATTTTATCGATAAAGATAAAACCTTAATTAGAATGATCAAACCACAAAAGGATGATTTATAAATGAAAAAATTACTTTTATCAGCTGCCGTTGCTACAGCAATGCTTGGTACTACGGCTGTACATGCTGCGGACTACGTTATTGACACTCAAGGTGCCCACGCATTTGTAAATTTTAAAATTAAGCATTTAGGTTACAGCTGGTTACATGGCCGTTTTAATACCTTTGATGGTAGCTTTAGTTATGATTCAGCCAACCCGAATGCGTCACAAATCATGGTAAACATTGATACTAAAAGTATCGATTCAAACCATGCTGAGCGTGATAAGCATTTACGTGGTGGTGACTTTTTAAATGTTGATAAATTCCCTAAAGCTACATTTAAAAGCACATCAATCAAATTTGATGAAGATGGCGATGAAGCTGACGTGACAGGTGAATTTACTCTACATGGCGTTACAAAAACAATTACCTTTGAAATTGATAAAATTGGTGAAGGTAAAGATCCATGGGGTGGATACCGTGTTGGTTTTGAAGGCGAAACTAGCTTGAAATTGGCTGACTTTGGTATTGATTACAACTTAGGCCCAGCATCAACACATGTCGATATTGGTTTATATATTGAAGGTGTTCGTAAGTAACATACTTTATAAATCACAGTAGATTAAAAACGCCTCACTTAGTTGAGGCGTTTTTGTTTATTTGTAGGCGTTGCTCAAGCAAGGGTTTAAGATTATCGGGCAGCCAACGTAATAACACTTCTCTATAAGCTGGTTGTTGTTTTACCTGCTCCAGCGCTGCATTTAATACATTAACCTGTTCAATACCCTGTTCATTGTTAGTACATCCAATATAGCCATAACTAAGCTCAGGTGCTTCTGTGAGCGGCAATTGCATTAGTTCATCATCAAAGCTCATCGATTTTGCTAAATAATAATGCTCACTTGGGTAGCCTAATAAAATATCAATGCGTTTTTTCTTCAGCATGTAAGTCAAGCTGGCTAAGGTATCTCGCCCGGGGCGAATAATAATCGACGCATCGGCACTATTATTAATGACCGAATCAATTGCATCTCCATATGAGCGGCTCATAGAAATACCTAACGCGAGTTGATATTTACTCAGTAGGGCTTGTAATGATACGGGCTTATTAATATCAAGTTTTAGCCGCTGCGCAAGCTCTTTATGAATAGCAACAGAAGGCGATAGGCCAACCGTGGAGGTTTGCTCGCTAAAGTAGATGTGTTGCTTTCGATGTGGACTTTGGTAAAGAGACAACATGCAGTAAGTGTAATTAGGGTTGGTAAGCTCTTGAATGGTTCGACTCGATGGTAAAATAGTACGTTTGAATGTATAAGCAGGAAGTTGTTGCTCAAGCAATGTGATCACACTTTCATCACGACCGGTGCCTGCATATTGATCGTTAAAAATATAGTAAGGGGCAAAGTCAGCGACGACCCAATTGATTGTTTTAGCGTGCACGGGAGCGCCAATTAACAATAATGAAAATGCAAAAAGAAAAGCAAACTGCATTAATTCAACCACAGATAAATGAATAATATGGTTAAGTGTAGCAGTTGTAATTTAAAGGGGGGCATAAAAAGCAAAACGCCAGCATTTGCTGGCGTCATTTAATTGCAATAATGTTAAACACGATTGCTTAGTTGGCTTTTAACCATTTAACAAACTGACGTGCGTCACTTGCTTTAGTGAACAAGGCATTTTTTAAACCTTGCGTATCAGAAAAAATAACACGTTGTTTATTTACTGAAATTGATTGCACTGGATGTGCTATTTGGATCATAGATCCGTTGTAACTATAAGACATAATAAAACTCACTTTTTTCTTGTTATCTTTAATGTGCGCTAATTTCTTTATTAGCTTTCAAAGCACAATTAGATAGACCGTGTTGTGTTTAGCTTCATTACAGTGTTGACGATCTTTATGACATTTATGCGACTATTAAAAAAATATGCCGTAGTCTGAATTGGGGTTCTCGCCGTACAATAACTTAGCTCTATAATATACGTTTTGCGGGGCTTACTGGATCAGGGTAAAGAGGTTAACCGCGAGGCTTTTTTAGGACCAAGAAGCGACTTTACCCCAGTACTTTTATTTAGGCAAGCGTTATTTTTAAATTTATTGCTAGTCATGTGGTTTTAACTATTGTATTTTATTTAGGTAAAGTGTCGAGAGTAGCTATGTTTCTGTATTACTCGCCTTAACCCACAAATAATAAGAAGTAACTATGCAATATATAATCGTGAGTGATATTTTTGGCAGAACTGCGCATCTAACCCATTTCGCACGACAATTGCACGGCACGAGTATTGTGGTCGATCCCTATCAGGGTCAATTGCAGGCTGTAAAAGATGAGCAACAACAATACTATGCCTTTATGGCTAAATGTGGGCACGATCATTATCTTAAAAAACTTAATATTATCCTCTCTCGTGTTGCAAAACCGACTACGTTAATTGGTTTTAGTGCCGGTGGATCTGCCGCGTGGCGAAGTCAAGCAGCAGTAAAAAATCCGCACATAAAAAATTAGTCGCTTTTTATCCGAATCAAGTCTGTCACCATTTAGATGTGGTTGCAACTATGGAATGCGAATTTATTTTTGCAAAGCAAGAAGCGCACTTTGATGTATTAGCTATTGCGACTAGTCTAGCTCAGCAAGCAAATGTGACATGTCAGCTAGTCGATCACGGTCATGGCTTTATGAACCCACTATCAAACTGTTTCGATAGTGTTGCTTATCAGCAATATAGCGAATACTTAATTGCCGAAAAAATAATCAATTAACCACTGAATTTTCTACTTTGTAATAAAACACGACTATAATTACTTTTTAAGCTTATAAAATAATTATAAATTATGGCATCACAACACCTGCTTTATAGTCACTTTTTATCTAACCCTGTAGCTAAACCGCCTTGTCGCATGAGCAATGCAAAGATGTACGGGTTTTTTGCAAAAATTGACCCGCTCAAAGTTCAAAATTATATTGATTCGACACTTAATCTTGTTGCCACAGATGAGCTGTATTTTAAAGGGATCGGTGAGTACGCATTGTTGACGTTCACGGATATAGAAAAAATAGCCTCATTAACTCCTCCTTTTAGTGAGCAGGGTTGGATGCAAGAAACCGATATAATTATTTGGTTGCCGATTGCACAAGTTGAAAAGCAGGGCACTGATGAAGATATCACTCACCTCTATTGGTACCCGGCGTTTATTTGCGTCAATAATATTTATGCATTAATCAATGGGCGAGAAACATGGGGATACAACAAATATTTATGTGATTACCAGATGCCCAGCTCAGTTGAGATGCTCACTGATTTCTCAGTATCGCTTGATTGCTTTAAGCACTTTTCACCCAGCTCAAAATTACAATCACAGCAATTGTTTACTGTTACGAAAAATACAGCTACGCAAACCGGCGGTCTATTATCTGCCCTAGAGGATTTTGGTGAGCAGGTTGCCAATTTATTCGCAGGCGATCATCTTGGAATAGATTTGTCATTGCTAAAACAGTTATTAAGTGGCTTTGTAAATCCTCAAATGGATCAAATATTATTCAAACAATTTCCTGATGGTCAAGGAGATAAAGCTGTTTATCAAGCTGTATTACATTCCCCTTCAGAAATAAAAAAAATCCATCAGTTTAAGCTTCTCAGTGGTGATTATCAGTTACATTTGCAGCAAGTAGATAGCTTCCCTCTAGCGCAAATGTTTGGCCTACAGCTAGGATCGCAAGCTGTTCATCTGCCGTTTTATATCAAAATGGATTTTGATCAACTTCACGCAACACAAATACTCCCAACGTAAAGGCATCAGTATGGAACAAGAAAAAATAGCCATTATTGGTGGTGGTGTAGCAGCAATGACCGCTGCGTTATACCTAACTGAGCAAGCTAATTGGCAGCAGCAACGGCAAATAACGGTTTATCAGCAAGGTTGGCGTTTAGGAGGCAAAGGTGCCAGTGGCCGCAATAAGGCAATGGGACAACGTATTGAAGAGCATGGGTTACATGTCTGGTTTGGTGCCTATGTTAATAGTTTTAAAACCATTGAAACTGTGTATGATAAATTACAACGCCCGTCGACGAGTGCATTGAGCACTTGGCAACAAGCGTTCAAACCTCATAGTTTTATAGCTTTGCAAGAGCACATTGATGAACAATGGCAAACTTGGCCTATTAATTTTCCACTCTTACCGGGCAACCCTGCTAATGGCAGTTTAGATATTACCGTCTGGGATTTTGTAAAAATGACCCTTGCGTGGTTAAAAGAGTGGATCCCGCAATGTGAGTTAGCGGCCACCGGACGCACTAAAAGCACGCAATTAACCACAAAAAAGCCGCGTGATAAGTATTTATTACAGCATTTTTATCAGCAAGTTAGCGCACTGGTTGCTGATAGCAGTTCTGCATGGCAAACGTTTACCAACGATATACAAAATCTCAATCAAGAAATCACTTCTACCCCCAGTCTACTGGTCGATAAGCTTAATCAGTTTGTGCAAAGCAACAATACATTGCAGCCGCATTTATCAGAAAAAAAAGATAGCTTAGTGATTTGGTATATCGTCAGAAAATTAAAGCGCTGGCTTAGTGAAGAGATCATAGAGTTGCTAGATGATAATGCGGAGCTTAGACGAATTTATATTTGCGCTGATCTGGCAATCGCAATGCTAGTTGGTCTGATCAAGGATAAAGTTTACCGTGATGGCTTTGCCGTAATTAATAAATACGACTTTCGCCAGTGGTTATTAAAAAATGGCGCAAATAAACAATACAGTGTTGATTCTGCCCCTGTGCGAGGATTCTATGATTTAGTTTTTGCCTACCCGCAAGGCGATTTTAATAAGCCAAATGTAGAAGCCGGAGTAGCTGCAATTGCTATGCTTAGAATCGCATTGTGCTATCGCGGCGGTGTAATGTGGAAAATGCAGGCGGGAATGGGTGATGTGATTTTTGCACCGCTGTATGAATTGTTAAAACAACGAGGCGTGAAGTTTGAGTTTTTCCACCAATTGCAGCAGCTCACCCCTGGCGTTGATAGTACTGGCAAACATTGTGTAGAAACAGTGCTATTTCAACAACAAGTAAGCTTAAATACACCGCAAGAATATCAGCCATTAGTGAATGTAAAAAATCTGCCTTGTTGGCCAAGCGAGCCACTTTATCAACAAATAGACTCAGTACAAGCTGAATTATTACAGCAAAATAATATAAATTTAGAATCATTTTGGAGTGACTGGCCAGCGCGCTATAAAGCGCATTTTGGTGCAGAACTTCCGACTAAAACACTGCAGGTTAATGAGGACTTTGACCGACTGATACTGGGTGTTTCGGTTGCATCACTGGAGCATGTTTGCCCGCAACTTTTGGCGATCGACGCAAATTTTGCTGCACAAGCAAAAAATGTACTGTCAGTTGCCACTCAGGCCAGCCAGCTTTGGTTGACTAAAACAGATCAGCAACTGGGCTGGCAATATATGCCAGCAAGTGAAGAAGGCCCTATTTTGAGTGGTTTTAGTGAACCATTTGATACCTGGGCTGCAATGCAAAATTTAGTTGAGAAAGAGCAATGGCCTGTAAATGATACGCCACAAAATATAGCTTATTTTTGTAGCGCATTTCCCTGCCAAGCATACCCGCCGCAAACTGATCATAGCTTCCCGGCTCGGGCTAAAGCACAAGTGAAAGCGAATTTAAGCCAATTAGTAACCACAAATTTGCAGCCGCTATGGCCATCAGCTTATAACAATAATGATTTTGATTGGTCGGTTTTATATGCCAGCAATGCAACTGAGCAAGCGCGGTTAGATCAGCAGTATTGGCGAGTGAATGTTGATCCAAGTGAGCGTTATGTGTTGTCAGTTACAGGCTCAAGCCAATACCGTTTAGCAACGGATGGTACTGTGTTTAGTAATTTATTGATCACCGGGGATTGGATAAAAACAGGCGTTAATGCCGGCTGTGTAGAAGCTGCCGTTATGGCTGGTATGCAAACAGCACGAACACTGTGCGGGCACCCGGCGCAGATCAGTGGTGAGGATGCGTTTCAATCGCGATAAAACAACTCTCAGAATTAGGTATTTAGGCGACTTTAATCAATAAATTAGTCTATAATCACAAATAATTACAGTATGTTTACATATGTTCGCTATAAAGGTTTATTGTTTTATGAAAAGCCACATTTCAGCTTTTTCAAATAGTATAGTGATACTGTGCTCATCGAGTCTGGTTTTGTCTGCTGCTGTGCAAGCACAAAATGACGAATTGGCTGTCGCCAAAAGTAGCCTTGAAGTGATTGAGGTGTATGCCCAAAAGCGGGCGCAAGCAATTGAAGATGTTAGTATTGCAATTAGTCAGGTGAAAGGGGATACCCTAAAAAATCAGCATTACAAAGATTCAACAGAACTGTCGATATTTGCGCCTAATTTAAAAATTAGCCAAAATGCAGCAGAAGGCACACCGCCTGCAGTTAATATCCGTGGTGTTGGTCTTGTTGATTATAACACGGCGAATACGTCACCTGTGGCCATTTATATTGATGATGTTGCTGTAGGATCCGCAAGCAATCAAATTGTGAACTTTTTTGATATTGAACAGGTTGATATTTTACGAGGTCCGCAAGGTACTTTATTTGGTCGTAATGCAACGGGGGGGGCTATCTTAATTCGGACTAAGCGCCCTGAATTTAACGAGTCGGGGTATTTAACAGCGGGTATAGCAAATAACAACGCATTTAACATTGATGCTATGTATAACAATCAATTGAGTGATAAGACAGCATTTCGTCTTGCTATTAATCGTCAAGATTATGATTACTCAACAAACAATGTATTTAGCCAGTCGCCAACTGCGGGTATGGAGCAAACGAATGCCCGGTTATCATTATTGAGTGAGTTTGATTGTGTACAATTATTGTTACAAGGCCACATAGAAGATTGGCAGGGAATTGTTCAGCCAGTAGGAAATATTGGTATAGTTGCGGATCCTTTAACAGGTGAGCTATGCAGCCCAAGCCAAGCGGGTTCGACAAATTGTTTCGATAACTTTGGCTTTAATGATGCCAGTGACGATTTTTATACCGTTAAGGTCAATAATGATTCACCTCATAAAACTGACGGCAAAGGATTAAGCGCGCATATTAATTGGCAACTCAATGAGCGTAATGAAGTGGTTGCAATTAGTAGTTATAACCAACTAGAACGTACACATGCGTTTAATTGTGATGGCTCACCAGCGCGTTTATGTGAAGGGAATTTAGGGCTTGATACTCACTTATTTAGTCAAGAGCTTCGCCTACAAACACAATGGGATGAACATACTTTAACCAGTGGCCTGTACTACGCGGATGAGTCAATTAAGCAAAATAATATTAATGATATTCTCCGCGATTTTAGGGGGATCCTCGCCCCAGATCTCACTGCGACCTTTTTTTACGATAATCAAATTGATACGCAAAATATGGCTGCTTTTAGCCAGTTAGATTATCAGCTAGACTCCGATTGGTCGATAAGTGTCGGCTTACGTTATTCCTACGAGTCACTTGATTATGATTCAGTCGCACAGTTAAATGTGGTAGTCGATAGCGCGGATTTAGCGGGCGTATTAGTGCCATTTTATCATGTGCAAGGGCAGCAGTCCGACAACGGTTTTTCTGGTCAATTTGCAGTGAACTATCAGCTAAGCGATACAACCCATGGCTACTATCGCTTTGCGAATGGCGCCAAAAGTGGTGGCTATAACGGCGGCTTTTTATCATCGCCTGAACAAGCTGAATTAGCTGACTATGGTAAAGAACGCTTGAATGCTCATGAGGTAGGTAGCAAGTCATGGTGGCCAGAGCAAGGGGTACGGTTTAATTGGGCTGCTTTTTATTATGATTATAATGATCAGCAAGTATTCATGAATCAGCCCTCTGAATCAGTGCAAAAGCCCCCCGTGCAACTACTAGAAAATGTCGGTGACTCAGTGATTTATGGCCTTGAGGCAGAAATTGATTATCAGGCTACGGATGCTTTGTCGATGCGTTTTGCACTGGGCTATATCCCTCATGCGGAATTTGAAGAATTTGTAGACCCCTTAGGTAATAGTTTAACTGACAACCGTTTACCATTTACCTCAAAGTGGAATGTCAGTGCGGGCGTTGAATATCGCTTAGAGCTCGCAGGTAACCCTTTAACAACACAATTATTAGTTGATTATCAGTCAGAGTATTATTTTGATCAAAACCAAAACCCGTATGCCATGCAAGACGGTTACAGTTTAGTCAATGGTAATATTCGTTATCAATTGGATAATTTGAGCTTTGTATTTTGGGGCAAAAACTTATTCGACACTGAGTACAGCAATTTAAAATTTGATTTAAGCTCGTTTCTTGGCATGCTAGAAGACTTCAAAGGGGAAGGCCGTCGTTATGGTCTGGATGTTAGTTATCAATTTTAATAGCTTGCTTATAAAACGAAGGTTTATTCTATGTTGTTAAAGCTAGTATACAGTTTGTGGAGTGTCATTTTTATTGGCTTATTAACAACTTATACTTATGAAGCGCGCGCTATAACTACCTCTGATGTATTTGTATATACTGAGCAACAGCAAGACATTAATTTGTTCCAAGTTGGTACATTACTTGCCACCAGTAACGATGGTTTTCCGCGTTCTAGTTCGCAAATAAAAAGCTGGCTTGACAATAAACAACCGCAATCCACAACCACGTATTTTGGTGGTAGTTATTGGTTGGTTGTAGAGCTGGAAAATCAAACTCAGTTAGATGAATTAGTGTTGTTTCCTTACAACACGTTAGTGTCGCGTATTGAAACACGTGTCTATGACATGACTGATCCTACCATGGCCTTCGCTCGCTATTTGACTGGCGGTATCGAGAAAAATGAATTTGCCTTTCATTATGGTAACAAAATAACGCTTACCCCCGGCAAGCGTTATTTTATGATCACTAAGTATGAAAGCGACTATTTTTATACCCCGCCAAAACTGGTTTTAAAGCCTTATAACGCCTATTTTTCACAGATCACCATCGAGAATATGGTGATGATGTTGTGCTTTGGGGTAGGCATTGCGCTTGGTTTGTATAATCTATTAATTTACTTTGGTGCCCGTGATGTTACGCATCTATATTATGCGTTGTTCACAGCATGTTGGGTATTTGCCTGGAGCCAGTTTTTCCATATTCCTGATCAAATATTTGGTTTTTACAGTTCGCACTTGCATTGGGTTGGCTTTGTTCTCATACCGCTGACTAATATTCTATTTTTCAATAGCCTACTCAAACTCAAAGAAAGCTTTCCGCGATTATCAAATGCATCTTTTATATTGGCTGCGATATCAACAGCAGGGGTTCCTTTTGCGATAATATGGCCGGGCCTTGGTTTTATTTGGGCAACCATAGTCACCGGCGCGACTTTATGCCTAGGGCTTTACATTGGCATACGCAGTTGGATGAGTGGCTTTAAGCCGGCACGTTTTTTTGTATTTGCTTACCTTGCAATGGCTATTCCTAACATGGTGGGAAACCTCACTAATTTAGGTGTGTTACCACAAATCGCAATTGATTTATATTTGCTCGGCCTAATTGGAACTGCTCTCGATGCTATGTTATTGGCTTTTGCGGTGGCAAATAAATTTAGTATCTTACACGATGAGAATGTTGAGCTGACAAAAAACCTCGAGCAAAAAGTTCAACTTCGTACCCAAGAGTTACAACAACTAGCTGAAGAGCTGCGAGATGCCAGTGAGGCTAAAAGCCGCTTTTTAGCGAATATGAGCCATGAGATTCGCACCCCCATGACCTCAATTATTGGTTACGCAGATGGTATTATTTTAGGGGATATTAAACCCCACGAACGAAATCATGGTATACGGGTTATTTTACAAAATAGTCGTCATGTACTGGGCTTAATTAATGACATATTGGATATGTCAAAAATTGAAGCTAATCGTCTTGAGATCGATTTAGTTGAGACCGACTTATTTGCCACCATAGCCAATATTGAGTCGTTATTGGGTAAGCAAATACGTGATAAAGGCCTTAAATTTAAAGTTGATTATCAATTTCCTTTGCCTGATTGGATAGTCTCAGATCCAATACGATTACGGCAGATATTACTAAATTTAACAGCCAATGCCCTAAAATTTACCACGGTAGGCCATATTCAATTAGTGGTGAGTTGTAGCAAAGAGCAGTTGGTTATTAAAGTTAAAGACACCGGTATTGGTATGACAGATGCGGAACAAGCTGATTTGTTCACGCCATTTTATCAGGCTGATTCGTCTATTTCTCGTCAATATGGTGGCACTGGGCTTGGCTTAAATATTTCAAAAAGTTTAGCTGAAAAGTTGGATGGGGATATCACTGTCCATTCTCATGTTGGTAGTGGCAGTGAATTTAGTCTTAGTATGGCATTGTATACACCTGAGCGAGTTCGTTGGATAACTAGTTTTGAAGAAATATGCCAGAGCAGCGTAAAAGAGTTACCAAGCCTGTGCCAACGAAACTTAGTTGGTGAAGTACTGGTTGCTGAGGATCATCCAGAAAACCGTGAGCTTATTAAGCGTATTTTAGAGCGGATGGGGTTAACCGTTACTGCAGTTGAGAACGGTCAAGATGCAGTACAAGCGACTTTAGATCACCAATTTGATTTAATATTATTAGATATCCAAATGCCGATAATGGACGGTGAACAAGCGATACATATTATGCAGGCAACGGGTATAACGACACCGATTGTTGCGTTAACAGCTAACACCATGAAACACGAAATAGAGCGTTACTTAAAACAGGGTTTTATTGACCATATAGGCAAACCGATTGACCGCAGTGAGTTTAGTCAAAAAATCGCCAGCTATTTAGATATTGAAATGCATGAGGAAGTGAACCTTCCTGAGCATGAATTTGCAGCACTGAAGCAAGTATACATCAACGGTTTAAAAGCGCAGCGAAATACACTGAGTCGGCAATACACAGAAGGTGATATCGACGGCTTTTCACAAAGTGTGCATATGTTGAAGGGGACTGCAGGTATGTTTGATTGCGATACCTTGTATCAACATGCACTTAAGTTAGATAAAGCATTGAAAGCAGACCGCGTAATGCTAGACAGTAAGTTAGTGTCTAACGTACTTACTGAAATCGACGATATACTGCTTCACTCAACGCAATGATTTTAGTTGTTCGCGGCTTAATTGTACAAAGTCTGTACGTTGATAATATCGAGCATACAAGGTGGTAAAAATCGCACTTTGCGAGAGTTTATCAAATATGGAAATGAGCTCTTTCGCTGAAGCGGTTTTACTATAACAACAATTGCGATAACGTTTTATTAATTGCGCTAAACTGCTGCCTTGTTGCTGTAATGCTAATTCTGCTTCAATAAAAAACGCAGCGCCACTCCAATACACTCGTTGTTGCGCACCGTGTTGCCACATGTCTGCGGATAACTCACTCAGTGGTTGTGACATTTTACGTGTTTGATTGCGGCCACGTTCAAGTCCAGCACTAAGTCGTTGGATAAATTGTCCACTATTTATTACCTTGTTATCATGCATTATTCTATTTTGCATATAGGTAGCAAACCCTTCACTTAGCCAAAAAGCTGAATAGGGCAATAACGGTAAGTATAAATGAGCAAGCTCATGGTACAGAGTCCAATCATCATTTAGCTGGCGTAAACTAGCGAAGCGGTCAAAATGTAATTCTATACCATCAGGATCGCCTCTTTTTACGCTACCCCAAGGCACCGGCTCAAAGGCAATATAACGAGGGTGTAAATAAATAGGCAACAATGCATGTGGTAGTGGCCCTAAGCTTGCCTGTGTTTTCTCTACACTGGAATTTAACCATTTTATTATCCGTTGTTGTTGGTTGTCCGAAAGTGCCGCTAATCCATGTGGCTGAATCTGCGTACTAACTTGGGCTGCGCAATTAAAACACAACGCAAATAAAATCGAATATAATAGTTCCATAGTTTACCGTGTGACGCTTTAAGTGAGTAAGAGAAGACCAAACAAAGTGCAGCCGACATTCATTATTTTATTGTTGAATAATAAGTATAACGGCTAAAACCACGACATTAGCCCCTAAGCATGGTTTAATTGTTATATCAACACTCTATAACAAAAAGCATGGCAATAGTATGAGTTATCAACATATTGAAATTCCACCACAGGGTGAGCAAATACGTATTGATAACAAAGGTATTTGGCATATACCCGCGCAACCCATCATCGCTTATATTGATGGTGATGGTGTAGGGCAAGATATTTCCCCATGCATGCGGAACGTCGTTAATCATGCCGTGCAATTATGTTACCAAGGACAGCGTCAAATTCATTGGATGGAAGTGTTTAATGGTGAAAAAGCGGCGCAGTTGTATGACGGAGATTGGTTTCCTCAAGAAACGATCCATGCCGTACGGCAATTTAAAATAGCAATCAAAGGGCCGCTAACGACTCCACTCGGTGGTGGTTTTCGCTCACTGAACGTTGCCTTACGCCATGAAATGGATTTATTCGTCAATATGCGCCCAATCAAGGGTTACTCTGCACTGCCTTCGCCATTAAAACACCCTGAAAATACCAATATTGTGGTTATTCGCGATAGCTCAGAAGACGTCTATTCAGGCATTGAATGGCAAGCAGGCAGTGTAGAAGCTGAAAAAATGCTGGACTTTTTATGCCAAGAGATGGGAGTAACCCGGCTGAGATTTGATCAACAGTGTGGAATTGGCATTAAAAATATCTCTAAAGAAGGCTCTGAGCGGTTAGTACGTTATGCGCTGAACTATGCGATTGCGCAAAATAGTAGTTCAGTTACTTTAGTGCATAAAGGCAACGTACTTAAATTTACAGACGGTGCATTTAAGCGTTGGGGGTTTGCTTTGGCAGAACGAGAATTTGCCGCGCAAGCACACAGAAATGGGCGCTGGTTAGAGATCCCCCGCGAAGGGCAAGCGCCACTTATTATCAAAGAAGTGATTGCCGATAACATGCTACAGCAAGCACTAATGACCCCTGAGCAATTTGATGTGGTCGTAACCACTAATCAAAATGGTGATTATTTAGCGGATATGTTGACCGCACAAGTAGGCGGCATTGGCATCATGCCAGCGGCTAATTTGAATAACGAAGTGGCTTTTTTTGAACCTACCCATGGCACATTTGCACGTATTGCTGGGCAAAATAGTGCAAACCCGACAAGTAGTATTTTAAGTGCGGTCATGATGCTGCGTTTTATGGATTGGCATGAAGCTGCACAAGCAATTGAAAATGCGTTAGCACAGACATTAGGGGCGGGTGAAGTGACGTTTGATTTACAACAGCAACAAAACTCGACTATCCTCAGTTGCAGTGATTTCACGCAAAGGATAATCGAGCGTTTAGGCTATTCATGATCTACGCTGCGTTGGCATTTTTAAGCGTTGCACGATATGTACAAGGTCGATTAGTCAAGGTTGCAGCGCGTTGGTAAATCGCTTTAGCACCCTGTTCATCACTTAGTGTTCCACTTAAAGTATCCATTAAAGCAACTACAATAATTGCCGGAACCTGACAGCAATACTCATCTAACACGGCTGTAGTGGTTTGTGCATCAACATGACAATGCGGGTGATTTTGCTCAACTTGATAAGCATGTAGCAACGTTTGAGCATCTAAACTGTCGTTTTCAAAATGCTTGTTTTTACGGCATTGACAGCCAAACTCATCCACTAATGTTGCTAATGCTTGATAAACATCAGCACAATCAAGTGTAATTTGCTGACAAAGCTGTTGTTCAATGAAGGTGTGTAAATGACCATCGATGAATAATCCGTCTTGTTGGGTAAAGCTTGCTGTAGTTTGCATCATAATGTTGTCTCTTAATTGTAGTGGTTAACTCATTGGGTATGGGTTTACTTTAGTGCTAAGTTCACTATTTATGAAATTGTTGTTTTCAATAACTGATATTGATCTAATCAATAATAATATAGTCAGTAACTACTGAAGGGGATTTTTGCTGATGTAGTTAAACGATGCGAGACGAGTAAGGCTATTTTTAAGTGCTAAATTAAGTCTGTTGTTGGGGGAGGGTATAACAACCAGCCAGTCAGTATTTACAGACTGGCTGGTTGTTATAGAGCGACTTTAATTTAAAAGTTTGCTTATTTTGTTTGTGCATCTAATGATTGACCATTCACATCTATAGAATCGTCACTCATTAAGTATAAATAAGTTGGCATTAAATCTTCAGGGCACGCTAGCTTATCTCGATCTTCACCCGGGTAGACACTGGCACGCATTGCCGTATGTGTTGCACCTGGGTTGATACAATTGATGCGAATATTTGTTTTACCAACTTCACATGCCCATGTTTGCATCATGCCTTCAACAGCAAATTTGGAAATGGCATAGGCTCCCCAAAATTCACGGCCTTGGCGACCAACGCCTGAAGAAGTAAAGATAATTGACGCTGATGGCGATTTACGTAATACAGGAAACAGATACTTTGTGATCATCGCCTGAGCAGTCACATTCACTTTCATGATGTTATCAAACGTAGAAGAACAAAAATGCTCAAGTGGACCTAATGAACCAATAATAGCCGCGTTATTAAGTAAACCATCGAGCTTGCCAAACTGTTGTTCGATGGTTGCGCCTAAATCACGAAAATTTTGTTTACTGGCACCTTTTATATCCATAGGTACAATTGCCGGTTTTGGACCGCCAGCAGCAACTATTTCATCATAAACGGCTTCTAGTTTGCTGGTGGTTTTACCAAGTAAAATAACGGTTGCGCCATGTTTTGCATACGTTATTGCCGCGACGCGGCCAATGCCATCACCCGCACCAGTGATCAGGATAACTTTGTCTTGTAGGGCATTTTCAGCCGCTTTATAAGTTTGCATAATAAAGGTCCAAAAGAATCAATTTCATTGATTTTAACATAGCAAAACACCAAGTTATCGAATTTATTGCAAAATAAGGTGGCGAAATTTGAAACTTTACGTTAACTTTAACTGGTCTAATGTCTTATTAATAATCTAATTACAATATTTTAACCAAATATTACGCTATAACTTAAAAGAATTTAATTAAACACACACATAAAAAAAAGATTACGTGCGGAGCAAACAACATGAAAAAAATGCTACTCTCACTTGCAATTACAGCTGCTCTAGCTGGTTGCGGCGGCGGTGAAACGTTAGAAGATGTTAAAAGTGATACACCACCGGTTATACCCGCGGCTACGGTGAAATTTGATCCCGTAAATGGGGAGATCTCAGTGCCAAATGACTTATTAATGAGTGGTACAAAAGATGGCACTATTAATATCCCCGGTGAGTTGGGTGCTAATGGCGTATCAGTGCCAAGAAGTGCCTATGTTAACCCGTCACTGGCACTAGGTGCACTTGATGGCTGGTCTAGCCAAGTTCCTTATAAAGTAGATCTTACCTTTCCTGCGAATGTTAGCCTTGATGAAAGTTCGGCTGGAGCGCCGGGATCTGTGCGTATTTTTGAAGTTGTTATGGGCGCGAGTTTAACAGATGCAGATTGCGCAGCGGTACCTGCTGGAGCTGGATGTAAATTATTAGGTGAATTAACCTTTGGCGTTGATTTCATCACTAAAGCAAGTGGCAATGCGGTTGCTATTATTCCACTAAAACCGTTTAAAGCTGGCAGCTCTTATATTAATGTGCTGACGACTGAGCTTAAAGATTCATTAGGGCGTTCTATCGAACCTTCATCAACTTATGGTTTGGTTAGTGAGGAGACGCCACTGATCACCGAGAGCCAGTTAGCGCTGCAAGGCGTGGTAAACAGTTATGAAAATGTGGTCACCTCAGGTGGCACTATTAGTAAAGATGATATTATTTTTAGTGGGGCGATGACGATTCAGTCTGTTGGTCCGGTACTTGGTACTATTAAAAAGTTACTAGCAGCGAGCTTGCAAAACCCAGCTTTGCCAACACCAATGGTTCAAATCCCAGAGCAATCAATGTTAACGGTTGAGCAAGTCTTTGCTTCACAAGGTGTTACTGGACTTTCGCCAGCATTTGCAGGTGTTCAATATCAAAAAGGTAGTGTGACACTGCCTATGTATTTATCTCAACCTGAAGGGAAAGAAATTGCAAACTTGGCTGACACATATTGGCAAGGCATGTGTTCAAGCCCAGTTGCCGTTCTTAATCAGCAAGCAGCTGATCAAGCGCTGCGCGAAGCAGGAAAAGAAGATGAAATTGATCCTACCATGTTTGATGTTGGTTCATATGAGCCGCTTTGCCAAGGTTTAAGTGAGGGGAGATTACATGATTACCCGAAAATTGATATTACTCGTCACTTAACAAAATACAATCCGATCCCTAAAGTACAAAGCCAGCAAGAAGTGCCTGTTCAGATAACAAAACCTATTTTGCCTGTAATAAATTTTATCAGAACACAAAGTCTTGGTATGTCGGCACTTGAAATGCCTGCGGGTGGTTGGCCTGTTGTTATTATGCAACACGGTATTACTTCTAAAAAAGAAGATATGTTGGCATTAACGGCTAGTTTAGCGATTCAAGGCTTTGCAACGGCCTCAATAGACCATCCAGTGCATGGTGAACGTGGTATAGACGTGGATGACGATGGTAATGATGATTTTAATGCATCAACAGGTTCTGTTCTGGCGTATATGAACTTGCAATCATTACTAGTAGCACGTGACAATTTAAGACAGTCTGCAGCTGATTTACTTGCTTTACGTCTAGGTCTAAACTTTACAAACGATACATCACTTAACACTTCTGATGTAGTGTTTATTGGCCATTCACTAGGTTCGGTAGTTGCTCCCGCTTTTGTTACTCAAGCTAACACACCTTTAGATAGCCAAGTTGATGGTTTGTTCAAAGTCAATACCGTCGCTTTAGCAAGTGGCGGCGGCGGGATTGCCAGCTTCTTACTTGAGTCTGCTTCTTTCGGGCCATTTGTACAAGGCTCTGTTTTAAAATCAGCAGATACCGTAGAATCTGCTGAATTTGAAGCTTACCGAGAAGGTCCTGCAGTAGCGAACTGTGGAGAAAGTGAAGAAACTCAAGCAAGCATTTCGTGTGGCTATATTGAATACATGACTGCTTTAACCGTCGCAGGTGAAACGACTAAAATTGCAAATATTCAGGCTGTAATGACGCAATTCTCATTTGCTGCACAAACGGCACTTGATAGTGGCGATCCAACAAATTATGCCGCAACGGTACAAGCACTTGGCACGCCTGTTTATATGAATGTGGTGGTTGGTGACGGCGCTGGTAATAAACCAGATCAAGTTATTCCGCCAACAACAGTGAATAACCCACTTGCGGGTTCATTGCCATTAGCTAATTTAATGGGCTTAACAACAGTAACCCAATCGCAAGCGCCAACGGGTGAGGGCATGAGTTACCTAGTGAAATTTACTAAAGGACATCACAGTTCAGTACTCACACCTGCACCAAATGAAGCTGCAGGCTCAACGGTAGAAGATAGCGCCGCAGCGACAACTGAAATGCAATTACAAATTGCTAGTTATTTAGCAACACGTGGCCTTGCGTTATCAATCGATAACACAGAGATTGTCACTGACTAATTTCTAAGTGTATCAAAATGATGAAAAGCCACTGAAAAGTGGCTTTTTTTTGTTTGAATGGTAAATTAGGTGAAATTTTTATATGGAGAATACAATTGGAATTTTTATATGAGTACGGCTTGTTTTTAGCTAAAACCGCGACTTTTGTGATTGCCATTGCTGCAATCATCTTGATAAGTGTTGCTGCAGCGGTAAAGCCTAAAAGTAAAAAAGGTGAAATTGAGATTGATGATCTCTCAGAGCAACTCGATGATTTAAAAAATAACTTTATTGAAAGTACGTTATCTAAAAAAGCATTAAAAGCGCACCATAAAGCACAAAAGAATGAGGCTAAAAAAACCACTGATGAAGAGTCGAAGCCACGTTTATATGTCATTGATTTTAATGGCAGTATGGATGCTCATGAAGTCGACAGCTTGCGCGAAGAAATTACCGCGATCATCTCAATTGCTGATCCTAAACAAGACAAAGTACTGGTTAGGTTAGAAAGTGGTGGCGGTGTGGTGCATGGTTATGGTTTAGCTGCATCTCAGCTGCAACGCTTGAAAGATAAAGGTATTCACCTTAGTGTTGCGATTGATAAAGTGGCAGCCAGTGGTGGCTATATGATGGCCTGTGTGGCCGATGAAATAGTTGCCGCACCGTTTGCTATTGTTGGCTCAATTGGTGTGATAGCGCAAATTCCAAACTTTAATAAAATTCTCAAGAAAAATGATGTTGATTTTGAACAGATAACCGCTGGAGAGTTTAAACGCACGTTAACGCTATTCGGTGAAAATACCGATAAAGCGCGAGAAAAATTTAAAGATGAAATAGAACAAACCCATGATTTATTCAAACAGTTTGTCAGCAGCCAACGTCCTAGCCTAGATATTAATTTAGTTGCAACAGGCGAGCATTGGTTTGCAACTCAAGCAATTGGTAAAGGGCTAGTTGATAAAATTCAAACCAGTGATGATACCTTACTCAGTCATCAAAATGAGCGACAAATTTATAAAGTACATTATAAAATTAAAAAGAGCCTCAGTGATAAGTTTGCTATTGGCCTGAGTAACACAGTTAATAAAACGGGTATATCGTTAGTTTCTCGTTTTAAAGGCTTAAACCCATAGTCTGACCGTACTTTAATTAACGCTGTTTAGATAATAAAAAACCCGCTATTTTGCGGGTTTTTTATAGCTGACGGTTACACAAAATGCTTAGTCAGTGGATTTATGA
This sequence comes from Pseudoalteromonas sp. KG3, assembly GCF_030436385.1. Lineage (NCBI taxonomy): Bacteria > Pseudomonadati > Pseudomonadota > Gammaproteobacteria > Alteromonadales > Pseudoalteromonadaceae > Pseudoalteromonas > Pseudoalteromonas sp. KG3. The sequence continues at coordinate 383,539 of NZ_CP098523.1, forward strand.
TAATCCTCTAAATCTTTGGCTGCATCAGGGTCGTTAAATACGTCCTCATCCAATTGACCTTCAGATTTAGCCACTACACAGGTAACCATACAATCACCTGTCACATTCACAGCGGTACGGGTCATATCAAGTAACCTGTCAACACCGATGATGATTGCAATCCCTTCTACAGGCAAACCAACTTGATTAAGTACCATGGCAAGCATGATCAAGCCTACACCTGGCACACCTGCGGTGCCGACAGAGGCGAGTGTAGCGGTTAGGATCACCATTAGGTAATCAGAAATAGTTAGATCAACACTGAACACTTGAGCAATAAACACTGTCGCAACACCTTGCATAATAGCCGTGCCATCCATGTTGATGGTTGCACCCAGTGGTATTGTGAATGAAGCAACTGAGTTCTTTGCGCCTAATTTTTTGGTGGCGGTTTCTAAGGTGATAGGCATAGTCGCACTTGAACTGGAAGTACTAAAACCAAACAGGCATGCGTGCTTCATTTTCTTTAAAAATATGATTGGGTTTAAGCCTGTTAATAGCTTTAATAAAATGGTGTAGTTAACAAACGCATGAATAGCAAGCGCCGCCATCACCACACCAAAGTATTTAGCTAAGCTGACGATTAAGTTCAGCTCAATGGTGGTAAATAGTTTCGCCATTAAACAGAACACCCCATAAGGTGCTACGTTCATTAATAGGGTCACTAATTTTAAGATAACGGTATTTAAATCTTCAAAAACGGCCGCGACTCGTTTACCTGCGCTGCCACTAAGTGCCATGGCAATACCAAACAGCAATGCAAAAACAATAACCTGTAGCATGTTACCACTGGCCATCGCATCAATCGGATTGGTTGGGAACATGCCAATGATAACTTGCGCAAGCGTTGGTGCTTCTTTTGCGCTATAAGTAGCGTCAGAAGGTAAATTAATGCCTTCACCGGGATTCACTAATAAAGCCAAGGTAATTGCAACTGTAATCGCAATAGCAGTAGTAATAAGGTATAGGCCGATTGACTTACCGCCTAATCGCCCTAACTTTTTTGGGTCACTTAAACTACAAGTACCACAAACAAGTGAAACAAAGACTAACGGTACAACTAACATTTTCAAACTGGCGATAAATATTTGTCCACCAATATGAAATAAACCATCAACAAAAAAGCTTTTAATTGGCAAAGAGAATAATCCAAGTGGGATTAGATAATCGTCTTCGCCAGCTAATATTGCTTGGAAAATAAAACCTACTGCAATACCCGAAAGCATACCAATCATGATACGGGTGGTTAAACTCATTGAACGGATTTTCGACATAGTAACAATCTATTTTTATAAATTTGCCATAGCCTACCAGCATGTAGATTTTTATACAGAAAAAATCGCTAAATATGAAAAAAAAATATTGTTCAAAAAAACCATAAAAAAGTAATAAAAGTTGTGATTTTAAAGCTTGATATAGGTTAATATTGGGTAAATTTTATATTCACATTATTAATAACAAACGCTAGGGAGAGGGCAATGCCTTTAATGCGATGGCTCAGTGTCGTAATGTTAAGTTTTTTGATCACGGCGTGTGGTGGCGGTGGTTCACTTGAAAAGGATGGGGGGAGTATAGGGGATGGTGCGACAGTGCAGCCAGCATATACAATTTCAGTTGTTGGCAGCAGCGCATCCAGTTCGCAACTGAGCAATCAGGTAACCCTTGATGAGCCGCTTATTATTTCTGCAACACTCTTAAATAATGGTACCGCGGTATCAGGTGAAATCATTAATTTTTCTTTAAACAGTTCAATTGGTTTGCTAGAGCCTGAATCAGGTACTGCTTTGACTGACGATAATGGTATTGCTGCTATTAAACTAACGGCTGGCGCTAATCAAGGGGCTGGTATTGTGACCGCAAGTTATGCTGCGGATGAACAAATATATTCAGTCAATTTTGGTTTTTCATCTGATGGTAGTGAGGGAGAGCAGAGCAGCGGCTCAGTCACTCTTAGTGTAACAATAGTTGATCAAAATGGTGCCCCTTTTAGTGAATCAAATCCCGTGAGTAAAGACAACAAAGGGACTGTGACTGCGACACTTTTTGATGATGAGAACCCTTTAGTTGGTCAGCTTATTTCATTTTCGACTAATTTCACGGGTAAAATTACGCCTGAGTTAGGGACTGCCCTTACAAATGAAAATGGTGAGGCAAAAGTCACTCTTAGTAGCGGTAACTTTAAAGGTGCAGGGCAGGTTATCGCAACATATACAAGCGAAACAGGGGACGCTATATCAAAAACGGCGGGCTTTATTTCGAGTGGTGATGACGCGCCTGTTGAAAGTGCTCAGGCTGAGTTAGATATTAAGCTACTGCAAGGTTGTAATGCTAATTGGGATGCTAACCGAAATACGGTTTCGTTAAATCCGTTAGATCCATCAACTGGTTGTACAGTAACGAATCAGTTTTCATCTGATGAGCTAATCGATGTTTTAGTCAAAGTAACAGATATCAGTAGTGGTGATGGTATCTCTGGTATTATTACAGAGTTAACAACTGATTTAGGACGTTTATTACCAGACTCTGGCAAAGCATTAACTGATAATTTTGGCTTTGCATTATTAAAATTGCAACCAGGAGCAAATAGCGGTGCTGGTAGCTTAACTGCAACGGCTAAAGGTACCAATTTAGATAAAGCATTCTCTATTAGCACGGTAGAATTATCGGTGGCTATTGATAACGGTTTACCAAATTTGCTTGATGCTGCGGGTAACCCAATTGCAGATGAGTATCAACCACTCGCTGCTGGTGCTACAACCGTTATTACAGTTGAAATAAAGGATGTAAATGGTAATTTAATTGTGACCCCTTTCGATGTTGAATTTACATCGGGTTGTGTTGAAAATAGCCAGTCAATTATTGATGGTAAAGTAACCAGTATTGGTGGTGTGGCAACATCAACTTACCGTACAGATGGTTGTAAAAGTGCACAAGGTGATACCGTTATAGCAACTGTTTTAACTGGTGGAACGCCAGAGGTTGCCTCTGTTAATATTCCTGTTTCTGAGGCCGATGTTGCGTCAATTGAGTTTGTTGAAGCGACTGACAATGTGATTGCATTGAAAGGAACTGGAGGTGTTGGCCGTAAAGAAAACAGTAAACTTACCTTTAAGTTAATTGACAAAATAGGCAAAGATGTAGCGAGTAAGCGCCTTGATTTTCGTTTAACATCGACAAATGGAAACATAAGCTTATCACACCATAGTGTTGATACAGACGCTGAAGGACTAGCTCGTGTACAAGTTAATTCGGGCTTTGTGCCAATGGCTGTTCGTGTCCAAGCATGCTACATTCCAGACGAGCAAATTCCTGTAGAGCAAAATGATGATGTAACGTGTTGGCAAGATGTTTATTTAGAATGCCAAAAAGCGGAAGCTGATCGTTCTGATCACGTAACTTGCCCAACAGGTAGCTTGTCTCTCATTTCTTTAGATGAACAAATTATCACTGTGTCTGATTTATTGTCTATTAGTACAGGGCTGCCCGATAACAATAGTTTTACTGCTGCAATAACAAACTATACAACCGAAACACTGAGCTATGATAATGAGAGCTTCGACATTACTGTACTGGTAGCCGATCACTTTAATAATCCAGTACCTGATGGCACCGCAGTTTATTTAACAACTGAAGGAGGAGCGGTCGGTACATTAGATGGCACTGATGGAAACCCACAATTAGAGTGTCGAACTGTTGATGGATTATGTGTTGCTCAATGGCGCAGTCAAAATCCAAGACCTTTTACTGAAGATAAATGGGGCAATAAGATTAATGACTATAACCCTAAAAAGCTACTTCAAGTTAAAGCAAAGTACTTAGAAGATGTTGAAGGGGAAATTGATCCAACATTTGTGCAATCATCAGCAGTGACTTTGGCACAATTAACCAGCAATGCTAATTTTGCTGGCTTATTAGCAGCAACCCGTAACTGTGACTTATACAGAAATAGTCCGGCACCTTGTATTAACGGGATTTTGAATGCAAATACTAACGAACTAGGGGTGCCTTTAGGCGGCCGAGCAACAGTATTGGTTACTGCAAAGGGACAAGAGTCGTTCATTGATATTAATGGTAATGGCGTGTTTGACAGTAATGAATATTACTCAGGTTATGATTTGAATGAAGCGTTTGTTGATCATAATGAAAACGGTATTTACGATGGTTTATCCGCAATTTATGATCCAATAACAGCGACTGTTGTCAAACAGCAACAAAATTGTACTGATGGTTCTGATGCTGATCCATGTAGTGAATTTGCATCCAACGGTGCACAATTTGAAGAGCCTATTGGCGATATTGACAGCAACGGCATGCATACTTTGTTAGATGGCAAATATAATGGCTTGTTATGTACTGAGGCAGCAGAAGCCGCCAATATGTGTAATAAAGAGCTTATTGATGTGCGTCGTTCATTTGAAGTTATTATGTCTGGAAGTAGTGTTTATTATCGTTTCACAATTGATAAAGCAAGTTTAGAAAGTAAGTTTGCATCTATATTAGCTGATACTGATGTTAATGGTGATCCATCTGTGGATGCATTGGGTGTGGCTAATAGCATTGATAATTGCACCGATATTACTAACCAATATGATGGCTCTGCTTCAGATGTTGTTCTTGGACTTGAAGCAAATGCTAATGAACAGTTGTGCGATATTACAGAAATTAATATTTCTGATTATCCAAGTGGGGCTGAGCTTATATCATTGTCGTTTATGCTATATTACAGCGACATTTATAATAACCCAATTCCAGCTGAAACGACTGTTGCGATCAGTACTGAAAATGGTGATTATAGCGGTAGTACAGGCTTTGAAGTCGGTAACTCTGCAGCGACAACAGCAGCAGGTTTTGCTTTATCAATTAGCCGAGAAGCTGAACCTAATAAGAAAACGGTTGGCTTTTTAGCAATTACATTTACTACACCAAAAAATAATATTACTACTGCCCAGTTACAAATTAGCGATGATGGCTAACTTGGTTTTTAATTATATTAAAATAAATGCCAACCTTAAGGTTGGCATTTTTGTTGCTATTCTATATATTCCACTGCAAATACCGAAAAACATCGTTTTGTCTAAATTAACGGCAATAATTGTTTAATTAATCATTAAAAACAGAAAAGTTTGTATTAAAAGCTTGTAACAATTGGTGTTTGTAGATATACCTATAAATATTCGCGCCCGTAAATGGGCAAAACACATTTAAAATACTTGGTTAGAAATAGGCAACTATGGGCAAATCGCTAGTAATTGTAGAGTCTCCTGCTAAGGCTAAAACAATTAATAAATATTTAGGAAACGATTTTATCGTCAAGTCCTCTATTGGGCATGTACGAGATCTTCCTACCTCCGGTTCAGGCAAAACCAAAACGACTGCTGTAAAAACACCTGCAGAAGTGCGAAAAATGGCACCAGAAGAAAAGGCCGCGTACAAAAAACAGCGTGATTATACTAATTTAGTTGCTCGAATGGGGATTGATCCAGAGCAAGGTTGGCAGCCACATTACGAAGTATTACCAGGTAAAGAAAAAGTTGTTCAAGAATTACAAAAGCTTGCTGAAAATGCTGACCAAATCTATCTCGCAACGGATTTGGATAGAGAAGGGGAAGCAATAGCTTGGCACCTGCAAGAGATCATTGGTGGCGAGCCAGAAAAATATAAACGCGTCGTATTTAACGAGATCACTAAAAATGCCATACAGGCTGCCTTTGAAGCACCCGGAGAGCTAAATACCGACATGGTCTATGCCCAGCAGACTCGTCGCTTTTTAGACCGTGTGGTTGGTTTTATGGTGTCGCCATTATTATGGGCTAAAGTTGCCCGCGGTTTATCGGCTGGACGCGTACAGTCTGTTGCAGTACGTTTATTGGTGGAGCGTGAGCGCGAGATCAAAGCATTTATCCCTGAGGAATTTTGGGATATTCATGCGGATGTCAAAAATTCTGAATCTAACCTTCGTTTAGAAGTCGTTAAACAAGGCGATAAAGCCTTTAAACCAGTTAACCAAGCCCAAGCTATGGCTGCAACTGCAGTACTAGAAAAGGCTGAATATAAAGTTGTCAGTGTAGAAGAAAAGCCAAGTAAAAGTCGCCCAAGCGCACCACTTATTACTTCAACCATGCAACAAGCTGCCAGTACTCGCTTAGGCTATGGTGTTAAAAAGACCATGATGTTAGCACAACGCTTGTATGAAGCCGGTTACATCACTTATATGCGTACTGACTCGACGAATTTGTCGAAAGATGCGGTGGCTATGTGTCGTGATTATGTAAGCGAGCAATACGGCGATAAGTATTTACCGAAAGAGCCTGTTAATTATAGCTCGAAAGGAAATGCTCAAGAGGCGCATGAGGCGATCCGTCCTTCAAGTGTTACGGTATTGTCTGGTCATTTAGATGGCGTAGACCCTGATGCGAAAAAACTTTATGAGCTAATTTGGCGCCAATTTGTTGCCTGTCAAATGGTTGCTGCGGAATATGATTTAACAACCTTAACTGTGAATGCCGCTGATTTTCAGCTCAAAGCGAAAGGGCGTGTGTTACGTTTTGATGGTTGGACTCGAGTACAACCTGCAGTGCGTAAGAAGAATGAAGAAGACCAATCTTTGCCAGCAATAACAGAAGGCGAGATATTAAGCCTTGTTGAGCTTGACCCTAAACAGCACTTTACTAAGCCGCCGGCGCGCTTTAGTGAAGCGAGTTTAGTTAAAGAGCTTGAAAAACGAGGTATTGGCCGTCCATCTACGTATGCGTCAATTATCTCAACGATCCAAGACCGTGGCTATGTGCGCGTTGAAAACCGCCGGTTCTTTGCAGAAAAAATGGGTGAGATTGTTACGGATAGATTAGTTGAGAACTTTACTGATCTGATGAACTTTGACTTTACTGCAAAAATGGAAGGTCGCTTAGATGACATCGCTGAAGGCGAGCGAGTCTGGACTCAAGTACTCGATAAATTTTACGCTGATTTTTCTACGCAATTGACTTTAGCCAGTGGCGAAGAAGAAGAAGGGGGGATGCGTAAAAATGAAATGGTTGAAACCGACATTGACTGCCCAACTTGTGGTAGAAAAATGGGTATTCGCACTGCCTCAACGGGGGTATTCTTAGGGTGTACGGGTTATAACTTACCACCTAAAGAACGTTGTACTACAACCATGAATCTAGTGTCAGGTGACGAAGCAGTTGCAGCTGATGTGGAAGATGTTGAAACCGAAACATTAATGCAAATGAAGCGTTGCCCAATATGTGAAACGGCAATGGATTCGTACCTTATAGACGAAACTCGCAAATTACATGTCTGTGGTAACAACCCTGCTTGTAAGGGTTATGTAGTTGAGCAGGGCACGTTTAAAATCAAAGGTTATGATGGCCCTATCATTGAATGTGATAAGTGTTCATCAGATATGCAGCTTAAGTCAGGTCGTTTTGGTAAATATTTTGGCTGTAGTAATGATGAATGTAAGAACACTCGTAAATTACTACGTAATGGTGAAGCTGCGCCGCCAAAAGAAGATCCAGTCCAGTTACCTGAACTTGAATGTGAAAAATCGGATGCATACTTTGTGCTACGTGATGGTGCTGCTGGTATTTTCTTAGCAGCGAATACTTTCCCTAAATCACGCGAAACTCGCGCCCCTAAAGTGGAAGAGTTACAACGTTTTAGAGATCGGATTTCACCTAAGTTTTACTACCTTGCGGATGCACCAGTAAAAGATCCTGATGGTAACTTAGCAATTGTTCGTTATAGTCGTAAGAATAAAGAACAATATGTAATGACTGAGGTTGACGGCAAGGCAACTGGCTGGACTGCACATTATAATGCAGGAAAGTGGGTTGAAGAGGCGAAGAAGAAAGCTGCACCTAAAAAGAAAGCAGCGGACAAAAAAGCAACGCCTAAAAAAGCAACTAAAGCCAAAAAAGACGCTGAGTAAGCTAACCGCAAATACTTAGGTTATTTGTGGTTTTTCAAGTCAAAAAAAAACCGGAATGCACACCCTTGTGTCATCCCGGTTTTTTTATATCAAAATTTCGCAATGGCAATTTTGAGATTAAATATTTACGTCAGTGACCTTTTTGTAGCCTTCAGACTCAAGCTCATCATTAACGCATTTTAAAACGTATGGCTTAAGCTCTTCATTGCTGATGTCGTCGTCTTTAGCCCAGTTTAGACACATTTCTGTGTATTCTTTAATTGTTTCGGCTGAAGCGTCAACAGCATCATCTGCAACTGCAAATGTTGTATAAACAGCAAACAGAGGTGCGACGATAAGTGTTAGCAATGCTTTTTTCATTCGTTCATTCCTAAAAAAGTAGTGACAATTGTTTTTTATAGTTAAAAACAAGAGTGTTCCAATCAAGCAAGACGCTGTTGGTAAGTGGATTTTTAAACGAAATGACAATAAAAGATAACGAAATATTTTTATCGTAAAGACAAATATAATGTAATTTAACTAGGGTAGTCATTTTATAAAATGCTATCTTAGTGGACTAACTATTTTAGGAACAAATATGTCTCACAGCCAACCACCAGAAATTAAGCCGCGTACTGCATCTAAATTAGAACAATTTGTTGAAAGCTGTATTTTTCGGGCCCGATGGTTACTTGCCCCTTTTTTTATTGGCTTGCTTGTTGCCATCGTACTGCTGCTGTTAAAATTTTTTAAATACCTGTTTCATATGGCAGTTAATACATTTAATGCCACTAATGAGCAGTTATTAGTAGGAATATTAACCCTCGTTGATACCGCATTACTGGCAGGCTTATTGTTGATCATTATTTTTAGTGGCTATGAAAATTTCGTTTCTAAGCTCAATATAGGGAATCATGAAGATCGCCCAGCATGGATGGGGAAGGTAGGTTTTTCTGGCCTAAAAATGAAATTGATTAGTGCGATTGTCGCTATTTCAGCGGTAGAGCTATTAAAAGTATTTATTAGTTCAACTAGTCACAGCAGTGATGAGTTATTGTGGAAGGTGATTATCCACGTTACTTTTGTTATTTCAGGCGTGATGTTTGCCTTGACTGATTTCATTAATAGTAAAACACACAACCATTAAAAAGGCAGCGAGACAAAGGCTCGCTGCTTGTTTAAATTGTTAAAACGTAGGTGAGCCGATTAATTATCAGGCCTTAGAATTAAATATACTTTGCCACATCACTTTTAGGCTCGGCTCTTTTGCATACATATTCATACCCATTTTAAAAGTGCGCGCGGCAAAAATACGTAAGTAATAAAAGCAAATGATGCTTAATAATAGTGATAGCAGCGGTTGCCAAAATGAAAGTTCAACTACCGACATGCGTACCGGCATTACGGCAAATGCAGTAATAGGCAAGTAGCTAAGTGCAATAGTTAAAATACTATTTGGTGATTCTATAACAAAAAAAGCAATAGCAATCGGAGCTAGCGGAAGCATCATTAAAGCGCTTTTACTGCTGTGGTTAGGGTCATCAATTCCAGCTGCAACAGCGGCCATAAATGCGGCGCAGATGCTAAGTCCAGCAATCGCAAAGGCAAAAAACCAAGGCAGTAATGCCCAATTCACAAAATGTAAATCAAGCGCTTGTTGTTTAATCACCACAGTAAAAAACAGCATAGATAATACAATCGACAATAGCGTGCTAAGCATGGTTTTGACTGCAAGCAATATTTGCCCCAGTAACTTACCATCGATCCATGTTTGCGCCGTCATAGTCGCCAGCAATTGCTCGGTGACACGGTTTTGTTTTTCGCCAGTTATACTTACAAACAGCTGACCAAATACGCCAAACATTGCAACAAAGAGTAATATCAATACCCCAAATGCGGTGTATGTCTGACTGCGATCAGCTTGATTTTTCAAAAGCTCATCAAGTACTTTATGCTCAATTGCAATATTTTTAGTTAACCCTAGCAGCTGTTGCTCGCTTAAGCCTAAACTATCAAATTGAGTTTGTTGCAATTGTGCTGTGAGGAGCGATTGCAATGACGTTTGCCATGCAGATTTCACCGCGGTTATTAAGGTATAAGTATGTGTTGCTTGGTCAAATTCAAGCACGCCGTCATACTCAGTATCTTCAGCTAAATTTGCAATGATGGCGGTCAAGTCATCGTGTTTGGTAAATTTAAATTGCGTTGCTGTCGGCTCTGTTTTTATGCTAAACGGCTGATTACTTGCTAAATGATAGCTGTCTTCTAACTGATTGCTCGCAGTGGCAAACAGATAAATAACCCCAGCAATGGCGAGCATGATCAACTTTGAAATGATCTCTTGTTTAAGTTTGAAAAAGTGTAAGAATTCCCATTTAGCAACAGTCCATAACTGTTGTTGAGTTAATGCTGATTTACTCATAGTGTTGTCCCTTGCACTCGTTGCGCGTTATGCTCGGCAACCGCGTGTAAATAAATTGCATGCAGTGATTGAGCTTGATTTTTAAACTCACACACTTCGCCAATAGTTAGTAACTGAGAGAGCAATTGATTCAGGGGTTGCTGCTCTGTCACAGTGATGGCTAATTGATGAGCGTGCATGTGCTCTATACAATACGTTTCACTCAACTTACTAATGGACTGCGGTGTAATGGCATTTTTAAAAGTGATGTGAATAACGTTATTTTGTGCGTTTTTCAGGACATCACTAAGTTTGCCATATAATACACTTTCACCTTGGTTTAACAGCAATACCCGATCAGCGAGTTTTTCTACCATGGCCATTTGGTGGGCGCTTAAAATAACGGTCATTCCTTGTTTTCTTAATTGGGCTAAAAACTCAACAACTAATTCTTGGTTAATTGGATCTAGACCAGAAAAAGGCTCATCCAAAATCACCCATTTAGGCTTATGTAAAATAGCCGTGATCAATTGGATTTTTTGCTGATTCCCTTTTGAGAGTGATTTTAGAGGATCGTTTAAGCGCTCAGTTAAATTAAACTTGCCTAACCAATAGGCACATCGCTGCGTAAATTCGCTATCTTTTACGCCGTGTAATGCAGCAAAAAATTGTAGATTTTGTTTTAGTGTTTTTTCTGGGTAGAGGCCACGATCCTCTGGTAAATATCCAAGTAAGTGAGCTGGGATTGACGTATAAGTGTGTCCATCATCAGTCAGTTCAATGGAGCCGCTGTTTGGGCTGGAAAAGCCAACAAGCATTTTGACTAACGATGATTTACCCGCACCATTGGGGCCAAGCAGAGCAAAAATTTCTCCCGCTTGCACCTCAAAAGAGAGTTTATTCACGGCCACAACGTTTTGGTGGCGTTTCACAAGATTATTAATGATTAAAGACATGTGTTCCCTACATTGTTTTTTCTTATCTTAATAGTTAAAAGCTATTTATGTAACCACTTATATTGTAAGTAAAGATGTATACAACCAATGCTAGCCCAAGGTAGTAAATTCAGCGTTTCACAGCGGCTCAATATCAAGGCATAATGATCGTGATATTTCGCGAATTTGGTCTAGTGTAATGATAAAACAGTTTTTAGACGATCCAAGCTTATTGCTTAATGCAGTGGGGGAAGGTATTTATGGTTTTGATTTAAGTGGTAATGCAGTATTTGTAAACCCAGCAGCAGAGCGGATGACTGGTTGGCGAGCAGATGAGCTATTAGGTAAAAAAATTCATCAGTACCATCATCACAGTCACGCAGATGGTCGACCATACCCGGCTGACGAATGCCAAATATATTGCACTATGTTTGATGGCAAACATCGCCAAGTTAAAGGGGAAGTGTTTTGGCGTAAAGATGGCAGCCATTTTGCTGTGGAGTATACTTCAACCCCAGTATATAAAGATCAACAGTTAATTGGCGCTGTCGCGATATTCCGCGATGTATCTAAACAGCAGCAAACAGAGCAAGCCCTGCGAGATGCGTTAGCGCAAGTAAATTTGCTTAGTGATCAGTTACAAGAGCAAAACTTTTAATGGTTTCAATGTTGACCTGGTTATTACAAAGAACACCAATTGAGGTATCAGTGTTGCGTGACCGTAACGCGTTATATCGGGTAAATTTTGAAGGATTAGTAGAGAACCCTTATACTTTGACGATTATCAACAAAACTCAACAATTAGTACATTATCGAGTCGCGATCAGCGGCCTTGATGTGGCTAAGTTACAGAGCCCTCAACTTACAGCTGTCGAAGCTGGTCAAATGAAGCGCATCCCGGTCACTGTTGTTGCCGATGGCTATGATTTACCAAATAAGCTCAATGCACTTGATTTTGTGATCACAGCCGAAGAAGACCACAGTATTAAGGCATCAATAAGCAGTGTTTTTTATCGCGACTAAGTTACGCAAAGTGCAATTGAGCTGCTTTACCGGCCATTGTTTGGTTAACAAAGGTTTTAGCTTGTGCTAAACATTTAAACAGACGATGGCGAATATCCACGCTCAGAGCTGCATTGTGAATAATGCGTTGCATTTGATTGATTACGATAGCTGAATCAAAAATATAAGCGCTGGCAATGCATCCATTACGAACCATGGCAGAGGCTAACAGTGTAAGTTGTTGCTCTGCTTGGGGAGTTGCAGCCAACAGATTTTGAGAATTACTAATATATCCCCATGGTTTATTGGCAAGCTGACTAACTTGTTCAAATAAGCCATTGCTAAATGCGGTCACTAAGCTTGCATTAAGATTGCCGCAGAAATCAGCGATGATAATATTTTGCTCGCGGTGTAAACTAACTTGGCCATGTTTATTGCTAAATTTCAACGTGCTTCCTTGTAAGAAAATTTAAGAGCGCGAATTTTATACAATTAAAGCGTAAAGTCTAGTTTTTTAGCAGTATTTCATAAGTTTGCATTGATTATTTTTTTGTACAGGTAAATTTTAACTTGAATATGCTGTTGTGGGCTGATGGTAGTTAATGCAGACCCACAGTTGATTAATTATCAGTGACTAGGCTAGTAAATGATCTAAGGCGCCTGTAATGGCTGCAACTTGCGCTAAAATACATTCTTCATCAGTTGCCGTTGGACTATCTGGGTACACCTCAGTCGTCGTGACATACTGTGCATCTGTAAAGCCCATACATAAACCGAGTTCTCGTGCTGCGTAATTGATCACACCATGTTGCTCTAGTGGCACACCAATGAGTTGATTGTTTTCATCACTGGGCGCGATTTGAGTTACTTTAGTGACAGAGTCAATAATCGCCTTTTGGAATTGTGGTTCAGGTTTATTGCGATCAGCGACAAGATAAAACCCATCAGGAATATTCCAATTAGTGTTCACTTTGCCGTCACGAGCCGCAAGTGCAGGGCGAAACTCACTGTTGTCAGTGTCAGTTGTTTCATGCAGATCAATATGCGCTAATAAGGGTATATTTTGTGCCTTAATATAATTTATTAGTGCTGCTGACTCCGGTGCTGGGCTTGGTGAATAAAACGAACGGTTTGGATCTATGGCGGCTGGATTCCAACGATTAATGGTTTCATATCCCCATGGGCTAATACAAGGGGCAACCAGTAAGTTAAACGCTTTTGTATATTTCATACCTAGCGTTTTCATAAAATGTAATGCGCCATGAACACCGCTTGTCTCATAGCCATGCACGCCACCGGTGATCAAGATGCTCGGTTTATTCGATGCCCACTGTTTTGATTTAATAATAAAAAGAGGATAGCGAGTAGGATCAAAACTGAGCGCACCATATTGCTCAACCGCGAAATCATTATCCAGTTCGTTGATTAAAGTGACAACTTGTGATTGATAACTGCGTTTAATCGTTTGTTGGTTAAACCAGCACTGTTTATCTTTATCATTCCAAGGCGTGCCTTGAGTACCTATTGGATAGTTATTTTCGCTCATAGAACCTTCATTTATTACAATAAAGGTTTAGCTTATCGCTGTGCTAACCTCACTGCAACTAGCTGCGACTAACACACAACGGTGAATTATCAATATTAAGCTTTATATAGCGGTTATCTGGACTCATATAAATTGGCATGTTGGCGCTTATGGGCTTCGAATAAATAGGCCCTGAGATGTTCTTTCCCTTGATGAATTTGAGTGTTCTTGGCGGCCATGCCTCGCTTACTAAAACGCACCGGCTCGATGTCGATAGTAATATTTCTCTTATTTGGCAGAGTTAATTTTATTTGTTGATCAACTGCTAAAGGAGCTTTTTGAGTCGTTGATTTTAGAAAAAGCCCAGTACTTGAGATTGATTCTACTTCAAAGCCTTGGCTCTGAATATTGAGATTATCGCCACGCCAACAGCGTTTTATTCCTCGTGTATCAATAACTTCAGGGGCGCTTAGCACTGGGGTCAAAATGCCTGTTTTATCAATTATTATTGCAAGTGGAAACCATAATTGATAATCGCCAACTTCAGCCAGTAGTGTTAATTTTGTATTGTTTAGTAATTCAGCAATATTGGCAGGGACAGCGCTTTGTAATGTCAGCGTATGATTGTCCTGCAATTTTGAAGGAGCCGTCACTTGAAAAAGATCTGCTATAAAATTTAGTTCTTCATTGGTCATATCCATATAGCACCTGATCCCATGGACGCGATAATGCAGTTAACACCGTATTTTCAAGTCGATAATTTATACATACAATTATGTATAACGGCAGCGCAGTAACATACTTGAGTTATTTAAGAAAATAATCATCGGCTAAATTTTAGTGCTAGAATTCACATAAATAACTGGACCTGATAAAGCTATTAAGGGTATTTTAAAGTTGTGATTTTTTAACTGCAATTATAAAAATAGTTTTAGCATTGCTACCTTACTTTTATCTCGTTTACATTAATCAACTGCTCTTTACTAATCTTTTCACGCCGAATACTTTCATTTGCTTACATTCCTTTAAATTATTCTGGTGTACTTTTAAGTGCACGGTTTTTACGCGCACGTAATTAATGGACAATATTTTCTATCAACAATCAATAATTAACTTCGTTGCACAATATGCCGGCTACTCTAAATCACAATTAGTAACGATGGTTGATGATACGTGCAGTACTTTAAGAGTTGATGCGTATCGGGTGTTTGAAAATACCCTTTCAAATTATCAACAATTGGGTGTAATTGAATACAGTAGCTTAGATAGTCTGCTCAAAAGTGTTGCTGTGAATTTGAAAACGACAAATGAGTCTGAGTCTTTTCTTGTTTCACAGCTAGCAAACTGGTGGCAAGAATGGTACTTCGCGCTATCGATGCATACAACACCGAACCAGCATAATTTTGTTTCGGTGCACCATAATATTGAACATTTAACGCAATATAATAAACCATTAACCCGTCAGCATGATTTGAGTGAATACGTTAATTTATTTATGCAAGTGCCAATACCTTTATGCAATGTATGTATGCACACCGAGAATATAATCCGCATAAACCAACGTTTTGTTGATGTGTTTGGCTACACTATTGACGATATTCCAACACTCAATGATTGGTGGCTTAATGCTTACCCTGATCCACACTATCTGATGTGGGTGCGACAAACCTGGCAACAAGCTCTTAGCTTTGCGTTAGAAAATGATACTGATATTCAACCACAAGTTTATTGTGTTACTTGTAAAGATGGCTCTCATATAATGATGGAAATTTCGGGAAGATATTTTAAACACGAATTTTTAGCTATTTTTAAGGATGTAACACAGCATTTAGCTGTTGAAGATACACTTCGCGACATGGCTTTTGTAGACTCATTAACTCAAATTGCTAATCGCCGTTGCTTTGATGACAAGTTGGTCAATGAACTTGAATTAATGCATAAAAAAATAAAACCGTTATCAATGATCTTAATCGACATCGATTATTTTAAACAATACAACGACAACTACGGCCATATTAAAGGCGATGAATGTTTGTATCAAATTGCACAATGTATTGCGGCTACGATGAATCACGAAAAGGACTTTGTTGCACGTTTTGGCGGTGAGGAATTTGTGGTGCTACTGCCAGAGGCTGATCCGAAAAAGGCTTTACATAGTGCATTACAAATCCAGCAAGCCATTAATCAGTTAGTTATTAAGCATGAATATACTGATATTGGTTATATAACACTAAGCATGGGCATTAAAACTTTGCATAATCCCCAAACTGGCGATTATACCTATTTTGTTGATGCGGCGGATAAAGCCTTGTATCAAGCAAAAGGACAAGGCCGTAATTGTATTGTTGTTAGTGAAGATTGATAGCAAAATCAGCTAGCGCTGCTAGGCGCATTTAAAATTGCAGCGCTCAAGCTTAGCTGACTTTATTGTCCATCAGTGATTACTTTAAAATGGCCATTATCAATTCCTTTTAACGTGTAGTCACCAATACGATAACGAATTAAACGTAAAGTAGGGTGGCCAATATGTGCTGTCATCCTTCTTACTTGGCGATTACGCCCTTCGGTAAGAGTAATACTGAGCCAACTAGTTGGAATGTTTTTTCGCTCTCTAACGGGAGGATTACGTGGCCATAAAGTTGGCTCATCTATACGTTTAACAATGGCGGGTAATGTGAGTCCATCTTTGAGCTCGACGCCTTGGCACAGTTGTTTAATTGCTGCATCAGTTGGTTCACCTTCAACTTGTGCCCAGTAAGTTTTACTGGTTTTTTTGTTTGGCGCTGTTAAAGTGTTTTGTAACTTACCACAATTAGTGAGCAATAGCAGGCCCTCACTGTCTCTATCTAATCGTCCTGCAGCATACACATCTTTAATGGCAATAAAGTCAGCTAAGGTTTGTCTGTTTGCTTCATCAGTAAACTGACACAGCACATCAAAGGGTTTATTAAATAAGACAATTTTGCGCTCACTTGCGGCAATGGCTGGTTTGATCTCGCGCTTTATTGCGTTATTCACTTTTTTGGTTGTAATTGCACCGCGATTATAACTACGGCCGCTATTTCGACGTTTTGCTGTATTACTTGGTTTAGCCGTTGTCATTGTTAAATGCACCGTGCCGGTTTTGGTAAACCGGCTATTTTAGTTGCTTGCTTAGCAGGACCTTTTGGAAACAGTTTATAAAGGTAGATACTGTTGCCTTTATCTTCGCCTAAAGCTTTTGCCATTGCTTTTACTAACATTCTTATTGCTGGGCTGGTGTTGTATTCTAAATAGAAACTACGTACAAAATGGATCACTTCCCAGTGTTGAGAGGTTAATTCAATGTTTTCTTGTGCGGCTATAATAGGTGCTAATTCTTCACACCATAAGGTATGATCGAGTAGATAGCCTTGTTTATCGGTGTCAATAAGCTGATTGTTAAGTTCAAGCATGGGTTACCACGTGATTGAGTGAGAAGTCGATAAAGTCAGCGCGACGAAGTCATCATAACTAAGCGCAAGATCTGGTTTATTTATAGCTATATCGCGCACTTTTGCGTCATCGGCAAGAATTAATAGTTGCCTTGCAAGTTGCCTAAATTGCGTCGTTGCAAAGCAGGCGTCGCTTAGTAATAGCACTTGATCACTTGGTTGAATAAGATTAACCAGTTGATCAGTATTGTAATAGCTAAGTGGCTTAGAGAATATATGCAAAGTACTCATAGGGTCACTATTTGTTGTTGTTGGCTAATAAGGTGATGTTGTTGCTGATAATTTAGCGCTTTTACTGGTACTAGCAGGTTATTTTTATCAAGGCCATATTCAAGCAATGATTTTTCACAGACATAGATGTTTTCAACATCATAAATTTCCAATGTTTTTATGCTTTTAAAATAGTTTTTTAAGCCAATATGTTCAGGCTGTTGCTGTTTTTTTAAGGCAAGCACAGCAGGGCCTGTGAATAACCAGCTGATATTTTGCTCTACTGCCGCAAAAATTAAGGTCATATCCAGCGCGTCACGAATATATAAATCATCAAAAGGACTATGTTGACTTAAAACAAGTACATTAATCATTTGAATTGCACCCATTTGTCGGCATCACTTGCGAGCATGGCAAATTCAGCTAGACCTGCAACAGAGAATACACCAGTATTATTTATGTCTAAACCGCGTTTCTCGGCGGCAGTAACACATAACATTAAGCTAACCCCTTGATCATATAATTGCTGCCAAAGTGAATTGATAGGTAATTCATCGGATGCCAGATTTAGTTGCTTACTGGCATGAAATACACCGTGTTGATACAAGAATATTGCATCAATTTGATGACCTGAGCTTAAACAAGCATCAGCAAATTTAATTAACCGCTGTGTGGCGTCATGATCGGATGGTGCGCTGTGCAGTGAAAGTACAAATCGTGCCAAAATTTTTCCAATAAAAAAGCCCCTAAAGAGGGGCTATTTTAACAGAACTATTTAATTAGTCATTATTTGCGCCAAGTAGGGCAAGTAATGAAGTAAATAAGTTATAAACGCTTAAATATAGAGAAACAGTTGCACGAATGTAGTTAGTTTCACCACCATTAATGATGCGGCTAGTATCAAATAAGATAAGACCAGACATAATTAAAACAACCGCAGCGTTAAGCACCATAAACATGAGTGAACTGCCAATGAAGATATTCACGATACTGGCGATGATCACTACGATAAGACCTACGGTTAAAAAACCACCCATAAATGAGAAGTCTTTTTTAGTATTAAGAGCGTAAGCAGATAAGCCTAAAAATATTAGTGCAGTAGAACCTAACGCTTGCATAATAAGCATCGGGCCATTCGGCATAGCTGCATAATGGTTTAATAGTGGACCGAGGCCTGCGCCCATTAAGCCGGTGAAAGCGAATACCCATGCAACACCTGATGCACTGTCAGCTTTCTTATTTACCACAAATAATAGGCCGAAAGAAATAAGTGTGAAAACTAACCCCATAAAATAAGGAAGTTGTAATGCCATTGAAATACCAGCCGTCACAGCACTAAATGCTAATGTCATAGCCAATAAGAAATAGGTATTTTTTAATACCTTGTTTGTTTCAATGGTCGACATAACCGGTCTAGCGGTATTGTACGATTGATTAAATGCCATTTTAGAGCTCCTTTAGAAACCTATTGTAAGTTCCGATAATTAAACTGAAGTTAGATTACCAAGACTTCTATATTTGGGCAAACCTTTGTAGTTCAATAGACCAATAATTAAAAAGAAAAGTTCAATTTTGTATGGTTTTCATACTAACCTGCATTAAGAGTGAACAAATTAATTGTTTTTTAAGCACTTAAGCATTTTTTTGAAAAAAAAGCTTCACAAAGACCACTGCCTTCTCTATTATGCAGGCCGTGCGGAGAGATGGCAGAGTGGTCGAATGCACCGGTCTTGAAAACCGGCAGGGGTTTATAGCCCCTCTAGGGTTCAAATCCCTATCTCTCCACCACTTAATTACAACAGTTATGAGTGCACTCTTACTCGTGACTTACAAAATTTCGGAGAGATGGCAGAGTGGCCGAATGCACCGGTCTTGAAAACCGGCAGGGGTTTGTAGCCCCTCTAGGGTTCAAATCCCTATCTCTCCACCATCTATAAAAGCCCGCTTATTAAGCGGGCTTTTTTGTATCTAAAATGCATAGTTTGTAAATTACGACCATAGTCTCTATTTCGATGTTGTTAAACATCATGCATCCTTAGTATTTACTCTTAGCCTGATTTTAAGGACGTATTATGAAACATCGGCTTGCGAAAAGTGTGGGTTTATCTTTGTTGTCACCTGTGATCATTGGCACTGTGCTTGGTATTTATTATGCACTTACGCTAAGTGGCGAACCAATAACGACTTTCTTCAATTTATTAATGAGTGCGATAGCCAACGCCCATATTGTTGGCTTGACGATGGCTGCCTTTGTCGTCCCGGGTTACTTATTAATGTACAAGTACGCAAAAGTAAATTACTCAGGTGTACTGACATTGGGTTTACTCGGCGGGGCAATATTTAGTTATTTACTTAGCGCCACAGGCGGTATGGTATTTTTAATTAACACTGCAATGTCAGCCCTTGCAGCTGGGTTATTTTTATATGGTCTAAGACAAGGTGCTGTAAAACAACAATCTCCTCAATAGCAGAATTATTAACCAAGCTTGCTGAAATTTAGGGCAAATTGTTTTTTTTTGCTTTGAAAAGGTTTCAATTATTGGCGACAAAGAGTACCTTTAGCTACTGTATGTTTGATAAGAAGTAGTTTGGTATGCAAAAGCAAGAATTTTACCAGTCATTAGTTAAACAAACTGAATCGCTAATTACTGGTGAGCCTAATATTATTGCCAATATGGCGAATATCAGTGCACTGTTATTTACGTCACTAGATGATGTCAATTGGGCTGGGTTTTATTTAATAGACTCACCGACTGAATTAGTGCTTGGTCCGTTTCAAGGCAACCCTGCATGTATCCGTATTCCACTAGGAAAAGGGGTCTGTGGGACTGCTGCTGCAACTGCACAAACTCAACTTGTTGAAGATGTACATGCATTTGCAGGACATATTGCCTGTGATGCAGCGTCTAACTCTGAGATAGTAATACCTGTCCATAAAAATGGTGAAGTATTTGCTGTATTAGATATAGACAGTCCAAGTATTGCTCGGTTTGATGCGGATGATAAGCTAGGTTTAGAAGCACTCGTAGCGTGTTTTGAGGCAACAATTGCATGAAAGACTTAGTAAATGTACAGGATTATCTGTTTGCCATCACCGATGTGGGTGATTGGGAAGGGGATGAAGAACATGTAGCGGAAACGCTCAATGATTTAATTCATATTGCTTGGGATCGCCTTCCTGATGACACGGAATGTGAATTAATTGATGAAATAATTAATGGTATTTGGGAACACCTTCGAGGTGATATGGCTGTAATTGAAGCCGACTTTGAAGAGCTGGTCGACTGGGTAACACACTACGTCGATTCGTCCCTTGATGAAAAGATGTGAAACATAGGTTCTAAAATGGAAACCACAAACAAGCTAAAAGATATTAATGAAGTGTTGGAATTTTTATATCAAGAATTCCCGCAATGTTTTAAACAAAAAGACGGCATCAAGCCGCTGAAAGTCGGTATCTTTAAAGATATCGCTGAGCGAATTGAAGGGTCTGAAAAAGTTAGTAAAACGCAGGTTCGCCAAGCGCTTAGAAAATACACGTCTAATTGGCGTTATTTAGAAGCGGTGACTAAGTCTGAGTTTCGTATTGATTTAGACGGTAATCACGGTGCTAAAGTTGAGCAAGAACATATTGATCATGCTCAAAAAGCCCTTGAAGAAAGTCGTGCAAAAATGGCTAAGCGTAAAAAAGCGCAGCGCCCACGTAATGATTCAGACACAAAATCTTACAAAAAGAAACCTGGCCAATTCAGCAAACCAGCTGATAAAAACGCTAAGGTTAACACTGCACCAGCGAAAGCTGCACCGGCTAAACGTTCAGGAAAAATTGAACCTTTACCAGCAAGTGAGGTCAAGGTTAATAACAAAGTTAAAGTTAAACTTGGCCAAGCCCTTGTTAATGCCGTAATCACTGAAGTGAATAAAGATGATGTTCACGTTGAGTTGGTAACGGGCATGCAAGTTAAAACGAAAGCAGACAGCCTGTACATTATCTAAAAGCTGTATATAAATTAAGGAGTTGTGTATGAGTCAGAAGTTTAAGCTCATTCCGTTAGTTGCGGCCCTGTATTCGGGTTTATTATTTGCATCAGATGTTGCTGATGTCGCTGATGTTGTTACGGCAAAAGACTTGCCAGTCCTTACACAAGAAAGTCAGCATAGTACGGCTAGCAAGCGGGTGACGAACTTATTTACTCGTGCACATTACAAACCAATTCGTTTTGATGACGCACTTTCAAGTAAAGTGTACGACCGTTATATCGAATCCCTTGATTTTAATAAAAGCGTCTTTTTGGCTGCGGATATTGCTTCATTTGAGCAATACCGCAACCAATTTGATAATGCGCTGACCACAGGCAAACTTGATTTTACCTTTGATATTTTCAACCTAAGTATGAAACGCCGTTTTGAACGTTATGAGTATTCATTAAGTTTACTTGAAAAAGAAATGACGTTTGATGAGGCTGATGAATATTACTTTGATCGTGAAGATGCTGATTGGGCAAAAACGCAAGTCGAGCTTGATGAGCTTTGGCGTGAGCGTGTTAAATATGACGCACTACGTTTAAAAATGACCGGCAAAGATTGGGCCGGTATTAAAAAGGTACTGACCAAGCGTTACCACAATGCGCAACGCCGTCTAGTGCAAACTAACAGTGAAGATGCATTTCAAATAGTAATGAACTCATTTGCGCGTAGCATTGAAGCGCATACTTCATACTTATCACCACGGCGTGCTGAACAGTTTAAGATGGACATGGATCTTGAATTAGAAGGTATTGGTGCCGTACTTAGCTATGATGAAGACTATACTGTTATTCGCAGTTTGGTTCCCGGTGGCCCTGCTGATAAGTCTGAGCAAATTAAAGCGGATGACCGCATTATTGGTGTGGCGCAAGATAAAGAAGAATTTGTTGACGTAATTGGCTGGCGTCTAGATGACGTTGTCGATTTAATTAAAGGCCCGAAAGGCACTAAAGTACGTTTACAATACTTGAAAGGTGTTGACGACCATGGTGCTCCAAAAGTTGTTGAAATTATTCGCGATAAGATTCGTTTAGAAGACCGTGCTGCAAAATCGGAAGTGTTTGAAGCACAATATTCTGATTTAACCAGTAAGATTGGGGTCATTGAAATCCCAGGTTTTTATAATAACCTTTCTAAAGATGTGAAAGTTGAACTTGCTAAGTTAAAAGAAGCGAAGGTAGATGGCATCATTATCGATTTACGCCAAAATGGCGGTGGCTCGTTATATGAAGCAACACAATTATCAGGCTTGTTTTTTGATCAAGGCCCAGTTGTACAAATACACACTTTGAATAACCGCATTGAAGAGCAAAAAGACCGTGATGGTGTCACTTTTTACGATGGCCCATTAACAGTATTAGTTGATCGTTATAGTGCGTCTGCGTCTGAGATTTTTGCAGCCGCCATGCAAGATTATGGTCGTGCGGTTGTTATCGGTGAGCAAACATTTGGTAAAGGCACAGTGCAACAGCATAAAGGTTTAGGCCGCGCTTACGATTTATACGATAATCCACTTGGCAGTGTGCAATACACCATTGCAAAGTTCTATCGTATTAATGGTGGTAGTACCCAGCATAAAGGCGTGATCCCAGACATTTCATTCCCATCAGCAATTGACCCAGCAGAGTGGGGAGAAAGCCAAGAAGATAATGCCTTACCATGGGATAGCATTATTCGTGCAAAATATAATTCAGTTGATGACTTACATGCAGCAATAGCTTACTTAAGCAAAGCCCATGATGAACGTATTAAGTCTGAGCCAGAGTTCAACTATGTATTTGAAGATATTAAACGCTATAAAGAAGAGAAAGATCGTAAAACGATTTCATTAGTTGAAGCCCAGCGTATTAAAGAAAAAGACGAAGGTGAAGCGCGTGCTTTAGCACGTACTAACGAAAGACTGGTTCGTTTAGGTGAAAAGCCGGTTGAGAACTTGGATGACGTTCCTGACGTTTTAGACGATTTAGACCCATTTTTAGAAGAAGCCGCATTAATTACGCAAGACTATATTAAATTTGGTCGTGTAGCTAAGAAATAGGGCGATTTTCCCGGTTAATTTAAAAGGCGCTTTTGCGCCTTTTTTACTGCCTAAAACTATTGGTATTGCTATAATCACCGATTAAACGCAGATAAATAAGTTGCGTTCGTGCTAAAAATAATAATTAAACGCGTATATAAATACGTGTAGGAGCCTCTATTTTGAAGTCACTAGAAGAAAAACCTATCCCACAGGCCAGCTTTTTTGATGCCTTGATCCCTATCACTGTGCTGATCTGTTTACTTGGTGCTGCGGTTTACCTATTTGGTGATAGCTCATCATCTGGACCAAACCAAATAGCTTTACTGTTTGCAACCTTTACAGCCGCATTGATTGGCCTGAAAAATGGCTACACTTGGAAAAAATTAGAGCAAGCAATGATTGAAGGGATCACTTTATCATTGGGCGCGATATTAATTTTGTTAATGGTTGGTGCGCTAATCGGTACTTGGCTGTTTTCAGGCACAGTGCCAACGCTGATTTATTATGGCTTGCAAGTCATCAACCCTAGTTGGTTTTATGCCGCAAGTTGCTTAATTTGTGGCATCGTGGCAATGAGTATTGGTAGTTCTTGGACCACAGCAGCAACCATCGGTGTTGCGTTACTAGGGGTTGCCACAGGACTTGGTTTAGAGCAAACAGTGACTGCAGGAGCTGTTATATCCGGCGCTTACTTTGGTGATAAGCTCAGCCCATTGTCTGAAACAACAAACTTAGCCCCAGCGGTTGTGGGCGCAGATCTATTTGAACATATTCATCATATGTTATGGACTACCGTACCAAGCTTTGTCATTGCTTTGATCATCTTTGTATTTATGGGCTTTAATGCCACAGCATCCAGTGAAGCAGGGCGTATTGATGAGATCACAGCCATTTTACAGCAAAATTTTAATATTGGTTTTGAAATGCTGGTGCCGTTACTGGTTTTACTCGTGTTAGCGATTAAAAAAATGCCTGCATTCCCTGCAATTTCAATAGGTGCTGTAATTGGTGCGGTTTGGGCTATGCTATTTCAGTCAGACTTAATTGCATCGCAAATAGATGGCTCTAAAGGTGAAATTGTTGGTTACTTTAAGTTAGTTTGGACGACTTTTTTTGATGGTTTTACTATCGCAACAGGTGATGAAAAAATGAATTCATTACTCAGTGGCGGTGGCATGTCAGGTATGCTTACAACCACTTGGTTGATCATGACTGCCTTGATGTTTGGCGCCATTATGGAAAAAACCGGCTTGCTTGATATTTTTGTAAAAAGTATCCTTAAAATTGCAAAAAGCACAGGCTCATTGATCACCGCAACGATCGCGACCTGTATTGGCACCAACGTGATTGCAGCTGATCAGTATATCGCTATCGTGGTGCCAGGTCGGATGTTTAAAGAAGAATATGAAAAACGCGGTTTAAAGCCAGTAAACTTATCAAGAACATTAGAAGATGGTGGCACGATCACCAGTCCGCTGATCCCATGGAACACCTGTGGTGCGTACATGCAAAGTGTGTTGCTGATCAATCCTTTTGATTATGCGCTGTATGCATTTTTTAACCTTATCAATCCATTGTTAGCTGTTGTGTATGCTTACCTCGGCATTAAAATCTTACGTATTAAGCCTAAACAACAGGCATAAATTAGTTGCTCCCCGCTGTCGGGGAGCCATTTTTGGAGTTTTCCATGACTGCATCAAAAAAACCTCAAGCACAATATCTTAAAGACTACCAGGCACCGCCGTATTTTATTGACCATGTTGATTTAACTTTTGATCTTGCGCCGTTAAATACTCGGGTCACCAGTGTCATGACCGTTAAAAAAGCAGTTGCAGATGCGACTGATTTAGCGCTTGATGGGATTGATTTAACGTTAATTTCAATTGCTGTTGATGGCTCAGTTTATAGCGATTATACGTTAGCTGATGAGCAGCTGATCATCCATAATTTACCAGCTCACTGCCAAGTCACTATCGTGAATGAAATTGCGCCAAAAACAAATACTTCACTTGAGGGATTATATTTATCTGGCGGTGCATATTGTACACAATGCGAGGCACAAGGTTTTAGAAAAATAACTTATTACCTTGACCGCCCAGACGTACTTGCCAGTTTTGATGTGACTATTATTGCTGACGAGCAATTTACTCATTTATTATCAAATGGTAATAAATTAGCGCAAGGTAAATTAGACAATGGGCGTCATTTTGCTAAATGGCAAGACCCATTTAAAAAGCCAAGTTATTTATTTGCTTTAGTTGCAGGGGATTTTGATGTACTTGAAGATAGCTTTGTAACAAAAAGTGGTCGCAATATTGAATTAGCCTTATTTGTTGATAAAGGGAATTTACCGAAAACCCCTCACGCCATGGCATCACTTAAAAAATCAATGCAGTGGGATGAGCAGCGTTTTGATCTTGAGTATGATTTAGATATTTACATGATAGTTGCTGTGGATTTTTTCAATATGGGCGCGATGGAAAATAAAGGGCTAAATATCTTTAATTCTAAATGCGTTTTAGCGAATCAAGAGACCGCAACAGATAAAGATTATCACACTATAGAGTCAATCGTTGGCCATGAATATTTTCATAACTGGACAGGAAACCGAGTGACCTGTCGTGATTGGTTTCAACTGTCGTTAAAAGAAGGCTTAACGGTTTTTCGCGATCAAGAGTTCAGCAGTGATTTAGGCTCGCGAGCATTGAATCGTATTGATGCGGTCAAAGTGATGCGTACCCATCAATTTAGTGAAGATGCAGGCCCTATGGCGCACCCAATTCGTCCTGAGCAAGTGATAGAGATGAATAACTTCTATACAGTCACTGTGTACGACAAAGGCGCAGAAGTCATTCGTATGATGCATACGCTATTGGGCGAAGAAAAATTTCAACAGGGTATGGCTCTTTATTTTCAGCGTCATGATGGCCAAGCAGTTACCTGTGATGATTTTGTTGCAGCTATGAATGATGCCTCTGGTATTGATTTAACGCAATTTAAACGCTGGTACAGCCAAGCTGGGACACCACGTTTAATTGTTGAGCAAAATTATGATGCTCAGCAGGGCGTTTTTTCACTCAACATAGAGCAGCATGCACCAGTCAATCAACCTGATAATGTGCCTTTACACATCCCATTTGCTATTGAGCTGCTTGATGCGCAAGGACGCTCTGTGCCATTGAGTTTTGCAGGCAACCGTGTTGACCATGTGCTTAATGTGACCAACAAACAGCAACGTTTTAGTTTTGATGGCTTAACAGAAAGACCCGTTGCCGTATTGTTAGAAGATTTCTCAGCGCCATGCATTGTCAAACAACAA
Organism: Pseudoalteromonas sp. KG3; assembly: GCF_030436385.1. Lineage (NCBI taxonomy): Bacteria > Pseudomonadati > Pseudomonadota > Gammaproteobacteria > Alteromonadales > Pseudoalteromonadaceae > Pseudoalteromonas > Pseudoalteromonas sp. KG3. The sequence continues at coordinate 410,401 of NZ_CP098523.1, forward strand.
ACCACAGAGGCTGATTTATTACATATAATACGTTTTGCGCGTAGTGATTTTTCGCGATGGGATGCCCAGCAACAATTATTTATTAGCGCTGTTAAAACTGCGATTGAAAACCCTGCTAACAACCAGCTCGATGACAAGATTATCAATGCGCTGCGCAGTTTACTAATTGAAAGAGAAGGTGATTTAGCACTTATTTCAGAGTTGTTAAAATTACCAAGCTTTGACACATTGGCTGCCGAATTTGCAGTGATCCCAGTGGATGAGATTGTGGCTGTCACTCAGCAGTTTGAACTACAAATTGCTGAGCAACTGCAGGGCGAATTCACGGCTTGTTACCAAAGTTTAATCGATGATGGCTCTGTTAGTGCTGATGCTGTCGCAGTGCGGGCATTAAAGGGTCTGTGTTTACACTATTTAGCAAAAGTCGATGAACTGGATAATAATCAATTATTGGTCAGTGCCGCAAATTCTCACAATATGACGAACGCTTTAGCGGCACTTAGTGCCGTTGTCAAAGCTGATAGTCCATTGGCTATTGAGTTATTAAGTCAATTTGACAGTCAATGGCGTCATGATGTGTTAGTGATGGATAAATGGTTTGCATTACAAGCAATGCAAGGGGGCGAAAACGCCATCGATAATATCAAAAAATTATATGAACACCCTTGTTTTGACTTTTCAAACCCAAACCGAGTTAGGGCGTTAGTGGGTAGTTTTAGCCATTTTAATACCGCACAGTTCCACCGAAAAGACGGTTCCGGTTATCAACTTTTAGGTGACTTATTGGTTAAGTTAAACGCCATTAATCCACAAAATGCGTCTCGTATGCTTACGCCGTTTATGTCATGGCGTCGTTATGATGAAGTACGTTCAGCGGCAATGAAAGCTCAGTTGCAACGCCTTGCAGAGCTGGATAACTTGAGCGATGATTTATTTGAAAAAGTGGATAAAGCATTACAATAAATCATGGTTGAATATTATTTTCTACTTAATCTTACCTACAAACAGTGTATGGATTATTACGAAGGTAAATACACTTCGGTACAAGTAACGGAAGATGGCGGCAAAAAAGTACGTTTTGCCGCAAGTCATTTACGTCCTTTTATTTCTTCTTTAGGAGTGAGAGGGCGGTTTCGACTTTTGCTTACCCCTGAGCATAAATTCTTACGTTTGGAACGAGTCGCCTAAAATAATTTTTAAAATAAATACTTATATTATTGTTTTTTTGTTAATTCAATTTGTCCTATTGTTAATTTACGTGTATAAATTATCTGGTAGGACGTCTTACCATTGCGTAAACGCCAACTAAACTGAAAAATTATGACGGATTGAACGCGTTCTATTTGTAATTTCTTTATTTCGCTTCTATCGTTACGACTACACTAAAAACAATAACTTGATCACAAAATTACCCGCGACAGGGGGAACACACAATGATAAGAAGATCGCTTTTTGTTAAAAACAAAATATTTTTAGGCCTAGCTGCTGCAACATTAGGTCTATCAACGGGTGTAACACAGGCTGCTAACTTTGAAGTTGGTGACTTTGATGTCACGTTTGATTCAAACTTTTCTTATGGTCAAAGTATTCGCGTAGAAGACCGCGACTTTTCTTTGATTGGTAAAAGTAATAACCCCGCTTTTAACTGGACTGGCTATGATCCATCGTTAAACCCAATCTATACAGCGCAAGACGTGTGGGCACAACCCGGTGCATACTCAAATAATGGCGATGCAGGGGATTTAAATTTTGATAGTGGTGAATCGTTTTCGAAACTATTAAAAGGCACACACGATTTATCTATCAATAAAGATAACTACGGTTTGTTTACTCGCTTTATGTATTTTTATGATTTTGAGTTAATGGATGGCGATCGTGCTTACGTTAACCCAGTATCAGGCGGTGGGGTTGATCCATGTGATGATCCGGATACTAAAAAGCAAGTGTGCGCTGATATCCGCTTACTTGACGCCTTTGTTTGGGCTGATTTTGATTTAAACGATGGTAAGAATCCGTTATCAGTGCGTTTAGGTCAACAAGTGGTGAACTGGGGTGAAAGTACCCTTATTTCCCATGGTATAAATGTTAACCCAGTTGATATAGACCGATTAAAAGCCCCTGGAGCAGAGTTAAAAGAAGCTTTTATTCCTGTAGGTATGCTATGGGCATCATTAGGGATCACTGACAACATCAATCTTGAAGCGTTTTATCAGTATGATTGGCATGAAACACGCCTACCGGCAGCAGGTAGTTATTTTTCAACCAATGACTTTGCCTCTGAAAATGGTTATCAGCAGAATATCCAATTAGGTTTTACTTCAAACCCTGATATTGATTTGGAGTTCTTAACAAATAGTTTAAACAGCTTAGATGATATTGTCCGATCACAAGGTGTTGATCCAACCAGTGATCAAGGTAAACAAATGATGAGCCAGATGTATATGGCTTATCCGACTAAAGTTGCCTTGAAAGGCAAGGGTGGTGCCGGTAAAACTGATCCTAAAGATGGTGGTCAGTATGGCTTACGCCTAGGTATGTTTTTACCTGAACTAAATGATACTGAAGTTGCGCTTTATCATATTAATTATCACAGTCGTCGCCCTTTAATTTCTGGTAAGGTATCTGATTTCTCTACAGCTGCTGTTGGCCAAGATATCGCGACTATTTTGTCGGGCGAAATCACAGAAGATAACATTACCCAGTTAAATGCTTTCACCCAAGGTGTTTTAGAATACCCCGAAGATATCAAATTGTATGGGCTTAGTTTTAATACATCATTAGGTGAAACTGCTTTTGCTGGTGAATTTGCGTTTCGCCAAGATGAACCATTGCAAATTGATGACGTGGAGTTATTGTACGCAGGTATGCCTGAACAGTTAGCTGTGGCAGGCTTACGCCCTGACTTTGAGCGTATATCACAAGTGCCAGGTAATGCACAAACCACTCAAGCTGATGGAACCGTAGTAACCAGTGCTGTTGCACCAGGGCAAGTTGCTGCGGGTTATATTTTAAGAAACACAGCACAGCTTCAATTTACAGCAACACACTTATTTGGCCCATCGCTTGGTGCTGATAGTTGGGCTGTTGTGGGTGAAGTTGGCGGTGTTAGAATTAATGACATGCCTGAATATGACGAATTGCGTTTAAATGTTTCGGGTACTGGTCGCAGTGGTGTTATTACAGGTCCTGGTACGGATGACTATTCGACGCTTCACTTAGGGTTATCAAATGGTCCTGAGACCAATCCGTTTCCAACAGCATCGGCATGGGGTTACCGTTTAATTGCCAAAGGTGATTATTTTAACTTCTTTAAAGGTGTTAACTTCTCACCGCGATTTGTTTTTTCTCACGATGTTAATGGTATTACACCGGATCCTATGTTCTTGTTTATTGAAGATCGTAAATCATTAGGTGTAACAGCAAACTTTAACTATCAAAACGCGTGGTCGTTTGACTTCAGTTACAACTCATTCTGGGGGGGTGGTCAAACGAATACATTCTCTGATCGCGATTTTGTTTCTTTTAATATTAAATATTCAATTTAAGGGTATCATCATGATAAAAAAACCTACCCTCATTGCACTGACGCTATGTAGTTTATTCTCTACAACCGCGGTAGTTGCTAAAATGACCAGTGAAGAAGTGGCACGGTTAGGCGCAGATTTAACGCCTGTAGGTGCTGAAAAAGCAGCCAATGCTGATGGATCAATTCCAGCATGGACTGGCGGTATTACTAAAGCACCCGCGGGCTATACGCCGGGAATGCATCACCCAGATCCGTATGCCAGTGATAAAGTGCTTTTCACCATTGATAAATCAAATGTTGAAAAATACAAAGCAAATTTAAGCCCTGGTCAAGTTGCGCTTTTTGAAGCGTACCCTGACACGTTTAAAATGAACATCTATACCACTCATCGTAGTGCTTCAAATCCTCAGTTTGTTTATGATGCAACAAAGCAATATGCGCCAACTGCAGAACTGATCGAAGAAGGAAATGGCATTAAAAATACCGCTATAGGTATTCCGTTTCCAATTCCAAAAACTGGCTTAGAGGCAATCTGGAATCACTTATTACGTTATCGCGGTTTGTCTATTGAGCGTTTTGGTGGTCAAGCTGCACCGACCGCATCTGGTTCATATAATATGGTTGGTTTTGATGAGCAATTATTAGTGAAATACTCAGATCCAAAGGCAACGCCAGCAGAGCTGCAAGAATCTAATATTTTGTTTAAATTTAAACAAAAAGTAACAGAGCCAGCACGTTTAGCTGGGACTGCATTACTTGTCCATGAAACCATGGATCAAATTTTAACACCTCGCCAAGCATGGACTTACAATACAGGGCAACGTCGTGTTCGTCGTGCGCCAAATGTAGCGTATGATGCACCAGGAACGGCGGCTGATAGTCTACGTACTACAGATGATTTTGACATGTTTAATGGTTCACCAAATCGTTACACTTGGACGTTAAAAGGCAAACAAGAGCTTTATATTCCATATAACAGCTACAAACTGCATAGCGACAAGCTACAGTATGATGATATTTTAATGGCTGGGCATGTTAATCCCGAGCATGTGCGTTATGAAAAGCATCGTGTTTGGGTGGTAGAAGCTAATCTTAAAGGCGATACACGTCATATCTATAAAAAACGCGTATTTTATATAGATGAAGATAGCTGGCAAGTTCAAGTAACCGATATCTATGATAACCGTGACCAAATGTACCGTGTCGCTATGGCACATACTATCAACTATTATGATGCGCTGACGAACTGGAGCACGCTCGATGTGTACCATGATTTGAACTCACGTCGTTATCTTGCTATTGGTTTAGATAACCAAGAGAAAATGTACGATTTCTCACAATCGTTTAACGATAATGAATTTACCTCAAGCGCACTGCGCCGCGAAGGTCGTTAATATACTCAAGCACCTGGCATGAACCAGGTGCTTTTTTGTTCCAAATCGCGTTTGTCACTCTGACACGTACTGGGTCCCCCCAATTGCTCGTTATATACCGACAAACACACTCTTTCAAGGCGATTTAAATATATGAAGTACATGCTCTATGCAGGCCTTGCGGTTGCTGCAAGCCTTTCAACTCAATCAATAGCGTCTGAACCACTTGCGGCTATTACTGCAATAAAAGCAGATAAAACGCTGTTAACTGATATTGAGTACACAGGAAAGCAATTGGTCGCTGTAGGGAAGCACGGCACTGTTATTACAAGTGTTGATGCAAAAGACTGGCAACAAGCAAGTGTGCCAACCCAGGTATTATTAACTGCGGTTACGTTTAATGGCAGTGAGCGTGGTTGGGCGTGTGGCCATGATGCAACTATCATCAACACGACAGACGGTGGTGCTAACTGGCAATTACAACAAGTAAACACACAACTAGATAAACCTTGTTTAGATATTTTATTTACCACTGAGCAACACGGCTTTGCCGTTGGCGCTTATGGTATGTTTTATGAAACCACAGATGGTGGAGAAAACTGGCAAAAACGTTTTCTAGATTCATTATTATTTACAGAAGATCAAGAATACTTAAATGACTTAAAAGGCTCTGATCCAGATGCCTATGAAGCTGAAACAGCCTCAATACTGCCGCATTTTAATCGCATAGTTGCAACCGGCAACAAACTTATGTTGGTTGGTGAAATGGGCTTACTTGCTCACAGTACTGATGACGGTAAAACCTGGCAACGCGATGAAGAAATTTATATGGGGTCTTTTTTTGCTTATGCCAGTGACGAACGTGGCGAGGAAATTGTAGCGGGATTACGCGGCAATATTTTTAGCCGTCATCCAGACGGACAGTGGCAACAAATAGATAATAATAAAACAGCCACCGTAAACAGTATCATTAAAGCCGCTGAAAACCATTGGCTGTTGCTTGCCAACAGTGGGGTCATTTTTCATTACATAAATGACCAATTAACAGTTGAGCAGTTAGCGGATGGTAAAGCAATTTTGGATGCTGTTATTTTCGACAAGCAATTGATTATGGCTTCAGAAAATGGCATTAAAGTGAAGGGGATGGCTAGATAATGCATGCGATCGTAGAATTTTTAGAAAAAGTTGTTTTTCGTCATCGCTTACTGATGGTGATGAGCTTTATTGTTATAACGTGTTTTTTAGGCTTTAAGGCCACTCAAATCCAACTGGATGCGTCATTTAATAAAAATATTCCACTTAATCATGATTACATGAAAGTGTATTTAAAACATGAAAAACAATTTGGTGGCGCAAACAGTATCTTGATCTCGGTGTGTGATGATAGCGGTGATATTTTCAATCCAGAATTTTTTACGCAATTAAAAGCCGTTCACGACCAACTGTATTTTATACCAGGGGTAAACCGTCCTTTAGTGAATTCTATTTTTGCCCCAAGCGCACGTTTTGTTGAAGTTGTTGAAGATGGTTTTGCGGGAGGACCAATTATTCCTGCCAATTTTACAGCTGACCAACGTGGTTTGGCTGTGGTCAAAGAAAATATTGAGAAAGCCAAAGTTGTTGGCCGCATGATAGCGTCAGATTACTCATGTGCAATGGTCACTGCGCAGTTAATGGAAACTGATCCACAAACACAAGAAAAGCTGGATACTTTAGCGTTTGCAGAAAAGCTAGAAAGTGAGATCAGAGCGCCATTAAGTACGGATAAAGTCAGTATTCATATCATTGGTTTTGCGAAAATGGCTGGTGATATTGCCGAAGGCGCGAAAGGCGTTGTGCTATTTTTTGCTATAGCAATTGCCTTTACTTTTGTCATGGTGTGGTTATTTTGTGGCAGTTTGAAGCTCACGATCTTACCTATTACTTGTTCTATTATCGCTGTGGTCTGGCAGTTGGGGTTATTATCAAGCTTAGGGTTTGGCTTAGACCCAATGTCAATTTTAGTACCGTTTTTGGTATTTGCGATTGGTGTAAGCCATGGCGTACAAATGATTAACGCGATAGGTAAAAAGGTTGCAGAGCAAGGCAGTGATACTCGCAGCTGTTGTCAAGCAAGCTTCAGAGCTCTGTTAATTCCAGGTGGGATTGCTTTGTTATCGGATACGGTTGGCTTTTTAACCTTATTAACCATTGATATTGGTATTATTCGTGAGCTGGCTATTACCGCAAGTTTAGGTGTTGCGGTTATTATCTTCACTAACTTAGTATTATTACCTGTGTGGGCATCTTATATGCGTTTTGACAACACAGTCCATATTCAATCAGGCAATAGTAACAAGCCTAATATGCTCGATGCTATGCGTGATTTACTGGTGAAAACCACAGATCCTAAATGGGCTAAAATCATTATAGCTAGCACCGCAGTGCTATTTGCTTTGGGGTATTGGCAAGCCAGCAAAATGCATATTGGTGATTTACATGCTGGTGCGCCGTCATTGCATCAAGATGCGCGTTATAACCAAGATACGTTTTTAATATCGGACAAGTACACGATTTCATCAGATATTCTGAAAGTGATTGTTGAAGCGTATCCCGCAGCCTGTACTGAGCACGATGTAATGGAGCGTATTAGCCGTTTTCAATATAAGGTAGAAAACCTTGCTGGGGTGCAGTCTGCAGTAACATTGAGCTCTGTCGCGCAATCAGTTAATGCAGGCTATAACGAAGGTAATTTGAAGTGGCAAAGCTTACCACGTAATACGGCAAGTTTAGTGCAATCAACGGCCAGAGTAGAAACCAGCACAGGTTTACTCAACGGTGACTGCTCAGTGATGCCAGTGATAATCTTTTTAGAAGATCATAAGGCACAAACCATTGAGCATATCATTGCCAGTGTGAAGCAATTTGCCCTTGAGGAACAAACCGACACACTACAGTTTAAATTGGCATCTGGGCCTGTGGGCGTAATGGCTGCAACCAATGAGTCAGTCTCAGCAGCGCAATTACCCATGATGCTCTATGTTTATGGTGCGGTGATCATCTTATGCTTAATCAGTTTTAAGAGCGTTAAGGCGACCATAGCTGTGGTGCTTCCTTTGTACATAGTGTCAATCTTGGCGCAAGCGTTGATGGTACAGCTGGAAATAGGTTTGACGGTATCAACCTTGCCTGTGATTGCATTGGGTGTGGGGATTGGTGTTGATTACGGGATTTATATTTTGTCATCTATGATGGGGCAATTGAAGCAAGGAGTTGCATTACCAGTGGCGTATCGCAATGCACTTATTGAGCGCGGTAGTGCAGTATTATTTACTGGTATTACTTTGGCTATCGGTGTCAGTACCTGGATTTTCTCTGATCTGAAGTTTCAAGTTGACATGGGAATACTGTTAACCTTCATGTTTTTGGTGAATATGCTCGGTGCAGTGTTACTTTTACCAGCAATTGGTAGTTTGCTCTGGACCGACCAGAAAAAATAATGTGAATAATTTTGCTCCTAAATGGCCCGTATGGGCCATTTATATCTATAATTTGTGAATAGATGACCAAATAGCTGAAATGCTGAAAATGTTTTCATCGAAAGGGCTGTTTATTAATTTTAAAAGGGTTAGAATTTGCCTGACTCCACACAATAAATTGCTGTACAAATTTTCCATCTAAGTAGGTGGTATAGATTTAAGGAACATGTAATGACACGAAATGAAGGGCAAGCCTCGGTTATCTTAGATAATGTCTGTAAGCTGATCCAGAAAAAAGTTCACGCTGATAATGTGTTACTCGTTGAGAAATTCGCCAAATCCTTGTACAGCAATATGTCTAAAGAAGATTTGGCACATCGCAATGATAGTGACTTATATGGCGCTGCACTTAGCCTATGGAACTCGCTAGAAAAAAATACCTCTGATGATGCGGTGGTCCGCGTTTTCAATCCTGAAGTAGCAAAAGATGGCTGGCAGTCATCGCACACAATCGTAGAAATTATCGCTAAAGATATGCCATTTCTAGTTGATTCGGTGCGCATGGCCATGAGCCGTGAAAACATCGCTTCTCACTTGCTACTACACAGTCCACTTAAAATTCAACGCGATAAAAACGCCAAAATCTCAGCCGTTTCTAATTTAAAAGCGGAACAAGAGTCGAGCTCGACTAAAACGGTGTTTTTTATTGAAATTGATCGTCAAACAGATTCCTCAGTCATCGACTCGTTCAAAAAAGAACTTGAGTCAGTGCTCAGTGATGTCTCTACTGCGGTAGAAGATTGGCAACCAATTCGCAAAAAGTTGATTGCGGTTAGTAAAGAATTACCAAAGCGTAACCACAAAAACAATGCCAGTGAAGTGGCTGAAACGGTTGAATTCTTAGATTGGTTAGTCAAAGATAACTTTACCTTAATGGGTTATCGTCAATACGATTTATCGCCAGTACAAGGTGATTACCAACTTAAAGGTAAAATTGAGGGTAGCTTAGGTTTGATGAAAAACTCTACCGAAGAGCATTTTCGTCTGCTGTCTGAATTACCTGAGTTTGCTCGCCAAGAAGCGCGTAGCAGTAATCTACTGATCTTGACCAAAACCAATTCGTTATCACGCGTACATCGCCCAGCTTACATTGATTATGTTGGTATCAAGCGCTTCGATGATGAAGGAAACGTCATTGGCGAAGACCGTTTTATCGGCTTATTCTCATCAAGCTTTTACAATAACAGTGCCGCAGATGTACCTGTGCTAAAAAGCAAAATTAACCGCATTATGGAAATGTGTGATTTTGCCAAAGGGACGCATGCTTACAAAGCCGTATTAAATATTCTTGAGACTTATCCGCGTGACGAGTTAGTGCAAGCGCGTGAAAGTGAATTGCTTGAAGTCGCGATGGGTGTACTACAAGTACAAGAGCGCGACATGTGCCGTTTATTCGTGCGTAAAGATGCTTATGGCCGTTTCTTCTCTTGTATGGTGTATGTGCCTCGTGAGCGCTATAACACTGCCTTACGTCGTGAAACGCAGTCTATTTTAGGTAATGCATTTAATTCTGACGACAAAGTCGAATTTACTACTTTCTTCTCTGAGTCCACACTGGCGCGTACTCACTATACCGTGCGTGTGACTGACAACAATATAGAATATAACGTGAAAGACATCGAAAATAATTTAGTAGAAGCAGCTCGTACTTGGGAAGATAAATTACAATCAGCCTTGTTAGAATCAGCAGGTGAAGCACGCGGTAATGAACTTAACCGTAAGTATTGCAATGCGTTTGCTCGTTCGTATAAAGACGAAGTGCTACCAAGTGCAGCCGTTGTTGATATTGAAAAGCTTGAATTACTTAATGACGATAACAAACTGGAAATGTTGTTTTACCGTCCGCAAGAAGAAGCCAATAGCAATATTGTTCGTTTGAGCTTATTCCATAAAGACGAGCCAATTCACTTATCTGATGTTATGCCAATGCTTGAAAACTTTGGCTTACGTGTAATTGGTGAAACGCCTTATTCAGTTAAAACCAGTGATGGTAGTATTAACTGGATCATGGATTTCTCTATGCTACTTGATAGTAAAGGCATTGCTGACTTCGATAAAGTATCAGCACGTTTTCGTGCCGCACTGACTAGTGTATGGAGCAACCGCTTAGAAAACGATGGCTTTAACCGTTTAGTGTTAATGGGAGGCTTAACTGGGCGTGAAGCGTCTATTTTACGTGCCTACGCTAAATATATGCGTCAAGTTGGCGTTACTTTCTCGCAAAGTTACATTGAAAGCACGTTAGCAAACTACCCGCATATTGGTACGCAAATTGTTAATCTATTTGCTAAAAAGTTCTCAGTGAAAAGCCCTGCAAGTGTGAAAACACTGGATAAGCTAATTGCGCAAATCTATGTAGAACTTGAAAACGTAGCGAACTTAGATGATGACCGTATTATTCGTTTATACGTAGATATGATCATTGCTACGCTGCGCACTAACTATTTCCAAAAAGATGCCACAGGTCAATTTAAGTCATATGTGTCATTTAAAGTTAACCCGAGTTTGATCCCAGACATGCCATTGCCATTACCGGCATTTGAAATCTTTGTTTATTCTCCACGTGTAGAAGGTGTTCACTTACGTGGCGGTAAAGTAGCGCGTGGTGGTTTGCGTTGGTCTGACCGTCGTGAAGATTTCCGTACAGAAGTATTGGGCTTAGTTAAAGCACAACAAGTTAAAAATACAGTGATCGTGCCGGTTGGTTCTAAAGGTGGCTTTGTTTGTAAACAATTACCTACAGATCGTGATGCCTTTTTCAAAGAAGGCCAAGAGTGTTACAAAATCTTTATTCGCGGTTTATTAGACATCACGGATAACATCATCCAAGGCGAAATTGTGCCACCAACTGACGTAACGCGTCATGATGAAGATGATGCCTACCTAGTGGTTGCAGCTGATAAGGGAACAGCGACCTTCTCAGATATTGCTAATGGCATTGCTAATGAATATAACTTCTGGCTAGGTGATGCGTTTGCATCAGGTGGTTCAGTCGGTTATGACCATAAGAAGATGGGTATTACAGCGAAAGGTGGTTGGGAGTCAGTTAAACGTCATTTCCGTGAAATGGATATTGATACGCAAACAACCGACTTTACCGTAGTTGCAATTGGTGACATGGCAGGGGATGTATTTGGTAACGGCATGTTGTTATCTAAACATATTCGCTTACAAGTAGCATTTAACCACTTACATATTTTCATCGATCCGACACCAGATTCTGCGGCGTCATACCCAGAGCGTGAGCGCTTGTTTAACCTACCTCGTTCATCGTGGGAAGATTATAACAAAGACTTAATTTCAGCGGGCGGTGGGGTGTTCTCACGTGCAGCCAAATCAATCACCTTAACATCTGAAATGAAAAAAATGTTGGGCACTAAAAAAGCCAGCATGACACCAAATGAATTGATCAAAGCCTGCTTGATGATGGAGTTTGATTTACTTTGGAACGGTGGTATCGGTACATACATTAAGAGCAGCAAAGAAAGTGATGCCGATGTAGGCGATCGTGCCAACGATGCACTGCGCATTAATGGCCGTGAGCTAGGTGCAAAAGTATTTGGCGAAGGTGGTAACTTAGGTGCGACGCAATTAGGTCGTATTGAATTTGCAGCGAAAGGCGGTCGTGTCAACACTGACTTTATTGATAACGTGGGTGGTGTTGCCTGCTCTGATAACGAAGTAAATATCAAAATTTTACTTAACGGCTTAGTAACCGCTGGTGATTTAACCCGTAAACAACGTGATGAATTACTGTACTCAATGACTGATGAAGTTGCGCAATTGGTATTGAAAGACTGTTATCGTCAAACGCATACACTGTCTATTACACAATCAAAAGGCTCATCAACATTAAAAGAAAAAGTACGCTTTATTCATGCGCTTGAAAAGGAAGGCAAGTTAAACCGTGCGATTGAATTTATTCCAAGTGATGAAGAGTTAGCCGAGCGCGCGGCAGCAGGTAAAGATTTAACTCGTCCAGAGCTATCAGTACTTGTTTCTTATGCGAAAATGGTATTAAAAGAATCATTAGTGACAGACGAGATTACAGAAAACCCGTATTATCGTCAGCTGTTAGTAAAATCTTTCCCATTACCACTGCGTGAAAAATTTAATGCAGCGATGGATAATCACCCACTGCGTAAAGAGATCATTGCAACTAAACTTGCTAACAATATCGTTAACGATATGGGCCTTAACTTCATGGTACGTATGCATGAAGAAACGGGTGCTAATGAAGCTGAAGTTGCACTATGTTACTCGGTTGCAAGTGAAGTATTCCAAATGCGTGATACGTGGTCAGCGATTGTCGCGCTGGATAATAAGATCCCAGCTGCAGTACAAACTGAAATGCTGTATCAATTACGTCGTACGGTACGCCGTGCAACGCGTTGGTTCTTACGTCACCGTAATAAATCACAGAATATTGAGCAAACAATTGCTTTCTTCGCGCCAACGTTTGCTGACTTAAGTGCTAACTTAACGAGCTACATGGTTGAAAAAGAAAGTGAACGTTTAGATAAAGCTGCTGAAAAGCTTATCGACAGTGCAGTTCCAGCAGAATTGGCAACACGCATTGTGTCGCTATCTAGCTTGTTCTCAGTAATGGATCTTGCGGAAGTAGCTGCAAATTCTGGCCATAGTATTGATATGGTATCAAACACCTACTTTAAACTGGGTGCGCGGATGGGATTACATTGGTTCTTAGATCAAATTACTAACCAACCGGTAGCAAACCATTGGCAAGCATTGGCGCGCGCATCTTATCGTGAAGAACTTGATTGGCAACAACGTACTTTATCAGAAGTGGTGTTAAACAACTTCAGTGGTGATGATAAAGATGTTGATGGTCAAATCGATCAGTGGATGGATAGCCAAGATTTATTACTACAACGTTGGAAGCAAATGCTGGCTGAGTTTAAAACATCACAAAGCCATGATTTTGCTAAGTTCTCAGTCGCGCTTCGTGAGCTGATGTTACTGAGTCATAACTGTGATACGTCAACAAAATAAACGATTACTAGTGCAACACTATTTTCTCAACTGAAAATAATGAGTTAATCACTAAAATTGTTATACAATACCCCAGCCTAGTCTGGGGTATTTTTTTATATAGAGGATTATTTCATGTTTTACGATCTAGCTCGCCGTTTTATGTTCACCCGTGATGCGGAATGGGCCCATGAATTTGCACTGCATAACTTACGCCGTTTTAATAATACGCCATTCAGTGCAGCATGGTCGCAATCAGTGGCAGATCGCCCCGTAGAGTTTTTAGGCTTACAATTTAAAAATCCAGTTGGTTTAGCCGCTGGGCTTGATAAAAATGCTGAATGCATCGATGCGTTTGCAAAAATGGGTTTTGGTTTTATTGAAGTGGGCACAGTGACACCTCGGCCACAAGCTGGTAATGAGAAACCGCGTATTTTCCGTCTGCCAGAATCTAATGCGATTATTAATCGTATGGGCTTTAACAATAAAGGGGTTGATAATTTAATCAATAACGTTAAAGCTGCTAAATACGATGGTATTCTTGGTATCAATATTGGTAAAAACAAAGATACCCCGAACGAACAGGGTAAGGACGATTATATCCACTGTATGCGCAAAGTGTTCGAGCATGCATCTTACATTACGGTTAATATCTCCTCGCCAAATACACCTGGACTTAGAGATCTACAATATGGTGCTGCATTAGATGACTTATTGCAAAGCTTAAAAAACGAACAATTAGATTTAATCGCTAAGCATAATAAACAAGTACCAATGCTAGTAAAGATCGCGCCTGATCTTGATGAAGTACAAATTGGTCAAGTTAGTGAGTCGTTGATCAACAATAAGATCGATGGTGTGATCGCAACAAACACAACACTAGAGCGTGCAGCAGTGCAAGGTCAGCAGTATGCAAATGAAGCAGGTGGTTTGTCAGGCCAACCGGTCCGTGAGCGCTCAACCCACGTCGTACAAGAGTTAAAGCGCCTAACAGCAGGGAAATTACCAATCATAGGTGTTGGCGGTATTGATGATGCAGCCAGCGCGAAAGAAAAGTTTTCAGCAGGTGCTGATCTTGTACAGGTATACACAGGATTTATATACAAAGGTCCGCAATTGGTAAAAACGATCCTCCAAGGCTTATAAGGATCAGTTATTTAAGCTTTTGATCATTCAATAAATGTTCTAAAGAAATGTTTATTAATTGGTCAAAAGCCGCTATAATTCGCTATTCATAAGATTAATTTATAGGGAGCATAGACAGCGCATGTTACAAGCATCAAAACAATGGAAATGGATTGCTTGTCCAGTACGAAATCGCTTGTTGATCGATTTAGATCAAGATATGCAACTGTGCACGCCTTATAAACTCCGCCAACTTACCGATTCAGTCCTCGCAGACCCTAACTTTAGTTTAGCAGACGCTGCTTTTTATCAGCAAGTGTATCAATACCTTGATGGTTTTAATGTGTGGAAAGCTGCGCAACTGTGTCAAATAGCACTCAACGCTACTGCTGCAAAGTTTTACTTAAAACCGATGTTGGCAAAAAGTTGGTTCTTTGACCCTTATACTGGCAGTGAGCCAAGTGTCGAAGCGGTAATTAAACTACAAAGTCGACTGCAAGCAGGTGAATTTTTGATAATCGAGCACTGCAAAGACGCCTCTTTGTGTATTAGTTTAGCCGAACACTTCCAGTTAGATGAAAACTTAAGCTTGAATCAATTCGAGGCCATCCGCGTCCTTAATAATCGTGTTCACCCAATTTATAATCATGCTCAAAACAGTAAAACAGCTTAAGCATATTTTTTGTAGTTCCTGCCTTTATCGCGTGTTTGTCTGCCAACCTATGTTATAATCCTGCGCAATTAGCTATCAAGGGTTATTACTTTGCATTTTATCGCACTTACTTCTATCGGAATCGAAAATTTATTGGTTGAAGAACTTACTGACATTGGCGCCACGGTGACCAAGCAAACAGTGGGTTCAGTACGCTTTGAAGGTGACACTACATTAGCACAAAAAGTGTGTTTAATGAGCCGCTTTGCAACTCGTGTACTTATGTTGATCGAAGAGAAAGAGGGCGTAAATGATAAAGACAGCCTATATAAATTTGCTCGCTTGCAACCTTGGCAAGAATGGTTTGGACCGAGCCAAACATTTGCGGTTGACTTTAATGGCACCAATGATGCGCTTAAAAATACGCAATTTTCTGGTTTAGTCATCAAAGATGCCATTGTTGATTACTTTAATGACCTATATGAACAACGTCCGAACGTAGATAAACAAGATGCCAATGTCCGCGTTGTTGCGCGTTTATCGCGTCAAGGCGTTGCCATGTATATTGATTATTCAGGCCCGCGTTTATCTGAGCGTGGCTACCGTGAAGGCCAAGGTAAAGCACCAATTAAAGAACATTTAGCAGCGGCGCTTATCAAACGTAGCGGCTGGCTTGACAATGTTCAGCAGCCATTATTCGACCCATGTTGTGGTGCCGGAACTATTTTAATTGAAGCCGCCGGTATGGCACGTAATGAAGCACCCGGTTTATTCCGTGAGGGCTTTGCATTTGAGCGTTTACCAAGTTTTAGAGTCGCGAAGTATAAAGAATTAAAAGAGCAGTTAGCCGCCCAAATTACTGATCCTAAACTGTGGCTTATTGGTCACGATAACGACGCTAATGTGTTAAGCAAAGCGGTTGATAATGCTCGCAGAGCAGATTTGGGTGATGTGATCAAGTTTAAACAAAGTGATGCAACGAAACTTACTTCGGTCGCAAAACTTCCTGGCGTGGTTATTTCAAACTTACCTTATGGTGAGCGTATTGGTTCTATGGCCGAATTAGTCAGTTTGCACAGCGCGCTAGGCACTGGCTTTAAAAAGCATTTTAATAACTGGAAACTTGCCCTTTTAGGGATGGATGAAAGTCTGTTTAAGTTGTTAAAACTGGTAAAACTCAAGCGTTATAAGTTTAAAAATGGTCCACTTGATGTGGTGCTTAATTTATATCAGTTAGATGATAAACAAGTAAGCCAAAGCTCAGAAGATAAACCGGCCTTGAATTTTGAAGGCTCAATGTCATTTGCCAATCGGGTTAAAAAGAACAAGCAAGGGTTAAAAAATTGGCTTAAGCAAAATGATATTCAGGCTTATCGTGTGTATGATGCCGATATTCCTGAATACAATGTTGCAGTGGATGTCTATGGTGATTCTGCGGTTGTTTTTGAATACGCTGCACCGAAAGAAATTGACGATGTGACAGCGCATAAACGCTTGCAAGACGTGATTTCATTAACAGCACAACAACTTAATATTGCGCCGGGTAATATAGCTGTAAAAGTGCGTAAAAAGCAAAAAGGTGAAGAACAATATACACCTATGGCTAAACAAAATCGTACCCAAGTAGTTGAAGAGTTTGGTGCGAAGTTTAAAGTAAACTTATTTGATTACTTAGACACAGGCTTGTTTTTAGATCATCGCCTTGCACGTCGTTATATTCAAGAAAATGCTAAAGATAAACGTTTCCTAAACTTATTTGCTTACACAGGTACAGCCTCTGTGCATGCAGCTTTAGGCGGCGCTAAAGCGATAACCACAGTTGATTTATCAAAAACCTACTTAAAGTGGGGGCAAGATAATTTTGAGCTGAATAATATCAGTAATACTCGTTATCGTTTTGAGCAAGCCGATTGTTTGAAGTGGCTTGAACATGCCACTAGCCAATATGATTTGATCTTTTTAGATCCACCTACGTTTTCAAACTCAAAACGTATGAAAGACGCATTTGATGTACAAAATGATCATATCAAACTACTAACTTGGGTGAAAAAAATCCTCAGTCCATCAGGCACATTGATTTTCTCAAATAATATGCGCGGTTTTACCATGGATGAAGTGGGGTTGATTGGTTTAGGTTTAAAAGCCGTTAATATTTCTGATAAAACTATTTCACCAGATTTTAAACGCAACAAAAAAATACATAATAGCTGGTTGATCACACATGGCTAGTTGGGTTTTATATCATACTGATGGCTGTCACCTTTGTGAACAAGCAGAGTGTTTGATCACGCCATTGTTGGTTGATGATTCATTACAGCTAGTTGATATTATGAGTGATGAAGTGCTCATAGCAGAATATCAAACCAGCATACCGGTATTAAAAAGCGAACGAGGCTCGCAATTATGTTGGCCTTTTACTGCGCAAGATGTGCGGCAGTTTTTTACGCAAACAGAATAAGAGTAAACAGAGAATATGGATTTAATTAGAATTTCTAAAGCACAACTGGCGTATGGCACACATCCGTTACTTGATAATGCCGACGCCGTTATTGAAACCGGTGAACGGGTGTGTGTGGTTGGCCGCAACGGTGCGGGAAAATCAACGTTATTAAAAGTGCTTGATGGCCAAGTTATTTTAGATGATGGCGATATAAACCAGCTAGGTAGCATTAAAATATCGCGCCTTGAGCAAGATCCACCCAAAGGTGCCAGCGGCTCGGTATTTGATTATGTTGCTCAAGGTATGCCTGAAATAGCAAACTTACTTATTGATTATCATCATGTTAGTACACAGTTACAAACAGAGTGTACAGATCAGTTATTAAATAAATTAGAGCGCTTATCAAATCAGCTTGAAGCGGCAGATGGTTGGCGCTTTGATAGTCGTATTCAACTGGTGTTAACCCGTTTGGAGCTTTCTCCGGAAGCGAAACTTGAGTCGCTTTCAGGTGGTTGGTTACGCAAAGTGGCCCTTGCCCGTGCGCTGGTCAGTGAGCCAGATTTATTATTGCTTGATGAGCCTACTAACCATTTAGATATGGAAAGTGTCATGTGGCTTGAGCAGTTTTTAAAAGAGTTTAAAGGCGGCATTGTTTTTATTTCTCATGACCGTGCGTTTATTCGTGCAGTTGCGACACGAATCTTAGATTTAGACCGTGGTAAGTTAATTTCATACCCAGGCGATTATGCTACTTATTTAGAGCAAAAAGCCCATGATTTAAAAGTTGAAGAAACACAAAATGCATTATTTGATAAGCGTTTAGCTGAAGAAGAAGCGTGGATCCGCCAAGGTGTTAAAGCACGTAGAACACGTAATGAAGGTCGTGTACGTGAACTAAAACAGTTACGTAATGAACGTAAGCAACGTGTTGACCAAGTGGGTAAAACTGACTTCAACATCGAAACTGCCGATCGTTCTGGCAAATTAGTATTTGAAGCTAAGCACTTAAATCATGCATTTAATAAAGACAAAGTGATTGCTCAGGATTTCTCAACCATCGTTATGCGCGGTGATCGCATTGGTTTAGTGGGTCCAAATGGGATTGGTAAAACAACCTTATTGAAATTACTCTTTGGTGATATTGCAGCAGATGCTGGTGTTGTTAAACAAGGCGTTAACCTTGAATTTGCTTATTTTGATCAGTACCGTCAAAAGTTAGACGAAGAAGCGACAGTGCAAGATAACGTAGCAGAAGGTAAGCAAGAAGTGATGATGAATGGTCGTTCACGTCATGTGCTTGGTTATTTGCAAGACTTTTTATTCCCGCCTGCACGTGCGCGTACACCGGTTAAAGCACTTTCAGGTGGTGAAAAGAACCGCTTACTACTTGCAAAGCTATTCCTTAAGCCATCAAATATTTTAGTGCTGGATGAGCCAACCAACGATTTGGACATTGAGACACTAGAATTATTAGAAGACATTATTAACCAATATCAAGGCACTGTGTTGATTGTAAGCCATGACCGTGAGTTTATTGATAATACCTGTACTAGTGTCTGGGCGTTTGAAGGTAATGGTGTTATCACCGATATTGTGGGTGGTTATAGTGACTACGAAGCGTATGTAAATTATTTGGCGCAAGAGCAAAAAAAACAGGTGAATACACCAGTCAAAAAAGAAATTACAGTCGCCCCAACGTCAGTTGCTAAAACAGAGAATAAAGCAAATAAACTCTCTTACAAATTAAAACTTGAATTAGAACAATTACCCAGTAAGCTGGAGCAACTTGAACAAGCGCTAGAAGCGCAACAAGTTGTGGTTAATGATGCTGATTTCTTTAAACAAGATGCCAGTGTAACCAGCAAAGAATTGAACCATTTAGCACAACTTGAGTCTGACCTTGAAGCCGCTTTGGAGCGCTGGGAAGAACTTGAAGATTTAAAGAATCAGTAGTAAGGACTAAAATGAAATATAAATTACTCGCTGCTAGTATTTTAGCTACGATGAGTACATCGGCACTGAGTGCAACGTACCAGTTAACCGAGCTGAGCACGTTGGATGGCGCTAAGCATAACTATGTTAAAGATGTCAGCGAAAGTGGCCATATTCTTGGTCTTGCTAACGGAATCTACAATTTACCTATTGATGTTAGTTATATAGATTTTGATGATAACTTGATCAAAAATGCCTACAATCAGCGAGAAAACGATTTCGAGTCAATTAATAAGCAAATTACCTTTACGCTAGATGATATTGAAAACAATAATGCGGCAGCAACTAACCCTGACGCGCACAGTTTTATGTTGGATTTTTTAAGTTTAGATGCAATAAGAACAAACCCTGAATATCAAAAACTGGCGAATATTGTTGGTTACAATGTTTTAAATGGTGAAGCCCAAGAGCAAGTACTATTTGATCTTGCATCAGTCGATTATGATGGCCTTACACGATCAGTTAGCAATAACTATAATGCAGTGGCAGAAGACGGTACCGCAGTAGGTTGGGGCAGTGCGCCCTATGAGAAAACAGTTTTTACCCCAGATGGGGAAACAGAAGAAGAAACTCGTTTTGTTCGCGATTTTATTTCTCGGGGTATTATTGTCTCTCCTGATGGCTTAAGTGTGCCATTAGTCCCTGAATTTGATGAATATGGTGGCATCAGTATCGCCAGTGATATTGTAAAAACAAACTCAGGCTATACAGTGGTAGGGCAAGTTTCAACGGGTATACCATCGGATCGACAAGAAAATATCGATGATGATTGTGATGGTGAAGACCAGCCCATATCTGTGTGTATTGAAGGTTTACAAAGAAGTACTTCATCGCGTTTATTTGATACCCGCGCTGTTAAATGGAGTTTAGACAGCAACTTAAATATTACCAATACTGAGTTATTAGGTTTAGGGTTAACACCCGAAGACGATGATAACTTTGCGTTTACAAGTAATGCACTTGCAGTGAATAGTAATGGTATTGTGGCCGGCTCTTCTGATATTCGTGATAACAATCGCTCTTCGACAATTCGTACTTTACCGGTTTATTATAAAGACGGTAAAATTGTTGAAATGCTTAACCAAGAAGATGATTGGACTGGTGGTAAAGCACTGGCAATTAGTAATAATGATGTGATTGTAGGCTACGGTATTAAGCGTATAGAAGGCGAAGACCGACTTAAGTTTTTCTACCATGATATAGCAAGCAATAGCAGTGTATTCCCAACGGATTTCTTTAATAGCTCAGCGTCAATCGCCAATGATATTAATGATAATGGTTATATCGTAGGTGAAGGTGAAACCGATGTATTTAATCTTGGTTCACGACGTCGTGAAGGCTTCTTATATAAGATTGGTGAAGACACAATCACTAACGTCAATGATTTATTACCGTGTTACGAAGCCGATGGTGAGACCCGTTATAAATACGTCGTCTCAGAAGCAAAAGTAATCAACAACAACAATGAAATCTTTGGTGTTGCGACCAAAACAGTTGAAAAAACGGATTCTTTAGGTGGTGTAGTACGAGATATTAACGGCGAAATCGAATACGAAAGTATCGCCGTACCAGTAAAATTAACGCCAATTGATGGCGAAGTTGAGAGCTGTACAGATCCTGAAACAGATACTTATGAACGTCAGTCAGCTAGTTTCCCTTGGTATACATTGTTATTATTACCGTTAGTTGGCTTACGTCGCGCGTTTCGTAATAAGTAAACTAATTAATAAAATAAATAAAAAACCCTGCTTTACTCAGCAGGGTTTTTTTTGTCTATACTTTTACTAAATTTGGAACGATTGTTATTTGTGGCGATTTAACCAGGCTTTACGCACTGAGCGACGCCATAATAAATCAACACCAAAATAGCCAATGGCAGAGGCAAGAGTCGCGCAGATCAGTGAGCCAACTAAAAATGCAGGGCCAATGGTGGTTAAGCTTTCGATAAACCATTGCCAACTCGGTTCAAAAGCAAAATGCTGCTCAGGCTGGCCAAGTGCAATAGTGCCAATTAGATAAGAGCAATAAAAAATTGGCGGCATGGTGAGTGGATTAGTGATCCATACAACGGCGACTGAAATAGGTAAATTAACTCTCAGCGGTATAGCCAGTGCTGCAGCAAGCACCATTTGAAAAGGAACAGGGATGAAAGCGAAAAATAAACCGACGGAGAAAGCTCCCCGTGCTGAGCGGCGATTTAAATGCCATAAATTGGCATCGTGGAGTAAACGACCAAAAATTTTTAAAGATTTATGATGTTTAACTTTATTGTGATCGGGTAAAAACCGTTGGATCGTTTTCTTAGCCATTTAAAGCAACCATTTACATCTGTTTGGTTAAGTGTTGGGTTTGTTGTTGGTTGTATTGTAACCGTTTTTTATTATCAGACCCTTGTATTTACAGTTTTCGCTATATCTCTATTAATCGCGAGCGCTTATTTTAAGCCGTTTTACAGTGTATTGTTAGGTTTTATTTGTGGAATTTGCTGTGTTTGGTTCCATTTTTCTAGCTTCTATACAATTTCACCTGCTGTTTTGCATGAAAATCAACCACATTATAGCCACATCACTGTTGTTGAGATTATTTCTCAGCGCGATCATTATTATTTAAAAGTGCAGCTGAATAAGATTAACCAACAAAGCCAATCTATAATTAAACCGCCTTTGGCGTTGATCACCTTAAAAAGCGATCAACTACTTGAGGTTGGCGATGATATTTTAACTTGGCTGTATTTAAGTAAATATCGCAGCCAAAAAAACTATGCTGTGTTTGATAAAGAGCGTTATGCATTTAGTGAACGGATCTTTTATAAAGGCAAGCAAATTGGCAGTTATATTGAAATATCTAAAAGCAAAAACACGCATGTGATCAAGTCATATCGACAATTTATTAAAAATACTTATCAGAGCAGCGCCTTGAATTGGTTGTACTATCCGTTGTTAACAGGTGACCGCAGCATAATGAGTTATGATCAAAAGCAACAATTACAGCAATTTGGTATTAGCCACTTATTAGCAATCTCAGGACTACATATTGGTTTAATGTTTAGTATTGGTTTTTTTATAACGCGGGCTGTTTTAACTGGCCTCAACTTTGTAGTTAAACCACTAGGACAGCAGTTGAACCTATCGCTTATGTATAGCGTTGGCGGTTTCATACTGGCTTTTAGCTATGTGTATTTAAGTGGCTTTGTCGTGTCAGCAACTCGCGCATTGATCATGTTAGGCTGCTATTTAGTTATTTACTACTACGCTAAACAAGCGCTCAGATGGCGCAGTATTTTGTTTGCATTGGTGTGTGTACTACTTATTGAGCCATTTAGTTTACTTAACCCTGGACTTTACTTTTCATTTACGGCGGTGGTCATCATTTTTTGGGTGTTCAGTGTGATAGCTATTGCCAAAGTTGGCGTTATGTCATTGATACAAACACTTGTTATCTTACAGGTAGCGCTGTTTATAGGCTTATTACCGTTATCTCTTTATTATTTTAATGGTATTAGTGTGATTGGTTTAGTGGTCAATTTAGTTGCGATCCCAATACTTGGTTTTATTATTATGCCAAGTTTGGTATTGCTGTCAGTATTGAGTTTATTGTTTGATGTTACTGTTTTAATCACAGTGTTTGATTATTTATTACAGCATGCGTATCAGAGTCTACTATTGGTACCTGGTGAGTATCGTTGGTTGGATACAACAAAATTTAGCATACAATGGCTTATTAGTAGTTATATCGCAATTGGTATTATGTGTTTTTCATCGTGGCGAGTAATGGCGTGTTTACCAATTGCACTAACCTTTCTCGATCAATACTTACAGCCAAAACCTCTATGGCAACTAGATGTATTTGATGTAGGGCACGGCACTATGGTGTTGGTTAGCCGCCACGGTAAAGGCTTTATTTATGATTTAGGTCCTGTATATTTTAATACATTCACGCGGATCAACAGCACCTTAGTCCCGTATATAACCAGTATGGGGGTTGAAGTTGAACTAACGCTGATCAGTCATATGGATAAAGATCATGCTGGCGGGCTGACAGATTGGTTACATCATGGTTATCGACATACTTTTCGCTTATTACAACCGAATGGGCCTGAGCACGGTTGTAAAGCAGGCCGCTATGATTTTTATGATTTAACGTTAACCGTAAGTGAGTCCGCAGAGGACTTAAAAACTGATAACGATAATTCCTGTGTGGTACACATTAGTGATGGCCATTTTAGTGTATTACTCCCCGGTGATATTTCAGCAAAAAGAGAAAGCCAATTAATAGCGCAGCAAAGCGTACTCAAAAGTACTGTGTTGCTCAGCCCGCACCATGGTAGTAATACGTCATCAAGTGATGCGTTTATTCGCGCTGTTGCTCCGGAGCTTGTTATTCATTCAACTGCTTATAAGGGGCAGTGGCAATTACCGCATCCACGGGTTATCACACGTTTTGCTGATCATAATGTAATGCAATACACCACGGCCGCACATGGTCAGGTAAATATTGCTTTTTATGCAGATCAATACACGATTAATCTTGCTCGTGATGATGAAAGTTATTGGTTTCTAAAAGATTGAGTTTAGTTTTGTACTACTGGAGGCTACAATAGCCACAGACTATGAATAAGAGAGTGTTATGGATCAAACTACATCACAAATTTATAAGCGTTTATTGACGTATGTGGGTGATTATAAAAGCGTTGCTATTTTAGCAGTGGTCGGCATGATTGGTTACTCAGCGATGGATGCTTTATTTATCCAATTAATGAAACCATTTATTGATGAGGGCTTAAATCAGCGCAATGCTGATGTGCTAAAATATGCACCATTAGTCGTCATCGCATTAGTGATAGGCCGTGGTATTTTTAATTATATGTCGTCTTATTGCTTAAGTTATGTTGGCTCTCAAGTTGTGCGTTCATTGCGACAGCAATTGTTTGAACATATCCTACATTTACCCGTGTCATTTCATGATCAAAATTCAACGGGCGATTTGATCTCAAAAATTACTTTCGATACCGAACAAGTTCAACAAGCAATCACTAAAGCAATGCTAATCGTTGTGCGTGAAGGTGCTTTTGTGGTGTTTTTATTAGGAGTAATGTTTTATACCAGCTGGAAGTTGTCATTAATTTTCTTAGTTATCATTCCATTAGTGGCAGTGATTGTCTCTGTTGTTTCAAAACGATTTCGTAATATTTCTAAAAATATCCAATCAGCGATGGGACAAGTAACTCGCAGCTCAGAGCAGATGCTCAGTGGTCACAAAGTTATCCATGGTTTTGGTGGTCAACAACAAGAAATCACTCAGTTTGCAAAAATTAATAACCATAACCGTCAACAACGGATAAAAATGGATGCCACTAAAGCTATTAGTGTCTCTGTTATTCAAATTTTAGCGGCCAGTGCCATGGCGGTGATTTTGTGGGTGGTTGCTATGCCATCAATGATTGATACCATCAGTTCAGGTGATTTTGTGGTATTGATATCATCAATGATGATGCTATTACGCCCGCTTAAACAGCTTGCTAATGTTAACAGTGACTTACAACGCGGTATTTCAGCCGCACAGAGCGTGTTTTTAGTACTTGATGAAGAAGTTGAAAAAGATACAGGTACTGTGTCTGTTGACAAAGTGCAAGGGCACATCGAAGTAAAACACGTGACGTTTAGCTACCCTACTAAAGATGAAGCGGTATTAAAGGATTTATCACTAACCATTAAAGCGGGTGAGAGCATTGCCTTAGTGGGACGTTCAGGATCTGGTAAATCAACTATTTCGAACTTATTACCGCGCTATTATGACTTACACCCACCGAGTGAAATTTTGCTTGATGGTATTGCGCTCAGTGATTATAAGTTGACTGATTTACGTAAGCAATTTGCCTTGGTATCACAACAGGTTGTGCTTTTTAATGACACTATAGCTAACAATATAAGTTATGGCATTAGTCGTGAATTAAGCGAAGACGAGTTACTCAATGTTGCCAAGCAAGCACACGTTTGGGAGTTTGTTAAAGATTTACCCGATGGTTTAGATACCATGGTCGGTGAAAATGGGGTGATGCTATCAGGCGGCCAGCGCCAGCGTATTGCTATTGCACGGGCAATTCTCAAAGATGCGCCAATTTTGATTTTAGATGAAGCAACATCGGCATTGGATACTGAGTCTGAAAAACTGATACAGCAAGCGCTAGAAAATTTAATGCAAAATAAGACCTCGATTGTCATTGCGCACCGTTTATCGACGATTGAAAATAGTGATCGAATTTATGTCATTGATAACGGTCAGGTAATTGAAAGCGGCGACCATAAATCATTACTGGAAAAAGATGGTACCTATTCTGCTTTATGCAAAATGCAATTTGGTGAACAAGGTGAGTAAAATAGAACAAAGCTGGTATCAAGGTATCAGTTTACTCACTATTTTACTGCTGCCATTGAGTTTACTGTTTTGGTTGCTAAGCACGCTTCGCCGCGCGGCATATAAAATCGGCTTATTTAAAGCTTACATTAGCCCAGTACCTGTTATTGTGGTTGGTAATATTAGTGTTGGCGGTAATGGTAAAACACCTTTTGTGATCTGGCTGGTTAGTTACCTACAACAGCAAAACTTAAAAGTAGGGGTGATCAGTCGCGGTTATGGTGGTCATAGTGAATGTTATCCACTAAGCGTTACAGCAACGACCAGCCCAGCGAGTGCAGGTGATGAACCGGTGTTAATACAGCGTAGACTAGGGTGTCCTGTAGTCGTTGGGCCAAACCGAGAAGCGAATATTAAGCAGTTACTTGCCGAGCACTCACTTGATGTCATAGTTTCTGATGATGGTATGCAACATTATAAAATGGCCAGAGCCATTGAGTGCTGCATTGTCGATAGTCAACGACGTTTCGGTAATGGTTTTATTATGCCAGCGGGGCCACTTCGAGAAACTCAGGCACGTTTAAAATCAGTTGATTTAGTGATTGAAAATGGCGGGGATAACCCTTTCAACTATCAACTGAAAAGTGCAGCGCTATTGACTGTTGCTAACGCAGTTACTGCGCAAGCTCCTTTACTTGAAGGACATGCTGTTAGCGCAATAGGAAACCCACAACGTTTTGAGAATAGCCTACGAGAGCAGGGTATATCTCTATTAAGTTGCCATCATTATCGTGATCACTATGCTTACAGTGCTACAGATTTTGCACAATTTAATGATGAAATAGTGTTTATGACAGAAAAAGATGCGGTAAAATGCCAATCATTTGCAAAACCAACGTGGTATTTTTTACCTGTTGATGCAGAGCCCTCTGCAGCGGTGGTTACAAAATTAAATTTATTACTAAAAGAAAAAGGGATCCTCGATGGCCTTTGATACAAAGTTACTTGAAATAATTGCCTGTCCTGTGTGTAAAGGCAAATTACGTTTAGACAAAGAAAATAATGAACTGATCAGCACGGCTGCAAAGCTTGCTTACCCAATTCGCGATGATATCCCAGTGCTACTTGAAAACGAAGCACGTGAGTTATCACAGCAAGAGATTGAAACGTGGAATTCGTAGTTGTAATTCCCGCGCGTTACGCATCAAGCCGATTACCGGGTAAGCCATTAGCGGATATTTGTGGCAAACCGATGATCCAACACGTGTACGAAAAAGCCATGGCAGCGGGGGCAAGTAAAGTGGTTATTGCAACCGATCATCAAAAAGTCTTCGACGCTGTCAGTGTATTTACCAAAGATGTATTAATGACCAGTGAAGATCATCAGTCGGGCACTGAACGCCTTGCCCAAGTGATGGAGTTACTGGCATTAGCTGATGATACAATTGTTGTTAACGTACAAGGCGATGAGCCGTTGTTAGCTTCAGAAAATGTAGCGCAAGTTGCTGCATTGCTTGCAGATTCGTCTGCGCCAATGGCGACTTTAAGTGTTGCCATTGATGACATCGCAGAAGTACTCAACCCTAATGCTGTAAAAGTGGTTAGCGATATCAATAAAAATGCTTTGTATTTTTCTCGTGCTAGCATTCCTTTTGATCGCAGCAATATGATGGATGCCGCAAATAACCATCAGCTAAATACCGCGAACTACCAACGTCATGTGGGTATTTATGCTTATAGAGCAGGGTTTATTAAGCAATACATTAAATTAGCACCTTCGCCGCTTGAGCAACTAGAATCATTAGAGCAGTTACGCGTACTTTACCATGGTCATCAAATTAAAATTGAGCAAGCGCAGATTGCGCCTCATGCTGGGGTTGATACACCGGAAGATTTAGCGCGTGTCGTGAGTTACTTAGAAAGTAAAGCTGCGAGTGAATAAGCCCACATTAACTGTGCATGCTCAGCATGAAGATTTTTATATCTTAGAAAAGCCTGCAGGCCTAAATTTTCACAGCGTAGATGGCCCAGGTTTTGTGGTACTTGCTGAGCAACAGCTAAATGAAAAACTCTATGCGGTGCACCGCTTAGATAAAGTGACGTCTGGTTTGATTATCTTAGCGCGTAGCAGTGTTGCAGCCGCTGAGTTTACACGTTTATTCACAGCACATCAGGTTGATAAGTTTTATTTGGCTTTATCTGATAGTAAGCCAAAGAAAAAGCAAGGCTGGGTAAAAGGTGATATGGCTAAATCTCGCCGTAGTAGCTTCAAACTATTAAAAAGTCTTGAAAACCCGGCGATCACCCGTTTTTATTCGCTCAGTATTGCGGCTAACTTACGTGGCTTCATTTTAAAGCCCTATTCGGGGAAAACCCATCAATTACGGGTTGCTTTAAAAAGTTTAGCGGCGCCTATTTTAGGTGATTCACTTTATGGTGGAGGCTCTGCAGAACGTACCTATTTGCATGCCTATGCACTTAGCTTTGAGTGGCAAAATCAACAGCACCTGTATGTGTGTAAACCTGATTGTACAACACTGTTTGGACAATTAATTGAACACGAAAATTTTCACACATGGCAACAGCCATGGCAATTGGATTGGTAAATGACAGACTCGGTAACCGATATTCGTTTTGGTGGTATAAAACGCTTATATGGACAACAACAATTTGCATGGCTGCAAAATGCACACTTTTGTGTCATTGGCATCGGTGGTGTTGGCTCTTGGGCCGCCGAAGCATTAGCAAGAACGGGAGTAGGAAAGCTTACGCTTATTGACCTTGATGATATTTGTGCAACGAACGTTAATAGGCAAATTCATGCCCTAACCGGCACGGTGGGTGAAGCGAAAGTTGAGGCGATGAAAACTCGTTGTGAGCTTATCAATCCAACATGTGAAATAACGATCATCGACGATTTTATTACCCTGGATAATATTGCTGAACATATTCAAAATTTTGATTATGTGATTGATTGTATTGATGCAGTAAAAGAAAAAGCGGCATTAATAGCACATTGTAAACGCAATAAAATACCAGTGATCACCACCGGTGGCGCCGGTGGGCAAACCGATCCAAGCCAAATTACTTTTGGCGATGTGGCAAAATCTACCCAAGATCCTTTACTTGCGAAAGTGCGCTATATTCTGCGCAAACAGTACAATTTTAGTAGCAATCCCAAACGTAAATTTAATATCGACTGTGTGTATTCTACAGAGCAGCTGGTTTATCCTGGCTCAGATGGCAGTGTCTGTCATGCAAAACAAAATGCTGATGGTAGTATGAATATGGATTGTAATAATGGTTTTGGCTCAGTGACTATGATCACGGGCAGCTTTGGCTTTTTTGTAGCAGCTAAAGCGGTACGTAAATATTTAGACCGCTGCGCTCGGAACGTGAAAAGTTAGCTTTTTTGCTGGGCCATGGTTTGAATACGCTCAACCATGGCCTTGATACCATTACCGCGGGATGGGCTCAAATGCTGAATAAGTCCTAACCGTTGAAATTCTGCAAAGGCATTGGTGTTTATCACTTGCTCTGGTGTTAGACCATTATATAAGGCTAACACAATGGCTAGTAAGCCTTTTACGATACGGGTATCAGAGTCGCCAACAATGACCAAGGTATTCTCTTCTAGGTCAAAGTCCAAATACATCCACACTTTACTTTCACAGCCAGGAACAAGGGCGTCATCGGTTTTTAATACTTCAGGCATAGCTGGTAATTGTTTGCCTAACAGCATTATTTCTCGGTATTTTTGTTGCCAAGCAGACGCATTGTCTAAGGACTGTGCTATTTCTTTAAACGTTTTAATCATGTCTTATCCGAATTTAGTCTAATAACGCGATGCACTCTTGCAAGGCTGCGATGAATAAATCAACGTCTTGGTGGTTATTATAGAATGCGAAGCTAGCACGAACACTGCCATTAATTCCTAAATGCTGCATCAGTGGTTGTGCACAATGATGGCCACTGCGAACTGCGATGCCAAAACCATCCAACAAAGTGGCAATATCGTAAGGATGTTCATCCTTGTAATTAAAACTTAAGGTGCCAATATTGCTTTTTAGGTCGCTATAAATGGTGATCCCATCGATGGATTGCAGTTTTTTTGCGGCATAATTGAAAATTGCTTGTTCATGAGCATATACATTAGTCGTATCTAATGCTTTCAAGTACTCAATTGCGTGGGCAAAAGCAATCACCGCAGCGATATTTGGTGTGCCAGATTCAAACTTTGCCGGTGCTTGACGAAAAGTTGTTTCTGTTAAAGTCACGGATTCAATCATTTCTCCACCGGTTTGATACACACTAAGACTATTTAATTGCTCATAACGTCCATATAAACCGCCGAGACCCGTTGGACCGAGCATTTTATGCGCCGAAAAAACATAAAAATCGCAATCCAATTGCTGTAAATCAGGTTGTAAATGTAAAGCTGCCTGTGCGCCGTCAATAAGGGTAAGGGTATTTTGCTGTTTTGCTGCGTGTAAAATCGCTTCAAGTGGGGTGATATTACCTAATGCGTTTGATGCATGGGTAATTGCAAGTACATTTGGCTTATGTAGCTCAATAAATTTAACACATTGCTGTGTATTAAAGCGGCCATCTTGCTGTAAAGGCAAAGCGAGCAGTGTTGCCCCAGTACGTTTTGCAAGTTGCTGCCAAGGCACAATATTAGCGTGATGTTCTAAGGGAGAAATAATAATAACAGAATTGCTATTTAGTTGTTCAGTTAGGCCGTTAGCCACAAGGTTTATTGCTTCAGTAGCTCCTTTGGTCCAAACTAACTCATTGGTTGCAATATTAAAAAAATCAGCGACTGTCGCTCTTGCCTGCTCATAAGCGTGAGTGGCTTGTTCGCTTAAGGTATGGCGGCCGCGATGTACATTGGCATTATTACGCGCATAAAACTGCTCAGTCGCTGCGATCACTGATAGTGGTTTTTGTGTGGTAGCTGCTGAATCAAGATAAACCAGCGGTTGCTCGTTGATAAGTTGCGCCAGCGCAGGGAAGTCCGCACGGATTTTTTCTACATCAAACATAACGTTTCAACATCTAACATAACAAGCCAAATTTAAAATGAGCGAGAATTGTAATCACTTTATGATTTTTCTCAAGGGCTGGACACAAAAAAGGCCGCACATGCGGCCTTTTTAGCATTAAATAACGCTTAACGCTTGTCAGTTGCTACGTAGTCACGGTGAGTGTGACCAGTATAAAGCTGACGCGGACGGCTGATCTTATGACCAGGTTGAGAAAGCATCTCATCCCAGTGTGTGATCCAACCTACAGTACGCGCCATTGCGAAGATCACAGTGAACATGCTAGTCGGAATACCGATTGCTTTTAAGATAATACCTGAGTAGAAATCTACGTTAGGGTAAAGTTTCTTTTCAACAAAGTATGGGTCTTCAAGCGCAATTTGCTCAAGCTTCATCGCGATATCAAGCAATGGATCTTGAATGTTAAGTTCAGCTAACACTTCGTGACACGTTTGACGCATTACGGTTGCGCGTGGGTCGAAGTTTTTGTAAACACGGTGACCAAAGCCCATAAGACGGAACGGATCCGCTTTATCTTTTGCTTTAGCAACGTATTCATCAATGCGGTCAACTGAACCAATTTCTTCTAACATGTTTAAACATGCTTCGTTAGCGCCGCCGTGCGCAGGGCCCCATAGTGACGCGATACCCGCTGCAATACATGCATATGGGTTTGCACCTGAAGAACCAGCTAAACGTACAGTAGACGTTGATGCATTTTGTTCGTGATCAGCGTGTAGCATAAAGATTTTATCCATTGCTTTTGCTGTAACTGGGTTCACTTTGTATTCTTCGGCCGGAACAGAGAACATCATGTGTAAGAAGTTTTCTGCGTAGCTTAAATCATTACGTGGGTAAACAAATGGTTGACCTACGTTATATTTATATGCCATTGCTGCGATAGTTGGTAACTTAGCAACAAGTTTAATTGCACTGGTTTTACGCTGTGTTGCATCAGTGATATCAAGGTCTTCATGGTAAAAAGACGATAATGCACCTACTACACCACATAGCATTGCCATAGGGTGAGCGTCGAAACGGAAGCCTTGGAAAAAGTTTGCAATTTTTTCATCAAGCATAGTGTTATGCGTAACTTGTTGAGCAAAATCAGCATATTGTTCTTTCGTAGGTAATTCACCATTTAATAGTAAGTAGCATAACTCAACGTAATCTGAGTCTTCTGCCAACTGCTCAATTGGGTAACCGCGATGCAGTAAAATACCTTTGCCGCCATCAATGTAAGTGATTGAAGATTCGCAAGAGCCAGTCGACATAAAGCCTGGATCATAAGTAAAGTGTCCGTGAGCACCTAATGTACGTACGTCGATTACATCTTGACCTGCAGTACCTTGGTAAATTGGAAGTTCGATTGGATCTAGACCATCAATATGGACTGTGGCTTTCTTATCCGCCATCTATTTATCTCCTATTAAGATAACAACTCTGATTGTTATGTTCTGAATCTGTTTAAGCACATTCTTTTCATTTTAACGTGAAAGAGGGGGTTAAAGTCAATTTTTATAAACATTATGCACAAATGTATAATAAATATTCTGACGGGATTAAATATTATACCATTGGCTAATTCGCAAACATCTCTAACTAAACAAGAATTGTAAAAAGACCTTTGGCTATATATACTATCGAAGGTTTTATACCGTATTGTCTGTAGGTAAATGTAATTTTTGCAGCTAATTTTGCATAAATGTGAACTTTGTTGCTAAAAAGAGCTTTGCTTAGATAGTTCCATCAGAAAATCGTTTTCTGGTGGGTTAAGAAAAACAAGTAGATGAGCTCCTAGTGGGCAAGATGGGCAAGTAACTGTGAAAAAGCAAAGACCTGTAAATCTAGATCTAACAACTATATCTATGCCGGCAGCGGCTAAAGCATCAATTTTTCACCGCGTCACCGGTGTTGCATTATTTTTTGCTTTAACGTTTGTCATTTGGGCTTGGTCAGAGTCTCTTTCTTCAGCTGAAGGTTTTGAATTCGTCAAGGGTCTGTTTAGCGGATTCATTGCCAAATTTATTGCTTGGGGCACCATTTCTGTATTGGCATATCACCTTATCGGTGGTA
The DNA here is from genome assembly GCF_030436385.1 of Pseudoalteromonas sp. KG3. NCBI lineage: Bacteria > Pseudomonadati > Pseudomonadota > Gammaproteobacteria > Alteromonadales > Pseudoalteromonadaceae > Pseudoalteromonas > Pseudoalteromonas sp. KG3. Next base: position 443,494 of record NZ_CP098523.1, read on the forward strand.
TTCGTCATATCATTATGGATATGGGACATTGGGAAGAACTTGAATCAGGTAACCTCAGCGCTAAAATTGCAATGGCACTCGGCGTTGTGGCTTCTGTATTAGCAGGGGTGTGGATATGGTTTTAAATCAAGCAACTCTAAAACGTGACGGCATACAAGATTATGTTTCGTTACGTACCACGGCACTAATAATTACCGCATATGCGATTTTTATTATTGGCTACTTCTTATGTACACCAGAAGTCACTTTCGAAGCATGGCAAGGCCTGTTTTCAAACCTAGCAATGAAAGGGTTCACACTAATTACCCTCGTTTGCATTATGGTTCATACCCGTATTGGCCTTTGGCAAGTACTGACTGACTACGTTAAATGCGCAAAATTGCGTGCTGTTTTAGGTTTTATTTTAAACCTAATGGCCGCTGCATACGTAGCAATTGGTCTAATCGTTCTATGGGGTGTTTAAGTGAAATATTCTGTTCGTGAATTTGATGCCGTGGTGATTGGCGCAGGTGGTGCGGGTATGCGCGCGGCACTTGCAATCACTGAATCAGGTAAAACCTGTGCACTTATCTCTAAAGTTTTCCCAACCCGTTCACACACTGTGTCTGCACAAGGTGGTATTACGGTTGCGCTGGGTAACTCACATGAAGATAACTGGGAATGGCACATGTACGATACGGTTAAAGGTTCCGATTTCATCGGTGACCAAGACGCTATCGAATATATGTGTAAAACTGGCCCAGAAGCAATTACTGAATTAGAAAACATGGGTCTACCGTTTTCTCGTTTTGAAAATGGCCGTGTTTACCAACGTCCTTTCGGTGGTCAATCGAAAAACTTTGGTGGCGAGCAAGCAGCTCGTACAGCTGCTGCAGCTGACCGTACAGGTCATGCGTTATTACACCTTCTTTATCAGCAAAACGTTAAAAACAAAACCAATGTATTCTCTGAGTGGTATGCATTAGATTTAGTTAAAAACGATGATGGTAATGTAGTAGGTTGTACTGCTATCGATATTGAAACAGGCGAAGTTGTTTATTTCAAATCAAAAGCTGTGGTACTAGCAACAGGTGGTGCGGGTCGTATCTTCGCTTCAACCACTAATGCACATATTAACACTGGCGACGGTGTTGGTATGGCAACACGTGCAGGCATTTCTATGCAAGATATGGAAATGTGGCAGTTCCACCCAACGGGTATTGCTGGTGCAGGTACGCTAGTAACGGAAGGTTGTCGTGGTGAAGGTGGTTATCTTTTAAATAAAGATGGCGAACGCTTCATGGAACGTTATGCACCGAATGCGAAAGACTTAGCGTCACGCGATGTTGTTGCCCGTTCAATGATGACAGAAATCCGTGAAGGTCGTGGTTGTGATGGTCCTTGGGGTCCACACATTAAGCTTAAGCTTGATCACTTAGGTGAAGAAACGCTTAACTTACGTCTGCCTGGTGTATGTGACCTTGCTAAAACATTTGCTCACGTTGACCCTGCTAAAGAGCCAATTCCAGTAATCCCTACTTGTCACTATATGATGGGTGGTGTACCAACAAACGTAAATGGCCAAGCGCTACAAATCGATGCTAACGGCAACGAAAAAGTAGTTGAAGGTTTATTTGCTGTTGGTGAGATTGCCTGTGTGTCAGTGCACGGTGCAAACCGCCTAGGTGGTAACTCATTACTTGATTTAGTTGTATTTGGTCGCGCAGCGGGTAACTTCCTTGGTACTTACTTAAATGATGTTGAAGTGTCTAAAGATGCTTCAGATTCAGATTTAGAAGCTGCGCTAGCTCGTTTCAATCGTTGGGAAAATTCAACGGCGGGCCAAGGCGAAGATCCAGTACAAATCAAGAAAGACCTACAGCAATGTATGCAACTTAACTTCTCGGTATTCCGTGAAGGTGAGTCAATGGCTGCTGGCCTTAAAGAGCTTAAAGAAATTCGTGAACGTCTGCAGCATGCACGTCTTGATGATAAATCATCAGACTTCAACACTGCACGTATCGAATGTCTAGAGTTAGATAACATGATGGAAACAGCATACTCAACAGCAGTTGCTGCAAACTTCCGTACAGAAAGCCGTGGTGCACACTCTCGCTTTGACTTCCCAGATCGTGATGACGAAAACTGGTTATGTCACTCAGTTTTCAATCCGGTAACGGATGAAATGAGCAAGCGTGATGTAAACTATGCGCCTAAACTGCGCGAAGCATTTCCACCTAAAGCACGTACCTACTAGGAGCGAGACGATGGCACAAGTACAATTTTCTGTTTATCGTTACAATCCAGATGTTGATAACGCCCCACGTATGCAAGAATATACTTTGCAAACGGAAGAAGGCCACGACATGATGGTATTGGATGCACTTTTATTATTAAAAGAGCAAGATCCAACGTTATCATTTCGTCGCTCATGCCGTGAAGGTGTATGTGGCTCTGACGGTGTTAACATGAATGGTAAAAATGGTTTAGCATGTATTACTCCTTTATCAACGCTACAAAAAGGTGGCAAAGGTAAGATTGTAATCCGTCCATTACCAGGTTTACCTGTGGTTCGTGACCTTGTTATTGACATGAGTCAGTTCTACACTCAATACGAAAAAGTAAAACCATATCTAATTAACGATACACCTGCTGCAGGTGAGCGTCTTCAATCAATTGAAGAACGTGATAAATTAGATGGCTTGTATGAGTGTATTCTATGTGCATGTTGTTCAACATCGTGTCCTTCGTTCTGGTGGAATCCAGACAAGTTCATCGGTCCTGCTGGTCTTCTTCATGCTTACCGTTTCTTGGCTGATAGCCGAGATACAGCAACTGAAGAGCGTTTAGCTGACTTAGACGATGCATTCAGCGTGTTCCGTTGTCACAGTATCATGAACTGTGTTAGCGTTTGTCCTAAAGGTCTTAATCCAACTAAGGCAATCGGACAAATCAAATCAATGTTAATAAACCGTTCGGTTTAACAATATTGGTAAATGTAAGATGGCTAATGCGAATTAGCCATCTTGTTATAACAATTAATTTCTGCGCTAAAGAAAAGGGCTTATAAATGCACGAAGGTGTGATGAAGGCATGGCTAGAATCTTCACATTTAAACGGCGGAAACGTTGCTTATATAGAAGAGCTTTATGAAGCGTATTTAGACAATGCGACTTCTGTGCCAGAAGAATGGCGAGAAGTGTTCGAACAATTACCAAAAGTTGATGGTGTGGATGTTGAAGTTAAGCATTCAGAAGTTCGTGCACAGTTTGCGGCGCTTGCGAAAAACAAGCATAGAGAAGTAGTGGTAGCAGAGGGCAGCGGTAGCGGCGATCCTAAACAGGTCAAAGTACTGCAGCTTATTAATGCTTTCCGTTTCCGTGGTCACCAAAATGCGAATTTAGATCCATTAGGCATTTGGCAACGTGAACGTGTTCGAGACTTAGAACTTGAATACCATGAATTATCTAAAGCTGATTTTGACCGTGAATTTAACGTGGGATCGTTTGCCGTAGGCCGCGATTCCATGCCTTTAGGTGAGTTATATCAAGCGCTTATGACCACATATTGTGGTTCTGTGGGTGCTGAATATATGCACATCACATCAACTGAAGAAAAACGTTGGTTACAACAACGTTTAGAGTCAGTGCAATCACGACCAACATTCAGTAAAGAAGAAAAGCTACGTATCCTCAAGGGATTAACCGCAGCCGATGGTCTTGAAAAGTATTTAGGGGCGAAGTTCCCAGGTGCGAAACGTTTCTCACTGGAAGGTGGTGATGCGTTAGTGCCAATGCTCAAAGAGCTTATTCACCGTGCTGGCGAAAGTGGTCAACAAGAAGCGGTAATTGGTATGGCTCACCGTGGTCGCTTAAATGTACTTGTCAATGTACTTGGTAAAAATCCATCTGAATTATTTGATGAGTTTGCTGGTAAACACAAAGAAACATTAAGCTCAGGTGACGTTAAATACCACATGGGTTACTCTTCGGATTTTGCTACGAAAGGCGGCAAAGTTCATATGGCACTTGCCTTTAACCCGTCGCATCTTGAGATTGTAAACCCTGTAGTTATGGGCTCAGTTCGCGCACGTTTAGACCGTTTGGGTGACAGCACAGGTATTAAAGCACTGCCAATCACTATTCACGGTGACTCAGCAGTTGCTGGTCAGGGTGTTGTTCAAGAAACCTTTAACTTATCGCAAACCAATGCGTTTAGTTGCGGTGGTAGTATTCGCATTGTAGTGAACAACCAAGTTGGTTTTACTACAAGCAAGAAAGACGATGTTCGTTCAACAGATTACTGTACTGACATCGCAAAAATGGTGCAATCGCCTATTTTCCACGTTAACTCTGATGATCCTGAAGCAGTTGCATTTGTTACGCAAATCGCCCTTGATTTCAGAAATCAATTTAAGCGTGATGTGGTTATTGATTTAGTATGTTATCGCCGTCATGGCCATAACGAAGCGGATGAGCCAAATGCGACTCAACCGATCATGTACCAAAAAATCAAAAAACACCCAGTGCCGCGTTTGATCTACGCAGATCAATTAATGGCAGAAGGGTCGTTTACTGAAGATGAAATTAAAGCGCTTGCTGACGATTACCGTAATGGCCTAGACGATGGTCATTGTGTTGTTGAAGAAATTCAACCAGAAACATCACACTCATCTGATTGGGCTAAATATGTAGGCCATGAGTGGAGTGTTGATTATGATGCCAGTGTGTCAGTCGAAAAGCTCAAAGAGCTCGGTGAAAAAGTAGCAAGCTACCCTGAGCAATATAAAGCGCAGTCACGCGTTAAAAAGATTTACGATGATCGTAAGTTAATGGCCGCCGGTGAAAAACCGCTTGATTGGGGTATGGCAGAAACATTGGCTTATGCGACAATCGCCTCAGAAGGTACTGATATTCGCTTAACTGGACAAGACTCTGGCCGTGGTACATTCTTCCATCGTCATGCTGTAGTTCATAGCCAAACTGATGGTGCAACGTATACACCACTAGAGCACATCAGTGAAGATCAAGGTACATTCCAAGTATTTGATTCAGTTTTATCTGAAGAAGCCGTTGTTGCGTTTGAATATGGTTATGCAACAGCAGAGCCTACATCACTGGTATTGTGGGAAGCACAATTTGGTGATTTCGCTAATGGTGCTCAAGTTGTATTTGACCAATTCTTAAGTTCAGGTGAGCAAAAGTGGGGCCGTCTATGTGGTCTTACAATTTTATTGCCACATGGTTATGAAGGCCAAGGTCCAGAGCACAGTTCGGCACGTTTAGAGCGTTTCTTACAGTTATGTGCTGATCACAATATGCAAGTATGTGTGCCTTCAACACCAGCTCAAGTATACGCCATGCTGCGTCGTCAATCAGTTAGACCACTACGTCGTCCACTGATAGTTATGACACCTAAATCGTTATTACGTCATCCACTTGCGACATCAACACTTGAAGAGTTATCGGAAGGTGTGTTCCATAATATGATTGACGAAATCGATGATATTGATGCGGCTAGCGTTGAACGTGTGATTTTCTGTAGTGGTAAAGTGTACTACGAATTACTACAAGAGCGTCGTAAACTTGAACTTAACAACATCGCTATTGTGCGTGTTGAGCAACTATACCCGTTCCCACATGATGAGATGGAAGCCATTATGGCTCGTTATCAACATGTAAAAGATTTTGTTTGGTGTCAAGAAGAGCCACAAAACCAAGGTGCTTGGTATTGTTCACAACACCATTTTGTAGAAGCAATTCCGCAAGGTGCTAAGCTTAAATATGCAGGTCGTAAAGCATCAGCTTCTCCAGCATGTGGTTACATGTCAGTGCATACTAAAGAACAACAAGCGCTAGTCGCAGACGCGCTTACTATTGAAAATAAAGGATAAGCAATGAGCACAGAAATTAAAGTTCCTGTTCTTCCTGAGTCGGTTGCTGATGCTTCCGTTGCTACATGGCATGTAAGTGTTGGCGACAAAGTAAGCCGTGATCAGAACTTAGTTGACATCGAAACAGATAAAGTTGTTTTAGAAGTTGTTGCACCCAATGACGGTGTGATCACTGAAATTTCACAAGAAGAAGGTGCAACCGTACTTGGTGATCAAGTGATCGGTATTATTGGCGATGCTGATGCAGCAGCGCCAAGTGAAGACGCTAAGAGCGAAGCTGCACCGGCTTCTGCTAAACAAGAAAATGCGCCAGAGGCGCCATCAGCACCAGCATCAGAAGGTAAAGAAGTGGACATTAAAGTACCTGTACTTCCAGAATCAGTCGCAGACGCGACAGTAGCTACTTGGCATGTGCAACCAGGTGACGCGGTAACACGTGATCAAAACTTGGTTGATATCGAAACTGATAAAGTTGTTCTTGAAGTTGTTGCTCAAGAAGACGGTATCATGGGTGAGATTATTCACGCAGAAGGTGAGACTGTACTAGGTGATCAAGTGATCGGTAAAGTACAAGCCGGTGGCAAACCAGCATCAGCGCCAGCTGCAAAAGAAGAAGCAGCACCTGCTGCGGATTCTTCTAGCGACAGTTCAGATGTGTTAACACCATCCGTTCGCCGTTTAATTGCTGAGAAAGGCCTAGATGCGTCTAAAATTAAAGGCTCTGGCAAAAATGGTCGTGTGACAAAAGAAGATGTTGATCAATTCTTGAAGTCGCCAGCTCCTGCGGCAAAAGCTGAAGCAGCACCCGCGGCACCAATGGGTGACCGTACACAAAAACGCGTACCAATGACGCGTTTACGTAAAACCATTGCTAATCGCCTTCTTGAAGCGAAAAACTCTACTGCAATGTTAACGACATTCAACGAAGTTAACATGAAGCCAATCATGGATCTTCGTAAGCAGTATCAAGAAGTGTTCGAGAAACGTCACGGTATTCGTTTAGGTTTCATGTCTTTCTACGTGAAGGCAGTAACTGAAGCGCTAAAACGCTTCCCTGATGTAAATGCTTCAATTGATGGCGATGATATCGTATACCACAACTATTTTGATATCAGCATTGCCGTTTCTACGCCACGCGGCTTAGTGACGCCAGTATTAAAAGATTGCGATAAGTTATCTGTTGCTGAAATCGAAAAAGGTATTCGTGAATTAGCACTTAAAGGTCGTGACGGTAAGCTTACCCTTGACGATATGACCGGTGGTAACTTCACTATCACTAATGGTGGTGTGTTCGGTTCATTGTTATCAACACCTATCATCAACTTACCGCAGTCATCTATTTTGGGTATGCATAAAATCCAAGATCGTCCAATGGCGGTTAATGGTAAAGTTGAAATTCTTCCAATGATGTATTTGGCACTATCTTATGACCATCGCCAAATCGATGGTAAAGAATCTGTTGGCTTCTTAGTAACAATTAAAGAGTTACTTGAAGATCCAACTCGCTTATTACTAGATGTTTAATCTAGTTGTATAAAATCTAAGCTGTGAGTCATATTCACAGCTTTTTTTTTGCGTCTATTAGTCTAACTGGGGTTTTCATGTTAAGCCTTGGGATCTATACTAGTTGCGCAATTTGGGATAGCTGTCTGTTAATCGAAATAGTCAGCTCTTTTAGTATAAAAAATTGGATAAAGCATCATGAATTTGCATGAGTATCAGGCAAAACAACTTTTTGCCGAATATGGTTTACCAGTTTCTCAAGGTTTCGCGTGCGATACACCTGAAGAAGCTGCAGCAGCTGCTGAGAAAATCGGCGGTGATATGTGGGTTGTTAAAACTCAGGTTCACGCAGGTGGACGTGGTAAAGCTGGCGGTGTAAAGCTAGTTAAAACTATCGACGAAGTTAAAGCGTTTGCAGCTAACTGGTTAGGTAAAAACCTAGTTACTTACCAAACAGACGAAAATGGTCAGCCAGTTGCTAAAATTTTAGTAGAAAGCTGTACTGATATCGCCAACGAATTGTACTTAGGTGCAGTTGTTGACCGTGCATCTCGCAAAGTTGTTTTCATGGCGTCTACTGAAGGCGGTGTTGAGATTGAAACTGTTGCAGAAGAAACACCAGAGCTTATCCACAAAGCTGAGATCGATCCATTAGTTGGTCCACAAGCTTACCAAGCACGTGAACTAGGTTTCAAATTGGGTCTTAACCCAACGCAAATGAAACAGTTTGTTAAGATCTTCATGGGTCTTGGTCAAATGTTCACTGATTTCGATTTCGCACTACTTGAAATCAACCCGCTTGTGATCACAGACGAAGGTAACCTTCACTGTCTTGACGGCAAAATCGGTATCGATGGCAATGCACTTTACCGTCAACCTAAAATGCGTGATTTCCACGATCCATCTCAAGAAGATGCACGTGAAGCACATGCAGCAAGCTTTGAACTTAACTACGTTGCATTAGACGGCAACGTTGGTTGTATGGTTAACGGTGCAGGCCTTGCGATGGGTACTATGGACATCGTAAACCTACACGGCGGTAAGCCAGCTAACTTCCTAGATGTTGGTGGCGGCGCGACTAAAGAGCGTGTATCTGAAGCATTCAAAATCATTCTTTCTGATGACAACGTTAAAGCTGTTTTAGTTAACATCTTTGGTGGTATCGTTCGTTGTGACATGATCGCTGAAGGCATCATCGGTGCAGTTAAAGAAGTTGGCGTAAACGTACCTGTAGTTGTACGTTTAGAAGGTACTAACGCTGAACTAGGTCGTGAAGTTCTTAAGAACTCTGGTCTAGATATCATTGCTGCTGAATCACTAACAGACGCGGCTGAAAAAGTTGTTGCTGCTGCGGAGGGCAAATAATGTCTGTATTAATCAATAAAGATACAAAAGTTATCTGTCAAGGTTTCACCGGTGGCCAAGGTACTTTCCACTCAGAGCAAGCGCTTGAGTACGGTACACAAATGGTTGGTGGTGTAAGCCCAGGTAAAGGCGGTCAAACGCACCTTGGTCTTCCAGTATTTAACACAGTACGTGATGCGGTAGAAGCAACTGGCGCAACTGCATCAGTTATCTACGTACCAGCACCTTTTTGTAAAGATGCAATTTTAGAAGCTATCGATGCTGGCATCGAGCTAATTGTTTGTATTACTGAAGGTATCCCGACGCTTGATATGGTTGACGTTAAAGTTAAGCTAGATCAAACAGGTACTCGCATGATCGGTCCTAACTGTCCAGGTGTTATCACTCCTGGTGAGACTAAGATTGGTATCATGCCTGGTCACATCCACAAGCCTGGTAAAGTAGGTATCGTTTCACGCTCTGGTACTTTAACGTACGAAGCAGTTAAACAAACTACTGATGCTGGTTTTGGTCAGTCTACGTGTGTTGGTATTGGTGGTGATCCAATTCCTGGTACTAACTTTATCGACGTGCTAGAAATGTTCGAAAAAGATCCACAAACTGAAGCAATCGTAATGATTGGTGAAATCGGTGGTACTGCAGAAGAAGAAGCTGCAGAGTACATCAAAGCAAACGTTACTAAGCCTGTTGTTTCTTACATTGCTGGTGTTACTGCACCAGAAGGTAAGCGTATGGGTCACGCTGGCGCAATCATCGCCGGTGGTAAAGGTACTGCTGATGAGAAATTTGCTGCATTAGAAGCTGCGGGCGTAAAAACTGTACGCTCACTTGCTGATATCGGTAAAGCACTTAAAGAGAAAACAGGCTGGTAAGCAGTTCTTTTCTTTTTAAAAAGGCTCGCTAATGCGGGCCTTTTTTGTTTTTCAATTTCCTAGTATGGCAATTTAGTATTTTATTTACAGGTGCGAATAATAATGCTTTATTTGTGAATTTAAATTCTTTAAACTGGTGCATTGTTCATTCGTATTTCTTAAAAATATTCGAATTCTAAAAGGTAATAATGACGTGCGTACCACAGAGTTGGTAGACGGTTTTCGCCAGTCTACTCCTTATGTTAATGCCCATAGAGGTAAAACTTTCGTTGTAATGCTTGGTGGTGAAGCGAATGACCAACCAGGTTGTCGCAGTATTATTAACGATGTTGCTTTGCTAACGAGTCTTGGTATAAAGATAGTTTTAGTCTTTGGTGCGCGGCCACAATTTAATGCTGCCTTAGATGATGTTGGCATAACTAGTCACTTTCATAATGCTATTAGAGTTACTGACAACGCGACATTTGATGTCATAAAAAAAGTTGCCGGTGCTATGCAGTTTGATATAACTGCGCGTTTGTCCACGTCATTGAGCAGTACCCCTATGTCCGGCTCATTTTTAAATGTGGTCAGTGGCAACTTTGTTATTGCTCAACCGTTAGGAGTAGACGAGGGGATTGACTACCATCATTCAGGCCGCGTTAGACGTATCGACGTGGATGGCATCCGTCATCAGCTAAATAACAACAGCATTGTATTATTAGGGCCCATCGCTGCATCGGTAACGGGTGAAAGTTTTAACTTAACGGCCGAAGAAATAGCTACGCAAGTCGCGCTTAAATTAAAAGCAGATAAAATGCTAGGTTTTAGTCAAGATGCCGGTATTTTAGATGAAAATGGCGAAGCCATTGCAGAGCTCATGCCAAATGAAGCAGAGCGACTATTAACGCATTATAAAACGCATGCTTCTTCATGCTCAAGTGCGCCCGTTTTCTTACAAGCCGCTATTGATGCTTGTCGTGGCGGTGTGCATCGCTGTCATTTAGTTAGCTATAAAGAAGATGGCGCCTTACTACAAGAGCTATTTTCTTTAGATGGGATTGGCACTCAAATTGCGCCACAAAGTTCTGAGCAACTGCGCAGCGCAACAATTTCTGACATTACTGGTATTATTAATTTACTTAGACCGCTTGAAGAGCAAGGTTATTTAGTGCGCCGCTCAAGAGAGCAATTAGAAATAGAAATTGAACAATTCACAGTGATAGAGCGTGATGGGTTGATCATCGCCTGTGCAGCCCTGTATCCATATGAAGAAGAGCAAGTTGGGGAGTTTGCGAGCTTGGCTGTGCACCCACAATATCGCGATGCTGATAGAGGAAGTTATTTATTACGCTTTATTATTAATAAAGCTAAAAGTGTTGGTTACAGTGCCTTATTTGCTTTGACAACACGCAGCATCCATTGGTTTTTAGAGCAAAGTTTCGAGTCTGCCACTGTGGATGATTTACCCGCGAAGAAAAAAGCGCTCTACAATTATGAACGACGCTCAAAAGTGTTACGCTTAGATTTAACTAAATTAACAAAAAATCGTTAATCTAAAGGTGACACTGAGTGTCACCTTTCATTGCTTTAGTATTGATAGTTTATGTGCTGGAAGAAACGCACCAATAGTTCTTGGCGGGTTGGGTTGAAAGCTAACTCATCAGTCACTTCATTGATAGCGCTGTGAACGTTATTCATGAACTTACCAAATCCCATATCATGTTCATCTATTTTGCCTGCAGCAATGACAAAATGAACCATATCGACAAGTTTGTCACCTTGCCAAGCATACTCCATTTGCACAGCTTGATCATCACAGTTAAATGTCAGTTTATGAAGTTCACTGTTGCTAGCTACTTTGTCTATCATGCTGTTTCGAACGATAGGTCGACTACCATCCGCGATCATCGCACCACGCGTAATATCTCGATTGATACAAGCACGTTGAAACGCATCAAATAAATAACAATAGAATTTATCGTAGTGTTTATCATTGAGCATCGCTTGGAACTGGGTTTTTATTTCTCGCGTTACAGGGATAGAAAACGTTACATAGGTCATATCGTTATATTGCTCAGGCAACTGACAATGACGTGATTGATAACGTGGGTAGATACTGCGTAATTTATAGCCGTAACTTTCTTTATTACCTTTTGCCTTAGCAAATAAATCATAGGTTAAATGTTGATGATCACGAATTTTCAGCTGTGCTTCACCACTGAGTAAATGTTCTTGCAGCGATGAAATTGCTTTTTGTACTCGGCTATGAAAATGTGCGGCATTACTGCGTAAATCATCCCCAGTTGCTAAAAATAAAAAGCGGATTTTGTCGCATCGATTATTACTGTCAGCATAAAGGGTGTGGCTTTCATGGTATTTAGGGTTGTAAAAAAATAGCATTTGCTTTGGTGTTTGCAAACAGTAGGGCTCATCATGATAGCGAACCACGGGTAATTTATCATTTGCCAAAATTTGCACATTATGAAGCTCATATTCATCACAAAATGAGAAAAGTTCACGGGCTATACGGTTATAACAATTAATATAATCATTAAATTGCAAGTAAAACTCATCACTTGGTTTAAATTCTACCAGTAAGTAGTGATTTGCTCGAGCATTACTTGCGATATAAACGCGATGTTGGTTACTTGATGCCATTATCTTCCCTTATTTACTAGATTACATTGGTTGGCACTATAAGTGGATTCTATGAATGTTTTATTGCGTTAACACAGAGTTTTTATGTATATGAGCAAGTTAAATTTTGCACTTGAGTATAATAAATTCACGGCAAGATCATTATAAATTGAACTTATAGAATATGTAGTGATCAGATCAAGGCATAATAATCACCTTGGTCACGTAAAATATGAGCGCTACTTTTCTGAAACACTTTAATTCAATTACCGATCCTCGCATTGAACGCTGTAAAAAGCATGAGCTTATCGATATTCTCCTTTTAGCCATTAGTGCAGTAATCTCCGGTGCACAAGGATGGGAGGATATTGAAGACTTTGGGCATCTAAAACTTGATTGGTTAAAAAGATATGGCGCTTTCAACGCGGGTATTCCAAGACACGACACCATAGCCCGTGTCATTTGTCGGTTAAAATCAGATGAAATAGAGCATGCATTTCAATCTTGGATATCTTCACTTATTGAAACCACGGGTGCTGATATTATTGCTATGGATGGAAAAACTGCACGTCGTTCATTTACAACCAAAGATAGAAAAAGTGCTTTACATACCGTCAGTGCATGGAGCTGCCAACACCAGTTAGTTTTAGGGCAAACAGCCGTTGATAGCAAAACAAATGAAATCACAGCCATACCTGAGTTACTCACCATGCTAGATATTGAAAATAGCATCATTACACTTGATGCTATGGGCTGCCAGCAAGAAATAGCGAAACAAATAATTAAACAAAAAGCTGATTATATCCTAGCGCTCAAAGGTAACCATTCAGGTATGCAGAGTGAATTAGAAGCTTGGTGGCACAAGAGTGAGCGCGAAGGATTGACCAATAGCAACTATGATAAACATACCGAAATAAGCTCAGGGCATGGGCGCATTGAAACAAGGGTTTGTCAGCAATTGCTTATTGATAAAAGCTGGTTAGATAAAATCTACCAATGGTCTGGCTTAAAGAGTGTTATTCAAGTAACCGCTGAGGTTCACGATAAATCATCAGGTACAGACACGATAGAAACGCGTTGGTATATTAGTTCGTTAGCGTTAGGTGCGGAGCAAGCACTTAATGCGGTACGAAGCCACTGGCAGGTTGAAAGTATGCATTGGATGTTGGATATGAACTTTAGGGAAGATGAATCAAGAATCCGTAAGAAGCAAGGACCCCTTGTTTTTAACGTAATGAGAAAAATAGCCATGGCGTTATTTAAACAAGATACAACTAAAACAGCCAGTATGGCGAGAAAAAAGAAAATGGCAGGGCTAGACGATGATTATCGCTCAACCCTGTTAGAATCTGGGATTAAAATGCGCTAGCCGTGATAATAAATTAATATCTTTAATAAACTGGCATCTATTGCTGTATGTTAAGGTTTGTTTTTGTAATAATGACTTAGTTTTGTCACCATGCACTATTGTGAGGATTGTATTCCTATGGCGGAAATTGAGAATCGCCCAAGTAACTTTATAAGAAACCGTATTGATGAAGACTTAGCATCAGGTAAACATGCGTCTACACATACGCGTTTTCCACCTGAGCCAAATGGTTTTTTACATATCGGTCACGCTAAATCTATTTGTTTAAATTTTGGTATAGCGCAAGACTACAGTGGTAAATGTAATCTACGTTTTGATGATACTAACCCTGAAAAAGAAGATATTAACTACGTTAATTCAATCAAAGAAGATGTTCAGTGGTTAGGTTTTAACTGGGATGGTGAAATAAAGTATTCGTCAAATTATTTTGATACTTTGTATGGCTATGCGGTAGAGCTTATCAATAAAGGCTTAGCCTATGTGTGCTTTTTATCGGCAGATCAAGCCCGGGAATATCGTGGCACATTAAAAGAGCCTGGTAAGAATAGTCCAACTCGTGATACTAGTCCTTCAGAAAACTTAGCGTTATTTGAAAAAATGCGTGCAGGTGAATTTAAAGAAGGCGAGTGTGTACTTCGCGCTAAAATAGATATGGCCAGCTCATTTATGGTACTGCGTGATCCTATTATTTATCGTGTTCGATTTGCACACCATCATCAAACCGGTGATAAATGGTGTATCTACCCAATGTATGACTTTACGCACTGTATCTCAGATGCGCTGGAAGGCATTACGCATTCATTGTGTACCCTTGAGTTTCAAGATAACCGTCGTTTATATGACTGGGTATTAGATAACATCAGCCTTGAATGTCATCCACAACAAATTGAGTTTTCACGCTTAAACCTTGAATACACAATTATGTCTAAGCGTAAGTTGAACGACTTAGTGGTGAATGGCCATGTTGAAGGCTGGGATGATCCGCGTATGCCAACGATCGCGGGTTTACGTCGTCGTGGTTATACACCCGCATCAATCCGCGAATTTTGTGCTCGTATCGGTGTAACCAAACAAGAAAACATGGTTGAAATGGGCATGCTTGAAGCGTGTATCCGTGAAGACTTAAACGAACATGCACCACGTGCTATGGCCGTGCTTGATCCTGTTAAAGTGATCATTGAAAACTATGATGCTCAGACAGTGGAAACATTATCGGTTGCAAACCACCCGAATGATGAAAGCATGGGTCGTCGTGATGTACCGTTCACCCGTGAAATTTATATAGAGCGTGAAGATTTCAAAGAAGAAGCGAATAATAAGTTTAAACGTTTAGTACTTGATAAAGAAGTACGTTTACGTGGTGCCTATGTTATTAAAGCGGATCGAGTTGAAAAAGACGAAAATGGCGAGATCACAACAATCTTTTGTAGTTATGATCCAGAGACTTTGGGCAAAAACCCAAGTGATGGTCGAAAAGTGAAGGGCGTTATCCATTGGGTTTCGGCAAGTGAGTCAATTACTGCTGAAGTACGTTTATATGATCGTCTATTTAATGTGCCAAACCCTGCAGCCGCAGAAGAGTTTTCGTCAACATTAAACCCAGACTCATTAGTTGTACTAACCAATGCGAAACTTGAGCCTGCTCTTGCTAAAGCAGAGCCAGCGCAAGGTTTTCAGTTTGAACGTACCGGTTATTTTAGCCGAGACACTAAGTCTGAACAGCTTGTATTTAACCAAACAGTTGGTTTACGCGACTCATGGACTAAAACTCAGCAATAGTCAGTTTATCCCTTAACTGTAAAAGTTAAGGGATAAAAGTAACAGACACAAAAAAACCTGCAAAAGCAGGTTTTTTTATTTCATTTTAGCGAAGAAATAAAACGAAATTATTGGCTATCAGCAAATGCTTTACATGCAGCAGTATCAGTACACTCACCATACAGATACAGCGAATGGTTGGTTAATTTGATACCATTTTCTTCTGAAATTTCAACTTGACGACGTTCAATCATCTCATCTTCAAATTCAACTACTTTACCGCATTTTAAACATACAAGGTGGTCATGGTGTGTGCTACCTGAGAGTTCAAACACAGATTTTCCGCCTTCAAAATGATGACGACTAACAATACCTGCATCATCAAATTGGTTAAGTACGCGGTACACAGTAGCAAGGCCAATCTCTTCACCTAGGTCCAAAAGAATTTTGTAAACATCTTCAGCGCTGATGTGTTGGTTATCTGGAGATTGTAAAATCTCTAAAATTTTAATACGCGGCAGAGTTACTTTTAAGCCGGCTTTTTTTAATTCCAAGTTATGATCAGTCATTAAATCTGTCTCAATTATATTTGGTTATACTAGACACCTTACAAAGATGTACACGACACATTAGCAACGATAAGAATAACGCGCCTAGTCATTAAGTGCAAAGATCAATTGCTAGAATTAGTTATAAAAAGTGAAATCATAAAAAAAACATCACTAATTTATACCATTACTAGCAATAAAGTGTATTTAATCAGCAAGTTCACTTAAGCACATTTCTTCATAAACTTGCGCTGACCATGCTTTTACACGTTGTTCAGTGAGCTCTGGCTGGCGGTCTTCATCAATGCCTAAACCAACAAAGTGGTTATCATCAGCCATGCCTTTAGATGCTTCAAAGTCATAACCTTCAGTTGGCCAGTGACCCACAACAATTGCACCGCGCTCGGTAACGATATCATTGATCATACCCATCGCATCAAGGAAGTATTCAGCATAGTCTTCTTGATCGCCACAGCCAAAGATAGCAACGAGTTTGCCATCAAAATCAACTTCTTCTAATTCAGGGAAAAAGTCATCCCAATCACATTGCGCTTCGCCATAATACCAAGTAGGGATACCAAATAAGATTAAATCAAATTCAGCGATCTGTTCTTTAGAACTTTTAGCAATATCGTGCACAGCCACAAGCTTTTTCCCCAATTCTTTTTGGATCATTTTAGCTACGTGTTCTGTGTTACCTGTGTCACTTCCGAAAAAAATACCTACACTTGCCATGGATTTAAAACCTTTTATCTATCAATAGCCAATCTTTCTTGTAAAATAGTTTCAATCAACGCACTACGGCTAATATTTTGTGCATCGGCCATATCGCTTAACGCTTGATACAACTGCGATGAAACTTTAAATTCGACACGTTTTAAACCACGTGCTTTATCTCTTTTTATTTGATTACGTTTATTTACCTTTAACTGAACCTCCCTCGGAAGGGGATTCGTTTTTGGTCTGCCGGGGCGCTTTTCGTATTCAAATAAATCGAGCGTTGTTCTATCTGTTTCAGACTTAGCCATGGTTAACCCACACCCGCACCTTGCCAAAACACTTGGATAAGCCCTTTAGCGATAAAACCAGAACACCCTAAAAATAGTACAAGCCATACAATATAGCGGCCAAACTTAGGTACATTACCTCTTTTAAGTACGTCTTGAATAGCCATACCAATAAAAAAGAACACACCGGCTAAGCCAAAATACAACCCAAGGGTATCAAATTCGTTAATTAACTGACTGACCATCAACGTATAACCTTTAAATTAAACGGCGCGTACTATAGCATATAAAATCGCAATTATTTAGTGCGCTTAGTCAAAAATACATGATTAAATTTTGCTTTGTTAAGCCATTAAAAAATCATTGATAGACTTATTCACGGCTTGTGGTTTCTGCGCATGTAACCAGTGACCAGCACCATGAATAATTTTTGCTTTTGCATTACTAAATTGCGCCATGATCGCATCGCGGTATTCAGGCAATATATAGTCAGAATCGTTCCCTTTGATAAATAAAGTATCGCATAAACAAGAATCATTTGCTTTAATATTTGTTAGGATATTACTATATTTTTTACTCAAAGTGGCTAAATTGAAGCGCCATTGCAATTGGCCTTGGTCATTTTTAGCATAACTTTTTAATAAAAACTGACGAACACCTAGTTCAGGGATCAGCTGTTGCATCAATTGGTCAGCCTGTTTACGGTCATTAACTGCGTGCTGTTCAACGAGTTTTAACGCAGCAATAATATCATC
The DNA here is from genome assembly GCF_030436385.1 of Pseudoalteromonas sp. KG3. NCBI lineage: Bacteria > Pseudomonadati > Pseudomonadota > Gammaproteobacteria > Alteromonadales > Pseudoalteromonadaceae > Pseudoalteromonas > Pseudoalteromonas sp. KG3. Next base: position 461,162 of record NZ_CP098523.1, read on the forward strand.
ATGACGACTTTTATAAGCCACTGGCGCTATGTCTAAAACAACCAGTTTGTTAATTAATTCAGGGCTTAAATGCGCAATTTGCATAGCAACTTTGCCACCCATTGAATGACCGACTAAATGTGCTTTATTTATATTTAAATGCGCCATTAACGTTAGCACATCGTGTGCCATAACCGGGTAATCCATTTCTTCGCTGTGTGGTGAACGGCCATGGTTACGAAGGTCAATGTTGGTCACTGTAAAATTTTCAGCTAATGCGTTAGCGATAACATTTAAATTTTCCAATGAACCAAATAAACCATGGATCAAAATTACATCTGGCCCTTGGCCTAGTTGTTTGTAATTTAACAGCATCAGAGTTCCCAAAAATATCTCTAAAAAGTGCGCCTAGTTTGCCTAGTGAAATAACAAATTGCAAAACATAGAGAATTAAATCAGCTTTGGGTATAATCAGGTAGGAAAAAAAAATGTGACCCGTAACGACAGGAATAACATGAAAAAAATTGACATAGACGACGAGTTATATCAATACATTGCAAGTAATACACAAAGTATAGGCGAAAGCGCTTCAACTATTTTACGTCGTTTGTTAAATATTCACGACGAAAATGATTTAGTCGTACCAGAAAACCCTGCGCTTGTTGAGATGCCAGTAAGCGAAGATGATGGGCCGTCATCTAAAACAACACCGCTTGTTGAAGATAAAAAGCCAGCGCCAGTCACACAATTGACACATCAACATGCGAACGTTTTTAATATTCTAAATAAAGAAGAGTTAGCGATGCAAAAAGGGGTCGTTGGCCGCTTTTTGTTTATCCTCTCTGCTTTACACAGAACACATAAAACTGATTTTTCAGCAGTACTGGATGTGCAAGGACGCGATCGTGTCTACTTTGCGACTAGTAAAGAAGCGCTCGTCAACAGTGGTAGTAGTATGAATCCAAAAAATATCACCGACAGTGAATACTGGGTAATGACTAATTCAAATACTACCCGTAAGAAAATGATGTTGCATGAAGTGGCGCTTGGCTTAGGTTATAGTGCTGAACAAGCAGAAAAAATTCGAGACTACTTATAAAGGAAGTGTAATGGCGATTCATTCCGGCGCAGGGAAACCTGCAACACAATCAGATTTAGTAAATGTACCAAAATTAGTGTCTGCTTATTACTTAAATGAGCCAGATTTAGAACAAAATCCTGAACATTGTGTTGCCTTTGGTACCTCAGGGCATAGAGGTTGTTCTTATGATGTGAAATTCAATGAATCACATATTCTCGCCATTACTCAAGCAATTTGTGACTACCGTAAGCAAAATAATATTTTTGGCCCGCTTTATTTAGGTAAAGATACCCACGCATTAAGTGAAGCTGCTTTTAACTCAGCGATTGAAGTATTAGTTGCAAATGAAGTGCAGGTGATCACTCAAGAAAATGATGATTTTACACCGACTCCTGTTATTAGCCATGCTGTTGTTTGCCATAACAAATTACATCCGCATGAATTAGCGGACGGCATTGTTGTAACCCCTTCACATAATCCACCAGAAGACGGCGGTTTTAAATATAATCCCCCTAATGGCGGCCCAGCTGATACAGATGTAACGAAATGGATAGAAGACAGAGCTAATCAATTACTCCTTGAAGATTTAGTTGAAGTTGAGTTGTTTCCATTTGCTAAAGCATCGCGTTCTGGTTTTATTAAATACCAAGATTTAATGACCCCATACATTGAAGACTTAATCAACGTGGTTGATGTTGCGGCTATTAGTAAAGCAAATATTAAAATTGGTATTGATCCACTGGGTGGATCAGGAATTAATTTTTGGCCTGTTATTGCGAAGAAATTCAATTTAGAGTTAACGGTCGTAAATGATCAAGTTGATCCGCGTTTTGCATTTATGCCGCTTGATAAAGACGGTAAAATCCGCATGGATTGCTCCTCTCCTTATGCAATGGCAAATCTCATTGCCCTAAAAGATGATTTTGATCTTGGCATTGGTAACGACCCCGATTATGACCGTCACGGTATTGTTACTCCTGATGGGTTAATGAACCCGAATCACTTTTTAGCGGTTGCGATAGATTACTTATTGAATCATCGTAATTGGTCTAAAGATGTACAGATCGGTAAAACGCTAGTATCAAGTGCTATGATTGACCGCGTTGTTGCACGTAATAAGCGACAAGTGCAAGAAGTGCCAGTTGGCTTCAAATGGTTTGTTGAAGGGTTAAGCGCAGGCACACTTGCCTTTGGCGGCGAAGAAAGTGCGGGGGCCTCATTCCTGCGTTTTGATGGCACCGTGTGGAATACTGATAAAGACGGCTTTATTTTGGGTTTATTAGCAGCTGAAATTTTAGCCGTGACAGGTAAAACCCCCTCTGCACTTTATAAAGAACTTGAACAAGAGTTTGGTGCGCCTTTATATAAACGTATCGATGCACCAGCAAGCACGGCACAAAAAGACCGCCTAAAAGCGCTTAGTGCTAAAGATGTTACGGCTGATACCTTAGCTGGAGAGCCTATTTTACAAAAGCTTACTCATGCACCAGGTAACAACGCTGCGATTGGTGGCCTAAAAGTAGTCACCGAAAATGGCTGGTTTGCTGCCCGTCCATCAGGTACTGAAGATATCTATAAAATCTACCTTGAGTCATTCAAAGGTGAAGAGCATTTAGCGTTACTTGAAAAAGAAGCTAAAAAATTAGTTGATGCAGTGATCAGCTAATCATTAACGTGTTAAAGAAACGGCTGACTTGATCAGCCGTTTTTGTATTTACTCCACACAAAAGGCGATTCAATGTCAGCCACAACAAATTATATCAATGAGTTAAAAAAAACGGGTGACTTTTTAACACTCAGTCGTGCTAACGAATGGCACTTAGATGACAGTGAGTTTATGTTAGCGAATGGTACACAAGTGAATGTTCATGATACTGGCGTTATAGAGTTTCAACCGCAGGTGCACAGCAGCAAAGATATTGTACTCTCGAGTGCCATCCATGGTAATGAAACCGCACCTATTGAAATTTGCGATCAATTAATTAAGCAAGTTTTGCTTGGTCAATTACAGTTGGCGCAGCGTGTACTGTTTATTTTTGGCAATCCGCAGTCGATTAATATCGGCAAACGATTTGTCACAGAAAACCTTAATCGCTTGTTTAACGGTCACCATAGCGTAGACGGCATTGCAATGAACGATGAACGTCGTCGCGCTAAAAAATTAGAAGACTATGTAAGCGACTTTTTTACCCGTGGTGGGGCAAACCGTGCACGTTGTCATTATGATTTACATACTGCCATTCGTGGCTCTAAAAATGACAAGTTTGCTGTTTATCCATTTTTACACGGCAAGCCATGGAAAAAGTCACAACTGCAATTTTTATTGAGTTGTGGTGTAAATACAGTGCTGATGATGAAATCAGCGGCAACAACATTTAGCTATTATTCATCATTCGTCCATGATGCCGACTCGTTTACCGTGGAGCTAGGTCAAGTAAAGCCATTTGGTGAAAATGACATGAGCCGCTTTGCTAAAACGCGCGACACGCTAACTGCATTAATTAGCCAAAAAGAAGTTTCATATAAGGAATTTAATGCAAATGACTTTGAGTTGTTCGCCGTGCATCGCTCAATTAATCGCACAGCGCAAAATTTTTCTTTTCCTTTTTCTGATGATGCAGAGAATTTTACGGGTTTTAGCAAGGGTGAGTTACTCGCAACGGATGGCGAAACGTGTTACTACGCCGATGTAGAAGGAGAGGCAATTATATTTCCTAATGCCGATGTTGCGTTAGGTCAGCGAGCCTTATTAACTGTCATTCCACTGCAATTAACAGATAATATTATTTAAATTAGCGTTAAAAAATTCCGCCTAAGTTGTTAACTATATGATTGTATATGTTTTATATTTTTGTATAGTTAACTTTCCAGTCCCTCTCTCGCCAATTCAATTTGTTTCGTCTATGATTAGTTGAATAACACCTTACGTTAACGTAAGGTGTCGACAGATTTAATTTAAATACAGTGTTATTTCTGCAAACTTTAACCAGCAGAATTCATCCAATAATAACAAGCGATTTGCACTGTGTTGACAACAAAAGAAGGTAGGTTATGAGTAATCCAAATAACGTATCGCTGAATATCAGTCACGATCTAGAATTTATTGATGGTCATGCCCTGAATATTCCGACCTTGAGTATTTTAAACGAGGATGGCGATATCCAAGACGGTGCAACAGCCCCTGATATTGACGAAAGCACAGCGCTGCGATTATATGAAACAATGCGGTTTATTCGTGCGCTTGATGAGCGTATGCAAGCCGCTCAACGCCAAGGCCGTGTCAGCTTTTATATGCAATGTTTGGGTGAAGAAGCTGCGGTAACTGCATCAGCGGCAGCCCTTGATCAAGATGATATGATCATGGCGCAATACCGTGAGCAAGCAGCACTGCATTATCGTGGATTCACTCTTGATCAGTTTATGAATCAAATGTTTTCAAATGAGCTTGATCTTGGTAAAGGCCGCCAGATGCCAATTCATTATGGCAGTGCAGCACTTAATTATATGACTATTTCTTCTCCGCTTGGTACGCAAATTCCGCAAGCGACAGGCTATGCCTACGGTCAAAAAATTAAGCATATTGACGCCAAAACAGGTGAGCTAAATTCGGCCATTGATAACATCACCATTTGTTATTTTGGTGAAGGTGCGGCATCGGAAGGTGATTTTCATGCGGGTTTAAATATGGCTGCGGTACATAAGTCTCCGGTTATCTTTTTTGCCCGTAATAACGGTTATGCGATTTCAACGCCTGCGGATGAACAGTTTAAAGGAGACGGTATTGCTTGTCGCGGAGTTGGCTACGGTATTAAAACAATTCGTGTCGATGGTGCTGATGCATTGGCTGTTTATGCAGCAACCAAAAAAGCACGGGAAATCGCTACAACTACTGGCGAACCAATTCTGATTGAATCGATAGCGTATCGTTTAGGTGCGCATTCAACCTCAGATGATCCAAGTGGTTATCGCTCTAAAGATGAAGAAGCGAATTACCAAGCATGCCCAATTGAGCGTTTTCGTAAATGGTTAGTGAAACAAAACTGGCTAAATGAAGAAGAAGACGTTAAAGCGAAAGAAACAATTCGTGAAGATATTTTAGCCGCCTTAAAACGCGCGGAAGTGATTGCAAAACCAGCATTAGAAGAATTGATATCTGATGTCTACGATACGCCAATTCCTTCACTGCAACGTCAGTATGAGCAATTAAAAACCCACATCAAGCAACACCCAGATGCTTACCCAATCACAGCAGGGAGAATTAAGTAATGGCTAAAATGAACATGTTACATGCAATTAATTCAGCCCTTGATATCACCATGGCCGAACACCCGCAAGCGTGTATTTTTGGCGAAGATGTTGGTTTTTTTGGTGGGGTATTTCGTGCCACATCAGGCTTACAAGAAAAATACGGCCAGCATCGAGTGTTTAATACGCCACTTACTGAGCAAGGTATTATGGGTTTTGCCAATGGCTTAGCTGCGTTTGGCGCACCAGCACTTGCTGAAATTCAATTTGCTGATTATATTTTTCCTGCGTTTGACCAAATAGTGAATGAATCAGCTAAGTTTCGTTATCGTAGCGGTAATGAATTTAATGTGGGTAACTTGACTATTCGTACTCCTTACGGTGGCGGTATTGCTGGTGGTTTATATCATTCACAATCACCTGAAGCCTATTTTGCGCACACCCCAGGACTTAAAATTGTAGTGCCACGTAACCCGTACCAAGCTAAAGGCCTGTTACGTGCATCGATTAAAGATGATAACCCAGTTATCTTCTTTGAGCCGAAACGTTTATACCGTGCCTCAACAGGTGAAGTTCCTGAAGAAGATTACAGTATTGAACTGGGTAAAGCCGAAGTTGTTAGTGAAGGTACCGATGTTACACTACTCGCGTGGGGCGCGCAGATGGAAATCATCGAAGATGCTGCAAAACGTGCCAGTGAGCAAGGTATCAGTTGTGAAGTGATTGACTTACGCAGTATTTTACCTTGGGATATGGAAACGGTTGCCAAGTCTGTAACTAAAACTGGCCGTTTAATTGTTAGTCATGAAGCGCCAATTACAAATGGTTTTGGTGCAGAAATTGCGGCGACAATTCAGCAACAATGCTTTTTGCATTTAGAATCACCTATTTTACGCGTCTGCGGCTTAGATACTCCGTATCCATTAGCACTTGAAAAAGAATATGTACCGGATGCATTAAAAGTACTCGCTGCAATCAAGCAATCGGTCGAATTTTAGGAGTTATCATGGCAAAAGATTTTATTTTACCGGATATCGGTGAAGGCATTGTTGAATGCGAAGTGGTTGAATGGCTGGTTGCGGAAGGTGACAAGGTTACTGAAGATCAACCTATTTGTGATGTAATGACTGATAAAGCGCTAGTGCAAATTCCAGCAGTACATGATGGGGTGATCACCAAACTATATTATGCTAAAGGTGATATTGCCTTAGTCCATGCGCCGCTTTTTGCAATGGATGTGGCAGGTGAAGCGAGCGCAGAGCCAGAGCAACAATCAACGCCTAACGAAACAGTAACTACCAGCAACAATTCAGAGCAACTTGAAGACTTTATTTTACCAGATATCGGTGAAGGCATTGTCGAGTGTGAAATTGTTGAATGGCTAGTCAGTGAAGGCGATGTGATTGAAGAAGATCAGGCTGTTTGTGATGTAATGACAGATAAAGCCTTGGTGCAAATTCCCGCCAAATATACAGGCACTGTGGTCAAGCTTTATTATGCAAAAGGGGAGGTGGCTCAAGTACACAGCCCGCTTTTTCAAATGTCGATTGCAGGTACTAATTCAGCAAAAGTTGATGTCAGTGATGCCCTTGTTAAAGCACAAACAAAAGCCGTAGAACCTAAAAGCGCAGTGAGTGAGCAAGCAGCTTGTGCAACTTCAGGCACGGCTCAGCAGGCAAAACAAGTAAATCAAAAAGCAGTGGCTTCACCAGCGGTTCGACGCAAAGCGCGAGAACTGGATGTTGACTTAACCACAGTGCCAGGTAGTGGTAAAAATGGTCGTATCTATAAAGAAGACATTGAACGTTTTGTAAAAGGTGAAGTACCAAACAGCATTGATACATCGCCATTACAAGTTAACTCTGATGTTGCAAAGACTGCGACTAACACGACAAGTAACACACGGGTTGAGCCAATTAAAGGCATTAAAGCTGCGATGGCTAAACAAATGGTTGCTTCAGTTAGTACAATCCCACATTTTACATTTTGTGACGAAATTGATTTAACTGCGCTTATTGCTCTACGTTCTGAATTGAAAGAGCAGTATAAGCAACAAGGTGTTAAGTTAACCATGATGCCATTTTTCATCAAGGCCTTATCGCTTGCGATGAAAGAGTTCCCGGTATTAAATTCAAAAGTAAATGATGACTGTACTGAACTTACCTATTTTGCCGATCACAATATAGGTATGGCAGTCGATTCAAAAATTGGCTTATTAGTGCCTAACATCAAACAATGCCAGTTAAAAAGTATTGTTGATGTTGCTAATGAAGTAACGCGACTAACGGATGCTGCAAGAGAAGGGCGCGTAACACCGGATGATTTAAAAGCCGGTACTATTAGTATTTCTAATATTGGCGCAATTGGTGGCACCATCGCAACGCCAATTATTAATAAGCCAGAAGTGGCAATTGTTGCCTTAGGTAAGTTACAGCATTTACCGCGTTTTGATGAGCAAGGTCAGGTTGTTAGTAAGGCTATAATGCAAGTCAGTTGGTCTGGTGATCATCGCGTGATTGATGGCGGCACGATTGCACGTTTTAATAACTTGTGGAAGTCGTACTTAGAGAACCCAGCCAAAATGATGATGGCAATGAGTTAACTTTAAACGTTACCTATTTTAAAACCAGCTTAATGCTGGTTTTTTATGGTCACAAATTTAAATGCCATAGAAATACAAGCCATAACCTACAAGTATTGCCGGCACAGCTGAATAAATAGTCGCGACCAATGCAGCACGCGGTGCCATCGCTATCGCCGGGAATAATGCATCACCATCATTCGATATCGCATTAGCAGCTAAGGCGCTAAAAGGTATGATCCCTTGAATATAAAGTGTGGTGACGACTATTTGCGGACCACAGCCAGGTAAAAAACCAATCAACACCGCAATTAAAGGGGCTAAATACGCATAATGGGCAAACCAGGCTTTTAAATCCACTCCTGCAAAAGTAATTAAGATCTCAAACAACATAAAAGATGCAACCACCCAAGCTGTGACAAAATGGGTATCTTGCAAAACTTTATAGAGCTTTGAAGGCGGCGTAATGGTCTCTTCCTCAGAGGCAACGTCTTGGTAGCTTTGCCCTTTAGATGATAATGCCCACGTTGCGACAGCGATAAATGCCATACAAGCGCCAAACACTGTAATGGCGTCTGCCAGCACAGCATCGAAGCTACTGAAATCAGTATTAATCGCTATCAGCACCGCAATAATCACGCTCGGGATCAACACAACTTGCCAAATAGATTTACTCATTATCAGCGCTTTACTTGGGCGGTTGTAGCAGTCATCTGTGTAGTTGTTTTTTGCAGGTCGAAGGTGATCAGCGTTATGGAAAGCATTTACTACGCTGCCACTAATGACACCGACACTTAGGCCAATAAGAATGATAAGTAGTCCTTCAAGTGGTTTGGTCGCTAATAATAAAAATGCAGCATCTCCCATAGTCGCTGTTAACACCGCAACCACAGAGCCAAAGCTGGCTTGTCCTTTGGTAAATTGTGTCACTACAATAATCGCACCACCACAGCCGGGCAGTGCACCGAGCAGTGAGGCAAAGCTTACTTCCAATAGTGGTGATTTTTGACTTAAAGTACCCAATTCTAATTGTGGTAAACGATCAATTGCACAGTAGTAAAGAAACAAAGTCGCAGCGACAAATACACTGACTTGAAAAAATGCATCGCTCATTGCGGTTAATGTGAGCGATCTTATCGGTGGATAAGCTAAACACAGTAGTAGCAATATCGGTAGTAAAAGTCGCTTATTACTAAGAATAACTTGCGAAGAAATTGCAAAACTAAATTTGGTGAGTGTAAGAGGGGGCATAAGTGCAACCTAAAAATAATCTAAGTTGCACTTTAAAATTAAATCAAATGAAAATCAATATCATTTGCGTTGTTTTCTTTGAAATTCAGAATTTTCGTTCCATTTAGGCCACTGAGCTTGCTCAGAAATGTCAAAACCTACTTGGTAAAACAATTGTAAGTCTTGCACAGCGCCGGATAAATCCCACTCATCACGGTATCTATCGCATGGCTGATGGTAACAACCACGTAGCACTAAGCTCATGCGTTTACGATAATTAGCCGTGTCTTCATCGAGCGCTTCGGTGCCACCACCTGCATACATAGCTGGAATGCCCATATTGGCAAACGCAAAGTGATCAGAGCGGTAGTAGCCTCCAGATGACGGCTTAGGATCGCCTGATACAGTGCGCCCTTGTGCTTTAGCTGCAGCTTCTAATAGCGTGTCCATTTCAGATTTACCAAGACCAACAACACTAATGTCTTTAACTTTGCCTAATAAATTTAGGCTGTCCATATTGATATTCGCAACTGTTTTATTTGCTGGGATCACCGGGTTTGCAGCATAATATTTAGACCCTAATAAGCCTTGCTCCTCAGCTGTTACAGCTAAAAAGGTCATCGAACGGCTAGGGTGCTTAGGTAAACTTGCAAAGGCTTCGGCAACTTCGATTAACCCAGCGGTGCCTGTCGCGTTATCATGAGCGCCATTGTATATTTGGTCACCTTTGCGGTTTTTATCTGTGCCTAGGTGATCCCAGTGTGCTGAATAAATAATATGTTCATCGGCTTTTTCACTACCAGGTAAGGTGGCGATAAAATTATACGAAATAGACTTTTTAATGGTGTTTTTAACCGCAACTGACGCTGTTAAATCGCCCATATCAACATGGTAGGCTCCTTTCGAAGCATTGGCTTTTGCGGTATCAAAGTCCAAACCGACTTTAGTGAAAAGCTCTTTGGCAACGTCTGTGGTTACCCAACCTTCAACTGCAACTCTGTCCATATTATTGTTTTCTTTTTGAAAACCAAACTGCTCGCCACTCCATGAATTTTCTACAACAGACCAAGGGTATGACGCTGGTGCTGTCTCATGAATAATAATGGCACCTGCTGCACCTTGACGGCTTGCTTCTTCGTATTTGTAGGTCCAGCGTCCATAGTAGGTCATTGCATCGCCAGTAAATAAGGCAGGATCTTTAGTTGCAAAACCAGGATCATTAACCAGCATAACGACTGTTTTACCCTTAACATCTAAGCCTTCGTAATCGTTCCAGTTGTATTCAGGTGCATTGACACCATAACCAACAAACACCAACTCAGAATCTTTAATGCTTTGTTGTTCACTAATACGGCTGCTGCCCATTACCATGTCTGTTTTATATTGGTACGCTTTACCACCAATATTAAGCACCATATCTGAATCAGCTTCTAGCGAAACCAACGGCACTTCTTGTAAAAAGCTATCGCCGTTGCCTGGCTCAAAACCCAGTTTTTTAAATTCAGTTGTCAGGTAGGCCAGTGTCAGCTCTTCACCTTTAGAAGAAGGCGCGCGGCCACCAAACTCATCCGATGCCAGCACTTTTACATGCTCAGCGAGTTGTTCGGCATTTATTGAATCATAATCTTTGCTAACATCATCAGAGGTAAGACTTGTTGTTGCACATCCCGCAAGTACCGCAGTTGCAAGGAGTGTAAGAGAAAAATAACGTTTCATAGTCGCTCTTTTTTTGTTTTAAGTGGGCAGAGTATAAGAACTTCTATTAAATAGAACCAGTTTTTGCGGTAAACTCCCCCTAAAATTACTGTAAAGCTAAAGATACTCATGAAGCGTTTTACTCCTCACGAACAATGGCATAGCGCCAGCTTAGAAAATGGCGCATTTAACCACTTAAATAGATTATTTTCTTTGAACAGTCTAACTGACTGGCCAGCGTGTGCATGGTTTTCAAGCTTTCTTGATGCTAAAAACGCTAATCAACAAGTCATTAGTTTCGTTGACGATGCCTATTTCACTGAAGAAGAACGCTATTATGAGCAAATCATTTTTGATACCGGTAAAGTGCCTACCCGCCAGCAAAATTGGCATGACCTATTTGGTGGCTTGAGCTGGTGTTTATTTCCTAAAACCAAAGCATTAATCAACCAACGTCATGTTGAAGAGATCACCTTGCACGGCACAAAGCAACGCTCTAAACACCGTAATGCACTGACCTTATTTGATGAATGTGGGGTGGTACTTGCGGTGTGTGATGATATTTGGCCACAGCTACTTAAAAATCACCAATGGCAAGACGCTTTTATTACCCACAGAGCTTCATGGGGCAAAACCATTGCGCCATTTATGTTTGGCCATGCTAATTATGAAATGCTAACAAAGCCCTATATTGGTTTAACGGGTAAAGCGTTATTTGTAAAAGTACCGAGTGACATATTTTGTAAAGATTTAGCACAGCAGTACCAGTATATTGATCAAACTCTTTATGAGATGATTAAGCATGATAACTGTTTAAGGGACAACAGCCAGCTGTCACCGTTACCCTTATTAGGCGTACCGGGCTGGTATGACAATAATAACCCCGAATTCTATAGTAATACGGATTACTTTAGACCGAAACGAAGGACACGAATATGATAGAAGTATCAGGGCTTAAAAAGAAGTTTAAGCTGACCAAAGATCATAAAAAAAATAAACAAGATAAAATCGATCCTAGAGAAGATAAAGATTTTTTTCACTCAGTGCGAGATGTCAATTTTCATTGTAATAAAGGTGAAGTATTGGGTTTACTCGGGCCAAATGGTGCAGGTAAAACCACGACTTTAAGAATGATCTCCACAGCCCTAAAGCCAGATGCTGGCAGTATTCACATTGCGGGTGAAGACATTATTAAAAAGCCATTATTTGGCCGCAAATCTATTGGCTTTTTATCGGGTAGTACAGGGCTATATGGCCGTTTAACAGTAAAAGAGAACATTGAATATTTTGCTAAACTGCACGGTATGAGCAAAACGGCGATAAAATCGCGCTGCGAGGAGCTATTTGATTTACTCGATATGCACAGCTTTATTGACAAGCGCGCAGAAAACCTATCAACCGGGATGAAACAAAAAGCCAATATTGCCCGTGCCGTAGTGCATCATCCGGCAGTGGTTGTGCTTGATGAGCCAACCACAGGGCTTGATATCATGACCACACAAACGGTGATCAACTTTATCAAAGGATTAAAAGCGCAAGGTACGCCGGTTATCTTTTCAACCCATCATTTAGATGAAGTGGCCTTATTATGTGACCGCGTTGCAGTGATCAACGAAGGCATAAGTTGTTTTGATGGCAGTCTTGAGGAATTTAAAAAAGTAGGCAAGAGCGACGAATTGAATCAAGCATTTATGAACATTCTAACGGAGAAAAATGATGTTTGAAGTATTTAAAAAGGAAATAAAAGAGTTATTGCGTGATAAAAAGACCTTGATTTTTATTGTTGCATTGCCAGTTGCTATCTTTCCTCTGTTATTCGCTGTTATGGCATTTATAAGCTCTCAAGCAGCCCTTGAAGCAGAGCAAAAAGTAAATACCTATGCCATTATTAATGGCCAGTATGCGCAGTCGTTCACTGATAAAGTGTTTTACCATAAAAGTTTTGAACTCTATAAAGGCGAGCAAACTTTTACCAGCGTTGCAGAGCTCACTGAGGCAGTAAAAGCAGGCATCATAGATATGGGAATTTACTTGCCTTCGGATGCTAAACAAACCCTAGATGAAGCGCAGCAAAGTCAGTGGCAAGTGGTTTACAACGATTCTAAAGCGATCAACTTTTTATTTGACCGTGTAAAAGAATTAGCTGAAGAATTTGGCAATAATTTGCGAACCGAAAAGCTACTTAGTTACGGTATTAATGAGCAACAACAGCAAGCAATCATAGCACCGATAAAAGTTGTTAAAGTTGATACGGCCGATAAACGAGAAAACCTAGGCGAGAAAATAGGGGGCTTTATACCTTATTTGCTTATTCCATTGGTGCTGATGGGCGCAACTTACCCAGCAATCGATTTGGGTGCTGGTGAAAAAGAGCGTGGCACATTAGAGACGCTACTACTTACCCCTATTACCCGTACACAACTGGTATTAGGTAAATTTGTAACCTTACTTGCGGCATCCATTGCAACTACAACAATTACGGTGCTTAGTATGGGGATTTGGATCAGCATAGCGATCACTTTTGTTGATCTTGCCGTGGTTAAAACTGCATTTAGCTCATTACGCGTGTTAGATCTTGCGTTAATCTTTATTATCTTACTTCCCGTTGCTGCAATATTCTCATCACTTGCTTTAGCCATTTCTATTTATGCACGTACCTTTAAAGAAGCACAAAACTACATGACACCGTTGAGCATGGGGGTTATCTTTCCCATTATCGTTGCACTATTACCTAACGTAGAGCTGAATGCCAAAACAGCGTTTATTCCCGTTACTAATGTGGCACTGGCAATAAAAGAAATTATTAAAGGCACCATTGATTACACCTTGCTAGGTTTGATCTTCTTAGCCACAGTGATTGTTGCCGGTGCATTACTGGCATTTTGTGTTAAATGGTTTAATAAAGAAGCAGTACTGTTTAGGTAAGCTGATTTAAATAGCACACTCAAAACTAACTAATTTAAAATGGCGGCATATCCGCCATTTTTATTTTAACAAGCATGAGAAATATCGTTGTAAGTTACCTATACTGTGGTTCAGATAATAGACTGTAGAACGTGTTCAATGCCAAATAATAGTCCAGTTAACCGTTTCGTAAGTGGTAATAAAGTATTTCTGATTGCACTGCTCGTTTTTTGTATTTTATTGATCCCCACATTGTACTTTTTTGAGTTAAAAAGTAGAAAAGACGCATACCAATTAGCATACGCTAATTTACAAGAAGAATTAGATACCAAAAGCCAAGCATTGCGAGGGCACTTGCAACACAGCATTGCTGCGATTCATTTTTTTAATGTCACGCCACCCGTAACAGGTATTATACGCGCAGCAGAGAATGACTTGGTTGATCCTGTATTAAAAACACCAATAGCGGTTTGGCAAACACGTTTAGCTGAGATTTTTAGTGGCTTTATGCAAACTGACAGCTATTTAGCGCAGTCGCGTTATATAATGTTGGCTGAGCAAGGCCAAGAAATAGTTCGTATCGATAGAACTGAGCAAGGTATTAAACGCTTAACGGGGCCACAATTACAAAAAAAGGGCCAACGTGATTACGTAAAAGCGGCCAGTAAACTTGATAACAACACGGTGTATATTTCTCCCATTAATTATAATCGCGAAAATGGCGAAATGCAGCTCCCTTACGTCAGTATGTATCGTGTTGCAAAGCCTGTTTTTGATAGCGAAGGGCAGGTGTTTGGTGTTTTGGTTACCAATTACTTCGCTGAGGAACTCATTAACAGTTTAACCTTTAACACACCGGTAGGTATCAATCTGTACTTATTGAATCATAATGATCAGTTTCTATATCATCCTAATCCTAAACTGAGATTCGCATTTGAATTTGGCCAAACAAATAATTGGCATGATGAGTTTTCAACGACTCAGCTGATGAGTGAATACACGGCATTACCATTAACTGATCTGCCTGCACACTATTACCTAAGTAGAGAAATTACATTAGCGGGGGATGTTGCAATGCACCCCCTTAAATTAGTGGTAGCAATCGATACAGACTATTTACTAAAAGAAGTTACACAACGCAGAGATAATTTCATGCTTGTTGTAATTGGCTTTTTTTCAGCTTTACTTGTTTTGGTATGGTTATACCAACGCTATATAAACCGTAAATTAGAGTTACATTCACTAAAAGAGCAGAATAATAAAATTATTGAAAACTCACTCGATGCAATTGTGACTGTAAAAGCCGATGGCGTGATCTGTAATGCAAATCAAACTGCAAAAGCCAGTTTTAACTTAATTGGTGAGAAAATCGTTTTTAATGAGCTCTTTCATTTAAAAGACCAAGATAAATCTTGTATTGCTACGACAATTGTTGATGGCAATAAAGCCCCCTTTGAAGGCATGTATATAGCAGCTGATAATCTAGAGCATTATTACTCTATTACGCTAACCGCGGTTTTTGACGTATTTAGCCAGCAAACTCAAGTCGCCGCTATTTTGAGGAATATTGATTCACTCAAGCAAACGCAAGTTGAGCTTAAAAAGCTCAACGATTCATTTGAACAAAAGGTAGCCCAACGTACCATTGAATTGGAAACCGCGATAGAGGATGCACTGGCAGCAAGCCAAGCCAAAAGCGACTTTGTCGCTAATATTTCCCATGAAATACGCACACCTATGAATGGTGTGTTAGGCATGTTAGACATGCTTCGAGATGACTCCTTAAACGAGGAGCAACAACATTATTTAAAGCTCGCTAACAACAGTGCTAATTCGTTGATGACACTCATCAATGATATTTTAGACTTTTCAAAAATTGAAGCGGGCAAACTTGATATTGATAACCATAGTTTTGACATTATTACAGTGTGCAGTGACATGATCACATCAATGGCATTACAAGGACAACGCAAAGGTTTAGAAGTCATACTTAATACTGGCAAAGTTATAGATCGCTTGGTCGTTGGAGACAGTCATAGGCTAAAACAAATCTTAACTAACCTGTTAAACAATGCATTTAAGTTTACTCATAAAGGAGAAGTGAGTTTAAGCTTAGATTGTAATTATTTAACGGACGATAAATTAATAATGAGCTTCGCGATAACCGACACCGGTATTGGTATTGAAGCCGCTAACCTAGATAAGTTATTTGATGTATTCACCCAAGAAGATACCAGTACCACCCGTCATTTTGGTGGTACAGGGTTAGGCTTATCAATTTGTCGAAAGCTTGCTCAATTAATGGGCGGAGACATCACAGTAACAAGTGAAAAAGGCAAAGGGAGTTGTTTTACCGCATTGGTAGAATTACATGTTGCAGCAGAGAAAAAACTAAACACGGCAATAGAATTAAGCACAGATATACATGTTGGCGTTTTGATAGCTAAAGACAGTGTGTTTAATAACGTAAGCAATTTATTAGTGAAAAATTGTAACGTCAAAGCTAATAATATTCAGCGCTTTGATTATCTTTTAAAGCATCATGAGCTTAACGTCGATTTACTCGTGATTGATAATGAGCACCCTGAGCTAGAATCATTAATAGCGCTGTGTGATCAACTAAACAAAAAATACATACTGATTTTAAGAGATTTATTGCTCAGCAAAGAAGTTAAAGCCACCTTTGCAGAAAACTGCCACGTACTCAATAAACCACTCACTCAAGATCAATTTAGTTTTAAATTAGCCAATATTTTTGGTGCTAATAATAGTTTTTTATTACCAGCGCAAAAGCAATCGCAAATCGATGAAGCTCAGTTAAATTTATCACAATTCAACGTATTGCTTGTTGATGACAATATGATCAACTTAGAAGTTGCAAAGGCAATCTTAAAAAGTACCGCAGTTGTGATCACCTGTGCTACTGATGGCCAAGAGGCGCTTGAAACATTAAAAATAGAACAAACAACACCGTTTGATCTAATTTTAATGGATTGTCAAATGCCAAACTTAAATGGCTACGACACAACGGCTGCGATTCGAAAAGGGCAAGCTGGTGGAATTTATAAACACGTGCCGATCATTGCTATGACCGCAAGTGCAATGGCAGGAGATAGAGAGCGCTGTATTTCAGCAGGGATGAACGACTATATAACTAAGCCAATAAAGCCTGACACTTTAAAAAATAAACTAATTATGTGGTTAAACCGCGACCTATAGACGAAAAGGCAACTGTGATAAATAACTTCAGTAGTACAATACAGCTAGGCTGACTTTATTAAATCAGATCGTTAAGTATTTTACTGGTCAGACTAGTCACGATTATGAGTGAGAAAAATTTAATTGCTTAACTGTTAAGCTTTAGGTTTAATGGATATATAATAAACGCTGACCAATGCAGGGAGAGCTTAGATACGACAAGCCTCGTGCTCTCTCCAGTAAGCTAATATACAGCACACAGCGTCTCGCAAATATTGAAGTGTTATACATATATTTTACGGAAAGTTATGATTAATCAAGAAGTATCACAATACTATTTTTTTGGTACAACGATGCGTTTTCTTCAAGATGCAAAAGAGGGTTGGTCTATCCGAGGGGAAATGTTTATTTATGAAAATATAAAATGGTTCTTTGATCATTTAGATGCAATAAACCTGCCTGTTACAAAAAGAGCATCCAGGCCGCTCAAAGATTTTATGAGAAAGCTCGAAGAAACTGAAGAAGTTAATTTATCAAACAATCTTGCTCATGAACTTGCGCAGATCATGAATCAGATACGTTTTACTCTAGATGCTGAAATTCAAGGATTAGAAGCATTCATTATTACTCCTAAAAGATATGATGTTGATAAATTACTCAATGATATTAATGGACTATTTGCTCCTGAAATGTTTGCAAAATTTCATGATATAGCAAAAGTTGATTTTATTGAGGCCGGAAAGTGTATTGCATTTGAGCGAGCAACTGCTGCTGCGTTTCACATTCTTCGTGCTACTGAGGCAAACCTTCGTTTTTACTATGAGTCTATGGTTAAACAAAATAGAATTAAATCTAGGATGTGGGGTCCTATAGTGCAAGATCTGCGAGTGAAGGGTAAAACAAAAAACTATATTGCCCTTAATAATCATTTAGATAATATTCGGGTTTCTTTTAGGAATCCCACACAACACCCTGAAGCTTTGTATGACATACATGAGGTTCAGGACTTACTATCTGTTTGCATAGATGTAAATAACCGCATGTTTAAGGTCATAAATGCTTAATTGTATACTCTAGCAAACGCTGTGTTTTCTATTCACACTTACTGGATGGCTGTTAATTTGTTCCCCTTACATTGGTAATTTGTAAATATACCTAGCAGGGCTTACTTTTATTACGGGTTAACACTCAACTTTTTGTCTTAGTTACTTCTCTAATAGCTCTTGGTTTTTTGATATTATCTCTTTATCTCATGCTTTACTATTTAACAACTCTTTGTTCAAAATCATCAGATTAAAGTAATTAGCTAGACAGCTTATGTACTTATGTAAGAGTTAATGAAAGGTAGATACAATTCATTATCACATTCAAGACATCATTATTTGATCTATCCAAAGAAGATGAAAACCCTATTAACCCAATATATATTGAAATGGCTAAAAAAAGGTCTGCGATTCTTATCAGATAGGAGATACCAATACAGAAAATTGAGGCTTGTGCGGCCACATAAATTGCTTGATAGGGAATATATTTTAGGAACAATTGCGTACTTTGATAAGGGGGGATCTTTCATCTGAGATTGAATACAAAATTCAAATCGTGAAGGTTCGATTTTTTAAGGAGAAACTACTTGGTTGAGAGAAGATCAAACAAGACGATGCTTGTTTTTTATATTTAAAATCGGTTTTCGAGACAGAGTCAAAATTTCATGAGGTTACAATAGAATAAGCCCAAATATTCTGCATTCAATACAACACCTTCAATTATCTTTTAATCTTGCCACTGCTAAGTCATTTCAACGTATTGTTTTGCTAGTTAATCGAACTAGACTTTTTATTGATCAAAAGGCTGATACACTGCGTATCATAATGGAAATAATAATTAATTAGGTGATCTTTTGAAATTTCGCGTGCTTATAACCTGTGTTTATTTTAGCTGTGCTGCGGTTGTACCTTCGGCATTGGCTGCCAATGTACTTGTAGAACACGTTGCGATGGAACATGCCAAAGAACAAGTGCAAGCAGTTGGCAATGCTGAAGCTATACGTTCTGTGATCCTATACCCTGCAGTAGGGGATAAGGTGACAGCGGTACATTTTAAACCAGGAGATAAAGTTACTGCTGGGGCGGTGTTACTCGAACTTGATTCTCGCAGACAAACAGCGGCTTTGAATGAGGCGAAAATAAAGCTTGCTGATAGCGAGCGTATCCAATCTCGTTTAAAACAAAGTCATGCAAAAGGAGCTGTTCCGCAAAGTGACTTAGACGATGCTAAAACCGTGTACGAGTTAGCAAAAGTGGCAGTCACCAAAGCTGAAACTGAATTACAAGACCGTCAAGTCCGTGCGCCATTTAGTGGCACTATGGGGTTAACTGATGTGGAAGTTGGTGACCGAATCACCACACAAACGGCCATCGCCAGTATTGATGATACCCGTGCTTTGTATATCAATTTTAATGCGCCAGAATCAGCAATTAGTATGCTCAGAAACAGCGGAAATGTTCGAGTTATTCCATGGCAAGGCAGCACTGCTGTTAATGCTAAAGTTGCGTATCTTGATTCACGAATCGATCCTCAAACGCGTACGCTGCGGGTCAAAGCAAAATTAGAGAATAAAAACGCACAATTTTTACCTGGTATGAGTTTTAGAGTGCATATAGAAATTCAAGGTGAACGTTATGCGGCAGTGCCGGAAGCGGCATTACTGTGGGGCGCGACGGGCCCGTACGTCTGGAAAAGTGTTGAGCAAAAAGCCACCCGTGTTGATGTGAAAATTCAACAACGTTTAGCGGGTCGTTTATTGGTTTCTGGACCTTTACTTGAAGACGATATTTTAGTGGTTGAAGGCGTGCAACGACTTCGTCCAGCGCAAGCACTTGAGTTTGTGCAGCCACTTGCAAACGTACAGGAGTAGCAAGGATGCAATCACCTATGATGCAAGACTTGCCGTCAATGGCAATTCGCCGCCCAGTATTGATAGTCGTCCTTAACTTACTAATTATCATCGCAGGTATTGCAGCCATTGCGGGAGTTGAAGTACGTGAACTGCCCGATGTTGATACGCCTAGGATCACGGTATCGGCTTCTTTTCCAGGTGGTTCACCTGAGACGGTTGATACCGAGGTAACCAGTAAACTTGAAGGTGCGGTTGCACGAGTCAGTGGTGTTAAAACTATTCGTGCACAAAGTGAAGAAGGTAGCGCACGTATTGTGGTTGAGTTTCGTGCTGGTGTTGATCTTGATGATGCCGCAAATGAAACCCGCGAATCCGTAGCGCGCGTGCAACGTGATTTACCCGAAGAAGTTGAGCGGGTGTCTATAATCAAAGCGGATAACGATGCTGAAGCCGTCGTATCGTTAACCGTTTCCAGTGAGTCATTAGCGCTTGAGGCCTTAACTGAATTAGTTGAGGTTGATTTAGCCCCGCAGTTTTTAACCATTCCAGGGGTTGCCGATGTACGCTTAAATGGCGACCGCAAACGAGTATTACGGGTACGATTAGATCCTCTTAAATTAACCAGTTTTAATTTAACGGTCCCCGATGTGGCACGTGTGCTGCGCCAAGCTCCCTTTGATGTTCCTGCAGGGAGTTTAAAGTCAGCGGATCAACAAATTATTGTTCGCGCAGATGCAACATCGGTCACAGCAGAGCAAGTAGCAGATATTATCATTCGTGATGGCACGCGGATTGGCGATATTGCAGCGGTGTATTTTGGCCCCGCAGATCCACGCTCTATGGTGCGTTTAAATGGCCAACCTGTGATTGGCATGGAAGTTATCCGTCAAGCGCAATCAAATACCATTGAGATATCCGATGAAGTGTTAAGTTTATTAGCGAAAATGCAAACACGTTTTCCTGAGCTTGAATTTACCCTGACATCGGATGATGCACAGTTTATTAGAAGCTCAGTTGATGAAGTGATCTCTTCGTTAGTACTGACTGTATTATTAGTGATCATTACGTTGTGGATATTTATTGGCTCATGG
The DNA here is from genome assembly GCF_030436385.1 of Pseudoalteromonas sp. KG3. Taxonomy (NCBI): domain Bacteria; kingdom Pseudomonadati; phylum Pseudomonadota; class Gammaproteobacteria; order Alteromonadales; family Pseudoalteromonadaceae; genus Pseudoalteromonas; species Pseudoalteromonas sp. KG3. Next base: position 482,062 of record NZ_CP098523.1, read on the forward strand.
CGGGCAACTCTAGTGCCTGCATTTGCAATTCCTGTTGCCTTGATTGGCTCATTAGCCTTGATCTGGGCGTTGGGCTTTTCAATCAATATACTTACGTTATTGGCATTAGTGCTTGCCACTGGTTTAATTGTTGATGATGCGATTGTGGTCAGTGAAAACATCCAACGGCAACGTGGTTTAGGCCTTGGCCGACGCGCAGCTGCCGTGGTGGGCACCCGAGAAGTATTTTTTGCGGTGGTTGCCACAACCGCCGTTTTAGCGGCTGTGTTTGTTCCGATTGCATTTTTACCTTCAACCGCAGGGCGGCTATTTAGAGAGTTTGGTGGAGTACTTGCGGGCGCTGTGATCATCTCAAGTTTTGTCGCGCTGTCTTTGGTTCCTGCATTAACCTCTAAACTAAAACTTAAGCAAGGTGGCAAACACCCGTTCGCAAAAATAGGCCATTGGCTTGCTAATGTTTACACTAAAACTATTCATTGGGTGCTTGATCACGCATGGCTAACGTTTGCTGCGTGCGTATTGGTTGCAGCGGGGTCGGGTGCTTTGTATGTCAATTTAGACAATGAGTTACTGCCATCAGAAGATCGCGGAAAAATTCGTATCTTTGCCCGTGGACCAGATGGCGTTGGCTTAAATTTTATGGATCGCCAAGCAATGCAAATGGAAGACATTTTATTGCCGTACGTAGAAAGCGGTGAGATAGAATCCATTTATACTGTAGTAGGGCAATGGGATCCTAATATCGTGTTTATCACCGTGCCATTAAAGCATTGGGACGAACGCCATTTTACCCAACAAGAGATCATCAATAAAATTCGTACTCCATTGGGCAATGTACCCGGTGCAGCAGGCTATCCAAATGGTTCAAATAGTTTAAATTTACGTGGCCAAGGTGGTGGGATTGAGCTGGCGTTATTAGGGCAAGATTACCTGCAAATCTATAAAGCCGCACAGCTATTTGCCGCCCAAGTTGAGCAGCAAATTCCGGCCATTGATAATGTTCGAATTTCATATCAACCATCTCAACCGCAGTTACGGGTTAATATAGATAGACGCCGCGCTGATGAATTAGGTGTTTTACTGAGTGATATATCAGTGACATTGCGTGCTGCAATCAACGGCGATGATATTGCTGATCTCAATATTGGTGATCAATCAGTGCCTATTATGTTGCAAGCACAAAATCAAACCATTAATGATCCGAGTGATTTAGCAAATCTCTATGTTAGTGCATCAAATGGCAGACTCGTACCCTTGAGTAGTGTTGCGACTATTAGCGAAGAAGGGGTTGCGGCAGAGCTTGAGCGCCATGCACAGCGTCGTGCTATTGAATTGGATATGGAATTACCTGAAGATATGAGCATTGCAGAGCTAGTTTCACAGCTACGCGATATTGCAGAGCAAACTTTGCCAAGTGGTATTAGCTTAGCATTCAAAGGTGAAGCATTAACGTTTGAAGAAACCTCTAATGAAGTGTTTATTACCTACATATTGGCATTTTTAATTGTGTTCTTAGTGTTGGCGGCACAATTTGAAAACGTTAACAGTGCAATTGTGGTGATGGTCACCGTTCCATTTGGTATTACTTCGGCAATCTTAGCGCTGTATCTTACGGGGACTTCCCTTAATATTTACTCGCAAATAGGCTTAGTGATGCTAATAGGCTTAATTGCTAAAAATGCGATTTTACTGGTTGAATTTGCCGATCAATTACGAGATCAAGGTTTAACGGTGCGCAAAGCGGTTGAGCAAGCGGCATTGGTACGGTTAAGGCCGATCACCATGACCTTAGTATCTACCTTGCTTGGCGCGTTGCCGCTCATATTATCAACGGGCGCAGGGGCAGAAGCACGTAACGCTATCGGTTGGGTGGTGTTTGGTGGCTTATCACTTGCGGTATTATTTACCTTGTATTTAACACCGGTTATTTACTTAGGTCTTGCGCGTTTTACCTCGCCGCGCGGCGATGAAAGCAAACAGTTAGAGCAAGAGTTATCGCAAGTCTAATTATTTAACTTTCACTGATCGGCTATTTTTTTTGAAAAAATAGCCGATTAGGCCCACAATCAACAAAACGCTTTAAAACGGATATGTTAATGCAAGCCGAACATGTTGATATCGCTCACTTCCTGTGTGAGCACGCCCCATTCGATGACCTACCAGAAGAAGCTTTAAACCAACTAGCTTGCCAAATTGAAGTGGCTTATTTTCGAGCTGGAACCAATATTCTTCTCTATGGCGATGATATAAATGACTTATATATAATTCGCAGTGGTGCAGTTGAAATGTATCGACGTGATGGTGAGCTGTACAACCGATTAACGGTTGGCGGCATATTTGGTCAAATGGGTTTATTAATGAATCGCAAAGTGCGTTACCCTGCAAAAGCCCTTGAAGATACCTTAGTTTATTGTATTAACGTTGAATTCTTTAATAAATATTGTGATAAATTTGACGCATTTGCAGACTATTTTGAAGCTAACGGCACGGTAAGGCTGCATCAAGCAATTGTTGAACAAGCCGATAGTAATGATTTAACAACGGCTAAAGTAAAATCTTTACTCCATCGCGACGTCGTCACTGTGGCAAAGGATGCCAGCATACAGCACGTAGCACAAGTGATGACGGATGAGTCGGTATCATCGGTACTGGTAACCGATGTTGATAAGCCAATTAGCGATGATCCTGAAGATGATGATGGCCAAGTTGTTGGCATTATTACAGATAGAGATTTACGCAGTAAAGTTATCGCCGCAGGCCTTGATTACACGATGACCGCGCAAGCAATCATGCAGCAAGATTTAATTTTGCTAGACAGTAACGCGTACATTTTTGAAGCTGTTTTAGCGATGCTACGAGAGAATATCCATCACTTACCTGTTGTTGTTAAGAAAAAGCCTATTGGTGTGATCTCACTTTCAGATATTTTACGTTACGAATCGCAAAGCAGCTTACTGTTAGTGCGGGGGATTTTATCGCAGCCTTCAGTGGAAGATCTTGCATATTATGCACGGCAATTACCAAACGTATTTGTACGTATGGTAAATGAAGACGCTAATTCACACATGATTGGTACCGCTATGGCTGTGATTGGCCGCACCTTTAAACAGCGTTTGCTAAGTTTAGCTGAGGAAGAATTTGGCCCACCACCTGTGCCGTATTGTTTTATTGCGTTAGGCTCAATGGCCCGTGATGAACAGCTTATTGTTACTGACCAAGATAACGCCATTATTCTTGATAACAGTTTTGATGAAGAAAAGCATGATGAATACTTTCAAAAACTGGCTGACTTTGTTTGCGATGGCTTAGCTGAATGCGGCTATACCTATTGTGCTGGTGAAATAATGGCTTCATTTAAAAAGTGGCGATTGACCAAAGACCAATGGCAGGCGCAGTTTGCTAAATGGATTGCCGAGCCAAAACCACAAGCTTTACTCAATAGCGCTATTTTCTTTGATTTAGATGGCGTATACGGCAAAGTTAAATGGGCGCTAGAGCTGCAACGCTTTATTGCCATAGAAGGGCGCAACAATAAACGCTTTTTAGCAAATATGGCTGCCAACGCGCGCAACCGCACACCGCCACTGGGCTTTTTTAAAGACTTTGTGCTTGAGCACAATGGTCAACATAAGCGTTCAATGAACCTTAAACGACGCGGTACTGCGCCATTATCTGATGTGATCAGGGTACATGCTTTGGCTGTAGGGTCACGTAAACAAAATTCATTTGAGCGCTTAGAAGATATTATAGATGCTAAATTGCTGCCAGAAGGCAAAGCACAAGATTTAAGAGATGCGCTTGAATACATTGCGATGGTGCGTATTCGTCACCAAGCGTGGCAAATAGAGCAACTCGATGAGCAACCGGATAATGATTTAGAACCACATTTATTATCGCCTTTTGAGCAGCGCAATCTAAAAGAAGCATTTGCTATTTTAGACAAAGCACAAAACTTCCTTAAATTTAGATACTCAGCTAATTCAGGTATTAAATAATATGGCGGGTAATCAGATTGATTGGCAAAAACGTTATAAGCAGCTAGAAAACAGCAGCAAAAATGACTGTATAAAACATTATTACCGTAATGCTATTTTTGATGGTAATACCGCGATTAGTGACGTTCCTTTAGTTGCTTTAGATTTTGAGACGACCGGTCTAAATTTTAATCATGATGATATTGTCAGTGCGGGATTAGTGCCGTTTAATACTCGGCGTATCAGCTGCAGTGGCAGTAAACATTGGCTGGTAAATCCCAAGCAAAAGCTCGATGAAGAATCAATTGTTATTCATGGCATCACCCATTCAGAAGTAGTTGATGCTCCTGATTTTTCAAAAATCATTGAGCCTTTATTAGCGGCATTGGCAGGAAAAGTGATTGTTGTTCACTTTGCGCCGATCGAGCGTCATTTCTTATATCAGGCTTTACAGGCTCGACTAGGCGAGGGGCTTGAGTTTGCAGTGATTGATACGCTTGAGTTAGAGAAGCGCGCGTTACAAGCCAGACAAGGGCTAATTGGCCGGTTATTTAATAAGAAACTTGATTCAGTAAGATTGGGCGACTCACGTAAACGTTATTCACTGCCAGCTTATCAAAGTCATAGTGCACTCACTGATGCATTAGCTACCGCAGAGTTATTACACGCACAGCTGGCATATCATTATCGTGATGACACACGGCTTGCAGATTTATGGATATAAAAAACGCCGCTAATTTTAGCGGCGTTTTTAGATTTTAGTTAACTGTGTTTAGCTTCTTGGTTCGGTTCTAAGTCCTAACAGTAAGCTTACACACATCATTAGTAGTACAATCGTGAATGGTAAGCCTGTGGACACGGCACCGGCTTGCAGTGCCTCCATTGCTTTCGTTCCACCTACCCAAAGTAGTGTTGCTGCTATGGCGCCTTCAACCGTCGCCCAAAAAATGCGTTGTGGTACTGGCGCATCAACTTTACCACCGGCAGTGATCGAATCAATAACTAATGACCCTGAATCTGACGAGGTAATAAAGAATACCAATACTAGAACAACCGCAGTGAATGACAGTAATTTAGCCATTGGTAATTCATCAAACATTTCAAACATCGCCAGTGGTACTTGCGTTAATCCTTCGGTACCAAGTTTACCAACCCCATTAATGACTTGATCAATTGCAATACCGCCATAAATTGACATCCACAGTATCGTGACCATAGTTGGAATAAGCAATACCGCAATTAAAAACTCACGGATAGTACGCCCCTCAGATACACGTGCGATAAACATACCAACAAATGGAGACCAAGAGATCCACCAAGCCCAGTAGAACACAGTCCAACCGTGCATCCAGGTTTCATCTTCGCGACCATGCGGGTTACTTAACGGAATAATGTTTTCAACATAGCCCATTACTGTGGTTGGAATGTTGCCTACAGACGCTGCAAAGCCAACTAATAAAACGAACATTAGCAAGGCAAAGGCAATCAACATATTAATATTACTGAGTAGCTTTACGCCGCCATCAATACCGCGTACTACCGAAATAACCGCTAATAAGGTGACGACGGATATAACTATAATTTGTAAACCAACACCGGATTCAATACCAAATACATGGTCTATACCCGCTGAGGCTTGTTGCGCACCTAAGCCGAGGGAAGTTGCTAAACCAAATAACGTCGCCAGTACTGCTAAAATATCAATGACGTGACCTGGCCAACCCCATGTTCTGTCACCTAAAATGGGATAGAAAATAGAGCGGATAGAAAGCGGTAAACCTTTATTATATGTAAAAAAGGCCAATGACAACGCAACAACGGCATAAATAGCCCAAGGGTGTAGTCCCCAGTGAAACATGGTCGCGCCCATGGCAAGTTTTGCAGCTTCAGGCGTATTAGGTGTGACATTGAGTGGCGTTTCATACCAACCGGTGTAGTAGGCGACGGGCTCTGCAACCCCCCAGAACATTAAACCTATACCCATACCCGCAGCAAACAGCATTGCCATCCATGAAAGACGTGAATGAGTAGGGCGCGCGCTTACACCACCTAATCTAATTTTCCCGTAAGGCGAGAAAATTAAACCGATGCAGAATAATAAAAAAATATTAGCAGACCACATCAAAAAGCTATCAAATGTATTAATGATGTCGAATTTGATCCCATCTAGCATTGCTTTTGCTGAGTCAGGATCACTAATTAACACTGCGATTAAAAAAATTAAAACTAAGCCAGCACTGGCACCAAAAACTGGATTATGTACATCAAATCCCCATTTCTGAATATTATCCTGGCCTACCGTATAGTCCGTATTATCAATACTATATTTGTCATGATTATCACTCATGAATAAGCCTCTTTTGTTAAATTTCCGTTTGTTTTAATGGTTTGAGCAGCGATCCCGAACAGGATTATTACTTCGTAGACAAACTAAAAATAGCACTTAGTAATATGCTAAAGTGTAGAAGTAATCGTCAAAATGTAAACCTAGATTATTCGTAAACCGCTGAATTATAGCCATTACGGTAATGAATAGCTTACAGGATCGTTTTGGTGCTGTCATGATGATGAGGAAAAATAAGCAATAATCACTAATTTAATATCCAACTCTAATTAATATTTCATCTAAGTGTCACTTAAATGCCTTTTAACTAAACTTAAACTATAGTTAATACAGCTAGTTTGTGAGGGATAATATGATAGCAAAGGATAACCAAACGCTTTTGCGTAACTTTAATAAAGTAAGGCGGGATTCAGAGCAATTAATTAGCAACCTCAGCGTTGAAGATTGCCAGCTTCAAGCAATGCCAGATGTAAGCCCTATGAAATGGCACCTGGCGCACACCACATGGTTCTTTGAAACTTTCTTATTAGTACCGCACCTTACTAACTACTGTATTTTTAATGCCGAATTTAAGGTGCTATTTAACTCTTATTACAATGGTGTTGGAGAGCAGTTTAGCCGAGCTTATCGGGGGACTTTATCACGACCAAGTTTAGAATCAGTACTTGAGTACCGTCGGTATGTTGACCAAGCAATGGCTGAATTGCTGACAAGTGATAATGGCTTAGAAGAGATTGTTGAACTTGGCATTAATCATGAGCAACAACACCAAGAGCTGATGTTAATGGATATTAAATATAACTTTGCATTTAATCCCTTGTTGCCAGCTTATCACCAACCTGCGGTAGCAACCGCGAACAAGGTATCAACACCACTCGAATTTGTGCAATTTAAAGAGTCTATTATCACTGTAGGGGCAGCACTAGATGAGCACTTTTCTTATGACAACGAGCGGCCAAATCATTCAGTGTTGATGCACCCTTTCAGTTTAGCAAATCGATTAGTGACTAACGGTGAATACCTCGAATTTATTAATCAACAGGGCTATCAACAACCCATACATTGGTTAAGTGATGGCTGGAACTATATTCAAAAAGAGCAGCTAACACAGCCTTTGTATTGGCATTTTATAAACGAAGAATGGTTTGAGTTTACTTTAAATGGCTTACAACCGCTGGATTTAAACGCTGCTGTTACTCATGTGAATTATTATGAAGCATGTGCTTATGCAAATTTTGCAAATGCGAGGCTGCCAACAGAGTTTGAGTGGGAATACGCGGCACAACAACCCGATACACTCCTACAACTAAGTGATAGCGCCTGGCAGTGGACAAACAGTGCTTATTTGCCTTATCCCGGCTTCAAACCTATCAGTGGTGTCGCAGGTGAATACAATGGCAAGTTTATGAGTAATCAAATGGTACTGCGTGGTGGGTGTCAATTTACACCAAACAATCATTCACGCAGCACATATAGAAATTTTTATTATCCACATCAAGCGTGGATGCAAAGTAGTATAAGACTTGCGAGGGATAGCGAATGAGTCACCTTACAGCGGTAGCAAATAAAAACGTTTTAGATCAGCAATTTTTAAATGATGTTTTAAATGGCTTAACGCAGCGCCAAAAGTCGCTACCGTGTAAATATTTCTACGATGATAGAGGAGCTGCATTGTTTGAGCAAATCACCAGCGTTAGTGAATATTATGTCACACGTACTGAGCTGAGTATTTTAGATAAGTACTCTCATGCGATTGCTCAATTATTACCACAAGATATCTCGATCATAGAGCCCGGTTGTGGATCTGGAAAAAAGGTGGCTTATTTGCTTGCTCATTTAGTCAATGTAAAAACCTTTGTTCCTTTTGAAATCTCCAAAGAGATGCTCAATTATTCCTTAGCACACTTATCGCCGCTTTTTCCTGAGCTGGTTATCTCGCCACTGTTGGGGGATTTCACGCACAGTCAGATGGTTAAGCAATTGGCAAAAAAATCTGCATTGGTGGATCAAACAAACCTAGTTTATTTTCCTGGCTCTACATTGGGTAACTTTGCACCCGTTCAGGCTATTGAAATTTTGCAAAACTTCCACCGCTTATGTGGCATCAACGGCTATGTTCTGATTGGTATCGATTTAGTTAAAGACCGCCAAGTGCTTCTTAATGCTTACGATGATAAAGCGGGTATTACGGCTTCATTTAATAAAAACATGTTATTGCGCATCAATAAAGAGCTAAATGGGACATTTGAACTGGATAATTTCACTCATCAATCTCGCTTTAATGAACTCCAAAGCAGGATTGAAATGCATCTTGTCAGTAACTGCGCGCAACGCATTTTTATAAATAATGTTGAAGTGAATTTTAAACAAGGCGAAAGCATCCATACCGAAAATTCACATAAATATACATTAACGGCCTTTGAACTTTTAGCAAAACAGGCGAACTTGAAGTTAGAACATACTTGGTGTGATGATAATGATTACTTTGCACTGTGTTTATTGCGCCCTTGCTAAAAGGTTAATAAAGTCTCACAGATTGTTTTTTTAATTGGTAATTTATTACAGCGCCGTTTACAGATGCTTGAAAAAGTGCGCCTTTATATTCTGTGTTTAGCTGTTTAATAAGCGGCGCAAGCACACTTAACGCAGATCCTGTTGCCTGATCTTCTGCTATGCCATAGTAAGGAGCAAAATATCGAAATGAGAAGCAGCCGTTATGGGGATTTTGTTGAAGCACAATTACAGCATTGGGGTAGTCTGTTAATTCTGTCACTCTTACATCAAGTTCTTTAAGTGGATGCTCAGTATTAATTAAAACAGTGGTATACCCATGTTTACTGGTTGTTGCATAGCTTTGCAGGATCGGCGTTTTAATCGCCATTTCGATGGCGTGCACAGGGGCAATTTTTTCGCTGTTTATGGCAGTTATTTCAAGCTGTAAGTTATTAATACTGGATTGTATTTTAAAAATTTCACCCGTTAATGAATAAAATTGACGAGGTGAATTACCTTGATATTTTTTTAAATACAAAGCAGCTGCTAGGGTACCGTGACCACAACGCTTTATTTCATTGTGTTGGTTGAACCAACGGATACTGCAGCTAGGGCTTTTAATTTCAGTTTCTTTCAAAAATACAGTGGCGCTGTGATGAGTATGGTTTGCGATACGCTGCATCATAAAACGGCTTAAGCCAGATTTATAAATAACGATCAGTGCCGATGAGCCTTTATTGTGGGGAGGATTATCAAAAACAGTTTGTTCAGCAAACACCTGCACAAAGCGCGGGGCTTTATGCAGGTATCTAGGTAATAATTGCGTAAACTTATTACTTTTGCTTATAGGCATCGTTATGGATACCCGCAGCGCGACCTGATGGATCAGCATTATTTTGAAATGATGCATCCCATAACAGTGCTTCAGGGGTAGAGCAGGCAACTGATTTACCATGCGGTACACATTTCGCTGGCGCGTCGCCTGGAAAGTGCGATTCAAAAATGCTGCGATAAAAATACGCCTCTTTAGAATCCGGTGTGTTGATCGGATACTTAAATTTTGCATTTTCTAAATCTTGGTCACTTACTTGCTCAGCAACGTATTCTTTTAATGTGTCGATCCAGCTGTAGCCAACGCCATCAGAGAACTGCTCTTTTTGACGCCAAAGTACTTCATCTGGTAAATAACCTTCAAAGCCTTCACGTAAAATATGTTTTTCAATTTTACCGTTGCCACACATTTTTCCTTCTGGGTTAATGCGCATAGCCACATCAACAAACTCTTTATCAAGGAACGGCACTCGGGCTTCAACACCCCAGGCTGCCATTGATTTATTCGCTCGTAAGCAATCAAACATGTGCAGTTTAGACACTTTACGGTTTAGCTCTTCATGGAATTCTTGTGCATTAGGGGCTTTATGGAAATACAAGTAGCCGCCAAATAACTCATCGGCACCTTCACCAGAGAGCACCATTTTGATACCCATAGCTTTAATTTGACGCGCCATAAGGTACATTGGTGTTGAGGCACGAATAGTGGTCACATCGTAGGTTTCAATGTGATAAATCACCTCACGCAGTGCATCAATACCTTCTTGAATTGTAAAATGGATAGGGTGATGAACCGTACCAATCATATCAGCTACTTTCTGTGCTGCGGCTAAATCGGGTGAACCTTCAAGACCGACTGAGAAAGAATGCAGTTTTGGCCACCATGCATCACTTTCGTCATTATCTTCAATACGTTTAGCGGCAAATCGTTGCGTGATTGCTGAGATAACCGATGAATCTAAACCACCAGAAAGTAACACACCGTAAGGTACGTCACACATTAGTTGGCGTTTAACAGCAGCTTCGAGTGCTTCTTTCACATCTTGCGCTTTTGCGTCATTGTCTTTAACTGCTGCGAAGCTTTGCCAATCACGAGTGTAATAAGGGCGTAGCTCACCATCTTTGCTCCATAAAAAATGCCCCGGCGGGAATTCTTCAATGTGTTTACAAATCGGTGACAGCGCTTTTAATTCTGAGGCAACATAAAAGTTACCGTGTTCATCGTGGCCCGTGTACAGTGGAATAATACCAATATGGTCACGGCCAATTAAATAAGCATCTTGCTCTTCATCGTATAAACAAAAAGCAAAAATACCGTTTAGGTCGTCTAAAAACTCAGGGCCTTTTTGTTTGTATAACGCTAAGATAACTTCACAATCTGATTGTGTTTGAAAGGTAAAATCAGTCTCTAAATTAGCCGCTAACTCTTTGTGGTTATAAATTTCGCCATTAACCGCTAAAATATGGGTTTTTTCTGGGTTATATAAAGGTTGTGCGCCGCTTGAAACGCCAACGATGGCTAAGCGCTCATGCACTAAAATCGCTTTTTCAGATGAATATACGCCAGACCAATCAGGCCCACGGTGACGTAATAATTTTGACATTTCAATTGCTTGAGTACGCAACTGAGCGGGATCAGATTTTATATCTAATACACCAAAAATTGAACACATAGTAACTCCTCATTCCTATCATGTGTGTTAGTTAGGCCTAAAATACCTAACTATTCACCCTTGTTTTAACAGAAATAATTAACTAAGTCACATAGCTTTTACAATATTTTCAGAATAATTTATGCACCAACGCGAGCATGCGTGCACCAAATTGATCAGTGCGTGGTGCCAGCTGCTACTTTTGTATCCAGTTTTGTACTGATCGCTTCGTTGATCAGCACTTTTAAAGCACTTAGCACGGTGTCTTCGCTCATACTGGGTGCGCCATTGTGGTGCAATGCTTGGCTGGGTAAATACGGAATATGAATGAAGCCGCCTTTGATATGTGGTTCGTGTTGGTTAATATGGTGCAACAGTCCATACATCACATGATTACAGACATAGGTCCCCGCGGTATTTGATATAACAGCCGGGATCTCACCTTGATGTAATGCCAGCAACATGCGCTTAATGGGTAGGTTTGCAAAATAAGCTGCAGGCGCGTCTGCGATGACTGGCGTATCAATTGGTTGGTTACCGGCATTATCTTTAATGCGCGCATCATCAATATTAATGGCAATACGTTCAATGCTAATTTCGCTGCGCCCACCAGCTTGGCCAACACACAGTACCAAGACGGGGTGATGCTGCTCTATTGCTTGGTATAGTAACGCTAATGAACGATTAAATTCGCAGGGTAATTCTAAAGCGATAACGCGATGTTTCGCTATCAAATTGTCGTCCAACTTGCTGACAGCTTGCCAAGAGGGGTTAATCGACTCCCCTGCAAATGGGGCAAAGCCGGTGATCAATACACAGGGCATACTTGATGTCAGTTTAGTCATTAAAAATCTCCATATAGATTAAAAAACTATCAACCGCCAACAGTATGAAGGCGCCAGCATTTGACCCTTTATAGCATGGTAAGTGCATTTTAAAGCGAATTATGGTTATTTAACTCACAACCTAGCCATTAATGTTTATTTTTAAGTGCAATAGCCAGTTGCTGCAAGTGCGCATTTAGCTTGGCTTGTGCAGCATTTGCGGTTGCTAAATCGACATAGCAGAAGTTAATACTGTCACCCGGTTTTAGCTGCGCAAAATGATAAAGATCGGCACTAATTACGGTGCCAAGTAATGGGTAGCCACCGGTCGTTTGGCCATCATTAAGCAAAACAATAGGTTCACCACTTGGTGGCAATTGTATTGAGCCTGGGTTTACCGCTAATGACGGCAATGAATGAGAATGTGCTAATTGATTAGTATGTGCCTGCAACCTGACTCCCATACGGTTACTTTGTGGGGTCACTTGCCAACTTTTTGCACAGAATTCGTCGAGCGTAGATTGGCTCAGTAGCTGGGTATGAATACTTGGATGCAGACGAATTAGGCTACGTTTTGGTGGCGATATTGCCCCCAGCTTTGGCCAACTTTTTGAGTATGGCGTAATAGGGATAGTATCGTTTTCTTTTAGCGCAGCGCCGGTTGTACCACCAAATCCTGCGGCTAAATCGGTCGCCCGCGAGTTCATTACACACTCACAATTTATGCCACCTTTAACCGCTAAATAGGCTCTAAAGCCGTTTCTAGCTGTAGCAAATGTCAGAGTTTGACCTTGTTTAATTGTGTAAGTCCAACCGGGGTAAATCGATGTATCGTCCAGTTTAGCTTGCATGTCTGTGCCAATAAGGGCAATGCTGCTATCGCAATTAAATTGCAGTTTCGCCAGCCCTAATGTTATTTCAATAACGGCGTCGTTATCATCGTTATCGAGCAAACGATTTGCTATGGTCATCGCGTAGCTGTCTATTGCCCCCGATTGGGCAACACCTAAGTGACGAAAGCCAGTACGGCCTCTATCTTGAATAGTCATTAATAAACCGGGTTTTAGTACTGTGATCATGATGTTGACTCCAGACAAACAAATTGCAGAGTATCGCCAGGTTGAATAACACTAGGAGGATTAGCGTGGCAGTTAAATAAACTAAAATCAGTATGGCCAATTATATGCCAACCGCCGGGAGAGTCAGCAGGGTAGATACCAGTTTGACCTGCACCGATTGCAACAGAGCCTTTGGCAACGTGTGTACGTGGGTTTGCCCTACGAGGCGTATGCAATTGGGTGGTTAAACCATGCAAGTAAACAAAGCCTGGTTGAAACCCTAAAAACAGAACTTGATAATGAGCACTGCTGTGTTTTTCAATCACTTGTTTTGGCGTAAGGCCATGCGCATCAGCAACAAAGTCCAGATCAGGACCATATTCACCGCCATAATGAGTGAGTATTTTATGATGTGCACCTTGATATTGTTGTGCGTCAATTTCGTCCCACCAGGTTGCTAAGGTAGTTTGCCATTTAGCCAGTTCATGGGTATTTAGCAAGTAAACGGTGAGCGAGTTCATTGCTGGTACAATATCAAGAAAGGCGTTACTTTCTTTACATTGGCTCACCAATGCCCAGATCCTTTTTTGAGTCATTAAGCTGTCTTCGCTTAAGTGTGTTGCATCCAAAAACAGGCTATTGCTACTGAGTATTGAAATCGATACGGGTGCTTGTGAGTTCATGGCTGATTATTTTATTAATTCTTAATCATTCCAACCTAGCACACTCAGTATTAAATGTTTACAGCAATGCGATTAGATTGCTGGATTTTAATACTCAAGTTATTTTCTGGGGACTTACGCATAAGCTTAACCTATCTGCTTATGCGTAATAACACAGCTTAGTTGCTCAGCAGCCACTCACTTAATAGACGAACACCATAGCCAGTACCGCCGGCTGAGATTTCATCCTTACCTTTGCTCGCTAACGCATTACCTGCGATATCGATATGAACCCAACGGGTATCACCAGCAAAATGTTGTAAAAAACTGGCTGCAGTTGTTGCGCCAGGGCCACTTGAACCTAAATTTTTAAGATCCGCAATATCCGATGATAATGTGTCTTTATAGCCTAAAGGTAAGCGCCATAAATTTTCATTAACTTGTTTACCAGCTAAAGTTAGTTGCTGAACTAGTTCGTCATCATCTGAAAAAACACCTGCATAATCATTGCCTACAGCTTTAATTTTAGAGCCGGTAAGGGTTGCAACATCAATCATTACTTGTGGCTTGAAATATTCTCTGGCATACCACATAGCATCGCTTAGCACTAAACGACCTTCTGCATCGGTGTTAACAATTTCAACACTCAAGCCTTCAGCGGTGCGCACCACATCGCCAGGTGCGACTGCAAACTGCGACACCATGTTGGCAGCCATGCCCATTACAGCCACTACATTTTTATCTGCTTTTGCTAATGCCATAGCTTTAACTGTACCAAGTACGGCTGCGGCGCCTGCCATATCTGACTTCATACGCGCTATCGATGCGCCCGTTTTTAAACTATAACCGCCTGAATCAAAGGTGATCCCTTTACCGACCAAGGCAATAGGGATGTCGTTTGAACCTTTGTAATGCGCAACCACTAAACGTGCGCCTTGCTGGCTACCACGGCCAACGGCTTCAAGTGCGCCCATACCGAGTTCTTTTAATTGCTGTGGCTCTAAAATAGTAATTTCAACACCTAAAGACTCCAGTTCTTTTGCTGCATTAGCAAAATCCACTGGGGTCATTTCAGTGGCAACTTCTGAGGTAAGGTCGCGAGCTAAAAATACGCCAGCCTGAATGCTTTCAAGCTGTGTGTATTCACGTTTTGCTTGCTTAGCGTTATCTACATCAACACTATAACTGATTGTGTGGGTATTCGCCGTTTGTTTGTATTTTTCAAAGCGGTGGTCACGCAAGTTCGCACCATGAGCAAAGTTAGCCGCTAATACGCTATTGCTATTTACACCAGCTAACTCGTCGCTAGCGATGGTTGCACTGGCTGTGTTATTAGCAAGTAATTGCGCGTGAATATTGCCACCTAATTTACTCATTAACGCTTTATCAAGTTTTTCTTGCTCGCCTGTGCCCACGATAAGCACACGGTTAAAGTCACTGTTATGCGGGGCTAATACTTCAACAACACTGGCGTACTTGCCACTAAAGTCATTAATGTCAATAGCACGCTGTAATTGGTTATTTAGTGTTTTATTGAGGGATTTGAACTGCTTATTACTGCCATCTTGGGCATAAAACAGTACTAATGCGTTGGCGTTATCATCAATTTTATTTGTAAAACTAAACTCTGCGGCTGTGGTTTGCGTACTGATTGTTACAGCAAGTGTGAGTGCCGATAGATTGAAAAGCGTCTTCATTGTTAAACCTAAATTAAATAAAAGCCTTTTTACCTTACTTAGGTTCACAGGTGAAGTCGAATTCGGTAAAGCTGCGATAATGAGCGATAAAATAATACAAACGAATGAAATAATAGTATCTGCTCTAAGGTCTACTAAAATGAAGCAATTAATAGAGTGAGGTAGGGGAATGATGACATCAATGAATTGGCTTAAATTAGCCACTTGCAGCGTTTTGTTCAGCGTGGCCAGTTATGCGCTGTCGCTTGAAAATGAAACAGACCGTGATGTGCAAGCCACCATGCATTTAGAAACTATTGTGCTTGGCTCTGGCTGCTTTTGGGGCGCTGAAAAACGCTATGAAGCATTAGACGGTGTGATCGATGCAGAATCTGGTTATGCAGATGGTAAAGGGTTCAAAGCAACTTACCGCAACATAACTAAACAATCACGTCGCTTCGATGAGAACAATTATGCTGAAGTCGTTCAAGTCACTTACAATAGTAATATTATAAGCGCCGCAACATTACTGAAAAATTATTTTGAAAGTCATGATCCAACCCAAAAAAATCGCCAAGGTAATGATATCGGCACTCAATATCGTTCAATTATTTTAACCACTATTACAGAGCAAGCAGAAGTGGTTGAAAAATTACGAGCGCAATATCAAAGTAAACTAACCGCAGCTGGGTTTGGAGAAATTCAAACTATCGTTAAACCGCTGACTGAGTTTTTTCCAGCAGAGGAATACCATCAAGATTATTTAGTTAAGAATCCAAATGGCTATTGCCCGGATCACTCAACGGGCGTGGTATTTGAAAAAGTTACCGAAGATGCAGTCGATAACACGGCATTATTAGTTGGAAAACAGATTGTTGTGATTGATTCACGTGATTATTGCCCATATTGTGAGAAGTTTAAAAAGGATGTTAGCAATGAGTACAAAGGCAGTATTGCGTTAACCTATCGTAAGGCTGATCAACTTGATGGCTTAACGATTAAAACACCAACGTGGGCAACTCCAACTATCTTGTTTTTAGAAAATGGCAAAGAGA
This sequence comes from Pseudoalteromonas sp. KG3, assembly GCF_030436385.1. Taxonomy (NCBI): domain Bacteria; kingdom Pseudomonadati; phylum Pseudomonadota; class Gammaproteobacteria; order Alteromonadales; family Pseudoalteromonadaceae; genus Pseudoalteromonas; species Pseudoalteromonas sp. KG3. The sequence continues at coordinate 498,631 of NZ_CP098523.1, forward strand.
TTTATGGTCGTCAAGGGTATGTGTCAGCAACTGAATTTTATAAAGCACTGGGAGCTTTTAAATTAGGTGATAGTGAGGCTTACTCGGTGGCATTTAATGCCAGTACAGATAGCCCATTTTGTAAGCAATACGATATATTTAAAAATACGCCCGACGGTATTTTTATTGATAAACTCAGTGGAGTCCCTTTATTTGACACGCGTGACAGATTTAAATCGGGTACTGGCTGGTTGTCATTTACGCATCCAGTGAAAGGCACAGTTACACTGCATGATGACAACAGTTATGGCATGCAGCGGATTGAAATAAAATCAAAATCGTCAGGTATTCATTTAGGACATTTGTTTCCAGGTGAAGGCCCTAAAGGGCAGGATCGTTATTGTATAAATGCAACTGTTTTAGAGTTTGTGGCTCGTAAGCAAAGCTAACACGGCTCGTTTACCCAAAATCAAAACCCAGTCATGCACTGGGTTTTATTTTATGAATATCACTTAAGTGTTTAAAAGTATCTAGTAACCACTTTATAAATAGTTCAAGTGAGGCGTTGGTCTCACTCGGATCATGTTGGACTAAGTAATATTTGTCTTTAGTCACTAATGGTTCTTCGGTGAAGTTAAATAGCCAGCTTTCATCAAACCAAGTTTGACTAATAGGTAAGGGGATAAGTGCGATCCCCATGCCTTGTTGGGCTGCGCGGGCAACACCAAACATACTATCGATTTGGATAATTTGTTTTGGTGAAAAGTCATCAAGGCCTACATGTTCAGCCCATTGGTGCCATGCCCAAGGACGGGCTTTATGTAAAATCAGTGGCACTTGCTGTAACGCTTCAAGGGGATTTTCATGCCATTGTTGCCAATTTTCTTTATTACAGGCCGGAGAATATTGTAACGAAAACAGCTCATGAACCACGCCCTCAAGGGGTTTTGATGACGACAGTACAATCGATAGATCACTGTTTATAGCCAATTCTTTACGCGTTTTCATGGTATTAAGTTGTAAATTGGTTTTCGGGTGCTCGGTGGTCCACTCACTGAGTTTTGGCATCAATAGTTCACTGGCAAAAAACTCAGGTAAAGTAATACTGATAGTGACATTCTCTTGCAACTGACTAAATTCAGTGATGGTTTTTTCAAGCGCTTTGATCAGCGGTGACACCGAATCATAAAAGTTTTTACCCGCCGCGGTTAAATTGATAGAGCGAGTTTGGCGTTCGAATAGCTCAATACCTAACTGCTCTTCTAGCTGCTTGATTTGGTGACTAACAGCTGATGGCGTAAGGTAAAGTAAGTTAGCGGCTTCTTTAAAGCTTAACGTTCTTGCCGCAAAACAAAATGAACGTAATCCTCTAATAGGTGTTTGCATAATCGATGTTAGTAATTCTCAATAACGTTAGTAAAGCAATAACTATCCCAACTTGCGAGACATTAGCAAAATTAGTTTGTAACATAGCTATTTTCTGCATTTATAATTAAAAAACAACCAATTTAGGGTTATTTAATTTGTGTGATATTAGTTATCAGGTTAATCGGTGCTTTGACTTTTTGTCTACAACAACTAGCTGAGTTATCCAATTGTAGTACAAATCACAGTTATGGGGCACAAAAAAATGTTTTGCTGTAATTTGGTGCAGTTAAATGGCGAAAAAAAATCCCTCTTGCGAGGGATTTTGGGTAACTCAGCGCCATTGGCACTGGGAATGAGGTCGGTACAAGGTGAGTGAGAGGTAAATTAAAATACCATCTCTGGCACGTCACCATCAACAAGTAATTTACCTGCTGTTTTACTAATAATTTCATCAACTGACACGCCCGGTGCGCGCTCTAGCAGATGAAATGCGCCGTCTTTAACTTCTAACACGGCTAAATCTGTTACTATTTTCTTTACACAGTTAACACCAGTTAACGGTAAAGAGCAACTTTCAAGTAATTTTGAGTCACCATGCTTACTAGCATGAGTCATAGTAACAATAATATTCTTAGCGCCAGCGACAAGGTCCATCGCGCCGCCCATGCCTTTGATCAGCTTTTTTGGGATCATCCACGATGCGATGTTGCCGTTCTGGTCAACTTCAAATGCACCTAGAACAGTTAAGTCTACATGACCTCCGCGGATCATTGCAAAACTATCTGCACTATTAAATATCGCGGCACCTGTGGCTGCTGTCACGGTTTCTTTACCCGCGTTGATCATATCGGCGTCAAGCTCAGCTTTAGTAGGGTATGGCCCCATGCCTAATAAGCCATTTTCAGACTGTAGCATAACTTCAATGCCATCTGGTACATAGTTGGCAACGAGGGTAGGAATACCAATCCCCAAGTTTACGTAGTAACCATCTTGTAATTCTTGCGCAACACGCATTGCGACTTGTTCACGTGATAATGCCATGATGTTGCTCCTAATCGCTGGTGGTGACGCGTTCAATGCGTTTTTCAAAGCTGCCTTTGATAACGCGATTAACAAAAATACCTGGGGTATGAATTTGGCTTGGCTCAAGTTCGCCTGGTTCAACAATTTCTTCAACTTCAGCAACGGTAATTTTACCCGCAGTTGCAGCCATTGGGTTGAAGTTCATTGCCGTGTGTCGAAACACTAAATTACCGTAACGGTCGGCTTTCCACGCTTTTACAATGGCAAATTCGCCGGTGATTGATTCTTCTAAAATATAAGGGCGGCCAGCAAATTCTTTAACTTCTTTACCCTCAGCAACTGGAGTTCCGTAACCTGTCGCTGTATAGAACGCCGGAATACCCGCACCGCCAGCACGCATTTTTTCAGCTAAGGTGCCTTGTGGAGTTAATACAACGTCTATTTCACCGCTTAATAATTGTTGTTCAAAAAGGGCATTCTCACCAACATACGAAGCAATGATTTTTTTAATTTGTTTGTCGTGTAACAAAATCCCTAAACCAAAGTCATCAACACCACAGTTATTTGAAACCACAGTGAGATCTTTAGTTTTTTTACGTTTGATTTCATTAATTAATCCCTCTGGGATACCGCATAAACCAAAGCCACCAGCGATAATAGTATCGCCATCTTTTAAACCTTCCATTGCAGCTTCATAACTTGAAACTACTTTATCGAAACCGGCCATGGGCCCACTCCTTATAATTATGTGTATAACTGCTGTTATTACTCAGCAGCTTGATTTTTAAGGGCAAGGGAAACCTTGCTTACGGGTTGTTTGTTTAATGCACTACAAATAGCCCAACCAGCCTTAGCCAGTCTTTCTAAATCAATTCCATGCTCAATGCCAAGCCCTTGTAGTAAGTAAACCACATCTTCAGTGGCAACATTTCCTGACGCCCCCTTGGCATAAGGGCAGCCACCAAGGCCTGCAACTGCACTGTCAACCGTTGCTATACCTCGCTTTAGAGCGGTGTAAATATTTGTGAGCGCTTGCCCATAAGTGTCGTGAAAGTGAACAGCTAACAATGACTTATCAATATGAGTTAGAAGTAAGTCTAGTAGCTGATCGACCTTTTTGGCAGTACCCACACCAATTGTGTCGCCAAGGCTAATTTCATAACAACCTAGTGCTAATAATTTCTCAGCAACAGCAAGTACTGCCTGAGGGTCAATATCACCTTCGTACGGACAACCTAATACGCAGCTTACATATCCGCGCACTCGAATATTATTTGCTTTGGCAAACGCTAAGACGTCCGTAAAACGTGTAATACTTTCATCAATCGAGCAGTTGATATTCTTTTGGCAAAATGATTCGCTGGCTGCGGTGAAAATAGCAAATTCTTTAATACCTACAGCATGCGCGGCTTCTGCACCCTTTAAATTTGGGGTGAGGGCAGTGAGATTGCAATCAGGTAATTCAAGTGCGCTAATTACTTCGCTAGAATCGGCCATTTGCGGCACCCATTTAGGTGATACAAAGGCACCAGCTTCAATATCTTTAATACCCGCAGCGGCGAGTGCATTGATAAGTGTAACCTTACTTTGAGTACTTACAGCACTTTCGTTTTGTAAACCATCACGTGCACCTACTTCAACAATACGCACATTGCTAGGTAATTGATCTAAATTACTCATCAGCTGCACTCTCATCGGTGACTATTGCCAACAGCGCACCATGACTTACTAATTCGCCTTCAGCAAAACAATAACTTTGCAGCACGCCATCATGTGGGGCGGTAAGAGTGTATTCCATTTTCATCGCTTCAATGATCACCACGGCATCACCTTTAGTGATTTGGCTACCTACATCCACTAAATGCTTCACAACAGTACCATTGAGCGGAGCTGCAAGTGGCAGTGCATCACTTTCGTGTTCGCTGACATAATGCTTATCAATAATGTCAAAACGGCTTTGTAGCGCCTTATACATCACTGTGATGGTGTTATCATGCATAGCTACATGAGATGTGTGTTTCTCGCCATTTATAAATACACTACAGTGGTTATTTTCAAGGTTGCCAGAGGTTGTATAGTCAACTTCATTAACGTGAATAATATAACCATCAGCGGTTGCTGTCGCCGTGATCTGCTGTTCAACAAATGGAACTGTAATGGTAGTTGCACTGTTGAGTTTAAAACCGGCTAAATTATCCCAAGCTGAGTATTTATCGTGTTGCTTAAGCGAAGATAAATAGCTAAATGCAGCAATAACTTGGCTAAAATCTCGGTGCTTTTGCTCCACTTCAATCAAGGCTTCACCTTGTTCTTCGATAAAGTGGGTATCAGGCGCGCCTTGTTTAAACGTAGGGTGATTAGCAAGTGTATGTAAAAAGCTCACGTTACAGCTAAATCCGGCTAAATGAAATTGCTCAAGTGCAGTACTTAAACGAGCTAAGGCTTGTTCACGGTTTTCATCGTGAACAATAAGTTTTGCGATCATCGGATCGTAAAACGGGCTAATTTCATCCCCTTGCATTACACCGGTATCAATACGTACATATTCTGATTGAGCTGGTATATACAAGCTATTAATGGTGCCAGAGCAAGGAATAAAGTCATTACTTGGATCTTCTGCATAAATACGCGCTTCAAAACTATGGCCGTGTAATTGAATATCAGTTTGCGCAAGTGGAAGCGGTTGACCTGCGGCAATATTTATTTGCCAATTAACTAAGTCAACGCCGGTGACCATTTCAGTTACTGGGTGCTCTACCTGTAAACGCGTGTTCATTTCCATAAAGAAGAACTCATCGCCACACAATAAAAACTCCACCGTACCAGCACCGCGATAATTAATTGCTAAAGCACAACGAACCGCAGCTTCGCCCATTTCTTTGCGTAACGCGTCGCTTAAGCCTGGAGCTGGTGCTTCTTCAATTACTTTTTGATGACGACGTTGTAACGAACAATCACGGTCACCTAAATACACGCAGTTACCATGGTTATCAGCAAATACTTGTACTTCAACGTGGCGCGGTTTATTTACATAGCGTTCAAGTAGCACTAAGTCATTACCAAAGCCTGCAATTGCTTCACGCTGAGCGCCTTGTAGGGCACTGATAAAGTCTTTTGCATGCTCGACAATACGCATGCCTTTACCGCCACCACCAAATGCTGCTTTGATAAGCACAGGGTAGCCAATTTTTTCAGCTTCAGCGTGTAAAAACTCTGGATCTTGTTTATCGCCGTAATAACCTGGCACCAATGGTACATTGGCCGCTGCCATGATCTCTTTCGCACGGGTTTTTGAGCCCATGGCTTCGATGCTCGCCGCTGGTGGACCAATAAACGCAATGTTGTGTTGTTCACAGGCTTTGGCAAATTCACTGTTTTCAGATAAAAAGCCATAGCCTGGGTGAATGCAATCAACACCCGCATCCAGTGCTACTTTGAGGATCCTATCCGCTACTAAGTAGGAATCTTTACTCGGTGCTGCGCCAATATGGTAGGCTTCATCCGCTAATTTTACATGTTGCGCGTGCTTATCAGCATCTGAATACACGGCAACAGTGGTTAAACCCATTTGCTTGGCGGTACGCATAACCCGACAGGCAATTTCACCACGGTTAGCAATAAGAATTTTTTGTAATGATTGTGTGCTCATGGTGATCCCTATTTCTGCCAATTTGGTGGGCGTTTTTCAAAAAAGGCCGTTAAGCCTTCTTGGCCTTCTTCAGATACGCGAATTTCAGCGATCCGCTCTGCGGTTAAATTAATGATTTGACCATTAATATCATGACCTGCCACATCGTTAATTAATTGTTTCGCAGCGCGTACCGCTACAGGGCCATTATCTAGTAAGGTTTCTAGCAGTTGTTCAAGCGCCGTGTCTAACTTGCCGGTAACTTGATGAATTAGGCCTAACTGTTTCGCCGTATGGGCATCAAAAATTTCAGCGGTTAAAAAATAGCGCCGCGCCGCGCGCTCGCCAATTGCGCGGATCACATACGGGCTGATTACAGCTGGGATGAGCCCTAATTTGACTTCGCTTAAACAAAACTGTGCGTTGTCTTGGCAAATTGCAATATCGCAACAAGCGATCAAGCCAAGTGCACCACCAAAAGCGGCACCTTGTACGGCACAAATTGTAGGAAGCGGGCTCGTGGCTAATACATGCATCAGCTTGGCAAGTTGCTTTGAATCAGCGAGGTTTTCACTGAAATCATTATTTGCCATGGATTTCATCCAATTAAGATCAGCGCCAGCAGAAAAATGATCGCCTTTTGTTCTTAATACCAGTGCTCGTACGTCTAAGCTATTAGCGTGTTCGATGCATTGGATCAGCTCTTGAATTACTTGCTCGTTAAAGGCATTACGTTTTTCAGGGCGACTTAAAACGAGTACAGCCACATTTGATTTAGTTATTTGTAGTGTTACTGACATGGTCAATTCCTTACATTCTAAAGACGCCGAATTGCGAATCACGTTGCGGCGCGTTAGCTGCAGCACTCAGTGCTAGGCCAAGTACGTTGCGTGTATCAGCAGGGTCGATGATGCCATCATCCCAAAGCCGTGCACTGGCATAATAAGGGTGGCCTTGTTGCTCGTACTGATCGATTATAGGCTGTTTAAACTCACTGATTTGCTCGTCAGTCATAGTTTGGCCTTTACGGGCTAAACCATCTTGTTTTACTTGCGCCATCACGCCTGCGGCTTGCTCACCACCCATCACAGAAATACGCGCATTTGGCCACATCCACATCATGGTTGGTTCAAACGCACGGCCACACATACCATAGTTACCGGCGCCATAAGAGCCGCCAATTAGTACGGTAAACTTAGGCACATCAGCACAGGATACTGCCATCACCATTTTCGCGCCGTGCTTGGCAATGCCTTCGGCTTCGTACTTTTTACCCACCATAAAGCCGGTAATATTTTGTAAAAACACCAGCGGAATTTTGCGCTGGGCACACAGTTGAATAAAGTGCGCGCCTTTTTGCGCTGATTCACTAAATAAAATGCCGTTGTTGGCAACAATACCAACCGGGTGACCATAAATTTTTGCAAAACCAGTCACTAAGGTATCGCCAAAGTAACGTTTAAATTCATCAAACGAAGAGTCATCCACGGTACGGGCTATGACTTCACGCACATCAAACGGCTTTTTAAGATCGGTGCCGACAATGCCGTATAATTCGTTAATGTCATAACGCGGTGCTTTTACTGGTTCAAGTAGTGGCGAAGTAGGGCGTTGATAATTAATTCGTTCAATACATTGACGAGCAATAGATAATGCATGTGCATCGTTCTCAGCATAGTGATCCGCAACACCGGATGTTTTACAGTGCACATCAGCTCCGCCGAGTTCTTCTGCGGTGACTTCTTCACCCGTTGCTGCTTTGACCAGCGGTGGGCCAGCTAAAAAGATTGTGCCTTGCTCTTTAACGATAATACTTTCATCGGCCATTGCAGGAACATATGCACCACCTGCGGTACATAAACCCATAACTACGGCAATTTGTGGAATACCTTTACCAGACATACGCGCTTGGTTATAAAAAATACGCCCGAAGTGCAGTTTGTCAGGAAACACATCATCTTGTTCAGGCAGGTTGGCACCACCTGAATCAACTAAATAAATACAAGGTAGGTGGCATCGCTCGGCAATATTTTGGGTACGTAGATGCTTTTTAACTGTCAGTGGGAAGTATGTGCCCCCTTTAACAGTCGCGTCATTGGCGATGATCATACATTCAACACCTTTAACACGGCCAATACCCGCAACCACACCGGCGCATGGAATTGCTTGTTCGTACACACCAAAGGCAGCAAATTGTGAAATTTCTAAAAATGGTGAGCCTTCATCAAGCAAAGTACTAATGCGCTCACGCACGAACATTTTGCCACGGCTTTCATGGCGTTCGATTAACGCAGCGCCACCGCCTTGGCTGATCTCGTTTACTTTATTACGTAAATCATCCACTAAAGCCGCCATGTTTTTATGATTTTGTAAAAACTGTGGATCGTGAGGATTAACGCTTGATTTTAAAATTGTCATAGCGCTTATCCTTAACGGCTTTCAGTAAATAATTCACGACCAATGAGCATACGGCGAATTTCCGAGGTGCCGGCACCAATTTCATAAAGCTTCGCGTCACGCAGTAAACGACCCGTAGCGTACTCGTTGATATAACCATTTCCACCGAGAATTTGAATGGCATCCAGCGCCATTTTAGTCGCCAGCTCAGCAGCATATAAAATAGCGCCAGCGGCATCTTTACGGGTGGTTTCACCACGGTCACAGGCTTTGGCTACGGTGTACACGTATGAACGCGCTGCATTCATTTGCGTGTACATATCGGCTACTTTGCCTTGAATAAGCTGGAACTGGCCAATTGGCGTGTCAAACTGCTTACGTTCATGAATATACGGCACCACAATATCCATACAGGCTTGCATAATACCCAGCGGGCCGGCAGCCAGTACAACGCGCTCGTAGTCAAGGCCACTCATTAACACTTTTACGCCTTCGTTTAGGTTACCAAGAATGTTTTCTTCTGGCACTTCACAGTTTTCGAACACTAATTCACAGGTATTTGAACCACGCATCCCTAGTTTGTCGAGTTTTTGCGCCGTTGAGAAACCAGGGAAGTTGCTTTCAACAATAAACGCGGTAATGCCTTTAGCGCCGGCATTTAAATCTGTTTTTGCGTAGATCACTAAAGTATGCGCATCTGGACCATTGGTGATCCACATTTTGTTACCGTTAAGAATGTACTTATCGCCTTTTTTCTCTGCTTTGAGTTTCATAGAAACAACATCAGAGCCGGCGTTTGGCTCACTCATCGCAAGGGCACCAATGTGCTCACCACTAATTAATTTTGGTAAGTATTTTTCTTTTTGTGCTTGTGTGCCATTACGATTAATTTGATTTACACACAGGTTTGAATGAGCACCATAACTTAAGCCAATCGAGGCACTCGCTCGGCTAATTTCTTCCATCGCGATAACATGCTCTAAATAACCTAAACCTGCACCACCTAGTTCTTCAGATACGGTCATACCTAATACACCCATTTCGCCAAGTTGTGGCCAAAGTTGATTAGGAAACGCATTATCAAGGTCGGTTTTCTCTGCTAAAGGGGCAATCTCTTGGCTGGCAAAGCTATTAACATGATCGCGGATCATATCTGCGGTTTCGCCAAGGCCAAAGTTCATTTCTTTATATAGTGAAATAGTGCTCATGATTCATTCCTGTGTGAGAGACTGTTAATGAATAGTCTTTTATAAATTGTTTAAACTGGGTTATTCATCTAATTGATTTAAGGTATCGCGACAACGACGCTCAGCGGTTACTAATTCCATCAACACAACTTTAATGTCATCCATTTGCTGACTGAGATCGGCTTTTTTTTCAGAAATTAAGTCAAGCATGGTCACTAACTGTTTTGCGCTCGATTTATCAGCGTCATACAGTTCAAACAAACGGCCTGTTTCAGCCAAGGTAAAGCCTAAACGCTTACCACGTAAGATTAGTTTTAAACGCACTTTGTCACGTTTTGAATAAATACGGGTTTGACCATTACGCTCAGGTGAAATTAAGCCCTGATCTTCGTAAAAGCGAATTGAGCGGGTAGTGATGTCAAATTCTTTAGCTAATTCACTGATGCTAAAGGTTTGCTCGTGGCTGGCAGGCTCAGCGGCTGAACTTGCAAAGTTTGTTTGATTATCTTGATTCATAGTCTAGTTACCTCATTCGAATAACTCCAATATAAGTGAAGTTTACGTAAAGGTAAAGTGAATAATGGCAGTTATACTTTAGACTAATGCATTTCTAATATAAAACAGGATGTTTACCCGTATTTACAGGTGTTATAGCCCCAGTGTTTGCAAATGGCTACGCAAAAATAAAGATAAGTTTACAGTTTTACTTGCCGCAAAAATCTTGATTTTAGATTTACGTTGGCGTAAACGTAAATATTATGTATGCTCATAGACAAATCAAATTATAAATGAATAGGTGTAGCTCAAACAGTTGTGATTACACCTGATATTAAATGGAGCCTTTTTATGACTACCGAAGCCGTTGTTATTGTAGCAGCAAAACGTACCCCGATGGGTGGTTTTATGGGATCCCTTAGTGATGCATCAGCCACTGAGTTAGGTGCAACCGCCATTGCCAGTGCTTTAGCCGATACTGGTTTAAGTGATACCGCGATTGATGAAGTGATCATGGGCTGTGTACTACCCGCAGGCTTAGGTCAAGCGCCAGCACGTCAAGCGATGTTAAAAGCAGGGCTTGCGCGCAGCACCGGCGCCACCACCATTAATAAAGTGTGTGGCTCTGGCTTGAAAGCGGCAATGCTTGCACACGACTTAATTAAAGCGGGTTCAATTAATAGCGCGGTTGCCGGTGGCATGGAAAGCATGACTAACTCACCGTATTTTATTCCTAAAGCCCGCGGCGGAATGCGTATGGGCCACGGTGAAATAAAAGATCACATGATGAGTGATGGCCTAGAAGATGCTTACGATAACAAAGCGATGGGCTGTTTTGCACAAGACACCGCTGATGAATACGGGATTGGCCGTGAACAAATGGACACCTTTGCACTGGGTTCATTAAGCAAAGCCAATGCGGCGATTGAAAACGGCAGTTTTACTAACGAGATTGCTCCGCACACAATCAGCGGCCGTAAAGGCGATGTTACCATCAGTATTGATGAACAACCGGGTAATGCTCGTCCTGAAAAAATTCCAGGCCTGCGCGCTGCGTTTAAACGTGACGGCACCATTACCGCCGCTAATTCATCGTCAATTTCAGACGGTGGTGCCGCACTTATTTTAATGAGTGAAACCCATGCAAAAGCGCAAGGGCTAACACCACTGTGTCGTATTGTTGCTCACAGCACCCATTCACAAAAACCAAGTGAATTTACCCTTGCACCGGTAGGCGCTATGAATAGCTTACTTGAAAAAGCAGGCTGGACAACGAACGACGTTGACCTTTGGGAAATTAACGAAGCCTTTGCCATGGTGACTATGCTTGCTATCAACGAGTTAAAGCTTGATGAAAGCAAAGTTAACGTTAATGGCGGTGCCTGTGCACTAGGTCATCCAATTGGAGCAAGCGGCGCACGTATTTTAGTTACCCTAATACATGCATTGAAAAACCGCGGCCTTAAAAAAGGCGTGGCGTCATTATGTATTGGCGGTGGTGAAGCAGTCGCATTAGCGGTAGAAGCTATTTAAAGTTGCACTGTACAAATTAGTTAAATTTAAACTCTCACAGCCGCAGGCTCTTTCAACAATAACTACTGCGGCTTAATTAATTACCCTCTGGGGAGGAGTGCGTTATGCACCAAGTACCATTACTGATCAACGGCGAATTTATCCAATCAACATCAGATCAACTGATTGACGTTATTAATCCAGCAAACCAAGAAGTGCTTGCACAAGTACCTTGTACAACAGACGCAGAAATGGATGCCGCAATTGCATCAGCAAGCGAGACATTTAAAACCTGGAAGGACGTACCAATCACTGAGCGTGCGCGTATCATGATGAAGTACGCAGCGCTGTTAAAAGAGCATCACGATGAACTTGCCACCATTATTTGCCACGAGTTAGGTAAAACCTTTGAAGATGCTAAAGGTGACGTATGGCGTGGTATTGAAGTTGTTGAACAAGCAGCGAATGCCCCTTCATTAATGATGGGTGAGACCATGGAAAACGTGGCTCGTAAAATCGATACATACTCATACATGCAGCCTCTGGGTGTGTGTGCGGGTATTACGCCGTTTAACTTCCCTGCGATGATCCCACTGTGGATGTTTCCGCTGGCGATTGTCTGCGGTAACACCTTCATTTTAAAACCATCAGAGCAAGATCCGCTTACACCAATGCGTTTAGCTGAGTTATTCATCGAAGCAGGTGCCCCAGCAGGTGTATTACAAGTTGTTCATGGTACTAAACCACAAGTTGATCGTTTATTAGAAGATCCAGCCGTTCGTGCAATTTCGTTTGTAGGTTCATGTGGCGTAGGTCAATACATTTACTCTAAAGGCACAGCTAATTTAAAACGTGTACAAGCGTGTGTTGGTGCTAAGAACCACATGGTGATCATGCCTGATGCTAGTCGCTCACACGTTGTTAATAACCTTGTGGGTGCTTCTGTCGGTGCGGCAGGTCAGCGGTGTATGGGGATTTCAGTGGCGGTGTTTGTTGGCCAAGCGAAAGATTGGGTTGAAGACATTAAAGCTGGTTTTGCTAATGTACGCCCAGGTGTATGGGATGACAAAGATGCAGCCTATGGTCCGCAAACCTCTGCGGCAGCCAAAGCGCGTATTTTATCATTAATTGAAAGTGGTAAAGCGCAAGGCGCAACCTGCTTAATTGATGGTTCTGACTTTACTGTTGAAGGTTATGAGCAAGGTAACTGGCTTGGACCAACTCTGTTTAGCGATGTTACAACCGAGATGGACTTATACAAAGAAGAAATTTTTGGTCCAGTACTGGCGTGTATGTTTGTTGATTCGCTAGATGAAGCAATTGCCCTTATTAATGATTCACCATTTGGCAATGGAACGTCATTGTTCACTTCAAGTGGAGCCGCTGCGCGTAAATTCCAACACGAAATAGAAGTAGGCCAAGTTGGTATTAACGTACCAATTCCTGTGCCACTGCCATTCTTTTCGTTCACTGGTTGGAAAGGTTCTTTCTATGGCGATACTCACACATACGGTAAGCAAGGTATACGTTTTTACACAGAGACAAAAACCATTACTTCACGTTGGTTTGAAGATGACATTGCCTCAGGTCCAAACATGAGCATTAATCTTAAATAATACGTTTCCCATAATAAAAAAGAGGGGTAACGAAGGCACTCCACACACATATTTGAGCCTTCGTTACTCTTCACTAATCTTTTGACAACACATATTTATAAAGAGGTCGCCAATGGACTTTAACTTAACTGAAGATCAACAAGCTTTTGCTGATACGGCGCGCCAATTTGCGCAATCAGAGCTTGCCCCCCATGCAGCCAAATGGGACCGAGAACATATTTTCCCAAAAGACACTATCAAAGCCGCCGGTGAGCTTGGTTTTTGTGGTTTGTATACCCCAGAGGAAGCAGGCGGTTTAGGTCTGTCGCGCTTAGATTCAAGTATTATTTTTGAACAGTTGGCGATGGGCTGTACAGCAACCACCGCGATGCTGACTATTCATAATATGGCAACCTGGATGATTGCAAGTTTTGGTACTGAGCAAACTAAACAGCAGTACTGCGAGCAATTAGTGATGGGCGAATTATTAGCATCTTATTGTTTGACAGAGCCAGGTTCAGGCTCTGATGCTGCATCACTAAAAACCAAAGCTGTGCGTGACGGTGATGAGTACGTGATCAACGGCTCAAAAATGTTTATCTCAGGTGCTGGTGAAACTGAAGTATTAGTGGTTATGGCACGCACTGGTGGCGAAGGCGCAGCGGGTATTTCAGCGTTTGTTGTACCGGCTGATGCTAAAGGCGTTGAGTATGGTAAAGCAGAAGAGAAAATGGGCTGGAACGCACAGCCTACGCGCTTAATTAGTTTTGAAAATGTGCGTATACCGGCGCATAACTTACTTGGTGCTGAGGGCGAAGGCTTTAAGTTTGCCATGCAAGGCCTTGATGGCGGACGCATTAATATTGCTACTTGCTCAATTGGTACGGCGCAAGCGGCACTTGAAACCGCTCGTGAATACTTAAAAGAGCGTACTCAGTTTGGTAAACCGTTAGCGGCCTTTCAAGCGCTGCAATTTAAAATTGCCGATATGAACACCGAACTTGTCGCTGCACGCCAAATGGTGCGTTTAGCCGCCTTTAAACTTGACTCAGGTGACAGCGAAAAAACCACTTATTGCGCTATGGCAAAACGTTTTGCGACCGATGTAGGTTTTACAGTGTGTAACGATGCGCTGCAAATTCATGGTGGTTACGGTTACATTAAAGAATACCCACTTGAGCGTCACGTTCGTGATGTACGCGTACACCAAATTTTAGAAGGCACTAACGAAATTATGCGTGTGATCATCGCACGTCGTATTTTAGCCGAATCAGCCGCTGATATTTTATAAGGAGCCAGTTATGTCAAACCCAAGTATTGATTTAACCATTGAAGGTCACGTAGCGATATTAACTATGTCTAATCCGCCAGCGAATACCTGGACGAAAGACACGTTAATTGCATTAAAAAATACTGTGAATGAGCTTAACGACAATAAAAATATCTATGCGTTAGTGATTACCGGTGAAGGCGAGAAGTTTTTTAGTGCTGGTGCTGACTTAAATGTATTTGCTGATGGTGATAAAGGCGTTGCCGCGACCATGTCGCAAGTGTTTGGTGAAGCGTTTGAAGCGCTGACCGCGTTTAGAGGTGTATCTATTGCCGCGATCAATGGTTATGCCATGGGTGGTGGCTTAGAAGTCGCACTAGCGTGTGATATTCGTATTGCAGAAGAGCAAGCACAAATGGCATTACCTGAAGCTAAAGTGGGCTTACTCCCGTGTGCGGGTGGCACGCAAAACCTAGCTTGGCTAGTTGGTGAAGGTTGGGCAAAACGGATGATTTTATGCGGCGAGCGTTTAAAAGCCGATAAAGCACTGCAAATAGGCTTAGTTGAAGAAGTTGTGGCGCAAGGTGAAAGTTTTGCTGTGGCACTCAAACTGGCTAATCAAGTGGCAGAGCAAAGCCCTGTAG
This sequence comes from Pseudoalteromonas sp. KG3, assembly GCF_030436385.1. Lineage (NCBI taxonomy): Bacteria > Pseudomonadati > Pseudomonadota > Gammaproteobacteria > Alteromonadales > Pseudoalteromonadaceae > Pseudoalteromonas > Pseudoalteromonas sp. KG3. The sequence goes on from NZ_CP098523.1 coordinate 513,729, forward strand.
CAGTATCTGCGTGTAAATCGCTGATCCAAAAAGGCCGTACACAGCCAATGGCACATGCTTTACCACTTGAGCGTGAATTGTTTGTTGGTTTATTTGATACAGAAGATCAGCGCGAAGGCGTAAATGCTTTCTTAGAAAAACGCAAAGCAAACTGGGTGAACGGCTAATGGTTGCTTTAACACAATTAAATTCGCCTGATGCGCCAGTGGTGTTTGAAACCGCGGCCGCTGCAAACGGCTCATTAATTGGTTTTGCCACCCTTAATGCGCCAAAGTCATTAAACGCACTTAATTTTGCGATGATCAAATTATTAGAGCCACAGCTATTAGCGTGGCAAGAAGATAGTAACATTGCCATGGTCATCATCAAAGGTGCCGGGGATAAAGCGTTTTGCGCCGGTGGTGATGTGGTAAGCCTACACACAGCCATGAAAAGTGGCGAGCCTGCTGATCTAATTGAAGACTTTTTTACCCAAGAGTATCGTCTTGATCATTTAATCCATTGTTATGACAAGCCGATTTTGGTGTGGGGTAACGGGATTGTGATGGGCGGTGGCTTAGGCTTAATGGCCGGTGCTAGCCACCGAGTGGTCACTGAAACATCGCGCATTGCAATGCCTGAGCTGACCATAGGTTTATACCCAGATGTAGGCGGCAGCTACTTTTTACATAAAATGCCAGAGCACGTTGGGGAATTTTTGGGGTTAACCGCAGCGTCGATTAATTGTGACGATGCCTTGTTTGTTTCATTGGCTGATCATTTTGTTAAAGCTGATAAATATGACACCTTAATTGCGCAGTTAGTGGCAATAAAATGGGGAAAGACTGCCGCTCTTAATCACGAAAAGTTATCTAAGATATTGACTGAATTAGACAATACCTCAGGTCGTATGCCACAAGGCAATGTAAAGGCGAATTTAGCGACTATTCAGCGCTTGGGTGAATTCAGTGCGTTAGCCGATAAAGTTGCCTACATTTTAAACCTTGAAACTGACGATACATGGCTTACCCGTGCACAAAAAGCATTAAAGCACGGTTGCCCATTAAGCTGTGCACTGGTTGAGCGCCAACTGGCAAACTCAAAAGGCAAGAGCTTAGGTCAGTGTTTTCAAATGGAGCTGGGTATGTCTGTACGCTGTGGCGAAGTCGGTGAATTTCAAGAAGGGGTACGGGCGTTGTTAATTGATAAAGATGGCGCGCCTAATTGGCAGTTCAAATCAATTGCAGCACTGCCTGATGAGCTCCTAGAGAGCTTTTTCACACCGCGTTGGACTGCTGACACGCATCCACTAAAACAACTCACACAAGGATAATGTTATGTCACTTTCTATTGGTTTTATTGGTTTAGGTAATATGGGCGGCCCAATGGCCGCTAACCTTGTTAAAGCAGGTCATCAAGTTAAAGTATTTGATTTAAACCAGTCGGTCGTAAATGACTTGGCGAATAACGGTGCGATTGCCGCAACGGACGCAAAACACTGTGCAACCGACATTGATTTATTGATCAGCATGCTACCTGCCAGTAAGCATGTTAAGTCACTTTATTTAGGTGATACCGGGCTTGTCCATGTGTTAGCTAAAACCACCTTGGTTATTGATTGCTCTACGATTGATGCTGCATCGGCACGTGAAGTGGGCGCAGAGCTTGGTGAACAAGGTATCGCTTTTGTTGATGCACCGGTCTCTGGTGGTGTTGCGGGCGCAACTGCTGGCACATTAACCTTTATTGTTGGTGGCGATGATGCACATTTTAATCAAGCACAGCCAGTGCTTGCTGATATGGGCAAAAATATCTTTCATGCCGGCGATATTGGCGCAGGGCAAGTAGCAAAAATTTGTAATAACATGTTGTTAAGCATTTTAATGGCAGGCACCAGCGAAGCACTACAAATGGGTATTAACAATGGCTTAGATCCAAAAGTGCTCAGTGACATCATGACCGCCAGCTCAGGCCGTAACTGGACCCTTGAGCTTTACAATCCTTGCCCAGGCGTAATGGACACAGCCCCAGCGAGTAATGATTACAAACCAGGTTTTATGGTTGATTTAATGGCTAAAGACTTAGGCCTTGCGATGGAAGCGGCGCAGCAAAGTAACTCTTCAACCCCAATGGGTTCTATGGCAAAAAACCTTTATACCATGCTACAGCACCAAGGGGCTGGCAGTGATGATTTTAGCGCCATATTTAAATTATTCTCGAAGGAGTAACAGGTGGAAATTAAAAATAATACCGTGGTGATCACCGGTGGTGCGCAAGGCTTAGGCTTTGCAATGGCGCATAAATTGGCTGAGCTTGGTGCTAATATCGCGTTAATTGATATGCAACAAGATTTATTAGATGCCGCCGTTGCTGAGCTTAGACAACATGGTGTAACTGTAAAATCCTATGTTGCCAATGTCACTGACGAAGATGCGGTGGTAAATACCTTTAATACCATCAATACAGATTTTGGTCATATTGGTGTATTGATAAATAATGCCGGTATTTTACGCGATGGTATGTTTATCAAAGCCAAAGAAGGCAAAGTGGTTGCTAAAATGGCCCTAGATCAATTTAAGTCAGTGATTGATGTAAACTTAACCGGCGTGTTTTTAGCGGGGCGTGAAGCAGCATCACATATGATTGAATCTGGTAAAGGCGGCGTGATAGTTAATATGTCGAGTGTGGCTCGTGCGGGTAACATTGGTCAAACTAACTACGCTGCTTCTAAAGCGGGTGTGGTTGCGATGACCACAGGTTGGGCAAAAGAGCTTGGCCGCTTTGGCATTCGTGTAGGCGCTATTGCTCCTGGTGTTATTCGTACTAATATGACCGACGCCATGAAGCCAGAAGCCAAACAGCGCATGCTTGCAGTCACGCCAGTAGGGCGCTTTGGTGAAGCAGATGAAATAGCACATACTGCACAGTACATTATTGAAAATGACTTCTTTACCGGTCGCGTGGTTGAGATTGATGGCGGTATTCGTCTATAACCGAACACGTATTTTTGATTAAAAAGCATAGCTCATATGGGCTGTGCTTTTTTTTTGCTCAAAATTTAGAGTCTAGGAAAAGGTTAGTAACTTAGTTAATAGCTTGCCTTAAAACAATTAAGTTACCAAAATAGGGTTAATTCAGCGTTTACTTATAATAAGTCTCAGATTTACATTGTACTATAAATAACCAGTTGTTGTGGTTTGCCAAATTTTACTGTTGCCACCGTTTTAGTGTATTTGCGCATTTATAAAATCTGAAGCTTAGCTAACTAATTGTTTACATGGGCGTATTTAATAGATAAGGTAAATTCATTGGAATATCTAGTAATGTGTCAGTTTATTAATAAAACAAATGTATTTTCGTGCTAGTTAAAGCGGTAGTCGCACGAATTATAGTCGATTATGGAAGAAACAAAGCGTTGCACTGGGTAAACTGATAAGTGCGTCGTTCAATGACATGAAGGAACAGTGGTATGTTTCAACGTTTTTTTAAAAATCGAAAAATTAAAAAATATGCAAGAAAGTTGCCTCAAGACTTAAAAGCTCATTATGGTTACAAACAACATTACTCAAAAGTGCAAGTAGATTATGCTATTAAGCGTAAGAAATTAGGTAACAGTGGTGCTGTTATTGTCACTGATAATTGCTACGCATATGCAATGTATTGCTCCCCAGAAGAGTTTAAAGAGATCCATGATAACGCAGGTGAAAATTGTGATTATGCTGCGATGCGTAGTGAAATTTCTGACACTCTTTTTAACGGCGCATCCGACTTTTCATTTTCTACTCTTTTAGTCGAATCAACAAATTCAGCTTCTAGTTTCTCAACTGGAGATTTTGGTGGAGATGGCGGAGGAGGTTTCGGTGGGGGAGATGGTGGAGGGGGCGGTGATTAATCGCCACCTAACAAACATTTATTTTAACTCAGCCAAAAAATAAATATTCTTTTCACTTATCTTGTTACGGCCTTAACTCGCTGATTAAAAATAGATTTAGCGCTAGAGCGAAACCGCGCCAAATGTAGGCTTGCATCGTGACCTTATAGAAATATAAGTTTTAGAGATCAAAATCGAGCATCACGTACTTTTGTTTCTCTAGCAGATCTTGGCTAAAGGTTGTATTTAAAAAATCCACTAATAACTTTGCTTTTTCAAGTGATTGCGTAGATTGAGTATTAACAATTAATACTAAAGGTCTTACAAAGCTATACTCGCCACTTTTGATTGTTTGCTCTGTAGCTTTGATACCGTCAACACTTAGGATCCTAATTTTATCTATCGAGTTTTTATCAGTGAACTGTGTAATTGCACCAAATGAATCATAAGCAATTGCATTGGGAAAACGTTGAACTATGCCTAACGCCTGATTGAATTCGTCATACATGTATACGTCTTGCTGTAAAAATAACCCACGGTTACCAGCCACTTTAAATTTAACGGTATCAGTGCCTGGCTCGTTTATATAGTCTAGTTTTAAAAACTCTAAAAACACATCAAATGTGCCATGCTTGACACCTTTACTGAACAGTTGGATTTGATTATCCAATGTTGATTTCGGTTCAATATCGTCGTTTATTTGACTCCATAAAATATATTTCCCCGAATAGATATGGGTTAATTGCTGGGTACTTATATTGGTGATTGGATTTGCTGTATTAGTAAAGAAAACCATACCATCTTGGGCTAAAACGATCTGTTTTAAATAGGGCCATTGCTGTTGTTCAGATTTAGTCAAATAGCGAGAGGCAGCACCTATGTCTACTAAATTCTCGCCAATAGCTTTGATACCTTGATCGCTACCCATGCCTCGTAATTGCATGATGGTGGTAGATTGTTGATTAAACCTAGCTTTTAATGGCTCAAGCATATGTATGACAGATGTAGAGCCTGCAATTAAAATTGGTGTGCGTTGTGGTAGTTCTTCGCATGCCGCACTCCAGGAGGCGGTAAACAAGCTTGCGACAATTAAAAAGTTTCGGTACATGATCTGCATTTGCTATTGCAATTTAGGTTAACTGTAGCGCAGAACGACAAATTTTAAAGTGTAAAATGAAAACTAAAAGAATAAAAATATAGGTATATATTTTACAAAATTATAGAAACTGGCTTAACAAGATTGAGTGGCGTTGAGAGATAATTGGATCGATATTCATTACGGGAGATAAACCGCCCATTCCACTTCCTCTTAATAAAAAGTGCATGATGGGTGATATGGGGGTTGGAGGAGACCTCAGGTTAACCGATTAGGTGAAATTATTCATCATGCCTCCAGACAGGAAATGCATACTCTAAGCCTTCTTCTTCATAAACAGAAAACAAAATAGGACAGGCACTTTTCTTTACGTATTTTTTGCAAAATTCGTAGTATCAACTACTGTTTTTATATACAGGTAAGCTAAAGTTGATATGTATGACTCGTGCAAGAAAAAAGCTGATTGATTTAGCGTCCACACCTTATTATCACTTAATCTCACGATGCGTTAGGCGAGCGTTTTTGTGTGGTGACGATAAATACACAGGTAAAAACTTTGATCATCGTCGGGAGTGGTTAGTAGAGCGAATAAAGTTTTTAAGTAGTGTATTTGCCATAGAAATAGCAGCCTACGCGATTATGAGTAATCACTACCATCTTGTTGTGAACGTTAACCGGCGCCAAGCACTTGATTGGTCTGATGATGAAGTAATTAATCGTTGGTATCAGCTTTATAAGGGCCATGTTTTGGTTGATCGCTACTTAAATGGAGAGGAATTAGATAAGGTAAGTTTCCTCTTTTTCAATGAGATTATCGCAAAATGGCGAGAAAGACTCTATGACATAAGCTGGTATATGAAAAACCTCAATGAATACATTGCTCGCGAAGCCAATAAGGAAGATAGCTGCACTGGTAAATACTGGGAAGGGCGCTATAAATCACAAGCATTATTAGATGAAACCGCAGTGCTCAGTTGCATGGCCTACGTTGATTTGAATCCTATCAGAGCAAACATAGCCGATACGCTTGAAGACAGTGATTTTACCTCAATTCAAGAGCGTATAGCGCATTTCAGAGCTTTCACTATGGACAAAGCTAAAGTAGATCAGCACCTCAAACAAAAAGATAATATTCAGCATGAAAGTCAGCCATCACAGCTAAAGCCATTTGGTGGTAACCACATCAAAAACACGATCCCTTTTGCCTTAATAGATTACATTGAATTAGTTGATTGGAGTGGCCGTCACATAGATCCAAAGAAAAAAGGACATATAAACAAAGCTATGCCAAAAGTGCTACTCACCTTAAATATAGAAGAAGCGCAATGGCTTGAATCAATAATGCGATTTAGGCAACAGTACTCAAATTTCGCAGGCAGTAAACAACGGTTAAAGCTGCACGCGGCAACCAACGATGTCAAATGGTACAAAGGGGTAGGTTAGCACTAAGTTCGTCAATTAATTGAAAAAACAACCTCATCAAAAAAGTAACCGTATTTAGCCAAGCCTTGCTCTGCAGCTTAATATCCTATCCAAGAATGTAAAATTTTTAATAATCATCAAATGGTGAATTTGATAGTGCATATATGTTGGGGGATTAGTAATTTCAAAGACGATTTTTGATGTTAGGCAATAATTAAAACATGCCTGTCCTTTTTAGTTGGCAGTAAACAACGGTTAAAGCTGCACGCGGCAACCAACGATGTCAAATGGTACAAAGGGGTAGGTTAGCACTAAGTTCGTCAATTAATTGAAAAAACAACCTCATCAAAAAAGTAACCGTATTTAGCCAAGCCTTGCTCTGCAGCTTAATATCCTATCCAAGAATGTAAAATTTTTAATAATCATCAAATGGTGAATTTGATAGTGCATATATGTTGGGGGATTAGTAATTTCAAAGACGATTTTTGATGTTAGGCAATAATTAAAACATGCCTGTCCTTTTTAGTTTAGGAAAGCACCAAGGGCTTCTGGTCGAGCTGGAGCCGTTCTAATGATATTATCTTTTTTTATTGATATTCCAGATGCTTCAACAGGTGAAGATGATGATGAAACTCCGCAAACAACAGTTACGATTTCAGATCTACCTTCTGCGACAGATGGAAGAGATCCAGACGTGCCTCCGTCAGATGAGGTTAAGATACCTCAATGCGAAGGCAAAGATAATTGTAAGTAGGTAATTTCATGTACGTGTTTCAAAAAAACGGTGATGATTCCGAACTTCAAAGTTGCCTTGATTTGGCGATAGAAAACGAAGATAGAAGCTCTGAGGACCTAGCAAGACAGGGATTGTACTTTTCATCTGATGACGTATTTAGAAGTTCATGTATTCAGTATTTGGGTACTCTGAACCTAATAACAGAGAAAGACATTGTTAAAGGTTTAGAGGATGAATCTGAGATCGTGAGGATTGAGGCTATTTCGATTGCTGAATACTACGAGTCTAATTCTGTTGACAAGAAACTGTCTGAGATTTGCTTCGATGAAAAAGATGAGTTTACGCTAGCTCAAATAATGTTTGTATTAGGTGTGAAAGAAGTAAATTGTGACTATAACGTACTAAAAAGCGAGGATGTAACTAATTTTGTGTAAATGCCTATCATAATTTACTCTATCAAGAGTTTAAGGATTAGGCGATGAACATGAATAAAGAAGAACTTGAAGCGTTTGCAAAAGAAGCAGCTAAAAGCATTAAAACACCTGACGATTTAAATCAATTTAGTCAGATGTTAAAAAAGATAACCGTTGAAGCCGCACTTAATGCAGAAATGGATGAACATTTAGGCTATCAAAAACACAGTAAATCCACGAGCAGTAATAGCCGAAACGGTAAAACAAGTAAGCGTATCAAGACAGAAGACGGTGAGTTTGAGCTTGATACGCCCCGCGACCGTGAAGGCTCTTTTGAGCCGCAGCTTGTTAAAAAGCATCAATCTCGATTCACCTCAATGGATAATAAAATTTTATGGCTGTATGCCCAAGGAATGAGCACACGCGATATCGTGAATGCTTTTCATGAGTGGTATGGCGCTGATATCTCTCCCACATTGGTGTCACGTGTTACCAGTGCTGTTATGGAGCAGGTCACTGAATGGCAATCTCGCCCCCTGGATGCGATTTATCCTATTGTTTATTTGGATTGCCTGGTTGTAAAAATACGCCAAGATAAGCGCGTTATCAAAAAGTCTATTTACCTTGCTTTAGGTATTAATATTGACGGCCATAAAGAATTGCTTGGCATGTGGATTTCAGAAAATGAAGGGGCTAAGTTTCGGTGTTTGTCAAACTAGTTGTCGCGATCACTACGTTATGCACTCTCAGCCTTGACACTATTTTGTTCAGGGTTTAAGTACACTTCTTTTGGTAAATCCCAATTACGGATATTACCGCTCCAGCGCTCAGGGTGAGCATCTTTAGCACCTTGATAAACTTCTTTTCTATTAGCCAATATGTCACCCGCTAATCCTGAATGCCTTTGATGTGGGCTGACGTATTTGATGCCACTATGTTTGTGGTTAAAATTATACCAGTGGCTAAATTTCAACACCCAACTACGCGCCTCATCAATTGTTGAAAACCCTTTATACGGATAGTCAGGGCGATATTTACACGTTTTAAATATCGACTCAGCATAAGCATTATCATTGCTCACCCTAGGACGATTAAAAGACGACACGACACCTAAACTATAAAGTGTTTCAAGCATTGATGAGCCTTTCATTGGGCTTCCATTATCCGAATGCAGTACCAGAGGATTATCTTTAACTCCTTCTTTTAAATGAGCTTTCTTAATTAATATTGATGCATTTTCTGCTGATTCGTCATCATGAATTTCCCATCCAACAATCTTTCGACTAAATATATCGAGTATCAAATATAAATAAAAATGCAGCCCTTTAGCGGGGCCTGGTAACCAAGTAATATCCCAACACCACACTTGGTTTGGCCCTGTAGCACAGTGTGTCGTCGGTACTTTTCTCTCTTTTATCTGACTACGTCCGCGAGCGTTTTGCTGTTTTTCTTCATGAAGAACACGATAATATGTTGATTCAGAAGCAAGATAAATACCCTCATCTGCTAATGTAGGGACGATTTGGCTTGGTGGTAAGCTCTTAAAATCATCGCTATTAACGATGGCTAATATGTTATCTCTCTCTGCTTTTGATAGCTTATTTTTTGGCTCAGGGCGCTGAGATATTGGTCTACCATCTGTTTTTATGTTCCCGTCAACAGTCCAACGTTGATACGTCCGGACACTGATCCCAAGTTCACGGCAAGCTTTAAACTTTGGCGCACCAGAACTCACAGCTTCATTAACTAGTTTAACTGCTTGAATGCGAGCTGAGTCGAGGATCATTCGTCCTCGGCTTCCCCCCAGATCGCATTTGCTTTTTTTCTTAACACCAATAGTGCTGCGGTTTCAGCGAGTGCCTTATCTTTTCGACGTAGCTCCTTTTCTAATTGATTGATCTGTTTTTTATCTTTCTTTGTTTCGGTGGAGAAGGCTTTTTCTTGCTCTTTAACGTTAGCGTTTGCATCTATACACGCATTTCGCCAAGCCGATACTTGTTCCACATAAAGACCTTTGCCTCGGCAATATTCCGCTAACTCAGCTTGATTTAAAGAGGCTGTTTCCAACACGACTGAGAATTTATTTGCTGATGACCACTGCTCAGCATTCTTTCCATCACCTGGCACTAAATGCCCCTTATCAATTGCTTGTTTTCGCCAATTATACAAGGTTGATTCACCAATCCCCATCTCGATTGATAATTGGGCTATTGCTATATTATTTGGAGGCATCATCTTCTGAAGAGCCGACTCTTTGCTTTGCGCTGAATAATGTTTCATTGTTACTCCACGCCCTCTGTTTAATGGTTGAATATTAAGCGCGACAACTAGTCTGACAGAGAGGGGTTTTGGTTGAGCGTGCTCACCGAATTAAGCCAACGGGGCGTTGAAGATATCTTAATCGCGTGCGTAGATGGCCTGAAGGGATTTCCTGATGCAATTAATACTGCTTACCCGCAAACTCATGTTCAATTGTGTATAGTGCATATGGTTCGCAACTCATTGAAATATGTCTCATGGAAAGATTATAAAGCCGTGACGGCTGATTTGAAGCTGATTTACCGCTCGTCGACAGAAGAGGAGGCGTTGCTGGAGTTGGAGCGATTTGCAGAGAAATGGGACAATCAATATCCTCAAATAGCAAAGTCATGGCGTGCGAATTGGGACAATTTAAACACGTTATTTAATTATCCGGATGCAATACGAAAAGCCATTTATACAACGAATGCCATTGAGTCACTCAACAGCGTTATTCGCCGAGCGATTAAAAAGCGTAAGATATTTCCAAATGACGACTCTGCGAGAAAAATGATTTATTTGGCAATAAAAGAGGCATCGAAAAAATGGACGATGCCAATTCGTGACTGGCGAAATGCAATGAGTCGTTTTATCATTGAATTTGAGGAACGACTCAGCAAGCATATTTAAAATGTAAAACGGGCAGTTACACAGAATCCGTTACAGGCTCTCTAAATGAGGCCCTTTCGCAATAAATTACTCTCGTTCTGCATTTCTTCTAAGTTGAGAAGAGATATTATCGTTTAACTCAAGCCAACTAAAGTCCTTATTCCAAGCCTGTTTAAAGCTTTCTCCGCCTTGTGAATTATCCAGAATTTCTTTTAAATCAAATATTTTTGAGAAATTATCTTCGTTTACGTCGTAACTTGACCACCCCCTAACTCCCAAGTCAATGTGCTCTAGAAAGCTCGATTTAAACTCGTTAGCTGCGGCCACAAAATCCCCGTTGTCATTTAATTTTTCAGATATAAGACTTTTCTCTTTATCACTAATGGAACCTGTAACTTCTAGCTCACCTGATTGACTGATTGATATACCCCAGTCTTTATTCGCTAATGATGGTTGTTCGGCCGCTATTTCAGCCATAATATTGTCATACTGAGTAAACATTTTTTCAACCGAGTTAGAAACTTCACCACCCGGCATATAAAGATTGACAGTAGCGACTCGAATATTATTTAACGCTTTTTCTTCTGCTTCCCTTGTTGATACAACATTATTTGTTGTTATATTCATTGGCTTATCATAGGTCGCTTCAGGCTCTTTAGGCTGATCTTTATGATATATGTCCTTAGCTAGTCGCTCCATTTCACTATTTATTTGCTCTTTACCATTTACAGGTTTATTAACTTTCACTTCTGAACCGTTCGATATAAACTGCGATGCTAGATTGGTATCATTTGAATTAACTTTCATATCATTTTCCTTGTTCGTTATTTATTACTAGTTATCGGCAGGTTATTCTCTTACTTTAGTTGTTTCTAATAAGAAAACTTAACTTATTATACATAAATAATAAGCATTACTTAAATCTTAGACTCGGCATATCTTTGTAGAGGTAATGTGGGCGTAGTTTTTTGTACTTAATGGCTTCATTTATCTTCCTTGGGTATTTTTTGATTAACCACCATGCGAGCTCTAAAATATAATGCCGCTCAGATAAAGAGCGCTGCTCAAATGCTATTTTTACATCACTTATATGTTGATACGGCATATTTGTTTTGTCACATAAGTATTGTTGTAAATCTGGAGCCAATGAGTGTGAGGCAATAATTCTACAAAGCTGATGCAGTAAATTAAGCCTCTGGGTTTTTACTTGACCTGAATTAACAAAACCACGGTCTAATACCGCTAACTTCCATTTCCACCTTCGATGTACGTTAAAGTAATAAGGAATTGAATGGCAGACGAAGAATTAATAGTTATGGCTTACTTGCTAGGTTTTAACGGTTTTAAAATAAATACACTATATAATTCAGTGACTTTTGAGAAGAATGGGCAAGAATGCATTTTAACGAAGCAGCAATTCATTGATATACATTTACTGAAAAATTAATGGAATAAACCAAATGGAAAGCTGGAATAGAGAAACTCTGCTTCACTATGCTCAAGATAAGCAATCAGAAAAAGATATATCAAAATTGGATAGGGCAATTAGTTCTATAGCTGAAACTCAAATGCTATGCAGCTACCACTACCGTACATTGCATGCTTTGCTTGATGAGCATATGCGGAATAACCCTACAGAAAGTAGTTTATTTAGATCTAGGTTCAGTGTAGATACCGAGGTGAATAACAAAGATTTTGAATTTACACTTGCTTGTAGAGCTAATATTATCGCTATTGTTAGAACGTTACATTCGTGCTCAGACATAGTGGGGTTTGTAATTTACCTTGGCCTTTGTCTTAACCATAACGATAGTACATGGATAACCCCCTCAAGAGTTTCCTTGTACAATGTAAAAGAGAAGCTTAAAAAATTCCCAGAGTCCTTGGAGCTATTATCTCTTTTAGGTCAGCTCACCAATAACTCTGACTATAAACACCCTAAGGGATCCCCAGAAATAATCATTAAGTTTCAATTACATCACTCACATCCATATTTTTCCAATCGAGTTGCACTACCACCTGTACGAAATAGGCTAGTCCTGCCAAATAATCTCGCCGTCGCAGTTTAATGGACTGTTTTTTGAAGTATCGCAGCCCAACAAATGCCCATGACACTACTCGTCTTTTTTTGGTTGAATTAGCTTGAAAAGCGCCTGTCTTTCCTGCTTTGTCTATCACTGCCCCCAGCATCATTGAGAACCAATGAGCCAGTGTGGCAAGCAGCAACAGTATGTCTAATCGATAGAGTTTGTTTGTCCTGTGCAGATCTGAGCCTAAGCCGAACCTAACACTTTTTTGATCTCGAAATCCTGCTTCTATCTGCATTCTCATACCATATAATTTGAGTACTTTTTCGAGAAAGTGGTGCCTCTTTGGAAGAGAAGAAACGAGTAGCCAAGGCTCCTTATAACCACGTTTTTTATCTCTTTTTAATAACTTATGTCCCTTGCCAACCAGCACTGCATGAGTTTGATATTTTGCACTTTTGGTCAACTCGGTCGCGCCAAGATACTGGCTCTTACGTTGATTGCTCTTGAATAGTGACTGGCATGGAACAAACTCATCGCTGCCCTGCGTTTTCAAATGTGCCGTACCTCGAACACGGCTAATATAATGCCAGCCATTGTTTCGCACGGCTTTGAGCCAAGGAACTTTAAAGCCCGCATCCGTCACAATTACGGGCCGGCAGTCACCCGGCAAGATCAGTTTGAGCATCTTTAAGAACCGTTTTTGAACTTTTGGGCAATGATACTGAAAACTGAATGCACTTTCCTGATACAGGGTCAAAGAACGACCTTCACTGGCAATGCTGGCACGCAGAATACAGTATTTGGTTTGTGTATCTGCATGACTCCAATCAACCAAAATGACGGGATGCTTTTCAGTGACCACAAAACGGCTTAAGCGAACATAAACCGATGTCGACTCACGCAAAAGCTCGTGGTTATTGAGTAGTCGATCAATACGTTTAATATCATGTTTTTCAGTTGTTTTTGAATCCAAATTGCGACCAATAGATGTCAAGGTGCATTGCTGACAGTGCAAAAGAGATTTAACGGCAGCGACTAGAGTATTAAATCTGGCTTTATGAATAGAGTTAGGGGTGACAGCGCGGAGCATATTGTGCAAAATAGTAGACGCATTCATGGTGTTTAGTTCTGTTGTTTTTAAGCGATTCATAAGATCACAAAACACCATGAATGTTCCCTCACTACCCATATTTTTTAACACTATTAGTTCATTGATATATAAAGGCTAATTTTGGGGATACTTTAGGTCGTTTTCCCAACCCCTCCCTTGTTGTTAAAAAAACTATACTTTTCATTGCTATCCTTCATTTATCTTTGCTTACTAGGGGTGCTAACATTTAATAGTGAGCTCATCGCACATATTACTGCCGAATGAACACTTATTTATCTTCTTTATATAGTTTTAACAAATAACCTAACGCATTACTACCACTAAGTTTTTTAAGCTTGGGCTTCGTTGTTCTCAACCATAACCTACGTTTAACGCTGTTTTTAATACTTATCGCTTACAGCTGACGGCTTAAGGCTTACAGCTTCTTCAGCTACTTTTAAACCCAATTCTAAAGCCGCCCCAGTGTTTGCCATTTACTAAAATGGGTACTGATAGGTCATGTAAAATTTCGCCGGTATCACGTTTATAGGTTTGCAATAAAAAGCTTTCAGTGTGGCTACCACAGCGGCTGCCAGTGGCATCATTAAAAATTCGTTTAGTGCGATTGTTTACTAAATCTTGTTGGTAATTGCCCGTTAGTGGCTGGCTGTAGCGTTTATTGTGAGTAGGGAAGTAACCTTTCTTGTCTACGGCACCAGCAAACAGGATTTGTTTATTTTCAAGGATAGGTTCTTGAATTGGTGGTAATATTTTATCGGTTAAGCTGTCGTAGTCGGTGCTGTATTTAGTCGGGTTTGTATTAGGTATTTCTCGGTACTGCTGCGAAAATAACTGCTGCTCGCTTAATTGGGATGTTGCTAGTAGCTCGGTAAATTTAATTGAAATGGCAGAGCTGGCCTCAAGTGCCGCGGCTAAAATAGGTTTAAAGAATGCGTTATGTTCGACTTTATTAAGCTCTCTAAAAATAGTTTCTGATCCCAGTGATAAATTAGAAGCTTGATCTGAGATTGAAGTACTTTTTGTAGACACTTCGGCGAGTAGGTGACTAATACTACCCACTGAGGTATTAATTTGTGTGGTTGCATTTTGAAAAGCACTGACTGCTTGCTGCATGTTTTCAAGTGTTGATGATGATTCGCTAATATCGTGATTGATTGCTAAAAATGATTGAGTGACGTTCTCTAGTTGTTGTCTTACAGAATCACTGCGTGTTGATACTTGTTTCATGTCGTCATTTGTTTGCATGCTATTGGCATTAATTTCAGTCAACATATCAGCAATTTGTTTAGTGGCTTGATTAGTTTTATTGGCAAGATTACGTACTTCATCAGCAACAACAGCAAAACCTCGGCCTTGTTCACCTGCGCGAGCCGCTTCAATGGCCGCATTTAGTGCCAGTAAGTTGGTTTGCTCGGCGATGGTTTGAATAACTTGGGTAATGCTTTGAATATCTGTGGCGCTTTTTAGCAGTAGATCGAGTTGCTTAGATACCTTATCAATGGAGCCAGATAACGAGTCTATTTGCTCTGTGGCCAGTTGCAGGCGCTGATCAGCAGAACTCGATGCCTTTGTTGTTTGCATCATTGCTTGGCTAACTGTGGTTATATCATTAGTCAGCTCGCTACTATTGTGGGATAGCGCTTGGGTTGCTTGGCTAACGGCTTCACTTTCGCTATAACAGCCATCAATTTCTTTGGCTAAACTATCAATATAAAATGCCACTTCTGCGGCATCTATTGCATTTTTAGACGTTGCCTTAGTGATATTATCAGCAACCTTAGTAATAACTGCATGTTGATCAGGTTCAGGCTTAACTGGAGCTTTTTTAGCAAAAACTTTCTCCCGAAAAAACATCAGTGCGCTTAATGCTGTTAGCAGTAGCGCGCTAACGAGAGTCAGCTGTGCAAAAAAGTACAGTGCAGCAATAACGAAATAGAATAATGTATATAACAGTGAGTTTAAATTCATGCCATTGGCCTTTTTTTATTGTAATTTTTAGTTTTGAATATAAAACAAACTAAATCAATTATTAAAAGGTCTTATATGGGCACAAATTTACCATTAAAAAAGCCAACCCCAAGGTTGGCTTTTTGCAGTAATCTATTGCAGTAATGAGCAGCAACTCATTTTAGTAAGTTGCACTGCCTTTGGTACGAGGGAAGGCGATCACGTCACGTACGTTACCCATACCAGTTACATAAGCAACTAAACGCTCAAAACCTAGGCCAAAACCTGAGTGCGGTACAGTGCCATATTTACGTAGGTCGCGGTACCAGCTGTAGTCTTCTTTGTTTAAGCCCATTTCTTCTAAACGTGCATCAAGTACATCAAGGCGTTCTTCACGTTGTGAACCACCAATGATTTCGCCAATACCTGGTGCTACAACATCCATTGCAGCAACGGTTTTGCCGTCTTCATTTTGGCGCATGTAGAATGCTTTAATATCACGCGGGTAGTTTTTAATAACGACCGGTGCTTTAAAGTGCTCTTCAGCTAAATATCGCTCGTGCTCAGACTGTAAATCTACACCCCATTCAACGGCGTATTCAAATTTCTTGCCACAGCTTTTTAGGATTTCCACTGCATCTGTGTAATCAACTTGAGCAAAGTCTTTCTCAACAAATTCTTCAAGACGAGTGATAGCTGTTTTCTCAACGCGTTGCGCAAAAAACTCCATATCATCACGACGTTCTTCAAGAACCGCTTTGAACACATACTTCAGCATGTTTTCAGCAAGTTTG
This sequence comes from Pseudoalteromonas sp. KG3, assembly GCF_030436385.1. Lineage (NCBI taxonomy): Bacteria > Pseudomonadati > Pseudomonadota > Gammaproteobacteria > Alteromonadales > Pseudoalteromonadaceae > Pseudoalteromonas > Pseudoalteromonas sp. KG3. Next base: position 530,035 of record NZ_CP098523.1, read on the forward strand.
GCGATATCTTCTAAATCAGCAAACGCAACTTCTGGCTCGACCATCCAAAACTCTGCCAAGTGGCGAGAAGTATTTGAGTTTTCAGCACGGAAAGTCGGGCCAAAAGTATAAATTTTTGACATCGCTGAGGCGTAAGTCTCACCATTTAACTGACCTGATACAGTAAGGAATGCTTCTTTACCGAAGAAGTCTTCGCTGTAATCAACATCGCCTTTATCTGTACGTGGCAAGTTTTGCATATCAAGCGTTGATACGCGGAACATTTCGCCTGCACCTTCACAGTCACTTGCGGTGATGATAGGGGTGCTGATCCAGTAATAACCTTGCTCATGGTAGAAACGGTGAATAGCTTGCGCTAAACAGTTACGTACACGTGTTACCGCACCAATCATATTGGTACGTGGGCGAAGGTGAGCGTGCTCACGTAAATACTCAATGCTGTGGCGTTTTGCCGACATTGGGTATGAGTCTGGGTTTTCTACCCAACCAAGTACCTGTACGCTATTTGCTTGAATTTCGAAAGATTGACCTTGGCCTGCTGATTGTACTAAAACACCGGTAACTGACACAGAGCAACCGGCTGTTAGGCTAGTAACTTCATCATAATTATTAAGTGAATTAGGTACTACCGCCTGAATAGGATCAAAACACGAACCGTCATGAACGGCTAAAAATGAAATTCCTGCTTTTGAATCGCGGCGTGTACGGATCCAGCCTTTAATTGTTACTTGGCTGTCTACCGCAACCTTGCCTTTTAATAGCTCTGAAATCGCTAAGTGGCTCATCTTCACTCCAATGATATAAGTTGCCTACATTAATATGTGCGCCATCGCACTTGAACGGTGTATCTTACCTTTGAATGTAAAATAAAAAAACATTCAAAGGTAACTCTTTGCTTATTCTTTTGCATTTTTATGATTTTTTGTCGTTAAAAACCCGTCACTTTAATTTTTCGTGATAAAAAACAACTTAGATCATAATTTAAAGGTGATTTTCACTGCGATCAAAACCGGTTTTGTGGCATTATGTGAAATTACGATATTTAAACTAACTTGCTAAACATATAGGTATTATGAAACAAGTCTTTATTTTACGTGGTTTACCAGGGTGCGGTAAGTCTTATTATGCGCAAAACCTTGCCGATGAAATGGTAGCGGGCGATCCAAGCCAATACTTAATTTGTTCTACCGATGATTATTTTTATAATGAACAAGGTGACTATCAGTTTGATAAGTTCAAGCTGTCGCAATACCACAATTTAAATTTAGCCCGTTTTATAAATGCATTGGCGCAAGAGATCCCTCTGATCATTGTTGATAATACCAATATCAAAAAATGGGAATTTATTGCTTATAGCCAAGCCGCTGTTGCACTGGGCTACCAAGTTAAAGAAGTGATAGTGGGTGAAGTAAAAGATAAATCAATGCAGCACCTGTATGCCAAACGCAATAGCCATAATATTCCACTGAAAATGATCAGCAAAATGGCTTACATGTTTGAGTGGTAGCACCCAAACTCGGTGTAGTTTGGGTGCTGGCTTTATCAGTTATATTTGCTCATTGATACTTGCTCAGTAATGTTTGCCTGCAATTGCGTCGTAAATCGCATTTGCCAACATGGTTATGTCCTCTTCGCTGCTAATATACGGTGGCATTAAATAGATAAGCTTACCAAATGGGCGGATCCAGACATGTTGGCTGATGAAGAAAGCTTGGATCTTGGCAACATCTATTACAGTATCTAGTTCAACCACACCAATTGCGCCAAGTGTTCTTACCTCAACAACCTGCTCAAGCTCACTGCAACGCTTTAATGCTTGCAGCGCATCGTTTAAATGGGTTATTTGCGCTTGCCAATCTTGTTCAATTAATAAATCAATACTTGCACAAGCCACTGCACAGGCCAGTGGGTTACCCATAAAGGTTGGCCCATGCATTAATACACCGGCTTCACCTTCGCTGATACCAATGGCTATCTTATCTGTGGTTAAGGTGGCTGATAAGGTCATCATGCCACCTGTGAGTGCTTTGCCAATACATAAAATATCAGGTCCTATATCTGCATGTTCTACAGCAAATAGTTTACCTGTGCGGCCAAATCCAGTGGCTATTTCGTCACAAATTAACAGTACGTCATAGTCTGTGCATAACTTGCGCACGGTTTTTAAATATTCGGGGTGATAAAAGTTCATGCCACCGGCGTTTTGAACAATTGGCTCGATAATAAAAGCGGCAATCTGTTGATGATGTTTAGCAAAATGATCTGCAAGCTGTTGCGCCTCTTGCTGATCAAAGGTTTGGCCAAATTGGCTGACTGGCGCTGGCACAAACACATGCTCGGGTAAAAACCCTTGGTATAGTGAGTGCATTGAGTTGATAGGATCACATACACTCATCGCTGCAAAGGTATCGCCATGATAGCCCTTTAACGGCGTCATTAGTTTTTGTTTGCTGGTGATACCTTGGCTGAGCCAGTACTGCAACGCCATTTTTATTGCTACTTCAACACACACTGAACCGCTATCGGCTAAAAACACTTTTTGTAATTTGCTTGGTGTGATTGCGACGAGCTTTTTACACAGCTCTACTGCAGGCGCGTGGGTTAGCCCGCCAAACATCACATGACTCATTTTATCAACTTGCTCGATCGCGGCATTTTTTAATACCGGGTGGCCATAACCATGGATGGCGCTCCACCAAGAAGCCATACCATCTATGAGCACTTCACCTGTGGCTAAGAAAATACGATTATCTTGGGTGTGACTAACCGGGTATACCGGCAAAGGTTGAGTCATCGATGTGTAGGGGTGCCAAATGTGCTGGCGATCAAAATCAAGGTCTATCGTGTATTTTTTATTCATTGGTAAACTTAATGCTGGTTGGGTTCGTTGACAATGTTACGGCAAGTCGTAGACTAAGCCAATATCACCGTCATGAAAAATAAAAAGAGAGAGTTATGGAGTTTGCAGCTGTTCGCCACGATTGGACACATCAACAAGTAAAAGCCTTATTTGAAATGCCGTTTAACGATTTATTGTTTAAGGCTGCGTCGGTACATCGTGCTAATTTTAATCCTAATGAAGTGCAAATATCGACTTTACTGTCAATTAAAACCGGCGCCTGCCCAGAAGACTGTAAATATTGCCCGCAATCGGGTCACTATAAAACTGATTTAGAGCGCGAACGCCTGCTTGAAGTTGAAAAAGTGGTTGAACAAGCGCGGTTAGCAAAACAAAAAGGCGCGACTCGCTTTTGCATGGGGGCTGCATGGTCTGATCCTAAAGACAGAGACATGCCGTATATTTCGCAAATGGTTAAAGAAGTGAAAGAGCTTGGCCTTGAAACCTGTATGACACTGGGCATGCTGGATAATCAAAAAGCTCATGCACTGCGCGATGCCGGCCTTGATTATTACAATCATAACCTCGATACCTCGCCTGAGTATTATGAGCAAATAATTACTACCCGTACGTTTCAAGATCGCTTAGACACCATTGGTAATGTGCGCGATGCCGGTATGAAAGTGTGCTCAGGCGGTATTGTTGGTATGGGTGAGCAAGCTGCCGATCGTTTTGGTTTATTAATGCAGCTTGCAAATCTTCCGCAACAACCAGAAAGTGTGCCAATTAACATGCTGGTGAAAGTAAAAGGCACACCACTGGAGAACGTTGACGATTTAGATCACTTTGAGTTTATTCGTACCATTGCCACAGCGCGTATTATGATGCCACACAGTTATGTACGGTTATCAGCAGGGCGTAATGCGATGAATGAACAAATGCAATCAATGTGCTTTTTTGCCGGTGCAAATTCAATTTTTTATGGTGATAAACTATTAACCACAGAAAACCCAGAAGCCGATGCGGATATGAAGTTGATTAAAAAATTAGGCATGAACCCTGAAAAACGCCACGATTATTCAGACGAAGCCTATGAAGCGTCGTTATCGTCAGCGGTAGCAGATAAAGCAACCTCAGAGATGTTTTACGAAGCCTAAAGCGCTCAGTAATAGGGTTATGGTTTAAAGTATCGCGTTGAAGGTTAGAGACATTTATGTCATTTGAATTTATAAACACCCATTTAGATGAACGCAAAGCACAGCAGCTACTGCGTAAACGCTATATAGTACAAAGCGCAACGGCGCGCACAATCACGGTTAATGATAAAAGCTACCTTAACTTTGCGAGTAACGATTACTTAGGGTTTGGTGATTCACCGGTGGAGTTAACCAGTGCGCCATTGTTAGGTAGCCACAGCTCAGCATTAGTGACGGGTTATCAGCAACCACAGCAAGCGCTTGAGCAAGTTTTATGTAGCGCTTTGGGTTATCAAGCTGGCATGCTGTTTAATTCGGGCTTTAGTGCAAATAGCAGTGTTATTAAGGCGTTGTTTCAAGATAAAGCGACGGCGCAACACAGTGCTATTTTTCAAGATAAGTTAAACCATGCCAGTTTAATTGATGGCGCATTACACGCCAACGCAGCTTTAATACGCTTTAAGCATAACGATATAAATCATCTACGTTCACGATTAGAAAAATCAAAAGCGCGCAATAAGCTAATCATTTCTGAGGGCGTGTTCTCGATGGATGGTGATACCGCACCGATCAAAGCGCTATTTGCCTTAGCAAAGCAGCATAACGCCTGGTTAATGATAGACGACGCCCATGGCTTTGGTGCGCTGGGTCAAACCGGGCTGGGTAGTTGTGAGTCATTAATAAATGAAGCGTGTATGCCAGATATTTTAGTGATCACCTTTGGTAAAGCGGTTGCTAGTAGCGGGGCGTGCGTATTAGGTTCGCAGCACTTTATAGAGTATATGCTGCAGTTTAATCGTGATTATACCTACTCAACCGCTATGTCACCGTTTATTGCTTCTCATACTTTGGCGCGTATTAAAAGCATAAGAGACGCTAACGATAAGCGAGCTAAATTAAACGCCAATATTGCGCTGTTTAAACGCCTAGCAAAAGAGCAGCAGATTGCGCTAATGGACTCCAATACCGCGATTCAGCCAATCGTTTTAGGCTGCGCTGAGCAAACGTTAAAAGCCAGTGAGCAATTAAAGCAGCAAGGTATTTGGCTAACGGCTATTCGCCCGCCAACCGTTTTACACAATACTTCGCGTTTGCGTATTACCTTAAGTGCAGCCCACACTCATGACGATATAGCTCAGCTTGTGGCTAGCTTACAAAAGGCCATAGCATGATAAGCCAGCAGGCAATTAAAACTAAGCCAGTTAGTTCTTCGGCTGTGTGTATAGCGGCTCAGGTTTTAAAAAAAACCACCGCGCATAACTTTTCAAAAGCAGCAAACAGTTACAGCCAGCATGCCAATGTGCAAAAACAAGCGGCTAATGATTTATTTAAACTCATTACTGCAAATCCTAAAAAGCTCTGTGTTGACTTAGGGGCAGGGCCGCTGGTTAATACTCAGGCTTTAAAGGCATTATTTGGCCAAGTTGTTGCTATAGATTTAAGTTTTAAGATGCTAAAAAGCAGTGCCTTAAACACCCCAAAACTGTGCGCTGATATGGATAATTTACCGCTGCAAGCAAACAGTATTGATGTGGTTTTTAGTAATTTTGCGCTCCAGTGGTCTGCTGATTTTGAAACGCTAATGCACTCGCTTTATCAAGCATTAAAGCCAGGCGGGCAAGCCTATATTAGTACGGTTGTTGTAGGATCATTAAATGAGATAAAAACCGCCTTTGCAGCGCTTGATTCCTATAGTCATATTAATCAGTTTGCAAGTCATAGCAATATAAACCAATCGGTCGAAAAGGCAGGGTTTAAGATCAACGCCTCAAATAAAGTAATTTATACCGATCAACACAGCAGTGCATTAGCGGCTATAAAATCAATTAAGGCTATTGGTGCCACCACCCATAATCACGCAACAAGTCGCCGTGGTTTATTAACTAAATCAGCGCTAAAAAAAGTCTGTGATGCCTATCCGCTATTAAACAATCAAGCCCATGTATCTTACCATGTGGTATTGTTATCATTAGAAAAAGCCCAGTAAAAATAGAAAGGCCACGCCATGAATCAGTTTTTTATTACCGGTACAGATACCGATGCCGGTAAAACCCATGTAACCAGTTTGCTGTTAAAGTTACTCGCACAACATAAAAAGCGTGCAATAGGTTTTAAGCCGATTGCCTCTGGGTGTGAAATGGCATTTGAGCAGCTCGTTAATGCCGATGCGCTAATGCTAATGGAAAGTGCCACAGTAAGCGCTAAATACGACATAATCAATCCATTTGCATTTGCACCGCCAATAGCTCCCCATATAGCTGCAGAGCAAGCGGGTATAAACATAACAGTAGAAAAGCTCAGCGCGGCTTATCAACATGTTAAGCAGCAAGGCGCAGATTATCTGTTAACAGAAGGTGCGGGCGGCTGGGCATTACCTATTAATAATAACGAGTATTTATATGACTGGGTTAAAGCAGAGCAACTGCCGGTTATATTAGTAGTCGGTATGAAGTTAGGCTGTATAAATCATGCATTACTTAGTGCTGCGCATATGCAAAGTTTAGGGATTAACTGTGTAGGTTGGATTGCAAACCAAGTTGATGCCACTATGGATGAATACCAAGAAAACCTAGACTCACTCAAAACACGCTTACCATTTCCACTGCTTGCCATTAGCCCATACACAGAGCAAACCCCTAAATTACAAATTTATAAAACCCTACTTGAAAAATTATCAATAAATCCATAAATAACCCTTGTGTTGTGACATAGTTTGTCACAAAATGGCGCTGGCGTTATGACATAGTGTGTCATAACGCAGTGATTGCTCAAAGCCGATCAAACATAGTAAATCGCTCAGCAATAAATGTTATTTTTGGAGAACTCGTATGAAACGTGTATTTTTGTTTTTATTAACTAACCTAGCGGTTATGTTGGTATTAGGTGTGGTGCTTTCAATCATAATGAGTGCGCTGGGCTTAAGCCATCGTAGCCTTGGCGGAATTTTACTAATTGCAGCTGTATTTGGTTTTGGTGGCTCTTTTATTTCTTTATTCATGTCAAAATGGATGGCGAAAAAGTCAACCGGCGCTTATGTGATTGAGCAACCGCGTAACGAAACTGAGCACTGGTTAGTGCAAACAGTGGCTACGCAAGCTAAAAAAGCCGGTATTGCTATGCCGGAAGTGGCGATTTACGATAGCCCTGAAATGAATGCCTTTGCGACAGGCCCGAGTAAAAATAATTCGCTGGTGGCTGTAAGCTCTGGTTTATTACAGCATATGAGTCAAGATCAAGCCGAGGCGGTACTTGCTCATGAGGTTTCGCATATTGCCAATGGCGATATGGTTACTTTGACCTTGATCCAAGGTGTGGTGAATACCTTTGTTATTTTTGCCGCAAAAGTACTGGCTGGTATTGTTGACAACTTTATCAATAGTGATGAAGAAGAGGGCGGCAGCAGCTGGACTTACTTCCTATTTGATATGTTATTCCAAGTATTATTTGGCGTATTGGCAAGCATAGTGGTTGCTCATTACAGCCGTAAACGTGAGTTTGCAGCCGATAACGGCGCAGCTCAGTTGGTAGGCGCAGATAAAATGCGTTCAGCACTTGAGCGATTAAAGCAAAATCACCCTTCACAATTAGAAGGCTCAATGATGGCGTTTGGTATTGCCAGTGGTAAAGGCATGGCTGAGTTGTTTTCATCTCACCCACCGCTTGACGCACGTATAGACGCACTACGTCGTTAAATTCAAGTTTTTCACAGTACTTGTAAACAAAAAGCCTGCATTTGCAGGCTTTTTTATTTTTAATGTTTTTTATTGCGATTGAATGATCTCAGTTATGCCCTCTGGCGAGAGTATTTCAATCCAGTAACCGTCGGGGTCTTTAATAAAAGCGAGGCCTTTCATTGAACCGCCATCTGGTTTTTTCACAAACTCCACATCGTATTTAGCAAAGCGCTCACACGCCGCGTATACATCGGGCACACTAATACCAATATGACCAAAGCCTTTTGGTTCCTCATTACCGCTAACATAGCCCGTAAAGCTATCGTCGCTTTCAGTGCCCCAGTTATGAGTAAGCTCTATTAAAGCAGGGCGGCGAAACACCCACTGGGTTTTTTCTTTATCATCGCCTTCTGGCAAGTCTTGCTCATAGCCTAAAAAGTACAAGGTAAATTTCATACCCGGAAAGTCATACTTACCTAACAGCTTCATACCTAATACGTTTTGATAAAATGCCAGCGACGGTTTGGGATCTTTAATACGCAACATAGTTTGCTGCATTACATAGCCTTCGGTGGCCTGAGCAACTTGCTCTGGAGGTTCGTTATAGCGAGACATGAGATAATCCTTAATGAAATGACTGAAAAAACCTTAATGGATTTAAAAAGGCAGGGTATACGCTCATCATAATCAACAGCAGCAAAAATTAAAACCACCGAGCTAAATTACTTGCAAGTCAGTTGAGTGCTTTATAAGCGAAAAATGGCATATTTAGCGATGCTGTTTATTTATACAGTTCTGGGGTTTTGTCCCATAACATTATTAAAAGTCGTTTTGGTGTATTTTAACAGCGAGTGTTTTATAGCCTACGTAATTACTTGTTTACATTGAAGTTGTTTAGTGGAATTATTGAACAATGTAATATACGCCTTTTTGGGGTGTTATAAACCCCCAAAGTGGTGTTTGATAAGCTGTTAGGCGCTTATTCAATCACGATACATATTAAGGATAATTTATGGCTATGCGATTATTTTTTAAATCAGAACCAACATGGCTTAGTTGATATAATTAAGTTAAACAATATTTTAGCTAACGCTGTTTAAATTTGAACTATTAAGTCACTTTACCAGCATTGTCTTATATAAGGTTGTTTACTAAAGTGAAGTTATAACCTTGTGTAAATTTAAAAGGGAAAATCATGAACCAGTTAACCGAAAAGTCGATTAGTTGCCCTTACTGTGGAGAAAACATAGAAGTATTAATTGATGTGGTTGATATTGATGAGCAATACATAGAAGACTGCCAAGTGTGTTGCAGGCCTATTTCGTTTGTCGTATTTGAAGATAACGATGAACTTAATGTAAATGTATACAGTGAAGATGAGGCGTTTTAAAAGGCAAATATGAGATTTTTAAAAACTTCTCTTCAACTTTATGAAAATTAAACATTGACAATATTTAATGTTCTTTTTACTCTTGAAGATAGGTACAAAATTTTAAAAGGAATTAAGATGGAAACTCGTGTTATTAGATCACAAAAATTATCACTCAGGGAAAAGAAAAGTTTAGAGATACAGTGCAATAATAGATTGAATTGGACTGATGGTGGTCATTGGATGGGCGTAGGTAAAGCACCAGACTGTGATACTAGAGAGCGTTTAAAAAGTAAGTCTTCTCACACACTAACTTTTCCAACTGATCAGTCAGCTAATAAATGGAATTCTGAATGGGAGAAAGTCATTAGACACGGTGGTTACCTAGCTTCTGCATTGCTAGGTTTAGGAACGGGCTTTATAGCAACATCAACTGCATCTTTTTCAGTCTCCGTAATTTCTGGTGTTGTTCTTGGAGAAGCGCAGGCTTCAGTAATTTTTCCAAGAATGGAAAGGGGTTGGAGTTACGAAATTATTTTTGAATATGATTTTTCTTGGTCACCTCACCCTTTCTTTGGAAATAGACTAATCCAAACTATCACTGGAATTTCGAGAGATCATCAGGGGAAAGAAGTTTTAGTAAATTCTAATACACAAAAATATGATTTGGACCAGCTACCTGATGGTTTAGGGCGACTTTTAGCAAGTTCTCCACCTAAAGTAACGTCGTCGGTTTATAGTTGACTTATTTCTAAATTAATTAAAGATTGTTAACTAAGCAATCTTTAATTAATGAGATCTGCTAAGAATAATCCAAACTAAAAAGTTCCTCTTAAATCACAAACTGGTTATGTATGATCCCTAAGTGCTTAAAATGTTCTGCTAATATTTCATTATCGTGGTTTACTATATCTTTAATGACGACTCGTTATAGATGTACAAGTTGTGGCTCATTGCATGAATTTACAAATCGTCACCGTTACTTAGGTGTCTTTTTTGTTTTGCCATTGATTCTTTTAGTTAATTTGACGGAGAGTTTTATAACTTCAAATGTGCTTAGAGTGATTTTATTAATTTGCGTGGCTGTTTTTATCATGATCTTAATACCTGGACAACACCAGTTAAGTGTAAAAGATGATTTGGAAATTAAAAAAAAGAAATAAGTTGTCATATCTACAAATATTACATTTACACACGATCTATATGGATATAAAAATGCATAAAATTATAATATGTCTTGCTATTTTAATTACGCTGATCTATTCACCTTTACTTTATTCGAAAGAGAATGATATTCAGTTTAAATGGAAGTTAATTGAAGTTATTGCATCAGATATAGATACAATAAAAATTGATGATGGTAATTTTTTTAAAATTGATAACTCAGGTATTCTCCAAATAATGAAAAAACATGGGAATAGATACTACCCTTACACAAGGGAAGGCAAAATATTACATGTAACTTCGGGAGAAGTAGTCAGAAAATGGGAAGTGCTACATGTTGATGAGCATAACCTACGTCTAGACTCCCCACTCGGTATTTATGTTTTAAAACGTTAATAATGAAAATTTTTAATGCTTTTTTCTATTATAAGTACCTTACTGATTTTGCTGTTCACGCGCTAATTGGTTAGGCAGCAACTCCTCCACAATTTCTCTCGCTGGTAAGGTGTAACGTACGCCATCGAACATTACAGATGTAAATTCATCAATACTTGTTATACCTGTTAATGTCCATCCTTCACCGCGCTCAGGGCAATAAACAGTGGTTGTTGGTTGTATTACTTTAAATTCATCGCTCATAATTTGATTGTTGTGTTATTAACTTGTTTGCGCGGTATCTTAAGGCAATAATAGTGGGCTTTAAAGCCGTAATTTAATTTTATTTATGAACAATGAGTTTACACTAAGCCGAATTACATTAAAGCCAATTAAACATAGGGACTGTAGCGCGTTGTGGGCTATTTTGTCTGAGCCGTTAGTTGCGCAATATAATGACTATGCAATGCCACTTACACGTAATGACGTAAAACAACTGATCCAAGATGATATTACTGGCATGTATGAAGGAAATACGCTGCGCTTAGGAATGTACTTATTAAATACGTCGACCTTGATTGGCTGCATTGGTTTATATGATATTACAGAGGGCAGTGCTTGGTTAGGGTTTGAGTTGTCTGTAGATTATTGGGGGGATGGGTTTATGTCTGAAGCATTAGCATTTATGCTAACAAATATAACAGCCGTTGTTGCGCTGTTAGGCAATGAGTCGAACATTACTAATTTACAGGCGAAAGTGGCGGTAGAAAACACCCAAAGCCAGCAACTACTTCGCCGTTTTAAATTCACTCATGTAGCGAGTGAACATTGGCTGTATAAATTTTAAATCATACTTTGTTACATAACGGTAGTTTCATAAAGAATCGAGGAAGGGTATTGTTTTTAAAATAATCTTTGACTTGCAGTTATGATGACCCTATTAAAAAAACTAAATTACACTGTAATAATTATTCTCTTGAGCATAGCAGCCCTGATTGCAGGTGCCGTTGTTATTTATAAATACAACGCGCATTACACGTCAAATTTTAAAGACATCACAATTTATTCTCAGGTATTGGATGAAAGTAGGAAAGTGTTTATTCGTTTACCTAATAATTTTGAGCCAAAAAAGCGCTACTCCTTGATTATTAGAACCGATGGTAACTTTAATCTTACGCAGTGGGATTCAGTGATGGCTGAGTTACCAGCGCAGCAAGATACAATTTTAGTGTCTATTCCTAATCAATTTTGGACCTTTACTAGAAATCGTGATTTAGTGCCGCCGTATGCTCGCCAAGATGTTAATACCCAAGCTCGCCCTGCAAGTGAAAATGCGCCTGAATTATTTGGCCAAGCGGATAAATTTTTAGCTTTTATAGACAGTGAATTATTACCGTATTTAGAATCACATTATAGGCTAGATAATAATCGTGTTTTATCTGGCTATTCAGCAGGAGGGAGTTTTGTTTTATACACTATGAGCACAAAACCTTGGTTGTTTAACGGTTATTTTGCATTTAGTCCGGCTGCTTGGTATGACGACATGACAGTTGTAAAAGAGTTTGAGCAATTCTTATCGCAACGAAGCCTCACTACAGAAGATTACATACCGTTGTCGCTATATATAACAGTTGGAGGCGCTGAACACCCATTAATGTTAAGTGCCTTTGCTGGCCTTAAGAATAGTCTTAACATACATGCTAATGATATTATCTGGGATAGCAGAATTAATGATGGTTTAGAGCACAGGGAAAACCCGGTGGTTAGTGTTAAGCAGGCACTCGATTTCTATAATTCATCGATAAACTAATATGCTGAATTAAAGAACAAGTTAGTAAGATGTCAGATTAACTTAGCAAAAAGAACACATCATACTAAATCTATAGATCTAGATAACGTTGCATAGCAGTATTTTTTGACTAAAACTATCAAAAGGGATTATGAGCTTAATAAGTCAAAGTTAGCTAGTCAGTGTTTTAACAATAGCAGCGAATTAGTTGGGGGTTTAGAAGCTGAGTTTGATTTACACGGCGTTATTAATTAGTCGTGTTGTTTATAACTTGTTTATTAAGCATGATTAAACAAGGTACTTAACCATTAAAAAAGCGCTATCACATTTGGTTACGCTTTTAATGTAATCAGAGGGTAGGTTTCACTTTAAATTTAATGCTAAAAGTGAAACCCACAGAGTGAAATAAGTTGTCCTAAAGAATAGATAGTTTGTTGGTCAACAGCCGTAACATTTTGTCAGGCTGTGGTTCATGCTCATTTAAGCCAGCGATTATAGTCATAAAGTAACAATCTAACATTGCGCTTGCTTTAATATCATCAAGCTCAGGCTGTTCACTAAACAAACGCTGCTTAAAGTCATTCATTTGCTGCTCAAAAAAAGCAGCCTGCCAAATCATATCGCTAATTAGTATTTTACTAAACTCGCTATTGTCACAATAAAACTCAAACAGCGGCAGGGCATAGTGGCTAAGTTTTAAACGTGGCATGCTGGTTATCAGTTTGACTTGCTTGGTGAAGAATCGCATCTATTTGCTGCTGCATACCCGCTTTAAGCAAATCAATTTTATTGCCCGGTGGCATTTTAATGTTGTGGATCATACTCGGTCCAAAAGCAGGGTATTTAGCATTTAGGCAGGCATTTTTTGAGCAACGAAAGGGAAGTAATTAAATGGATTAATTTAGATAGGCTATAAGGTATACAGCCTATCTGCTTAAGAGTTATAAATTGTAATGAAACCCGATAGCAATACCATCGTCTTCAGATAAACCCATTTGATACTCTTGCTCTTTATCGGCGCTTGAAAAGTCACTAAAGTCTTTTCGCGCTTCTATGTACACAATCGTATCTGCATCAAATAAATAGTGAACACCAAGTACACTAAATTGACGTTTAAAATTGTCATTCGGATCAGCATTAAAGTTTGGCTGGATCACGTAATCTGTACCAGCATCAAACACGTTATAAGCAATGAAAGTACGAATGTCATTATCAAATTTATAAGATAGTAATGACTCTAAGCCCACCGCATCTTTGATCAAACGACCTAAATTATCGGTATCGTGATTCTCATTTTTATTGATGTTTGCCGCAAAATAAACACCGTCACTATCAAAGTTACCCCAAGTAACTCCAGCGCCATAAATAAAATCATTAACTGATTGAACGCGTCCTGAGGTGTAATTTACGTTGAGCTCACCGCGGTTAAAGCCAGCGGTGAGTGTTAAGTCATCATTTACTGCATAGGTAACAGCTGCACCATAGGTGGAATTAAACTCTACCTGTTGAGCTATATTACTGCCATTCTCCCATAATGTTTGACAAGCAGACTCTGAAATAGCCTCAATATCACAGGTATAAAAATCATTATTTTTAAACTGCACTTGGGCTGCAAAGCTAAAATCACCGTAACTATTGCGGTATTGTAATAACTTATCGCCGCGGCCGGTACCGTTGATCGCTCCGTCGTCTTTATTGTATGTGTAAACACCTGCCGCATTACCGTCCCACACTAAACTGTAGTTGGTGCTATAAACAACGTCGTACCATGCTCCCCATTGTTTACCTATAGTCACTTGTCCATATTTTTCATGCGCTATGCCCACATAACCCAGACGGTCTAAAGTATCCCCAAAATTAGCCTTTATATATCAATGAACTAATAGTGTTAAAAAATATGGGTAGTGAGGGAACATTCATGGTGTTTTGTGATCTTATGAATCGCTTAAAAACAACAGAACTAAACACCATGAATGCGTCTACTATTTTGCACAATATGCTCCGCGCTGTCACCCCTAACTCTATTCATAAAGCCAGATTTAATACTCTAGTCGCTGCCGTTAAATCTCTTTTGCACTGTCAGCAATGCACCTTGACATCTATTGGTCGCAATTTGGATTCAAAAACAACTGAAAAACATGATATTAAACGTATTGATCGACTACTCAATAACCACGAGCTTTTGCGTGAGTCGACATCGGTTTATGTTCGCTTAAGCCGTTTTGTGGTCACTGAAAAGCATCCCGTCATTTTGGTTGATTGGAGTCATGCAGATACACAAACCAAATACTGTATTCTGCGTGCCAGCATTGCCAGTGAAGGTCGTTCTTTGACCCTGTATCAGGAAAGTGCATTCAGTTTTCAGTATCATTGCCCAAAAGTTCAAAAACGGTTCTTAAAGATGCTCAAACTGATCTTGCCGAGTGATTGCCGCCCCGTCATTGTGACGGATGCGGGCTTTAAAGTTCCCTGGCTCAAAGCCGTGCGGAACAATAGCTGGCATTATATCAGCCGGGTTCGAGGTACGGCACATTTGAAAACGCAGGGCAGCGATGAGTTTGTTCCATGCCAGTCACTATTCAAGAGCAATCAACGTAAGAGCCAGTATCTTGGCGCGACCGAGTTGACCAAAAGTGCAAAATATCAAACTCATGCAGTGCTGGTTGGCAAGGGACATAAGTTATTAAAAAGAGATAAAAAACGTGGTTATAAGGAGCCTTGGCTACTCGTTTCTTCTCTTCCAAAGAGGCACCACTTTCTCGAAAAAGTACTCAAATTATATGGTATGAGAATGCAGATAGAAGCAGGATTTCGAGATCAAAAAAGTGTTAGGTTCGGCTTAGGCTCAGATCTGCACAGGACAAACAAACTCTATCGATTAGACATACTGTTGCTGCTTGCCACACTGGCTCATTGGTTCTCAATGATGCTGGGGGCAGTGATAGACAAAGCAGGAAAGACAGGCGCTTTTCAAGCTAATTCAACCAAAAAAAGACGAGTAGTGTCATGGGCATTTGTTGGGCTGCGATACTTCAAAAAACAGTCCATTAAACTGCGACGGCGAGATTATTTGGCAGGACTAGCCTATTTCGTACAGGTGGTAGTGCAACTCGATTGGAAAAATATGGATGTGAGTGATGTAATTGAAACTTAATGATTATTTCTGGGGATCCCTTAGCCAGACGGTTGTATAAAAACTCATCTTGTATTGATTCAAAGCGATTATTATAAAGAATATCGCTACTACCAACAGGATTTACACCCCATTCCAGTAATGCCAGAGCGGTCCACTGATTTTTAAGTTTACGGCTAAAATCAAAACTGATCCGTGATGCACCATTAACTATTTCTGTCTGTCCTTGGGTATGAATGACGCGCGCATCGATAAAACCGCCAATGGTCACGTTATTTGTTCCATCATCGTAAAGCTCAACAGCACTTACATAAGGAGTAAGCATGATGCTAGAGGTGAGGATAAGCTGAGCTAACTTGTTATTCATTCAGTTTTGCCTTGTACTAAAATTTGTATCGTTTACAGGTAGGGCGCAGACTAACAAAGCTAAATTGAGGGTAAAGTGAAAAAATATCATCAAAAAACCATAGAGGAAATTTGAAAATAGCTTTTCGATTGCTTTATGAGCAAGCGTTACTAATTAGTAATCAAAACGATGACTAATTAGTTGAGTTTAGCGCCTTGCTTTTTAATTACAAGTACGCTGATATGCGCTTAGAACATAGCTAATAATACATGGAAAAATCGGCCTAATTAATATAAACTCCAGCCAATTTTATTTTATGATTTCCCCGTTGGAGGGTAGCGCTATCATTAGTACAGCTAACATCACCATGCAATTTGGTGCTAAACCGTTATTTGAAAATATTTCAGCTAAATTTGGCGAAGGTAACCGTTATGGTTTAATTGGTGCAAATGGCTGCGGTAAATCTACATTTATGAAGATCTTAAGTGGTGAACTTGAGCCATCAGCTGGTAATGTTAGTACAGATCCAAATGAACGGGTTGCTAAACTAAATCAAGATCAATTCGCTTATGAAGAATATTCAGTAATCGACACTGTAATAATGGGTCATAAAGAATTGTGGGCAATTAAACAAGAGCGTGACCGTATCTACAGCTTACCTGAAATGAGTGAAGAGGATGGCATGAAAGTGGCCGACCTTGAAACTGAGTTTGCTGAAATGGATGGTTATTCTGCTGAATCAAAAGCGGGTGAGTTGTTAATGGGGGTAGGTATTGCAACTGATCAACATTACGGCCCAATGTCAGAAATTGCCCCAGGTTTTAAATTACGCGTGCTACTGGCGCAAGTGCTATTCTCTGATCCCGATATTATGCTACTCGATGAGCCGACCAATAACTTGGATATTTATACTATCAAGTGGTTGGAAGACGTGTTGAACCAACGCGATTGCACCATGATCATCATTTCCCATGACCGTCATTTCTTAAACTCTGTATGTACGCATATGGCTGATATTGATTATGGTGAATTACGTGTTTACCCAGGTAACTATGACGAATACATGTTTGCTGCAACGCAAGCACGTGAACGTTTATTAAGTGAAAATGCCAAAAAGAAAAGCCAAATTGCTGAGCTGCAACAGTTTGTTTCGCGTTTCTCAGCGAATGCGTCTAAAGCAAAGCAAGCCACATCACGTGCTAAGCGAATTGATAAGATCCAATTAGATGAAGTGAAAGCATCATCGCGTCAAACGCCGTTTATCCGTTTTGAACAAGAAAAACAGTTATTCCGTAACGCGCTTGAATTAACCAATTTAGGCCAAGGCTTTGAAGAGATGCTGTTCACAGGCCTTGAAGGTTTAGTTGAAGTAGGTGAGCGTATTGCCATTATCGGTGAAAACGGTGTGGGTAAAACCACATTATTAAATACCCTAGCTGGGCGTTTAGCGCCAAAGCAAGGTGAGTATAAGTGGTCTGAAAACCATAATATTGGTTATTATGCACAAGATCATGCGGACGAATTTGCTACTGACATGAACTTATTCCAGTGGATGGAGCAATGGCAACAAGAGGGCGATGATGAGCAAGTTGTTCGCAGCTTCTTAGGCCGTATGTTGTTCTCACAAAATGATATTAAAAAGTCTGTAAAAGTGATCTCGGGTGGTGAGCAAGGCCGCATGCTATTTGGTAAAATCATGATGCATAAACCAAATATATTGCTGATGGATGAACCGACTAACCACATGGATATGGAATCAATTGAGGCATTGAACCTTGCGCTTGAAGCGTATGAAGGCACGTTAATGTTCGTTTCTCATGATCGTCAGTTTGTATCATCAGTGGCTACCCGTATTTGGGAAATAAAAGACGGGAAAGTTACTGATTTTAGAGGCACTTACTCTGAGTACCTAGCCAGCAAAGAAGCCTAACGCTAAATTTGTTTGTTAACCTAAAAAGCCATGCATGTCATGGCTTTTTTGTTGTTTTGTATTTCAGGTTTAGTGTTCAATGCGTTGCCTAACTTGCTTTTAATACCAACGACGCTCGCATCTTGAGGTGGCTTGGGTATATAATACCGCCCATAAATGCGGACATTAGTCCGCTATAAGCTTTAAAACTATTACTGAGGAGTATTTATGACTGTTGGCATTATTATGGGTTCCAAATCAGATTGGCCAACGATGGAACACGCTGCGATCATGCTAGAAAAATTTGGTATCGCGTATGAAACTAAAGTTGTATCGGCTCATCGCACTCCTCAACTCCTAGCTGATTACGCAAGCTCTGCGGCAGAACGCGGTATTAAAGTGATTATTGCCGGTGCCGGTGGCGCAGCTCACTTACCAGGTATGGCGGCAGCATTTACGTCTTTACCTGTTCTGGGTGTTCCTGTGAAGTCTAAAATGTTAAATGGCATTGATTCATTATTGTCTATTTGCCAAATGCCTAAAGGTGTTGCAGTAGGGACTTTAGCAATCGGTGAAGCGGGCGCTGCAAATGCGGGTCTACTTGCTGCACAAATTTTAGGTTGTCAGCAGCCTGATATTTTTGCCAAAGTTGAAGCGTTCCGTAAAGAACAAACAGAGACTATTTTAGCTAACCCTAATCCAGCAGAGTAATATGACTATCTTAATTTTAGGCGCTGGCCAATTAGCACGCATGATGTGCTTAGCCGGTGCACCACTGAATTTAAATGTGGTTGCCTATGATGTGGGCAGCAAGCAAATTGTCCACCCACTAACCGGGCAAGTGTTTGATACGACTTTAGCGCAAGCAATCGCGGATGCCGATGCAATCACGGCTGAGTTTGAGCATATCCCAGATGATGTGCTCACACTATGCTGTGCAAGTAATAAATTTTACCCAGGTAAAGCGGCAATCAAAACCGGTGGCGATCGCGCTCTTGAAAAAGCCTTACTTAGCAAAACCGCTGTTGCATGCGCGCCATACCAGTTAATTACTGAAAAAGCGCACCTAGAGCAAGCAGTCGCGACTTTAGGCAAGCCGTTAGTGATCAAAACCTGTCAAGCCGGCTACGATGGTAAAGGACAATGGCGCTTAAAATCAGATGAGCAAATTGACCAGATTTGGTCAGAAATGGCTGATTTTATTGCCTCCGGTACTGAATCTGCTCCTCACTCCATTATTGCCGAGCAGATGATCCCATTTGACCGTGAAGTTTCTATTATTGGTGTACGCGATAAAAGTGGCAACACAGCAATTTATCCCCTCACTGAAAACCAACATACTAATGGCGTTTTAACGTTATCAGTGGCTGGTAAAGAAAAATCAACAATCCAAAAACAAGCTGAAGATGCCTTTAATAAACTTGCGAGCGAACTGGAGTACGTGGGTGTGCTCGCCATTGAGTTTTTTGATGTTGGTGGCCAATTACTCGTTAACGAAATTGCGCCTCGCGTGCATAATTCAGGTCATTGGACTCAACAGGGCAGCCATTGTAGCCAATTTGAAAATCACATGCGTGCGGTTGCCGGTTTACCATTAGGTAGTACAGAGCTGCAGCGTGTAACAGCAATGATCAATGTACTTGGGCAAGCATCTATCCCTGAGCAAGTACTGAGCGTACCTAGTGTCACCAGTCACTGGTACGGAAAAATGGCAAAACCGGGTCGCAAAATGGGCCACATCAATGTCTCAGCAAATAATCTTCATCAGTTAGGTGAACGTTTAGCACAGCTTTCAGAATATCTTCCGGAGGAGGATTACCCCGGCGTGTTAGCTGCCAGTACCGCGCTGATTTTAAATTAATCATAAAAGCCGAGTTTATCTCGGCTTTTTTATTAAGGAGATTGTTCATGTTCAGTGCTAAATACCGCACTATCGTATTTGCTTTTTTAATGGCGTTATTTATGTCTGGCTTTATGTCATTCGTTATTTCAATTTTCAATGTTGGTTTAGTCAATAATATTATTTCTATTTGGTTAACTGCTTGGGCTTTTGCATTTTGCGTTGCTTTTCCAACCGTCATTTTTGTAGCGCCCGTTGTTCATAAACTTACAGCAAAGCTTGTTCGTCCTTAAGGATCATTATGCTTTTGTCAGATCGCATTAAAAAACCTTTTTATATTATTTTACTCGGTTTGTGTATTACTCCTCTGATAGGCGGTGGCACGGCACTGATCCTTGGCGCATTGTTTGCTATTTTATTAGGAAATCCGTTTGCTGAGTTATCGCAACAAGCCAGTAAGTGGATGCTCAAAGCCGCAGTGGTTGGTTTAGGTTTTGCTGTCGATTTTAATCAAGTTATAGAAGTCGGCCGCAGTTCTTTGGTGTTAACGATTGTTAGTATCACTGCAATCATCGGCTTAGGGGAAATTTTAACGCAAGTATTTAAATTAAATCGTAATACTGGCGTGCTAATCTCCTTTGGTACTGCGATTTGTGGCGGTAGCGCTATTGCGGCTATGGCTCCTGTTATTAAAGCCAAAGATCACGAAGTGGCTGTTGCACTGGGCGTGGTATTTTTATTAAATGGCGTGGGCTTATTGCTGTTTCCTACAATTGGCCATTACTTTGAGTTAAGCCAACAACAATTTGGTTTATGGGCTGCTTTGACAATTCACGACACTAGTAGTGTAGTTGGGGCGTCAGCCGCCTATGGTGCTGTTGCGCTGAGTATTGCCACAACTGTAAAATTAACTCGTGCAATGTGGATCATTCCCTACACCACCATTGCAGGGGTATTTTGGCGCTCAGAAGAAAAAGCCAGTATCCCTTTATTTATTATTGGTTTTTTAGCCGCAGCCTTGATCAATACTTATTTGCCGCAGTTTTCTGACACTTGGCAGCTGATCAACACAGTTGCAAAACAGCTACTAGTCATGACTTTGTTCTTAATTGGCAGTGGCTTATCACTTTCAGTTTTAAAACAAGCAGGACTAAAGCCCTTTATAATGGCCATTATTTTATGGATAGTGGTAAGTAGTGTCATTTTATTATTAATTTTAGATGGATTCATAATATGAATAGTAAGTTTTGTATGGCTGCATTAGCATCTGCCATGTTTTTCAATGGTATGACAAACAGTGCCGAGGCCGCCAATACACTTAGAGTGGCAACATTCAATGTCAGTATGGATGCCACCAATTATACTGAAAAAGATCAACAAGTAGACCCAAACGCGTTGACTAATGCACTACAAAATAAGCACCCGCAAATTAAAAATATTGCTGAGATCATTCAACGTGTTCGCCCTGATATACTGCTATTAAATGAGTTTGATTACATCAGCAAAGCGCAAGGAATTGATTACTTTAAGGCTAACTACCTGGCGATAAGTCAAAATAAACAACCCGCAATTGACTATCCCTACAGCTATATTGCTCCTGTTAATACCGGTTTAAAAACCCCATTTGATCTGGATCACGATGGCAAAGCCACTGGTGTGAAAGGGGATGCTTTTGGCTTTGGTTTTTTTGAAGGTCATTATGGCATGGCGGTACTTTCTCGTTATCCAATAGATTTTGATAAAATAAGAACGCTACAAACATTTAAATATAAAGATATGCCAGCTGCACAAATGCCTATTGATCCAAAAACAGGCGAAAACTGGTATAACCAAGAGCAGTGGCAAGTACTAAGACTGAGCTCTAAATCATTTTGGGATCTGCCAATTACTGTAAAAGGCAAAACACTGCACGTTATTGCATCGCACCCAACGCCGCCAGTATTTGATGGTGATGAAGACAGAAACGGCAAGCGCAATCACGATGAAGTGCGTTTAATAAAAGACTATATCGGCAATGCAGATTATTTATACGATGACAATGGTGTAAAAGGTGGCTTAGCACCGCAATCACGATTTGTTGTTGTTGGTGATTTAAACGCAGCCCCTGAAGGCGATAAAAAACGTCCTAATACAACGGATCAGCTGTTAAAAAATCCATTAATTAATAGTCAATTCGTACCAAGTAGTAAGGGAGCTAAAACCAGCTATAGTGAAAAATATGCAGCGGCTTACACTGCATTTTGGCAAGCTCGCGTTGATTATGTGCTGCCTTCTACTTATGGCATAGACGTTCACGACGGTGGTGTATTTTGGCCAGTTAAAAATAGCGAATTATACCGATTAATTAAAGATCGTAATGCCTCATCAGATCATCGTATGGTGTGGTTAGATATTTCGTTAAAGTAACTTTGCTATTAAACAGCAAAGTTTGGCGGTTTATCTGAAATAATTGCTATTACATAGGTGCTTCTGCTTAAATCAAGGTAATTACAATAACCTTACAGAAGCCCTATGATTTTTAAATCTTCTACTAAAAAAACCTTAATTGCACTTGCCGTAGCGTCCAGCGTTATGTTGTCCGGTTGTCAATCAACCGCATCTACGCCAACTGAGCAACCGCAATCCACTGTTGCAAGTGTTGTGGTAACAGCCGCCGATACAGGAACTACAGCCATCACGCTTGAACAAGCAATGGCTCATCCGGATTGGTTAGGTCGCCAAGCAGAGCGCGCCTTTTGGGCTGCTGATTCAAAAACGGTTGTGTATGCACAAAAACAACAAGGTAATGAGTTAAGAGATTTATACACACAAGCGGTGAATAGCCAAGCTGCCAGCCAAGTCGCACTTAATAAATTGCATACCTTAGGTGCTGCGAATGCGGTTTATTCTGCAGATCGCACAGTTCAAGCTTATGTGTTTGAAGGCAATGTATTTGTAAAAAACATCAACACCGGTGCAATTACACAAATAACACACGACAGCGCTAAACAGTCTAAACCACAATTTTTAACCGATGGTAATTTAGCATACCGCCAAGGCAACGCCTTTTATAAGGTAAATCTAGCCACTGGTTTGCAAACCGAAATTGCAAATTTACACTTAAGTGATGCGCCAGAAGGGATTGCTGAGCCTGCAACTTACATTGCCAAAGAGCAACATAAACTAATTGATTACATTGCACTTACTCATAAAAATAAAAAAGACAAACAAGCCCGCAAAGAGCAGCTCAACGCAGAAAACTCTTCTATTGCTAATGCACAGTTTTATTTAGGCAAAGGCAATGAGTTAGCCGACGTGCAATTATCACCAAATGGCAAAGCATTAGTTGCTGTGGTAAAAGAAAGCCGTTCATGGCGAGAAGACAGCGATATAATGCCAAATTATATTGCCGATGATGCTGGTGTTAAAGCTGAAAAAGTACGCCGTCGTGTTGCCGATGAAAAACCAATAACGTCTGAAGTGATTTACATTGATTTAGTTGAGCAAAAGCAAACTACCTTGGCATTCGATACCTTACCTGGCTTTGATGAAGACGTATTAGCGGCAGTTAAAAAAGAAAACTTTGCCCGTGACGGCAAAACATATGAATCTCAAAAACAACCCCGTGCTATCAACCTAATGATGGATTGGGGGTGGGATCAAAGCGCTATCGTATGGAATAAAACCGGTACGCAAGTCGCGATGATGCTCGAAGCATGGGATAATAAAGATCGTTGGTTAGCAACTGTTGATGTTGAAAGCTCGAAGCTTGTATCACAACATCGCTTACACGATGATGCTTGGGTTAACTATGCTTATAACGATTTCGGTTGGTTAAATAATTCAGATACTTTGTATTTCTTATCTGAAGAAACTGGCTACAGCCATATCTATAAAAAACCACTTAATGGCAAAGTAAGTCAACTTACTAAAGGTCAATTTGTGGTATCAAATTTAACCCTTACTAATGACGACAGTGCAATTTATTATAAAGCCAATGTTGAGCATCCAGGTCTTTATGAAATTTACCGTGTTGATCCAAGCAATGGTAACTCTGAGCAAGTAACTAACTTAGACGGCATGACCGACTATAAACTTAGCCCAGATCAAACTAAACTGTTGTTAACGCATTCAAAAATCATGGCTCCACCAGAGTTATATGTTGCTGATGCTAAAGCAAATAGTTCAGCTATACAGTTAACCCATACGGTATCTGAGGCATTTTTAGCGAAGCAGCTTATTGCCCCTAAAATTGTAGCAGTGCCATCAAGCCACACTGATCAACCAATCTATGCCAAAGTATATTACCCAGCAGACTACGTTGAAGGTGAAAGCGGAAAAAATCGTAAAGCGGTTATTTTTAACCATGGCGCAGGTTATTTACAAAACTCACATATGGGTTGGTCTGGTTACTTCCGCGAATTTATGTTCCATTCGCTATTAGCCTCAGAAGGTTATGTTGTAATGGATATGGATTATCGTGCATCAAAAGGCTATGGTCGTGACTGGCGCACAGCTATTTATCGTCAGATGGGTACGCCGGAAATTCAAGATTTAGCTGATGGTGTAAGTTGGATGGCTGAAAATGCCAATGTTGATACAGGCTCGGTTGGTACATATGGTGGTTCATACGGCGGCTTTATGACCTTTATGGCCTTGTTTACCCAACCTGATTTATTCCAATCAGGCGCTGCGCTTCGTCCTGTAACAGATTGGGCACATTATAATGGCCCATACACATCAAACATTTTAAATCACCCAGATGTAGATCCGATTGCGTATGAAAAAAGTTCACCAATTTATTATGCTGAAGGTCTTAAAAATCGCCTGTTGATCAATGCTCCAATGGTCGATAACAATGTGTTTTTTCAAGACTCGGTACGTTTAGTACAACGTTTAATTGAGCTTGAAAAAGAAAACTTTGAAACGGCAATCTTCCCAGTAGAGCCACATGGTTTTGTTCAGCCTTCAAGCTGGTTAGATGAATACCGCCGTATTTATAAGTTATTTAAAGAAACACTTTAAGGTTTAAAAATAAAACGCCAAGTTTACACTTGGCGTTTTTTTAGGTAAGTAATAAAAACCGGTAAGGCGAGTACAATGCCACCAATCGCACCAATCAAATGTGCATCAATCGCAACACGTGAAGCGATTAACTTACCAATCTCTGCGCTTGGGCCGTGAAATTGCTCATAGCCAATCTTCAGCCAGATACCGATAAACAATAATAGTCCGGTTTTCATACCCGCCTCAATATCTTTAATGGCTCCCCATACAATCACTCCATGCAGTAAAGCACTTAGGCCTGTGTATATTCTTATGTCTGGGCAAAAGTAGTAAATACCGATACCACACCAAGCGGCCAAGAATAGTGTATGTAACGCATATTGAGTGGGTTTTGTATGCTCAGCATGCAGTGCCCATATCAATATGATGCCTGCACAATTTAATGCCAAATGGGGCCAATTAGCATGAACGTATTGGCTGGTGATCAAACGCCACACTTGGCCTTGCTCAATTAATTGGCGATTAAACTCTAATACATCGTTTAAGTTTAATGCAGCCAATAGGGCACTTAATGCCATTAAACACAGCGGAGGTAAAATATAACGCGGTTGCAGGGGTAAATTGACCATTTTATTCTTATTTTCATAGTAAAATTTTGCATATTGTGCCCGTTTAACTTTAAGATGCCAAATATCTCAATGCAAATCAGGCTTTTTTATGTATTTACCTTTTCAGCGCAGTGTTGCCTTTAGTTTAACGCTGCTCGCTTTACCCGTTTTAGCCAGCCAATCCCCGCGAGAAGTCCGTGAACCAGAAGCTGCAACCGGTCATCAAATTAAGCAACAAGTCACTGGTAAACAGTTTATGGTTGCTGCGGCCAATCCTTATGCAGCGCAAGCAGGGCAAACAATCCTCGCGCAAGGTGGCAGCGCTGTTGATGCGGCAATCGCAACGCAACTAGTGCTGACTTTAGTAGAGCCACAATCATCAGGGATTGGTGGTGGTACTTTTATGCTGTATTACAATAAACAGCACAACAAACTTACTAGTTTTGATGGCCGTGAAACTGCGCCAAGTCATGCTGATGAAACATTATTTTTAGATGAAAATGGTAACGCTGCGCCGTGGATAGAGGCGGTTGTTGGTGGTCGCTCTGTTGGCGTACCCGGACTATTGCATGCTTTTGCTAATGCACATAAACAGTATGGCAAACTTGCTTGGGCCGAATTATTTAAGCCCGCGATAGCACTTGCTGAGCAAGGATTTGAAGTTTCACCGCGGTTACATGCGTTATTAGCCAAGCAAATAAACCCTGGTGTGACTAAATTACCAGTGATCCGTGATTATTTCTTTCCTGATGGCAAACCACTTGCAGTTGGCACAGTTAAGAAAAATCAAGCCTTAGCTGATTTATATAAGCAAATAGCCGATGTTGGCATTGATGCTTTTTATAAAGGCGACAATGCTAAAAAAATGGTTGATGCGGTCACTCATTCAGTGGTTGCACCAGGTACCTTAGCATTGACTGATTTAGCAAACTACCAAAGTAAGCAACGCGACGCAGTTTGCACCCCTTACCATGCGTATAAAGTATGCTCTATGGCTCCACCTAGCAGCGGCGGTGTGGCTGTGTTGCAAATATTAGCCTTATTAGAAGATAAAAATATGGCGCAATATAAACCTAATTCAGCACAAGCATTGCATTACTTTAGCCAAGCTTCACGTTTAGCGTTTGCTGATCGCAATGTTTATATGGGCGATCCTGATTTTGCAGATATTCCAACAGCCGAATTACTTGATAAACGCTATGTAGCGCAACGCGCAAAACTTATCAGCGAACGCGATCAAAAAGCCGAAGCTGGCCAACCTCGGCCATTACTTAGCTACGCGCAAGATGATGCCTATGAGTTGCCTTCTACCAGTCATGTATCAATCGTTGATAGTGAAGGTAACGCGGTATCAATGACCAGCTCAATAGAAATGGCATTTGGTTCAACCGTGATGGTAAATGGCTACATTTTGAACAATCAACTAACCGATTTTGCATTATCACCACGCAAAAATGGCAAATTACTAGCAAACCGAGTTGAAGCAGGCAAACGTCCACGTAGCTCTATGTCACCAGTAATAGTGTTTAATAATGATGGCAGCCTGCGCTTAGTAGTTGGTTCACCCGGTGGTAGTCGGATCATCAATTATGTTGCACAAGTTGTGATTGGGGTATTGGATTGGCAATTAACCGCTCAACAAGCAATCGATTTACCACGAATAACCAATCGCAATAGCTACACCAGCCTTGAGAAAGGTACTGCAATAGAAAGCATTATTGCTGATTTTGAAAAGCGCGGACATACAGTGAAAGTGGTTGATTTGAATTCAGGGTTACATGCTGTTGAACTAGTTAACGGAAGCTTAGTGGGGGCTGCTGATCCACGCCGCGAAGGTATAGCACTAAGTGAGGTTAATTTTGTGCTTAAAGAGCATGAAATGCCTGCTAATAAGCCTTAATCGCCGCCGTTATTTAATGTACAATTGCCTTTTAGGTGTGCTTAACGCGCACCGAGTATTTTCTTTTAATGGTCTGACAAGGTTGAATGTCGTTGCTTTTTAATATTCAACAGCAATAATGGCAGATCACAACTTAAAGACATCGTTAAGCTTGGACTTATGACTACAAATACAGACCCAAATTATCTTTATATTCATCACTCAGGCCCAGGTCTGATCGAAACACCACTCCTTAATAAGGGCAGCGCATTTACACAAAAAGAGCGTGAAAGTTTCAACCTTGCGGGATTACTGCCTCCTCGCTATGAAACAATTGAAGAGCAAGTTGAGCGTTGTTACCAACAATATTCAAGTTTTCAAGACAATTTAAACAAGCACATTTATTTACGTGCTATTCAAGATAATAATGAAACACTTTACTACCGTTTAGTACGTGATCATCTTGAAGAAATGCTACCAATTATATACACCCCAACAGTGGGTGATGCCTGTGAAAAATTCTCTGACATTTATCGCAGTGCGCGTGGTTTGTTTATTTCATACGAAGACCGCTATCAAATCGACGACATTCTGCGCAATGCCACCAAAGGCAAAGTGAAAGTAATCGTTGTTACCGATGGTGAACGTATTCTTGGCCTTGGTGACCAAGGTATTGGTGGTATGGGCATTCCGATTGGAAAATTATCATTGTATACCGCGTGTGGCGGTATTAGCCCTGCGTATACGCTGCCAGTAATGTTAGATGTTGGTACCAATAACGAAAAATTATTAAACGATCCTATGTATATGGGCGCGCGTCATAAGCGTATAGCACAAGATGAATACGATGAATTTTTAGATCTATTCATTAAAGCCGTTAAACGCCGCTGGCCTAATGTCTTGCTGCAATTTGAAGACTTTGCTCAACCTAACGCCATGCCTTTATTAAAACGCTACCGTGATGAAATCTGTAGCTTTAATGATGATATCCAAGGTACCGCGGCTGTGACGGTTGGTTCATTACTTGCGGCATGTCGCGTTAAAAATGCGAAGTTATCGGAGCAAAAAGTTGTTTTTGTCGGTGCGGGTTCTGCAGGTTGTGGTATTGCAGAGCAAATAATTACGCAAATGGTGTCAGAAGGTATCACTGACGAACAAGCTCGCAGCCAAGTGTTTATGGTTGACCGCTTTGGTTTGTTAACTCAAGGCATGGAAGGATTACGCGACTTTCAACAAGCGCTTGCCCAGCCAACAGATAAATTAGTTGATTGGAAATACAGTGGTGAATATGCATCGCTACTTGATGTAATGCATTGTGCAGCACCTGATATTTTGATTGGTGTTTCAGGACAACCAGGCTTGTTCACTGAACAAGTTATTCGTGCCATGCACGCAGGTTGTGCGCAACCAGTAATTTTCCCGTTGAGTAATCCATCTAAGCAAGTAGAAGCACTGCCAGAAGATGTGATCAACTGGACTGAGGGTAACGCAATTGTTGCAACCGGTAGCCCATTTGCGCCGGTAATATACAACGGTGAAACCTTTGTTATTCCACAGTGTAATAATAGCTATATTTTCCCAGGTATAGGTTTAGGTGTGATCGCTGCTAAAGCGACCCGTATCACCGATGCAATGTTGATGGTCTCTAGTGAAATTTTAGCTGAGTCGTCACCACACGCTAACACTGGATTAGGCAGCTTATTACCCGCATTGACTGAAATTGAAACCTTGAGTAAACGCATTGCGTTTGGTGTTGCTAAAAAAGCCATTGAAGAAGGCGCAGCACTCGAGATCAGTGATGACATGCTGTGGGCTGCTATCAACAAAAATTACTGGTTACCAAAATACCGTAATTATAAGCGTTGTAGTATCTAATCAATCGCTAATCAAACAACAGGCTTCGGCCTGTTTTTTTTGCTTGTTCATTTTAAATTAACCGCGTACGGTATCTAATAGTGATACTAAAATTATTAAGGATATTTATGCGTTATTTACCATTGTTAGCCGCGGCACTTAGTTTCAACGTTTTTGCAGCCAGTAGCCCCGATGCACCGCACATTTATATTCAAGGCCAAGCACAAATTTCCACTGTTGCTGATAATGTGAAGCTTAGCGTTGGCATTGTTGAAGTTGAAAAAGACCTCATGGCAGCAAAGCAAAAGGCTGATACAACTATGGCTAAAGCAATTAAACTTGCTAAACAAGCTGGTGTATTAGACAAAGACATTAATGCAGGGCAGATCAGCATTCATCGAGAAAGCCAATACAACCGTGAAACTAATAAGCAAGAGTTTGTTGGTTTTAGAGTATCACGCAGTTTATCGTTGACTTTAAAGCAAATTGACAAATATCCGCAACTATTACAAAACTTAGTGAGTGGCGGTATTAATGAAATTAATCAAACTGAATTTGTATCTAGCCGATACCAAGAGCTACAGCAACAAGCACAAAAAATGGCAATTAAAGATGCCAAAACTGCCGCCCAAGAGTTTGCTGCTGACTATGATGTGGAAATTAAAGGTTTATACAGTGCGTCAATGAGTCCTATGGACACCAATGCACAGCCTTATATGCGCGTAAAAATGGCCAGCATGGCAGACAGCGCTGAATCAGGCAGCTTTGTACCCGATGCCTACCATGCAGGTGAATTAGTTATTAAAGCATCAAGCTATGCAATTTACTTGATCGAATAATAACTAACTCGCGTTCATTACTGTTGCTGGTGCTCAAAGCGTGCCAGCAATTTATTGCCTTGCTCCTCACTCGTTCTCGTGATTGCTCTTAGCATATTACGCACTTCATTACGGTCATATTGATTACTAATGTGTTCGTTAATATCATCAACAATGGCTGTTAAGTAATTAAATAAACTGTTTGTCGCTTGCTCATTTGTATGGGCAATAAACAATATATTTTTAAACGCCTCTAAAACGTTAGTCATTACATAGCCATCGTTTTTTGCATAATTACGAATAGGGGTAAAATTATCATGTAATAGTTCGTCGAATGAAGTCTCGTGTAAATACAATAATGGTGAACCTTCACTGTGTTTAAACGAGTAATTCGTATCACTTATTTTTAATCGCTCAATCAATAAAATACTCAGCATATCGATTGCTTTAACGGCCGTGCCCGGATCGTTTATGCCAGGACTCATCGCTTTAACTGCAATTTCAGATATTTGCGTTAAACCATAGCGGTAGTGGTCGCTTATGTATTCTTCAATGTAAAAAATAAAACAATTGAGTAGCTTTTCAAGCAGTTCAGGATCTTGGCTTAGATCATGATTACATTTTAAAAATGGGTAACCTTTAACGGTAAAAAAGCCCTGGTTAACCACTATGTACAATTCAATGTTTTGTTCAGCCAAAATGGCGCATAACTTATCGCTGTGTACGCCTTTAAAATAGCCTTCGGTGTGACTGCCGATCGGATACCACTGCTCAAAATCAGGAAAACTCTCAATTTTATCTTGCTGCTGGCGTGTAATGATTTGTTGAATGACATTTTTGGTGTGTTTAAATAAATCATTTAATACATTATCTACTTGAATCGCTTTAGAAATTGAGTGAATAAAGTAAACAAACAGCACAAGTGATATCAGCCCAAAAATCAATGCAAATAAAACGCCAAGGGCAGGGATGGCCACCGTGTTATCGTCAAGCTGTTTAATGTTGATCAACATAATGATTGAATAAATAATACTCCCCAGATAAAAACCGAGCACCATTTGATGTGACTTTCGGGTAATAAGGCCTGGTACTACCCGTGGCGATAAACTCGCACTGGCACTATTTAACACTATCATTACCATGGAAAAGCTAAATACTGTCAGCGATATAATGCTACCTGCCAGCGTACTTAAAATGGTTCGTGCGTTTTCTTCGCTATCAACTAACACAACAGATAAGAATTTTTTTATCTCCTGTACTATAGCGGTATATTCGATTGACATACTTAATACGGCAAACAGTAGAAAGCAAATCGACATCATCGAAGGATAAAAGCCAATACTGTTGATCATTTCTCTGTAGTTATCCGCAATCTTACGGGGTGTGAACATGGCAATCCTTTATTTTTGCATTGAATTAGTACGTTATCATATAAATCAGCACAATAGCTGGCTATTCGTTAATTAATCTTGTGTTATTATGGCAAAAAATAATTAGGAAATTATTATGATCATCTCTTTTTACGCAGCTGTATTAGCCTTTATGTACATTTATTTAAGTATAAATGTTGTGAAAGTGCGAAAATCAAATCAAATATCATTAGGTACTAACGATAATCAGCAATTGCTAAGGGCAACCCGTGCTCATGGTAATTTTATTGAATACGTGCCTTTTGCACTTATTCTAATATTTTTAGCAGAATTCCAAGGGTTAAGTAGCCATTATTGCCATATTTTAGGTGCGTTACTGGTGTTTGGCCGCGTTTGCCATAGTATTGCCATTAATGACAACACGCTAAAGCTTAGAGCAATTGGTATGTTATCTACTTTTGCGACATTAGCTCTGGGTGCACTTGCTTTGTTACTTGGTCGTTTTTTCTAATATGTTGACTAGGTTATTCGCGCTGGTAATGACTTTGCTGGTATACCCAATAACGTCGTTTGCCAGCAATAATGAGCCTGCTCCAACACTAAATATTATTTATCCTAAGCCTGAACGAGATCATGAACTTGAAAATTGGTACCCGTTGGCGTTACTCAAACTGGCACTAGCGCATAGTGGCCAAGCTTACACATTACAGTCATCTATAAAAATGGTACAGAGTCGCTCTTTAAAAGAGTTAGAGCAAGGTGAGTTGGTCAATGTAGTGTGGTCTATGACGAGTGTAGAAAGAGAAGCTATTTTTAAGCCGATCCGAGTTCCAATTTATAAAGGCCTGTATGGTTGGCGTTTATTACTCACTACAAAAGACAAACTGCACCTATTTGAGCCGCTCAAAACACCAACTCAGCTGAAAAAACTTCACTTCTTGCAAGGCCATGACTGGCCTGATACACAAATTTTAAAGGATAACGACTTTCAGGTATCTACATCAACAAGTTATGAATCTTTGTTTAATATGCTTGTTAAAGGGCGAGGCGATGCATTTCCTCGTTCTATTTTAGAAGTTGATTGGGAACTTGAACAACTAGCTGACACGCACACTATTACTACAGTACCCAATGTTGTGTTGACATATCCAGCGGCAATTTATTTTTTTGTTAATTCAAAGCGTGATGATTTACATCACGCGATCCAAACCGGACTTGAAGAAATACATCGCAATGGCCAGTTCAATAAATTATTTAGCCGTTATTTTGCACAAACTATCGCTAATGCAAAACTAGCGGAAAAAGAAATTATAAAATTAGAAAACAAACACCTTCCTCCGTTAACCCCAGTGGATAATAGAACATTATGGTTCACACCTGAAAACAACCAACTCGATAAATAAGTCGTTATGAATTCAAACCGCAAAATTTTTATTATTGGCTTACCGCGTACAGGTACCACCAGTGTATGTCATGCCTTTTTACAGTTAGGTTTTAGCTGCGCGCATACGGCGTACACTCAAAAAACCTTTGCTACTGCTCAAGTGCTAGCTGATACGCCAATTTTTAATGACTATCAACAACTTGATAAGCTTTACCCAAACGCTAAGTTTATTTATTTAGAGCGCGCGTCTGACAAATGGCTGCCGTCAATTCGTCAACTATTACAACGCATGCAGGTAAACTTAACTAGAGCGGATGGGGGATTTAACCCGCATATTAAGCGCTGCTATTTAAATACTTTCGGTGATTTTACGAGTAATGACCTTGAAAATGATGCTTACTTGCAACGTTGTTACGAACAGCACAAAGACACCGCTCAGCAGTATTTTGCAAATCGTCCAGCAGATCTCCTTAGCATTGATATCGCCAACGCCAACAGTTTTTCATTACTTTGTCGATTCTTACAGATACAAACAGCACTCACTCAATTTGAAAAAATGAATATTGGCGGTAAAGTCACCGCTTGGAATGCAATTAAGCACCCACTTAAAATTGCCTCTACAGCAAACGGTAAAATTGATAAGCAATTATACCCAACAGCTTAACGACGCTTACAAGTTATCATTTAATTGGTTTTAAAATTGCCACGGTAACAAGATTTTGCAGCGCAATTACGTTAAAATCCCGCCATTAGTTTTTAGGTAAGATATTTATGTTTGAATTAAAATACCATACACCATTTTCATGGACTGAAGCAGTACTCGCTGACTTTGATACCTTTTTACAAGATCACGCTGCTGCAGAAAAAAAAGCATCGGGCATGGCTATGTCGATGTTGTCGCATTACCCTGATCGCCGAAAGCTAGTTAAAGCAATGACCGATCTAGCTCTAGAGGAAATGATTCATTTCAAACAAGTACTTAAGCTGCTCCTTGATCGCGATGTTAACTTAGGCAATGACCAAAAAGATCCTTATGTAAAACAAATTCGCGCCGTATTTAGAAATGGTCGTGATGAGTTTTTAATGGATCGACTGCTAGTTGGCGCTGTAATAGAGGCGAGGGGACATGAACGTTTCTCACTGGTTGCTCAAGCTCTGCCGATAGGCAAAGAGAAAGATTTTTATGTTGCTATCGCCAAGTCGGAAGAAAAGCATAAAAACTTATTTGTTGAATTAGCTTATGAATATTTTGATAAAAGTGACGTTGATATCCGCTTAGAAGAAATACTTATTGCCGAAGCAAAAATTTGCCAAAGTATTCCATTTACCGCAGCACTTCATTAAAAATATCAACTTGTTAAGCTGTGAGTTATAGCGTTCTAGGGTAGCCAGGCGCCAATAACTCACCGTTTATGACAATAAAAAAACACCGTTAAAACAACAATCATTAATTTTAAAAATAATAGTCAATTTTGAAATTGATTAAATAAACATCAACTGTAATATTCATCTCCTATACTTATACTCATACGTAATGATGAGGCGTTGAGCATGAAATGGATGATGACACTCACAACTTTATCTTTAGTGGGCATAGGTATTACTGGTAACTCAATTTACAGTGAAGTTCAGCTGTTTAATAAAACAACTGCATCGGTTGAGGTAACACCCAATATGTATCGATCACTAATTTGGCACATGGATGTATACAACGACGGTGAATTTATCAGCGTTGCCAAATCTTATTTTGAAGATGGTAAAATAGATGCACGTGAATACGCTAAGTTACTGCACCTAGCAAAAGAAACCTCAGGGCCTGTAATTTATCAAATGCAATCTGAGGAGCAACTTTGGCACGCACGCATTACGTTTAAAAAGTATTTAGAAAATCGTGAAGAGTTTAAATTTATGGCACTGCGATAAAAGCAATTATAATAAAAAGAGCCAATGGCTCTTTAATATTTTTGTTCATTTGTGCTCATGAGGCTTTAATTTAGGGTGCTTAGGTTGATTCTCTGGTGTGACACGACGTCTCTCATCTGGAGTTCCATCTTCTTTTTTAGGCTTCGGGCCTGGCTTTATACTCATATTTACTCACTCCTTACTTTGGTTGTTTTAGATAGCTAAAGGCATAAAAAGTGAGTTGGATAAATTTTTGAATAGATGCCACTGATTGGATGTAAATTGGCATAGTGGTAAAGGAAATAGCGTTTATTAATCACGGTAATTAGACTGTTATTATATAATTTATCTTATTTAACATAATGTTCCCTTTAGGCTGCGACCGTGGCTGTAGGGTGCAGCACAAAAGGGATTGTGCATTTCTTACCCGCCATTCTGACGGGGGGTAAAATGGCCTAAGCGACATATTGGCGCCATAATTTAGCGCGTTCAGTATCACCAGCCTTTTCAGCTTTAGCTAACTCAATTGTAGCCACTATTTTCAAGGGTTCGGGGTGTTTACCTATCGTTGCGATCATTAAAGCGTTATCTTCACTAAATTCATTGATTCCTTGTCTAATCTTGGATATCGCTTGTTTTGATACACCTAGCAAGCTGGCTGTCATATAGTCGGACTCAATGTCCACGGTGGATTTAAACCAATCGAGTAGTTCAATCGAATTGCTTATTTTCATAACTTTTCTCATTCAGGCCGCAGGTGCAGAAGCATAAAATAATCTAATTTCAGGGCTTTGCAAGGTAACTTGACAATTGACTTGGTCGATTGGCAAGTTACTATTAAGTGGCCTCGGCAGAGGTATCATTCAGGTCAGCGGGGCGGCTGAGAGGGTCGCAGCTTTCAGTTTAGCCCCGTTCTCTTAATTTGGCATGAATGGTTACTTAAAACGTCCCTGAATGGATTAGAAGCGATGACAAACCAAGTAAAAATATTACACCTAGAAACCGCCCTTGGCTCAAAAACTCGAATTGATCTCACTAATAAAAATGTTGGCTCCGATGGTGGGCTATTTGCGTACTTTGATACGCTGGCATTTAACGATGAGTGTGAGTTCGTTTCATGCGTTAAAAAAGGTGAGCCATGCGCTCACTTTCAAATATTACCGCAAGAATACCTAAAGCTTAAAAATGAGGCTAAAGCCCTCAACCTAATAACCTAACCAGCCTGTGCTGGTTTTTGTGTTTATAGCTAAAGCTATCAAGGTAGCTTTAGCTATAAATACACTCGTTAAATAAACGGTTGCGGAGCTTTAGCGCTTAAATTGGATCATAGAGTTTTGTGGTTTAAGCGCACCGCAACAGTGGGAGTTGAGTGCTCCAATAGGGCTATCACGGGAACAATACCAAAAGCCCTACCTGTACGAAGCGATAACATTTTGGCTAGGATAAGCGCCCAACTGGGGTAATTGGAGACTCGCAATCTCCCGCACATAACCGTTAGGAACACGGCCAACGTTATGAGAGTGAGCAGGGGTATCAGGGGTGCGTAGGTTGAAAGCACTTGAATAGTCACTCTTGCGGTACGTTTACCAGGACAAACCGCCATCCGAAGCAACGGCTTACCAGTACGCACTAAATTAGCGTGTACTGATAAGCCCCTCAAGCGGCTTTGGGTGCAGCGCCTACATTGCAATTAGCATAAGTACCGATTCAGTTCGGTTAATCTTATAGCGGTTTGCAAGGGGCTTGCTGCACCCGAAGCGCAGCGAGGGGCAGCAAGACTATTAAGAGTCCTCAGCCCTTTTAGGGCGCGCATCATAAACAAGGAGAATAGCCCCGCAGGGGCCATCCTTTTACTGGGCTGCAATGGCTCTTTATTGCGGCCCATACAACCGAAGGGCGTAAGTGAGGTGAAAAGCCCCGCAGGGGCCAGCATTTGGCCCGCCGCAGGCGAATAAAAAAACTGACCTGTTTTGATAAAAATGCAAAAAAAACTTATTGGGCGGTGCGGTATGTGCGTCAACAAGGCGCGAAGCGACTTTTGTCCACATATCCACGGCTTATTGTATTGTGCGGTAAGTGTGGCAACAAGACGCGCAGCGGCTTTTGTCCACTTATCCACAAATTTCGTTTTTTTCGTTACAAAACAGGTGGTTAAGTTTAAATGTCTGATTCTAAAGAAAAAATCCATGCTCAATTTGAATCAATCCTGCTGCTTGAAACAGAAGTGGCCGCAAGTAGTGCATTCAATGTCAAAGCTAAAGCCCTGGAACTCGCTAAAGCCCAACGCAGGCTGTGTGCGTTGCTTATGAAAGAAGTGATCACACTGACTCACAATGTAGAGCAGCTACAACGGGAGCGCAGCAATGGGTAAAGCCGTACTAGGTAAAATCACCTGTCCGCACTGTGGCAGTGAGGACGCAACCGTTCACGAACAAGCGAGCCGCTCCGCGCGTTTATATTACCGCTGTATGGACGGCCCACATGGGCCATGCGGCACTATTCAATGCACGTTACCAGGCGGGCAAAAATTCATTCGTGACAACGTGCGCCCGCTTAACGGCGTAGAGATTGACGAAGCCGCCCACGAAGCCGCCGAAGTTGCCCGCGAGGAGCAAACCAAAGCAGCGACCACTGCAACCCGTAAAAAAACATTTATGGATTCACTATTTGGAGATGATGACGCATGAGCCTAGAACAAGACGTATCAGAGCAAACAATTGACGATATTGCAGCTCGTTTAGGTAGCCCCGACTTTGGTGATTTTGCTGATGATGAAAAAAGCCCCGAAATAACTGATCAGGTTATGGCCGAGAAGGGCGAAACCCCCAAAATTAATGCCGGTGATCTACTTAGTACCATGGTGGTGTTCGGTACTAATTACCTAGCGGCTCGCCGTGGTGAGCATTGGGTACTAAGTGAGGATGAAGCGCGCGGGCTAAGTCATGCCATTGATGAAGCTATGCCAGACGTTGAAATGTCGCCTATGTGGGCGCTGGGGGCTGTTTCAGTGGGGATATTTGGCCCGCGCATAATGACCGATATTAATCTTAGCAAAGTTGAGGAGGAAAACGAGGATGAAGAGACCACCGACACCCCTAAAGCGACATGATGCCAGTTTAGAAAACCGTAATGTGTTAATCGTAGGCGCGTCAGGTAGCGGTAAATCAGCGTTTTTGCGTGAGACAGTCGACTTTAAACAAAAGCGGATCATTGCGTGGGACCCTGACGAAGATTATTCATTGCCCCGTATTCGTACTATGGCCGCGTTTGAAAAGCTGGTTAAAAAGTGCGGCTTTGGCCCGATTCGTTGCGCGCTTACAGTTCGGCCCACAGAGGAAAACTTTGAAAAGTGGGCGGCCCTGGTCTTTGCTATTTGCCACCAAGCGGCGCCAATGGATATTTTAGCGGATGAAATAGCCGATGTTACCCGCGTTGGTAAAGCCCCGCCTAATTGGGGGGAGCTATGTCGTAAGGTGCGTAAATACGGCGGTAGGTTGCTTGCAATCACCCAGCGCCCACAAGAATCAGATAAAACCATCTTAAATCAGGTTGAGTTTATGTGGTGCGGCGCGCTTAAATCCGCAGCCAGTTATAAATACATGGCCGCAGAAATGGGGGTGACTGTGCAGCAGCTGCAAACGATTAATAACATTCACCGTAAGCAAATTCAGTATTGGATCCGCAAAGGAACCGACGCGGCCAAGCTCGAAACTATTAAATTTTAGTGCTTTGGTACCCTCATCAATGAGGGTACCAAAAAATAATTTAGCTAAAGCTATAAATCAAAAATGTTTAATAGGCCGTTTTAGCTATAAGTAAAGCTAAGACGGCCTTTTTAATTCCCCTTTACGCTCCAGTTTCCACAAACGTGCAACCAACTGGAGCAGCACTTATGTTTAATAAAAATCGCTTGATCACTATCGGCATGGCTTTAGCCGTTTTTGCCGCAATCAACAAAGTACGCGCTTTGCGTCCTGTTAAAAACTTAATTAACTAGGAGCTGCATACATGCGCGAAATTTCAAAAATGCCAAGTATTACGGGTGTAGAAGCTGGTAACACTGTATCGCTTGATGTCCCCGTTGGCCTGACTTACGACAAAATCCACCTGCATTACACAGGTGTAACCGCCGCACAGCTTAAAAACATTCGTATTGAGCTAAATGGTAACTTGCTGACTGAATACAAAACGTTGCAAGACTTACTGAATGAGAACAACACCTTTAAACGTGAGACGTTAGGTGACTATGCAACCTTCCACTTTGTACGTGATGAACTTAAAAGCGCACAAGGCCCGCAGCTGGTTGAGCAACGCTTTTTTGCATTGGGTACCGTTGGCCTTTCAACTGTACAAATCAAGTTTGATATTGATGCCGCAGCAGCCGCGCCAGCACTTCAAGCATATTGTGAAAAATCAGCGCCCGCTGTGCCTGGTTGGTTATTCAAACGCCGCTCATTCATGAAAAACCTAATTGAAGGGCGTACAGAAATTGAAAACTTACCACGTCCGACAGATGCCCACATCGGCCAAATTCTCATTAAAGCGCCAGGTATTACAGGCGTTGAATTTTTGGTTGATAACGTAAAATGGCGTGATGCAATTCCTAAAGCGCTGCATGAGCACATTTTGAAACAAAATGGCCGTAGCCCACGCGTTGATGAGTACCTGATTGATTTCATGCTAGAAGGCGACATGTACGGCAGTCTAAAACTTGATCAGGCAATTCGTGATATGCGATTACGTATTGATTCTGAAGTAGGTGGTCAATGTGAAATTGTTGTTTACTACTTCTCAAATTACGCGCAATCGACTTTCTAAGGGGGTTGTATGTTTGCAAATATGTTAGGTGCAACGGGGGTCGCAGCGAATAATATTATGCCTGTTGGTGCCCCACAACCCTCAAGTATTTGGGGCGATATGGGCGGTTTCTTATCGCAAGCTGTTAATTCTTACGGCCAGTTTGAAGCCATCAAAGCGGCTAAAAACAGCACAGGCCAAGGGCGTGTTGAGCACACTAGCACGCCTGAGCTTAAGAACGGCGCAGCGCGTTTAGTTGATGCGCCAAAGGTGCCACAAGTACCAGGCTCTCAAGCAGCTGAGCCAATGGTATTTGGCTACCCACAAAAAACGGTGATTATGGCCTTTGGTGGGTTACTTGTCCTGGGCTTAGTTTTGCGAGGTCGAAAATAATGCAGCAACCATCAGGAAAGGGCCTTAAGTTTTTTGCTTACGGTGTGGCCGTAGCGGCCATTGGTGCAATCGTGGCTGAGTATGCCCGCGATTGGATCCGTTCTCGTAAGGCGAGTAAGTAATGGGCGGCGGTGGCATGAGTGCCTCAAACTCCAGTGCTGCAAGCTCGGGTACGGGTGACCAAGCGGCGAATATAGGATTCCAAGGCGGGGCGGTTAATTTTGGGTCGAATAACAACAACCAGTTGTTGATACTCGGCGCAATTGCCCTTGCTGCATTATTCTTATTCAAAAAGTAATTCTATGCGTATTGCACACAGTAGCGAACTTGAAAACATCAAAACAGCAGCTGGAAACCTCAACGATTACGCTGATATACAGCGACAAATAGAACTTAGCCAGGCTTTATTAGTTGAATTTCAAAACTGCTACTGTGTGCTCCGTCTTGATAATGACGGGTTATGTGTGGTCTGTGCCGAGGGTAAAAACTTGCTCAAAATGGCCCCGCACATCGTTAGAATTGCGCGCAAATTAAAAACTCCCTCCATTGTGTACCACACAAAGCGAAAAGCCTTAGCGCGTCATTTACGTGCTTACAATTTTAACTATGAAATGACCGATACCAACGGCCATTTTGTTTATAGGATGGTTTTATAATGGGTAGTAAATCCAGTTCAGACAGCCGCCAAGCCACCACTAATAACAGCACATCATTAGGTGTTCAGGGTGATAACACCGGTTATATGACCGTTGGCAACGGCAACACGTATAACATTCAACAAACTGATCATGGTCTAGTTGACGGTGTAGTAGATATTTGGGGTGATATGTCTAACAACATCAACACCGCGTTTAATGCTGCAAATGATATGAACTACCAAAACAACATAATGACCGAGAACGTTACCACCGGTGCATTTGATTATGCCCGTGATGTAAACAGCGACAGCTTAGACTTTGCCAATAGCAGTTTAGGCGAAGCGTTCGACTTTGGCCGTGATTCACTCGACTTTGCAGAACGTTCTCAACAAGGTGTATTTGATGCAGTTAATAGCGCGTTTGGTTTTGGCTCCGATGCGTTAGACGCTAATACTAATTTAGCTCGTGACAGTATTGATGCGCAAAACTACTTGGCTGAAACCTCCATCGATGCAAATAGTAGCTTGGCCCGTGATGTAGCGAGTCTGTCCGAATCCATGCACGCGACCAATACCGCCTTTGCTAACAACGCTATGTTAAACACTATTGACGCAATCGGTGATAGCAATGAACGGGTATCAGAATTAGCCTATTTTACCGCGAACAACAGCAGCGACTTAGCCCGTGATTTCGCCACCGGTACTGCCTCGGCTTATGCCGATGCGGCTAAAAGTTCACTCTTGGCCAGCGAGCAAGCATTGCAGTTCGTTGATGACATGAGCCGCAGCGATGACAGCCAATTGGCCAAAGACACAAACAAAACTATGATTTATGTGGTTGTCGGCATGGCGGGCGTTGTCGCCCTGGCGCTAACCGTAGGGAGAAAGTAAATGCTTTACAAACAAACCATTCGTGCTGGTGAAGTGCGAGAAATTGCAAAAGTAGGCCGTCAAATTAAAATTATTAATTGTGAATCGACATTACAATTGCGTGTGTTTTTAAAGGGTGAAAACTTACTCGATACAGAAGTTAGAAGCGGCTTTGATGTCACTTTTTCTAAATTTGATTCAATCACGTTGCAATCAGACCAAGAGCAACGAATCGAAGTATGGGCTAGCCCAAACCCATTAGGCTATAAAGCGCCAACCAAAGGCAGTAATTCAAATCTAAGTGAAATTGTTGATCATTATGGTGGTTCTCAGCAGATTTTACCGTTTGAACGTAACCGCGTAGCCATTACTTTATTCAGTGATACAGAGCCTTTTTGGTACGGCGGTCAAGGTGTAACCATTGCAAATGGTATTCCTGTCGCCGCAGGTGTGCCTCATAAAATTGAAGGTTCGGGCGAGTTTCACATAGCAATAAATAAACCACCAAAATTTGGAATTACAGGTGTTTTGGGTGATATAGATTCCGAATATAGCGCGTTATTGGCAGACGAACCGCAGATTGTTAATAATGGGTTTATAGATAACCAATCATATAGAGTTAATTTTTTTACTAACAAATACGGGGCAAGTGTTTTTGAATTTTCAGACTTAGATGCAAAGTTTTTTGCAAGTGATGGGAATGGGGATTTAATCGGTGTATCACAAGCGCAGTTTAATTATAAAGGGCAAGTTATTACGGCCAATACGATTGGTGCAACTGGGTTTGGTTGTGTTAACTATTCAAACGGGCGGCTTTTTGTTGGTGGTTGGGTTGACAATTTTGCCACAATTTGGGAGTACGACTATGCGACAGAACGGTTAATATTGGTAAAGACAACAAGCTTAGCAAGTGTAAGATTTGCGTATGCTGTTTTTTGTACTTTGGAAAATGAGTTATTTTGCTTGGCAGGTACAAATGGCGATGGTTATGTGTATAAGGTAGGCGGTTCGGATTTTGAAAAAGTGGCAAATATGACCACATCAATGGAAGGGCTGAGCGCAATAATAACCGAAGCAGATGGTTTCTTATGTGTTTCTACTAATAAAGACCGAGAAATCATAGACAAAGCACAAAGCGCCAGAGTAGATATTTTACCAAGCTTTTTGTATGACGTAAGTATCACCCCTGAAAAGTGGGTGGGTATTAACTCCACAGAAGTATATGAAAGCCTAGATGCAGGCACAAGCTGGCGGCTTGCAGGTGATTTTGGGCGCTCAATTGGTAATAGCAATTACAAGCCGCGGTTAATTAATGTGGGTGTTGATTGGTATGTAACAACTAATAACATTCCAGAGCCTGCTGGTTTTGCCCTACTTGAGCAAGTGAAGCTAACAGAAACAGCTATAGCCAAAATCCGCATGCTGAAAGAGGTGATCTAATGTCTCAAAACACCGTAATTACTCTAACCTTTGTCACTATTATTCTGCTATCTGGAGCGCTGTACATGGCTAAATCAAAAGGCTTACGCAACAACAACCCTTTAAATATTGAAGAAAACGGCACTGATTGGGTTGGCCGTGCGGGCGATGATGGCCGCTTTGTGATCTTCGAAACCGTAGAGCATGGTTTAAGAGCGGCGGGGCGCATATTACGCACCTACGCCACCAAATATCAGCTAAACACGATTGCGGGTATTGTGTCGCGTTGGGCGCCGCCCGTTGAAAATGATACACAAAATTACATCAACTTTGTGAGCCAAAAAACAGGGATTGAGCAAGACCGGCCTTTAACGCGGGAGACCTATCCGCACGTATTGGCCGCTATGATACACATGGAAAATGGATCGCAACCGTTTAGCCTGGACGAAATACGCCAGGGCTTCGAATGGGGGTTTTATGGATAAGTTCTTAAACGCTAATTTTAAATGGTTGCTTCTAGCAGCTGGTGCATACTACTGGTACACAAAAGAAGGTGGCTTTTTTGATACCGCTCAAAAAGTAACACGCCCATTAACGCGGCACGTAGCGGCAGCATTGGCCGAAGTGCAATTTGCCATTAATGACAGTAATTACATCAAATACCCTAATCCAGGCTTCTACTTGAACCCCGATAAATTAGACAGCGCCCAACGCGTCATAGATAAGACCTGGCTTAAAGCCATGTACATGACTCATGACGACCACGGCGATTACATCGAACAAATATTCGATGCCAATTTACAGCTCAAAGCGCCCTATATACCGCTGATTGGTCAACTTATAGACGCATCTAGTATCGTTACAGCGCTTAA
This sequence comes from Pseudoalteromonas sp. KG3, assembly GCF_030436385.1. NCBI lineage: Bacteria > Pseudomonadati > Pseudomonadota > Gammaproteobacteria > Alteromonadales > Pseudoalteromonadaceae > Pseudoalteromonas > Pseudoalteromonas sp. KG3. The sequence goes on from NZ_CP098523.1 coordinate 573,458, forward strand.
GGGGTAACGTATGGATTCAAGCACATTGATAGTAATAGGCGTACAAATAGGGGGCTTTGTTGCCACCGTAGCCACATTAAAAAATGACATTAACTGGCTAAAGGTGATCATCAACGCCCAGGACGAACGAATAAAGAAGTTAGAGGAAAAACAATGTTAGCAACACTCGGCAAATACTTAGCAGTAAAGTTAGTCACTGAAGCATTTTTAAAGCGCGTATGCCTGGCTACGGCCAAACACCTAGCAAGCAAAACAAGCAATAAACTGGATGACGAACTTGTCAGCGCCTTAAGTGATGCGCTAAAGTAATGCCTCCTAAAGGTAAAAAGCCCTGGCATAATCGCCAGGGCTTTTTTATTACTACGCCTTTTTAAGCGGTGCAATCACCTCCAGCTCTGCCAGTTCCTGCGTTTGTTCAGCCATTTGTTTTTGCATTTGCTCCACAAAATTCCAGTTAGTAGAGATTTCTATCAGCTCATGGCCCATCTCTTTTAAGCGCTCCCGCGTAGAAACCAGGTTCTTTAAATGCGTAAGCTCAGTCTTTAAGTTTAAAATCGTTGCATCCTTAAAGCGGGTGCTTTGCTGTAAAATCCACACACGTTCTAAATACAACGGCTCAAAACGGCGGCCGTTAGGTGTCCACAAATACCCCTGATGGCAGATAAAAAATCCGTTCCAATTGCCATGTTGAACAATGCCCGCAATCTTTTGTTCGAGTAATTTTAGGGCGCGTTTGCATGGTTTATTGGTTGTGATCCAACGCTCCAAAGTGCGTTCAGAGGTCAACAAATACTCAATTGCCGCTTTTCTATCAATCAATCCTGTAGCTGTAACAAAGCCAGCCTTACGTAGTGCGGTTTTAAAATCGGTCATTTTTTACTCCTTTGAATGTCGATTTAATGGTTCCGCGTAGGGTTGTTTCATGAAATTGATCCAAAATTTGAAAAAAGATCGAAAAAAAATAAAAAAAATTGAAGAAAAATGAAAAGTTATAAAAATGGGGCTTAGGGCTGTCATTTTGATTGAACTGCAATAGTGGCCTGATTAGTGACAAAATAACAGTATTTAACATAATATAAATTATAGGTTATTATCTATGTTGCTTACTAATGTGGCACACCTTCCTTATTTAAGTCTCGCTAAGTCCAATACTAGGCGGTATCGGACATTTGGTCGATTTATTTCAAATAGTTGGTTTTATTACGGTATCTTTCTTGAGCTTCATTATCGCTTAGCATAGTATTAAAAATACAATTTAAGCTGTATCACAAGAAGTAAACAATATGGAATTTGTGCGCCCGTTAGAACCAATCCTAATAATTGATGATGTTCAAGATATACGTGACTACTTAAATCAAATCTTAACTGAGTTAGGTTTTGAGGATATTCTCGAAAGCAACGATTTTGAATCAGCTAAAAGCTTGATTGATGAAAAATCCCCTAATGTTATTTTTCTAGATATTGAATTACCCGACACCGACGGTACAGAAATTCTTGAGTACCTCAATGACAACTACCCACACACCCATGTTGTAATGTGCTCTGGCCACAACAGCCTTGAGAATGTGCAAAATACCTGGGAACTTGGCGCTAAAGGATTTATTGCAAAACCCTTTAATGCTAAAAAAGTTGATACGGTAATGAAACGCTTAGAACTAATTTAAGCCGATTAAAATCATAAGGTTACTATGCAACAAACTGTACAAGCGATCATTGATGATTTATCTGGGGTTATTTATGGTAAACAGCAGCAAATCAAACTTGCGTTAACTTGCTTGTTTAGCCAAGGGCATTTATTAATTGAAGATTTGCCAGGTATGGGAAAAACCACGTTATCCCATGCCCTTGCTGCGGTGTTAGGCTTAACGTATCAGCGAGTGCAATTTACCAGTGATTTATTACCCTCAGACATTCTCGGTTCAAGTATTTTTAATGCCAATAAACATGAATTTACTTTTCATAAAGGACCTGTGTTCAGCCAAGTAGTATTAGCTGATGAAATCAATCGGGCTGGCCCAAAAACACAAAGTGCTTTATTGGAAGCTATGGAAGAAAACCAAGTAACTATGGATGGCGATAAACACGCCCTGCCCAGTCCTTTTTTTGTTATAGCCACCCAAAACCCTTTCTATCAATCAGGTACTTACCCTTTACCTGAATCTCAATTAGACCGTTTTTTTATGCGAATTAGCTTAGGTTTTCCACCACAAGAAGCTGAGCGAAAATTAATTTTAGGGCAAAATAATCGCGATTATGACCGTTTACCAATACGCATTAACGCAGAGCAATTAATTGCGATACAAAATAAAATTAGCACTGTTACTTTGAGCACACCGGTTGTTGATTATATTTTGGCGCTTGTTTGGGCGACGCGTAATAATAGTCAATTTGCTAATGCACTTTCTCCACGAGCCAGTATTGCTTTAGGGAAAGCCGCACAAGCCTGGGCGTTTATTGATGGCCGTGATTTTGTTACTCCAGATGATATACAAGCCATTTTCGCAAGCGTAACAGAGCACCGATTAGGTTTAAATCATGACACCAGTAGTCAACATCTCAACCAATTATTAAATGACGTTAATGTACCTTTGTAATGCATGAGAATAAGAAAGTATCACGCCCTGCTCTATTTTCTAAATTAAAGGCTCAGCTTTTCAGTTTGTTACTTAAAAATAAGCACAATACCGAACAGCTAACATTAACGCATAACACCATTTATATTTTACCTTCTAAACTTGGCAGCAGTTTTCTACTGATCACTGCTCTGAATTTTATATTGGCAGTTAACTATCAAAATAATTTGATCTTAGTGATGGCGTACTTAATGCTCGTGGTGATGATTTTTTCATTATTACTTGGCTATAACAATGTTAAAGGTTTAACGGTATCTTACAAAAAGCATATTGCCAGCTATACCCCAAGTTGTGCGCAACTTCAATTGCAGCTCTCAAACGATAAAACATGCCATTCTCTGCAGTTTATTTACGAAAATAAACTTCTCACTACGATTGATGAAGTAACCGCCCCCTCACAATTAGTGAGTTTAGACTTACCGCTTAAAAAACGAGGTGAATATCCATTAAAACGTTTAAAAATTATTAGCCGTTACCCATTCGGTTTGGTCTCAACGTGGAGCTATATGCAATTAACACATAGTGTATTTGTTTATCCGCAACAGCTCAAACCAGTGCAACAAGCAAATCAGCATTTTAATCAAAGCATGAATGATGGTGAACACAAAAACACACATGGAAGCGACGAGTTTGATGGACTCATTCCTCATCAGGTCGGTATGAATATGAAACGGGTGTCATGGAAACACTATGCTAAAACACAGCAGTTGATGGTTAAAGAGTTTGTAACTTACTCAGCGCAAAGTGTATTTTTTGATTTTAATCAGTTACAAGGCAACACTGAATCTCGCCTACAACAATTGAGCTATTTGATAAGCAATGCGTGTCAGCAAGGGACTCCATACGGTTTACAATTAGAGGCCCAACTATTTGATGTGGACGAAGGAAAACAACACTGTAAAAAATGTTTAGAAGCACTTAGTCGCTATTCCAATATGGCCAAGGATTAACATGCCAGTCATTAATAATTTAAGCGCAATTAATTTGTCGCTATCAGTTATTTATATCTTAGTGTTGAGTTTTATTTTTACTGAGCTGCCACCTGCTTTTAATGCACTGTTAGTGAGTTTGTGTATTTGGAACCTTGCCATTACCTTACTAAAGCGCAATAAACCCAATGCAATACTTGCAAATACATTAGCGGGGTTTAGTCTATTGGTTTTGTTTTACGATGTTGGTTTTGGCGATACCGTTACTTTGTTTGTAGCCATGCTGATTTTGTCGAGTTTATTTAAATTACTCCAAGCAACAACAAAAAAACATTACCAAACCATCACCTTACTTAGCTTTTTTAGCCTTTCTACAGTGTATCTTTTTTCTCAAAGCTTATTTGCAACACTGATCATTAGCATACTTTATATTCTAAATTTTGCTGTACTGGCTTTGATTGAGTCTAACCATAATTTAAAAATTGCCGTAAAAAGTAGTTTAAAACTGCTGTTGCTGGCATTGCCTATCGCTATATTTTTATTACTACTATTACCGAAAATGCCGGCATTTTGGCAGCTGCCTGGGCCAAAACTAGCAAAAACTGGGTTGTCTGAGAGTGTCGACCCATTTGATATTGCTAAATTGTCTAATTCAGATGAATTAGTGTTTAGAGCAAAGTTTGACCAGCAAAGGCCCGCAGCGCCCTATTACTGGCGTGCCATTATTCATGATGAATTTGATGGTAAAACTTGGTTAATATCGGACATTTTGAAAGCTAAACAAGTTATAGGTCAAAACGGTGCTAAGCGTGCTGATGAGCCTTTGTTTAGTTATCAGATATTTGCAGAGCCTGCAGCTAAACCGTGGCTTTATGGCTTGCAGCTTGCGACCTCAACGCATAAAGACGTAAAAACGACCAGTGATGGTTTATTACTTCGCAAACGTTTTTTAGCTAACAGTATTAGTTATACAGCACAAAGTTATCCGTTGGATATTACCCAGTTATCTCGCTCAGTACAGTATCAAAACGTACAGCTAAATTTAGCAAAAGACACAAATATGCGCTCGCAATCTTTTGCCCAGCGATTATATGAGCAACACAATAATAATGACGACGCTTTCTATACAGCTTTATACGATTACTTCGCCAGTAATGGCTTTAGTTATACATTAACGCCGGATCCTATTACGGGTAGCAATACTTTAGATCAATTTTTATTTAATAATAAGCGTGGCTTTTGTGGCCACTACGCCAGTACCGCTGCATTTATGTTTAGAAGTGTTGGCATCCCGGCACGTGTGGTCTCTGGTTATTTAGGAGGTGAATACAATGAGCAAAATAGCTACCTCAGTGTTTATCAATATGATGCCCATGCGTGGGTTGAAGTGTATATAAAAAACAAAGGCTGGCAGATTTTTGATGCAACTGCAGTAGTTTCACCTGAACGATTAAATGGTTCATTATCACAGCATACACAACTGAATAATGAATTTACCAGCAACTTAAGTTTTGGACTACTGCGGTTAAGCAATATAGCTGGTTTTAATTGGCTTAGACTAAAACTTGAAACCCTTGATTACCAATGGACAAGTTGGGTATTAGGGTTTGATCAGCAAAAACAGACATCTTTGTTAAACACCTTGTTTGGCAACAAGCAACTGTGGCAGATTTCACTGATGGTGATTGCAACCGTTTGCTTGGCATTTATTTGTTATTTTGTGTACTTATCGTGGCCAAAAAAATCCCCGGACCCCAAACATGCTCTGACCAAAGACTATCTTAAACTAGTGAGTTGGTGTGAAAAACAAGGCATTGTTGCTAAGCCAAACCAAACACCGTTACAGTTTTTAAACTATGCCGCCGAGCAAAAGCCAGAAAAACGAATGTATATCGAACAATTTGCACAGTTATACTCCGATGTGCGTTATCGCCAGTTAGTATTTAGTAGTTATCGTAAAAAACACAGTAAAGATCTGATAAAATTAATTAAAACAAAGATGAAGAGAAAGTTATGAATGCAGTTGTGATCGGTGTTTTATTAATGCTGGGGCTCACTTTAGCGCGGGTTAATGTAATAGTCGCAATGACACTGAGTGCTTTAGTTGCGGGTTTAACCGCAGGTTTAAGTTTAACTGATACACTCAATGCGTTTAATGCAGGTCTTTCTGGTGGCGCTGAAATTGCGTTAAGCTATGCGATGTTAGGCGCTTTTGCGGTCGCAATCTCAAAGTCTGGACTGACCCGTATACTCGCTGCAAAATTACTGGCAACTGTTAATAACAACAGCGGCAATAGTGAAACCAGCTTAAGTTATTTTATCCTCTTTATTATTTTAGCCTGTGCTATTTCATCACAAAACCTTGTGCCTGTTCACATCGCTTTTATACCAATTTTAATTCCCCCATTGCTGATTGTATTTAATAAGTTAAAGCTAGACCGCCGTGCAATCGCCTGTATTTTAACGTTCGGTTTAGCAACATCTTATATGGTTTTACCCTATGGCTTTGGTGGCATTTATTTATACTCAATTTTACATAAAAACTTGGTCGATAATGGGTTAGAAATTATTAATACTCAAGTACCACTGGCCATGATCATCCCTGCTTGTGGTATGTTAGTCGGTTTGCTTGTTGCGGTATTTATTAGTTATAGAAAACGCCGTGTCTATCAACAAGACGAAAATGAAGAGCTGGCGACCAGTATTGTAATTGAACAGCCTAAAAAAGTATTACTCGTAGGCATAACCGCGGTATTGGCCTCTTTAGTTGCACAAAATGTCAGTGGCTCAATGATTTTAGGTGGCTTAGTTGGGGTGATGATTTTTAGTTTATTTGGTGTGGTTAAGTGGGAGCAAAATAGCGACGTATTTAGTAAGGGCGTGGCAATGATGGCGATGATTGGCTTTATTATGATCTCAGCCCAAGGTTTTGCATCGGTTATGAAAGCAACCGGCGATGTAACTAGCTTAGTACAAAGTGCAGCGTTAGTTATCGATGGCAATATGCCACTGGCCGCAGCGCTGATACTATTAGTTGGTTTAATGATCACAATGGGCATTGGTAGTTCGTTTTCTACGGTGCCAATAATTGCCACGTTATTTGTGCCTTTGTGTTTAGAGCTTAATTTTTCAATGATGGCTACCGCAGCATTAGTTGGCACAGCGGGCGCTCTAGGAGATGCAGGCTCCCCTGCTTCAGATTCAACGCTTGGCCCAACCTCAGGGTTAAACGTAGACGGCCAACATGACCATATATGGGATTCAGTGGTTCCCACCTTTATTCATTTTAATATCCCACTACTTATATTTGGCTGGATAGCTGCTATGGTACTTTAATCCTGCAAGTTAAAACCAAGTAGAAGCCCTCTTTCTACTTGGTTATTAATTTATAATTTATACGCTGCTGCTAAGTATATATTTAACCTAATATAGTATGATGTGTTCTTTTAACTGTAAAAAGAAAGCACAAAAATGTGCTCACTTTTTTAACAACAGTTTTTAAAAACCATAAATCATTTTATCGCATACAACAGGAGTTGGTCGGTGGTTATCATCTACCGCTACAAAGGTGAAACTTCCTGTAATAGCTGAGTGTTTATCATCTCTATGCATTGTTTCTAAAAAGATCTCTACATCCACTCTTAAGCTTGTATTACCTACATGCACGACTTTTGAAATCAATTCAGCAAAAGTACCTGCCGGAATTGCTTCTTTAAAGTCTACTCTGTCTGATGAAATAGTTACCAAAGGTTTACGGCAAAAACGAGTTGCAGCAATAAACGCAACTTCGTCCATCCATGCCAGTGCATCACCACCAAATAGCGTGTTGTGATGATTCGTGCGCCCAGGAAAAACGGTTTTAGTTACCGACGTGGTTGAATCTTTAATGCGTTGAGCAATTATTTCTTCACGGTTTACTTGTGTTGTCATGTTCTCTACTTTTGGTTCGCTAATGTGTCTAACATCATAAGTGCAGGGTCAAGGCGTTCACCTTTCCAGTTAAAACGCCAATCTAAATGTGGTCCAGTTACACGGCCTGTTGCACCGATCTCAGCTATTTTATCGCCACGTTGAATGGTATCCCCTACTTTTACATCGAGTTTACTCAAATGTATATAGGTAGAAGTAACACTATGCCCGTGGTCTAAGATTAATGTACCGCCAGAGTAATAAAGGTCATTATCGGCAAATACCACAGTGCCACTTACGGGAGCATACACAGGGCTACCGGTTTTATTGGCAATATCTAACCCGAAATGAGGACGACGTGGTTCACCGTTAAAATAGCGCTGACTACCATAAACACCAGATATACGACCTTCTGCTGGTTTGTATACAGGATCTAAAAAATACTTCAACTCGGAGTCTACTTTACGGGCATTTTTAACCGCAACCGCTTCGCGGCTAATGCGCTCGCTGACTTCTTTTGGAGGCGATACATATTTACTCGCAACACCGGTTATTTTATCAATTTTATAATCACGTTTGGTGATCACAATTGCTTGTTGGTGTTGTGCACCTGTTGCATCAACCCAAACTAACTGGTGTTCAAGTTCAGCATCACGACCAAAACCAAATACAAACTCACCTTGCTCAGTGGTTTTTAATGCTTGGCCATTGAAGCTAATTGATTTAACGCCTTCAATTTTGCCAGTCACTAAACCGCCTTGTGTTAAGTGACCTTGTAATTGCACGGCATCTGCAAAAAAACTGGCCGTGGCAAAAAAAGACAGTGCTAATAATTTACGCATAACAAATTGATCCTTTTGCGACCCCTTCATACGCTGTAATTTTTACATCATTTTCAGGATGCTGGGCTTTAACTTGCTCGGCTAAATAACCTGCAATACATTCAACCGTTGTATCAATCGGCAAAATATCACAGCGAGCTTCACTAATAGCCATTTCAAAGTAACCTTGCGCCGCTGTATATGCAAAACAAAGGTCATGTTCTTTAGCGCTGATATGCTGTAACTGCGCAGCTGAAATTTGATCCTCCGCGGTTGCTAAATAAATATCTTGCCACTTATCAGCCCACTGCTTTTGTAAGCGCGGCATCGCCATGCCATCAAGTGCAATACCAATTTGCGAACGATGACCATGAATAATTCGCTGGCAATTACCATCATGCTTTTTAAGGCCATGGCTGTAGTGATAGTAAAAACTCTTGCTATGCTCTGGCTTTAATTCAATTTCAATTTTATCTATATTACTTGGTAATTGCGGCATTATAGTCGCAATTAAAAAATCTATAACTGATTGCTCATTAACTTCGTCGGCATCAATTAGGCAATATGCTTGGTTTGGTGCGCTCATCGCCAAATGGTGATCATCACCAAACGTACAATCAAGTGTTGTGTAATCACCATGGTTTTCAATAAGGCCGTTAATTTGATTACCTATAGCAAGTTTGTGATCTATGCATTGGTCAATAATGCCTTTAATTTGCTTTTTAACTAAGCCAAAATCGAGCACCATAGACTCTTCATTCAACTTGCCATGCAAGGTTAAATCAACAATCCAGCTTTCACCTACTGCGCCTCGTTTGTTACAAAGATAAGAAAAATCAATTACGGTAAGTGCGTTAACAAAAAGGATCATAAACTTCCTTTATACTGGTTAAAAAATCACGGTAATTATAATGATTTTTGCTCCTAATTGCGCGATTAAATCGTGTAATTAGCATGTTCTTCACCTAAGCGGTGCAATTTCATGCAAAAAAATTATTTTTTAACTGCTCCGAGTTGTTTAGCGTACAAGTGTACGCTAAAGTACGAGGCAATTTCTAAGCGATGATAAGTGTTATGGAACCTAAAAATAGCTATACAAAAGAAGATTTGATCCTATGTGGTCAAGGTGAAATGTTTGGTGAAGGCAATTGTCGTCTACCAAGTGACAACATGTTAATGATGGATCGTATTACCTCAATCACTGATGATGGTGGCGAGCATGGTAAAGGTGAAATTGTTGCCGAATTAGATATTAATCCTGATCTGTGGTTTTTTGACTGCCACTTTAAAGGTGACCCTGTAATGCCTGGTTGTCTTGGCTTAGACGCAATGTGGCAATTAGTTGGTTTTTTCCTTGGTTGGTCTGGTGGTCCAGGTCTTGGCCGTGCACTCGGTGTGGGTGAAGTTAAATTTACCGGTCAAATTCTGCCTACAGCTAAAAAAGTGACTTACCGCTTAACAATGAAGCGCGTGATCAAGCGTAAATTATTCATGGGTATGGCTGATGGTACTGTTGAAGTTGACGGTCGCGTTATTTATGAAGCAAAAGATTTAAAAGTTGGTTTATTCCAAGATACCAGTGCGTTTTAATTAACTAACTAATTAAATAAATAAATAAATAAAACTGCAACAAAAACGCCGCTTCATACAGCGGCGTTTTTGCTTAAATTCGAAACATGAAAATTAGGTTTTATACATATTACGGTTTTCTATCGCTTCGCGCCAACCACCTAACCACTCTGATTTTGGGTCTACTTGTTGATAAGGGCAAAGGTCTTTTGAACGACCCGCTAAGCCTGCTTTAAAACCTTGAGAATGAGCTCTTTCTAACCGATCTCTTTTCTGTCTCTTCATAGGTAAATCCTCACCTTTTATATTTATAAATTTGTAGTGCTCACGGCAGCTACATTTAATGAATAGTTAATAAAAGTGTAAAACTCAAATCACAAAAGCAATTAAATAAATTGACTTTAACTAAGCTGCTGATGCAAAAATGAATTAACATATAAAAAAGTAAAGTGGTCGTACCAACTAACGTGCGACCTATTTCTGTACAAAAAATTACGACTATTTAATCATTAACACGCAGTTTCCTGCTTTAATTGTGACTACCGTTTTTAAGTGAAGTTCCTATAAAAAGTGTAATTATGACAACTTTATTTCAACTTATTAATTGTAAAGAAGTTTAATTTTTGAACTTATTTATAGCCTATTTAGGACGGCTTACTCGCACAGTATTTACCCACATTCCACAACACTTTTTTAAATTGATTAATAATTAATCCTTGCAACTATAAATACGATCGGTCTAATATGTATTTATGCTAAAAAATAATCAAAATCCACCTCGACGTGGTCGCCCACCAAAAGTTGCCCGCAGTAATGCAGACACCAAAGCATTACTCATATCAACTGGGGTAGAAACACTCACTGAGTTTGGTTTTAGTGCCACAGGACTGGACACTATCTTAAAAAAGATAGGTGTTCCGAAGGGCTCTTTTTATCATTATTTTGCCAATAAAGATGCTTATGGTTTAGCGGTCATTGATGCCTATAACGACTATTTTGTGGCGAAGCTTCGTCGTTATTTAGAGCAAGACGATATCCCCCACCTAGAGCGGCTTATTAATTTTACGCAAAGCGCAGCTCGCGGCATGCAAAAATATGAATTTAATCGTGGCTGTTTAATTGGTAATTTAAATCAAGAGCTCAACCATCTCAGTGATGAATTTAAAAATAAGCTGTTGGGCAGTTATCAACTTTGGCAACAGCATGTACAAGCTTGCTTAGAGCTAGCGCAACAACAAGGCGTTATAGCCACCAGCGTTAATACACAACAGATGAGTGAGTTTTTCTGGATCGGCTGGGAGGGTGCTGTAATGCGCGCTAAGTTGACTAAAAATACTCAACCGTTAATTTTATATACTGAAATGTTTTTACGCGCATTACTTAGGTAATTAAGGATGCGTTTTTATTTATCAATTAAAAGACGAACGGTCTAAATGGAGTCGCCATGAACACCCAATTTAAAGCTGTTGTAATAAATAATAGTGATGATACTTATTCTGCGTCATTACAAACGCTCAATAATACTGATTTACCCGAGCATAATGTCATGCTTGAGGTCCTTTACAGCACCTTGAACTATAAAGATGGTTTAGCAATTACCGGCAAAGGCCCTGTTGTACGATCATTCCCAATGGTGCCAGGCATAGATTTGGTGGGTAAAGTATCAGCAAGTAATTCTAGCGAGTTCAACACCGACCAGCTCGTACTATTAAATGGCTTTGGCGTTGGCGAAAAATATTGGGGTGGTCTTGCTCAACAAGCCTCATTAAAAGATGAATGGCTGATCCCTCTACCCGACACCTTAACACCAAAACAAGCAATGCAAATTGGTACTGCCGGCTACACGGCAATGCTCAGTATTATCGCCCTTGAGAAGCAAGGGATCACACCCGCATCGGGAGATATTTTAGTCACTGGCGCAAACGGAGGTGTTGGAAGTTTTTCGGTGTATTTACTAAATTTATTAGGTTATACCGTTGTTGCAGCCACGGGACGAGTTGATCAAACTGATCATTTAAAACAACTTGGTGCTGCACAGGTAATAGATCGCGCTGAATTATCAAACCCAGGTAAACCTCTTGCCAAAGAGCGTTTTGCTGGTGCTATAGATTCTATAGGGAGTCATACCCTTGCCAATATTTGTGCCTCTTTAAAATATGGTGGCGTAGTGACCGCATGCGGTTTAGCACAAGGAATGGATTTTCCGGCATCCGTTGCGCCGTTTATTCTACGTGGTATTTCATTGATCGGCATAGACAGTGTCATGCGCCCGAAAACTGACCGTATCCAAGCATGGCAACGTTTAGGTGAGCTTGTAGAGCAAAGCTACTTAGATAAAATTTCAACCGAAATCGGCTTAGATGAAGTTGTTAGCGCGGCAAGTGAACTTATGGCCGGTAATATTCGCGGCCGTGTAGTGGTTAACTGTCAGCTGTAAAATACAGTTGTTAAAGCTTCTTATGTCTGGTGATTGAAGAAGCTTTAATCGTGCTTTAGCTAGTTTTTGCTCTTTTTCTTGTATCAAATTACCGTGATAAAAATTATAATTCTGAGATTAGAGTTTAGAAAAAGAGTGTAAAACATGAGTAATGAAGATTTATTCGGCAATAACCCGCTACAAGGCGTTAAACTTGAGCAAGTTGTATCAGAGTTAGTTGATCAATATGGGTGGGAGCTTTTACATGCTTATCTACTGCTAAATTGTTTTAAAAATAACCCTGATATTAAATCTGCGGTTAAATTTTTGCGTAAAACCCAGTGGGCACAAGATAAAGTTGAAAACTTTTACTTATACCGTTTAAAAAACTTACCAAAGCCAGATGACGTACAGTATGCGCTTCCCCCACGTGACCGCGTTATTCCTGAAGATCATAAACCGGGTGAACCATGTGAATTAAGCTTTAGTGATGCAAAGCGCATTCAAGCGAAAAAAGAAGCCAAGGATCGCGCACGTACGCGTAAACAGCGCTCTAGTGCGAGTAATCCTTGGGGTAACTAACACACTCAGACAATGAACAACTCAGTGCTTGCGTTATTCATTGTCTTTGCTTTGCTGTAGTCTCCTTTAAACTATCGTACATTCATATCACTTACTCTGTAACAGTGCATTAATGCACTCACAGCACCACAATAGTGCAAGCGTATTTTTACTTTAACCAATTAATTTATAAATCATCTATAAATAACAGATTTATAAGATAGTAATTGTTGTATTAGCATCATTTACTGTAATTTCTACTTAATTCATATACATGGTCAGCTTCTTGCTTTACGTCTATTGCACTGATTTATAAAGGAGTAATAGGTGAGTCTGTATCGATGTTTTTAAGTAATAAAGAACTGTCGTGGTTACCCTACTTTGGTAGTAATGGAAAAATAGCATTAGGTATAGCCTGCTATTTAAATCGTCATAGAACAACATTTATTCGCAATACCTTTGAAGGCATCGCAAACACCCGACTTGAACTGCTACTAGATTGGACAAATAATCAGTGGCATTTTTTATCCAGCATTGCCAACGAAGTTAACTTAACTGAGAATATTTTAGACAGTGCGACTTTATTAAATAAACTAAAGCAATCTAATGATATTACAGAATTATTTACTATTGATGAACAAGGGCTCGTATTAGCATCCAGTCATAGTGCACATGTTGGACTAAATAACTTATCTAGAGCTGCAATTACTGCGGGGTTTAAAGAACGTTTTTTACATGGCCCATACAGCGATCCATTAACTAAATCATTAGGCCCAAGCTCATCTAAATTTCATGATGCTGTCACCTTAATGTTTTTCTTGCCTATTGAATTAGCCGATAACCATAAAATTTGTTTATGCGCACGAATTCCAAACGATGTGATCGGGGATTTAATTCAACGTGAGGCAGGCCATATTTATCAAGACTCTGGTGATAACTATTTGTTTATGGTCAAGCAAACTTTGATAATTCGATAGCATCAGGCACAGCACTTTCTCGATCTCGATTTGAAGATCGAACATTTTCGCTTGGTGATAATTTAAAAGATGGGGTTAAAACAAACTGGGGCGTTATAAAAATAAAAGAGCACACAGAATTAGAATTGCGTTTTACCGATCCTGCCACTAAACAATTACACCCTGGCGTTCGAGAAACAATCAGCCAAGGGCAAAACTTATTTGTAAACTATCCTGGCTACTCTGATTATCGACATATCCCTGTTATTGGTAAAGGCATTACCTTTACTCTCCCAGGCTCTCACGATCACTGGGGAATGATGTGTGAAGGCGATTTAGAAGAAGTTTACCGAGGCCGGTCTATTAGTTTTAGCTTGGTTACTCTGCATACTATTATTAATGCGATTGTCGCCAGTATCGCACCACTATGCCATGAAGTTATCGGACTTAGCTGGTTTACCTCATTGAGTATTGCTGCAGCATCTTTAATTGCATCCAGTGTATTATTCGCAAAACGTGGACCTAGCCACTTAGCGCTTCGCTTGCAAAAAATGACAGATGTGATCAGAGGGATCGCAGAAGGAGGTGGAAACTTAAAACAACGCTTAGACTGTACCCGTTTGCCTAATGATGAAACCGGTGAATTAGGCCGCTGGACAAATAGTTTTATAGACAGCTTAGATAGAACAGTCGGTAAAGTGATCAAGGTCTCGCAAGAAGTACGCGAAGCCAAAACTTTACTTGTTACTAAGCAAGATGAATTTAGTAACAATGCCAACATTGTACTCGCTGAAACGCAAAAACTACTAAAACGACTAGAGATTCAGCTTGCAAATATCCAAGGAGCTACCAATGAAGTTGAAGATATTCGTGATAATTTAGAAGCCGCAGCAAAACAAAGTGTTCAGCGTTTTCAAACCATCAGGCAACAAACTCAAGGGATACACACATCAATAGATAGCTCAACAAAAACAATTAACGGCTTACATAGCCATGTGAATAATGTCGGCTCTGTGGTTGGCATGATCAGCCAAGTAGCCGATCAAACAAATTTACTAGCATTAAATGCCGCCATTGAAGCAGCCCGAGCAGGAGAACAAGGTCGAGGTTTTGCTGTTGTTGCAGATGAAGTACGAAACCTTGCTGGCAGAACCGCAGAAGCAACCACTGAAATTAGCCAATTGATTAGTAAAATTCAAGACAGTGCCAAACAGTCAGTAGAGATAATGCAAGCCAGTATGCAAAGTGTTGAACAAGATATGTTATCAACACAAGATATAGTACATGATGATAAACAACTTAATGTAACGTTAAGTCATATGTTAGCGACCTTAACTGATATAAATCTAAAAGGTACCGAACAATTACAAAGTGCGCGTCAAGTTAATCAAATCAGTTCACTATTGCAAAGCTCTTTAGATGAGGTCCGCTTAGGCACAAGTTCGGTAGATAGAAGTGCAACGGAACTCGAGCACCTTATTGCACGCTTTGAAGTAACAACGAACTAAATGATAAAGCATTTATTACTGCCTATGTAATAAATTTGGTAAGGGGGCTGATAGCGACACACTTCAATCGTTACCAGCTTTATCATCAAAACTGGTACCGAGTATAAAATATAGGTGTATTATTAATACATAATCATTTTGACAGCGGTTGCGAGTAATAACGCGGCGAAGATTTTTTTGATCAAAGAAACCGGTAAGTAATGGGTGGCTTTGGCGCCTAATGTGGCGGTAAACCATGATGTGCAAATAATACCGAATAATGCAGGCAGGTAGACAAACCCAGCGAAACCATCGGCAAGCTTATAAACAGTACTACCTGAGCTGATATAACCCACTGAGCCAAATAAGGCTATCACTATTCCACAAGCAGACGCACAGCCAATGGCTTTTTTCATATTTACCGAGAAAAACGTTAATAAAGGCACTAGCAATGCCCCGCCGCCTATCCCTATCATCGCTGACACACCGCCGGTGATTGTCGTCAAGACAGTTAATAAGCCTTTATTTGGAAGTGGGCGCTCTTGTGCTGTATTTCCTTTACTGCTTAAAAACATTTTAATGGCAATCAGTACAACTGTAATCGCAAATACAATTCGTACTACTTTTTCAGGTAGTAGTGCCGCTAAAAACCCGCTTATCAGCGCGCCAAGTGCAACACCCGTCATTACCCACGGCGCTAACTCCCAAGGTACATTGCCATTTTTATGATGAGCAATAGCTGAAGACGTTGAGGTGAATAATATTGATGCTAATGAGGTTGCAATTGCAACTATAACCACGTGCTCTTCTGGTAAGACATTAAAATGCAGTAAAATAATACTCAACACTGGCACAATGACCAACCCGCCGCCAATGCCTAGTAAACCCGCTAAAAACCCCACGCCACTGCCTAATAATGCACAGTACACAACTAACACCAGTAATTCATTCATTCCGTTCGTCTCTTTATTATTGGGGCAATCATCCTAGATGAATGCAGTTATTAAGGCTGCAAGTGAGCTTTCATAAATTTACTTCTCAGCACGCCATTAGCTATGCGTTACAACAGCATGCTCTTAACTCACTATAGCAATAGCGAGTATATCAATATAACTAACGGCACTTTATATTATTGCCTGCAATAAGCCCTGAATAATCCTCATGTTTTAGATGAAAAAAATACAACACGCACATCTGGATGGCTAGATGGCTTGAGTTAAAAGGTTAAATTTTTATGTTTTAAGCCAAAATTGCGCACTATTTATAATCAGGTACAGGTAACTTTAGTAACCATGAATGTGGTTCATGTTTTAGGTGAAATTAAACCGTTTTTCTTCATGTACTGATCCACGTATAAATATCTAAACGCTTACACGTTATACAGATTGTTATTACGCCTCTAGGCAGAAATCTCTTAGCTGTGTAGTGAGTTGCTAATAATTAGCTGAGCAACTTAAGAATTCTAACATTGAGCAAGGCTCACGTTTTAAATCAAATATGGATACCTGATCACCATGAATACACACTTTAAATTTACTATTAAGAGCATTTGTCTTGATGAAAATTATCATCCAGCACAAAGTACCCGTATCACAACTAACTTTGCGAACCTTGCAAGAGGCAGCTATCGTCAAGCTAACTTACGCAATGCTTTAAAGATGATTGATAATCGCTTTAATGCCCTAGCCCATTGGGATAACCCTAAAGGCGACCGTTATTCTGTTGAGCTTGAAATTGTATCTGTGGATATGGATATTGCAGGAAGTGGTGACAGCTTCCCATCGATTGAAGTATTAAAAACCAATATCATTGATCATCAAACAAATAAACGCATTGAAGGAATTGTTGGTAATAACTTTTCATCTTACGTGCGTGATTACGATTTTAGTATCTTGCTGCAAGCGCATAATAAAGGGAAATCAAGCTTTAGTATCCCTGATAATTTTGGTGAGTTGCACGGCAAACTATTTAAATACTTTATTAACTCTGATGTATATAAGCAGCACTTTAACAAGCCGCCTGTTATATGCCTAAGTGTGTCAGATAACAAAACTTATCAGCGCACTGAGAATCATCACCCGGCATTAGGCGTTGAATATCAGCCCAATGAAAGCTCTTTAACTGAACAGTACTTTAAAAAGATGGGCTTACAGGTTCGCTATTTTATGCCTGCAAACAGCGTTGCACCGCTTGCATTTTATTTTGTTGGCGATTTATTGAATGATTACACTCATCTTGAGTTAGTCAGCACGATAAGTACGATGGAAACGTTTCAAAAAATCTATCGTCCAGAAATTTATAATGCCAATGCGGTTGCTGGCAAATGCTATCAGCCAAACCTAAAGAACTTGGATCACTCATTAACGCAAATTGTCTATGACCGTGAAGAGCGAAGCCAATTAGCAAATCAGCAAGGCAAATTTGCAGAGCAACACTTTATCAAGCCATATCAAACGGTACTTGAGCAATTCTCTGCAAGCTACGCCTAAGCGTATTGCTTAATCGCTACCAAAATTAAATTATAGAGACGGCATTACTTATTATGAAAACTAGTATTAACAAAACCCTATTACCGACTTCAACTGCGGGCAGTTTGCCAAAACCAACATGGCTTGCAGAGCCAGAGACACTTTGGTCACCTTGGAAGCTACAAGGTGATCAATTAATCGACGGCAAACACGATGCGCTGCGCATCTCTTTACAAGAGCAACAACACGTAGGTATTGATATTGTTAGTGATGGTGAGCAAACCCGCCAACACTTTGTCACCACCTTTATTGAGCACCTTAATGGCGTAGATTTTGAAAACCGCAAAACAGTGAGAATTCGTGATCGCTATGATGCCAGTGTGCCTACAGTGGTTGGCCCTGTTAGTCGTATAAAGCCCGTTTTTATCGATGATGCAAAGTTTTTACGCAGCCAAACTAAACAGCCAATAAAATGGGCACTGCCAGGCCCTATGACCATGATTGATACGCTTTATGATGACCATTATAAAAGCCGTGAAAAGCTTGCGTGGGAATTTGCCAAAATTCTTAATCAAGAAGCCAAAGAGTTAGAAGCGGCCGGTGTTGATATCATCCAATTTGATGAGCCTGCTTTTAATGTGTTTTTTGATGAAGTAAATGATTGGGGTATTGCTTGTTTAGAGCGAGCCATTGAGGGTCTTAAATGCGAAACAGCCGTGCATATTTGTTACGGTTACGGTATCAAAGCTAATACTGATTGGAAAAAAACCTTAGGCTCAGAATGGCGCCAGTACGAACAAGCGTTTCCTAAACTGCAGCAATCTAATATCGATATAATCTCATTAGAGTGCCATAACTCGCATGTGCCAATGGAATTACTTGAGCTTATTCGCGGTAAAAAAGTGATGGTAGGTGCCATTGACGTTGCAACCAACAGCATAGAAACGCCAGAAGAAGTCGCCAACACGCTACGTAAAGCACTGCAATTTGTAGATGCCGATAAACTCTACCCTTGTACTAACTGTGGTATGGCACCACTTCCTCGCGCAGTTGCAAGAGGCAAGCTGAACGCGTTAACCGCAGGTGCAGAGATCATTCGAAAAGAACTCTTGGCCAAGTAAAATATATAATCTGGTGGGTTAATTAAATTCGACACATTGTACTTATAATTAAGCGTATAATGGGTAGTAAAGAAGCTAGATACTTCCTTGCTACCCGATTATCTTCACTACGACAAAGCAAAGTTGATGGTGTGAACCTTCGTTAGATTTACGTTTTGCTTTGCTTGCCATAAATCGTAATTATCTTGCATTGTTAGCCAACTTTCCGGTGTACGCCCTAGTGATTTTGAAAGTCGCAATGCCATCTCAGGAGAGATTGCGCCCTTTCCTTTTATCACTCTATTTAATGTTGAAGCAGCAACATCGAGTTGTTTAGCAACAAAGCGGCAACTATAACCAAATGGTTCCATATAAACGTCATGGATAAACTCACCTGGGTGTGGGGGATTGTACATAGCCATTAATGGTAATCCTCGTAATTTAAAATGTATGCATTACCATCGACAAATTCGAAAGTAACTCGCCAGTTCCCATTTACTGTAATTGACCAAATCCCTTCTCTATCACCCTTAAGCAAATGAAGCTTAAAACCAGGTAAATCAATATCATCAATAATGGTTGCAGTATCGATAGCAGATAACTGTATTCTTAATTTGCGATCATGCTTCGCTTGAATGCCAGCTTTACTGCCAGTCTCAAAAAACTTTTTAAGATCTATGTGCTTAAATGTTTTAACCATACGGAGATATAGCGTGTTGCGCATCATGGCGCAAATATACAATAAGTATCAATACCCGCGCTTTTGCAAAATTCTATTTCTGACATTGCTTCTTGTTCAAACACAGTAAATGTTTTATCGGCGATCAATTTACCGTTTAGCTCTATGGTCATGCGCCAATCGCCGGTTTTATTGCTGATGGGTGCCCATAAGGTATCACCTAAGTAAAAGTGCCAGTCGTTGTCTTTAACGTATTCAAAGCCATCAAAGGGTGGCATTACCTCGCCATCGGCATCTGGAATATTAGGGTGATAAATACAGTAATGGAGCTTTTCGCCTTTGGCTTTTTTAATATTGACGATTAAGCCAAATTCAATATCGAGTTTAGCGGGTACTTTATTAGTAAACGATTGAATTTGTGGTAACTCTTTTGACGATGAGTCCCAATGACTATAAATACCATAACTTTGTAAAGTGATCTCAGGCTTATTTTTTGCCATTGCTGCTCCTATCTTTAATGCTTTATTCGTTAAGCGTCATAACGCTTTGGATCTTTCGGGAAGAATAATTCAGGTTGCTGGTCACATAAACCAAATTCACGGGTGTTTTTGTAGGGTAATTTCATAAACCCGGCAACGCCCACATCGGTAATACTGACAGCATATTGCATGAGTTTATTGAGCAGACGTTTAAATTCAACTTCTTTACTGGCATCTAGTAGCCGATAGTAATGGTGAATTTTCATTCTATCCGGCAGGGCTTCAAAAATAATACAGCCAGTATGATGAATTTGGTTTAGTTCAAATACACACTTGATCACTTTTTTCGGTAGCTGTAATTGCTCATCGGGATCTTTACCATCTTCAAAGTATGAATGCGGGCGCGTAACATCTGAGCTGGCTAAGTTCATTACTTCGTAATCAAGCTCTGGGAGTTGTTCAAATTTAAATGCCCCCGTGCCATCACGCTCTAGTTGAATCGTTTTACGGGCATCAAATAGGCAACATTTAAACAGTCCTTTTTGGCTGATCCCTTGAGCCAACATCACTGTGTTATTAATCGCTTGGGTAAACGCAGCGCCTAAACTTTCGTCATGCATTATCAAGGAAGATTCAATAAACAGTGAGTCTTCTTTCCAATGAAAACTTAAGCCCCCCACTGCGGGGTATTTTGCTAAGCGGCTAATTGAAGCTAAAAATGCTTTTTCGGTATCACCGGTATCAAACAAAAATTCTTTATAATAACGGTCAAGTTGCGCATCATTTACATCAAGTAATTGCTGATTGTGATCGGCTTGACGTAAAAACTGTTTTCGCGAGCTATATACCACAGTATCAGGAAGTTCATCAGCGTTACCAAACCAAAATGGGATCTGCGCCCTATCATCTTCCGCCAAATTGAGATCCGGTAAATAGGCTTTTGCCATACTTGGCATATTACGCATAAAGTAATCACCTGCGCCATCACGGACGGTTTTGTCTTTTGACAACATGCCGTCAATTACTTTTGCTAGTTCCATCGGTAAACCCAGTGAGCTTGCGGGGATCACTTGTGCACCAAAACGACACGATTGCGCGGAGGCAAGCGCATAAAGAGTCGATGCCACTCCTTGCTCATCAAAACGAGGGGATGACTTAGCTCCCGACATTTGCTCGTCACCTATAAAGTACACATCTCCCATACGGGCATTGGTGGTACTTAAATCACCGGACATTAAATCCATTATATTACTGGCTATTGGGTTTGCATCACTGTCCATTTGCGCATAAACAGAGCTTCCCCAATCCACCAGCGATAATGCGCTGGCTGTTTCATCCCACACTAAATTTGAGGGTTTAATATCGCCGTGCACAATCGGCTGTGGGCTTAACCCGTTTTTATGATTTCGCAAATCAATCAGTACATTACGGAGTTTTAACGCAAGATCGGTGATTGTCGCGGCGCTGAATCGGCCTTTTTTGAGCGATATTTTTTCTAAGTCTTCACCCATTGCACGGGCCATCATTAAAATGCCCTGTTTTTTTATCCGCTCAAACGCATAAAACTTCGGCACTAATGGATTATCAACTTGGGAGAGCATAAATGCTTCATCTTCAAGGCGGTCACGCACACTTTGTGCAAGGGTGATACGAGAGAATTTAAATACCCAGGGTAAGTTTTGATGATCAAGCCCTGCAAACACAAAACCAAACGCACCAGAGCCAATCATTTCAACGTCTCGATAGCCTAAATTAGTTAGCTGCTTAATACAGATATTAAGCCACTGGCGATGTTTTTTAGCATCGTGGTGAGAAAGCAAATAGACCGACTGCTCTTCATTGATATAAAAATTGCGGATCTCTTTGGTTTTCACTACTGGGTCTCAACGTTTTAGGAATAAATTTAAGGCTCGAGCCAATTTATGATGGTAACAAGTTAACCCGCTGATTATTCATTTTTTGGCTGTAAATTTCTAGTCCTTAGCAGCAATAGCTTAGCGTGAGCTGATATTTTGTGCAAAAAAGCCATAAAAAGAAAAAAAGCTGTGTGATCTGCAAGCAAATCACAACAGCTTTTAACAACCAGAATCGTTATAAATTAGAGCGCTTGTTCAAGCTCTGGCAGCACATCAAATAAATCTGCAACAAGGCCATAGTCTGCAACTTGGAAAATCGGCGCGTCGGGATCTTTATTGATTGCAACAATCACTTTTGAATCTTTCATGCCCGCTAAATGCTGAATTGCACCACTAATACCTACGGCAATATATAAGTTAGGGGCAACAATTTTACCTGTTTGACCCACTTGCATATCGTTTGGTACAAAGCCTGCGTCAACAGCAGCGCGTGATGCACCAATGGCAGCACCGAGTTTATCGGCAATGCCATGCAGTAATGAGAAGTTCTCACCGTTTTGCATACCACGACCACCCGAGATCACCACTTGCGCAGCGGTTAACTCTGGGCGCTCAGATTCAGTTTGCTCAACACTCACAAAACTGCTTAATTCACTACTAAATACCGCATCAATCGTGACACATTCAGCAGGTGCTTGTGTACCTTGCAGATCAAAACTACTTGCACGTACTGTGATCACTTTTTTACTATCGAGTGATTTTACCGTTGCGATTGCATTACCAGCATAGATTGGCCGTTTAAAGGTATCAGCATCCACTACCTCAATAATTTCTGAAATTTGTGCAACATCGAGTAATGCAGCCACCCGTGGCATAAAGTTTTTACCTGTCGTAGTGCCACTGGTAACGATATGTGAGTAATCAGCAGCAAGTGATACCACTAAGTCCGCAATGTTCTCTGCTAGTTGCTGAGCATATTCACTGTTATCTGCGATAAGTACACTATTAACACCTTCGATACTGGCAATCACTTCACTCAGTGGCGCCACACTTTCGCCAGCAACAAGCACATTAACCGGAAAACCAAGCTTTAGCGCAGCATTAATCGTTTTTGATGTTTCTGGCTTTAAAACGCCATTATCATGATCAGCAATAACTAATGTTTTCATTTAAATCACCTTCGCTTGTGTTTTTAACAAATCAACTAACTGTGCTACGTCGTCTACAATGATACCGCCACTGCGTTTAGCTGGCTCGTGTACTGCAACAAGTTGAGTACGCGGTGTTAAATCAACACCTAAGCTATCTGCTGCAATTACTTCAAGCGGTTTGCGCTTTGCCTTCATAATATTAGGTAATGACGCATAACGCGGTTCATTTAAACGTAAGTCGGTTGTCACAACCGCTGGCAGTTTTAACGCTACAGTTTGTAAGCCGCCATCCACTTCACGGGTCACATTAACTGTGCCATTTGCAACATCTACTTTAGAAGCAAATGTACCTTGGCCGCGACCCGTTAAGGCAGCAAGCATTTGCCCTGTTTGGTTGTTGTCAGAATCTATTGACTGTTTACCTAAAATTACCAGCTCAGGACTTTCTTGCTCTACAATCTTGGCAAGTAACTTTGCAACGTGAAGCGATTCTAGCTTTTCGTCAGTTTCAATATGAATAGCTTTATCTGCGCCTAGAGCCAGTGCGGTACGTAATTGTTCTTGTGACGCTTTAGCGCCTATGGTTACTGCAACTACTTCGGTTGCAGTGCCCGCTTCTTTTAGGCGAATAGCTTCTTCAATGGCAATTTCACAAAATGGGTTAAGTGCCATTTTTACATTAGTTAGATCAACGTCGCTGTTATCTGCTTTAACGCGTGCTTTCACGTTGTAGTCGATGACTCTTTTTATTGGAACGAGAACTTTCATAGGAACTCCATAATTATTTAAACCTACAAGCTAACGTGTACGTCAACCTATTTATTTTATGAATTCAGACTACTTCCTGTTGACGTAAACGTCAACCTAAAATAACCTTAAACTATTCAAAGCCTGTAACGTTTCATTTGCAAGTATGAAATTACCTTGGTTAAAGGTACGGCTCCGTCACACACAAGAGGTTATTATGGTCGAACGCGAAACCATGGAATTTGATGTAGTAATCGTAGGTGCAGGCCCTGCAGGGCTTTCTACCGCGATAAGATTAGCGCAGCAAGCCCAACAAAAAGATCAAGAGTGCATGATCTGTGTTGTTGAAAAAGGCTCTGAGGTTGGCGCTCATATTTTATCTGGCGCAGTATTTGAAACCACTGCACTTGATGAGTTACTGCCAAATTGGCAAGAATTAGGGGCCCCCGTTACAACCAAAGTAACTAATGATGAAATTTATTGGTTTAATAACGAAAATAAAGCAACGGCTATCCCCCATTTTGCTACGCCTAAAACATTCCACAATGACGGCAATTATATTGTGTCTATGGGTAACGTGTGCCGTTGGCTGGCAGAGCAAGCAGAAAATCTCGGGGTTGAGATTTTCCCAGGCTTTAGCGCACACTCACTGATTATTGAAGATGACACAGTAAAAGGCATTATCACCGGTGATATGGGCCTTGATAGCGACGGTAACGAAAAAGATGGTTTTATGCCAGGTATGGAGCTGCGAGCTAAATATACTGTATTTGCCGAGGGTTGCCGTGGCCATTTAGGTAAACAATTAATCAATCAATTTGCATTAGATAAAGACGTATCAGTGCAACACTATGGTTTAGGCTTTAAAGAAATTTGGCAAATTGATCCTGCAAAGCACAAACAAGGCACCGTTGTGCATGGCACGGGTTGGCCATTAAGTGGCGATACCAACGGTGGCTCCTTTATGTATCACAGCGACAACAATCAAGTTGTGGTTGGCTTAATTGTTGATCTTAATTACAGTAACCCACATTTGAGCCCGTTTGATGAGTTTCAACAAATGAAACATCACCCTATCTTTAAAGAGATACTTGAAGGTGGCGAACGGATTGCTTATGGCGCTCGGGCGATAACTAAAGGTGGCTTACACTCATTACCAAAAATGCACTTTCCGGGTGGTTTGCTGGTAGGTTGTGATGCGGGCACACTGAACTTTGCCAAAATAAAAGGTAATCACACGGCGATGAAATCAGGTATGGTTGCTGCTGAGGTTATTTTTACCGCGCTTGCAAACGAGCAACAGCATACTGACTTGGTTGATTACAGCGACGCATTTAAACAATCATGGGCGTATAAAGAATTACATCAATCGCGTAATTTTGGCCCTGTAATGCATAAACTCGGTAAATTTTTGGGTGGCGCTTACAATACGCTAGATCAAAACTTATTCGGCGGTGGATTACCGTTCACCTTTAAAGACAACACCCCAGACTATGCAACCTTGGTTGATAAAAACCAAGCACCACAACTTAGTTATCCAAAAGCGGATGGGCAATTAAGTTTTGATAAGCTGTCATCGGTGTTTTTATCTAATACTAATCATGAAGAATCACAACCGTGCCATTTAAAACTTAAAAACGCGGCTATTCCAATTGAAGTTAACTTAGTTAAGTTTGATGAGCCAGCTCAGCGCTATTGCCCAGCAGGCGTGTACGAAGTTCAGCAGATTGAAGGTAAAGATGAGTTTGTGATCAACTCGCAAAACTGTGTGCACTGTAAAACCTGCGATATTAAAGATCCAAGCCAAAATATTACTTGGCTGACACCAGAAGGCGCTGGTGGACCTAATTACCCGAATATGTAATTACTTTTAATTTTAAACAAATCCTAAATTGCAGGGGGCTTCGGCCCCTTTTTTGCGCTATGCTCAATAATAACTGTTTAATAACTATGAGTAAGTTTATGCCGTCGTCGAGTGTTATATTTCGTTTTTTAGCTGAGCCCACCGATGTTAATTTTGGTGGAAAGGTCCATGGTGGCGTGGTCATGAAGTGGATTGACCAAGCAGGCTATGCGTGCGCTGCAGGTTGGAGTGGTCATTACTGCGTGACAGTATCTGTTGCCGGGGTTAAATTTCAGCGCCCTATCCTCGTTGGTCAAATTGTTGAAGTTGAAGCAAAAATTGCCCATACAGGTAAAACCAGTATGCAAATTTTTATTCAAGTACGCTGTGGCGACCCAAAAACCGGCAACCTTGTTGAAACCAATCATTGTGTGATCAGCTTTATTGCTATGGATGAAACTGGCTACCCTGTCGCAGTACCGGCATACACAGCACAAAGCGATGAAGATAAAAAAATCGAAAACTACGCAATAAAAATGAAAGAAATTGCTATTGAGACCGAAACCCTATTGCATAAAACAGAGCCGTAACTGCCCCGCACTGCTCGCTGCGTAAAATCTACATAGCACTGAGAAATCATTTCTCTGGTGAAACTGAATGAGCGTTTGTTTAGCGCTCATTCTTACTAATTAATAACCAAAAATAGCTCTAACAGTATGTTATTCAAACAAAACACAACTGGCACGCGTAGTGCAATATACAAAGTGAAATGAACTAAACCAACGCTAAATTGCGTTATTTTTATTTTGTAAAGGAGCTATTAAATGATTAAAGCAATTTCACTTTCTGCAATTTCACTGGCATTACTTGGTTTTAATAATGCGGCACAAGCAGACACCACAAACATGGATTACCCGCGTGTTTACACAGGTATTGGTTATGGCCAATACTCATTCCAGTTTGAAGACTCTGAAGACGACATCGATTTCGATGATGACTCACAAATGCTCAAGGGTTATGTTGGTACACAGTTCAATAAGTACCTAAGTTTAGAGCTCGCCTATCAAAACTTTGATGAAGTGAGCGACATTGACAGCTACGCAGAAGTAGATGGCGTGTCATTAGCAGCACGTTTAGCTGCCCCTATCACTGAAAGTTTTTCGGTTTATGCTAAAGGGGGTTGGTTTGAATGGGATGCAGAAGTATCTAGCGATCTTCCAGCCATTGGCGAGATATCAGCGGACCAAAGTGGCGGTGATGTATTCTATGGTGCAGGTATCGAGTATGCATTTACCACTAACATGCAGGTGCGTTTAGAGTATGAGCGTTACGAGTTAGAAGATGACTTTGATCCTGAGATGGATGTCGCTTCAGTATCATTCCAATATATGTTCTAGGTATTTCTTATTGCTACGTTACAGGTTATTTAACAGTTAAAGGCAGCTTCAAGCTGCCTTTTTTGTTGTTAACGGTTAGAATATCGCATCTTTCACTGTATTTGAGTCCCATGAGCGATTATCAACTAACGGCCATCGGCCATATTCACTCTCCTTATAAACAAAAGTTTGCGATTCCCCGTCAACCTCGCTTAGTGCCGCAAGCCAAAGCAAAATTGGTATTCACTGCAGATTTTAATCGTGAAGAGTTTGTACGTGGCTTGGATGAATTCAGCCATATTTGGTTACTTTTTCGTTTTCATGAAACCGCAGATAAAGGCTACTCAGCAATGGTTAGGCCACCGCGTCTCGGGGGCAACGAACGAAAAGGGGTATTTGCTACACGTGCGACTTTTAGGCCAAATGCCATTGGCATGAGCGCAGTAAAACTTGAAGGCATTGAATATAAAAATGGCCAATTAAGTTTACTACTTGCGGGCATTGATTTACTCGACGGCACACCCATTTTAGATATTAAGCCTTATTTACCTTATTCGGATGCGATGCTCGATGCGAGTGCGGGCTTTGCCGATACTCGTCCAGAAACAGATATGAGCGTTGAATTTAGCCAAGCGAGCTTGGATTTTATTGCCAAACAACATAGCTATCCAGAGCTGCAAGACTTTATCAGTAATGTACTAAAACAAGATCCACGCCCTGCTTATAAAAAACAGCAACACGGTGAGCAAAGTTATGGTATGACATTATACGATTTTAATATTCGTTGGCAGGTAAATGACGACCATAACTACGTCAGCAGTATAGAAAAAAACTAGAAAAACACACTTAGCGCTTTAGTGTAAAAGCAACCGCTGCTAAACTTAGCGCCTATCGAAATAAAAACTTTATAACTATCGGAATTAACCATGCGTACCAGTCAATATATACTCGCAACACTGAAAGAAACACCGTCTGATGCTGAAATCGTTTCACATCAATTAATGCTACGAGCGGGTATGATCCGTCGTGTAGCGTCAGGTTTGTACACTTGGTTGCCCTCTGGTTTACGCGTGTTAAGAAAAGTAGAAAACATCGTTCGTGAAGAAATGGATAAAACAGGCGCAATTGAAATGCTGATGCCTGTTATTCAACCTGCTGACTTATGGCAAGAATCAGGTCGTTGGGAACAATTTGGTCCTGAGTTAATGCGCTTTACCGATCGTCACAATCGCGAGTTTGCACTAGGTCCAACCCATGAAGAAGTGATCACCGATTTTGTTCGTAAAGAAGTCAGCTCTTATAAACAGCTACCACTTACATTGTACCAAGTACAAACTAAAGTACGTGATGAACGCCGCCCTCGCTTTGGTGTGATGCGTGCACGCGAATTTACCATGAAAGATGCCTACTCATTCCACCTTACTGAAGAGTGTTTAGACGCAACCTATCAAGTTATGCACAAAGCTTACTGCAATATTTTTGAGCGTTTAAACTTGGATTACCGCCCAGTTATTGCTGATACAGGTTCAATTGGTGGTAGCGTATCGCATGAGTTCCACGTTTTAGCCGAATCTGGTGAAGATGCCATTGCCTTTAGTGATGGTAGCGATTACGCAGCAAATATTGAAAAAGCTGAAGCATTAGCGCCTAGCGAAGAGCGCCCTGCTGCTGCAAAAGAATTAAAAGCATTTCCAACGCCTGACGCTAAAACCATCGAAGAGCTTAAAAAGCATTATGGTGTTAAACCACATCGCGGCGTAAAAACCCTGATTGTATACGGTACGCCAGACGAAAATGGTAAACGAGGCCTAGTTGCGTTAATTGTTCGTGGCGATCACGAACTAAACGAATTAAAAGCTGAGAAACACCCATTAGTTGACTCACCACTTGAAATGGCCAGCGAAGCAGACATCGTTGCTGCTATTGGTGCAAAACCGGGTTCATTAGGTCCTGTTGGTTTAACTATGCCAATAATTGTTGATAGAACTGCTAACGTGATGGCTGACTTTGTAGCAGGTGCAAACAAAGACAACGAACATTACAGTGGTATTAACTGGGATCGCGACGTAACAGGCTATGAAGTTGCCGATTTACGTAACATTGTTGAAGGTGATCCTAGCCCATGTGGCCAAGGTAACTTACAAATTAAACGTGGTATTGAAGTAGGCCATATATTCCAACTCGGTACTAAATACTCAGAAGCGATGAAAGCCGGTGTACTGAGTGAGTCAGGCAAAAACCAAATTATGACCATGGGTTGCTATGGTATTGGTGTATCACGTATTGTAGCGGCTGCTATTGAGCAAAATAATGATCAATACGGCATTATTTGGCCACAACCAATTGCACCATTCGATATCGCTATTGTGCCAATGAATATGCATAAGTCACACCGTATCCCTGATATCGCAAATAACCTTTATGATGGTTTGAAAGCTGCTGGTTTAGACGTGTTATTTGACGATCGTAAAGAGCGTCCAGGTGTGATGTTTAACGACATGGAATTACTTGGTGTGCCATTTACCTTAGTGATTGGCGAGCGCAACCTTGACGAAAACAAAGTTGAGCTTAAAAACCGTCGTACTGGTGAAAAGCATATGCTTGATCTTGATAGCGCAATCACGACTATTAAGGCGTTGCTAAACGCTTAAAGACACGCATATTTAGTTACTCTAAAAAACCGCTTCGGCGGTTTTTTAGGTTCTGTCATAGATGTTTAGCGAAAACGTCTTGGTACTGTCATCTAAGCTACTTAGCATTTACCTTATTACACCGCGAGTAAATGCCATGAATAAAGCAACGAGTAGCGAAAAACAGCACTATCCCGCCGTTTGGATTTCAGATGTTCACTTAGGTTATAAAGATTGTAGAGCTGATTACCTGCTCGATTTTTTAAATAGTATTGACTGTGAAACCCTCTATTTAGTCGGCGATATTATTGATTTATGGTCGATGAAGCGAAACTTCTATTGGCACGCCAGTCACTATCAAGTATTAGCCTGTATTCAAGCTAAAGCCGAGCAAGGAACGCGCGTAATTTATATTCCAGGCAACCATGATGAAACATTTCGGCAATACGTCAATAACAGCTTATTTGGCATAGAAGTTCACCAGCAATTTATTCACACCACCAAAGCCAATAAACGATTTCTGCTCGTTCATGGGGATGATTTTGATTCCGCAACCCGATATAACAAGTTAATAAGTATTGCGGGTGATGCCGGTTATGACTTGTTGCTCTTTTTAAATCGCTGGACTAACCGCATACGGCGTTTATATGGCGGAAATTATTGGTCGCTAGCATCGTGGATCAAAGCGCGTGTTCACAAAGCCCGAGAAGCCATAGAAGCATTTGAGAATGCCGCAATTCATGAAGCAAAAAAGCAAGGCGTTGACGGCATAATCTGTGGACATATTCACCATCCGCAATTAAAAGTTGTTGATGGCATTGTTTATTGTAACGATGGTGATTGGATAGAAAATTGCACTGCGTTAGTTGAGCAAGAAAATGGCCGAATTGAGTTACTCCATTGGTCAGAAACTCAAAAAGTTATTAACTCTGCAGATATTGCCTCGCTTGATACACTAACAACATCAGGCAAAACAAAATCGGCAGCTTAAGTTGCCCCCCTAAAACAAAAAGCCCCAGACAATGCTGAGGCTTTTTTATAAAACTAGTGTAATAACGCTAATTACTTTTTACGCTGTGCGTCTTTTTGTGCTTTTTTGGCTTCTTTGCGTTTTTGTAAAACAGCTTGTGCTTCGTTACCAATATGGCCTTCACCGCGAGCTTGAGCTAATTCAATTTGCTTTTGGCGCTCAGCAAATCGTTCTCTTTGCTCGTCGGTCACATCATCAATACAGTGATGGCACGAAACGCCTTCCATGTACTCAGCTTTTAGTTTTTCGTCTTCAGTGATTGGCATACGACACGCATGACATTGATCGTATGAGCCTTTTTGTAAATCGTGATCTACCGCTACGCGGTTATCAAATACAAAGCACTCACCTTCCCACATGGTTTCTTCTTTTGGCACTTCTTCTAAGTATTTTAAAATGCCGCCTTCAAGATGGTACACATCTTCAAAACCTTGCTCTTTCATATAGGCCGTCGACTTTTCACAGCGAATACCACCGGTGCAAAACATAGCTACTTTTTTGTGTTTACTCGGATCAAGGTTCTCTTTCGCCCACTGCGGGAATTCACGAAAGGTTTTAGTATTTGGGTCTACCGCGTTTTGAAAAGTACCAATTTCGATTTCATAATCGTTACGGGTATCAACTAAAATAACCTCAGGATCTGAAATAAGCGCATTCCAATCTTTTGGTTTTACGTAGCTGCCAACCACTTTTAACGGGTCAACGCCTTCAACCCCCATAGTGACAATTTCTTTTTTTAGTTTTACTTTAGTACGGTAAAACGGGCACTCATCATCGTATGATTCTTTAGAAACGATATTGTCTAAGTTTGGTTGCTTATCAAGCCACGCTAATAAATTGTCAATGCCTTCACGTTTAGCGGCAACGGTGCCGTTAATGCCTTCTGCAGCGATCAGCAAAGTACCACGTACTTCATTGGCTTCCATTACATCAAGTAGTGGTTGGCGCAGTGCTTCAAACTCAGGTAAAGCGACAAATTTATATAAAGCACACACAACAAAGTGCGCACTGGTGACATTATCTTTATGAATGGCTGTCATGGGTATTCCTATTTTGCTTTTTCAAAACCGAATCGTAAATCCGGCGCATTGGGGCACGTATTTTACGCTTTTTCAAATTAAATGCAAAAAAAGCAGCTATTGATTGGTTTTTACTGTTAGCACAACACCCTACTACGCTATAATAGGTGCAATATTTTTGGCAAATTGCCAACGACTTGCTCAATTTGGAGAAACACACTTTGCACTTTACTGATCTTGGGATTGATACTCGCCTTGAAACACAGCTTGCGCATCAAGGCATCACTCAGCCCACTGATATTCAAGCTCATGCTGTGCCTACTGCCCTTGCAGGCCACGATATTTTCGCTCAGTCTAAAACCGGCTCAGGTAAAACGTTAGCGTTTTTATTACCCGCAGTTCAACGAGTAATGAAACAAAAGGCCCTCAGTAAACGTGATCCTCGTGTATTAATTGTTGCTCCAACGCGAGAGCTTGCTACCCAAGTTTTCACTCAACTTAGATTGCTTATTGCCGGTACCAATATCAAAGCCGTTAAAATCCTCGGTGGTGAAAACTTTAACGACCAAATTAAAGCGCTGCGTAATGATCCATATTTTGTTATTGCCACACCAGGGCGTTTAGCCGATCACTTAACCCAGCGCTCTTTACAGTTAAGTGGCTTAGAGCTATTAATTTTTGATGAAGCCGATCGTATTTTAGATTTAGGTTTTACCGAACAACTTAAAATGATTAATGAGTTGGCTGATCACCGCTTACGCCAGACTCTGTTATTTTCTGCCACCCTAGATCATGCTCAAGTTGATGCGCTATCTCGCAATTTATTAAAAAAACCTAAGCAGATTATGCTCAGCGCCGCGAACGAGCAGCATTCAGACATTAAGCAAAGTTTATATTTAGCAGATCACTTAGATCATAAAGAAGCCTTGCTCGAGCACTTTGTAAAACAACATGACGTAGGTCAATGCATTATCTTTACTGCCACTCGCTCTGATACCACGCGTTTAAGTGAACTGTTAATTAGTAAAGGCTTAAAAGCACAGGCGCTAGCGGGTGATTTAACGCAAAGTAAGCGTCTAGACATTATGGATGCCTTTAGCCGCGAAAACTTTAAAATTTTAATCACCACAGATGTTGCTTCCCGTGGCCTTGATTTATTAAGCGTAACTCATGTGATCAATTTTGATTTACCAAAACATGCTGAAGAATACGTGCACCGTATCGGTCGTACTGGTCGCGCGGGCTTTAAAGGGACTGCTATTTCTTTAGTAGGCCCTAAAGATTGGCCAAGCTATAAAGCGATTAAATCCTTTTTAAATGATGAACTTGAATTTCATACAGTAGCTGGCTTAACTGGCAAATTTAAAGGATTGCGAGAAGTAAAACCAGACGCAATAAAAGCAACTGCGCAGCATAAAGCCAAGCCTAAAGCTAAATCGCTCAGTAAACGTAAAGTGAAGCCAAAGCAACCTCAAGCACCGATAAAAGCGCCGTTAAACATTGATGGCGATGCGCCGATGCGCCGCCGTAAAAAGCCAGAACAGGAATAAAAATGAGTTACCTCGGAACTACCCAAACCTTATTTGTAAACGAAGTAAGTAACGAAGGCGCGTACCTCGACGGTCATGAGCTAGGCGAAGTTTTTCTACCAAGTCATGAAATTAAACATGAACTTGAGGCAGGTGATAGCGTTAGTGTGTTTATCTTTTTAGATAACGCTAATCTCGCCACTGCGACAACGAAAAAGCCGTTAGCTCAAGTGGGTGAATACGCCCTACTACGTGTTAAAGAAATCAATAGCATTGGTGCTTTCTTAGATTGGGGTCTTGAAAAAGACGTACTTGCCCCATTCAACGAACAAAAACCAAGAATGCAGGAAGGTTATTCTTACCTCGTGCGTTTGTATTTAGATAATGCCAGCGGCCGTATTTGTGCATCTAATAACTTTAATCGCTTTCTAAATAAGACAGAGCCTGCGTATGCACCACTACAAGAAGTGCAACTTATTGTGGCAGGAAAAACAGACATAGGTTACAAAGTTATTATTGAAGAAGCTCACTTTGGGGTGATCTTCTATAACATGGTATTTAAAAACATGTTTGTAGGCCAACGTTTAACAGGTTATGTTCAAAAAGTACGTGAAGACGGTAAGATTGACGTTATCCTAGAAAAACCAGGTATGGCTAAAGTAAGCGAGCTTGGCGAAAAGATCATGGATAAGTTAAAACAAGAAGGTGGCGTGCTCGCCATTGGCGATAAATCAGAGCCTGAACTTATCAAAAAAGTGTTCTCGACCAGCAAAGCAAACTACAAAAAAGCCATTGGCGGTTTGTTTAAGCAAGGGTTAATTGATATTGAAGCTAAGGCTATTAGGCTTAAGTAAGCGGTCAGCGGTCAGCGGTCAGCGGTCAGCGGTCAGCGGTCAGCGGTCAGCGGTCAGCGGTCAGCGGTCAGCGGTCAATTTAAAATGATATAGAAAAGAGTAAAGTGAAAGCTTTGCTCTTTTTTGTTTTTATACGCTCCAATGGCAACTATGAGCGTGAAGCGGACACAGAAAAAGTTAAATTTATTCCTACTTCTTTGAGTAGGAACCTAATTTTGCCCGATAACATTATTAAACGCCGTTTTGTTGTGTTATAAAACACCAAAATGATGTTCGATAAGATGTTATGTGCTTTTCTCAAACATCAAATTCAGGAGGGTGAAAAATGTTAGAAAATCAGCCAATTAGCGTGACTGAAGAATCTCCTTCAGTTCAAGCTCATTTAGCAATGTTGCAAAATGTTATACTTAGAATGGCATCAAATAGCTCTTCATGTAAATCATGGTGTATTACCTTGGTTTCCGCAGTGCTTGTAATAGTTGCGGATAAAGGAAAACCAGATTATGCATGGATTGCATTATTACCTACGGTAATATTTGCCTGTTTAGATGCATATTACTTGGCGTTAGAAAAGGATTTTATAAAAACTTACAATAAATTCGTAGAAAAACTACATAGTAAGTCATTAATTAGTTCTGATTTATATGCAATCAAGCCACAGGAGAATATGTCAAAACATCAGATTGATGCAATGAAGTCAATTTCAGTTTGGGGCTTTTATATTCCATTAGTGTTTATGATTTATATAACTAAAACAATAGCAATTGGTTGATTATGGCGGGTATTGTAAAACGAAAGTACGAATCAGAGACGAGGAAAGTACAAAATTCATTTACACGACCTCTGAATTTAATCTCTGAAGCATTACCTGCTGAATATAATAAGTATTTATTGTTAAAGTTATTTAAAGAATTATTCCCACTAATGTGGGATAGCTTAAACAAAAGGTATGAAAAATATGAAAGTCAGGACAAGTTTCTAACTAAAGTTGGTAAGAAAAAAAGATACTATCATGATAAGCCTGATGTTTTTTTCTTCAAGTTACTTAAAGTTAAGCATATGGTTTCACCTGATCAACGTGCAAAACATAAGAAAACATTCAACGAGAAAAATGCTCAATTGGCATATCAATCACTGCTAAATAAAGCAAATAATAAAGTAAAGGCGCATGAGGATAAAATGTTATCTATAAATAAGGATCTACAGACAGTAGAACCGCTATATATTGACGCATTTTTATCTGCTTACCATAAAAAAGGAATAACAATTCAAGGAAAAGTAGAAATATTTAATGAGTTGAAAAAATATCACACTTCTAAAGTCATAGAATTTTTTCAGAAACTAAACGATAGTGAAAGAAACAACCAGGTTAGGAGGATGGCATTTGAGCATCTTTTAAAACTTGGGGCTTCAGTTAGGCTTAGAAAAAACTTTAAGGGTAAAGTAAAATCATATAATTCAGAGACAGATCAATTTATTGTTTCTCCAGAAGATTTGTACCAAAGATTAGAGTCAAATACTATACAAAGTAAAAAGAAGTTCCATGTCTTCATCTCGCATAGTTATAAAGACTCTGACTTAGTAAGACAGCTGAAGTCGTGCCTTAATAATCATGGTTTAAGTGTATACTGCGACTGGACGAGCGATAATGATTTTTTGAAGCGAAATCTAGTAAGTGATTACACCAAAATAGTTTTAAAAAAACGAATTGCACAATCAAGGTGTATTGTTTTTCTGCAAACAAAAAATTCCGTGAATGCTGACAGTTCATTTTCATCACCTTGGATATCATTGGAAATTGATCATGCATCATCAATCGGAAAGCCAATATATAGTTTAAACTTCACCAACGATAGCGATATTTTTAAACAGGTGAAATATTATATTAATAACGGTATTGTAATTGATGATACCGAAGTCAATAAAATACGCACATAATCAGAGGTCTCCACCAGCCACCCATCATGCACTTTTTATCAATAGTAAGTGCAGTGGGCGGTTCATCTCCCGTAGTGAATATTGATCCAAATATCTTTCAATGACGCTAAACCTTGTGACGCTAAATAGTCATTGCCTAGCGCAATGTTAACTCCTTTTGTTTTTGAGCTTCTACAAGGGCCTTCGCTTCCAAGCGCCTACTTTTGGTACTGGTGATACCACATACTATGGCCAGTCGTTCACTTACACACTGTTTCATTAAACTGCGTACTTTAGTGCTTGCTGTACCTTATAAATAGCGCCATTGTCACCAGTAGCACATTCTTATCCTATGGCGGATCCGATGATCTAAATCCACCGTTAGCTGATAGGCGTTGGCTATTAGGTAATAGTGTCCTTAGGCGCGCAAATACTTTGGGTCTGGAATCTGTATTACTCTTAAGCGCAGCGCCTCTTAACCTCTTTGTGAATAATTTACTAAGTTTTTTTGCACAAAGAGAAGGGAATGAGAAGTAAATGAGGGGAAACTTAGCGCTTAGTATTGGCATGGTTAAACCACCAATAAAAATAAATTAAAATCAAGTTGTTCTACAGGCTCTTGCCGACCATCTGCAACTGCCAAATTCCAAATTCTAGCCTATTCATCGCCAACTTATTAAGTTTGTATACCCAGAAACAAAAAGAGCAAAGTAAATACTTTGCTCTTTGTATTAGTAATAGTTAAAAATAACGCTTGTTTATTTTATCGAGTCATTAATTTCTTTAAGAACCGCAACTGGGTCTGCTGATTGGGTAATTGGGCGGCCAATAACTAAATAGTCACTGCCATCATCAATCGCTTGCTTTGGTGTCATAATACGTTTTTGATCGCCTGCATCACTTCCCGCAGGGCGAATACCTGGCGTCACTAGTTTAAAGCCTGCGCCAAGTTCCGCTTTTAATTTTTTCGCTTCTTGCGCTGAGCACACTACCCCGTCAAGGCCTGACTCTTTGGCAAGTTTTGCTAAATAAATAACCTGCTGCTCTGGGGTTTTATCAACCCCTAAACGAGTTAGCTCTGCGGCATCCATACTCGTAAGTACAGTGACTGCAATTAGTAATGGCGCTTTATCACCAAATTGCTCAAGTGCCTGTTTGGCTTTGGTCATCATTTCAACACCGCCACTGGCATGAACATTAACCATCCAAACACCCATTTTGGCAGCTGCGGTAACCGCTTTGGCAACCGTATTTGGAATATCATGAAATTTAAGATCTAAGAATACGTCAAAGCCTAAATCAATCAGCTCTTTAACAAACGCAGGGCCAAAGTAGGTAAACATTTCTTTACCTACTTTTAAACGGCAAGTATCAGGAGAAAGTTGTTTAACAAAATTTAATGCTGTTTGCTGATCATCATAATCAAGGGCTATAAGAACTTTTTTTGATTGTTCGAGAGACATAACTTTCCTAAAACGAATTGAATATAAGTAAAATTAAAAACCGTCTAAGCCACGGCTTGGGACTATGGTTTCCCAATGTTTACACGACGGGCAAACCCAATAAATGGTATGGCTAGTAAAACCACAGTGTTGGCACTGAAAATCTGGCTTTGTTGCAATATAAGAGGTTACCAATTTATCTATTTGATCTAACACTTCTTTAATATCATTATTTTGTTTTGCTAATAGCTGTAATAAAAAACTAAAGCCGCGAATAGTCGGCTGGCGTTTTAAACTATCAGTTAAAAATTTGATTGCTTGTTCGGTGTGCCCTTGCTCAAGTAATGCTTTACAGTGTTTTATTTTTATTAGTACACCGCCTTTATCAAGCAATTGCAGCAGTAATTCATGAAATTGGTGAGTTAAATTTAATTGCTCGTAACTATGAGCTAGATCGTCAATAAATAATGGCGCAAAAAAAGTGAAGTTGCAGATCAGCTCTCGCCAATAATAAATCGCTTTTACATAATCTTCTTTTGCAAATGCTGATTTTCCAAGCTCATATAAGGGTCTAATTGCTTTTTGATTGAGGCTAATAGCTTTGCGCATAATTTGCGGATCATTTTCGATTAATGCCGCTTCACAATAAAAGTTAGCTATGGCTTTGAAGTGTTGCGGTTTAGAAAATAA
Source organism: Pseudoalteromonas sp. KG3 (assembly GCF_030436385.1). Lineage (NCBI taxonomy): Bacteria > Pseudomonadati > Pseudomonadota > Gammaproteobacteria > Alteromonadales > Pseudoalteromonadaceae > Pseudoalteromonas > Pseudoalteromonas sp. KG3. The sequence continues at coordinate 611,549 of NZ_CP098523.1, forward strand.
ATCGCTGTGTGCTTCAAACATATTGATACCTTTTTCCCATTCACGCGTTTGTGAATATAGATTAAGTATCGGCTCTAATGCATCACTATGATTTGCTTTAACTAACCAAACAAGATGTTCTTCTGCGCCATCAAGTAGCCCAGCCATAATATAATCTTCAGCAAGTTCAAGGCGGCTAGTCGCAGCTTGTTGCTCATTAAGGCTTGGGTGTTTAAGGAGTAATTCGTGGATTTTTATTGCGCGATCTAATTCACCGCGGCGGCGAAACATCGTTGCGAGTGTAGAATAATGCTCGACAGAATCTGCTGCAACTTCAAGCAAATTAATAAGGTGTTCAAGGCCTTGGTCTTCTTCTCTATCAAGTAAAAACTTTAAGCCTTTACTGTATTCAGAAGTGATCTGACGATTAAGTTGATGAGCTTGGTTTTTAGCGCTATTTTTACCCATGATCCAGCCATAACCAGCCGCAACAGGTAAAAGTAAAAACAAAAGCTCAATCATAGTTAGGTGTCTTTATTAGCAACAAGCTTATTATTATCTTTTTCAGGCGCTAACTTTTTCTTCAACCGATAGTTTTGCCACTTCAATTGCGAAAACAATTTAAAGCTAATAAAACAACCAATTGCGACACCTAAAGCAAAGCAGATACTTATTATCATTGCGAGGGGTAAAGTATTGCTGGCAATAATATAATTTATTTGCACTAACTGTGGATTTTGCGAACCAAGTACAAATGCAAAAATTAAGCATATTGCTACCAGGATAATTTTTAATACCCTAAACAAGTAACTACTCCAACTAAATAACTAGGCAATGCTCGCGTTTACGCGATCTCGTAACTCTTTGCCTGGTTTAAAATGTGGTACGTGCTTACCTTCAAGCTCAACTGTGTCGCCAGTCTTAGGATTACGACCTGTGCGTGGTGAGCGAAAGTGTAGTGAGAAACTACCAAAGCCACGGATCTCAATGCGATCTGAGCTTGATAATGAGCCGGCCATTTGTTCAAGAATTTCTTTAACAGCATTTTCAACATCTTTCACAGGTACATGTGCGTGTTGCTCGGCTAATTGTTCTATCAATTCTGACTTAGTCATAACGTTTCCTTAAAAAGAGATAAAGGAAGGGCAACACTGCCCTTCCAATTAAGACTGATTAATTAGTCTTTTTGTGCATTTGCGAATGCAGCTGCCATTGCGTTTTCGAACACTGGCTCTTCTTTCTTAAGCTTTTCTAGTACTTCTTTCTCTTCTGCTTCGAAAAGAGCTTTAACAGAAAGGCTTAAAGTGCGGTTCTTACGATCAACACCAACATATTTCACTTCAATCTCGTCGCCTACAGAAACAACAGTAGTTGCATCTTCAACGCGCTCTTGAGCGATATCAGCTACACGGATGTAACCTTCAACGCCTTCGATAAGTTCAACAGTTGCGCCTTTCGCATCAACTTCAGTCACTTTACCTTTAACAATAGCACCTTTTTTGTTTGCATCAAGGTAGTTATTGAATGGGTCAGCTTCGATTTGCTTAACACCTAGAGAGATACGTTCACGCTCTGGGTCAACTTGCAATACGATAGCAGTGATTTCGTCGCCTTTCTTGAATTCACGTACAGCGTCTTCGCCAGGTGTATTCCAAGAAATGTCTGAAAGGTGTACAAGACCGTCAATACCACCGTCAAGACCGATAAAGATACCGAAGTCAGTGATTGATTTGATCTTACCAGTAACTTGGTCGCCTTTGTTTTGTAGACGAGCAAATTCTTGCCAAGGATTAGCAATACATTGCTTAAGACCTAGAGAAATACGACGACGTTCTTCGTCGATTTCAAGAACCATAACTTCAACAGTGTCGCCTAAGCTAACAACTTTAGAAGGGTGGATGTTCTTGTTAGTCCAATCCATTTCAGAAACGTGTACTAGACCTTCAACGCCTTCTTCGATTTCTACGAAGCAACCGTAATCAGTAAGGTTAGTTACACGACCAGAAAGTTTAGAACCTTCTGGGTAACGACCAGCGATAGCTGCCCATGGATCTTCGCCAAGCTGTTTAAGGCCTAGAGATACACGAGTTTTATCTTTGTCGAATTTAAGAACTTTAACTGCGATTTCGTCGCCAACATTAACGATTTCTGAAGGGTGCTTAACACGCTTCCACGCCATATCAGTAATGTGTAGTAGACCATCAACACCACCAAGGTCAACGAATGCACCGTAGTCAGTAAGGTTCTTAACGATACCTTTAACTTCTTGACCTTCAACAAGGTTAGCAAGAAGCTCTTCACGCTCTTGTGAGTTCTCTGATTCGATAACTGCACGACGTGAAACAACAACGTTGTTACGTTTTTGATCAAGCTTGATTACTTTAAATTCAAGCTCTTTGCCTTCAAGGTGAGTTGTGTCACGTACTGGACGAACATCAACAAGTGAACCAGGTAGGAAAGCACGGATTGAATCAACTTCAACAGTGAAACCGCCTTTAACTTTACCGTTGATAACACCAGTAACAGTCTCTTGCTCTTCACATGCTTTCTCAAGACGGATCCACGCTTCGTGACGCTTCGCTTTCTCACGAGAAAGGATAGTTTCACCGAAACCGTCTTCGATTGCATCTAGTGCAACATCTACTTCGTCGCCAACAGCAACTTCTAGTTCACCAGCAGCATTTTTGAACTGCTCTGCAGGGATAGCACTTTCTGATTTAAGACCAGCATCTACAAGTACAATGTTGTTCTCGATTGAGATTACTGTACCTTTAACGATAGAGCCTTGCTCTGCTTCAAAACCCTTTAAGCTTTCTTCAAATAACTGCGCAAAATTTTCTGACATACGAATATACGTCTCATATATTAATACCAATAAGCAACCATGCTGCATGGGGTTGTTAAAATAGCACTGGCATCCTGCTGGCGCATAAATAGTTTATCGTCGCTTTGGAAGTTTACCTTCGACAATCGCGGCATCTAATAAAGTCATAACCTTATCAAACACTTGCTGCGCATTAAGCTCACTAGTATCGAGCTCAATGGCATCATCAGCTGGTACAAGCGGAGCAACGGCACGATTCATATCGCGCTCATCACGTGCTTGAATATCTTCTAATAGACCACTTAGTGTAACATCAAGACCGCGTTCATTCAACTCAACAAATCGTCTACGCGCACGTTCATCTGCGCTGGCGGTCAAATAAATTTTTAATGGTGCATCTGGGAATACCACAGTGCCCATATCACGGCCATCGGCGATTAAGCCATTTTCAGTACGAAATGCACGTTGGCGACGTAATAATGCTTCTCTAACACGTGGTAAGGCTGCTACTTTCGACGCGGCGGCCCCTACTTCTTCATTGCGAATTGTTGTTGATACATCTTCGCCTTCAAGAATAACTTTACCAGCGTTTGTTTGACTATCTACTAAAAATTGCACATCTAAGTTCGCAGCTAAAGGCACGAGTGCCTCTTCGTTGTCTAGTGCAATTTGATGGTGCAATGCTGCCAGTGCTAATACGCGATAAATTGCGCCACTGTCCAGTACATCCCATCCCAATTTCTCGGCTAACAAGCGACAAACAGTTCCTTTACCTGAACCACTTGGGCCATCAACGGTGATCACCGGCATTAATAACGCCTGCATTTAAACCTCCTGCAATGCACACCAAAATTAAACTGCGACATTATACGTTACTTATTGCAATAGATCCGCTTTTTGTATGTAACTTTTTATATTTCAGTCCCTGTTGCTCATTGGCTAACCGATGCTAGTACATTGAAAAACGTTGGAAATGTTTTATATGTACACTTAGGATCGTTAATGGTAATAGGCTTACCGCCCACTGCAACCATGGCAAAACACATGGCGATGCGGTGGTCGTCATAAGTATCAATTGCCACATCATTAAACTGTTTTGGTGGTGTTATTTCGATGAAATCTTCACCTTCTACAACCTCAGCGCCCACTTTACGAAGCTCGGTGGCCATAGCATGTAAGCGATCAGTTTCTTTTACGCGCCAATTGTAAATATTGCGAATAGCCGTTGGCCCATCGGCGAATAACGCCACAGTTGCAAGGGTCATTGCCGCATCAGGAATGGCGTTTGCGTCGATATCAACGCCTTTCAATTGGCCTTTACGTACCACTAAGCGCTCGTCATACCAATCAATCTTAGCACCGACCTGCTCCATGACTTTGGCAAACCCGATATCACCTTGGACTGATTTTGCACCAACGCCTTTTATTTCTATTTCACCGCCGGCAATTGCAGCAGCTGCAACAAAATAAGAAGCCGATGACGCATCCCCTTCAACCATAATACGCTCAACAGCTTGGTATTGCTGGGCACCTTTCACGGTAAAGGTTTTATAGTCATCGTGTGTGACAGAGATACCAAATCGGGCCATGACATCTAGCGTTATATCAATGTAAGGCTTTGAAACTAAAGTGCCTTTAATGGTGATGTTGGTATCGCCATTAAATAACGGCGCAGCCATTAATAATGCTGTTAAAAATTGGCTCGAGATACTGCCATCAATTTCAACGTTGCCGCCGTTTATTTGCCCGCCAACAATTTTAAGTGGCGGATAATCTTTATTTTTTAAATAACGAACGTCACCACCTAGCGCTTGCAGAGCATCCACTAGATGACCAATTGGGCGCTCTTCCATACGTGGCTCACCAACTAATTCATAGTCACCTTTAACGGCGGCAAGTACCGCAGTAAGTGGCCTATAAGCTGTGCCTGCATTACCTAAAAATAACGGCTCTGATGGCGTTAATAACTGCCCGCCTACGCCTTGTACTGTGGCTACCGTTTTATCGTCATTTAAACTTACCTGTACGCCTAACTGTTTAAGCGCACCTAACATGTGGCGAATATCATCGCTATCGAGTAGGTTTTCGACCACAGTAGTCCCTTTAGCAAGGGCTGCTAATAGTAAAATGCGGTTAGAAAGACTTTTTGATCCCGGTAACGTAACGCTGCCATTTACCTTACTAATCGGCTCTAAACGTAACTGTTCCATTAGCTGTGCTCCTTGGCAAATTGTGCCATAAAGTCAACTAACGCTTGTACGCCAGCAAGTGGCATGGCGTTATAAATACTCGCACGCATACCACCAACAATACGATGCCCTTCAAGTGCCAGTAAACCCGCTTCTTTTGCTTGTGCTAAAAATGCTGCATTTAAGCTTTCATCGTTTAGCCAAAAGGGTACATTCATACGTGAACGACAGTGCTTTGCCACTTTATTATTATAAAATGGTGATTCATCAATAAAGCCGTAAAGCAGTTCTGCTTTAGCAATATTTTGCTGCTCCATGGCTTTTACGCCACCATTTTGCTCAAGCCAGTCAAATACTTCTGCCGCTAAATACCAAGCAAATGTCGGTGGCGTGTTATACATGCTGCCTTGTTTTACTTCGAGTGCGTAATCGAATATGCCTGGTTTTGCGACCCCTTCACGTTCAAGCAAGGTTTTACGAATGATCACAATGGCAAGGCCTGATGGGCCAATGTTTTTTTGCGCACCGGCATAAATTAAATCAAACTGATCAACATCAAATTCACGCGATAAAATTGTAGATGACATATCAGCAACGATCGGTGCTGTTGGGTGATTTGGTACATCAAATACTTCTATGCCATCAATGGTTTCATTTGGGCAATAATGGATGTATGACGGATCTGCTGGAAATTGCCATTCGCTGACCGGTTTGATAGAAAATTGCTCGTTTGTGTCATTACGTACATCAAGCTCAGTGACTGTGGTGAATTTTACCGCTTCGTCAACTGCACCTTTAGACCACACACCGTTTTCACAATAAACAGCGGCTTTACCATCAACATGTAAATTCAGTGGCACCGCAGCAAACTGACCACGACCGCCACCGTGCATAAACAGCACTTCAAATTCATCGCTAATATTCATTAGTCGACGTAAGCTTGCTTCACACTTCGCGGTGAGCGCTAAAAACTCTTTACTACGGTGACTAATTTCCATCACCGAGACACCTAAATCTTGCCAATCAACAAACTCTTTTTGTGCCTTTTCCATTACAGCTGGCGGCAACATTGCAGGCCCTGCACAAAAATTATATTTACTCATTACCTTTCCTCATTCCAGTAATTACTTTGCTTTTTAATTATGTATAAAAAAAGCGGCCGAAGCCGCTTTATATTGGTTTATTCAACCGGTGGATTATCACCAGTTTCATCATTAACCGTTTCGACTACTTCGACGCTTTCGCCTTCGATAATAGCCTCAAGCTCATCGATTTCAATTTCTTCGATACGTTGTAAACCAACTACTTGCTCTTCGTCAATAGTTCTTATCAAAATAACACCTTGGGTATTACGCCCAACAGTAGAAACTTCTTTAACTCGCGTTCGAACAAGCGTACCACGATTAGAAATAATCATGATTTCGTCGTTTTCATCAACTTGTACTGCACCAACCACTGCGCCGTTACGTTCTGACACTTTGATTGATACCACACCTTGAGTCGCACGGCTCTTCGCTGGGTAGTCTTCAAGCAACGTACGTTTACCGTAACCGTTTTCAGTCACAGTTAAGATAGCACCATCTGTCTTAGGTACAATTAACGATACAACTCGTTGACCTTCAGGCATCTTAATACCGCGAACACCGGTTGCAGTACGACCCATTTGACGTACACCTTTGAACTTGATTTCAGGATTACCGTTTTCATCAAGTACTGGGTTGCCATTTTCATCTAAAACAGGTGACTCTTCCGCTTCTTTAAAGCGAACAACTTTACCAGCATCAGTGAAGAGCATGATTTCGTTGCTACCATCAGTGATATCAACACCAATTAGGCTATCACCGTCATTTAAGTTAACGGCAATAATACCACTAGCACGTTGACGACTATACGCAGTCAATGGTGTTTTCTTCACGGTACCGAATGCCGTAGCCATAAAGATGTATTTGTTTTCTTCATATTCACGTACTGGCAAGATTGCAGTAATACGTTCGTCAGCTTCAAGTGGTAACAAGTTAACAATTGGTTTGCCGCGCGCTGCACGACTTGCCAGTGGTAATTGATACACTTTAAGCCAATATAAACGACCAGCCGTTGAGAAACACAAGATTGTATCGTGCGTATTAGCAACCAATAGACGTTCGATGAAATCTTCATCTTTCATCTTGGTTGCTGATTTACCTTTACCACCACGACGCTGTGCTTCGTAATCAGACAATGGCTGATACTTCACATAACCTTCATGAGAAAGCGTTACTACAACGTCTTCTTCTGTGATCAAGTCTTCAAGACTAATATCATGAGCCGCGGCGTTGATTTCAGTACGACGTTCATCACCGTATTGCTCTTTAATTTCGACTAGCTCGTCGCGGATAACTTCCATTAAACGCTCAGGATTAGCAAGAATATATAAAAGCTCGGCAATTAAATCTAATAACGTTTGGTATTCGCTTAGAATTTTTTCATGCTCAAGACCGGTTAACTTATGTAGACGTAAGTCAAGGATCGCTTGAGCTTGTTGCTCAGAAATATAATACTGACCATCACGGATACCTAAATCATCGGCTAACCAGTCAGGACGTGCAACGTTTGCTTCACCTGCTTTTTCAAGCATGGCTTTCACATTACCTAATTCCCACGGACGACTTGCTAGTGCTACTTTAGCTTCAGCAGGTGTTGGTGAGTTACGAATAAGCTCGATAATTGGGTCGATGTTAGCAAGTGCAATTGCTAAACCTTCAAGCATGTGTGCGCGGTCACGGGCTTTGCGTAAATCAAATACCGTACGACGGGTTACCACTTCACGGCGGTGAATAATAAACTCTTCAAGCATTTCTTTTAAGTTGAAACACTTAGGATGATTATTAATTAACGCAACCATGTTCATACCAAACACAGTTTGTAACTGAGTTTGTGCATATAGGTTGTTTAAGATCACTTCGCCTACGTCACCACGTTTGATCTCGATAACGATACGCATACCGTCTTTATCTGATTCATCACGTAATGCGCTAATACCTTCAATCTTCTTATCTTTAACAAGCTCAGCAATCTTTTCGATTAAGCGGGCTTTATTGACTTGATAAGGGATTTCGTGAACGATAATCGTCTCACGATGGGTCTTTTCGTCGACTTCAATTTCTGCGCGAGCACGCATGTACACTTTACCACGGCCTGTTAAATAGGCTTGTTCGATGCCTTTTTTACCGTTGATAATTGCCGCAGTTGGAAAATCAGGGCCCGGAATATAATCCATTAATTCATGAATGGTTAGATCTGGGTTTTGAATAAGTGCTAAACAACCATTCACAACTTCAGTCAAGTTATGAGGAGGAATGTTGGTTGCCATACCTACCGCAATACCCGAAGAACCGTTCACTAATAAGTTAGGTACTTTAGTTGGTAATACGTCAGGAATTTGTTCTGTACCATCGTAGTTAGGCACAAAATCAACCGTCTCTTTCTCAAGATCTGCTAATAGCTCATGAGACATTTTCGCCATACGGACTTCGGTATAACGCATTGCTGCTGCAGAGTCACCGTCAACTGAACCGAAGTTACCTTGACCGTCAACTAACATGTAACGTAAAGAGAAAGGCTGAGCCATACGTACAATGGTGTCGTACACTGCACTATCGCCATGGGGATGGTATTTACCAATTACGTCACCAACCACACGGGCTGATTTTTTGTAAGGCTTATTCCAATCATTATTAAGCTCGTTCATAGCAAACAAAACGCGGCGGTGAACAGGTTTTAAACCATCACGTACGTCTGGTAGTGCTCGTCCTACGATTACGCTCATCGCGTAGTCTAAGTAGGAGTTTTTTAACTCGTCTTCAATATTGACTGGCAGAATTTCGTTGGCGAAATCAGTCATTTGATATCACATTCCTTCAGTATTTCCCCACAAAGTGCCGCATATGGGCGCTTGCGAGGATATTAGTTATTATTACCAAGTCATGCTACCACAATTAATTTAAATTTACAGGCGCTAAATCTTTGCGGTTTATCAATTTCACCCTATATAATGGCCTCAGATTGACGAGGAAGTTTTTTATGACCGAACATCAGAATGTAGATAGTGCAGAAATTGCAAAGTTTGAAGCCATTGCCGAGCGATGGTGGGACCGCGACGGGGAATTTAAACCCCTTCATGAAATTAACCCGTTACGATTAGATTTTATCGCCGACAAAGCCAACGGCTTATTTGATAAAGAAACCCTCGATGTAGGCTGTGGTGGTGGCATACTCAGTGAAAGTATGGCGCGAATGGGCGCACACGTTACTGGCATCGATATGGGCCAAGAACCATTAACCGTTGCTAAATTGCATAGTTTAGAAACCGGTGTGAAGGTAGAGTACATTAAAGTGCCTGCCGAACAATATGCGCAAGAACACCCTGCTCGCTTTGATACTATTACGTGTATGGAAATGTTAGAGCACGTTCCAGATCCTGCTTCTATCATTCATGCAGTGGCGGCATTAGCAAAACCAGGCGCAGATGTATTTTTTTCGACACTCAATAAAACCCCTAAAGCCTACTTGTATGCCATTATTGGTGCAGAGAAGTTATTGAAGATGGTGCCTGAAGGCACACACGACCACAAAAAGTTTATCAAACCAGCGCAACTCATTGCATGGGCAGAGCAAGCAGGATTAAAAGTACGTGCAAGTGCTGGGCTCAGTTATAACCCGTTATCAAAGCAGTACAGCTTAAATACCGATGTGAGCGTTAATTATATTCTTCACTTTGAGAAACTTGCGTAATGGCTGGTTTTAACACAGCAACACCCATAATCGACTACGACGCTTTTATTTTCGACCTTGATGGCACCTTACTTGATACTGCAGACGATCTTGGTGCTGCGCTAAATAGTGTATTGTCAGCACATGATCAACCTACGGTATGCGCCAATGTTTACCGCCCAGCGGCATCAAATGGCACTGTAGCACTGCTAGAAGCGGGATTTGGCCAGCAGTGGCCCACCCACCCGCAACAAGATGCTTTGCGCCAACAGTTACTCACGGCCTACGCTGATAATATTGCAACTCATAGCCAATGCTTCACGGGTATCGCACAATTATTAATTGCGCTTGAGCAGCAACAGATCAAATGGGGGATCATGACCAACAAGCCGGAATTTCTGACTACCCCTTTAGTTGCCGCCATCAGTGAGTTAAGTGATGCGCAAGCCATTGTCTGTGGTGACACACTAAACGTGGCAAAACCTTCACCGTTACCTTTACTTCACACAGCGCAACTATTAGATGTCGACCCGAGTCGCTGTTTGTATGTAGGTGATGCCGAGCGCGACATTATCGCAGCTAAAGCCGCGAACATGCACAGTGCAGCGGCATTGTGGGGATATATCCCCAGTGAAGAGGAAGCGTTAGGCTGGCAAGCGGATTTTAATTGGCAGTCACCTATTGATGCATTTAACCATATATAGTGGCTTGCTAATAATTAAACACTATATATTGTGATTGTGTTATTTTTTGCACATTGTTTGCTGATAAAAAAAGCAGCCTAAATTTATTTTTAAAATGGTTAAATTTAATAGATCATCAGTTGATTTTTATAAATTTCATTTTAATCAAATGGTCAAAGGTTAATGGCTACTAACACAAACGTGTTATCCCGACGTTATCCACAATGTGGGGCATTTATGCCCCTTGCAAATGATCGCATACCACACTATCTTGTGATCCAGAGTTTGATGAACACCAGATGTTGTGGCTAAATGTTATTCAATTAAATTCGCGCTAGAACAGTCTTATGACAATAAAATATTTATTTTAAGAAAAATGTGTCACTAAAAAATTTTATATCCCAAGGAATACAGGCAAAACTATGAACCAACAGCTATCTGTAAGCAAACGTGACGGCCGTAAAGAGTCACTTGATTTAGATAAGATCCATCGCGTTATTGCTTGGGCCGCCGAAGGTCTAAATAATGTGTCTGTCTCACAAGTTGAGCTAAAATCACACATCCAATTCTACGATGGCATCCGTACTGAAGACATCCATGAAACGATTATTAAAGCAGCCGCTGATCAGATTTCAAAAGAATCACCTGATTACCAATATTTAGCCGCCCGTTTAGCTGTATTCCATTTACGTAAAAAAGCTTATGGTCAGTTTGAGCCGCCGCGTTTATACGACCACATTGTTAAGCTGGTAGAAGATAAGCGCTACGATGCTCACTTACTTGCTGATTACACCGAGCAAGAAATTGATCAACTAGACGAATACCTTGATCACGCACGCGATTTAAACTTCAGCTACGCCGCAGTTAAGCAGCTTGAAGGCAAATATTTAGTGCAAAACCGCGTCACAGGTAAAATTTATGAAAGTGCACAGTTTTTATATATTCTTGTTGCCGCAAGCTTGTTCTCTGATTACCCAAAAGAAACACGTTTAGATTACATCAAACGTTTTTATGATGCGGTATCAATGTTTAAAATTTCATTACCTACGCCAATCATGGCGGGGGTACGTACGCCTACTCGTCAATTCAGCTCATGTGTACTAATTGAATGTGGTGATAGCCTAGATTCAATCAACGCGACTTCTTCTGCGATTGTAAAATACGTATCACAACGTGCAGGTATTGGTATTAATGCGGGCCGTATTCGTGCACTTGGTAGCCCTATTCGCAATGGCGAAGCGTATCACACCGGTTGTATTCCTTTTTATAAGCACTTTCAAACAGCGGTTAAAAGCTGTTCGCAAGGTGGTGTGCGCGGCGGTGCAGCGACCCTTTTCTATCCACTGTGGCATTTAGAAGTAGAAAACTTACTCGTACTTAAAAACAACCGTGGTGTTGATGATAACCGCGTGCGTCACTTAGATTACGGTGTGCAGTTTAATAAACTAATGTACGCGCGCTTAATTAAAGATGATTACATCACCTTATTTAGCCCATCAGACGTTCCAGGTCTTTACGATGCATTTTTTGAAGATCAAGATGAATTCGATCGTCTTTACGTACAATACGAGCAAGATGAATCAATTCGTAAAAAGCGTATTAAAGCCATTGAATTGTTCTCAATGTTTGCACAAGAGCGTGCCAGCACAGGTCGTATTTATTTACAAAATGTCGATCACTGTAATACACATAGCCCGTTTATTGCTAAAGTTGCGCCAATTCGTCAATCTAACTTATGTTTAGAAATTGCTTTACCGACAAAACCGCTTAGCAATGTCAATGACGAAGAAGGCGAAATCGCCCTTTGTACGCTATCGGCATTTAACTTAGGTGCGATTGAGTCACTGGATGAGCTTGAAGAATTAGCAGAGCTTGCGGTACGTGCCTTAGATAACTTATTAGATTTCCAAGACTACCCTGTTCCTGCTGCACATAATGCAACTATGGGTCGTCGTACTTTAGGTATCGGTGTTATCAACTACGCTTATTACTTAGCTAAAAATGGTAAGCGTTATTCTGATGGCAGTGCCAATGCATTAACGCATAAGACCTTCGAAGCGATTCAATATTACTTGATGAAAGCGTCGAATGAGCTTGCTAAAGAGCGTGGTGCGTGCCCTAAATTTAACGAAACCACATACTCACAAGGCATTATGCCGACTGATACTTACAAGCGTGATTTAGACAAAATTTGTGATGAGCCACTGCATTTAGATTGGGATACATTACGTGCCAATATTAAAGAGCATGGTATGCGTAACTCAACGTTATCTGCATTGATGCCTTCTGAAACATCGTCGCAAATTTCTAATGCAACCAATGGTATTGAGCCACCGCGCGGTCATATCAGTGTTAAAGCCAGTAAAGATGGTATTTTAAAACAGGTTGTTCCTGAGTATGAGCGTTTAAAAGATAACTATGAATTATTGTGGGATATCCCATCAAATAAAGGTTACATAGAGCTTGTTGGTATAATGCAAAAGTTTGTTGATCAAACAATCTCTGCAAATACTAACTACGACCCAAATAAGTTTGAAGGTGGTAAAGTACCGATGAAGGTTTTACTACAAGACTTATTGGGCGCTTATAAACTTGGCGTTAAGACCCTTTACTATCACAACACCCGCGATGGCGCATCTGATGCACAAGATGACACACCTGAAGTGGAAGATGATGATTGTGCAGGCGGCGCGTGTAAAATCTAATCGATAATAAATATAAATTGCAAGCGGGCCTTAAGCCCGCTTTGTCCTGTTCGTTTTTTGAGTGATCTTATGTCTTATACTACTTTTAGCCGAAACCATAACAACCAATTACAAGAACCGATGTTTTTCGGCCAAACCGTTAACGTATCGCGTTATGATCAACAGAAGTACCCTATTTTTGAAAAGTTAATTGAAAAGCAATTGTCGTTCTTTTGGCGCCCTGAAGAAGTTGATGTAAGCAAAGACCGCTTAGACTTCCAAGCGTTGCCAGATCACGAAAAGCATATCTTTTTAAGTAACTTAAAATATCAAACATTACTTGATAGTGTGCAAGGACGTTCACCGAATGTGGCATTATTGCCAATCGTATCAATTCCTGAGCTTGAAACTTGGATTGAGACCTGGGCGTTTAGTGAAACGATTCATAGTCGCTCGTACACGCATATCATTCGTAATGTAACGCAATCACCTGAACTTATTTTTGATGATATCGTGAGTAACGACAAGATCAGCGAACGTGCTGATGCCGTCACTAAATATTACGATGAATTAATCAATAAAGTTGCCGTGTATAACTTGTACGGTGAAGGCAAGCATACTCTTAACGGTGAAACGGTTCATATCAGCTTATTTGAACTTAAAAAGCTGTTATACCTTGCCATGATGTCAGTCAACATTCTTGAAGCCATCCGCTTTTATGTTAGCTTCGCCTGTTCATTTGCATTTGCAGAGCGTGAATTAATGGAAGGCAACGCAAAAATCATCAAGCTGATCGCCCGTGATGAAGCCCTTCACCTATCAGGCACACAGCACATTCTCAACATTATGCAAGATGGTAAAGACGATCCAGAAATGGCGATCGTTGCGGCGCAATGTCGTGAAGAAGCAATCAAAATGTTTGTCGATGCCGCTGAGCAAGAAAAAGAATGGGCTGAATACTTGTTTAAAGATGGTTCAATGATTGGCTTAAACAAAGATATTTTGTGTCAATACGTTGAGTACATTACTAATGCACGTATGAGTGCGGTAGGCTTACCAACGCAATTCAAAACCAGCAGTAACCCTATTCCATGGATCAACTCATGGTTAGTATCTGACAATGTACAAGTTGCGCCTCAAGAAGCTGAGATCAGCTCTTACCTTGTTGGTCAAATTGATTCGCAAGTTGATGCTGCTGACTTTGGTGACTTTGATCTCTAATGAGCACCAACAAGACTGCAAAGGTTCACTTTGCAGATAACAGCCAGTGTGTGGAATTTAACACTGGCTGCCATTCCCTCTTAGACTGCCTTGAACAACAGCAATATGATATCCCTTTTCAATGCCGAGAAGGCTACTGTGGTGCGTGCCGTGCAACACTTAGCGAAGGGAAAGTGATTTATAATGAAGAGCCGCTTGCATTTGTGCGTGATGGAGAAGTGCTACTGTGCTGCTGCAAACCCGATGGCGATATTACACTGAGCTTTAAATAAACCCGCTAGAATATAGGTAAATATTTAAATCGATTGCTATTAGTGCCACTCAAATTGTTTGGTTGCATAGCAATGTACTTTATCACTGATCATTAAACTACTCTCATCGATAATGACATCCCAATTTAAACTGCGCGTTAAATCCATTTGAATATCATCAACAAACTGCTGATCAATTTCGATAATATGGCTATTTGCAAATAACTTTAAGCGTGCCTCTGACTCAATTAGCCACTGACTATTACTAATCGTTAGGACTAATAATTCGTCAACTTGCTTCGCTATTTTTAGCAGTTGATCAAGATTAGGCTGATCGACACTTAACCACGTTTTATAATGCTCATCCAGTGCTTGGATACCGACATCTGGTTGCAGCCTATCTGAGAGTTTATTTAGCACCGCATGGCTGTCGTAAGATAAAAGGCAATACCCTACTAGTTTTAAAACAAAATGCTCGAGCGTTTCGTTTTTTGTTAAAGCGGTGGTAAATACCTCTTGATGATTACGCTGCTGACGCAAATCTGCAATGCTAAATCGAGCTTTAAAGATCCGGGCTTTATCAGACATAACATTCACCAAACTAGTGATTATTTCTACTTCAGTATAGCGCTTACTAATGAAAATGTGTTTATTTTAAAGTTATGGTATAACATTATTGATCGGCACAAATGATGGTGTTATATTATATCACAACATAATAACCACGATGTAGTAACCATGATCCGACATTCTTTAGTATCCACTGCAATTATCACTGCTTTAAGTTCTTTTTCTGCTCATGCCGCGGTTGTAACAGGCCAAGTTTTAGATGACAAAAATCAACCGATCAGCCAAGCCGAAGTCCATGTACACGGTAAAGCTCAAACAATAAAAACTGATAACAACGGCCAGTTTAGTATTAATATAGACGCTAATAGTCAATTACATATTAGTAAAGATAATTATGTTGATGCACGCATTGCCGTTAATGAAGCAAGCCCAGCATTACAGGTTACCCTTATTCCAACCTCTGTTGAAACGGTGGTGGTATACGCCTCTGCCCTGCATAAAAATAGTTTAGAAATGATTTCACCAGTGAGCGTTCTCAGTGGTGATGAACTACGAAATAAAGCAAAACCAACATTAGGCGAAACTTTAAAAGGTCTACCAGGCGTTAATGCCAGCTATTTTGGCCCTGTTTCTTCGAGCCCTATAATCCGAGGCTTAGATGGCCCCCGCGTGAAAATCACTCAAAATGGTTTAGACAGCAGCGATGCATCTAGAATTGGCCCAGATCACGCCACTTCTAATGACAGCCTAGCTGCTGAACAGATTGAAGTCCTACGTGGTCCTGCGACTTTACTTTATGGCTCTGGTGCAATCGGCGGTGTTGTTAATGTGGTTGATAACCGTATTCCAACTGATAACATCGAACAACTAACTGGCGCAGTTGAATACAGCCACGATACAGTATCAAACGCCAACACCTATGCTGCCAAGCTTGAAACAGGTCATAACAACTTTAATTTTCATTTTGATGGCACTAAACGCACTGGTGATGACTACCAAACTCCGCGTTTTAACTTACCTGAGGAAGAGCACGAAGATCATGAAGGCCATGACGAAGAAGAGCATGAAACAGCTACGTCTGTTAAAAATACCTTTATTGATAGCCAAACCGTAAACTTTGGTACTAGCTATGTAGGCGAACATTTAACGTTAGGCGTCTCTTATGGTCGTATAGAAACAGATTACGGTATTCCAGCCCATAGCCATGAACACGGGCATGAACATGAGCACGAACATGCCCATGAAGAAGGTGAAGAAGAAGCTGTTTATGCGCGTGTAGAGCAAGATCGTTGGCAAGGCCTAATGAGCTATGCGTTACATAACAATTGGATTGAAACCATTAATTTACGTCTTGGTTATACTGACTATCGCCATGCTGAAATTGAAGATGGCGCGATTGGTACAATCTTTAGTAATGAAACCACTGAAGCACGTTTTAATGTTGAGCATAAACTGGGGAACTGGCATGGGATGGCGGGCTACCACTTTAGCGAGTCTAATTATGATGCTGATGGTGAAGAAGCCTTTACACCTGCAAGTAAAACCACGACTAATGCATTGTTTATTTTAGAAGAGCAACAGTTTGGCGACGTAACTGTGGAACTTGGTGCTCGTTTAGAAGATTATAATATTGATAGTAACGTCGATACTTCAGCGCATGACCATGACCATGAAGAGCATGCTGATGAGCACGGAAATGAGCTAACGGCTTACAGTAAAAGTTTTACTAACCTAAGCGCTTCAGCTGGCGCAATTTGGCAATATACGCCAGGTCAAAGCGTGTCTCTTAGCGTGTCACATTCTGAGCGTGCTCCATTATCTGCAGAGCTACTTTCAAATGGTGTGCATATTGCGACTGGCACCTATGAACTAGGTTTAGGCTACGTGATAGAAGACGGTGAAATTCACTTTGAACCAGAAAATATCAAACAAGAAACATCAACCAATATTGATTTTGGCTTTAGACGCTTTAGCGGTGATTTTGGTTATACCGTTAACTTTTTCTATAACGACATTGAAAACTTTTACTATCAGCAAAACACAGGGTTAATCTTTGATGAAGAGCACGGCCTTGAAACAGCAGAGCCTGGCCACGACGATGGCATGGCGGTTTATCAATTTGTTAGTAAAGATGCAAAATTATACGGAATAGAGTTTGACGCACATTATCAACTTAACGCCAATGCCATGGTTAAACTATTTGGTGATTCAACAACCGCGAAACTTGCTGATGACGAAGGTAATTTGCCGCGTATTCCAGCGAACAAATTAGGCTCTGAATTACAATATACTATTAGTGATTGGCAATTTAGCTTAACGGGCACTCACTACTTTGAGCAAAATGACATTACAGCCTATGAAACGGCGACTGATGGTTACACATTATTTGATGCACAAGCAAATTATCAATTAACTGTTGGCCCTGTCGATACGCAGTTTTATATCAACATTGATAACATCACCGATGAATTAGGTTTTGTACACAGTTCCTTCATTAAAGATCAAGCGCCATTACCAGGGCGAAACTTTAGACTCGGTGTTCGTGGTTACTTTTAATTTACCGTAACACAAGTATAAAAAAAGCCACCTTAATCATCTTAAGGTGGCTTTTTTATTTACTTAAAAAGTAAATAACTATTAAAGAATAGCGTGTAACTCAACATCAAATACAAGCGTCGAGAAAGGTGCAATCGCAGCACCGGCACCACGTTCACCATAAGCAAGCTCATGAGGAACATAAATACGCCATTTAGTGCCTACTGGCATCATTTGTAACGCTTCCGTCCAACCTTTGATAACGCCACCGACTGGGAATTCAGCAGGCTGGCCGCGCTCATAAGAGCTATCAAAAACAGTACCGTTGATAAGTGTACCGTGATAATCAACGCGAACTGTAGACTCTGCAGTTGGCTTTTCGCCTTCACCTGTTGCAAGTACTTCGTATTGAAGACCAGACTCAGTAACCGTGATTTCAGTACGTTTTGCATTTTCTTCTAAGAACGCAATGCCTTCAGCTGCTAATACTTTAGCTTCTTCTTCACGACGAGCTTGAATTTCAGTGTTGATTTTTTCGAAAGCCGCTTGGATCTCAGGGATCTCAACTTGGAAATCACCACCTGTATAAGCATCTTTCATGCCTGCAAATACTGAATTTAAGTTTAAACCTTCGAATGGATTTGCTTTTAGTTGCTCCCCCATTTGTAAGCCAATACCGTAACTTGCTTTTTCAGCATCTGTAGTAAAATTATCTGACATAATGTGTTTCACGTTTTGTTTATACCAACCTTAAAAGCGTTGGTATCAGTTAAAAGACGCGCCTATGCTATCATAAAAAAAAGCCCTTTTGGGCTTCTTTAGGATTAGTTTTTAAGGAGTTTTCCCTTAATAAAGCGCATCGCGAAAGTAAATACCGGCAAGCTGATTAAAATACCAGCGAGTAATGGCCGACTCAGCAATGCGTGCGAACCAACGAGTATCAATGGAACTACTAATAAGCCAAATACGCCGATATAAATTGCTGCTATTTCAGGCCAATGTTTATCGTATTTGGTGATCAAATGGGCAGATAAAATATTAAATCCTAAGCAATACGCCGTTGCAGTCACTAATACCTGCTCTGGTTGTGAATCAATAGCCATCTTAACCAGTAAATTGATTGCACTGTGATAACAGTAGCCAAATACACTCCATAACAACACATGTTTGAGTACTCGCTGAGTTGTACTTAATTGGTTTTGTTCTGTCATAGTAAACTCCAGATAGCAAAAAGCCGCCCATAAGGCGGCTTTTTAAATATGGTGGAGAGATAGGGATTTGAACCCTAGATGGGCTACAAACCCATGCCGGTTTTCAAGACCGGTGCATTCGACCACTCTGCCATCTCTCCGTACGGCGCGGATAATAGGGGTTACTCGCCTTGTTGTAAAGCCCTAAAAGTAAAAAATTAAAATTAATTGCAGCGATAACTCTATAAAGGCTAAAAATAACTCAATAATACTGTTTTGGGCGCTTTGCGATCCACGAACATAATAAGCACACTAACAAGCTAAAAGTCACAAAGCTTAAACCTTGAAAGATTAAGTCATAACGATTGAGATCATCACTTGGCACTAAAACCAATATAAAGGCAGGCAAAATACTCAGCACTAATACATAAAAGCACACTTTGAATGCTCTACCAAAATCAAATCGTCTAGTACGTTGCATCCACCATGCTAATATAACGACGATACCTATTGATGACATTGCGATTAGATGAGGAGTATGCGTACTAAATGCGGTGTATAGAGTGATTACAGCACCTACAAAACCCCATAAAGACCAAGTAAGCCATTTTTCTTTTTCACGTAAAAATAAATTTCCCATTGTTCTCGTCTTTTTTATCGTTATTGTTATAAGACATTCCATACAGTAACAAAAAATAACAGATTAAAAAACAAACCGTCGAAGAATAATTACTTGCATCCTAGCGCTTCTCACAGCCAACGTTTAGCTAAGCAAAGTTAGCAAAAGCAACCTTAATCTAGTATGACTGTGATAGCGCCAACAAGTTCATTTTATATTTATAACACACTAAAAAAGTCGTCTGCCTTATGCCGCGCAGGCTTAGTGCAATCAACAACAGCTGTACCTAGATATAGATAACCCACTATTTCGTCTTGCTCAGCAAGCCCGAGCGCCTTTTTTACTGCCGCGCTTTGAGCAAAGTAACCAGTACGCCAGATACCCGCCAACCCTTGTGCAAAGGCAGCCTGCTGCATTGCAAATACAGCACAACCTGCACTTTGTACTTGTTCAATGCGAGGAACTTTTGGGTGCGCTTGATATTTTGCCACCGCAATAATAATCATCGGTGCTCGTTGCGTTAATTCTTTTGCGCGACTAATGGTTTTTTCATCTTGTTGTTCTGCAATAGCACTTTGATAATAAATTTCGCCTAAGCGTTCTCGCCCTGCCTCTTCTACGATAAAAAATTGCCACGGCGCTAAGCCACCATGATCAGGGACTTTTAATGCGGCTTTTTTAATGTTCTCTAATTGCGCTTGATTGGGTCCTGGGAAACTGAGTTTGGGATCAGATTGACGAGTTAATAACAGCTCAATAGCGTCCATAGCAATTCTCTACTTGAAAAAAGAAGCTAGCATAGCATTGTTAGGGATCACTGAGAAAGTTAGAAAAGTAGAAAGTTTGCCGCGTCGGCAAACTTTCTACTTACGCTTTGGTTATTCAATTTTTCGTCGTAACCAATAATCAATACTGACAAAGCGCCCACCACCGGTGAAAAATAAGCTCAAGAGCATTGCAAAGTAAATTGCTGAAAATTCAATGCCATTATTTAAAATAGACGGTTTACCCTTCTCATATAGATAATCTGGGAAACCATGCTCTTCTACAATGCCACGAATTTTCTCAATTCGTTCTTTTACTGCAAGGGAGTTTTCAAGGCTTTCTTTGGCACCGGGGACAGCTAACCAATCGAGTACTTGAGCAGCACTGGTATCTGGATCTGTCGGCGCAATCGCAAACCAGCCGTTATGCCAATGTACAGACGTTGCAGCAACAACCATAGTAAACATAAGTGGAATACTTACTAGGCGAGTTAATAAACCTAGCAAGAGCAGCCAGCCCCCGAGAAATTCACTCCAGCCAGCTAAAAAAGCCAGTAAATCAGGAAATGGCAGGCCGAGGCCCCAATCTGGGTTGCCAAACCAAGCAACCACATCGGGAGCAGCTAGAAAAAATTCAAAAAAGCCATTAACGTCACCACTGATATTTAGCTTGTTATAACCCGCGATGATCATAACGGGCGCGAGTATGAGTCTAAATAACAAAGCTGGGATACCATCAAGCAAAGCTATTTTTTGTAGGAACGTTTTATAGAGTGTGAGTAATGTATTCATCGTAGCAGTCTAGTCTCTTTAAATGTATTAAACAAAGACCGCTACGATTGAAAGTTTATTTCAGTTAAATTTTACGCGCAACTTGTAGCGCTTCATAAATGGCCCGTTTTGCATCAATCGCTGACGCTAACTTGGCCCCACCAATTACATGTACTTTTGGGTTATCCGTTAATTGCGACATTAACTCATTATTAGACACTTGACCAATGCAAGCAATAACCGTATCGACGGGTAAAACTTGCTGTTCGCCTGCTATAGAAATTTTTAGACCTTGCGCATCAAAGTGATGGTACTGGCAATCAGCTATTTGTTTTACACCATGTTGCTTTGCAACTTGGCGATGTATCCAACCGGTGGTTTTACCCAGTTCACTGCCGAATCGCCCTGCACTGCGTTTGAGCATAAATAATTGCCGAGCATCTTTATGAGGGCTTGGTTCGCACTCAATACCCCACTGACTTTTAAATTCAGTGATAGTTTGATTTTTATGTTCGCTTAAAAAAGCAACCATATCAAAACCAATTCCGCCAGCGCCTAAAATCGCTATCGATTGACCTAATTCAACGTCACCGCGGATCACTTCATCATAAGAAAAAACCCGTTTGTCATCAGCACAAGTAAAGTTGGCTTCGCGCGGACGTACGCCCGTTGCAAATACCACTTCATCGTATTGATCAAGCATGCTATCTGTAAACGCAGTATTGAGTGTTACTGTGACTTTGAGACGCTCAAGTTCATTAACAAAATACCGTAAGGTGTGATTAAAATCTTCTTTGCCAGGAATACGCATTGCTAAATTAAATTGCCCGCCCATATCGGCATTTTTATCAATCAGCGTCACTGTGTGCCCTTTTTGCGCTAAATAACAACTCGCCGATAAACCTGCAGGTCCGGCACCCACAACTAACACGCGTTTCGCTTTTGCAGTGTGCTCAAGCGGGTAATCTAGTTCAAACCCGGCTTGTGGGTTCACTAAGCAAGTGGCCCGCTTGCCTTTAAATACATGATCTAAGCAGCCTTGGTTACAGCCGATACAAATATTAATTTGCTCACTGTGTTGTGCTTTATATTTATTAAAAAATTCAGGATCGGCAAGCAGAGGGCGTGCCATCGAAATTAAGTCTGCATCCCCTGCGTTTAAAATTTCATTTGCAATATCAGGGGTGTTTATGCGGTTTACAGCAATAACAGGCACCGATACCACTTCTTTTAAGCGTTTTGATGCTTCTTTAAATGCACCAGGCGGTACCATGCTAGCAATGGTTGGTACGCGCGCTTCATGCCAGCCAATTCCAGTATTAAAAATATCAACCCCAGCG
This sequence comes from Pseudoalteromonas sp. KG3, assembly GCF_030436385.1. NCBI lineage: Bacteria > Pseudomonadati > Pseudomonadota > Gammaproteobacteria > Alteromonadales > Pseudoalteromonadaceae > Pseudoalteromonas > Pseudoalteromonas sp. KG3. The sequence continues at coordinate 633,918 of NZ_CP098523.1, forward strand.
TGCTCTAAAGCTTTAGCTTGGATCGTGACCTCTTCTGGAGTGGAGCCATTAGGGATCAGATCCATCACAGATAAACGAAAGATAATTAAAAATTCTTTATCTACTTTTGCACGCACCGCTTTGACTATATCCAATGCTAAACGCATGCGGTTTTCTAAACTGCCACCGTATTCGTCTGTGCGTTTATTAGTATGTGGCGCCATAAATTCATTGATCAGATAGCCTTCAGATCCCATCACTTCAACACCATCATAACCTGCTTTTTGAGCTAAGTAGGCCGACTGAGCAAAGTCTTTAATGGTCTTTTTAATGGCGCCAGCAGACATCGCTTTTGGTTTATAAGGATTGATCGGTGCTTTAATTGCACTTGGCGCTTGATTAAATGGATGATAGGCATAGCGACCAGCGTGTAATAATTGTAAGCAAATCTTTCCGCCATGCTGATGCACAGCCTCTGTATAAGTACGGTGCTTAAATACATCATAATAGCTATTAAAAGAAGATGAAATGGGGGTTAACTTACCACGTAAATTAGGGCTATAACCGCCAGTGATGAGCATTGCAGTGCCACCTTTTGCGCGTGCTTCATAAAAAGCGCGTAACCGCTTTCGGTTGTGCCACCCTTCTTCAAGCCCCGTGTGCATTGACCCCATCACTAACCGATTGCGTAATTGTGTGTGTTTTAATTGTAATTGTTGTTCTAACATCCTCTGCCCCGTTAACTGGTCTAACCTCTATACATTAGCGAATTTTGCTTGATTGGCAAGTAATAAGCAACAAAAGCACCAAATTATGTATTATTTCTACAGATAAACTCACTAACATGGTAGCTGATAAACACTTAGTTACGATTTAACAGTTAAATAAATTTTTATTCTAGGCTAAGATGGTTGCTATATATAAGTTGTACCAGACTAAGGATTTATTTTGATTGCAAAGCTGTTTAAAGGGCTGTGGACAGGAATTAACTTTTCTCGTCGCTTAGTTCTCAATATTTTATTTGTGCTAATTGTGATTCTATTTATTGTCTCAATAGCCAGCGATGATGATGAAATTAAAGTAGCCGACACATCCGTGCTTAGGCTCAATCTTAATGGCCCTATCGTAGAAGAAAAAACCTACGTAGATCCAGTAGAAGCAGCCATCAATGATGCAACAATGGGTAATGATGAACCTGCTGAAATTTTACTTGATGATATTGTCGAAGTAATCGATCAAGCAACAGAAGATCAGCGCATCAGCGTAATTTTGCTAGACTTACAAAAAATGCCTAATGCGCATTTGAATAAATTAAAGCAGATCACACAAGCGCTTGAGCGTTTTAAAGCGGCTGATAAAAAAGTGATTGCATCAGGCTATTATTATTCACAAGCACAATATTATCTTGCCGCTCACGCCGATGAAGTCTCAATGCACCCTTATGGTGGTGTTGAAATTCAAGGTTTTGCGATGTATCCGCTGTATTTTAAAGATGCGCTTGAAAAGCTTGGCATCACCCAACATATTTTCCGCGTCGGTACGTTCAAATCGGCTGTTGAACCTTTTATTCGTAATGACATGTCAGATGCAGCAAAAGAAGCCAATAGTGTCTGGCTAGGCGCGTTATGGCAAGAATACAAACAAGATGTCGCCGCCGTTCGTCCATTTGATGAATCTAACTTTGATGAAACAATGGATGTTTTCCTTGCAAAAATGCAAGCAGTCAATGGTGATTCAGGTCGCTATGCTCTAGAACATCAATGGGTTGATTCTTTAAAAACCAATCAACAAGTTCGCCAAGAATTGATTGCATTAGTCGGCACTGAAGAAACCGGTAAAACCTTTAATCAAGTTTCGTTTAACGAGTACTTGTCATTAATTAAACCGCCCATTGAGTTTGATAACCCAGTAACCGAAAAAGTCGCTGTTGTTGTTGCTCGCGGTACTATTTCTGACGGCGAACGTAAAGCTGGTGAAATCGGTGGTGATTCTACAGCGGCGTTACTACGTAAAGCACGTTTAGATGAAAAAGTTAAAGCCGTAGTACTGCGTATTGATTCAGGCGGTGGCAGCATGTTTGCGTCTGAAGTTATTCGTGCTGAAGTACTGGCACTTAAAGCCGCTGGCAAGCCTGTTATTGCCTCGATGAGCTCTGTGGCTGCCTCGGGTGGTTACTGGATTGCCTCAGCAGCCAATGAAATTTGGGCTGCGCCAAGCACCATTACCGGCTCAATCGGTGTATTTGGTAACTTTATGACCTTTGAAAACACCATGGCTAAATTAGGTGTTTATTCTGACGGTGTAGCAACAACAGAAATGGCAGGCTTATCTGTCACCCGCCCACTGAATGAGAAAATGGCACAAGTTATTCAACTGAGTGTTGAAGATGCTTATCAGCGCTTTTTAGAAGTGGTTGCTGAAGCACGCAACATGACACCTGAGCAAGTGGATAATATTGCCCAAGGCCGTGTTTGGATTGCCAGCCAAGCGCAAGAGCTGGGCTTAATTGATAAGCTTGGCAATAAACAAGACGCAATAAAAGCTGCCGCTGAACTTGCTAAACTTGATTTTTACGAAGTCAAAACGATTAAGCATAGCCTTTCAGGGCAAGAGCAATTAATGCAAGATATTTTTGGTAACGCATCCGTTAAAGCATTTATAGGCTCGCAAAGTACCTTACAAAATGCATTATCTAACCAAGCATCAATCAATGGCTTGCTTAAACAGTTAAGCACTGAAGTTGAAAGCTTGCAGGATTACAACGATCCGCAAGGGATTTATGCTCGCTGCTTAGTGTGTAATATTTCACAATAATGCCCTAACAGGCTGTATTGATTAGCACTTAGCGTTATACTAAGCCCAGTTTTTTTACTGGGCTTTTTTTATGAAACGTAAACGTATTTATATCGCATATACTGGCGGTACAATTGGCATGAAAAAATCAAGCCGAGGCTATATTCCTGCAGAAGGCTTTTTAACACAAACCGTGGCAAACAATGCTGAATTTAATCGTGATGAAATGCCTTTATTTGATATTCATGAGTATTGTCCGCTTATTGATTCGTCAGATATGTCCCCTGCCCATTGGCAATTAATCGCAGAAGACATTAAAAGTAAATACCAAGACTATGATGGCTTTGTGGTATTGCACGGTACCGACACTATGGCCTATACCGCATCGGCACTGTCATTTATGTTTGAGAATTTAACTAAACCTGTGATCGTCACAGGCTCACAAATTCCCCTTTCGCAATTACGCTCTGACGGCCAAGTCAATTTACTTAATGCCATGTATTTAGCGGCTAACTACCCGATTGCTGAGGTTAGTTTATTTTTCAACAATCAATTATTTCGCGGCAACCGTGCAACAAAAGCACATGCCGATGGTTTTGATGCCTTTGCCTCGCCAAACCTTGAACCACTGGCGCTATCAGGCATTAATATTCAATTATTAAAAGGCCAGTTGAGCCCGTACGTTGAAAATGAACTACAAGTCACCAATATCACGCCACAGCCTATTGGGGTTTTATATTTGTATCCAGGGATAAGCCATGCGGTGGTTAAAAGTCTGGTAAATGATAATATCAAAGCGCTGGTATTATTAAGCTTTGGGGTCGGCAATGCGCCACAAGATCCAGACTTTTTAGAGATCCTTTCAAGTGCAAGCAAACGCGGTATGGTTATTATCAACCTAACGCAATGCTTAAAAGGTCATGTTAATATGGGCGGCTATGCAACCGGTAATGCATTGCTAAACATCGGGGTTATCAGTGGTTACGATATGACGCTAGAGGCATGCCTTACTAAGCTACATTACTTATTTAGTCAAAATCTTGAAATTGAAACGATCCGTCATCTCATGCAAGACAACTTACGTGGTGAGTTAAGTAGATAAGCTCAGCGCTTTATACTAAAAACAATCTTTCAAACTAAAAAGGCACGCTAATTAGCGTGCCTTTTATTTAAACTGTTTGGTCTAATTAACGAACTTTCGCGTCAATCTCAACTAAATCAGTTAAATGGCACACTTCACCACGGTGAGTTTTAATACCATGCTCACCAAAGTAATCGCGTTGTGCTTGTACTAAATGACCATTACTTGGCGTAGTAAGTGTTGCAAAATAGGTTTGCGTAGAGCTTAATACCGGGAATGCTAATCCGGTCATCATCGCTTGGCCTGCTATCTTACGCAGTGCTAACGCTTCTTTTTCGAGTGTATCGATAAACTCAACACCCTCTGCAATATTATCTAAGTAATCAGCTCGGATAATACACCCTGCGCGCCATGTTTGTAACGTTTTAGATAAGTCTACTTTCCATTGATGGGCACGTGATGCACCTTTAATAAGCGCAAGGCCTTGGCGATATGCCAGCAAGCTTGCAAACAAGAACGCATCTTTAAGCTCGTCTAAATCGAGCTCTACTTGCGACGTTGCTTTAGCGGCGTAGGTCATTTCTTTTGCTGCGTGTGTATCACCGGTATTGGTTAAATGACGTGCTTGCACAGCGGCAACAAGTGATGGCACAGCAATGCCTAGCTCTAGTGCATTTTGTGCGGTCCACAAACCAGTGCCTTTGGCGCCCACTTTGTTATCAATTAAATCAACTAAAGCTTCATTCGTATCGGTTTCTAACGATAAGATATGACTTGAAATAGACAATAAATAACTATTTAGTGACCCTTCAGACCATTGATTAAAAATCTCAGCAACTTCATGTGGTGTGCGGTTTGTGCCTAAACGTAGTAATTGATACATTTCTGCAATTAATTGCATTAATGCGTATTCAATACCGTTGTGTACCATTTTAACAAAATGACCACTGGCTGACTGGCCGACACGTGCAAAACACGATTCACCTTTGTAGCTTGCAGCAACTTTCTCAAACCATGACTCGACACGCTCCCAGCCACCTTCTGAACCACTTGCCATCATTGCAGGTCCATGACGAGCGCCTTCAGCACCGCCAGAAATACCCATAGTGGCAAATTCAAATTTATTTTGATATTTCAGTTTACGCGATATGCCGTCTTTATAATTACTATTACCGCAATCAACAATAATGTCGTCGCAATCAACGCCCGCTTCAACTAATTCGTTACACACTTTATCAACTAACTCACCTGCTGGTACTAATAACAAGATTGAGCGAGGCGGCGTTAACCGTTTTACCATATCAGCTAAATCAGACACAATGTGCAGACGGTCTGCCATGCCCTGTAATTTAGCACAGCTTAATAGCTCTTCGCCCGCATCTGGGTTTTTATCATAAGCTACTAGCGTCATACCCTGTTCTATCAAGTTCAGAGCAAGATTTTTACCCATAACGCCTAACCCGACTAATGCAACTTGCATTTAGTGTCCTCCTCGGTAACAACTATTGGTTAGTAAATGAAAATAATACCGCGCGCATTATATACCCAAGCCACTTAAAAATGCGAGCTTAGACAACAGATACCGCGCTATGCGCAGCAAAATACACAAGATACGGCAAATTATATCAAACAACGCCTCCCACAGGGGAATTTTCCTTGTATGGATTTCTGAGCCGAGCATTGACGAGACCTGACACCGGTGTCATAATGTGGTCATATTTTTTGTATAAAATTATGACAGCCTAATAAATAACACTGTATTGAACAATGTATTGGCTGAGCATAAAAACTGTAATATGCGTGTTAGTTAAAACGGCATATATAAATAACGAAAAACCGTCAACCTGCTTATCATTTATTAAGCCTACAGGAGAATTTGATGCTTAGACGCACAAAAATAGTCGCGACCCTTGGACCTGCAACCGATCGAGATAATAACTTAGAAAAAATAATCCGTGCTGGTGCAAACGTAGTGCGTTTGAACTTTTCACACGGTATTGCACAAGATCACAAAGATCGTGCCCAAGCGGTGCGTGATATTGCTAATAAGTTAGGCAAGCACATTGCTATTTTAGCCGACTTACAAGGCCCAAAAATTCGTGTATCAACATTTAAAGATGGCAAAGTAACGCTACCTGTTGGCGCTAAATTTATCCTTGATGCAAAAATGGAAAAAGGCCAAGGCGATGTAAATGCTGTTGGTATTGATTACAAAGAACTTCCACAAGACGTCGCACCAGGTGATTTATTACTATTAAATGATGGTTTGATCCAACTGACTGTTGATAGTGTTGAAGGCCACTTAGTTTATACCACCGTAACTGTTGGCGGCGTGTTATCAAATAACAAAGGCATCAACCGTTTAGGTGGTGGTTTAACAGCTCCAGCGTTTACCGAAAAAGATAAAGAAGATTTAATCACCGCCGCTGAAATTGGCGTAGATTACATCGCTGTTTCATTCCCGCGCAGCGGCGATGACATGCGTTATGTTCGTTCACTTGCAGTAGCTGCTGGTTCAAACGCACAGTTGTTAGCAAAAATTGAACGTGCAGAAGCGGTTGAGACTGTTGAAGCCGTTGATGACATCGTTTTAGCGTCTGATGCTGTAATGGTTGCCCGTGGTGACTTAGGTGTAGAGATTGGTGATGCGGCATTAATGGGTAAGCAAAAGCTTATTATCCGTCGTGCTCGTTCACTTAATCGTACAGTGATCACTGCAACACAAATGATGGAATCAATGATTGATAACCCAATGCCAACACGTGCAGAGGTTATGGACGTTGCCAATGCTGTACTCGATGGCACTGATGCTGTGATGCTTTCAGCTGAAACCGCAGCTGGTGATTACCCTGAAGAAACCGTTGCAACCATGGCACGCGTTTGTTTAGGTGCAGAATCGCAAAAAGAAACCCACGTTTCTAAGCATCGCTTAGACAGTCGTTTTTCATCAAACGCTGAATCAATCGCTTTATCTGCTATGTATGCAGCAAATCATTTAGATTCTGTGAAAGCGATTGTAACGTTAACTGAATCAGGCAGCACAGCTAAATTGATGTCACGCATCAGTTCTGGCCTACCGATTTATTCATTGTCTCGTCATGCCAGTACACTTGGCCAAACAGCATTATATCGCGGTGTTTACCCAGTATTCTTTGACTCAACGAAATGTGAAAAAGATAACATGGTAAAAGATGCGCTTAACACTTTAGTAGCTGCAGGCTCTTTACAAGCTGGCGATACAGTTATTATCACTCACGGTGATGCAATGGAAACGATTGGTGCAACTAACACCATGAAGATTGTGACTGTTGCTTAATACCATAAATTATTTAGCACAGTAAAAAAACGCGAGTCAAGGCTCGCGTTTTTTATATTAATTTTATTAACTTGCTAACGCTGCTTTGACTTTATCGCGATAACTTCGGCTTACTTTTAATTCTTGGCCATTATCGAGCACTAATAAATACTCACCACTTACCTGAGTAACAAGCTTACTAATTTGTTTTGTATTTACAATCGCACTGCGGTGTACACGAACAAATAGTTGCGGATCAAGTTCCTGCTCTAGTTCTTTCATGGTTTTGCGAAGAATATGGGTTTGCCCATCTTGGCAATGGAGGCACATATAATCACCAGCTGCATCAACCCATTGAATTGTCGCTACAGGCACACGGATTATTTCACCCTGCTCTTTCACAGCTAAAGATTCTGGGTAGCGACGATCTGTTAAGGTATCGCCAGTGGCCAGTTTTTTCAAAATCTCTTCACAATTATTGCCAGTAATTCCAGCGACAAAACTTGCCAATTTTTTCTTATGGGCGTTGTCTTGTTGCGTCTTCAAGTAGGTATGCACTTTTTCTACCGCCTGTTTTAGTCTGTTGTCATCGACTGGTTTAAGAATGTAATCTAAAGCATGAATTTCAAATGCTTTGACTGCGAACTGATCAAATGCGGTAACAAACACAATAGCAGGTAACGCTCTAACACTTTCACTGAGTGCTCTGGCAACCTCAAATCCATTCATTCCTGGCATTTGAATATCTAAAAAAACTAAATCTATCTTCCCTGCTTGACATGCATCGATTGCCTCTTGACCAGAGTTACATAGTTTGATGACTTCGATATCATCAAACTCCTCCAATCTTACAGCTAGGCCTCTACGGGCTAATGGTTCATCATCGACAATCAGGGTCTTAATCTTGCTCATTTTTTCACAGCCTTTTCAAACGGAACGCGCAGATTTACTTTCAATCCACTTGGCGTATTATGTGATAACACAAACGAATAGTTATTTTCATACAAGGTTTTTAGCCGGTCTTTAGTATTTGCTACCCCAACCCCTTGTGAATTAACTAATTGGCCATTAAGTAATTCAGTACCAGGGCCATTATCGCCTACTTCCAGTAATAGTTCATTAGCAAAAACTTGTGCTTTAATATCAATCACTCCACCTTCACTAAGATGAGCTATCGCATATTTAATCGCATTTTCGATGATCGGTTGCAAAATCAAGCTTGGCACTAATGCATTTTTTGCTTCATCACTGACTTGTACATTTACTTGTAATCGTTCATCAAAGCGCACTCGCTCTATTTCAAGATAAAGCATAAGTGCATGTAACTCTTGTTCAAGTGGCACTTTTTTTATCGGATCGGTATTGAGTGTATAGCGTAAAAAGTCACTCAGCTTTGACACCATTAAATTAGCATCTTTATTCTCTTTTACCAAAATCAATGTTGAGATCGCATTCAAGGTATTAAATAAGAAGTGTGGGTTTAATTGATAACGCAGCATCTTTAGCTGTGCTTCATGTGCCATGGTAGTCGCTTTTAGCGCCTTTTGACGCTCACTTTGTAAAAGTTGATAGTATTTGATACCAAAGTACAAACCACTCCAACAAAGAATAATATAAACTGAATCTAAGCCTTGTTGAAGATAGTAAAACCATTCTGTTGGGCGATAACCGTGACGATAGATTTCCCATAAATTAAACTTTTGGATCACCGCCCACAAAGTACCGGTAACATACGACGCACTGAACACCACCAACATTAAAACCCAAGGCGCTGCATTCCAGGCCTTGCGATACATATAACGCAATGGCACAGTCATTAAACATCCAGCGTAAGCATTGAGCACGATCACAAATACATAAATATCGCGCATTTCGAATACTTTAGAGCCAATGTAGTTAACAAGTGCATAACCTATCCAGCCGGCGATCTGTAAGACCCAGAAAAACCGTTGGCGGTTATCAACTAAGGATTGCCAATTCAAAATAGTTAATTACCTCATTTATTTGTAATTATTATATAGCGTTAATTAGGGTGGGATCACTACCGACTATCTCGCTTTTCACGAGCCTTACCGCAAAGCAAATGTATAGGTACTTTAATTTAGCCACAAAAAAAGGAGCCATTGGCTCCTTTTCAATACTTATTTGTAAAAGCTTAAGCTGCCGCTAGGCCTTCTTTTGCTTTTGCAACAAGCGCTGCGAATGCAACTTGGTCATAAACAGCGATATCTGCAAGGATCTTACGATCGATTTCTACAGATGTCTTTTTAAGACCATTGATAAAACGGCTGTAAGACAGACCATTTTGACGTGAAGCAGCATTGATACGTGCGATCCATAATTGACGGAAAGTACGTTTCTTCGCGCGACGGTCACGGTAAGCGTATTGACCCGCTTTAGTAACAGCCTGGAAAGCTACGCGGTAAACACGTGAACGTGCTCCGTAGTAACCTTTTGCTTGTTTTAAAACTTTTTTGTGACGTGCACGTGCGACAACGCCGCGTTTAACTCTTGCCATTTCTAAAAACCCCTATTAAGCGAATGGTAACATACGTGAAACTAGACCATGGTCATTCTTATGAACCATCATCTTAGGACGTAGGTGTAACTTACGCTTAGAAGTTTTCTTAGTCAGAATGTGACGAAGATGCGCTTGTTTACGCTTGAAACCGCCAGAAGCAGTTTTCTTGAAACGCTTAGCTGCGCCTCTGTGACTTTTTAGCTTATAAGCCATTGCAATAACTCCAAATGTATTGCTTTAAAATTAGTAAGCAGGCGTGAGATATATTGCTATAGCTCCACTTTTAGGCCTAACTTACTGCCATAGTCCGGTGAAAACCCAACATAAATGCTGCAGTTTTACTTTAATACCGGTTAGCACAGGTGAATACTTGCGTATTACTTGGTGACCTGAGCTAAATTCGGTGCGCATCTTAACCTGTTTATTGCTTTTTAGCAACAGGCGCCATCATCATAACCATTTGACGGCCTTCAACACGATTTGGGAAAGACTCAACAACTGCAAGTTCTTCTAAATCGCCTTTGATACGGTTTAATAATTCGATACCAATTTCTTGGTGGGCCATTTCACGACCACGGAAGCGGATGGTAATCTTAGCTTTATCGCCACCTTCTAAGAACTTACGTAAGTTGCGAAGCTTAACCTGATAATCACCTTCATCCGTGCCAGGACGGAATTTGATTTCTTTTATCTGGATTTGCTTTTGCTTCTTCTTCTGCTCTTTTAGTTCTTTGCTTTTTTCAAAGATGAACTTACCGTAGTCCATGATTCTACAAACAGGCGGCTCAGCATTTGGGCTAATCTCTACTAGATCAACACCAGCGGCATCAGCCATAGTTTGCGCGTCTTTTAATGACTGAATTCCAGCTTGCTCGCCGTCAATGTCAATTAAGCGAACTTCTTGAGCTGTAATTTCTTCGTTAATACGATTTTTTTGGGCTGTTTGTTGCCCTTTCTTGCCGCCTCTAATGGTACGTTCCTCCAAGAATATCTAATAATAAGCGTGTAGTTAGCAATTAAATGTATGCCCTACACGCTGGATTTTTATAGTCGATTTTTAATTTCATCGCTAATTTTAGCGACAAAGTCATCAACATTAAATTTGCCCAGATCTTCACCTGTGCGGGTACGTACTGCTACTTCTTGTTGTTCGACTTCTTTGTCGCCAACAACCAGTAAATATGGGATACGTTTTAATGTATGTTCACGGATTTTAAAGCCAATCTTCTCATTTCTCAAGTCAGCAGCGGCTCTAATTCCAAGTTTATTTAATTTTTGTACAATTTCTTGCACATAATCAGCTTGTTTATCAGTGATATTCATAATCACTACTTGCTTAGGCGCAAGCCACGTTGGGAATAAACCGGCATACTCTTCAGTTAAAATACCAATAAAGCGTTCAATCGAACCTAAAATTGCACGGTGGATCATAACAGGTGTGCGACGTTCGTTGTTTTCAGCAACATAAGTTGCTCCTAAACGCCCAGGTAATGCAAAATCTAGTTGCACTGTACCACACTGCCACGCTCTATCTAAGCAATCGTACAAAGTAAATTCAATTTTTGGACCGTAGAAGGCACCTTCACCCGGTAAATAGTCAAATTCGATGTTATTTGCTTTAAGTGCTTCAGCAAGCGCAAGCTCTGCTTTGTCCCACATTTCGTCTTCGCCAATGCGTTGTTCTGGGCGAGTCGACAACTTAACAACAATTTTTTCAAAACCGAACGTTTCATAAGTATCATAGACCATTTGAATACAGGCTGATACTTCGGCCATGATTTGCTCTTCAGTACAGAAGATATGCGCGTCATCTTGCGTAAAGCCACGAACACGCATTAAGCCATGTAATGCGCCTGATGGCTCATTACGGTGACAACAACCAAATTCAGCCATACGCAGCGGTAAATCACGGTATGATTTTAAACCTTGGTTAAAGATCTGTACGTGACCTGGGCAGTTCATTGGTTTGATAGCGTATTCACGCTTTTCAGACTCAGTGGTAAACATGGCCTCTGAATATTTTTCCCAGTGACCTGATTTTTCCCATAACGAACGGTCCATCATCATTGGACCTTTAACTTCTTCGTATTGGTATTCACGCAGTTTTTCACGTACGAATTCTTCTAATTCGCGGTAAATGCTCCAACCATCGTTATGCCAAAACACCATACCTGGTGCTTCTTCTTGCCAATGCCATAAGTCGAGTGCTTTACCAATACGACGGTGATCGCGCTTTTCAGCCTCTTCAAGGCGTTGTAAATACGCTTTAAGCTGTTTTTTATCGCCCCATGCAGTGCCATAAATACGTTGCAACATTTTATTTTCTGAATCACCACGCCAGTAAGCGCCCGCCACCTTCATTATTTTGAAGTGTTGGCAAAAACGCATATTTGGTACGTGCGGGCCGCGGCACATGTCGACGTATTCTTCATGATGATATAAACCTGGACGATCATCTTTGCTGATGTTTTCATCAAGGATTTCAATTTTGTATGTTTCGCCACGTGCTGCAAAAGCATCGCGGGCTTCTTGCCAGCTTACGGTTTTCTTAACCACGTCGTAGTTTGTTTTAGCAAGCTGCAGCATACGTTTTTCAATGGCTTCTAAGTCATCTTGACTTAATGAGTGTTCCATATCGATATCATAGTAAAAGCCGTTATCGATGGTAGGACCAATTGCCATTTTTGCTTCAGGGAACAATTGCTTAACTGCATGACCAATCAAGTGAGCACATGAGTGACGAATGATTTCAAGGCCATCATCATCTTTTGCGGTGATGATTTCAAGGCGAGAATCGTCTGTAATTAAGTCACAGGCATCAACACGGGTGCCGTTAACACGACCAGCTATGGTTGCTTTGGCAAGGCCTGGGCCAATATCGTTGGCTACATCTAGAGTGCTTACTGGGTTTTCAAAACTACGCTGACTGCCGTCAGGGAGAGTAATAACTGGCATTATAAATCCTTACTACAGTGGTGACGCCTACAATGCATCACATGTATTTATTAAAGTAAAATGAGTAACTCGACAACGCTTTTACGAATAAGCATTGTTAATTTTAACCGTATTTGGTTAATGCGTTTGTTGAGTCTTACCAAACACAAGCGGTTATTGTCGCGTTTGAAGCCACTAAATACAAGTATTTAGCCAGACAAATTGACAAATAACCGCTGCATTTCATACTTAATGCAATTTCAGCTGTTGGATCATCGAATGTCTGCTTTCAAAAGTATCCGTTTTGCCACCTTAAATTTACTTAATTATGCAGCGCCTTATTCGTTTTATCAATTGCACGAACGTTACAATGCAACACAGTGGCGGCAAAAACAGCAGTTTATTGCACGCTTCCTGCAGCAAAGCCAAGCGACCGTTGTGGCATTTCAAGAAGTATTTAGCCCTAAACAACTCGAGGTAGTCTGTAAAAAACAAGGCTATGACTATTTTGCAACTGTGGCCAGCCCGCGCAGTGACAACCTCTACCCGCAGGTATTATTTAATCCAGTGGTCGCTATTGCTGCAAAAATTCCTTTTCAACACTGCCATGAATTAACCCCTTGCCCTGAGTTACTTGAGTATTTAAATAATCAAAATGAGTTTAAATTTAACCGCACGCCAATTAAGTGCCACTTTGATGTACCTGGCTTTGGTGAGTTAGCCTGTTATGTGGTGCATTTTAAATCACAACGAGTGCATTCAATGGCGCATATGTTAAACATTCATAATTTAGACGATCCGTTACTTAATTTACTACAGCAAACGGTTGGCATGATGCAATCGCAAATATCACGTTCACTCGAAGCCTCAATCGTTTACTACGATGCACTAAAAACCCAGCGCGAGAAAAATTGCGCCACCTTAGTGATGGGGGATTTTAACGACAATATACAAAGCCCGGCATTATCATTTATGACCCAAGGATTCCACCCTACTCGATGCGAACCCTGCTTAGAGCTTGAACAACCCATCGTTGGGCTCACTGACGCGTTTGAATTAAGTAGCGAGGCTATCGCAGGTAAAATAAAACCCGTGACTCATTATTACAAGGGCCGTGGCAATGTTTTAGATTATATTTTAGTCTCCGGCCACTTTAATACTAAGTGTGTGTTATCGCGAGTACAGTCTTTACGCTATTTAAGTTTCGACAGTCATTTAAATCCTGAGCAAATAGATGAAGATATTTGCGTCAGCGATCACAGTGCTATTGGCATTGAAATCGCTTTTAATGGCAACGACGCTCGCATCTTGAGGTGACTTGGGTATAATGTAACAAACTAGTTATTTAGAGAATGACAATGAGAACATGCGGTGTAGAAATTACAGGTAGTGACGTACTACTGTGTATTTTAACAAAAGATAAAGACGTATTTGATATACGCGATATTCGCCAAACTCGCTTTACCTTAGGTAACGGCAATGACACAGAAGTAATGCGTAAATTCCAATTTGATTTTGCAAAACTAATGCAAGATTACCAAATTGATTCTGTCGCTATTCGTCAACGTGCACCAAAAGGTAAGTTTGCCGGCAGTGCAAATGGTTTTAAGATGGAAACAGCGATTCAATTAATTAAAGAGCTCGACGTACACTTGTTTACAGTGACTGAAGTTAAAGAGCAATTAAAGCGTAATCCAATTCCTATCGATTTTGCAGAAACTGGACTGAAAAAGTACCAAGAAAATGCATTTGTTAACGCTTATGTGTATTTGATGAAAAAAACCTACCGCAGTGAAGAGCTTTAATTTTTAATTAACCTCTATCTCGCACTGAGCGTAACGCTAGTAAGTATTGCAACCATGTTTGCAGTTACTGCTAGCGTTTTTTATTGCCTAAAATTCTTGATTTTTATTGCTACATTGGTCGTATAGCACTTTTCTTTGTCGACAATCTATGCTTTTCTAACAAACCTGAGATCTGGTTAAGCCAACATTAGATTATTACTCTCTAAAATTTCAAGTTCTTGCGATGTTAAATCTAATGACGGCTTTTCCTCTTTTAGGCAATAGGCAATTAATCCACCAAGTAAATTTAGCATAAAGCCATGCATACTGCGGTGTCTAGAGTGTTCAATGTAAGAAATGTTTTTCAATTGATCATTCACCGTTTCGATTATAAATCGTTTTTTCAATAAAGCCCTGTCCCACAATGAAATAAATTTTTTCTTCATATTCTTTCGAACCGTCGTGATCAACTCGACACCTTTTTCTAGTAACTCACCAGAGAGCGCTTTGCTGATATAACCTTTGTCGCCATAGAGTTTTCCGAAGATAGAGTCCGCCATATCAGAAACAGGCTCTCGATCATCCACATTGCCCGTTGTGAGCTTTAGCGCCACAATCTCACCTAAATGATTAATTATTAAATGTAGTTTGAATCCATATGACCAACCCATAGTGCCTTTTCCATGATGAGCAACGCCTTCAAACACTTTATTTCTTTTAGCTCTGATGATGTGACACACTTCTATTTTAGTGGAGTCAACAAATTGTATACCTGTGGGCTTGCCAAGTTTTGATGTGAGGTAACTGCACATCGGAACCACCACACTAGGCATAAGCGCGAGAAACCTTGTGTAACTCAGCAACTCTGGAAAATAGGCTTTAAGTTGACGGCAAACATAGTGAAGGTAGTAGTTTTTGAAATCTCTGTAATGTGACTGGTGAAAATGGATGATAATAGTCATCACCTCTGACGGAGATAAGCGGCATGCTCTTCGACGTTTAATTTCACCATTTTCGAGCAATATACGCTGCCAGCTTGGGAAAAATAACTTTGAAAAATCATCGACATCACAGTACGTTTCAACTAACTTGTTCATGCTCGTTCCTTTTTGTTCTAATCACTCTTGGTCGAATGATCGGATCATGGAACGAGCATTTAGTTCCTTTAAATTAGTAATTTCTTATCCGAAGCTCAGGTTAATGATGAAAAATACGGTGAAGAAGTCTGTGCCTGGGTGCAACCCAAAGAAGATGCTGTATTAACCGAGCAAGAAATTCGTGCTTTCTTGAAAGATAAACTCGCCTATTTTAAAGTACCGAAACACATACGGTTTGTTGAGCAGTACCCGATGACAGTAACGGGCAAACTACAAAAATTTAAAATGCGTGAACTAATGCAAGAAGAGCTCGCCGAGTCTGCATTTTCGTAATCCGATTCAATGCGAAGCACTATCAGCTTAGTGCTTTGCATTGTCTTACTCAATTTCAGGTTGTTTAGGGTCAACAAAATCGGTAATACTGATATTTCGTCCTGCATTTTTAGCTTTATAAACCCCTACATCAGCTGTTGCTAACAATGATTTTATTGAAGGTCTGTATGTCGTGTATTGATCAATTGCAATACCGGCAGAGACAGTAATACGGTTAAAAGGTGAATATTGGTGTGCAATGGGGTCGTCTGCGAAGCACTTAGGTAAGTCACTTAACCAATCTAGCTCATTCGCTTGCAATGTTTTTACCAATATGAATTCTTCACCACCAAAACGCACCACAATATCAGCGTCACAATGCTTTAATCGGTTTGCTACTGCTATTAGTACGTTATCTCCCTCTAAGTGGCCGTAGTTATCGTTATATTTTTTAAAATAGTCGATATCAATCATGGCTAACCCTAAATATTGTGATGGCGCTAACTTGTTAATTAATGCTTTACAGCGCCGATCAAAACTATGCCGATTATGCATACCTGTTAACTGATCGGTGTTAGCTTTTTCCGTTTCAAATAACTCCGCTTTATATTGCTTTCTTAATAAGGTATCTAGTTGATATTGCACAATAGCCAATACAATCACCATGCTAAAATAAAAATAAAGTGTCCATACAATCGAAGTAGAAGAAAAAAGCTCAATAAATATCAAGGCAATGCCGATTATTGACCATAAAACCAGTTTATGTCCTAAGTGCAGCATCGGTATGGCTATAAATGCAGCCGCTACAAGCATAGGCCCTCCCTCTTTCAACTCACCGTAACGCTGAACATATACCCAGAAGAAATAACTAAATAAAAAACAAAATAAAACCGCATAAATAAAAAAGCGCGAATGTAAGTACTCTGAACTTAGTGTTTTATTTATAATAATCAGAACTATCGATAGCAATACCATAACTACACGTAAAATTGTTATGGTTGAATTAGCAGGCTCTTGTTGATTAAACCAAGCCATAAAAATAAAAGACAATAAAAAAAGTGTTACAAGGTAGAGTGATGCATCAGCAAGGCGCATTGAGCTTTTATTAAGTTGATTTTGGAAGTCGTGCTCTGTCGCACTTGAAAAATAAAAAATTGCGGGAATAAGTCGCACCTGCACTCTCCTTAATAAGCTCACTGATCCTTATCCACACTATAGTTTATTGTTATAAATTAGCGAGTTAAATTTACCTTATTAAATAATATTATACATTATTTTTGCTATATCCTGAACAATTCTTATTCAGGATATGACGAATAAAAGTAGAGAGTTAATTAAATAGCAGAGGCGCTACTATACAACGCCCTGCTCTATCATCGCATCGGCAACTCGGCGAAACGCCGCAATATTAGCGCCTAACACTAAATTGTCTGGCTCACCAAACTCAGCAGCGGTATTGCTTGCGGTATCAAAAATATTTTTCATGATCTGTTGCAGCTTAGTATCCACTTCTGCAAACGTCCACGTTTGCATACTGGCATTTTGCGCCATTTCTAATTGGCTGGTTGCAACACCACCGGCATTGGCGGCTTTACCTGGCCCGTAAGCAATATTAGCATCGAGAAACACATCGATGGCCGCTTTTGTGCTTGGCATATTTGCACCTTCACTCACCAAAATACAGCCATTATTAATTAGCGCCTGGGCATCGGACTCGGTCAACTCGTTTTGTGTCGCACAGGGAAAAGCCGCATCAGCGACAAAACGCCACACCGCATGACCATCATCGGGATAATCTGCAGCAGGAATATATTGCGCATCGCTGTGTTTATCTACATAACGGGCTAAACTTGCCCGATCACCTTCTTTGAGCTGTTTAACATGTGCCAGATCAATACCCGCTTCATGATAAAGCGTGCCCGTTGAATCACTACAAGTGATCGGGGTTGCCCCTAACTGATAGAGTTTTTCCATCGCATAAATTGCGACATTGCCAGCGCCAGACACTAAGCAGCGCTTACCTTGCAAGCTGTCATCGCGAGCTTGTAGCATATAATTTGCAAAATATACCGCACCATAGCCAGTGGCTTCTTTGCGTACTAATGAGCCACCCCACAATAAACTTTTCCCCGTAAATGCACCATCATAACGACCGGTTAAACGTTTATACTGACCAAACATATAGCCTATTTCACGCGCCCCCACGCCAATATCCCCTGCGGGTACATCAGTTGTTGGGCCAATATGGCGATATAATTCGTTCATAAATGATTGGCAAAAACGCATTATTTCAGCATCCGAGCGGCCTTTAGGGTCAAAATTAGCGCCGCCTTTGCCACCACCAATAGGTAACCCGGTTAATGCGTTTTTAAAAATTTGCTCAAACCCCAAAAATTTTATGATGCTGGCATTAACACTCGGGTGAAAACGTAAACCGCCTTTGTATGGCCCTAAGCTTGAGTTAAATTCAATCCGATAACCTTTATTAACCTGAATGTTGCCGTTATCGTCAAGCCAAGGCACTCTAAACATAATTTGTCGTTCAGGCTCGACTAAGCGTTGAATAATGGCGTTTTTTTGGTATTTACTCACGTTTTCGAGTATAGGTTCGAGAGACTCAAGCACTTCTTCAACGGCTTGATAAAATTCGCATTGTGCGGGGCTGGTGTGTTTTAACTGTGCAATAGTATTGTGGATATAATTCATAATTATGCTTCCGTGTTAATTGTTATTGTTTTATCAAATATTGAAATAGACATGATCAAGTTTATGCTTCATACAGTAAGAACCTTAAAGTAATGGCAATTTTCACCACTGTAGCATGCTATTGCAGTCTATTTAACGCCCTACAACGTGAATTATTTTTGAGTTAGCATAAAGCCCAATAAATTATTACCCACTGTAAGTGAATATAAATCTATAAAAAGTAATTAAATTTAGTATTGTGGAGAAAAGTAGCACAGCGCAAAATGAGTCTTGGCGTATTTTAAAAGAGGTTTTATTAAAGGGGATTGATCATATCCGCGCTAAAGTCCTGCGAATATGATCTGCTAGATTATTCGCCGCTAATTGTTGGGCGGTTTTGCAACTGAATACCGGTTAAAAAGTTACGTAAGATTTGATCATTACAGACACGGTAATGTTTATTCTCCGCTTTACGTGAGAAAGCACTTAGCTCATGTTTGCTTAAATTAAAATCGGTCAAGGCAAGCACCTCAATCACATCTTCTGTTTTCATATTTAGTGCGATACGCAATTTCATTAAAATAATATTATTATTTAGTTTGCTCTCTGGAACAGGTTGCTCGCCATCACGCTTGCCGCGTTTTGTATTAATAAAGCCATTAAGAAAAGTCGCAAACTCAGTATCGCTTGGCTCTACATGTCCGGCTTCACTTTCTTTCGTCAGCCAACCTGTCACTTGCAGTGGTGTGACGACATGATCCGCCGCTGCAAAAATTTCAATCATGTTAGTATCAGTTAAATTAAAGGTATAACGCAGACGACGTAAAATATCATTATTAGTCAAAGTAAATTCCAGAGTAAGATAAGACAACCAAGCAAGTATTGCTGGCTTATTTAGAAGCCGTACAGTTTAACAGAGTTAATGAGGCACCCCTATTGATATTTTACGCAACCCCCACGCCACTGTGCCCATATCGACATTACACCACTGATGCTTGATTTAACACAGCCTAGCCATGACAGCACAATGGCAAGTATACGTAGTCAGTACGGGCTTTTACGCATCGTGGAAAACAGCCAGCATCGCTGGTTTACCTTAGCCGATAATCACGTTATACAAGGCGTTATGGATAAATTACAGCCAAATTTACTCTGTGCGCCGGTTAATCAAGCCATGTTTTTGAGCCTATTGCCGCTATCAGCAAATGATCGCGTACTCAATTTAGGTGCTGGCAGTGGTTGTTTTGAACGTGTCTTAAAAAATCAAGCAATTCAACTTACGTCTGTCGAAATCAACGCCGATATTATTGCAGCTGCGCATCACTATTTTTTACTTGATGAAACAACCCCAATTATTAATGATTGCGCCGAAAATTTTATTACTCGGTGTCAGCAGAGTTTTGATGTGATTTTAATTGATATTTTTAGTGCGCAGTCACACCAAGCTCTATTACAAAAACACGGATTTTGGCATGCTTGTTTTAAACGGCTTACTTGTTTGGGAAAGATAGCTATCAACCTCGCTCCTCACAACGAGCAACAAGTGATCAACTTGCTGTTATTACTGCGTCCATTGTTTCGTGAGTTTATTGTCATTGAGTTTAAGCAGTACAAAAATATTGTACTTATCGCCAGTAATGACTGTTTAGCAAACATTACAATAGAAAATATAAAACAGCAGGATGATCCAAATACAGTGGATCTGGCTGAACATATCAACCAGTTACTGTATACGCAAAATTAAAAACGCGAGCCAAACTGGCTTAAAAAACACCCGGTGCTGGTGTTGTGGCTCGGCCTAAAATCTCATTCTGATGAAGGTAATAGACAAATAGATCAGTTACCAAGCACCTTGGCAGGATCAACACGGGTTGCTTGCCATGCGGGGTAAATGGTTGCCAGTACCGCGAGAATAAATGTGACTATCACAGTAACCACTATATCTTGCCAAACCAGTTTGCTGGGTAAAAACTCAATAAAATAAACCCCTTCCAGCGGGTTAGCCCCAAGTAACTGACTTATCAAAGTAAACAACTCACTGATATTCAGCGCTAGCATTACCCCAATAAAACTGCCTAGCACTACACCGATAAATGCTTGGCTAAGTCCTTGTAAAATGAAGGTTGCTAAAATCGTGCTGTCTTTTGCGCCCATGGTTTTTAAAATGGCAATGTTGGCCTGTTTTTCTCGCACTTCCATCACCAACGATGAAACAATATTAAAACTCGCCACTGCAATAATTAAAAATACCACAATATAAACAATGGTTCTGACCATTTGTATATCTTGATACAAGCTGCCTTGGGTTCTAAACCAGCTAGAAATATACACATAGTCATCGATTGTTTGGCCAACCCGTAGCGCAATTTGGTGCGCTTGGAATACATCAGTTACCGCCAAGCGTAACCCGGTTACTTGCTGCTGTTTGTAACCAAGCACAGATTGCGCTTTTCTTAAATGAATAAATGCCGCGCTACTATCAATTGGCCCACCCATTTCGATAATACCGGCTAAGGTTAAGCTTACCCTTTTGGGTGCTAATATTTCAGTACTGGTTTGATTGACTTGGGGGATCAATAAAGTCACTAACTCCCCTTGTTTTACACCTAACTGTTTTACAATTTGCTGGCCTAATATTATTTCGTCTTCGCTAATTTGACTTACCAACTTACCATGCGTGAATTGGTTAACCGCAGAGACTTCGCTTTCAAAAGCAGGATCTACACCGCGTACTTCAACTGCTTTAAGTTCACTTTTATACTGCGCCATACCATTTACACTGATAAACGGGGCTGCACCGGTTACACCGGGTTGTTGTTTGAGTTTTGCCACTTTTTCAGGCCAGTTATCAATTGCACGATTTGGTGCAACATACTCAACTTGTGGTACAACACTTAATAAACGATGTACTAGTTGCTGCTCAAATCCATTGATCACTGATAAAGCAACGATGAGCACAGCAACACCGAGTAAAATGCCAATAGTTGATGCCTTTGCTATAAAGCTAACAAAACCATTTTTTTCTTCGCTACTGCCTGAACTTGCTCTGAAACGTTTACTTAAATAAGCACTAAGCAACATAGCTGGCCTCTTTGACTGCCAACTTGCCATCATCAAGGTAAGCGATTTTGCCTAGCTTGTCGGCTAATTCCAGATCATGGGTAACCACCACAAAACTGGTGTTTAAACTACTATTAAGATCTTTGATCAAATCGTAAATTTTAATCGCATTTTGTTTATCTAAATTGCCTGTTGGTTCATCTGCCAATACCAGATCAGGCTCTGTCACTAATGCACGAGCAATCGCCACGCGTTGGCGCTCACCACCCGATAACATTGATGGTTTATGAGTACTACGATGAGATAAGCCTACTTTTTCTAGCATTGCGAGGGCTTTAACATTGGCCTCTTTAGCGCTGAGGCCTTTTATTAATAAAGGCATCGCAACATTTTCAACCGCATTGAATTCCATCAATAAATGATGAAACTGGTAAATAAAGCCTAAATGATCGTTACGAAATTTTGCTTGCTCAGCACGAGATAATTTAGCAACTTGCTGGCCTTTGATTTTAGCCACACCGGCAGTTTGTGAATCTAAGGTGCCTAAAATATGCAACAAGGTGCTTTTACCGGAACCAGAACTACCAACAATGGCCAACATTTCGCCTTGTTGTAAGGTTAAATCTATGCCTTTTAATACCTCAACTTGGCTGGCACCATCTTGATAAACTTTGCTTAACTGTTGACACTGGATAACTAAATCATTCATAACGCAATACCTCTGCGGGGCTAACATTGGCAGCTTTACGCGCCGGATATAAAGTGGCTAAAAAGCTCATGGTAATACTGCCAACGGCAATCAGTGATAAACTCATCACGTCAAATTTAACGGGCAAAGCAATTCCTGTTAACAGGTTTAGTCCAATGCCTGCTAACACTTCGTTAATGTATGCACTGAGTAATAGGCCAAGCCCTGCGCCAATACTGGTGCCAATCAAACCATTATATAAACCTTGGATCATAAATACTTGCTGCACTTGCGCGGGGGTTAAACCAAGCGTTTGTAAAATAGCGACTTCACTCTGTTTCTCGCTCACCATCATGGTCAACGCTGAAACAATATTAAATACCGCCACTAATACAATAAGTGCGAGCAACATTGACATAATGCGTTTTTCCATCGCCACTGCGGCAAATAAAGTGCCTTGTGATTGACGCCAATCGGTCACCGAATACTGACTTAAAATATTACTCGCTGATGCACTAAAGGTATCTAATTCAAAAGGATCGTTAAGAGATATGCTTAAATTAGGTGCGCTACTTGCTGGTAGCTTTAACATGCGTTGCAACGATTCTCCATTAGTAAATGCCAAACTCATATCAATCTCAGAGCCGGTTTCATAAATGGCAGCAACCGTGAATAAACGTTGGCTCGGTACACGGCCTAAAGGCGTATAGGTTGATGCATTAGGCATAATCACTCGCACTTTATCACCTAAACCAATACCAAGTTTTCGGGTTAAGTAACGGCTAACTGCAATGTTATAGCGCGATGCCATAACCGCTTGCCAATTACCTTGAACAACCTTATCACTAATTTTATACAACGATGCGTTATCATCGTACAGGCCTTGCAATAACACGCCATGCAGATCACGGTTGGTTTGCAAAATTGCTTCGCCGTGGCGATATAAACTGGCATGTTTGACAAATTTTGATGCCAAAATATCATTTTGCAGCTGCGTCATTTGTGCTTGTGTTTTCCCCTCAGCTGCAATTTCAACATGAGGGATAAGGCCAAGCATGTTAGTTTTAAGGTTATTTTCAAATCCATTCATCACAGAGCTTACTGTAAATAATGCCATTAACCCTATAGCGATACCGGCAATGGAGAAAAACGAAATAAACGAGATAAATGCGTTCCCTTTCGAGGAGCGACTGTATCTCAGCCCGATAAACAGGCTAACAGGTTGAAACATAATTATTTATGGTTACATTTTAAGGCCAATTCTGGGCTCATACTAGCATAGATAAAGTGTGATTGGGTATGCGCAAAAATGTAAAAGTTAATGACAAATCAATTGCTGACGCCAATTTACTCGCATACTTTCAATAATCGTTAATTCAATGAAGTAATAAGATGGTCAAGTAATGCACGCACATTGGTTGCCACAAACTGCCGCGGTGGATACACTCCCCAAACGCCCTCAGGTTTTGGCTGATTATTGGTTAAAATAGGCACTAGATCACCCGCCGCTAAGTCTCTTTCAATGTAATAATTGGGCAATTGAATAATACCCAAGCCTTTTTTAGCCGCGTCTGCTAACGCCCAGCCACTGTTACACTGCAAACGCCCTGCTATTTTAATGTGTTTATCACGCCCTTGTTCACAGACACGCCAGTAACTACTGTTACCGACTAAACATTGATGATATTGCAATTCAGCTAAGCTATGAGGCTCACCAAAACGCGCTAAATAGGCTGCTGAGCAGCAAATCACAAAATGACGTTCACTCAAACGGCGTGCTTTTAAGCTAGAGTCTTTTAAATGACCCAGACGAATAGCCAGATCAAAGCCCCCTTCAAGCAAGTTTTCTTGCTCATTACTCAATGCCATCTCCACTTCGACGTCGCTGTGCTGTTGCATAAAGGTGTGTACAGCAGGCATTACAAAACTTTCACCATACATCACCGGTGCCGTAAGTTTGATTTTACCTTTTGGTGTACTTTGTTGTTGTGCAAGTACCCCAGTGGCATCGTCTAGTGCATGCTGTAAGTGCTTGGTCTGATGTAAAAACACTTCCCCTTCTTTGGTTAGCACTACTTTTCGGGTTGTGCGGGTCAACAGTTGCGTGTTTAAACGCTGTTCAAGCTGGGTAACATGGCGACTTATATGCGCCACGGATACTCCCAAAACGGTGGCAGCGCGGGTAAAACTGCCTTCTTCTCCCACTGCGATAAACTCATCTATACCTGACCAGCGACTCATTATTACCATACTGTAAAAGTGTTTTATAGAAATGAAGATTATCATTGTTTGAGAAACAAATAAAATAGCGCTATTGTTTTAAACCATCCATGTAATTAATAAAAAGAGAGAGCCCATGTCAGAGTTCATTAAATCAAAAGCGGCAATAGCTTGGGGACCGAATCAACCATTATCTGTTGAAGAAGTGGATGTGATGATGCCTAAAAAAGGCGAAGTCATGGTCAAAATCACTGCAACAGGTGTTTGTCATACCGATGCTTTTACACTTTCTGGTGCAGATCCTGAAGGGATCTTCCCTGCTATTTTAGGCCATGAAGGTGCAGGTGTTGTCTTTGCTGTTGGTGAAGGTGTAACTAGTGTTGAAGTAGGTGATCATGTGATCCCGCTATACACCGCTGAGTGTGGTGTATGTAAAATGTGTACCTCAGGTAAAACAAACCTGTGTTCAGCAGTACGCGAAACCCAAGGTAAAGGGTTAATGCCAGATGGCACCACCCGCTTTTTCAAAGATGGTCAACCAATTTATCACTACATGGGCACGTCAACGTTTTCTGAATACACAGTGCTGCCAGAAATTTCTTTAGCCAAAGTAAATAAAGAAGCCTCTTTAGAAGAAATTTGCTTACTAGGCTGCGGCGTAACAACGGGTATGGGTGCAGTGACCAATACGGCAAAAGTGCAAGCTGGTGATACGGTAGCTATTTTTGGTTTAGGTGGCATCGGGTTATCAGCCATTATTGGCGCAAAAATGGCCGGAGCGTCACGTATTATCGGCATAGATATTAATACCTCTAAGTTCGACCTTGCGACTAAATTAGGCGCTACAGATTTGATCAATCCAAAAGACTTCGACAAGCCAATCCAAGAAGTCATTGTTGAAATGACCGATGGCGGCGTTGATTTCTCATTTGAATGCATCGGTAATGTTGATGTTATGCGTTCAGCCCTTGAGTGTTGCCACAAAGGTTGGGGTGAATCGGTGATCATTGGTGTTGCCGGAGCAGGCCAAGAAATTTCGACTCGCCCGTTCCAGTTAGTCACAGGTCGCGTGTGGCGTGGTAGCGCCTTTGGTGGCGTGAAAGGCCGTTCACAACTACCAGAAATTGTTGAACGTTACATGGCCGGCGAATTTGCATTAAATGACTTTATCACTCATACCATGGGCCTTGAAGACATTAACGACGCATTTGATCTGATGCATGAAGGTAAAAGTATTCGTACTGTTATCCATTACTGATCAAAGTAGCCACACTTAAGGTGTGGCTTTTTAGCGAGGATATTATGTTAGATAATTTAAGTTCTGCAAAAGTCAGCGGTGGTTGGCATAAACAATATAGTCACATTGCAAACAGTACTCATTGTACAATGCGTTTTGCGATATTTTTACCGCCAGGTGCAAGCCAAACCAATAAAGTGCCCGTGTTGTATTGGCTATCAGGGTTAACTTGTACCGATGAAAACTTTATGCAAAAAGCAGGTGCCTTCAAAAAAGCTGCTGAGTTAGGCATAGCTATTGTTGCACCAGATACGAGTCCCCGTGGTGACAATGTGCCAGACGAGGACAGTTATGACTTTGGCCAAGGTGCAGGTTTTTATGTTAATGCCACACAAGCGCCCTACAACACTCACTACAATATGTATGAGTATGTAGTAAATGAGCTACCGGCTTTAATTGAGCAACACTTCCCAGTGACCGATAAAAAAGCTATTAGTGGTCATTCTATGGGTGGCCATGGCGCGTTGATGATTGCCCTACGCAATCCACAAAATTACACCAGTGCCTCGGCGTTTAGTCCCATTGTGAACCCAATAAACTGTCCGTGGGGGCAAAAAGCGTTTAGCCAGTATTTAGGCGATGATAAATCGACGTGGGCACACTATGATACCTGTGAGTTAATGAGTCAGGCCAATGAAACTGATTACCTACCCATGCGTATTGATCAAGGTGAAGCTGATAACTTTTTAGTTGAACAACTAAAAACTGAACACTTATTTATGCAAGTAAATGGCAAAGGCTACCCTGCAGAAATTAATATGCATGCAGGTTATGACCATAGTTACTTTTTCATCAGTAGCTTTATTGACGAACACCTATTATTTCATCAATCGTATTTGCAGGCTCAGTAGTCTGCTTCTGTGTGAGGTTGTCAGGCGTTACTTCCTCACACTCTTTTAGTGTTTTAGTCACTCTTTTACAGATCACTTGCGGCTCTGCTTGCTGTTGTACTAAGCCAACCAAAAACCTATCTACTTCAATACCCAAATCAGTAAATGATAAAGTCTGTTGTTCAGCAACTGGCACTGCTTTTTGTGGTGCAATATGTGCCGGAGAAAGCGCTAAATCTGCATCAGCGTTTTCATCTGCTTTTGTATAAATAGTACTATCAACAAGCACCCCCGCAACCGTGCATGCTGTGAGTGAACATGAAATCGCTATGACTAAAAACAACGTCCTATACATAAACTATCCCTAAACCTTAGAGCAAGACAAACAATCATCGTACTTCTAATTATAGGGTCATACCCAGCATAACTAAAAAATAAAGTTTGTAATAAACTGTAGGTGTTTACTTAACCCTGTAAAATTTACTCAGTCACTTTTAATCTCATTTACATTCAATAACAAGCTATTGAAATTAAAGTATAAATAGTAGGTGGATTATTGGATTACTTTTTGCTTATTGATATTTAGTCAATAACGCAGGGAAAAATAAAATGGAATTCGATATACAGTTCGACGAAATGCTAAAAAACTTAGTCCATTTAGGTATAGCTTACATATTGTCTTTACCTATGGCGTACGATCGTGAACATTCACATCATGGCGCGGGCTTGAGAACTTTTCCTTTGGTGGCTGTGGCATCTTGCGGCTATGCTTTAATAGGCATGTCAGTACTGACCTCGTCTGAGGCAGAATCAAAAGTGCTAGAAGGAATAATTACGGGGATCGGTTTTATAGGGGGCGGTGCAATATTAAAAAACAAAAACTCTACTTACGGAACAGCTACCGCTGCAAGTATCTGGAACATGGGCTTAATAGGTATAGCAGTAGCATTTAGCCGTTTTGAAATTGCCATATTAATGGCCTTTATTAATTTTGTAACCCTAAGATATGTAAAACGTTTTAAATAAAGAAAACCGGTATCGCTACCGGTTTTACAATAAATTATGCTTGGCTATTTTCAGCCTGGCTTGCCATAAACTCGTTAAAAGTACCGTGGAAGTTAACCACTTTTTTGTCACGAATATCAATAATACGCGTTGCCAAAGATGATACGAATTCACGGTCATGGCTGACAAAAATTAACGTCCCTTCAAAACCTTTAAGCGCATTATTTAACGCTTCAATGGCTTCCATATCCATGTGGTTTGTCGGCTCATCCATAACTAACACATTGACATCTTGCATCATCAACTTGCCAAACAATAAGCGGTTTTTCTCACCACCTGAGCAGTTTTTAGCTTTTTTATTCGCATCATCGGCGGTAAACAATAAGCGGCCAAGCATGCCACGTACCATTAAATCGTTATGTTTAGCTGTACGCCACTGTGACATCCAATCAAATAACGTTAAGTCGTTATCAAAATCTTTGCTGCTATCTTGTGGGCAATAACCAATAGAAGCATTCTCTGACCACTTCACAACGCCATGGTTCGCTTCAAGTTCACCTACTAAACAACGAATAAAGGTTGATTTACCAACCCCATTTTCACCAATAATCGCTAGTTTTGAACCGGCTTCTAAAATCAGCTCGCCGCCTTCAAACAATACTTCGCCATCAAAACCATGGCCGAAATCTTCTAAAATCAATGCTTGGCGGTGCATCTTTTTACCTTCATCAAAATACAATGACGGCGCCATACGGCTTGATGATTTAACCTCATCTAAACTGATTTTATCCATGCGTTTAGCGCGTGAACTTGCTTGCTTGGCTTTTGATGCGTTAGCACCAAAGCGATTTACGAAATCTTGTAACTCTTCGATTTCCGACTGCTTCTTGGCATTGCCTGCAAGCAACTGTTCACGTATAAGCGTTGATGCTTCGATGAACTTTTCATAGTTACCTGGGTAAATACGCAGCTCGCCGTAGTCAATATCAGCCATGTGTGTACACACAGCATTTAGGAAATAACGGTCATGAGAAATAATGATCATAGTACATTTACGTTGGTTAAGCTCCTGCTCTAACCAGCTAATAGTATGAATATCCAAGTTATTTGTAGGCTCATCCAGTAATAAAATATCTGGATTTGCAAACAAGGCTTGGGCAAGTAGCACGCGCAGTTTCCAACCAGGTGCCACTTGCGACATTAAGCCAAAATGAAACTCTTCTTCAATACCCGCTTTTAACAAGATATCGCCAGCACGACTTTCTGCACTGTAGCCGTCCATTTCAGCAAACACACTTTCCAGCTCAGCCACTTTCATACCATCTTCTTCACTCATTTCAGGGAGTGAATAAATACGCTCACGTTCTTGCTTTATTTTCCATAATTCAACATCGCCCATGATCACCGTATCAACTACCGTGTATTGCTCAAAGGCAAATTGATCTTGGCTCAAGTTACCTACTTTTAAGCCAGGCCCGATTGACACATTGCCTGACGTTGGCGCAAGCGAGCCATTGAGGATTTTCATAAAGGTTGACTTACCGCATCCATTTGCGCCAATTAAGCCATAACGGTTACCGTTACTGAATTTAGCTGAGATATTTTCGAACAAAGGTTCGGCACCAAACTGCATGGTGATATTAGCGGTAGAGATCAAGATGAATTTCCTAAGCAATTACTGGCAAGTTAACGATTCATAAGTAAGGAAAAGTTAATACAGACAATAAGACGGTATAAAGAGGACGCGAATTATACAGGCAGCTTGGCGACTAGTCGAGCTTAGTCTCACTTATTGATCAGCAATAACAGTTAATCTATAAATAATGCTTTATCTGGTTGCTTGTAATGTGCAAAGAGCATCTGTATGTCTTCAACAAGCACTCTGCCCGTGGAAAGCTGGGGTAAATTATCTAAAGCAAAAAAACCAATTTCAGACACTTCTAAGTTAAGCTTAGGTGCGCCACCAATCAATTCACATAAGAAGAATAGTTTATAAATATGCTGTGCAGATATAGGTAAATAAGCATGAAGTGCGCGATCTTTTAATGCAATTAACTTAGGGTTAGTGACCTGATAACCTGACTCCTCTAGCACTTCACGTATGATCCCTTCGCGAGGAGCTTCATTAACATCAGCCCAGCCTCCTGGTAACGACCATTTATCGTCAGTTCGTTCTCGCACTAGCAAGATTTTATTATCAACAATTACGCCTGCGCGCAAATCAACTTTAGGGGTTGGATAACCTTGTTCATCAATAAATAGGTTTTCAACCCTACTGACAGGTTGCTCAGCAAGCGAGGCTAACATTTGGTGACTAATATCAGCTAATTGCTCATAACGCTCCAAGTCATAACCATCTTTTGTATAGGTTTTACCTGTTTGACTAATGGCCTGTATTTGTTTCGCCCATGCTAACCACTGCGACATATAACTTTAATCTCGATTTAATCTAGCTACTTTTGATTCTACACAACAAAGCCGTGAATACAAAAAAGCGAAGGCACTGCCTTCGCTTTTACTCAAATAAACCGCTTATGCGAGCTTGTCTGAGGCGACTTTATAAGTTGGATCTTCTATTACATTCACTTCAACTAAATCACGTGCTTTATGCAGTAACAGAGCGCAATCTTTACTTAAGTGGCGAAGGTGCAACTGCTTGCCTGCTTTGGTGTATTTATCAGCTAACGCGTCAATGGCTTCAATAGCACTATGATCGGCGACTCGGCTGTATTTGAATTCGATGATAACGTCTTTCGGATCGTTTTTAACATCAAATAACTCTGCAAATTTTTTCACTGAACCAAAAAATAATGGCCCATGTAGCTCATAAACTTTAGAGCCTTGTTCATCAATGTAATTGGTTGTGAAAATATGTTTTGCATGTTGCCATGCAAAAACTAAGGCTGAAACAATTACACCCACACATACCGCAATAGCTAAATCAGTAATAACAGTCACGCCTGACACTAACACAATAACAAACGCATCTGACTTTGGTACACGCTTCATCATTTTGAAACTCGCCCACTCAAATGTGCCTAATACCACCATAAACATCACGCCAACCAGTGCTGCAAGTGGGATCATTTCAATTAAGCCTGCAGCAAACAAAATAAACGCGAGCAACATCACTGCTGCAGTTATCCCTGATAAACGCGAGCGGCCACCTGAGTTAATATTGATCATCGATTGACCAATCATTGCACAGCCACCCATTGCACCAAAGAAACCACAGGTTACATTTGCAGCACCTTGACCAATGCACTCTTTATTACTTTGACCACGGGTTTCTGTTATTTCGTCAATTAAACTCAATGTTAATAAAGATTCAATTAAACCAATCGCGGCTAAAATAAGCGCATAAGGGAAAATAATTTTAAATGTTTCTAAAGTAAACGGCACCATTGGGATATGGAATTCAGGCAAACCACCAGCAATCGTCGCGGCACTGTCACCTGTCATGTCTTTTAAGAAATCAAGTACTGTACGTGCTTCTAGATCAAAGCCCATCACAATGGCAGTGACTGTTACAATAGCCACTAAGGTGGATGGCACCGCAGTCGTTAACTTTGGTAAAAAATGAATTATAGCCATAGTTAATGCCACAAGTGCCAGCATTATCATCATCGGCGTGCCGGTCATCCATTGCACACCACCTGCGCCATCAGACACTTTAAACTGGCCAAGTTGGGCGAGGAAAATAACGATCGCGAGTCCGTTTACAAAGCCCAGCATGACAGGATGCGGAACCATACGTATAAACTTACCCAGTTTAAACACCCCAGCCAGTATTTGCAGTAGCCCCATCAGTAGTACAGTCGCAAATAAATATTCAACCCCATGATCTAACACTAAACTTACCATAACAACAGCAAGTGCACCGGTTGCACCAGAGATCATACCTGGGCGGCCGCCAAAAATAGCGGTGATCAAGCCAACAATAAATGCTGCATATAAACCAACTAAAGGCTCTACATTTGCAACAAACGCAAATGCAACAGCTTCAGGCACGAGCGCAAGCGCAACCGTAATACCTGATAAGATATCGTTTTTAGCAGAGCTTGGCGCCTTGCTTAGTAAGTTAAACATTGAATTCCTCTTGCGGGTATGGGATCAAAAAAGCGCTGAATTCTAACCAATTAAGTTAAGGTTAACAATTGCGGGAAGGGGAACAGGCTAAAGTATACAATTATTCTAGCCTGTTTAAAGCGATATTAAAGTGGTAATGATGTACTGCGTTTTACACACGTCATGGTTACATTTGAATGTACTTCTTGAACAAGCTCAAGGTTTAATAAATTATCTCGCACAAACTGTTCATAGCCTTCGATGCCTTTAGAAATAATTCGCAGCATAAAATCCATAGTGCCTGCCATGCTGTAACATTCCGTTACTTCATCATAACTTAAGATCAGTCGTTCAAACTCAGCTAGATTAGTGCGACCATGATTCGATAAACGGACGTGCGCATACACTAACATATCAAAGCCAAGTTTCTTTTCATCTAATAGGGCAACTTTGCCTTTGATGTAGCCATCTTGCTCAAGTTTTGCA
Source organism: Pseudoalteromonas sp. KG3 (assembly GCF_030436385.1). Lineage (NCBI taxonomy): Bacteria > Pseudomonadati > Pseudomonadota > Gammaproteobacteria > Alteromonadales > Pseudoalteromonadaceae > Pseudoalteromonas > Pseudoalteromonas sp. KG3. Next base: position 666,053 of record NZ_CP098523.1, read on the forward strand.
ATACGACGCCAACACGGTGACTGAGATAGGCCTACTTTATCGGCTATGTCTGCGGTCGAAAGACTAGCATCTTGCTGTAACAGTGCCAAAATTTGGCGATCTACGTGATTTAGAGACATTTTATTTCTTTTTTATTTTACTAAATTGATTAAATTATACATGGCTTTAGCAATCGAGTCTTGTGTTTTTATGCATTTTTTATGCTTAACTAACCATATTTACCACTAATAAATGGATTCGATATGCGCTCTGTAACTACTTTAGTGTCAGGTCCATGCCCTGAGAGTATTCTGGTTTCATCTGGCAAAGTGAGAATTTGTTGCTTAATTGAGTTGAGTAACTGCTGTGCATCCCCTTTCGGAAAATCAGTACGCCCTACTGAGCCTTTGAAAATCACATCACCAACAAGAACAATCTTATGCTCAGCTTCATAAAAGACAATATGGCCTGGGGTGTGACCCGGACAATGACGGATCTCAAAGCGCAATTCACCTAATGGGAAAATATCACCATGATTTAGCCAATGCTGCGGATAAAAAGGAGTAACCGGTGCAAAGCCAAACATTTGTGCTTGCATGGGTAATGCATCAAACCAAAATAACTCGTCTTGCTGTGGGCCAACTATATCAACGGCAAAATGTTCAGCGAGCACTTTGGCAGCGCCAACATGATCAAGGTGACCATGAGTCAATAAAATACATTGCAGATTAAGCGCATGCTTAGCGAGTTCAGCAATGATTTTTTCAGCATCACCACCTGGATCGACCACAGCAGCTTGGCGTGTTTGTTTACAAATAACAATCCGACAGTTTTGTGCGAAAGCGGTGACTGGTAGAGTAATAATTTCCATAGCTTAATTCTTTATTTTTGAAGTGTCTGCAAATGTCATCAGCACAGGATACTTTAAATAGGCTTGATCATAAAACGGTGTCTGTTTATAAAGCCAGTTTAAACGTGCTTGGGGATCTTTTGCAAACGCAGCATCTTCACGAATTTTTTTATCAAACTCTAGTGCTAACGCAGGTTTATCTTTGAGCATATGACGAGCATATGGTGCTAATGCGTAGTTTTCCATATACTCAGTACGTTGAAAAATAGTATTAAACTCACCCCATGCAAAAAACGAATCAGGTGCCTTTGGATGTAAAAGATGGGTGGCTAATTCACCTAACGGTTGTGCAGTATCTACTTTAGACCAACCAGTCAAATTCTTTTCAGCTACATCAACAAAGTTAAAATCAGCACTGACTCTAAAGCGACCTTCAAACGGTGCTTTATCAAACTCATGGTTTGTCACTACAGCCACTTTTAAATTTGCAGGTAACGCATCTGTCGTAACAGTTTGCACCGCAATGCCATGTAACTTAAGTTTTTCGATGATCTGTGGATACGCAGGCGGAATATAAAACGCGCTAGGCACAGTAATGGTTGTTTTGACGTCTTTTTGCCAATAGATTGGCAACGCATCATAATGTTGCTTTTCACTTAAGTATTTCACTTCCATCTGACCACTTAAGGCACTTTGGCTGCGCGTATATTTAATGCCTTCAAATGCCACGGTATCGGGCTGTTTAGCGTAGCTACGCTCTACAATCAGTTTACTTGGGACAAATGCCTGCTCTTTTTTAACTGCATCTGCTAACTGCTGGTGATGCTGTGCTAATGCTGATATAGCCCCATCTAAAAATACATAGGTGCCAAGCACGCGTTGCTTATAGGGTTTAAGCGAATGGTTTTCAACAAGAATAGTAGGTAAAGAACGTAAATCGCCCCAACCGTTGGAATAGCGAGGCGTGGCAACCCACCCTGCTAAGCCCTTTTTAAACTCACGCTTATCCATGACAAATACTAACGGCCCGGGAAGGTGGCCTTGCGCTTGTAATTTTTCGTCAATTACCGGTTTAAAATATTGATTGAGCGCATCTGAAACACTCGGTGACTCACTAGCAAACACCGGATTGTAGCCATAAGTGACGTCGTACTGATAATCTGCGCCGTCGGTGACGTGCACATCAATATATAAATCCGGGTTAAACTGTTTGATCACCTTTAATACGCCACGCACTTCTGGGGTATCTAGCTTAGTGTAATCACGGTTTAAATTAAGATTGTTAGCATTGGTGCGAAAACCCATTTCTACTGGGCCACGTTGGTTTATGCGGTTAAACTGGCTACTACGCTCATGACCATCCACATTCAAAATGGGAATAAATAAGATATTTACTTGGCTTAAAATATCACGGCGCTTACCAGTTGCAATATCACGCAGTAACATGAACATGGCGTCTTTGCCGTCAATTTCACCCGCGTGGATCCCGGCTTGAATAAAAATCGTCGGCTTTGTATTTTGCATTAACTGAGTAGGCGTAAACGCGCCTTCTTCACTGGCAACAACCATTTTAATCGCACGGCCGCTGGCACTATGGGCAATAGTTTGCACTTGAAACTGGGTCGGATTTGCCGCGACAAGGCGGTCAACAAACGCCATTGTTTGCTGATAGTTAGGCGATTTTAGTCCTTTGCTAAGTTCGAAGTCAGTGGTTAATGGGCCTTTTTGTTGTATCAGTGTCAAACTATGCCCTTGCCAAGGTAGTAATGGCGGTAAATGGCTATCTAATGTGGCAGCAGTAGCACTTAACAATAATAAACTGGCGATCATAGGACTCTCAAACGTTGGCCTTTTTAATAGCTTGAAATTATAACAAGGAAAAATGACAGATCGCGTAAACTGCGGTGATTCAACAAAAAAATGCAGCCAATGACAATTCGTAAAGTTTAAAGCAGTAGTATGCGAGCATTAAAAAAGGCGCTATAGAAGCGCCTTGCCAAACAAGAATTATGTGCTTAAAACATATCTTGATAAGGATTCGTTTTAGTAAATGCAATTGCTTTGTCAAAACCTGGGATCTGCATATCGGTTTGTGAAATAACAATGTCATTTTCATCAATCATGCCATCACCAAAGCGATAAATTAGCTCATACTGGCCTAAATCGGCTTGCTGTTGGTAACTGGTTTGTGCAGCCGTGACGGTTTGATTTGTCACTGCGTATGCTTTCATCACATCACTGCCATGGCGTTTTGCTAACATTTCCATGGTTACCTTTGGAGATAACACAGTAGCTGTAGCATTATTACCACCAAAGCCTTTTGAATTGATAAAGGCGATATCCATATCAGCACATTGATAATGCTCAGTACGAATATCTAAATGTTGGTTATACACATCATCAGCCACTTTATCTATAGTGGTAATACCCGGCATAATGTTGTGACTAAATACTCCCAGTGCCATAGCTAGTTGATCGCCACTTGCAGGTGCAATGGTATGCCCTACATACGCTTTAGGCGCGGCAACTTTCCAGTTATCGATTGCAAAGGTTTGCGCTACACGATGATAAATTAGGGATTCAGTTACACGGTTTTGCGGTGTACTTGAGCCATGCGCTAAAATAAAGCTGCGTTGCTGAACAGCTTCCGCACCTAAGATATTAGCCGCTAATGCTACAGATTTTGCCATGGTGATGTAGTTACCAGGCCCAGGTGCTGTGATCGATTTTTTTACGCCATCAGCATTTACAAACACATCAGCTACTGAGCCCATGATATCGGCACCTAGCGATAATGCGAGCGCATCATCCATTAAAATCGCGACTTGCGCGCCTTCACCGATGGTAAAGCCACAGTTTTCACCAAATGGACGACTGGTACGACGATGATCTACCGTCTCAGTGTTATCTAAACGCTTTAGACCTTCTTCGTTAGCCAATGCGCCCATATTACCAAAACCTTCAATGATCTCAGGGGTAATAGCACATTCTGAAGACGCGACAACAGCGACACGAGTTCGCCCAGCTTGAATATCATTCACAGCTGCGCGTAGATTATATAAAAACGTGGCACAAGCCCCTGATGTGGTGAACGTAGTACCCACATTACCGGTAACATAAGCATTGATAAAATCAGTAGACATGGTATTTAAACCAAGTGCTAACTGTTTAGTGCTAACACGCTCGCCTTGCTGGCGCGAACGAATTAAACCACCAAGCCCTTCATCATTCACTTGCCCTACAACAGACGCAGAATAAGTACCAATTTGATCTGGTTCAACACTGTTCATGATCTGTTGCCAATCAAGGCCAGTTGAGCGAATTGCATCCGTTGCCGCAAAAATGGTGGCTTGTAAACCACGCGGTTGGTAACGACTGTTATACATACTGGCAGGATCAAAGCCTGTCGGTAATTGCCCAGCTGCTTTTATTGGGTTGTCACGGGTGCTGTCGTGCTTTATATCAAGCTCAGCACTAATGGTAACTTTTACTTTTTTATCGGCTAAATCTTCAATTAACCAGCTTGACGGAATTGGCTGCGGTAAGTCACGACGTCGTGCTTCAAATACGATAGCTTGCTCATCGCTAAGCGTTAATGTCATTTTTTGCTGCCACGGCGTTGCATCAACATCAAAATGGTTTTCTTCAATTTTACGGATCAACGTACCAGCAATAATTTGTTCGCCAAATTGTGCTTCAATATCGCTTTGCTTTACTAAATTACCTTGTTGGTCTCTTAATTCGCCCTCTTGTAATGATACAAGATTCATTAAAGTCGCTAAACCTAGGAAAGTTTCTTGACGTGCGTCGGCAGTCAAATTATCTAACACGATACGACGATAACCTTGATGAAATGAGGTACGGCCCGCGGCGTTAATTCCGCCCATGCCGACAATAACGGGTAATGCTGTCATAATTTACCTTGAGAAAACGTGTTATAGGAGAAGTAGCTAGTTTAGATGGATTTTACCGCCAACATTGTGCTTAAATAGCCAAATAACAAGCCTAACAGGCCAAACGTAACTGGTCGGAGCAATTTAATGGACAAAAATCTCAAACATAGCCCGTTACAGATCAGTATTTTGGTCTATCAGCATTTATTGATCACTAGTTTAACGCTACCTATTGAGATGCTCAGAGCGGGAGAAGCCTACGCAAAAGGTCATGCAAAAGGCGATGGAATAACAATGCAGTTTAGGCCACTGCTGATCAATTTGATTGCAGAAGATAACAAGCTGATTCAAAATCGCAGTGGCTTGGCAATTTTACCTGAATACACCTATGCCGACGCTCCGTATAGTGACTTGATCATTGTTCCTGGTATTTGGCGCAACCCTCGCCCTGTTGTTAGGACAAATCAAGGCTTAGTAAAGTGGCTTACGAGCAGTTGGCAGCAAGGTAGTTCAATTATTGGTGTGGGTACTGGTAACTGTTTAGTCGCTGAGGCCAACCTATTAAATGGTCACCCAGCGACAACCCACTGGCATTACGCAGAGCAATTTAAGCGTGATTATCCACAGGTATTACTCAAACCTGACTTTTTCATCACCCAATCAGAACGTTTATACAGCGTGGCAAGTTTGAATGCGTTAGCAGATGTGATCGTGCATATTATTAGTCAATATTATGGACAAGCAGCTGCTCAGCATGTTGAGCGTAACTTTTCACACGAAATACGCAAACCTTATGAAGATCAGCGCTATCTTGAGGGAGCTGTAGATAGACACCCTGACGAACTGATTGCGCAAATTCAATTTTGGCTAAAAAACAATTTAGCCGCAGAGCAAAGCCTAACCGAGGTGGCGCAATTATTTGGCTTAAGTTATCGTTCGTTTACACGCCGGTTTAGAGTTGCGACCAATCAAAGCCCGATTGAATACTGGCAACAACTTCGGGTGCAAACGGCAAAGGAGTTATTAGCATCATCAAACTTATCAATTCAAGAAGTGGCACTAGAGGTGGGCTATAACGACCAAGGGCATTTAACCCGCGTGTTCAAAAAATTACTCTCGCAAACCCCCAGTGATTACCGTAACGTGGTGAGAAGAAAGTTATTTGGCAATTAATTAAACAAAAAACGCCACTTAATCGTGGCGTTCTTGCTCTTTTTTATTGCCTCTGTAATACCGTTTAGAGTAAATTTTCACATGCCGATGGACACCTTTACTCAAACTTTTAAACTTAGCTTCAAGCACATCCACCCCATATAAAATCCCAACGACCAATATCGACAGTTTAATTGCTGCTAATAAGTTATTAGTCGCGATCACCACCCCTATGGCTGCTAATACCCAGATTGTGGCAGCCGATGTAACTCCTACCACAGCACCATCTTTAGCGAGCATCACTCCAGCACCTAAAAAGCCGATGCCAGTAATAATTTGACCAACCACGCGCGAGTGGTCAATCACATCACCATGGAGCATAAACGCTGTAGCTAAAAACAAATAAGTACCTAATATAATCAGTACTGAGGTTCTTATTCCTACTGGTTTGCCCCGTAACTGGCGTTCCATACCAATCAAAGCACCACAAAATGCAGCACTGCCAATAGCTGACCAAGAATAAGGGGCAATATCTAAAAGTTCATATACTGTCACTGTATTTCCTACTACAACATCATATCGCTAGCGCCAAAGCGGTGCTCAAGCGAGAACTGCCAAAACTAGCCATTTTCATAAAATCACTTCTTGCGATTGGTACGTGTTGGCAATCAATCGCCAGTTGTTTGTCGCTTTCACAAAACGGATCGTGAACATATAAACAATGCGCATCCAAGTGAGTCACACACACCCAATGCGGCGATTTTTTACCATCAAAACGATAGGTGCTGATCAACAACACCACGGCCATTTTTTCGCCAAGCCATCGCTCAATCTGTTCAAGCGTTAATTCTTGGTATTTAACATCCAGTTTGTGGTTAATTGCTTCGACTACAAATTGATTGTGGACCGTATGTAAAATCGCCTTTTTGTTGTCGTTTCTTACTCCATCAACAAACAATGTATCGCGGTTATTAATAATAACTTGCGCTTTAAAACCACGTTTATTTGCCGCAAGTGCCAGTCCTAATGGATGACAACCACCGTGACCTGAGGTCATGAATATGGTGGTTGCTTCTCGCCAAATATCAAGTTCACTGACTTGCGTGATAGTGGTTCTTTTTATTGATGACATTGCCATCAATAAAGCCGCAGGGCCACAGGTAAACTCGGTTGTTTGCTGATACCACGGTGTGTCCCGCGTAAACTCAAGCTCATTGGTATTACGAATGTTTTTTTGCATTCGTAACGCATCACTGTGATCGTCGTAATAATCGCTATATTGACCAAATACCCGATAGCCAAGTTTTTTATACAAGGCAATGGCGGCTAAATTATTGACTGCCACTTCAAGGCGCATAAACACCCGCCCACGCTCAGCCGTGGCACGTTCAAGCGCGTTTAGTAATTGCTGAGCAATGCCTTTACCTTGTGCTTGTGGTGTTACTGCTAACGAATATAAACGGGCTAAACGTGTGCCTTTATGACACCACACCAACCCGTACCCAAGTAATTGATTAGCCGATTCAGCGACTAACAAGATACCGTGTTTCGCTATGATCCAACGCTTTAAACTACGTGCGCTTAATCTATCTTGGCTAAAACTTTGTTGCTCTATTGCAAGTAGTGCCTGTAAATCAGCCTCTGTGGCAGCGCGTACTGCCACATTATGATCAGACATTAACCTCGACCTCGGGCTTCAAGCCGCTGTTTAAATTCATCCATGATGATCATATACAGCTCATCGCCCAGGTAGCCATCTTCAACTTTATGATCAATGCTTGGGTTATCGTTTACTTCAAGCACATAAGCACGGCCTTGATGCTCTTTTACATCAACGCCATACAAGCCTTTACCAACGGTTTTACAGGCTTTTAGAGCTGCATCAAGCACCGCTTTTGGTAGCTCAAAGGTTGGCAGCGTTTCAAAACCACCAGAGAAAAACCGTTTCGCATCATGGTTGTATATTTGCCAATGATTTCGCGCCATTAAATAACGACACGCATAAATAGCACGACCATTTAGCACCCCTACTCGCCAATCATACTCGGTATACATATACTCTTGAGCTAGCACTAAAGCGCTAAATTCAAACAACTCATTGAGTTTAGCAACCAACTCGGTGCGATCCGCAACTTTATACACCCCCTTAGAAAACGATCCTTCCGGCATTTTTAGCACTAACGGATAGGTGAAGCTATCTTCAAGTTGAGTGATGGTTTCATCACTTTGATCTGCCACCACCAAGGTTTTTAAACTCGGCACTTTTTGGTAATTAAACGCATCGTGTAAATACACTTTATTACAACAACGTAAAATAGACTCTGCGTCATCAATTACTACTAATCCTAAGCTCTGTGCTTTGCTTGCTAAACGATACGTTGGATGATCAATTGCTGTGGTTTGACGAATAAACAACGCATCAAACTGAGCGATATTATCTATCTCATCAAAACTCAGTGCCTGCGCATGAATACCATGTTTACCGGCAGCTTTAATGAAGCGTGCAATCGCATCTTTATCACTTGGTGGTACTTTTTCATTGTGATCGACCAAAATTGCCATATCCCAACGAAAACGTTTTTGGGTGCTACTAATGCGCCACTGCGTTTGCGTAAACTCAGTTAGTTTAGCTACAAAGTCCTGGTGCTGTTGGTCATTCAATGACGCCAATGAACCTTGTTTTAATAGCCCTTGTTGATCAACAAATAAAATGGGTGATGGGTACTGTTTAAATACGGCTTTGGCTGCTTTACTTTGTAATTCATTAACTGCATGACCAAAGTATAAAGCATCAGTAAGCACGCCAATGTTGAGCATCAAAGTTTGCCCGCTGCGCAACGCATTTATGGTTTTAACACTCGGTAAAACTTGGTGTTTACGTGCTTCTGCAAGTAATGAGCAATAATAGCCTTTACTCAAGTATTGGCTTGAGTCGCATAAATTAATAATGCGCGTTTTTGGCTCATTATGCTTTGGATAATCTCGTAAGTAGGTATTGAAGGTAATTACGTTTTCGAATGAGTGAGCAAGTGACTGCTCGTTGTTATCAACCACAATCAAGGTTTTAAACACGACTTTTCCTAAAATAAGTCAAAATAAAAATATATAAAAATCAATTTAAATAGAAACACCCATACTGCTAAGTAATAGTTGTGCATAACACATGTACTTAACAGGATGGGTGCTTTAGATTTAGCTACTGCTTAATCTACAGGTGATTTATAAAGGGTTTTTATTCGTCTTACCAACGAGTAATTTTTAGCGTTAGGATAAGTAAATTTAATCAATGACGTTACAATTAGAATATCTAAAAAAACGCCTTTTAGAAAGTATCGAACCTCCATCTAAACCATTGAATATAATTGAATTTAAAAATGTATTGTAGCCGTAATTGATGGTTTAAAGTAGGTTAATAATAGTCAATTGTTGGCTTTTCCCGGCAATACTCAATGTCACCTCATCATCGCATCGCTTATTTAATAGTGCTTTACCTAATGGCGCATGGGGAGTCAGTACTTGAACCTGATATTGCTTATGTTCGACAATTAATCCTCCCGCATTTGGTCCCATATAAAACCATGCCTGTGCCCCTGTTTCATACTCAACACAGACCAACGCCCCCACTATAACTTTGTCGCTGATGACTTCTTTAAAGCTTTGTTCAAATTGTTGAATACTCAGATAACATTCATTCACTCGTTGCGCCTGCCCTTGTGCTAAGTAAGCTGCCTCTAAGCCAAGTGTGTCGTATTTGTTTTCTGCGACATTCTCTTCATGGGTTGCTGCGTCATGTGCTGTTTTAGCCGCTGATTTTGCGGTTTCTAACTGAGCAGCTAAAGCAAAGCGTAAATGCTCTATGAAATGGGTTTTATTGATCATGTTATCTATTCGTCATCAGTAATAAAGGCAAAGGAATTAGTTGACGCTATTAGCGCTTATTTAGCAATCCATGGCGTCACTTTTAGCAATGGTGTAGAGATAGCAAATGCGGTTTTATCATCTTGCCATTGCTCATCGACACTGACATGACAAACCGATTCTTGACAGTCAAAAGCTGGATCAGCGATAGTCACTGGTGAAGTAAATGTCAGTACCACTCCTTTTTGCTCAGGTAATAAAAAGCTCATTAATTTACTAACAAAAAATCCAGATAAGTTGGAGAGTAACTCATCAAACTCGCCGTCAAGCTGGTATAACTGGTGCTTATTTAGATTACTGTTAGTGAACTCGCGAGCTTCTATTTGCAGTTTTAACTGACAATCATGGTTTTCATTAAGTGGCTCAATCACAACCACAGCTTTGTTTGTATCAAGCTGTTTGTCGTACGGTAATAATAACTGAGCTTGCTCTGTGTAATTGAGTGGAAATTCTTCTCGCTCAGTAATAATGCGGCCATTTTTAATTAAACATTCCTCATTAGTGGCTATATCAGTGATATAAAAATTAACTTGGGCAAATTGAAAATCACCTTTATTAACCACTTTTAATCGGTCGTAAAAACCATCATAAGAAACCACAAACTCTTTAGCTTGAGCAGTAAATGCAGCCATAGAAACAACAGCAGCAGCTAGCAGGTTGGAAATATAACGATTGGTATTATTCATCAAAGTAAGCTCTATTTTGGTTGATCATCTGATTTAGTTCTTCAATATACTCTTCACCGCGCTCAGAATATGAAGTCAATCCGTAGCTCAATTGAGTAGCTGTGATCGGTTTCTGTTGCTGACGTAAATCGGCGCGAATATTGCGTAACTGTTTATAAGCTGCATGGGTATTAATGTTTTTGAAATATGAATTAACCGCTGCACGCACAGATTTAAACGCTGCAACTTCATGTTCTGCGCCGCTGTTACGGCGATTCGGCACCATACCGCAGCCTTTGCTATAACACCATTGACCAAAAAAGTTTAAACCAATGCGAGCAAAACGTGAGGTTCCCCATGCAGATTCGTTGGCAGCTTGCATCAATGCCAATTCTTTGGGAATGATGTCAACGCGACGCAGCGCTTGCTTTAACACTAAACTGTCTATGGTCGCTGGTAATTTATAACTATTTAAAATCGTTTTAACTTGTTTAGTTTGTGTACTACTTAGTGGCTCGTCATATTGCACCATCATCAACGCAATTTCTAACGTAGCTCGCTGTTGTAAAATCTTCTTATTTTCAGCTTCAATATGTGGACGAATAAAGTCGAAAAACGCATGTTTTTTTTCTTTTACATCAGTAAAACTATTAAAATCAGGTAGTTTGACATTGTGTAAGGGTTTTTCTGGTTTTTTAATTGCGGGTTTGGTTGCAATTGTTTCATTATCAATTAATGAAGTCGATTTTTCTATGAATGGGTAACTCAACGCCCAGATAAAAAATAGGCTAACAATTAAACGAAAAAGGAACTTTAGCATGTATTCTCTCAAAAAAACTAACATATATGCATGGTCTATCCACATGCATGTGACTGGCCATTATACCTAACCACTCAAATAAAGGCGAATATCCACACCTGAATGATTTATAATCTAAAAAAATCGGCTACAATTAAGCTCATATAAACCTTGAAGAAGTTTTGGATATTCATTTCATGGAATTAGATTGGCAAAGTCGTATTATTGATCAAAAGAAACACCGCCCTAATGATAACCGCTCACCTTGGCAGGTGGATCGCTCCCGTATAATCCATGCAGCCGCATTTCGTCGTTTACAGGCAAAAACTCAAATAATGGGCATTGGCTTAAATGATTTTCATCGCACACGGTTAACCCATTCGTTAGAAGTGTCACAAATTGGCAGTGGCTTACTTCGCCATCTAGAAAAACAACACCCTGATTTTAACCATTTTCCCGATCCCAGTTTACTTGAAACACTGTGCTTAGCTCATGATATAGGTCACCCTCCTTATGGCCATGGTGGCGAAATTGCGCTTAATTATATGATGCGAGATCATGGTGGCTTTGAAGGCAACGCGCAAACACTCCGAATTGTATCAAATCTTGAGCCATACAGTGATGGCCACGGTATGAACTTAACGCGGCGTACTTTGCTTGGGTTTATCAAATACCCTGCTTTTATCGATGATTTATGGCACACCATACCCAATCACGAACCACAACGCGCTTATATCAAAGCGGATGACTGGCGACCAGCGAAAGGCCTTTATAGTGATGATAAAGCGACGTTCGACTGGATCATAGCCCCACTCACTCCCGCAGATAAACAGCGCTTAGGCCACTTTAAAGCAATTGATGAGTTTCGCTCTAAAACCAGCTTTAAATCCCTCGATGCTGCCATTATGGAACTTGCCGATGATATTGCTTATGCAGTGCATGATCTTGAAGATGCCATTGCAACGGAGCAAATCACCCTTAAAGAATGGCAAAATCACGCTTTGCCTGCACTTGCCCACGTTGAGTGTGAATGGTTAATACACAGCAAAATAACCGAGCGGCTATTTTTAGGCAGCGAAGCACAACGAAAAGATGTGATTGGTGAATTAGTAAACTTGTTTATTACTCAATCATCTATTACACATACTGACTGTGTATTTGATAGCCCAATTTTAAATTTCACTGTGGTATTGCCTGAAAGTTACCAGCAGCTACTCGATGCACTAAAGTCATTCATTTATCAACGACTGATACGCGCATCACATATGCAGCAAATTGAATTTAAAGGGCAAAAATTAATCATTGAATTATTTGAAGCATTTGCCTGTGAGCCCTTACGGCTATTGCCCGAAACAACGGCGAACATATTTCGTCAAGTACAACAACAAAACGGCAATACGCAACGGGTTATTTGTGATTACCTAAGTGGTATGACAGACGAATATGCGTTTAAAACGCATCAACGTCTGTTTTCAAGTAATAATTAAAAACTCACCATGACAAAAACATTGCAAGCCTGTTTGATAGCCCTGTCAGTAGTTTTAGTAACGCCCAGTTATGCTAAAACCCCTCCTTCAGAGTCGCGATTTGAACAGGTTCTCAGTACAGCACATGCTTTATATAAAGATGTACAAGCAGGTGCAAATGCAGATTACATTCCTGCTCTAGCTAAGGTCGATTCCAACTTGTTTGGTATTGCCATCGTAACGGCGCAAGGCAAAGTGTATAGCAAAGGTGATGTTGATACGGAGTTTTCAATTCAGTCAATTTCCAAAGTATTTACCCTCTCATTAGCAATGGAGCAGCAAGGCGCGGATGCTATTCAAGAAAAAATTGGCGTAAATGCAACGGGCCTGCCATTTAATTCAGTGACCGCCATCGAGCTTAATCAAGCGCGTGCCGTAAACCCTTTGGTTAACGCAGGTGCTATGGCGACTGTCAGCTTACTCGACGGCGATACCGATAAACAAAAATGGGGCTCAATTGCGCATTGGTATAATGATTTTGCAAACCGAAAATTAACGGTACTTGATGATATTTATAAGTCCGAATCAGCGACCAACGGCCACAACCGTGCCATTGCTGAATTATTAAAATCATACGATCGTTTTTATGCTGACGTTGATTTAGCGCTTGATGTATACACTCGCCAGTGCTCTGTGGGAGTCACCACAAAAGATTTAGCAATGATGGCCTCGGTGCTGGCAAATGCAGGCGTACACCCTATCACGGGTAAAAAACTGATGGAGCCAGAGAATGTATCCCGTGTATTAGCGGTAATGACCACCGCGGGACTATATGAAACCAGCGGTGATTGGGCATATCAAGTGGGTCTGCCAGCAAAAAGTGGCGTTGGTGGTGGGATCATTGCCGTGGTACCGGGTAAATTCGCCATTGCGGTATTTTCACCAAAATTAGATAAAGCAGGTAACAGTGTACGCGCACAACTTGCTATTGATTATATTGCTGAAAAAACGGATGTAAGAATATTTTAAACGATTAACAAGAAAAAATGCCGCAGCAATTGCTGCGGCATTTTTTCTTGTATTACTCAATTACAGTGATTTAATACCCATGTTGTAAAGCGTAAAGCCATAGATATCTGCATATTGATCAATAATTTTGCTGGTTGGTGTACCGGCACCGTGACCTGCGTTAGTTTCAATGCGGATAAGATACGGATTGTCGCCTGCCCCTTTAGCTTGCAGTTCTGCAGCAAATTTATATGAGTGTGCTGGCACTACACGGTCATCATGATCGCCCGTAGTGACCAAAGTCGCAGGGTATTTAACCCCCGTTTTCACATTATGAACTGGTGAATACCCTTTCAAGTACGCAAACATTTCTTTACTTTGCTCACTGGTACCGTAGTCATAAGCCCAGCCGGCTCCAGCTGTAAATGTATGATAACGCAGCATATCAAGCACACCAACAGCAGGGAGTGCGACTTTAAATAGTTCTGGGCGTTGAGTCATTACAGCACCCACTAATAAGCCACCATTTGAACCCCCTCGCACCGCTAAGTAATCACTTGACGTGTATTTTTCGGCATTTAAGTATTCAGCTGCGGCAATAAAATCATCAAATACATTTTGCTTTTTAAGCTGTGTACCTGCATCGTGCCACTTTTTACCATACTCGCCGCCACCACGAATATTAGCAACCGCATAAACGCCGCCTTGCTCCAACCACGCTGCAATTGTTGAGCTAAAGCTTGGTGTCATACTGGCATTAAAGCCACCATAACCATATAAGATTGTTGGGTTTTTGCCATCTCGTTTTAAGTCTTTTTTATAAGAGATGATCATCGGCACCTTGGTACCATCTTTAGATCTATAAAATACTTGCTCAGACGTGTACGCCTCTGAATCAAACTGCGCACCAGATTTACGATACACTTCAGAGTTCCCCGTGTTTACATCAAACGAATAGGTGTTACCCGGTGTGGTGTAATTGGCAAATGAATAATACAAAGTGGTACTTTCTTTTTTACCACTAAAGCCACGCGCAGTGCCCACACCTGGTAGGCTAATTTCACGCACTAACTTACCTGTTTTATCGTATTGTTGCACTTTAGAAATAGCATCGACCATGTACTTAGCAAAAAAGAAATCGCCACCTTTAGACATGCTTAATACATTGTCTGTTTCTGGGATCAAATCCTGCCACTGCGCAGCTGTTGGGTTTGCCGCATCTACCGTCACCACTTTTTTATTCGGTGCATTTAAGTTAGTAACTAAAAATAACGTGCTGCCATCGTTATCTAATAGATATGTGTCTGAGTTGGTATCACCAACAATCGTCACTAACTCACTATCAGGCTTGGTTAGGTCTTTAATAAACAGTTTATTACCTGAGGTAGACACGCTGGCTGATATTAATAAATAACGGTTATCACGGGTTACTGAGGCACCAATGTAACGGTGTTTTTGTTCATCCGTACCGCCAAAGATCAGCGCATCGGTAGATTGTGCTGTGCCTAACTTATGGTAAAACAGTTTATGTTGATCAGTCTTTGCAGAGAGTTCACTGCCTTTAGGCTTATCATAGCTTGAATAGTAAAAGCCATCGTTACCGACCCAAGACAAACCACTGAATTTTACATCAATTAATGCTGATTCAAGTTGCTCTTTAGTCTCGGTATTAATAATGATCACTTTACGCCAATCGCTGCCACCTTCAGAAATCTGATAAGCAGCCAATGAGCCATCTTCAGAGAACGTAAGACCCGACATTGAAGTCGTACCATCTGCACTGAACTTATTTGGGTCGAGGAATACCTCAGCTTCGCCTTCACCTTTTGTACGATAAAGTACATATTGATTTTGTAAGCCATCATTTTTATAGAAGTACGTGTAATCACCTTCAGTAAATGGCGCTGTTACTTTTTCATAGTTCATCAGCTTTTCAAGGCTGGCTTTTAATTTATCGCGATAAGGAATATTCTCAAGGTACGAGAAAGTCAGGTTATTTTGTGTTTTAACCCACTGTGCAGTATCGCTGCTCATGTCATCTTCTAACCAGCGATAAGGATCTGCAACCTGTTCATCAAAATATTGATCAACAACAGTCCCTTGTTTTGTTTCAGGATAAGTAATAGATTGAGTAACAGTCATGGTTGGTTTGGCATCTTTTTCCGCGGGCATTGATACTGATGGTGATTCAGTACAACCCCAAAGCGCAACTAAAACGGCGCAGCTAATGGCTTTTTTTAACATTGTTATGATCTTTGGTTTATTTGTTAGAACTCGCACGGTATAAATTTAGTTTAAGCTTGTCTAGTACAATGAGATCAATGCACCTATTATCTGTAAAGAATTGTAAAACCCTGTATGTTAACCCTTAATAACAAAAAAGATAACTAACATGAAGAGTACGCCTGAATTTACCAGTTTTAAACGCTTTTACCCTTACTACTTAAAAGAGCATAGAAATGTAACCTGTCGTCGCCTGCATTTTGTTGGCAGCTCCTTAGTACTGATAATCATTTTATACGCACTGTTTAACCAACAATTTATGTTATTGTGGTTGCTTCCCATTGTTGGCTATGGCTTTGCCTGGGTTGGCCATTACTTCTTCGAAAAGAACCGCCCCGCGACCTTTAAATACCCGTTTTATAGCTTGTGGGGTGACTGGGTGATGTTTAAAGACATGTTAGTCGGAAAGATTAAGTGGTAGTAAATCTGCTACCCTTTTTACAGCATTGCTTTGAAGTAATTATCGAGCAATAAGTCGATATCTAGTCCTGTTTTTGTCGCGCTTCAGTGATATAGTTAACACCATTTTCGCTATTCAAGATATTAAAATGTATCGATTATTTGAACGGATGATTAAGCCGTTTCCACAGCAACAACCTACTCAGCCTCCAGCAACGTTATTTGCGTTTTGCCGTCATTACACCAAGGGCATGGAAGTCTCGCTGTTCTTTATGTCGCTTAGTGCAGCATTACTAGCAATTTTAGAGGTATCTTTATTTAGTTATATGGGTCAGCTTGTTGATTGGCTCAGTGCTTATACACCCGAAACATTATTTGTTGAGCAAAAATCTGAACTCATAAAAATGGCGCTTGTGCTGCTTGTTGTATTGCCGACGGTGGTATTTTTTCATTCAGCAATACTACATCAAGCTTTATTGGGGAATTACCCAATGTCAATTCGCTGGCTTGCACACCGTTACCTGCTACGTCAAAGTGTCAGCTTTTACCAAAACGAATTTGCCGGACGGATTGCTACCAAAGTAATGCAAACCTCCCTTGCTGTTCGCGAAACGGTGATGAAATTACTCGATGTACTTATGTATATTGTGGTGTATTTTGGCGCGATGGTGTTTTTAGTTGCAGAAGCTGACTGGCGGTTAATGATCCCATTACTGGTGTGGTTAGCTTTGTATATTTTGATTCAAATGTACTACGTGCCTAAGCTCAAAAAAGTAGCCAGTTCACAGGCTGATGCCCGCTCTGAAATGACAGGTCGCATAGTTGACAGCTACACTAACATTTCCACTATTAAATTATTTTCTTACACACAACGTGAAGAGCAATACGCAAAAGACAGTATGGATGTGTTTTTACAACCTGTTTATAAGCAAATGCGCTTAGTTACTAGCTTGAATTTTGCTATTCAAACCCTTAACTACTTCTTGGTATTTAGCGTTGCAGCACTGTCATTGTATTTATGGACCCTCAGTGCTATTAGTGCTGGCGCAATCGCGATTGCCGTCAGCTTAGCGCTGCGCTTAAATGGCATGGCACAGTGGATCATGTGGGAAATTAGTGGCCTATTTGAAAACATTGGCACTGTTGCCGATGGTATGAAAACTCTATCAAACCCGATAGAAGTTGATGATCAACCCAATGCCGACACCTTGCAAGTCAGCGCAGGTGCTATTGAGTTTAAACAAGTACACTTCAATTATGGCAAAGCCGCCAATGAAACTCAGCGTGGCGCGGTGATCAATAGCTTAAACTTAAACATTAAAGCCGGTGAAAAAATAGGTTTAGTGGGTCGCTCTGGAGCTGGTAAATCAACGCTGGTTAATTTATTACTGCGTTTTTACGATGTAGATAGCGGCAGTATTAATATTGACGGTCAAGACATCTCAAAAGTGAGCCAAGAAAGCTTACGTAAGTACATTGCGATGGTCACCCAAGATACCTCTTTATTACACCGCTCGGTAAAAGAAAATATCTTATATGGCCGACCCGACGCCAGTGATGAAGAAATGTTGTGCGCGGCCAGACAAGCCAAAGCACTTGAATTTATCGCCGATCTTGAAGACAGTAAAGGTAATAAAGGCTTTGCCGCGCAAGTTGGCGAACGAGGTGTAAAACTCTCCGGCGGACAACGCCAACGTATCGCCATTGCCCGCGTGCTGCTTAAAAATGCCCCAATCCTGATTTTAGATGAAGCAACCAGCGCGCTTGACTCTGAAGTCGAAGCAGCTATTCAAGCCAGCCTTGATGATTTAATGACAGGAAAAACTGTGATAGCGATTGCCCATCGACTCTCCACTATTGCGCAAATGGATAGGCTTATCGTGCTTGATGACGGTGGTATTGTAGAGCAAGGTAGCCATGACGAACTGCTGGCGAAAAATGGCATTTATGCCGCTTTATGGGCGCATCAAACCGGTGGTTTCATCGGTGTAGAATAACTTTTACCTAACCACAACACCTCGCTAAGTTGCAAAATCGAAACCCAGTATTTTGCAACTTAACCAGCTAAATTTTTCTGCACACTAAAAGCCAGCCAAGCTTCAAGCAGCATTGCAATTAAAATCGATTTAAACCTCTTTAAAACCAAACTGTTGTGCGTTTCTATGGCAATTACTCTCATTGTTGTTGCTTGTTAAAATGGGTTGCTATTGTTGCAAAGTAACGCCTTGATATTAAACCCGTGTTAAACGCTGGGTTCTGCACCTTGAGGTGGTTTGGGTATACTGCTATAATCGCGGCCTTTCATAGCCGGCGTAATTTGTCAGAGTCTCTTTTCTTTAGCTCTGTAATACGTGTAAACGCTAGTAGTTTAATGACAGCAACCTGTATAAGCGAAATTATCCATGAGCGAAAATAGTCACATTAAAGTCATCGTTGGCATGTCCGGCGGTGTTGATTCTTCTGTATCAGCTTATCTATTAAAACAACAAGGCTATCAAGTTGAAGGCTTGTTTATGAAAAACTGGGAAGAAGACGATAATGATGAATATTGCGCTGCGGCAGATGATTTAAAAGATGCCCAAGCGGTCTGTGACAAGCTTGGTATTGAGCTGCATACAGTTAATTTTGCCGCAGAATATTGGGATAACGTGTTTGAGTATTTCCTTGCTGAATATAAAGCAGGTCGTACACCGAATCCAGACATCATGTGTAATAAAGAAATCAAATTCAAAGCCTTTTTAGAATTTGCAGCCACCGCCCTTGGTGCTGACTTTATTGCCACCGGCCATTATGTGCGTCGTGAATTACGTGATGACAAATACGTTATGTGTCGTGGCCTTGATGATAATAAAGATCAAAGCTACTTCTTATATACATTAAGCCATGAGCATATAGCACAAACGCTGTTCCCAGTTGGTGATATAGCCAAACCTGAAGTGCGTCGCATTGCAGAAGAGCAAGATTTAATTACTCACGATAAAAAAGACAGCACTGGTATTTGTTTTATCGGCGAGCGTAAATTTAAAGACTTTTTACAAAAATTCTTACCTGCACAACCGGGTGTTATTGAAGACACCGATGGCAATAATGTTGGTGAGCATGAAGGCTTGATGTATCACACATTAGGACAACGTAAAGGTTTACTAATTGGTGGCATGAAAGAAGGCTCTGGCGAACCGTGGTACGTGGTTGATAAAGATCTAGATCGCAACGTATTGGTTGTTGGTCAAGGTAAAGATCACGCCCGCCTATACAGCAATGGCTTAAATGCTAACCAATTACACTGGGTTGACCGTGCTGGACCAAAAGGCACCACGCGCTGTACAGTAAAAACGCGTTATCGCCAAGAAGACATCAACTGTACCCTACTCGTTGGTGATGATGGTTTCGCAAGAGTGTTATTTGATGAGCCGCAAAAAGCCGTAACGCCTGGTCAATCGGCAGTATTTTATGCCAATGAAGTGTGTTTAGGTGGTGGTATTATTGACTCGGTGATCAAATAATGAATGAAAACCAAGTCATGGCACTTGCAGCCATGTGCCAAGTTGCCAAACAAGTACAAAAAATTGCACAGTATGGCAGTAGTAATGACTACGAGTTAGAAAAACTGTTAAACAGCATTGTAGAAACATCGCCAGAATCACCCAGCGATGTGTATCAAGGCACTGAAAATCTGCGTGATGGTTATAAATGTTTACTTAATCAACTCAGTGCTGGTGAAAAGAAAGATGTAGAAATCGTCAAATACGTTGGCGGTTTAATGCAACTGGAACGCGCTTTAAGCGCCAAAGCAAGTAGCTTAGCGGAACTTGGGAAAAGCATTGAAGATGTTAAACGACGCCTTGATCACTTTGCCATTACCGATGACACTGTGATAGCTGCCCTTGCCGATATTTATTCAAAGGTGCTTAGCCCCCTTGGGCACCGAATTCAGGTTTATGGCAAACCTGATTTATTAAAACAGCAATTAGTACAACACAAAATACGTGCATTATTATTAGCAGGTATTCGCAGTGCAGTATTGTGGCGACAAATGGGCGGTAAACGCCGCCACTTTTTCTTTGCGAAAAGAAAAATCATCGCCATTGCTAAAAACCATATTTAATTATCGTTCAAAACTAAAATTTAGGAGTTATTATGGAGCTTTCAGCGTTAACAGCTATCTCTCCGGTGGATGGTCGCTACGGCAGCAAAACCACTGAACTACGCAGTATTTTCAGCGAATTTGGCTTGATCAAATACCGTGTAACAGTCGAAGTTCGTTGGTTACAAGCCCTTGCAGCTGCGGATGCTATCCAAGAAGTACCGGCATTTAGCGACGAAGCCAATGCTTTACTTAACGCGATTGTTGATAACTTCAGCGAAGCCGATGCCCAGCGTGTAAAAGATATCGAACGTACCACTAACCACGATGTAAAAGCGGTTGAGTACTTATTAAAAGAAAAAGTAGCGGATAACGCCGAGCTACATGCAATCAATGAGTTTATTCACTTTGCGTGTACATCAGAAGACATCAATAACCTATCTCACGGTTTAATGCTCACTGAAGCACGTAATGAAGTGTTACTGCCTTACTGTGACCAATTACTTAATGCAATTAAAGAAAAAGCCATTGAGTATAAAGCAGTACCTATGATGACCCGTACGCACGGTCAACCAGCAACACCTTCAACTATGGGTAAAGAATTTGCTAACGTGTATATGCGCTTAAAGCGTCAACGTGATCAAATTGCCCAAGTTGAAATGTTAGGTAAAATCAATGGCGCAGTTGGTAACTACAACGCTCACTTAAGCGCATACCCGGATTACGATTGGCATAACCATGCAGAACAATTTGTAACGAGCCTAGGGTTAACATTCAACCCATTCACGACACAAATTGAACCGCATGACTATATTGCAGAGCTATTTGATGCAATTGCACGTTTTAACACGATTTTATTAGATTTCGATCGTGATGCATGGGGCTACATTGCACTAAACCACTTTAAGCAAAAAACCATTGCTGGTGAAATTGGCTCATCAACTATGCCACATAAAGTTAACCCAATTGATTTTGAAAACTCAGAAGGTAACTTAGGCCTAGCGAATGCCATCTTTGGTCATTTAGCACAAAAACTACCTGTTTCTCGCTGGCAGCGCGACCTTACAGATTCAACAGTACTGCGTAACCTAGGTGTAGGCATGGGCTATGCGTTAATTGCATACCAATCAACACTTAAAGGTGTGAGCAAGTTAGAAGTAAATGAGCAACGTTTACTTGAAGAGCTTGACCAAAACTGGGAACTGCTCGCAGAGCCAATCCAAACCGTAATGCGTAAATACGGCATTGAAAAACCATATGAAAAGCTAAAAGATTTAACTCGTGGTAAACGTGTAAATCAAGAGATCATGGCTGACTTTATCGATGGTTTAGATTTACCAGAAGAAGCAAAAGTTGAAATGAAAAAACTAACACCGGCTAACTACATTGGTCGTGCAGTCGAGTTTATCGACAACCTAGTTTAAGCTTTTAGCTAAAATGTTTACAAAGCGAAAGGTAGCCCTTTCGCTTTTTTATTCCTATCGAGTGGTGATCATCATGTATCAATTAACGATTAACAACCTTACAGAACAAGAATTTCTATCTGAATATTGGCAAAAAAAGCCGCTATTGATCAAACAAGGTTTTGTAGATTTTGTCGACCCACTTGATGCAAATGAACTGGCAGGCCTTGCCATGGAAGAGAGTATTGAGTCGCGTATCATTACCAATCAGGATAATGATTGGCAAGCCTACCACGGACCATTTGAAGATTTTGACTTACTCAAAGAGCAGCACTCAACTCTATTAGTACAAGCTGTGGATCATTGGCATCCAGCTGCTGCCCAGCTACTTGAACCATTTCGCTTTATTCCTAACTGGCGAATTGATGATTTAATGATTAGTTTTTCAACTCCCGCAGGTGGTGTAGGCCCACATTTAGACCAATACGATGTGTTTATTATTCAAGGCGAAGGCAAGCGCCATTGGCGTGTCGGTATGCCGGATAGCAATTTAAAACAATTTGCACAAAATAAAAGTCTCTTACAAGTTGAGCAATTCCCTGCTGTTATTGATTGTATCCTTGAACCAGGTGACATTTTATATATCCCGCCAGGCTGTCCACACGAAGGTTACGCAGTAGAAAATGCGCTTAATTATTCAATTGGTTTTCGCGCGCCTAATCAGCGTGATTTACTTTCAAACTTCGCTGATCACATTATCGATAAAGAAGCTGGTAATAGTCGCTATCAAGATCCTGACATTATGCTTCGTGATTCTAAAGGCGAGATCCAAACAGCCGAAGCCGAAAATATTAAGCAATTAATGCAAGCAATGCTAAATGATGATGCTTTATTTAAAACATGGTTAGGTACAACACTCAGTCAGCCAAAACATGAAATGGATTTAATGCCACCTGAAGATTTATTTGATAGTGAACAAGTAGCTGAGCTATTAATGGATGATGAGATTATTTTTGAGCGTTTAGGTGGCACTCGTGCGTTATATCAAGTTTTTGAAAACGAAATACTTCTAAGCGTCAATGGCGAGAACTATCACCTTCTTGTTAGCGATCTTGCAGCGGTTAAATTACTCACCGATCACACCGAAGTGACAGCAGAGCAATTAAATAGTTCAAAAAATAGTTTAGTTTTTGTACAAACCTTTACTACACTTCTTAATGAGGGGATTTGGTTTTGCTAGGAGTGTGTTTTTATGGGCTATCATATCAACAAGGTCGAGTGGGAGTTAGGGAAGGAGTTATTACAACAGATCAGAGAGCGGGTCTTTGTATGTGAACTACATATTCCCAAACATATCGAATTTGATAATCTTGATCGGTATGCTCATCATATACTAGTAACTGATGACAGTCAGGGGCCTGTTGCAACAGGGCGATTATGTAGTGATGGCCTGATTGGCCGCATTGCGGTGCTGCCAGAGCATCGTAATCGCTCTGTGTATCGCTCACTGCTAACATATATTGTTGAACTTGCACAGCAACAAGGCTGTGATTGCGTCAGCATTAATTGCATTTTAAATGAGGTAGAGCGATTTAAACGCAATGGCTTTGAACAACAAGGCCATGTATTTATGGAAGCAGGTATTCCTCGGCTGCGAATGCAATGCCCGATAAATCGATTTAATACCAAACCATTTACGCTGGTGCATTAATTTGATCAATAAAGCGAACTAATTAAGCTGCAAAGTCAGCTAGTTAGTTCGCTTTAGTAAAACTAATTATTTCGAGCTAATAACGTTATTTAGCTTCGTTTTTCCACAACTCTTCTCTTTCGTACATCTCATAAAGACCATGTGCACGATTAATTAAAAGATTAGCAAAATCAACTTGCGTTTTATCACGCGCGCCGCCGCTGTGAATGATTTGATCAGCTTTTAACTGCCATTGCAGAGAAAAATAACGCAATGCATCACGGGCATTTTCAGCAACCGATGCTAGCGCATGATCCGTTGGGAGGCGACCGGTGATCACCCAATAGATTTTTCCGTCTTGAGCTTTAAACTTCCACAAAGCACATAATGGGGCAATAAATCGGCTTTCTTTTTCTATTAAGCTTTTTGGCATCACGCCTTTTTCAGCTAAGTGCTTTTGTGCATTTTGAAAACACTCGCGTTGCCATGCAATACTCTGCTGCTTTGCTTGTTCTTGTTCTTCTGGTGTTAGCGGTTTAGCTTGTTTTGATTCCACTTGTTCTTGTTCCATTACAATAGTTACTCTTTTACAACATTTTTTACACTTTAAGGGCATACAATTTATGGTGCAAGCAATAAACGACAAAACTTCCTCGTTGTCCGTGTGTTTGTTTGCTATTCAGCCAATAAACGAGGTTATGTTAGCGATAGCTGGTTCTTGCTGTTAAACGGTTAAATAAACCAGGAAAAAAACGCTTAATCGTTGGCGCCCAACCACTGATCCCCTCACCTATTACAACTTCATCTTGCCCTTTCGCTATGGCGTTGATCATCTGCTTAACCGCAAGCGTGACATCCATACCATTTTCAATTGAGTGTTCTGCCTTATTTTGCGCTACACCATGTTCATTAAGTGAATTATGGGCAATAGCGGTTTTTATAGAACCTGGGCAGATTGTCAGGCAATGAATATTTTTATTTGCAACCTCTGCGCGCAAACAATCCATAAAACCTACGACTGCATATTTAGAGCCAGAGTAACCCGTTCTAAACTGAGAGCCAACTTTGCCTGCGACACTACTGATTGATACTACAGAGCCACCGCCATTTTTAACCATACTCGGTAACACCGCTTTAGTGAGTGCCACTAAACCAAAGTAATTCACTTCCATTAACTGGCGGTATACTGAAAAATCATTTTCTAAAAATAAACTACGCTGCGACACGCCACCGTTGTTGATCAAAATATCAACTTTACCAATGTCATTAATGTTTTTAGTTACGTACTCAAGCACTTGCTCTGGTTGAGATAGATCAAGTGGAATAACTTTATGTTGAGTGCCTGCTAATTCATTACTTAGCTGCTGGAGTTTTTCGACATTACGGGCTGATAAAATAACCTGCGCGCCCAACTGCGCAAACTGAATTGCTAACTCTTTGCCAATACCTGAGGATGCACCGGTGATCCACACTGTTTTATTATTAAAATTCATTAGTTACCTTTATTGATATTGGTTGTTTAAGGTTTAGTTGGACCTGCAATTTCAGTCACTTCATGTTCGAGTGTTTTATAGAAACCCAACATAAAAAGTAGCTCTACAAGCACAAACAAAGGTCCAATCACAAGGCCAACTATATCGTCAACAAACGCCGGTTTTTTGCCTTCATAATAATGGCCGATAAACTGTAACAGCCAACCAAGCACAAAAATCCCTACACTGATCAGCAACCAGTGACTAAAAGTGAGTTGCGCAATTGGTGCAGCGACAATAGATAATAACACTAACAGCACGGCCATAATTAATCCCAATGACACACTGAGCATTAAGTAATAAACCACTGACGCGAATACCGCAATCTGTGCGCCATTAAGCGCAAACGCTCCGATTGGTATATGAATACGTGCAAGTAAACAAATAACCGCAAATACAATCAAGGGGATACCAAAAAAGTGCGTTAGAACATTACGTTTTGAGCGGTGATATAAACCATAATTACCAAGTTGTTGTTGTAAGGTTTTCATCTTGTATTCTCGTTTTATTGGCTAATAAAACTACTTTAGCAAATAACTATAAAGTAACAATGTCTGATATCCGACATTTAAAGCTAAACTAATGCACTTATAATTTTTCCTTTGTCATGCTCGGGCGCTTTAGCTTGCAGCTCTCGGCCCTTTTGATACTCGTGCTCAAGCATCTTTTGCAAATTTTCCATTTGTTCAGACAGCGCGCTTGTATCACCGTCTTGATCGTGTATTTTCTTTGCTAACTCTTCAATTGCAGCCTTAAGCTCAGCTATTTTTTCTTTATCAACGCCTAATCGTTGATAAATAAGTGCTTCATTTGCCTGTTCGAGGAAATTTTTTTCATAGCTTGGGTTTTTAAGCGCAGTTACTGTATCAACTTGGCTAGTATTTGCCATATCCGGCAATTCAGTTGCCGCTTTTGGTGGCATCACTGTTTGTGTTTGATCAGGCGCACGATATGGCTGCGTACGGTACTGGTTATGAAAAGTAAGTAAGCTCATTGCCTCAATTCCATTGAAAAGATGGGTCACCTCCCATGCTTAGCAATTATGAAGCCAGTTAGGGACAAACGGATAAGAAATTTACTGCGTTAATGCCGCCAGCTTTGCTTTATCAATAATTTCGATGCGTTGATAATGCAAAGATACAATGCTTTTTTCGCTTAGCACTTGTAGAATTTGATTGATTGTTTGCCGAGTTAAGTAGGTCATATCTGCAAGTTGCTGCTGCGATAGCATCACAGTTTCGCGATCACCCGACCGCGAAGTAACAGCCATCACAAGCAGCCGTTTACAGACTTTTTGCTGTGCAGTTAATAGCGCATGATCTTCCAGTGATGTAAATAATAAACACATTTTATGCGATAGCAGTACACCAAAGTCATGCCAATACACAGGTTTAAGGGTCAGTAATTGCAACAGTGAACGATGTGGTACATGCAGTAATCGGCTCGGTATTTGTGCATGTACATCATGAGTGCGCAGGCCACCATCAAATAAAGCCACTTCGCCAAACCAAATAGCAGAGTCAATAAAACTCAAAACTGCCTCTTTGCCATCGCTATTTGCGCCACTGACTCGTATTACCCCATTAAGTACAACGTATAAACCTGAGTTTTTATCACCACGTAAAAATAACGCATCACCAGCATCAAGTTGTATAACCTTTGCATGTTGCAATAACGACTGCTGAAACTCATCACAGCGACTACTAAACCAATTTCCTTGGTTAATTATCGCACGGTCCTGTTCATTCATTGCGGTTTACTCTACATTAGTTAATGCACAAATAATAAAAGGGATTGCTATGTTAAACAAAATTATTTACAGCAGTTTATTACTAAACAGCATCTTGCTAGGCACCTTACCTTCACCAAGTTTTGCAGCAGCTTCTAATGAGCAGCTAAACGTAAATCTTCAAAAAGCCAACCACAGTGTCAGTGAAAAAGTAATCACTTGGCGACGCCACCTCCATCAATATCCAGAGCTTAGCAATCGCGAATTTGAAACCGCTAAATACATTACCAAGCACTTAGAAGCACTGGGTTTAGAAGTACAAACTGGGGTAGCCCATACCGGTGTGGTTGCTAAACTCCAAGGCGGCAAAAAAGGCCCCTTAATAGCGCTTCGTGCAGACATGGATGCCCTCCCTGTGACTGAACAAGTTGATTTACCGTTTGCTTCTACACAGACCTCTACCTACCGTGGTAATGAAGTTGGTGTTATGCATGCCTGTGGTCATGATAATCATGTCGCCATTTTGATGGCTGTGGCCGAATCTTTGGCTAAAGTTCAAGATGACTTAGCGGGTGATGTATTATTTGTCTTTCAACCGGCAGAAGAAGGTGCCCCTGAAGGTGAAGAAGGCGGCGCTGAACTGATGCTCAAAGAAGGCTTATTTAAAGAAAAACCTGAAGCCGTATTTGGTTTACATGTAACCAGCTCGCTAAATACTGGCCAGATTGGCTTTCGTGAAGGGCCGCTGATGGCCAGCTCAGACTCGTTTTCAATCAATGTGCAAGGGCAACAAACTCATGGCTCACGGCCATGGAATGGTGTTGATCCGATCGTTGCGGCCTCGCAAATAATTATGGCTACACAAACAATTTCGTCACGCCAAGTTGACGTCACTAAAGCGCCTTCAGTGATCTCCTTTGGGGCAATTAATGGCGGCGTACGTTCAAATATTATTCCTGATAATGTCGAGTTAATTGGTACTATTCGTACTTTTGATCAGGCAATGCGTGCTGAT
Source organism: Pseudoalteromonas sp. KG3 (assembly GCF_030436385.1). Lineage (NCBI taxonomy): Bacteria > Pseudomonadati > Pseudomonadota > Gammaproteobacteria > Alteromonadales > Pseudoalteromonadaceae > Pseudoalteromonas > Pseudoalteromonas sp. KG3. The sequence goes on from NZ_CP098523.1 coordinate 693,918, forward strand.
ATTAAAAAACGCTTGACGAAAACCGCACAGCTAGTTGCTGAATCAGCCGGTGCTAAAGCGGATGTGCACATAGATCATGGTTACCCTGTAACAGTCAATAACGTTGCGTTAACGCAAAAAATGACGCCGACGTTAGCTAAAGTCGCGGGTCAAAGTAACATTATCACTACTGATCTCATCACTGGTGCTGAGGATTTTAGTTACTACGCGTTAGAAACGCCGGGGCTATTCTTTTTCCTAGGTGTAACACCGCAAGGTCAAAATGCAAAAACGGCTGCAAGTAATCATTCGCCACAGTTTTTCGCCGATGAAAAAGCTTTACAATTAGGTGTCAATGCGATGACCCAGTTAGTTGTAGATTATTTTGCTATGACAAAATAATCTACGCAGAAACACTAATGCTATAAAACGAATATACCCACACTAGGTGGGTATATTCATAAAGTACTTAGCTGCTGATTTTTAAAGTGAATTTAAAAATGTCAGTACTGCTGACTGGTCATTTACTGACAAACTTTCATAAGCAATTTTTGAAGCTTGCGCTTCTCCATCATGCCATAAGATAGCTTCTTCTATCGTTCTGGCGCGGCCATCATGTAGGTAGCTTGGCTGTGCAGTACAAAACTCATTGCCTTGCCCGCCGAGGATATTATCTACCCCACCAGTCACACAGGCAGATAAACCAATGCCCCAAAGCGGCGCTGTTCTCCATTCAGCACCTGTAGCCAAGCCTTCGCCTAAGTTATCGGCTAATCCTGGCCCCATATCATGCAGTAATAAATCAGTATATGGGTGAATAGTTTGTGCTCTTAGCTCAGCCAACGGGTGATATTCACTGGTTTCGAATGTGCCAGTATGGCAACCTTCACAGCCAATTGAGGTAAAGAGTGTTTTGCCTAATTGCACTTGCGGATCGTCAAGGTCGCGCTGAGCACGTACACCAAGTAAAGCAATGTATTTACTCAATTCGTCAAGGTGTTGATCAGACACTTCAACACCTGCATTACCACAACTTGATTGTGATGCGCCGCAGTCTGGATTTGGGAAAACCGAATTGGTCACCCCCATATCAGTATTAAAAGCCCCCGCTACTTGGTGCTTAATAGATGCAGCCGCAGCTTTATAACCAAAGCGTCCTAAACGTGTTTGGCCTGTAATAGGATCAGTTACCCGTTGTGCTTTACCCGAAATCCCATCGCCGTTATTGTCGTGCTCATCAGCTAAAGCTAATACTGCACTCTCTGGGATCGCCTCAAGTAAACCTAAACCAACTAATTGGGGGGCAATACGCGCTGAATAACGCGCTGGGGTGGTTTTACTAAATTGGTAGTTAGGCGAGCGTAAGCCATTACTTTCTACCCATGATGCAATAGTAACATCCCCTTCACCTTGTGTAGCATCGTTGATCCCTACGTTTTTAGGCTGTAATACATTGCCTAATAATGGATGTGTGTTGCCATTAATATCAGCTACTTTAAATACCCACTTTGCCAAAGAGCCACCTACTTCTGGTGGCGCAGCGCGACCATTACGTACGTGACATCCCGCGCAGCTATCATTAATATAATGCGGGCCTGACTTTCCTACAACGGCATTAAATACACCATTTTCACCATTTAGCTCATCGTGCTCACCATTGACAAAACTACTGTGATGAACACGTCGCCCTTGCACAAATGTTTGGCCATTTAAGCTCGATAAATTAGTCGCCATTTGCATAAAGTGATTATCTGGCTCATTGGTATAGTTATAAGGAAGTGTGGTTTTACCACCTAGCCAACCTTGCTCGGCAATCGGGTATGAATCTTCTCGTTGTGATGAAGGATCGTTAAAGTCCCCTACTGTTTTCCAAGGTACCAATCCTTCACCGACAATATATAAGTAAGTAGTACCATAATAGTTTTCACGGCCCTCTGGTGGCGCATCCAGAAATTGGCTAACCTCAAACTCCATACGCTGGCCAACTTCAAGTGGTAAAGAACCACCAGCAGGTTCCCAATTTAATGGTCGATAATCATCAATAATGACGCGATAACGGTATTGATCACCTGAACCGCTGATCTTATTAAAGTCTGTATCATAACTACCATTATCCAACTCAACCACAGCACCACCGCCAAAGTAATTGCCATGGTACTCAGCAACAGTTCCTAAACCGCGATACCAAGCGCGAAACTCTCGTGCACCTAGCTTCCACTCAGTAATAAAGGTCACTTCTATCCGCGAGCCACCTTTGGCGACAAAGTCTGCTATTTCAAATTGCGCAGTACGGTGCGCCCAGTAATGGGATAAATAATGATCATAAATTTGAAATTGATCTTCCTTGGCATGACGGTCACGACCACGATCTGCAAACCGGGTAATTAACGCATCTCCTCGGTCATAGCTAATAGCCGGCTCTAATTGCGTAGTCGTATCGTATAGAGGGATCACATTGCCTAGGTTGATCTCACAACCTTGACTATTTACTTGGCTGCCTGCAGGTGTATTTGGGCATTGATCTTGGCTGTCACTCACCCCATCATTATCACTGTCATTTTCTGTTTGGTTGGCAAGGTTAAATTCTAGCCAATTTAAATTAAATTCACCGCCCGTCATTTCAATACGAACAGTGTGCACACCTTCATTTAAAGTAACAGACGCGATTGTTTGACTAATAAACGTTTGCCAGCCACCTGTTGTAGGCACAGCATCAGTGGCAACAGTGTTACCATCAATTAATACTGTGTAAGTGCCATTACCAATTTCTGATGCAACACGAGTTGTTAAGTTATACGTACCTGCACCAAGGTTAGCTTGAAACTCAAGCCACTCACCCGCGGATGTCCAACCTACATTGTAACCACCGCCACTATCACTTGTGGTTTCAATGTCGACATCATCGTTGCGATATTCTCCACCAGTATTACCCGCGTCATTATCTAAATAGTTACTGTAATCTTCAGCTTCGAGACGAAGTTGCTCGGTTACCACTATACTGCAACCTTGAGCATCAACAACATCACCCATCGGCGTGTTTAAGCATTGATCAATATCATCATTGACACCATCGCTATCTCCATCACCATTATTCCCTGAAGCTGGATCTGAAAATGTATGCGTTTGTTCAGCTGTGTCTGTAACAACACCATCATTTTGTAAGTAGGTAAACCAAAAGCTAACCACATCACCAGCCACGAGTCCTGTCAGAGTGAGTTCATTCCGGCCATTGATAACTTGCATGCGCACATTTTGTTGACCACCGCCGTTTACCGTATAATGCACATCAGCCCACCCTGTGGTATCAACGTAAAAAACAAGGCTATCCGTTGAGGGCTGCTCTAATCCTTCAGGCAAAATAATCACAGGGCAGCCTGTGGCATCAACCTCAATACCAGCTTGGGTACCAGGGCATTGGTCAAGGCTGTCATTGACACCATCTTGATCGCTATCGTTTGGCGCACTACCGCCGCCAGTCCATGTAATATCATCAATGGCCATTTGGAAGCTATAATTTGGCTCCTCAGTTGCGACCGATACAATATTAAAATGATTTTTAATCGATTGTAATGCGACCATGCTCCCAGCTAAATCAGTTATAGGAATACTTACTTCACTCCACTGACCGTCTCGCACCAGCCCATATTGGTTAATATTGGCTGGAAAGGTGATCCAATTCTCATTAGTGTAGGTATCTGCTATGCCTATTCTAAAACTAACATCAGCAGGAATTTTAATATTAAAGTTAAGATGGCCATCTCTAAAATTACTCATATCACGTGCTTGACGACTTTGAATACCTGCGCCAAACCATTGATTTGGCGTATATTGCCAGGCAATAACGTCGCTCCCTTCATAAGCCTCGGTTGTGCCTTGACTGAGTGAATTTTGATTCCAGATATAAATATCAGCATTGCTGCCAGGCACTAACGCATTATCGCTTGGGCCTTCACTAAATACATTAAATGTGCCCACTTCTGGTTGTGTTAAATTGCCATTAAATACTTGCCCTTGGCCGTCAAGTTCATAAATTCGCACATAATCCACAACCATTTTTCCAGGTAGTGGCGCGCTCACCTGTTCATTGCTCAACGCATCGGTAAATAAACCACCTACGGCAAGGTTCATTAACAAATAAAATGGTGCATTAAACTCACTGGATTCAGCGGATATTGGAAATGGGTTATCGTACATATCGTATTCAACCCCATTGTCTTCAACCGTGAAACGAATTTCATCCTCAGTCCAATAGGTACGGTAGGTAACAAATCGGTTTGTAAGTGGTGTTGATGACAAATGAGCGTTGTCTGTTTGATACGCCACACTTGCGGCGCATGATGGATTACCAGTACTGCAGGCTGCATCCGCATAAAAAATTAAATTTGATCCTGTATAGTTATTACTCGGTGCACCAGCAAAGCCAGCATCACTTCGCCCTGCTTGAGATTGCCCCATTTCCATGATGTCAATTTCGCCTTTAGCAGGCCAATCTGCGGTACTGGTACCGAGCATCCAAAGCGCAGGCCATAAGCCAGTATCCACATCAGACACTTTCATTCTAATTTCTATCATGCCGTATTGCACAGCTAATTTATTTTTGCTTTGTAATTTACCAGAGGTAAATGCTTTACCGCCAAGCGCTTCGTTTTTAGCTTCAAACACAAGCCCCTTGTTACCAGCTTCACCAACGATATCGCTAATGTAGACATTATTTTCGCTGTACCACTGTAGCTCTTGATTACCCCAGCCACATAAGCCTTGATCACAACCATCACCAACATCGATATTCCAAACGTCAGTATTTAAATTATTAAAATTATCTTCCCAAAGTAAATTGCCCACGGCGGCATTACTTTGCGAGGACGCGCAAATGATCAGGCTAGCAAACCCAATATTTGCAAGCCTCGTAGTTAACTTGCTGTTAGTTTTCACTGTGTGTGTCTCCAAATGTCATTTAAAAACTTCTTTCGTGGTTAGCCACTAAAGAACGAGTCCTTTTTATTCATCTCACAAACAACAGAAATGAAAGCGCTTACATTAAGATCCATAACAATCCCGAACAATTGAAATGTAGCACTTGTCAAACACACGCATTGTGGTAAACCATCCTTTTAAATAGTTTTAGCGTATGCAGAGTTATAAACTTAACATGTAAGCGCTTACATTAACAAGTTAATAACAACAATTAAAACAAATTAACTTTGACAATTTTGAGCAGGCTATAAATTATGGACCGTTGTATGATTGGAGTGTAGTCATCGGGGCTTACTAATAATGCAATAGAGTACGATTCTAGGTGCTAAGACACCTATATAATACGCGCTAGATTATAGAGTTTACCTTAAGTATTAATGAAGCAACTTATAGCAACCAGAGAGAAACACTGAGTACTTGTATCACCAGCTGACAGACATTTTATAATACTGCACACCTGCTTTATCAAACGCTGGGCCTTCAACGTCCATCCCAAACTGTTGATAAAAACTACTCGCGGTTGTACGTGCATCACACCAAAAATAGTTAATGTTCAATTGTTTTAGATATGCAATAACATGGGTGATGACTGCAGAGCCAACGCCCCTGCCCTGAAAGTTAGCTAAGGTAGCAAACTTTCTTAAGCGAGCTACATTTCCTTGGCTATAAACTGACGCGACACAAACCAATTCATCATTTAAAAATCCACCAAAGTGAGTGGCCGTTTCATCTCCCACTACTTTGCAAAATTGCAGCGGCTTCTGCGGCCACAAAACACAGTGCCTGATCGGTAACGCCTGCTGCCATGTGATTTGTTTTATTTTCATAATCCCTCAAATAAAGTAATAAACTTAGCTACAAAATGACTTCAACATATTATCTATTACGGCTATCGCGTTACGATCTTGGCTAATTCGCTTAGCTAGTAATGCTTTTTTGTCTCGTAATTGTTTGCTGAATTCAGGGCACAAACTCCCTAAAGCTTGGTAACGCTCATAGCCTACTTTGATTTCAGTTAGCGTAAAACCGATAGTCTTGCCACGCTCAATAAAAGCAAGCTCCTGAAGCTGAGTTTGACCATAATACCGATAACCATTACCCGCTGGTATTGGTGGCGTCAACATGCCAACCTTCTCATAGCACAGATCAGAAATGCAACCTTAGTCATCGAAGTTACAGGCAAGTATATTTTGCTTGATCCCATGCTTGCCAAAAAATCAACGCTACCGAGACTACGTTACTATAAAAGCCAACAACGAAATCCACTAGTTGAATTACCCAGTGCATTCCAACAACTTGAAAATAAGATTGCATACGCTTGATCACTCATTGTCAAAAAGGCCATTTCGATCATTTAGATAAAGCAGCTGAACGCTGGCTACAAAACAATGAAATTACTACATTTTGCACTAAACACGATTCCCGCTACTTAACTAAAAAAGGGATCAACACTGAAGTATTAAAAGAACAATGCAGCTAGAGCAAGGGTTAAGGTGAGAGTGAGACATTAATGATACAGTAGCCGATGACTACGCTTACTAAATAAAGTTCCGATTAAAACGCCGAACTTTTGTACGCACATTTTTCATAGGTGATGACGTATTAAACTGAATCATACGTCCCAATGTCCATTTTTCGTACCACGCTACACCATATAATTCATCGTCATTTAAGCTTGAAATAAGCAAGAGTATATCGTTGACAGTAACCTCAAGCTCCATAAGTAGATCATCGTATTTCCAGTCTCGATATTCTTCATGGAAACTTTCTGCTAAGAGTCCAAGCTGATTCCATTTATAACCAGTTTCTGGAAAATTCACATGCTGATTTTGTGACCTTAAATGAAACCATTTAAGAACAAGTTTTCCCCAACCAATCAAGTAAGCTACCGTATCGCTAACACTGACCTTTGTACCTTTTACGTTTCCGTCTATCTCGCATTTTCGGGCTGCGCTTACTGGCGTTAAGCGATAATCTGCCATTAATTTAGTAAATATCAAGTTTATGGCTAATTCCAATTCGTCCTTGTTTTCTGGTATAGAAGACATTCTTGACCTCAATTAATACAACGAAACTATAGAGTTACTCGTTTTTAATTTATTTTCATTATTAATGGCTCAACCATATCTGAGTTGCTATTTTGATTCAATCGTTTAGTGGTTTACTACTTGATTAGTAACAATCGTATTTTAGAACCGTGATGGAGCGCACTTATTCTATGTTTGCCGTAAGCGACTAACTTAACGACCGGATCGACAGACGAAATAAACGGCTTTGTTTATTGATTTAGAATTGGCTGGCGCTGTATAAAAACGGTCAAAAAGAATACTAATATCTATTGACGGAGTTAAGGCTCATATGTGTTATTCGCCATTGTCTGCCTCTTTCAGCACATGTGTAAGACGATCAATATTCTGCTTGTTTGCGGAGCCAGCCCTTTCTTTGACAGCTTTGGCTGTTTCCAAATCATCGAAAACCTGTTCCCACGTCAAGTGCGTACCTTCGCTGACAGGAAACAGTTGCACAGTAAGCTTGAAGTTTGGAGGGCAATCATGATGGATGACAATTTTGCTATCAGGCTCAAGTTCTTCGAAGAAACTTTCATTGAGATAGTTTTTTCCATCAGGTCCGTGCATCACAAACTTCCAACGACCACCAACAGTAAACTCAAAAATTTCGAATGTATTGGAAAATCCTTCAGGTCCCCACCATAATGCTAATAAATCCGGCGACGCAAAAGCGCCATATATTTTTTTAGCTGAGAATGGTAAGGTTCTTGAAGTGCGCAGTGCTCTACCTTCAGTCATGACAGTAACTCCTTAATGTGTGGGTTTAGTGCCGCATACCAACGCCGCGCATATGGGCGAAAAAAACACGTCAGCAAGTTTGTGTATCCCAGCTGTGCAGGCTGCGAATGTTTTGATAGATACCTATGGCGGAAGTAAATCTGCGATCTTTTCCTTTGCAATCAAAAACAGACATAACATGACAGCCGTATTTTTTGATGTTATTCGTAATTTTTATTTCAGCTTTGTTCATGCCCTAACATCCTATACGCTCCGATTCTAGTGGTACCTCTCCCACAAACGGCAAGCTATTATATTGCTCAATAATTCCACTAAATAGCACTTGTGTAAACAGGTAATTATAAAGGCAAAGTTAGCAGATATCTGTAAGTCGGGATCTATCCCGAAGAGTTTTTAAGCTAAAGCTTAACCTAGATGATAAATTTAACACCGAGCTAAACTTACAACTTACCGCTTAAAACTTAAAGCTTTACTTCAACCTCTCATACAACCCTGATGCTCTGCTTACTGATTTATTCATGGCCATTAATAACACTTTTTTGTCGGCGACAAGTTCGAAGGTGTTTTTGGCGCGGGTGATGCCGGTGTAAACTAACTGACGATTGATGCCTGCGGTTGCTTGGTTTGCTGGTGGCAGTACCATAGCGGTGTAGGTAAATTCAGAGCCTTGTGATTTGTGAATGGTCATGACATACACTTTATCGTGGGCGGGCAATCGCGCTGGCGAAAATGCCCGTTCACTGCCCTGCTCGTCGATAAATACTGCTTTTAATTGGCCGTTTTCATCGAGCATTAAAATACCGATATCACCATTAAATAATTTTAGCTGATAGTCATTTTGTGCAATCATGATCGGCATGCCCACGTAATGACGCTGATCTGGATTTAGGGTTATTAAGCCTTGTTGAGCAAGTTGCTTTTCAATACGGTGATTTAAGTTATTTACGCCATAATCACCTTCGCGCACGGCGGCTAGTAATTGGTAGCTGGCAAAGGCTTTATGTACTGCAGCACTGGTTGCTTGCTGGGCAATTAATTGCAGATACTCGGCGTATTTACTGGCGGCACTTTGCACCAGTTTATCAAGTGGTTGGCTGACTAAATCATAATCAAAGATCACGTCTTTAAATGCGCCGCTGTTTACCTCTTGCTCTACGTAATTGAGCTTGCCACTGTTGTTGGTATTCACCGCTTGTGCTAATTGGCCAATACCGCTTTTTGCATCAAAGCGATAACTGTGTTGTAAAAATGCAATACAATCAGCGAGTTTAAAATCACTTGGGTTACTTTGCAGTTTATCTGCGCCGTTAAAACACAATTGATTCAGCTCTGCGCAGCGCTCAACAGAATAGCTTGGTGTTTGGTCAAGCACTAAGCCTTGGCATAGGTCGCTCATTACACTGCCGGTATCTACCGAGGCAAGTTGGTCTTTATCACCCAATAAAATTAACCGCGCGTGAGCTGGCAATGCTTCAATGAGTTTTGCCATCAATGATAAATCCACCATCGAGGCTTCGTCGATGATCAACAAGTCAAGGTGCAACGGGTTGGCCGTAGAATGCCTAAATTTATTAGTAAAGGGTTTAACCCCGAGTAAACGGTGAATCGTCTGCGCACTTTGCGGTATTAAGGTTTTTATGTGCTCAGGAATATTAGTGAGTTTGTCTTTTGCGCCAAGTATTGATTCACTTAATCGTGCGGCGGCTTTACCAGTCGGTGCCACCAGCTTAATACTCAAGGGGGCATGTTGATAAAGTGACTGCAATATCGCTAATAATTTAGTCACTGTGGTGGTTTTACCTGTGCCTGGGCCACCAGTGATCACACTAAACCCTTTTGTAGCGGCCATCGCACAGGCTACTTTTTGCCAGTCTATTTTTTGCGGATCAGTGCTATCTGTTTGCTCCGTTGGAAAGTAGCGTTCAAGCAGCTGTGCGAGTGCGTGGTTATCAACCGTCACCGTTTGTTGGCTCATCTGTAATAAACGTTGTGCAAGGGTATGCTCGTACCCTGCGAGGCGGGCAAAGTACAGTCGGTTATCAAATAACAACAAGGGTTTTTCAGGGCCAACACTGGCATGATGTTGTAAGCAAATAAGTGCCTGCTCGGTGCTAAAGCCATCATTAAATGGGCTTAAACTATCTGGCACGCTTAGTACCAGCGGGCTAAACTCTGTTTGGCGTAAATTAAACGGGTTTTGCCAATCAAGTTCGTTCAGCGTTAAGCAGCTATGCTGGCTTTGCTGAGCATTACTGAGCAATAAAATCAGGTAAAAAACATCATCATGTTGATGTTCACAAAGTAATTCCGCTAGTTTTATATCAACCATGCGCACACGATTTTCACTGAGCAAATAATCCAGTAATGGCACTATTACAGGGCTAGTTTGTTGTTCGGTGTTCATAACATGGTTCCTTCACTAAACAAGCCATCTAAAATCAGCACTTGTGCTGTGGTTAGCTTTTTAAAATACACGCCTTTACCCTCGCTCATGCCACGTAAAAAGGTGTAATACACGCCGCCTAAATGTTGCTCTATGCGGTAATTAGGTAGTCGTTGTTTTAATAACCGATGCAAAGCCACGGTATAAATTAAATACTGTAAATGATACTGATGGCTACTCATTGCTTGTTCAAGGGCATCTTGCTCGTAGTCACTTGCTTGGCTACCTAAGTAGTTTGATTTGTAATCTAAAATATAATACTGATCGTCATAGCAAAAAATTAAATCAACAAAGCCTTTAAGCAGGCCTTTGACATCATAAAAGTCTAACCGGCTTTGATTAAAAGCAAACTCTTTAATTAATACCGCATTTAATTGCTTGGCTGATAAGTGACTCAGTGGCAAGTTAAATTCCATCTCCACTAAACATTGCTGCGGGGTTAACACAGCAAGGCTCAAGCCTTGTTCGTTCAATGGGCAATGTAGCGCATCGAGTATCCATTGCTCAGTGGTTGCTTGCCACTGCTCGCTAATGTGGTATTTTTTTAAACTGCGCTCAACCACAGCTGCTAGGTTTTGCTCTGCGTTAGTCGGGTGAGTTTCAGGCTGGGTAAAATCGAGTTGCTCAAAAATTTCATGTAAACAACTGCCTGGTTTTGCACCTTTCGGGAAGCTATATGGTGAGAGTATTACATCTTGCTGAGCAGCAAACTCGTCTTTTTCGTGATCTTCATCGCTGCGCCCAGGCTCTATATGATCGGTGTACTTTTTAAAACTCAAGGCACTAAAACTGGTGGCGCGCCAATTACGTTCAATACGGGCATTAACCTGATTAACAGTGAGTGTTTCACTGGGAGCTTGGCTGCTGGTAAATGTTAATACGCCCTGCTCGGCAAGTTGCTCTGAGTTAAATTGCTGATAGCCCATTGCGTGGTTTGCAGCACAAAACGCTTGTAAATGCTCACGCCACATTTGGCTGCTGGTAATGTCTAAGCCTGCAAATAATACATGCCCTAACGAGCTACTTTGTATTGCTAAGCGGCTGCTTTGTCCTTGGCCAAGGTTATACATACCAATGGCACAAAAATGCACAGCACGGGTAAGTGCAACATACAATAACCGTAAGTCTTCTGCTAAACGTTCTTGTTGGGCCTTTTCTAGTGCGTCTTCACTTTTACTTAAATCGTAGATCAGTTTACCGTCTTGATGATAAAGCGCGTCTTTAGTTTCCCTAAAGCCACTGGCAAACGGCATAAACACCAGCGGATATTCAAGCCCTTTTGACGCGTGCATAGTGACTATTTTAACTAAGTTAGCGTCACTTTCTAAGCGCACTTGCACCGCTTCGCCGTCTTGCTGGCTAACCTTTTGCGCAAACCAACGCAGTAAACGCAGCGTGCCTTCCAGCTCAATTTGCTTTTGCTGCAGTATTTCAGCCAAATGCCTAAAGTCAGTTAACCAACGTTCAACGTTATAGCCTAAGCCCTGCCATTTAGCACTAAGCTGATTATGGCTAAGGAGATGTTCCATCATCGCCATGGCACCTTGTTTGTGCCAAATTTCGCTCAGAGTGGCAAAAAAGTTTAAATACTGTTGCCACTGGGTTTCGTCTTCATGCAAGGCATAAATGGCGTTATAACTGAGGCAAAATAACGGCCCTGCTAATACCCCGCGCAGTAGCGATTCATCATACTGACCGTGTAAGGCAGTTAAAAAATTCAGTAAATGGTGGCTTAACTCTTGATTAAACACGCTATCACGCGACAAATAGACGCTGGCAATATGCGCCTCGCTAAGGGCTTTTTTCATGATTTGTGCTTCAACACGATCGCGCACCAAAATACAAATATCGGCAGCTGTAATAGGTGTTGTACCAATACAAGCTCGCCCTTGGGCAGCTTGCTCCAGCAAGGTGACTATTTTATTGGCAAAATACTGTGCTAATTGTTGCTGACCAAAGCCTTTGCTGGTTGGTTTGTTTTTTTCATCTGCGGTGCTGTCTTCGAACACGCAAAATTCAAATGCAGTGGCAGGCTTGCCATCGAGTAAAAATGACTTATCGGCTTTTTTACCTTGTGCTGCGACTGGGTTAAATGGAATGGCGTCATTATAAATAAAGCTATTAGCGTGTTTACCAAATAGCTGGTTTACGCTTTGTACTACATCGCTACTGGAGCGAAAGTTAGTGCCTAAGGTAAATTGCTGCTCGTTTACGACCGCCTGCTTTGCACCAATGTAAGTAAAAATATCCGCGCCCCTAAAGCCATAAATAGCCTGTTTTGGGTCGCCAATCATGGCGAGGGTGGTATTTTCTTGGCCATAAATTTTACTAAAAATGCCGTACTGAATGGGATCGGTATCTTGAAACTCATCAATCATCGCCACCGGAAACAACAGCGCTATTTTTTGCGCCAATGTATCGCCTTGCTCGCTACCCAGTGCACTGTGTAAGTTACTGAGTAAATCATCTGGGGTGATCACGCTTTGCTCATGCTTGCGCTTAACAATCGCGGTTTTGACCCAGCTTGCAGCATGTTGCACAATGGCAATGGCTAAGCCTTGATTTACTATAGATAAGAGTCTTGCGAGCTCATCAAATTCTGCGACCAACGGATGAGTAAATAACGGCTGATTTTTTTTATAATTACTGGCATCGCTTAAGCTATCACTGCCCCACACCGCAAACGAATATTTGCTGGTGCCAAACTCAAAAAATACCTCGTCGCCTAAACAAAATTCTTCCAGCGCTTGTAAGCTGCCTTTACGCGCCGGTGTTTTTGAACCACTCAGCCCTGAACTTTTAATTGCAGCGATAAACTCGCTCTCTAAACAGGCTTTTTTAAAGCTAGGTACTTTTGCTAAATATTGCTCGCGGGCTTGCCACACATCGTCTAACTTTATTTGTGGTGTGATCTGCGCATTGCCTTTATTTAAAATACTCGACACCTGTGAGAACAACTGCTCTGGCGCAGCGAACACTTTTAATATGGCATCGGTTTTTTCTTTATCTAGCGGGTATACAAAGGCACGCCAAAAATCTTTAATGGTCTCAAGCAGAATATCGCGCTCATCGAGAATAAACTCTAAATTAAACGCCACGCCAGATTCAAACGCATGCTGTTTAAGCATCCGTTGGCAAAAACCATGTATGGTAAAAATTGCCGCTTCGTCCATTGATTTAGCCGCCGCATCGAGTAAGTCAAAGGCACGGTGTTTATCGTCAATTGCAGCAATTACGCCGCTTATCAGCTCATCATCAGGGTCTTGACCAAGCAAGGCATCGCGGGCGGCAATAATACGGCTGCGCACCCTGTCTTTAATTTCTTGGGTGGCGGCATCGGTAAACGTCACCACCAATATTTGCTCAACACTGAGCGGCACATTAACGGCTGCAGTGGGTTCATCAGCGTTTTGCATACCAAGTAAATAGCGTAAATATAAACCCGTTATGGTATAGGTTTTACCGGTACCGGCACTGGCTTCAATCAGGCTTTGCCCTGTTAGCGGCATAGTGAGTGGGTTAAGCGCTTGCATAGTCACTCTCCTTGGCGTGAGCAAATAATGGCGCCAGCAGTTGCTCGCTCCAGTTTATAAATTCTTCTTGGCAATCGGCTAACGACTGCACGGTTAAGCGAATATAAGGGTCTTCCCCCTCGCCACGGCCAATGTATTGCGGGCTAAATTTACTCATCGCTTTGTTTATATCACCGCCGCTTTTAATGTATTCATAACCACTAACCGGAAAAAACGCCACCGGAGCTTGCTGTAACGCTTTATACAAAGCAAACCAATCGGCTAACAGCGCATCGGCAGCTGCTTTGCTAAGTGGCGCAAAACTAATTTGTTTATCAAGGCCCAGCAGTAAAGTTTCAACGTTTTGTTGCATGCTTTGTGCTGCTAAATGATAAATAAAGCCTTTGATCAGATCTTTGGCTTTAATGCTGGCACTGCGGTAAAACACCTGCTTTTGCAAATACACTTGGTTTAACCAGCCTTCTACTTGGGTGCTTTCAAGAATTAACTTAACCTCAATCGGCTCACTTTTGCCGCCCTTTATTTGCTCTTTCACTTGCCCCGCGAGTGCATCAACGCGGTGCTGCATACTGTCGTAAATAATGTCGCCCACATTAGCTTGCGGTAAATCTCCGCGCTGCAGTATTTGTGCAGTGCTGAGCGGTTGCTCGTTAATATTCGCTTGTAGGATCTCATCGAGGTAAAAGTAACGTTTTAGTGCATCTAAACTAAATGGCTCTTCGTCTTTGGCTACTTCATTAAATTGCGGTAAGCGCAAACCTAAACTTTGTTGATAAAAGCTTTCTTGAGCATGGCAGACACTGCGAATAAACACATCAAGATCAAGCTGCTCAGGCGCACTAACATTAAGGGCTGTTGCAGGCTCTGGCATTATTGGCGCAGTAGGTAGCCAAATTGGGTTATAGCTGTGATCACTTTGCAGCGTGTGGTTTAAACTTGGTTGATAATACTGGCTATTAAAGGGCTGTAAATGCTGCTGGGTAATTAAGCTCTCTGGTAATTTTTTATCGACTTGTTCAGCGTATACAAAGCTGCGACCAATGTATTCTAATAACTCGCTAACCAAGGTTGATGGCATGCGCGGTTGGTTATCAAAACACGAGCGACCAATGTAGCTCATATACAAATTATCGCGGGCACTGAGCAGTGCCTCTAAAAACAAATAGCGATCATCCAATTTACGTGATCGGTCACCTTTTTGCTTTTTAGAATACGGCACTAAATCAAAACCAATCGGCTGCACGGTGCGTGGGTAATCGGCATCATTAAGGCCAAGCATACACACCACTTTAAATGGCACCGCTCGCATTGGCATTAATGTACAAAAATTCACTTGGCCGACTAAAAAGCGTTGCCCTACGCCTTTTTCTTGAATACCTTGTTTGATTAAATAACTCACAATACGCTGCGACACTGCTTGGCTGTAATCGCCATTGTCGTGGTGCTTTTTCAGCTCGTCGAGCACGTTTTGCAGTACTAATAAATCCCAACTATCGTCGCTGTCGCTTTCATAAATTTCGGTTAATAGATTTGCCAAAATAGCGGCTTTGTTGATCAGCGTATCATCTGGGCTTAGTTGCTCTTTAAAGGATTGTAATACATCAATAAAATGTACTAATTTATTGAGCGTATCAAGCGCCATACCTTCCACTTCATCGGCGCTGTAAATACCCTTGTAAGGACATTGCTCGTCGCGCTGCGCAATCCCCAGCAATAATCGGTTTAAACCATGTTGCCAGGTATTTAACTCAATGGCGGGCAAATCAAAGCTGTGTTTATGCTCAGCATTGATGCCCCATTTAACGCCAACGCGTTCCAGCCAATACTGAATTTGCTCGTACTCATGGGCTTCAACACTGAACTTTTCGGCTATTTGGCTCACTTGTAATAAGTCGAGAATGTCTGACACCCCAAAGCGCGAAAACGGCAAATTAGCTAGGCTTGCAAACGAACTCAGCACCGGCTTTTCTTGCTCAATGGCTAAATCCGCCAACGCATAAGGGATAAAGCGCTCGTGTTGCGCACCACCAAACACCGCTTCAATATAAGGGCTGTAGGTGCCTACATCGGGCATCATGACGATGATGTCTTTCGGTGTTAGGTGTTTATTCTGGTTAAACAGATTGAGTAAATAGTCGTGTAAACGCTCTACTTCTCGAAGCGGTGTATGGCAGTCGCTGAGGGTAATGCTGGTGTCGTCACAGCTTATTGGTAATTTGCCTTGCTCATTGATAAACCATGCTTTGTCTTCGCTTAGTGATTCGCCTTTAAACGCCAGCTGATAAATCTCGCTTTGAATTTGGCCAAGTAAACTGTCATCAAATACATCAATAAAACCATCGAGCCAATTGGCGTCTAACTGAACTAGTTGCTCAAAATAATCGCGGCCAAGTTTTCCCCACGACGATAGCAGCGGATTACCAATAAAATAGTAATCTTGCTCGGGTTTGGATTGCGCGTCTAGCAAAGGTTTGATGGCATATTTAGCGGTAATTTTTGCGGCGGTTTTTTCATCAACAACATCACCCCAATAGTGCGCACTGGGGTTAAAAAAGAATAAGTTAACTTCTGTTTTTTGACTTAAAGCTGTAAACACCTCAAGTTGTGAGCTGGCAATCGCAGATATACCAAATAAATTAATGCGTTTAGGTAATAAACTAGCATCCATCAATTCAAGCGCGCTGAGCAGTTTATCTTGCATATTGGCGCGATGAAATTGGCTTTGGCCAAGTTCTTTACTGTGCTCAACAATGCGTCGCCACAGATCAGGCTGCCATGGCGCTATGCTTATGTCTACATCGTCTAGTTTATCAACGCCGCTGTCCCAGGTTGCGATCCAATGCGGCCGATACATTAAATATTGGTCGTACACGTCGGCAATTTTTTCGCACAAGGCAAAGGTTTTTTGCCCGTCGCTGTCGCCCGCTAAATAGGTTTTTAGCGGTAAGTACAGCGGTTCATCAATGCAACTTGGTAATATGGCAAACAGTTTCCAAGCAAGATTAGGTTTATTAAACGCCGATTCTTTGGGTACATTAGGCAATAACTGCTGATAAAGCTGCCAAATAAAGCTCGATGGTAATGGGAACTCAACCTGCGCAGCAATACCGAGCTGCTCACTCAAACCAATTTTAAGCCACTGCGACATCCCTGGTGATTGCACCAGCACCACTTCTTTGTCAAACACACTGGGTAAGGGATTTAACTTTAACAGTTGATGAAACTGCGCTTGCAGGGCTTCCATCCGGTTTGATTGAATAATATTGAGCATGGCGACACTGTTGTTGCTTGAGATAAAACCAGTGTAAGATATTTTCAATTACAGGGGTAGCCAAAGTCGTTAATTGGCTTTAATAAATCAGATGCTTAGCTTGATATTTAAACGCAGTAAACTCACAGCTGCAATCCATAATGCTGTGAGCCTAGCATTGTTATTTATACGGGCTAATACTCGACAAACTAAATTGGCTTTGCATAATAGTTTTGCCATCAATGCCTTTAAGCTGTAATGAAATAGCTGGATCTTCTTGTTGCCAATCAATGCTTAAATCACCGTAGTTTACTTCATGGGTAAATTGCCCAACGCGGTGCTTATTGGGGCTGACGTCTTTCCATTTTTCAGTCAACCCTGAGCTGGTCATTTCAGTTAATGGGTAATCGAGGTTGGCACTGTATTTTGAAATTTCTCCCCAGTGTGTATCACCACTGATAATAATCACCCCATTTACGCGGTGTTTTTTAATAAGTGTGAATAAACGCGCGCGGTCCTCAGGAAAATTAGCCCATGATTCCCAGCCTGTAAAATCAGGCAACAACTGCAAACTTGAGCTAATCAGCTTTATTGCTGCTGGCTTTTTCAGTTCTTGCTCAAGCCATTGCCACTGCGCCTCACCCAGCATAGACGCGCCTTTTAGCTCAGTTGGGCTGTATGGGCCTTGATTGTTTGCTTTACGTTTGGTGTGATATTCGGCTTCGCTAACAGGATTAAGCGCATCACGATTCCAACGTAGATCAGGCATGATCACCTGCACTGTTTGCTCGCCTTCTCCATACCTGTACGAAGTATAAATACCATCAGCACGAGTACGCCTAATAGATGCTTTTGGTTCTTGGAAGAAATCGAGCATAATTTGCCGAGATTGCTGTTTATGTGAGTATTCTTTGCCCGCATCGTTTTGGCCAAAATCGTGATCATCCCACATGGCGATTATCGGCGTTTGCGCTCTGAGTGTTTTAAAGCCCGGTTTTGCCCCTAGCTTTTGATACTTATCAGCCAAGACTTGCATATCGTTAGTGTCACCATAAATGTTATCCCCTAAAAAGATAAACAAATCGGCATTTTCTTTATTGATCGCATCAAAAATGGGAATCGCTTTATCTTGATGACCGCAGGATCCAAACAGAATTTTTTGTGGCGCAGTTATTTGCTCTGATGAACTAAACGCTGTAAAACTCATTAACATGCTTGCCAGCAGCGTTGTTGTGATCATAGTGCTTGCAGACTTCATTTTAATACCTCAGCGATCGCCGGTGCCATGTTAGGATTTATCTGTTGTGGGCTTTCGCCCAGCGCAGTTAATACTGTAGCAGCAACTTGCGCTTGTTTAAGCTCGGTTTTGGTTGTAACTAAACCGGTGGCTTTAATAGCAGGACCCATTGCTGCAAACCAAATATGTTCAGAGCCAATTATGCCTTCAGGAAACGCTTTACGCCCTTGCTCTGAGTTTGCTAACGCTTGTTTTGAGCTATGATGTTGCCAATCATTAGCGTGACTGCCACGGCCATGATCTGTGGTGATGATCAAGGTGGTGTTGTTTTTATAGCCCGGCGTTGTTTGAATGGTTTGCCATAAGTCTTGAATAAATGCATCACTTTGCTTAGCTGACTTTAAATAATGATCGTAAGCGCCATCATGGGCAAAATCATCGGTTTCACCTAAGCTTATCACCAATAATTTAGGCTTATTAGCCAACATATACGCTTTAGCAAACCGATAAGTAAAACTATCAAAACGGACATTGTGCCAAGGGCTTGGGATCTCATTTTGCAGCGCATTTAACAGCGCCGCATCTTTTGATAAACCTTCGGCAATTGGCATAAAGCCGGCATTGACATACACGCCACTGCGCTTATCATTAACAATAAACGGGAATACATCCCAACTGCCAAATAATGCCGTTTTGTGCTTATATTCAGGTTGTTGCTCAAGCAGTTCAAGCATGGTTTGATTTGGGTTTAAGATTTTATCATTACTGTTAATGCCCTCATCAACAAACCCCGTTAAAATTTCGTTGTAGCCTGGGTATGAGAAATACCACGGATTACTCACCGACATATTAGAGCCATTACTTCTGTCGCCAATAATCGCACCTTGTTTAGCCACCGTTTGCGTTATAAAAGGCATTAACAATTGTTGACGTTGTTTACTGTCTTCATGCCAAAATTCAGCCTTAAGTTGTTCGCTGTGTTTAACAAAATCAGGGTTGCTGAGCAAATTAGCATCCGCGCCGTTAAACACCTCTTGCCAGCGCACGCCATCAAGCGTGACTAACACTACATTTTGCGTAGCAACTGCCAATTGGCTGGTTAACAGCACTATGCCTAGTAAATTTAGTTTGATTAATTTTTTCATTTTTCACCTATAAAAATAGCAAAAAGCCCATCAATGATGGGCTTTGTGTTTACACTATAGCTTAGAAATTAGCAGTAAATGTCAGTGCTGCTGTGCGCGGTGCACCAATAAAGTAAGTAGAGCCATTACCTGTGCCACCAGCAAGGTATTGTTTATCTGTTAGGTTAGTCACTGCAAAGGCAATGTCGATTGATTTAAATGCCCCTGCATTTACTTCAGCGTAGTAGCCTGCGTTAAAATCAATCACGGTATAACCATCAACCTCATTGCGAGTGCGGGTTTGTTCATCCGTCCATGCACCTAAACGCTCACCTGTGTATTTAGCTGAAATACCAAAACGGAAATCACCGCTGTAGTAATCAGTAGAGAGCACAAACATATCACTTGGTGCATCGATTACATCATCGCCCGCTCTAAAGCTTGGCCCTGCACCATCAATTATCTCACCGTTTGCATATGAACTTGGGTCGTCAGAGGCGTATTCAGAGCTATTGTTAGTGTACGAAGTGTAGATATTCCACTCATTGGTTAGCATATAGCTTGCTGATAATTCAAAACCTTGTGATTCAATACCACCCACATTAATGTACGAACCATTAGTGCCTATGGTGTAATCAATACCGCTGGTATCACTACCTGGGGCAATAAAGGTAATACGGTTTTCAAACTCAATTGAGTAAGCGGTTGCCGTAAGGCTTAAACGGTCAGCGTTATAACGTACACCAAAGTCAATATTTTCAGCGGTTTCTGGCTCAATATCGGTAAGCGTTGAGCTGTCGCGCTCAAGTACGCCATCTTTAATTGCTGCAAAATTTTCGCTGTAACTGGCGAATAACTCGGTGCTGCTATTAAGCTGATAAAGCACACCTGCGCTAAACAGTACATCTGAGTCACTGTCTACTTTATCTGAGCTGATATCATTAAAATGGTCATACTTTTGTAACTCTACCAAATATTGCTTAGCACCCATGTTTAAGGTGAAATCGCCCAGCGCCATTGAGTCTTGCAAGTACCATTTGAAGGTGTCGGTATCAAAGGTGTTTTTATACTGAGTCCAGTATGGAGTGCTGTCAAAGTGATGATAAACACGAGCATCAATTACTTTATGCCAATCACGCGATTCATCGCGCTCTGATTGCTCATACCAAATACCCGCTTCAATATCGTGCATACCAAGCGTTAATTGGTAATTAGCGGTTAAACCTAAACGGTTTTTATCATAATGAGTATGACGATACGACATCACAGGTGTGGCATCTGCTGAATAACATGCTGGGTTTAAGCCAGGGCCCGATTCCCACGGCCAACTTAAACTTTGCGTGCAACCTTCGTTTGGCGCCAGTGGCTTACCATCACTATCTACAAAGCCATACGAGCCGGCATTACTGCCACCTTCTGTGGTTGGGTTGCCATTTTCATCAACGGGTGAGGTTAAATACGGTGGGATCCAGTCCCCTCGGCCTGAGTTTTTATGATAATACGGGCTGACTGTAAGTAATGACGACGGTGAAATAGCGTATTCAAACTTTAAATAACCTAACGTATTTTCGCGCAATGTGCTCCAACCTTCTGCAAACATTTGGTCAAAGTGAGGAGTGCCTGTCCAATTCCACGTTAGTTGATCCCAATCTGGCGTTTGTGCAAATTGTTCAAGGCTTACGCTGTTGTAGTTTGTTTCGCTAACATCGTCATACGACAAGCGCCCTGTCAGGGTTAACGCGTCAAAGTTTGATACAAATTTAAGCTCAGCATGTTGGTTATCTTTACCACCATTGCTGCCATCGCCTATCCAACGGCTTGTATCAGTTTGCGAGTAACTCACATAGGCTTGGGTGTTGTCAAAAATGCTGCCTGTTTCATGTTTAAAGTAATAACGTGAGGCATTATGATCGCCATTGGTATAAGCAAAGGTGGTGCTTTTTTCAAGGCTTGGATCTTTACTGACAAAGTTAAACGTACCACCTAAAGCCTCAAGTGAGGCAGAGGCGATATCTGAGGTACCTTGGCCTACTTCTACCGTGGCTAAATTTTCGCTGTCTAAATAACGGTTCGCTTTTGCCCCGCCACCATAATTAGAGCCACCATTTGGAATGCCATCAACAGTCATACCTAATTGCTGTTGGTTGCCGTCAATGCTAAAGCCACGCATGGTGATCGTGGTTGACCAATCATCACCACCAAATGCATCACCTTCGTTAATACTGATACCAGGCAAGTTATCAATCACCGCCAATACACTTGATACTGAGCTTTGTTGCTCAATCATTGATTGTTCAATCATACTATTGGCGTAACTGGTTGGTTTAGCCACTACAGTGACTTCTTCTATTTCATTATTATTGGCAAAGCTGTTAGTTGAAAAAGCCAAAGCGATAGCAAGGCTCAGAGTCGATTGTTTTGTCAAAGTACGCATTATTGTCCCATTTGCAATTGTTATTTTGGATGCGGGCACAGTATGGCGGGAATTTGTGACAAAACAGGTACGTATTCTTGACACAATGATTAAACAAATATAGAACTTTTATGGCAACTCTTAGACTTCGTTAGCATTATTGCGGGTTTGGGTAAAGCTTATCACTTCATTACGTAGCATTGCGGGAGCGTACAACCAGCCTTGTGCTGTCGTGATCCCTAAACTCCTCACCCACTGCTCTTCCTCAGGTGTTTCTATGCCTTCGGCTACAACAGCAAAGCCAAGCTTGGCAAATAACTCGGTAACTTGTTGATAAAGAATTCGCCCTGCATCTTGCTGACATTGCAATAAAAACTGGCGGTCTAATTTAACATGCTTGACCGGAAAATGAGTCAGCATAGATAAACTTGAGTAGCCTGTGCCAAAATCATCCAGCACGGTTTCGATATTATGCTCGCGCAGCTTATTTATATTCTGCGTCACGATGATTTGTTGCTCTAGATAGCTTGATTCGACAATTTCGATTTTCACTTGATCAGCAAATTCAACAAACAGCTGGCAAATTTTCTCAACCATAGCGGTGTTGGTCAGTACATCAGGATTAACATTGATACTGATGTTGGGCTTAAAACCCACCTTGCGCCACTGAGTTAAATCACGGGCTGCTTGCTTAATTACCCAGTCATCGATGATATCGGTTTGCTTGTGTATGATCAGGGTATCTAAAAAATAAGGCCCCGAGACACTGCCATCGTTATTGTGTAAGCGTAGTAATGCTTCAAAACCAATTACATGCCCAGAGTTTAAATCGATTTGTGGCTGGTAATACAAGGCAAGCCTTGCGTTTGAAATAGTATTTAGCACAGTGGTCAGTTGTGCGCTGGAAAGGTTCTGCGCTTGTTGTTGCTTGATAAAACGCTGCTCAGAGTCCGCGACAAACCGCTCACTGACATTTAATTGGCTACTGAGTTTATTGAACGCCATTTGGTAATTATTTTTTTCACTGCTTAAGCGTAAAAATGGATAATAAATACAGGCATTACAAATAATCAAAAACACTTGGTATAAAGGCGCGATTGCATCTGTGCCAACCATAGCACCATTGATGATGGTGGGCGTCATCCAACTAATGGTCACTTCTTGGTAATCTATTACGCCACTGGAGAGTAAAAAATAACTGATCAAAAAGTTAAAGCACGGCACTAAAATAAAAGGCACTAATAACATAGGATTTAGAAATACCGGCAATGCAAATAAGATAATTTCGCAAAAGTTAAATAACGAAAACGGGATTGATATTTTTGCGATACTTTTTTCATGGCTACCATTTGGCAACATGAATGCCGCTACGATTAAGCCAATAAAACACCCAGTTCCACCAATTAACACAAAAGTATCGTAAAAGGTTTTTGCCAGTAA
Source organism: Pseudoalteromonas sp. KG3 (assembly GCF_030436385.1). Lineage (NCBI taxonomy): Bacteria > Pseudomonadati > Pseudomonadota > Gammaproteobacteria > Alteromonadales > Pseudoalteromonadaceae > Pseudoalteromonas > Pseudoalteromonas sp. KG3. The sequence goes on from NZ_CP098523.1 coordinate 717,118, forward strand.
ACCCGGCACTATATCTTGTTGTAAAAACAGCTGATCAATGGTAATTCGAGCCAGTGCTTAGGCACCAGTTTATAACCCAGCATAAGCAAATAACTGGTTAAAGTTGGTACTAATACAGCGTAAGCCGATGCACCTTCACCGTTGACTGCCAATTCACCATTTGTAAATGTTAAAAAGTCACTGTGCGCACAAAAGCTCACTAACGCTAACATACTGCCAACTACTGCGCTGTTACCAAGGTTCTTAGATAAGTGAAAACCTACCGACAGTGCAACCATCAATGGCAGTAATGTAAAGATGATATTTGAGCTGTGCTCAATAACGCTGTACAGGAAATCGCTGGGGGATAAAATGGCAAAATTAACGGCAAGGTTTAATACTAGAATGGCCAGTGCTGAACTTACAAAATAAGGGATCAATGCAATAAATGCTTCGCGTAATGAAATTATATAGCGCGATTGAGCAAAAACAGAAAACAGTATATTGAGTTGCTTTAGAACCAACACAGTACTTCTCAAAATTAATTTATGTAACCGAGTATAATTTATTTACCCTGCAATTGTTAATAATTTAAAACAACGCTTTAACATGGCCGATATAACGTTGTCATGTGCAAAAAAATACCACCGATAACGGTGGTATATAACTTTTACTAACTTAGCTTAAATAAGTTCAGCTAACATACTTTCATCGTATGCAACAAGCTGTTCATTGTTGGCAATTTTGCTCACATAATCAGGATTTGCAATAAATGGCCGACCAATGGCAATTAAGTCAAATTTATTGTCATTTATCGCCGTGGTGGCACTCTCATAGTCATAACCACCCACGCCAACTAGCGTGCCACTAAAGTGCTCGCGTAAGTATTCAGAGGTAGTTTTATTGCCAAGGCTTGCAAAGCGCATGCTGTCATCAAAAATACCACCGTGTAAGTAAGCCAGTTTGCGCGTGTTTAGCTGAGCAAGTAAGTAATCAAATACACCTTGATCACGTTCATCTTCACTCATATTAAAATAAGCACCAGGCGATAAACGCAGTGCTGTTTTATCTGCACCAATTGCGGCAATAACACCATCAACTACTTCTAACGCAAAGCGTGCCATATTTTCAGGTGTTTGCCCGTATTGATCAGTGCGCTCATTGGCTGCGAAATGTAAAAACTGATCAATCAAATAACCATTGGCACCGTGGATTTCAACACCGTCAAACCCTGCTTCTACTGCATTTTCAGCCGCTTTTGCGTAATCAGCAACTAAACCTTTAATATCTTCAAGGGTGGCCGCTTTTGGTGTTTGGTAAGTTAACTCACGCATCCGTGGTACTGAGCCTTGTACACCAATGGCTGATGGTGCTAAGACTTCGCCGTCAAAAAAGTGTGGATGTGCCACACGGCCTACATGCCATAGTTGAGCAAATATTTTACCGCCGTTAGCGTGTACTGCGTCGGTTACTTTTCTCCAGCCTTGAATTTGCTCGCTGGTAAATAAACCTGGTGTATTCGGGTAACCTTGTGCATCAGGGCGAATAATCGTGGCTTCGCTGATAATTAAGCCCGCATCTGCACGGCGCGCATAATAGTCAACCATGGCTTGCGTTGGTACTAAGTTATCGTCTGCCATACAACGCGTTAATGGCGCCATCAGTATGCGGTTTTGTAATGCTATGCTGTTATTCAGTTTAAATGGTTGCAGTAGTTCTGTGGTCATTTTTTTAATCCTTATCTTGAATATACATTCAAGATAAGGGCGTGCCCTAAAATATTCAAGTCTATTTTTGAATATTTGTTCAAGATTAAGTAAACTGCCTTCACCAACACAATAAGAGAGCACTATGAGAGTAGCCGAATTTGACCGCGAGTATGTACTGCGCCAAGCGATGCTTGCTTTTATGCAATGCGGTTATGCCAAAACCAGTATGCAAAAATTAACGCAAGTTACTGCACTGCATCCAGGCTCTTTATATGCTGCGTTTGGTAATAAAAAAGGTATTTTTTTAGCGGCTATTGAGCAATATCAAACTGATCGTAACCAACAATTCACAGCGCTATTTTGTGAGCATAAACCAGTATTACCTAGCCTGCGCCTTTATTTGGATGCAATTATCAAAGAGTGCGTTTGTGGTGATGCGATGAAAGTATGCTTGCTTACAAAAAGTATTAGTGAAGTTGAAGGGCAAGATTTACAAATAAGCCAAGTACTAATGGCTAATTTAAACGCCTACGAAAACGCCCTTGCCGAACAATTTGAGCGCGCGATAAAAGAAGGTGAAATCCCAAATACACGCACAGCTGAGCATCTAGCTCGTTTTTTAGCGATGGGTCTTTACGGCTTGCGAACCTATGCACTGACTAACCGTAACGAACACGATCTAAGCCAGCTCGCCGACGATTTATACCACGCAATGTGTAATTAATTTTTAACTAATCGACATTTTGTCATAATAGTCAATATACTATACCTAAGCCATTCTAGAGAGAGTCTATTAATGAGTAATGCAACAGCAACCGCATCTGAAAAATTTGAGACTATTCTAAATTTAGGAGCCAAAAAGAGACTGGCTTTTATGTTTGAGACAGTCCACGAATTCAAGCAAGTTTGGATATTAAATGACGACGATGGCTGTGTAATGCTTGCCAACGAAGATGATGATTGTGTACCGGTATGGCCAGAACGCATTTACGCCGAAGCATGGGCCACCGGTGAATGGGAAAACTGCACAGCAAAAGCAATCCCATTAAAAGATTGGCATTCACGCTGGACACCGGGCCTTGAGCAAGACGACTTACTTATTGCCGTATTCCCAACGGAAGAAGACGACGGCACAATTTTATTTCCTGATGAATTTGATTCACAGCTAAAAGCACCTAAAAAACGTTACTAATTAGATAATGTAGAAGTCGCAGCTTACTTGGTTTTCTGCGACTTTAATTACTCCCCTCTAAAAACAAGCACTTTAAAAGTTATAGCGCGGTCGCTTTAAAACAACTTTCAACTACGTCTGCAAATGGTTGGTCTATATCAATAGTAATTACATTGTTTTCATCCGGCATTTCCAGCGTATCAAACTGGCTTTTTAACAGTTCTACTGGCATAAAGTGGCCTCTCCTATCCCGCATTCTTTCTTTCACTAATGCAAACTCACCGTAAAGATGTAAAAAAGTGATACCCACATTACCATCACATATTTGCTGGCGGTATTTTTGTTTTAAGGCGGAGCAAACAATAACAGCCACTTCATTTTTCTTTTCAATACTAAAAGCAGCATCACGAATTCTTTCTAACCACGGCGTTCTGTCATTATCATTAAGTGGCTCCCCAGCAGCCATTTTTAATATATTTGCTTTTGGATGCAGATCATCACCATCAATAAACTTAACATTCATTTTTTTCGCTAATGCTTGGCCAACACTTGATTTGCCAGTGCTTGATACGCCCATAATAATAAATATACGCCCAGTTTTTGTTTGGCTCACTTGATTAACCTCTATTTAATTTTAAATTCATTGCTGTTCAATGTATTTATTATTTTAAGTTACAGGTAGTATGTTACCCGTAACAATTGATTATGTGAAGTTAAACAAAAATTAACCGAAAAATAATTTAAATAGTATTAAGTAGGAAGTATATGTCAGATTTATCTTTAATTTTAACGGCCGTGGGATCTATCTTTTTATTACTTTTTCTCGTAATGAAAGTCAGGCTACACGCTGTTGTTGCTTTGATATTAGTCTCTATGATCGCCGGATTGAGCTCAGGCATGAGCCCTGAAACGATCACCAAAACCATTGAAAAAGGCATGGCTGGCACCCTAGGCTTTGTTGCTGTAGTGGTTGCCTTAGGTGCTATGTTTGGCAAGGTTATGGAAGAAACTGGTGCACTTGATCGTATTGCACATACTCTTTTACACAGGTTTGGTGATAAAAATGCCAATTGGGCACTGACCTTTACGGGTTTTATTTGCGCTTTACCGTTATTTTTTGATGTTGCTGTGGTTCTATTAATTGGTATTGCTTTTGCCGTGGTCAGAAAAGGCGGCGGCAGTGTCATTAAAATTGGCATTGGTTTACTGGCAGGGATCGCATCTTGCCAAGCATTTTTAATTCCGGCCCCAGGTCCTATTTTAGTAGCATCTGAACTAGGTGCTGACTACGGTTATATGATTTTATTTGGCTTACTCGCGGGTATTCCTGCAATGCTACTTGGCGGCCCTATTTGGGGATCTTTTATTTCTAAGTCTATTCATGTTGAATTACCCGAGCACGCTCAGACAGATAACGACACAAGAGCAGGCGTAGGGATACCCAGCTTTGCCCTTGCCCTTGGTTTAATCGCTTTACCTTTAATTATGATCAGCTTAAACACCTTAGGGGGTCGATTTGTGCAAAGTGACTCGAGTATCGCACACTGGCTTGCATTTATTGGTCATCCTTTTACTGCCATTTTAACCGCCTGTTTAATGGCTTTTTACCTGCTTGGTGTTAAACGAGGTGTGCCTAATAACCGAATAATGGAGATCTGCGGTAGTGCCCTACAACCCGCCGGCGTGATTATTCTGGTCACTGGTGCAGGTGGCGTGTTTAAACAAGTATTGATTGATTCTGGCGTCGGCGATGCACTGGGTAATTACCTTGCAGGTTCAGGTTTACCTATTGTTATTTTAGCGTTTGTTTTGGCTGCTGCGGTAAGAGTAATTCAGGGCTCTGCAACCGTTGCTATGCTAACCGCATGTGGCTTGATTACCCCAATGCTTGCGCCTCTTGGTCTAAGTGGTGCGCAGCTTGCTGCAATTACTATTGCTATTGGAGGTGGCTCAATCGTGCTGTCTCATGTTAATGACTCGGGGTTTTGGCTGGCCAGTCGCTACCTTGGTCTTACTGAAATGCAAACGCTTAAGACATGGACGGTGATGGAAACAATTATTGGTACATGTGGTGCGATAGTCGCAATATTGATCTCGCTATTCCTATAGCGACTAAATGCTCAAGTTTTTAGCTTGAGCACTTTTTAATACTAAGCACTTTCACCTAAATGAATTTTATAACCCACATCAAAAACCGACTCGTAATCTACTTCATCCTGTTTGCTATCAATTACGCTCAATAACCTTTCGCCTGCAAGATTACCAATGTGTTGCCGCGGCGTTATTACACTGGCCAGTTGCGGCACCATAGATTGACCAACATCGTGACCATGAAAACCAACAATAGCCATCTGCTGCGGTACTGCGATATTATTTTTTTGACACTCGAAAATCGCACCTACCGCCAAGTCATCATTGGTACAAAAAACACAGTCTGTATCTGGGTAACTCTTGAGCGTTTGCAGTATCAGCTTGGCGCCTAAACTGTATGACGATGGCTTATCTGTCATAATGTCTCTAGGTGTTAATCCCCTTTTAGTCATCGCAGCGGCATAACCTTGCAGTTTAAGCTTGGTTCTCGTATCAAGCCTAGCACCTAAATAAACAATATGTTTATAGCCTTTATCTATAAGAGCGCTGGTCATATCAAAGGCCGCTTTAATATTATCAAAGCCAATTGAATAGTGGATGGGAGGATGATTAATATCCATTATTTCGACAACTGGAATGCCTGCCATTTTTATCATTTGCCGAGTTCGCTCGGTATGAATTGTCTCAGATAATATCAAGCCATCAACATGATAAGACAATAAATATTCTACCCTTTTCTCTTCAATCTCTGGGCTATAACCATAATGCGCGAGCATAGTTTGATAACCTGCCGGTTCAACTACTTCTTCAATTCCTCGGATCACTTGCGCAAACACTTGGTTAGTCAATGATGGAACCAACACGCCGATAGAAAAGCTTTTCGCATTTGACAATAAATCGGGGGCTTTATTAGGTATATAACCAAGTAGGTCAATCGCTGCACTGATTTTACTGCGCGTAGCCTCAGATACTTTCGTAGGACTTTTTAAATAACGACTTACCGTCATTTTAGTCATACCTACAGCATCGGCTATATCTTGCAAAGAGGAGCGTTTACTTTTTTTCATTACAGATAATGTATTTTAAATGTTACCTATAACATAACAATTTCGGTTGCACTTAGCCACTGCAGCGCTCTTATTTATTGCTCATCAAGGGTTTAAAATATGTATAAGCTAAAAAGGACGTCATGAGACGTCCTTTTTTACAACTCCACTTAGCAGAAAATAGACTTATTAAAAGTTATAGCTTGCACCTAACCAATACATTCTACCAGGCTCAACACCTGAGAACCCTTCGGTCACGTATTGGTACGTGCATTAAATAAATTAGTAATATCTGCTCTTAGCTCAACATTTTGGCCTTTAATAAAGCCCCCCTCTTATTCTAGTGTTTGGCTAACCGAAAGTGCAGCACCGCAATATCATTTCGTGGAATAAGTCGGTATACCTCAAGTGTGTCTGCCATGATTAATTGTCATTCATACAGCAAGCGCTGAGTTAGTTCCTGTTGAGATAGCTTTAAACTAACCGGTATAAAAAACGTAAAGCGGCTATTAGCTTTACAAGTGATAATTGCTTTTTCACGCGATTTATAACGGTTATCAATAACCTGCAATTGCCAGTTAAAATTATCGCCGTCACTGATTAGGGTATTTACCCCCGCTTGTTTACCAAGTTCATGTGGCAGACGGGGTAAATCAGCTTTTAAGTATTTATTAAGCGTATTTGAGGCGCTTAGTTGGAGTTTCATAAATTTAACCTCATAACCCCATTGACGACATTAACTCGTGTTCACTCACAACTTCAGGCGTTACTACAGCGTCCCTTAGCATGGTTTTCTTTGCAAGTAGTTTGTCTAGGTTCACATCAAACGAATCGTACTCTGGATGTAGAAGGCAGGGTAAGTGAATAAACACAGGCTTTTTTTGACCTATTCGATATACACGGTCTGTAGCCTGAGCCTCTTTTGCGGGGTTCCAATGGCGCTCTAAATGCACTACGTGATTTGCACCAATAACCGTTAAGCCAACCCCCGCAGCTACAGGCGACATAATTATAATGTTAAAGCCGTCTTTTGCTTCAAAGTCGGTGATCATCCCTTTACGGGACAGCTGATCCTTCTTAGTTGCCATTGCTTTACTATCGCCATTAATAACATGAATATTCAACTCATAAATTTTATCTAGGCATATTTTAAGAACGGCTTGAAGTTTTTTAGTTGTCGCAAAAATTATGACCTTCTCTTGTTTGTTTTTTATATCTGACAATATATCTAACAACATGCGCAACTTTTCAGACTCTTGTAAATTGCGCTGCGCATCTTTTGCATTACTCGGTGGCTGTTTAAAAACCTCATCAAGCCTTGGATGTAAACTAACAGCCCTTAATTGCTGCAGAACTGTTAAAGCATGCCCTCCGCCCTGCTCTTTCGCTTTTTCAGCTCTATAATCTTCAACAATTTGGTTGTAGCTAAGTAATTGTCCGCCGGTCATATTACGCGCGAGTTCAGGTGCAAATGCCATATTGTCGGCTAAATCTTTATGAATGCCTGTTTTTATTGTTTTAGTGGGCATTCCGGTTAGTTCGTCTTCCTTGGTTCGACGTAACATAAACTGGCCTGCAGCATTACGTAAGTCGTTACCAACGTCTAAGCGTACCTCTGCTTTTTCTTCTTCATTAGCACTGCTTATTGGCTTAATCCACCGCTCTCTAAAATAGCCCCAATCGCCTAATAGCCCAGGTTGCGCTGTATCCATTAAACACCAAAATTCGCTTAAACTATTTTCTACAGGGGTACCTGTGGCTAGTAATTTAAAATCAGCTTTTAGTGCTTTAGCTGCGCGCGTTGCTTGCGTATTCGGGTTTTTAATATTTTGAGCTTCATCAAATATTACAATTCCCCAGTCAATAATACATAAAGAAAATTGGTAATCCCGTAGCGTTTGATAAGTTGTAATAACAACACGTTTATCCATATCTAAACGCCTTATTGCTGCATCAGCCCCAACATGCAAAGCGTAACGAATAGATTTATGATCAGCATGCAAATCATTCATTACCGTCGTAAGCTGCATAGACTCTCGTTCAGCCCCTTGAACTTTAAACTCTTTCAAATCCCTTGATGACTGCAGGACTTTAATATCTCTAAATGGGGAATCTTTAAAAGTAGCTTCAACCTCTTGTTCCCAGTTTTCCAATAAGCTAAGCGGTGCAACTATTAATATAGGCTTCTCTGATTTATTGCTTTGCTTCTGCATTGACAAGTACTCAGCCAGCATCACCAGCGTCATATAGGTTTTACCTAGCCCCATATCATCCGCTAGTAAAGCCCCCTGTACTCTATACATATCATCATGGTTATCTAATTGCGCTGACTTAAGTAACGACAGCATCCAGCTAATGCCAGACTCTTGATGAGGGAAAGGTGTTCGCGCTAAATTAGTTCTGTCAAAGTTAATACCTTTATCAAGCTGAGATACCTTATCAACAATATCTTTATTATGTTCTTCGGTGTCTTTAAGCAATAAAGAGACTTGCTCTTTTTTAACTGGCAAATCATCAGTATCAGGTATGTCAGAGTCACGGGATGGGTTTGCTAAATTTTCTCTTACCTCTGCGAGTGTTTCATTAACTCGCTGCTCATCGCGTATATCAATTGACTCATCATCAACAATAACGCTGTCGGCATTTTGCCCTTTAGCTTGCTGGTAGCTTTGCTCAAACGATACAACATCTTCCTCGCATTCAAGCAACTTAACTAATCGCTCTGGTGGTTCACTGTCTGTATTAGTTGAAAACCAGCCATTACTGCCATCGCTGTCTTGACCAAAAGGGATGTGTACCATTTTGCCAATACCAGCAACTCTGAGAGAAAACCCAAGATCGAGGTTAAGAATAGACGCATCTAAAAAAGCTGAAGGAGTTTTAATAAATTCTGCGACTTTATGTGCTGGAATGGTTCTATTTTGAAGTACTTCTTTAACAGCTTGTTTTTTATCGTCAGTCAGTAAAACAATGCGGTCTTTAATTCGCATTACTTGCCCGTCACCCTGTAGCTGAGCTAAACGATTTTGTAAGTCTTCAGGCGATGAGCCATCACCAAAGCTTGGGCTAAGTTCTAAACTTCCATCTGCGTTTTGATTAGCTGTTACTGTAATTTGGTCTGGTTGTATTAAATCAAATTTATCAAAATGTTTTAAATCTAGCTTTAATCCATCTTTAACTGCTTGTTGTAACTTAGCAACAGCCAATACATGATTCAGCTCAGTACGATCATCAGGCGTAAGCGAGGAATGTTCTTCAACCGCTAAAACAGCATTAAGCTGTTCAGGTGTCATTAAATACTGTGTTTGCTCACTAAAGACAAGTATGGGACCTTTTCTTTTTACTGGATATTTTTGCTGGTCGTGTTTTGCAAATAACTGCAGCGTAAAGCTGCTCTTAGTTGTTCTGCCTTGAATATCAACGTCAAAGTCGTTATCAAAAAAGGGCGGTAACCCTAAAACGTCTGCATCTTCAGGATCTAGTAAACATGCTTGCTCACTGTCTAATCTAAAGCCATTAGGTATAGGCTGTGCAATATCTCGCTCTTGTAGCATTTTAAGTACAACATGCTGAATAAGCTGGCAACCTCCGCCCTCACCATTATTTAAGCAATGGAATGAGGCTTCATCAGTGGCAAAATTAACGCCATACGAGTCATACACTAAGGAGTATCGTTCAGCTGCTAAATGACTATTTTTATTTTTAGGCAAAAGCCCTTTTATCAAACTAACAAGTGACATGTATTTTTAAATCCCCTTTTAATATTCCTAGTACGCAATTTACTTATTAAGCAAGTTCCCAACAGAGCCTGTCGTCTCTAGTTACTCTATTTTCAGATAACATTGAATAAAGTTTAGAATTCACAGTTGAGCGGTCAGCCTTCATATTAAACTCACTGTTTAAAACCTTAACGAGCTCTTTGGCGGTAATTGGTTGGTACACTTCTAGAGCGTTTAATAAATTGATTTCCAAAAGATTCTTTTCTTCTACTATTTTTCTTACTACAGGTAATCCATAACGATTAACATATCTTCTGTATTCGTCTTTATAAAAGAGCTTTTCTAAATCGAGCTCAACACCATTTTGAGTTAAAAAATCAATAGCATTTTTTTGCCAAGAAGTCGGCGAGTGTTGAATAGGCATTAACTCGCCTTTTGGATAGTTCTTTTTAAATTCCTGTGGAAAGCTGTGTGTTAAAGAAGAATGGTTTAACTCACTCAAAGAGTAATCGTTAAGCTTCTCACTAGGTAAACCCATATAAATCCATAGCTTAAAGTTATGCGATCCTTCAATGATATGAAAATCACCGCAATCTAAATAAATAATGGAAGTTTGAGCCATTCCTCTTAGGTTTATATAACTGGTTGTTAAACTCTTACCTAGCACTCGCTTAACTGTATGCTCTGCTTGGTTTCCAAGCATTAGTCGTGTATTGCGCACAAACCCATGTTCATAAAGCCCTTCTAAAAAACGCTTACGTGCGGGGAACATTCTATTTAACGCTTCATCGCCGGTGTAATTTGCGTACTCTTCAATGGCACCTAAAAATAATCGTAAGTCTTCTTTAGCAAGCCAGCTTGTCACTGCTTTTATTCTATTTTCACCAATAGGCTTCCACCACTGGCGGTAGTTATTTGCTGTATTAGCAATACGCGGATCACCAGCTAAATTTAGTACAAAGTGTTGCCAAGTTTCACTGGGGGCACCAGCAGAGCGGTCTATAATAATCTCAAGTGCTTTGTGGCCAATGCGTTTACCATCTTCAAACGGCATCATAGAAACACTCGGTTTTAATAGTTCATACAGTATTTCATGTTGCTCACCAACAGGTATTTCTCTTAGCGTATCTAAGTAGTATTGCGCGTGGCAAATATCTAAAAATCGCCCTTGCGGCAGCTCGTTTAAGCGTAGTTTTTTTAATTGTTCGTTTAAGTCTAAATGATTTTGTTTGGCAAGGTTAACCAAAGCCTTAGGAGCGGTTAAATCTAGCAGCCATTTAGCTTGGTTAAGCACCGATAATATTGTGTCACTTGAGTTTTTGCGATCTTTTAAACGCTGCTCTATCTGCTCTATAAGCCACTGCGATAACCGATTAAAAATATTACCATCAGATAAAGTATCAAAATAACGATAAACCAACGAAATTAAATTCATTAATGACGACATACCAAGTTTGGGGTGTTTAGCTTGAATGTAATCTATGGTTTCTTCGTTTAACGAGCCTGTTCTTACTTCCTCTTTATCAATCCATAACTGAGTTAAAACTCGCACACCTTTGCGTTTAAGTAGTGTATTTTTTAATTGCGTAATATCCTTACTTAGCACACATTGCCTGACTTGCTGCTCTAAGGCTTTAAATTCTTCGCCTTGCCCTACACCATCGGCAATTTCCTTAGTTTTTACTGTTAAGCTACTCCACTGTTGTGAAGTACGCACCCAGTCAAACTGGGTAAGTTGTACTAACGGAGGTAATTGCAGCATGGTTATTGCATCTCCAAACGGCTTCTTACCGTTTCATATTCCGCACTGGTAGGCCTGCGAATTGTAAAGCGAATATCAATTCGTCTATTTGTTCTAAAGTCATCCTCAGTTAACTCTTCAACAACCATACGCCTTGTTGCCGCATAGCCACTTACTGAAAAAAGCGGGTTACCTTCTTTGTTGGTTATACCTGCTAAATCATGTTCGCTTGGCAATAGTTTACTCCAAAGCTCCCATAAAGAGATGGCTCTAAATGTAGACAACCCCCAATTCCCTTTACCCAGCATGCCGTAAAAATTTTTACTATCGGTATGCCCTTCAATAAAAATAGTATCGAGAAATTGCTCACGGTTATCTTTATTTATAACCTCAGCAAGCACCTCACCAATTTGAAGTGCAGTGCCTTCAAACTGCGGGCTTATATTAAAAGCAGCACTATCAAACCCTAAAATATCGTTAGGAATACTTAAGACCGTCTCATTTTCACTAACCGTGACTTGTATGCCTCTTTTACGCAGTAAATCAGCGGCTTCATGTAAGATAGTTTTACGTACACCCTCAGCCATGTGCAGCATTTCTAGCTCTTGGGTAAATGCTTGTTGCTTATTTTCAAGCTCTTGTTTGGCTTCCATAAGCTCAACCATTAACACCACAGACGCTAAAACAAATAAAATAAGTAAGCCCGATAAAATATCCGAAAACGACATCCAATACGGGTTTTCTTCATCAACACTTACTTGGCCGGTTCTAAATACCCGCATTAGCTACGCTCCAACTCATCCACTAAATCAGAAATAGAACTCACTGTTCGGCGCATTTGGTCGCTAAATTCAAGCGTGGTGGTATTCCATGTTTCCATACGCTCTTTAACTTGGGTATTTACTTCTGATGAATAACTGCGTAGCCACTCATTCGTTTGCTTTTCAATATCCGACACTTGCTTAGCTAAGGTATTACTTAACCCTTCAAATGAGGCCTCAACACCACTTATAAAGTCAACTTGGTGGGTTTTCATTTCACTAAAACCACTTTGGGCTAGTTTTGCCGTATCGCCAAACTGTTCAGTGGTTGTAACAAGGGATGTTTCTAGCCCCTTCAATATTTTAGCTTGTTCAATCACATGGTTTGCTAATGTATCATTTTGAGCCGAAATACCTTTTATTGTATCCGTCATATCCCCTAAACGCGTATCAAACAATTCTGTAGCTTTTACTAAATTGCCCGATAAGAGACCTATTTGGTTTGAACTGTTACTTAAGTTTTGGCTACTTATAGCAGATGACTCGGCAACCGTTTTAAGCTCCCCTATAACGTCTTTATGCTGTGCAATAACAGAATCCATATGCGTTTGCGTACGTTTTACTGCGTCAGTCATTGAGGTAAGCATTTGGTCTTGTTGTGCTAGCCACTTACCTAACTGCGTTTGTAATTGCTCACGATATTCTGAGTCTCGTTTAGATGCTTCAAGTTGTTGGTTGTTAATTAAAGAGCCAAACGTTTCTTCAAGCGCTTGTTGGCGCTGCTCAGAGCTTTGCATAAAGCTTTGTAAACTTGCCTCTAAGCCTGTAGTAAAGGCTTGTTGTTGGATCGTAGATTTTTCATTTTGGTTCGCTTGCTCATTAAGCCAGCCACCCAATACTGATTGTAAATTATCTACATGGCTTGCTTCTCGCGCAGCTTGCGATTGTTGCTGAGATTCAAGGGCAGTAAACAATTTTTGTTCCATAAGCTGTTGGTGCTCTTGGCTTTTACTAAGCATTGTATTTAATTGTTCATTAAACTGTGTTGACGCACCAAGGTGTTGCTCAGTCATCTGCTGTGCTTGGCTGGCATTCTGCTCAATTACTGCACTCATTTTAGTGCTTAAACCACTTACAGCATCATGCATTTGTTCAGTGGTTTTTTGCATTAGTTCACCTTGATCTTTACCCGCAGCTTGCATACTTTGTGTAAAGTTACCAATAACTTGCTCTAATACGCCACTTGTTTGCTCGCTGGTATTACTCACTAACGACTGCATAGCAGGTGCCATTACATTATTAAGTGCATTGGTAAATGCCTCTTGCATGCTGTCACTTACGCCTGAAATCGTCTCTTGTAGGCGATCACCAATTCGTTCATGCAGCTCTTGAAGCGCCTCACTGCTATCGCTAGTATTTTTTGAAATATCAACTAAAGACTTTTCAGCAGGTAAACGAGGAAACAAAAAGTCTATAGTTTGCTGAATTTTTATCACTTTATTTATAATTCGACGTTCTGTGTTTTTCTCAAAAATATTAAGTAATAAACTAAGCCCTACCCCCCAAACAGAGGTAACAAATGCCATAGCCGCACCGTTAATCATACTGGCTATGCCACCTTTTAGTGCTTCAATTTCGTTACTTTCTATATGCAAGCCTTTTAAGCCCATAGTTAAGCCTAAAAAAGTACCCAGTACACCGATTGCGGTTAAAAATGAGGGAGCTGCTGCAAGTAACCTATTTGAGGTTATACCCGAAGCCAATGTTTTTGGATTAAAAAAATGTTCTGCATCAAGGGTATTATAAATTCTTTGATCACGGTGATCGGCAACTAAGCTTTCATCAAATTCACGCCATAGATTTTTAACTACTTCGTTGTTAGAAGATTTAGCCTTATCTTTGATCTCAATAATATTGTCATAAAGTGAACTGGTAGTTTGAGATGCAACAATATCCTCAACCCCTTTTATTGTTTTTTTACTACTTGCATTTAATTGGAAAACGCGCACAACAGAAAAACCAAAAAGTAACAGCATAACAATTATAAATGAACGCCCTAACCATGCACTTGGCCACAATAAATCAGCATTTAATAACAAACTATCCAACATTACCTGCTCCTATCCCATTAATATCAGGGTACTTCTTAATAACAATTAAACTCATTAAAACTCTGCAGCCGCTATTTTAAAGCAGCTAAGTGTTTATCATTTTTTGCTTGGGTTGGTTAAAAATAAATTTGTGCCGCTGCTTTCAAAGCGCTTATTCCAAATCAAATCAAAATAAATACGGTGATTTAAACCTATATTTGCCGCTTTTTCTTTTAAAAAGTTTTGTATATCTGCGTAGTGCTGTGCTGTTTCTATGTCTTTATATGTAAAGCGGCGTTTGATGCCTAAAGCCTTCGCTTCTTGAGCGGTGAATATAAATTCTGACTGAAATATTTGGCTATCAAGGGGTAAAAATAGCCATTGTGTGGCGGTTTTTCTTGCTGGTGCAAAGTCATCCCCCATTGCTACAAAGTGCTCGAATACAATATCAACGGGCTTTCGTATTTTATTAAACGACTGCAATTGCAAAGGTTTAATATTTTTACTCAGTTCAACAATAAGTTCACTACATAACTCGTTGGCAAGTTCGTTTAACTGCATTTCAGAGGTGAGATTATTTAGTGCGTGTATTAAATAATCCTTCTTTTTAGTTAACACATCTCTAAATGTGTGTGAGGCACCTAAGCAATTATTATTTTTACGATGAAAGCCGCGATAGGTATTTGATGCTAGGCTTTTTAACACCAATTCCGCGTAGCTGAGTAATGGCGTAGGTGTTAAGAAAACCGTATCGCCCACTTCATTCATGCGTTTTACTTGTGCCTGCATCTTTTATTTATCCTTACGCGTGAAATAAACGGCTTGTTTTAAAAGCTCTACGTTGATTATGTTTTTATTTAATTCTCTTTGACTCATCTAACTTCCTTGTTCTTATTTTTATAAATAGCGTTATAGTTCGCCCGCAAAGGCTTTTTGGCTTAGTGAGTTGAAAAGCTCTTTTTTATTAAAATCTAAATTTTTAAATATTAATTGACTCACCAACTTACAAATGACTTCAAACCGATCCTGCTCAGCCTTAGGAGGAACAGCAGAAACCTCTTTCAAAAATAAATTTCGATTTAAAGTTGGCACACCAGCACCCTGAACATACCTCTCTAAGTTTAAAAATCTTAAATACCATTCTATGTATTTAGGATTATTTCCATAAAAGTTAGTAACATAAAGAGCTGTATTTAATGGCCAAAAATCATTTTCTGAATAAATAACTTTACCAATAGTTCCACTTCTACCCGTAATAACTCCTGGTCCTTTAACCTTGAATTCATTATGAGTACCCGTAATTCCATTTGCTGCATATATTGGAATATTACCTTCAAGCCTACTTTGCTTGGGTAAATCATAACCTCTTTTTAATAGTGAGATCTCTTCTATAGGCTTGACAGTCCAGCCTTTGGCAATATCATTTTTATTCCAAGTTACTGGATCACCAAACATATCTAGGAATACGCTGCGTAGGAAGTCGTCGGCAAGTTGGATGGCTTGTTGGCGTTTGCGGCGGATGGTGTCGGCTTTATCTAAAATCGCGGCTATGCGTTTCTGCTCGTCCAGTGGTGGTAATGGGATAAGCTCATCATGAACTAAGTTTCGGTTAAGTGTTGGTACACCAGCCCCTTCAACAAAGCGTTCTAATTGGAAAGCTTTTAACATGTAAAAAACCCATTTGGGATCATTTCCATGGAAATTAGTCACGTATAATGATGTATTTAGCGGCCAATAATCAGTGCTAGTATAATGAACCTTGCCAATAGTGCCTGACCTACCTGTTATAACTCCTGGTCCTTTTATTTTTGCCTCATTATGACTGCCATTTTGACCATTAGCAGCATAAATAGGTACCTTTCCAGCAGTTCTGAGTTTTGTAGGGAGATCATATCCTCTTTTTAGAGTCGCTATTTCTTTTAGAGATCGCAATTGCCAATTACTTTGATTTCCAAAAAAGCTCACAACATACCCTCCAGCTCTTTTAAATCAGCCAGTATTTCATTTTCTAAGCTCACTAATTTACCTAAAATCTCTTTTGGTGGATCGTAGCTTTCTTCCTCGTATACCACTTCTTTGTAGCGGTTGATTGAAAGGTCGTATTTATTGTTGGCTATGTCGTCTTTACTGACCCAGAAATGCTTTTTCTTACCTGATATAACGCGATCATTGCTATCACTTGTCGCGGTCACTTTATCACGCGCTTTAAATTCGCTGATTAGGCTGGGTAAGTCGTTGGCTTTTATTGGCGTGCGCTTATCGTCTAGCGAGAAACCATCGGCTTGTACGTCGTAAAACCATACGTGGTCGGTGCTGCCGCCTTTGGTGAATATAAGTATGGCTGTTGATACACCGGCGTAGGGTTTAAATACACCACTTGGCAGTGAAATTACGGCTTCTAGCTGGTTGTTATCCACCAGCATTTGGCGCAGTTGTACGTGCGCTTTTGATGAGCCAAATAACACACCGTCGGGTACAATAGTGGCCGACTGGCCGCCTATTTTTAGCATGCGTTCAATAAGGGCAACAAACAGCAGCTCGGTTTTTTTAGTTTTTACTTTACGTAATAACTCGGGGCATACGTCTTCTTCGTCTAGGCTGCCTTTAAATGGCGGGTTGGCGAGTATTATGTCAAAGCCTTCTTTTGCCTTTTGCGGGTAGTGCTCTTTAAAGTTTTGGCTTAGGGTATCTTGATAATGAATACCCGGTTGTTTAATGCCGTGCATTACTAAGTTCATGGCAGCTACGCGTAGCATGGTGGCGTCAAAGTCAAAGCCGTTGAACATGTTTGTATCTATGTGGCTGCGCTGCTCTGGGGTAATTAAATCGCCTGAGTAGAGAAGGTTTTCAAGCGGTTTGCCGCTGTCATCAAGCTGTATATTGCCATTTACGTCAAGCACTGGCTCGCGCTCTATGCCCTCGGCTGAGGTGTATTTTTGTAATAGGTATTCGTAACTTACCGACAAAAAGCCACCGGTGCCGGTTGATGGGTCACATATTTGGCTGGTTACATCTGGATCCATCATTTCGACCATGGCGCGTATAATATGGCGCGGCGTTCTAAACTGGCCGTTAATGCCTGCGGTGGTGAGTTTACTTAATAAATATTCGTACAAATCGCCTTTGGTGTCTGAGTTTTCAAGGGGTAAGTCGTTTACCATTTCAACGGCTTTTACCAATAAGCTTTGCTTTTGGATCATCAATTGCGCGTCTTTCATAAACTCGTTGAATACCGCGCCTTCTGGCGATACGTCGTCTGAGGTTTTTGAAAAGTACGGAAACAGCTCATCTTTAACCAGTTTATATAACTCTTCTGCCCCTAAATGGCGCAGGTTTTGCCAACGAATATGTTGTTCGGCGTCGTTAAAGCGGCGGTTAAATGGTTTATTTGTGCGGGCGCTTCGTTTTTCGTCGGCTTGCTCGTTCATGTCGAGCATACGGGCGTACATTAAAAAAGTAATTTGCTCTACTACGGTCAGCGGGTTGGTGATGCCGCCAGTCCAAAATTCTTCCCATAGTTTGTCGATTTTACTTTTTAAAGGTCCGGTTATCATATGTTGTATTTTTCCTATTTTCGGGCTAAAGCCCGACCTACAAATTGTGTATTATTGGCTTAATAAATTTTCGATTAAGCGAATAATGGTGTCTTTTTCTTTTGGGTTTGACTCTGCTACTAATAAAGTAATAGCAGCTAAGCCTGTGTCGTTTATTACCGGTTGGTAATGCTCATTTAACAGGCGTTGATTGCGATTTAAAAAATCGACAAACAAAAACGCTGCGGTGCGTTTATTACCATCACTAAACGGATGGTTTTTAACGACAAAGTACAATAAATGCGCGGCTTTACTTTCTATGCTTGGGTAGGCAGGATCACCGAATACGGTTTGATCTAACGCTCCCCAAATAGCTGCTAAACCATCATCGCGCTCTTGTGCAAATAGCTTGGTAGCTTCTCCTTTGTTTATAAGGTTTTGCTTAAGCTGAGCAATAGCGGCTTTTGCATCATCAAGTGGTGTAAGTGCGCCGCCTAATTCACCTTTTGGAGAATTAAGTAGCCCCTCGTCGTACTGTTGTAGCCATAAAAAGGTTTGCGTGTAACTGGCAATTATATCTACAAGCCCTGCACCAAACTCACTGTTTTGTGGCAAAACAGCAATACGTTTAACGAGTTGTAATGCGTTATCTAACTCTGTTGCATTTTGCGCTAATCGCTCTTGATTTAAGGTGTAGCCTTTTAATAAGTGCTGCTTTAATGTTTTAGTTGCCCACTGGCGAAAGCGCGTTGCTTGGGTTGAGTTAACGCGGTAGCCCACGGATATGATTGCATCAAGGTTGTAAAACTTAGTTTTTGATTTTTGTGTTTTTCCAGCTATTGCACCGTGTTCAGTGGTTTGTTCCAAAATGGAACTAACCACTTCTTGCTCCAGTTCACCAGTCTTAAAAATATTAGACAAGTGCTTTGTAATAGCTGGTCGCTTCGTTCCAAATAAATCAGCCATTTGTGCTTGAGACATCCAAAGTGATTCATCTTTAAATTGAATATCAAAAGATAACGAACCATCTGGAGTTTGGTATATAACAATACCTTTGTTAGCCATTTACACCCTCAGCTCTTTTTCAACAGATTGATTTTTATCGCCCAATTTTACATCAAACTGTTTAATAAATTGCTCTATTACGTCGGCTTGTTGCTGGCTAAATACGCCATCGAGCCCCATGTCGTGTATTTGGGTAAAAGGTGCCTCGTAAAGCTGGGCTATTTCGATTGCGCCGTGGCGAATTAAGTGATTTTTTAACATACCAATAAAGCGCTGTTGTTTAGCATTTAAATGGGTGTGTATTTGCTGCACAAAAATAGTAAAGCTCTGCTCTATGGCGTTTTTATCCATACCGACTATGGTACGCAATATTTTATCAAGCGTCGCGGTTGATTCGGGAAAAAACTCTTTTAATGTATTTAAATCAACACTTGGGTTTTGCGTATGCACCAACGAGCTTAATTGCGCTAAGTCGGCCTCGGTGACTTGTTCGCCATTGCGTATTTTTTTAAGTACGCTGTCGGTTTCAAATAACGGGGTAAGTGTTTTTTCAACCTCTTGGCGATATATTTGATAATCGATAGAGACTATTTTTGTCAGCCTGTCAGCTTCGTGTATTTGATTTTCGTCTTCTTTTATATCAAGCACAAAATCACTTGTTGGCGGCGTTATGCTTTTATTACGTAAATGTATAATGCTGCGTAAATTAATGCGGCTTTGCTCAAGCGCTGCATGGGTTAAATACTGCCAATATTGCTCTGTTTGTATTTCGGCTATTGCAGGTGCTTTACTACGCACTTCGTTTAAGTGCATTTGTAGCGACTCAACCTTGTTCATTACACTTTGTTTAGCTAAATCAATTTGGTTTGCATCAATAAGTAACAACGTTTGAATAGTGGTTAGCTCAAAATCAAATTTATACGCTTCACTTTGCCCCATTATGTTACGCCATTGCATAAGCGGCGCTATTTTTTCGAATAAGTCGCTCACTGCCTGTGGTGCAAATTGATTAAGGCGTTTTAGGTCTTTATAGGTTTCGACCACATGCCAGTTGTCGCGCACAGAAATTGATTCCATTGGCAATAAGTTTATATCTTGGTGTATTAGCGCAATTGTTTGATCAAACACATCTATATTGGCTTTTTTAAGGGCGGTTTGGGCAAGGGTCACCCGCGCTTCAAATAGCTTTTGCAGTAATGATTTAGCTTGTTTTACATCTTCTTCTTCTGGGTTTTCGTCAAAGTATTCAAAGTTTGCCCAGTGGTCGAATATTAAAAAGTGAGTTTTGTGCTTGCCTGGACCATATAAGTTTTCGCATAAGCGTGTGCCACGGCCAATCATTTGCCAAAATTTCACTTTTGATTTTATTGGTTTTGCAAATACAAGGTTTACGCATTCAGGTACGTCTATGCCGGTGTCGAGCATATCGACCGATACGGCTATGCGTACGCTGTTTTCGTCGCTTGATTTAAAGTCGTCGATTAGCTCTTCAGCGCGTTCATACTTTGAGTGAATTACGCGGCAAAAATTAGCACCATGCTGCGGGTAAAGTTCACTAAATAACTGCGCCATTAATTCGGCGTGGGCTATGTTACGGGCAAATATAATTGTTTTACCTGGAAGCTGGCCGTCTTTATCGCGCAGGCCTTTTTCCATTAAGTTGCGTAGTATTAACCTGTTGGTGTCTTTATTTTTAATGGCTTCGTCTATTTGTTTTGCGTCAAAGTCGAGCTCGTTAGGATCAATCCCTTGCTCTTCTAGTTGGGCTATTTGTTCATCGGTTAGGTTGTCTTTTTTAATGCCTTCACGTAAAAACTGTGTGGTGTAACTTACAATTTTGTAAGGAACTAAGTTGCCTTGCTCTATGGCGTCTTCAAGTGGGTAATTGGCTGTTGGCATTTTGTAATCACAGCTAAACAAATCACAGGTTGAGCGCGATACCATTTCTACCGGCGTGGCGGTTAAGCCCACTTCTAGCGCGTCAAAGTATTTAAAAATATCGCCATAAATATTGTAAATTGAGCGGTGCGATTCATCAGCCACGATCAGGTCAAAGTAGCCTACGTCGTACTTGTTCATTATGCGCAGCATGCCTGGGTAAGTCGCGATAAATACGCGCGCACTCGCTGCGGTATTTTTAGCGCTTTTTCCTACAATGTGTACTGGCTCTTTAGTGTGTTCGGTAAAGGCATTACCCGCTTGTTTACGTAGCTCTTTTCGGTCACATAAAAACAGTACGCGCTTTGCCCAACCGGCATCGAGCAAACGTTTAGCAAGGGCAATAGATACGCGCGTTTTACCTGTGCCGGTGGCTTGCACTATAAGCGCTTTTCGGTGTTTGTCGCTAAAGCGCTCACATACTCGAGTTATGGTTTCCATTTGATACAAACGCCCTGCTACTGCGGTATCTATTGGCGTAGTGTTTAGATCTTTTTTAAGCGTGCGCTGCTTTATTAAGTACTGCAGAGAATCTTTTGAATAGTAACCGTATAAGCCACGGCTATTATAGCCTTGGGCGTCATCTAGGATTTTTATATCCCAGCCGTTTGAATAAAAAATAACGGGACGTTGGCCGTATTGGTTTTGCAATGCATTGGCATACAACGTTGCTTGCTCACGGCCTTTTTCGATGTTTTCACGGGCGCGTTTGGCTTCTATTACAGCAAGTGGTTTGCCGTCGTCATCCCATAAAACGTAATCTATGTAGCCAGTGCCTGTTGGCGTTGGTTGCTCATTTACCTTTACTTCTTTGCCTACTTGCTCAGTTGAGCTGGTATCGAGTGACACATCCCAACCTGCGGCGCGTAAGTCTAAATCTATAATGCGTTTGCGGGTTTCGTCTTCATTAAAGTTAAAGCTAGATGTAATTGCACTATTATTTGTTTGCAATTCAGTGAGTTTATTTTGATCAATAACACTTTTAAGTTTAGCCGCTTCTTTTTGAGCCAATTGCTGCGCTTGCTGAGCGGCTTCTAATTCATTTAACGCTTGTTTTAAGCGAAGTTTATTTTCTTCTAGCTGTTTTGATAGTTGCTTATTTTGTTTTGCAAAAGCGGCATCTGTTTGGTTAGTTAATTGAGTAAGTTCGGGTGCAATAAATTCTGGTAAGTCTTTTTGATCGCCATTGGCAAAAGCCATATAAAGATAACAAGAAATAAAGTAAGTTTCTTTTAAAATCCATACCGCTTCTTGCTGACTTACTTTGCCTTCGTGCGCTGCTCTGTTACCGCTTTTACGTATAGCATGCAGTTTATCTTGTATTTGTTGTGGTACTGCTGATTTAAAGTTGTCAGTAATGAGTTTATCTTGAAAAGTCGAATTAGGGTTGGCAGGTAAACAGAGCTCTTTGTAAATGAAGCCTACGACTTTTTCTGCAAAACAACGTAACTTGACTAACGAGCTTTGCGGATCGGTAATCGCATACTCTTCTGCAAAAGCGGCTAACTGGTGTAGTTCTGGCCATTGTTGCTTAATGTGTTCAAAGTTCATTGATTGCTTCATTCTTCGTTACTTCCTTATAAACTAATTTACCAAACTTATTTATTTTTATGCGTTTGCAAGCTTGTGAAGTTTAAACCGTTAGATTTATTTTTATGTTATGTTTTTGGGCACTCAATGCATAATGCGTTGTTAACCCGTATTTATTAGAGCTGATATTTATTTTAGTGACCAGTGCATTTGGTAACATTTTGTTTATTTTATTATTAATACGGCTGCGTGTTTGCTGCACAAAGGTTTTTTCCATGCACTTTAATGTACGGTGCAACCCATCTCTAAAATCTTCTGGCTCTATAGCGAATGTATCACGGAAAACACGTACATCACTGCTATTTTGCTGTAAATGCGTTAGGTACTCTTTGCTGTAGCTCAATGTTTCTTCAAAGTCACGGCCAACTATCAGTGCTGCTTGTTCACTTTGGCTGTATTGGTTTAGCCATAAATAAAAAGCGCATTCTTTGGCGGTAAGTTTAATTTCTACCCCTGCAAAGGTAAGTGTTTTTGCTTTAGCATTTACTTCAAGAGCTAAATCTTTTTTATGTGCTGAGTTTAAACTTGCTACTGTTTGGCTAAACGAGGCACTTTGCATATTAGCAATAAGGGTTTCGTCGATTGATTGGCGCATACGTACAAATGGTATTTCGGCAAGTGTAACTTGGGCATTTTTACAGTTCACTTGTTTGCCATTTTTACCGTCGATCATGTGGTTGTATGGTGTTGGGTAGTAAAAGTCTCTTACAAATTCAAACTCGTCGTTTACAAATACGTGACTGAGTGAATCTTGCTCACGCCCTAATAATGACATTGCATAACCTAAATAGAACGCCATAGTTTTACGTCCACCCGCAATTGAGGCATGAATACTAATGTTATTTTTATTAGTAAGCTCAAATACTTTACGGGTAATAAAATCAGCCATATAGGTTTGTTCTATTTCAGATTTTGCATCATCAATAGGTTGGCCTTTGTTGTCTTCTATTAGCCATATATTTTCATCGGGAAGTTTAATATTGGGAAGTTGGTAGTCTGCTATTAATTTAGCTAGGTGACCTTGCGTAAATAGCCCATCAGTAAGCATAGCCTTGGTGCTTTTTGTAGTAATAACAAAAACGTCTTCAGGCATAGGCTTACCCTGCTGGTGAAGTGCAAAAAGCGTTTCGGTTAATACTTGAGGGCTTGCACCAGTAACTATTAGTAGGATATGTTTCATCAAGAATCCTTTTGTTGAATATTTAGCATCATAGCCAAATTGGTAACTGAATGGAACTTGTTTGAGTTCAATGAATTAAGTTACTAGATTAAGGGTGCGTATTGATATGTTAAATTAGAAGCTTTATTGATAAGCACAAAAAAAGACGTCATGAGACGTCTTAATATTAAATAATGGCGGGAGGGAGGGATTCTTAACAGCCCAACAACCCACTGATTATAAATAAAAATACCGAAAACAATAAACACAAGGAATACCAATAGGTATACTAAAAGTTATTTATTTTTAAAAATAACCAAGGCCTAAAGAAAGCTCAGCTTGCCCTACTCCTCCCAAGCATCTAATAATCTAGTGATCTTACCATCAATAGTTGATAAGTTTTCTCTTATAGCTTTTAAATCAAGGCTATCATCAAAAGCTCTCTGTTTGTGTTTGTAAGGTACTTGTACTTTTGTATCTTTAGAAATCAGCTTAGGGTTTTTTCTAGCGTAATTTATTAGCTTTTCAATATATTTAGATTGAGATATTTCATCCGCGGCACTTAACGCCTTTAGTTTATCACGCGCTGATTTAGACACCTCGAGCTGAAGTTTACAGACTTTATTAGAGATATTCTTTAAGCCTCTTTCATAGCTTTTCCATGCTTTATAGAGCTTATCAAGACTAACTTTTTGACTATCTTCATCATCACTTATACGTTTTATTTCATCTCTAATAAAGCTATCTAATGTGGCATCTGGAGATTTAAAATAACTACTGTAACTGTCATAGCGGCATGCTAGCCAGTTACGCAAATCTTCATTATCTTCATTGACCCACGTCAAAATTTTCTTGCTAGCAATCCGATCTGTCATTAGTTCTTCCCTGTGTTTTACCGTTTGCGGATGTTATCGAAAACAATAATCCAATACCAATTTGTAAGCAACCGCTTTGCGGTCAGAATCTACCTCACCAGATATCTTTTAGATACTAATCAACATCTAAATTAGACTCCCAGCTAGCCACTCAATTAGAGTCTCAATTAGTTTTTTAAAATAAATAAAAAAGTCTAAATGAGAGTCTAATTGAGATTTTGTGTCACGCCTTATTTTTAAAATTACAAAATAACACCCTGTTATTGTATTTATTAATCTATTCTGCTCTACTAGCAGGTATACTCCCCCACATGAAAACAATCAAATGAATGAGTTTTTTACTTTCACATCTAATTTATCCCCATATACAAAGTGGGTGTTAATTCGCTTAATTACAGGGAGAGTAATTGGAGACAAATTATCTAAAGCTGACTTCCTTGAATTAGGGTGCCCACACAATAAATTTAAAAAAGTAATAGAAGGGCTACTAGAAATTAATGCAATCTCTAAGCTCGGATCTAAGCATTTTAAGCGTGGACGACCAACACTTGCATATAGTTTTATCTACGATAGACCCAACGAAATTAGTAAATTCATATCTAACGAAATGCTAACAAAGCTCGAGAAACTTAAACTAAGGGTGCCTGTTAGATTAGTGTGGTCTTTCTTTGTATTAAACCAAGATGAACTTGGGTACATAGAAGGCTTTTCAATGGCTGATATAGATAAAGCATGTGGCTTAGAATCTACTCAGCTAAAAACGGCTATATACCTGCTTAAAAATAAAAACTTAATAAGCCAGCCAGTGACAGGATGTACGATAAAAAAATATGACAATGTGAAGCCAAATGCAAGAAAAGGCTCAATGGGTAGTCAGGCTAATAATTTAAAACGTAGTTCTGTATTTAAAATAAAAAAAGACAATCAAGCATCTCATATATACCTGATGACTGTCCCTTTAACTTTAATAAACTCCCAAACTAAGAATAAAAAATCTAATTTATACACTGGGGGATTTTTACTATTATTACTCGAGGAACCTCATAAAAGAGAGACTCTTTTTATGGAATTACTTCGCTTCGAAAATGATTGGTTAGATGGTGCTCCAAGTAAAAAAAGTGAATACTTTTTCTTGAAACAGCAACCCCCTAATATTTTCAGGGCGGGAGCATACTTTGATTAATTTATAATCCAAAAAATATTCTCGCCCGATAATCATCACTCCAGCTTGCCTTTTTGATTTTGCTACGTTGACTTGGGGCCCCGCATTCGCATTGCCTCAAAATGTTCATTACAAAGCGCCTAAATAAAGCGATGTTTTCAACTGCACCCTCTAACGCTATTCTTGAATCATCTTCTTTGAAAACAACATCTAAAACATAATGCTGGCTATTTTCAATACGCCAATGTTGCCGTATATAATGCCCTAGCATTTTGTGTTTAGGTGACATTGAACTTATGTAATACGACGTGTCTATACTGCACTTATTCTTTACTGTTCTGTGGCGTTCAACTGCGATTATACTTCTTATTGTTGGCCACTTCTGTGCAAGCTCTGTCGGCAGGTTCGCTTTTAATTGATAGACGTAGCGCTCTTCTTTGCGACCATGGATCTCTTGCTTAATGTGTGTGACGACTTTTTCTTTATTTGCATCAAATACTGCTTGAAATGAATTCGATACAGCATCAAACAGTTTGGGTTGATTTTTCTTAACCTGAACAACTACATGTGCCTTTTTATCTGAAATTATTTCGAGTGTTTCACGTTGGCAATGAAGTGCATCCATCGTGATGACACTTCCTTTTACATCAAGTATATCAAGCATTTGACGAACAACACTTATTTCGCCGTTTTTTGTTTTTGTCGGTTTTTGACTCAATACTAACCCTCGCTCAGTATCGTACGCCGTTACTAATTGCAGTGCTGTTTTTCTATCATTTCGATAAGAGCCGCGTAGCACCTTGCCATCAAAGGCAATAATGGGTTTATTTAATGACTGGCGCTGTTCATTTAACCACAAGGCTAAAGCTTCTAATAAGGATTCCGCAACAACACTGCGTAGTATACGTGCTATCGTATGCCGCCGAGGGATACCATGTCTGAAAGCTCGGTACTGTCTGAGCCATGATAGCTTTTCATCACCATAAATTTCAATATCTTGCCATCCCTCACATCCTGAGGATATGGCTGTAATTATCAAGAACATAACATCAATTAGATTATGTTTTTGGTTGATATCAGAACGTGTTTCTTCAATAACAGTAAGGTGGTCTAAGATGCTCAAAATTGAATGCTATAAGTGAATTTTCTCTATTAGATCATATTTTTATTTAAAGTGCGATCCCGCCCTGCTAATATTTTTGGACACCTCGATGATATTTTATTCAAGCTAGCTTCTTGCGGTTTATTACGCTTACTGAATAAAACGGGAAATGTATTTAACCCTATTTCAGAAGAAGATGCATTCAATCTGTAGTGGTACAGTGATTTTGGCCACCCATTAAGAAAGAAATGTTATGCTAATAAGCATACAAATTTGGGTGAAAAAATGACGAAATTAAAACGCGCAACGTATTCTGCGGCAATCAAATTAGAAACGGCTCAGCTTGTAGTCGACCAAGGTTATACGCAAGAAGATGCAGCCAAGGCTATGGGTGTTGGTAAATCAACCGTAAGTAAGTGGGTTACTCAATTAAAGCAAGAGCGTAATGGTCAGTCACTATCGGCTTCACCAATGACGCCCGAACAAATTGAAATTCGTGAACTTAAAAAGCAAATCCAACGCATTGAATTAGAAAAGGACATATTAAAAAAGGCTACCGCTCTCTTGATGTCCGACTCCCTGAACAATTCTCGTTAATCGAGAAGTTAAATCAACGAGAGCATTATCCCATTAGCGTGCTATGTGGCGTATTCGATGTGCATCGCAGCAGCTATAAATATTGGGCTATACGCGATACAACGCCGACACCTGAGCAAGTAAGGTTAGAGGCTGAAGTTAAAGCAATACATAGAATGAGTGGAGGCTCAGCAGGTGCAAGGACAATAGCTACAATAGCGACAAACAATGATTTTGAATTGAGCCGTTATCGTGCTGCTAAGCTAATGGTTAAGTTAAAGCTTGAAAGTTGCCAAATTCCTCAACATTCATATAAGCGCGGTGGTAATGAACACCTTGAAATCCCAAACCTGCTTGATAGGCAGTTTGATGTTATTGAACCGAATACTGTGTGGTGCGGTGATGTAACGTATATTTGGACAGGCAATCGCTGGGCTTATTTAGCGGTCGTTATTGATTTATTTGCGCGTAAAGTGGTTGGTTGGGCAATGTCGTTGTCGCCAGATACTAATTTAACACTAAAGGCGCTTGAACTCGCTTATGAAAGTAGAGGTAAGCCAAGTGGGTTGATGTTTCACTCAGATCAAGGGAGCCATTATACGAGCTTGAAGTACCGCCAACGTTTATGGCGCTATAAAATTACACAAAGTATGAGTCGACGCGGAAATTGTTGGGATAATGCGGCTATGGAGCGATTTTTTAGAAGCTTTAAAACGGAATGGATGCCAAAGGTTGGATATGAAAACTTTAAAGAAGCTAAATATAGCGTAAGCGATTACATAAATGGATATTACAATAATGTTAGACCGCATCATTATAATGCTGGTTTAGCGCCAAATGAATCTGAGGTTAGATACCAAGATTCTAAAACTGTGGCCAAAATTAGTTGACCACTACAATCAGTTTTTAAGTCCTGCAAACTTTGAGTTGCAGGCGGCTATTCATGGCTCCTTAACGTCTGTGCTTTTAGGAAGTTTTGCGAATATACTAGTTCATTATATTCTATACACCTTTTATCTGAATAGATGTGATACGAATCTTCATAATCCCTCCAACAAACAACAGTACTTATCATGGGTAGCGGGCTTGGGTTGTACAGATAAAAATATTGACATAGAGCTCATAAGAACCCCGACCAAAGTTGAGCTTTCAGATATAAGCTCAATAGAAAATTTAGTTATTTCTTCTACTATCGATTTTAGCGATAAAGTTAACATTACCAATACGAACGTAGATTTTAGAGACCCTAAATCGAATTTAAAATCTGGTCAACACCCCGTTTTTCAATGCGTCCCTGATTCCTTTGCGCATTTTTATAAGACAGTTATAACTTCAGAGCGATTATGAGTACGCTAAACAATATCACTGTAATGCGTTAATGAAATTAGCCGTCACAAACTGAGCTGGTTTTGTTAGTGTAAATTTCGGTTTGGTAATATTTATTAGAGTTACTAGTAACGAAGTCATTATCACAACAAATACAAATTAAAAAAATACAACTCACACACCTGATATGAACTAATACATAACAGGAGAAAGATAATGAATAACCCAACCCAATACCCAGTAACCACCTACCCTACTTACAAGCAATATCAAACACTCGCTAGAGTAGATCAACCATTAGTTATTCCCTACTTAAATGCTATTGAGCAAGTCATGCATGCTGCATGTTCTGTGCATAAAAGAACGTTTGCAGTCAGAATTGATTTAAGACTACCTGCTTATTCAAATACAATTGATTTAGGTAGCAATAAAGCTATTACACGATTTATTGCCTCTCTTGAGGCACAAATTAAAGCAGATACAAAGCGTAAAGCCCGTGAGGGTAAAAACCCACACCCTTGTAGTATTCGTTATATTTGGGCAAGGGAGAAAAACACAGCACATAGACAGCATTACCATTGGGTACTACTTTTCAATAAGGATAGATACCACTGCACAGGTAAGGTTGACATCGGTAATGAAAATTTATTTACTAGAATTACAGTTGCATGGGCTAGTGCTTTAAGTTTACCTTTTCATGAAGTACTACAGTTTGTGCATTTACCAAAAAATGCTCATTACTACCTTGACGCTAACAATACAAATTTTAAAGCGGATTACAGCAGTCTTTATAAACGAGCTAGTTATTTAGCAAAGCTTAATACGAAACAATATGGCTTAGGGCACCGTTGTTTTGGTTATAGTCAAAGGTAATATTCTAATTAGGACCTGTGCTTCTCAATACTTGTTCTAACGCCCTTTTGAGACCTTCAACTAGCTTAATAAGCTAAAACCCTTAGTACATGAGGGGTGGCAGGTTCCCAAAATAGCATTACGAGAAGCACTATTTACACTACAAAAGCAAAAAAAGAACGCGCTGCAAAAATGCGTTCTTTGTTTACTTCTAATCAAATAAACTCGCTACACCAGCCAACAAGCCACTAGCAACTGCTAAAGGCACTGTGACCGGTGCTGAGGCAACACCTAGCCCAACCACAACTACTCCCGACACAGCTGCGCCAGCTACAGCACCAGAGCTTACAGCAATGACGGTCCTACTAAGTGAAGGCTCAGAACTGCCGGTTATTTGTTTAGATACTTCATTTCCTACTACACCGCACGTAACGGCTTTTTCTAACGACATAACAAACTTACTCCTATTATATGTAATAAATTTATAGCTCTAACTCTTCAAAGTCTTTATCAATTTCCTCCTGAGTTATTCCAATGTAACGCAGTGTCGTTGCTTCAGAGCTATGGCGAAGCATTTTCATTACACGGGCGATGTCTTGGGTTTTATGATAGAGGTGGTAACCTCGTGTTTTACGCATTGAGTGAGTACCTAGCTTTAAGTTAAGCTCTTCACCCACCAGCGCAAATGCTCTTGTAACAGCCCTGCGTGACAAGGGTCGTGTTATTGAACTTTTAGATTGTTGATTACGATACGATTGAAATAGGTAAACATGGTTGGGATGAGTTATGCGTACTTCGTGGATAAACGCTAATGCTTTCTGATTAAGCTTAATCTCTGCTAGCTTTCCTGTTTTACTCTCAAATATAATTAACCTGTCGTTTTGTATATCCGTAAATTTAACAGACAACAAATCAGATATACGCAATGCTAGGTTCAATCCTATATTCCAAATATGGCTCATCTGCTTAGAGCAACGTTTTTCGAGCAAGTAACTAATTAACTTAACTGTATCAAGGTCCTTAATCGCTTGTACTTCAGCCATAACCAACTCCTTAATAAGTTGTAATACTGACCTGGTAGCAACCTGTGTTGTAATACTCAACAAAGTTAGCCACAAACAAGGTTAAAAGGTCCTTCCCCTCTCGTTCATTCAACCAGCCCACCAGCATGTGATATACCCGCTTAATCACAAAGCACACATCAATCTCTTTTACTAATTCAGAATCAGGTCGGCCCTGGTATGAAAAATCAGTAATGTATATAAGCTCCCAACCAATACCCCGTTTTTCTAGCCTTACTTCGACTGGATGAAAGCCACCAGCTTTAGCACTGTAGTCTTTATCACGAAAATTAATAGTTAACTCACTAGCATTCCCTATCGACTCATCTTGTTTAGTGATGGCATTTACAATCACATCAATAAATGACTCAGGTACATTCAAACCTGGTACTTGTTCTATTTTAATAGCCATACCCTACTCCCTTTAAATTAGGCCATGTTCAGCAAAAGAATAACTGGTTTCACCAATGATGATGTGATCGACTATCGAAACATCAATAAGGTTGAGTGCTTGCTGTAATTTGGTAGTAATTAACTTGTCGGCCTGTGACGGCGTACTGACGCCTGAAGGATGATTGTGCGCAAGTATTACAGATGCTGCATTTAGCGCTAATACTTCTTTAACCACCTCTCGCGGGTATACGCTTGCTGCGTTAATAGTGCCCCTAAATAACTCTTTGTATTCAAGTATGCGGTTTTGGCTATCCAAAAACAGCACCGCAAATACCTCATGCTCAATCAACGCCAGCTTATGCCTTAAATATTCTTCACTGTCTTTCGGACATGTTAAAGCCCCATGCCTAAATTGCTTTTGAGCGATTATGTAAGCAGCAGCTTCAAGTATTTGTTCATCACTTACTGGGTGATCGAATTCGTATAGTGACTTGTTATTTTGCATTGTTATGCCCTCTTAATGGTTTATGCAAAATAGTGATGTATATGTCTAACGCTTTTGTTTCGTCTCAGTAAAAAATTACTACCCCCGGAAAGGATATGTACTAATAACCTGACCGGAGAAATCCCATGCGTTTAATCAAATTAAAAGAAGTTTTACATATCACAGGCTTAAGCCGTTCAACTGTATATCGCTTTATGAGCGCTGGTGGATTTCCAATGAAAGTTGAGTTAGGTGGTAACTCTGTAGCCTGGGTAGAAAGTGAAGTTGAAGAATGGATAAGTGAAAAGATTGGGAAAAGAGACACTGCAAGTACTGCAGCTTAAAGTGCTACCCCATAGCGGGGTAGCTTTAATAAAGCCTACTTGCTTAATTCATAGCAAAGTCTAAAGCCTGTTTTTATGCCTTTATATTTACCTGTACAATCTCGCGGACCAGATGCCCTTAATACATTAGCGTCATCATAAAAAGAGGTTAAACTTGCTGAACGAATACTTACTCCTTCCAAAAGCCATTCTGCAAAAAAGTTCGAGTCTATAAATTCCAACCCATTTTTTTCAAAATTAGTTAAACTCTCAGGAAACCGTAATGTTAAAGCATCAAAGTCACTCTCATTCATATATGGTGGGTGCCCGGGGTACTGCCTACCGTCAGGTGTATGAAAGGTCATATCACTGCCTTTATTAGAATGTGCACTTTTTCCAACTTCATTATCTCTGACAGCTAAGTACTCGTCGTATGCTAGTAATCTTAGTGGAACGTTTGTTTCTTTTTCTGCCCAGCTAATATAAGCCAGCACATCATAAAAAGTACATGTAGCAGCTAAACCTTTATCACACTCACTATTTAATGGGGGTAACGAGTCACCCTTTCTGGTAGCAAAATATTCATGGTTTTTATGTAAAAAATCATTTATTTCATCTATGGTTATAAGCTCTGAAACCATTAGCTCTTTCTCGGCTAGCTTAATCTTTTTAAAGCCATGTAAGCGCTTATTCGAGCTGCGGCTTTCAGTAATATAATCACCAGAGGTTTCATAATAATTTTGTAATATTGCATGTTGCCCTGGATAGTTTTTAGTTAAACCGCCATTAGCATAGTAATGTTGCTCTGCTAAGTGGCTGTCTAATTCACGATTACCTTTATAGTTAAAGTACTCCCAACGCTTAAATCGATAATCTTCAATAAAGCTTGGTATATCTGCCCGTTTTAGGTAATCACCGTATATTTGATGTGTAAAAACCTTATCTCTTTGGTTTTTAATTACAAAGTCATAGTTGCCACTATTGTCAGAGAGAAATATAAGGTTTTCGTTGTAAGGAATTACATTCACCCAACCATAATCACAGGCTTGAAGCCGCTCATTTAACGCTTGTGAAAAAAAATCCATTTGTTTTTTTATTAATTCAATCTCAGATTCAAGCGTGCCCTCTTCAAAATAAACTTCTACCTCTGAATCAGGGCCATAACAATAGGTATCACAAAGGTTGTCCCCGAGTAAGTTATAACAACTGGGGACAGTATTATGATTCTTAACTAATATTAGTTCTGCAGCAGTAGTTACTATTTCTTTGTGTTTAACTGCGGTTGGAGTAGCGTCTTTAGCTTTACCATTAGTGATAAAGTCTATGAAACTTGGTAGGCTTGACTTATCTACTACTCTAAAGGCTATTTTTGCTGATAAACCCTGGGATAAAAGCTGCTGTTGACGCTCATTTAATTGTGTTGTGTCATAGCCATCACGAAAAACCTTTAAATGAATATCGTTGGTAATTATACTTTCCCAATCACTATCAATCTCAAGTGCGTTATTTAGCTCTATCATATCCCAAGCTAGAACGCCTGAAAAATCGAAGTCATGCCCAGTAAATAACTTACTCGGCATCGGCCCTTTTGAGTAAAACAGTCTCTCAGATACTTGCTGGTGGGTAAATTGTGTGTAGCCTAGTTGCATTCCACGGTGTTTATGCTCAAGTAAATTAACTCGTTTATGCAAGTCATGCTTTGCCATAAATGGCTTAAGCTTTTCTTCAAACTCTTTTTCGTAGTTAGCAAACCCACCCTTAATACCGAGGCTTTTCGCTAGTATATTAAGCTTTGTGGTATGAGGGATTTTTTCTCTGTCTCTAATTGTTTTTTTAGCTGAGTATTTTAAGTTCTCTGGTGTTAAACCAGTAATTGGCACTATATGAAATTTTTCTAGAGGGATGTATGTAGTTGGAACTGTAGTATTGTTTTTCATTCTATAACCTTAAAAAATAGTTAAAGCCCCGCTGTATATTTTTAACGGCGTACTTCCGGCTACTAAGTCCAAGAATGAAGTGTATATCGTAGGTGTGATGAAAAACGATTTGAGTGCTTTGTTTTGTAAGAAGTACATTACAAACCGCAGGTAAGCCTCTGCCCTTGATATGCACATTAATTGCAAAAACTTTTAATGTCAAATACTTATTGTAGTAATTTAAGAAACAAAACACGGCTAGCGCATTTTAATCCCAGACTCTAGCAGGGTTGAGCGGTAATCATCGTCTAGCCCTGCCATTTTCTTTTTCCTCGCCATACTTGCTGACTTAGATGCATCTTGTTTAAAAAGCGCCATGGCTATCTTTCGCATTACATTAAACATTAATGGCCCTTGAAGTTTGCGTATTCTCGATTCATCTTCTCTGAAGTTCATATCAAGCATCCAATGCATGCTTTCAACCTGCCAGTGACTGCGTACTGCATTGAGTGCTTGCGCTGCATTTAAGTCTAATGAACTTATATACCAGCGTGTTTCAGTGGTATCCGACCCTGCCGACTTATCATGAACTTCAGCCCTGACCTTAATAATACTCGTTAAGCCAGGCCAACGATAATCCTTGCCTAGCCAGCTTTTATCTATAAGTAACTGCTGGCATGTACGTGTTTCAACACGCCCATGTCCTGAGCTTATTTCGGTATGTTCATCACAATTATGCTTAGTTAACCTTTCACGCTCGCACTTGTGCCACCACGCTTCTAGTTCCTTTTGCATGCCTGAATGATTACCTTTAAGTGCAAGAATATAATCTGCTTTTTGTTGGATGATTTGTTTTGCTATTTCTTGTTGGCATCCCATCGCATCTAACGTAATGATACTGTTTTCAATATCGAGCAGGGTGAGTAATTCTGGTATTGCGGTGATTTCATTTGTTTTATTATCAACAGCCGTCTGCCCAAGCACTAACTGGTGTTGGCAACTCCATGCACTGACCGTGTGTAAGGCACTTTTTCTGTCTTTTGTGGTAAATGAACGCCGTGCGGTTTTGCCATCGATAGCGATGATATCTGCACCTGTAGTTTCAATCAGTGATGATATCCAAGATTGAAATGCCCTTTCTATTTCATTTGCTTTTAACCGACACATGACGCGAGCAATCGTGTCATGTTTTGGAATTCCTGCGTTGAACGTGCCGTATTTTTTTAACCAATCAAGCTTTAGGTGCCCAAAGTCTTCAATATCTTCCCATCCTTCTGCACCAGAGAGTACAGCGCTAATAGCAAGGAGAAGAATATCGATAAGTTCATGCTTTTTACAACGTTCAATGCGAGGATCTGTAATTGAATTAAAATGTTTCAGAAAAGTAGTGCTCATATTTATGCGACCAAGTAATTATTATGCCTTGATCTGATCACTACTTGCTCTATAAGTTCAATTTATAATGATCTTGCCGTGAGAAACAAAACACATTAACTCATTTTGATTGCATCTTTAACTTTCCCTGATATAGTTACTACAAAATAATGACTTAGTATATATATGACTAATACCGCATTGGATGCACTCACACATGCGCAGAGGGAACGCCTAGCGTTCATTGACTTTAATCTGCAGTACTTTGGCCAAGTTGCAAGAGCTGATTTAATTCAGCGTTTTAAAACTGGCTTAGCCGCGTGTACTCGTGATTTTTCATCATATAAAGAACTTGCACCTCAAAATCTAGTATTAAGTCATACAACTAAAACCTACCATCGGTTAGAAAGCTATAAACCTTTATTCAAACATGACGCTGAGAGTATTCTCAGCGCTTTATGCCGTGGTTTTGGTGATGGTCTGTCTAGTGGCATTCAGCCTAGTAGCTACTGCCAAGATGCAACGCGTTTAATACATCCGAATAGTGAAGTAATCGCAACTCTTATGCGTGCTATTACGTCCAAGCTCGCTATTGAGTGCCAATATACATCATTAACTACAGGCACTACTTTAAAAGCATTAGTGCCCCACTCTATTGTTAATAATGGCAAACGCTGGCATGTGCGTGCATTTGATAGATCAAACCAAGAATTTAGAGATTTTGTTGCTACCCGTATTGAATGTCCAAAAATACTGCAGTCACTCATTAAACCTGAAGAATACGCAGATAAAGACACCCAATGGCACACCATTTACGATATAATTTTAGCGCCGCACCCACAGCTAAAATACCCAAAAGCAATAGAGCTTGATTACGAAATGGACAACGGGCAATTAAAATTAGAAATAAGAGCCGCTCTGCTTGGTTATTTACTTAGGCAATGGAACGTAGACTGTACCGAGAAAGGCACATTAAACTGTAATATTTACCAGCTGCATTTAAGCAATAAATCACAACTTAATCTTAAAGATATTGAGATAGCCCCAGGCTATGAAAAGTAATTTATGAAAATATCTAACACTAAAATTGAAAATATTAAAACTGACATTGATCAAGCGATTAAATCTGGCTCTTTTCAATCGAGTAATCTCATTTTATTGGTGCTGAACCCAAGGGAAATTGACGAAGTTATTGTAAAGCACGTTGATACTCAGTTTAAAAATCTATCTAAGCTGTTGTCAGAAAAGTTAGTAGTCTTATCGTTGAAAGATAGAGAACAATATCTACATAGTTTAGTCTCTGACTTAGTTAAAGAAGCTGTAGATATTTGCTATTTTTCAAGAATAAATTTGCTGTTTGAAGAAAGCTTACAAGCAGACCCATTAAAGCTGCTTCAACATGCGGCTAAAAAGAAACCGATTATTGTCATTTGGCCAGGTAGTTTAGACAGCATGTCATTGAGCTATGCAAAACCAGGTTTACCAGATTACAAAAGTTATAAATTAAATGAATTTCAAGATGTGCAGGTAATCACTACTTGCGAACAGGGAGTTAAGTAATGAAGAAGTACAATGAATTAATCCAATTCGAACCAGTTACAACTACTATTGAATTGGAAGATTCTGCTGATCATACCAAAGCGGAAAAATTGATATCATCATATGTGATTTCAGAAAAAATGAAATCTAAATTAAACGATATCATCATTAAGCATCTTCAGTATGAGGAGTTTACCGATCAAAAAGCCTTATGGATTGTTGGTAATTATGGCTCCGGTAAATCACATTTAATGTCTGTTATATCAGCATTAGCTGAATACCCTGATTTAATAGACAAAATCACAAATGAGGAAGTCAAGAAGTGCGCTGAAAAAATTGCGGGAAAATTTAAAGTAATTCGCTTTGAAATTGGTGCTACAAAAAGGGACTTAACAGATATCATCACTGATAATCTGACAGATGGTCTCGAAAAACTAGGTGTTTCATATGAATTCCCCCCAATGGAAGACATTAAGACCACACATAAGCCTTATATAGAAGAAATGATGGTTACATTTCACGAAAAGTATCCTGATCATGGACTATTACTTATTTGTGATGAAATACTAGATTATTACAACTCTAGAAACCAGCAGCAACTCCCTTTAGATATGGCTATCTTGAGAGTAATCGGTGAAGTTATCGAAGGAACACGATTTAGATTTGTAGCAGGAGTGCAGGAAGCTATCTTTGCTGATCCAAAATTAAGTTTTATCTCAAAAGAAGTCAAACGAATCAGTGATCGAGCTGCTCAAGTTATAATTGTTAGAGAAGATATTAAATTTGTGGTTGCTGAAAGGCTACTAAAAAAAAGCGCTCAACAAAAAGAATGGATCAGAGAGTACCTACAAAAATTTACGCCTTACTACGAAAAAATGAATGAACGCTTAGATGAGTATGTTCAAATGTTCCCAGTACACCCTGATTATATTAATACTTTTGAGCGTGTTCGAATTGCAGGGCTAGAGCAACGTCAAGTTTTGCGTAGCTTATCAAACCATATGGAAACGCTAAAATATGATGATGTTCCTGATGATGTTCCTGGCATATTTTCATACGACACCTATTGGCATGAATTAAATGCTGACTCAACTATGAAAAGTAACCCAGAAGTTGGCCAAGTAATCGAAACAGGCGAAACTTTAGTGGAACGTATAGAACAAGCTTACCCAACCCCCGGTGAAAAAGACTTTGCCAAACGTCTAGTTGCTGGTTTGGCTATTCACCGAATGGCTGTTGGTGATATATATAACGAAATGGGCGCCACCGCAGCAGAGCTTAGAGACTCACTTTGTTTATTTATTAAAACAGTTGATGTTTTACCAGGTGAAAAGAGTAAAAACCTAGAGAACCATATCGTTACTGTTTTAAAGAAAATAAGAAAGACAGTAAATGGCCAGTTTTTCTCTAAAAACAAAGCCAACGACCAGTTTTATATCGACCTTAAAAAGACTGAAGACTTTGACGCCATTATCGAAACCAAAGCTGAACAATTAGCTAATGATAATATCAACGGCGCATATCGTGCTGCAATGCTTGAGATCCTTGGGCAACCTGATGCCCAGCAAGTTCACACCATGTGGGAACATGAGCTGAAATGGATTGATAGAAATGTTAATCGCCAAGGCTGGTTATTTTTAGGCTCTCCAAATGAGCGTGAAACGGCTAAACCTCAACGCGATTATTACATGTACTTTATTCAGCCTAAAGATGCACCAAAGCAGAAAAAAGAACATATTCGTGAAGACGAAGTGCTGTTTGTATTAAAGAATAGAGATGATACGTTTGATCGTTACCTTAAATACTATGCGGCATCAGTTGAGTTACGAAGCTTAGCGACAGGTAGTGCCAAAAATACCTACAAGCTGAAAGCTGATGATTATCTTAGGGATATGCAGAAGTGGATCAGAAACCATATTGCAGATGCTTTTGAAGTTAAATACAACGGCCAATCAAAACCGATTATGGACTGGCTTAAAGGAACATCTGTTCGTGATATCACAGGCATATCAGCTAATGAGCATGGCAATGTAAAAGATATTTTTGAAGCTGTAGCGAGTTATATCTTTGAAGGTTACTTCCAATCACTTGCACCAGAATACCCTAAGTTTAGTCAGTGGTTCACTGGCGAAAACATGCAAGGTGCAGCAAACGATGTACTAATTAGCTTATCTAGTGGTGCAAGAACCAAGCGTGCTACGGCGGTTATGGATGCACTAGAATTGCTTGATGGTGATAAACTTCAAGCAACTAAGTCTCGCTTTTCTGCAACAGTATTAGGAATGTTAAAGAACAAAGGACATGGCCAAGTAGTTAACAATGGCGAATTGCTAGAGAAAGTTAATGCCAACTTTTACTTTAAGCCCGATACATATCGCCTAGAACCTGAATGGCTACTGGTTATATTAGCAAGCTTAGTTTATTCAGGTGAGTTAGAGCTTTCCGTAGTCGGTAATAACATTACGGCAAGTAATGCGGATTTACTTAAATCTCTAGATTTTAAGGACCTAGTTAACTTCAAGCATATACAAGCACCAAAAGACTTCAATACCTCAGCTATTAAAGCATTATTAGAGCTGCTTGATATGAATGAGGGCCTAGCTATTAGTATTCAACAAGGTGATGATGGCATTGTTCGTGAAATGGGCGACAAAATTGAGCAGAAAGTTAAGTCGCTTGTTACTGATAGCCAAGCAGTAAAAGAAAGGCTGCTTTTATGGGGCCAGCATGTACTTGAAGAAAA
Organism: Pseudoalteromonas sp. KG3; assembly: GCF_030436385.1. Taxonomy (NCBI): domain Bacteria; kingdom Pseudomonadati; phylum Pseudomonadota; class Gammaproteobacteria; order Alteromonadales; family Pseudoalteromonadaceae; genus Pseudoalteromonas; species Pseudoalteromonas sp. KG3. The sequence goes on from NZ_CP098523.1 coordinate 756,376, forward strand.
TGAATCGGAGTTACTTACTGAAAAGCTAACATCCGCCAAAACTTTCTTGGAAGAAATGCAGCGCTTTAATACGCCAGGCAAGCTCAAAAACCTAAAAGCAACACCTGAAGATATTGCATTACAAAAAGAAAACTTAATCGCTTGGAATGACTATAAGCAGCTAGAACTAACAGTAAAAGAGTTTTCCGATATTACCAACTACCTAAGTAAAGCGCAGTTAGTATTAGCTGAGAATGACGACTGGCAAGAAACGGTTAAAAGTGCTCAACAAGAGTTACGTCAAGGCTTAGCTGATAAAGACGTAAGGCAATCAACAGAATTTAAGCAGAAAACGCTTAAACAACTAGCTGACGCAAAGCAATCTTATATCTCTCGCTTTGTTGCTTTATACCAACGTGCCCATTTAACGCTAGCTGAAGATAAAACTAAAGCAGCATTAATGAATGATGACAGGTTAACTACATTAAGCTTATTAAGTGGCATCGCATTATTACCAGGTAATCAAGTTAAAGACTGGCGTGAAGATTGGGCTAATTTGCAGCCTGCAACTGCTATTGATAGTAAGCTGTTAGCAGTCAATCCAAATCCCGTATCATTCAATCCTAGAACAGAGAAAGACCTTGCCCCAGCCAGCAATCGCTTGAACAGGTTAGACGATCAATTAGATGCCATGTTAACGGAGTGGACTTCTACGCTTCAAACGAACTTAGCAGACCCATTTATCCAATTAGATCTAATGAAGTCAGAACAAAAAGCCGAAGTTACTGAGTTTATCAATTCAGGATGTTTGCCAGAACCATTAACAAAAGACTTCGTTGAAGAAGTTAATAAAGTGCTGGATGGCCTAATTGCTGTAGCAATAACGTCACAAGAGCTGGTTGCTAGTCTTGGTAAAGGCACACCTCAAAGCATTGAAGATGTGCGTAAGCGTTTTGAGCAACTCATTGCTGAACGTTGTAAAGGCCAAGATATCGATAAAGTTCGTATTGTTATTGAATAAACCTTATAGAAAATAATTTACTAGAAGGCCGTTAATTAATAACAGCCTTTTAAGAGAGAATATATGCAACAAGATTCATTATTAGATGACGAAAAAATCGAATCATCAAATGGCCCTGTAGAATGTTTAGGCCAAGCTTTCGAAAACGAAGAAGCACGTAGAGATCACTTCACTAAACTTTTAAGTGAAAAGTTAAAAGATCCTGAATTTAGAAAAATAGAAGGCTTCCCAATTGGTACAGATGAAGCGATTCTTGAACTGTCTGATCCTCCATATTATACGGCATGCCCTAACCCTTGGTTAAATGACTTTGTTGAATATTGGGAATCCCGAAAAGAGAATTCTGACGAAGAGTATCACCGTGAGCCATTCGCTGCTGATGTCAGTGAAGGCAAAAATGACCCTATATATAACGCTCACTCTTACCATACAAAGGTCCCTCATAAAGCAATAATGCGTTATATCCTTCATTATACAAAACCTGGTGATATTGTATTTGATGGTTTTTGTGGTACGGGTATGACTGGTGTTGCTGCACAGTTATGTGGTGATCTCAATGTTGTTGAGTCTTTGGGGTATAAAGTAACACCTGATGGCAATATTGAAGAGAAAATTATAGATATTGATACAGGTGCAGAAACGTGGCATCAATTTTCTAAAATAGGTGCGAGAGAGTGCATATTAAGCGATTTATCACCTGCTGCGTCATTTATAGCTAATAATTATAATAATCCAATTGACCTAGAAAGATATGCTAGAGAATCGGAAAAGTTTTTAAATACAATTAAAAAATCCTGCTCTTGGATGTATAAAACTGAAGATGAAAATGGAACTGAAGGTGAAATTAATTATGTTGTTTGGAGTGAAGTATTTATTTGCCCTGAATGTACAGGCGAATTAGTTTTTTGGGATATAGCAGTTGATGCTAATAATGGCATCGTAAGAGATTCTTATCCTTGTAGTCATTGTGGTATCGAATTAACAAAACGAAAAATGTCTAGGGCTAAAACTAGCTATTTTGATGAGAAGGCAAATGAAGTTGTTAAGTATACAAAATCAGTACCAGTCAGAATCAACTTTTCTGTAGCGGGTGAAAGAAAATCATTCAACAAAAAGCCATCTAAGAAAGATCTAGAGCTTATTGATAAAATCCATAATACAAAAGTTAATTCCTGGTACCCTTCCGATGAAATTATGGATGGAGATAAAACCCCTGAAGCAACAAGACAAGGCTATTTAAAAGTTAATCATCTGTTTACGAATAGAAACTTACTAGCCTTCTCGGTTGCATGGGGAAATGCTCCGAAAACCCTCAAATGGGCAATAACGGGCAGTATTCAAAGAGGCTCTAAGCAACATCAAATAGCTATATCTAGAATCGGTGGCCCTAAAGCGGGTGTTGGAGGAGCTACTGCTGGACATAGGCGAGGTACGTTATATATACCTTCAAATCAAGTTGAAATGAGCGTACTACTGTTGATAAAAGAACGTTTAGCTCAAATTAAAAAATCGATGTCCCCAATATATAAGAAAAATTTAGTTCAAATTGCTAGTGCGAGTGACACCAAACAGACAGGGCTGAGAAATTATTTAGATTACGTCTTTATTGATCCGCCTTTTGGGTCGAACATTATGTATTCAGAATTGAGTCAAATCTGGGAAAGCTGGTTACAGGTTTATACAAATAATAAGGAAGAAGCGATAGAAAATAAGACTCAAAATAAGAACCTTGATAAATATCGACATCTTATGACTGATTCTTTTAAAAAAATATATTCTGCATTGAAACCTGGTAGATGGATGACAGTTGAGTTTTCAAATACAAAGGCTGCTGTTTGGAATACTATACAAACAAGTATTGCTGAAGCTGGCTTTATTATTGCTAATGTTGCTTCGTTGAATAAAGGAAGGGGCGGTTTGAACGCTATTGTTGGGGTAACTGCCGTTAAGCAAGATCTAGTTATTTCAGCATATAAACCTGATGCTGGTTTTGAGCGTAGATTTATTGAAGAAAGTGATGAACAAGCTGTTTGGGATTTTATTAAGACTCATTTAGGTTATCTTAAAGTTACTAAGCGTGTTGATAACGAGCTAATAAAAATTTCAGAAAGAGACCCTCGAATTTTATTTGACCAGTTGGTTGCATATTTTGTTAGAAATCATAGAACAGTGCCTATTTCTACAAAAGAATTTCAAGAAGGGCTGAGTGAGCAGTTTATTGAAAGAGATGGTATGTTTTTCTTGCCAGAGCAAGTTTCAGAATACGACAAAGAAAGGATATTAAAGCCTAGTTTACGTCAATTGACAATATTTGTAGATGACGAAGCATCAGGGATAGAGTGGCTACGCCAAGTATTACGTGGAAAACCACAAACCTATCAAGATATTCACCCTAAATTCATTAATGAATTATCTGGCTGGAAGAAAAATGAGCTTCAATTGGAGTTAATGACGTTACTTGAACAAAACTTCATTAAATACGATGGTAATGAAGATGTACCTAACCAAATCCATACCTACCTCTCTACCAACTTTAAAGATATGCGAGGATTAGCTAAAGACGATCCTGTACTTGTCAGTAAGGCAAAAGATCGTTGGTATGTGCCAGACCCAAGTAAAGCGGGAGATATCGAAAAGCTTAGACTTCGTGCATTGCTGCGTGAGTTTGATGCTTATAAAGAAGAAAAGAAAAAGATTAAACAGCCGCGTGCCGAAGCTTTAAGGGCTGGATTTAATGCTTGTTGGGAAAAACAAGACTTGCAAACAATATTAGATATTTCAGTCAAAATCCCACCTGCTGTATTGCAAGAGGATGAAAAACTGCTGATGTTCTACGATAACGCGTTAACACTAACATCTAATGATGATGACGATTGGGATTAACACTAAAAGGAAATAAGGATGTTTGATGTCGGAGAGTGGGCTTGGAGCAAGGCCCATCAACAGCATGTTAAGGTAATAGAAAACTCTGGCCTATGGGGCCAGAGTTTTTATCGTGTTTGGTTACAGCAACAAGACTCTGTTGTGAAAGTTGTTGCTGATGACTTAGTTCATGCTGATGATCAGCAAGAGCCAAGCGAACACTTTATTTCATATGTTGCAGTGGCTGCAAAAATAGCGAACGCACAGCAAGAAGATGTATTACTAGCCCCAATCGAATCCAATGTTATTCCTCTGCCTCATCAATTAAAAGCACTCAATAAAGCGATGGCTCGTAAGCAAGTACGATACTTGTTTGCTGATGAAGTTGGTTTAGGTAAAACCATAGAAGCTGGCTTAGTGATGCGAGAGCTAAAACTGAGAGGCATGGCTAAACGCATATTAGTATGTGCTCCAAAAGGTTTAGTTAGCCAGTGGGTAAGTGAAATGAGTACTCATTTTAATGAGAGTTTTCACTTACTTTTACCGGGAGAGCAAAAGCCTGTTGATGAGCATGACAATGTTTGGTTGCGCTATGACCAAGTTGTTTGCCCTGTTGATAGTATTAAACCGATAGAGAGCCGCAAAGGCTGGTCTTTAAAGCAAGTTCATGAATATAACAAACATCGATTTGATGACTTACTTGCCGCAGGTTGGGATTTAATTGTCATTGATGAAGCCCATCGTTTAGGTGGCAGTACTGAGTTAGTCGCTCGATATAAATTAGGGCAAGGGTTAGCAGAAGCTGCACCTTATTTATTGCTACTGTCGGCCACACCACATCAAGGAAAAAGCGATGCCTTCCATCGCTTAATGGCCTTACTTGATCCTGAAGTGTTCCCAGATATTGGGAGTGTAACCAAAGAGCGAGTGCAGCCATATGTTGTACGTACCGAAAAGCGGATATCTATTGATGGTGAAGGCAAACCATTATTCAAACCTAGAAAAACAGAGTTAGTCCCTGTTGCTTGGCAACAGAAGCATTCCATTCAACGTCATCTTTACGAAGAAGTAACCGAATACATTAAAGAAGGTTACAACCAAGCCAAAGCCAAAAAACAAAATGCCATTGGCTTTTTAATGATTTTGATGCAGCGACTAGTCAGCTCTAGTAGTGCCGCGATAGCCAAAACATTATCTAGACGTTTAATTGCTTTAGATACAATGGTGGTTGAAGAAGAGTTACCACTGTCTTTCGCTGATGATTGGGCAGAGCTAGATGGACAATCACAGTTAGATGAAATGATTGTTGAAAGTAAACAAGCCTTAGAGAACGAAAAAGCAGAAGTTGCACATTTACTGAAATTAGCAGAGAAATGTGTAGCCAATGAAAGTGATGCTAAAGCGGAAGTATTGTTAGATTGGCTTTATAAATTGCAACAAGAAGAGCAATCACCTGATTTAAAAATGCTAGTGTTTACCGAGTTTGTACCGACTCAAGCGATGCTAGACAAATTTTTTACTGATCGCGGTATTAGTGTTGTTTGCTTAAATGGTTCGATGGACCTAGGTGAGCGAAAAAAAGTACAAGCGTCTTTTGCGGGTGATACTCGAATCCTTATTTCGACAGATGCAGGTGGTGAAGGTTTAAACCTCCAGTTTTGTCATGTGATTGTTAACTATGACATGCCTTGGAACCCGATGCGCATGGAACAAAGGATAGGACGTGTTGATCGTATCGGTCAGCCTCATGTTGTTAGAGCTTTAAACCTTGTACTAGAAGATACTGTTGAGCATAGGGTACGTGATGTACTTGAAACTAAGCTTCAAGTTATTTTAGAAGAGTTTGGTGTCGATAAAACCAGTGATGTGCTCGATTCTGCTGAGGCTAATCACCTTTTTGACGAGTTGTTCATGGAAGCATTGACTAACCCAGAGGTAATGGACCAAGAGCTAGCCAAAGCACTACAAACAATACAAAACGCAGGAAAGGATAAAAAATCACAAGATAATTTGTTTTCTGACGGTGAGCAATTACTCGCTGAGACATATCAAAAAACGGCTAATCACCCTTTACCTCATTGGGTTTCTTCAATGGTTGAGCAATATCTTCTATGGCAAAATCAACAAGGCATTAAGGCCAGATTTGATAAATCCTTAACAGGCGGTTTAGATATTACTTGGCCAGATGGAGCTTTATGGAATGATATAACTTTTGTTGGTAAAGACGCTCAGCAAGATCTTAGACTAAAACACATTACTTTGGAGAACCCTAAAGTTAGAGGGTTGTGTACCCATTTACCTATTTGGAGTGATGTGCAATCGATACCTGTTGTAAAAGTACCAACATTACCAACAGGTGCTTCTGGCTACTGGTCTTTGTGGAGTGTTCGTTTTGCCGGGAGCGATGAGAGACAAGTTAAATACTTACCTATTTATATTAAACCTGATGGTAGCTTTTTTGCTCCAGCCTCAAACCGAATTTGGGATGCATTATGCTCCGATACGGTAGAAATTATTAGTGGCTCAAGTACGGTAAAAAATTCAGATATTTACCAAATACTGCGAGCTGTTGCAGAAGAACAAGGAAAATTAGTTTTTGAAGATATGCTAATTAATTATAAAGCTGATTTGTCAGAGAAAATTGATAAAGGAGAATATTCTTTCGCTGCGCGAAAACGAGCAATAGAGAGAATCGGATTGCCTGAAGTGAAAAATTACCGTTTACGTCAGTTAGTAGATGAAGGACTTAATTGGGCACAGCAAATAAAAGAAAAACAGCTAGTATACCCTGAGCTATCACTTCATATTGTTTTTGAGATTAAGGGGTAATTTATGGCTTGGCAAAGTGAACTGCTCAGTAAATTAGATTTCACCGCAAAACAGTGTTTTATTATTTCAGATCCTGAAAACCTTTGTTTTGAACCATTTATTGACGCACAGTTTGAAGAATCAAAAATAGAGCTTATAGATGATAGCGATCCTGTGTCGTTAAGGTTGGTATATGAGAATTGGCTTGAAGATCAAAACAGCAAGGCATTAATCATTAGATGTGCTGAAATTGATGAAAATTATATTCCTTTTGATATCTCGTTAAACGCACAAAGCGTAAATTTTCATATCAATGAAATAATACCAGAGCTAGAGAGCGAAACACTTCGAAGCCTTTCTCCTATTTACTTCCAGCCAATTAAGGAAGCCATTTCAAACTATCGGCCAGGCAAGCTGGGAAGAATTGCTAGTTTAGATTTTTTATTAAGACATATCTATAAGATTGCCCCTGAGATAATACAATCTGAAGTGGATTTAGTTAGATTACTCATTCAAAAGCATTACCTTAGTGGTGACATGCCAGAAGTAATTGAGCAAAGGTTAATTGCTTTATTAGAGCTAAATAGCGCTTTCAACAGTTGGGATTTTGATAGGTTATTGCCAAATAAGGCTGAGTTTTTTGAGTTTCTGCAAGCTCAATGGGGGCTATATCTTCAAACACTAGTACCTGTGCAAGAAATTAAAGAGCCTTCATGGCCTCAAGGTAAACTAATTGTGCCGTTTGAAGATCAGGATATTCAAGTTTATGTGGATAATTTATTCAGTGATGGTTTGCTAAAACCTATAGATTTAAAAGGAGTACCACAAGAACACTGGGCCTCTATAGGTGTTGCTAGTGATGAAGGTTTCTCTGAATTAAAACGCTTTTCTCATTTGCTCTCTCGTTTAAATAAAGTGTTTTCAAATGTAGAGGTTAATGAGCAAAACGCGGACTTTTGGGGAGAGCATGCATTTGAGCTTGGTATGCTGAATGCGTTAAGCCACAAAATAGAAAAGTTACTCCCTTCAGATGTTACATCATTAAAGCGCCTAAACGATAAAGTAGATAGTACGTTTGAGCAGTGGTTACTAGATAAGTTTGGTAGTTTGATTTCGTTACCCTCGATTCGCCACCCTAATATGTTGCATAAAATCCCTGACTGGTTAAATCGTAAGGTACAGGATGAACAAAAAGTTTGCTTGCTTGTTATGGATGGAATGGGCTTTCAGCAGTGGGCATTGTTTAGAGAGTCTTTGAACTCATGTTCAAGAGTGACAATGGAAGAACATTATAGTTTTGCTTGGGTCCCCACTATTACCTCAATTTCTCGTCAGTCGATGTTTTCGGGTAAAAAACCTTATTTTTATGCTGATTCACTTTTGACAACATCAAAAGAAGGTAAGCTGTGGCAAGCATATTGGGAAGACCATGGTTTAACTAGCAAAGAAGTCTTGTATGCAAAAAAAGTTGAAGATAGAGCTACTAATGAATCGTTTAATGACTTGATATCTAATCGCCATATTAAAGCTGCGGGCTTAGTAATCAATTTTGTTGATGAACAAATGCATGGCATGAAGGCCGGAATGTCAGGGCTAAATGCTGTTGTGACCGACTGGATAAAAACTTGGGAATTTGCAGATAAAATCAATATCTTACTTGATGCTGGTTATGAAGTTATTGTTACAGCTGATCACGGTAATCAAGAAGCTATTGGCTGTGGGGCATTAAAAGAAGGTGTTAAGGCTGAAACCAAAGGTGAGCGAGTTAGAATCTATGATTCAGAAAATGCAGCTACTAGTTCTAATGACCTTTTAGACGGGAAAGTGCTAAAATGGCCCGGCAAGAAATATGGCTTACCTGAAGGACGATTTCCATTAGTAAGTAAAGGAACTCATGCGTTTGTAAAAGAAGGGAAAAAAATTGTTGGGCATGGTGGTATCAGCTTACATGAAGTAGTTGTACCGTTAGCCGTTATAAAAAGAAAGTTGTAATAGATATGTCTAAAAGGGTTAATTATAGTCGTCATATTGAGGCTCATTGGTTAGATCAAACGGCACTTTGGGTTGCCGAAGAGTTAAACAAACAAGAATTGCACGACAAAATTAATTCAATGCTTTCACCGTTGATTAACTGCAAGGTTAATTTGGGAAAAACACGAAATCAATTAACATCATTGTGGTTTGATAAGAACGAAAATGTCAGTAGTGAGTTCTCAGCATTCGCAGTTGATTACGTGAAAGAGAGTCATGATATTCCTCTTGTTATTCATTGGGGGTTATTAATTGCGAAAAAGAAATTCTTTGCTGATGTAGCTCGATTTATTGGACGAAATTCAAAGTTTAATGACTCATTTACATATGCTCAAGTACAAAAGCGAATGGTTGAGTTATACGGTGATACTGAAACAGTAAAACGTGGGCTGCGCTCTGTATTGAAGACTATGGTTGATTTTGGAGTTTTGCTACGAAGCAACTCCAGAAGTTACCAAGTAAATCAAAATAATTTGGCAGTACCTAAAAAATTAATGAACTGGTTATTATGCGCTTTACTATTTAGTGAAGACGTAATAAGCAGAACACTATCAGATATTATTGATGATGCAATTTGGTTTCCATTTGAGATTAGTATCGAGCCAGAAGACATTGATAAGCAATGGTTTGAAGTGCATCAGCAAGGATATGAGCTGATGTTGTTTAGAAAGAAATAATAAAATAAGAGAATTAATTTGAAAGTATCAATTGGTTTTAATCGACATTTAGAGTCGAACTGGCTTGCTCAAACAGCATCTTGGGTGGCAAATGGAATTGAAGGTAAAGAGCTAAAGGATAAAATTGATACTTTACTAACTCCTGATTTTACAAGCCAAGTGGCTAAAGACAAAACACGTAATTTACTTTTCGGTATTTGGAGTAAATTACCCAAACATATCCCCAATGATTTTCAACGAGATGCAGCTAATTTACTGATGGAATATAGTGAATTGAACTTAGTTTTTCACTGGGGAATGATGCTTGCAAAGTACCCTTTCTTTAAATCTGTAGTTGAACAAATTGGTCGTTTAACCAAGTTAAATGACTCTTTTTTATATTCTCAACTTGAACAGCGAATTACCGAGAATTATGGTGATACTTCAACAATCAAAAGAAGTATGCAGTTTGTAGTAAGAACGTTGATGAACTTGGAATTACTAGCTAACCCTAAGCAAGGTATATATCAACTTAGAAAGCCTATTCAAGTTAATAATCCATCAATAAAAGCTTGGTTAATAGAAGCAAGTGTTTATTCTGAACAAGTAACAAGTCGAAGCTTAACTGCCATTAACGATGAAAATGTTTGGTTCCCATTTGAGCTATATTTTGATGAGAATGATCTGAGTCAAAATGATCGTCTTGAAGCTCATCACCAAGTCGCTGATGTGATAGTTTTTGTTTAAGAGCACTGCACCACTACACATCTAACTATATAAGCATGAGTAGATCAATTTGGAGAAGACCCGGTGTACCACATACAGGCTGGGTGCATGTCAGAGATATAGAAAATGATACTCGTAATGGCGTTTGCGAGATGTGTGGTCAGAAAAACATTAAATATCTCGATGTTTTGATACACGATAATTATGAGGGTGAGATAAAAGTTGGAAAAGACTGTTCAACTATAATGTTGATTCCAGGCAAAAATGGTTTCCGCTGGCCAGACACAGACATTCTTATATTAGAAAATGAAGACACAAAGCAATTTGGTATTATTAAAGGTAATAAAGCCTATCCAGAAAGATTTTCATCATTAGAAGAGGCCCAGAAATGGGCTATTGATAACTCAATATACTTGTAGCTTTGAAGCTGCATTATTTACGAGGCTTCAAAGGTTAAGGTTAATCTACAGCCAATGATCAGGTATTTTTAGTTCGAAGGTCTTTGCTGCATATTTGAGCATTGAAATTATCTCTTTATACCTAAGTTGATCGAAGGGCTGATTTTTATTTTTCATCTCTACTAGTTTCTGTAATTCAGGTAAGTTGAACATTTTCAATTTATATAAGTTACCCCAGGTAGCCTCACCAAAGAGATTATAGATAACTTCAGTTCCGTCACGCTCACTAGCTAGGCGTTTTTCACCAGTTATTAGTAAAACAGCTTTTTCAGCTTCATCTCTATCATCGTAGGTATTTAATAGTTTCATTGCTATTCTTCTAAGCACTTCTATATTATTTATATATGACTTTCAAGCTGAATTAAATGGCTCATTACCTAAAATTTATGAGCCAGAGACTTAGTTAAACTTGGAAGTGGTCTTCACAAACAGGGTTATCTTGCAGATAACACACTGCAGGCTTTTCGCAAAACTCGCATTCAGTACCTTCTGGCACTGTGTTTTCATCACAGTTAGGGCAGCTTTTGAGTTTATAATTAAACTTGTGCTCACACACTTCGCACTCAATTAAATCATCTTCACAATCAGGACAATTATCGTATTAATCCAAATCGAATTTTAATTTACACTCACTACACTCTACTAAATCGCTCATATTCCTTGCCTCATTTTATTAATTTAGACAGCAATGTACCTTTTAATGTACCTTCAGTAAAGCCATGATATTAGTAATTATGAATCGCCCCGAGTTCATCGGAGACCAGTTTGTTTAAGTCAGGCCACTTTACCTGACTCGTTTAAATTATCATAGTAGTCTGTTTCATATTGAGCTGGTGAAATATACCCAATTGAAGATAATAAGCGTTGATTATTAAACCAATTGACCCACTCTAATGTTGCGTATTCAACAGCATCAACATTCTTCCACGGGCCATTTCTGCGAATAATCTCTGTTTTAAATAATCCATTTATTGTTTCAGCCAATGCATTGTCATAAGAGTCACCCACACTGCCTACAGACGCTTGAATTCCAGCTTCAGCAAGTCGCTCAGTGTATCGTATAGACAAATATTGGCTGCCTCTGTCGCTGTGGTGAATTAACCCTTCGGGGTTGCCACGATGCCAAATAGCTTGCTCTAACGCATCAAGAATAAGCTCTGTGTGCATTGTCGTTGATACACGCCAACCTACAATGTATCGTGAAAAAACATCTATCACGAAAGCGACATAAACAAACCCACTCCATGTGGCAACATAGGTGATGTCAGCTACCCAAAGTTGATTTGGCTGCTCAGCAGTAAATTGACGATTAACTAAATCAAGTGGCTTATCTTGTTGCTCGTCAGGTATCGTTGTCTTATGTGCTTTACCCCGACGAACACCTTGAATTCCCATAACTCGCATCAATCGTTCGACTGTACAGCGGGCGACTTGATGGTCGTCAAGCTGTAGCTGCTTCCATATTTTTCTTGCACCATAAACTGACATATTATCCTCCCACACTTCGCGAATGAGTATTATCAGCTCAGCATCACGCTTTTTGCGGTTAGACAGTCGCTCAGGCTCTCTTTGTATCTGTTTATGAGAATAATACGTTGATGGTGCAATCGGCAATTCCTTGCAAATTGACTCGACACCGTAATGCTCTCTGCAAGCATCAATAAAATCCACTATTACTTCTGTTTGCGGTCGAGCTCCGCTTGGGCGAAAAAAGCGGCAGCTTGCCTCAGGATATCATTCGTTCGCTTGAGCTCTTTATTCTCGCGCTCTAAGACGGCAAGGCGTTCTTCAGTTGATTGCGTATTAGAAGAGGGTTTAGACGGTTGAGCTTGAGATTTCTTGACCCATGCTCTAAGTGTTTCTGGGGTACATCCCAGTTTATCTGAAATCGATACTAGCGCAGCCCAAAGAGAAGGGTATTCATGCTGTTGTGTGGTAACAAGCCTAATTGCACGTTCACGAAATTCTGATGTATAGCGATTTGATTTTTTCATAGTTCCAGTTTCTCAAGTTATTGAGTCTCTGGCAAACACGGGGCGATTCATTAATTGAGCAATTCTTTAATCAACACAGAACCTAATTGCCGTGTATTAACTGGATTTCCGTTGCTATTTAAAATTGAAACCCCTAACTCTTTAGCAATATCACGTAAGTAAGGCTTACTTGGTGTTACAAGCTCATCATTTAAAAATACTTCAATGGTGCCGTTTTCAAGCTCTATTAATTTGTAATTACGCCATATAGCTTCTTTTACATTTAATAAAATACGTGGCTTAACCGGTGGATTTATCAACTTAGTCATTGTAATACAGCTTTTACCCGTTGCTGCATCGCTCATTAGTAATCTAGCTTGTTCAACTGGCGCATCGAGTAGAGTTTCTACCTGCATTTCGTCTGTATTGATTCTTAAAATAATAATACGATCAACTAATTCAAGCGTGTTTGTATTAAAGCTTATATGGCCGCTTGTATGCATTCTACCTGTTGTTTTAACTGATATACGCTCACCAGTACTTGATACTACATCGTAGCCCGCCTGATTAACCTCCGTTGCCATACGCCCATTTGTTATAAGCGCTGCGTACAGCTCCCCTATTCTCCCAGTTAAATGCCTAAGCTCAGTTGGAGGTACATCCCAGCTCAACTCCCTTTCTAACCAACTCATTGCATCACCAAGAGACTGAATAATTTGCATTTGTGTTAAAGCCATTTAAATTCCCCTATTTTATTTACTTTTCAGGTAGCTTTTCACACACATCTAAATTTATTGCTATAAATTCGTTCCAGCTGAACCTTTCTTTATAGTATTTATTGAACTGTAATTCTATTCGGCAAATTTCAGGTCTATTGTCGTAAATTTTACAGTGTTTGGTATTATCATCAAAATGCTCACAAGTACCATCACCTCTATCCAGGTAACTGGTAATAGGTGATAAATTTACGTTTGAGCAGCATTTACCGCATTTAGTACATGGGAAATCCATCAAAAATCAAAACTCTGATCTGATTGCATTAATTGATCAAATTCGGCAAAGTTTTGAAATGGTAACTCACAGTCAAATCTTTCATTTAAAGAATTTAAAGCATCTATATACTGATCTGGTTCTGTATTACTGACCGCCAAATCCATAGCTAAAAAAGTCGAGTCAAATATATGTTTTCTTTCTGCAAAGTGTTCATCAAGTAAGCTTTGAAGCTCAGCTCTATTTTTTTGAATTTGCGGAATGGCTTCTAAACAAATAGCGCGTATTTGGTCTCTGCGCTCTTTAGATACCTTAACTACTGCACTATCACCTAAAGCAACTAAACCAGATTGATGGATCATATTTCCGATAAAATAACCAACCCCCGCCCCTACTAAGGCGCCAACTACAGGAATTGGAATCGCTAACTGGCCTAACGCACCATAATAAAAAGATGAAGTACCCGTTATAGCTGTATGACTTATATTATCGGTTAACTCTTCTAGTTCTATATCACCTTTTAAATAAGATACTATGTGCTTACTTGTATTAACTACTCCAACAGCGATTGCAACAGGCGCAGATGATCTCGTGATACTTTTAGCTAATTGCTCGCCTAGGAAATGAGAGGAAGAATGCGTGATACCTTTACTGATCGCCGTAACGGTATAACCGGTTGCAAAACCCTTTGCACTATTAATTATTGTATTTATAGAGGCTTCTGCAATATCTTTCTCACCTTTTATTACTGAGTAACCTTCTGTTAATAAAGATATCCCTCCGGTTAAACCTGCCCCTACAGCTCCTGCCTTCATACCTGATTTGTGCATATCAGTAAGAGCTGATTTGAATTTATAGTTGTTAGCAATTTTATCTGCTTGTTCTTTATTTGTTGCATCTAGTGCTTCTTGGTAGGTTGTTCCCTCTGAAGCAATATTGTCATGCTGTAATGACTTTTTTAGATTCCGGAGTGTCTGTTCATACTCTTCTGCTTTGAGCGTACCTTTTTCTATTCTTTGTTTTAATAACTCTTCTATTTTGCTGTGTTGATCACTTGGGGCCAAGCGTAGCATTTCATCGTATTTTTCTTGGGATAATGCAAATGCACTTCTCGCAGCGCTGTTACAAGACTTTGCCTGTATCTCTCGAATCGTTTTTTTACCGTTAGAAATTATAATGTCAACTGGATCTGTAGGTAAACCCATACTAGCAGTGGTTTTAGCATATAAGTCGCTATCTTTTTTTAAGGCATCAAAGTTAAATTTTAATGTCTCTAACTGCTCAAACATATGACCTTGAGACTTATCAGCAGCTACATTTTTCCATTTAGATGCAAACTGAGATAGCTGATTTGCATCATCAAATATCCGATATGTTCGCTCTGTTATTTCTTGCGTTAAATGTTGAGAGTAAATCCCACCCAAAATAGACGCTGAAGAGTTTGTATTGTCCATAAGCAGCTTATTAATTGATAATGTATTTAAAAAGATTTGGGGGAGGTTTATACCCCCCCCCTCTCATAGTAGCTTACTTGAATTGCTCTAAATATTTTTTAATTGCGTTCACAATCAATTTTATCGCTGGAGTAATTTCAGTATGTGTATAGCCATAATAGTCACCATTTATGGCCAACTCTCTGTTATCTTCATCAACCCTTATTGATTTAATTTTCTTAATCTCAATGCTAAATCGATCATTGTAAGAAGGCTTGCCATAAATATGCGTGTCAGTTATGAAAAAACCATCTTTGGCACTACCAAAAAGAGTTGTATCAATAAGCACTAATAAACCATAAGGCTCACTCTTATAGTCACTATCAACTTCATAGTCTTCATGAGCATACGATTTTACAGCTGCTGCGGTTTTATCTCTAAGCTTTTTACCGTGTGATAAAGCATATACCCACTTTTGATCATCAATATGACTACTTACCTCACGAATATAGTGCTCTAAATCCTTTTTAGGTTCAGGCTCTTTCTTTAAATCAACGTGTTCAATGTTTGATTCTAAACTTGCTAGTTCTGGATGATCTCCTTCAATAAGAGCCGTTCCAAAGCTTGCAATATTGTTTGATTGACTTGTTAAGCTGCCATCTTCATTAATTATTACAACTTCAAGTAAGTTCTTTATACTTTTTGCTGTAGCAGCTACCTTAAAAACTAGTTTTTTATCATTGTCTGCGTAACTTGAATAATCAATATTTCGCTCTACTAGGGCACAAAACTCTTTTAGCATAGGCGTAAAGAAGTTATTTAATCGTAGGAGTACATCATTAACTTCTTCAAAACGACGATGAATACCTTCAGTTACTACTTCAGCTGTTTTCATCTGTTCAGCCGCTAGTAGCGCTTTATCACGGTTTGAATAAGCATCAATTTTTGCGCTTTCAGCTTTAGAAGCGAGCATCATACCGCCAACAGCTAATACCGGACCAGCAACTAAGCCACCCAGTACAACAGCACCACCTGCCATACCGTAGCCACCTGCAGCTAATGAACCACCACCTAACCAAGCTAAAGTAGCATTAGTAGCTGCTACACCGGTTAACGACCCTATTGCGGTACCTGTTGATGCAGTGCCTAAGAAACCAACCCCACCATATGCAGCCAAACCAGCTAATCCACCAGTACCAAGAGCTGTAACACCTCCTGACAAAACATCATGAGTTGATAATACTGAACTGCTTAAACTTTCTAAATCAGCTTTATCCACACCCGGTAATGACTCTAGACCTTTTATATCACTGTCATTAAAGTTAATATTTTTAATTTGACTAAAGCTTTTAACGAAACTTAATAGTGAATTCTCATATATATCAAATTTTGTCCTTCCTAAAGCCAACATTGAGCTATTTGCTTGTTCACGCTTTGAGTTTAAAGAACTTTCTGCATCATCAAATATATTTCTAGCTCTCTTATTAATGCTATCAGCTTCATCATAGTCAGACTTAGCATCTAGCCCTTTTTTAACTCCGTAACCACCAGCTATAATAGCTGCACCTGCTAAAAATAAAGGTAATGGCATAGTTATTCCTCCATGAACATAACTGAGTCGTTCACCAAATCGAGTTGACGTCTAACCCAATTTTCCAACTCATTTAAATTAGCTTCATTTATGTTTAGTACTGAAGCTATTTCATTGATAAAAACCTTTTCTTCTTGACCGTAATCACCATCAGCGTGAGCTAGTCCAATAAGCTCAAGTAACATCGAGACTTTGGCTTTTTTACTGTCAAAGACATCTTTGATTTCGCTTAGATTGAAGATTTCTAATTCAGATACATCTTCAGTACACTGAGATTTAATAAAGCTAATCAATTCTTCTTCGCTCTGATCTATGACACCATCAGAGATCATTAAATCATTTGCTAACTTAAGAAGTATTTCTTGCTGAGCTTTATTGAGGTTTTGTATAAACATCGAATTATTCCTTTATAAATTATGATGTTTTCAGGCATGAATAAGCCCACCATTAAAATTAATTAATAACTATGGATAAGGGCAAAACACTGAAAATGTTGATTTGTAAGCTAATACACTTTTAAAACGAGCAGGTTGCTCTGCAGTTATTACATTTTTAGGGGGTATAAATAAAGTGTTCATCAATGAACATCCTTGTAAAATCCTTTTTCTAAACTCAGTCTATGTCGCGATAAAAATTATGTCTAGCAATAAATTACAAACCGTGTGCCAACTAACATCATTTAAATTTCGAGAAACAACTGTTGTTTAGCTAAATGAGTTATGTCTATTAACCTACCTTCGATAGATGCTTTGTAAACGATACAGATAAAGACCCTAGAGATGCTTTGTCTATATGGTCGCTCCACCAATTCATTAGCTCTCTCCGTTTTTCTATATATTCAGCTCTATTATAAGCAGAACGAACCTGGTTTTTATCTACATGTGCCAGTGCGGCTTCTATTATATCGGGATTAAACTCATGCTCGTTTAATGTTGTACTTCCAAGCGAACGTAAGCCATGGCTTACTAAACGGCCCTCAAACCCCATGCGTTTTAGAGCCATATTAGCTGTCTCATTGTTGATATGAGTTCTCGGGTTTCTGTCTGACGGAAAAACAAAGTCTCGATGCCCTGAAATTGGTTTTATAGCTTCTAATAACTCTATAGCTTGCTTTGATAGAGGAATGGCATGCTCTCTGCGCTTTTTCATACGTTCAGCTGGAATAATCCAAAGTTTATTCTCAAAATCAACTTCATCCCAACGAGTACCTGCCGCTTCACCTGGGCGGGTAAGAGTATGTAACTGCCATTCAATCAAAAAACGAGTTACTCGTTTAATTGACGCCGTTGCAAGCGTTTGCATCAATTCAGGCAGCTCTTCTGGTTTTAACGAAGGCATGTTTTGCTTTTGTGGCTTTTTAAATGTTTCTTTTATTCCAGCAAGGGGATTCGCTTGAATATAACCACTATTAACTGCATAGGTCATCACTTGGTTTAATCGTTGGCTCAAACGCTTAACTGTTTCTAGAGTACCTTTAGCCTCTATAGGCCTTAAAATTTTTATGACTTGTGGTGCATTAATTTTGCCAATTGGATATTTACCAATAACCGGCAGTATATGGTTATTTAACGATCGCCAAATATCTTCACCATGGGCTTTGGTAAAATCTGGCTTTTTCACTTCAAACCACTCTAAAGCTACTTTATTGAGTGTTAACTCTTCCTCTGCTCGTTTGTGAGCAAGGGTTGCATCTCGGCATTCTTTAGGATCAGTGCCTAAAGCAACTAGTTCTCGAGCTTCCTGCGCGAGCTTCCTAGCATTAACAATAGAAATATCAGGGTACTTACCAAGCCCCATGTTAATACGCTTACTTTTAATAATTGGATGATAATAATTAAAGTTCCACGTTTTAGCGCCTGTACTGCGCACCCTTAATTGCAGCCCATTACCATCAGAAAGAACATAGTCTTTTTCTTTTGGTTTGGACTTTTTAATTTCAGTATCAGTAAGTTGCTTTACACTTCTTGCCATTAGGTCACACTTTAACTATTTATAGTATACCTGAGTATGGCACATTTTAGCTGGGATACCAGAAGGTATACTAAAACTCTGCGCTTGGATGGGATGCCATAGGACCCGAAAAGACGCTAACATATTGATTTAACTTTACTGAAGGCACAAAAAAAGACGTCATGAGACGTCTTAATATTAAATAATGGCGGTGAGGGAGGGATTCGAACCCTCGTTAGGGATTAACCTAAACACACTTTCCAGGCGTGCGCCTTCAGCCACTCAGCCACCTCACCGCAGGCGTTAATGTATAACGCGGCGTAATAGTATGAAATCACGCCCTGTGGTGCAAGGTGTTTTTCCCTTTTGCCTGTTAACTGCCTAGTAAACAAACAAAAAAGGCCGCTGATAGCAGTATCAGCGGCCTTATCTTTATAACTTAGTTTAGCGTTGTAGTGACGCTGAGAAATCGAGCATACGATTAAGCGACTTGAGTGCGCCTTCACGAAGGTCCATATCTACAAACACTTCCTTGCCAGTTGCATCTAATAACGCTTCCTCAATCGCTTTGAGGCCGTTCATTGCCATCCACGGGCAGTGCGCGCAACTCTTACACGTTGCGCCTTCACCTGCAGTTGGTGCGGCAACAAATTCTTTATCAGGACAAAGCTGCTGCATTTTATAAAAAATGCCGCGATCGGTGGCAACAATAAACTTTTGATTAGCCATTGTTTGCGCTGCTTTGATCAATTGACTAGTTGACCCTACCGCATCCGCTAACGCAACAATCTCTGCTGGTGATTCTGGGTGTACTAATACGCCCGCATCTGGATACAGCGCTTTCATGTCTTTTAACGCTTTGGTTTTAAACTCGTCATGCACGATACATGCGCCATTCCACATGATCATGTCGGCGCCGGTATTCTTTTGAATATAGGCACCTAAGTGTTTGTCTGGGCCCCAAATGATTTTTTCGCCCATTTCATCAAGATGCTCAACAATCTCAAGCGCACACGATGAGGTTACGATCCAATCTGCGCGTGCTTTAACAGCAGTCGAGGTATTGGCATACACAACCACTTTACGATCAGGGTGCTGATCACAAAATGCTGAGAACTCTTCAATTGGGCAACCAATATCAAGCGAACAGGTTGCTTCAAGCGTTGGCATAACCACGGTTTTGTTCGGGGTTAATATTTTAGCTGTTTCACCCATAAAACGTACGCCCGCGACAATGATCATGTCAGCATCGTGCTTTGCGCCAAAGCGTGCCATTTCTAACGAGTCGGCAACGCAGCCGCCTGTTTCTTCAGCAAGCGCTTGAATTTCAGGATCAGTGTAATAATGGGCAACCAATACGGCATTTTTATCAATCAATAATTGTTTGATACGTGCTTTGTATTGCGCTTGCTCATCATTATTCAATGGAGCTGGTTTAGGAGGAAAGATATAACCTTCAGGCATAATAGTTTGAGCTAAACTCATTTCTCGACCACTTAATCTACAGTGCAATTATGGGGCGAATTATACGAGAATATAAAACTAAATAACAGTAGTGTGCATAAATACCAATCGACTTAAATATTAAACCATCCTAGCGGGCTAAATAAAGCGTTAGCTGCGTTAGTCACTTAACACGATTGATACATTACCAATTTGATTAACGTATTTATATTTTAGCTATTAGCTAATTGACTATGAAGAGTGAGAATTTCGAATATCAGGAGAGTAAGGTTTAACAAAACAAACGGTTAGATTTAATCTAATGCAAAGATACCAAAATGGTGGGTCATGATGGACTTGAACCATCGACCAATGGATTAAAAGTCCACTGCTCTACCAACTGAGCTAATGACCCGCTCTGGTGCTTATGAAAGCTGCGTAAATCCGCCGATTAAACCATTCGTTATTACTTGAATAAAGAATGGTGGGTCATGATGGACTTGAACCATCGACCAATGGATTAAAAGTCCACTGCTCTACCAACTGAGCTAATGACCCGCTCTAGTGCTTATAAAAGCGTTGCGTAAATCCGCCGATTGAAACCATTCATTACTCGAATAAAGAATGGTGGGTCATGATGGACTTGAACCATCGACCAATGGATTAAAAGTCCACTGCTCTACCAACTGAGCTAATGACCCGCTCTAGTGCTTATAAAAGCGTTGCGTAAATCCGCCGATTGAAACCATTCATTACTCGAATAAAGAATGGTGGGTCATGATGGACTTGAACCATCGACCAATGGATTAAAAGTCCACTGCTCTACCAACTGAGCTAATGACCCGCTCTAGTGCTTATAAAAGCGTTGCGTAAATCCGCCGATTGAAACCATTCATTACTCGAATAAAGAATGGTGGGTCATGATGGACTTGAACCATCGACCAATGGATTAAAAGTCCACTGCTCTACCAACTGAGCTAATGACCCGCTCTGGTGCTTACAACACGCTGCGTAAATCCGCCGATTAAACCATTCGTTATTACTTGAATAAAGAATGGTGGGTCATGATGGACTTGAACCATCGACCAATGGATTAAAAGTCCACTGCTCTACCAACTGAGCTAATGACCCGCTCTGGTGCTTATGAAAGCTGCGTAAATCCGCCGATTGAAACCATTCATTACTTGAATAAAGAATGGTGGGTCATGATGGACTTGAACCATCGACCAATGGATTAAAAGTCCACTGCTCTACCAACTGAGCTAATGACCCGCTCTGGTGCTTATAAAAGCGTTGCGTAAATCCGCCGATTGAAACCATTCATTACTTGATAAAGAATGGTGGGTCATGATGGACTTGAACCATCGACCAATGGATTAAAAGTCCACTGCTCTACCAACTGAGCTAATGACCCGCTCTGGTGTACCTAAGTACTTACGTAAATCCGTCGATAAAAGACCATTCAATTGTTAACATAAAGCCAAATAAAGAATGGTGGGTCATGATGGACTTGAACCATCGACCAATGGATTAAAAGTCCACTGCTCTACCAACTGAGCTAATGACCCGCTCTTTTTGCCGCAATTTGAGTGGTTGAACCATTCGTTTGCTGCGGGCGCTTATAATACTTATTTAAAAAATGAGTGCAACAGAAAATGTCTCTTTTTTTAAGTTTTTATGTCTAGTTGACCAATTTTAGACCGCTTATGACAAAAAGCAGTCTAATCAAGCTGATTCTACATTTTTGCAATGCGATCAGTGGCCAATTTTGCAGCAGTTGTACTTGGGTATTGATTGATCAAATCATTAAAGGTTTTTAACGCTTGTTCAGCTAAACCTTGTTCTTGTAACAAGGTACCCAGTTTTAACATTGCATCAGGGCGCTTATTTGAATTTGGAAATTCATTTACCACAACTTTAAAGTGATCCGACGCTTTCACGGGGTCATTTTTAATCGTTAGCAATTGCCCCAACCAATAATGAGCGTTCGATGCATACACAGAGTTTGGATACGTGGTTAAGAACGTTTGAAACTCTGGAATGGCCTGATCATAGCGCTTGTCTTTCATTATTAATGCCACTGCGCGCTCGTAAGCTTCATTCTCAGACAAGTCTGAACTAATAGCTTGTTGTGCAACAGGCTCAGCATACTGAGCAGCGCTTGATGCACTAGGCTGCGAATAAGCTTGGCTAACGCGATTTTCAATTTCTTGATAAAGCTCGCGCTGACGTTGTAGCACTTTTTCGAGTTTGTAGGTTTGTTCTTCGGTGATCCCGCGAACTTGACTCACTTCATCTTGCAGCCTATTTAACTGTTGCTGTAACTCAACTTGCAGTAAGTTGCGCGACTGCATCATGCTCTCAAGGGCAGCAAGGCGTTTTTCGATACTTGATTGTGAACTCGCAGCTTCTGAAACAGGAGCGGGAGCAGCCCAAATTTGGGTGCTCCCGCTCAATATCATGGCTGCCAAAATAATTTTCGGCTTCATAATGTCTCTAATCTTAGTAAACTAGTACCGCACGGCGGTTTTTAGCGAAAGCAGATTCAGTGCGTGATTTAACCATTGGCTTCTCTTCACCATAGCTCACTACTGACATTTGGCTTGCTGAAACACCTAAGCTTTGTAGGTATTTTTCAACTGCTTGGCCACGGTGCTCACCCAGTGCAATATTGTACTCAGGTGTGCCACGCTCATCGGCATGACCTTCAATTAATACTTTAACTGATGGGTTTTTAACTAAAAACTCAGCGTGTGCACGAAGTAATTCGCCGTACTGACCTTGAATAACCGCAGCGTCAAAACCAAAGTAAATAACTTGCTCTTGACGCAATTCGTCGTACTTCTGACGAAGCTCTTCTTGTGCTTGTTGCTCTGGTGTTAATGTTGTAACTTCAACTGCATCATTATCTGTTGTTTGCTCAACAGTTGCTTGATTTGATTGATTTGCTGCACCTTCATCGATATCCGAAGATGAGCTACAAGCTGCTAGTGTCATAACTGGCACAGCAATTAGCAGGCCTTTAAGTATTTTATTAAGTTGCATTTAGTAGATTCCTATATTGAGTAAACCAGCAAATATTACTGTAAATAAGGCGACCACGCGGGTGCCTTTACTTGTCCATTTAGCACAGGTAACCGTGCTTTAAAGCGACCGTCCATTGATACTAGCGCTAGTACCTGCTTATTATTATGAAGCGTGCTATAAATGATCATCGAGCCGTTTGGCGCTATGCTCGGTGATTCATCTAGGCGCGTTCGTGTTAATACTTGGAATGCGCCTGTAGCCAGCTCTTTCTTAGCGAGATGGTACTGCCCGTTGGTACGGTTAACCATCACTAATTCTTTGCCGTCAGGGGTAATTGAACCTGCAAGATTCATATCACCATCAAAGGTCATGCGTTGTGACCTACCTGTTTGTAAATTTAACTTATAAATCTGAGCATTACCACCCCTTTCAGAGGTAAACACGATATCCTGACCATTCGGATGCCATGACGGCTCAGTATCTATACTACGGTGGTTAGTTAAACGAGTTTCCTTACGTGTTGCTAAGTCTAGCATATACACTTCTGTTGCACCGTTTCTGTCTTTTGACAATACTAACAATAATTTTTTACCGTCTGGCGAAAATTGTGGCGCGCCATTAATACCCTGATGGCTAGTGATAAGCTCACGCTTACCAGTATATAAGTCTTGGATATAAATTTGGCTTTGACGATTTTCAAAGGTCACATACGCAAGCTTAGTTCCATCTGGTGACCATGCTGGTGACATAAGTGGTTCTTGTGAACGCAATAAAACCTGTTCATTAAACCCATCGTAATCAGCGACTACTAGCTGATAAGGCTTTGGTTCATCATCACGCACTATTACATAAGCAATTTTAGTTAAAAATGCGCCACGTTCACCGGTGAGTTTTTCATAAATAACATCACTGATGCGATGTGCATATCGTCTAAAACCAGTATCACTGATCACACTTTCGCGCGCTTCTTGGATATGATCTTGGTTTTTAATTAGTTTACCGTTGCTCATCATTTGCGTTTCACCACCAGTGATTTGACCGCGAATAACATCAACCAACTCATAACGAACTAAGTAACGGCCATCAGTTTGCTGCTCAACTTCACCCACTAAAATAGCTTCAACGCCTTTATTTACCCATGCAGCATAGTCTACGTCTGCATCTTTGCTAGGTAACTGCGGCATTTCATTAACGCCGATTGGTTTGAATTTACCGCTGCGCATTAAATCTGCTGCAATCACATCACTAAGCTTTTGTGGGATTGGCCCCACACCTTTATATTTAAATGGCACGATCGCAATTGGTCGCGCGCCATCAATGCCTTCGGTTATGACTATTTCAAGTGCTGCATTAGCAACACTGGTAAAGCCTAAAACGAAAATTAAACAAACTGTTTTCAACTTGTTGAACATACCATTCCTTTAAAATTGTGGCTTAATTGTTAAGTTAATATTTTTTAATTGCTCAAACACATCTTTATCTTTAGAAACCGGCAGTGTATCAGCCATACGAACCGCTCTAAGTGCCGCTTCACATACTAACTTATCTCCGCCTAAAGATTGCACCTGCGTTACCAAGCCATTAAAACCTAGACGTATATTGACACGACATTGTTGATTTTTCATTTTTTCATCAATTAATAAATTTTGCTGAATACGCGCCATTATTAATGCTTTGTATTTATCAACCTCAGTGCCTACCTGCTGTTGGCGAACTTTATTGCGTGCAGCTTGCTCTGAAGCTAGCTGCTCTTGCAGCATTTGTTCTTGCAATGCTTTTTGACGCGCTTCTTCCGCGGCTTCTGCACGCTTTTTAGCGGCTAATTCTTCACGTTTGCGCTCGTCTGCAGCTTTCTTTAAAGCCTCTTCTTCCGCTTTACGTTTTTCAGCCGCAGCTTTAGCAGCGAGTTCTGCTTGCTCTTTTTGCTTTTCAGCTTGCTGTGCTTTTTCACGTTCTTTTTGTTCAATTTCACGGGCTTTTTTAGCCTGTGCTTGGGCTTGTGCTGTTTCTTTCTCTTTCGCGCGACGCTCTTGCTCTAGCTTTTTAATGCGGCGGTCTTCTGCTTCACGTTGTTTACGTGCATCTGACGCACGACGCTCTAAATCCCGAATACGTTTATCTTCAGCACGTTTTTTGTCATCTTCTTTACGTTTTAACTCAGCAATTTTTTGTTCAACCATTTTTTGGTCAACAGTCACCGCTGAAACCGCATTTTCTGCCTCTGGCATGGCAGTATTTAACGTCACTTCCATCACTGTTGGCGAAGATGTGTGAAAATTTGCTGTACCAACCAACACGCCAATAATCGCAAGGTGCAACAACACTGATTTTATTATTGAAGCACGCATATTAACCTTTACTTCCTTCAAATGATTCAGTCATTAATCCCACCGAAGGCACACCCGCATTTTTCAAAAAGTCCATCAGTAACAATACTTCTTGGTACGATACTTTGCCTGAACCTTTGATCATCACTGGGGTTTCTGGGTTTTTCATTAGTTGCAATTTGATCACAGCTGCAACATCTAATGCTTCGATTGGCTCTTCAGGATCAGTACCAATACTGACATAGTACTTACCTTGTGCGTCGATAGAAGCAATAATTGGCGGCGTATCTTTTGTATCAACTAAATCTGATTCTTCCATTTTTGGTAAATCAACTTTAACACCATGTGTGATCAACGGCGCTGTCGCCATAAAGATGATCAACAATACCAACATTACATCTATATAAGGAACTACGTTAATCTCTGCAACAGGACGACGTTTCTTACGCTGATACATTCGCTTTTGCCTCTATTTGTGTAGCTGCTTGACGGTGTAAAATATTTGCAAACTCTTCCATAAAGTTAATGTAGTGTGATTCCAGCTTTTCAACTTTATTAGCAAAACGGTTATAGGCGATTACCGCTGGAATTGCTGCAAATAGACCCATTGCTGTTGCAATCAAGGCTTCTGCGATACCAGGTGCAACCATCTGTAATGTAGCTTGTTTTACTTCACCAAGCGCTATAAAGGCGTTCATGATCCCCCAAACAGTACCAAATAAGCCGATATAAGGACTAATAGAGCCAACGGTTGCTAAAAACGATAAACTCGATTCTAGTTTTTCAATTTCACGAGATAAAGCCACACGCATTGAACGATGTGTACCTTCCATAACAATACTCGCACTTTGAAACGACGTTTTTTTATGACGGGCAAATTCTTTAAAGCCAGCAATAAATAATGCTTCTATACCGCTTGAGTTACCACTGCGTGATGAAATTTCGTTGTAAAGTTTACTTAAATCAATACCAGACCAAAATTTTTGTTCAAAGCGCTTAGCATTTGTTAACGCCTCAGAAATCGCTTTCTTACGTTGAAAAATAATTGCCCATGACATAACTGACATAGCTACCAGCGCCAGCATTACCAACTGCACAAGAAAACTTGCTTCTAGAATTAAATCTAAAAAATTAAGCCCTGAACCCACATTAAACTCCTAATAAGATTTCTTGTAAAAATACCATTTCTTTTTACGCTAGGTATCTGACCAAAGGGTTGGCCAAAAGTTGCAACTAGTGTATCGATTCAGATCCTTGCTGACAACGCTATTGCTGTGAATTAGCAACAAAAAACGTTGAAAAGCAGGTCTGCAGCTTTTTTGTTAAGCTAAAAAACCAAGACACTTAAATCTCTATTCATAGCGGCTTATGTCAACATTATCGCCCAGTGCGTATTTATAAACAAAAACCATGTAAAACACCTTGTTTATTCACAATCAATGCATAACCAAGCAAAAGCAACATTTTAAACTACAGACAGGACAGTTTAACTAATCTGTTTAAAAACCAACCACACAAATAAAATTTCATAAATTCAACAAACTAATAACTTGTTGTGAATTTTATGAACAAAAAAAATACAATCATAAAAGCCTAGCTATTAGTTTTTTTAATCTGAAAATTAAATTTTTCTAGTTTGAACAAAAAACAACAATTGCGTATTATTCCCCCATACCGAGCTAGCGCAGTAATGAATACTTCATTAAGCCCAGTTCTTTGCAATATGATTCTGATTTTTCGTATTGCTAAGCTTAAAGTCCTCTTGATAAAACTCGAAGAATTTAAGCTGTGTTCCCTGGATTACTTCCTTCAACTTGTTGTTTGCCCGCATTCTTATGCGGGCTTTTTTTTGCCTAAAAATAAAGTAAAGCACCGCGATATGGGGCATACAATATCGTTTACAAACTTAACAGCATGTGAATTATAATAGCTAAACGCTTAGGTAGATAGGCGCTAAGTGGTTAAAAAAGAACTGTTGAGTTATTTGCAGAGGATAATTTGCAGCCATATTTGAGTATATAGCTGCAAAAAAATATACTTTATTGTTGTTTGGGTAACAAACCAAAGTGATGGTAGGCGTTATCAGAGACAATACGCCCGCGAGGAGTACGCTGGATAAAGCCTTGTTGAATTAAATAAGGCTCAATCACATCTTCAATCGTTTCTTTTTCTTCACCAATAGCAGCTGCAAGATTATCTAAACCAACCGGGCCACCCATAAATTTTTCTATGATTGCAAGCAAGTATTTACGGTCCATGTAATCAAAACCGCTTTTATCTACATCAATCATGTTAAGTGCCAGCTCTGCCACTTCGGCATTAACAGTACCATCTGATTTAACTTGCGTATAATCTCGCACTCGGCGCAATAAGCGATTTGCAATACGTGGAGTACCACGAGAGCGTTTAGCTATTTCAACGGCGCCATCATCACACATTTGTAAATTTAAATAATGCGCTGAGCGCCCTACTATGGTTGACAGATCAGCAACAGAGTAAAACTCTAAACGCTGCACAATACCAAAACGATCTCTAAGTGGTGACGTTAATGACCCTGCGCGGGTGGTTGCCCCAATTAGCGTAAAAGCCGGTAAATCGAGCTTAATCGAACGCGCAGCGGGGCCTTCTCCAATCATTAAATCGAGTTGGTAATCTTCCATTGCTGGATATAAGATTTCTTCTACTTGCGGGCTTAACCTGTGTATTTCGTCAATAAACAGTACATCACCTTCTTCAAGGTTAGTTAGCAGTGCCGCTAAGTCCCCTGCTTTTTCAAGCACTGGACCTGATGTGGTCTTGATACTTACATTTAGCTCGTTCGCGACAATATTGGCTAATGTGGTTTTACCCAAACCCGGCGGGCCAAATATTAATAGATGATCAAGTGCTTCACCGCGGGTGCGCGCCGCTTCTATAAATATTTCCATCTGTTGTTTAACATGGGGCTGACCGGTGTAATCGGCTAATAGTTTTGGTCTAATCGCACGATCAACAACATCTTCATTACTTTGCTCCGTCGCATCAATTAAACGATCCGCTTCAATCATGGTTTACTCACAACATTGATTTTAAAGATTCTTTTATAAGAACCTCTGTAGACATATCAGGCTTGGCCACTGATTTTACTGTTTTTTGTGCTTGCGCCAATTTATAACCTAACGACACCAACGCAGAGACAGCATCGTCCGCAGCATTATTTGCGATCAATGCGTCTGAGGCAGGCTCAATAACGGCATTATCACTAAATGGTGTGAATAAGTCATTACCCCAATCTTTTAATCGGTCTTTCATTTCTAGCACTAAACGCTCAGCGGTTTTTTTACCCACTCCCGGTAGTTTAACTAAACTGGTGGCATCTTCATTATTAACGCAGCTAACAAATTGCTTAGCCGACATCCCAGATAAGATAGCTAATCCGAGTTTAGGCCCTACACCATTGGCTTTGAGTAATTCTCTAAATAATGCCCGTTCAGTTTTATTATTAAAACCAAACAATAACTGTGCGTCTTCTCTTACCACAAAGTGCGTATATACAATGGCCTGTTCACCAATATTTGGCAAATCATAAAAGCAGGTCATTGGCATATTTACTTCATAGCCAACCCCACTTACTTCAAGCAAGATTTCAGGCGGTTGTTTTTCGACTAAAATGCCATTTAAGCGACCTATCATGTTATTTCCTTAATCGTCCTCTAACGGTTTTACTGGCACTGCCCGCTAGTTTTATTAAATTTTGATCTGAATGCGCATGGCATATTGCAATTGCGAGTGCATCGGCAGCATCCGCCTGTGGTGTGCCCGGTAATTTTAAAATATTTTTAACCATGTGCTGTACTTGTGTTTTATCTGCGCCACCGTTGCCAACTACAGCTTGTTTTATTTGCCGGGCGGAATATTCAAAAACAGGAATATCTGCCATTGCCGCACCAACAATTGCCGCGCCACGGGCTTGGCCTAGTTTTAATGCTGAATCGGGATTATGCGCCATAAACACTTTTTCAATGGCAAAATGATCGGGAGAGAATTGTTCGATTAGTTGACTGATCCCTTGGTAAATCATTTTTAATCGAATAGGAAACTCGTGATCGGCTAATTTAATACAGCCACTGCCTAAATAAGTAAATTTAGCCCCTTGATGGGTAATCACCCCATAACCCGTTAATCGTGAGCCAGGATCAATCCCTAAAATAATAGCCAATACTTGCCCAATCAGTGTAAATAGTTAATTGCAGTAATAATGCCAGAGCACTGTATAAATTACCAGTGCATTATTAGCATAAAAAAGCCCGTAACAACGGGCTTAGTTAATTATTAGAATTTTACGCTAAAGAGCGCAGCAATCCTTGGGTATTTTTGCGCATGGTTCTGGCTATCATAAAGTAACCGAGTGATGCCACAAACACGCCACCGACAATTGGCCCAATCAGCCAAATATGTGGGTGCAGCTTACCTGCTAAGTCAAACATCTCACGTTGCACTATTAATAACGCCACATCGCTGACCAGCGCAGCAACAAAACCCGCAGCGCTGCCAAGCAATAAAAATTCATACAAGGTCGCATTTTTTATTAATCGCCCTTTGGCACCTAAAGTACGCAATATCACAATTTCTTGCATCCGCTCGCCCAAGCTTGCTTGCACTTGGGAAATCAATACTAAGCCACCACACATCACCACTATCGCTAGTACAAAGCCAATAGCTAATGACACTTGCGAAATAGTCGAGCGAATTTGTTTTACAAAGCTCTCAACATCTATGGCATTAATGGTTGGGTAACTGCGTAATAACTGGCTAAAGTCGCGTTTTTGCTCATCATTAATTCGTACCGATGAAATAT
Organism: Pseudoalteromonas sp. KG3; assembly: GCF_030436385.1. NCBI lineage: Bacteria > Pseudomonadati > Pseudomonadota > Gammaproteobacteria > Alteromonadales > Pseudoalteromonadaceae > Pseudoalteromonas > Pseudoalteromonas sp. KG3. The sequence continues at coordinate 786,488 of NZ_CP098523.1, forward strand.
AAGTCGCCGGAAAATCAGCTAAAACATCAGGGCTTAAAATAATAAAGAAGTTAGGTTTTAAAGTTGCCCAATTCACTTTACGAACACTGGTAATTTTGGCATCAAACGATTGCGCACCAATTAAAAAGGTCAAGGTATCGCCCAGTTTTACATCTAAGCGTTCGAGCATTGACTCTTCCACTGACGCTTCAGCGGTCGCATTATCGCCAAACCACTCGCCAGCAATGATCTCATTTTGTGCAGGCGCTTGCTCAAGCCAAGTAAGGTTCAGCTCACGACCAATACCAGAGCGGGCTTCTTCGTCTTTCTTTTCATTATCTTGCAACGACACTTCACGGGCAACCAGCTCACCGTTTACCGCATTGACACGACCACGAACTGTCGGATAAAAATCAGACACTTGAATATTCTTTTGTTCTAAAAACGCATTAACATCGGGTAATTCAGTTTCTGTAATATTCACCAAAAAGGCATTTGGCGCATCACTTGGTAATTGCGATTGCCAATCAGCGATCATATCGTTTTTAAGTACCACTAAAAATAACAACAATTTTATAGCAAGTGAAAAGCTGATCAACTGCACCGCATTAGCATTAGCCCGTTTTTGAATAGAGGCAATCGCAAGCGACCAACTGCTACCAGGGCGCAGCCCTAACTTACGCCCGCCACCAAAGATGATTCGTGATAGCAAAAATAGTATGGCAATTAAAACCAGCGTTGAAACAAATAAAATAGCGGTGATTTTTAAGTTATTACTAAATAACCACATGAGTAAAAATACCGTCACAGCCGACATGCCTAAATGCACTTTACTCACCAACAGCTTATCGCCCAAATTACGGCGTAATACTCTAAGTGGCGGAATATCAAATAAATCTAATAACGGCTTGATTGAAAACATCACCGCACAAATCACACCGGTGCAGATCGCTACAAACCACGGTTTTAAACCCGCAGCAGGCAAAGTGTTATTCATTGATTTTGCCAAATAGCCAGTGGCAATTTCTTGTAAACCGTAACCAATGGCTAAGCCTAGGATCACCGATAAACCACATACCAATGATAAATGCAGTAAGTAAATTTTACGGATCATTGCGCGGCTGCCACCTAACGTTTTCATCATCGCAACGGGATCATACTGGCGTTCACAATAGCGTTTAGCAGAGACAGCAATTGCCACGGCAGCTAAAATAATCCCCAATAAACCAGCCAGTAATAAAAAGCTTTCGGCACGGTTTAAACTATTAGCTATCGGCGATTGTCGGTCTTTTACGCCATACCACTGCTGATTTTCTTTCATTTGAGGTTTTAGCCACGCATAAAAATCGCTGATCTCGCTCTCATCACCAGCATACAATTGACGGTAAAAAACACGGCTGCCAGGTTGAATAACTTCGGTTTTTGCTACATCTTGGTTATTTAAAAGTACACGGCGACTACTCGAAAAAATATTAAATGGTGCATCTGGCTCTTCAACCAGTACTTTTTCGATATGAAATTGCGCAGCACCGAGTTCAACCGTATCACCCACTTTGACATTTAATGCATAAAATACCGATTCACTAAACCACACATTACCAACCGATGGCCCCTGCGTGGCAACTTCAACCTCACCGGTTAAGCTACTTTTAACTTTTAATTCGCCCTTAAGTGGGTAATGATCCGATACCGCTTTAACTGAACTCAATTGCATTTCGTCATTAGCAAACAGCATAGTATCAAAGTAAGTGAGCTGTGCGGTTTCTAAGTTGTATTCGCTTGCTTTTGTTAAATACTCATCTGGTAATTCATGGTTACTTGCCAGCACGCGATCCGCGGCAATAAAGGCACTGCTTTTTTGCGCGATGCTTTGCCCTATACGATCCGTTACCATAGAAAGTGTTAAAACCGTTAATACCGCAAGCGATATTGCCGCACAGATCACCGTAAGTTCACCACGGCGAAACTCACGGCTAAATAATTTTAATGCTAATTTAGCCCACATTCGCCACAGCCTCATTGGTATTTTTAACTAATTGCCCCGCTTCAATTTGCAAAACGTGCTGACATTTCGCAGCCAGTGCTTCATCGTGCGTCACTAGTACTAATGTAGTGCCGTGCAGCTTATTAAGGTCAAATAACAGTGATTCTATTAACTTACCGTTTTTGCTATCAAGGTTAGCAGATGGCTCATCCGCGAATAATATTTTGGGCGTGCCAATAAATGCGCGGGCAATGGCAACACGTTGTTGCTCACCGCCAGAGAGCTGCGATGGGTAATGCTCAACACGATGACTCAAACCAACTTTTTCTAGTAGTTCAAGTGCCTGCTGCTTGGCATTTGATTCACCAGCAAGCTCGGCAGGTAGCATCACATTTTCAAGTGCCGTTAAACTTTGTACCAACATAAAGGATTGAAATACAAAACCGACTTTGGCGGCTCTGAGTGCTGCTCGGGCTTCTTCATCAAGTTCATGCAGTGGCTCACCATCTAAATAAATTGAGCCTTGAGTCGATTGGTCCAACCCTGCTAGTAAACTTAGTAAAGTTGACTTACCAGAACCAGACGTGCCAACCACAGCCACTGAGTCCCCAGACTTGACATTAAAGGTGATGTCGCTGAGGATGGGCAAATCCCCTTCAAGGGTAGTAACCGTTTTTGAAAGACCTTTAACCTGAATGATATTTAATTGAGATAGCGCTGACATATGATGAATTCAATCCTACGTTTTATATTCGTTTTACTATTAGTAATCAAACCACTTAGTGCGGCAGCTGACAACACAATTTTAATTTTAGGAGACAGTTTAAGTGCCGCCTACGGTTTAAAACAAGAACAAGGCTGGGTTAAATTGTTACAAGATAAATACGATACTGAGCAAGCACCAGTACAACTGATCAACGCCAGTATCAGTGGTGAAACCACCGGTGGTGCACTGCGCCGGTTAGATAGCCTGCTCAATGAATTTCAACCTAGCCATGTACTTATTGAGCTTGGTGGTAACGACGGCCTACGTGGCTTCCCTATTAAACGACTGAAAGAAAATCTAGCCAGTTTAGTAAGCAAGAGCAAACAAGCTGATGCCAAAGTGGCGATTATGGAAATACACATTCCGCCTAACTACGGGCCACGTTATACCGGACAATTTACCGCAAGTTTCGCCACCATTGCTGATGAAACCAACAGCCATTTAATGCCGTTTTTTGTGCTTGATATCGCATCTGATAAAAGCCTAATGCAAAACGACAACATACACCCTAACAAAACTGCTCAACCTATACTACGAGATACCATGTATAAATCGATCAATGACTGGATAAATAACTAAAAACCCATCTAAAATTTTTTATTTCACTCAGTACGTTTAATAAATGTTCAAATAAACAAAAGCTTATTGATTTTTGAAAAAATATACGTACTATTGCTTGCAACGTCGGTATGTAGCGCAGCTTGGTAGCGCACTGTCATGGGGTGGCAGGGGTCGAGAGTTCGAATCTCTCCATACCGACCAATTAATTCCTCTTTATTTCAACTCGTTATAAATTAAACTCTCTTCTTTATCGCACAATTAAATTAGTATTTTTAAATATATGTCGCACATTTATCGCACGATACTTGCCTTAAATTATTTTATAATTTTAAGGTATAAAAGGGGGGGATATATAGGAAGACAGCTAATGGCACCCTTCTAAACCGTCTTTATCATTATTTTAAAAAATAAACACATTTAACTTGTCTCCATGTTTTTCAAATTGTAATTTTAATCTAAAAGTACATTAGAGAATGTTATGCACATCAATCAAAAAAGAAAAACCACTTCACACTTATTATTTGATGAAATTATTTGTGCAATTGTGTTTGGCTCAATACCCTGTCTTTTAGTACTACAATTTTCAGGTGTAGAAGGCCTAGTTAGCTTTTTCGAAGGGATTACTCCCCCTGACTATCTAATATACTACTTTCTTCTACTGACTATTTTGCATAGTGTTGTTTGGGCTATTTCTAAATACAGCTTGTCTTTATCCGATTCTACTAGAACGTTTAAATACAGATTACATGCACTTTCATATCAAGTTGGTTTTAATCTAGTAGGTTTTTATCGAGCTATAGCAGGTTCACTCCCTTTCATTGCAATACCTATATTAATTTATGATTCGACAAGAGATAGCACCCTTAAAGCTATATTTATGCTTTTATTTTCAATTGCTAGTTTACTAGTCGCCTACTGGCTAACATATTGGCAGCAAAAGACCGCACCAAGAATTAAAGAGTTTTGATTTATGCTTAAGCGAACAAAAAGTTTGAAACTTAAGGCAACAACTAACTTGAAAAATGCCGGACACCTGTGAATTGGAAATTAAAAGAAGATAGGCAGCTTTGAGTGGTTGAACTCACAGCACTTAGCTGAACTTCGCCAAAGAGCTACAAGCAAACATTGAGTTAATCGATTTTAATAATTAGCTTTTAACTAAATTTAAATAAACTTTAAAGCTGGTAGTTTGATTATTTGAACTGACCTCTATATCTCCACCGTTTGCTTGCGCTAGAGCTTTAACTATTGCAAGCCCTAAACCTGCTCCGTCGCTGTGTCGTTGCCGCGACTTATCAGGTCGATAAAAGCGGTCAAATAAATAAGGTAAATGCTCAGAAGGTATTCTCTCCCCTGTATTAATCACTGAAATGCATATTTTTTCAGCGGTGGTCATTTCACTGTTTACAGTGATTGATGAGCCTTTTGGGGCGTATCTAATTGCATTGGATAGTAAGTTTGATAATAATTGGCGAAAGTGTAATTTGTCACAATAAAAACAAAGGTTTTGACCTTTTTTATTAAATGCAATCAATGAGTCTTCAGCCAATGCGTCAAAATACTCAAATAACACTTCAATTTCATCATGGCTTTTTAGAGTGTTTTGAACGGGTTTAATTAGCCCATTTTGAGTTTTTGCGAGCCAAAGCATATCACTAACCATTTTAGTTAATCGCTCAAGTTCTTCTAAGTTAGAAAACAATAATTCTTGATACTCTTCCAACTGCCTTTTTTTAGATAATCCAACCTGTGTTTGAGTAATTATATTTGTTAGTGGAGTTCGTAGTTCATGAGCAATATCACTAGAAAAATTTGATAAGCGAATAAATTCACCCTGGAGCCTGTCGAGCATTGAGTTAAACGACTGCACCATATTAACAAGCTCAATAGGCACTTTATTTTCATCGAGCCTTACATCCATTTTATTAGTTTGGATATCGTGTATTTTCTGACTTAAACCTCGTAAAGGGTTTAATCCTTGATGTATAGCAAACCAAGCCACCAATAAAATGAGTACCGCTGAGCCAAACATAATGGCCCAAAGGCTTTGCTGAAATTGATTGAGAAAGTGTAAATGAAAGCTCATGTCTATCGCTGTAGTAATTTTGTATTGCTGTTGCCCAGTACTTAAATTACTCACCAGAGCTCGGTAGGTGTGGGTATCATTTTGCCATGAGGTAATGTTGTTACGGTTAAAGCCAGTTGAAGCCTTAGCACTCATTACAAAATCACTAAAATCTCGTTCAGAGCTTTGAAAAATGAGATCTCCTTTTGCGGTATTTACCTGATAGTAAACACCGTGATGACCCGCTACAGCGTTAGATAATTCATTTTTAAGTTTCAGGTTTGATTTATAGTGTTGTGTTAAAACTAATTCAATAGATTGATTAATAACATGCAGTTCACTACTATCTTGCTGGAAAAAATGATGTTTTATCGAACTATTTATTAAGGTGGCAACTAAAGTTAAGCACGCAATAACGGTTACAGCCACAAACAACACAACACGCATCGTAAGTGATAAAGGCCGTGACTTAATAGCCATCAGTTTCAACCTCTAATTTATAGCCCATACCACGAACTGTATGAATTAATTTAACAGTAAAGTCATCATCAACTTTTGCTCTTAGCCTACGAATGGCAACATCAATCACATTGGTGTCGCTATCAAAATTCATATCCCATACTTGAGAAGCAATTAACGAACGTGGCAGTACTTCACCTTCGCGCCGTAACAATAGTTCAAGTAAGCTAAACTCTTTATTACTCAATAAAATACGCTTGCCTGCACGTTGTATTTTTCGCTTTGGAATATCCATTTCTAAATCAGCAACGATCAGTATATCGTCAACTGTTTGTACTGCACCACGGCGAATAAGAGTGCGTACTCTTGCTAAAACTTCAGCAAAAGCAAAAGGCTTTATTAAATAGTCATCAGCACCAAGTTCGAGCCCCTTTACTCTATCGTCTATGCTATCGCGAGCAGATAAAAATAGTACTGGGGTTTTGTTATCTGCTTCACGTAGCGACTGTAAAATTTTCCAACCGGATACGTCAGGTAACATGACATCAAGTATTATTACATCAAATAATTCGGTCATTGCTAGGTGATGGCCGTCAAGACCATTGCGCGCCAAAGAAACCTGAAAACCAGCTTCACTTAGTCCCTGTTTTAAATAATCTCCCGTTTTTGCTTCATCTTCAACAACTAATAAGCGCATACAATTCCTTCATTAAAGTCCTAACAACTACCTCTGCAAATATTATGCAGTATCTGTCACTACAGCAACATGACACCAAGATTACAACTTTGTAATGTTCGCGTCATGTTGAAGACAGGTCTATTTTCTATACTCAATACATATTCTGCTATGAAGGAGTAAGGAAATGGGGTTTAAAAAGTCATCACAACAGGTTAGCACACCACGAAGACGATTTGTTCAAGGCTTAATTGCAGGAGGTGTACTTGCTGCTTTTCCGAGTGTATTACATGCTGCATCATCTTTAGTAGCAGGAACAATAACAGGCACTGTACCCGAACTTAGCGGCGAAGTAATTGATCTGGTTATAGATGAATCGCCGGTTAACTTTACTGGCGTAGTACGTATGGCGACAACTATCAATGGATCTATACCCGCTCCTACCTTGCGCCTCAAAGAAGGCGATGACGTTACTATTAGAGTAACAAATAAGTTATCAGTACCGAGTTCAATTCATTGGCATGGCATTATTTTACCGTATCAAATGGATGGCGTACCAGGTATCAGCTTTAAAGGCATTATGCCGGGCGAAACCTTTGTTTATAAATTTAAACTGCAACAAAGCGGTACATATTGGTATCACTCACATAGTGGCTTTCAAGAAATGACAGGCATGTACGGTGCATTAATTATTGAACCGCGAGAAAACGATATTATTAGTGCAGATAACGAGCATGTTATTCAATTATCTGATTGGACTGATGATGACCCAATGGCGCTGTTCCGTAAATTAAAAGTACAGAGTGATGTATTTAACTTCAATCAACCCACTGTCCCAGAGTTTTTCGATGACGTTTCAAGCAGCAGTATTTCAAATGCTCTACAGCGCCGAAAAATGTGGAATCAGATGCGAATGAATCCTACAGATTTAGCTGATTTATCTGCATCAGCAATGACTTTTTTAATGAACGGTAGTACTCCAATGGCAAACTGGCGTGGATTATTTAAAGTCGGTGAAAAGCTTAGGTTAAGGTTTATTAATGGCTCTAGTAATAGCTTTTTTGACGTGCGTATCCCCGAGTTAAAACTAACGGTTGTACAAGCAGATGGGCAAAACGTTGAACCAGTGACAGTTGATGAATTTAGATTCGGCCCTGGTGAAACCTACGACGTAATTGTTGAGCCTAAAAATGATGCCTATACGATTTTTGCTCAAAGTATGGATCGCTCTGGTTACGCAAAAGGAACTTTATCAAGCTCGCCTAATATTGATGCGCCAGTACCTGCACTTGACCCTGTTGAATGGTTAACGATGACCGATATGATGGGCAATATGACCCACGGCGGTGAGCACTCTGCAATGGCTGGTATGGCAGGCATGTCAGGTATGAACTCTAAAGAAATGGATCATAGCGCTATGGACCACGGTGCAATGGCAATGGATCATAGCAAACATGGTATGTCTGAAAACCCATTAGCGGTTGCCAGCTCTAAAGTGCGTCATGCAAAAACGGAGTATGGAGCTTCAGTTGATATGCGCGTTGATATGCCTAGAACAAATCTTGATGATCCTGGTATTGGTTTACGTAAAAATGGTCGTCGTGTTTTAACACTTGCAGATTTACACTCACTTGAAGGGATCACTAACCAGCAACAGCCAGAAGCTGAAATTGAGCTGCATTTAACCGGAAACATGGAGCGTTATAGCTGGTCATTTGATGGCTTAGAATTTGGTAAAAGCACGCCAGTGCATATGAAGCATAACCAACGTTTAAGAGTTATTTTACAAAACGATACCATGATGACACACCCTATGCATTTGCATGGTATGTGGAGTGATTTAGAAAACGAGCAAGGTGATGTGCAAGTACGACGTCATACGATTCCTGTTCAACCCGCACAAAGAATCAGCTTTTTAACCACCCCTCATGATGTAGGTCGCTGGGCTTGGCATTGCCATTTATTATTCCATATGGATGCCGGTATGTTTAGAGAGGTAGTCGTATCATGAAACAATTAAAACTATCTAAATCATTCGGTTTATTAATGTTAACTGGGGCTTCATTAATTAGTTTCCCTTTATTAGCGCAAAGTGAAATGGCACAAATGAATAGCGCTAAGATGCAACCACAAGGAGGAAGTGCACCTAAAGATGCAAGAGACCCCCATGCTTACTCTGCGGGAACAACTTTAACAGAAGGCCCATATGCGCTTGAGGGCAATGAACGATTAACACTCGCTGATGAGCATCCATTTTATGCATTACTAGGCGATCGTCTTGAATATAACGAGCAAGCAAACGCAGGTGTATTTGACTTACAAGCATGGTACGGCACTACCTTTGATCGATTGGTAATTAAAACCGAGGGTGATTTCAGCGAAGGAAGTATTGAAGAAAACCAAACCGATATTTTATGGGGTCACGCCGTATCAGCATATTGGGATACTCAAGCAGGTGTTCGTCTTGATTACAATAAAGAAGGTGAAAATCGGCAATGGTTGGCTTTTGGCTTACAAGGTTTAGCCCCTTATTGGTTTGAACTTGATATGACAGCATACGTAGGTGAGCGAGGCAATACCGCATTTACGTTAGAGGCAGAGTACGAACTATTACTCACGCAAAAGCTAATTATACAACCGCGAGCCGAAATTACACTTTATGGCAAAAACGATAAACAAAACGAACTTGGAAGTGGCCTATCAAGCAGCGCGATTGGCTTTAGGGTTCGTTATGAATTTACACGCCAGTTTGCGCCCTATATTGGCGTTGAATGGAGCAATAAATTTGGCAATACCGCCGACTATGCCACATCAAGTGGACAAAGTAGCAACAACACCGCATTTGTTGCGGGTATTAAATTTTGGTTTTAATCATTTTAAATAAGAGGTAATTATGAAGTTTTTTAATTCTGCAGTAGCTATTTTAGGTTTAGTACTTACATTTTCCGCATCAGCGCATATATCACTCAAGCAATCAACACCTGCGCAAGAAGCCATGTTAATGAAAAGCCCAGAGCAATTTTCGTTAACTTTTGGTGGTGAAGTAAGGCTAGCAAAAGTCATCATCAAAGATGAAAAAAATAAAACAATAAACTTTGATTTCAAACCAAGCTCTACCCCAAGCACAGACTTTAGTTGGTCATTGCCGAGCTTAGTCCAAGGGACTTACACGGTTAAATGGACAGCACTGGGTGGTGATGGACATAAAATGACCGACACGTTTAGATTTATGGTACACAAAAGTGAATCGCATAAGATGATGCAAGAACAATCTAATACCCACAGCAAACATAATCATTAAGTAGCAACATAATGCAATTAAGTGAATGGTCAGTACTCTTACTATTATTAAAACTAGCAAGCTATATCGCAATTGCAGGGCTTGCGGGCACTTTATTAATGCGCTTTATGTGTGGCAACAGCAATGTTGCAGGGCATCACTTAATTAGCTTTTATCAGTTCTTAAAACGTTGGCAAATTACGTGTGTAGTTACAGGTAGTATTGCTGCACTTTTACAAGTACCAATAGAAGCTGGAGCAATGGCTGAATCAGGCTTTATGGGAATGTTTGACCCCTTTATGCTTGAAATTGTTTGGCAATCAGTCATAGGTGACCAAGCAACGTTTAGAATACCAGCGCTTATTATTGCTCTAATTAGCGCATGTATGTGGAGTGTGGAATCAGATGATAACGTAGCAGGTTATAAAAACGGTGCCGTTATACTAATCATGCTTGGGTTTATCGCTTATAGCTTCACTTTTACTGGGCACAGTGCAAATGAAAATGGGTTAGTGAAAAGTATTTTAACCTTTCACCTTATTGCCATTGCGAGCTGGTTAGGGTCATTGTGGCCGCTTTACAAAAGCTGCACTTTACTACCTACCAGTGAAGTAAAGCGGTTAATGCATTACTTTGGTCAACTCGCTATTGTTATTGTATTTGTACTACTTATTTCGGGCTTAACTCTGCTCCTGCAGTACCTAGAGTCATTTTCTGCATTGTTTACATCAAATTATGGGCAACTAATTTTATTAAAGCTGTTACTCGTCTGCGCGATGCTGTTACTAGGTGCATGGCATAAGCTTTTTTTAGTCCCGCAAATCACTCAACAACACCATATAAGTATATTAAAACGCTCGATCATTGTTGAAATATTAATTGCCCTATTTGTACTTATTACAACAAGTGTATTGACAACACTTGTTGGTCCGCCTATTTAACGATTAATAAAAAAGGAAAATGTATGTTAATTAAATCCTCTAATTTAAAAATTTTATTGCTACTAATTTTTAGCGCTGTTAGTTCTTTTGCTGTGAACGCACACACCCATGAAGAGCACACAAAAAAAGGCTGGGTCTTTGTTAATGTTGATAGCGAAGCTGCAAAGGCAGTTAGCTTATTTCATGCATCCCTAAAACAAGGCGATGCCAAAGGTGCCCGTAAATTACTGGCCGACGATGTCGTCATTTTTGAAGGCGGAATTGTTGAGCGTTCTGCAGATGAATACGCGAACCATCATATGATAGCGGATATGAAATTCTTAAGTGCAGTTGATAGTGAACTGCTAGAGCATCAAGTTCACACAAATGGAGACATAGCTTACTCAATTTCAAGAAGTAAAACTCAAGGAAAGTATAAAGGGACACGGCAAGATCATTATAAATTGAACTTATAGAATATGTAGTGATCAGATCAAGGCATAATAATCACCTTGGTCACGTAAAATATGAGCGCTACTTTTCTGAAACACTTTAATTCAATTACCGATCCTCGCATTGAACGCTGTAAAAAGCATGAGCTTATCGATATTCTCCTTTTAGCCATTAGTGCAGTAATCTCCGGTGCACAAGGATGGGAGGATATTGAAGACTTTGGGCATCTAAAACTTGATTGGTTAAAAAGATATGGCGCTTTCAACGCGGGTATTCCAAGACACGACACCATAGCCCGTGTCATTTGTCGGTTAAAATCAGATGAAATAGAGCATGCATTTCAATCTTGGATATCTTCACTTATTGAAACCACGGGTGCTGATATTATTGCTATGGATGGAAAAACTGCACGTCGTTCATTTACAACCAAAGATAGAAAAAGTGCTTTACATACCGTCAGTGCATGGAGCTGCCAACACCAGTTAGTTTTAGGGCAAACAGCCGTTGATAGCAAAACAAATGAAATCACAGCCATACCTGAGTTACTCACCATGCTAGATATTGAAAATAGCATCATTACACTTGATGCTATGGGCTGCCAGCAAGAAATAGCGAAACAAATAATTAAACAAAAAGCTGATTATATCCTAGCGCTCAAAGGTAACCATTCAGGTATGCAGAGTGAATTAGAAGCTTGGTGGCACAAGAGTGAGCGCGAAGGATTGACCAATAGCAACTATGATAAACATACCGAAATAAGCTCAGGGCATGGGCGCATTGAAACAAGGGTTTGTCAGCAATTGCTTATTGATAAAAGCTGGTTAGATAAAATCTACCAATGGTCTGGCTTAAAGAGTGTTATTCAAGTAACCGCTGAGGTTCACGATAAATCATCAGGTACAGACACGATAGAAACGCGTTGGTATATTAGTTCGTTAGCGTTAGGTGCGGAGCAAGCACTTAATGCGGTACGAAGCCACTGGCAGGTTGAAAGTATGCATTGGATGTTGGATATGAACTTTAGGGAAGATGAATCAAGAATCCGTAAGAAGCAAGGACCCCTTGTTTTTAACGTAATGAGAAAAATAGCCATGGCGTTATTTAAACAAGATACAACTAAAACAGCCAGTATGGCGAGAAAAAAGAAAATGGCAGGGCTAGACGATGATTATCGCTCAACCCTGTTAGAATCTGGGATTAAAATGCGCTAGCCGTGTATAAAGGGAAAGATATTAAGTCTACGGGAATGGAATCAATCACATTAAAAAACACCGATAAAGGTTGGAAAATCACTCATATTCACTGGTCTAATTAAGGAGTTAACAATGCGAGTAATCTACATTACCTCAGCGTTTTTTTTATCATTAACTATGTCATTTTCGGCAATGAGTATCGAAAAACAGCATAAAACATCAATAATCTATGAAAATTCAGAAAAACCTGAAATTGAGCTTACCGTTTATAAAAGTAAAAATTGTGGATGTTGTAATAAGTGGATTGCTCATTTGAGTGAAAACAATATTCAAACAAAAGCAATTAACGTTAATGACATGGGGTCGATTAAATCTCAGTATCAAATAAAACCTAATATGCGCTCATGCCATACAGCCGTGTCAGCCGATGGATTTGTATTTGAAGGTCATGTTCCCGCTAAACATATAAAACAGTTTTTATCTGGGCAACACGCTCCGCACATTACAGGCTTAAGTGTACCAGCCATGCCTATTGGCACTCCCGGAATGGAAATGGAGGGTATATTTCACAAATATAATATTGAACTACTCACTGACAACTCAAATGAAGAAACCTACAGATACATAAGTAAATCCAGCGAGCAATTTTAGCCTAACGGCATAATTCTTGAGTTAATTGTTAAATACCCATTTTACACAACAGGAAACACTGATTTGTGAGCTTGATAGTGTAAAGATTACTCATATGTAAAAACAAAATACAAAACTTTTAAGAATCAATACAATGTCACACTATTCAAAATTTTTTTTAATGATAGCAACATCTACAATAACCATGTTTGTATTGATGTATTTGAACACCTACCAACTTAGTCATGTTTATTTTAGTGAAACTCGTACTTATATGGCGCTTTATATGGGAGCCACGATGGCAGTGATAATGCTACTTTTCATGCTCAATATGTATAAAGATAAAAAGAAAAATATAACAGTACTCATTGCTAGTGTTGCCGTATTTGCAGGAAGTTTATTTTTAGTTCGCTCACAAGCGACTGTTGATGATAGCTCATGGATGTCGGCGATGATCCCACATCATTCAATTGCCATACTCACCAGTGACAGGGCAAAAATCAAAGATAAACGCGTTCAAAAGCTAGCTACAAATATAGTTGAAGCCCAAGAGCGAGAAATAAAAGAAATGCAATGGCTCCTAAAAGATATAGAGCAAAACGGCATTGCACAAACCAATGCTCAAGCACAATTAAGAGCTGTTCCAGATTTCAATTCAAATAAATAAACCGCATAACATAAGGAGTAAAGCATGAGTAAATCAGCCCAACTTTTTAGAATGGCAACAGATGAGCATATTTGTCCGTTTGGTTTAAAATCAAAAGACCTACTAGAGCGAGAGGGATATACAGTTGATGATCAGCTTTTAACTTCTCGAGAGCAAACAGATGAATTTAAAAAACAACACAGTGTAGAAACTACACCTCAAGCATTTATTGATAATAAACGTATAGGTGGCTACGACGATTTACGTGATTACTTTAATAAGCCACAAGCAGCCCAAGAAGGTACAACTTACACGCCCGTGATTGCGATTTTTTCGGTTAGTTTTTTGCTTAGTGTGGCATTTAGTTTTGCATCGGATAATAGCTTATTATCAATGCAAACCGCTGAACTGTTCGTAGCCCTAACAATGGCAGTGTTAGCAATACAAAAGCTTCAAGACTTATTTAGCTTTACTAATTCATTTATAACCTATGACTTAGTCGCTATGAAAGTAGTCAGGTACGCTTATGTTTACCCATTTTTAGAAGCATTTGTTGGCATTGGAATGATAGCCGGATTACCAGCCTATATTATTGCCCCTATTTCATTATTCATAGGTGGGGTTGGTGCTGTTTCAGTGATAAAAGCAGTCTATATAGATAAACGAGAGTTAAAATGTGCGTGTGTAGGCGGTGACAGTAACGTACCACTAGGGTTTATCTCTCTAACAGAAAACTTATTTATGATAGCTGCCGGTATTTGGATGTTTGTTAGGTAAATAACAGCTTTAATTTAAAAATATGATGACGAGCTTATTTATAGCACGAACCAGACTCAGTAGTTGAGTCTGGTTCTGCCTGAACTTAAAACGCCATCAATTTGCTCTGGCTTCTCTAAGGTATCTTGAAGTTACAATGAGACTAAAGTTTTTTATTAATTGCATGATTTAAAAAAGCACTAGCCCTCTAACTTTATTAAATAGATCTAATCTAAATTTGATTCCAGGATTCTTTTGGCAATAAATTTTGTGAAATTTTTTCTAGTCCGCTTAGAGCGATTAACGGTCATTGAAAAAGTTAAATTTATTCCTGCTTGTTTGAGTAGGGGCCTAATTTTGTCCGATAACATTATTAACCGCCGTTTTGGTGCAAAATAACGAGCTTAATTTTTAGCTGTTTTAATTACCTGTTTACAAAGGTAATTATTAGTGAAATTATCAATGGTATGTAATATACGCCGTTTTGGTATGTTATAAACCACCACAATGGTGTTCAATAAGCTGTTATATTGCTCTGTAAGGTCAAGTGTTGAATAAGAAAGAATGCAAGGAAAGCGGTATTTTATATGCGGTATTCACTACCGTTTTGTTGTATTTCTTTTTTAAAATTACACTAACTTTCTCTATGGTGTTAGATAGGAACTCCACTTGTCTAAGCTCTATTTGGAGTAACTCTGATACTGTAATAACACCTTTTTCAGCATTTTTGATTGTGGCGATATTGAGCTGTATTTGGTTTTTTTATTGCGGCATAAAGTACAAACAAAAAGTAGGTAAATCTGTATATTTATTATTAGCCGTTGGAGCTGTGTTCTATTACTTTTGGTTCAAAGGGTTTTACGGTTTTTGGCATCTAATGAGCTACGAGCAAAAAGAAATTACATTACAAAGTTTTTTTGAAAAAACAGGTGGTACAGAAAGGTTAAAGTTGTATGGTAATGGGCGTAGCCAAAATGTATTGTGTAAGTCGCAATATAACAAAGCAAATTAAAAGTGTGGACAAAAAACAGTTGGCTTTGTTCGTACCTCACAAATTATAGCCAACTATTTTTAGCCGTTTATTTGCGGCGTTATGAGTCAGGAATCTAGAATGAAGAAGCTCGCATTGCTTTTGCTTATGCTTTTGCCAATATGCTTACCTGTATTAGGTGTAGATGATGAATTCTTCTTGAAAGAAAGAGATGATCAAACCGTTATCAAAGCCTTTGAAAAGGCTAAACAGCATATCGACTTATTTTTAAACGCCTTGGAAGAAAGAAGTACAGAAAATTCCAGGTATGAGCACTATGGGGTATATCTCAAATTTATTGAGGGAGAAGTCGTTGAATATTTGTGGTTGGGTGATGTGCAGAAAAACGAAAATTTTTACATTGGCGTAATTATCAGCGAACCTCGACTATTAAAAGAAACCAAAAATGGAAAAACTATAGGGTTTCACGCTTCAGATATTTATGATTGGCAGGTTACCGAGAAGAAAACAGGTAAGTCATTGGGCGCTTTTTTAATTTGCGCTACATCTGACACTGAGTATCTAAATAGTAGTAGCTTTGCCTGTAATCTGTGAAACTCATAATCGGGTAGCCGGAGGTCTCTAACCTCCAGCCCCCACACCACCCATCATGCGGGTCCGCAATGGGCGGTTCATCTCCCGTAATGAATATTGATCCAAATATCTCTCAATGACACTAAACCTTGTGAAACTAAGTAGTTATTGCCTAGCGCAATGTTAATTCCCTAAGGGATCCCCAGAAATAATCATTAAGTTTCAATTACATCACTCACATCCATATTTTTCCAATCGAGTTGCACTACCACCTGTACGAAATAGGCTAGTCCTGCCAAATAATCTCGCCGTCGCAGTTTAATGGACTGTTTTTTGAAGTATCGCAGCCCAACAAATGCCCATGACACTACTCGTCTTTTTTTGGTTGAATTAGCTTGAAAAGCGCCTGTCTTTCCTGCTTTGTCTATCACTGCACCCAGCATCATTGAGAACCAATGAGCCAGTGTGGCAAGCAGCAACAGTATGTCTAATCGATAGAGTTTGTTTGTCCTGTGCAGATCTGAGCCTAAGCCGAACCTAACACTTTTTTGATCTCGAAATCCTGCTTCTATCTGCATTCTCATACCATATAATTTGAGTACTTTTTCGAGAAAGTGGTGCCTCTTTGGAAGAGAAGAAACGAGTAGCCAAGGCTCCTTATAACCACGTTTTTTATCTCTTTTTAATAACTTATGTCCCTTGCCAACCAGCACTGCATGAGTTTGATATTTTGCACTTTTGGTCAACTCGGTCGCGCCAAGATACTGGCTCTTACGTTGATTGCTCTTGAATAGTGACTGGCATGGAACAAACTCATCGCTGCCCTGCGTTTTCAAATGTGCCGTACCTCGAACACGGCTAATATAATGCCAGCCATTGTTTCGCACGGCTTTGAGCCAAGGAACTTTAAAGCCCGCATCCGTCACAATTACGGGCCGGCAGTCACCCGGCAAAATCAGTTTGAGCATCTTTAAGAACCGTTTTTGAACTTTTGGGCAATGATACTGAAAACTGAATGCACTTTCCTGATACAGGGTCAAAGAACGACCTTCACTGGCAATGCTGGCACGCAGAATACAGTATTTGGTTTGTGTATCTGCATGACTCCAATCAACCAAAATGACGGGATGCTTTTCAGTGACCACAAAACGGCTTAAGCGAACATAAACCGATGTCGACTCACGCAAAAGCTCGTGGTTATTGAGTAGTCGATCAATACGTTTAATATCATGTTTTTCAGTTGTTTTTGAATCCAAATTGCGACCAATAGATGTCAAGGTGCATTGCTGACAGTGCAAAAGAGATTTAACGGCAGCGACTAGAGTATTAAATCTGGCTTTATGAATAGAGTTAGGGGTGACAGCGCGGAGCATATTGTGCAAAATAGTAGACGCATTCATGGTGTTTAGTTCTGTTGTTTTTAAGCGATTCATAAGATCACAAAACACCATGAATGTTCCCTCACTACCCATATTTTTTAACACTATTAGTTCATTGATATATAAAGGCTAATTTTGGGGATACTTTAGGTTAATTCCTTTTGTTTTTGAGCTTCGACAAGGGCCTTCGCTTCCAAGCGCCTACTTTTGGTACTGGTGATACCGCATGCTTTGGCCAGTCGCTCACTGACCTCCAATTTCATTAAACTGCGCTATACATCATTATAAATAGCGCCATCGCCGCCCGTAGTAAATTCTTTATCCTTAAGCGTACCCAATGATCTAAATCCACAGTTAGCTGATAGGCGTTGGTTATTAGGTAGTAATGTCCTTAGCCGCGCAAATACTTTTGGGTCTAGAATCTGTATTACTCTTAAGCGCAGCGTCTCTTAATCTCTTTGTGAATAATTCACTAAATTTTTTTTGCACAAAGAGAAGGGAATGAGAAGTAAATGAGGGAAACTTAGCGCTTAGTATTGGCATGCTTACATAACCGACAATCTAACACGAATATTACTAAGCGATTGAATTAAATAGCAACTCAGCTAAGGTTAAACCATCAATAACAATAAATTAAAAACGAGTTATTCTACAGGCTCGTTGCTGGCTGTCCCCTTATGGCACAAAGCGGTCGGGGAAACTAGTCCAGAAAGTTCTAAGCTGTATTGCCACTGTTGCATATTTTGCTGTTTAATTTCAATCTAAGTGCCCTGTCACATTATGTTATCCAATATCTTTTAACTGTTCTTAAACTAAGATTGGTAATAAGTGCAACAGCCTGTTGAGTTGGTTTGTTGCCCGTTTCTTTGGTTATTTTTTTAACAGCTTTTTTAGCAAGCTGCTGCGAATTACTTCGCTTTTTAACCGCAGTGTCTGTAGCTGCTTTTTTCTGCCTCTCCTTAATTTCATCGCATGATAACTTCACTTTTGACTTAATATTTAAATATTCAGGGCAATAGCCGAACAAGTCTTCCAGGTAATCAGCTAGAGTCTCTTTTCTGTACTTGTAGTGTGTTGTTTTTGCCAGCAACTGCCGAATTAAACCACGAGTAATAACTGTTAACTTAGGTTAAAAAACTTTCTCTTTAATTTCGATATGACAATCAATACGATTAACCTTAAATAGCCTGAACTCGGGATAATGACCCTGCTATAACACTTCCGCAAGCCTTGCTAATGGCCGCTATCAACAGCAGTCAAAGAATACTTGCCCCTTTTGAGGGCTATCAGTTAAAAGTTTTCATTCAAGATAAAAACGCCGTGCTATTACTGTGTGAGGATGACGTGTTACTTATTGAAGATGCCGGTTGTACTGCGCAATCTGATATCCAACATTGGCAATCAACTGATCAGCAAGCCTGTGAAACAACTTTAGATACAAATCAAGTGTGTACAGTTAACTGAGCCAAATCTATTTGGCTGCCCAGTGCGTAATAGCTAAGCGTTTACGCACTGTTGCGGTGGCTTTACTGCAATGATTTTAATATGTTCTGCACCACAGCTGTTAGCCGTTGCGGGTAAACTTGAGTTAGTGACACTGAATTACATTGCTGGAATGCTATAAATTTAATGATTGCGTCGCCAAAGGCAGTGATTACGCGTGTAATATCCAATTCATTAGCATCTAAATGCAACGATTTGATCTCTAAATGGGCTGTTTTGCGATGGACTTTGCAATCCATACGACCAATAAATACATCACCAAACAATAGCGGTAAGCAAAAGTAGCCATATTGGCGTTTTGCCTCAGGAACATAACATTCTAGTTGGTAGTTAAACTGAAAAAGTGACTTTAAGCGCTCTCGCTGGATCACGCTATTGTCGAAAGGTGAAAGAATTTTTAGCTGCTCACTGACACGAACTCGAGGCTGCTCAAATGCTCCTGTTGGCAAAAAGTACGATTCCCCATTACTAAATTGCAGTTGTTCTAACAGGCCTTGCTGTGATCGGGTATTTACGAGTGTTTTGATTGCTTCTTTTAACTTGGTATTACGTCGTAAATAAGTTAATCCTTTTATTGAAACAAGCCCATGACACCGCAATTGTTGCTCTAAAATATGCGCTGCAAATTCCGCTAAACTTGGCATCTGTAAATTAACGTCCGCTGGTAGCACGCGCTCTGTGAGTTCATACACTTTTTCGAAGCCTTCACGGCTGCTCACCATTAAGTCCCCTTCCATATACAACTGTTCAAGCGCTTTTTTAGCCGGCTTCCAATCCCACCAACCATTACTTTTGCTCTTATTGCTTTTAATATCTCGCGAACGTAACGGGCCATCAATACGAATGCGTGTAAGCAGTTCATTCATCAGCTTGCGATCGCTGTTTTTATACCAGTGCGTTTGCCCGCTTTTTATTGCATGTTTATAGAGCAAAGAAAAACGAAAGTCTGCGATGGGCAAAAAAGCCGCTGCATGCGCCCAATACTCAAAGATGGCTTTGTTTTCTAACATACTTGCTAGCATATCAGGCGAGTAATTAGGAACTCTTGAATACAAACTATGGTGATGCGCCCGCTGCACAACTGAAATACTATCAAGTTGTACATAGCCGATATGGCTAATGGCTTTGTTTGCCCCCGTTAGCCCATCACCAAAAGGGCTATTTTTCAATAGCCCTTGAGCCGCAAGCGCTATACGACGTAAACGGATAAAGTCTTCTGAACTGTTAATTTGAATCATGAACGTTCATTTTAATTTAAACTCGTTATTATTTTTGCATCGCACACCAGAGAGTTTTCAAGCTTCGCGAGCATTTTTACTGTTGCACCATTCACTAAACATAAATTAGGTGCGACATGTCCGATATCAGCGTCGATAATAACCGGAAATAAGCATTCGCCAAGGGATAACTCAAGTGCTTGGTAATAATCACTTTGTTGCTCTGGGTTATTACTTGCGCCGTTTCTGCCAATAATTAGGCCATTTATATCACTAAAAATACCACTCAATTTCAGCGCAATTAAAAACCGCGTTAATGCATTGGCATTAAGCTCGGCATTTTCTAAGTATAAAACCAGCCCATGCGGCGCAAATTGCTTTTTAAATTCATTCAGCGCTACAAAGGGTGATGGCAGTAATAAACCAAGGGTGTCTAAGCAGCCGCCAAATAACCGCCCAGATAGCTCTACTTCGCGGCTATCTTTGACGTTTAAACAACGCCATTGGCTCGGTTGCGTGAGTGAAAATAGCGCATCAGGTACTTTGGCATAATTAATTGCATCAGCTTGATAACACGGCGCGGGTGTTTGCGTAAATTCACTACCCGCTTCGAGCTCAAGCGTTTTAAATACTTGTAAGCAGTGAGTATCTTGCTCGTTTGGATGCAGCTGCATTAAGTTGGTACAATGTAATGTTGCCCAGCCGCAACGTGCGGTTAATACACAAGCAAGCGTGCTAACGTCTGAAAAGCCAACGAGCCATTTCGGGCGAGCTTGTTTAATTGCATTAAAATCCAGGTATGGCAGCACTTCCATTGCAAGTTCCCCACCCCAAGGCGGCATAATTGCCGCAATGCTATCATCAACTAAAAAAGCCATCAGCTCATCGGCGCGTTGTTTTGCAGGGCTGCTTTGTTGCCTTAAACATTCGCCCTCCACTACTTGGTAACCACGGCGTGTTAAACCGCTAAGTACGCGCTCAAGGCGTGTCTGGAAGGCGCTATCAACACCGGATGAAAAGGCACAAATGGCGATTTTATCGCCGTTTTTTAATGCATCGGGAAAAGTAATGGCTGTCATCAACATCTACAAATTATCAATACGTTAGCTTAACGTACCCAATTTATTAAAGAATGTCGAGGTTGTTTGAGGCATAAAAAAACCGATGCTGGCATCGGTTTTTAAAAGCGTGAAAATGAGTAAAGTAATTAAATGTACTGCACTTCAATAACTTCGTATTCAACATCACCATTTGGCGTTTTAATGATCACAGCATCGTCTGCTTGTTTACCAATTAAACCGCGAGCGATTGGTGAGTTAACCGAAATACGGTGGTTTTTAATATCCGCTTCATCATCACCAACAATTTGGTAGGTTACTTCAGCATCGGTTTCAACATTTACAATTGTTACCGTAGTGCCAAAAATAACTTTACCGGTGTTTGGTAATTTAGTTACATCAATAATTTGTACATTTGAAAGCTTGGCTTCAATTTCTTGAATTCGGCCTTCACAAAAACCCTGTTGCTCACGCGCAGCATGATATTCAGCGTTTTCTTTTAAGTCACCGTGTTCACGTGCATCAGCTATATCTGCAACGATTTTTGGACGGGTAACTGTTTTTAATTCGTTAAGCTCTTTGCGCAGTAAATCAGCGCCACGAACTGTCATCGGAATTGATTGCATACTTTTCTCACTTAATCCCAAGGCCGCACATAACGGCCTTGGCACATTTCCTTAGTTCAATCTCAGGTGTAGTTCTTGAACTGACGTTACTTTGCTACGGTCGTCTGCTTGGTTAGCAGTACAGTTAGCAAATGCCGCATTAAGCGTCGTCGTATAGTTAGTCTTGTGTTGCAATGCACCACGACGTAACACCTTCGAATCTTCGATCGCTTGGCGACCTTCGGTGGTATTAACGATATAGCTATACTCGCCATTTTTGATTCTATCAAGAATATGCGGGCGACCTTCAAATACTTTGTTTACACGGCGTACCGCAATTCCAGCATCTTCAAGGGCTGCAGCTGTGCCACCTGTTGCATCTAGTTCAAAACCAAGATCAGTCATGGTTTTAGCTAGTTCAACAATACGTGGTTTATCGCTATTACGCACAGATAGTAACGCGCGGCCACCGCGTGGTAAAGTGTTGCTTGCACCTAATTGTGCTTTTGCAAAGGCTTCAGCGAATGTATCGCCTACACCCATTACTTCACCGGTTGAGCGCATTTCAGGGCCACGGATTGGATCCACGCCTTGGAACTTAGCAAACGGAAGTACCACTTCTTTCACGCTGTAGTAAGGAGGAATTACTTCTTTAGTAATGCCTTGACTTGCAAGCGATTGACCCGCCATACAGCGCGCCGCTACTTTAGCAAGTGCTACACCGGTTGCTTTTGATACAAACGGTACAGTACGCGCAGCGCGTGGGTTTACTTCGATTAAGTACACTTTGCCATCTTTAACAGCAAACTGAGTATTCATCAAACCAACTACGCCAAGCTCAAGTGCCATGTCAGTTACTTGCTTACGCATTACGTCTTGCACTTCTTGTGATAACGAATGTGCTGGTAATGAACAGGCAGAGTCACCAGAGTGAACACCGGCTTGCTCGATGTGTTCCATGATACCGCCGATGATCACTTGCTCGCCGTCGCATATTGCGTCAACGTCAACTTCAATCGCGTTATCTAAGAAACGGTCAAGTAATACTGGCGCTTCATTTGATGCTGATACTGCTTCGGTCATGTAACGACGTAAGTCTTGCTCGTCATAAACAATTTCCATTGCGCGACCACCTAGTACATACGACGGACGTACAACCAGTGGGAAACCGATTTCAGCTGATTTTAAAATCGCTTCTTCAGTTGATGTTACCGTTGCATTTTCAGGCTGAAGCAGGTTTAAACGCTCAACAAGTTGTTGGAAACGCTCACGGTCTTCTGCGCGATCAATGGCATCCGGTGAAGTACCAATGACTGGCACGCCGTTAGCTTCAAGTTCACGAGCAAGTTTCAGTGGTGTTTGACCACCGTACTGCACGATAACGCCTTTTGGCTTTTCAACACGTACGATTTCAAGTACGTCTTCAAGGGTAATTGGCTCGAAGTATAAACGGTCTGATGTATCGTAGTCAGTAGACACTGTCTCAGGGTTACAGTTAACCATGATAGTCTCGTAACCGTCTTCACGCAGTGCAAGCGCTGCGTGTACACAACAGTAATCAAATTCAATACCTTGGCCGATACGGTTAGGACCGCCACCGATAACCATGATTTTGTCACGATCTGATGGATTTGCTTCACATTCTTCATCGTAAGATGAGTACATGTAAGCGGTGTCTGAACTAAATTCAGCGGCGCAGGTATCAACGCGCTTGTAAACAGGCACGATGTTTAATTGGTGACGCTTTTTACGAATTTCAGCTTCAGAAACACCGGCAATTTCAGCGATACGCGGGTCAGCAAAACCTTTACGCTTTAATTTACGTAAGAAGTCTGCGTTTAAACCAGCCATGCCAACATCGCTAATTTTCGCTTCATCTTTTAAGATGTCTTCGATTTGAACAAGGTACCAAGGGTCAATCTTAGTTAGTTCAAAAACATCATCAACGCTCATACCATGGCGCATTGCGTCTGCAATGTACCAAATACGCTCCGCACCTGGTTCACGTAATTCACGGATGATTTTTTCTTTTGCTTTGGGGTCATCAAGTGCCACAATCGGGTTAAAGCCCGTTGCGCCAACTTCAAGGCCACGCAATGCTTTTTGTAGTGACTCTTGTTGATTACGACCAATCGCCATCACTTCGCCCACTGATTTCATTTGCGTGGTTAAACGGTCGTTTGCACCGGCAAATTTTTCAAAGTTAAAGCGAGGAATTTTTGTTACTACGTAATCGATTGACGGCTCAAAAGATGCTGGTGTTTTACCGCCAGTGATATCATTTTGTAGCTCGTCTAACGTGTAACCTACAGCAAGCTTAGCGGCGATTTTAGCAATCGGGAAGCCTGTTGCTTTAGATGCAAGTGCTGATGAACGTGATACACGAGGGTTCATCTCGATGATAACCATACGGCCATCAACTGGATTTACACCAAATTGTACGTTTGAACCACCGGTTTCAACACCAATTTCACGTAGTACTGCCATAGAGGCATTACGCATGATTTGGTATTCTTTGTCGGTTAGGGTTTGTGCTGGCGCCACAGTGATTGAATCCCCTGTGTGCACGCCCATTGGGTCAAAATTTTCAATAGAACAAACGATGATACAGTTGTCTTTTTTGTCGCGAACAACTTCCATCTCATATTCTTTCCAGCCAATTAGTGATTCATCAATCAATAATTCGCTAGTTGGAGAAAGGTCTAAACCGCGTTCACAAATCTCTTCAAACTCTTCTAAGTTATACGCAACACCACCACCGGTGCCGCCCATAGTGAAAGAAGGACGAATGATACATGGCAAGCCAATGCGCGTCATAGTGTCGCGGGCTTCTTCCATTGAGTGAGCAATTTCAGCACGTGGACATTCAAGACCGATGTTTTTCATCGCTTTATCGAAACGTTCACGGTTTTCTGCTTTGTCGATTGCATCTGCGGTTGCGCCAATGAGCTCAACGCCGTGCTTAGCCAATACACCGTGCTTATCAAGTTCTAAGGCACAGTTTAATGCAGTTTGACCACCCATAGTTGGCAGTACTGCATCTGGCTTTTCTTTTTCAATAATCTTTTCAACAACTTCCCAGTGAATTGGTTCGATGTACGTCGCATCGGCCATGTCAGGGTCAGTCATAATTGTTGCAGGGTTTGAGTTAACTAATATAACTCGATAGCCTTCTTCTCTTAGTGCTTTACACGCTTGAGCACCAGAGTAGTCAAATTCACAGGCTTGGCCGATTACAATCGGGCCTGCGCCTAGGATAAGAATGCTTTTTATGTCGGTACGTTTTGGCATTGTTACTCCGGTATAATTAGTTGTTACGTGCTTGCATCAAGTCGATGAAGTGATCAAATAATGGCGCTGCATCGTGCGGACCTGGGCTTGCTTCTGGGTGACCTTGGAAGCTAAACGCCGGCTTATCAGTACGATGAATACCTTGCAAGGTACCGTCGAATAACGATTTATGCGTTGCACGAAGGTTATCCGGTAGCGTTGCTTCATCCGCAGCAAAACCGTGGTTTTGTGCAGTGATCATGACTACATCGCGGTCTAAGTCTTTCACTGGGTGGTTACCACCGTGATGACCAAACTTCATTTTTACTGTTTTAGCACCTGAGGCAAGTGCTAACAATTGGTGACCTAAACAAATACCAAAAATTGGTGTCTCTGTTTCTAAAAAGGTTTTAATTGCTTCAATCGCGTATGTACACGGCTCTGGGTCACCTGGGCCATTTGATAAAAAGATACCATCTGGGTTAAGTGCTAACACGTCGGCTGCCGAGGTTTGTGCAGGAACAACGGTTAATTTACAACCACGGTCTACAAGCATACGTAAAATATTACGTTTTACACCGAAGTCATAAGCGACAACGTGAAATTTCTCATCTTCTGCGTTCAAGGTTTTAAACCCTTCACCCAGTGTCCAGCTTGATTCATTCCACTGGAAATTTTCCTTGGTTGAGACTACTTTTGCTAAATCCATGCCTTTTAAGCCTGGGAAGGCTTGCGCAGCTGCGAGCGCTTTGCTTTCGTCGATATCATCACCTGCAATAATACAGCCGTTTTGAGCGCCTTTATCGCGCAAAATACGAGTCAATTTACGGGTATCGATATCTGCAATACCTAAGATATTGCGTTGTTTTAAGTAATCATCTAACGATTGCTCGTTACGAAAATTACTTGCTAGCAGTGGCAAATCACGGATCACAAGGCCTTTCGCCCAAATGTGACTCGCTTCTTCGTCTTCGCTGTTAGTACCCGTATTACCGATATGTGGGTACGTCAAAGTTACGATTTGTTCCGCGTATGAAGGGTCGGTCAGGATTTCCTGATAACCAGTCATAGACGTATTGAATACTACTTCGCCGACTGACATGCCGTCAGCGCCGATTGCAGTACCGCGAAACACTGTGCCGTCTTCTAGAACTAACAGAGCGGATTTAGTCAAGTTAACCTCCTAACAGTAAAAAACGGGAGTAAAGTCATTTGCTTTACTACCCGTTTATAGCGATTGGAAACACGCAATTATGAATTTTTGGCAAATTGGCGCTATTCTATAGTAATTTCGTATTTAGGTCTAACCCTATTTCAACAATTACTAAAAATAAGCGCTATTAGCTAAAAAAACCACCAAAGCGCCAAAAAGGCAAGAAAACTACTTCAAGTCAAGCACATCTTGCATATCATAAAGTCCTACAGGCTTATTTTTCAACCAGCCTGCAGCTCTTACTGCGCCTAACGCAAAGGTCATTCGAGAACTTGCTTTATGAGTTAATTCAAGCCTTTCGCCAGAAGTTGCGAAATATGCGGTGTGTTCACCAACTATGTCGCCGCCTCTGAGCACCGAATAACCGATTTCATTTTGCGATTTTTCTGTTTCTACTTTGCTACGGTCAAACACCGCAACTTCATCGTGATCCCAGCCTTTTGCCTGTGCAATAGCTTCACCAATGGCTAAAGCTGTACCCGATGGCGCATCAATTTTATGACGGTGATGCGCTTCAAAAATTTCAATATCTAAATCATCACCAAACTTAGTGGCGGCAGTTTGTACTAAATTCAACAGCAGATTTACACCAACACTGTAATTACGCGCAAACACAATAGGAATTTGCTTAGCAGCCGTTTGTAATGCCTGCATATCGTCGTCATTTAAGCCCGTTGTACCAATGACCATGGGGATCTTTTGTGCCACAGCTGTTTTTAGATGCTCACGCATGCCTGCTGGCAATGTAAAATCAATCAATACGTCAATGTTCTCTACGCTGCGCTCATCACTGAAATTAACAGTCGGAGGGGCTGCACTATTCAATTGATTAACAGCAATATTTAATAAAGGTGAACTACTACGTACATAGGCTGCACCGAGCTCGGCATGATTATTCTTATGTGCGGCTTCAACTAGTGCTAACCCCATTCTTCCGTTCGCGCCAAATACGCCAATTCGATTCATTTTAATTAACCTTTGCTTTTATGTTGGCTAGATTTTATCTAAAACTCATGTAATAGTCAGGTACGCCTTTTAAAATAATAATAACAGATACCCATAGACTTTAGCCATCTATACATTTAAACTTCTTTCTTTGCGCCGATTTGGTCTTTGGCTTGCGGGCGCTGTTGAGTTACTTATCACTTTGATAAGCACACAACTAAATGCTGCTAAAAGAAGGATGTTTTTGCTGCACTAGTTGTCTATGAGTTATCTAACGAGGAATATGATGCAGCCATCATTTAATAAAACTAATGCAAAGTTATCTTTGCTGCCGCTACTTACGTTTGTCGCCTTATTTTTAGGCGCGGGTTTATACCTGCAATCTCAAGGGGTTGATTACGCTTTTTATCAGCTCCCTGCCCCAGTTGCGATTTTACCGGCGATCATGCTGGCGTTTATCCTTAATAAAAACACCATTAATCACAGTGTAGAAACCTTTATAAAAGGTGCTGGTCACAATAACATCATTACCATGTGTTTAATTTACTTACTTGCAGGTGCTTTCTCCGCCGTTGCCGGCGCTACAGGGGGTGTTGACGCTGTTGTAAATGCCGGTTTATCACTTATTCCTCCTGCTTTGCTGCTACCGGGTTTATTTTTAATTGCTGCAGTTGTATCAACCGCCATGGGTACCTCAATGGGGACTATCGGGGCCATCGGCCCGATTGCTTATGCGGTATCAATTAAAACAGGCATTGATCCTGCGTTGATGGCAGGTACGATTGTGTCTGGCGCCATGTTTGGTGATAACTTATCAATTATTTCTGATACCACTATTGCTGCAACCCGAACACAGGGCTGCGAAATGAAAGATAAATTCCGTGAGAATTTAAAAATCGCCTTGCCAGCAGCGGTGCTGACTATTGCTTTATTATTCTTTTTAACCCCAGCAGCGCAAGCGGTAGAAACCAAAGATTACGATATTCTATTAGTACTGCCTTATGCCTTTATTTTAGTGCTGGCGGTAATGGGCTTTAATGTATTTGTGGTGCTGTTCAGCGGTATAATATTTGCGGCACTGATGGGCTTTACTGGCAGCTATGAAGGCGCCAGCTTTGTAAAAGACATTTACAAAGGCTTTACTGATATGCAGGAAATCTTTTTACTGTCGATGTTTATCGGCGGCTTGTCTGAGTTTATCCGTATTAACGGCGGCTTAGATTACATAGCGCAAAAGATTCAAGCGATCACTAAAGTCATTGCCAAGTGGCACAGAAAAGTGGCCGATCAGCTCGGTATTGCCGCATTAGTAATGACCAGTAACTTGTGCATTGCCAATAATACCGTGTCTATCATCGTTGCAGGCCCTATTGCCAAAAAGCTAGCTGACGACGGTGAGATCAGTGGCAAGCGCTCTGCTAGCCTATTGGATATATTTGCCTGTGTTACTCAAGGTTCATTGCCTTATGGCGCGCAAGCGCTGTTACTGGGCGCGACATTTAAAATTAGCCCGTGGCAAGTGTCTACTTCATCGTACTACTGTTTTATATTAGCGTTTACTGCAATTGCGGTGATCTGCTTACGTCGTAATAAAGCATAATTTATTAAGCAGATACGCTAACTTTGCGCGTATCTGCTATAATCTTGTCTTGAACTAGAGCATGTTGCACCTTTAGGATTAAAGTTTAATTAGTCATAAAGTGAAGCATGTTTAGATAACAACCTTAGATTTGAGATAAGACATTGAAAAAAACCGTCATCTTCGCTGCCATTTGTTTGGCAAGCACCTCTAGCCAAGCGGCTAACTGGAGCAACACAGCATTACACCTTAACAATGGTGACTTTAAAAACCCATTCACAGGACAAGAATCAAACACTACTATCGCATCACTGCAACATGCATCAGCCTATGATTATGGCGATAACTTCTTCTTTATTGACTATATTAATGACGCCACTGATGACGGTTATCAAGATAAAGATTTTTACGGTGAATGGTATTCAACATTCAGCCTGTCGAAAATTTCAGGCACGGATATGTCTTATGGAGCCATTGCTGATATCGGCCTCACCGCGGGGTTTAACGCTGCCGGTGATTCAAAGGTATTAAAATATTTACCCGGTGTAAAAGTAAACTGGCAAGCGCCTGGTTTTACCTTTCTATCAACGTTAGTGACGGCCTATATTGATGATAACGATGGCGTGGCACGAGGTGGCGCACCGATTGAAACAAATAGTTGGATGCTAGATGTAGCATGGGGTTACCCGTTTTCGATTGGATCGCAAAAATTTAACGTAACGGGTCACGTTGAGTATATTGCTGAACGTGAAAATGAATTTGGTGAAGACGTAAAAGCGTGGATCTTAGCGCAACCTATTATTACTTGGGATTTAGGTCACGCCATCAGTATGAAAGAAAATACCCTGCTACTAGGCCTTGAGTGGCAATACTGGCATAACAAGCTAGGCACTGACACCACTGAGTCGGTACCGCAGTTTCACGTCGAGTGGACGTTTTAACGAGTTAGCGAGTTAGCGAGTTAGCGAGTTAGCGAGTTAGCGAGTTAGCGAGTTAGCGAGAATAATAAAGCGTAATATCAATTGTATTGCGCTTTTTTTATTACTTACCATCAACATTGATCACGTTAGCTTTATTTCATAAACACCTAAACGTTGCTGCTTATTAGCAAGAAAGTGTGATATCTCTTGATGATAATATTTGAACTTCGCACCGGCGCGCTGCACCACTTTGATACTGGCTAAGTTTCCCTCTAAACAACAAAACTCAATCGCTTTTGCGTGACGATTATTTTTTAAGTATGGCACCAGTTTTAAAAGCACTTGAGTCATGACTCCTTGCCCGCGTGCAAAATCAGCTAACCAATAACCACATTCAGCAACGTTTCTGTCTGGATCAATGTACTTAATACCAAATACACCACTTAAGCGCTCCTGAGTATATATCGCAAACCACTGAGCGCCCGCTTTATTGCTGTGTAGTCGCTCAGCTATATACTGCTTAGTAGTATTAACATCTATTATGCCATCAACCCAAGGTAAAAATTGACTCAGATTTTCCCTACTCTCGACGATAACTGAATAAAGTTCCTCAGCAAAACTAATAGCTAATGGCTTTAACGTTATTGAGTCTGAAATCACTAACTCCATTTAATCAACCTCAGCGACTTTTGCTAAACGCATATGTATCAGCGGAAACTGGTTTCCTTGACCATCTAATTCTGAGCGCCCTATTTGCTCAAACCCTTTACTTAAATAAAAACCATAGGCTTTGGGATTTTGCTCGTTAACATCAACATGCGTTGCCGCTACATTATCAATCGCGTAATTAATTAATAAAGTGCCCACCCCCTTCGCAAAGAAACTCGGCTTAACAAACAGCATTTCAATATTGCCGTTAGCAACGCCGATAAACCCGGCTATTTTATCATCGCGATTTTTACAGCAATATAATGTCACAGCATCAAAGTAATGCTCCAAAATCAATGATTTTAGTTCATTAATATAGTGTTGGCTTAAAAAATCGTGGGTTTGCGAAACAGCGTCTTGCCAAATTTCGATTAGCGTTGAATAGTCTTTTTTCTCGGCGGATGCAATATACATAATAAGTCCCTTTTAATATTGAAATCACAGTTGACGTACTAAAGTAAGCAAAAAGCAGCGAAACCGCTGCTTTTTCTAGTACTGACTGTATAGAATCTAACTTAGCGCTAAATAAAACGTTTAAT
Source organism: Pseudoalteromonas sp. KG3 (assembly GCF_030436385.1). NCBI lineage: Bacteria > Pseudomonadati > Pseudomonadota > Gammaproteobacteria > Alteromonadales > Pseudoalteromonadaceae > Pseudoalteromonas > Pseudoalteromonas sp. KG3. The sequence continues at coordinate 817,356 of NZ_CP098523.1, forward strand.
AATAAAGTCGACTTTGACACGCTTTGCTTGGCCTAACAGCTTTTTAACTGCCGGCGGATAGTCATCCATGGTTTCTAAATCTTCTGCGCCATTTAAGCGGCGACAATGTTTTAATATTTCAGCTCTTTCGTTATCAATATCAGACATTAAGCTTTGCTCTGGGTCTTCTAATAAAATACCGTTTTCAATATCTAAACCCCATGCGCGCGGATTTAAATTATGACCACTTAATAAATGGTATTTGCGATCAGAACAAATGCCTTTTAAATGAAACGAATTAGATTCGTGCTGCCACAAATAAACATTTAAATTACCATTGTTGATATGGCGTTTTTGCGATTTTAAAAACTTATGCAAAATCGTTTCATATAGATACGGCAAAGCGCCAATTTTACTAAACGGCTCACTTGGCGGCAGGTAAAAATCATTGGCGGTTTTATCACCCACAACAATTGTTACTTGCTTGCCTTGTTTTAGTAAGCGTCGCAATGAGCGCATTAACGGTGCAGGGAAATTAAAGTATGGGGTGTAAAGTACTAATTCTTGCTCTGTGGTATCAAATAATGATTTGATCACCCTGTTGAGCTCATTACTACGACGCCCTAGCCCCAAAAATAACCTGACACCTAACGCTTGCTGATTCTGCACATTACTGTGTGCATAGCCCGCTTGTTTTAAAGTACGCATCAATTGTTTTTGCACAACTTTAATATCATTAAACTTTGTTAGCGGCCGCATATCAATACGCGGTACGGCCTCTGAGCTCAACAGTTCTTGCTCAATAAAGTTAATAATAGAATCACACAGCGCAGCCTGCTTGACCAAGAAGTAGCGGTCTAGTCGGTAGCGGTCTTGATACTGTAAATACACATTGTTTAAGCTGGCGCCGCTATAAAGCAGCGTGTCATCAATTACAAAGCCTTTTAAATGCAATACACCAAATAGTTCTTTGGCTTTTACTGGTACACCAAATATTTGTACATTGGATTGATACTTTTCTTGGTATTCACAATATAAGCTAGCGTTTCCGTCTGACTTTGCAGCACCAATTAAACCGCGTTGAGCACGATGAAAGTCAACCAACACTTTAACCTCTAACGCTGGATTTGCTACTGACGCCAAATGTAACGCTTCGAGCACTTCGCGCCCAGCTTCATCATCCTGTAGATAAAGCGTGGTTATATAAATGCGTGTTTTAGCCTGCGCAATTAGTGTTAATAAATGTGTGCGATATTCTTGTGCATTGGTTAAGACGTTAACGTCTTTTGAAGTCAACCCGTACGCGGGTTTTTCCTGCCAAAATAACATAGTTGCCTATTCACTTAGGTCACCCTTTTACAGGGTCACAAATCAAAATTAGTTAAAACATATCAAAAAAACACAGTTTGGTCATGAATTAACGTCATGCGCTTCGTTAATACTGAATTAATAGCTCAGATATCATACAAATCGTACACTTATCGCAATTCTAGTACACAATATTTGACAGCTTTGCGATTTAGAAAAAAAAATAATCGCCGCTTTTATTTACTTCCCCCTTGTTTCTCTTAAAATCGAGCGCATTAATACGCTATTGAAACGTTTAGGATAGAAATAACATGAGTGAAGTAAAACATTGTAAGTTACTAATTTTAGGATCTGGCCCTGCAGGTTACACCGCAGCAGTCTACGCAGCGCGTGCAAACTTAAACCCGGTATTGATCACCGGTATGCAACAAGGCGGTCAACTTACAACCACAACCGAAGTTGAAAACTGGCCGGGCGATGCTCATGGTTTAACAGGTCCTGCATTAATGGATCGTATGAAAGAGCATGCCGAGCGCTTTGAAACTGAAATTGTATTTGACCACATTCATACTGTTGATGTATCTAAACGTCCATTTACATTAACTGGCGATCAAGGCACATATACGTGTGATGCATTGATCATCGCAACGGGCGCTTCAGCTAAATACTTAGGTCTTGAGTCTGAAACTAACTTCCAAGGCCGAGGCGTATCAGCCTGTGCTACTTGTGATGGCTTTTTCTACAAAGGTCAAAAAGTAGCGGTTGTTGGCGGTGGTAATACCGCTGTTGAAGAAGCACTTTATTTATCAAATATTGCTGAAGAAGTTCACGTAATTCACCGTCGTGATAGTTTCCGCAGTGAAAAAATCCTCGCGGATCGCTTAGCTGAAAAAGCGGCAAACGGTAATGTAGTACTGCATTACAACCGCACGCTTGATGAAGTGCTTGGTGACCAAATGGGCGTTACCGGCATTCGTATTAAAGATGCAAATTCAGACGCCACTGAAGAACTTGATTTAGCTGGTGTATTTATTGCCATTGGCCATAAACCAAATACCGACATGTTTGTAGGCCAACTTGAGATGAAAGACGGCTACTTAGTGGTTGAGTCAGGCCTTCACGGTAACGCAACACAAACGAGTGTGCCAGGTGTATTTGCTGCAGGTGATGTGTCTGATCATATCTACCGTCAAGCAATCACTTCTGCGGGTACTGGCTGTATGGCTGCATTAGACGCTGAACGCTTTTTAGATAATCTATAAGCTTTCGTTTATTTGTTGTTTTAAGGGCTGAATTTTCAGCCCTTTTTTGTGCCCCAAAATTAGTTAAACGATACAAACCACATTCACCGTGCTTATAGTGAGAATTCATTATATATATACAATTAATGGCTTAGGTGCGATAGGATCTAAGGCCGTGCAATGAATATCGTCAAAGTATAGTAAGTAAAACTAGCTATAATTATAGCTGGGCACCAAAGCTTTATTCATTTAGGCATTACTAGATACTGTAAAATCAGTTAAAATGCTTAACTTCATATCAAGTAAAATACCGAGAGTTTTCTATGAGTTTGTATACAAAATATATGGAAGAAATCCAAACCCGTAAAACGGAGCTTGGATTAAACCCACAACCAATCGATAGCGCTGAGCTAGTATCAGAAATCATTAATCAAATTAAAGATACTAATAACGAGCATCGTCAAGATTCACTGCATTTCTTTATCTACAACACACTACCGGGAACAACCAGTGCTGCGGGCGTTAAAGCACAGTTTCTAAAAGAAATCATTCTTGGTGAAGAACAAGTTGCAGAGATCACTCCAGAATTCGCATTTGAGTTACTTTCACACATGAAAGGCGGCCCATCAATTGAAATGCTAATTGATTTAGCATTTGCTGATGACGCAGCAATCGCAGCACAAGCGGCTGAAGTACTTAAGACTCAAGTATTCTTATACGATGCAGATATGGCGCGCATAAAAGCGGCATACGAAGCAGGCAACGCGATTGCAAAAGAGTTATTAGAAAGTTTCGCAAAAGCTGAATTTTTTACAAAATTACCTGACATCGAAGAAAAAATCGATGTAGTAACCTACATTGCTGGTGAAGGTGATATTTCTACTGACTTACTTTCTCCAGGTAACCAAGCGCACTCGCGTGCTGACCGTGAATTACATGGTAAGTGCATGATCACTGAAGAAGCACAACAAGAAATTGTTGAACTTCAAAAGAAACACCCTAACGCTAAAGTCATGCTTATTGCTGAAAAAGGCACCATGGGCGTTGGTTCATCTCGTATGTCGGGTGTGAATAACGTTGCACTTTGGGCTGGTAAACAAGCAAGTCCATACGTTCCTTTCATCAACATTGCTCCTGTTGTTGCAGGTACTAATGGTATCGCACCAATCTTCTTAACAACGGTTGATGTAACCGGCGGTATCGGTCTTGACCTTAAAAACTGGGTTAAGAAAGTCGATGCAGACGGCAATACAGTCACTGATGAAAATGGCGATGCTGTGCTTGAAGAAGCTTATTCAGTTGCCACTGGTACTGTGTTAACAATCAATACAAAAGAGAAAAAGCTTTATAACGGCGATAAAGAATTGGTTGATATTTCATCAGCATTCACACCACAAAAAGTTGAATTTATGCGAGCTGGTGGTTCTTACGCCGTTGTATTTGGTAAAAAACTACAAACGTTTGCTGCTGAAACACTGGGTATTGACACTCCGCTTGTATATGCACCTTCAAAAGAAATTTCACATGCAGGACAAGGTTTAACAGCGGTTGAAAAAATCTTTAACCGTAATGCGGTAGGTGTACTATCAGATACGCCACTTCACGCAGGTTCAAATGTGCGCGTTAAAGTGAACATCGTTGGCTCGCAAGATACAACCGGTCCAATGACGGCGCAAGAATTAGAAGCAATGGCTGCTTCAACAATTTCACCACTTGTTGATGGTGCATATCAGTCTGGTTGTCACACTGCATCAGTATGGGATAGCAAAGCACAAGCTAATATTCCTAAACTAATGGCGTTTATGAATAAGTTTGGTCTTATCACTGCACGTGACCCGAAAGGCGTTTACCATGCAATGACAGACGTTATCCACAAAGTATTGAACGACATTACCATTGACGACCGCGCAATCATCATCGGTGGTGACTCGCATACTCGTATGTCGAAAGGTGTTGCCTTTGGTGCCGACTCAGGTACTGTTGCGGTTGCACTTGCTACTGGTGAATCAGCTATGCCAATTCCTGATTCTGTTAAAGTAACGTTTAAAGGCAGCATGGCTAAGCACATGGATTTCCGCGACGTTGTACATGCAACGCAAGCGCAAATGCTGAAGCAATTTGGTGGCGAAAACGTTTTCCAAGGCCGTATCATTGAAGTACACATTGGTACGCTTATGGCTGACCAAGCGTTTACCTTCACGGACTGGACTGCAGAAATGAAAGCGAAAGCTTCAATCTGTATTTCAAACGACGAAACGCTGATCAAGTCAATTGAGCTGGCTAAGAGCCGTATCCAGATCATGATCAACAAAGGTATGGATAACGAAGCGCAAACGTTGCAAGGTCTAATCGATTTAGCTGACAAACGTATTGCTGGTATCCAATCTGGTGAAGAGCCAGCACTTTCTCCAGATGACAACGCTAAATACCACGCAGAAGTAGTGGTTGATTTAGACCAAATCGTTGAGCCAATGATTGCCGATCCAGACGTAAATAACGACGATGTTTCTAAGCGTTATACTCACGATGTGATCCGCCCTGTTTCTTTTTACAACGACAAGCCTGTTGATTTAGGTTTTGTTGGTTCGTGTATGGTTCACAAAGGCGATATGAAAATTATTGCTCACATGCTACGTAACCTTGAGCAGAAAAACGGTTCTATCTCATTCAAAGCGCCACTTGTTGTTGCTCCACCAACATATAACATTGTTGATGAGCTTAAAGCTGAAGGCGATTGGGATATTCTTGCTAAATACGCTGGCTTTGAATTTGATGATGAAAAACCAAAAACAGCTGCACGTACTAAGTATGAAAATATCTTATACCTAGAACGCCCTGGTTGTAACCTATGTATGGGTAACCAAGAGAAAGCAGAACCTGGTGACACTGTAATCGCAACGTCAACACGTCTGTTCCAAGGCCGTGTAGTAGCCGATACAGCTGAGAAAAAAGGTGAGTCACTACTAGGTTCAACGCCGCTTGTAGTGCTTTCTACTGTGCTTGGTCGCTTCCCGACTATCGAAGAGTACAAGTCAGCGGTTGAAGGCATTGACCTTACATCGTTTACACCTGTTGAAGAAGCGATGACAACTAAGTTTAACGCTGGACAAGCAGTACCAGTAAAAGTTGTTAGTTAATTCGACAAGTTAACACTTATTAAAGCGCGTTTTTAACGCGCTTTTTTTTGCCTAGCGAAAATATGGCGCTAAAATGTAATTCCTTCCAATAATTTGTTGTTTATGAATTTAAAGCAACAGGTTACACTTTCTCTTGATCATTCAGTTATTCAATCGGTGCTATGACTAAACAACTTTATCAACTCTCTAAAAACCACTTTGCTTTTCCTGATCCCACCCACGCATTAGATGATCCAGATGGTTTACTTGCTATAGGCGGTTGCTTATCCATAACGCGCTTAAAAAACGCGTATGGGCAAGGGATTTTCCCTTGGTTTAGTGAATATGAGCCAATTATGTGGTGGTCGCCCAGTGAGCGAGGCATTATAGAACTGGATGAATTTCATGTCAGCCGAAGCCTGCGTAAACATTTAAAAAAACATCCTGTTAAAGTGACCATCAATACTGCGTTCACTGAGGTCATTGCTGCCTGTCGTCAGCAACGCTTAGCAACCGATGGTACTTGGATCACCAAAAAAATGCTCAATGCCTATAAGGATGCACATAAATCAGGCCTTGCTCATAGTGTAGAAGTTTGGTCAGACAATAAACTGGTCGGTGGTTTATACGGCATTATGCAACATGGTGTATTTTGTGGCGAATCAATGTTTCACCATCAAGCAAACTGTTCAAAATTAGCCATGTGGGCACTGGTTAATTGGTTAAAACGCCATCAAGCGCATTTTATAGACTGTCAGCTTGAAAACCCTTATTTAGTTACTTTAGGCGAAAAAGTACTACCACGCTCAGAATTTTTAACTAAGCTTAAAGCAGCAGAAGATTTTATTATTCCGGCAACAATGTGGCAACCTCAGGAGCTTATCGCTATTTATGACTGAACACTTACCTGCCCGTTTAGGATTAAGCCAACAATTTGATTGCAGCTACCTAGCTGATCGACAAGAGCAACTGTTAGTGATTTTAGATCACAGTTGTTATACCCCGAGTAAATTTGAAGCGTTACTGGCTTTGGGGTTTCGTCGCAGTGGTGACCAAATCTACCGACCTCACTGCCCCGCTTGCAGCGCATGTAAGTCTGTGCGTGTATTAGCTAAAGCATTTTTACCGACAAAATCGCAAAAACGTAAACTTAATAAAGCAAAAAATACCTTTACCGTGAAATACTCAGATCAACAACACCCCGAATACTTCCCGTTGTACAGTAAATACATTACCGAGCGTCATCAAGATGGCTCGATGTTCCCACCCGAGCAAAATCAGTTCAACAGTTTTATATTTTGTCATTGGTTACCTATCACTTTTATTGAGTTATGGGATCAAGAAAAATTGGTTGCCGTAGCGGTAACTGATTGTATGCACAACGCTGTTTCTGCTATTTACACATTTTTTGACCCTGACTACGAGCACTACAGTGTGGGCACTATTATGATTTTAGAGCAGCTCAAATTTGCCAAACAATACGATAAAGAATTTGTCTATTTAGGCTATCAAATAGATGAATGTGCAAAAATGCGTTACAAAACCCAATTTTTACCTGCTCAAAATAGGGTTGCAGACCAGTGGCTGGCTATTTAATTTGCAAAAATGCCTACTGCGGCTTTACTTATTGGTGTATTTTCGGCAGAATCTGCATCGTTTAACTATTAAAGAGGTGTTACGCTAAACATGGCGAAAGAAGACGTAATCGAAATGCAAGGGACGGTCCTTGATACTTTACCAAATACAATGTTCCGAGTTGAGCTTGAAAATGGTCACGTGGTTGTGGCTCACATTTCAGGTAAAATGCGTAAAAACTATATCCGCATTCTAACCGGCGATAAAGTTACCGTAGAAATGACCCCATACGATTTATCAAAAGGTCGCATCGTATTCCGTGCTCGCTAAGTTAGTGCGTTAACGAAATATCAAGTTTTTAGCTAAGTTGTCTGAGTAACTTAGTTACTTTCTGCACTAGCTTGAAGCGTTTATTAAATGTAATTGAAGGCAGTTGCTGACCATTACATTTAATAAACAAAAAGCCCAGCAATTGCTGGGCTTTTTGTTTTCTATTTAACGCTGCGATTATGCAGGTGTTAAATTCGTTTCATAATCAAAACGTAATTTTTTATCTTTGACAGACACTTTAACTGTGCCGCCATCGATAAGTTCACCGAATAAAATCTCGTTTGCTAACGGCTTTTTCAATTGCTCTTGGATCACGCGGCCCATTGGTCGTGCACCCATTGCTTTATCGTAGCCTTTATCTGCCAACCATTCCCGAGCCTTGTTAGTCAGCTCCAAGTTAACCGATTTTTTATCCAATTGCGCTTGTAACTCAACAATAAATTTATCAACAACCAGTAACGTGACATCACGATCAAGGTGGTTAAACCAAATGATGTTATCTAGGCGGTTTCTAAACTCTGGCGAAAATACTTTATTAATTTCACTCATCGCATCATGGGAGTGATCTTGATCAGTGAAACCAATCGACTTACGAACAGTCTCTTGAACACCGGCATTAGTGGTCATCACCACTACCACGTTTCTAAAGTCCGCTTTACGGCCGTTATTATCGGTCAGCGTGCCATGATCCATCACTTGCAGTAAGATATTGTAGATATCTGAGTGGGCTTTCTCAATCTCATCCAGTAATACAACTGAATGTGGATTTTTAATCACAGCCTCAGTTAACAAACCACCTTGTTCAAAACCAACATAGCCTGGAGGCGCACCAATTAAACGGCTCACTGCGTGGCGCTCAACGTACTCAGACATATCAAAACGAATAAACTCAACACCCATACATTTTGCAAGCTGTTTGGTCACCTCTGTTTTACCGACACCGGTTGGCCCTGCAAATAAGAACGAACCGACTGGTTTGTCTTCATTTGATAAGCCTGAGCGCGATAAGCGAATGGCCGAGGTTAGTGCATCGATTGATTGATCTTGGCCAAATACCAACATCTTCAAGTTACGATCAAGATTTTTAAGGGTCTCTTTATCGCTCGATGACACACTTTGCTGCGGAATACGCGCCATTTTTGCCACGATCAATTCGATATCTGCCACACCGATGGTTTTTTTACGTTTTGAAATCGGTTGAAGTCGTTGACTGGCACCCGCTTCGTCAATCACATCAATCGCTTTATCCGGTAAATGACGCTCGTTAATATACTTAGCACTGAGCTCCGCAGCCGCTTTTAGCGCTTTTTGCGTATAACGAATACCATGGTGCTCTTCGTAACGCTCTTTTAAGCCATTAAGAATTTTGGTGGTATCTGCCACACTGGGTTCAAGCACATCAATTTTTTGAAAACGACGAACTAAGGCACGGTCTTTTTCAAAGATATTTTTGTACTCGTTATAGGTAGTTGAACCCATACAACGTAACTTGCCACTTGATAATAGTGGTTTAAGTAAGTTAGAGGCATCCATAACGCCACCAGAGGCCGCTCCGGCACCAATTATGGTATGGATCTCATCAATAAATAAAATCGCGCCTGGTTTCGCCTGAAGCTCTTTTAGTAAGGCTTTAAAGCGTTTTTCAAAATCGCCACGGTACTTAGTGCCTGCAAGCAACGCGCCCATGTCTAACGAGTACACTACAGCATCGGCAATCACATCGGGGACTTGTTCATGCACAATACGATACGCTAAGCCTTCAGCAATGGCGGTTTTACCCACCCCTGCTTCGCCAACTAATAACGGATTATTCTTTTTACGCCGACACAATACTTGCACCGTACGCTCAACTTCACTATCACGGCCCACCAATGGGTCGATATTCCCTTCACGGGCGAGCACATTCAAATTAGAGGTAAAGTTTTCTAATTTACTTGGCTCTTCACCTTGTACAGCTTGTGCTTCTTCGTGAATGTCATCAGCATCTTCACCACCGATGTCATCATCCGCTTTAGAAATACCATGAGAAATAAAATTCACGATGTCTAAACGAGAAACATCGCTTTTCTTCAGTAAATACACCGCTTGGCTTTCTTGCTCAGAAAAAATCGCCACCAAGACATTAACACCTGTTACTTCATTTTTGCCCGATGATTGCACATGAAATACAGCACGTTGTAATACTCGCTGAAAACCAAGTGTTGGTTGTGTTTCGCGCTCTTCTTCTAAATCAGGAATGACTGGAGTCGTTTCATTTATAAATTCTGATAACTCAGCTTTCAGTGCTGACATATCAATCCCGCAGGCATGCAGCGCTTCTCCAGCCGATGGGTTGTCTAGTAGCGCAAGTAATAAGTGCTCTACAGTCATAAATTCATGGCGACGTGTACGCGCTTCACGAAACGCTGCGTTTAAAGTTAGTTCTAAATCTTTGTTTAGCATTAGCAACCCCTTACTGAGATAAAATATATATACCGTTGTGATGGGTATTTTGATCACCCTACCTTGGTATTATTCCTGCTCACAACTACATAGCAGTGGATGCTCGTTATCCCGTGCATAACGGTTAACTTGTTCAACTTTGGTATACGCTACATCGGCGCTATAAACGCCACATATCGCACGACCATTTTGATGAACTTGCAGCATCACATCTGTTGCTCTATCGCTATCCATATTAAAAAACGTCGTTAGTACTTCTATCACAAAGTCCATAGGCGTGTAATCATCATTATTTAAAATGACCTTGTATTTTCGCGGTGGTTGCAGTTTTTGCTTCTCACTATCGCGAACTGTGTCTATAACACCTGAATCTTTCATGCCACTCATAATTAAATATAGTCTTGTCTTTGGAACTCAAGCAAACTTGAATAAAAAAATAAATTAAATGTTAAAAAATAGTTTAAAACACTTGACTGACTGGTGAAATAAACTACAGTCAGTTGTAGATTGATTAAACCTTAGTCAGTCTATCAAACTATACGGTTTAGAATAACTAAATTAGTCAACTTATAGAAGGATGTAGAAGTATGGCTTGTGGTAAAGTCAAATGGTTCAATAATGCCAAAGGTTTTGGTTTCATCGTAGAAGACGGCTGCGAGAATGATATATTCGCCCATTACTCAACGATTGTGATGGACGGTTATAAAACACTTAAAGCTGGTCAAGATGTAACATTCGAATTGCAGCAAGGCCCAAAAGGCATGCACGCGACTAACATAGCTCCTAATGATGATTTAGTGTAGTTGTTTTAGAAGTTCGACTAAAGCGAGCGACCTGTAAAGATCCTCGCTTAATTCCTTTTTATTTTTTTGCATTTCATTTAAATAGCTCCCTTTATGTCACAATCAATTTATTGTTCAGTATGAACAAAAACTGTTCTTCCTCTTGAAATTCTTTTTTAATACCCCAATGTTATATTTGTTATTAGCCCTTTTGGGTCAAGCTTGTTACACTCTTTGTGCTTAAAATTAGCTAACTACGGCCCTTTAAGCGGTAAAAATTAGGCTAATGGCTAATTTACTTAGCCTGCAAATAACATAAAATTTATTACAGTTCGTCAGGTGTGATTATTGAATCAACAGTATTAACACCTAACAGACTGATCATTGCCACCTCATGCACTCATGATGGCGATGATATTCTTTGCATTGTTGAATATGGCTCTTAATGCCTACTATCTAGGAATGATGATGACATCAAAAATTATCTACACTAAAACAGACGAAGCTCCGGCACTAGCAACTTACTCTTTGCTGCCGATCATCCAAGCATACACCAATGCCGCTGGCGTTGAAGTTGAAACACGTGACATCTCTTTAGCTGGCCGTGTTATTGCTAACTTCCCAGAGTATTTAACCGAAGAGCAACGTATTGGTGATGCCCTTGCAGAATTAGGCGAGCTGGCTAAAACACCTGAAGCAAACATCATTAAATTGCCAAATATCAGCGCGTCAGTACCACAGTTACGTGCCGTGATTAAAGAATTACAAGCAAAAGGTTATGCACTACCAGAATACCCAGCAGAGCCTAAGACAGACGAAGAAAAAGCAATTAAAGCCACTTACGACAAAATCAAAGGTAGTGCTGTAAACCCAGTATTACGTGAAGGTAACTCTGACCGTCGTGCACCTGGCTCTGTGAAAGAATATGCACGTAATAACCCACACTCAATGGGTGCGTGGAGCAAAGATTCTGCTTCAAACGTTGCCAGCATGAGCGAAGGTGATTTCTTTGGCTCAGAGCAATCAGTGACGCTTGATGCTGCTACTGATGTACGTATCGAGCACGTTGCTGCAAACGGTGATGTTTCTGTACTTAAAGCAAGCACACCACTACTAGCTGGTGAAGTGATTGATGCATCTTCAATCAGTGTTACTAAACTACAAGCTTTCTTAGCCGCTGAAATTGAAGCAGCTAAAGAAAAAGGCATTTTGTTTTCATTACACATGAAAGCAACCATGATGAAAGTATCTGATCCAATCATCTTCGGTCATGCTGTTAAAGTATTCTATCAAGATGTTTTTGCTAAACACGGTGAATTATTCGCAGAGCTAGGTGTTGATGTAAATAATGGTCTTGGTGATGTTTACGCTAAGATTCAAACTTTAGATGACGCTAAACGCGCTGAAATCGAAGCTGATATCGACGCGGTATATGCAACACGCCCTGCTATTGCAATGGTTGATTCAGATCGTGGTATCACTAACTTACACGTACCAAGTGATGTGATCATCGACGCATCAATGCCTGCTGCAATTCGTTCAAGCGGTCAAATGTGGAACAGTGAAGGTAAATTACAAGATACTAGCTTTGTCATTCCTGACCGTTGTTACTCAGGTGTTTACCAAGCGACTATCGACTTCTGTAAAGAACACGGTGCATTTGATCCAACAACAATGGGTAGCGTACCTAACGTTGGCTTAATGGCACAAAAAGCTGAAGAATATGGTTCACACGATAAAACATTTGAAGCACCAGCAAACGGCGTGATCCGTGTTGTTGATAGCGTAGATAACGTATTATTACAGCACAGTGTTGAGCAAGGCGATATCTGGCGTATGTGTCAGGTTAAAGATGCACCAATCCAAGATTGGGTTAAATTAGCAGTGAACCGTGCACGCGCGACTGGCAACCCTGCTGTTTTCTGGCTTGACGAAAACCGTGCCCACGATGCACAGTTAATCAAAAAAGTGAATGCGTATTTACCAAACCACGATACAGATGGTCTTGATATCCAAATTTTAGCACCGCTTGAGGCAACACTGTTCTCACTTGCGCGTATTAAAGAAGGTAAAGACACGATTTCGGTAACAGGTAACGTATTACGTGATTACCTAACTGACTTATTCCCAATTCTTGAGCTTGGTACCAGTGCGAAAATGCTATCAATCGTACCGCTTATGAATGGCGGTGGTTTATTCGAAACTGGTGCTGGTGGTTCAGCGCCTAAGCACGTACAACAATTCGAAAAAGAAAACCATTTACGTTGGGATTCACTAGGTGAGTTTTTAGCACTAGCAGCTTCTTTAGAACACCTAGCTGTTAATACTGGTAACAACAAAGCACAAGTGCTTGCTGATACGCTTGATAAAGCAACCGGTACTTTCCTTACTGAAAACAAATCACCTTCACGTAAAGTGAAAGAGATTGATAACCGTGGCTCTCACTTCTTCTTATCTTTATTTTGGGCTCAAGAGCTTGCTAAGCAAAACGATGACAGTGAACTAAAAGCACAATTCACTCAAATCGCCAGCGATTTAGAAAGCAACAAAGATAAAATCGTTAGCGAGCTTAATGATGCGCAAGGTCCAGCTGTTAACATTGGTGGTTACTTCCAACCTAATGATGATGCAGCATTCAAAGCAATGCGTCCTAGCACTACATTTAACGATATTTTAGCTAAACTAGTTTAACTATCGCTTTAAATTTAAAAGGCGCTCACTGAGCGCCTTTTTTGTGTCTGGGATAAAAACAGGACTGTGCCTATTGCGCAGAATATCAATACTTTTTAATAAGACCTAAATTCGGATAATAAGTGCAATTTCTCAGATTAGATGGCCAGCTGTTATAATTCGGCCATTTTCTCGCCAAAGGAAATTGCTTTAATGAAATATAAACAGCTGACACAAGAAGAAAGATACCAGATTTACGCGTTAATAAAAGCAGGAAATAACCAAAAGCAGATAGCTGAAGAACTAACTCGTTCACCGTCATCTATTTCTAGAGAGCTAAAACGCAATAAAGGACTTAAAGGCTATCGGCCTAACCAAGCCAATAACTTTGCTGAACAAAGACGTAAGTCATCTTTCAAAGCAAGTAAGTTAACAGAGGACGTCACTCACTGGATTAATAAATTGTTGCATGACGGACTTTCCCCTGAGCAAGTGGCAGGCCGCTTAGCTTTAGAGAAACAGGTCGTTTTACATCATGAAACAATTTATCAATATATTTACAGAGACAAGGCTCGTGGTGGCAAGCTACATAAGACACTCACTCGTGCATGTAAAAAGTATAAAAAACGCTATGGAAGCTATGATAAACGTGGACAGATAGTTAATCGAGTCAGCATTGATGAACGCCCAAGTATTGTGGATTCAAAGTCTAGGATTGGTGATTGGGAGGGCGATACAGTGATAGGTAAAGGGCGTAAAAATGCGCTTGTCACAATGGTTGAACGTAAAACGTTATATACAGTCGTTCACAGAATTGAAAGCAAGCATGCGAAAATAACAGCCGATGCGCTGATCACGTGTATGACACCATATAAAGGTAAGGTTATTACCGTGACGTTAGATAATGGAAAAGAGTTTGCTCACCATGAGCATGTTGCACAAAAATTAGAAGCTGATGTGTATTTCGCTCATCCCTATTCATCATGGGAGCGGGGCATAAATGAGAATACCAACGGCTTACTTAGACGCTTCTTCCCCAAGGGAACTGACTTTATGGCGCTAAGTGAAGCAGAGATACAGGCGGCAGTTGATAAGCTCAACCATCGGCCAAGAAAAACAAGAGGGTATAAAACCCCTCATGAATTATTTACGGGGCAATCAGAAGTTCTGGTGGCTGCATAATGATTGCACTTAATACTTGAATTCAAGAGAGATAAAGTGTACTATCATTTGAAAAAATAACTTAGCTTGTCACATGTTGGTTGCTCTGTTGAATTCCCCCCTCATTTACTTCTCATTTTTTCTCTTTGTGTAATAAGATTTTAAGTGAATTATTCACAAAGAGGATAAGTGGCGCTTCGCTTAAAGAGCTACGGCATAAAGTTTTAAATTAATATTTGCTGCAAATGGGACGCGGGATTACAGTACCCAAAATATACCAAGCAATAAAATATGATTGGTATAAAAAAGCCGCTACAGCGGCTTTTTATAAACTCACTAGAGACTACTTAGTATATGCGCGCGGCATATCTGAGTCAGTAGTATAACGTTTGCGGAGTTTATCTTGGCGTGCTTCGGTTGAAACCTCTTCGCCGTTAATAAACATTTTAGTTACGTGACTAGTAAAATCAAACGGGTCATCATTCCACAACACTAAGTCAGCGGCTTTACCTACCGCCACACTGCCGGCATTGATACCAAATACATCGGCAACATTTGCTGTAATTGCTTTTAACGCGCCCTCTTGCGTCATGCCATAAGATACAGCATTCCCTGCATCAAAACGTAACTGGTAAACATTATGGCTGGCATCACCGGCAATTGATAGCAACACCTTCACGCCTGCTTTTTCAAGCTTGCCAGCATTGTCTAAACTCGCATGCAGCGAATCAAAACTACCAGGTAAGCTTTCCATTGCGCTGACAATCACAGGGACATTAGCTTGTGCTAACTGCTCTTTCACAACCACTGCATCTTGTGCACCTGCAATCACTAAATTAAGTGAAAACTGCTGCTTAAGTTTAATGAGCTCAATGATGTCAGATGCACGTGAGGCTGTAACTAGCAAAGGCATTTCACCCGCTAACACTTTGGTGAGCACGGTCTCTTCAGTACTTGGGCTGGCAGCGTCCTTTTTATCTTTCTTGTTACTGTTTTGTTGATGTGCAGTAAGCTTATCAACAAGGTTTTTCAGTGACATAGCACGAGAGCCTTTACTGTTCTCGCCTAAATGCACCACCAGCGCAACTTGCGTTTGTTTTACGCTGTCAAACTCGCCACTTAAATCAACAACGCTGGCAAGGCCCGCAAAAATACTGTCGCCGCCATGTGGGGTGATCACATCGCGGGTAATACCGCCTTTGCGTGCGTATGGGATCAAGCTTGAGTGAGCATTAAAGGCTAGGCTTGGATCAAAGTCGATCCCCGCTTTATCATCACCACCATCGCGAGAGCCTGCAACAGCGCCCACTTCAACTAAGCCTAATTGATTCATGGTGCCGATAAAGCCTGCTGTCACAATTTGGCCTTTAGCGTCTATAATCGTATCCGCTGCAACTTTCTCAGGGTTGATGGCAGTAATTTTGCCCTCATCCATAATAATGCTCGCACCTTGTAATATGCCTTGCTCTGTCGAGGTGTGTACTGTGGCATTAATAATTGCGATTGATTGTGCATCAACCGTTGTACTTGCTAATAAACCGGCAGCAACTAGCGAGAGCGAAAATGAATGTGTTAATTTTGTCATCCTAGTTACTCCTTATTTTTGACCTAACATAAAATCGCTTTGGGCTTGGAATGTATCATCATAACGATCATACACTTTGGCGCCATCTACAAATACTTGTTCAGCTTTTGCGTAAACACTGAATGGGCTTTGATTCCAAATGACCACATCGCCTTGTTTACCTGCTTCGAGTGAACCTGTTTTGTCAGCAATACCTAAAGCTTTTGCAGCATTTGAAGTGATCCATTTTATTGCATGCTGTTCAGAAATATTAAAACCATTATCGTTGGCGCGGTACATCACTTTGCCCGCTTCTTGGTTTAAGCGCTGGATCGTAGTATCAGAATCTGAATGAACAATTGCACATGAGTTTTTCACTGCATCAACAATCGCTACGTTTTCTTGCACCATATCGTAGGCTTCCATTTTAAAGCCCCACCAATCTGGCCAAAGTGCAGCACACGAACCATTATCTGCTAGTAAGTCAGCGATTTTGTATGCTTCTATACCGTGATGGAAAGTCCCTGCGTGATAGCCAAACTCTTTTGACA
This sequence comes from Pseudoalteromonas sp. KG3, assembly GCF_030436385.1. NCBI lineage: Bacteria > Pseudomonadati > Pseudomonadota > Gammaproteobacteria > Alteromonadales > Pseudoalteromonadaceae > Pseudoalteromonas > Pseudoalteromonas sp. KG3. Next base: position 834,075 of record NZ_CP098523.1, read on the forward strand.
GGTCAATCATCATTGCCATTTCTTCGGCTTTATAGCAATGATTGTGGATCATTACTTCGCCTTCTAATACGCCACGTAATGTGTCGTACTTAATATCACGATGTGGTACTTCAGGATTTTTACCCGCGGCATAATCAGCGTCGTACTTATCCCATTCACGCTTATATTCTGCAGCGCCAATCCAAGCAGTACGATAGCCGGCCATATTACCCATACGCGTTGATGGTAATACACCTTTACGACCATAAACACGTTTTGGGTTTTCACCACAGGCCATTTTTAAGCCATAAGGCGCATCAGGAAATTTCATACCTTGCATGGTATGCGCGGGTACATTTTTTAACGTTACACCACGACCGCCAAATAAGTTAGCTGAACCGGGTAAAATCTGTAATGACGTAATACCGCCTTCACGCGCGCGGTTAAAACCTGGATCTTGTGGCCAGATTGAATGTTCAACCCATACTTCAGCAGTGTTCGGGCTGGTCATTTCATTGCCATCTTGGTGAGATTCAACTGACGGACTTGGATAAGCACCCAAATGTGAATGTACGTCGATTAATCCGGGGGTTACCCATTTGCCTTGCGCGTCTATGGTAAGCTCAGCTTGTGCAGTAAGGTCTTTACCCACTTGTTGCACTTTACCATCCACCAGCAGTACGTCAGCTTCTTCTAAACGCTCGCCACTACCCGTTAAAACAGTTGCGTTAGTGATCAACGTTGTTGTTGATTTAAGTGCTTTGTAGGTACTTGGGTATGGGTTTTTATTAATTGTTACTTTTTCGTCTTGTGGGCCATTATCTTGGCAACCCGCTAACGCGACGCCAAGAGCAACAACCAACAATGATGGAGCAAATTTTTGCATCATGTTAATCCCTGTTATTTTTTTGTTACTGTATATAAATACATTCTATAAAGCTAAAAAATAAGCCAAATCTGCATTTATACGAGATGAATGTAATTTACCATGTTATTTTTTAATATAATTGTTATATAGCTGCTCTAGTGCAGCTTCGGTAGTTAAACTGGGATCTTTAGTAATAAAATGCTTAACTGTGCGCGTCACAAAATCTGAATTTTGCTTGTGCAATTTTGAAAAGTCTTTAATTAAACAATTGCCGTCTTTCGCTGCTGTTACTTTATCGTGACGATGACGATATTGACTCAGCGCTTTATTAAAATCACCTTGGTAATCTTCTACGAGTATTTTGTAAAAATCACTTTTTTGAACTTTTAATGCACTAATACAATAGTTTAATGCTTCTTTAAAATCAGTAAAAATGACGCCTTCAACATCAAACTCCGCGGTTTTTTCACGTACTGTTACTTTCGCTTCTTCTGTAGCATAACTAAAACCACTAAATGCTAAACGCTCTGCCGCTTCTTTACCTAATATCATGCCTGCTTTGATACTGTGTGCAAACTCATCACTCATATCACTCAGTTCATTCTCGTGCCACATGTTGTAAACGCGTAATGGTTTTGCGTATTTCGTACCCAGCTTGGTTTTTAATTTGGTAAAGCGTTCGTCAATGGTCATTAAGCGCTCATTATGTAATATTGCATGGCACTCATAACAGGCTGGAATACTTATAAACTCAGCTTCTTCACCTAAATCAATAATGCTTTGTAGCATATGTAATGGCGGGCAATGATCGCGCTCCGTTGCTTCACAGCCACAATAAAAGCAACGATTAAAATTATGCTGTTCACAGGCGTAAGCTTGCTGATAATAACTCGCCAATGTTTTACTCACAGAGTCTCCTAATAGACTGGTATTTTTATAATCAAGGCGATCATAACAGGGTTAAAAAATATGTCAGCCCTACAGTGTTACAAAGTGCATTTACTCTAAAGTAAATAGCATGTAAAACCAATGAAAATAGATTGAAAAACAACCAAAATCAATAAAAAAAGTAAAAATAAACATCGTTAAATATGTCAAAATACACATATAAATTAATTTACAATCAGTATGTTACAATTATTTATACACATTCACATACAGTGTTACATCTTGTCGATTTTCATTTACAGCATTAATTAAAAATATGGCCAATAATACATTCGTCAACAGGACAACTTACCCAAACCACTGGAGAATGATGATGAATACTTTAACGACGACACTTTGCACAACGTTACTTTTAGGCACTGCAGCATTAACTACCACCAATACAACAGCAGCTGAATTTGTCGCGGCAGATAACAGCCCTGGCACACGAGTTTGTATGGCCGTGGTATCAAATAGACCAATCCAACTTTATTTAACTATGAAAGAGTTGCGTATTAATAAAAACATCACAGCCGAAAAGCTACAGTGTAATAATATGAACATGACCCAATTTGCTGGTACTTACGGTTTTAATAAAACTGCAAAGTATTTAGGTCTTGAAACAGCTACTGGCACATCAATTCAAGACTTAGCTAAGTTAAACCAGCAAACATTTTTGGTTGTTGCAGGTTCAAAATAGCATGCTAACAATGCACTTAATTTAAGCTGGCGAGTAGTTGGTCAGCTTAAATTAGCTACCTAAAAAATTAAATGATTGCTGCCACAAGGCCAAATAAACCACCAAACACACCACCCCATACGACAAGCCAACCTAAATGTTCTCTGATCATGGTTTGTATAATGTCCTTCACCATTTTCGGGGTCAGTTCATCTAACCTATCATCGACAAGGCCTGATACGGTTGTAAACAATGAATCACTAGCTAGACTCGTTTGGCTAAGCTTGGTATTAACCAAGGTTTTAAATTCGTCAGTTTGGCTCATGGTTATTAATGAACTACGCATTTTTTCTATAAAAGATTCACGCATTGGCTCTACCGCAGCGCTGCCACCAAACATGGTTAACATACTGCCAAATTGAGAGTGCTCGATAACATCTAAAAGCGTGTCGAATGCGGGGTTCAAATCCACTTCATTGATCACTGGTTGCAAATCAATATCCATGGTTTTATTGCCAAGTAGCTGTGATATTTTTTGCTCTGAAAAAAACTCCGTTAAAATAAGGTTTTTAATCGCGACTTTAAATCCTGCAAATTTCAGTTGGATCACACCCGAGCCATATAAAAACGGGACTTTTTCAAATAACATATGCACCGCGAGTAAGTTGGTCACCGCACCAGAAAGTGCAAATAAGCCGATTGACAGCACAATTGCTTGGTTAAATAAAAAACCAGTAATCACGAAAATTCCCGCAATCACATTCGTAATAAGGCTTTTATTCATTGTTCCTCCAGTTGGGTTATCGTATAACGCTGAGCATGCAGTTTTAAAATATGAATTTTACTCTCAAGAGTTTGTTTATTTAACTACTTTTTGCCATAGTTTAATTATCTGTATAAAAGGTGAGCAATGCTATGTGGAATACGGTTAACGAACAAATCAGCCAAGCTATGCATTTTGACTTTAAGCACACCAGTAAATGCCAACTGCAAAGTCCAAATAGTGATAAACTATTTCAAATAAGCGATGGTATTCATCAATACTTTGTTAAGGTCGCGCATCGTAATGACCTTGAGCGATTTGAAAACGAAGCCCACAATTTAAAGCTACTCACCCAAGAGAGCTTATTTATGGTGCCAGATTGTATCACTACTGGCTCTAGTATTGAGTTTTCATTTATTGTATTAGAATGGCTTGAACTAGATCCGCAGCCCCATACCAATTGGCATATTATGGGTAGCCACCTTGCCAGCTTACACTTAAAACATCGCCAAGCCATGTTTGGTTTTGATCACGATAACTTTATTGGCCCGACCGCTCAACCCAATCGCTGGCATAAAAAATGGAATATATTTTTTGCCGAAGAGCGCATTGGCTGGCAGCTGCAATTACTGCATGAAAAAGGCATTGAATTGGTCGATAAAGATTACTTTGTAGCTTTAATAAAAAACATGTTACACAGTCATAATGTGCAGCCATCGTTATTACACGGTGATTTTTGGCGTGGCAATATGGGCTTTATTCACAGCGTGCCAAGTATTTTTGATCCCAGTTGCTATTATGGTGATCGGGAAGTCGATATTGCTATGAGCGAACTATTTGCCCCGCTTCCAGATGCCTTCTACATTGCTTATAATAAACACTATCCGCTTAGCCAAGGCTATGAACAACGTAAATTAATTTACCAGCTCTACCCGATTTTAAATCACGCTAACATTTTTGCTGGCCACTATCTTACTGAAGCTAAACAACAAATAGAACTGCTACTGAAATAAGGCCATTTTTATTGTCAAATTGATGTCATAAATAGCTAAAGCAGACTATATTTAGGTAGCGCCTAACATTATACAAACCCAGTAATCGCGGGCGTTGTGTACAACTATGTGGAGCATAACAATTTATCCGACCCATAAATAGTCATGCTTTATTAGCTCTGCTTTGTAAGGTTGGATCATTTATGCAAAATCATCTCTCACAACGGATCAGCTGCCCACACTGTGGCCACCATATTCACATTACCCTAGATGCCAGAGATTACTTTGAAGACTGTAGCGCATGCTGTAACCCAATCCATTTTAATATGCATATTGACTATGCAAATAGTAAGGTTGAGTTACATATAGACAGCGATGATGAGCAGATATTCTAGCTAAAGATTACTGTGATGACTGTTGGCGTAAGTAATTTTCGACAGTATTAATAATGGTATAGGTTTGTTGATCAACCTCAATATTTAGCTCATCACCGAGTGATGCCTGACCAATATTGGTGATTGCTAACGTTTCTGGGATCAAATGTAACCAGAAACCTGACTCGTCAACTTCACCTACTGTTAAGCTGGCTCCATTAACACTGACAAACCCTTTATACAGCACATACTTTTGCCATTTAGTTGGTAGGCTTAGCTGTATTTTACAATTACCGTCTGTGTGAATAATATTTTTGACCTGCGCGACGCAGTGAATATGACCAGAGACGATATGCCCACCTAGCTCAGTACCAAATGTCATCGAGCGCTCAAAGTTAACGGTGCTGCCAGAGGTAAGCTTGCCTAAATTAGTCAATTGTAATGTTTCATCAATCACATCAAAATAAACCTCAGCTAAAGCTTGCTCGGTTGTATGCTGAACTTTAACAACCGTTAAACAGCAACCATTTATGGCAATACTGGCACCTAACTCTACTTTAGCAATGTATTGTGGTGCGACAGCAAGCACTAAACGCATCACACTGTGTTGATAATTATTTGAAATCACCGTTGCTTGTGTTTGCACAATTCCTGTAAACATAACTTAAACCGCCTTCTAAAACATGGATGTATTTTTACGCTTTAGTATACATTAGCACTGTAATGAATAGCCTCAACTCACCGCTATAATTTTTTATTCTACGCTTTATCGATTACAATAGTGGCCTCTTCGGTTTACGTAGCAAGTGATATGACTTTTTGTAGTTGGGAAGCCAAACGGCTAGTTTCTCTGGCAATTCCCGTTTTTTTAGCACAAGTAACTCTCGTTTTAATGTCAGTGGTTGACACCATCATGGCCGGGCAAGTCAGTCCGACCGATTTAGCAGCTCTGTCAATTGCAACAGGTGTTTGGAATCCAGCAATGCTTGCTCTGCAAGGTATCTTATTAGCCCTGACCGGCATTATCGCGCAATTTTCTGGTGCAAACGATAAAGCAGGTATCAGCCATTATTTTCAACAAGGCTTATATCTTGCGGGCGTATTAAGTGTGTTCGGCTTATCCATCGCCTACTTTGCCGACGTTATTATTTTAAAGCTTGATACCAGTCCTGCTATTGCCAATATGGCCTATGACTACATTCACTTTGTAAAGTGGGGGGTCATTGGCTTTTTAGTGTTCAGTGTATATCGCAATATCACCGAAGGCATGGGGATGACCAAGCCGGCTTTTTATATCAGCTTAATTGGCTTAGCGGTCAATATCCCTGCAAATTACATATTTATTTATGGCAAGCTAGGTATGCCAGCACTAGGCGGTGCGGGCTGTGGGATTGCCACGGCTTTGGTTTTCAGCGCAATGGCTATTGCACAAGTCATTTACTGCCAATTGAGTAAAAAAGTGGATGCCAAAACCCTGTTGGCCAACTTTAAAGCGCCGCAACTCAATACTATGTGGACCATTACTAAAATCGGCATTCCTATTTCTCTAGCGACTTTTTTTGAAGTCACTTTATTTGCCTGTATCCCATTATTTATTGCGCATTTAGGTGCCGTTGCGGTGGCCGGCCATCAGATTGCTGCCAGTGTTACAACCTTACTGTTTATGATGCCATTGAGCTTATCTATTGCGATCAGTATTCGGATTGGTAATTTATACGGCCAGCATCATTTTGAGCAATTAAAAAAAGCAATTTCAACAAGTTATATTCTTGCTATGATCATTGCGGCACTACTTGCGGCTATCACCTTCTTTGGTCGTGATATCATCAGCCAACTTTATACCGATGATGCTCAAGTCATCGCACTGGCAACATCCATTATGATCTTAGCCTGTATTTATCAACTCCCTGATGCTCTACAAGTAGCCGCCAACGGTATTTTAAGGGGTTTAAAACATACCGCTCCCATATCCTATATTACCTTTATATCTTACTGGTTAATTGGTTTTTCATTGGGGTTTGTTTTAGCACGTACCGATTTGATTGTGCCAGCGATGGGACCACATGGCTTTTGGGTAGGTATTATTGTTGGTTTAAGTGTTGCTGCTATTTTATTAATGCTAACCGTTGCAAATAGATTCAAACATGAACCACTTAAAAGCGCTTAATATAACTAACAGCAAAGGCAAGCAAAACAAACGATTTGCTTGCCTTGCTACTTTCTTAATGTATTTACTATTAAGTGCCTGTAGCGATAGAGCAACGGATATTAATGATCAGTATCAACAGCGACTCGCCACGGCACTTGATAAACCATTTCCAGAGACAGCAAAACTCACTAATCTTAAGTTAGCCCCTATTAGCAATAATGATGAGTCAATACAGTCACAACAATTAAGCATAATACAGCTAGCGCAACTATCTCATTGTAAACTTAATACCCTGATAGCAGAGCATAATAGTCAACTGGGAAAAGTTGCCACCGCAGCCGGTCAACTAGCTTATCAAATCCAGTTTATTCAACTGGCCCCCAGCTGCTTAGATAAATTAAGCCCTGAATCAAAAAGCTATCACGCAATAAAGCGGGAACTAGCCAACAAAAAACAGCAGCTATTAAAGCAGTTCAACCACTTACTTTATAAGGATCCAGAGTTAAAACGTACTTGGCAACTCACCAGCTATGCACTTGATACAAACTTAGCTGGCCTTGTAGAAACAGAGATTGCCCTGCAAAACTTGCTGACGTTAAAGCAGCAAATAATACAACAGCAATACGCACAAATAGATAGCAAAGCACTCTACCCGCTGCTATCGGTGCTACGCCAGTTTAACTTTAATCAAGCTTTGATAAGCGCCGTGCGTCAACAAACATACTTTAATCAAAGTACCAGTCGCTATTTAGCAAGCATTGAGCTTAATGAACTATGTAACCCACTAAAAAATAAACGCCAAGCGCAAATAGTCAGTAACGTATTTAAAAAGTATTACTTAGCACAATTACAACCCTATCAAGCACAGCTATCAGGCGCTTTAGAGCGATTGATGCCGCTATATCAACAGCTTTGGCTCGGTACGACTATAAATCAACCTAGGCTTGCTGCACTGCTTGAGCAAAATCAGCCAAATAACTTGCTCACTGCATTCAAAGATTCAGCAAAAACGCACGTCACTTGGTGGCAAACGTTTTATAAAACGTGTGAAATCAGCCCAATATGAATAAAAAAACGGCAAACAAACCAAAAATGCATAAACGAGCTTGATTCACTCAGGCGCACGCTATATATTAGCGTCCGTTGTTAAGTAATTAACACAACTTAAATTTATGATACGACCGTAGCTCAGTTGGTTAGAGCACTACCTTGACATGGTAGGGGTCGGTGGTTCGAATCCACTCGGTCGTACCAAATTTAAGTAAAAAATTAAATAAAAGTACCATCGAAGGAAAAAGCACTACCTACTCTTGATCACCCGGTCCAAAGGTCAGTGGTTCGAATCCACTCGGTCGTACCAAATTTATTCAAAATCATAAGAATAAATTATATTTAAGAACTCACTATTGTACGACTGTAGCTCAGTTGGTTAGAGCACTACCTTGACATGGTAGGGGTCGGTGGTTCGAATCCACTCAGTCGTACCAATCCTAAATATAAAACCTAAAGAAAAAGCACTACCTACTCTTGATCACCCGGTCCAAAGGTCAGTGGTTCGAATCCACTCAGTCGTACCAATTAATGAATAAAAAAACATTAAGAAGAAAGAGCACTACCCACTCTTGATCACCCGGTCCAAAGGTCGGTGGTTCGAATCCACTCAGTCGTACCAATCCTAAATATAAAAACCTAAAGAAAAAGCACTACCTACTCTTGATCACCCGGTCCAAAGGTCGGTGGTTCGAATCCACTCAGTCGTACCAATTAATGAATAAAAAAACATTAAGAAGAAAGAGCACTACCCACTCTTGATCACCCGGTCCAAAGGTCGGTGGTTCGAATCCACTCAGTCGTACCAATCCTAAATATAAAACCTAAAGAAAAAGCACTACCTACTCTTGATCACCCGGTCCAAAGGTCAGTGGTTCGAATCCACTCAGTCGTACCAATTAATGAATAAAAAAACATTAAGAAGAAAGAGCACTACCCACTCTTGATCACCCGGTCCAAAGGTCGGTGGTTCGAATCCACTCAGTCGTACCAATCCTAAATATAAAACCTAAAGAAAAAGCACTACCTACTCTTGATCACCCGGTCCAAAGGTCAGTGGTTCGAATCCACTCAGTCGTACCAATCCTAAATATAAAAACCTAAAGAAAAAGCACTACCTACTCTTGATCACCCGCTCCAAAGATTAATAGTTCAAATCATCGCTGTAGTTAATTATTAGCAATAGGCTTTTATGTTGCGACAGAATTAACAGCAAGGAAGTTGCACTGTTAATGTGCCTTTACTGCACCATCGTAACACATTCAATAAAGCTCACACCTCTCATAAAAAACAATTATTAATAAAAACAATTGGATAAAAACATGGCAATGATATTGCTTAGTTAGGTATATAAAAATAAAACTGCTTTTGCAGTAATGGCAACGAAGCCCGCACACACTAACCGAACGGTTTACTGTGGCGGGCTTTTTTATTGCCAAAATTTAAACCGTCAGCATGAAGGAAAAAACAAATGCCACAGAAAATTCTCGTTATTGGCAATGGCATGGTGGGGCACCATTTTGTTGAGCAAATGCGTGGTAGCGATCAGCATGCGCAGATCACGGTATTGTGTGGTGAAGCAAATCTTGCCTACGATCGGGTCTATTTATCAAGTGTGTTTAATGGTAAAACCGCTGCTGATCTAGCGTTAACGACACATGAAAACTACCAAAAACTCAATATTACTGTGCATACAAGTCAGTGGGTTGAGCATATTGACGCTACGCAAAAGCAGCTCACCACTGCTAATGGCACAATCTATGACTATGATAAATTAGTGTTAGCAACCGGCTCGTACCCTTTCGTACCACCCATTAAAGGCAATGATCAATCCCACTGCTTAGTCTATCGCACCCTAGAAGACTTAGAACAAATAAAAAAGTGTGCGAATGATAGTAAGGTAGGCGTTGTAATTGGTGGTGGTTTACTGGGCTTAGAAGCTGCGAACGCATTAAAACAACTCGGTTTAAATACCCATGTTGTCGAGTTTGCGCCACAGTTAATGGCGGTTCAACTTGATCAGCAAGGAGGGAAATTACTCAGAAATAAAATCGAAAACTTAGGTGTTAGCGTGCACACAGGTAAAGCAACTAGTGAGATAGTTGCTGGTGAGCAGTGTCGTTACCGCTTAAATTTTGCTGATGGTAGCCACTTAGAGACCGATTTAGTGTTGTTCTCAGCAGGTATTCGCCCATACGATACCCTAGGGAATAAAGCGGGGCTTACTTTAGGTGAGCGCGGTGGAATCGTGATCAATAACGCATGCCAAACGTCTAATAAAGATATTTTTGCGATTGGTGAATGCGCATTATGGGATAAAAAATTATTTGGTTTAGTCGCCCCTGGCTACAATATGGCACGGGTTGCAGCAAGTCAGTTGTCAGGTGGCGACCTTCAATTTAACGGCGCCGATATGAGCACCAAGCTTAAGTTATTAGGTGTTGAAGTAGGATCTATTGGCGATGCGCATGGAGCGACAGCCAATGCGAAGGAACTGATATATCAAGATCCAATTCGTGATTGCTATAAAAAAATCGTCCTCAACGAAAGCGGTGATAAGTTACTGGGCGCAGTGTTGGTTGGTGACACCAGCGACTATGACACACTGCTCCAGTATATGCTCAATGATATGGCGTTGCCCGAGCATCCTGAATGCCTGATTTTACCAGACAGCGCAGGCGGCGCGCCAACACTGTCAAGCAGTGCCCTACCCGATACAGCCACTATCTGCTCATGCCACAACGTCTGTAAAAGTGACATTATCAGCGCTATCGATAATGGCGCAAACGAACTTGGCGCAGTAAAAACCTGCACTAAAGCCAGCACCGGTTGTGGCGGCTGTACCGCATTACTTAAATCAGTGGTCGATGCTGAACTTGCCGAGCGTGGCGTTGAGGTAAATAACCATCTATGTGAACACTTCGCTTATTCTCGCCAAGAACTATTACACCTTGTTAAAGTAGAGAAAATCAAAACATTCGCTGAGCTGCTTAAAAGTCATGGTGAAGGCCATGGTTGTGAGATATGTAAACCGGCTGTGGGTTCAATTTTAGCTTCAACATGGAATGACTATATCCTGAGTGAGCAACATGTCAGCCTACAAGATACCAATGACAACTACTTAGCTAATATGCAAAAAGATGGTTCATATTCCGTGGTACCGCGTATTGCCGGTGGCGAGGTGACCGCTGAGAAGCTGATTGTACTGGGTGAAGTCGCCAAAGAATTTAATCTATATTGTAAAGTGACTGGCGGCCAACGCATTGATTTATTTGGCGCACGTCTTGAGCAACTGCCTGTTATTTGGCAAAAGCTGATAGCCGCAGGGTTTGAAACCGGCCACGCTTATGGAAAATCATTACGTACCGTTAAGTCTTGCGTTGGCAGCACATGGTGTCGTTATGGCGTTCAAGACAGTGTTGGTCAAGCCATTGCTATTGAAGATCGATACAAAGGCTTACGCTCCCCGCATAAAATAAAAATGGCCGTGTCAGGATGTACCCGTGAATGCGCTGAGGCGCAAAGTAAAGATATCGGCATTATTGCAACCGAAAGTGGTTGGAACCTGTATGTCTGCGGTAATGGTGGCATGCGTCCACGTCACGCAGACTTATTTGCAACTGACTTAGACACCACCACTTTAATCACCTATATCGACCGTATTTTAATGTTTTACGTTAATACTGCTGACAAGCTACAACGTACCTCGGTATGGCTTGAGAATCTTGAAGGCGGCTTAGAATATTTACGCCAAGTCGTGATTGATGACAGCTTAGGTATTTGTGCAGAGCTTGAACAACAAATGGCGCATATCACTAGCACCTACGCATGTGAGTGGCTGCGCACCATTGAAGATCCAAATGCAGTTAAGCGCTTCCGTCAATTTGTGAATAGCCCAGATACTGATGAAAACATTGTATTTGTACAGGAGCGAAATCAAATTCGCCCCGCGACTGAAGCTGAAAAAAGTGCCCTTAAATACGCACAGCAGCGCCCTATCGCAGTAACAGAAATTACACAGGAGCAAGAAGATGTCTTGGTATAAAATTGGTACATTAAATGATCTCGTTTTAAATAGTGGGATCTGCGCACAAGTTAATAATCAACAAGTTGCCGTGTTCTATGTTCCTAACGATAAACAGTCCGTATTTGCTATTAGTAACTTTGACCCAATCGGCAAAGCAAATGTGTTAGCCAGAGGGATTGTCGGCTCACTGCAAGCACAGTTAGTTGTCGCTTCGCCATTGTATAAACAGCATTTTTGCCTAAAAACCGGTCAATGCTTAGAAGCAGAAACAATTCGCGTACCTGTCTATAAAGCAAAAGTAGAACACGATCAGGTTTTTATTAGTAGCCAGCCAGTACTAGCAGCTAGCTCGGTCAGTTAAAAAGTGAGATAACTATGAGCGTATTTTCATATTTTTCAAGCATAGAGAATAACTGGCTTGATAACATTTTTACTCGATACGGTACTGGCCAAAGCCGCAATAATAAAACCGGTCAAGTGTATCTGATCGGCGCAGGCCCAGGCGATCCAGAACTTATTACAGTAAAAGCACAGCGTATATTAAACAGCGCAGATGTGGTTTTATATGATTGGCTGGTGGCAGATGAACTCATTACCTCACTACCAGCCAGCTGTAAACGCGTATTTGTTGGTAAACGCGCTGGCAAACACTCAATGACGCAACCGCAAATTTGCCAACAACTCGTTAAGTTTGCTCAGCAAGGCCTTACCGTGGTGCGTTTAAAAGGCGGTGATCCGAGTATTTTTGCACGTATTTGTGAAGAAGCTGAAGCACTCCAACAAGCTGCGATAAAGTTCGCCATTATACCCGGTGTAACAACCGCATGCGCCACGTCCGCTTATACCGGTATTCCACTCACTAAACGCCATGTAGCAGCAAGTATTACCTTTATGACGGCTCAATTTAGCGACCCTAAAAAGCAGCCTGACTGGCATAAATATCGTCACATGCCTAATGGTGATAATTCCACACTGGTGGTTTATATGGGATTAAATAGATTAGAGCAGTTGGTGTCGGGGCTGGTTTCGGTCGGTTGGCCGAAAAATACCCCCATCGCCCTGATTGAACAAGCCACCACCTTAGAGCAACGTGTTAATACATCAACCTTGGATAAAGTATCTAAAATCCCCTCATCAGAGGCGATACATGGCCCTACGCTGATTATTATCGGTGAGGTTATCAATCATACGATGCCAATTAGCCCCGAGTTATTAAATGTCACAGCCTATGGCGTTTAACGCCTATTAAAACAAATCATACGCGCGCTTGCTCTCACCTACAGGAGAAAAAAACTGAGCAAGCGCACTTTAAGCATCTTAGCAGTGCACTGCATGCACCAAAATACACCACTGCAGGCTATCCACTTGACTTGCAATAATTCACAAACGCTCACTTTGCTATCAAGTCACTGTAATTTAATGAATTTAATTTTATCTTTAATAAATTTGTGATTTATTTTTAACTGGAATGAAGGTTGCAGAGTTAGCATAAATAACAACACAAAAATAACTATCTATGGCTCACAATAATTCGCTCACTAAAAAATTTCTATTAGCCGCTAAATACGAAGAGATCCATGCGTTAGAACAATTACAAAAAAGTTGTTACAACCTGATTAAACTCGGCCAGTTTGTGCATCAACTACAAAAAGAGCGTGCGATGAGTAATATTTACCTCGCCTCAAACAGAACGCTTTTTGAACAGCAACTACAACAGCAAATAAAACATTCTGATGTGTTACAACAAGCCTTGTTTGAATCTCTGGCGCAAACTTATTTATGTACAAAACCAGGCGTTGGTAATAGCCGCTTATATAATTTAATAACTATCAGCCTACAATCCCTAGATACACTTTATTCATTACGTGAAAAGGTAGCCAAACAAGCACTCAATGCGAGTCAATCTACGCAGTCTTTTACGCAAATTATTACCAGTTTATTAAATGTATTTTTAGAAACCGCTGATGGTGCCAGTGATCCTGTGATCACCCGTCTGTTAGTTGCTTATTTTAACTTTATGCAAGGCAAAGAATACGCAGGGCAAGAACGTGCATGTGGTGCAATGGCTTTTGCCAGTAATAAGTTTGATAGCGAACAAAAAGCATTGTTAAGCCATTTTCAACACAACCAACAAACCAGCTTTGAATTTTTTAGCCAATATGCCGATGAGCAACTCATAGCAAGCTACAAGCTACTGTTACGGGATGAGTCAAACCAAGAAATAGACAAATTACGCGCTATGCTGCAGCAATTAGAGCCAAACAATAACCCAGAATTATCACAGCTAAGTGAAGTTTGGTTTGACGTAGCAACTGCCCGAATCGATATTATGCATCACATTGAGCAGCAAATTTCTAAGCGTTTGATAGCTGTTGCAAAAGAGCAAATTGTTGCAGCAAAACAAAGTTTAGACACTCATCAAGGCACACTGGCTATAATTACTAAAGACAGTCCTGATTTTAGTATATCAACCACCGCGACCCTTTTATCTGCAGAGCTAAATGGCTATACCAACACCAATATTGCCGCCGAAAAACTCGCTGCAAATAAAACCATGTATGATTTGATAGCCGAGCAAAGTCAGCATATAAAACTGATAAATAATGCGCTCAGTGAAGCTAGAAATGTCATTAATGAGCAAAAAATCATTAACCAAGCTAAGTTTATTTTGATTGAACAATTAAAGTTAACCGAAGCCCAAGCACATAAAAAGTTACAAAAACAAGCAATGGATAACCACATCAGTTTACATAAAGTAGCAGAGCAAATAATTATGTTGGTAGATTAACTATGATCTAAAACATTGAACACTGGCTGTTGCTAGAGGTATATGTTTTTGCTGATACATCCAGTGTACAAAAGTTGGGCTAAACTTTATCGCGCAATAAATGATTAACTATTTGAATATGCAATAAGCACAATTATTATCACGTAGAAACTAACTCCTAGAGCCGAGTTGCTATTTTGGGTCAATCTTCCATCCATTTTTGCTGGGCCTGTAAATCACTGGCTTTAAATTCAACCCACTGTGATGAATGGCTAAAATGTTCTTTTTTCCAAAATGTGGCTTGGGTTTTTAAGTAATCCATAATAAATTGCACACCATCAAAGGCACTTTGCCGGTGTTTGGCACTCACGCCAACAAAAACAATTTGCTCGCCAAGGGGCAGATAACCAATCCGATGATAGATGCTAATTCGGCCCAACTGCCAACGCTTTTGAGCTTGCTCTGCAATGCTTAACAGTAGTTGCTCGGTCATTTGTGGGTAATGTTCAAGCTCCAGTGCGACCACATTATCACCCTGACTGAATTCTCTCACTAAACCTGTAAAAGTAACCACTGCGCCTTGCTGCACATTACCTATTTGCAGTGCATCATGCAGTACTGCAATGTCAAAATCATCATGGCTGATGGTTATTTCAATACTCATTAGCCACCTGTTACGGGTGGGAAAAAAGCTACTTCATCACCCCCTTTAACAATCGCTTGCTGTTGCGCTATTTGCTGATTCACTGCCGCTATCAGTAAGTCATTATTAAGCGCTGCTTGCCAACTAGGCTGTAAGCTAATCAAATGCGATTTTAATTGTTTAATTGAAAGCGGTTGCTTAATAGCTATAGTATAGTTTGCACACTGTAAACGCTCTTTAAGTTGGCCAAAAAACAATAGCTTTACTTGCTCAGCGTCGTTGCCAGTCACCATGTTTACCTCCTGATTTTTTTATCACCCGAATAGAGTGAATTTCCATATCCGGATCAGCGGCTTTGCACATATCAAATAATGTCAGTGCGGCAACTGATACTGCGCTAAGCGCTTCCATTTCAACTCCAGTTTTGCCTGAGAGTTTACATAAGCTGGTTATTTTTATAATGCAGTTTTGCTCGTCTAGCTCAAAATCAACGGCCACTTTGGTCAACGCCAACGGATGGCACAGCGGGATAAGATCAGCGCATTTCTTTGCTGCTTGAATACCCGCAATACGTGCAACCCCGATGACATCACCTTTTTTATTCTCATTGGCCACTACCTGTGAAAAAGCTTCTTTCGACATCGATATCATCCCTTGCGCAATCGCTTCTCGGGTGGTGATTTGTTTTAGTGAAACATCAACCATATTCGCTTGGCCGTGTTCATCAATATGACTTAACATGTTTAACCCCTAGTTGCACAGCGACTGCCAACACTAATATGTGGCACAAAATTACATGGCTTAAATGTTGCGCTTAATTGCTGCTCAATAATGCCCGTCCACGCAGTTTTGCACGCTCCCGTTGAACCTGGCATGCAAAAAATAACGGTGTTGTTTGCAAGTCCCGCAAGCGCCCGAGATTGAATGGTCGAGCTGCCAATTTCACTGTATGAAATATGTCTAAATAGCTCGCCAAATCCGTCGACCGTTTTATCAAATAACGGCAGCATTGCTTCAGGCGTTGAGTCTCGCTCAGTAAACCCTGTGCCACCAGTCACTAAAATGGCTTGAATAGTTTCATCTGCAATCCATTGCGAGGCAATTGCCCGCATTTGATATACATCATCTTTAACGATTTTTTTATCAAGCAATTGATGCCCAGCATCTTGTAAAGCTTGCACTAGATAATGTCCTGAAGTATCAGTATTTTCATTGCGAGTATCACTGACGGTTAAAACCGCAATATTGACCACGCTGTTATCTGTTGTATTAGCCATAATTTTATTACTTCTTTTTAATAAATTAATTGATTCAATTCTTTAATACCGTGCGCCTTACATAATTGGTTGTATTGCACTGGGGTATTAATATTACTAAATGCGTCGGTTTGTGCGCTTTCAAGCGACTCACCTTGGCATGTTTTTATAAACTGTTTAATCGATAAGTTACTGTCAGTTACACTGAGCACAGAAAATAAATAGTCCTGTGTCACTTGATTATTTTTAATGTAAATGGGTAATGGAAAGTCACTAAAATGCACTAAATTCATGGTTTCAGTGTGCATTTTATGCTGATAAAAATTAACTAAGCGTGTTAATAACGCGCCATTGAGTAATGGCATATCAATCGCCACGACCAGTAAATCGTTCTTAGTGTGTTTGAGGGCGCTATAAATTCCCCCAAGAGGCCCTTTATTTGGATATATATCAGCTAGATAATTTGGGCAACCGTTACGACTGATCAAAACATCGAGCACCCCAACACTGTGCAATAAATCAACACTGTGTTGTTGCAAGGTTTTATCGCCAAACAGCAGCTCAGCCTTATTGGTTTTCATGCGTGAAGATTTACCACCAGCGAGCACTAACCCAGTCACAGCCATTGCTCTATCCCCCTAACATCGCTAAATGTTTGGTTGCGCCCGTTAAGCGCTTATCAAGCTCGTGACTAATGGTTTTGTTACTCATTGCGCTGCGGATCAGTTTAATCGTTTGCTCAGCCGCGTTTTCAGTGGTGCCACTATTTAATGCACTGCGTAAGTCGATACCTTGATCAGCAAATAAACATAAATGTAATTTACCCAGCGCAGAAACACGCAAACGATTACAGCTTTGGCAGAAATCTTTGCTGTAAGGCATTATCAAGCCAATACGGCCTTGATAATCGGGATGCCAAAATTCTTG
Organism: Pseudoalteromonas sp. KG3; assembly: GCF_030436385.1. NCBI lineage: Bacteria > Pseudomonadati > Pseudomonadota > Gammaproteobacteria > Alteromonadales > Pseudoalteromonadaceae > Pseudoalteromonas > Pseudoalteromonas sp. KG3. Next base: position 851,476 of record NZ_CP098523.1, read on the forward strand.
CGCAGGACCATTCAACGTGCCCTTTACGACTTGTAACCAGCCTGCTGCTAGCAAACTATCTTTAACGCCTTGGCCACTTAAATGATTTTGTTCAAAAAATTGCGTGCCATTACCGGTTTCCATCAATTCAATAAAGCGCACTGTTACTCTCTGGTGCTTTATCCAAGCAAGGTAATCTTTTAGCTGGTTATGATTAAATGCTTTAGCTAATACGGCATTGACTTTAATGCGCTTAATGCCTATCTGCTGAGCTCGTGCAATGCCGTTTAAAATATGTTGTAGCTTGTCGTGGCCAGTTATTAGTTGAAACATTTTCGGATCTAAGCTGTCGATACTGACATTAATGGCATCAAGTCCAGCGGCTTTATATTCATCAACATTATTTAATAAGTTAAAACCGTTGGTTGTGAGCGCGACTTCGCTAATTCCGCTAGTCGCTTTACAGCGTTTAATGATCTCTGGCAAATCTTTACGTAGGCATGGCTCGCCGCCCGTTAAGCGAATTTTTTTAGTGCCTAGCTTGGCAAAAGCACTCACTACAGTGGTAATTTCTGCTTGTGTCAAGAACTCACGCGGCGTATCACACTGATAACCATTCGGTAAGCAATAACTACAACTAAAATTACAGACATCGGTGATCGAGAGTCTTAAATAATTAAAGCGACGTCCAAATTTATCTTCAAGTTGATAGTTGTCTTCACGCATAAATTGTTCTACTTATTATTTTTATATACATCTGCTTTGGCATAACAACTACACCGTGACCAGCACATCAATTTGCTGCCCTTGAGCAATCACAGCATGGCGCTTAATGAGCTGACTTAATTCAGTTTTACATGATCCACAATTAGTCCCGCACTGTAACTGCAAGCCCAGTTCATCAACCCGGTGAGTCCCCGCTTTTATGGCATCAACAATTGGCTTTTCTCTGACTTTAAAGCAGCTACAAATTTGTCGCCCTTGGCTAAACTCTTCGTCAGGTGTGGCCGTTAATAATGACTGCAGTTGTGCAAAGTTCAGTGCCGATTGGCTAAACAAGTGATTGTTCCACTCAATTGATGTGGTTACTTGCTCATTCGTTACCATCGCCACAAACACTAATCGACCATTGGCAATACATTGAATACGTTGCGTAGCGCCTTCATAAAAACCTGACCACTGCCCTTTTATGCCACTGCTTTGTTGGCACCAGTAAAGTGCATCTGCGATAACATCGTTAAATGCGAGCTGATATTGGCTGCAATTACTGGCATTAACTTTTAACCAATAATCACTTTGCGCCGTTAGATCAGCCTGGCAGTTACTTTGCTTATTAACAAATACATCCATATATTGGCTAAACTCTACCGGTTGCAGCTTTATGGCCGTAAACTTCGTTTCTGGTTGACCTGAAATAGGATCAGCAATGGACGAATATAATTTGCCAACATTAGGTGATGAGGCAAATTGCTGATTCCAATGGATCGGCATAAAACATTCACCCGCTCTGAGTGAGTCGGTAATTTTGGCATTCGCTATTACTTCGCCCACCTTTGACTGCGCTCGAACTAAATCATCATTGTTGATGCCAAGCCGACTAGCATCCTTCGGATGAAGCTCAATATAAGGACGCGTAATATGGGTTGAAAGCGTTGCAGATTTGCCCGTACGAGTCATGGTATGCCATTGGTCGCGAATACGCCCAGAATTCATCACTAACGGATATTCACTTGAGGTAACTTGCTTAGGGAGTTGCGGCGTAATGGCAATAAAACGCGCTTTTTTATTCGTTGTGCTGAATTGATTTTGGCTGAACACTTGCCCGTGTTGGTAGTTATCGCCTTTAATACAGGGCCATTGGATAGGCCTCAAGGCATTATATTCGCGACTGCTCATGCCCGCTAAAGCAGATAAATTAAGCTGTCGTGACCCGTTATTCTCAAAGCTTGTTAATCGCGCCCACTCATCAAAAATTTCACTTGGCTGGGTAAAATCAAATCCACTGAAACCCATTTTTTTTGCGACATCACAGAGTATTTGCCAATCGTTTTTTGCGCCAGCGAACGGCGCGATAATTGCTCTTTGGCGAGAAATACGGCGCTCTGAATTGGTCACGGTGCCTTCTTTTTCTCCCCAACCAGTGCTGGGTAGTTTGACATGGGCATAATCAAGGGTGTCGTTACTTGCCACGCAATCCGATACCACCACCAGTTCACAGGCTTTCAGTGCTTCAGCTATTGCATCGGTATTTGGTAGGCTAACCATCGGATTGGTCGCCATGATCCACACCGCTTTGATTTTACCAGCGCGGATCGCATCAAACATATCCAGCGCTTTCGCTCCTGCTTGAGTGGCGATAGTCGGTGATTGCCAAAAACGCTTTACTAATGATTGATGCTGCTCATTTTCAATGTCTAAGTGCGCAGCAAGCTGATTTGCCAACCCACCCACTTCGCGTCCGCCCATGGCATTGGGTTGACCTGTGATAGAAAACGGCCCAGAGCCCGTTTTTAATAACTTCCCTGACGCTAAATGGGCATTAATAATCGCATTACATTTATCAACCCCTGACGATGATTGATTAATGCCCATTGAGTAAAAGCTAATGGCTGAGGCGCTAGTGGCAAACTCGCTATAAAATTGGCTAACTTCGTGGCGACTTAGTTCACAATAGCTGGCAACCTCATCTATCGTCCATGACTGCGTTGCTGCTAATGCAGTTGCAAAATCATCGGTGTGCTTTGCAATAAAATCATCATCAAGCAGTTGGTTATCCGCTAAGTAACGTAATAAACCGTTATACAGTGCGGCATCTGTGCCTGGCTTTAGTTGTAAAAACCTATCGGCCAGCTCTGCGCTATCGGTGTGTCTTGGATCGATAACCACCACTTTCATGGTTGGGTTCATGCGCTTTGCTCGTGCGATGCGCTGATATAACACAGGATGTGTCCATGCCGCATTAGAGCCGATTAAAATAAGCAGTTCAGTGTGCTCTAAGTCTTCATAATCACAAGGCACTACATCTTCACCAAAAGCGCGTTTATAACCCGCCACCGCAGAAGACATACACAAGCGTGAATTGGTATCAATATTGGCCGAACCAATATAACCTTTCATGAATTTATTGGCGATGTAATAATCTTCGGTTAACAACTGCCCAGAAACATAAAAAGCCACCGCATCTGGGCCGTGCTCGGCAATTATTTTGCTGAATTCACTCGCCACGTAATCACTCGCCTCAGACCAGTTTACTTGTTTATTGTTAATTTCTGGTGCGCTAAGGCGATTCTCGTTGCTAATTGTATCTAATAAATGGGTGCCTTTTACGCATAACCGGCCGTAGTTTGCCGGATGCTCAGGCATCCCTTCTAGCTGTGTCGGTTGATTGCCCGCTAAGGCAACATCAACGCCACAGCCTACACCACAATACGCACATGTTGTTTGAATTAAACTCTCTTTTAAAGTGGTCATGGCGCTCTCTTATGCAAGTTCGGTTACGGGGATCAATGCGCTATCACTGAGTCGCTTAGGCTCTGCTTGAGTGACGGCTAAGCTGTGTTCGGTTACACAGTGTTCGATAATGCAATTTACTCGGCTTTCGCAGCTGCCACAGCCAGTGCAGGCTTTAGTGACTGTTTGTACACCCACTAAATCGATGGCGCCGGCTAACACGGCTTGTTCAATCGTGTGTTTAGTTACTTGGTGACAACTGCAGATCATTGCTTCAGCAGGTAAATCAGCAATTGAAATCGTATCTGCTGTCGGGGCCAGCGGGAAAATAAGTGATTCAGGGGCAACACTAAGTGCCAAATCGTTCAAGTGATATTGCAGTAAGTTGTCATAATCGCTGGTATCACCAACCAATACTGCACCAATCAAACGGGTACCGGCTGGATCAGTGACTATTTTTTTGTAAACACCGCTGAGTTGATCATCAAAAACATAACTACGAGCATCCTGCGTCCGCCCATGAGCGTCACCAATTGAGCCTACTTCAACGCCCATTAGTTTTAATTTGGTGCTCATATCAGCACCAGTAAATGCACAATCACTATGACTAGACAAAATATGTTTAGCAGCAATTTTCGCCATAGCGTAACCCGGTGCCACTAAACCAAAGATAAAGTTACTCCACAGCGCACATTCGCCAATAGCATAAATATTTTGATCTGATGTTTGGCAATGATCATTAATAACAATGCCACCACGCTCACCAACAGCTAAATCAAATTCTCGGGCTAAATTATCATAGGGACGGATACCCGCTGAAAATAAAATAAGATCGGTTTCTAGCGTTTCACCACCTTTAAAGCACATTTTGTAGCGACAGCTATCTCCATCGACAATTTCTTCTGTGGCCATCGAGGTATGAACCTGCACACCTAATGCGCTAATTTTATCTTTCAGTAATCGCCCGCCGCCGCCATCAACTTGCACGCCCATTAATTGCGGGGCAAACTCTACAACATGAGTTTCAAGACCCAACTGCTTCAGCGCATTCGCCGCTTCTAAACCGAGCAAACCACCACCAATCACCACCCCCACTTTACTGCTGCTGGCAGAGTGTTTAATCGCATTTAAATCAGCAATGGTGCGATACACTAAGCAATGTTCACGGTCTTTGCCTGGGATTGGCGGTACGAAAGGAAATGAGCCAGTTGCCAGTACCAGCTTGTCATAATCAAAGATTGCGCCTTCACTGGTCGTTACTTGCTGCTTTTCCCGGTTTATATGAGTGACTTTTGCATTGGTGTAAAAACGCACTTGCCAATCCGCATATATTTGCTCGTTTGTTAGCGCAAGGTCATCGGCTGTTTTGCCAGCAAAAAATTCTGATAAATGCACTCTATCGTAAGCTAAACGCTCTTCACCACTGAGTACTGTCACTTCAGCATCTGAACTAGGGTTTATAAGGCTGGTAATTTGCTCCACGAAATGATGCCCAACCATTCCATTACCGACGACAACGACTCGTTGTTTGTGGTTCATCAGTTCACCCTACTTGCTATATATTTATTGTTATTAGCAATTAAAGCAAGGGCCATACCAAACATTTAAATTCAATATATACAAGAACTTAAATTTTAAATAAATATTAAAAGCTAGGTACAGCACCACGACGATCCATTGCTTGCACCACAGTGATACTGCGTTGTTATTTAATGATAAGCACCGTGAGTAAGCAAAGGAATAAACAAATAGCGATCACTTGCCATACCATCACGGGATTACGCTGATAAAAACCAGGTTTATCTATTGGCGTGATACTCAGCTGTGAGTTTGGGGTATTGAGATCGTTAATAAACTCTGAAAATGAACTATAGCGATGCTCAGGCTTTACCGCTGTGGCTTTCATTAACGTTTGGTCAAACCAAAATGGGATATCACTACGATAGTCACGAATACTGCGATAATGCCAAAGAGTACTACCTGAAGGTGCTTGTTGAGCAGAAGATAACGATTTATACGGTAACTGCCCAGATAATAGCTCGTAGATAATCACTGCAAGTGAAAACAAGTCACTTTTAAAATCGGCGTTTAAAGTAACCAGTGTTTCTGGCGCTGTGTAACCAAGCGTACCTTGCGGACACTCATCCACTATTTGATTAATATCATCATGCATAGCGGCAATTTTTACGGTGCCGTAATCAATCAAGGTGACTTTACCATGCGCATCAATCATGACGTTATCTGGTTTTAAATCACGATGTACCATGTCAAGGCGCTGAAAAGCTCGCAAAGCTTGGACGATTTGCAAAGCGATATTACGCACTTGGCTCAATTGTGGATCGGGCGTGTCTGCTAGCCACTGTCTTAGAGTTTGGCCATCCATATATTCACAAATATGATATAAAAAATCACTGTCATCGGCAGTATTAAGGACTTTCATAACATTGGGATGGTTAATACGCTGGCCAACCCACCCTTCCCGCATAAATCCTTGCAAGTAATGAAGGTCGTCTGCGAAGTTTATCGAGGGCGTTTTTAATACTACCGGTGCGGCATACTCGTTACTTTGCACTAAGTAAATATGTGATCGCGTACTGGCGTATATTTGCCGAAGTACTGTGTACTGATCAAGTTGCTGACCAACCTGCAATACCGCTGGGATTTTACGTTTAGTGAGATCACGGTATCGTTCATCTAAACATTTTTTGGGGATCTGCTGCACTTTTACCAGTAAACAACTCACATTGTCATCACTGCCTTGGGCAATCGCGCGCTGCGTGATAGCTTTAGCCGCAGCTTCAAGATCATTATGACTATTAATACACTCAATAATCTGTGTTTGAGTGACAAAATCGTGCACACCATCACAGCTCAATACATAAATATCATGCTGTTTTATTTCAAACTGATAAACATCAACTTCTTGGTGTAACTCTGCCCCTAAGGCCTTGGTTAAATGTTGATTAACTTTATGATCACGGGTTAATTGAGTGAGTTCACCATCGCGTAATTGCGCAACACGCGTATCACCCAAATGGAAAATAAAGCCACTGGTTGATTTTAAAATCAGTGCAGTAAACGTAGTCATCCAGTGAGCTTGACGGTGCATTTGTTGACTATTAGTCGGTGTTTGCGAATAAAGCCACAAATTTAAACTCGCCAGCACTTTTGATACTGATTTTTTTACCGACCAACTAGGCTCGGTAGCTAAATATTCATTAATAAAGTGACTGACCGCTAAATTAGCCGCTTCTTTGGCGAATTTAGCGCTTGAACAGCCATCCGCAATACACGCAACAATACCTTTGTAATCACGGTCATGACCTTTGGTATGCAGGGCTGCAAAAGCGTCTTGATTATCGGCTTTATTGCCTGGCGCTGAATGACCACCAAATGACACCTGTAGCTCATTTTTAGCATGCATATTTGCAGTGCGTTTATTAACTTGGCTGCTCGCTTTGGCGGTTTCAGCTATCATCTAATTTGCCTTAAGTAACAGAAATTAATTCAACCGAGCCGTCTTCATTCACTTCTGTGATATGGCCCTTCGGTTCTTGCATAAACATTAACGCTATCAGTCCCACTAACGCACTGCCTGCGATAACAAAAAAGAAGGTTTGATAATCAACCATTGATAATACCGTTAAATACACCACCGCCCCTACGTTACCATAAGCCCCTGTCATACCGGCAATTTGCCCAGTTAAGCGACGCTTAATAAGTGGCACCGCCGCAAAAACAGCGCCTTCACCGGCTTGCACAAAGAACGAGCACGCCATTGCAGCCACAACCGCTAACCAAAGCGGCCAACTTGCATCAACTAGCCCCATAACAAAATAACCTACTGCTAGACCCATGGTTAGCACGATTAAGGTAATTCTACGTCCGAGTTTATCAGAGATCCAACCACCACCTGGGCGCGATGCGAGATTCATAAAAGCATACGCAGAGGCGAGTAATCCGGCATAAACCATATCCAGACCAAAAACCTCACTAAAAAATAACGGCAACATAGAAATAACCGCCAACTCTGAGCCAAACGTTGTAAAATATAAAATATTCAACACCGCTACTTGTTTAAACTCATAACGCTGTGACTCTGGGACAGGATGCTTAAAAATAGCTTTATTGATATCGTAGGTTTTATATACTTCATAAACATAAAGTGAAATAAGAACAACATATACGCCTAGCACAAAGTTAGCTGATATAAGATTGGCACCACTTGGCGAAAGTTTCCAACTTAGTAATGCCAATGCCGCATACATAGGAATTTTCATGATCAACAGTAAGACAAAATCGCCTTTACTGGTTACTTCCATTGCGCCAATTTTTTTCGGTTTAAAATAGGTTGCCCCTTTTGGGGTATCGCTGACATTAAAAAACCAAATAAGACCAAATAGGATGCTAATAACCCCGGTTACAGCAATCGCATAACGCCAGCCATCTTCGCCACCAAATAACAGCGCAATCGCAGGCAGTGACATTGCAGCGGCAGCTGAACCAAAGTTACCCCAACCACCATAAATACCTTCGGCTATGCCAAGTTCATTAGCAGGAAACCATTCACTAACCATGCGAATGCCGACCACAAAGCCAGCTCCTATAAAACCCAGCGCAAAACGGGCAATTGCAGCTTGTTCAAAGGTCGTAGCCGCAGCAAACATAAAACACGGAATACTACAGCTAATAAGTAATGCCGAATAAACAATGCGCGGGCCATATTTATCGGTGAGCATACCCACCACCACCCGTGCTGGTATCGTTAATGCGACATTCAAAATCAATAAGGTTTTAACTTCACTCATACTGATACCCAATGAACTGGCTATTGCACCTAACATCGGTGCATGATTAAACCAGACAAAGAATGACACGAAAAAAACCATCCAACTAAGATGGAGCACTTTCATCTTGCCCCGAAATGATAATAAATTGAATCCTGTAGTTTGCTGCATACGACACGCTCCTGACGCTATTTTTATTAGAATAAAATCTTAAAATACTTTTAATACTATTTTTTAGTTCTAAGTAAGTTAAAAGCAGGTAAGGGCGAGCAAATTATGAGCCACATAATTATTTTCAATTATTTCAATATGGTAGGGATTTAAAATTATCTAAAGCAGGCCTGTTGCACTATTAAGGGAATGTTAATGTGCTGTATCGGTGCAAAATAGCGTACTAAATTGCATGCAGTTGTGCATACAAGGTTTGTCCTGTCGTTATCGCCAACTGCTGCCATGCCAGCGGGTTGAGACTACACAATAATGTTTGCCCATCAACATCAAGATACAGTAGCGCTTCATGCTGCTGCAGCTGACAACCCACAAACGTACAGTGCAGAGTATTGATGCAGCTGCTATTTTTTTCAGGCGCTGTGCTAACACTGATGTCATTTGCGTTTATACAAATTTTATAGTTGTTTCGATCATCAAACTGATTGATATAAAGTACTTGTTGGCTTTGGCTAAGCGTGACTTTTGTTAAGTTATACTCAGGTAATGGGCTCGGTTGTTGAAAATTAATAAAGCTAAAATGTGTAGTGCCCTGTTCATTATTTATATGTTGGCTAATAACCTCGGTATCGCCAAATCGAATTATTTTTCCTCGGCTTAATTGCAGTAGTTTATCAGCGCAATAACTAAGCTCTTTCAGAGAGTGACTGACAATAATAAAGGTAATCTTTTTATTTTTTGCTAAGTATTTAATTGCCGAGAGTAACCGCTGTTTTTTTTGCCAATCTAGTGCAGAAAAAGGCTCATCTAACAAAATAATATTTTGGCCAAGCAATAAAGTTCTAGCAAAAACAATTCGTTGCTGCTCTCCACCGGATAAGCTGCCAACCTCACGGTTTAGCAAGTCTGCAACACCTAGTAACGAGACAATCTCGTCGATCATTAATTGATTATTATTTTTAGGGCGATGCTTATAGGCAAAATTTAAATTCCCCAGCACATTTAAATGAGGGAACAACGGGCACGCTTGCAACTGTAAACAAATACCCCGCTTATCTGGTGAAAGCGTTGCTAAATTTAGCTGGTTATTAATAATAGACTGCCCAGTACTAATACCACTAATTGCAGCTAATAAACTCGATTTTCCTGCACCAGATGGACCATAAACACCAACAATAATGCCCTGTTCAACTGCAAACTCTACATCTAAAACAAAGTTTTCAAGTGGCTGATTAATATTAACTTGTAGCATTAGCGCCTCTAAAGCCAAGGTTTGATCTATTAAACTTAAACAGTAAAACTAGGCAGATAAATGAAATTGCAAATAAAATCAGTGATAACTCATGGGCGGCTTGATAGTTAAGTGCTTCAACGTGATCATATAAAGCAATTGAAACGACTTGGGTTTCACCAGGTATATTGCCGCCGATCATAAGCACTAAACCAAACTCGCCAAGTGTATGGGCAAACCCCAGCGAAAAAGCACTTAAAATTGTACTTTTAAGTAACGGGATCAATAAATAGAAAAACCGCTTTGTCGCACTAAAACCAAGCGCAATCGCCGCGCTGTTATATTGACTATTTACTTGGCTAAAACCAACCAATAAAGGTTGCATAACAAAAGGCAGTGAGTAAATGAGTGAGCCAAGCACAATCCCTGAAAAGCTAAAAGCTAACTGATGACCCGTCAGGCTTTGCCAAAACTCCCCTAAAATTGTATTAGGTGAAAAAGCCACCAGCAAATAAAAGCCAAGCAATGTTGGCGGTAAAACTAAAGGTAGCGCAATAACCGCTTCGAAATAGGGTTTCAAGCGACCTTTATAGTTTGACAGCAACCAAGCGATTGGAAAGCAAATTATCAACAATAATAAAGACGTAATAATCGCTAATTTCACAGTCAAAAATAATGCTGTAAAGTCAGTATCTAGCATTGGCTACAGGCCTTTTGATAGCCGAGTTCTGTGATCTCACTTTGCACTGCGGGGGAGAGTAAATAACTCAGTACCTTATTAGCGGCAGCTAAATTGTCAGTTGATTTTAACACCACAACTTGTTGCGTTATGGCTGGGTACTGCTGATAAGGGAGCTGCGTATATGCTAAATATTTATCATTAGCGTGTTGCTGATACGCAGCTTTTAAACTAGCCAAAGCAACAATGCCCTGCCCCGCATTGCCGCTGTCTACAAACTGAAATGCCTGCGTAATATTATGCGCCAATACAAATGATAAGTTGGTTTTAAGATAACGGTCGTTATAATATTTTGCAGCTTCGCCATAAGGTGAAGAGCGAGGATTAGCTATCGCTATATAAGAGTTTGACGAATTTAATTCAGGTTGCCAAAGTGCCAATACTCCCGTTGCATAAGTATGAATACTCTCCTTAATAATTAGGTCTTGTTGCTTTAGTAATGCCGGCCTTTTAGCATCTGCTGAAAGAAACATATCAAAAGGCGCACCATGAATTATTTGCGAATACAATACACCACTTGCGCCAGCTGACAGGGTTATTTCAATTTCATCAGCAAAAGGGGCTTTATTTAAAAGTTGCTCTAAAGGGGCTTTAAAGTTACTGGCAACCGCAATATGCAGGTTTTCTGTTGCCGATACGCTATTAATATTGAGTAATAACACAAACCAAAAATAGTAACAGACTCTATTGTAAAGCATTGACATTATGAGTATTGTTTTAATTATCTAATGAATAAGAAGAATCAATATATATGAATGACTGCTTTAATGCATCCGCTTTATTATCGGTTGAAGACGCGATTGAAAATATCTTATCGACAATAAAACCCATTGCACAACATGAACAGATCAGTCTGTTCAATTCTTTAGATAGGGTTTTAGCCAAAGAGCTAGTCTCCAACATAAATGTGCCTATTCATGATAACTCTGCAATGGATGGCTACGCTATTTGTTATCAATCGTCAGCTAATAGCTATCAACTTATCGGAACCGTGCTTGCTGGCGAATACTTTGAGCAGCCGTTACGCCCAGGCGAGTGCGTTAGAATTATGACCGGTGCCCCCATACCTAAAGGCTGTGACGCAGTTATTATGCAAGAAAATGCCACTAAAGTAGGCAATCACGTCACTATAAATCAAAAAATCAAAATGGCCGATAACATCCGCCGCGCCGGTGAAGACATCACCAAAGGTGAAACCGTTTTAACCATTGGCCATAAGCTAACCCCAGTTGACCTAGGTTTACTTGCCTCGCTGGGCATTGAGCAATTAACAGTTTATAAAAAATTAACCGTCGCTGTATTTTCAACTGGTGATGAGTTAACGCTGCCTGGCCAGCCATTAAAAGCCGGTGCAATTTATGAAAGCAATCGCCCGGTACTTATTTCATCACTGCAAAAGCTTGCGTTTGACGTTATTGACTTAGGGATCATTAAAGATACTAAAACAGCGATAAAAGACGCATTTTTAAAAGCTGACCAAGCTGCTGATGTTATCATTAGTTCTGGTGGGGTCTCTGTTGGTGATGCTGATTATACTAAGGAAGTGCTGAACGATATTGGTGAGATCGGATTTTGGAAAATAGCCATGAAGCCAGGTAAACCTTTTGCGTTTGGTAAACTTCCTAACAGCTATTTTTTTGGTTTACCCGGCAACCCAGTCTCTGCAATGGTGACTTTTATGCAACTGGTATGCCCTGCACTTAATTACCTTTCAGCCCAACCTCGCGCAAAACAAACAAATAAACTCACTGCTATTACCACCACCGCAATTAAAAAACGCCCTGGACGCACTGATCTTCAAAGAGCGATTGCAACGATTGATAACGAAGGCTTTTACACGGTAAGCGCGCTGCCTTATCAAGGTTCTGGCGTGCTGACATCGATGAGTAAGGCAAACTGCTTTATCGTCCTCCCAGCGGATTCAGCAAATGTAGCTGAAGGCTCGCGGGTAGAAATTGAAATGTTTAAATAGATTGGCATTAGCAATTCATTCTTTTTATTAACTTTAGTTATCGTCTTTTTTAAGTTGTTAAATGTACATATGCGACTAAGCTGTAAGGATAATTACAAAAACTTATCAAATAAATGAGAAAGTACTTACTCTTTTTATTTTTGTTCAGTGGGTGCGGCTATGCGGATATTTTGTTTCCTGAGTATTTTATTGATGCTGAAGTTATGTCAGAAAATAGGCAAGGTAAAGCACGTAACGACTTAATGGCTTTATCCACGGAGATACCCGGTGGCAGCTTGTCACTGATCGGGCTAAGCGGCAGAGAATCAAACTATGACGGCAGTTTAGAGTCAATAAAAGGTCAAACTCTTGGTGTCGTTCGCTCGTATAAAAACACTCCAGAACTCGACAAACTGATTAACTCAAAACAAATTAGTACCATTGTTGCTAACAATGAGTTCCAGCAAATTCATTTACTCATGAACCTGCGGGTTGATTTGATTGTAGCTGATTTTGACGTGTTAATTGCAAGTATTGAAAAGTCTCAGCTCTTCGAAACAGAAAAACAGCAAATGAAAAATGCACTGGTGGCATTGTCCCCTGCACTTGCTTACAAGCCTTTATATTACTCGGTAAGTAAAGCAAACCAACAGTGGCAGGAAATTTTAGCCGATCTCAATAACGAGATAAATAAAATGAAAGAGCAAGGTGAACTTTTAAGCTATATTGAAGAAAAGAAACACCAGTGTAGCCGCAAATAACTGGGCGCTTAAATGTTCGCAAATAAGCGCCTTTATATTGTTAAAACAATGACTCAAATGTGCCATCAGGGAATAAAATACCCGGTACACCTCTTACCGCTGTTACATCTGCGATTTGCGTGTCGCCAAAATATAATCCGCCACTGTAATTACGGCCTTTTTGTTTAACGTCTAACCAACGCCCTTGCGCACCTTTGATCACTGCGTTGATATTATTTCCTAGCGCACATTTTATCCACAGTCCGGCACCCGCACTACACCTTCCATAAGTACCCGGGCGCTGCGGCTCATACTGGCTTTTGTAACCTGCCAATCACCATCAATCAGCTGTGCTTCTGCGCCAACTTTTAGCGTGCCAGAAGGATGACCAAAGTTCACTTCGTTTAGTTGACCGCCACCCGCAGCCAAGTTCACTAAAGTGCCATTGATAGCCGCTGCGGTACCAATTGCCACTGCGGCAGTGCCCATCATGGCATGATGCAGCTTACCCATCGACATAGCGCGAACCAGTAGATCAAAACTGTCTTGGCTGATCGCTTTGCCACTTGATGAGGTATAGCTCGTAGGTTTACTGACAAAAGCCACTTTTGGTGTATGTTGACGAGCTGCCGCTTCACTAATATGACCGATCAAGCCCATTTTTACGGCACCATGCGCACGAATAGACTCAAGCTTAGCTAACGCTTGTTCGTCATTATTTATATCATCTTGCAGCTCAGTGCCGGTGTAACCAATATCCTGCGCATTAACGAAAATGGTAGGAATGCCGGCGTTGATCATGGTCGCTTTTAGTACGCCAAACTCCGGCACTTCAAGCTCGTCAACAATATTGCCTGTAGGAAATAACGCGCCATCACCATCGGCAGGATCGATAAACTCAAGTTTTACCTCAGCGGCTGGAAATGTCACGCCGTCGAGTTCAAAGTCGCCAGTTTCTTGGACTTCTCCATTAGTTATAGGCACATGCACTAAAATACTTTTTTTGATATTTGCTTGCCAAACTCGCACAACCGCAACGCCATTTGCAGGAATACGACCAGCATCAACCAGACCATTACTAATTGCAAAGGCACCTACCGCAGAGGTTAAATTACCGCAGTTCCCGCTCCAATCAACAAACGCTTTATCAATAGCAACTTGGCCAAATAAGTAATCAACATCGTGATCAGCTTGCTCACTTTTACTTAAAATAACGGTTTTACTGGTGCTCGAAGTCGCCCCGCCCATACCATCAGTTTGTTTGCCATACGGATCTGGACTGCCAATCACACGTAATAACAAGTTATCGCGCGCAGAGCCCGCCACTTGGGCGGCCTCTGGCAAATCAGTTAAATTAAAAAACACCCCTTTACTGGTGCCACCGCGCATATAGGTGGCAGGCACTTTAATTTGTGGTTTAAATGTCATTAGGGTTCCTTAAGCGCTTTGCGTGGCTTCTAAAAAGTCTTGCGCAAAGCGTTGTAATACACCCCCTGCGGCATAGATAGATAATTCTTCTTGGGTATCGATTCGGCATTTAGTTGGTACCGTAAGTACTTCGCCATCGACTCGCGTGATGATTAAATTAACGTTTCCACCTGGAGTAAGCTCGCCTGCTACGTCGTAACTTTCACTGCCATCAAGCTTGAGTGTTTTACGGGTAGTGCCCGCTGTAAATTCCAGCGGTAATACCCCCATACCAATTAAGTTAGTACGGTGAATGCGTTCGAAGCCCTCTGCAGCAATCACTTGCACCCCCGCTAAACGCACGCCTTTGGCCGCCCAATCTCGTGATGAACCTTGGCCATAATCGGCACCGGCAACAATAATTAATGGCTGTTTACGTTGCATATAAGTTTCGATTGCTTCCCACATCCGAGTAACTGTGCCCTCTGGCTCAATTCGCGTATACGAGCCCTGTTTTACCTCGCCATTTTCAATCGCCATTTCATTGAATAGTTTAGGGTTAGCAAATGTTGCGCGCTGCGCAGTTAAATGGTCGCCACGGTGCGTGGCATAGGAATTAAAGTCTTCTTCTGGCACACCCATATGTGTTAAGTACTCACCTGCTGCGCTGTCGGCCATAATTGCATTCGAGGGCGATAAATGGTCCGTTGTTATGTTATCGCCAAGCACCGCTAATGCACGCATGCCTTTCATGGTGCGCTCACCAGCAAGCGCCCCTTCCCAATATGGTGGGCGACGAATATACGTACTTTGTGGGCGCCAATCGTAAAGTGGGTCGTTATCTTCACCGTAATCAACGGTTAAATTAAACATCGGCTCGTAAACCTTCTTATACTGCTCAGGTTTTACGCTTTGTTTAATAACCGCATCGATTTCTTCATCCGACGGCCAAATATCTTTTAGCGTAACATCGTTACCTTGCTGATCTTTACCCAGCACGTCTTTTTCAATATCAAAACGAATAGTTCCTGCAATGGCATAGGCAACTACTAATGGCGGAGACGCTAAAAATGCTTGCTTAGCGTACGGGTGAATACGGCCATCAAAATTACGATTACCCGAAAGCACTGCCGTGGCGTATAAATCACGATCTATCACTTCTTGTTGAATAACGGGATCCAGCGCGCCACTCATACCATTACAAGTGGTGCAGGCAAAGCCAACAATACCAAAACCAAGTTGCTCTAGTTCTGACAGTAATTTGGCATCTTCAAGATACGATTGCACTGTTTTTGAACCCGGTGCTAATGAGGTTTTAACCCATGGCTTGCGAGTTAAGCCCTTAGCGTTAGCATTACGCGCAATAAGACCAGCTGCAATGACGTTACGTGGATTACTAGTATTTGTACAACTAGTGATAGCAGCAATAATACACGCGCCGTCCGGCATTAAACCTGCTTCATTTTCAACCACCCCAGAGATCCCCTGCGCTGCCAAGTCACTGGTTGCAACACGACGATGCGGATTTGACGGTCCAGCAATGTTGCGGCCAACGCTTGATAGATCAAATTTTAATACCCGATCATACTGCGCTGTTTTTAAACTATCACTCCACAGACCGGTGGTTTTTGCGTAGTTTTCAACGAGCGCAATTTGCTGTTCTTCACGCCCTGTAAGGCGTAAGTAATCAATGGTCATCTGGTCGATATAAAACATCGCGGCAGTGGCACCAAATTCTGGGGTCATGTTTGAAATTGTGGCACGATCACCTAAAGTCAGTGCATCAGCCCCTTCACCATAAAATTCTAAATAGCTTGATACTACACGCTGGCCACGTAAAAACTCGGTGATCGCAAGCACAATATCTGTTGCCGTAATACCAGGCTGGCGCTTACCACTGAGTTCAACACCGATGATATCAGGCAAACGCATATAAGAGGCGCGGCCAAGCATCACGCTTTCGGCTTCAAGACCGCCCACACCAACTGCAATCACACCTAACGCATCAACATGCGGTGTGTGGCTATCAGTACCGACTAAGGTATCAGGAAAAGCAATGCCATCGCGGTTTTGGATCACCGGCGACATTTTCTCAAGGTTGATTTGATGCATAATGCCGTTACCCGGTGGGATCACATCAATATTTTTAAACGCAGTTTTGGTCCAATTAATAAAGTGGAAACGGTCATCGTTGCGTCTATCTTCAATAGCGCGGTTTTTTTCAAAAGCATCAGGATCAAACCCTGCGTATTCAACGGCTAATGAGTGATCAACAATCAGCTGTGTTGGTACCACAGGGTTAACTTTGGCCGGATCGCCGCCTTTGGCAGCAATGGCATCGCGCAGGCCAGCTAAATCAACTAAAGCGGTTTGCCCTAAAATATCGTGGCAGACGACCCGCGCTGGGTACCATGGGAAATCTAAGTCTTGCTTGCGCTCTATAATTTGTTTGAGCGCATCATTGAGCATATCGGGGTCGCAGCGACGTACTAAATTCTCGGCTAATACACGGGATGTATAAGGCAGTGTTGCGTATGCGCCCGGTTTGATAGCATCAACCGCGGCTTGGGTGTCAAAATAATCGACGTTGTTATTTGGTAACGGTTTTCGGTATTGGCTGTTATTAATAATAGTCATGGTAAGACTCGCTAAATTGGGTGACGGTGGCTGCACACAGGTAGCGTGGTTAAGGAAAGTTTGAGAAAAACTGTCAGCTCAAGGCTATGTGCAAAAAACGGTGGGCTCATATGCGCCCACCCTGTGTCTTAACGTGATTCAATCGGCGTATAGCTGCGTGCTTCCGGCCCGGTGTAATCAGCACTTGGACGAATAATGCGGTTGTTAGCACGTTGCTCTTTTACATGCGCAGTCCAACCGGTCACTCGGCTCATCACAAAAATAGGGGTAAATAATTTCGTTGGAATCCCCATAAAGTGATATGCCGAAGCATGGAAAAAATCGGCATTACAGAATAATTTTTTCTCACGCCACATAATTTCTTCACAGCGTACTGACACGGGATAAAGTACATCATCACCTACTTCTGCCGCGAGTTTTTCTGACCATTTTTTAATGATCACGTTACGCGGATCGGATTCACGGTAAATGGCATGGCCAAAGCCCATAATTTTATCTTTACGCTCTAACATACCCATGATTTCTTGCTCAGCATGATCGGCATCTTTAAAACCTTCAATCATGTCCATGGCAGCTTCATTTGCGCCGCCATGCAGTGGCCCACGTAAAGTACCAATAGCACCGGTTACACATGAGTGAATATCAGATAATGTTGATGCGCACACACGACCAGTAAAAGTTGAAGCATTAAACTCATGCTCTGCATAGAGAATAAGCGATACATTCATTACTTGTGCAAATAATTCAGACGGTGCTTTATCATGTAATAACGTTAAAAAGTGCGCACCAACTGAATCATCATCAGTTTGCGTTTCAATACGCACGCCATCATGAGTAAAGCGATACCAGTAACAAATAATACTTGGGAATACCGCAACCATACGATCAATGGCATCATTCGCTTGACTAAAATCATGCTCCATTTCAAGGTTGCCTAGCATAGAGCAACCAGTACGCATCACATCCATTGGATGCGCGTCTTTTGGAATATTCTCAAGCACTGTTTTCAATGCGGCTGGTAAACCACGTAGACTTTTTAGTTTTGCTTTATATTCTGCAAGTTCGGCTGCTGTGGGGAGTTCACCACGTGAAAGTAAAAATGACACTTCTTCAAACTGTGCTTTCTCAGCAAGTTCTGCAATATCATAACCGCAGTAAGTTAAACCCGAGCCCGTTTGCCCTACTGTACATAATGCTGTTTGACCGGCAACTTGACCACGTAAACCTGCGCCACCTAATGCTTTATCAACCATCTCTGTTCTCCTTAAATATTGTTATTATTGCGATTATTTATTTGCTGAAAAAAGGCTATCAAGGGTGTTTTCATAGCTGTGATAGTCTAAAAAGTCATACAGTTCAGCACGTGTTTGCATGTTTTCAATTTGGCTTTGTTGTGAGCCTTCATTTAAAATGGCTGAATACACATTTAATGCCGCTTTATTCATCGCTCTAAACGCACTTAACGGGTAAAGCACCAGTTGCACACCCACATCACTTAACTGCTCTTTGGTATAAATTGGCGTTTGCCCAAACTCTGTAATGTTGGCCAAAACAGGTACGCTAAGCGCTTTGGTAAATGCTTGATAATCAGCAAGGTCGTGTACGGCTTCTGCAAATATCGCATCGGCACCGGCTTCAACGCAGGCAGCAGCACGGTCAATCGCGGCATTTAAACCTTCTTTTTGAAACGCATCAGTACGCGCCATAATGTAAAAATCGCTATCCGTTTTTGCATCAACCGCCGCTTTAATACGATCAACCATTTCCGCTTGCGAGACTATTTCTTTATTAGGACGATGGCCACAACGCTTTTGTGCTACTTGATCTTCAATATGAAACCCTGCAGCCCCCGCTTTAGTCATTTCTTTTACTGTACGGGCAATATTAAACGCCCCGCCCCAACCGGTATCGGCATCCACTAACAGTGGCAAGTCACTGGCACCAGTAATACGGCGAATATCTTCCAGCACATTATCAAGACTAGTCATACCGAGATCCGGCATACCGAATGAGGCATTCGCCACTCCCGCACCTGATAAGTAAATAGCTTGATGGCCCATTTTTTCAGCCATCATCGCAGTGTATGCGTTGATTGTGCCCACCACTTGCAGTGGATGATTATTGGCAATCGCCTGTTTGAACTTTGATCCTGCTGACATTGCTGTCTCCTTTGAACGGGGTTGCTCTATAACAACTTGTATTTTTTAATGGTTTAATATGACGTTTTTACTGCTCTGCGCGCTCATTTTGCGCGGCATGTAAGTTAAATTTTGTTTGTATGTTGGCTTGCGATGCACTGATATGGCGCTTCATTAATAACTCAGCCAGCTCACCATCGTGATTTTCAATCGCATTGATAATCGCTAAATGCTCATCAAACGCTTTTGATACGCGCGGCCCAACCATGCCCATTTGCACCCGATACATACGAATTAACTGATAAAGCCCGTTACTCAATAAATGAATAAGGTGGTCATTTTTACTGCCTTTAATAATCCGGTAATGAAAATCTAAATCGCCCGCTTCTTGGTAGTAAGACTCACCTTCTTTGACTCGCTGAGTTTGTAAATGCTGATTAAGTAATTGTTTTAAACTTTGCACTTCATCGGGTGCCATATTGTCGGCAGCTAAACGACAGGCTAAGCCTTCAAGGGCGCTGCGTACTTGGTATACTTCGATTAACCGCTCAGCGGTCAAGGCAACAACCCGACATCCTACATTGGCTTTTCGCTCAACCAAGTAACAACTTTCAAGGCGGTTTAATGCTTCGCGTAATGTGGCACGGCTTACGCCATAACGCTTTGCCAGCTCCGGCTCAGAAATTTTGCTACCTTGCTCAATGCTACCCTCAACTATCTCACGGCGCATATCTACAAACACTTGATCTGAGGCTGTGGTAATGAGTGTTTCGCTAAAAGCATCTTGGGTCATTAATCACTTCTTTAAGATTGTCGACAATTCGTATTGACACTATGGTAGTTCGTGCTAACAGAGTCAAGCCTAATTCAGCAGAAAAATCACAAAAACACAATTATTGTCGACATAACTTAAATTTATAATGGTTAACTTGGCCGTTAAATACCGTAAACCAAGAAAACTGTCGACATAGCAAGCACTATTAAAATCTCTACTCAGGCGCTGCTCTTGTGCGTTAAAAGTGCTAAAATGCGCTTTTATTTTTATCTGTGAGCTTAGTCTTGGACGCCAACACGTATATTCCCCAGCATTTTATCGATGACGTAAACACCTATATACCTGAGCACTTGGATCTTGCTGATTTTATTAGTGCCTGTCGCAGGCCACTGCGTAAATCAATTCGTGTCAATACCTTAAAAATGTCGGTTGCTGAATTTAAACGTATTGCTGAACAAAAAGGCTGGCAGTTAACACCTGTGCCTTGGTGCGAAGAAGGTTTTTGGTTAGAGCGCCCAGCAGAGGAAGAACAAGCGCTGGCACTGGGTAATACCGATTTACATTTAAGTGGGGCTATGTATGTGCAAGAAGCAAGCTCCATGTTGCCACCTATGGCACTAAAAGAGTCATTAGCCCAGGCACAGCATGTACTTGATATGGCCTCGGCGCCAGGTTCTAAAACCTCACAGCTCGCTGCACTAATGGATAACCAAGGCGTACTGGTTGCCAATGAATTATCGTCATCACGGTTAAAAGTACTCAGTGCCACCTTAAAACGCATGGGGGTGGGTAATTGTGCCTTATCGCATTTTGATGGAGTGATTTTTGGCGACTACATGTTTGAATGCTTTGACAGTATTTTACTCGACGCCCCCTGCTCAGGCGAAGGTACCGTGCGCAAAGACGCAGATGCGTTAAAAAACTGGTCAATCGAATCAAATATTGATATCGCAAAAGTACAAAAGGATCTGATCAAAAGTGCCTTTTATGCATTAAAACCAGGTGGCACGTTAGTCTATTCAACCTGCACATTGACACCGCTTGAAAACCAACAAGTGTGTGAGTACCTTTTAAATGAGTTTCCTGAGCAATTGGCCGTGCAACCCTTAGATAACTTATTTGCAGGTGCTGAGCGTGCCACAACAGCTGAGGGTTATTTACATGTTTGGCCGCAAACATTCGACAGTGAAGGGTTTTTTATTGCTAAATTTAAAAAGCTTGCCAGCTGCGACAACCCCAATCAAAAAATTAAAAAAGGTGCATTTCCGTTTCAGCCGTTTGACAAAAAGCCCAGCCAGGCTTTTTACGCTGAATTAAAAAAGCAATTTGGCATCACGGCGCTGAGCGGTTCGTTAATGCAACGGGATAAAGAGCTGTGGTTGTTTCCAGAAGAGTTTGCTGCCATTGAAAATAAAATAAAGTACGCGCGTTTAGGGATCCAGCTTGGCATGCTCCATAAAAATGGCGTACGGCTAAATCACGAATTTGCCACTGTGTTTGGCGATCGTTGTAAACTTAATACCTTCGCACTGACTGATCAGCAAGCTAATGATTATTTTCAAGGCAAAGATATTCGCTTAGATAAACCCACCAACGCCTTAGGTGAAGTAGTTTTAACCTTATGTGGCTGCCCTATCGGGCTGGGTAAATGGCAAAAAAATAAAATTAAAAATTCCCTACCGCGGGATCTGGTACAAAATAATCAGTTAATAACTTGGTGAGAATAAGCTGTGCATAAGCTGCCTACAAATGATGGATAAAATTCATACTGCTCGGGAAATTTTGACGCAAATAGCTGTTTTATAAACAGTATAAAATTTCATCAATTATTGGGCATTTTTACATCTGTTAACTACACTTAATAATACTTTCTACTTCTCCCTTAATGAATTTAGAAGGTGTTTTTAAAGTTAGCGCAGGCTCACTAGAGCCATCCCCTAAGCCCAGAACAATGCGGATTCGTTCTGGGCGTTTTTTTGCCATTATCTAATAGTCGTAATTTATGATAATCAATTGCTTTTACACTCATTTATTGTTTCTATAATGCGTAAAAACAATAACGATGACCTGCTATGCTTAAACAACTTTCAATCATTACAATGGCTGCACTATTTGTCAGTAACGCAAGCTTTGCTAAAGATTCCAGCCTATACCTTGGTTTCCAGTATCCAGGTAAAGCACATAATGCGATCAGCATTACGTTTGATGATGCCCGCCACAGTCAGGTTGATGTGGGCACTGCAATTTTGGACAAACACCAAGTTAAAGCCACTTTTTATGTTTCCCCTTTTAACGTTAAAGAACGTCTAACTAAATGGCAAGACGCTGTAAAATCGGGCCATGAAATTGCAAACCATACCAGCAGTCATGTCTGTACTGGTAACTTTGAATGGTTACGTAAGCAAAACCTATCACTGGAAGAAACCACCCTAGCTTGGCTTGAAAATGATATTCTCACATAAAAGAGCAACTCTGCGTCACACGCGCGCTTTTGCCTACCCTTGCGGTAACACCTTTGTTGGCCGCGGGATTAATACTAAAAGTTATGTGCCAATTATTGCCAAGCATTTTGATAGTGGCCGCACTTGGTTAGATGAATCTGCAAATAACCCAAATTTTACCGATTTTGCACAGTTAACCGGGCTAAGAATTGACGGCTTGAGCTTTGCTGAGATCATCACTATGTTAGAACAACTTCGCGAAAATAATGCTTGGTTAATTTTAGCAGGCCATGAGATTGGTAAAGGAGATCAATACACCACAGATGCTAAAGTGCTCGAGCAGTTGCTTGTGTATCTACAAGACCCTGACAATGGATACTGGATTGATACCGTCAGTAATGTGGGTGATTACGTTAAAGCTAACCGTAAAAAATAACTTAATTATCGTTTAAATCAAACTCTGTGGTGCGGCTATCAGCATGAATAAGTTGATAGCGTGCCAACTTACCAGCTTTTAGATCAATCAAACTGATTGCTGCATCACTCACTAAATACTTTTGTCCATCGCCCTTCGTTTGATGTTTATCAACCTCCATGTGCCAACGCTTAGTAAAAAAGTTTAGCGGACTTTTCGGGGCATATAAAATCGAGTCGAGCTTATCAAGAATATTAATTAATTTACGAGGAAACTCGTTTTTGATGCCACTGGCAGTGAGCTGCCAAATGCGGTTTGAGTGTTTGCCAAAGCGTTTTTGTACTGAAAAACAAAATGAGTAATGGACATCGCCGGATAAAATCAGTGTTTCTTTTGGGGTATCATCGCGACGAAAAGTATCGAGTAATTTTTTTGCCGAACCTTCGTGAGCCATCCAGTTTTCTACATCGACCAGCAAAGGCTGGCCACACATATTAAATAACGCTTGGATAGCTTCTATTGATTTCACCCCGAATACTGGCGCAGGCGACACTATGATCACTTGCTCATGGGTTAGCAGACTATTTTCAAGCTCAGTGAGGCGTTCCCAATCCAGTAAGCCAGATGGCTCATTAAAATTTTGTTCATTACGCCAACGGTGCGTACGTGTATCCAGTACCACCACTTTAGGCACTGTATTGAGCTCATAGTGCCAATGATTAAAGTCCAATACGGTTTTATCAAATGTATTAAAGTGCCATTGCTGTTGACTGCTTAAACAGGCTTTAAAGTCATCAACTAATGCTGCTGTTTTAACCCCGGCGTCATTACCAAAACCTTGCATCAACCAATAGCTGATCAAACCATTATTAACAATACGCCGACTCACCGGATGTTGGTAAATTACTTGTTCCCAGCCTGCGGTTAAATTCCAATCATCGGTAACATCATGATCGTCAAACATCATCAATGTTGATACATTAGCAAATAATCGCTGTACCTCGTATAACCCTTCACTAAATTCAGTTAATGCCTGTTTTTCACTCTCAAACAGTTGTTGGCATTTAGCTGTTTTAGCCTGATAACTAATTGACTCTAAATCAATCAACGACCAAGCAATGGGGCTGAAATTAAGCAAGTACAGCGCGATAAATTCTTCAAATGAGACTAAGTGATTGACTGCTTTTAAACTAGAAAAATGCGGTTCATCTTTTTTTAACCAATACCCGACACCAATTTTGCTGCGCTGTTGCCATGGAACTTTAGGCAAAAATAGATGACGTTGATAAAGTTGCTCTGAGAGCTGCTCTGGCAGTGCAATATCCAGAGGCTGCTCTTTGTAAATGCCCAGTAATTCAATCAGCCGATATATGGCAATTAACATCGCGCCTGCAACATCATCGGCATACACTTGATCGCCCGACAACAGTAAAATATCAGCACCGGCTTTACCTTGCGTGCGCTGCGCTGCTTGCCAACGCTGTGCTGCAACTAGGCTATCTTGCGCTGGGTGATGCGGATTACGACACGAGCCGTGAAATATCTGCTCAAGTGTTTGCGGGATCACAAACTCTGGGGTTGCCTTGCCATCATAACAAAAATGGCTGAGATCAACTTGCTGCTTATCGTTATATAAGCGATAGCTAAGCAATTCATCCGTCGGTAGATTTTCATTAATCGATTTTAATACAATGAAATGCAAAAACAGTTTACTACCAAGCGCGATGCAGTGCTGTTCACTATAGGTATCAAAGTTATCCAGCTCAATGCGGTATTGTGAAGGGGTGCTAGTAGCAAATTGAAAACACACCCCTTTTGTATCAGCACGGCGCACCATCGGCCCCATTAATAGTTCTGGGAGTGATGCTGTACTCATACGCTAATTAGCCTTTAGCTGCTAAATTAAATAACGAATAAAAATTCGCAGTCGTCGCCTCGGCCAGCTCTTTATAACTAATCCCTTTTAGTTCGGCGATATAATAGGCAACATCTTGCACATAGGCTGGCTGATTGGTTTTACCACGATAAGGTACCGGCGCTAAATACGGTGAATCCGTTTCAATTAACAGCCTATCAAGGGGGATTTTCTTAACCACGTCTTTTAGTTCAACAGCATTTTTAAAAGTAACGATACCTGAAATAGAAATATAAAAACCTAAGTCAATGGCCTTTTTTGCCATCGCCCAATCTTCTGTAAAACAATGAAGCACACCACCGCAGTTTTCAGCGTTATGCTCACGCATTAAATTGATGGTATCTTCGCGGGCATCGCGAGTATGAATGATCAACGGCTTTTGTAACTCGTTAGCCACCTCAATATGGCCGACAAAACTGGCTTGCTGCACTGCATGGGTGTCTTTTGCATAATAATAATCAAGCCCCGTTTCACCGATAGCCACTACTTTTTCATGGCTGGCTAAATCAATTAAGCGTTGTTTATCAAGTGCGTCTTTTTGATCCAGCGGATGAACGCCACATGATGCAGAGACATCACTGTAGCCGTTAATTTTTTCCAGCATACTTGGGAATTGATCAAGAGTTACGCTCACACATAAAAAGTGCTCTACTTGCTTTGCTCTGGCATTATCAAGTACTTGGTCTAAGTTTAAATCGAGTTTATCAAAATCGAGACGGTCTAAATGGCAATGAGAATCTACAATCACGGTACTGCTTACTACATGGTATAAGTTGGATTACCAGAGTTTAACATAGTCCCTAGTAGTTTTTCGATCTTCGCATTCAGGTTTGTTTTATCATCAATAAAACTGATCCCGATACCTGGTGGGTTTGAGCTCTGTGCACCTTGCGGAGTGATCCAAGCAACTTTGCCTGTAATCACATCATCTTCAAGCGCATCAGGCAAAGTAACTTTGAGTGCGAGCGAATGCCCCATTTCATAACGCATATTAGTACGCACAAATAAGCCACCTGTTTTTAAATACGGCATATAACAGCGGTATAACTCATCTAAATCATCTATATCGACTAATAATTCTTGCACAATCAATCCTACTTAATGCTGTTACGTAAACGGTACCCTAAACGCGAAACTGCCAATGGCAGATTCAGTCCGAGTATCTCAGTGGTATTTTGCACAAACTCGGCTAATGCGTTTTGTGCATTTTGGTACGAGTCAAAATCCATCCCAGTGAGCAGTTGTTGTTTTAATTGCTCGCTTAAAAATAAGTTAAATACGCGAACACGTTCATTATCTTTACTAATAATATCGACTAACGCACTGAAATTATGGCCTTGTTTTAACTCAGTTGCAAATTTATAAAGTTGATCAATTACCTCAAGCTGCTCTTCCTGTTGCCAACGAGCAACTAGTAACGGCTGATGGCTAAACAAGTTTAACCATGGATAAGCAGGTACGTTTAATTGAGCAATCCACTGCATCGCAACATGACTATCTTGGACTTTCACTTCACTAAGCGCACAGCGACTTAAAATAGTGGCAGGTAATTGTGCAGTCGCATTGGTAGTTAATAATAAAAACCGTTGTGGGCTTGGCTCTTCTAAAGTCTTTAATAGTGCATTCGCAGCCGCTGTGGTCATTTTATGACAATCATTGATCACCACGACTTTATTCGCATTTTGCGCCGCAGATTGATGCATGAAGTCACTGACATTACGGATATCGTCAACCCCAATACTTTGTCCATCGGCTTGTACAGTATATTTATCAGGATGAGTAGCTGCTTGATTTAACTGGCAGCTTTTACAGTGTCCGCACGCCACTAAATTTTGCGCTGAAGCACACAGCAATGCATTGGCCAGTTGTTCAACTAAGGCGCGTTTACCCACACCTTGTTGGCCATTAAATAATTGCCCATGATGAAAGCGCCCAGCATTAAAGCTAGTATTTAGTTGCTGATGAACATCGTCAAGCCAAGGATAAATCATATTAAGGGTTACTTTTTACGAATTGCTCAAGCACTGCGATGATGTCTTGGTGGACTTGCTCCATACTCTGCCCTGCATTAACTGTTTTAATACGCTCATCATTATTGGCAATTTCTAAATAGCGCGCTCTGGTTCGCTCAAAGAAGCTTAATGCTTGCTTTTCGATTCTATCAAGTTCACCACGGCCTTTAGCACGGGCAAGGCCTTCTGCGGGGTCAATATCTAAATAAATTGTCAGATCAGGTTTTAAACCTTTTAATACAATATCGCCAAGAGCAGCTAACGTGCTTGCAGCAATTTCTCTACCGCCACCTTGATAAGCTTGTGATGAAAGATCGTGGCGATCTCCTAATACCCACTGCCCTTGTGCAAGCGCAGGGCGAATTACATTATGCAATAGTTGCGAGCGAGCAGCATACATTAGTAATAGCTCTGTTTCGCTGGCAATGTCTTCATCGTGGCTGTTTTTAACGATAGTACGCAGCGCTTCAGCAATCGGGGTGCCGCCAGGCTCACGCACATTAACAAAGTCAATATTGTGTTGTGCTAAAAATTGTTGGCAAATAGCAATTGCCGTTGATTTTCCAGCACCTTCAAGGCCTTCAATCACAATAAATTTTGCTGCTGTCATGATCTCTCTTTATAGTTTTAAATTCTTTAATCTAATTTACTTAACTGCTTTTGATAACGTAAATAATCTTGTACTGCTTTATTATGTTCTTTTAAGGTTTTCGAAAACTGATGGCTGCCATCACCTTTTGCAACAAAATACACATAGTCAGATTCAGGGGGATTAACAGCCGCTAAAATTGCCGCTTTTGATGGCATGGCAATCGGTGTTGGCGGTAAACCATTTATTCTGTATGTGTTATACGGCGTATAAGTTGTTAAATCTTTACGTTTAATGTCACCATCGAAATCTTCGCCTAAACCATAAATAACGGTAGGATCAGTTTGTAAACGCATATTAGCGTTTAAGCGATTACTAAATACTGACGCAATCAATGGTCGTTCACTAGCAAGGCCGGTTTCTTTTTCAATAATTGACGCTAAGATCAACGCCTGATATTGGTTTTCATACGGTAATACGTCTGCTCTTTGCGACCACGCATCATCAAGTACGCTCTGCATTTTTTGATAGGCACGCTTTAATACACTACTGGCAGAATCATTGGCATGATAATGATAGGTGTCAGGAAACAACCAGCCCTCTAAATGCTGTTCAACACCGGTAATTTGCACGCCAAGCTCCGTTGCCTGTAGATTTTGCTGCAGATGTGGGGCTAATTTTATATTGCTCAGCACATCACGCAAGGTTTGACCTTCAATAATAGTGAAACTAAAGCTCACTTGTTGGCCTTGATTAATACGACGAATATTATCAAGTACAGTGCCCTCATCAAGCTGATATAAACCTGCTTTTAAATCGGTCAAGCTAGGATCAAGCTTGGCAAGGACTTGATAACGAAAACACCCTTCTAGCCACTTTTTAGCCAGCCACTGTTGGCATAGTTGATTAAACCCCGTGCCTTTTTTAACTTCAAAGAACGTACTCGCTGGGGCAGTGAGTGTACTGTTGATAGTGCTTTGTAATTGCTGATAACCAATGCCTGTGACCAGCAACGCTAACAACACAATAGAGATAATCACTCTTAACACGCAGACTCCTTGGCTAATAAACCATGCAATAGTTTTAAACTCGTTGTTAAATCAAACTCAGTATCAGCAATGGCGATGACAGGCACAATTGCCATTAAACTGTTACACAGATACACCGCATCCATTTGCAGTAATTCGGGCAAGGTAATATCAATAAATTCAATCTCCAACTTACCACACAGTGATTGCAGATAAACCCCTTTGATACCACAGTTTTGTAAATTTGGGCTGACAACACGGCCATTGTCAATGGCAAAAATATTCGCAGCAGAGGCTTCAATCACATTATTCTGGTAATCGCAGACCAACACATCATCACATGTTTGCGCCTCCATCGCGCGTTTGATCATCACTTGCTCTAAGCGGTTTAAGGTTTTTAAACCCGCAAGTAACGGCTGTGAAGCGAGCTTTATAGGACTGACCGCAAGTTTAACCCCCTGCAGTGCTTGCTGATTATAATGCGCCGGAAAAGCTAACTGCGATAACAAAATAGTGGTCTGCGGTTGTTCAGGCAATGCATACCCTCGTCCGCCTTCACCACGAGTGACAACTATTTTTAACACACCAAGAGAGACTGATTGGATATAATCGTTAACGGCTTGCGTTAATGCAGTGATATCAAGCGCATCAAAACCCAACCGTGCGGCACACTCTTCTAAGCGTGCACAATGTAACGGCCAGTGTTCAACCTCGCCATTGTGCACTTTTGCGGTCGTAAAAAAACCATCGCCATAATTTAGGCCGCGGTCTTTATTACTAACGGTGCTCGTTGCATCTGTAAATATAATTGTTTGCATCGGTTTTTGTTTTTTTTGCATATAAAAAAGCCCAGTCACAACTGGGCTATTATTTTGTCTCGTTGTTAAAAAAGATTATACCTTTTTAAATAGCAACGAGCCATTAGTACCACCAAAACCAAACGAGTTACATAATGCGTAATCAAGTTTCGCATCACGAGCGGTGTGTGGAACATAGTCCAGATCACAACCTTCGTCAGGATTATCAAGGTTAATTGTTGGCGTTACCTTTTGTTCTTGTAATGACAAAATCGTGATTATTGATTCAACAGAACCTGCTGCCCCCAATAAGTGACCCATCATTGATTTAGATGAACTCACCATCACATCTTTTGCGGCATTACCAAAGATTGCTTTAACCGCTGAGGTTTCAGCTTTATCACCGGCGTTGGTTGATGTACCGTGAGCGTTGATATAACCCACTTGTTCAGCATTTACACCCGCATCATTGAGCGCATTTTCCATCGCAAGTGCGGCACCGGCACCATCTTCAGGCGGTGACGTCATGTGATACGCATCACCACTCATACCAAAACCAACTAACTCAGCGTAGATTTTAGCACCGCGAGCTTTGGCATGTTCATACTCTTCAAGTACGATCACACCTGCGCCATCTGCTAGTACAAAACCATCACGGTCTTTGTCCCATGGACGAGACGCTGCTTGTGGGTCATCGTTACGGGTTGATAAAGCACGAGCGGCATTAAAACCACCCATACCAATCGGTGTCGATGCTTTTTCAGCGCCACCGGCAACCATAGCATCTGCATCGCCATAGGCAATCATACGCGCCGCATGGCCGATATTGTGCAAACCTGTAGTACAAGCTGTCACAATTGAAATATTTGGACCACGAAGACCGTGCATAATCGATAAATGACCTGAGATCATATTGATAATGGTCGACGGCACGTAAAAAGGAGAAAGCTTACGTGGGCCACTGTTTAATAGTTTTATGTGGTTCTCTTCAATCAAAGTTAAACCACCAATGCCTGAACCCACAGCAACACCAACGCGCGGTGCGTTTTGCTCTGTGATCTCAAGGCCAGAATCTTGTAATGCCTGCACACCCGCTGCTATGCCATATTGGATAAACAAATCCATTTTTTTAGCATCTTTAGGTGACATATAGTTAGATGCATCAAAATCATTCAGCAAGCCTGCGAATTTGGTGCCAAAACTTGAAGTATCGAAATGCGTGATAGTCTGAATACCACTTTTGCCATTTAACAAGCCTTGCCAGGTTGATTCAACATCGTTACCTAGCGGTGTCAACATTCCTAAGCCAGTTACGACGACTCGACGTTTAGCCACGGGTTGCCTCCAATAAGGGAATTATTATTTTAGGTGGGTGTGTACTAAATTAATTAGTATCATATTATGGATAGATTAAGGGCAGCGAATGCTGCCCTTAATTTGCGATTGATTACTCAGCGTGAGCTGTTACGTAATCGATTGCAGCTTGTACTGTAGTGATCTTTTCAGCTTCTTCATCTGGGATCTCAGTGTCAAACTCTTCTTCAAGAGCCATTACTAATTCAACAGTATCAAGTGAATCGGCGCCTAAGTCATCAACGAAAGAAGCTTCATGCTTTACTTCTTCTTCTTTAACACCTAGTTGCTCAATGATGATTTTCTTTACGCGTTCTTGGATGTCGCTCATTCTTCTTTCCTTTATTAAAAACGCCAATGCGTTATTTTCAGATTGCGGCGTAGTTTACGGCGCATAATTCTGTGATTCAAGGATTTGCTGATAAATATTTATCTGGTCAAACCTCTTGAGGGTTATTTGTGTCTTTTATCGCTTATTTTCAATGCGAATTCAAGTATGTTTAAAGCAAGATCACAAAAAATTCAACATTTTTCGACAAACTTATTAAAAACAAAAAAGGAACAAAGTTCCTATACCATATACATAGCACCGTTTACATGCAGGGTTTCACCCGACACATACGCGGCTGCATCAGATGCTAAATAGCATACGGCTGCGGCAATTTCATCCGGTTGACCTAAACGCCCAACGGGCACATTAGCAAGCGTAGCTGCTTTTTGCTCATCTGTAAGCTCATCGGTCATATCTGTTTGGATAAAACCAGGCGCTACTACGTTCACAGTAATGCCACGAGAGGCAACTTCACGTGCCAGTGACTTAGAAAAACCAATTACGCCCGCTTTAGCTGCTGCATAGTTAGCTTGCCCTGCATTGCCCATTGTACCAACAACTGAACCGATATTAATAATACGGCCATTTTTCTTTTTCATCATCGGGCGTAACACAGCCTTCGATAAACGGAAAATAGAGCTTAAATTCGTATCAATAATATCATCCCATTCAGCGTCTTTCATGCGCATAAGTAAATTATCACGGGTAATACCGGCATTATTTACTAATACATCAATATCACCTAAATCCGCTTTTATCGCTGCAAGTGTCGCCTCAATCGATGCAGGATCAGTTACGTTAAGCGCATAACCTTTACCATTCTCAGCTAAATACTCACTGATATTTGCAGCGCCTGACTCGCTTGTTGCCGTACCGGCTACTTTAGCACCTTGCGCCACCAGCATAGTTGCGATTGCTTTACCAATACCGCGACTTGCACCAGTAATAAGGACAACCTTGCCCTCTAATGAAAATAAATTTGCCATTGTTTCCTACTCTTATTTTGCTGCATCAATGCTGGCTTGATCATTTACCGAGCCACACACCATTGCTTTATCAATACGTTTAGCAAGGCCAGTTAGCACTTTACCTGGGCCAAACTCGTAGCTTTGCGTAATACCTTGTGCCACCAATGCTTGTACTGTTTCAGTCCAACGTACTGGGCTGTATAATTGACGAACCAAAGCATCTTTAATTGCATCCGCTGAATTTGCAGCAGTTACATCAACATTATTAATTACATCACACTTAGGTGTACTAAATGTTAAAGCGGCTAAATCAGCAGCTAATTTTTCTGCCGCTGGTTTCATTAACTCACAATGTGAAGGCACGCTTACCGATAAAGGCAATGCACGCTTTGCACCGGCTTCTTTACACGCTTCTGATGCTCTGTCTACTGCGGCTTTATGTCCTGCGATCACAACTTGACCTGGAGAATTATAATTTACTGGTGCAACAACTTCGCCCTGTGCTGAAGCGTCGCATGCAGCTTTGATCTCGTCATCACCTAAACCAATGATTGCAGCCATAGAGCCAATGCCTGCAGGCACAGCTTCTTGCATGTATAAACCACGGTTTTCTACCAGCTTTACTGCTTGAGATAAGCTTAGTACATCTGCACAAACCAGCGCTGAATATTCGCCTAGACTATGACCTGCCATCGTTACATCTGCATCTGGATTTGCAGCAAGCCATTGGCGGTAAATTGCAACTGATGCTGTTAATAATGCCGGTTGCGTTCGATGGGTTTGATTTAATTCTTGTTCTGGACCATTAAGTACTAATGCAGCCAAATCATAACCAAGTGCTTCTGATGCTTCTGCAAACGTTGCTTTAACAACGTCAGATTGCTCTAAAAGCTCACTTAACATACCCACTGACTGGGAACCCTGACCTGGAAAAACAAGTGCAATTTTTTGTGCCATACTTTGCTCTTTTAATTAAACAAATAAATAAATGTTTAAGTACACATCTGACAAAGTTATTAATCGTCAGTTGCGACTTTTTTAGTTGAATGTGTTTGCTCGAAGATAGCTGCTATTTTTTCAGGAAGTTGACGTTCTACTTCCCTGACAGCTTCATCGATAGCAGCATGAAATGCTTTAGCTGAGGCATTTCCATGGCTTTTTACGACAATACCGCGCAATCCTACCAGAGAAGCGCCGTTATACTGGTCGGGGTTCACCCGTTTATAGAGTTTTTTTATGACTGGCTGTAACATAAACGCCAAACATTTATAGAAAAAATGCTTCTGCAGGGCTTTGCTAAGCTTAAACATAATAAGTTTGGCAATGCCTTCGCAGGTTTTTAACGCCACATTACCGACAAACCCTTCGCAGACGATCACATCTGACTTACCAGTGAAAATATCGCTGCCTTCACTGTAACCAATATAATTGAGATGCTCACATTGCTGCATTAGTTGCGCAGCTTGTTTGATATCTTCATGGCCTTTAATGTCTTCTGAGCCAATATTTAATAAGCTTACTTTCGGATTATCGCAACCCAGCGCTTGTCCGGCCACCACGGAACCCATAATGCCAAATTGATATAAGGTTTGCGCATCACAATGCACGTTAGCACCTAAATCAAGTAAGTAAACCGGGTTTTTTCGCTCGGTTGGCACCGCCGATATTAATGCAGGGCGTTTTACGCCTGGCAGCATTTTCAATACGTAATGGGCCATGAACAACAATGCACCGGTATTTCCGGCACTCACGCACGCTTGTGCTTCGCCTGATTTAACTAAATCAAGGGCAACGCGCATGGAAGAATCTTTTTTTGATCGCACAGCAGTAGACGGCTCACAGCCATTTGTTACAACTTCACTGCAATGACGAATAATGAGACGAGGATGAGAAAGAGAATCGAGGGACTCGAGTTCTTTAGATATTACTTTTTCATTGCCACATAAGATGAGTCTTAAGTTGGCATTGGCATTTACCGCGTTAACGGCTGCGGGGAGAGATGAACGGGGGCCATAATCGCCCCCCATCATATCTAACGCAATGGTTAGATTGGTCAGCATAAAAGCAATCTCTTATTTAGAAATTACTTGAACGCCTTTGTAGTAACCATCTGCAGTCACGTGATGACGACGATGAGTCTCACCAGATGTTTGGTCTACAGTTAAAGTTGGACCACTGATCGCATCGTGTGAACGGCGCATGCCGCGTCTTGCACGAGACTTTTTGCTCTTTTGTACAGCCATAGTCTTCTCCTAAGAATCTTTCTTAAGTTGTTTCAAAATATCAAATGGATTTGGTTTATCCTCTTCCGCTTTTAATACACCAAAGCTGGCAGGCTTTGCTGAATAACTGCATGAAGCTTCGTTGTGGGTAGCTACTAATGGCACTGCTAAAATTAGTTCGTCTTCGATTAAATCGAACACGTTAATTTCACCATTTTCATCAACTGCTACTTCATCGTAGTCTTCTGGAAAATTATCTAACTCTGTATCCTCAGCTACTGGGGAATAAACAAAGTCTTGAACCAAATCCAACCCTAAATCACCATTACAACGTTGACAAGTGACAGTTACGTGTGTGGACAAATTGCCTCTAATCACAGCGAAACCTTGCTCATCGTTTTTGCAATGAATTGTTACCGCTATTTCACCTACTTCTTCCTGCACAACTTCCCGTAAACGGACAA
The DNA here is from genome assembly GCF_030436385.1 of Pseudoalteromonas sp. KG3. NCBI lineage: Bacteria > Pseudomonadati > Pseudomonadota > Gammaproteobacteria > Alteromonadales > Pseudoalteromonadaceae > Pseudoalteromonas > Pseudoalteromonas sp. KG3. The sequence goes on from NZ_CP098523.1 coordinate 886,013, forward strand.
GTTTTTCAAGCGGGACAATGCCGTCATACTTTAAACGGTGTTGCGCTGCTTTGCCTGGATGAAGAGTGATGGGAATTTTCACCTTTTGCATAGGGGCTGCATCATATAGATAGTTACTTGGTTAGTCAAAGTAAAAAACCATTTTTAGCTGGTTTTTCGCGATTCATTCCTTTGTTTTGCCGACGGATCTGATTTATCCTAACTCAATCTGATTTTCATTAGGAAAGCCATCCATGCAGCACCCACTTATTTTAGCCTCAAGTTCACCCTTTCGTCAGTCTTTATTGCAAAAATTTAATCTACCTTTTAGCACTTTTTCACCTGATGTTGACGAAACAGCAGATCCAGAAGAAACCCCACCAGCGCTTGTAGCACGTCTCAGTGAGCTTAAAGCCCGTGCCGCTGTGCAACATTTTAGCCAAGGTTTAGTGATCGGCTCTGATCAAGTCGCGGTGTTCAACCAGCAAATTTTAGGTAAACCGCACAATAAAGAAAATGCCATAAAGCAACTTAGTTTATTTAGTGGCAATACCGTGACATTTTTAACTGGCTTATGTGTGTATGACATTCAAAGCAATCAAACAAAAACCCTTGTTGAGCCGTTTAATGTCACCTTTAGAACACTCTCACAGGGGCAAATAAGTGCCTATTGCGATGCAGAGCAACCTTACAATTGCGCGGGTAGCTTTAAAAGTGAAGGCCTTGGTATTTGTTTATTTGAAAAGCTCAGCGGCGATGACCCTAACAGCTTAATCGGCTTACCACTTATCAAACTCAACCAGTTATTGGCTGAGTTTGGCTTAGATGTACTTAATCAACAAGCTCAGCTGCGTTAGTTAACAGCCCATGTAATTGTTGATACGAGTCAACCGTTGCAATAGGCGCAAACCCGCTAAGTTGTAGCGCGTTATGCACCCCCATTGTTACACCCAAGCGGTCAAGGTTGGCCGCTTTAGCCATTGCCATATCTATTTTAGTGTCACCAATCATTAGCGCATCTGCATGGCTAACATTAAGCTCTAAAAGTAATTGCAACAACATGTCAGGAGCGGGTTTTGATAACGCATCATCACTGGTGCGCGTTGCGACAAAATACTTTCTAAGCTTGGTTTCGTCTAACAAACGTTCTAACCCTGCCCTGCCTTTACCTGTTGCCACCGCTAATAGTGTGCCCTGCGCGTGCAACGCAGCTAAGGTCTGTTCAACATCTGCAAAAAGCGGTGTTGGCGTTACATCTAAGTGTTTATATTGGTGTTTATAGCCTGCAATTAACTCGCTATGAAGCGTTTTATGCTCAGTAAACAACGTTGCCACCGCACACTCTAATGACAACCCAATAATATTTTTTTATTGCCTCATCACTTGGCGGTGCTACGCCACACGCTAAGGCCGATTGGTGCATACAGTTAACAATTTTAGGCACTGAATCCATCACAGTGCCATCCCAATCAAATATTACTAATTTATACGATTTCACGATTTAGCAGCGCGTAATGTTTTAATACAATTAACTAAAGCTTTATCCAGTGGCGCTTCTACGCGCATGGTGGTTTCATTTTTTGGATGATAGAAACTCAAGTCATGAGCGTGTAAAAATAAGCGACTCAAACCAATGTTACGCATTGCAGCATCAAACGCTTGGTTGCCGTATTTATCATCACACGCAATTGCATGACCACGGCACTGAGTATGAACACGAATTTGGTGCGTACGACCAGTAACCGGTGATGCTTGTACCAATGAGCATTCATCAAAACGCTCAAGCACTTTAAAGCGGGTATGAGATGGCTTACCTTCGGTGTTATTAACACGCACAATGCGCTCACCTGATTGTAAGGTGTTTTTTAACAGCCCTTCGGTGACGTTTTTATCTTTTGAATCCCATTGTCCGTCAACCAATGCCCAGTAATTTTTTTCCATGGTTTTTTCACGTAATTGTTCGTGTAAGCTGGTTAACACTGACCGGCGTTTCGCAATCAACAAACAGCCAGAGGTGTCACGGTCTAAACGGTGCACTAACTCTAAACTACGCTCTTCAGGGCGCAGTACGCGTAATGCTTCAATTAAGCCATAGCTTAAGCCACTGCCGCCATGAACCGCCATACCTGACGGTTTATTAATGACCATTAGGTATTTATCTTCAAATAAAATAGCGTCTTCAAGCTTGGTGACTACATCAAGGTTTTTTGGCACAAACTCTTCACGCTCAGCCACTTTAATTGGCGGAATGCGCACTATGTCATCTAGTTGCAATTTATACACAGGTTTGATGCGTTTTTTATTAACACGCACCTCACCTTTGCGAAGAATTCGATATACAGCGCTTTTAGGCACCCCTTTTAAATGGGTAATAAGAAAGTTATCAATCCGTTGACCTAAATGGTCTTCGGTAATCGTGACGAAAGATACTTGTAAGCCGGTTTTTTCTGACATTGCCTAATCACTGATTTAAGTAAAATAATTTTAGTTGCTAACACAGTTATAATAGTGGGATAATCACCGACGCAAATATGTATTTGCAAATAACAACGGTGCTTTTTAACACATTAAAACATTCGTGATGCACATTCTGGGTAATTGATCATACAGATCCGAGATAAGTTTTCCAAAGCTTTTATACATACCCAGTTTACACGTGCGTTCAAGTAACTCCGATGCGTGTAATATATCGCCAGTTAAGTTTGAGCATGAAGTGTTATTTAATGTTGATGAAAAAAGCAATTTGAACAGATAATTTGTCTGATAGTGACGGCGTACGATACGCCGTTCAGCAGATGTACTGTAAAACACCTAAGTTAATTTAATAAATGGTCGACTCTGGACAGAACTCGAATACGTCACTGTAAAAAAACAGCCGATAGTTTTGGCACCATAATAGAATTTAATAACGTGACAACACGTTATTGTCAGCCAGCACCATAAAGATACTTAGTGTACGAATACAGTACCAAGCTCCCCACAGATCCAGTCGTGAGACTGTACAAAAAGAAGCGATGGAGCAACTGAACAGGCGAAAAGTTTCGTCATGTCAGCGACATAACACAGTAGAGTAACAATATGAAACGTATGCTAATCAATGCGACGCAGCAAGAAGAAATGCGCGTAGCACTGGTTGATGGCCAGCGCCTGTATGATTTAGATATCGAAAGCCCGGGTCACGAACAAAAAAAAGCCAATATTTATAAAGGCAAAATCACACGTATCGAACCGTCATTAGAAGCAGCCTTTGTTGATTATGGTGCTGATCGTCACGGATTCCTTCCTTTAAAAGAAATCGCCCGTACTTACTTCCCACAAGGTTATACTTTCCATGGTCGCCCGAATATTCGTGACGTGATCAAAGAAGGTCAAGAAGTGATTGTCCAAGTTGACAAAGAAGAACGTGGCCAAAAAGGCGCGGCGCTTACCACTTTTATCAGTGTTGCCGGTAGCTACCTTGTTTTAATGCCTAATAACCCACGTGCAGGCGGGATCTCTCGTCGTATCGAAGGTGATGAGCGTACAGAACTTAAAGAAGCATTAAGCCGTTTAGAACTGCCTAAAGGCATGGGTTTAATCGTACGTACTGCCGGTGTTGGTAAATCGTTTGAAGAACTAAACTACGATTTAAAAGCACTATTAGTACATTGGGATGCCATTCAACAAGCATCAGACAGCGGTAAAGCCCCCTTTTTGATTCACCAAGAAAGTAACGTAATTTTCCGCGCTATCCGCGATTATTTACGTCGTGATATCGGTGAAATTCTGATTGATAAAGCCCGTGTATTTGAAGAAGCAAAAGCGCACATTGAGCGTTTTCGTCCTGACTTCATGAGCCGTGTAAAACTTTACCAAGGTGAAGTACCGCTGTTCACGCATTATCAAATCGAAAGCCAAATTGAATCTGCATTCCAACGTGAAGTGCGCTTGCCTTCTGGTGGTTCAATTGTAATCGACCCAACTGAAGCGTTAACCTCTATCGATATCAACTCATCTAAAGCCACTAAAGGCGGCGATATCGAAGAAACAGCACTGAATACCAACTTAGAAGCTGCAGACGAAATTGCTCGCCAATTACGTTTACGCGACTTAGGTGGCTTAATCGTTATCGACTTTATTGATATGACGCCACCGCGCCATCAACGTGAAGTAGAAAACCGCTTAAAAGATGCGGTTCGCCCTGATCGTGCTCGTGTACAAATTGGCAAAATTTCACGTTTTGGTTTACTTGAAATGTCACGTCAGCGCCTACGTCCTTCACTTGGTGAAGCAAGCCAAGGCCCATGCCCACGTTGTAGCGGCCAAGGCACAATTCGTTCAAACGAATCGATTGCATTATCAATCCTACGTTTAATCGAAGAAGAAGCGATTAAAGACAATACCTCACAGGTTAATGCACAAGTGCCTGTTGCAGTGGCTTCATACCTGTTAAATGAGCAACGTCGTAGCGTACACCGTATTGAAAAACGTCACAGCTGTGATGTGGTGATCATTCCTAATAAACATATGGATACACCACACTATGAAGTGATGCGTTTGCGTAAAGATGAAACCATTGAAGCGGCAAGCTACGAGCAGATCACTGCGCCAGAGCCTGAAGTGTATGAAACATCAAAAACACCTACGGTTGCAGTACGTGAAGAGCCGGTGCTAAAAGGCGTTGTAATGCCTTCAACACCAGCGCCACAACAAGCTCAAGTAACACCAGCAGCGCCACAAAGTGCTGCAGCACAGCCGCAAGTAAGCTTGTTCACTGCTATTGGTAATTGGTTTAAGGCTTTATTTGCAACACCTGCTGAGCAGACTGAAAGCAAACAACAGCAACAAAAACCAGCGAGCGAATCTCGCAATAATCAACGTCGTAATAACGAGGGTGATACGCGTCGTCGTAATAACCAACGTCGTCGTAATAATAATTCGCGCGGCAAACCACAAAATGAGCGTACCGAGCGCGTAGCTGAAGAAACACCAGCAGCTACAACAGCAAATAACGAGCAACAGGAAAGAAACGAAAATCGCAATAAGCGTCGTCGTAATCCTAACTCTCGTAAACGCAACGACACGCGAAACGATGACAGCAAAGTTGTAGCAGAGAAAACAGAAGCAAAAGCTGACGTTAAAGACACTGCAGCAGCTAAAGATGTCGCTGTTGAAGCAACTGAGCAAAAGCCTAAAGTACGTCGTCAACGCCGTAACTTACGTAAAAAAGTTCGCTTGCAAGATGAAAACGCCCAACAAGCAGTTGCAACAAACAATGACGCTGAACAGCAAGCTACGCCAGTTGTTGATGAAAAACCAGCTAAGCCAGCTGTAACACAACGCGAAGAAGTGAAAGCAGCTGCTGAAACTGCGCCTGTAGATGCACCTGAGCAAAAAGTTGCACAATCAGCAACTCCTAGTGAGCAAGTGGCACCTAGCGAGCAAGACGCTGTACAAACTGATGAAGAGCAAGGCCAAACACGTACACGTTCACGCCGCTCACCACGTCATTTACGTGCAGCAGGCCAACGCCGTCGTCGCCCTGAAGGTGAAGAAGCTACGCCAACACAAGGTACGCAACCGCCAGCGTTTATTCCTGTGGCCGACCAAGCCGCTGCTGAATATGAAGCCGAGTTAAAAGCGAAGCAAGATGCGCAAACAGCTGAAGCTGTAGAAACACCAGCAGCTAAAGAGCCTACTCAAGAAGTAGTTGCAGAAGCACCTGTTGTTGAACCTTCTCCAGAAGTAGTTGCAGAAGCACCTGTTGTTGAACCTACTCCAGAAGTAGTTGCAGAAGCACCTGTTGTTGAACCTACTCCAGAAGTAGTTGCAGAAGCACCTGTTGAACCTACTCCAGAAGTAGTTGAAGAAGCACCTGTTGTTGAAGCTACTCCAGAAGTAGTTGAAGAAGCACCTGTTGTTGAAGCTACTCCAGAAGTAGTTGCAGAAGCACCTGTTGTTGAACCTACTCCAGAAGTAGTTGCAGAAACGCCTGTTGTTGCTGAACCTGCTCCAGAAGTCGTTGAACAAGCACCTGTTGTTGAAGATACTCCAGAAGTAGTTGAAGAAACGCCTGTTGTTGCTGAACCTACTCCAGAAGTAGTTGAAGCTGCACCAATGGCAGAGACTAAGCCTACTACAAAACCTGTCGCGCACACTAAAACAGTGATCACCTCAGGTAAAGCAAGTGCACCAATGGCACAACCTACTGCCGTTGCAGATAGTGAAGTTGCCCACATGCCTAAAGCGATGGCACACGACAAACGTGAAGCTATTCCTGATAGTGGCTTACGTGCCGGCTCTATCAAGCCAGCTGGTCGTGCAAATGCCGCAATGACTAAAACTATGAGTGTTGATTAACACCTTTGGTTTAGCTTAAAAGCACAGTAAAAAGCCGCGCTAATGAAAATTAACGCGGCTTTTTTAATAGCAATCACAGGCTTAGGGAATTCCATCTAGCTTATTTATCAACAATTTTTAAGGAGCTATTATTCAGGTTATATTAGTTTTCCGAAGTGAAAATTTCCAAAATTTAAAACCAATAATCTTTTTACACCACTCTTCAAAAAGGTAGCTGTGTCCTTAAGGTGATCATTTTAACTTTATGAATTTTAATCTAAAACAAACCTACAATCGCAAGTAAGCAAACAAAAAAAGCGCGGTGTGAACACCACACGCTTTCAACTAACTCAAATCTGCTTAAAACTTACCGCTTATGGCTTAAAGCTGACGGCTAAAGCTCTAGTCTTCACTTTCCATAAACCGTTGTAGTTGGTCTTTAAGATTAGGTGGTATGCCTTTAATGACTAAGGTATCAGTGGCTTCGTTGTACATTACCCGTTCGCCTAGATGTTTGCGTTCAAAGCTGATGCTCACGCCGCCGCCAAGGCCGGAGAATTTAACCATGCTAGTGACGGTTTTTTTATCAACTGGGAATGACTCTTCTAAATCATAGCTTTGCTCTTTGCAAAAGCTTTCGAACGGGTTGTCGTCGCCTTTGGTGAGCGTTGCGGATAATTCACTAACGTTGGCATCTTCGCCGGTGGTGACGCAGTCATTACAGTAATCAAACACTTGCTTACGTAGGTCGTCTTTTTCTGATTTATCGAATTGTTGCTCTGATAAATAATCTTCCACGGCATTAAGCATCACTTGGCTTTGCTGTTTTGGATCAATCCCTTCTTCACATCCTAAAAAGTCTAAGAAGAAGTCGGCGACTTTGCGCCCTGCTCGGCCTTTTATAAAGGAGATATAGCGATTGTCTTCTGCTTGCGTATCCCAACCGGTTAAATCGATGCGGGCCGCCAGTTGCATGCGCGAAATATCTAAATGACGCGACGACGCTAAATCAAGATCAGAAGTAATTGAGTAATGCTCTTTGATGTTGATCATAGCAATCAGCATGTAGTCAGTGGCTACATATTGGTAATGACAAAAAATTAAATAACCGGTTTCGTTAAACGCGTATTTATTTAACTCTTCTTTTAAAACCGTGGTAGCTTGCTCGGTCATGTGCCAAAAACCAAGTTCGTGATTACGGTAGCTTTGCATCGCTGAGGCAACCACAGAGTTTTTATCACCACTGAAAGCACAAAACCCTTTACCTGGTTTGCCGTTGTATGCGTGATGAAGTTGCTCGATGAATACGGCAACTTTTTCATTCACTGCCATTTCGTCATTGCGCAAATGAATTTGCGTATCGTCGTCTTTTTTGTCTACATAATGAACGACTAACTTTTTAACATCTATTGCCATCTTTGTTTTTCACGCCTCTGGTGTTAAAATGTGAGAATATAACTCTTTTATTGAACCAACTGATGCCAATCTTATCAAAATATTCTAATGATGAAGTAGAACAAATCGTCGATCAGCTCATTGATGTGTTAACTAAGCACAATGCGCCGGTTGATTTAAGTCTTATGTGTTTAGGAAATTCTATCACGCATATCTTAAAAGAGCATGTACCAACAGGGAAAAGACAAGCGGTTGCAGACAATTTTGCTAAAGCACTTGCGCAATCGGTTAAATAGACTTTATGAATTTATCGCAGCACAATCAATTTTCGTCTAAAGCAAGTCAATTATTAAGTTGGGGGCATTGGTTCACATTCGCCAATATCGGCTTAGTGTTGCTTATAAGTTTAAGCTACTTATTTGCTGACTCTCCGCCAACTAGCTTTATGGGTATTCTTTATATGCTAGTGACTTGGCTTAGCCACACTAGTTTTATTACCTTTATTGCTTTTGTGCTGACGGTATTTCCGCTGAGTTTGATATTTCCTTATCCGCGACATATTCGCGGTATGGCGGCGATCCTCGCCACCTGTGGAGCATCTTTACTGACTCTCGATGCCTATGTCTATTTTAACTTAGGGTATCACTTAAGTAGCTCTGCACTACCTGAAATTATCAGTTTATTGTGGCACCGGTTAACTAGTTCCCCAGCCCTAACCACCTTACTTGCTGGCGGTATTGTCATGCTCATTTTTGCATTTCAATTACTCGCAAGTAACTATACATGGCACCATTTAGCGCGTTTAAAACAGTATAAGTTTGCCCGTTATGCCAGTTCGTTTTTATTAGTGTGTTTTGCACTGAGCCACAGTATTCATATTTGGGCTGATGCTAATTTAAAATTTGATATCACCAAGCAAGATAATGTATTACCGCTGTCTTACCCAACAACGGCTAAAAGTTTGTTGGCAAAAAATGATTTATTAGACATCGAAAGTTATAAGCAAGCTCACAATGTGAAACTTAATACACAAAACATGAATTACCTTGCCCCGGCTCCCCTTGCTCGGTGCGATAACTTTAGTGCTGCAACTATTGATATTTTAGTGTTTAACACTGATGAGGCATTAACAAGTTTTGCTGAACAACATACTAATTTGCATAAAACAGAGCGCTTTTTACAACCGAGTGCTCATCAAGATGCTTTATTTAGCTTAATTTACGGTTTACCTGCGTATTACAAACCAGCATTAATGACAGAGCAAACATTGCCTGTTTGGCAAAGTAATCGTCGCAGTATGAGTATCAATGGCTTTGCTGATTACGACTACATTAATAACGATACAGCCAACAATGCAGCCATTCGTATTATAGAGGCTGATGAAAATACCACGCTTCGTGCAGATGTTACGCAAGTATTTGCATTTAGTTTAGCCAGTACTGAGCAAGGTATTGTTTCAGCCTCGTCATTATATAGCACTGATAAAAAAGTAACCCGGATTGAAGGTTTGATCCAACCAAGTGATTTAATTGCTACCAGTGTCGGGCAATATCTAGGCTGTAAAACTATCGCCCAACAAACGATGTTAGGCGTTAATTTATATGGCAAAAAAGATGATATGGGGGTTAACTATTCGCAAGGCGTTTTTATTGCTTATAAGAAAGACCGTATCACGTTAATTGATTCCGACGGTAATTATAAGAATATTTCTGCTGCACAGGGATTTTCTATCGAGCAAGGTTTAGATATTCCATTTTTAGTGCAGAGTATTAAAAAACTAAAAACCTTTACCCAATAACGCCACTGGCGATTTGCCCTAGTTAGGTTATAGTTTTATATTCAACTATGACCTAACTAGGGAAGGCTGTGTAATGAAACTGTGTGCTCTGTACGTTATTTTTATCAGTTTGCTCCTCGTTGCTGAGCCGGCTGCTTGCGCCGATAAATATTACAAATGCGTTACCGACAAAGGCACTACATTTAGCCAGTTTCCTTGTGGCGGTCAAGCCACAGAGCATAAATTGACCGTATCACCAAATGTTACGCCCTCCAGTGGTAATCATGTCAAACTTCTTAATTCACTTGAACGTGAACAAATTGTTCGCAATCTCAATGCTGAAATTCGTAGCGTAAAACACAAGCTAGCCATTCTAAGCCGCGACCGTGATCGTGCTGAATATATGCAGCAACAACGGCTTAATCGTTTAATGAGTGATGATGAGAGAAAAAGCCTTACAAAAGATATAAAAAAACAAATAAAAGTACTTAATAAAACCTATGCCAAAAATACTAAAGCCGTTAACAAGCAACTCTCCGAATTAGAAAAAAAACTAAAACATTATGATTAAGCTATTGGGTTTTACCAATATTTAGCATACTCTTAACAATTGTAGAGTATATGCTCTATCGTCATTTTGGAGTACCCGTTCATGCAGCCACAAAACATTGCCGAGCTAATTTTAAATGGCTTTAAAAAACATTATAAATTATTTCAGCAGATCACTGCACAAGCCCCTCTCGCATTTGCCAAGCGAGACTGGGCAAAAATGCATGATATTAGCCGCCTGCGAATAACCTATTATGATGAACGGGTAAACGAAACAACCCAGCAATTGCAACAGCACGCCAAGCAACTTGATGAGTCTTTGTGGTTACAAACAAAACAGACCTATCAGCATTTTTTAACCTTTCACCCACAGGCAGAATTGGCTGAAACGTTTTATAATTCAGTATTTTGTCGGTTGTTTCATCGGCGTTATTTTAATAATGATTTTATTTTTGTTAAAGCCACCTTAGCCGATGCGCCTGCGCTTCCTGTTGAAGCCGAATACCGTAGTTATTTTCCTGTTGTAGACGGCTTAAAACCAACAATTCGTAAAATGATTAATCAGTTTGACTTTAAAGCCGATTTTGTGAATTTAGAGCGCGATATACGACTGCTTGTAAAAGCGTTTTACAAACAAGCGCCCGATACACACCACCGTGCATGGCAAATGCGTTTTGATATTTTGCAAACACCTTTTTATCGTAATAAAGCCGCGTATATTGTTGGTCGTGTAGTGTCGCAAAGTGGCGTGCAACCCTTTATTATTGCCGTATTACATCATCAAGATGAAGGTCTTTATTTAGATGCGCTACTGACTAACTCATCACAAATGCGGGTTATTTTTGGTTTTGCCCGCGCCTATTTTATGGTTGAAACTCATGCACCTTCAGCTTTAGTGCGATTCTTAAATCAACTAATGCCCAACAAAACCTTAGCCGAGCTTTACAATGCCATCGGTTTTCATAAACAGGGCAAAACAGAATTCTATCGTGAGTTTTTAACCCATTTACAACGCTCTACTGATGACTTTGTGATTGCCCCTGGCACACCTGGTATGGTGATGATGGTATTTACCCTGCCTTCTTTTGATTATGTGTTTAAAATAATTAAAGATAAGTTTGGTGAGAGCAAACCGTTTGGTCGCGATACAGTACTTAAACGCTACCAATTAGTAAAAAGCCACGACCGTGTTGGCCGTATGGCCGATACTATAGAGTATTCTAACGTCGTATTCCCACTCGCACGTTTTAACGCTACATTACTTGCGCAGCTTAAGGAAACCATTGGCTCATCGATGATCATTGAAGGAGACTTATTGATCATCAAACATATGTATATTGAACGACGGATGACACCGCTCAATTTATACTTAGAGAACGCCAACTACGAGGATGCTGCCGTTGCAATAACAGAATACGGCCAAGCCCTTAAAGAGATGATCGCGGTTAATATATTTCCTGGCGACATGCTGCTTAAAAACTTTGGCGTGAGTAAACATAAGCGCATTATTTTTTACGATTATGATGAAGTGCAATATTTAACAGATATGAACTTCAGAGCGCTGCCTAAAGCAAAAAGCTATGACGACTACTTAACCAATGAGCAAAGCTACTCTGTAGCACCACAGGATGTATTTCCTGAACAATTATGCACTTTTGTAATGCCTAACCAGCGTTATAAGGAAATTTTTACTCAGGCACATCCTGAGTTACTCGATGTAATATTTTGGCAGCAAGCACAACAAAATGTAAGAAAAGGCATTGTTAGTCATATATACCCCTATCCGGCAGCACAGCGATTTATCCACCAGTGGTAAACGAAAGGACACACAATGAATATCAGTAAAATAGATTTAAACTTACTCGTTTATCTCGATACCTTATTACGCGAATGCAATGTTACTCGCGCCGCACATCAACTCAGTATTACACAACCGGCCATGAGTAATGGTTTAAAGCGTTTACGTAATTTATTTAATGATCCAATTTTGGTGCGAACAAGCGACGGAATGGTGCCAACCGAGCGAGCAATTGAATTACAGCCGGTGATCCGCGGTATATTAATGACCCTAGAAGAAACCCTTGCGCCTAATCGCGAGTTTGAAGCTGGTCAAAGTAAGCGAGTATTTCGTATTATGGCCAGCGATTATGCCGCCAGCACGTTAGCGCCTAAACTATTAAGTAAGCTTCATGCAGAAGCGCCCGATACCACTTTAGATATCCTAACTCCTAGTGACGTAACCTTTCATGATGTTGAAAATGGCAAAGTTGATATGGCGATTAACCGCTTTGAAAATTTACCGCAATCGTTCCATCATAAGCGAATTTGGAAAGACAGCTTTTGCTGCTTACTCAAAGCCGACAATCCAATAATCGAAAACTTCAGCTTAGATAGTTATTTAAAAGCCCGTCACATTTGGGTCAGTAAAACAGGTTTTGGGGTAGGTGTTGGCATGGATCCCAAAGATGTGCAAAAGCTAGGCTGGGTAGATGAAGCCCTCGCCCACTTTGGCAAACACCGTAACATTGCTACTTTCACCCGTAATTACCATGTTGCTATTCACTTAGCGAAAGAACAAAATTTAGTTGCGACGTTACCTTCAAAAGCAGCAAACATTTATTTAGACGATGCCGGTTTAAAAATACTTGAGCCACCTTTTCCTATTCCGCCATTTGAACTCGATATGATCTGGAGCCCATTATTACACCGTGACGCAAGTCATATTTGGTTACGGCAGAAAGTGGCTGAAGTAGCCGATGAGTTAAAATAACACTCTTACAAAGTCTGTGTAAAATTTGCTTACTGAGTTTAGCTTAGTAAGCAACCTCCCCCTCAAAAATATATTTTAACCATTAAAATACAACTGGTTATATAAAACCCTCACACTGGAACATAGCTTGCTTTAGTTAATATGAATTTCATTAAACTTAAAGAGGTCATAATTATGAATACCCATCAAGGACAAGACGTTAATCATATCACTGACATTATCCAAGTAATGAACAGCGGCATCGACTTTTATGAAAAAGCCCAAGAGAAAGTCAAAGATCCAGCAATTGGCGCACTTTTTCAACGTATGATAGATGCGCGCAAAGTGAGTGTTGAAAACCTTCAACCCTATGCAATCAATGAGCAAGGAGAACGCGAAGATGGCTCATCATTTGCTGTTGAAGCTCGCCGAGCCTACACTGCACTGATCACTAAATTTAGCTCAGATAACGATCAAACATATGTTAAAGAGCTTGAAGAAGTGGAAGATAAAACACTCTCAGAAATCAAAACAGCGATGAAAAAACCACAGCCCCATGACTGTGAAGCTGCACTGGCTAAAGTATTATTAACCATGCAAAGCTGCCATACCGAGATGAGCCGTATGCAAAAGCATTGATCACTATGCTTAAATCAAAGCCCAGCCAGATGCTGGGCTTTTTTATATCCATAACTATAGTCAAATGATTTTTATAACAAAATAATGCAAAAAATTAATAAAAATAGAATATTTATTTAACCACGGCATAAATTTTATCGTCTAGGCTTATTAATAGGTACCTACTACACCGCTGTGGCGCCGCAGCATTTTATCAAAAAAATAAGGTTCCATTATGAGAAATAAACAACATGTACAACAAGATAACGCAGATGTAGATATGACCCCGATGCTTGATATCGTGTTCATATTATTAATTTTCTTTATAGTTACAACATCGTTTGTAAAACCCGTTGCCATCGAGTTACAACGACCTTTAGATAAACCTAATATTGATAAACTAACTAAAAGCGCGCATTTTAGTATCGACCAAAATAATGCCGTACATTTTGGCGAACGGTTAATTGCGTTAGACCAAGTAGCCACTAACCTCGCCATGTTTGCAGCGAAGTATAAAATATCCGCAGTGCAAATTTCAGCGAACGAAAACAGTACCCATCAAACGTTGATGACAGTAATGAACAACATTAAAGGTTATGAAAACTACCCAATCACTCTAAAATCACTCTAAAATCACTCTAAAACAAAAAAAGGGCCTAACGGCCCTTTAAAGCTAAATAACGTAGGAGAAGTTATTTTAGAATCGGTATTCAGCACCTACATAATAGTAAGCACCGTTAAAGCCAAATGGCGCAGAGCGACGTGAATACTCAAATACCCCAGTAGAACTTACAATGGTATTACCTGCAGCATCCACTATAGTGCCTGCGCGTGAATTACCAATGGTGTTTTTATCTGGGTATACGTCAAATAAGTTGTTAGCACCAATATTCAGTGACAGATTATCAGTAACAAAGTAGTTCACTTTAACATCAGTTAGGATCTCAGCCCCGTAGGTTTGGCGACCACCGTCTTCAACTGTGTATTCACCGTAACGGTTAAGGGATAAGTTCACCGTCCAATCTTCTAAACGATATAGCGCACTTAAGTTAACTCTGTCTTGTGGTTGCCACTCTTCGATGATTGAGGTTTCTTGCGAAGAAAATACATCTTCAACAGGAATTGTCTCAAGGCCGCTGCCTTGTGGGGTAAATAAATCCACGACATCGGTTTCAGTAAAGTTAGCTGCTAAGGTAAAATCAAGCGTGCCGCCTAACCCTTCAGTATTCCAGGTTGCAACAAAATCAATACCTTGCGTTTCAGTGTCGGCCCCATTTAAGAAAAACTGCCCAGCACCTGCACCTGAGCTAACCAGCGCAGCATCTAAGGTGTCTGATAAGCCTTTGCCTAAACGATTACTGATCACAATGCGGTCATCAATATCAATTGAGTAGTAATCTAACGTCACATTAATGTTATCAGTCACGTTATATACAATACCCATACTTAGATTTTGTGATTTCTCTTCTTTGAGTTTTGGAATACCAATACTTTGTGCAAGCGTACTGTCGTTTCTAAACGTACCAACTTCTTCAGCCACTAAAGTCCCATTAGGACCAACCACAAATTGGGTGCTTATATTATTAAAATATAACTGCTGCATCGAAGGTGCTCTAAAGCCGGTACTCACCGCACCACGTAACGATACGTCATCAGTCACAGACCAGTTACCAGCTAACTTAAAGTTTACCGTGTCGCCAAACCCTTTGTAGTTATCATAGCGAAGCGCGCCTGAAATAATAACATCATCAATAATATAGGTTTCAGCATCTAAGTAAAAAGAGATCACATCGCGAGATTCATCCACCGATGACGCTGGTGCAGAGCCACCAAAACCTTGCGTACCACCAGCGGCATTTTCGCTGCCAATGCCACCACTCATACCATCATAAATGTTAACGCCGTTGTTGGTATCGTAATCACGGTATGCGTATTCACTGCCTTCTAAAATACGGTATTCATCAGTACGTAATTCCGCGCCCATAGCAAGCGAGAAATCATCATAATCTTGCGTAAAATCAAGGTTAATGGTTTGCAGTGATAACTCCATGCCATAGGCATACGCTTGGCGAGGAATTGTGGCGCGAATGTCGTCAGCACTTAAACCTTGATCATAACGTAATAGATTAGCGTATGAGCCATTGATAGTGTCACTGGTGGTGTAATCGATGCTGTTTTCACCATAGGTGTATGACAAATCAAGGCTTGAGCTGTTATCAAACTCTTTTTTAAAGCCAAAGTTATAAGAAACATCATCAATGGTGGTATTAATTTTTGGTAAGAATCCCATTGGGATCACAGCATCACCGTCTTGTAATACTGGGTTACCGCCGCCATTGGCATTTTCACGGAAAAACGCGGCTGACTCATTATCTCGAGTTGAGTAAGTAATAAAACCATATAACTCGCCACCTGCTAGTTCATATCCCGAATTCACAGTTAAAGCAAATTGTTGCGAGTCTGCATCGCCAATTCTAAATGTATCACGTGGTGCAGTCAGCTCACGAGGATCGCCCGCTAATAGCGTACCATCAGAAAGCTCTGTACAGCCATAAAATTGGCAAGAGCCATGTAAACCTGCGCGATTTGTTGGCGCACGGTCGCGGTAATTGATTGTGGTATTTAAATAACCGTCATCACCTAACGCAAAGCCTTTATTAAAATCAACAGTAACGGTTTCGCCATCACCTTCAGAATATTGACCATAATTAACCGCGGCTTTCCCACCTTCATCAGCGTCTTTTAAAACAATGTTGATAACGCCCGCAATCGCATCCGAGCCATATTGCGCAGCCGCACCATCACGTAGCACTTCGATACGCTTGATTGCAGCAGCTGGGATCGCATTCATATCTGTACCTGCAGTACCACGCCCTACAGATGTGTTGATATGGATAATACTGGCTTGGTGACGGCGCTTACCATTAATAAGTACTAAGGTTTGATCGGGACCTAACCCACGCAACGTAGCTGGACGCAGTGCATCGGTGCCATCACTGATCGCTGAGCTTGAAAAGTTAAAAGAAGGTGCAATAGCTTGTAGCATACGACCCACTTCTGTTTGCCCGGTATTTTCCAGTGCTTCTGCACTTAAAATATCAACAGGCACAGGTAAATCTTCAACTGACCGCCCTGCTACGCGGCTACCGACGATGGCAATTTTTTCAATGTTTTCCTGCGCGGCTTGTTCTTGTGCGTTTGCCACTTGACTGTTAGTTGCCATTAAAAGTGGTAAAACAGCGGCACTGACCCCTGAAAGCTTTCTCATGTTGTTATCATTCCTATTGATTTGTTTGAGTTTTATACTCAGTAAACCATTTTGATCAACAACCGCATCGAGTTCAGTCTGTTTTAGCATATTGCTAAGCGCTTCTAACTGAGTGTAATAACCATACACTGATTGAGCTTGGTATTGCTTGGCTAAATCAAACGAAAAAACCACCGTTTGTTCTGTTTGTTTGGCAAATTCAATCAGTGCTAGGTCTGCTCGCTGCGCTTTTATGTCAAATTGTATCATTTGTGATTCAGCCGCTGCACTTTGTACATTAAAACTTAATGCAAGCGGTGCGACGGCTAAACAGCCACAAAGTGAATACGTTTGGTTACTGCGCAACTTATATAAACAGTTGAGAAAGAATAATCCGCTATGTAATTTTATCTTTTTATTAATTATTTTATTACTTTTTGCTTTTACCATTGTAACTTCTGACACTTTTAATCAAAGAGTAAGCCAAAAAGATCAGCTATTATCGGACTGTTTTAGACTCACAATATGCTCACCTAACCGTTCATGCTCAATGGCTAAATTTAATCGTAAACTATCAAGCAACCCGACAATATCCCCAGCCTTAAAAACACCCGCTACCTTTAGTGAAGCTAAACTAGGATCTGCTAATTCAAAGCGTGTTGCGGTATAACGACTCACTTCTTGTAAAGCGTCGCTAAGCGGTTCACCATTAAAAATTAACATCCCTTGTTGCCATGCTAAATCGCGTTGTACATCGTCTTGCGTCAAACGCGTAATTGGTTTTGTTATACTTTCTTTTATCAATGCTTTTTCACCAGAGATGACAATACTGGCATTAATATTTTTAACTTTTGCGGTATCGTTACTGGCGTTTTGCAATTGTACAAAATCATCCGCATTTACAGCGACAGAAGGGTCAGTGATCATTACTTTACCTTCTGTGACTACTAATTCTAAATCAGATGCCGCATTACGTTGTACATTAAATACTGTGCCTAACGCTGTGAATGACTTATCTCCTGCCATCACAGTAAAAGGGCGAGCGGCATCTTTGGCAACGTTAAAACGTCCTTCACCACGACTTAAAATTAATTGGCGACGGTTATTTGTATACGCCACTTCTAATAAACTATTAGTATTAAGTTGCACTATTGTACTGTCAGGTAATACAAACGTGGCTTGCTCACCCACTTTAGTACGATAAATCTTGCTGTATTTTGCTTGTTCATGAGGTGCACTTGGCCAATGCTCAATAGCAATAAACATAAAGCTGGCAATCAGTAAGGCTGCAAATACACTTGCCGCAATAGAGAAATTAGCTGTTCTTTGCACAGGCTTGTTTATGCCATGCTTATTGGGGAATAAACTGCTTAGCTCATTTAATACGCTCAATTCGTCCCATATTTGGGCTAATTCGAATACCGCATCTTGATGGGCTTTATTTTCTTGCACCCAAAGCTGAAACTCGTGGCGCTCTTGCGCTGATAAGCCTCGATCCATGGCACTGATCCAACGACTCGCTTTTGCTTGAATGGCGTCTTTAGACGAAAACTGATGAATATTAGTCATTTTCCCACCCTCCTGGCAGGTTTGATTGTGTGATTGTGCTGCTCATCCAACTGTTCATGCTGCTGCATATAGTGCATCGACTGTAACAAACCTTTAGCGATATGTTTTTCAACCGTACTTTCACTTAACTTCATATGCGCTGCAATTTCTTTTTGGCTCATGCAATACACTTTCTTTAATATAAAACATTTTCGTACTGGCTGACTTAATTGCTCAGTGGCACGACAAAATAATAAGAAACGCTCTTTTGAGGTTACTTCATCCTCTAATTGCATTGATTTCAACAACTGTTGATAATCATCCGAGGTGTCTAATGAGTCACAATGTTGATTATCCCATTTTGCAATATGATTAAGCGCTAAATGCTTAGCGGTTTTTAACATATAGCTACGAGCATACTTAATATCTTGTTTTAAATCAGCCTGATAGCTTTTAACAAAAGTTTCTTGTACGATATCTTCTACATCATCTGGTTGTACAATACGCGAAACAAATCGACGTAACTGCGAAGACAATTCTAGAAATGTAGTGGATAATGCAAGCTTTCGCGTCATTACTGACTGTACCTTTGTTATTATTATTACGCTAAGAGTACGAGTTTTGACGACAATTACAAGCGCGATTGTTAATTTTGTGGTTATTAGCGCTGTTTCACTCACAAAACACTTACACTATTTTCTTTTTAAGCTGTAGGTAGGTTAAATAACGACTTCATAAACTCATAAAAGACTTCCGTTTTTCGTGTGGGTAAACTGTTTTGCGGTTTTAAAAACCAAACTGGCGCATCATTATCAGCTAATACCCCTGGTAACACTTCGATTAACTGCCCAGTCGCCAACTCTTCAGAAATCGCTAATTTAGATTTAATTGCAATACCATGACCTGCAATAGCTGCTTGAGTCATATTATCTGAATTTGAAATAGTAAAACGCGTTTTCGCATTAAAGTTAACCAAGGTTTGATTATCAGCTTTTAATTTTAGCTGGCGCTGCCAAGGTAAACATACCCAATAATGTTGTGCTAACTCAGCTAGGTTATTCGGCATACCGTATTTTGCTACGTAGCTTGGCGCAACACATAAAATACGATAATTATTCACGACCTTACGAGAAAGCAGTGCTGAGTCATTCAGTTTACCTACGCGAATAGCCACATCCTGTGCATCATCGACTACATTGACAAAATTATCTGAAATCAAAAAATCTAATTTTAAATCAGGATATTGCTCCTCAAACGCAATCAGTTTAGGCATCACGTATTTTGAAAACAGCCAAGGTACTATGGTGCCCATGTCGGCGTTTACTAACATAGAATACAGCCGCGGACCAGAAAGCCTGAACCGTTATAACAACCTGCCAGCGGTTAAATTGCTCGGTAACGCCGCACCGGGTTACAGCTCTGGTCAAGCAATTGCTGAGGTAGAGCGTATTGCGAAAGCCGTCTTACCACCGGATATGACTTATGATTGGACCGGCTCTGCGTATCAAGAAAAGCGCAGCTCAGGCACCACAGGCATTGCCTTAGGCCTTGCGGTGATCATGGTATTTTTGATCCTTGCAGCACTTTACGAGCGTTGGTCTTTACCATTATCGGTGATGTTGGCCCTGCCATTTGGTACCTTTGGCGCGTTGGTGTCAATCTGGTTAGTCGGCATGACCAATGATGTCTACTTCCAAATCGGCTTAGTGACTTTACTTGGCTTAGCCAGTAAGAACGCCATCTTGATTGTTGAATACGCCTTGATGAAACACCAGCAAGGTTGGAGCGCAAGCGCTGCAGCACTTGAAGCTGCCCGCCTACGGTTTAGACCAATTATTATGACCTCGTTGGCGTTTATTTTAGGTGTAGTGCCTTTGGTTATCAGTTCTGGCGCCGGTGCTGGCGCACGTCATAGTGTTGGTACTGGGGTTATGGGCGGGATGATGGCTGCAACATTCCTAGCAGTATTTTTTGTGCCTCTGTTCTTTTACTGGCTGACAGAGCGTAAATTAACAGAGCAACGCTCCCGTGCAGATTTAGCGGATGAAATCGCAGCTCACCATAAACGAGAGCATGTCGATACTCAAGAAGGTAATGTTTAATTACTTACAACAAAAATATAAGGGCAAACAGTAGTTTGCCCTTTTTTATGGCAACTTGATAACTAGCAATTTTATGTTGTCAGCGCTACTATATTAATTCGTGCGTCGAGGAGCCTAATTATGAACAGTGAAAAATTAACCGAGTTTGAGCAGTACTTTCAAATAGATGAAAGTAACCGAGTCAATTTATTTGCCGTAGATGATAACAAGGTGCCGACAACGTTAGCGCAATTAGAAGCCGATATTCCCCCGTTATTTAAACTCGCCAATGAAGTGAGTGAACTCGAACAAAGCTCTCTCAGACCACTGCGTAACTTAGGTGATGTGGCACAAGAACTCGCGGTGTTTTTACAAGCACAATCGCGCAAAATTGACTTGATAATGAGCCATATTTTAGCTTCAGAACAACCTGAAGATAACGCTATGTATTGTGATAGCTACGGCGGTGGCGGTGTAAAATTAACCGATACAAAAGCTTACTCAATTGGCCAAGCATTTCGCACAAAACTGTTTTTACAACACGAAGCGTCTGCAATTTATTGTTATACCGAAGTGGTGGCTGTTAATAAAATTGACGATGAACATTACCAATACACCTTACTATTTAAAGCTATTCGCGACACTGATCAAGAACTTGTCGTGCGTGCCAGTTTGCATGCACAAACTCGACAGCTTAAGAAGCGCCAACAACAGCAAGCTGATGAACAATCTTTTGAACAATTGAAAACCGACGAAGAAACACCGACAAAGCCTGAACAATAACCATGAAAAAGCTGACATATGCGGCTGAAATGCTAAACTAGCCACACCTTTGTTTGTTTATTAAATTCATGAACTTTAGACTATTACCCGAATGGGCTGAGCAAGACGCTGTTATGCTCACTTGGCCTCACCAAGCCACTGATTGGTGCGACAACTTAACCGCTGTAGAGCCGGTCTATGTGCAACTATGTCAACACATCTGCGACGTTCAGCAATTAGTGATCATCGCTCATGATGAAGCATTAAAAACCTACATAAGCCAGTTGTTAACTCAAAATAAAGTTGATTTAAGCCGTGTGCATTTTGTGGTGACACCGTGTAACGATACATGGGCCCGCGATCATGGGCCACTGACCTGTGCTGCATTAGAAGATAGCAAGCAACTAAAAATCGTTGATTTTACCTTTAATGGCTGGGGTAATAAATTTACCAGTGATTTAGATAACCAGATCAATGCAGTACTGGTTGAGCAACTTGCCGATCCTGCTAATCAATATCAAGCCCTCAACTTAGTGTTAGAAGGCGGTGGCGTTGAGATTGATCAACACGGTGTATTATTGACCACCAGTGAATGTTTACTCAATCCAAATCGTAATCCTGATCTAAGCCAGCAAGACATTGAACAGTGCCTGCGTGACCACCTTGGCGCAAGCGACTTTTTATGGGTTGATCACGGCTATTTAGCCGGTGACGATACCGATAGTCATATCGACACTTTAGTGCGCTTTGCTCCCAACGATACCTTAGTGTATGTAAAATGTGATGACAAAAGTGATGAGCACTTCAGTGCTCTCAATGCTATGGAAAAACAGTTACAAGGTTTTAAAACAACTACAGGTAAACCATATACCTTAATTGCTTTACCTTGGCCTAAAGCCGTCTTTAATGATGATGGCGACAGATTACCTGCTACCTACGCAAACTATTTAATCATCAATGGTGCAGTGCTAGTCCCAACTTATGCGGATGAGAACGATAGTTTAGCGCTTGCGCAAATTCAGTTAGCATACCCTGAACATCAAATTATAGGCGTTAACTGCCTACCTATTATTCATCAATTTGGTAGTTTACACTGCATTACTATGCAATTACCCCGTGGATTTTTAGCTGGAGCATCATTATGAGCAGCCCTGCAAATTTAACCGTTGCCTTAGTGCAGCAAAGTAACACTGATAATGCCGAGCAAAACATGGCGAAATCAATTGCCGGTATTCGCGATGCGGCAAGCCAAGGTGCGCAACTTGTGGTGTTACAAGAGTTACATCGCAGCCTTTACTTTTGCCAAACCGAAGACGTGGATGTATTTGATTTAGCGGAAACCATCCCAGGACCAAGTAGTGATGTACTTGGTGAATTAGCGAAAGAGTTAGGCATTGTTATTGTCGCCTCGTTATTTGAAAAACGTGCCACAGGCCTGTATCACAATACTGCGGTAGTACTTGAAAAAGACGGCACTATTGCTGGTAAATACCGTAAAATGCATATCCCTGACGATCCAGGTTTTTATGAAAAATTTTACTTCACACCAGGTGATTTGGGTTTTGAACCTATTCAGACCTCGGTAGGCAAACTGGGTGTACTGGTTTGTTGGGATCAATGGTTTCCAGAAGCTGCACGTCTTATGGCGATGGCGGGTGCTGAATTATTAATTTACCCAACTGCTATTGGTTGGGATCCCCGAGATGATGAAGGTGAGCAAACTCGCCAAAAAGATGCCTGGGTGATTTCACAACGTGCGCACGCAGTTGCCAATGGTGTACCTGTTATTAGCTGTAATCGTGTTGGTCATGAAAGTGATCCAAGTGGTCAAAGTGACGGTATTCAATTTTGGGGGAACTCATTTATTGCCGGTCCCCAAGGTGAGCTGCTAGCAGAAGCGAATAACACTGATGAGCAATTGTTACTGGTTGAACTTGATCAAAAGCGCTCTGAAAATGTTAGACGAATTTGGCCGTATTTACGCGACCGTCGTATTGATCATTACCAAGATTTAACCAAAATATATCGCGATTAAGAATAAATTAGCGCCTCTGTTGAGGCGCATTAAAGGAGTAGTAAATGGCGTTTGCGCAATGGGCAGCCTTGCCTTGGGTAAAATCTCAAAAAGATAAAATTCAATGGGGGCAATTAACCGGCAGTGGCTTAAGTATTGCCATTGCTCAAGGGGTGAAACAACAAGCTGGCTTAGTGCTGATCGTTACTCCTGATACCCCGAGTGCGCTGCGCTTAGAAACCGAGTTAGAGTGCTTATTGCCAGATCATCCAGTGATGATTTTTCCTGACTGGGAAACACTGCCATACGATCACTTCTCACCACACCAAGATATTATTTCATCACGTTTAGCCACTTTAAATACGCTAAAAAAAGAACAACAAAGTGTATTGATTGTACCTGTATCAACCCTGATGTTACGCACCGCCCCGGCTTCGTTTATTTATGGCTCAACCATTAATTTTAAAGTTGGCGATATTCTTGATACTCATCAACTTCGTGATAACTTAGAGCAAGCGGGCTACTTACACGTACAACAAGTGATGGAGCATGGTGAGTACGCTATTCGCGGCTCAATTGTTGATTTATACCCTATGGGTAGCCCACACCCATTTAGGCTTGATTTCCTTGATGACGAGCTCGACACCATTCGTTTATTTGATGTTGAGAGTCAACGCTCAGATGAAAAAGTCGACAAAATTGAATTACTGCCTGCGCATGAGTTCCCTACCAACGAAGCGGATATTGAGCGCTTTAGGATCAACTACCGCGAAAAATTTGGCGCCAGCTCGTCGCAAGACTCCGTATATATGCAAGTAACCAAAGGCAATTGGCCGGCAGGTATCGAATATTACATGCCACTGTTTTTTGACCAGTTAGCCACTATCTTTGATTACCTACCAGAGCACGCTACAGTAATGCAATTAGGTGACTTAGAAGATGCCGCTGAGCATTTTTGGCATGATGTGAATGTTCGCTATGAGAACCGCCGCGTTGATCCACTGCGTCCATTGCTTGAACCGGTTGCACTGTACCAGCCTATAAATGAACTATTTTCTAATTTAGGCAATTTTGCCCGCATTCGCCTCTCGCAAGCAAAGCTGCCTACCAAAGCAGGCAATAAAAACTTAACCACCAGTGAATTACCTACTATTCGCATTGATCATAAACTGCATGAACCGTATCAAGCTTTTATAAATTATGTCGCAGCTCAAAAGAAACAAAAAGGCCGAATTTTATTATCGGTTGAATCCGATGGCCGCCGTGAATCACTGCTCGCCATACTTAAACCCAGTGGTCTAAAATTTAAAGAATACCCTACCTTTGACCAGTTTGTGCAAAGCAGCAGTGATGTTGGCTTAATTGTCAGCCCGCTGGAGCAAAGTGTGGTGCTTGGCAGTAAACCAGCGTTATCTATTATTACCGAACAAGAACTACTCGGCATTAAAGTATCGCAGCGACGTCGTCGCAAGCATAAATACGAAGCCAGCCAAGATGCGTTAATTCGTAACCTGGCTGAGCTAAAAGTTGGCCAACCGATTGTCCATCTTGATCATGGTGTTGGCCGTTACCAAGGCTTGCAAACAATTGATGCCGCAGGCCTGATCACCGAATTTGTCACTATCACCTACGCCAATGAGGCTAAATTGTACGTGCCTGTTTCTGCACTGCATATGTTGAGCCGCTACTCCGGAGGGGAAGAAGCCAGTGCCCCGCTACATAAACTAGGCTCTGACGCGTGGGAAAAAGCGAAAAAACGCGCCGCTGAGAAAGTCCGTGATGTGGCGGCTGAATTACTTGATATCTATGCGCAGCGTCAAGCAAAACCAGGAAATGCCTTTAAACTTGACGGAGCCGCTTATCGGGTATTTAGTGATGGTTTTCCATTTGAAGAAACCGACGACCAGCGCAACGCCATCGAAGCCGTACTCGGTGATATGCAAAGTAAACAAGCCATGGACCGACTGGTCTGTGGTGATGTTGGCTTTGGTAAAACAGAAGTGGCAATGCGCGCCGCCTTTGTTGCCGTTAACGATAACAAACAGGTCGCAGTATTAGTACCTACCACGTTACTTGCGCAACAACACTTTGAAAACTTTAAAGACCGCTTTGCCGATTTACCCATCGAAGTAGGTATGCTATCTCGCTTTAATTCACCCAAAGAGCAAAAAGACACACTTGAAAAAATGGCCAAAGGCACCTTAGATATTGTTATTGGTACACATAAGCTGATCCAAGCCGATATTATATTTAAAGATCTTGGCTTACTGATTGTTGACGAAGAGCATCGCTTTGGGGTTCGCCAAAAAGAAAAAATCAAATCCTTGCGTGCAGATGTCGATATATTAACCCTTACCGCAACACCTATCCCGCGTACTTTAAACATGGCGATGAGTGGCATGCGCGACTTATCCATCATCGCCACACCGCCTGCAAAGCGGTTAGCTGTGAAGACTTTTGTTCGCCAGCGTGATGCTGACTTGATCAGAGAAGCCGTTCTTCGTGAAATTAAACGCGGCGGCCAAGTTTACTTTTTACATAACAATGTTGAAACCATTGACCGAGTTGCTGAAGAAATTAGCGAATGGGTGCCAGAAGCAAGTGTTGCTTCTGCTCATGGGCAAATGCGCGAGCGCGATTTAGAACAATTGATGAGTGAATTTTATCATCAAAAATATAACGTACTCGTATGTACCACCATCATCGAAACGGGTATTGATATCCCAACGGCGAATACCATTATTATGGATAGAGCCGACAAACTCGGGTTAGCACAATTACACCAACTTCGCGGCCGTGTTGGCCGTAGCCACCACCAAGCCTATGCTTACTTATTAACGGGTAATCCAAAAGCACTCTCAAAAGATGCGGTTAAACGCCTTGAAGCGATTGAATCATTGGAAGATTTAGGCGCTGGTTTTGCACTAGCGACCCATGATCTAGAAATTCGTGGCGCTGGTGAATTATTGGGTGACGACCAATCAGGACAAATGCAAACCATCGGCTTTAGTTTATACATGGAAATGCTAGAGCAAGCGGTGAAATCCTTACGTGAAGGTAAAGAACCCACCCTTGAAAACTTACTCCATCAACAAAGTGAAGTCGATTTAAAACTCGCAGCATTATTACCCGATGACTATATTCACGATGTTAATGCGCGATTGGGAATTTACAAACGGGTTGCTAGCTGTGCTAATCTTGATGACATGGATGAATTACAAGTTGAACTCATTGATCGCTTTGGCTTATTACCTGATGCCACTAAAAACTTATTTAGTTTGCAGCAGCTGAAACTTAAAGCCAGCGAATTAGGCATCAAAAAAATTGAAGCAAATCCAAAGGGGGGCTATTTTGAGTTTAGCCAACATACTAAGGTTAACCCTAGCTTCATTATAGGTTTGATACAAAGTGCGCCTAAGGTGTACAAAATGGATGGTGCAAATAAGTTGCGCTTTGCGATCAATGAGGCCAATGCCCGTGAACGCTTAAAAATGGTCACTGCAATGATTGCAGATTTCGAAAAAAAGGTTAGCCATTAAATGTTGCTTAAAAAATCTCTGATCCTATTGTGCTGTGTATTTAGCAGTACAGCATTTGCCGAACGCTGGTTTGAAGTAGAAGTACTTATTTTCAAACAGCGCCCTGCTCCCTATTTACAAGAAGATTTTAGTTTAGAGCGAGAGCCTATCAAAGCAAAGCGAAGCCTCGATTTACTTACACCGCTTTATAGTGAGCAAGCCAAACAGGATTGTATTAATGGTGATAGTCGCTTTAATTCACAATCATTAACTGACTCAGTAATTGGTGCGTCTCGCTCTAATTTATGCGATGACAGTATTGATTACTTGCATAGTTACTCTGAATTGCCACTAAGTCCATTAGCGCCTGCTAAAGACGATATGCAGCAAACCTATTTACTTGCTCCCGAGCAGCTACAATTTAAATCACAGCAACAACAGTTAGTGCGTAAAGGTCTAACACCGCTATTACACACTGGCTGGCGTTTTGAAGGTGCGAGCCAATCACGCTCTGAGCACATTAAACTATTTGGCGGTAAATTATTACGCGCCCCCGTGGTTGCCACCCCATCGCAATACCCGAGTAATGACTTTATAAGTCTAGTTAGTCCTGAGCAAAACTTGGCTCCCGTGATTGAGCAAGAAGCCGATCAATGGGAGCTAGACGGTAGCTTTAATATTTACTTACGTCATTACTTATTTATTAACGCCAGTTTCGATGTTAATGAAAGACAAGTCACCGGTGAAATTCAACACGCTCGATTTTCACAATTCAAACGGGTTATAAGTGGTGATATTCATTATTTTGATCACCCTAAAATGGGCATGATTGTACAAATTAGAAAATTCAAACACTAAAATAAAGGAAGATAAGCAAATGAAAAAGCTTTTAATCATTGCGGCGGCACTTAGCCTTGCAGCCTGTTCAAAAGTAAGTTTAGAGAATTACGAAAAAATTGAAATTGGCATGGACAAAACCGACGTTGAAGCTATATTGGGCAGCGCTGATAGTTGTGTTGAAAAAACCTTACATACTAATTGCACCTGGGGTGACGAAACTAAAAACATCGAAATCACCTTAGTGTCCGGCAAAGTCTCTTTATACAGTAAAAATGGTTTAGAAAAATAGACTAATCCAGCTCAGTCAGTGATTAAATCACTGCCTGAGCTAGTCCCAATGCTACCACCAATAAACCGGATAATGACGCTTAGGGTTACGAGACAAATTATTAACTAACAACCCCACTAATAACATAATGCTTGCACCTAACAGTACAGGGCTAATTACATAATAATAACCAAGTTGTTGGATACTGTCGCCACCTATCACTGCAATCAATGCTGTAGCACCACCAGGCGGGTGCAAGGTACGAGTTAAATGCATGACTGCTATTGATACTGAAACCGCAAGCGCACAAGCTAACATTAAGTCTGCACTTAAAAATTTCGCAACTGTAACCCCCACTATGGCACTAAAAACATGACCTCCAATAAGGTTACGAGGCTGAGAGAATTCAGCTAATGGTGCACCATAGATAAGCACCGCTGTGGCACCAAATGAGCCAATTAAAAATAAATTAGTTAACGGATCAAACTGAATACTTTTGCTAATCATAGCAACCAAGTAAATGCCTAAGAAAGAACCAAGTAAAGACCATAGAATTTTTCTCATCGGTTTACGTGGTGGGCATTGACTAGTTGCGGTCATTCTAGAGATAAGTAGACGCATTACGCTCCCATTAAAGCAGGATAAAGAGGGAGATAATACCTGAAGGGCCCTGAAAATCGACCACAATATTTATTCCATTTCGCTATAAATAAGTTCTATATTAACTATTTTACTTCTATTTAAAGTGATCTTATAACGCTGGTATTTTATTTCCTCATCATTTTGATAAGTTAGCACCATATTTATTTGATATCGTCGCTCTACACTCTGTTTAGATATTTTATTATTATCAATATGATATAGCTTACCTTCGCCTTTTTTTAAGTTCCGCGCAAATGCCGCTAAACTAAACTGTAAGTTCTGCTGAAGGCTGTCGTAACCGGGTAGAAACTCTTTAGCACTGACCCGTATTTCACTGGCAAAGTGTAACCACTGCGCGGCTTGCTTGTTCTGCTGACGTCGTTTAGAAAATATTTTTCGCACATCTTCTGGAATATGCTTAAAGCGAGTATATTCAAGCCATATATATTGTGTCGCTATTTTGTCTTTGGTAACACTATTGCGAAATTGAAAACGCCATTTTGGCCGCCCTTTTACAATCGCGCGCCAAATGACTCGGGTGATATCTTCTTTGAAGATTTCTCGCATGCCATATATAGCACCTAAAATAATCACCAAGGTCGCTGTCACTTCTGTAAAAGTGATACGCGCATTTAATACCACCACCATCACAAATGCCATAATAATTGCAGTTACAGTGCCTTTAACTAGGCGTTTTAAATAACTATTAAGATGACGAGTGGTACGATTGAGCACTACCCCATGCTCAATCAAACGTTGTAATAAACTCATTTTATTAGTGAGCCGATTGGCATCTATCAGCGTCGATTCTGAGTTATATTGCTGCTCATTACGATAGTTTTGCTCTGATCTGCAAAAGTTCATCAGATCAGTGCGCTCTTTGGCATAATCACTACTGCGCGGCCCTTCATCAAGCAACTTTAAAAATGATTGCTCGATATGCCAACTTAAATAGTTGTCAGCATTGGTGTAAAACGAAATCAGCTTTTCATCATCAGGAGTATAACGTCTTAATTTTTTTAATAAGCTAATACTCTGCTCGCACAACTCTGTGGCGCGTTGATAAAATTCAGCGTGATCTTCAATTTTTTGCGTGTCTTTAATATCGGTATCAATCGCTAAGCGAACTTGGTAACAATAGAGATTGAGATTTTGTCGGTAATCTTGCTGCTCGCCTTTGTTTTTACTTACAAAGCGACTGCGCACTAACGGTAAGTGAATATTATTGGCGTTATAGGCTAAATGCGATTTAAAGTGATGATTAAAATATGCTTCTTCGGTTAACGTTTGCGGGTTAATACCCATTTCATTCGGGATGGAAAAATACAGGTCAATACGCTGCTCAGAGCGTGGGCTCAGTTCTGGTTCAATAATAAAGGATAGATTTTCATCCTGTTTTAACAATCAACTCTCCTAAAAAATATAGATACTTTTAGTTTACTGTGACACCTGTATTTGTTCAATAAAAAAGGCCTAGTAAACTAGGCCTTAGATAGAATCAATGTTATTTACTGATTAAAGTTTAACATTCACACCAGCAAAGAAACGACGACCTAATACATCATATGTGAACGGATCAGTATTTGAATCGTAGTTACCTGAGTAATAAGGTGGTTGTTTATCAAATAAGTTATTTACACCAGCTGAAACACTCACGATATCATTTATCATATATGAGCCACTTATATCATGGTATACAATAGATGGAGTCGTTGGTGCAATACATTCACCTGGTTCATTACGACATGTAAAGCTATCCATTCCGGCAATATAACGGGCTTCATACGTTGCATCCCAGCTATCACTGCTTGCTGTAAGGTGGAAATTTGACTTAAGATCTGCATAACCACCGCTACCATTTGTAACGTAGCCTTGGTAATCTATCACTGCACCAGTGTCTACTACATACTCGTCTAAATATGTTGTATCTAAGCCTGCTTTCCAAGCTACACCCAATGCATCAAATGAATACGCTAAGTTTAAATCAATACCTGATGTTTTTTCAGAACCGATATTACGTAACTGGTTATTAAATACTATACGGCCATCTGGGCGTATAAACGCACCGGTATTTTCACACAGTGTAGTACCTGTGCCGCTAGGATTAATACATTGATCAACAACGAATTGACTAGTGTAAGTACTGATCGCATTTTCAATTTCAATATCGTAGTAATCTACTGTCATTGAAAAGCCGCTAATCCACTCAGGCTCATACACGATACCGAATGTTAATGTATCAGCTTCTTCTGGAGTTAGAGCTGTATTACCACCAACAGTAACTTCAGCTTGATCGTCTGCGCCAGGGTAAGTTACACCATCATAAGATATTGCTTTACCTGAATACAACTCATCAACAGTAGGGGCACGGAAAGCCGTTGAACGCACAGCACGCATCATTAGCTCGTCTGTTGCTCTCCAAGTTAAACCTAACTTCCAAGTATTATCTGAACCAAATGTGCTGTAATCAAAAGCACGAATTGCCGCACTTAATTCAACACTTTGCGCTAGAGGTGCATCTGCTAATAATGGAATTGCAAATTCCACATAAGCTTCATCAACATCAAAGCCGCCACTTGTTGGATCGATACGAGGATCATTACCTAGACCTTGCGCAGCAATTGAGTCAGGATCTTGCCATGCTTTTTCTTGACGATGCTCTACGCCAGCAGCAAATGCAGCATAACCTGCAGGTAGTTCAAACATCTCACCAGAAAGCGAACCTGCGACGATAAATAACTGGCTACCACCTGATTCTTGTTCTTTGTAAATATAAGGATTTACATTTGCTTGAGCCCAATCAGCTTCATTTAAAGGATTAAATGTGCCAGCATCTACGGCCGCTTTTAACGCCGAAACATTGTGAAGATTGCTGGTTTTACTTACTGAATCGTTACGGCCAAAGTTTGCAGAAAGATCCCAAGAGTAATCATTAATTACACCTTCAGCACCAACAACTATGCGCACGGTATCTACAGTTTGAGTGTAGTTACGAGTACCACTTTCGCTCATACGACGACGGTAGCTTATTGGGTCACCTGCAGCGTAGTTGGTTGGCGTTGTAACATAATCACCATTTGCATCTTCTACAAACGCATTATTAACAACTTGACGTTTATCATACGTTTGGCCTAATAGGCTATTGCCCATAGTGCTTGGATCATAGTTAAATGCAAAGTTAATTGGTTGTGGAGCTAGCTGCTGCTCTGACCAACGTTTAGTATAAGTGAATTCACTGAAGAAACTTGTATCGTCAGAAAGTTCATACGTACCAAGACCCGTAATATTTAAACGATTCATTGGTGTATATAAATAGCTACTTTTTGAGTAGTTGTATGCATCAGCTGCTGTTGTGTAGCGGTGTAAAGTACCGCCTAGTCCACTTAAACCACTGTCGTTAGCAACACCCGTTTTCTCTAATTCACCATCTTTATTTAAGATATCAGCCGTAACATTACTTTGAATGTGTCCACCTTCGCTAAATGAAGAACCACCACAATATAGGCCATTTGCGCCTTCTAGTAGTGGGCAGCTTGAGAAGTCACGGTCACTTTGGCTTGCTTGGCCACGATTAGTGTACTGAGCACCAAAAACAATGTTACCTTTATCAAAAGAAGTACCAACTGTAAAATCAATTGAATTTTCAGTTGCATCATGCTTTGAAGTCATTGCAGTGTTTACATTTAAATCTAAACCTTCAAAGTCATTTTTAAGGATGATGTTTACAACACCTGCCACAGCATCAGTACCGTAAACAGCAGAAGCACCATCTTTAAGTACTTCAATTTGCTTGATCATTGATACTGGAATAGTGTTTAAATCAACGGTAGACGCTGCACCAGTACCTGAGTTGATCATACGGCGACCATTAACAAGCACTAAAGTACGTTGAGAACCTAAACCACGAAGGTTAATCGATGCGTTACCGCCAGATCCATTATTAACACCCGGGTTTGTCATTGCGCCGCCTGTAGCGGTCATCTTTTGTAATACACTATCGATGCTTGTTGCACCCATTGCTTTAATATCATCGGCGCCAATTAATGTTACTGGGCTAGCGGTTTCCATATCTGAACGCTTAATGCGAGAACCCGTTACTTGAATTTTTTCGATAGTTTGCGCAGCATTTTCTGCTGCAGCTACTTGCATCGTTGAAAACATAGGAATAGCTGTGACAACAGCTAAGCCAATCATAGATTTTTTCATGTGAAACCCTACTTGTTGGAAAAATACCTTGCTCAGGTAGTGCTCGTTATTATTAGAATCACGAGTCAACGGAGGGCAACTTAGGTAGGTTTAACTGAATGAAAACTGAATGAAAGATCAATAATTAACATAGCAATAATCACAAAACACCAAATAGGTACAAAGGTTAATGAATGTTTCATTGTTAACGACTTAATACCTTTAAAATTCATATGCATAACTTGAATTTAGAACATTAAAAACACGTATGAAATCAAACCGACTGAGTTTGTAATTTTATGTAACTGATGCAAACAAATACCTAAATTAGAAAATTTTACAACTTAATCACATCATTTTAGTATAACTGCAAAACTGAGTAATAAATGCTAACCATAGTTATGCAATAATTTTGCGTATTTAAGCTAATTACCCCCTTATCTATAGGTGTATATATATATTTAGTGCTGTTCATTGCAGCTTAAGATATAAATGAGGTTGCTTTATGCAGTAGGAAAATTAACTGTAAATTATAAGGAGATGTACTTTCACAAGCATAGGATAGTGCGAATTAACGTTCAATTTGATTTAACTGTCATAAAATAGTCATTGAAAAATGGCTATAACGTGCAAGGTATAGTTGATTGTGAGCGGATGTGGGAGGTATTGGGAAGTATAAAGCTATGATCAATAAAAATCTTAAAGTAGCTATTAATAAGTCACATCAAAGTAATACAACACATGCTCAGCGTGTCCCTGCTGATTGTTAAGCTCTAGGACTAATTTCCAGGTCATGTTTCGCTCTGAGCAAATGCCGACCATAGTGTGTGCAACAAGCAAACCATCACGAGCTTCGAACAAAACGGGAATAAAGCCCATATACATAGTAACACCTTCAAGCTTTGCGCTTTGCACTGTATAACCACTCGGTAAAGACAAATAAATTTCAAAAGGCGTTTCTGGGGTTATTTTTTGCTCAGCCAACCAAATTTTTACTTGGTTATTATATTGGCATAATTGATTCGGTTGGCAACTTGCAGCTTGAGCCTGCTCTTCTATACTTATCGTTTGTGAATCACATGCAATTAAAAGCTTTAATGCGCTTAAAAACACGATTAAAAATTTAATTGGCATAGCGTTCCTTGGATAAAATAAAGTCGGATACTAATCAGCGAACTGTTAAAATACAACCGCTGAGCAGAATTATTACGCAAAAGTACAAAAAGTGTCTCAAAAATAGTCAACTCAATGAGAAAAATTGATTGATGTCATAATTTTATGCAATTGACCTATCTTTTTTAGGCCAAAAATTTTATCATTTCCCCGCAAAAATAAGGGTTTCTCGAGTTTGTTTTCTGAAGCAGTCAAGGCATTGAGGGTTTTTGATAACATACTTGTGAAAAAATAGTAGGCCCCACTTTAACAAAGTGGGTAATTCATTTCTAAACGCATATATTGCAGCGGAAGCCAGAAAATGAGCCAAACAGTAGCATCACAAACTGAGTACAACTATAAGGTTGTACGCCAATTCGCTATTATGACAGTGATTTGGGGCATCGTTGGCATGAGTATTGGGGTTCTGATTGCTGCCCAATTAGCTTGGCCAGCACTTAACTTTGATACACCATGGTTAACATACTCTCGACTTCGTCCGTTACACACGAACGCAGTTATTTTCGCATTTGGTACCAGTGCACTTTTTGCGACGTCGTATTACGTCGTACAACGTACCTGTCAAACGCGCCTTCTTTCCGACAAATTAGCCGCCTTTACATTTTGGGGCTGGCAGTTAGTTATCGTACTTGCGGTTATCACTCTACCTTTAGGTATAACAAGTTCAAAAGAATATGCTGAGCTTGAGTGGCCAATCGATATTCTAATCGCTATTGTCTGGGTTACCTATGCAGTTGTATTTATGGGCACTATTGCTAAACGTAAAGTGTCTCATATTTATGTTGCTAACTGGTTCTATGCTGGCTTTATTATTACTGTTGCAGTACTTCATATTGTTAACAGCATGGCAGTACCAGTATCACTGACTAAATCATATTCAATCTACGCCGGTGCTGTAGATGCAATGGTTCAGTGGTGGTATGGTCATAATGCTGTTGGCTTCTTATTAACGGCTGGTTTCTTAGGTATGATGTATTACTTTGTACCAAAACAAGCAGGTCGCCCTGTTTACTCTTACCGTTTATCAGTTGTTCACTTTTGGGCGCTTATCTCGCTTTATATCTGGGCTGGTCCTCACCACTTGCACTACACGGCACTGCCAGATTGGACACAAAGCTTAGGCATGGTTATGTCTATTATCCTATTCGTTCCATCTTGGGGTGGCATGATCAACGGTATCATGACGTTATCAGGTGCATGGCACAAACTACGTACTGATCCAGTGCTGCGTTTCTTAGTTGTTTCATTATCTTTCTATGGTATGTCTACCTTTGAGGGACCGATGATGGCAATTAAATCTGTAAACGCATTGTCTCACTACACTGATTGGACCGTTGGTCACGTTCACTCAGGTGCGCTTGGTTGGGTTGCGATGATTTCAATTGGTGCAATTTACCACCTTATCCCTGCATTATTCTCGCAAGGTCGTATGTACAACGTAAAACTCGTTAATACACACTTCTGGTTACATACCGTAGGTGTTGTACTTTACATAGTTGCAATGTGGATCTCAGGTGTTATGCAAGGTCTAATGTGGCGCGCGGTTAACGCTGACGGTACATTAATGTATAGCTTCGTACAGTCGCTACAAGCATCACATCCGTTTTATGTAATGCGCTTCTTAGGTGGTGTGTTCATCGTCGTTGGTATGCTAGTTATGGCTTATAACGTTTACCGTACAATTGCAGCGAAGAATGATTCGCTAAAATTAGACGCGCAAGCACAATTAGCATAACGGAGTGAGATAATGAGCAATAAAAATTCACAAAACAAACATGAAATAGTCGAAAAGAATATCGGCCTTATGGCTATTTTGACTGTTTTTGCTATCAGCTTTGGTGCATTGGTTGAGATCACTCCGTTAATGTTCCAAGACGATACAACAAAGCCTGTAGATGGTTTACGCCCACTAAACGCGCTTGAAATGGAAGGTCGTGATATCTATGTACGTGAAGGCTGTTCTAACTGCCATTCACAGATGATCCGCCCTTTTCGTGATGAAGTTGAACGTTACGGTCATTACTCGGTCGCCGGTGAGTCAGTATGGGATCACCCTTTCTTATGGGGTTCTAAGCGTACTGGTCCTGATCTTGCCCGTGTTGGTAAACGATACTCGGACGACTGGCATTACGCTCACTTAGTTGACCCACGCGCTGTGGTTCCTGAGTCAAACATGCCAGGCTTTCCTTGGTTAGCAGAGAATCGCGTTGATACTAGCCTTACTCTGAAAAAGCTTAAAATTTTCCGTGATACATTTGCTATTAATCCAGAAAACCCAGCACACCCAGGTTTAGGATATGGTAGCGATGAAGAACTAATCGCTGACGTTGCTAAAGTTGATGCAATGAATGAGGGTAAAGGTGCAACAGAAATGCAAGCCCTTATCGCTTATTTGCAACAACTTGGCACACACTTGAAGTAATTAATTATGGATTACGGAACATACAGAGGCATTTTAACTCTGGTAATTTTAGTACTATTTATTGTCATTGTTGTGTGGGCGTACAGCAAACGTAGTAAAACACGTTTTAAAGATGCTGCTAATGCCATTTTTGAAGATGAAAAAACACATAGCGATACAATCTCTAACGAGGAAAAGGGGTCTGAGAAATGACTAGCTTTTGGAGTATATGGGTTATCGTATTAACCCTATCGTGTCTTTTCATTTTGTTTGGTTTACTCGTGTGGAATTTAAAAAACTACGCTGGTGTACCTGAAGGTGAAAGCTGCGGACATGAATATGATGGAATTGAAGAGCTAAATAATCCACTACCAAAGTGGTGGACTTACATGTTCTTTGCAACATTCGCATGGTCAGTTTATTACTTAGCCGCATTCCCAGGTTTAGGTAACTGGGAAGGTTTAGGTAAATGGACCAGTTCTAATCAAGGTATTACTTCTTTAGCAGAATCTAAACAAGCTGTTGAAGACGCGCAAGCCGATGGCCGCTTTGTTAAGCTCGATGCGGAATACCGTGCAGCAGATGAACGTTTTGGCCCTATTTTTGATGCTTTTGCACAGCAAGATGTTGAAACGCTTGCTAAAGATGAAAAAGCGCTTGAAATTGGTCAACGTTTGTTCGCACAAAACTGTTCGCAATGTCATGGCTCAGATGCACGTGGTGGTCAAGGCTTTCCTAACCTAACTGATAAAGATTGGTTATACGGCGGTACGCCTGACAAGATCAAAGAAACCTTATTACACGGTCGTATTGCAGCAATGCCACCTTGGGGTGCTGCATTAGGTGAGCAAGGCGTTAAAGAAATGACCGCTCATGTACTAAGCTTGTCTGGCCGTACAGTCAACCAAAAAGACGCAAGCGCCGGTGCAGCTAAGTTTGCCATGTGTGCCGCGTGTCATGGTGCAGATGGTAAAGGGTCAGTTGCTCATAACCTACCGTTTGGTGCTCCTGACTTAACGGATAACATCTGGCTCTATGGTGGCTCACAACGCGCTGTTGAAGAAACTATCATTAATGGCCGTGCCGGTGTAATGCCAGCATGGAAAGACATTTTAGGTGAAGAAAAAATCCACCTATTAACGGCTTATGTATATAGTTTATCGCAAGATAATTAATTAAAACGTTAATGAAATGTTTATAAATTAATCTTTTAATTTAATAGATTAATTAAGATCAAAAAAGCCTCCATCTGGAGGCTTTTTTTTAGTCTTTTCAATTTAAATCCTATAAAATGCGCTTATCGTAAACAAATTAAGTGTATTTATGACTGCTACTCCTTGGTATAAAAATTTCTGGCCTTGGTTCTTAATCTTTTTTCCGCTAGTTGCCATTATTGGTTGTATTTCTTTATTTATCACAGCAATCGGCAATGGCCCTGATATGGTTGTTGATGATTACTATAAAAAAGGTAAAGCGATTAACTTAGAATTAAGTAAGTTCGATAAAGCTAAAGCGTTATATTTACACGGTGAATTGCATGTTGATAGCGACAAAGTAAGCTTTAAATTCAATAAAGGTGATACCAGTAATATTCACTCGCTAAAGCTGTCTTTTTATCATCGCACAATTCAGGATCATGATTTTAGTACCCATTTAACACCTAATGCGAATGGTGAATTTACTGCGATTATCAAACCATTTATTAATGGCACTTATACTGTATTTATTGAGCCAACCGACGGTAGTTGGAAGCTCAAAGAGAACATCACTTTGCCAAGTGGGCAAAGTATTGCCATAAGCCCTGAATATAAGTAGCCGCCCTATCATGTCAAAGCATTGCTTTCATTGCCTTGAAAGTGTACCTAGCGGCTTTACCGCTAGCGTAGTGATCGACGGAAGCGCACAGCCAATGTGCTGTATTGGCTGTGAAACTGTCGCTGAAACAATTGTCGCCCAAGGCATGACCGATTATTATAAATTCAGAACTGTAACCGCTGGTAAAGTTGAGCAGCTTGTCCCTGCGCAGCTTGAGCTTATCAAAAGTTACGATAATGAAGATATTCAAGATGAGTTTATCGCCACAAACGCTGATGTAAGTGAAGTGCTCCTTACTGTTGAGGGCATCACCTGCGCTGCGTGCGCATGGCTCATTGAAAAACAACTGCTGAATATGCCAGCAGTAAAACGCGTAGATGTAAACACATCAACCAACCGTGCAATGATCCAGTGGCATAAAGCGCTCTTGCCACTGAGCGACATAATCAAATCATTACATGAAATTGGTTACAAGGCATACCCGTTTCAAGCCGATCTTGAAGCAAGCCAAAAACAATTGGTTGCCAAAGCCTACATACGCAGACTAGGTGTAGCTGGTTTAATGACCATGCAAGTGATGATGTTCGCATTTGCCATGTATTTTGGTATGTTCTCTGGTATGGAAGATAACTTTGAACAGTATTTTCGCTGGATCAGTCTAATACTTGCCTCACCGGTTATTCTTTACAGCGCGATGCCCTTTTTAACCAACGCAATTAATGGTTTAAAAGCAAAACAACTTAATATGGATTTACCCGTTTCATTGGCTATTTTTGGCGCATATGCCGCCAGTAGCTATGCAACCGTTATGGCCGTTGGCGAGGTCTATTTCGAATCGATTTGTATGTTTACTTTTTTACTATTACTAGGTAAATATTTAGAGTTTCGTGCCCGCCTTAAAGCCAGCGAATTTACTGCTAACTTGCAAAAACTTCTCCCACTTACAGCTCGTAAATTAGATGCTGACGGCCAAGAACGTATTATTGCAGCTAAAAAGCTGCAACTTGATGATCGAGTCTTAATTAAAGCTGGTGAAACCATTCCTGCAGATGGCATTATCTGTGCGGGCAGTACCACGGTTGACGAGTCAATGATGACTGGTGAACATTTGCCTGTAAATAAATACATTGACCATCAAGTTTTTGCAGGAACGGTCAATCATGATGGCGTGATTGAAATTCACATCAACAAAATTGGCCAAAACACACTTTTAAATCAGATAATAAAACTACAGCACAACGCACTTGCCACTCGTCCAAAGTTAGTAGAAATTACTGATAAAGTTGCACAATGGTTTGTAGCTTGTTTACTAATATTTGCTTCTATCACTGCTATAGGCTGGTACCAGGTCGACCCTGAACATGCATTTTGGATCACCATTGCAGTGCTTGTAGCAACCTGCCCTTGTGCACTAAGTTTAGCTATTCCAACCGCACTTACCTGCGCTGTGGCAACCTTGACTCGTAAAGGAATACTCATTAAGCAATCACATGTCCTCGAAACTCTGCCGCAATTAACCCGCGTTGCATTTGATAAAACCGGCACGTTAACGCAAGGACGGTTTACACTCGATGCCGTTGATTTATTATCAGGCTCTCTATCTAAAAAGCAAATTTTAGCTTTAGCAGCTCAGCTCGAAAGCTACTCTGAGCACCCTATCGCCACAGCCTTTACTGAGTTTACCTCGGGACAACGTCATTTAACCAACATTAAAATTCATCCGGGTCTTGGCATCACCGGTGAAGATGACACTCATCATTATGCAATAGGTAAAAGCGGCTGGTTTAACAGTAAAAAAGGGAATGCCCAAGCCACTTTTTATATTGATCAACAACCAGTTGCTAACTTTTATTTTGTAGATGAAGTAAAAAGCAATGCAGCACAATTAATCACCTCTTTACAACAGCAAGGCTTAAGCTGTCATATGCTAACGGGGGATGCCTCTACTGCTGGCCAACAAATTGCTAAAAAGCTCAAACTTGATAGTTATAAAGTCGGCTGCTTGCCTGAAGATAAACAAAGTGAAGTACAACGCTGGTCCAGCCAAGGTGAGATTGTTGCAATGGTCGGCGATGGTGTGAACGACAGCCCTGTTTTTAACAGTGCACATTTATCTATTGCAATGGAAACTGGTGCCGATATTTCCAAAAATACCGCCGATGTGGTATTACTCAATAGTGATTTAGCCGCTATCGAGCATTTATTAACGGTATCGAAAAAAACACGCCGAATAATAAAACAAAATTTAGCACTGTCATTACTCTATAATGGCTCAATCTTACCGCTTGCGGCACTAGGTCTTGTGGCGCCTTGGATGGCGGTCATTGGGATGTCGGCAAGTTCCATTATTGTGATCAGTAACTCACTGAGGTTATTAAAGTTATGAGTATCATTTATATCCTAGTCCCCATTGCTATTTTATTTGTATTGATTGCAATTGGGGTGTTCTTTTGGGCTGTTCGCGGTGAGCAGTTTTCTGATTTGAACAAGCAAGGTCACAG
This sequence comes from Pseudoalteromonas sp. KG3, assembly GCF_030436385.1. NCBI lineage: Bacteria > Pseudomonadati > Pseudomonadota > Gammaproteobacteria > Alteromonadales > Pseudoalteromonadaceae > Pseudoalteromonas > Pseudoalteromonas sp. KG3. The sequence goes on from NZ_CP098523.1 coordinate 926,393, forward strand.
TATTTTGTTTGAAGACGATAAAGAGCAGCACAAAAAAAGCAATGATTGATCCGTTATTCGTCAGCGCATTCATTATGGGGTTGATTGGCAGTGGTCACTGTATCGCGATGTGTGGCGGTATTGCCAGCTCCTTACAATTAGCCACTGATAAAACCCGTCCCTTACAGTACTCTATTGCGTATAACGTCGGACGCGCTGGTAGTTATATGTTAGCGGGAGCACTGGTTGCTGGGATCAGCAGCCATTTTGCCACACAAAGTCATTGGGTCGCGTTAACGTTAGCATTATTAAGTGGCCTATTTATGATCTTAGTTGGCTTGTACATCATGCGTTTAGGCGTAAGCTTACAATGGCTTGAGTCGCTAGGAAAAACCTTAGTGTGGCAGCACTTAGTGAAGCTAAACCGCTTTATAATGCCAATCAACTCAGTACCTAAAGCAATTGCTTATGGCGCATTATGGGGCTGGTTGCCATGTGGTTTAGTCTATTCAGCGCTAACGTGGGCTATGACTAGTAAAACAGCCTCTGATGGCGCTTTGGTCATGTTATTTTTTGCTCTTGGTACATTTCCGGCCATGTTTAGTATAGGCATGGGCGCACAAATATTACATAAAGTATTAAACCACCCATGGGCGCGCATAGCATTGGGCAGTATGCTTATTTGGTATGGGGTTTACTTACTTATTATTGCAACTGATCGGCTGCTGCATTAATCTTAGCAGATTAATGTGACATCATTTTATGGACTGAACTAATGGATTTATCACACAACACAGCTAAAAACAATTGCACTATCAGCTGCAACGACTGCAGTATTAGCCAATTATGTTTGCCCTTCACCCTCAATGGTCAAGAAATGGATAAACTCGATGAAATCATCGAGCGTAAAAAGCCATTACATAAAGGTGATTTCCTGTTTGAGTCGGGTGCGCCATTAAACGCTATTTTTGCAGTTCGTTCTGGTTCATTTAAATCATACACTCTCTCTGAACAAGGTGACGAGCAAATCACTGGCTTTCACTTAGCAGGTGATTTAATTGGTTTTGATGCAATAAATAAGATGACTCATCAAAGCTTTTCTCAAGCACTTGAAACATCAATGGTGTGTGAAATCCCATTTGACACATTAGATGAATTGTCTGGCAAATTACCCAAGCTACGCCAACAAATTATGCGTTTGATGAGCAGTGAAATTAACAATGATCAAGAAATGTTACTGTCACTGAATAAGAAATCCGCTGAAGAACGTTTAGCCAGTTTTATTTTTAATTTATCTAATCGCTTTGGTGAGCGTGGCTTTTCCCGTAAAGAATTTCGCTTTACCATGACGCGTGGTGAAATTGGTAATTACCTTGGCTTAACAGTTGAAACAATTAGTCGTTTATTAAGTCGCTTTCAAAAAGCGAATTTAATAAAAGTCGAAGGTAAATTTATTACTATTTTAGATAGTGACGGTTTATCTGCCGCCGCGGCCATTCACCCAAAATAACTTGATCTAGCGCAACATCTGCTTTGCTGTTACTTTAACTACTGATGAAATACGTTACACTGTAAGTATTATCTAGACATAGAATGTAGTTAAAGGAGCAGCTTATGAACAGTATCAAACAGATCCTCGCTATTATCGATCCAACTGCTGACTCGCAGCATGGTTTATCCCGCTCTATTGAACTTGCTAAAAAATCCGGTGCCAGTATCACCGCTTTCATGAGCATTTATGATTTTTCCTATGAAATGACCACAATGCTCTCTGGTGATGAGCGTGAAGCAATGCGTAACGCCGTCGTGAAAGACCGTCAATTATGGCTTGATGACATTTTGGCACTATACCCAGAGATCAAAATTCAAAGTCAAGTAGTGTGGCACAATCGTGCCTACGAGGCGATCATCGATACCGTCATCAACAATCAGTTTGATTTAGTCGTCAAAGGCACCCACCAGCACGACACTCTGAAATCAGTCATTTTTACGCCAACAGACTGGCACTTAATTCGCAAATGTCCAGCGCCTGTCTTGTTAGTCAAAGATCAAGCATGGCCTGCACAAGGAAATATATTAGCGGCTGTTAATGCCGTTAGTGAGAACCAACAACACCTTGATTTAAATCATCGTATTATTAAAGACGCGCAGTTTTTATGTGAACTTGCCAACGCCAGTTTAAGTCTGGTCAACGCCTACCCTGCAACACCGGTAAATATTGCAATTGAAATTCCAGAGTTTAATCCGAGTGTTTACAATGAATCGGTTAAAAAACACCATATTGAATCAACCCAAGAGTTAGCCGCGAAACATAAAATTAGTCAGCAAAACTGTGTTATTGAAGAGGGGCTACCGGAGGATGTGATACCGGATGTCGCTAAACGCCTTAACAGTGAACTTGTTGTCATTGGTACCGTTGGCCGTACCGGCTTAAGCGCTGCATTAGTGGGGAACACTGCTGAGCATGTTATCGACAGTTTAGACTGCGATGTATTAGCACTAAAACCCGATGGCTACGTCAGTCCACTTGCGAAAAACTAAATAAGCTTTGTTGATTAGATTTTTCAGCATATAATACGCCCCTTTATTTTACGCATAGTATTCAAGGGGCCGTAATGTCGCATTCTGTTCAAGCCAAAGCTCAATTTAACTTCAATAAGTTACAAAAGCGCTTACGTCGCCAAACTGGTCAAGCAGTGATGGACTTCAATATGATTGAAGAAGGCGATCGCATCATGGTCTGCTTATCCGGTGGCAAAGACAGTTATACTCTATTAGATATGCTGCAACATTTACAACGTGTTGCCCCCATCAAGTTTGAGCTTTTTGCTGTTAACCTAGATCAAAAACAACCTGGCTTTCCTGAGCATGTGTTACCTGAATATTTAGACACACAGAATATTGAATACAAAATTGTCGAAGAAGATACCTACAGTATTGTTACCGATATCATCCCTGAAGGTAAAACCACTTGTTCGCTCTGTTCACGATTACGTCGCGGCATTCTATACCGTACCGCAAATGAAATGGGTGCAACCAAAATTGCCTTAGGCCATCATCGTGACGATATGATTGAAACACTGTTCCTAAACATGTTTTACGGTGGCAAACTAAAAAGCATGCCCGCTAAATTAATGAGTGATAACGGTGAGCACATGGTCATTCGTCCATTAGCTTACTGTAAAGAAACTGATATTGCGCAATACGCTATTAGTCAAGCCTACCCTATCATTCCGTGTAACCTGTGTGGCTCACAAGAAAATTTACAGCGAAAACATACCAAAGCGATGCTTGCTCAGTGGGATATTGACCACCCAGGTCGTATTGAGAGTATTTTTACAGCAATGCAAAATGTGGTGCCATCACACTTAGCAGATAATGAATTGTTTGATTTCGCCAACTTAACAACCGGTGCAGTGATAGATGGTGGTGATATTGCGCTTGATAAACCAGATATCCCAAAACAACCTGTGCTTAGCGACGATGAAATAGCTGAAGTAGTGACGATTAATTTAAGTTAACAAATTAACTTATACAATAAAATGCCGCGACTATCGCGGCATTTTTGTTTTATTGTCAGTTACGGCATATCCATTAACGCTTGACTCTGTTCATCAATTTTAATGTGATAGTTCTCATGTCTTAAACCCAGTAGTTGCGGTAACGTTGCAGCAATACAAATTGATGACAAAGTACCCACCACGATCCCCACAAATAAAGCGATCGCAAAGCCCTGTAATGGCGCACCTGCCAATAACCAAACGCTTGCGACCGTCGCAAGTGTAGTTCCAGAGGTGATCAAAGTACGGGTCAAGGTGCTTTTAATCGATTCGTCTATCACTGTATTGACACTGGCTTGTTGTTTTTTAGTATCTAAACGTAGTAGCTCACGCACTCTGTCACCAACAATAATTGAATCATTCAAGGAATAACCAATAATTGCTAACAAACTCGCTAACACCGTTAAGTTAAAATCAAGCTGAAGCCATGCAAATAAACCAACCACAACAATCACGTCATGCATTAAAGCAATAACAGCACCCAATGCTAAACGCCATTCAAACCGCAAGGCTAAGTAAATCATCACAGCAATCATTGCCGCAAATAATGCTAAGCACCCTTGCTCAAATAACTCATCCCCCACTTGTGAGCCTAGATAAGAAGATGACACAACGTCAGCACCTAGCGTTTCATCTTGCGTAAGTGCAGATAACCAATCAGAATTATTCGCTTGCTCTGCTTCTCTTAGCTGAAAATGTTGGCTAGATTGTGCACTCAAGATAAAATGACCAGCATGATAGTCACTAATTTTAGCGGCTAGTTCAACCTTACTGATCGGCACTGAGGTAGTAAACTCGGTTAAATATCCGCCAGTAAAATCAAGGCCAAAATTTAATCCTTTGGTAGCAATCCCTATGACAGAGAAAGCCACTAATAAAATAGACAATACCAAGCCTGATAAACGTAACCGCGTTGCTGTGCTCATTTTCTCAGTTGCTTTATTCATGCGGTTACTCCTCGTTTATTTGCCAATTTTAAGTACAACGTTTGGCTCAATGCCTTCGATACATAAACACCGGTAAACACACTGGTTATCAGTCCCAAAGCAAGCGTAATTGCAAAACCTTTAATTGGCCCATAACCAATACCGTATAAAATAATAGCGGTGATCATAGTGGTAATATTGGCATCAAATATAGTGCTGAAAGCTTGTTGATAGCCCTGCTCTATTGCTTGATATGGCGCGCGACCTTTACGTCGCTCCTCTTTGATACGTTCGAAAATAATAACATTGGTATCAACAGCCATACCAATCGTCAGTACCAAACCTGCTATTCCTGGCAAAGTGAGGACCACACCAGGCAACAGCGACATTAACCCAACCAAAGCGGTCAAATTCAGTAATAAGGCAATATTCGCCACTAAGCCTAAACGGCGATACCACAAAGCCATAAACGCTAATGTGATCCCCATACCTAACATTAAAGCAGCTAAGCCATTATTAATATTATCGGCCCCTAAGCTTGGCCCAATGGTTTGCTCTTGCACTATGATTACCGGCGCAGTTAGTGACCCTGCACGCAATAATAGCGCTAAATCTTGCGCCGCTTGCGGACTTTGCATATTAGTAATACTAAATTGACTGCTCAAGTGTTGGGCAATATTAGCCACATTGATCACTTCACTTTTTTTAACCACATTCCCTTGGCTATTTTTGTAATACTCAGAATACACCGTGGCCATTGGTTTACCGATATTACGTTTTGAGAACGCCGACATGGCTTCGCCACCTTGGCTATCAAGACTGAGCTGTACTAATGGTTTACCCCACTCATCCCGCCCTGAGTGAGCATTATTAATGTGTTGGCCTGAAAAAATAGCGATTGGATCTAGGTTGATTGTTCCGCCATTTTGCAGCGTAAACGCTTTACCGCCATATTCTTTGAGTTGATAAAAATCAAGTGATGCCGTTGCACCAATGATCCGTTTTGCTTCACTAGGATCTTGTACTCCGGGCAATTCAATCCGAATACGTTGCTTACCTTGGCGCTGGGTTACCGCTTCCGTGATACCTAATTCTTCAATACGGCCACGCAGAGTCGTCAAGGTTTGGCTCATCAGTTCTTTATCAAATTCGCTGCTGCCGTGTTCACTAAAACTAAATGCCACTGTTGTTAATTTACCTTGCGAATGCTCAGTCGCGCTTAAACGTTCAAAACGCGTTAATACCTGCGCTTGTACTGCAAGCAGTTCATCTTTAGCAGCTGGTAATGCATGTAATTCGAACCCCTGTGCATTTTGCTGTAGACGAACTCCTCTGGCTTTCTCATCACGAATTATCGTTTTTGTTTGCTCATAAGCACTATTAAGTTGCTCTTGTTGTGCTTTAACTAAATCAACATCCAATACAAACAGCACGCCACCATTAAGATCTAACCCCAGCTTTATAGGCGCAAGCCCTAGATTTTGTAGCCAGTCAGGACTTGTCTGATGAGTCACTATTTTTACATTCAGCTGGGTAAACTCATTTTTTAATGCTTGTTGAGCTGCAGCGCTTTTGGTGGGCTCCTGTAATAACACATTTAATGAAGATAGCGATTGAGACGCTTGCATAGATTGCTCAACACTAAAACCGTGTTGATTTAAAAAATCAATGACATTTTTTTGCGTATCAATTGCTAATAACTCAGCGTGTGATGGCTGTTGCGGTGTAACATGCAACCACGATTTTGCAGGATATAAATTTGGTAAGGCACTGATAGCCAATAATATCAGCGCTACAAGCATCGCCATATAGCTTATTTTAAAACGCTGCAACAGCGGTTTTTTTGATGATTTTTTTAACATACTTCTTCCTTAAGCCTAGCAAAGCATAGGCTTCACGCCAGATAGGCGCAGTTATTTACTGCTTTAGCGAAATCACTAAAACACCGAAAAATTAACTGGAAGAATTAACTGTGGTAGGTAAGGACTGCCCGATACTGCAAATTAGCGTCTTTCCACCCACTCAAACGTGACTTTTTCCCATCATAAGACACAAACCAAGGTAATCGTGTTGGTGGTTCAAGAGGTTGCAAAAAGAGTTGCCGCGCGAGGCTTGGCACAAAAAACTCAAATATAGCCGCATAATTTGGCTCTACTTGACTATGATACAAAAATAATGAGGAGTTGCTTGCCGTTAAACGTGGCTGCAATGATTCAAAACCAGCACCTTGCGGTTGTTGATCTGCAGCTAACATAGCGACTTGTTTACTCACAGATAAGTGAGTCGATACAGGTGTATGAATGACTTTTGAATTTAAATCAATTAACTGCGAAAAAACCTCAGCTCCAACCAATACGCTCGACTGTGACTGAATCGTCTGCTTGCTACTAGCAGCCGTTGCCTGCACACTAAAAAGTGCAGCAAACATCAGTAATACGGTAAGGACTAAGCGAAAGCGAATCATTTTATTATCAAAAAAGTGAACTAACTTATTAATGAGGCTGAATCATACTATTTCAATAGCTAATTTACGATAAAAAAAAGCCGCAAGCTTATTACCTGCGGCTAAACAAGCACGGATTTAAATTAATCAACTGTCAATGATGACATGTCAATCACATAGCGGTGAGATAAATCGCCTTCTTTTAGGCGCTCAAACGCTTGATTAATTCCATCCATTTTAATCATTTCAACTTCTGGGAGAATATTATGCAGCGCACAAAAATCGAGGATTTCTTGTGTTTGCGCAATACCACCAATTAACGAGCCCGCGACGCGACGACGACCCAATAATAATGGCACTGAATTTGACTCTGCCATTTCACCCACTTGGCCAACCAACACTTGCGTACCATCAATATCTAAAAGCGGTAAGTATGGCGTAAAGTCATGCTTAACTGGAATGGTATTAATGATTACATCAAGTTGATTACTATAATCTCGCATCGCCTTTTCATCTTTAGAAACCAAAAAGTTTTCCGCGCCGTATTCAAATGCTTGATCTTTCTTATCTGCACTTCGACTTATAGCCGTCACACGAGCTCCCATTGCCGCAGCTATCTTAATCGCCATATGACCTAAACCACCTAACCCTATAACACCCACTCGACTTCCAGGTCCAACATTAAAAGTACGAAGCGGTGAATACGTTGTAATACCCGCACAGAGAATTGGCGCACACGCGGCTGTATCTAAAGAATCTGGTACATTTAAAACAAACTCTTCACGAACCACTATGTGTTTTGCATAACCACCTTTGGTTGCCTCGCCCGTCACTCTGTCTTTTCCTGAGTAGGTACCAACCATCCCTTCTCTGCAAAACTGTTCTTCACCTTTATGGCATTGATCGCAATTTAAACAACTGTCTACCATACAGCCGACGGCAACTGTGTCACCTATTTTATATTTACTTACTCCCTTACCGACTTCAATCACGCGACCAACAATTTCATGACCAGGTAAAATTGGGTAACTAGTGCCGCCCCAATCATTATTGACTGTATGAAGATCTGAGTGACAAACACCGCAATATAATATTTCAATCGCAACATCTACATCGCGTAAATCGCGTCTTTCAAAATGGAATGGCTCTAATGGCGTATTAGCTTGGTGTGCTGCGTATCCGATAGTTTTCATCTGCTTTCCCTTCTGTGTTAAAAACTGAGTTTAATTAACCACTGTAAAACATTGTCTTAAGCTGCCTAAACTGTACTATGTGCTGTTACTAGTATAGCCCTAGATACACACTGTTAAAGTTTATACTCTAGGCTACTAAAAAAAGTTTAATACAGACTTAATAGAGTTAGAGAAAATATGCGCGGTATGGGTAAACAAGAAGCAATAAAACATCATGATGCCATGAACTTAAAACAAAGTGTTAAAACACTTTGGCCATATTTAATGGTATTTAAAGGTCGGGTCTTATTAGCCGTACTTGCACTTATTGCCGCAAAAGGTGCAACCTTGCTGATGCCCTGGGCACTGAAAGAAATTATTGATGCCGTTGATGGCAATCTCCAGACAATATTGATCGTCCCGGTCGCGCTGTTACTTTTATATGGGGGACTGCGCTTTGCTGGAGTGTTTTTTGGCGAACTACGTGATGCTTTATTTGGCCGGGTAACAGAGCATGCCATGCGCCATATTGGCCTAAAAGTATTTAAACATTTGCATGCACTTGAGCTGAGCTTTCATTTAGATAGACAAACTGGCGGCATTAGCCGTGATATTGAACGCGGTACCCAAGGTTTAAGTTTTTTAATGCGCTTTTTAATGTTTAATATTATCCCAACGTTATTTGAAATTTTAATTGTCGCAGTCATATTCGCTACGCTTTTTTCGCCTTGGTTTGCCTTGGTCACGCTTATTGCTGTGATTCTTTATATCGCCTTTACGGTTATTGTCACGCAATGGCGTAATCGCTTCATTCGTGAAGCAAATCAAGCTGACAACAACAGCAATAGCCGTGCAATTGACAGCTTACTAAACTACGAAACCGTTAAATATTTTAATAATGAAATGTATGAAGCTAACAGTTACGATTCATTTTTAGCCACCTGGGAGCAAGCACGACTAAAAAATCGGCTATCTTTATTAGCACTCAACTCCGGTCAAGCCTTGATCATTGCCACAGCGATCACCGCATTAATGTGGTTAGCGACCTTAGATGTCGTCTCCGGTGAACTCAGCATTGGTGAACTGGTGATGATCAACGCTTACATGATCCAGCTATTTTTGCCGCTTAACTTTTTAGGCTTTGTGTATCGAGAAATTCGCCGCGCCCTCACTGATCTGGAAAATATGCTTGGTCTATTAACCCGCAAGCCACTCATTACAGATAAAGAAAATGCGCAGCAGCTCACTATACAAAACGCGAATATAGAATTTAAAAACGTTAATTTTGGCTATCACAGCTCGCGGGCTATTCTCAAACAACTGAGCTTTACCATTAAAGCCGGTAGCAAAGTAGCCGTTGTAGGTGCCAGTGGTGCCGGTAAAAGCACCCTAGCCCGCTTGTTATATCGTTTTTATGATATTAACAGTGGGGCAATTTGTATTGACGGCCAAGATATACGCAATATCACTTTACACAGCTTGCGCCAAGCAATTGCCATTGTCCCTCAAGACACCGTGCTTTTTAATACCAGCATACGGGAAAATATTGCCTATGGTCGCCCTGACGCAACCGCCGCAGAAATTGATCACGCGATTGAAATGGCCCATTTAACCCCTTTTATTAGCAGTCTTGATAAAGGCGATCAAACCCTTGTTGGTGAACGCGGCTTAAAAGTCTCTGGTGGTGAAAAACAGCGTATTGCCATCGCTCGCGCTATCTTGAAAAAGTCACCTATTTTAATTTTTGATGAAGCAACCTCTGCACTCGACTCTCACTCCGAGCAGGCAATTTTAAACGCCATGCGCGAAGTTGCCAATAACCATACCAGCCTTGTGATTGCGCACCGCTTATCAACCATTACCGATGCCGATACTATCCTTGTTATGCAAGCCGGAGAGCTTGTTGAACAAGGTAGCCATACGCAACTTTTAGCCTTAGATGGCGAATATGCACGGATGTGGCAGTTACAACAAACGCAAGCAAAAAATTGATAACTATCGCGTACTCCGTTACTTTAATTGTTAACACAGCTTTATCGGGTGGTTAGGTTATTCACCTCAAAAAGTTTGTCTCGCTTTGCGTTATCTATAACAATCAAAGTGAGAATTATAAAAACGTATGATAAAAATAACATTCAGGGTAATCCAATGAAAAAAACACTGATTGCAGCCACACTCGCTGCCACATTTTTAGCAGGCTGTTCAAAGCCTGAAACAACCGAAACAACCGCACCTAAAACAGCCGTTGAAGCAACAACTGCACCCGCAGAAAAACCTGAGCTAGGTAGCTTTGGCGTAGATTTAACGGCCCGTAATGAAGCAGTAAAACCCGGCGATGACTTTTTTATGTACGCCAGTGGTACTTGGTATGATAACTACGTGATGCCAGCTGACAAAACCCGCTATGGTGCATTTTCTGGATTAGCTGAGCGCAGTGAAGAGCGCGTTAAAGAAATTATTGAAGAAATTGCTGCACGTGATGATTTAAATGCAGAAGAGCAACTGATTGCTGATTTTTACAACGCCTACATGGACACCGAAACACTCAATAAGCTAGGTGTAGCACCGATCAAACCATTATTGACTGAGATCAATGACGTGTCATCAACCGATGACCTCACTAAATTGTTTGGTCAAGCCTGGCTTAACGGTGTTAATTCACCGATTGGCGGCGGCATGTGGTTTAATCGCCTTGACCCCAATAAATATGAAATGTCTTTAGGCGCAGGGGGGTTAGGTTTACCCGATCGTTCATACTACCTTGAAGATTCAGAGCGCTTTGAAAAAACCCGTAACGCATACGTTGCACATATCGCTCAAATGCTTGAACTAGCAGGTGTAGACAACACCACTAAACGTGCACAAGCAATTTTAGCCCTTGAGACTAAAATTGCACAAGGTCATTGGCCTCGCGAAAAACGCCGTAACCGCGACCTAACCTTAAACCAAATTAAACGCAGTGAATTAAACAGCACTTACCCAGGTTTTAACTGGGATCTATACTTTGCGCAAACAGGTTATAAAGTACCGCAGCTCAACGTTTCTCAGCCTGAGCCGATCAAAGCAATGATTGAGCTTATCAATCAAGAAGACCTAGCAGTTTGGAAAGACTACTTAACCTATCACGCACTAAGCTCTAATGCAGAGCTACTCTCTGAAGATGTATTTAATACTAATTTCGCGTTTTACGGTAAAGAGCTTAATGGTCAACAAGAGCCACGCCCTCGTTGGAAGCGTGCAATTAGCCAAATGTCGAGCACCGATTCATTGGGTTTCGCGATTGGTAAAGTGTATGTAGCACGCTACTTCCCTGAATCATCAAAACAACAAATGTCAGAATTGGTTGAAAACCTGCGCACCGCGCTTGGTGAACGTATTGATAATCTAGATTGGATGGGCGCTGAAACTAAAGTCAACGCCCGTGCTAAATTAGCCGCGTTTGTGCCAAAAATTGGCTACCCAGATGTATGGCAATCATTTGATGGTTTAACAATTAGCAAAAACGATTTGATGGCTAATATTAGAAATACCCGCGAATTCTTCCAAGCCGACAGTGTTGCTAAAGAGCTTGAAAAAACAGATCGCAACCGATGGGGTATGACACCACAGCGCGTTAATGCTTACTACAACAGTTCGTTTAACGAAATTGTGTTTCCTGCCGCTATTTTACAACCACCGTTTTTCGATCCTAATGCAGATGCAGCTGTAAACTACGGCGGTATAGGTGCAGTAATAGGTCATGAAATGGGTCACGGTTTTGATGACCAAGGTTCTAAATCAGATGCCAACGGTGTACAGCGCAACTGGTGGACTGACTCAGATCGCGCTGCCTTTGATGCTAAAGCCGGCCAACTTGCTGAGCAATACAGTAAATATGAACCAATTGAAGGTAACTTCGTTAATGGCCGTAATAGCTTAGGCGAAAACATCGGTGATGTAGGTGGCTTATCTATGGCTTATCATGCTTATAAGCTAAGCCTAAATGACAAAGAAGCCCCTATTATTGATGGCCTGACTGGCGATCAACGCTTCTTCTTAGCATGGGCACAAGTGTGGAAAGAAAAACGCACTGAACAAAGTATGCTAAATCAGCTGCGCGGCGGCACCCATGCGCCAGGTCGTTTTAGAGCGCAAGCACCACGTAACCACGATGCCTGGTACAAAGCATTCAATGTTCAACCAGGTGACGCTTTGTATCTACCAGAAGATCAACGCGTACGAATTTGGTAATAGCCCTATACATCCCGATTTAAAATATAACCCGCAACTGCGGGTTATATTTTTTGCGCTACTTGCTCACTCAAAACAACTTTAATCCCACTGAATTCTGTATTTCCAAGCGACTTGGGTATAGAATACGGCACTACAAAATTTACACTTTTAAAAATATTTAAGGCGAAACGCAGATGGGAAGAGCTTACCAAAACAAAAAAGATTCAATGGCTAAAACTGCGGGTGCTAAAACTAAAGTTTACTCAAAGTACGGTAAAGAAATTTATATTTGCGCTAAAAATGGCGGTGTTGATCCTGATGGAAACCTATCACTACGTCGCTTAATTGAGCGTGCAAAGAAAGACCAAGTACCTGCACACGTTATTGACCGCGCAATCGATAAAGCCAAAGGCGGCGGTGGTGAAGATTATTCAGCAACACGTTACGAAGGCTATGGCCCTGGTAACTGTATGATTATTGTTGATTGCTTAACCGATAACAACAAACGTACCTTTGCGGATGTTCGTGTTTGTTTTACCAAAGCAAATGCTAAAATTGGTGCGCAAAACTCGGTCTCTCATTTATTTGATCACCTTGCAATTTTTGTATTTGATGGTGACGATGACGAAGCGGTACTCGAAGCCCTAATGATGGCTGACGTAGATGTAACTGACGTAGAAGTAGAAGCAGGTAAAGTAACCGTATTTGCACCACACACTGAATACAACAACACCCGTACCGCACTTGAGGAAATGGGTATCACTGAATTCGATGAAGATTTGATCTCATTTGTGCCACAAATTGCAGCCCCTATTGCAGGCGAAGACGTTGAAGTGATGGAACGCTTTTTAGCCATGCTAGAAGATTGTGACGACGTACAAAACGTGTACCATAACGCACAGTTTTAATTGTATTTATTAATACTTGAAAAAGGCCAACTCGATTGGCCTTTTTAATTTTTAAAACATAAAAAAACGGAATTGAATTTTGAATACCCTTGAACAGCTTCGCAGTGGCCAATTAATCGGGGCGAAACGCCTACAACTTGTTGAACATCTCAGCACCTTTCCTGACGAAATTTTTACCCTGGCAGATACCCTTGAAGTACTCGATTTATCAAATAATAACTTATCTGATTTGCCCGACGAATTTGCCTGTTTAACAAAGTTAAAGCGGGTGTTTTTATCATTCAATCAGTTTGTGCATATTCCACCTGTATTAGCAAAATGCCCCGCCCTTATTATGATTGCTTTTAAAGGCAATCAAATCAGCAAATTTGCCGAGCATTGTTTACCCATCACAACACAATGGTTGATCTTAACCGACAACCAACTTGAACAATTGCCAGAGTCCTTCGGTGAGCTTACCCAACTGCGTAAACTGGCCCTTGCTGGTAACCAGCTCACAACATTGCCAAACAGCATGCAGCAGTGCCAAGCGCTTGAACTCGTGCGTTTATCTGCAAATAACTTAACTCATATTGATGATTGGTTGTTTGAGTTACCAAAGCTCAGCTGGCTGGCCTTTGCGGGCAATGACTTTAATAGAGCACAGAGCTTACATAATGTAGCATTAGCGAAAGTACAACTCGGTGAATTTTCTCTTATTGAGCAAATTGGTGAAGGTGCCTCAGGGATTATTCATTTAGCGAACTGGCAAGGGCAAGAAGTAGCGTTAAAACTTTTTAAAGGCGCGATCACCAGTGATGGTTATCCGCTTGATGAAGTAAACTGCTGCTTGCAAGCAGGCGTTCATAGTAACCTTATCAAGGTACTTGCTTACATCGATAACCCAGCCCAACTTGGCCTTGTAATGGAGCTTATTAACAAAGACTATCAGAATCTTGGCTTACCGCCATCACTTGAAACCTGCACTCGCGATACCTTTGCCGAGCATACCCAGTTTACTGCTCAGGCCATTAAACACATTGCTAAGCAGATGGTGAGCACCCTTGCCCACTTACATGCCAATAATGTCAGTCATGGCGATGTATATGCACACAACACCATGATAAACAATGCATGCACAGTTCTGTTTGGTGACTTTGGTGCAGCGACAAACTTAGACTCACTGACTGACTATCAGCGCCTGCAAATGCAACGCATTGAAGTTAGAGCAATAGGCTGTTTAATTGATGATTTATTGAGTGTGTGCGCTGATGATACCAGCGATAAAACACAGTTAATAACACTTGCGCGCCAGTGTATGAATGCAAATATAACACAACGTCCCACGTTTGCTAGTTTAAAGCACGACCTTACCCTTTAGGTCGTACTTTGGGCTAAAGCCCAACCTACAACTAAACACCGAGCCAACTGTAGGTCGTGATTTATCACGAAAATGGGACTTAAAATAAGCTACTTTTGTTTTTTAAACGGAAATAGTTGCTGCTTTAACATACCCGTTGGTACGTAGTCTCCCACTACGCCGTAGGCTTCAGGCCACTCTTTTTGGCCTTTAACAGCAGTGCCAAATACGTAATCTAAAAATGAGAAATGCGCAGCATAGTTTCGGTCAATGGCGGCTTTATCTGATGAATGATGCCAATGATGAAACTGCGGCGTCACTAATAAATACTTCAACCAGCCAAATCTCACCTGTACATTGGCATGGTTAAATACCGCCTGAAAACCCACGATGATCACATATAAGCTGATCACTTGCTGCGAAAAGCCCAATACAAAAATAGGTGTTAACACTAAGCTACGCGTAACTAATATTTCTAAAATATGCTGGCGCGATCCAGCTAACCAGTCCATTTCTTTGGCACTGTGGTGTATGCCATGAAAACGCCATAAAAAAGGCACCTCATGGTAAGCCCGATGCACAAAATACTGCATCAAATCAGCCACTAAAATAATTAACAGCACTTGCAAAATAAACGGCAATTGATTGATATAGCCTTGTACGGTGCTCGATACCGCCCAACCAAAACCATAGTGTACAAAATGATTGGTTACTAACAGCACAAAGCCAATAATCAAATGGTTAACGAAAAAGTGGTTTAAATCACCGCGCCATTCACTGCGTAATATTTTTTGCTGTTTGCGGTGCGGTAACAGCTTTTCAATGAGGATAAATATCAAGGTTGAGCCTAATAAATCTAAGATAAACCAGTCTAAGCCGATATAAGGCGTGTTATCGGCAAAGTCATTGACCTCAACATTTGGGCCACCAAATACAATAGCAAGCACAATAAAAAACCATGCCGTCGCACCTAAGCGTTTATTTTTATTACGCACAAAGTTAAGTAACCCCAAACTACCTGCTAATAACAATGCAGCAAACATCAGTTGCCGTAAAAACTCGACGCTATAATTTTGTCTTAATTCTGGGGTGGTAAGGTACTCTGGGAAATGAAAAGCAAGTACACCTAAACAAGACAGTATGGCTAAAAAGCAGGCAATATAACCGCTAATATTTCCTTCACCAATTTGCAAGTGATTGGTGCGAAATACGCGACGGGGTAAATGACTAAGCATTGAATTATCCTTTTTCAATTTTTCGCTAGAATAGCATATTCATTACTAAATGCTAAAAACCCTAAGATTATTTTCCCTTGCAAATCGAAACTACTCTTTAATTCCTACCCTTCGGATATTTTGTACAAAAAGTAGAGCCATTGTTTTAAAATTGAATTTGGCTATTGACCCAACATGCATTATTAAGTACCATTTTTATCTTAAATTTTTAAAGGAATAAAAATGTCTTCATCATTTTCTATTAATAATCTTCCATACGATTTACCAAACAACTTAAATGAGCAACTCAGAATACTGTCAAATATAATTAAAATACCTTTCTCCTTAGTCAAAGATGGTGGTCAAAATGAAGTTGAAGCTATATGTGGTGCAATTCTTTATAGGCACTTAGATCGCCATCAAAAAATAGAAGCAATGACTTTAATTAGGTCCGTACCAAATGGGCGTTAAAAGCGAAGCTAATATCAATAGCTGTTGAGCCTACATTCGTTAATAAAGATTGGGGCATATGGTCTTTTACAACTGAAGAACTTATAGCTGATCAGTATTTTCATAGCCAAGTTGATAACTTTGCATCATATATTGGTGTTGGCGCCTCAGCTTTAAGTGGGAAGGATTTATTAACAAAGCTTTGGAGTAATAGAAAAGTGACCAAAGGTGGAGTCGTTACTCTCGTCATTTGGGGTACTGTATTATTTAATAAATCAGAGTTATCAAAAGTAAATAATGAAATTCAACGTCGAAGTTCAATCAGAACAATAACTATTCAACCTTAATTATGAAAGTTTTTACTGTTCACATACTCTTAACACTTTGTATAACCTTATTGATGCTTCTAGGGTGGAACTTTACAATGAATAAGCTCCAAGAAGACATTGTATTTTTTAGTTCGTTAGTGGTTATTTTTATTTACTTAAATTATCTGTCTTGTTTAAAGGCAGAAGAGAAAAATCCAGTAAAATGAATGTAAGAATCCTAATAGCTTTATTTCTTAGCATTTTTTATCTCGATAATGTATATGCTAAATGCAATTACACATCTCACAAAGCACCTTTATATTCTGAACAAATAACTTCAGAAAATACATCCTATAATTTGAGCATTTGGCTATTAAGAGAAAATAGGCTTTTGGAAAGTGATATTGATCTTAGTAATAAGCCAGTATCAATCTACAAAAGCATCTTAAATTCATATCAAAAAAACACGTTAGAGGATATGCTTTTTTATCAGACTGAAGTTATGACTGATATAAAAACATTACATGGACACCAAAGGATAATAAAAGCGGTATTTCAGCAAAGCGATACTTTCGATTTATTTTTAATCGAAATCAATAGCAACTTGAATAATTATTTTTTGAAAACAATTATATCGACAAATATCGAACCTGCGAATACATCAAAAGTTATAAAAGAGTTAACCAAAATTTCAGCACAAATTAAAAATGTTTGCGATAATAAAAATGAATAAACTCGTTAATTTACTTATCTATCTATTTATATTTATTGCTATGACCTATCACTGGCTTTCATCTTCAGCTGATACTAGGCAAGCTATGTTTTATGGACTCGTAAGTGTATTTCCAGTTTTAGTATGTCGAATTCTTTTTAAGTTATGGAAAAAATAGCCTTATAGATTTTTTAGGGTTGAGAATTCCCCCCTCCTAGCTCACATTTCAATTAACTGAAAACAAAAAAGCCGCGATAGTCGCGGCTTTGTTGGATAAAGCTAAACTTTTACATGCTTAATTATAAATACTGACCGAGTGTCTTAACTTGGTCTAACAAGCGGTTTGAGAAACCCCATTCGTTATCATACCAAGCCATTACTTTAACAAGTTTGCCATTAGCTTTAGTTTGCGTGCCATCAAAGATTGACGACGCTGGGTTATGATTGAAGTCGATAGAAACAAGCGGTAGCTCGTTGTATTCTAAGATTTCTTTCATTGAGCCAACTGATGCAGCTTTCATTATTTCGTTGATTTCTTCAGTTGTTGTATCACGCTTAGTGATAAAGGTAAAATCAACTAACGATACGTTAATTGTCGGTACACGCACTGACATACCGTCAAGTTTACCCGCAAGCTCTGGTAATACTAAACCAACGGCTGCTGCAGCACCTGTTTTAGTTGGGATCATAGACTGTGTTGCACTACGCGCACGGTATAGATCTGGGTGATACACATCTGACAAGTTTTGGTCATTTGTGTAAGCATGAATAGTCGTCATGCTACCTTGCTCGATACCAACTGTATCGTTAATTGCCTTTGCAATTGGGGCTAAACAGTTAGTCGTACATGACGCATTTGAAATAATGTTACTGTCTGCATTGATCACGCCGTCATTTACGCCATGTACAACCGTTGCATCTAAATCAGTACCAGGGGCTGATACGATTACTTTTTTCGCGCCTGCTGTAATGTGCTTAGCTGCATCTTCGCGCTTTGTGAAAAAACCCGTACATTCTAAAACGATATCAACGTTTAATGCTTTCCATGGTAGGTTAGCAGGATCACGCTCTTGGGTAAGAGTAATAACGTCGTCACCAATCAACATAGTGTTATCAGCAAGCGTTACTTTATGAGAAAATTGACCATGCACTGAATCATATTGTGTTAAATGAGCATTAACATTAGCGGGTGCTAAATCGTTAATTGCCACAATTTTGATCTCGTTATTTTGTGCAGACTCATAAAGCGCGCGTAATACATTGCGACCGATACGGCCATAGCCATTAATTGCTACATTAATCATTTAAAAACTCCCCTTAATTATTTAATTTCACTTGCTTGGCGAGCAAGCGCTTCAATGGCTTGCCAGTCTTTGTTTTCAATCAATTTTTTATCGAGCATCCAAGTACCACCAACACAGATCACATTACTCAGTGCTAAGTAGCTCGGTGCAGTTGCTAAGCTAATACCGCCAGTTGGACAAAACGTAACCTGCGGTAATGGCCCGCCTATCGATTTAAGCATTGCAGTGCCACCCGCAGCTTCGGCTGGGAAGAACTTTAAAAACTTAAAACCATGACTTGCTAACTTCATCACTTCACTAGGCGTCGCGGCACCTGGTAAAAATGGAATATCAGTCTCTTTAGCAAGAGCTAACAGCTCATCATTTACACCTGGGCTGACCATAAAGTCAGCACCTGCCGCAACCGAAGCCTCAAAGCTTGCTTTATCAACAACGGTACCTGTGCCTACATAAGCCTCTGGTACTTCGGCTTTCATTAGTTTTACGGCTGCTGCAGCAATTGGCGTGCGCAGTGTAATTTCTAACGCTTTTAAGCCACCGTTATAAAGTGCTCTTGCAAGCGGCGCGGCATCTTCTAAATTATCAATCACCACCACTGGCACGACCGGTGCCGATGCTAAGATTTTTTCTATGCTCATTGTATGTCCTCATTACCCTGTGAATGGCTAATTATTATTCTATTCCAAACGCACTAGCGCCTAAGTCTGCGCTACTAACAATGTTTCTAAATCCGGTGAACAACTCACGGCCTGTGCCAAACGTTAAGCTAGGTACGCTAAGTTGTAATTCACGCTTTGCTAATTCTTCATCACTTACGTGTAATTTTAAAATACCTGCTGGCGCATCAAGCGTAACTAAATCACCTTCATGGATTTTAGCGATAATGCCACCTTCAACCGCCTCTGGCGCTAAGTGAATTGCTGCAGGTACTTTACCTGAAGCGCCTGACATACGACCGTCAGTCACAATGGCGACTTTAAAACCTTCATCTTGTAAGGTTGCCATCACTGGCGTTAGCTTATGTAACTCAGGCATGCCTTTGGCTTTCGGGCCTTGCTCTTTTAGTACCGCAATGAAATCTTGGTTTAACTCACCACGTGTATACGCTTCTTGCAATGCACTTTGTGAACTAAATACTTTTGCAGGTGCTGTTACCACTTGGTGTTCGATTGCAACAGCTGACACTTTGATCACTGCCTTACCTAAATTACCTGTAAGTAACTGTAAGCCGCCTTGCTTGCTGAATGGATTATCTATTGGACGAAGTACTTCTTCATCTAATGACTTTTCAGGACACGGCACCCACTTAACTTTACTTGGGCCGTTTGAATCAGTGATGATCAAGTTATTATCAGTATCTAAACGAGGCTCTTGGGTATATGCTTCAAGACCTTCACCAACAATAGTTTTAACGTCATTATGTAAGAAACCAGCACCAACCAGTTGCTTCATTAAAAAGCCCATACCACCAGCTGCTTGGAAATGATTAACATCTGCCGAGCCGTTAGGGTAAATACGTGTAAGTAATGGCACCACTTCTGATAAATCCGACATGTCTTTCCACGTCAGCTCAATACCTGCTGCTTTAGCAATAGCAACCAAGTGGATAGCATGGTTAGTAGAGCCACCCGTTGAAAGTAAACCAACTAAACCATTAATAATGGTTTTTTCAGTTACGACATCTGCTAAACAATTCGCATCTTTACTTTGGATCAGCTGTTTAAGCATGGTTTCTACCGCATTACCGGTTAAACCATCACGTAACTCAGTGTATGGGTTAATAAACGAGCTACCAGGAAGGTGTAAGCCCATTATTTCCATAAGCATTTGGTTTGAGTTTGCAGTACCGTAAAAAGTACAGGTACCGGCACTGTGATAAGACGCACTTTCAGCCTCTAAAAGTTCCTCACGGCTTACTAAACCTTGGGCAAACTTTTGACGAACTCGCGCTTTTTCTTTATTAGGAATACCTGATTGCATTGGCCCTGCTGGTAAAAACGCAACCGGTAAATGACCAAATGATAATGCGCCAATTAATAAACCAGGGACAATTTTGTCACACACGCCTAAACAGAATACGCCATCAAACACATCGTGTGATAACGAAATTGCCGTAGACATAGCAATAACATCTCGAGAAAAAAGCGATAATTCCATGCCATCACGGCCTTGGGTAACACCATCACACATCGCTGGTACACCACCGGCTACTTGGGCCGTGGCATCATATTTAGTAGCAATGTCTTTAATTAAATCTGGATAATCTTTGTAAGGCACGTGCGCAGATAGCATATCGTTGTATGAATTGATAATTGCTAAATTTGGCTGCTCATCAGCTTTTAAACGTGCTTTATCATCGCTGCTGCAGGCAGCCATTACGTGGGCAATATTACCGCAACCTAAACCAGAACGAACTCTTGTTTGTTTTTTTGCATGATTCATGCGTTCTAAATAGGCTTGGCGAGTAGCTTTACTGCGTTCGATAACGCGTTCGGTGACTTCTTGAATACGAGGATGCAACATAAAATTCGACTCATCTCTATGGTTAGAGGATAAAGGCTCAGTGGCAAGTGCATACTCCACGAATGAACTTGCACTGAGCATCTTTGATTTACCCGTTCAAAGGTATACGTTGCCAAGTTGTCTCTCACAATCAACCTGACACCGGTGTCACTGTATTAACGCACGACTGTGACACCGGTGTCAACCTTATCCTATAAATTTAGTTTAATTATTTTAAATGACCAAATAATGACCACAATTAATTTTTAAAGTGTTCGTGTATTTTTACCGATGAGCTGTTTTTGCTAGAACTAAAACAGCGTCGATAAACATAATGTAAGCAATTGATATTAAACGGATATTTTAAAGATCATAGATAATGAAAGTGTATTGCGGCAGTTAAACAAATGACCACTGCGTAGCTAAAAATAAATTTGCCTATTCAATCAAGCTAACGAACATATTAGCAAAGTTTATTAAATTATTTACTGAGGAAACTAAGCGCTGAAAAAAGAGCAAAAAAATGCCCGAGTAAGCGTCACTCAAACTCGGGCAACTGTGAAAAAAGGTTTATTCACACATGAAGGCTATTTAACTTGTGCGGTGGACTCACGAGTGATCAAACGCGCTTCAAGCGTCACTTGGTATGGCTGCTCTTGTGGAACGCCAATATGCTCAATAAGTTTATTAACCGCTTGCTGAGTCATCTCCTCAACGGGCTGTGCAATCGTTGTCAGGCCAGGCCAAATATGGCGTGCAATTGGGGCGTTATCAAAACCCGCAATCGAAATATCATCGGGTACTTTTAATTGGCGCTGTGTTGCCAATTTAAGCACCGCAGCGGCCATGTAATCGTTTGATGCAAAAACCGCAGTTGGCCGTGGTGTTAAATCTAAAATGCTACGCGCACTGTCTACACCCGAGTGATAACTAAAGTTACCCTCTTCAACCAAGCGTTCATTAAACTCTATTCCATGGGTGCTCAATGCACGGCGGTAACCTTTAAAACGTTGTTCAGTGGCACTGTGATCAGGGTGACCTTTAATGAAAGCAATGGCCTTATGACCCAAGTTAATTAAGTGCTCAGTGATCTCAAAAGCCCCTTGCTCATCGTTACTACGAACTGAAATCGAATCATCTTCAAGTACAGCAGATGCAACACGTGCGTAAGGAATTTTTTTACTTTTAAGAAAATCAACCAACACCTGAAAATCAGAAAACGGCGGTGTTAATACCAAGCCATCAAGGCGAGAAGATTGAAGTAAATGTTCGATGTTACTGATCAACGCATCGCCACGTAAATCACACGGATGTATCAACAAGTTGTAGTTGTTTTCTTGGCACGCTGCAAGCGCACCAGTTTGTACCCGTGTGATATAACTTTTACTCGGGTTATCGTAAATACAACCAATAATAAAGCTACGATTCTGTGCCAAACCACGCGCAATAGGGTTAGGTGTGTAATCGAGCTCTTTAAATACTTTGAGCACTTTTTCACGGGTTGCATCGCTCACATTAGGCTCATTATTCAAAACACGTGAAACGGTTTTTTTAGACACCCCGGCATAACTTGCAACACTATTTATAGTAACTTTCTTCATCCAACCTTCCCAATAACATCCCTATGAGCGATGTATTATGATTGCTCATTGACGTGCAAACAGGCCGCAGCACCAATAAGTGGAATATTATCTTGTGTGACGAGCGTCACGGGTATTTGGCTCACATATTGCGACATGATCCCTTTAGCACTAAAACGCTCAACAAAACGACCCGCAAGTAAACGAGCTTGCATTCGCGGTAAAATACCGCCACCAATATACATGCCACCCAGCGCACCAAAGGCCAGCGCGAGATCCCCTGCTACACTGCCAATCCAATCACAAAATTGGTTTAAGGTCGCATCGCAAATCTCACATTCACCACTATTGGCTAATTCGCTAATTTGCGCAGCCGTTAAATTTTTTGCATCTACGCCTTTTACAGCAGCCATTGCTTGATACAAATGCGCAATACCAGGCCCTGAAAACACAGTTTCTACCGATACATGCGGTAATTGCTTACGTAACTGAGTGATCAATTGAGTATCTAGGTCATTCACTGACGCCAGAGTAATATGCCCGGCTTCGCAGCTCAAAACTGCACTAGCTTGTGTTGTACGTACTAAACACGCTGCACCAAAACCTGTGCCTGGGCCCATTACTGCAATATTTGCATCAGTATCGGCTTGTCCGGCTTTAACTGCAATGTTTTGTTGCGGATCTAAATATGGCGCCGCATAGGCAAAGGCGGCAAAATCGTTGATCACTTCAAGTTGTGCTAAATCAAATTCAGCTTTTACTTCTGCAACGCTAAAATGCCAACCTAAATTAGTCAAATGTACTTGGCCAGCTTTTATTGGTCCTGCTACGGCTAAACACGCGCGACGAGGTTGAATATGGCTAACTTGCGACAAATAATGCGTTAATGCACCTTGCAACGAACCAAAGTTGGCGCTTGGAAAGGTAATATTGTGCTCAATAACGAATTGTTTTTTTTCTAAGTTAAAGGCAGTAATTAACGCAAAACGGGCATTCGTGCCGCCGATGTCGGCCACTAAGATAGGATCGAATTGTGAATTTGGCTTGGAGTTCATCGTGTTTTCTCTTTTGTCTAAGCGGTTTAGATACTTAGCTATAACCGAGCTTATTATTGTAATTTCAATGGTCTTGCCATCGCCATGAGATAAACTTTGAGCTATCACCCCAAAGCAGTTACTCTAGTATAAAAAAATGCTGCCCAACTAAATGGGCAGCCAATACGTTTTGACAACAAAATGATAAAACGTCGACATTATGACACCGGTGTCAGGGTTGAATCAATAAAAATTTTAGATTACTGATAAATAGCTTGTAAAAATCAACAAATAAACGAGAATGGCACGAGTTATTTGCAGTTTATTTACTTAAAGCAGTTAGGTTGTGTATGAAAGGTAAAGCTACATCGTTTGACATTGCCCACTATGCAGGGGTATCACAGTCTACTGTTTCGCGCGCATTGCGTAACAGTCCATTGGTTAATGAAGAAACCCGCAAACGTGTTTTTGAAGTAGCCAAACAACTTAATTATAAAGTTGATAAAAACGCCAGTAACTTACGAACTCAACAAAGTAGTACATTGGCTTTGTTATTGTTTGAAGATCCAACAGCCGATGAATCACAAATAAACCCATTCTTCTTGGCCATGCTTGGCAGTATTACCCGTGCATGTGCTGCACAAGGTTATGACTTGCTTGTATCTTTTCAATCAACCAGTGCCGATTGGCAAGCGGATTACGAAGACAGCCACCGTGCTGATGGTATTATTTTATTAGGTTATGGCGATTACATTGATTTTCAGCCTAAGTTTAATACCTTACTTGAACAAAACACCAAATTTGTATGCTGGGGAGCAACGGTAGATAATCGTGCCGACTTAACAATTAGCTGTGATAACTATGGCGGCGGTCAACTTGCAGCTACGCATTTAATTGCTCAAAACCGGACAGCCTGCGCGTTTATTGGTGATGCATCTGATCATAGCCCTGAATTTTTTGCCCGTTTTAATGGTTTTAAAGACGAGTTACGACAACATGCAATTACGTTAAGTAAGCGAAAAATAGCAAATGCGATTTCGACTGAAGAGTCTGGTTATCATGCCACACGTTCACTTATTGCTAACAATATTACTTTTAATGCCCTTTTCGCTGCTAGCGATCTCATTGCTATAGGTGCAATACGCGCCTTAAAAGAAGCCAATATTAACGTGCCAAAAGATGTCGCTGTGATAGGTTTTGATAATATTTCTATTGCCAGCTACGTAAATCCGCCACTCACAACCATAGAGCAAAACACCACAATTGCAGGACAAATGCTAGTTGAAAACTTACTAAAACTAATTCGTGGTGAACAAGTACAAAGCACCCTACTAACACCGCGACTAATTGCACGAGGTTCCAGCTAATTACTTTATTTACGGTCTTTTGTCCTTATTGTTTTTATAATTACACGCGAGGTAAACGCGTTATTAACAGCCAGTTCACACACTAATTTCGCATTAGTTATTTTTATCTGAAAATGAACATTTTTAGTATAATTTCTCACTCGTCTTTTTATTAATTTCTCTCTACAATCGCACTTTTATTTTGGCTCTTAAAAATTCAAGTGAATATCTTATGCTATTAACTATTGTCTATATTATTGGTATTACAGCCGAAGCCATGACCGGTGCGCTTAGCGCTGGGCGCAGAAACATGGATTGGTTTGGGGTTATGTTAGTAGCCAGTGCTACAGCAATTGGTGGTGGTAGCGTACGCGATATTTTACTTGGCAATTACCCTTTAACTTGGGTAAAACATCCAGAATATTTATTGATCACCTGCGTTGCCGGTATTATTACAACTTGGCTAGCTAAATGGGTGGTTAAATTTAAAGGCATTTTTATGCGTTTAGATGCCTTAGGGCTTGCCGCATTTAGTATTATTGGCTGCCAAGTGGGGCTCAATATGGGTTTGCACTATGGTATTTGTGTAGTTGCAGCTATTGTTACCGGCGTATTTGGTGGGTTACTACGTGATTTAATTTGTCGCCAAGCGCCGCTGGTATTACATCATGAGCTTTACGCCAGCGTAGCGCTGATTGTAGCTTGTTTATATCTAGCACTACACCACTACAACATTGATGACAACATCAGCGTTATTACAAGCCTAGTTATAGGGTATTTAATACGCATGGCATCGGTACGCTTTAAATGGCGCTTACCTACGTTTAGTTTATTAGAACCCGCTAATTTGAAAAATGAACAGTAAAGGCAGTCGTTAATTAACCCCAGCCTTAAGCTTTTCAATAGCCCAATTACTTTTTGGGCTATTGAAACAGCCACAAAAGATATTATTTTCAAAATAATGATGGAGTAATAAAGATTGTAATAAACTTTTACCACTTGATGTTGCCCAATATAAACCAATAGCAGAGGGGAAGTTTATTAAAGTGATCACACCGACCAACAATGAAAATGCAATATCGGGTTTTACAATGCTCGCAATCCACGCAAACTTACTATTAAACACGATTTTTTGAAGATCTTAAAACGTAACAAACCAAACAAACCCTGACCAGCCATATTAAACACACTCTTTTCATCAATAAATTTAATGTTGTGCTTTTTATAAAAGCGCCATTGTAGATTTAGCTATTGGACTGGGTTGATCTTTATACTTGTTTTTTATTTCAGCAAGCTCAGGCTTTAATACAACTATCGCCTTTTTATTACAAACGGTTTTGGCCATCCTTAACAAATTAATGGGCATTAAAACTAAGCGACCAGTTTGATGTATTAAAAGTAAACACCTCGACATATTATGTTGAGAAGTTTATTAATGTCCATTATCGCGCTGATGGATCTTTTTTAATAATATTTACTAAATTAGGCTATTTTTTATCATAATAAAGACATTAAACGTTTCTTACTTATGAGCTATATAGAATTCTAAAGCTGAGCAAAAAACCTCAAGTAAGCGAAAAGTGGGACTAGTTTAACTCTCGCTCACTTCTTACAGACTAATATTCGCACAACAAATTCAAGTGAATTATTCACTGCAGTGAAGATTAACGAGTTTTGTATTAAGATCGCTCTCTACCCTAAAGTTGAAGCCCAAACGACAAACCCACAAACAACGTGCTCAGCACAGAAAAATACCGATATGTCACTTTATTTCTGTGGCCATCGACAATGATAAAACCCAATAAAACAACGGCAGACAGTACAACATCAAGTAAATACGCTAATAGTATTTGTCACCACGTCATTAACAAGAAACCAAGATCTAAGCCACTTGCAACCACTAAAGGAACAAAACCGCCATAGAGTAGTAAAATGCCTAATAAAGTAAGAACCAGATAAAACCTAACCATTTCACCATCCTTGCAAGTATTTTTAGTAATCCCTAATCAATCTGTAGAATAACTCGTTTTAAATTTATTTTTATTATTGTATCAACCATAGCCGAGTTCCTATTTTGATTCAATCGTTTAGTGATTAACTGCTTCTGTAGGGTTTGTGTGGTTTGGTATTTTTTAATATGAAGCAAATAATGACGACTCCAAACTACCGAGTGAAATCAGGGGAGCCCATTAACTATCAAAGATATGGCATAAATTATTATGCCTTTCAAAATCCCCCATCATAACAACTCTATTGCAAAACTCTTTAAAATAGTTAAAGTGTTGTTCCGTTTTTTTATTACCCCCCCCCTGATTAGCAATGAGGCTTATAATAAATGAAAAAAATATGTGTATTACTTATTTTACTCATCGCCAGTGTCGCTAAAGCCGATGACATTAGTCAATATAAGTTTTATGCAACAAACAACTACAGGGATGATCAGCAAGCGGAGTTTGCCGCTTATATAAAAAATGGCGATCCTTGTATTCATGTTAAAAACCTAACAACCAATAAAGAAGCCCGCTTTTGTCAGATCACCAAAGGCATTAATTTAGCTGATGATCCTAACATCTTCCCTTTTGAAATGCATTTCTCAGCTGAGCGATTATATTTCTTTGTTGCTGCCTATTGGGCTGATCAAGCTTGTACTATAGAACTGTCAGATATGACGATTAGTTGTGAGCTAAAAAACAAACCCAAAAAGGAAGAAGATGTTAAAGCAGAGCACCAAAAAGCTGTAAAAAAGAATGAGGTTGTCATCCCTCCAGCTGTTAAACATATAGAGTTTGGCAATGTAAAAGAAGCAGACGGTCAGTTTCGTCTTATTCTTAATAATTCTGAAATGAACCCATGTTTTACCATTGAGCATTACACTACATCCCTATTTGATGGCCCAACAAACATTAAACATGTTTGTAGTGCCATAAATAAAACTGACGACTCAATCATTGATCTTATAGGAAAAGACGGCAACTGGTGGTTTGAAAACTTTAATTGGCAAGATAATAACTTAGTATTTGAAATAAATGCTATGGTGGGTAATTATAAGTGTGAATTAGCATTACCATTTACCGAGCAATCTGAAGCCTTATGTGTAAGATAAATCACATATTTGTGTAGTATTGTAATCGTCACTCGAAGGTTATTGGTTATTTTTATCAGTTTAGAGCTCATTTTGAGTCCCATTAAGCCCAGCTTTTTATTTTCTGCTTACCAAATGTGCCCGTGTAACTCAAAAGTTGGGCGCACAATTCACTTAACCTATTTAAAGTTTTTAACATTAAAAAATGTACCACTACAATGTCTTTTATTGTACTTTATTTTCAAATGGTTGCTTCCCATTCCAACCAATCAAAATCATGTTCGAGCATTTCCATATTAAAATCTAAAAATGTTGATCCTTCATTTAATAAGAACTGTCTGCGCTCATCATTTCTCATATAAGCAGTCCAGTATGGCAAGTAATTGGGATTATCAATACCAAAAATCAGTTCAAAATCCACTATATTTTCCTGCATTTCATCAAGCATTTTATTAGTTAGCCTAGGCATTTTACACCTTCAATACGAAAACCATTTTAGACACAACAAGCAGATAGAAGTAGATAGGTTTGTTAATTTATAATTTTTCCGCCGACGAGACCTAAAATATTAGTAATTCCTATGGCGAAAGAACAGTCCCTATATGTTGTTAGTTTTAAGAAGATGACCTCTTTCTTGTAACTTAACGTTAATCGATAAGCTTAGTTATCTTAAGAAGCAAAGCCATTTAATTTTAATGTCTTTTCAAATTCTACAGCTCTTTTTACATCATTAATTGATACTTCATAGAAATTATCGGAATTAAAATTAAACTCAATTGTAAGGTCGGTAGTTCCTATATGCACACAAGTTTTATAGCCAAAACATTTACATTGGGTAGTATACTCAATCCATTTTTTTGTACCATTTAATACTATTGGCGGTGGGCACCATTGTTTAGGTTCTTCATTATGGATTGTATGACGAACGCCTAACCGTTCTAAGTAATTTAGCAACTTAACTTCATTTTCTGCTTCAATAATAGCATTAAGTTCAAAACGGTCGTTATAGTGCCCACCTTTGGGACTTTTAATTTTAAAAATGTTACACTTTTTAAGCTCAGTTTTAAATTCTTGAGAGTACATCATGATCTCATTAACCCTATTATTTATGAAGAAGTTTTAGATAAATACAGCTCAAAAAATCAGTTTCCTCAGCTAGTTAAGAAATAAAGGCTACATAAATGAAACTAACGAACCTGAGATGACTCGTTTAAATTTATTTTACTGTTGAATTACCATAATCGAATTAATATTTTGATTCAATTGTTTAGTGATTTCTATTTTGTTCGTTATGATCGTAATTAAGGATTTTTTGTGGAGCGAAGAACGCAGTGGTTTTACTTTCGCTTTCATACAATCACTTGATTGTATTAAAGAACCCCCAGTTGCTAGTGTCTACCTCATTACTCTCATCGAAGCATTCAGATGTAATTAGAATCGTATTTCCATCAGGGTCAAAGAACCTTGCTACATAACCACTTGGCTGACCCCAAACCATCTCAAATTTTACGCCTACTGAAATTAGGCTTTCGCAATAGGATAAAAAGTTAGTTTTTATTTCATAGCCAAAATAGCTCAATCCGCTAGGGTTTCCGTTTGCATTTAATAGCCATATTCCGGCATTATCATTTTCAGGAAAGGTTAGAACACAGTCCAGCTCCTTAAATTTCAGGATATTAAAATAAAAGTTAAATAGTCGATCATAATCATCAGTAAATAAATATACGGCAACCATTAGGTAGTCTCTTTTTTTGAAAGTCCGGCTCGGATTCTAAACTTATGCTTAATGGCTTGTAATGTTGAGATACTAAATAACACGCTCACAACTATCTAACATCTTTACTGGTAATTGATTTTCAACTAGAAAATTGTAAAAACGTAGATCTTCAATTAAGTCAGGAGAAGCTAATTCAAAATCTTGATATCGATGATTTTTAAAGCGGAATCTTACAGTGTGTTCAAACCTTTTAGTCTGCACATATAAAATTTCATTGATCTCGGCAGTACTTATACGTGCACCCAATACAATCAAAACATCACCATCAATTGCTACAGCCACTGACTTTTTTGGCTTTGACATAACGTATTCACTTACTAAGGATAATACACAAAACAAGGCGATATACCCAAGCTGCGTTAAAAACGCGGCTTTTGAGATTTCAACTAGATAGTAAGCAAACATGCCACAGAATAACGTTCTAGTGACAAAACTATGAAACAGCTTAACACTAGCTAACTTGCTTTGTTGTAATAAAACTTTCATAACTCCCTTTCCCAAAATAGTATTTCAAACATATAGACATTAGAATATGTATTGACACCAATCGTAGTGACTTAACGCAGTGGTATCTGCACATTTATGAATTGGTGTCACGTTTAGCGTTTATTGTCCTTGTGACAAAACATGCATACCAAAATATATTAAGCTGATTTTTTCAACCATAAAAGATGAAGTAGGATATGGATAACACTAAAAAATAGTGGTCCTCCAATTATAAATAACTTATACCAGCTTAAACTTAAGCTAACAATTTCCCCTTGATAATTGCAGCTCAACCAATACACATAGAGCAAGGAAACTACGCCTAAAATTAAAAATATTAATCTTTTCTTTAGTGCTATATTCACCCCCCAACTTAAAGAAGTCAGAGCTAAATACCCCAAAAAACCGCCAACCAGTGGTAACAACCATTGCACAGTAAAACTAAGTGGTACAAAGAAAATAGTGACAATACTTGTTACGAAATAAAGCCCACCAATAATCATCAGAAAGGTAGCTGGTAACCAAGCGAACACAATTGTTAGTCCAATAAGTAGATTTCTTAGGAACATATTTTAACAGCCCAGTAAGTTTATAATTTTGCACTGAGGGGTAATCTTGGTGTCGTCGCTATCCAGCTAAGTTTATTAGCCAACGTGCTATCTGGTTTCATTGAATCACCACAAGAAGCATCGCTAAGAGAGTTCATTAAGACATTTATTATATTTTTTGCGCTATAAAATGGGGGACGTCAATTTTTTCACCGCCATTTATAAAGTGAGAGTCAAAAGCGTATGCCATTTTTTCCAAAGGCGCATCATAGTAACCTTTAGTGCGGATTTCTGTTATGTAACGTTCCATAAAGGCAATTGCGCCTAGAATCTCCCACTGCGCAACATGAACAAGTTCATGAAAATGTAGACGTAAATTAGATGCTAAATGAGGAACAACGTAGTAAGTGTTTTTATATGTAATTCCATTTACATTCATATCGATGAAGTCACCTAACCCAAGGTGTCGTAACTCTGGAAAATGAGGCTTTGGGATTTCATCAACAATTACAAAATACGCCTGTTGTAAAAATTCCAAAGAATAAAAGCCTTTAAACTCGTCAAAAAATGTAGAGCAAGCGACCCTTTGTTCTTTGTGCTTAAGGTTTGTCTGATCAATCCATTGTTCAATTTGCTGTAACATTCCATATTCCATAAACATATGACGAGTTCAGATAGTTACTCGCTATTTGCGGTTATTCACAAACAATAGCCTAGTTCCTACTTCGATTCAATTGTTTAGTGATTTTCGAATTTGATACATGGTGCTTTTAAAAAAACAATGAATTATGGATAACATGAAAGCTGGAGAGCTGCAGCTACCCGATTAGCTTTATTTGAGTGCATTTAACTCAGCTTTAAGGCTTTTTAATTTGATGAAATGTGCCTGTCCTATTTTTCTTTCGCACCAAACTACGCAGTTTAATGAAATTGGGTGTTAGCGAACGACTCGCCATAGCCTGTGGTATCACCAGCACCAAAAGTAGGCGCTTGGAAGCGAAGGCCCTTGTAGAAGCTCAAAAACAAAAGGAATTAACATTGCGCTAGGCAATAACTACTTAGCTTCACAAGGTTTAGCGTCATTGAGAGGTATTTGGATCAATATTCATTACGGGAGATGAACCGCCCATTGCACTTCCTGTTAATAAAAAAGTGCATGATGGGTGGTGTGGGGGCTGGAGGTTAGAGACCTCCGGCTACCCGATTGGCCATTTACACTCATTTTACGAAACTTACTTATTTGAAAAAATTTGCGTATTAAAAACGTTCTATTTCGTTCATCAATCCGTCCCAGAAAGAGTATTCAAATTTAAGTTCTAGAGGAATTATATAGGAAACATGCTTTTCTTTACCGTTTACTATTATTTTGAAACTTACCTTTTCAATGATTTTTTGGGGCATTTTATCTGCATAATGGAGAACAAATATTCCATTGCAACCAACATTTCCAACACATTTTGACAATGTAGATTCAATTTTTATTGGTTTATATAAATCGCCTTTTTCAGAGTAATGCTCAAGCCGTACAGAAGGCACTACAAGCTCTACACCTGTTCGAGGGTGCAACACAAAATCTAACCGTGATTTTCGTGTAGTAGATTCAGGTGTACCATATTGACTATTATAGACATCGTTTAAATGTGTGATTTCAATCATGTCAGAATATATATTCTCTGGATTCACTTTGTAGAGATTACTATAAAATTCATACTCTTCAGGGGATTTACCATACAAATCATATATTATTGGAGAATCATTTTTTTTCACAGCGTAATTATAATGATCACAGCCAGTGATAAAAATGGAGAATATTAATATAAAAATTACACGTAACATCATTCAACTCTTAGAATTATAAATGGATGGCTAACGAGGCTGTAGAATAACTCGTTTTTAATTTATTTTTATTGATGCATTAACCATAGCTGAGTTCCTATTTTGATTCAATTAGTTACTTCGATTTTAAGTAAAATATAAAAGAGGATTTGCTGTTGCTTTAATTAGCGTTTTGGAAGGTCTCACAGGTGTTTGAGTGGATTATTTGAGGTGATAAGGGCTTACGCTAATTAATGCATCGTGTTTCTCAGCTTTTCTAGATTATGAACAAGGCAATACAACTGCCATTGCGCATTCACTTTCGTTTGTCCACGTAAGGTCTGTTTGTTCATGCCTTTGTTAACTGTAATATTCCGCTGTTTATTTAAAGAAAAGCAGGCTCTATACAGCCAAGTCGTTTGCTGTACTGTCGTCGCCCCATCGGGCTGTCTATTTTGACTTTGATTATTATAGCTAACGGTGGATTTAGATCTCTGGATCCGCCGTAGGATAAAAATGTGCTACTGGCGACAATGGCGCTATTTATAAGGAATAGCACGCACTAAAGTACGCAGTTTAATGAAATTGGGTGTTAGCGAACGACTCGCCATAGCCTGTGGTATCACCAGTAAAGGCCCTTGTAGAAGCTCAAAAACAAAAGGTATTAACATTGCGCTAGGCAATAACTACTTAGCTTCACAAGGTTTAGTGTCATTGAGGGATATTTGGATCAACATTCATTACGGGAGATGAACCGCCCATTGCGGACCCGCATGATGGGTGGTGTGGGGGCTGGAGGTTAGAGACCTCCGGCTACCCGATTATATTTTTTGTTCTCCAATGCTAAATAACAGTTCGTTAATAAGCATATTTAGCTTCAGCCTTACTCGCTAATTGACTACGCAAATTATCTTGATATGAAAAAGCATCAAAACCATCATCAAATGCTTTGGCATTTGGCCCATACGAACTATCTAAAAGTCCCTTTATATCAATAATGTCTTTAAAGTTTTCTTGAGTAACATCATATTTCCCCCAATATTTTCCTTTCCCATCATAACCACGGTCATATTCTTGACCTTTTATTAGAATGTCAGGTAATTCTTTAGCTAAATTAACGATATCTTCGTTAGCATTCAATTTACCTTCAAGGTAGTTTTTTTCATCTTCAGTAATATTACCTGAAACAACTAATTTATCGTTACTATCAACAGAAAATTCCCACTCTTTTTTAGCTAACGATGGAGAAGATATTTCTAACTCATTCATGAAATCTTCATATTTAGGTCGAAGTTGATTTAACTTATGTGGTAATTCACCAAATGATATTGTATTAGTCATTTTATCCAAAAGCTCTGATTCAGATTTATGTGCTGTAATACTTAGCGGTCTATCATAAGTGCTTTGGTTTTGTGGGATATGCTCATCTTTATGATAAATATCATCAGCAAATGTTTGTGCTTGCTGCTTATTCATTGTTTCATTTGAGTGGATATCAGTTAATTTACCCGAATCAACAGGAGCTGATTTATTTTTAAGCTGTGTTGTTGCGGTATCTGTTAAAACATCATGAGTTATTTTCATATTAAATTCCCTTTCCTATGAAAGATATATTATTAATAAGATCTTTATCGGCCTATAACATTAAAACTTAATTGATTTTATCAATACACTTTTTAGTTAACGCCTATGTATCGAAAAAATATAACACCTCGATAAGAGGCTAGCTAATAGTTGGCTAAAATTGTTGAGGAACGAAACACCAGCCAACTGTTAGATGTCCTTTTCCTTCATCGACTTGTTAGGTATACATTACACTCCGTACTCAGATAGGTACAATTTAATACCGAGATTTCCCATAATACTCATAGCTTTAGGAGATAATATTGCACCACCGCCACAAGCATTTTCTCGAATAGAAAAGCCAACGTCAGCAATATAGTTTGAAGGAGTTAAATTTAGAGGATTTTCTAACAACCAACTTTCAAGCTCTTGGATCTGAACAGGCAGATCCCAATGCTCTTTTGCTAAGTGAGCTAGCTTCTCATTAGATTGTTCAACTTTGATATAAATTGGCACTCAACTTCCTTGTATACCTAACGCCAGGCTCACGCGCCGGTTTGGAGCCGCGAAGCGGCGGAAAATCGGTCGCTGTGCAGCCGATTGTTAAGTTCTTTTGGCTAGTAGCCAGCCAATCAGGCCGGCGTTAATTACCAAATCAGCCACCCGTGAAATATCCCATACAGCTACTCTTGGATCTTCAATGCTCAGTTTCCCGAGATCGCCCGAAAAGGTGTGGAAAACAAAATACATCTCATCATACTGATGATACTGATTGAATATCTCTTGATAGCTTTCGATCTGGTTGGCTGTCGTGGTGGATTTTACTTGAACGAACGCTCGCTTCTGTGTAACCGGTGAAAACACATCAAGGTCGATATCCTTTTCCGTCTTTCCTAGCACTGAAATACGCTGCCATCCAGACTGAGAAAAGATAAGATCGACGAGCAGTTCGAAATCATTCCACCAGAGACCCTTGATCAAACTTTCAACATTATGCTTCAGGGCCGCCAAAGCATCTTTCGTTGACTGAATCTCAGGCTGGGTCTCACCGTCTATCTTTCTTTGAAGGTATTCCGGCAGTTCAATACCGCAAATGGTTCCGCGAAATCCTTGGACCTTCGTTATTCTTCCGTCGATATTCTCTATCGAAAGCGGTGCGCCATTTTTGTCTTCACAACTCCAAGAGCCGACTACTTTTCGAATCCGACTTCCATCTTCTAGCTGATGAACATTTTCGTAGGCATGGCACCAATACAGCTTTCTCTTGTAGAAGGTTATCCAGATATCTGATTCTTTGAGCTCGTAAAAATCACGAATTTGGTTCAAATCCCTGGCCGCTGCACCGCGATTCCCACTCCGAGCCTTTAGCCAATAGTCAAAGACAGAATCCCATTCTCCACTTAGAGATTCTTGGTGGTACGGACTTTCATATCCGAGCCGGAGAGTCTGCTCCTGCTCAATACAAGAACTCTCCCATTTTCCACCGTTTCCGAGTTTTATATACCTGATTTTCACATCACATCCAGAACTTAACAATTTTATAGTGCGCTCGTCGCGTATATTTCTACCAACGTTACGCTAATATATTTATTAATTACTTTTTAACAAATAACTTAACTCATTACCAGCTATAATTTTTTCTTGGTACTAAATATAATAAGAAAGAAGAAAGTGCGCTCGGCGCGCATTTTCTTGAATATAGGAGCAAAACAACTAAGCTGTATATAAACACAGTATTCTTATTGGTGAAAATATGAAAACGCGTTCCCCATTTTTAAATTATATCGCTGATTATATGTTAGTGCGTCAGTATTCATTACGTACCGTGGACACGTACCTGAGGTGGATTGCATCTTATATTCATTTTCATAATAAGCGCCACCCCGCCTCAATGGGAGACAATGAAGTCGAACGCTATCTAGAACACTTAGTGTTAAAGCAAAATGTTGCACCACGAACGCAAGCCACAGCACTTAATTCATTGTCATTTTTATACAAGCACATAATAAAAAGTGAACTATCGTTAAACTTAAATTTTGCCCGCAGTAAAAAACAAGCAAAACTGCCTGTCGTAATGACGCCAGAAGAAGTTAAGCTGCTTATGACTCATTTAAATAAGCGCTATTATCTTATTGCAGGCCTTATGTATGGTAGCGGTTTAAGAGTAATGGAAGCGGTGCAGTTAAGGGTGAAAGATATTGATTTTGATTATAAATGCATTCAAGTATGGAATGGAAAAGGTAATAAACACCGTATTGTAACGCTAGCCACAGAGCTAATTCCTATGCTGAGAAATCAAATTTTGCACGTTGATGACTATTTAAAACTTGATTTAAAGAATACCGATTATGCTGGCGTATGGATGCCATATGCTTTAACAAAAAAATATCCTTGCGCCTCAAAATCACTTGCGTGGCAGTATTTATTTCCCTCTCATATATTAAGTACAGATCCTCAAAGTGGTGAAATAAGACGACATCATTTTCATCACTCGTGTATAAGAAAAGAAGTAAAGAAAGCCGTTCAAAAATCGGGATTAACAAAAACTATAACACCGCATACCTTGCGTCATTCATTTGCAACGCATCTATTGCAAAGTGGCGCCGATATCAGAACAGTTCA
The DNA here is from genome assembly GCF_030436385.1 of Pseudoalteromonas sp. KG3. Lineage (NCBI taxonomy): Bacteria > Pseudomonadati > Pseudomonadota > Gammaproteobacteria > Alteromonadales > Pseudoalteromonadaceae > Pseudoalteromonas > Pseudoalteromonas sp. KG3. The sequence goes on from NZ_CP098523.1 coordinate 963,275, forward strand.
AGCTCAGCTTGGCCATTCTGATGTCAAAACAACACAAATATATACTCATGTTTTACAACAAGGCGCGAACGGGGTAATTAGCCCACTAAGTAAAATATTATAAAGTATGAATTTAAAAGACTTTTATCTAATCTAATAAGCTTTAAAAATGCGCTATAAGTTTGAGGTAATGCAATTATAATACATTCACCAAAAGGGGCTTACGTATGTTAGCCCCAATGGGTGAATTTTATTTACAGTGTATTGTTTAGTAACAACAAACCATAAGCTGCGAGTTGTTCGCCATTGAGGTCGTGTTGCCAACTGGCGGTTAAACCGTCACGAGCGATGTTAGCAATAGTTTGTGGGTTAGCCGTTAAATTAAGCACGAACACACTTTTACTGCCATTTAACTCGCGGGTTATTTCAACTAGGCCGTTGTTGTGTTGAGTTAACGCATAACTGCCTTTAATGCCAAGCTCTGGGCGCTGTTTTTTCTGCGCGATTAATAATTTATATAGCTGCCAAATAGAGTCTGGCTGTGCTTGCTGGGCGGCTACGCTGCGATCTGCTGCTGCAAGTTGCTCGGTTAAAAATGCTGGCCACCAGCTGGCAAAATCATCACCAAACAAGTCACTTTGTTCAACCCAACTGTTTTTAGCTGTGGTAAAGCCTGCTTGATTGCTGTTATTCCATTGCATTGGCGCGCGTTTATAAACGTCGTGACCTGTGCCACCTTGTGTTAAGCCAATTTCTTCACCGTAGTAAATATAAGGGGTGCCCGGTGAGCTAAATAACATGGCGGCGGCAAGCTTTGCCTTGTCGTCATGCTCTGCTAGCTGATAAGCCACTCGCTCTTGGTCGTGATTGGTTAAAAACGGCGCAAAAAAGTCAAGTGGTGCGCTCGAGTCAATACGCTGTTGTAAGTTTTGTTTTAACACATTGGCATCAACCGTATTTTTTTGCTGGTTAGACTGCATAGTGCCAAATTGCGCTTCGCCACTGGCGTCAGGCTTTAATAAGCCAAGGATTTTATAGCCCACTTCAAAGTCAAAACCTTGATCGAGCCCTTTGCCATCGCCGTAATATTTTGCTGCAACAGGAATATCGGCCCATGCTTCACCGACTAAGTACGCGTCTGGATCAACACTTTTTACATACTGATTAAAGTGCTGCCAGTAAGCAATGGTTTCATCGGTGTCGGCTTGCGCATTGCCGCCGCTTTCCATGGCAAAGCGTACTGCGTCTAATCTAAAGCCTGCTACGCCTTTATCGAGCCAAAACTTGGCCATTTTTTCCATTTCGGCAATTACGTCGGGGTGGCGTAAATTTAAATCAGGTTGGCTGGCACCAAATGCGCCATAGTAATATTGCTGACGGGTTTCACTCCAATGCCATACCGCATCTGGCTTGTCGTTATCGCTCCATGCGTGGCCCCAGCCACTGCCCGCTTTTGGCAAGTCGTCACGCCACACAAAGTAGTCACTGTAAGGGCGCTCGCCGTTTGCAGAGCGTTTAAACCATGGGTGCTCACTTGAAATATGGTTAATCACTAAATCAAGTATCACCTTCATGCCTTTGTCGTCAGCGGCTTGTATAAAGGCTTCAAATTCTGCCATGCTACCGTAGTCGCTTTCTACTTGGTAAAACTCAGTAAAGTCGTAACCATGGTAAGATGGCGCTTCAAACATGGGGGTCAACCATAAAGCATTGACACCGAGCTCTTGTAAATACGGCAATTTTTTGGTCATGCCGTTAAAATCGCCATGGCCATCACCGTCGCTGTCATAAAAGCTGCGTGGCCAAATTTGATAAAATATCGCACTTTGCCACCATGGCGTGGCGTGTTGTTCGGCACTGATTTGCGCCGTAGCGGCTGTATTAGTATTTTGTGTGTTAGTTGTAGGTGCGCTCTGGCAGCCCGTTAACATTAAAGCGAGGGCCAACGCACTCAAGGTAAAGGTTTTCATTGCATCTCCGTTATTATTTTAATAAATGCACCTAGCCGTATGTGACTACGGCTAGTCATTTGCTAGAAAAGGTTATTGCAGTGCGTGTTCAACCACGGGGTAATGATCCCACACTTGCTTGTCGTGTAATGAACGAAGTAGTTTGATGTATTCAGCATGGGTCCACGCCAGTGGTGTGGCTGAGTTGGTGCCCTCGCCAAGCTTATATCCTGCTTTGTTAACCCCTACGCCATCCCATACTTGCTCTGGTAGCATAAACCCTTGGTTAGCAAATGTTTCCATACCTTTTACATAGGTGTTTTTGATGGCGTTTTGCTTAGTGGCATCGAAGCTATTTGTGGCATTAGCGGCGGCAATTTCATAATGACCTCGCTCGCCGGTAAAAAACGGCCATACTCGCCCACGTTGCCCTGGGGTTTTTATGCCGCCTTCAGCGTAGTTTGCGCCCGTTACTTCGTCTTCACCGTAACCGTCGTTACCATAGCGGCGATAGCCTGAGAAAGTGCCTGAGCCGTCGGCAAACTCAAATGTGTAATGCACTTGCAAGTTATCTTCTAAGCTTTGATCATCATACTCAGGTAAGGTTTTAACAATGCTAGGGGCAAGTGCATCGCGTACGCCATAACGTACTAGCTCTAAAAAGCCGCCGTCGAGAATTTGCTTTTTATTAAAGCCTTCACGGCCATTATTGGCACTAATTTTAGTGTTTGAATTGGCGTCTTTATCTTGGCCAATACGAATGAAATATTCGCCGTCGCTTGCTGTTGAGTCAAGGTTGCCTTGGGTTGTAAACATGGTGTTTTCAATGTCGGCATTATAGCTTTTTGCGGTTGCAAGGTAGCGCTTAACATTGGCCTCATCACCCGCTAGTTTGGCAATGTCGGCGGCGGTAATTAAACCCGCTATAACCGCTGCGCTGGTTGACGGTGAATAACCCTCTTGCTCTTCCCAGCGCTCTTGTTGTGTGGCCGGTGGCGTTATTTGTGTGTCGTTCCACAAAATTTTAGCAAGGCCGCCGTCCACTAAAAAATCAGCTGCGGGTTTTAACATACGCCCATACCAATCTATGAGCTCGCCATCAGTTAATACACCTGCTTGGTGAAGCTTCCACGCTAGCATAATCGGCATCGCGGTTTGATCAAGCTGCACGCCTACCCACTCAAGTTCGCCATCAACATGCGTTTTTTGTAAAAACCAGCCTGTATCACCTTGGTTACCTGGGGTATTTGGGTTGACTTGCACTTTATCTAAATATTCGAATGCGGTTTTTGCAGTGTGGGTATCGCCCATGGCCATAAATGCCATCGCCACTTGGTAAAAGTCACGTACCCATACGGCTTTATAACCGGTAGAGCCTGTTTTAGCCGACACCGTTTCGCCCCATGGGTTTGAAAGCGACGCGATTAACGCACCGGCATGGGTTTTATCTTCTTGCGCTTTTAGCACCATGGCACTGGTGTATAACAACTTGCCATTGTCGGTAGTATCATCAACAAGGCTTGCAAGAGGTGCCAAACTGCTAAGGTAATCTTGCCAACCAATGGCATCGCCTTTACCATTGTAGTTATCAAGTACCGTTTGATAACCACGGGCTAAACTTGCTTGGCCTTCTTTAAAGCTGGCTTGCTCGCTTTTGCCAAAGCTAAGGGTTAAATCAAACTGACTATTTTTGCCAATTTCACCCAGCTCTGCCAATAAACTAACATTACCTGATTGATCACCGGTATTTTTATAAACACTGCTAAGCTGCTGGGTTGTTTTAAGGTCGCTTAAACCATCACTCACACCTGTAAAACCAACACTAGTTTGTTTAAAAGGTTGTGCGCTTTGTAACGATAAATAATTATCATCTTGCCAAGCAACAAGGCCTTGCTCTGTTACTTTTGCAAAATCATCTAGGCCATTATTGTCAATGTATGGGTTAACATTAACAAAGGCTTTTACGCCTTCAAGCTCGGTATTAAAAATACTGCGTACAAATAACGTTTGCCCATCTGGATCGGTGAATATGTGTTTTTCGAGGCTAAAGCGCCCTTGCTTATCTTTGCTTGTTACTTTGTAAGCAAGCGATAATGGCCGCCCTGCTTGGTCTTTGTATAAGTAATCAATGCTTACGTCTAAATCATCCGCTTCTGTGACTGTAAAGTCTTTACCCACCACTATAAATTGCATGTCTTTAATTTGTGCTTGGTGAATTAAACCAAACATGGTTTCGGTGATCATGCCTTTGGCAATCGAAAACCATACTTTTGATACAGGGCCTGTTGCGGCATTGTCGCTATAAGCCCCCTGTTGGTATTGCTCAAATGACGTACCAATTCCTGTTTTACCTGAGTATGCCCAAAATGGCTCTGCACCTGGTGCCCCCGGTGCGCTTAGTTGCTCGGTAACTTGCGTATTATTAATCGCTTGCTCTGAGCTACATGCCGTTAGCCCAAGCATAAATAAAGTTGCGGTAATGATGTTGTATTTTTTCATGTTTAACCCTTAATTCTTTTTTATTAGTCATTAACTGTGCAAAGCAAGTCGCTATTGCGTATGTTTAACGCGCAATACCGCAACTGCTGCAAGTATCCACGACACTGCGCCCAGTACTAATGCGTAAATAGGTTGGTTTTCAAAAAAGTGACGTAAAATGAGGCCCAGTACACTGGCTGCGAGTAATTGTGGGATCACGATAAAAAAGTTAAATATTCCCATATACACGCCCATTTTTTTACTCGGTACTGATGAGCTCAACATGGCATAAGGCAGCGATAAAATAGACGCCCACGCAAAGCCCACGCCGATCATCGGCCAGATCAATAAGCTTGGATCTTTTATAAAAATAAAACTCGCTAGGCCTAAGGCACCTAATACTAGGTTGATGGCATGTGCTAACTTTAAGCCTAAACGCTTTACGATGATCGGAATACATAACGCAGCCAATGCTGCAAAGCCGTTATAGGCTGCAAATAAAATACCCACCCAATCAGCGCCATCATTATAAGCAAGGGAGCTGGTATCACTGCTGCCATAATGAAAGCTGGTTACTGCTGAAGTGGTATAAATCCACATTGCAAATAAGGTAAACCAACTAAAGAACTGCACCCAAGCAAGCTGTTTCATGGCCTCTGGCATGATAAATACATCATTTAATACTTGGTAAAAGCCATTTTGTGTTTTGTTTTGTCGTTGTAATTGCCCAGCAATAAATTGGATTATACCAAAACAGGTGAGGCCAGCGGCCAGTAAATAAAGTTCTTTCTCAAGTGAAAGACTTAGCACCAACACTAAAATAGCTAAGCCCAGTAACGTAAAGACTATGGCACCTTTATTGAAATTAACAGGTTTGTTGGCAGTGCTTGTTGTTGCTTGTTCAACATGATCATTAAACGCTTCAAGCTGCTCTGGTGAGTATTCTTTTGTGGTAAACACGGTCCAAAATACCGCAACAATTAACACTACAGCACCAAAGTAAAATGAGAACTTCACTGAATCAGGAATTTGCCCAACTGGCGCAGTGTTAGAAATATCAAACCAGTTTGTCATCATCCAAGGTAACGCCGAGGCCACCACTGAGCTAACACCTATAAAAAAGCTTTGCATGGCGTAACCTGTGGCGCGTTGCTTCGTTGGCAGGTTGTCACTCACTAATGCTCTAAATGGTTCCATTGTGACATTGATAGAAGCATCCATAATCCACAACATGCCCGCTGCAATCCATAAAGTAGGTGAATTAGGCATAATAAACAGCGCGAGCGTGGTTAAAATTGCGCCATAAAAAAAGAACGGGCGACGACGGCCTAGTTTGCACCATGTTTTGTCGCTCCAGTAACCAATAATAGGTTGTACAATTAAACCTGTTAGTGGTGCTGCAATCCATAAAATTGGAATGTCATCAATATTTGCACCTAAGGTTTGAAAAATACGGCTGACATTACCGTTTTGTAATGCAAAACCAAATTGAATGCCTAAAAAGCCAAAGCACATGTTCCATATTTGCCAAAAGCTTAGGTTAGGTTTGTTATTATTCATTATGTGCTCCAGTGGTCAATACTGCACTGCTAAGCGCATTTAACGTTAAACTGATTTTTACTTGCTCAGGTGTGATTGTTAACACGGCAGTTTGATTGGCTTCGAGCAGATCAAGTAATTGCTGCTCTGCCTGTTTGTAGTTTGCTAATGTGTTAAGTGGAATATCAATACTTACCGTATTTTTTTGCTCGGCAAAGTTGCTCACCACCCAAATGTGTTGTTGACCAATACTGCGGCTAAACGCGGCAACTTGGTCGCTACCTGTCACCGTTAACGGGTGCATGTCACCGGTAACAACCGCAGGATGTTTACTCAACGCCATAACCGCTTTGTAATATTTACGTAACTGACTTTGCTCGGCAGTTAATGCGCCGCCATCAAACTTGCCGTTGTTCATCCACGCTTGATGCGCTGGCACGCCAATATAATCAAAAATACTGGTGCGAGTTGGTTTGCCAAAACCAGCCTCTTCAGAGCCATCTTCACCTACATCTTGGCCAAAATATAACAGTGTTGGCGAGCGGCTAATAAGGTTTGATACTACCAATGCGGGTTTGCCCTTTTCACTGCTACCTGCAAAATCGGGGCTGGCAATGCGTTGTTCGTCATGGTTTTCTAGAAAATGCAGCATGTGCTGTTCAATATCTGCCACTTGTTGCTGTGCTGCAAAAATGCTACTCGCGGCTTGAGTGCCTTGCATCACGGCTTTTAGGGTGTCGTAAAAGCCCACTTTATCGTACAAGTAGTCCATTTTGCCTTGCTGGATATACGGGCGATATAAATCTGGGTTGTATACTTCGGCTAGTAAAAATGCCTCTGGGTTGTGCATCTTGATAGATGAATTTAAAAAGCTCCAAAACTCCACGGGCACCATTTCAGCCATATCATAGCGAAAACCATCTACGCCTTTATCGAGCCAATACAAGGCGATATCACGAAATTTATACCAGCTGTTTGGCAACTCTTTATCTTGCCAAAATTCAAAGTGCGCGCGTAAATCTTGATTGGCATAATCGCTTGGTAACGTTGGAAAGTCGTAGCTACCATCGGGTTTTACGCCGTAGTTAACTTTAACCGTTTCGTACCAATCGTTAATATCAGGCTTAGCAGCTCGGGCACCGTTACCAGTCCATTTTGCAGGTGTTTCATCAAATAAGTTATCGGCAAGTGGGTGGGTATTACCGCCCAGTACTTGGTAATTTTCACTGGTTGGTACTTGAAATGACTGCCCAGTAACGTAGTAAAAGTTATTATCGCGGGCATACTCTACGCTGGTATCGTCTTGCTCACCAAAATCTTTCACACCAGCAGGTTTAGCAGTAGATTGATAATGACGCGCCACATGATTTGGCACAATATCAATCACCACTTTCATACCGTGTTGGTGGGTGCGCTCAATCAATGCCGCAAATTCTTCAAGGCGGCGCTCTGGATTGATGGCTAAATCTGGGTTTACATCGTAATAATCTTTAATAGCATAAGGAGAGCCTGCGCGCCCTTTCACTACATCTGGATCATCTTGGCTAATTCCATATTGGCTGTAATCGCCTACCAGCGCGTGGTGAAGCACGCCGGTATACCAAATATGGGTGGTACCAAGTTCTTTAATGCCACTTAAAGCAGCATCATTAAAGTCACTAAATGTGCCTACGCCATTTTGCTCTTTGGTTCCCCATGGCACGTTGGCTGTTTGGGTATTACCAAATAAACGGGTGAATACTTGGTAAACCACCGGCTTTGAATGTTCGTTAACTTGTTCAGCTACTTTTTTGTCGGCACTGGGGGTTGTGGGCTCACCTGAGCAGCTCGATAACAATAAGCTACTAGCTAATACCCATGAGCCATATTTAAATGTACTAATTGTGGTTTTGTTTGTTGTCATAATGTTCTTACTTAGATCTGACGTTTTAATGGATTGTCATTTAAACGTCATTTTTATTATAAATTTAATACTAAAGTGAACAGCCACTGACTGACAGTGGCTGCATACGTATTCACCTAGGTATTTACTCAATTATTAATACCGTTGCACTCTTAGGCGCTAAAGTCACTGTATCAATTAGGCTAATTGCTTGGTTAGTAAAAAGGTTTATGGCCTGTTTATGTTGCCCAATAACCTCTTGCATATATGCTAATGACCAGCTTTTTGCTGCGCTATTTTTATTTAAAAACACCAGTACCGTTTGCTGATCACTGATCCGCGCATAGCTGTATATACCTGCTTTAGGGCTAAAGTGAGTCAGCTTTCCATGAGCAATGGCTGGGCTTTGCTTTCTAAAATTAAGTAAAGTGGTAATGGCTTGCTGCATATCACGCTGCTCATCTGATAAGCCCTGCCCTGTAAACGCATTACTTGGTTGGCCTTTAAAGCCACCGGGGAAATCAATGCGAATATCACCGTGATCATTACTGCCCGTGTTATCAAGCAATACTTCGGTGCCATAATACATTTGTGCTATACCACGGGTGGTTAGCAACATCGCCATCGCCATTTTAGTTTTATCAAGATCTTGTTCTAATTCTGTAAACACGCGGCTCATGTCGTGATTATCGGCAAACACCAATAAGTTATCAGGATTTGGGTATAAAAAGTCATTGGCGATTGATTGATACACTTTTACCCAGCCAGTATTCCAGCTTTCATCTTCATTAAGTGCTTGAATAAGTGCTTCTTGTAATGAAAAATCCATCACGCTTGGCAGACTTGAGGTGTAACCATCGTTATTAACTTTGCCCGCTTGCCAATATGAGGCAATGGCTGGGTTTGAGGTCCACTCTTCACCAACAATATTAAATTGCGGGTATTCAGTCATGATTGCTTTGGTCCAATTGGCTAAAAAGGTTTTGTCTGAATATGAGTAGGTATCAACGCGAATACCGCTTAAGTCGGCGTATTCAATCCACCAAATAGCATTTTGAATTAAGTAAGTTGCAAGTAATGGTTGGCGCTGGTTTAGATCTGGCATTGTGGCAACAAACCAACCATCACTAAACTGGCGTTTATCGAACTCGCTGGCATGTGGATCTTGTATAGTTTGTCGTGCATGGCTTGTTGCATGCTTGCCGTTTGCAAAGTCACCGTTGAAATTGATCCAATCGGCTGTGGGTTTATCTGTCATCCATTCATGCTCAGAGCCAAAGTGATTCAGCACTAGGTCCATCACCATACCGATACCGTGTTGTTTCGCTTTAGCTGATAGCTCACGGTACAGTTCATTTGAGCCCATGCGCGGGTCGATAGTGTAAAAATCGGTGATCGCATAACCGTGGTAAGAATAGCTAGGCATATCATTTTCAAGTGGCGGTGTTAGCCAAAGCTGAGTCACTCCTAGTTTTTGTAAGTAAGGCAGTGCATCAATGATCCCTTGAATATCCCCACCATGACGCCCACCTCGCTCCTGAGGATTGGCAGCCTCTAACATGCCTTGAATGGTATCATTACTGTTGTCGCCATTGGCAAAGCGGTCAGGGTTAATTAAATAAATGGTGTCGCTGCTATTAAAGCCTTTACGTTGGCTGCTATTTTTTTCCCGCGCAAGTAACGGGTATTCAAAACGCTCACCTGATTTACTCTTAAAAATTAAACTCGCAGGCTTGGCATCTGGGTTGATTGTCAGGTTTAAAAAAGCGTAATTTGGATTATCGGTGTGCGTAATGCTGGTAAGCTCAACACCAGCATGTGATTCAAGTTGCCATTGCTGCTTAGCAACATTTGGCTCATGCAGCATAATTTGTAATTGCTTGCTTTGCATACCAACCCACCAGTTTTGTGGTGATGCAGTTATTGCATTGACGTTTAAACACATACCAAAAAGCGTGCTTAGTAAAAAAGTGTGCATGAGTGATTTCATATTAATTATTTTTCATCCTCGCTAAAAATTCACTGTGTGTCGGCAAGTGATTTACAGTGCCGTTGATAAGCGTTTTTAAATTCGTAAATAACTCGGCGAGTTGTTCATCACTCAGTGCATCTGCGAGTGGATGATAATCATGTGCCTCAAGCCCTTGACCTATCATGACTTGTTGCCACGCCACTTCGGCAAAAAGCTCATCATCTTCTCTAATTAATTTACCTGTTTGCTTAAATAAATCGATTTTGTTTTGCAGCGATATAGGAATATCCATTTGTTTACACTGACGCCAAAATCCGCTGTCATCACGCTCGGTCAGTTTATAATGCAGAATAATAAAATCTCTTATTCGCTCAACTTCGGTTTTGCTTTGTTTATTAAAGGTATCGATTAAAACAGGTTTGATCCCTTGGTGGGGAAATAATTTAATTAACCGAATTGCAGCGGTTTGTATTAAGTGAATACTGGTTGATTCTAACGGCTCTAAAAAACCGCTTGATAAGCCAATAGCCACTACATTTTTGTGCCATTGTTTAAGCCTTCGTCCAGTTTTAAAACGAATCACTCTAGGCTCTGTAATTGGTTCACCGGGAATATTATCAAGGAGTTGTTGTTTAGCTTGCTCATCAGTAATATGACGACTTGAAAATACTAAACCATTACCAACACGGTGTTGCAACGGGATTTGCCACTGCCAACCCGCATCGTGAGCAATTGAGCGCGTATAAGGCGCTGGCTCTGTAGTGGTTTTAGTTTGTAAGGCAATAGCACTGTCGCAAGGTAACCAATGTGACCAATCATCAAACCCAGTATTTAAGGTCTTTTCGATTAGCAGTGCGCTTAGCCCTGTGCAATCTATAAATAAATCGCCTGAAATTATTTGCCCATCTAACAGCTCAAGTGCCTTTACAAAACCGCTCTCTGGGCATTGCTTAACATTCGCAATTTTACCCTCAATACGTTTAACACCGCGTGATATAGTCAGCTCTTTTAAAAATTCCACGTACAAAGTAGCGTCAAAATGATAAGCGTAATTTAAACCACTAAGCTGGGTATTAGGAATATGTTTTAAAGGGGCAAATTTATGCTGTTTGGCCGCTTGGTAATTAAGTGAAAAATCCCAAAAGTCAGCATTAGTGCCCTGTTGCTTGGCCCTCAACCAATAATGATAAAACTCACAAAACGGGAGATCTTTGCCTATCTCACCAAAAGCATGCATGTAGCTGTGTTGTGGTGCTCGCCAGTTTTCAAACTCGATCCCCAATTTAATGGTCGCTTGAGTTGCTTTAATAAACTCACTCTCAGGTATATCTAATGCAGCATTAAGGTGAAGAATCGGCGGAATGCTCGCTTCACCCACTCCCACAGTACCAATTTGGTCAGATTCAATCAGGGTAATATTAACTATTTTACCTAGCACTTTATTTAGTAAGGCTGCGGTTATCCAACCCGCAGTGCCACCACCAGCTATTACCACGCCTTTTATTTGTTTATTCTGCATAGCCCCTGCTCCACTTGCTTTTAGTTAAGTGTAGTCGATATAAAAAAGCCCTTGTAAAACAAATCACAAGGGCTAAATATCTTAACTAAATTTCAGTTAAAGCTTGTAGCTGAAACCAAGGATAAAGTTACGTCCATAATCTTGATAATCACGAACTTGCAAAGCGTTATCACCACTTAATGTTGTAAATGGTTCTTCAGTGATATTTTGTACTTGGAAGGTTACGCTTAAGCCATCTAAGCTCTCAACACCCGCTTCGCCAAAATCATAGCCAACTTGTACGTCCCAAATTGTTTCACCTAAGATGTTTACTTGCTGTGTTTCATAACCTGCGTTGTAAATATCACCTTTAAAGTCGCTGCGTTTACGCATGCTAGTACGTGCTTGGAAGCCATAGTTTTCATAATAAAAAGTTAAACTTTCTATTTTGTCTGATAGACCAGGTAGCTCATATTCGTTGCCGTTTTGATCTTCAACATCTTGTTCAATTCCAGTATGGCTGGCAATTAAACCAAAGCCTTCTAGTGAGTCGCTAAAGACATTAAATGGTAGAGCAAGAGACAATTCATAACCCCAAAGGTCTCCACCACCGCCATTCACTTTACCTGATGCAGTACCACTACTATTATCTGGTATCTCACCCGTTGAAGGGTCAGCAACCCCTGACATATCAACTTCGTATACGCCATCAAATATCCATTGACTTAAGTCTTTATAAAATACAGCTGCTGAGAAGTAGCCTTCTGCACTAAAGTAGTTTTCATAAGTCAAATCAAAACCCGTTGCTTCTTTTGGTTCAAGTGTAGGGTTACCACCCGATACTGACCAATAGTTGCCATTCTCATCAGGACGCTCTGAATTATAGCTCGCATTAACAGAAGCATTCATTTCATCTAGGCGGGCTCGTGAGATAGTTTTAGCGGCACCAAAACGCACAGTTTGATTTTCATCTAGCACTAAAGATAAATTAAGACTAGGTAAAACATGACTATAATCATGAGACACATTGTTAGGAACGGCCTCAACTAGATCAGTCGCTTCGTTCGGCACGGCGGCAAAGCCTTGCGAAGATTGCTCAGTTCTAACATAGCGAACACCAAAGTTACCTGTTAGTGGTAGTTCACCTACTTCAGCATTAATATCAGCTTGTACAAAAAACGCCGTGACTTTTTCTTGCACTGTGTATGATTGCGTCGTGTGTTTTATATTCGTTAAACTTTCTTGGATTGAGCTATAATATCCATCGTCAACTAGTGCACGGGTATCATAGGCGATCATATCACCCATACCGATAAAATCTAAACTAGCAGTTCCGAGACGGTATTGCTCTGGAACGACAAGCATACCTGGGTTATCTAATGAGAAGTCACTTAATGTTAAGTAGTACCCCTCAGACTTTTTGCTCTTCTCGCGGTCGCGATATGACATACCAAAACTAACTTTGCTTAAGTAATCGTTTTCTAATAGCTTACTTGCCGCTAGCTTTAAAGTATGTAGTTCATCATTAACCTCAGGGGCATTAATAAAGCCATCTTGGGCTGTATCTAGATAACGTGTGCCTGACAAACCGTATTTATCGTTCAGTGCTTTACTCTCTCCCCAAGTTAATGGGCCACCTAATTGAATTAAGCCATAATCGCTGTAATCGAGTTCATGTGAGAACTGCGCACCAGTGTTACCACCGTCAAACGCATAACCTATGTTGTCAGGATCACCATTAATATCTCCACGGCCAGTACCTGAATAGCTTTGTAAGCTCCAATCCTTTCGCTCTACTTCAGAGCGGCTCGCATCAAACTCAACTGACCAGTCATCACTGATATCATATTTAGTATTAAAACCAAATTGCGTTAATTCAGCATCACGTTCTTCAACATCATTACGAACTACTACACGTTGACCTTGTGTTACCGCGCTGGTGATAAACCCACTTTCAGCATCTACGACCGCTGAGCTTGGATCGATTGTTCCTTGGCCCCAAGCAAATGGTACTTCAATACCGCGAAGGATTTTTTCATCTGTAAAATCAACATACAGTGCATCAAACGTCATGTTTAAGCGATCTGTTGGTGCGGCTTCGATAACAAGCATTGCTGAATCACGTTCAAGTGTTGATGAACGTACAAAAGGTTTAGCGCCGCCTAAGATTGAATAATTCTGTCCATCAACGTCGAATTCAGGGTATCCCCAAGAATTCCAGCGTTTTTCTTGGTTAGGTGAGCTCATAGTATTGTAAGCAAATGCAACACCTATAGTGTCATCTGCAAACTGATCAATGTATGAAACCGTGCCACGAAAGCCTTTGTCATCAGCATCTGGGTTTAGCTTATCAAAACCTGACTGCTCTAACTGACCATTAAACATGATCACGCGCTCACCTTTACTTAAAGGTTTTACGGTTTGCATGTCGATAACACCTGCAATACCTTCTGCGTCTAAGCTTGCGTTTGGTGTTTTATATACGGTTACACCGCTCATTATTTCAGATGGGTAAAGGTCAAACTCAACACCACGATTGTCCCCAATCGATACCTGCTCACGACCATTAAAGGTTGTTGCACTTTCGTTTTCACTAAAACCACGAACGCTTACACGACTGGCACGGCCATCTAGGCGCTGCGCTGTTAAACCAGGAAGACGTGCAATTGACTCAGCAATTGACGAATCTGGTAATTTACCAATATCTTCTGCGGAAATAGATTCAACCACTTCTGATGAAAAACGTTTTGTATTGATTGACTCAACGACGCTGCCACGGAAACCTTTAACTTCGATGACTTCTACGTCACTCTTGGTGGTTGGTTGCTCTTCTTGTGCGTGTGAAGCGAAACTGCTAATACCTGCTGTAGCAAGTGCAATTGTTAATATACTTGGTTTGAACATAGACATGATATTTTCCCGTTACCCATATTGTTATACCAACAGAATAAGATGCGAGTGATAGTGCGCAGTTATTAGTTAGCTAATTTTGTTGTCAGGATGAATATTAACGCCTGCCTTATTTTATTAACAACTCCATGCATACGTATTCAGGTTAGTGCAAAACCAACAACCTTAACAAATAATTCACAAAAATAATGGCAACACCTTGTTTTTATAGGTATAAAGATGGGGCAGTTGAGCATTCTATTTTATAAAAGAAATATTCACTGCTTCGAGTTCCTTTAATGCGGTAATTTACAGTTTAAGACCTTAATTATTAGTGTATTCACACTTTACATGCGCGTTTCAGTCGCATCTTTTTTCAAATGCTAATTGGTAAGACCATTAATGGCGCTGCACCATAACGCTACAGAACCCATAGAATATGCACCAAGTTGGATTTACTACTTTGTTAATGATACGAAAACGAGAATTGGTAAACATTCATTTGCCGAACACATACCTTTGTTAATAGGTTTTTATGAGACTGTTTTCCTTGTCAAAGCGATCTATTTAGCATGCATACGTATGTATCCTTTTTACAGTATCAAGCCCTTCACGTATGCTTTTTAAAAAATAACGTAGTTCGTTTTAATCGAACTGATAACAAGATTACGAACACACCATTTCTAAACAGCAATAATTGCTAGGGTAAAATGGGCAGTGTTGTCACGATGGAGAAAAAAATGGCTCAACAGCAGTGGTATAAAGGGGCAGTGATTTATCAGGTTTATCCGCGCAGTTTTCAAGATACCAACGGTGACGGCATCGGTGATTTAAAAGGGATCATCAGCCGGAT
The DNA here is from genome assembly GCF_030436385.1 of Pseudoalteromonas sp. KG3. Taxonomy (NCBI): domain Bacteria; kingdom Pseudomonadati; phylum Pseudomonadota; class Gammaproteobacteria; order Alteromonadales; family Pseudoalteromonadaceae; genus Pseudoalteromonas; species Pseudoalteromonas sp. KG3. The sequence goes on from NZ_CP098523.1 coordinate 978,314, forward strand.
AGACTATATTAAAAGTCTGGGTGTTGATGCTATTTGGATCTCACCATTTTTTAAATCGCCAATGAAAGACTTTGGCTATGATATCAGCGATTATCGTGACGTAGACCCTCTTTTTGGTGATCTTAATGACTTTGACGAACTTATTGCTCAAGCTCATCAACGTGATATTAAAATCATTATTGACCAAGTATTGAGCCACACATCAGACCAACATCAATGGTTTTTAGATAGCCGTGAAGACAAAACTAACGACAGATCTGATTGGTATGTTTGGGCTGATGCAAAACCAGATGGCACCCAGCCAAACAACTGGCTTTCTATTTTTGGTGGCCCAGCTTGGCAGTGGGAGCCGCGTCGTGGTCAATATTATTTGCACAACTTTTTTACTGAACAACCGGATCTTAACTTCCACAATCCAGATGTACGCCAAGCCGTATTGGATAACGTTGAATTTTGGCTGAAAAAAGGTGTAGATGGCTTTCGATTAGATGCGATTAACTTTTGCTATCACGATGCACAGCTTCGCGACAACCCAGCAAAACCGCCAGAAAAACGCCAAGGCCGTGGTTTTAGCGAAGATAATCCGTATGCATTTCAGTATCACCATTACAATAATACCCAACCTGAAAATATCAGCTTTATGCAAGATATTCGCACCCTGTTAGACAAGTATCCAGGTACCGTGTCTTTGGGTGAAATATCATCAGAAGACTCACTTGCTACTATGGCTGAATACACCGCCGGTGGCGATAAACTGCATATGGGTTACAGTTTTGAGCTACTAACCAATGATTACAGCAGTGAGTATATTCGCACAACAGTTAAAACACTGGAAGAACGTATGACTGAAGGTTGGCCTTGTTGGGCGTTTAGCAACCATGATGTAGAACGTGTGGCTAGTCGTTGGAGTAACAATGGCGAAGTAAACCCTGCGCAATGTAAAATGCTCAGCGCTTTGCTTGCATCACTGCGCGGTAGTGTGTGTATGTACCAAGGTGAAGAATTAGGCTTAGGTGAAGCAAGTGTGGCGTTTGAAGATTTACAAGACCCGTACGGTATTACCTTTTGGCCAAACTTTAAAGGCCGTGATGGCTGTCGTACACCAATGCCTTGGCATAATAACGACTGCGAACAAGCAGGGTTTTCAACTGTAAAGCCCTGGTTACCTGTTGATGAGAACCACAAGCTGAAAGCTGTTAATGAGCAAGATAGCGATCGTGATTCAATTTTAAATGCCTTCCGTCACTTTATGGCATGGCGAAAAGAACAAGCAATTTTGCTTGAAGGTGATATCGAATTTATTAACACGCCAGAGCCATTGCTTGCCTTCTATCGCCACTTTGCAGGACAAACAATGTTATGTGTATTTAACTTAGCACAGAAATCGGCAAGCCTCGATATTCAGCACACTAACATTACGCCTCATGAAGAGCTTCAGCACCACGTTGGTACTGTTGAAGAGCACACCCTCACCCTGCCCGGTTTTGGTTGTTTTTACGCAGCAGTTAGTTAATATTTTTTAGTAATATAAAAAGAATTTGCAGGATTGTAATTTCCTTTTCGAAAAGAGTAATCGGTCATAATCTATATTGTGGCCGATTTTTTTGGTTCTTTATACGACTATAAACAAGATTCACTTAACATTAATGCAATTCATACAAAATATAGTACACGTGCAAACTTTGTTAAAAATATTAACCAAACAGAAGTTCTTCTCTAAAAGCATCATAATAAGCTCTCACAAACTTACTTCCTATTGAATCCTTGTTTTTCGTATGCTGTTAAACAATGCCCCTAACGACGCGTCTAAATAGTGCCATATGTTGCGCACTTAGTGGCTCATCTATTTGACAGGTATCTTCTTTAAATACGACATTGAGTATCCAGTGTTGCTGATTTTATGTCAGCCAATGCTGTCTTATTGCTTTACTCATCAATATATTGTCTGTCAACGATGTTAGGTATTAATATGTATCTATACTCATTCTATTCACCTTCGTTCGCTCTCGCTGCACCGCAACTATTGTCCTAGCTAACCTGAGCTTCGGATAAGAAATTACTAATTTAAAGGAACTAAATGCTCGTTCCATGATCCGATCATTCGACCAAGAGTGATTAGAACAAAAAGGAACGAGCATGAACAAGTTAGTTGAAACGTACTGTGATGTCGATGATTTTTCAAAGTTATTTTTCCCAAGCTGGCAGCGTATATTGCTCGAAAATGGTGAAATTAAACGTCGAAGAGTATGCCGCTTATCTCCGTCAGAGGTGATGACTATTATCATCCATTTTCACCAGTCACATTACAGAGATTTCAAAAACTACTATCTTCACTATGTTTGCCGTCAACTTAAAGCCTATTTTCCAGAGTTGCTGAGTTACACAAGGTTTCTCGCGCTTATGCCTAGTGTGGTGGTTCCGATGTGCAGTTACCTCACATCAAAACTTGGCAAGCCCACAGGTATACAATTTGTTGACTCCACTAAAATAGAAGTGTGTCACATCATCAGAGCTAAAAGAAATAAAGTGTTTGAAGGCGTTGCTCATCATGGAAAAGGCACTATGGGTTGGTCATATGGATTCAAACTACACTTAATAATTAATCATTTAGGTGAGATTGTGGCGCTAAAGCTCACAACGGGCAATGTGGATGATCGAGAGCCTGTTTCTGATATGGCGGACTCTATCTTCGGAAAACTCTATGGCGACAAAGGTTATATCAGCAAAGCACTCTCTGGTGAGTTACTAGAAAAAGGTGTCGAGTTAATCACGACGGTTCGAAAGAATATGAAGAAAAAATTTATTTCATTGTGGGACAGGGCTTTATTGAAAAAACGATTTATAATCGAAACGGTGAATGATCAATTGAAAAACATTTCTTACATTGAACACTCTAGACACCGCAGTATGCATGGCTTTATGCTAAATTTACTTGGTGGATTAATTGCCTATTGCCTAAAAGAGGAAAAGCCGTCATTAGATTTAACATCGCAAGAACTTGAAATTTTAGAGAGTAATAATCTAATGTTGGCTTAACCAGATCTCAGGTTATTTAACATTTGATTCTCTCTGGCCATATTTATATATGATTTTATTAGTTTTAATTGCTAAATAAGGAAAAGTACTGTCCAAAAAAGTACAAGTACCCAATTGAGCTAATTAATACCAATATCGGGAACAGTCAAAGATCAACACTTTTTTAACCTTGAAGCTATTTGCTTTACAATTAATACAAAAGAAAACATAACTAAAATCAATTATAACCACCTGTTTTCATGAATTATTCATCAAATAGCTGGCGTTGAAAAAACACGTAACTAAAATAATACTGTTTATAGAGTGAGCAAGTTATGAAATGCTCGAAAATATCAATATACAATATCGATAAAATTTGGGAAGGTAGAACGAAGCTAGATTCATCACGTAATCAAAATTTTTTATTTCAATTTAAACTTAAATTTACAAATTCCTTAGGGCTGTTTAGTGATTTGTATTTAACTTTTTCCTTATTTATTAGAAGTCATATCAGCCACTATAAACCTAACGAAAAAATAACATTAATTATATTTTTAACCTGAAGAGTTTCCTAAAACACAATAAAAAACCAAACTCCATAATTTTAATACTCAACTACTTAACAGCCTTGATTACCCAGCATAAAATACCTATTTCTAATTCGATAACATCAAACTCAAGTGAAGTCCAATTATTGCCTACAAAGGTCTTGATATTCTCCACGTTGAAGTTTGACCACGAAGCAGAAAATTGATCTTGTAAACGCATTTGAAAAGCATCAAGTTTTTCTCGAAAATTCTCGACCCTAACTGTATCAGTTCGTCGCCAATCCATAATAATGGGCAGGAGTTCCTTTACGAGTAAATTATACCAATCTAATTCATTCTCAGAAGAACATTTACTTTGTTGCAGTTTCACTGTTTGTAATAAATTAGCATTTTTTTCTTTAAACTGAATTTGCTGTATTGATGTTAGTTGAGCTTTATTATCTATACTTTGGCAAAAATCGCCGAAGTCTTGCAATTGTGCCAATAAGCCACCTGGCTGATTTAAAGAATTAAGCACTTTCAACCCAATTTGGCAATCTGCAGAAATAAATGAGTCTTGATGATGTACTAACGCAATAAACTCACCATTATGTTTTAAGACCTTATTTACCGCTAAAAGAGCGGCGGCGGGCTCTGCATACTCAAAACCAAATTGACTTATAACACTACCAATTTGAACGTTTTCAAACGCTAAGGTTTCAGAGGGCATATTGCCATAAAAATGTATTTTTTCGAGGTGTTTGTAATTAGGATCTGAGGGGCCATGTTGAGATAATTGTGCTATGTTTGCCGTGTCTGATGCATAAACATCAAAACTTGCATTAAATTGCTGCGCTAAAACAGCCAATCCACCATTCCCGGTAGCTAGGTCTAAAATTGTAGTTGATTCTGGTAGTGATTTAAAAATAGTTTGCCAAAAACTGGCGACAATGCCTTTATAACCTTGGCTATGCTCCCCTTCTGCAAAACTATTAAGTGATTTGGTCCTTGACCAGTATGAATTCCAATGTTGCATTTTTTACCCATAAAAAAAGGTGGGTTTTAAAGTAACTGATGATTTAACGATTTTTCTTTTAATCCTGCGGAAAATATACTCGCCTCAAGACCAAAGCTTTTATACTTTTGAGCATTTTGCTCAACCAATTCTTTTACGTGCGCCAACACCAATATTTTTTGTTTAGCAATACGCGCAAGTTCAGCTATCACCAAACTTTTACCCGCACCTGTAGGCAGCACAATGACAGCAGGATCATTGGTTTTTCTAAAGTGTAAAACGGTACGTTCAACCGCTTCGCTCTGGTAGGGTCTAAGGGTGTAGGTCATCAGAACTTCATAAAATCTATGGAACTAAGATAGTACCAAAAAAGCTACAGTACAGAATAGTACTAATGTAATGGGTTATTTTCAGAAATGTGTAAATATATAAAAGGAATAATGTATATCTATAAAAAGCCAAGTAATGTTGGCCCTTGTATATTGAATTAATTAGAAACGAATGTTTGAACGCCTGTAAGTCTTTTAGGCACCACTCAATATTAGCGATAAATATCGAAAACTTAGGCAACATCCTTAGCCATAATATCATTTCGTAATGATTAGTTTGACATTTTTAGTTTTGAAGCCTACCAAGTATATCTAGATTTTTTAGGTTGAATATACTTATACATTCTTGTCTCCCAACTTTATGAGAAAGTGTTTACAAAACAACAGGAAAACCAATAATATTAGAAAATATATTGCGTCTAGTGCTGATACACTTCTAACCACTTAGTAATATAAAAATAAGCAAACATAGATAACTACGGCTAAATTTAGCCGTAGTTATCAAGCATAAGTTAGCTATTAAAACTTAAACTTAAAGCCAGCAAAATATAACCTTCCTACTTGACTGTATAAGTTGCTATTATAAGTTAAATCAGATTTCAAAATAGGATCTTTATCTGCAACATTATTTACACCAGCTGTAAGCTCTAAATTCCATGGAGTAACATAAGTGTAGTTAATATCAACAATGTTATAAGAGCTTAAATCACCAGCAGCAGTGAATATTGTGCCTGTTTCATCTGCTTCAGTCTTTTCTGCTGTAGAGGCTATATGGTTAAAGTTAACGTTAAACATATGAGATTCAATATCCCAAGTTAAACCTAAACTAACACGGCGTTCAGGAAGACCTGCACGGCCAATTTTATCGACATTAGCATATCCGATGATGTCAGGCTCTTCATAACTTAGTACTTCAGACCATGCAAAGTTCGAACGTAGCTGGCCTGCTTCACCTAAGTCAAAGACACCATTCAATTTAAAGTCTAAGCCATCTGTTGAAAAACCTGGTATGTTTGCCATAGGAGCTGTAACTAGCAATGAACGACCTGTAGGGTTGCCTCCACGGTCAACGGCAACCTGATCATAACCGGCCGCATTATCACTTGGATTTTCTGGGTCGCCAAGAAGTCCTGCCAGCTCTAGATCAAAAACATCTTGAGCTGATAAAGAACTGATCTGATCTGTAATTTCGATATTGTAGTAGTCTAAAGAAATATCTATATTATCAGTAACATTATAAACAACACCTAGATTTATGCTTTCTGACTCTTCAGGTTGAAGCGATTCAGTACCAATATAGTACGTTGTATGTTGAGCTTCTCGACAATCACCTCTTGAAGTACCTGCTGCATTACAAAGAGTAACATCTTTTGCGTAAGCTGCTGACTCAGAAGGAGCTTTGTATAAATCTTCTAAAGTAGGTGCTCTGAAGCCTTTACCCCATGAAGCACGGAGTACTAACTCATCTAGAGGCTGGTATTTGATTGAGGCCTTAGGTACAAAAGAAGAACCAACATCACTGAAATCGTCATAACGTGCAGCAAAGTTTAACTCTATCTTGTCTGATACTGGAACTAATAACTCAGCAAAAACTGCACTTTCTGTTCTGTCACCAGAAGCAGAACCACCGGCAGTTCCTATGATATTTTTAGCTTCATTTTGTGCTTCAGCTTGGTCATAATAGTCAGTTTCACGGTAGCTGGCACCAATATATAAACCTAAATCTCCAGCTGGTAAGCTTGCTAGATCGTTAAAGCTAACACCTGCAGTTAATTCGCGAAGAGTGCTTCCTGAACGACGATTACTGTTAGCTGCAAAACTAGCTAATTGCTCAGTATAAGCGCTCTGATCTGGGTCTCGAGGATCCCAACCATCCAAGATTGCATTTTCAACACTAGGACGATGAACATAACCTTGTCCCCACTCATTCATATCGTAACGATTGTAGTGAGCATCTACATGCCAATCTAATAGCTCATGCATACCATTTAGAGAAGCACTCCAATCCGACATGTTACTTACTTGCCAAGTATCGCGAGCACCGATTGAGTCAAAACGATAATAGCCACGGTCACCTTTGTTTACAGCCGTGAGGCCTTTATTAGTATCTTCTGCCATATCGATTGGGAATGCAAACCAACCAGCAGCAGGTGCAAAGCGACCGAAGCTTTCGTTACGTGAGTTCAATGAACGGAAATTGAATAATATGTCGTCATTAACATCATAGTCGAAGTTAACAAATACTGAATCGCGTTTTGTAGAGGCAGCATCTGCTGCAAGAGCTGTGTAATCGTAGTGACAGCCGTCATCTGCTGGATAATCAGGAGCATCGTTGTGGTACTTAAAAGCTTCTCCATAAGCAGAACAATCACCAGTTGTTACCATTGGATTAAACTCAAAAGTAGCCATATCTAAAATATTTCTACCGTACCAACTCTGCCCAGTAGTACCAGCATAAGTACCTGAGCCATCATCTGTCGAACGTGAGAACCAACGGTCACGTTGAAAAATTATATCTCTCTCGTCGTGCTCATAGCTGAATACTAGATTCGAATTCTCTGATTTTATACCTGTAATGATAGAGAAAGACCCTTCATCACCACCGCCATCGCGGCTGGGGTTACCCATGCGGCCTTGAACTTGAACACCTTCAAAGTCTTTCCTAAGGATAATATTCACTACCCCGGCAATAGCATCAGAACCATACACTGCAGAAGCACCATCTCCCATAACCTCGATTCTTTCAACTGCAGCAAAAGGGATAGTATTAAGATCTGCAGCACCACCACCCATTACTGGAGAACCAGGCATTTTTTTACCATTGATTAGCACTAAAGTACGTGAAGAACCTAAACCTCTTAGATTAACAGTTGCTTGGCTTTGTGCTGTATTACCTGAAGATGGTTGTATTGAACCAAATGAGTTGAAAGTAGAGCGATTCAGAACATCCGCAACACTCAGTTGACCTGAGTTATCTAGCGTCATTCTATCTAAGACAACTACAGGGTTAGCACCTTCCAAATCTGTACGCTTAATGCGTGAACCTGTTACTTGGATTCTCTCAACTTGCTCTGCGCCTTCTTCTGCGGCAAATGAACTTGCTGAAAACGCAGCTGTTGATGCTGCACCAAAAGCGATCGCTAAGCGAACTGCTTTTGAAACTTTATTATTTAACATTTGATTCTCCCTGGACCACTATATTGTGGATTATTTTTATATAAATTATCGCAAGCAACAAACACACTTTGTTACTGCTATTGGATATTAAACAAAAAAAACCACTCTTGCCAAGTTTTGTTTACCTATTTTTAAACAAAAACACAAAATAAATGATAAAAATGTAAAAAAAGACTCGATACGAACAAAAAACAAACAAACCATACAAAAGCAAAGTAAATTAAAGTTAAAATAGTATCTGGAACTTTTAAAAAAGGTTTTTTTGTTTCACATTTATATAACCATTTGTCAAATCTAAGGCATTGAATATCATTTCAGCGATTGGTGTAAGTTGCTTTTCGATGTAAACGCTGTAGTCAAATTGATACTCAGTCGCGGTAGTTTTTTCTATAAATAACTCTGGGCCTGATTTTGTATACACATACTCAACAATCTGCCCTTTGTTGATCACAAACTCAGGATGTAGGGCTTGATATTTTTTTACTGCTTGTACTTGCGGCGGGATATTTTTTTGATAATCAATTAAATGTTGGCCGAGCCTTTTTCTATACACGAGCTTATCGTCAAATTCACCTGCGTATAAACGAGTAATATAACTTTCAATAATGGGCGTTAACATTTCTACGCTGAAGTTATCTAGGAATAAGGTAGTAAATAATTCGGTTTGAAATTCATGGGCAAGCTGGGTCCAGTCACTGCGCGCAGTTTCCATCCCTTTGAAAATTAATTGCTTTTCACCATCTTTTTGCACTTGACCAACATAACGCTTTTTTGAACCGGTGGTTTTGCCACGGATAGTTGGCATAAAGAATGGGCTATAAAGTGTTTCAAATTCTATTTCTAAATAACTTTGTGTCGCGAAGCGCTGTTTTATTGTTTGCTGCCACTTTTTATTGATCGTATTAGCTAATTGCTTGCCGATTTCTTTACAACTTGCGGCATCTAGATCGTCGGGTAAACTTACGAATGTGGAATCGGTATCGCCATAAATAACACTGTATCCAAGTTCTTCAATCCATTGACGCGTGGTTTGCATAATCTCATGACCACGTAGTGTAATAGAGCTTGATAAACGTGGATCATAAAAGCGACATCCTTTAGATCCTAACACCCCATATAAACTGTTCATGATGATTTTTATAGCTTGCGACAGCATGGGTTGATCAGTGTTTTTTGCGTGCTGCCTTGATGAGGCTAACTTTTTTATTAAATTAGGAAGGTGATGCTCAGTGCGGGAAAAAAATGCGTCTTTAAAACCGGCTATCGCGTTATCTGGATCTGCTAAGCCGCGAATTAGCCCAAGCGGATCAATACAAAACGTTTGCATAATTGATGGATACAAGCTTTTAAAATCCAGTACGATGACATTTTTATACAGCCCAGGAATTGACTCCATCACAAATCCACCAGGACTTTCAAACGATAAACCATGATCGCCTAAGTTTGGCGCAACGTAGCCACTGCGATGTAATAACGGTAAATATAAGTTAGTAAATGCCGCTACAGAGCCGCCCATTCGTTCCAGCTCAAGCCCTGTTAATTGCGTACGAACTATCGCAAACTCGATTAATTTCAACTGTGCAAAAATACGATTCACGAGCACACAGTCTTGGCGGTTATAAGCGGCGAGTGATAGCTTGTCCTCATTAAATTGACGAATAATTTCACTCAAGCGATTATCACTTTGGATCAGTTTTTTTTCACCAAGCACTTTATGGCTCACATTCGCCAGAGAAAAACTATTAAAATGGTAAGTGGCATTTTTTAGTGTATCAATACCATCAATCACACAGCGCCCTGGTAGAGTTAAACGAGTAAAATGTCCTTCGCGTATCTGAAGTTGTCCATGGCCGCGGCCCAGCAATAATTTAACCCCCAGCGCTTCAGCGCGGCGATTTAGTACTGAAAAATCAAACTCAATGACATTCCAACCAATAATGATGTCAGGATCGACTTGCTGTACCAACTGTTGTAATTGCGTGAGTAAATCAATTTCATCAAGGCACCAATAAATGCGTTGCTCGCTCTGTTCAGGTTCACCAATCATTAGTACGCTGTCAATTCCCTCACCTACTAAGCCAACAGAAAACAACACCCCCTCTCCACTGCATTCGATATCTAATGACACCGCTTTAAACTGTGGAGTATATGGATCGGCGGCTTTTAACTGAGCATTATCGATTTGAATATACCCTGCTTGCTGAGTGACATCACCGGTGACCCACACCCCACCACGAATAAAACGTTCCATTAAAAAACGGTCACTGTGGCGTATATCACCTTCATACACTGTGATTTGATTATCGATAGATTGGCTCTCAAACACCTGCCGAGCTTGATATAGTGCTTGCGAGCTGGAGAAATAACACGCAATACATTGTTCGCCGCCAAAATGTTGCATTGGGACAGGTTTAAATTCAGCGGTAAGATTTTGTTGACGAAGCAATTGTTCAGCTAGGGCATGCTGTTTTTCTGGAATAAAAAAAACCGCCTGCTGATTTGGCACTAACACTTTTATCGGTCCGTGATCTGAGCTCAACCAATAACAGAGGGTGATCCCGCTATGGCGGCTATACTTATCAGCAGCATATTGTTGCCTTGAAAGTATAAAGCCTTGATAGATTGCTTGTGTCAATGTTCGATCCCAATTAATATACAGCACTGTAATTATATACATACTTTAGGTTATTCACCCATGCTTTCTGATACATTAAAAACGACGATAAGAAAAATTCATAAGCATGTGGCCGATAACCTGAGTGATTATCGCCCTCGCAGCAGCCAAAACTATCTAGTAGCAGAAATCGCCAAAACGCTGGCTGGCGAATACCATAAAAAACAACGTATTTGCGTTATTGAAGCAGGCACTGGTACGGGAAAATCGCTGGCTTATTGTTTAGGGGCATTACCACTGGCGCTTGCGCAAAAAAAGAAGTTAATTATTTCAACCGCTACGGTAGCCTTGCAAGAACAATTAATAAGTAAAGAATTGCCCTTTTTTAAAAAACATTCAGGCCTTGATTTCAAATTTGATTTAGTAAAAGGTCGCCAACGTTATATTTGCGCGCACAAGCTACATAATGCAGTCAATGGCGATAGCCAAACACAAATGGAGTTTATGCCAACACTCTCATCGCCACTAAGCGTGATGGAAACTAAATGTTTGCAACAGCTCTACGATGCTTACACTAATAAAAAATGGCAAGGCGATCGAGACAGCTGGGCTGATACCATTCCGGATCGCGTTTGGGGACTCATTGCTTGTGATAAACATGCTTGCCAACGGCAAATGAAAGCACATCAAACCTGTCCATTTCAGCTTGCTCGCCAACGCTTAATGCAAATGGATGTATTAGTGATTAATCATTCATTATTATTGGCTGATCTTGACCTAGGTGGCGGGAAAATTTTACCCGAGCCAGATAATAGTATCTACGTTATTGATGAAGCTCATCACCTTGCTCATATTACGCGTGACTTTTCATCTGCCGCAGCCACCATTAAAGGCACCATTGATTGGCTTGATAAACTCACTAAATTTAGTGGCAAAATGGCCAAAGTATTAGTCGGTCAAAAAGCCATTGGGCAAAACTTTAAGCTTTGTGACAGTATTAATGATACCAATAAAGACTTAAAAGTTGTTCGCGATATTTTGGATAATGCCGATTTTAACTATTCAAAAGACGATACATACCGATTCGAGCATGGTGAAATACCTGAATCGTTGCACACTAAAGCCAAAGATATCAGCGAAGCCACCCTCGATGCCCTGCGCTGCTTAAATAAAATGCACGATACCTTAGTACAAGATGTCAGTGATGGCGATATCAAACCGTATGTTGCCGATCCTATATTAGGCGAAAGCGGTCATTACATTAATCGTTTAGAGCAACTAAACAAACTGTGGTACAGCTATGCCACCAAGGGGGAAGGCACACCACATGCGCGTTGGATAAAGCGTTTAGAATACAAAAATCATCACGACCATCTACTCAGCGATTGCCCTATTGAAGTTGGCTACTATTTAAAAGATAAACTGTGGCGACAATGCGCAGGCGCGGTTTTATGCTCAGCAACCCTGACTGCGCTTGGTTCATTTGATCATTTTGCTTACGAAAGCGGCCTGACTAAAGAAGAAGGTGTAAAATACTTGAAAGTGCCTTCTCCGTTTGATTACCCTAATCAAGCCACCTTGCATATACCCACCTCACACATCGAGCCGACGGATAAAGAGTTTAGCGATCATCTGGCCAAAGTATTGCCGGATCACTTAAATACACAACACGCTAATTTAGTGTTGTTTGCATCTTACTGGCAAATGGATCATGTAGTAAAAGCCTTGCGCGCTAAAAACCTCGATATTTTAGTGCAAGGTGAAATGTCGCGTGAAGCACTATTAAAGCAACACACAAAGAATATAGATGCGGGCAAAGGCAGTATTTTATTTGGCACCCAAAGCTTATCCGAAGGGCTAGATTTACCCGGTAAATACCTTGAGAACTTAGTGATCACTAAAATCCCATTCGCGGTGCCCACCTCCCCCATTGAAGAGGCACAAGCAGAGTTTGTACAAAGCAAAGGCGGCAATCCATTTTTATCTATCACAGTGCCTGATGCGGCCAAGAAATTAGTGCAAAGCTGTGGTAGACTGCTGCGTAAAGAAAACGATCAAGGCCGTATTACTATCCTCGATCGCCGTTTAATAACCAAGCGATATGGCAAAGCCATGCTGGACACATTACCACCCTTTAAAAGACAAATAGATTATTAATGTTTGAACTTGCACTAGACCCAACAACCTGGGCACTTCTTTGCGTGGTGGCACTTGCCGCTGGTTTTATAGACGCCGTGGCCGGTGGCGGCGGTATGTTAACTGTGCCCGCGCTTTTAACCGCTGGATTGCCGCCACATTTAACACTGGGCACCAATAAACTCGCCGCGAGTTTTGGCTCACTCACTGCAAGTGTGACTTACTTTCGTAAGCAACTATTTAATCCACGATTTTGGGCCGCTTCTATCATGGCAACCGCCATTGGCGCGTTAATTGGCACACTAATTGTTGATTACCTTAGTATCGGATTTTTAAACAAGCTATTACCCATCGTGATTATTTTAGTCGCTTGTTATAGTTTGTTTGGCAATTTAAGCACGGTAGAGCACGATGATCTTCCACCATTGAATAAAGCAACTAAAATAAAACAATGGTTGCAAGGCTTAAGCTTAGGCTTTTTTGATGGCTTAGCGGGCCCTGGCACCGGCACTTTTTGGACTGCATCAAATAGCTTACTGTATAAAATGAGTTTACTGCTAAACTGTGGTTTAGCCCGTTCAATGAATTTTGTGTCAAATTTTGTATCTCTTATAACGTTTGTTGCGCTTGGTCATGTTAACTTTTTACTCGGCATCACTATGGGCTTCTTTTTGATGTTTGGAGCCTGGCTTGGCGCTCATTCAGCAATTCGGTTTGGCAGTAAGTTTATTCGCCCGGTATTCAATACTGTGGTGATAATTTTAGCGCTAAAACTAATTTACGAGGCTTATTTATAAAATGCGAACAGCTTCTTTTGATAAGCTTTGCCAACAAGTTGCAACCCTAAAGCAGCATGCTGAGCAATTTGATAAAGCCAAGTTATTTGCTAAAAACCGTTATATGCAAGCGCAACCCAGTTTATTTGACCGTGGTGTGTTTACGACTAAAAGTATGAAGCTCGTAGATTACGTGCTCGAAATTGAAGACGAAGTTAATAGCCTTCCACCACTGGAGCGTCGTCATGCTCATAACTATGCTTTAGAGCGGATAGGTAATCAGGTACAAGCCGTATTTAATGTTATAAAATCTACGCCGATTTGGGAAAAAGAAAATAAAAGCACTTACAAAGCCCGCAGTAAAACATTCAATAAATCGGCACCTTACCAACAAGCCGTAAAACAAATCATGCAACCCGCTCATGAGCTGTATGACGAACTTAAACAAAATCACGAATTTGAGCGCCGCTTAGTGCTGATGGTTGAAGAATGTAAACTTAGAATGCAAAACGTAGGCCCTGTAAAAGCCAAAGCTATCAATCTTGAGATCTTAGCCCTACACGGGCGCCTTGGACGTTGTCGCAAAGCTATATCGGCTACAGAAGAAAAAATTCAGCAAGTCGAAAAACAACAGTTGCGCTAAGCTGAAGTGGATTGTTCGATTTATCTCTATACCTAGTATAAACTTAAATTAACGTGACCTTTTAACAGTGAATAAACAAGTGCGATTACATGACGACATCCACAACTATTATGAAAAAATAGTGATTGAAGAAATCATTAAACGACAACTTGAAAAAAGCTATAACGAAGACGTAATGGCTGATTTTTGTTGCACTGTACTCAATCTGCTGCCAGCACGCTATATTCGTTATGATGTTGATATGGAATTTTATTTACCACAAGTTGAGCGCATCCAGATGCAAGAGCGCGTTAACACAGCAATTGACGTTGCGATCAGCCAAATCGCAAAAAAGAAGAACTTAGATGACTAAAGACCTTGAACAAGCACCGATTCATATAAAACTTGCCGTTGACTTGATTATGCTTTTGGAGCAACACGAAGTTGCTCCAAATGATGTGCTAAATGCGCTGGAAATTATTAAAACTGATTATGAGCAAAAACGTGACCAGCTTATCAGTACTGAGCAATTAACTTAAACCCGATATTACTCATCATCAAAAATCGCTACATAAGTAGCCTGACTATTCGATTTGCTCGCACGATACATACCACTGGTATTAAACGGTAAGCTGATATTGCCTTTATTATCTACAATAATCACACCACCGGTGCCACCTATCGGCTTGAGCACATCGTTAATTACCTCATCGCCAGCTTGAACAATGGTTTTATTTTGATATTTAACCCGTGCACAAATATCAGCAGCGACATTATAACGAATGAAATACTCACCGTGGCCAGTGGCAGACACTGCACATGACTCATTTTCAGCAAAGGTGCCAGCACCAATCACGGGGGCATCACCAATGCGACCAAAACGTTTCGCCGTCATACCACCGGTTGATGTGCCTGCAGCCAAGTTACCGTTTTTATCAAGCGCAACAGCACCCACCGTGCCCATTTTATAATTAACCGGTAACGCCTGATGTGCAGCCTGATAATCTTTACTGGTCGCTTTGGCTTTGTCTAATTTTTCTTTGGCTTTTAGCAAGGCTTTATAGCGGTTTTCTGTATCAAATAAGTTATTTTCGACCAGTGGAACGCCCTGCTCTTTAGCAAACTCTTCAGCACCTTGGCCGCTGAGCATCACATGCACAGATTCTTCCATTACGAGTCGTGCTAAATTAATTGGGTTCTCTATGTGTTTAACCCCAGCTACAGCACCGGCTTGACGATCGCGACCATCCATAATCGAGGCATCCAATTCATGGCTACCATCGTAAGTATAAACAGCGCCACGGCCGGCATTAAAATACGGGGAGTTTTCCAGCACATTGATTGCGGCTGTCACTGCATCAAGGCTCTCACCACCTTGTTCAAGTACTTTGTAGCCAGTTTCAACAGCTTCTTTTAATTTTGCGCGATAAGCCTGGTTTTGCTCTGGAGTAAAGCGGCTTTTTTCAATCGTGCCGGCGCCACCATGGATTGCAATAGCGAATGGGCTAGACGATTGCGCACTCAATGCAGACGTACTTAGGGTTATACACGCAGCGCTTATAAGCGCAGTAAACAGTGACTTGTTCATACCGGTAACTTGTGTTGGATGTAAGTACCTCCAATGTGAATAAACTTACGTAAAATTACAACCCTAACCAGATAAAAGACACAAAAAAAGCGCCCAAAGGCGCTTTTTTGATAGGTCGTTTAAATTACGCTTGTTGCGCTTTTAAACGAGCTAAACGTGCTACTTGATGAGTAGACGTTAAGAATGAGTAAATCGGTGCTAAGTAACCACGCTTACGAAGGTCTAAGAACTCTTCATCGCTTAACTCGTTAAGTTTTTTCTCATCGATAAGGTAAATACCGTTAATATCTTTTTTCTCGCCTTTAATATCAACAGTTAATGTTTGAGCTACTAAAAGCTCTTTATCAGCAAGGTACTTAGTAAACGCTTCTGTTACATGAGAAAACTCAATGAATGACACTAAAGCTTCTTTACGACGCTTTAAATAATCAGTTTCTTCACCGTTTTCGAATAACGCATTACCTTCAGCTTCACCTACTAATGGGCTTGCTTCATCAATTACGATACCGTATTGATCTTCTTGTGGGTGCTTAACTAAACCAAGTGGGTAGCGAGTCGTTGCCATAGGTGCAAACGCTGCAGTCCATTTACCATCTTGTACAAAAAGGTTCTCGCCTGGCTCTAAACCAAACATTGCTACCGCTTGAAATTGACCTGTTTCGTTATTTTTAACGAAAGACATAGGGAACTCATTTGCTACACGCGCAAACTCATGTGCAACAACTGGCACTAAGTGTTGAGTTTTTAAAAATTCTACATTGATGCCATTTTGAATTTTAGTGTTGGCATGCTTTTCATTGTGTAAAGGCTGTACTTGTTGCTCCGCCATGTTACTGCTCCGTTATTTATTAATTTATATTTTTGCTGTTAGTGCCCTAAGGCTAAAGGTTTTGACGGCAAAAAGGAAGTGAAAACTTTGTGACAATTTGTACGTTGGACTTTTTTAAAATGAACTGCTGTTAATCATCGGTTGTTCATCATCAGCCCAAAACTTACGTATAGCAGTTTAATGCATTTATCCTATTCTAGATTTGTCGATAAGTCGCTGAAATTGACCTAAAGAAATTAACTGAGAATAAATAGCCTCAAGCATTCCACTTTTCTGTAATTCAAGTAATTCTTCATCACTTAATGTATTTAATAAGTCACGATCCACAGAAAATAAACCTGAGATTTGTTTTTTATCACCATCACCTAAATCAAACTTGAAGTTTTGCTCGACAAGCAAACCTAACTCACCTAAAGTATCCCCAAAATTAGCCTTTATATATCAATGAACTAATAGTGTTAAAAAATATGGGTAGTGAGGGAACATTCATGGTGTTTTGTGATCTTATGAATCGCTTAAAAACAACAGAACTAAACACCATGAATGCGTCTACTATTTTGCACAATATGCTCCGCGCTGTCACCCCTAACTCTATTCATAAAGCCAGATTTAATACTCTAGTCGCTGCCGTTAAATCTCTTTTGCACTGTCAGCAATGCACCTTGACATCTATTGGTCGCAATTTGGATTCAAAAACAACTGAAAAACATGATATTAAGCGTATTGATCGACTACTCAATAACCACGAGCTTTTGCGTGAGTCGACATCGGTTTATGTTCGCTTAAGCCGTTTTGTGGTCACTGAAAAGCATCCCGTCATATTGGTTGATTGGAGTCATGCAGATACACAAACCAAATACTGTATTCTGCGTGCTAGCATCACGGCAAGATCATTATAAATTGAACTTATAGAATATGTAGTGATCAGATCAAGGCATAATAATCACCTTGGTCACGTAAAATATGAGCGCTACTTTTCTGAAACACTTTAATTCAATTACCGATCCTCGCATTGAACGCTGTAAAAAGCATGAGCTTATCGATATTCTCCTTTTAGCCATTAGTGCAGTAATCTCCGGTGCACAAGGATGGGAGGATATTGAAGACTTTGGGCATCTAAAACTTGATTGGTTAAAAAGATATGGCGCTTTCAACGCGGGTATTCCAAGACACGACACCATAGCCCGTGTCATTTGTCGGTTAAAATCAGATGAAATAGAGCATGCATTTCAATCTTGGATATCTTCACTTATTGAAACCACGGGTGCTGATATTATTGCTATGGATGGAAAAACTGCACGTCGTTCATTTACAACCAAAGATAGAAAAAGTGCTTTACATACCGTCAGTGCATGGAGCTGCCAACACCAGTTAGTTTTAGGGCAAACAGCCGTTGATAGCAAAACAAATGAAATCACAGCCATACCTGAGTTACTCACCATGCTAGATATTGAAAATAGCATCATTACACTTGATGCTATGGGCTGCCAGCAAGAAATAGCGAAACAAATAATTAAACAAAAAGCTGATTATATCCTAGCGCTCAAAGGTAACCATTCAGGTATGCAGAGTGAATTAGAAGCTTGGTGGCACAAGAGTGAGCGCGAAGGATTGACCAATAGCAACTATGATAAACATACCGAAATAAGCTCAGGGCATGGGCGCATTGAAACAAGGGTTTGTCAGCAATTGCTTATTGATAAAAGCTGGTTAGATAAAATCTACCAATGGTCTGGCTTAAAGAGTGTTATTCAAGTAACCGCTGAGGTTCACGATAAATCATCAGGTACAGACACGATAGAAACGCGTTGGTATATTAGTTCGTTAGCGTTAGGTGCGGAGCAAGCACTTAATGCGGTACGAAGCCACTGGCAGGTTGAAAGTATGCATTGGATGTTGGATATGAACTTTAGGGAAGATGAATCAAGAATCCGTAAGAAGCAAGGACCCCTTGTTTTTAACGTAATGAGAAAAATAGCCATGGCGTTATTTAAACAAGATACAACTAAAACAGCCAGTATGGCGAGAAAAAAGAAAATGGCAGGGCTAGACGATGATTATCGCTCAACCCTGTTAGAATCTGGGATTAAAATGCGCTAGCCGTGGCTAGCATTGTCAGTGAAGGTCGCTCTTTGACCTTATACCAGGAAAGTGCATTCAGCTTTCAATATCATTGCCCAAAAGTACAAAAACGGTTCTTAAAGATGCTCAAACTGATCTTGCCGAGTGATTGCCGCCCCGTCATTGTGACGGATGCGGGCTTTAAAGTTCCCTGGCTCAAAGCCGTGCGGAACAATAGCTGGCATTATATCAGCCGGGTTCGAGGTACGGCACACTTGAAAACGCAGGACAGCGATGAGTTTATTCCATGCCAGTCACTATTCAAGAACAATCAACGTAAGAGCCGGTATCTTGGCGCGACCGAGCTGACCAAAAGTGCAAAATATCAAACGCATGCAGTGTTGGTTGGCAAGGGACATAAGTTATTAAAAAGAGATAAAGAACGCGGTTATAAAGAGCCTTGGCTACTCGTTTCTTCACTTCCAAAAAGGCACCATTTTCTCGAAAAAGTGCTCAAGCTATATGGTATGAGAATGCAGATAGAGGCAGGGTTTCGAGATCAAAAAAGTGTTAGATTCGGCTTAGGCTCAGATCTGCACAGAACGAACAAACTCAATCGATTAGACATACTTTTACTGCTCGCAACTCTGGTTCATTGGTTCTCAATGATGCTGGGGGCAGTGATAGACAAAGCAGGAAAGACAGGCGCTTTTCAAGCTAATTCAACCAAAAAAAGACGAGTAGTGTCATGGGCATTTGTTGGGCTGCGATACTTCAAAAAACAGTCCATAAAACTGCGACGGCGAGATTATTTGGAAGGGCTAGCCTATTTCGTACAGGTGGTAGTGAAACTCGATTGGAAAAATATGGATGTGAGTGATGTAATTGAAACTTAATGATTATTTCTGGGGATCCCTTAGCATGCTACTTATGTCTACCTTTATTTCATGTGTATTCTATTTATCCTGACTAACTATCGAGTAAGTCTATGATGACAAGCTCTAGATGGTTAAATATTTAAGTCGATTGATATATGGCTGCCGTTTTTCACATAAACAAACGTATGCAACTTATGCTATGGAATTAGACTATTTTGACGCAATCAAAAATGCAGGCTTATAGCCTGCATTTTGCTGTTTTGAGCAATTAAATAATTAAGGTGCCCAATACACTTCAATATTTATTGTTGGATGATTTAATACTGCACGTAGTGGCATATCGTTTACATCACCACCTGCTTTTGCTGCTTTATAAACAGCAAGTTTTTCTTCACCACTGATCAACAACTTTACAACTTTAGATTGCGCAATTGCAGCTAAGGTTAAAGTCATACGCTCTGTGATACTACCTGTTACATCGCTTTCAATCGCATTAATTGCACACACTAAATCTGAAGTTGTTAATCCAAACTCAAGACCATTTGCGTGAGGAAATAATGAAGCAGTATGGCCATCAGGCCCCATGCCTAAAATAGTCACATCAAATGGGCGCTTTAATTGTTGAAAAGCGGCTTCACATTCTGCACTACCCTGCTCGGCCGTTGCTGCACTATTTTTCATGGTTATGAAGTTCGCAGCTGCACCATGATTTTGTAGTAATGTGCTTTTAATAAACGCTTCATTGCTTTTTTCATGTTCAGCATCAACCCAACGTTCGTCAACCATTGCAACATCGATTTTAGCCCAATCTAATGCGAGGTTAGACAAATGTTTATAAGCTGGCGCTGGCGATGAACCGCCAGATACCATAAGTACAGCACGTCCATCAGCCTCAATGCCGCTGACTAAACTTTGTTCAAGCGTCGCTGATAATTCTGCCGTTAATGCATCTTTAGAATCAAAAAATTTTTCTACTATAGTTGCCATGTTTATGCCTTATCGCCCGTGTTAAACCAAACATGATTATTTTCAGCTAGCAATTCGTCAGCGTCATCAGGTCCCCAGCTACCAGCACGGTATAAAGCAGGTTTACCTTTTTCTTGCCAACGTTCAATAATTGGGTCAATCCATTTCCATGCTTGACGTACTTCATCACGGTGAATAAACAATGATGGATTATTTGCCGCTGCATCAAGCATTAAACGCTTATACGCGTCTGAGTGAAAACCATTACTATAAGCTTGTGAAAGCTCAATATTCATTGTCACTGGCTCTAACTGCATCTCAAGATTATCTAGGCGTTTAGACATTAAAGTTAATTGAATTGTCTCTTCTGGTTGCAGACGAATAACTAAGCGATTTGGTTCAATTTTACCAACGTTATCATCGTAGACGTTGTGAGATACTTTTTTGTATTCAACCACAATTTCAGCGCAGCGTTTTGCCATGCGTTTACCTGTGCGCAGGTAAAATGGCACACCCGCCCAACGCCAGTTATCAATATGCGCACGAATAGCTACAAAGGTTTCTGTTTTACTTGAACCTTCGTTTAACTCCTCTAAATAACCAGGTACTATTTTACCCGCTAAATCGCCAGGGACATATTGACCGCGAATGATATTTTCATCAACATCTGTTGCAACCAGCGGACGTAATGATTCTAATACTTTTAACTTTTCAGTGCGTATGCTGTTTGCATTAAGCTTATTTGGCGATTCCATCGCTACTAAGCATAATAATTGCAATAAATGGTTTTGCACCATGTCACGTAAAGCACCGGCTTTATCGTAAAAACCAGCACGGCTTTCAAGGCCAACGGTTTCCGATAAGCTAATTTGGATATTATCAATTGACTTAGCATCCCACATATTTTCAAATAATGAATTTGAAAAACGCAGTGCCATTAAGTTTTGCACCGTTTCTTTACCTAGGTAATGATCGATACGGAAAATTTGCTCTTCGCTAAAGTATTCAGCGATTTTTGCATTGATCTCTTCAGCCGAACTACCACAATAACCAATGGGTTTTTCTACAACGACACGTGATGTAGGGGTGATCAAACCTTTCGTTGATAGTATTTCACAGCAACTGCCATAAACAGCAGGTGGCAGTGATAAATAAAACACGCGCGATTTATCTGTATCGTGCTCATCAAGGATAGTTTTTAATTTATCCCAATCATCATCAGCTTCGGTAACGTTAGTGACTACTGGTACTAAACACGCTGAAAATGCTTTCCAATCTTTAGCGTTAAACTCACCTTTACTTAAAAACTCTTTTAATGCTTGGTGAGCTGTTTCTACGTATTCCGCACGTTTACTTTCTTCACGAACCGTCGGTAAAATACGTGAACCTTGTGGAAGGTTGCCTTCTTGATATGCGCGATACATTGCAGGTAATAATTTGCGTAATGCAAGATCACCACCGCCCCCAAAAATTACAATATCAAAAGGATTTAGCATAATTTACTCTCTACGTTTGCTATGCCCGGTTGTCGACTATCTGCTATTGATAGTACAGGCATACATTCTTATTGTTTAGATGATGTCAGCTTTTTGGCATCGTGCTCGAGAAAAAGCCTGTTGAATTCGCTTGTTTTTATTGCTGAATATTGATCCAGCTGTACTCATATTAAACTGGTAATTAAATGAGTCTTAGGGGCTCTGTATATCCTCTCACAAATATACAGGCCCTAAGAACTCCAGCGCTACCCGTTCAAAGGTATTTGGTTGCACAGCACACTTGATTGTACTGTGCGAATTTTTTACTGTTCGCGACGTTGTTTATAATAGCTCATTAAGCCATTTGTCGAGCTATCATGCGGATGAGTTACACTGTCATCCAATAACTCAGCTTCAATTTTTGACGCTAAGCCTTTACCAAGTTCTACACCCCATTGATCAAATGAACAGATCTCTAAGATGATACCTTGGCAGAAAATTTTATGTTCATACAAGGCAATTAAGCGACCCACTGTTTTTGCATCAACCGTATCTAACAGCATTGATGTCGTTGGACGATTACCCTGATGAATTTTATGGTTCAACAATTCTGCAATTTCAGCTTCAGATTTACCTTTAGCAGTTAAATCAGCACGTACTTGCTGTGCATCGACACCCATCATCATCGCTTCAGTTTGCGCAAAGAAGTTCGATAATAAAATATCATGATGCCCACCAACATTAACTTGCGGTTTAATTGACGCAATAAAATCAGCTGGAACAACAACGTTACCTTGATGTAAACACTGATAAAAGGCGTGTTGACCATTAATACCTGTCATACCCCAGATAATTGGCACTGTGGTATACGGCACACTATTACCCGCAAAGTTTACATGCTTACCATTACTTTCCATTTCACCTTGCTGCAAATAAGCTGGCAACATGTGTAATGCTTGATCGTAAGGTAAGATTGCTTGTGAATCGAAACCTAAAAAGCTGGTATTCCACACACTTAGCAACGCCATCAACAGTGGAATATTCTGTTGATATTCAGCAGTTTTAAAGTGTTCATCAACTTCAAATGCACCTTCAAGGATAGCCTCAAACGCTTCAAAGCCTAAGTACAATGCAATTGGTAATCCTATCGCACTCCATAATGAAAAGCGACCGCCTACCCAATCCCACATAGTGAATACGTTTTCATCTGCAATACCAAACGCTGCTGTTTTTTCTAAATTAGTGCTCACTGCAACAAAGTGTTTAGCAATCGCTTGGTTGTCATTGGCTGACTCTAAAAACCATGCAACCGCTGTTTTAGCATTGCTCATGGTTTCAGATGTAGTAAAGGTTTTTGATGAAATCACAAACAAGGTCGTTTCTGGGTCAATTTCTTTTAATACTGACGCAATCTGTACACCATCTACATTTGAGACGTAATGCACGTTAAGAGTATCGTCTGCGAAGCTTTTTAGTGCTTCCGTGGCCATTTGCGGACCTAAGTTCGAGCCACCAACACCAATGCTCACCACATCTTTAACTGTTTTACCGGTATAACCTAACCATTGCCCGCTGCGTACTTTTTCAACGAACAATTTAATCTTTTGCAATTCAGCATTAACCACCGAACTTACATTCTCGCCATCTACAACTAATGATGAGGCACTGCGATTGCGCAGTGCAGTATGCAGCACCGCTCTATCTTCGGTGATATTGATTTTTTCACCGCTAAACATTTTGTCACGCCAAGCGGTGATATCGCACTCTTGTGCTAAAGAAATCAACTGTGCGAGCACACTGCTATCAATCAGTTGTTTTGAATAATCAAATAAAACACCAGGGATTTGAGTCGAAAATTGCTCGAATCGTGTGCTGTCATTGGCAAATAAATCTTTAAGATGAGTTTCCTTCATCTTATTCGCACTTTTTTGTAATGCTTGCCAACTAGCTAACTGTGAACGACAACTCATTTTTTAACATCCCCTTAAACTTGCAACAAACTGATTTATAGCTATTTTTATATAAATAAAGTGAATTGATAGCGTATTAACCTACAAACGAGGTTAACGATAAGTTAAAATGACAACGCTATCAATAAGCTACTTTTATATTTTATAGTTCAGATAATAACGCACTTTTGCTCATTTGACACCGGTATCATAAAAATTATCTCAATTATTTTACTGCTAATTTAACTGAACATTAGATACACTAACTGGTCTTGATGAAGAATTAATGAATAGTACTTTGCTAAGTCTACTCTGGAGGACTCATCACAGGCACAAGACAACACTAAAACTATAACCTAAAAGTAACTCTATGAAAGTAACTATAAATGATGTAGCGAAACTCGCAGGAGTTTCAATGAAAACAGTTTCTCGGGTGATTAATAAAGAACCCTCTGTTCGTAAAAAAACTTACGATATAGTCATGGAAGCTGTCAATGAATTGAATTATCAACCTAACCTTGCGGCGCGTAATCTAGCCGGTACATCATCATTTACTGTCGGTTTAGTTTATGACAACCCCAATGCGTATTATGTGATTGATATGCAAAATGGTGTGTTATCTCGCTGTAAAGACGAAGGCTATGAATTGGTGATCCATCCATGTACATACACTGATGCAAACATGGAAGCAGATTTTATCACTATGATAAAGCGCTCACGTCTAGCCGGACTTGTGCTTACTCCGCCGTTATCAGAGCAAAGCAGCATCACTAATTTGTTGGATGAATTAAACATTCACTACGTGCGAGTGCTCTCAGGACGACCAACTGATGATGATCAAGATACCTGTATTTATGTAAACGATTATAAAGCGGCGTACGAGATCACCACTCACTTATTAACACATGGCCATGAAAATATAGGTTTTATTTGTGGTGATAAAGAGCATAAATCAACATCAGAGCGTCTGGAAGGATATAAAGCAGCACTGGCAGATCATAATACTCAATTTAACAGTGAATTTATTTATGACGGTAAATACTCTTTTGAGTCAGGTGTTGAAGGCGCAAAAGCATTATTAGCCAATGACAACAAACTGGCGATCACTGCAATTTTAGGGGGCAATGATGAAATGGCCGCAGGCGCTTTATTTGCGTCACGTTTAATGGGGATTGCGATTCCTGAGCAATTATCTATTACTGGCTTTGAGGATTCGCCCTTCTCACGCCAAACATGGCCTAAACTCACTACGGCCCATCAAGCAAATGATGTAATTTCTCAACACGCAGCACGATTGCTATTTACAAAAACCCGTGGTGCTCGCAATCAGGATAAAGACATCATTACCTCATTTACACCTTCAATCGTTATCCGTGAAAGTTCAGGCCCCAAACAGTAACCTTGCAATACGATTGAAAACAATAAAGGCGCTTACAAGCGCCTTTATTGTGTCTTACCTTTAAGTCCGAACTAAAGTAATGCCATACCGCCGCTGAGGTTATACACATCCGAAAAACCAAGCTGAGATAAATTAGTCGCCGCTTGTTTTGAGCGATTGCCACTACGACAGAGTAATATATATTTTCCGTGTGAATTTAATTGCCCATCGACTAATGCGTTAGCCATTCTGCTTAGTGGTATATTCATTACGCGTGCGGGATTAATTGCAAATTGCTGAGAAATATTATTCGCACCATGTTCATAAGGTTCACGTGTATCAATTAAATAAACGTCGTCTATGGCTAACATGTCTTTTGCCTGTGCGGCATTTAGTTCGTACGCAGTACTTTGCTGTAAACTATCGGCATAGCCACACAAGGTTGCAAATTTAGATAGATTTGATTCATCACTTTGGTGTTTTTGCTGTGCAAATTCGCCATCGCTTATTTCATTACTTAACAATGCCTTCAATAACGGTGTCTGCTGTTGCTGTACTTGCCAGTTAATCGCAAAGCATTGTTGGTAATCGTGACCTGAGCAGATCACTGTAGAACTATCTAAGCATTGGGATAATTGACGTAATGAGTGCGCCATCGCAAACGCATTGCCGCCATCAATAGCAGTATTACCTAGTCCTGCTGGTAGAAGCAAATCTCCGCAAAAGCAAAAACGCACTTGCTTAGATGCATTGCATCTAAGTAAATAACTAACGCTATCCTCACTATGCCCAGCAGTTGCTACCCGCTCAATAATGCACTCAGGCAATTCAATCACGCTCTTTGAAACAGGCCAACCTAGCTGATTTTCGTCCTCAAAACTAAATTGTAGCGCTTGAGCTAATAATACAGTTGCGCCACAACGCTCTTGATGAGCATGAGTGTCTAATATTGCCGCTACGGTTAGATTTTGGGTATGCACTATTTTTTCAAGACGTGGAATAAGCTCTACGATCGGGTCAATGATCACGGCTTGCTTATCTTCGCTGACATAAAGCCAACAGCATGCTCCTTGGTGTCTAAATTGGGTTAGCCCTAACGCACACACCTCTTGATTCGGTACTGATGAGTCAGACACCACTAAACAGTTTGCTTGTAAAATCGCTTTAAGTGAACGAATACGAGTACAAGCCGTGGTAATTTCAGTTTGTGTCGTCGCAGGTCCAAATGACAAGCGAATTGCATTTTCACTGCGCCAATCACTCACGCCCATAGCATCTAGTACAAAACTGCGGTTTGCACCAGAACTACACGCAGATCCCCCACTGATACGAATACCGGCCGCATCAAATAAATCCATCACCTCTTTACTACTTAACTCATCAACCGCGAAATTTAAAGTCGTAGGCACTGACAATTCAAAGGCATGATTAAATGTTAAGCTACCAAAGGTATCCACAAGCGCCAGCTGTAATTGCTCACGGTAACTATGCAACACATCAAGTGATTTAAAGGTGTCGTTTGTTTTATCGAGTAATAAAGAAAACAATTTGTTGAGCCCAGCAATACCCGGTAAGTTTTCAGTACCTGAGCGCATACCACTTTCTTGCCCGCCACCGGCGATAAAAGGCGTGTAAGCACTGCCTTGGCGAATATACAATACACCAATACCTTTTGGTGCATACAGCTTGTGGCCTGAAAACGGCGCGTAATCAATACTGGTATCACTTAGTGCTAATGCCGTTTTGCCCAGTGCTTGTACACAATCAACCATCCAGGCAACGTCAGTATTATGGCTGCGGATCACAGCTTCAATAGCATTTAAATCTTGATAAACACCGGTTTCATTATTAACAGCCATAGTGCAAATCATCAGGGCATCACTGGCATGTTGGGCAATAAAGTCTAAATCTAAAATTCCCTCGCTCGAAACGGGGATCGCAAGCACAGTGGCGTTAATTCCCAATACCGCATTCCAATGGATTAGAGTATTTGGTACCGCTTTGTGCTCAGTTGCGCCGTATAATAAAACAGGGTTTTTAATAGTGTGATTTTTTGCGGCAATTAGCGTAGAAACCACCGCGGTTTGAATACCTTCGGTAGCCCCTGAAGTAAATAAAATATCGCCCTGCTGGGCACCAATAACATCACGCGCTTTTTGGCGTGTTTGCTCTAGTAAATGTTTAGCTTGAATACCGGTAATATGAGAAGAAGAAGGATTACCAAAGCAAATTTGCATCGTATGCGATACAACCTCAGCTATGCAAGGCAGCACAGGGGTCGTTGCGTTTGCATCAAGGTAAATTTGTGAACCAGTGTCAGTAGGAAATAATAAATCAGACATTAAAAAACGCACCATATTACTAAAAGATATATCTTATAACCCATTCTACATAAAATTAATGGGTTGCGTAATAATCAATTAGTCTCTCAAGTGCGTTATCTATGCTATTTACGACTAAAGCTGGTTTTGCTCGCCCGCATGCTCGTCATGTTTCGTTGACCAAGCATTAAGTAATGCTTTAACTAAGGAAGCCAGTGGGATTGCAAAAAACACTCCCCAAAACCCCCATAAACCGCCAAAAAACAATACAGCGACAATAATAAATACCGGGTTTAAATCAACCGCTTCTGAAAACAATAACGGTACTAGCACATTACCGTCCAGTGCCTGGATAACACCGTAGATAATTAAGATAGTCCAAAATTGCGTTTCTAAACCAAATTGAAAAAGTGCCACCGCAGCAACAGGGATTGTCACAAGCGCTGCCCCAACAAAAGGTATCAATACCGATAAACCAACGAGTACACCTAATAACGCCGCATAGCGTAAGTCAAAAATAGTGAATGCAATAAACGAAACGGTACCTACTATCAAAATTTCAAATACTTTACCGCGAATGTAATTCATGATCTGTTGGTTCATTTCATGCCACACTTGCAGAATTAAACGACGCTGTTTAGGTACTAACTTCTCTGCACTAGTGACCAATTCGAGCTTATCTTTAAGCATGAAAAATACTAACAATGGCACCAAAATTAGGTAGATCAACCAAGCAACCACATCTTTTAATGACGTTAAAGACATCGATAACAATACCTGACCAAACTCAATCGCTTTGCTCTCCACGCTCGTCACCACTGACTGCACTTGCTCCGCGGTAATTAAACTTGGGTATTGCTCTGGAAGGCGTAATAAAAATGACTTGCCCTGCTCAATCATATGCGGGGTTTCTTGCACTAAGTTACTTGCTTGCTGCCAAAGTACTGGACCCATACCAATCACTAAGGTCAACATCAGCCCCGAGAAAATTAACATCACAATAATTGTGGCAGTAAATCGGTGTAAGCCAAATCGCTCTAAATGCGCTACCGGCCAATCCAGTAAATAAGCAATTACCAAGGCAATTAATACCGGTACAATAAACGCACCAAAGAAATAAAACATCGCCATTAAAGCGAGTAGCAAAAGCAATAAAGTAACAGAATGTGGATCTGAGAACTTCCTTTCGTACCACGTTTTTACATATTCAAACACGATTAAGCTCCACGATTAACAACCCATGTTGTTGCTCTAATTTGTAAGGATAATGATTTTTTTGCAAAAAGCGCTCAATATCTTGGGTCGATTGGTGCGCCAAGAAAGTAAATTTAATAGCTTGCGCGGTTTTTACCGCTTCCCGCAAAGCCAGCTTAAACTGAATAAATTGCTGCGGGCATTTAAAGTCACGCAAATCTTGTTCTAGCATAACCAATTATCAGCTCTATAAAAATGAATAATAAGTCTCATATCAGCGGTGTTGATAACAAGTATAACTTTTTCTTAAAACACGCACCGCAATAGTTTATCCTTATAGCATAGTTTGTAGTAAGGATAAGTTAATGTCTGGTACGCATAATAAAGCGCAACTACCCAGTAATCCAACTCTTAAAGAAATTAACTGGTATAAAAAACAAATTAATTGGGGCGAGCTTCCGCCCTTCTACCACTTGGTTGCATCGTCTGTCAGTGAATCAGAGGGGATATTAGAGCACGGTTTTGATAATGCAGTGAAAAAAATTATTGATAAACGCAATTGGAATCTCGATATCTTAGAAGGTCATGAAGACGCTTCTGGAGAAATTCACTGCGTAAATAAGCCGCGAATTGCGTTGCATCAAGTGTTTACTGACCGTGGTTTTGAATTATGGACACTGCCTTACGCAAAAGACGTTACAATAGACAAATACGTAAAAGATAATCGCTTCATGGAGTTCACTGAGTGGGATCCAGTGTCAATGAAAAGCTTGATCCGTATTAATCAATTACACAAATTTATAGGCTTTTACTTTGAGCGTGGCGATAAAGCAGATAAAGCGCTTATTCTGCATGCACACAAGGTAGTGCATAAAATCATTAGTTTTTTACAAAGAGAATTGAACGTTGTAAAGCTAGATGGGGTCACAATCAAAGAGTTATATCAATTATGCGAACGAGACAGCAGAGCATGCAGTGACGAAATCGACATTGCCAAGCTGATGCTCGGTGAAAACCATAACAAGGAATAAAATGCAGCTAAAATCAGCCTTTATTACATTATTCAGTGCACTTTTAACAGTTAGTGTGCTGGTAAGTGAGCCATTAAAGGCACAATCGAGTTTTACATTACCCGATCTTGGTACTTCCGCATTGCAAGCCTTGCCGCTTGAAAAAGAGCAAGCTATCGGCAAAGTAATGATGATGCAAATTCGTGGGTCATCCCCTGTTGTAAGCGATCCGGTACTTGATGAATACCTCAGTACACTTGGCCGAAAACTCGTAGCCAGTGCTAATGATGTGCGTTTTCCATTCTCATTTTTTTGGATCAACAACCCTGAAATCAATGCTTTTGCATTTTATGGCGGTCATGTAGGTGTTCATACTGGTTTAATTGCGCAATCAGATAACGAAAGCCAATTTGCCTCTGTACTTGGCCACGAAATTGCGCACGTAACACAGCGCCATCTTGCCCGTCGCATGCAGCAACAACAAGATAACAGCGCGATGACAATCGCTGGTATGATTGCTGGTATTTTAGCCACCGTAGTATCACCAGATGCGGGGATTGCTATTATTTCTGCCAGTCAAACGCAAAGTGCATTTAGTCAATTAACTCACAGTCGCTCTGCGGAGCAAGAAGCTGACCGCATTGGCATGCAGACACTCAATAACGCAGGATTTGATCCCTATGCATCAAGCGAGTTTTTAACAAAGCTTGCGGCGCAAATTCGCTACAAATACAAGCCACCCGCATTCTTACTGACTCACCCATTACCTGAGAGTCGAGTGTCTGATGTTCGTCTGCGGGCACAACAGTTTGAAAAACGTCAACTTCCTGATAGTTTAGAATTTAATTTAGCGAAAAGTCGTGTCATTGCCCGATACCACCAAAAACCGGAAGCTGCGGAGAACTTTTTTAGAAAGCTCATTCGTGAAAACAGTTTTTATAATAAAACCGCGCTTAATTATGGTTTAGGTATTAGCTTACTTGATCAAAAAAAGCTCGATGAAGCCGCGGCTATTCTAGAGCCGCTTTTCAAGGCGGATCCTAAAAACTTATTTTATATAGATACGCATACAGATTTATTAATCGCACAAAATAAAGCCGCTGAGGCAGTAAAGTTTTTAGCGGCATTGCATGTCAACCGTCCTAACAATCAAGTCATCACGTTAAACTACGCCAATGCTGCCATAGAAGCTGAGCAATATGATGTTGCAGTTTCAATTTTAAAGTCATTTTTACTGGAAAAACCTGAACATAACCTCGGCCTGCAATTACTCACCAACGCTTACAAAAAACAAGAAAACTTGGCCGCTTACCATGAATCGAATGCCGAAGTATTAGCACAATACGGTGCTTATTTAAAAGCCGCCGACGAAGTTCAAAAAGCACTCAACTTTGTAGAGCCTCAAGAGCTAATTAAACAACAACGCCTCAAAGCACTATTAACTCAATACCGACAAATGCAAAAAGAGCTCGCGAGACTTTAAGTCTCGCGCTGCTTGCCCTAAAATAACCCTACTTTATCTAATTGGATTGTTACTATGTCTGTTACTATTTTTCATAATCCACGTTGTTCAAAATCACGTGAAACTTTGGCCCTAATTGAACAAAAATCGATTCAACCAGATATCATCGAATATTTAAAAACACCGCTCAGCACTGAGCAGATCAGTACCTTAGTTCAGCAGTTAGGATTTTCATCGGTACGCGAATTAATGCGCACTAAAGAAGATATCTACAAAGAGCTAGACCTTAAAAATGAGCATGATGAAACAGCCTTAATCGCTGCTATGCAAGCTCACCCTAAGTTAATTGAACGCCCAATTGTTGTTAACAACAATAAAGCCGCGTTAGGTCGCCCACCTGAAAACGTATTAAGCGTACTTTAATGAGCACCACTATTGTTGTTTTGTATCACTCAAGTCATGGCGCTGTTGCGGCCATGGCTCATGAGATTGCAGAATCGATTGAGTGCCAAGGCGCCACTGCATTACTGCGCACATTTGAACAAAGAGCACCTCACGATATTGTGATCAGCAAAGAGGATTTAATTCAATGTGATGGTCTAGCCTTTGGCACCCCAACTCGGTTTGGCATGATGGCCGCACAAGCGAAAGCATTTTGGGAAACCACCAGCGATATTTGGTTAAAAGGGCAATTAATCGATAAGCCAGCGTGTGTGTTCTCATCTTCAAGTAGTATGCATGGCGGTAACGAAGCAACCTTACTTAACTTGTCTTTACCACTGCTACACCATGGTATGATGCTGATGGGTGTACCTTACGAAGTACCTGAATTACTTGCAACACAAACCGGTGGTACTCCGTATGGCGCAAGTCATGTGGCTGGTGCACAAAATAGCGCTCAATTGAGTAAAGACGAAATTAAAATTTGCCAAAGCGTTGGCCAACGCTTAGTTAAAATCACGAGAAAACTACAATGACATCGCAAAGCGATTTAAACCCACAATTAACGCCGAAAAAAGCCCTCACGGTTCGCTTTCAGCGCATTGCTATTATTGGCTATGTTGGCCTATTACTGCTAATGCCACTTTGGTTGTTTTTGATTGCCCCCCGAGAAGGCCACAGTAATGGTTTTATCTTTGTGGTGTATATTTTACCGCTATTATTACCACTCAAAGGCATCATTCAAGATAAACCATATACCTACGCATGGGCTAACTTCATTGTTATGTTCTACTTTATTCACGGCTTTACATTGCTGTGGGTAGCACAAGATCAATTACTTTGGGTGTTACTCGAATTATTATTTGCTAGTATGATGTTTATTGGTTGCACCTATTATGCACGTCATCGCGGTCAAGAATTAGGACTGAAAATTCGTAAATTAAAAGATGAATTAGCGCAAGAGAAAGCCGAGCAAGAATACGATAGAAAAAATCGTTAACCCATCATAGATAATAAAAAACGCGCCCATTGGCGCGTTTTTTATTCAGGTGAGTTATACCACTTCACTTAGCGTGGCTAGTGCAACAATACTCGCTAAACCCAATTGTGCTATCAAACTAAAAAACGAAAAACAGCGTAATACAAACAACCCCCAAGGGTGTTTGATGTGTGGATAAAGTGCACAGCGCTTTAAACTCATGGCAAAGAAAAAACAGACAATCGCTAACATGGTTAAGCACAGAGTCAATTCACTTTTAATTGAAATCGAATCATCAAAAAAGAAAAACAGCTGTAATGGCAATAACAAGGTCACTATCGCATGTAAGCCATGTACCTTTTTAATTCGCGAAAATTGCCCATCGGGCGATAATTCTTTAATGCCAAAATCACGTTCTAGACACTTAACTAACTGAGTTGCTTTAATGCTAACAGCTAATCGGTAGCAACTTAATCCATCACTATTTCGCGCGCGAAAATCATAGCCGGATTTCAATAATAGCACCATCAACGGTTCATTTTTTGCAAGTACGGCATAGTGCAATGCACTATTACCAAGTGTATCTCGTTGCTTTTTATCTTGTTTACTTAAAAGAGTTTGTACTAAATTAACAAAGCCTTTTTCAACCGCCCACATAAAAGCGGTTTTACCGTTTTCATCAGCAAGTGTGCCTGTTGCTCCTTGCTCTATAAAACGCATTGCCATTGTTTGCTTTGCCGTATCGACACTTAAATGCGCCAACAGTGCTTGCTCTAATAGCACAACAGAGTCAACATCTGGTGATACTTGAGTCAGCAAGGTAAAGTAATCTTTTCCGCCAGCCACCTTTTGCGCAGCTAAATCACTCAGTGCGCTTACATCATCAATGGAGTCCGGAATAAAGCTGCTTAAACGCTCTCTAAAATCAACTTCTTTCCATAACGCTAACACATCTTCTGCGCTCATTTTACTGCCCGCATTAAGTGCATGCTCAATAATTGTAAAGTAGCGTTTTGAAAATAACTGAGAGAGTAATGTAATAGGGGTTTTTATAGTCGTTTGCGCAGCAACAGCTGCATACTTCTCAAGCCGCTGGCAAAGTAATAACACTAAGCTTTCATGTGTATACTCGTTTTCAAAGTAATAACTTTTCGCTGCATTTATATATTCTTGGGCAGCTTCATCATATTCACAAATATGTTGAAAAAAGCATTCTTCAAACGGCTCAAGGGGAGTTAACCACGTTAAATAATAAATGGGTGGTAGCACAGTAGTACATACACCATCGTCTTCTTCGGTCGAGCGACAGGCAGGCCATGCATCTAAAGCATCTAAAATAAAGGCACCGTTTTGCTCAATAAGTCCTTTGACTAACAACGGGTATTCTTTCGGCCAAATAAGTACATTTTCCATTAAAAAAACACAACTCCAGTGTCTGAAATGCTAGGGAAATAAGTCAATGTCTAGTTATAACAACCACAAACTGACACTGCGCTTAATATGTCGATTATTCTAGCATACCCAAAACCACACGCTATAGACAAACAATGTGATTTTAAAAGAAAATAACAAAGCGGCACGGTGTTTTCACAGCGTGCCGCTTTAGGTTGGAGACGTACATGGGAAAGGTTACTTACTATTAAGTTCAGCTGTCACTTGATCCAATCCAACATCTGAAATTCGTTGGATCACTTCTTTTTGTTTTGTACTCAGTAATGAAATTCCCTCAGCAACAATATCATAAACTTTCCAGCTGCCATCTTTGCCTTGGCGAAGCTTAAAATGCAAATCAATGGTCGGCGCATTTTTATCGATAATTTGTGTTTTCACAGTTGCAAAATCGCCAGCCGTTGTGTCGCTGCTTTCTTCAAACTTTATTTCTTGACCAGTGTATTTCATTAATGCACTTGCGTATGTCGTGGTTAAGTAATGCTCCACCGCACTGATAAAAGCAGTCGCTTGTTCGCGCTCAATCCCTTTTATATGCTTGCCTAATAATTTATACGATACAAATTTCACATCAATATTTGGCATTAGAAACTTATCAACAACTTTTGCCATGTCACCTTTACTTGCAGTACCTTGGCTGTTTATTTTGCCAATTTCGCTAAACAGCTGATCCCCAACTTGGGTTAGTAACTGATGTGGCGACGGTTGAGCCTGCGCAAACAACGAAGCACTAAAAAGAAGTGAGATAAATAAAAAGTAACGGCTGAGTAAAATCATTGTTGATAAGTCCTGAGTAAATCTTAGCGTGTAATTTACGCTGTTCATAAGAGATTAAAAAGCCTCAAAATAGCACCTTATTAATGCCAAACTGACACCAATAAATTTAATCTTTTTATTTCATCTTGTTAGCTAAACTCTTGCATAAATGCACAGAGTTTGTGAATTTATGCTCCTTGAATTAGCATTCTTCGCGCCCTTATTTTGTAAATAACACATTTATCACTCGAAGAGTTTTTTCATATGTTATTTAAAAAATACACCTTATCAATTTTAGTTTTTATTGCGACGTTCAGTTGCTTCTCGTATGCCAGCGATAATAAACCTTCCCCTCATGGCTATGCGGTTGATTACATTCAAGGTGAAGGTGATGTAAAAGGGATAAAATTAGCCTATCAGTATCATCCTGAGTCTCTACAGACGCTATTTAAAAACACCCATGTTTACTTAGAATCAAGTATTAACTTATGGCAATATGGCGCTGAAAATAATCACCAGACCAATACAGTGCTGGCTTTGTCGCCGGTATTTCAATACCCGATCGGATCAGTTGCAAGCATTCCCCTGTATTTTGAAGCTGGAATTGGTGTTTCATTAATTAACGACACTCACTTTGCAGGCAAAAATGTAAGCACCCACTACCAATTTGAAGACCGCCTTGGGTTGGTTGCTGACTTTGGAAAAACTAAGGCCGCACTACGCTATTTACATTATTCAAATGCGGGATTTAAAAGTCCAAACCCTGGCCTTGACTTTATTTCGCTGTCGTTAGCTCGGCGTTTTTAAAGTGTATAATAGCTGCTAAACTCAGTGAAAATTAATTGGTCATTAAAAAATCATGCAAATTTGGCAAGTCCTTATTATCATTGTTGTGCTGGCAGTTATTATCGGCAATATCATGCTATTAAAGCACTCAGCAAACATTGGTTTTAAAGCCCAGGATAAAAAAACAGACACCAGAGCGCAAAAAAAGCCCTAACCTAGTTTAGTTAGGGCTTTGCATCGTAGGGGATGTTCTTTAATTTAGGTAAGCTCTTTTCTGAGTTCTTTAGTTGCTTTAACCATGTTATCAAGTGCTTGACGCGTTTCTTCCCAGCCACGGGTTTTCAAACCACAGTCTGGATTAACCCATAAGCGCTGAACAGGTATTTTTCGCGCCGCTTTGTGGATCAAGGCTTTTATCCATGCAATGTCGGGCACATTCGGTGTGTGAATATCATACACCCCAGGACCAATATCATTCGGGTATGCAAAATCCTCAAATGCTGCAAGTAACTCCATGTTTGAACGCGACGTTTCAATGGTGATCACATCAGCATCCATATCTGCAATCGCAGCAATGATGTCATTAAACTCGGCGTAGCACATATGCGTATGAATTTGCGTTTCATCTTTCACACCACTGGCAGACACCCTAAATGCATACGCAGCCCATTCCAAGTATGCTTGCCATTGGCTGGCTTTTAGCGGCATACCTTCACGAAATGCAGGTTCATCAATTTGAATGATTTCAATACCCGCATTTTGCAGATCAACCACTTCATCGCGCAGTGCAAGTGCTATTTGATTAGCTATGGTTGGCTTATCTAAATCATCACGAATGAATGACCAAAATAGAATCGTCACAGGGCCTGTGAGCATGCCTTTCATTTTCTTGTCAGTCAGCGATTGCGCATATTTACTCCACTCAACCGTCATTGGCTGTTCACGTGAGACATCGCCCCAAATGACTGGCGGTTTCACACAGCGTGAGCCGTAACTTTGTACCCAGCCAAATTGAGTAAAAGCAAAGCCTTCAAGGAGCTCTCCAAAATACTCAACCATGTCGTTTCGC
Source organism: Pseudoalteromonas sp. KG3 (assembly GCF_030436385.1). Lineage (NCBI taxonomy): Bacteria > Pseudomonadati > Pseudomonadota > Gammaproteobacteria > Alteromonadales > Pseudoalteromonadaceae > Pseudoalteromonas > Pseudoalteromonas sp. KG3. The sequence continues at coordinate 1,015,116 of NZ_CP098523.1, forward strand.
TCAGCTTCTCCGTGCACTAATACATCAAGATCGAGCGCTTCTTGCTCTTCAACCGCGTAACGAATTTCTGCCGCCATTTGCGATTGGTATTGTGCAGCGGATAACTCCCCGGCTTTAAAATCACGTCGGGCTTTACGAATAGCCTGTGTTTGCGGGAACGACCCTATCGTTGTGGTTGGTAATAGCGGCAAATCAAGCGCCGCATGTTGCTTTTCGATACGCTGAGCAAATACGCTGTTGCGCTCACCATCTGTTGCCGTTAATGCACTGACACGTTGCTGCACAGCAAGATTATTCACCCGCTTTGACGTTAAACGTGCTTTAACTGGTGCGCAGTAGCTTTGCAACGCGCTGACATCATTACTTGCAAGTGCCGCTTTTAGTAATGCCAGTTCTTGGCCTTTTTGTTTCGCGAATGCAAGCCACGAACGCAGCTCATCATCAAGCTGTTGCTCTTGGTCTAAATCCACTGGGGTATGTAATAAGGAACACGACGGCGCAAGCCATAAGTTATCAGCACGCTTTGCAGCAATGTCTTTTACATTTGCATAGACAACTTCTAAGTCAGCGCGCCATATATTACGACCGTTGATAACACCAAGCGACAGCACTTGTGATGGACTTAATAGCAAATCAAGCGTTGTCACATCTACATCGCTTGCAACACAGTCAAAGTGCACACCATCAACTGGGTAGTCAGCAATATCGTTATAATAAGCAGTTACTGAGTCAAAATAACTGGCAAGTAGCAACTTTACACCTTGTCCGGCTAATGCATTTAAGCTCGTTTTTAATGCATTGCGATAATCTTGTGCAAGTTCAAGGCCCAAAATAGGCTCGTCAATTTGTACCCACGCAACCCCTTGCGCAGCAAGTTTAGCTAATACCTGTTGATAAACGGGCAGTAGCTTTTCAAGTAAACTTAATTTATCAAACTCTTTACCTGCACATTTAGCTAAATAAAGGTAACTGACAGGGCCCAATAACACCGCTTTTGCTTGATAACCTAATTTTTGTGCTTGGGCAACGTGTTCAAATAACTCGCTCCAAGTTAATTGAAACTGCTGATCACTGCTAAGCTCAGGCACAATATAATGATAGTTAGTGTTAAACCACTTGGTCATTTCGCTGGCTGCACATGCACAACCTGTTGGTGCGCGGCCACGACCAATACCAAACAAGGTATCCAGATCCACGCTGCCATCCGCTGTTTGATGACGCTCAGGGATAGCACCAACTAATAAACTGGTAGCCAGTACATGGTCGTACCAAGCAAAGTCGCCCACCGGTAATAAATCAATACCAGCATCAGCCTGCAGTGCCCAATTTTCTGCGCGGATCGCCTCCCCTTGCGCTAATAGCTCTGCTTGAGTGATGTTACCTGCCCAATATGATTCAACTGCAAATTTCAATTCGCGCTTTTTACCTATTCGCGGAAAGCCTAAGTTATGTAATTGTGCCATATGCTCTAATCTCTATTTAGCTGTTTAGATGGCTAAAATCTACACTCGTGATTGCAATCGTACAATTGATGCTTTCTCAGTTCTAACGTGAGGTAAATTCATGGAAATAATTTTAATAATCTAAAAAAATACAATGACAACGCTGTCAAATTTAATGCTATAGTGAACTTGTAAACTTTACGTGAAAAAATGACGTTATTTAGCCATCTAGACGTTGAAGCACCTTTAATAAAAGCGTATTATGTCTGCAATCTGAGTTCAGCTCACTTTTACCATGAGAATTATTAAAGATGATTGATGTAAAACATTTGAAAACCATCGCAACCTTGAAAGAAACCGGTTCTTTGGTGAATACTGCGCGGGAATTATTTTTGACTCAATCTGCTTTATCACATCAAATCAAAGATTTAGAAAACAAGCTTGATTGCCAACTATTTGAACGTAAAACTCAACCGGTACGTTTTACTCCGCAAGGTATGCTATTGCTAGAACTTGCAAACGAAGTACTGCCTCGCGTTGAGGCGACTAAGTGTCGTTTGAAAGAAAGTCTTAACCAACCAATCTCACAATTACGCCTAAGTGTAGAATGCCACGCCTGTTTTCATTGGTTACTACCGACGATTAAAGAATTCAATAACTTTTGGCCAGATATTAAAGTGGATTACGAGCGCGGCTTTAGTTATGACGCTATACCTGATCTGCTCAGCGATGAACTGGACTTAGTATTAACCTCAGATATTCGTGAGCCAGATAAACTTGAATACGCACATTTATTTGATTTTAAACTTAAGCTCATTGTTGCCCCTGATCATGAACTGGCAAAAAAAGCCTATGTCACAGCCCTTGATCTAAAAAACGAAACCATTATTTCGTACCCTATTCCTCGTGAACGTCAGGATATATTTAAGCATTTCATTCAAAATGCACGCTATGACGGTACTTTAAAAACGGTTGATCAAGGCTTATTAATTTTTCAACTAGTAAGCGCGGGAATGGGCGTTGCGGCATTACCAGATTGGTTAGTCACACCTTATGAAAGCCAAGGGCTGATAAAATCAATTCCGTTGGGTGCGCTGGGCTTAACACGGCCGATGTATTTAGCGATGAAAAAGAATATGAAAGACAATCCAGTCTATCGCCACTTTTTAAATACCTGTAAGTTAAATAACGGTCGATAAAATAACAGTAACCCAGTAGCATACAAAAAACCCTTTTATGTGTGCTACTGTAATGTTTGAATTAAAAAAAATCCTCGGCGCAATGCTTATGCCGTTACCGTTATTGGGAATACTGTGCTTTATCGCTCTGGTTATCGCGCTGCGCACCAATAAGCTCAGCGCGTATATTGGTATCTTCGCAATCAGCTTTTTACTGCTGGTCAGCACCCCATTTATTGGCCAACAAATAATAGATCCAAGTTCGCAATTAAAATACACCTTTCACTCAAATCAGCAGCCAGCACTCGATAAAATAGTGGTACTGGGTTGCGACGTAAATCCCAACCCACAACTTAGTGCCAATAGTCAGCTCGGTAATTGCGCTAAAAGTCGCTTAATAGAAGGCCTGCGGTTAGCCAACATTTACCCTAATGCGCAACTTATTGTTTCAGGCGGTGGCTATGCAAAAGTCACCAATAGTAGCTTGATGCAACAAACTGCCATCAGCTTAGGAATGGATGCGGCGCGCATCAAACAAAACCCCGCAGCCATGGATACCGCCGACGAAGCACGGCTTTTAGCGCCAACGCTTGTTGATTTTAAAGTGGCACTGGTCACCTCTGCCAGTCATATGGCACGGGCAACCAATTTATTTAACGCCCAAGGTGTTGACGTGATCCCTGCCGCTACGGATTTTTATGATTTCTCCGCCTGGCCTGCTCACAAACAATATATTCCAAATGTAGAAGTGCTCAAGGCCGTTACCAGTTATTGGCATGAAGTACTAGGAAGTGCGTGGATAAACGTGCGCCGCTGGATTGATCCAGAAGCGCTCTAAATCAAGTTCAGGGTTATACTGGGTTATCTATATCAATAAAGGTTACATCAAAGCCATGTTGCTCAGCCAATAACTCACCGAGCGCTTTTATACCATAGCGCTCGGTGGCGTGATGGCCTGCGGCAAAAAAATCAATATGCTGTTCTCGGGAGCTATGGATGGTTTGCTCTGATGCCTCGCCAGTTAGGTATGCATCTATGCCTTGGTTTGCCGCCAAATCGATATACCCTTGGCCACCGCCAGTGCACCACGCAATTGTTTCAATTGGTTCATCGCGTACTAAACTAACCAATGGCTCTCGGTTTAATACCCTTGCTATCTTTTGTGCGAACTGTTCGCCACTCATCGGGGTTTTTAATCGCCCTTTTACCGCCACGCTGTTTGCCACAGGCTCTAAGCCTTCAGTCATCTCTAAGTCAAGTAATTGGGCAAGTTGTGCGTTATTGCCTATTACCGGGTGCACATCAAGAGGAAGGTGGTACGCAAACAAATTTATATCGTGATTAAGCAGCGCAGCTATGCGACGTTTTTTAATCCCGGTAATTGCTTGCGCTTCACCTTTCCAAAAATAGCCATGATGAACTAATATTGTATCTGCGTTATGAGCAATTGCAGCATCTATTAATGCTTGGCTGGCAGTGACACCAGTAACAATTTTTTTGACCTGCTCACGTCCTTCAACTTGTAAGCCATTTGGACAAAAATCTTGGATAGCATCCGGTTTTAAAATAGTATTTAATAAGTGATTAAATTCTCTGCGCTGCATTTTATTATTCCAGATTAGCGTTAAATTCTGTGCAAATTTTGGCGTTTATAGGGCTAAAATGGAAGGAAAATCGCAAAAAATTGAAAAGTAAGTCAAAAATAGGTATAAATAAATATTCTCAATCTGTGTTTACAACGTATAGGGTCTCTGATGAGCAAACTAGACAAAACAGAAGTATTAAATGCCTTTGAAGCTGCATATCAAGCAGCCAACGGTAAGAAACCTGAAATCACCACCAAACCTGGTTGGTACAGCATCGATGGCGGCAAAAATTTACGCCTTGCAGAAGTTGCTGAATTAACAGAGCAGTTAACATCAGGCACAACGTCTGACAAACCTGCCGCTAAAGCACCAGCTAAAAAAACTAAAACTAAAGTAGCTCCCGCTAAAGCAGCTGTTAAAAAAGCGCCATTTACTATAACAACAGCGAATGAAGAAGGTTACACAGCCGAAGAACTTTGGATTGTGTACCTAGCTGAAAAAGATCACGATTGTCGCCTACCGCGCGGTGTTGTGTAAGCTAATTTAGTTGTTATTAAAAAACCGCTTTTAAGCGGTTTTTTTGTGCGTCACGTATTGCGCAATTTTTTTATTTGCACCGTTAGATAATGTACCGCACAGCACAATAAATACAGTGCCAAGCAACACTGGCATGAGCAGAAAATCCCAACTTTGCCCACTTAACATGATTAGAATAGGGTTCGCACCGGCAGCAGGATGAATGGTGTCTGTCAGCATCATGGCTGTGATAGCCAAGCCCGTGGCTACAGCAATGCTAATTGGCTCAACACCCACAAAATTCACAAAAACAACACCAATTAACGCAGTTAAAAAATGCCCTATTATCACGTTTTTTGCTTTTGCTAGCGGGCTGTGTGGCACGCCAAACACTAACACCGCTGTAGCACCAAAAGGGGCCATTAACCAAATTCCATAATTCCCTAAACTTTCTAAATACGCCAACACCAATAATGTCATTGCAGAAAATACACCGGCACTGAGTGCTTTATAAAACGGATAATTCATAGTTACCTCCAAACAAAGTAGACCGACCTGTCTACATGCGACAGTGTAGACAAGTCGGTCTACTTATGTCAAGCTTACTTTTTGACTAGGAGCAGCCATGGATAAACGTACCCAGATAATTAATACCGCACTCAGTGCCTTCTATCAAAAAGGCATCCATGCGGTAGGCATTAATGAAATACTTAAAGGATCAGGTGTTGCAAAAAAAACGCTTTATAATCATTTCGTCAGTAAAGATGAGTTGATCTGCGCGTGTCTTGAGGTGAGAGATCAGCGTTTTAATACCTGGTTAAGCAAGCAAATTGCAGGCAGTACAACGCCACTAGACGTTGCCTGTGCATTATTTGGTGCTATCGCAACTTGGATAGATAATAAAGCGCCCGAGCTTGGCAATTTTAATGGCTGTTTCTTTATTAATACTGCGGCAGAATATCCTGTGCCCGATCATCCTATTGCTTTGCAGTGCGCAGCACATAAACAAGCGGTGCTAACTCTGCTAATTGATACACTCAGCCAAACGGCGCAATTACAAAACCAGCCCGCTAAAGCCGCTCAACTGGCGCAGCTGCTGATGACTCTAAAAGAGGGCATGATCTGCCAAGCGCGAGTCACGCATACAACGAATCACTTTTTACAAAATCCAGAGTTGTTATGTCAGTTAATGAATGTGCAGCCATAAAAAAAGCGGCTATTCAGCCGCTTTTTATTAGTTCTAATAATTACTTATCTTCAAAGTACAGTTTGTCACGTGCTTTTTTGCCAACTTCATTCATAGTCGCGGCATCAAACAAGCGACCGTTGATCATAGTGTAATCAACTTTATCTGTATCACGGATATTCGTCAGTGGATTGCCATCGATCACCATTAAGTCAGCCAGTTTACCGACTTCTAATGAACCGATATTTTGATCAAGGCCGATGTACTTTGCCGGATCAAGCGTCGCCGCACGAATTGCCTCAAGTGGTGTCATACCGCCTTGCGCAAACATCCAGATCTCCCAATGCGCGGCAAGTCCTTCGCGCTGGCCATGCGCACCTAAATTCACTAATACGCCCAAATCTTGCAGCTCTTTTGCAACGCGGGCATTATTAAAGTGATTATAGTGATGATCCGGTGCTTTAACGCGGCGCATTGAACGCGGTAGCAATTGGTTTTTTGGCACAAATTTACTCAAACGCGGATGATTCCACACGTCTGTTTTATCGTACCAATAGTTTTCCCCCCAAATCCCGCCATAGGCAACCCCCAGGGTTGGCGTATAGCCCACATCACTTTGTGACCAAAGCTGCTTAATGTCATCATAAATATTTGCCACTGGTATTGAATGCTCAATTCCGGTGTGACCATCAACCACCATGGTTAAGTTATGTTGCAGTAATGAGCCGCCTTCTGGTACCACCATCATCTCAAGCTCTCTACCGGCTTCAATCACTTGTTGGCGCTGTTCACGGCGTGGTTGGTTATATGACTTAACACTAAATGCGCCGACTTTCTTTAAACGCTCTAGATGAAATTTTGCATCCTCTAACGAATCAATATGCGACGTATAACCAGGCATATTGGCGCCATATAAAATAGTACCGGTTGAGAAGATACGCGGACCAACTATGCTTCCCGCTTTTTGCATTTCGCTGGCTGCAAAAATTTCCGTGGTATCGTTTGATGGATCGTGAATCGTGGTTACACCCAACGATAAACCGGCTAAGTTTTTCCAGTTTTGCTCAGGAATAATTTCATCACTGGCTTGTGAACCATGCGCGTGCGCATCAACAATCCCTGGCATAATGGTTTTACCCGTGACGTCGATCACTTGGGCGCCTTTTGGAATGCTAACATCACCGGCGCTACCAACGGCTTTAATATGCTTACCATCGGTTAGTAATACGCCATTTTCAATGACTTGCTCACCTTTCATGGTAATAATACGTGCGCCCGTTAAGGCTATCATGCCTTTTGGTTCAGCCATTTTGCTACTAAAGCCAATGTTATCGCCGCTTGTTACTTTAAAATCAGCGTCATCCGCTTTATTTATATCAAATAAACCTGCCAAGCTTGCATGATAAAGCTCAGGGCCTAAGCTCCAATACAGTTTATCGCTGCTGGCGCTCCAGCTGATATTCTCACCGGCACGAACAGATAACTGCTCGATTGGGAACTGGCTGTCTTTAGGACCAATATTAATGGTTTTACCACTTTGCACTAAGGGCGTAACAAATACTTTAAAGCGCTCTGCAAAAGCTAAATATTTACCATCAGGCGAGACTCTAAACTCAGTGGCATGCTCTGACTCATAAAGCTTAGTGATTTTTTTCGAATCCAGCTCAACCATGCTCAACGTAGGCTTTGGCCACGGGCTCATTACATAAATACGGTCATTTTCTGCTGCAAACTGTGGCTGATAACCACTTTTAGTAATAAGTTCTGCTTTACCGCCTTTACTGCTCACTGCATAAATACCAGGGTGCAAAGACCAATCAGGGTTTAAAATACTGCCACCAGAGGCTTTACGATACACCACCGTTTTACCATCAGGGCTAAAGGTTGGCTCAACATATTTACCCGGCTCTGTGGTGATAGCATCACCACGACCACTGCGTGCAGATACAACTCGTACAGCGCCCTGCTCGTTATCGTCCCAGGTTACATAAACGATTTTTTTACCATCACGGGAAAACTGCGGGAACAACTCAAAGTGATCATCTTGTGTAGTTAAACGTTTAACTTTACCTGACTCTAAATCGCGTTTATAAATATGTCCTAGCGCTTCAAAAATTGCCGTTTCACCATCCGGTGACACCTGCACGTTACGGAGCATTTTTACAGCAAATTCATCGCTATCAATGTTCTGCGTAAAGCGCACTGCTTTTTGAATTTTCTTACTGGTTTTAACTGCAAATGGCACAGTTTCTACATCACCGTCACTTACATCCAGTTTGTGAATAGTACCACCCGCCCAAAACACCAGTTGTTGGTTATCTGGGGTCCAGGCAATGGTTGGATACACACCATGAATAGCCCATGTTTCTTGCATATCACGTTCAAGCTTATCGTATAACTTGGTGTGTTTGCCGCTGGTTAAATCATATAAATACAGGCTCGTTTGGAAGTCGTCACGCTTAATATACGCCAACTTTTTGCCATCCGGCGAAGGGGTTGGTCGAATTGCACCGCCGACACCATCAATAATCGTTTCTATCTCACCCGTTTGCCGATCATAGCGTTTGATTTTATAAATACCAGCAACGGAATCTTTTGAATAGTGGAAGGTTTTACCCGGTGTTGCATCATGAGAAAAATACACATAACGGCCATCCGGTGAGAACATTGGCTCACCTAAATCTTTTTGGTCATCCGCGCGTTGAGTGAGTTGTACACCTTTACCACCCGCTTTATGATAAAGCCATACTTCACCAGCGCCCAGTGAGCGCGTTGCAGTAAAATGTTTACGAGCAACTATGTAATCGCCATCAGGACTCCAAGCAGGGCTATTGAGCAGGCGAAACGTTTCATCGGTCACCGGCGTTTGGTTTTCACCATTTACATCCATTAGCCAGATATTATCGCCACCACCTTGATCTGAGGTAAACGCAATATGCTTTCCATCAGGGCTAAAACGTGGCTGCATTTGCCATGCTATATCAGAAGTAAGCTGCAACGCCGTGCCACCAGCCATAGGCATGGTATAAATATCACCGAGTAAATCAAACACGATGGTTTTGCCATCAGGGCTAACATCAATATTCATCCACGTGCCTTGTGAGACACTGATAACCGCATCAGTAAACTGCCCTTGCGGCGCATCTACTTGCCATTTTTCATCATTATTATCCGCTGCCTGAGCTTGGCCATAAAGTGCCAATGACACAGCAACAGCCATCGCTGTATGAAGCATTGTTTTCATTGCATTCTCGCTTATTTTTATTGCGGTTTTCATCTTATGAACATGATTGCAACAAAAACGGCTGCAAGTTACCAGCGATATCACGGCAAGATCATTATAAATTGAACTTATAGAATATGTAGTGATCAGATCAAGGCATAATAATCACCTTGGTCACGTAAAATATGAGCGCTACTTTTCTGAAACACTTTAATTCAATTACCGATCCTCGCATTGAACGCTGTAAAAAGCATGAGCTTATCGATATTCTCCTTTTAGCCATTAGTGCAGTAATCTCCGGTGCACAAGGATGGGAGGATATTGAAGACTTTGGGCATCTAAAACTTGATTGGTTAAAAAGATATGGCGCTTTCAACGCGGGTATTCCAAGACACGACACCATAGCCCGTGTCATTTGTCGGTTAAAATCAGATGAAATAGAGCATGCATTTCAATCTTGGATATCTTCACTTATTGAAACCACGGGTGCTGATATTATTGCTATGGATGGAAAAACTGCACGTCGTTCATTTACAACCAAAGATAGAAAAAGTGCTTTACATACCGTCAGTGCATGGAGCTGCCAACACCAGTTAGTTTTAGGGCAAACAGCCGTTGATAGCAAAACAAATGAAATCACAGCCATACCTGAGTTACTCACCATGCTAGATATTGAAAATAGCATCATTACACTTGATGCTATGGGCTGCCAGCAAGAAATAGCGAAACAAATAATTAAACAAAAAGCTGATTATATCCTAGCGCTCAAAGGTAACCATTCAGGTATGCAGAGTGAATTAGAAGCTTGGTGGCACAAGAGTGAGCGCGAAGGATTGACCAATAGCAACTATGATAAACATACCGAAATAAGCTCAGGGCATGGGCGCATTGAAACAAGGGTTTGTCAGCAATTGCTTATTGATAAAAGCTGGTTAGATAAAATCTACCAATGGTCTGGCTTAAAGAGTGTTATTCAAGTAACCGCTGAGGTTCACGATAAATCATCAGGTACAGACACGATAGAAACGCGTTGGTATATTAGTTCGTTAGCGTTAGGTGCGGAGCAAGCACTTAATGCGGTACGAAGCCACTGGCAGGTTGAAAGTATGCATTGGATGTTGGATATGAACTTTAGGGAAGATGAATCAAGAATCCGTAAGAAGCAAGGACCCCTTGTTTTTAACGTAATGAGAAAAATAGCCATGGCGTTATTTAAACAAGATACAACTAAAACAGCCAGTATGGCGAGAAAAAAGAAAATGGCAGGGCTAGACGATGATTATCGCTCAACCCTGTTAGAATCTGGGATTAAAATGCGCTAGCCGTGCCAGCGATATCTGATAAAGCGCAGGTATTTGGCGGTTAATGCCATTTTATCGGGTCAAACTGATAATAACCGACCAACAAACTGTATATTTCAGGGTCGTAATGGCGCAGCTCGGCGGGTTTTTCAAGAAAGGTTTCAGTGACTACAGCAAAAAATTCGGCTTCATTAGTCGCGCCATAACTATGAATAACATGGGGCATATTATAAGCCACGTGGGTTTTTAACTGGTTATAGGCACGGCTAAAAACACGTCCCCATTGTTGATAATCAGTTTGCTTTGCTAATAACGGCGTGCCGGTTGTTTTTCCTGTTTCTTGATCAAGTTGATGAGCAAACTCATGAAACACTAAATTATGTCCGTCACTGGGCAAACGGTTACCTTCTAAGACATCATGCCAGCTCAGTACTAAAGTGCCGCCAGGCCACGACTCTCCTTGGCGTACCGTATTGTGATAACTTACCAGCCCAGCATTGTCACGGGACGTTTGTGGGGCATAATATGCACTAGGGTAAAGCAAAATCTCTTTCACATTTTGATATAAGGGCCATGGTTTGTTGAGCACTAACACGCATGCGTCAGCTGCAACTATCAGCTTCATGGCATCATTTAACTGTAAACCATCACAGCCGATAAAACGTTTCTCATTTAAAAACCACACAATATGACGCTCTAATTTCTCACGATCGCTATCGGTCATTCTTTGGTAGATAGGCATACAACGCAGTAGCAAGGATTTTTGTTTGTCATCTAAACGGTAATCTCGGTATTTCTTTTGCCACAGTCGATTTTGAATTACCGGCCATCGCCAATAAACAGCCACAAACGCAATTAGCGCCAGTATTAATAATCCATTTACCATATGAGTGTCCACTAAAAAGCTATGCAGTATTAATATGTCCGTTGGCTGGTAAATTCAATTAGTTAACTACAAATAAAACGCCGCATATCCATTTAGGAGCTACGGCTCCTTGGCATGCTGTTAACCTAAATACAGGTTAACAGCTTGTAGAATTAACGATACAGTGGCTGCCATGCGCAGGTTTTATAACCATAACGCTCGAAATAGAAGCGGTTACAGTTATCGTCATAATTACTGTTACCTACATCAATACGATGGCCACTGATGTACTGATTGTGCAGTGACACCTGCTGACCGTTATACAACAGTGTGAAGTGTACATGCGGGCCTGATGATTGACCGCCTTCACACAAAGCCTGATTATAGTTGTTAGCATAACGGCCAAGCCATGCGCCAGGTTGTACATAATCACCACTGGTATATTGTAAGTTAGACATATGATAATAGTTGGTTGCATAACCACTGGAGTGCGTTACACGAATATTGCACGATGAAAAACGCGTGACTGTGCCGCCATGAGCCGCTTGTACGTATGGTGTATTACTGCCCCAGTTACCCGAACCATTGTTAAAATCAAGTGATGAATATGGATAACCAGAGCCTGTATTTGAATGAGCACCACCGCTATACCAGTAACCAGATGGCCAAGGTAAATTCATAGAAAAGCTGGCAGCAACGAATTGTTGTTCAGCACTTTGCACTGTGCTTTTTGATGAGTGTTGTAACTGCGCACTACTTTCGGGAAATAAACGATCAAAAGTGGCCAAAAAAACGGTTAAATCGTCATTAGAGTGATTAACGATATCCTGATCCACTGCCAATTTATTACGTTTTTTAAATACACTAACCAAGGCCGCAGTTGCTGCAGTACTGCTATTACTACTCGCCTGATTAGATATAGCTGTACTTGTATATTTTGATGTTATTGCCGTCACTTGGCTATCTTGCCACTGTTTGTAAGCATAAAACCGCTGGCTTAATTTTGTTACTAAATCTTCTACTTGCGCGTCAAAACCCTGCTCATCAGATAAACCTATTAACGGAGCTGCGAAATCAGCATCAGGGTTAGACAGCAAACCACTTTGCTGCTCAATCAAGGCTAGAATGATTTTCGGGTTAATACTGGTGTAACCTGCCCAATGCAAAATAAGCTCTTTTTTATCTTCTAGTGCAGGGGCATGTAGAGCAAAAAAATTATCCCAATCTTTATTCAATAATTCATTATTGAATACAAACTGAGTATCATCAACAACCAGTAAAGCATTTAATTTTAGTGATTCAATAGACTGAGCTGTAAACGAAAAATCATCGTGCTTATGCCCTTCAGCACGGCTAGCGCATTTTAATCCCAGATTCTAACAGGGTTGAGCGATAATCATCGTCTAGCCCTGCCATTTTCTTTTTTCTCGCCATACTGGCTGTTTTAGTTGTATCTTGTTTAAATAACGCCATGGCTATTTTTCTCATTACGTTAAAAACAAGGGGTCCTTGCTTCTTACGGATTCTTGATTCATCTTCCCTAAAGTTCATATCCAACATCCAATGCATACTTTCAACCTGCCAGTGGCTTCGTACCGCATTAAGTGCTTGCTCCGCACCTAACGCTAACGAACTAATATACCAACGCGTTTCTATCGTGTCTGTACCTGATGATTTATCGTGAACCTCAGCGGTTACTTGAATAACACTCTTTAAGCCAGACCATTGGTAGATTTTATCTAACCAGCTTTTATCAATAAGCAATTGCTGACAAACCCTTGTTTCAATGCGCCCATGCCCTGAGCTTATTTCGGTATGTTTATCATAGTTGCTATTGGTCAATCCTTCGCGCTCACTCTTGTGCCACCAAGCTTCTAATTCACTCTGCATACCTGAATGGTTACCTTTGAGCGCTAGGATATAATCAGCTTTTTGTTTAATTATTTGTTTCGCTATTTCTTGCTGGCAGCCCATAGCATCAAGTGTAATGATGCTATTTTCAATATCTAGCATGGTGAGTAACTCAGGTATGGCTGTGATTTCATTTGTTTTGCTATCAACGGCTGTTTGCCCTAAAACTAACTGGTGTTGGCAGCTCCATGCACTGACGGTATGTAAAGCACTTTTTCTATCTTTGGTTGTAAATGAACGACGTGCAGTTTTTCCATCCATAGCAATAATATCAGCACCCGTGGTTTCAATAAGTGAAGATATCCAAGATTGAAATGCATGCTCTATTTCATCTGATTTTAACCGACAAATGACACGGGCTATGGTGTCGTGTCTTGGAATACCCGCGTTGAAAGCGCCATATCTTTTTAACCAATCAAGTTTTAGATGCCCAAAGTCTTCAATATCCTCCCATCCTTGTGCACCGGAGATTACTGCACTAATGGCTAAAAGGAGAATATCGATAAGCTCATGCTTTTTACAGCGTTCAATGCGAGGATCGGTAATTGAATTAAAGTGTTTCAGAAAAGTAGCGCTCATATTTTACGTGACCAAGGTGATTATTATGCCTTGATCTGATCACTACATATTCTATAAGTTCAATTTATAATGATCTTGCCGTGTGCCCTTCAGCAAACACCACAGGTGACACACCTAAGGCACTTGCTAATGCAATATTAATTATATTATTTTTCATCTTTTGTTCCTTTTCCAGAGTAAAAATCCCTAACTGGGAACAAAAGGTATAGCATCAAGGTTAAAATTATGTTAATGAAATGTTTTTATGCTTGCATAAATATATTTTATGTACCTGATATAGTGCAGCCTGTAGCGAGTTTTCTTAGCTATAAACAAAATGTACAAAATGCACACAATTATTAATTGCAAAAAATCATGCAAAGGTTTCAACTACCCAACAGTAAATGTTTCAGCAGATGTTACCTCCACCCTATTTCGACCATTACTTTTTGCTTTATATAATGCCTGATCTGCTTGCGCTAGTAACCGATCATAATCATTAACAGTCAATGAGTCTGCTACACCAAAGCTAACCGTAACAGTTAGCCCACTGGCAATATTTGAGAAATCGTAGTTTGCAATTTCCTGGCGTAGCTCTTCACACAATTGCGCGGCTTGTTGCGCAGTTTTATTAGGGAATAGTAACGTAAATTCCTCACCACCCCAGCGAGCGACAAGACTCGCGTTATTCTCACCACACTGGCTTAACAGGTGAGCAACGACACAAATTACCCGATCGCCAATAATATGTGACCAGCCATCATTAATTCGTTTGAAATGATCGATATCCATAATCGCAATAGCCAAAGGTAAAGCTTGCTGTTTAAAGTCGGTAAAGTTATCAGCTAACCAGCTATCAAAAGCACGACGATTTGGTAAATCCGTCAACTGGTCATGAGTTGCTTGATGCGCAAATGCATCCGTTTGTTGTTGTAAGTCTCTGGTTTGTTGCTCAACACGAATAGTGAGCTGTTTTTCAATGTTTTTATAATGATAAAGACGATATTGATACACGCCGTATGCAAGCACTAGTAACGAAAAAAACATCACCAGTTTGAAGCTTGTTTTTTGCCAAAAATATGACTGAATAACAAAGTTAACGGTTTTATAATTATCTTGCCACGGACTATTTGGGTATCCCGCTCTTACCATAAAAGTGTATTTACCCGGCGCAAGGTTTGTATATTCTGTAATTGTTAAGCGCTGACGATTAACCCATTCATTATTATAACCCAGTAATTTTGTTTGGAAATTGAGTCTCTGCGGCATAATAAAACTCAAGCCAGCATAATGAAATGATAACCGCGACGTACTTGGCGGTAAAAATAAGACTTCTTCGTCGTATAATAAGGGGGTATTTTTACCATCAACGTATAAATTTTCAATGACTGTTGGCAGTGATATTTGCGTGGTTTTTTTTATACGCTCAGGGATAACTGTACTGGCACCTTGCGAAGTCGCAAACCAAATACTGCCGTCGTTATGCAGTGTTGCAGCTGGGTTAGAACCACCATTAGCCTGGGCGCTAAGCATACCATCACCTTCATCATAGAGCTGGTACTGTAATTTTTGGCCCCTCGTGTTGATTGGATCATCTAAAAAATCATTCACTTGTTGCTGCTTAACTTGAATAATACCGCGGTTACTCGACAGCCAAAACAAGTCGCTTTGCGCCACTAACTGAAAGAGCTTATCAACCGGTAAGCCTTGCTCACGGCCCAACATAGCAATATCGCCCGTGATAACATTAAAGCGAATTAAACCTCTGTCTGTGGTCATCCACATAAAACCTTGTTGAGCGTAAAAACCAAATGCATATTTTGCATTAAATTGTTTAGGAAATGCCTGCCCTTTAAATTCTCCAAGCGCGCTATTAAACATGGCAACACCTACACCTGTGCCAACCCAAATATTGCCATGGCTATCAAGAGCAAGCGCCATAATAAAATCACCTGGTAGCCCTTGCTTGGTTGTAAATTGAGTTAATGAACCATCAGCATCGATACGTGTTAAGCCTGCAGCAGAGCCGACCCATAAGCGCTGTTCATTATCAAACAAAAGAGCTCTAACTTCGTTACTAAGCAAACCATTATCACGATTAATGACTGGGTAGATTTTTTTATCAATAACGCGCATTAAACCGCTGGTATAAGTACCAACCCACACATTGCCTTGATTATCTTCAGCTAAGCTGAGAATGGATAAAGGATCCTGATCAAATGCGGGTTTTATCAGCTCAACTTTATCATTAATAATACGATTTAAGCCTAAACTACTGCCCACCCACATACTGCCATCTGCGCGAGACAGCACACTGCGTACATAGTCCCCGTTGAGCCCGCGTTTTTTTGTCCATGACGAAAAAGGCGCTTCCCGTAATCGATAGACACCGCCGTTGGTGCCAACCCAGATACTTTTTTCACGATCTTGCATTAACGATAAAATACGATTTGCCGGCAAACCAGCCTCGGCATCCAGTTGCTCTAAGCCTATTTCACTGAGCCTAAATAGGCCTTTATTTATCGTACCAAACCAAATGTCATCATGATCATCTTGTAACAAGCTAGAAATAGACTCCCCATCAAGTTGATGGATGCTTTCAAACATATCACCCACTAATCGCCACGCACCTTTTTCACCAGCGACAATAAGTTGGCCTTGCTTAGTTAATAATAAAGAGTAAATAGAATTATTCGGTAACCCGCTATTTGCTGTGACTAACTGTGCTATTTTATTT
Organism: Pseudoalteromonas sp. KG3; assembly: GCF_030436385.1. Classification (NCBI taxonomy): domain Bacteria; kingdom Pseudomonadati; phylum Pseudomonadota; class Gammaproteobacteria; order Alteromonadales; family Pseudoalteromonadaceae; genus Pseudoalteromonas; species Pseudoalteromonas sp. KG3. Next base: position 1,031,619 of record NZ_CP098523.1, read on the forward strand.
TCAATTCGATACAAGCCATCACTGGTAGCGGCCCAAATCAAACCATTGTCATCTTCAACTAATCTATATGCGCTTAGATTGACTAAAACCTGATGTTCAGGCCCATTATCAAACTCACGATATGTCACCCCTTCGCCTTCAAGTGCTAACCACATTTCACCAGTGCGCGTTTTTAATATGTAATTGACCATCGCTGACGCATCATTTTGCGCAATCCACTGTCGCTCTTTTAAATGACCAACACCACCGCGTGCACCTGAAATATACAAACTGCCATCAGCTTGGGGGGCTAGGCTGCGTAAACCAGAATCAGGTAAACCAGTTATTTCTGAGCGAGTAAATAACTTAAATTCACGCCCATTAAAACGGGCTAGCCCTTCCCAAGTCGCAATCCACACATAGCCATCGTTGGTTTGTGCAACACTATTAATACTATTGTGAGGTAAACCTGAGCGGGTATTCCATGTTTCAGCGAAATAATCATTAAGAGGTAAACGAGTTTGTTCAGCAGCCAGGCTACTGAACATAACAAAAATGAAAAAGCAAAGACCTGAACGAATCATTACACTAAACGCCTTTGTAATTATGGCGGGCTAACAACTTAGCACTAACACAAACTAAATTAATAATGATTTATTGGTAGTTAATTATCATTATATTTCACTATTCGGTAATTATACTAACATAGTCTTAATTTTATTTTCATTAACTAAATAACACAATTTGTTTACGTCTAAACTAAACGGCTCTAAACACAAAAATCATCAATACAGCGTTGCAGTTGTTCAATAAACTTAGCCACATGCAATCCATCCATTAAGGCATGATGCACATCTATAGAAAACGGCATTTTCCCCGTTTTAGCATTAAACTTACCAAACACTAGTTTAGGAATACCAAAATTATCACTTTGGCTAAAGGCATGCGAGAAACTCATAAAATCCAACCATGGTAGTACTGAAATATGCAGCAAGTCGGCCTGTCCCTCAGTGCATGCAAACGCTTCGGAAAATAAGGGTTGTTGTTTTGTTGCCAGACTCACAGCACGTGCATGAACTTGAAAATCAGCAAAGCTTTGCTTTGGTAACAAATAACTAAAGCGAAAAGTATCATCATCGGCAAGTTCAACCACACTGGCTCGTTGCGCTGTTAATTGCCAAGGCATGTTATCTATGATGCGCAACAACATTGGCTGATAAGCATTACTCGCCTGTAGCGCTGCATAAATATACGCATGAAAAAATGAATATTGTTGTGCCTTACAGTACTGATAAAGTGCTGCCATATCGAGCTGTACACAAACATTAAAATAAGGTTGGGTAAACTCTTTAAACAAAGAGAAATGTTGTTGGCGAGGCCAAGAAGTTAAATCTATTGGAGTCATTATTTTAAAATTAAACAGCTTAGGGTAAGCGTATCGTGAGGGATTTATTGGGTAAAGTAAAGGCGTGCAATTGCACGCCTATATACCAATCGGCTTAAATATTTAACACGATTGGTATTCGGCTATTATAAACCGTTTTTGATGATCTCTTGTGCTAGCTCATCGGCAATTAAATGCGTTGATTTTTGCTCTTTTTCACTGCGTGCAAAAATTTCAGTTAGAGTAGCATAAATCCCTTCAACATGTTTATTTGACGCTTCAACAGAGTAACCTTCTGGCGCAGTTTCATAATAAACATTAATAATACCGCCAGCGTTGATCACATAGTCTGGGGCATACAAAATGCCTTTTTCACGAATAATTTCACCGTGACGCGACTCTGCTAATTGGTTGTTCGCACACCCTGCAATAATAGTCGCTTTAATACGAGGGATCGTTGCATCATTAATTGTTGCGCCCAATGCACACGGTGCATACACGTCTACATCAAGGTCATATATTTCATCAATGCTCACCGCAGTTGCTGCAAAATCATTTACAACACGGTCAATCGCGACTTGATTGATATCAGTAACAAACAAAGTTGCACCGGCTTCATGTAAATGTTTACATAAACCATAAGCAACGGCACCTAAACCTTGCACGGCGACTTTAATACCGGTTAGGTCCTGATGGCCACGTTGATGCTGTAAAGCAGCTTTAATACCTAAAAATGTGCCGTAGGCAGTAAAAGGTGATGGATTGCCACTTTTACCTTCAAGGCCTAATACGTAGTTGGTTTCTTTATTCATAATGGCAACATCATCACAAGTGATATTAACATCTTCGGCTGAATAATAGCTGCCATTTAAACGTTCTAATTGACGCCCAAAGGCACGGAATAACTGCTCTGATTTAATCTCTTTTGCATTACCGATGATCACTGACTTTCCACCACCAAAAGGCAGGCGTGCTACTGCATTTTTATAGGTCATACCTTTTGATAAACGCAGGGCATCTACTACTGCGTCGTCGTCACTGGCATAATCCCACATTCTGCATCCGCCTACAGCTGGGCCTAGGTTAGTATTATGAACGGCAATAATTGCTCGAAGGCCTGATTCTTTATCTGCACAAAAAACCACTTGTTCGTGGTTATCAAAGTCAACTTGATTAAACACAGCCACTTTATCTTACTCCGAAATTTGTAACCCGTGAGAGGGTATGCACGCTGAAATTGCCGAGACTTTATCACTTCAAATTGCGCCTTACCACTATATGAGATGATAAAACTAATCAAAATAAAGAAACATCATAAAAAAATGAAATAAAGCCAATAACCAGCATATTTAATTCATAAAAAGTACGGCATACAAAATATAAATGCAGAATAAATGAAAAACCATCATCATAGCTTTACGTGAACGTAAAAGGCAAGTTTAGTGTAAAGTAAATATTACAACCAGAAAATCGATACTATATGTTTAAATAGAGTGAGTTATGTAGAGGTTTGCGGAAATTATTAAAACTGGTCAGATCTGACCGGCGGTATTTAACATTTGCTAAATACCGCACAGAATCAGCGACGGATTATTTTAACTTACCGTCTAGCTCTTCAATTTTAGCTTTCCAAATCGCAGGGCCTTGCGTATGCGCATTGGCGCCTTCGCTATCAACTGCAACGGTAACTGGCATATCTTCTACTTCAAACTCGTAGATAGCTTCCATACCTAAGTCTTCAAACGCCACAACGCGGGCTTTCTTGATAGCTTTAGATACTAAGTATGCTGCACCACCCACTGCCATCAAATACACTGACTTATTGTTTTTGATAGATTCTACAGTTGCTGGACCACGCTCTGCTTTACCAATCATACCAATGATGCCGGTTTTCTCTAACATCATGTCAGTAAATTTATCCATACGGGTAGCCGTTGTAGGGCCTGCTGGGCCTACCGCTTCATCACGTACCGCGTCAACTGGGCCAACGTAGTAGATAAATTTATTATCAAAATCAACGCCCTCTGGTAAACCTTCGCCTGAGTTGATCATATCTTGTAAACGTTTATGCGCCGCATCACGGCCAGTTAAAATAGTGCCTGACAATAATACTGTCTCGCCCATTTTCCATTCACGGGTATCTTCTTTAGTTAACGTATTTAAATTAACACGACGTGTGCCTTCACCTACCTCAAACGTTACTTCTGGCCAATCTTCAAGTTTTGGCGCTTTTAAGTTCGCAGGGCCTGAACCATCAAGGGTAAAGTGAACATGGCGAGTCGCTGCACAATTAGGGATCATTACCACAGGTTTTGATGCTGCGTGAGTCGGCGCAGTTTTGATTTTCACATCAACGACCGTAGTTAAACCACCGAGGCCTTGTGCACCAATGCCCAGTTTGTTTGCACGTTCAAAAATATCTAAACGTAATTTTTCTTCCGTAGTTTCGGCGCCACGTTCCATAAGCTCATGGATATCAACAGGATCCATTAGTGATTCTTTTGCAAGCACCGCTGCTTTTTCAGCTGTACCACCAATACCTATTCCCAACATGCCCGGTGGACACCAACCAGCGCCCATCGTCGGTAAAGTTTTTTCAACCCATGCTGCTACGTCATCAGATGGGTTTAGCATCACCATCTTGGTTTTATTTTCAGAGCCGCCGCCTTTAGCTGCCACCATGACTTCAACTTCGCCTCCGGCCACTAAATCAATGTGAACTACAGATGGCGTGTTGTCTTTGGTGTTTTTACGTGTACCAGCAGGATCTGCAACAATCGATGCACGTAAAGGGTTATCTGGGTTCAAATAAGCACGACGCGTTCCTTCATCAACCATTTGTTGTACGGTTAAATCTGTTTTATCCCACTTCACATCCATGCCAACTTTTACAAAGCAGGTGATAATGCCAGTGTCTTGGCATAGTGGACGCTTACCTTCAGCCGACATACGCGAGTTAATTAGAATTTGCGCGATGGCATCTTTCGCTGCTTTACTTTGCTCTTTGTTATAGGCTTTTTCGAGTGCTTGTACAAAATCAAGTGGGTGATAAAACGAAATATATTGCAGAGCATCTTCAATGCTATCAATAAAGTCTTGCTGACGAATTGTACTCATAGGGGTTCCTTAAGTTACCTTTACGTATTTATACACGTAACATAAATCAAACCGTGACGGTGGTTTGTAACAGCCTTTGTTATTCACTAAACGCTGCCAAAAAATTTTAACTTATGATACCCTCCCAGCCCGTTTCGAGCCAGTTTTTCAGGGTAAAAAAATAGATGATAAAGCAACAAAAAACCTGTATTCAATTAGACATTTCGCTCAACTGTGTAGAGGTTTTCGCTTATTTTGCTGATTTACCTTATGCAATACTGCTCGACTCTGCCAATAGCGAGCATGTAAATAGCCGTTATGATCTTATTGCGATAGCGCCTAGCCTACGCCTTGAGGTTAAAAATAATCACACCTATATTAATGACAAATTGACAACGCAAGACAGCTTCAGCGTCATCCAAAGCGAGCTTGCCAAGCTTGATAACAGTAAAGCACAGCACGACTTGCCGTTTAGTGGTGGTTGGCTGGGTTATTTTGGTTACGATTTAGGTCGCATAATTGAGCACTTACCAAAACAAGCTATTGATGATATTGCCATGCCACAAATGGCAATTGGCTTATATCCTGACGCATTAATTTACGACAAACAACGCGGCCATTGGTTTTATATCGCGCAGCCAAATATTGATAGGCAGGCCCTGTATCTTGATCCGTTAGCAACGCAAGTGCCTGTTTATCCTGAGTTTGAAATAACCCGTGACTGGTCCTCCAATATGAGCCTTGCTCAATACAGCGATAAATTTGCCAGAATCCAAGCCTACCTAAAAAGTGGTGATTGCTACCAAATAAACTTAGCACAGCGCTTTTCGGCGCAATATCAAGGCTCGCCGTGGCAAGCGTATTGTACGCTTAGAGAAGCCAACAAAGCGCCATTCTCTAGTTTTATAAATCACCCCGATGGCGCTATTGTGTCTATTTCACCAGAGCGGTTTATCGCCATCAAGCAAGGCCACATTGAAACTAAGCCTATTAAAGGCACCTTGCCGCGCTGTAAAGACGCGCAAGAAGATGCCGCACAAGCCACTCGCTTACAAAATTCAGCAAAAGATCGCGCCGAGAATGTGATGATTGTAGATTTACTGCGTAACGATTTAGGTAAAGTTGCCAAGCCAGGCAGCGTACACGTACCTTCGTTGTTTGCAATTGAGAGCTTTCCAGCCGTGCATCATTTAGTTAGCACCGTGACAGCACAGTTAGCCGATGATAAAACCGCGGTTGATCAGCTCAAAGCTGCTTTCCCCGGAGGCTCTATTACTGGCGCACCAAAAATACGCGCGATGGAAATTATTGAAGAATTAGAACCGCATCGCCGCAGTATTTACTGTGGCTCAATTGGTTACTTAAGTGCATGCGGCAACATGGATACCAGCATTACCATTCGCACCTTAGTCTGTCATAATCAACATATTTATTGTTGGGCTGGCGGCGGGATTGTGGCAGACTCTCAAGTGGATTTGGAATACCAAGAAACTTACGATAAAGTAAATAAAATTTTGCCTTTATTGAAGTAACCCATTTGAATAGCCAACAGCTTATAGCTCGTTTTCAGCTAACGGCGCCTAATACTGACATTCCAGCGCATCATGCTTATTTACAAGGTACTCAACGAGCCAGTGCCGTGATGCTGCCCTTGATTGATATCAACAACATTGCGCACATTTTATTATGTAAACGTCCAACCTTTTTAAATCATCACCCTGGCGAAATTTGTTTGCCTGGCGGTAAACATGAACACAGTGACATCGATTTACGCAACACCGCCCTACGCGAGCTACATGAGGAGCTTAATATTGCTCCTGAGTATGTCAGTGTGATTGGCCAATTACCCGATTACTCTACCCTTACAGGATTCACCATTACGCCATTTGTTGGTGTGCTCGCAGCAAACACCCAGTGGCATCCCGATCACAATGAAGTTGCGGCAAGTTTTTTACTACCCGTAAATACTTTAGCGAATGTAAACAATTGGCAACCCTTACATTTTGAACGACGCGGCAAGGTAATTACTTTACAAGGCTTTTCAACCCCTTACGGACTACTTTGGGGGGCAACGGCTAACATTATAAAAAACTTTACAAAACAGCTCACCATACCAGTTTAAATCTCTGTCGCAAAGGGTTACAAGGGTACAATTACGCGTTATTATGTGCGACCGTTCAAAGGCAGCAATCGTGCTGAGTAAAAGTAGAGTAAAGTTATTATGATCAGTGCATTCGATATGTTTAGTATTGGCATTGGCCCGTCGTCTTCACACACAGTCGGTCCTATGCGTGCATCGCGTTTATTCGTTAACGAACTACAACAAAAAAATTTATTAACCGATGTCACCAGCGTTAAAGTTGAGCTATATGGTTCATTAGGCCAAACTGGTATTGGCCATGGCTCTGGTAAAGCCGTTATTTTAGGGCTTGCGGGTTATGACCCGGAAACCATAGATGCCGATTTAGTTGACGACATTCTCGCTAAAATTGAAAACGAACAAGTTATCTATTTAAATCAAGTTCATAAAGCGAAATTCCCTAAACAGGGAGCGATCGTATTTCATCGTCGTAAAACCTTACCTAAACACTCAAATGCAATGGAGATCATTGCATTCAAAGGTGACGAAAAACTCCATAGTAAAGTGTATTACTCAATCGGTGGCGGTTTTATTGTAACTGATGAAGAATTTGAAAAAGAAAAACAAGCAGCGCTGGATATTCGCGAAGAAAATCCCGCACCGTATCCTTTTGGCAGTGCCAAAGAACTGCTTGAGATGTGTAAAGAATCAGGTTTTAGCGTATCTAGCCTGATGATGAAAAATGAAAAAACGCTGCGTACTGAAGATGAAATCAAAGATGAACTATTCAATATTTGGCAAGTAATGAAAGCCTGTATTGAACGCGGTATGCGCACCGAAGGTATTTTACCCGGCGGTTTAAAAGTAAAACGCCGTGCTCCGAGCTTGTATTTAAAGCTCAATATTGAAGTAAGTAACGATCCACTGCGAGCAATGGACTGGGTAGACTTATTTGCCCTTGCCGTTAATGAAGAAAACGCCGCAGGTGGTCGTGTGGTTACAGCGCCAACCAATGGCGCAGCGGGCATTCTACCTGCCGTATTAATGTACTATCACACCTTTATTAAAGAAGTAGACCGCGATATTGCAACCCGCTATTTACTCACCGCCGCTGCGATTGGCATCTTGTACAAAAAGAATGCTTCGATTTCAGGCGCTGAAGTTGGCTGCCAAGGCGAAGTCGGTGTTGCTTGCTCTATGGCTGCAGGCGCACTGACAGAAATTATCGGGGGCAGTGTATTACATGTTGAAAATGCCGCCGAGATTGGCATGGAGCATAACTTAGGCTTAACCTGCGATCCGGTCGGTGGTCTAGTACAAGTACCTTGTATAGAACGTAATGCAATGGGCGCTATCAAAGCGATTAATGCCTCACGTTTAGCTATTCGTGGTAGTGGCGAGCAAAAAGTATCACTGGATAAAGTGATCAAAACCATGCTCGATACAGGTAATGATATGAAAACCAAATACAAAGAAACCGCACGGGGTGGTTTGGCTGTTAACATTATTGAATGCTAATTTTTTAGGATGATAAAAAAGCCGCATTATGCGGCTTTTTCTTTATAAAATTAGTTACTTAACTGGTAATTCGATATCTTCAAACAACTTATCAACGTCTTCTTGATTACGCAATAAGCTCGCTCTTTCCACTCGTTCTTTGGTTAAATGCGGCGCAAAACGTTCTATAAAGTCATACATATAGGTGCGTAAGAAACTGCCTTTTCGAAAGCCTATTTTAGTCGTACTCGCTTCAAATAAATGACTGGCATCAATACACACTAAATCGGTATCGGCAATTTGGTCAATCGCCATTGATGCGACAACACCTACGCCTAAACCTAAGCGTACGTAGGTTTTAATCACATCAGCATCGGTAGCAGTAAATACAATATGCGGCTCAAGTCCTTGTGCATTAAACGCTTTATCCAGCTCTGAACGGCCAGTAAAACCAAATACATAGGTAATTAGCGGATACTGAGCTATATCAGCCACAGTGAGAGATTCCGCTTTTTTCGCCAGCGGGTGATCTTTTGCAACCACGATACTACGGTTCCAGTGATAACACGGCAGCATCACTAAATCAGAATATAAATGCAGTGCTTCAGTGGCAATCGCAAAATCGGCATCACCGCGCGCCGCCGCATCAGAAATTTGCTGTGGTGTACCTTGATGCATGTGTAATGACACAGCAGGATACTTTTTCATAAAGCCTTGGATCACACTTGGCAAAGCATAACGAGCCTGTGTATGCGTAGTAGCAATATTTAACTTACCTTGATCTGGTAAAGTATGTTCATTTGCTACCGCTTTAATACCTTCTACTTTAGAAAGTATTTCACGAGAAATATTAATAATTTCTGTGCCCGCACTAGTAACATGTGTTAAATGCTTACCGCTGCGGCCAAAAATTTGCACGCCCAACTCATCCTCTAACATACGTACTTGTTTAGAAATACCAGGTTGTGAGGTAAATAAACTTTCGGCTGTTGCTGAAACATTGAGTTTATGATTTTGGACTTCGACGATGTATCTGAGTTGTTGTAATTTCATGGCTGCATTTTTTAGTGTAGTTATACTGCTTATTTATAAATGCTACATCGCGTCAAGCCAAGTATTTTCTACTTAATAATAGAAAAAGGCTCTCTGAGATCAGAATTATAAGATGATATGCTTAGGCTAGCATAAACCCTCGTATTGAGGTAGCCATCTTTTAGCGGAACCAAAAAATAAAAAAAATCATAATCTATATAATAATAAATACTGAGAAAGTGAATTCTTTTTTGCTATAAAACGCGCAAAACTACCCTGTTAGCATATATTTAATGTAAGATAAAAATTATTAGCTTGTGAAACCTGAGACCTAAACCATGATCGTTTCTATTATTATTATGTTGATTGTTGCACTTATCGTCATTGCCCTGTGGGTTAGTGCGGTACAACAGCATAAAGAGAAACAAGAGACAGAACGCCGTAAAGATTTAACTAAACAAAAAAAAATCATTGGAGAATCCGAAGACGTATTACTAAATAGCGCTAACATCCCTATGTCTGAGAATATTTTACGTATTCTGCAGCGCCGTATTCACGATGCGCTTGTAACTATGGTGCAACTTTCTCCCAATTCTAAAGAATTAAAAAACCGCTTAAAAGAAGCAAAAGAACGTTTGGGCAACCCACTTGACGCCACTAATTCAGAAAACTTAGTGTTACCTGATAACGACAAGCAATTGATATCACTGATCCAAGGTATTAAAAAAATACGCGCAGTGCTTCGCTCAGAACACGGTAAAGGTAAAGTAGATAGCCAAGTTTTTGTTGCTGAAGATAAGCGTTTAGAAAAACTACAATTAAGAATTAATATTGAAAGCCAAATTAAACGCGGTATTTCTGCTCGTTCAGCCAACATGGTGGGCTCTGCACGGCAATACTTTGAAAAAGCCTACGCAACTGTATCTGCTGTGGCTTATAGCGATGACTACATCACTGGTAAACGTCAAGAATTAGAGGGTTACTTAGAAGCCATTAGTACTGAGTTAAAAGCATCGAATGCAACGGCACTGAAGAAAAAAGCCGAGCAAGAGCAAGACGATTTAGACGTATTATTTGCACCAAAGAAAAAGTGGTAAAACCACTTTTTCTTTGTCGTAATTGTTAGAAATCGAATTATGATAAAAACGCAAATTTAACCACAAACATTGCCGTTAAGATCCACACACTGATACTTACCTCATCACGTTTGCCACACAATACTTTTACAGCCGTATACGAAATAAAGCCAAGTGCAATGCCATGTGCAATTGAAAACGTCAGAGGGGTCATTAGTAATACTACACTCACTGGTATTGCATCAGTCATGTCATCCCAATTTACAAACTTGAGATTCTGTAACATCAATACTGCCACATATAAAATAGCGCCCGCAGTTGCATACGCTGGGACCATTTTAGCCAGTGGTGCAAAAAACATCATCAATAAAAAACACAGGCCAACAACAACGGCTGTTAAACCTGTACGACCACCAACAGAAACACCTGCAACAGATTCTATGTATGATGTTGTTGTAGAAGTACCAAGCACTGCGCCTGCAATCGTTGCTGAACTATCTGCACTTAATGCACGGCCTAAACGCGGCATGTTGCCTTTTTCATCAGCAAGGCCCGCTTTTTGTGTAACTGCAACCAAAGTCCCTGAGGTATCAAATAAATCGACAAACAAAAAAGCAAAAATAACACTGAGCATAGACAACTCAAGAGCCGCTGCAAAATCAAGTTGCATAAAGGTTGGTAGGATTGAAGGTGGCATAGACATCACTCCTTGATACTCAACTAAACCTAAACTTAATGCAATGGCAGTAACTAATAAGATACTGATCAGTACGCCACTTTTAAAATCACGATACAACAAAGCTGCAATAACAAAAAAGCTAAAAATTGCCAATAATGGCCCTGCAGCTGTGATGTCACCCAACTGCACTAAAGTCGCAGGGCTTGCCACTATGATGCCGGCATTTTTTAGTGCGATTAACGCTAAGAATGCGCCAATTCCCGTGGCTATTGCTTGTTTTAAAACCAACGGTATTGCATTAATGATCCACTCTCTGACTTTAAACAAACTTAAAAACAAAAAGATACAACCTGACATAAACACCGCACCTAACGCAGCCTGCCAGGTATAGCCCATGCCAAGTACAACGCCATAAGTAAAAAAGGCATTGAGCCCCATACCTGGCGCCAGCGCTAACGGATAATTAGCCCAAAGACCCATAATAAAACAACCAATTGCGGCAGCTATACAGGTTGCAACAAACGCCGCGCCCTGATCCATACCCGCTTCGGCTAACATAGCAGGGTTTACAAAAACAATATAAACCATAGTAATAAATGTTGTGAGGCCAGCAATACATTCACGACGCACAGTTGAATTGTGGTCGCTAATTTTAAATAACGCGTCAAGCATAGATGAGTTTCATTGTAGATAAGAATAATTGTGTAATTTTATCATATATTTCAAGAATAGCAGGACATTTTACCTTGTATTAGTCTAAACTTACGCGGTAATAGACAACAATAATATATGTGGCACTATGACAGATACCTCACCTATTGGCTTAGATTTAGAACAACAGCTAGATAACGTTTTATCGTTTATCACTCAACCAAACAGCACCCCACACAGTGATGTTAAAGCTGATACACCAGAAAACACCGTGAATAAAGCACTCTATTATTTGAAAAATGAACAACCTCCCCTCGCCGCTAAATGGATGCGATTGGCAGCGATGTCAGGAAATCACCGAGCACAATTTTATCTTGGCTTATTTTTTATCAAGGGCCAAGGCGTGCCAAATAGTGTATTTCATGGTGCAGTATGGCTAAGTTTAGCCAGCAGCCAAGGTTATGAACCTGCTACAGCAGCCCTTACAGATCTACGTAAGCATCTGAGCACACGTCGCTTTAAAGACGCCCAGTGCTATGCTGCAACACTGTATGAACAGATCCATCAACAGCAATTTTCACATCTGATCCCAACTACTGTATAAAAAAGTGATAACCAGCTGTTCATATCGTGCAAAATACAAACATCACCACAAACAAGCTAACCGCTTGATTTTTAAGTAATATTTAATTTTAACTACCTCTTTCATGCTTACATTAGCCTGCCAAGGTTGTAAATCGTATAAAAAATTAGCAGAAAAAACTTGCACCAAACAACTGTATAAACTACTGTATACACATACTGTATAAACAACCAGTGAGTGAACATTATGTTACAGCCAATTACCGTAAGAACTGTTAAAAGCTACCAACAAGATAACCAAAGCGCATCAGTTAACTTAATTCAAATTGAAGATGAGATCTCAGCAACGTTTGAATTGCTAAAGGTATTGCACCATTACAATAATCAAAATGCATGGACATTGCTAATTGCACCCGATCATGTACCGAGTAAAGCACTACTTGATTCATGTTCGATTGATACCAGTAAGTTACTAGTAATACGCCAAAAGCACCTTGTTAATTTAGCGTATGTTTTAAACTCCGCATTGCATAATGGGAATTTTGCAGCAGTGATCACTTGGACAGATATCGTAAAAGATAATCAAATTGCTGATCTATCGTTAAACTTAGACCAAGCAAGTGCCAAGCTATACTGCTTCACTAAAACCCAGCAAAGTAACGATATGGCATTGGCGCAATAAGCTGTTAAAATAACGTTTTTGAATCAAACGATTTAACATGACTTCACTTACCGACAGTAATTGCTTATGCGGCAGTCAACATAGTTATCAAGACTGCTGCCAAAAGCTTCATTTAGGCACAGAGCAAGCAACCACGGCAGAGCAACTTATGCGATCTCGCTATGCCGCCTATGCATTAAAAAATGCCAAATATATATACCAAACTTATGCCCAAGAAAAACAAGCTGAAAATCCAGTCAAAGAAATCACTGAGTTTGCCAACAGCTGCCGCTTTATTCAATTAGACGTGATCAATGCCGAACAACACGAGTCGACTGCGGATGTTGAATTTTGCGTTAGTTATTTTTATCAAAATCTATTTTGCCAGCTGCATGAAAAATCAAATTTTATAAAAGAAGCAGGATTATGGCGCTATCTAGATGGTGAGATTTTCCCAGTTGCAGATATAAAAGTTAACCGTAATGATGAATGCCCATGCGGTAGCGGTAAAAAATATAAAAAGTGCCACAACGTGTAGATAATTCCCTTGCATACATTAATGCTGCAAAGAGCATTCATGCAGCATATACCCACAAACAATCCTAGAGTGCCCCCTTAAACTGTTATAGCGCTCAGCATTAACGTTATTATTTATGTGCTGAGGACCCTTTCCCACCAACATAAAGGGAACAAATGTTAATTTAATGAAATCATGAATGAAACCTTCTTAAACAAAAATTAAAAATCAAACTTGTTATTATTGTCATTTATTTTTATACCACAAAAAATACATAACATAATGATTTAAATTAATTAAAGCCATTTAGAAACAAATAAAACAAGCCTAAATAATGAATTAAAAACTAAAAAATCAGTAATTAATATTGCTAAAGATTATATTTACCGCAATAATGCCACCGGTAGCACTGCAGTACAAGCATTAAAAAACTTGATTGTGTTAACTAATTTTACAATTAATTAATCTAATTATTTTGATCTAAACACACAATTATTAGGAACAACAATGAGTAAAAGTACACTTTTTAACTACTCAGTGAGGGCTTTAGCCATTACTGCTGCAATTTATGGCCAAAGTGCGTTTGCGAATGCGTCAGGCTTTGCCACATCAAATGGCGGAACAACCGGTGGAGCTGGCGGTGATATTGTTTATGCAACAACTGGCACGCAAATTCATCAAGCTTTGTGTAACCGAGCATCAAGTGACACACCAATTATTATCCATGTTGAGGGCACCATAAATCATGGCAATACCAGTAAAGTTTCTGGAGACAGCTGTAATACTGGGCCAGATTTAATTGAACTGAAAGAAATTAGTAATGTGTCTATCATCGGTGTAGGAAGCGGTGCCCTCTTTGATCAACTGGGCATTCATATTCGCTCTTCTTCAAATATCATTATTCAGAATGTCCATGTCAGAAACGTCAAAAAGTCTGGCTCCCCTATTTCAAACGGTGGAGATGCAATTGGCATGGAATCGAATGTTAGTAATGTCTGGGTCGACCACGTGACACTTGAAGCCAGTGGAGGAGAAAGCTCAGGTTATGATGCCTTATTTGACATGAAAAGTAATACTAAATACGTAACGTTATCATACAGTATTTTACGTAATTCAGGCCGTGGCGGCCTTGTTGGCTCAAGTGATAGCGATGAAAATAACGGCCCTGTGACCTTTCATCACAATTACTATGAAAACATCAATTCGCGCACGCCTTTATTAAGGCATGCTACAGCTCATGCTTACAATAACTATTACAGTGGACTTGTATCATCAGGTATGAATCCACGTATTGGTGGCAAAATGCGAGCCGAGAATAATTACTTCAAAGATTCAAAAGATCCACTTGGTACGTTTTATACAAACGACATGGGTTACTGGCAAGTCAGTGGTAATATTTGGGATAATATCGATTGGTCACAGCAAGAAAGCAAACTTCACCCTGCTGGACCGAACCCAACTTCCACCACAACAATCAACATTCCTTATAGCTATCAACTTGATAATGCGCAGTGTATACCGAGCATCATCGCTGCAACAGCGGGGGCAAACAAAGGCTTACAAACATCCAATGGGCAATGTGGTACTACGACGCCTACCGATCCAACGCCTACCCCTGAGCCTACTCCTGAGCCAACCCCTGCTGGCGAAAACTTAGCACTCAATGCTGGTGTTGATGGTAGCTCAAAAGCCAGTGGCTCAAGCTATGGTAATGTGAACGATGGTGATACTTCTACATACTGGTCGCCTTCGTCTACAACAGGTAGCATTAATATTAAAAACCTCAACACGACAATAAATGCCGTTAGAGTTATCGAAACAGCGGCTACTAAAGGACAGATCACTGCTTGGTCATTAGTAAATTATGACACTGGCGTAACACTAGCAAATGGTGGAGCAGTACCTGATGTTATCAGCTTCTCGAACACTAACTTATCTAAAGTCAGTTTTGTGGTTCATTCTGCCAATGGTGTTCCTCAAATTGCGGAGTTCGAAGTCTACAATGGCTACAGTGATGGAGCTAATGGCAACGTTACCAATACTTTACTCAATGGTACCTATAGAATTACTCCAAAACACAGTGGTGCTTCACTTGATGTAGCTAATTGTGATACTGCTGATGGGGCAAATATTAGGCAATGGTCTTGGCTTAATAATAATTGCCAAAAATTTAATATCACCACTGTTGACGGTGTTTGGCATCGTATTTCACCCGCCAATGCCCCAGCTAAAGGATTAGAGGTTTATACCCATTCAACAACCGCGGGGGAAAATATTAATCTTTGGACCTATACAGGTAGTTATAACCAGCAGTTTCGCTTCCAAAGTGCGGGCTCTGGTAAATGGCGTATAATCAATCGCAATAGCGAACTGTGTTTGGATGTAGATGGCAGCAAAACCAGTGATGACGCTAATATTTTGCAGTGGACATGCTTAGCTGGTGCAGAAAATCAAATGTTTGAATTAACCAGGCAGTAACCCATAAATTACGCAGTGAAGGGCTCAGCTAAGTCCTTCACTGCGTAAACTCTGGGTCCATAACACGTTGTTTATGAAGCCTGTAAATGGTGGTTAAATTTATTACGATAACCGTTGCTTCTAATAATACTCCGCCGATTGAGCCAACAATAATATTATTGATAAGCCATAAACATGAGCCACAAAATAAAACCCAGCGCATGGTGATCCCCCTTAGGCAAAATAAAGCGTAACTACCTAAACATGCACCTAAAACAGCAATATAATCAGTCCACTGCTGCGCCGTCAAATAGCCAATCAAAGCGGTTAAAATAATGAATATACATGCCACCCAAGTTGCCTTGGTTTTCATAGAGACAGCAGTTCGCCCTGCTGAAAATAAGCAGCATAACGATGAGGTTACAGCATTGAGTAAATAAAAATGTAAGGCGTGATTCAAATTCATCACAATCATCATTAATTTAAGACGGCGATCATCTTTTTGCATAAAACACAGCATTGCTAAAAAAAAACTTAAAAAACCGAAGCCTTGCGCAATAAATGTATCTGCCACCAGCATAACCCCCTAAAAATTTCCCTTAACCTCGTTCAGGTGAACCAAAACTACAATAAACCACACCGTCACATATTATTTTCAACCATCGTTTTAATCGTTTGTGCTTTAACAAAATGGTCTAATTGATGAGTGTGGATCCACCAGGTCGCGGCTTCCATCAATAACTCTGGGTCATCATTTTTATTTGCAAAGAAGGCATAAAATGATAACCCTACATTATCACCTTTCGCCGCCATTTTTTTATTGCAAACTTGAATGATCTTCGCTCTTAACTCATCGCGCATTAAATCTTTGCAGCCTTTATTTTACGCTATAGCGCATTTCAATTAATTCCGGGCTATTGCCTAGCGTAACTTCCATTGATTACTCCCTCTCAGATAACCCATTCAACACTCTATTTTAAGGTGTCTAATAACTCAGCTATTTCAGCTTTTAAGGCCTTGTCTGGGATTTTATTTGCACTAATCTGTGCGGCTTGTAGGCAGGCAATAGCAGCATCAGTTTGGCCAAGTTCGACATGCATAGTTGCCATAGCATAGCCAATTGACGACATATAGTCTTTAGCGTTAATAGCTATCGCTTTAGCTAACGCCTTTTCATAGATCAACAAAGCATCAGCAAACTCATCGGTAAAATCAGCCAGTGTTTCCCACTGAACAGGATGATCTTTCTCAGTATTTTCATGTTCGATGCACAGTGCTTTTAACTGCTCGTAAAGTGAATCAAAGCTCGCTTGCTGTTGCTGTTGCGCTGCATTCATTAGCTCACCTGCGAGCTCCAATACTGACTTATACAGTTTTGTATTCATCATTCTATCATTACCTTTTGTTAGAAATAATGGCCAGCTCATTTGATTGCGTAAAGTAATTCCAAACAAGCAATCTATGTGAGGCCAATAACGCACTATTCTAATACACTCTACGCAAAAATGATTCATGCTAAGTGATCACACTACATGTTTTATTATCGCAGGGCAAAAAGGTCTGTTTAATAAAGTAATTGTTCAATTGCAGTGGCTCAGCGCACCTTCCAACTGGGTAAATATTAACCCTCAGTTTTAACTGCAGCTTTGTTACTTGCATGAATAAAATATAATGCGATGCCTAAGCAAATAATGGCGCCAATTCGAGTGGGAGTAAAACTAATAATGCCATTCCCAAACCAGCCAAAATTATCAATGAGCATGCTCATACATAGTTGCCCAAAAATAACTGCAACCGTTGCAACCGCAGTACCTATGCGCTGTACCGCAAACACCATAATCACGATATAGGGCACACCACACATTGCCCCGAGTAATTGCCATTTAGGCACATCTAACAATGTCATCGCGTGGCTAGGTTCAAAGTAAAAAATAAGTAATCCGGTGATCAAAGCACCAACCGAAAAAGTCAAAAATGCGCAGCGAAAAACGCCCACTTTACTGCCAAGCTGAGCATTAATTGCAGCTTGAATACTTAATGTAGCGCCGCCAATCACAGCGAGAATTATCATTATTAACGTCATTTTCGTCCCCTACCCTTGTGCCATCAAAAGCAATGAAATAATAATAAAAACCAGTGCGACAAGCCGTTTCCGGTCGACCTGACGATGTTGTGTGCCAAATAAGCCGTAATGATCGATCAATAAACTTTTCGCTATCTGCCCCATTAAAATACCGATCATCGTCATAGCAATACCTATAACTGGTGCTGTTATCGTCAATATAACGACATAAACCGGGCCTAAAACGCCGCCTAATAATGTCCATGATGGTTGCTTGAAAAATGACGGGCTATTGCGAGGACTAAAAAATAGCATCAACATAAAGGTAAGCGCAGCACCCACACTAAATACACTGAAGGTAGCCCATAGCTCTCCAACTTCGCCGCCTAAAGGGCCCAATAGACCCGCTTCTACAGACAGCCCCATTCCTCCCATCACCACAATTAGAATCAAAATAAACTGCATGCAAATCTCCTATTAATAAGAAATTGATCATAGCCTAGTGATTCAACGTAAAAAATGGGATTATGTAGAAAACACTTTTGCAGGATTTGCACAAATGAATGATATTAGCTCAATTAATATCCGCGCATTAAAGTTCTTTATTGACGTGTATCAAAGTAAGAGTTTTTCTGTTGTTGCTCGCCGTGAAAATGTATCCCCTTCAATGGTCTCGCGGGTGATTTTGCAACTTGAAGGCGCGCTTGGCCAGCAGCTATTTTATCGTAACACACGCGCAATAATGCCAACCGAAGCGGGGAGAATTTTTCACGGCTATGCACGGTCAATGACTGAACAGCTCAGCGAAGTACGCAATGAATTGCAAGATAGAGCAAGTCAGCCAAAAGGTTTGATCAGAATTAATGCTCCGGTATTTTTCGGCCAAAAACACATCGCCCCTTGGCTTAGCGGGTTTTTAAATCGCTACCCGTTAATTCAAGTTGAGTTAACCCAAACAGATGATTTTATTGATCCACATACGGATGCCGCCGACATAATTTTCCGGATTGGCTCACTCAGCGACTCATCCTTGCATGGCAAAACCTTAGGCGTGCAAACATATCACTTGGCGGCATCTCCCGGTTACCTTAAAAAGTATGGCATACCTAAACAGCCATCAGATCTTAGTGAACATCATGGTTTAATATATCGCGGCTCATCGGGGCAAAATCGTTGGTTATTTAAAAACAATTCATCAGCATGGCAGCAACAAGTAGTGATCCCTACCTTAGTCTCTAATAATGCCGAAACGCTGCTCATTAGCGCATTAAATGACATGGGGATTGTTTTATTTCCAGACTGGTTAATCGGTGAAAGCCTAACAGCTGGAACCTTAGTATCAATTTTAGGTTCATTTACACCAACAATAAAAGTAGGCTCACAAAACATAACCGCAATTTACCCAAACACAAAGCAACCACCGCTAAATGTGCGTGTTTGTATTGATTATTTTAGCGAAGTGTATGGCAACCCCGTTTATTGGAAATACCAAAATTAATTTATGAGCCCATGATTAGTGATTTATCTCACTACCTTTAATCATGCATTTTAGCGTCAATCAAGGGCTGCTTTTGTAGACAATATTTTAAATTACGAGTAGATTTATGTATCAACAGCTAAGCTCATATTTTCAATCGTGGTAAATTTTATGCTCCCTACAACACAGCCTACTTTTTGGCGTGATCCCGCATTGCCATATATAGAGCTGCGCCAGGTACTTGATGGCCGACGCGTTACCTATGCCCCCCATTCACACCAGCAATGGTCAATCGGCGCTATTTTAGCTGGGCAAAGCGAGTTTGTTTGTGAAAACCGCCTACATCATGTCAGCCAAGGTCACTTAGTAATAATGAACCCTGATAAAGTGTATGCCTGTAACCCGCAGCAAAATTCTGCATGGGCGTATTATATGATGCATGTCGATAAAAAGTGGTTAGCGCAGTTATTATTTGAGTCAGGGGTGAGAGCCGAACCACACTGGCAAGATAGTCACTTAGATACCCTTAATATGCCATTGCTCTATCAAGGTTTTGTCAAGCTATGCAAATTACTGCTATCCAACAACCCTATTAGTACCAAGCAGACGCAATTAAATGACTATTTTGTTGCCTTGTTTAACCACCTAGATTGCAACTCACGTACAATAGAGCCAATTTTTCTCGTGCCCAACGCACTTTATCAAGTGGCCCACTATTTAAATGAGCACAGCTTAGATGACACCTCAATTAGTAGCATCAGTGAACATTTTGGTTTTAGTACCAGCTATTTAGTACGCGCTTTTAAACGTCACTTTAATATGACTCCACACGCTTACCGGTTAAATCGCCGTATTCAGTTAGGCCAGCAAGCACTGAAAAAAGGGCAAGCAATTGCCAGTATTGCCTACGACAGTGGCTTTAGTGATCAAGCACATTTCCAACGTGTATTTAAGCAACGTGTTGCCGCAACTCCTGAGCAATATCGGCGCTCCTTACCGTTGTAAATTTAAATTACTAATAACACACAACTGGCCAGCAACAATAATGCCAGTGCTTTATTCATCAACCGCACATTGGCAGCGCTTTGAAAATGCTGCCCGAGTCGCAAACCGAGCCACACCCAACAAGCAAGTGATAGCCAGCAAATTGGTAAGTACGCACTGGCAAAGGTAACAAGCTCTGTACTTAAAGCATTGAGAATATACGCCGCAATCCCCGATAACGAAGCCAACCACGCCTTAGGGTTAAGCCATTGCATGATAACTCCAGTCATGAAAGTGGGCGCGCGGCGACGATCTTTACTATTCAATGTGCCATCATCGATAAATAATTGGTAACTCAAGTACACTAAAAATGCGATGCCAAACCACTGTAAAATAACTGTGAGCCACACCAGTTTATCCACCAGCAAATGCAAACTAAAACCAATAAATAAAAATAATACGATAAAACCTAACGTTGCCCCCGTCATAAATAGCAGGCCGCTTCTTGTCCCAAAGCGAGCGCTGCAACTAAGTGAAAGTAGGTTTACTGGGCCTGGCGTAATAGAGGCCGCTAAGGCAAATAATGCCATTGAGATGATCACAGAAAAAGTCATAAATGTACTTAAGTAATTAATTTACAGAGGAGTATTAATTTTCATCGGTGTGCCGTATTGAACAAAATTGACCTTATACAATAATAATCGACTGGTGTATCCGCCTTGAGTAACAATTGCTGTATAGTGAGCACACAAACTTGCAGAAATGTTAATTATGAAAGAATGTAATCAGTGTGGTAAATGCTGTATTAAATACGGCGATGGCGATCTCAGTGCTACGCAAGAAGAAATAGATCTGTGGGAAATTTTTAACCCTGACATTTTCGCATTTGTTAAAAATGAGCAAATATGGCACGACCCGCACACTGGGGAAAAACTAAGCCGATGCCCTTTTCTTGAACTTGCCCCCAAAGCAGCCCCCCATGAAGCGGATAAATATACCTGCAGTATTTACTTAGATAGGCCAGAGGATTGTCGTCACTACCCTAGCCTGATCAGCGAAATGGTAAGGGACGAATGTGAAATGATCGAAGTCATTGATTTAGAAAACTACAAAAAAGCACAAACCAAGTTAGATTTAATAATGCAAGACAGCCGTCCTGCTGGTTATTGATTATTAACACTTTACTGCGCTTATTAGACTAAAGGTTTAGAGCCAATTGGTTAACCAACCTCGGCCTTATCCGCCGTTCACCTTCAGTTTTCTCTCGTTAAAATTAAATTAAAACAATGATATAAAAAAATAAAATACATTCATGCTTGGCAATTTGCTTACTTAATATACTCACCGTTTTCAACACCATGCTCGACCTTTGCCTAATCGTAATTGTGGCGTCCCTGCTTTACTGTACCAACTCAATATTCATAGCTTATATACCCAAACGACCTCAAACTCGCATCTGAGGTGATTTGGGTATAAAGCTGTTTTTTTATTTTGAGTAAGCAACTTATGTTGCAGGAGAAGTAATGACAACAACGCAAAAAGATGACTCTTCATCCCAAGCTGAGCAGGTAAGCGATACTCAAACCGTTTCCGATAGCTATAAAAATCTTCATAAACCCAGTTCTGAGTTCGCCAGTCGAGATGACTACCTTGAGCATGAACTGCAAATTATGCAGCCCAAGCGCTGGCGCCCTAATTTACCTTTTCGCGATTACCGTTTCGAATTTGAAGACACAATCCCAGCGATGGCAGGAACCATAGGCAAAGTCGTGATGGTGGGTGCAATTGCAGCAACATTTGCAGCACCGCTTGGCTTGAGTGATGCCTTTGTGTTAGAAAACGTGCGCTATGAGTTACTCATAGTGGCTATTTTTATCATCTTGTTTTCTGGTTTTATTTTACCCACCGCTAACTTAGCGGGAACCCACGGACCATTGATCCCACTCATTCCTATTGTAGTCGCCGCGGGCGGTCACCCTATGGCGTTCGGACTACTCATAGGTGCATTAGGATTACTGCTTGCCATCAGTAAAGGCGGCAGTTTGTTGGCACGGCTGACCAGTAAAGGGGTGTGCGGCGGGTTATTACTGTATTTAGGCTTCATCGGCACAATTTCACAGGTAAAAAAACTGTTTGCATGGGCCGAAGAAATCCAAATGACCCACATTGCTTTCATTGTTATTTTGGCCACTATATTACTGTATGCGTTACTCGAACATTTTAAAAAGCGCTGGCTTGCTGTACCACTGAGTTGCTTGATTGGGGGCTTAACAGCATTTGCTTTAGGCGCACCGTTTGAATTTAAAACCGCCCCGGGCTTACCAAATATGAACCCAATGTATTGGTGGGGTGAAAACACCGGTTGGATGTTAGGTTTACCCACCCTTGAAAGCTTTGTGGTGGTATTACCGTTTGCGATACTTGCGGTGGCCATGTGGTCCCCAGACTTTTTAGGGCACCAAGTGTTCCAAAAGATCAGCTACCCAAAACGTACTGAAAAAGTACAAATGAATATCGACGATACAATGCTCAGTGCATCGGTCAGACAAACGTTTGGTTCTATTTTAGGTGGCTCTAATTTCACCTCATCTTGGGGGACCTATATTGTGCCTGCCGCAATTGCTAAGCGCCCTATTCCCGCCGGTGCAATTTTAACTGCATTATTTTGTGTGATTGCTGGGGTGTGGGGTTACCCAATGGATCTCGCGATTTGGCAGCCCGTTTTATGTGTAGCGTTAATTGTGGGGGTATTTATTCCTTTGTTAGAGGCTGGCATGGAAATGACCCGCGAAGGTAAAACCACGCAATCAGCTGCCATCGTGGTATTTGCTTCAACGTTAGTAAACCCCGCATTTGGCTGGTCGCTAACTATGCTGCTCGATAACTTAGGCTTGATTGGTTGTAAAGAGCGCAGTTCAGAACTTACTCATATGAGCCGCTGGATCATTCCACTGATCATGTTTGTGTTACTTACCAGCGTAATGGCCATGGTCGGCATGCTGCCAGGTATTCCTGCTTTGCTAGAAAACTTTAGGCATTAATACCAAAAATGGGGAAGCCTGCGAGTGCTTCCCCATTTTTCAAACCATTTTATTGGTCTTGCAACGCCATTGCAGCCAGTTTCATGGTACTTGCAAATGATTCTGCTCCTGCGATAAACAAACCATTATGGCAAAACATTGCATCATCAATACCCGTTTCAGTTTGAAACTCTTTATCGGATAAACCCGCCCATGCTTTTGGCAATGATTTTCGATCTTCGAATGAGCCAGGCTCCACTGGCACAGTTTGCAAAATCCATTTACCTGAGTGCGATGGGTAAACCATATACAGCGCTTGTTGCGATAACGCATGCACTGTTTTTTTCCACGGTGTATATTGTTCTAACACAATAACGCGAGGATCGTCTGCGTTTTCAATCGCTTTTGCTACAATGGCTTTGGCATTGATACTGCCACTGGCCGAGGCTATAAAGCGCGATAAAATGCGCATTGCAAATTCAACCGCTTCGTCAAAACAGCGATCAAACTCACTTGCTTCTTGCCACGTTGGGTTAAACATAGAAATAGTTTGGCTTAAACTGATCCCTTGTGACACCCCTTCAACGTGACCACAATCAATAGCATCAATGGTAGATACTAAAGAGGAATCAACAGCATTAACGATATTTTCATCGCCATGGCACAGTTGTAAGCCATATTTCTGCCAAACTAAACCGAATGACGAATAAGGAATGCCATTTTCACGTGCGCCCGCGCCACCACGTTGATGGTGATCAAAGCGCCCTGCTGCTGGATCATATTCACCGCCTACATCAATCACAATATCAGCTTGCGCTATCAACTGCGTATCGCGAGTACGCACAAGCTTAAAATCAGGAAGAACTAGCCTAAGTGCTGCGATACTAAACACATCATCCGCGTGAAAATTACCATTGTGGGTTACTACTGTTAAATCATTCATATATTTAGTGTCATTTTGAAAAGGGGTAAGAAGACGGCGTAATTAAGCTATACCCGTAAAGCACCGAGCTTGCCTGAAATTACCAGCACAGCAGTATACGCTATCTACGCGACGCCCACAAAACAGCACTGTCTTTTTCGCAAAAAATTCATAATAGTAAGGGTTATATAATATTATTGCCTTGCTCTGGATCACGTGAGCTATCAGCTTGCTCTCGAATTTCATCGGCATCACTGCTGACATCATCAATATCGGTGTGAGTGGCTGCTAGCTTGGTTTTTTTCTCAGCAGAGGCAGGCTGAAGTTGCTGCTCTTGTGGTTGCTCGGCACTTGGAGCATTTAAGATAATACGCTCTCGTGCATCATCAGGCATACTAATACCATGCTCAGTAAAATTGTTAACCATTTCTCGCATTAACTGTGATGCTACTTTAACAGGACTGTGTTGCTCACTGTTAACCCAAAAATAAATGATTAAATTGATGGTCGATGAACCCAATTCATCCAGTAACACTTGCGGGGCAGGATCATTTAACACGGCCTCTTGTTGGCTCATTAAACTAACGGCAAGTTGTTGCGTCGCACGTATGTCGTTATCGTAGCCTATACCTAACTTAAAATGGCCGCGCATTTTTGGGTTTGCAGTCAGGTTTTTAATCACATTCTTATACACTGTCGCATTCGGTATTTGAATATGATTGCCATCAAAATCAACTAAAGTGGTGGCACGTGCAGTTACTTTTTTAACCACGCCTAAGCGATTATCAACTTCAATCACATCATCAATACGAAAAGGTCGCTGTACGCTCAACAGCATACTTGATATAAAATTCTCAGCAATATCTCGAAATGCAAAGCCTAAAATCAAACCCACCAAGCCAGTGCCACTCATCACCGCCACGGCAAACTCACTTAAGCCCGCTAACCTTAGGAATAGATAAACACCAAATAAAATAATCACAATACTAATGAAGCGACGAGTGACAACATGCAATAACCGGCTTTCACTGACATAACTGATGGGCTTAACAAATAAATAAGACAGCGGCCTGGCAATAAAATAACACACGACTATTGCGACAACTCCCAAAGTTAGAGCAGGTAACATTTGCCAAGCACTTTGTAAAAAGTGCGCAATCTGAACATTTATAGCTTGCCAAGAAACAGGATCGACAACGGCGGGGTCAGCTTCAACCCGGAGTGATGATAGTAAATTAAACAATTGATTTTTAATCATATTAGTGATTTCCATATACATACGTGAATCTGGCAGTGCTAATTAATATTATTCCTAACACTGCAAATAAAGCGCCAATTTAAGCTGGCAAGCACCTTGCAGTTAAATTCATTAATAGATAAGTATTTAACTGCAAATAAGACACTCAACCTGAACTCTGGTTACTTAATAATAAAGCTAAGTAAGGAATATAATGGCACATAAACAGCGTGGCTTTACGGCCAATAAGCCTACAGACATCCCACTACTTGGTTGGTGGGATATTTGTAAGCGGGTTTACCACAGCCTGTCACAAGACAACTTATCGTTTGTTGCCGCAGGTGTCGCCTTCTATGCATTACTGGCTATTTTCCCTGCTCTGGCTGCCTGCGTATCAGTGTATGCTTATTTAACTTCTCCAGCGGATATCAGTGAACACATTAGTAAATTCATTACCTTATTACCACCAAGCAGCCGCGAAATCCTTATGCAACAAGTTCTTGAGGTCACTCAGCAATCACAAAAAGTATTGAGTGTTAGTGCTATAGGTACGCTTCTACTAACGGTATGGAGTAGCAGTAAAGGCTGTCAGGCGTTGATCACCGCTTGTAACATTACTTATCATGAACATAACAAAAGACAGTTTTTTAAAGCGCTATTAATACGCTTTTTATTCTCTCTTGGCGCTATCTTTGTTGCGGTGGTCGCATTGCTGATCATTGGTATCTTGCCTATCGTACTCAATATTGTAGGCCTCAAAAACAGTATCGATTTCGTGATCAAATTACTCACTTGGCCATTATTGGCTGCCACCTTTCATTTTGCATTAGCATTTGTTTATCGTTATGCACCACATAGAAAGCCGGCCAAATGGCGTTGGGTTACAACGGGTTCAATCATGGCCACAGGGCTGTGGATCATTGCATCATTAGGGTTTTCATATTACGTGTCACAATTTGCTTCATACAATGAAACATATGGCTCTCTGGGTGGCGTGGTGATCATGCTGATGTGGCTGTATATCAGCGCCTATATTATTATTTTTGGCGCAGCCATCAATGCCAGTACTGAACAACAAACCATGCTTGATAGCACCATAGGCCCTGCCCGTGAATCTGGTCAACGTGGCGCCTTTGTAGCCGATCACTTAACTAAGCAACAACAGCGTGAGCATTCTTCTAAAACGAATGAATAGTGCTATTTTTACCCATGGTTGTTTAATTTAAATGTGTTTAAATAAGCATATACACGATTCGGAGCGCAATAATGAAAGTAATTAAACAACTCAATAGCCATGCAACCCAAGATGGTGATGGCGTAAACATCAGCCGCATTCCAGGCTTTGATGGTAAACATTTAGATCCCTTTTTAATGATCGACGAATTAAAATCCGATGACCACAGTGATTTTATGGGTGGCTTTCCGGCGCACCCGCATCGAGGAATAGAAACGTTTACCTATATTATAAAAGGTGGTTTTGAGCACCAAGACCAAATGGGTAATAAAAAAGCGATTCGCGCAGGTGATGTGCAATGGATGAGCACCGGTTTTGGCGTTATTCACAGCGAAATGCCGCTTGCAGATGCGATCGAGGGCATGCACGGTTTCCAAATTTGGCTCAATATGCCAAGCACTGAAAAGCTCAGACCACCAAAGTATCAAGATACTACCGAGCACCCTGCGCCTGAGCATAAAAATAGCCAAGGTGCTGTACTAAAAGCGCTGGCTGGCAGTTGGCAATTTGACCAGCAGGAGCAAGTTTCAAGCCTGCAAGAGCTGGCAGCCAATGGCATGTTGGCAGATGTAACAGTGCCTGCAGGGGCTGAGTTTACTCACCCGCCGCTTAGCCAAACTAAGGTGATGATTTATATTCACAGCGGCTCAATCAACACCGACCAAGGTGGCCCTGTTATGGCGGGTAGCTTACTGATTTTAGAGCCTGGCAGTGACATTAAATTTAATTCTCAAACCGGCGCGGGGGTACTTATTTTAGCCGGTAACCCACTGAATGAACCGATAGCTCACATGGGGCCGTTTGTGATGAATACGCAAGCGCAACTACGAGAAACAATTAGTGATTATCAAAGCGGTAAATTTGGTACCTTTTAAAACAAAATACAGGAGTCAATTATGGGATTACTAGTCGACGGTAAATGGCAAGACAAGTGGTACGATACCGACAAAAGTGACGGTGAGTTTAAACGCGAGTCTGCACAATTACGTAACTGGGTAACCGAAGATGGCAGCGCAGGCGCAACGGGTGAAGCTGGTTTTAAGGCTGAAAAAGGCCGTTACCACTTATATGTTTCGCTAGCTTGCCCATGGGCGCATCGCACCTTGATTTTCAGAAAATTAAAAGGCCTTGAAGACTACATTGATGTATCGGTCGTAAGCCCAGATATGCTTGATAACGGGTGGACATTTGATAAAAGTAATCACAGTACTGGGGATGCGTTATTTGATAAACAATTTATGCATCAAATTTATACCCAAAATAAAGCTGATTATTCAGGCCGAGTGACCATACCCGTTTTATGGGATAAGCAGCAAAATAAAATTGTGAGCAATGAATCAGCAGAAATCATTCGCATGTTTAATAGCGCGTTTAATCATTTAACAGGCAATGAGCTCGACTTTTACCCCG
This sequence comes from Pseudoalteromonas sp. KG3, assembly GCF_030436385.1. Lineage (NCBI taxonomy): Bacteria > Pseudomonadati > Pseudomonadota > Gammaproteobacteria > Alteromonadales > Pseudoalteromonadaceae > Pseudoalteromonas > Pseudoalteromonas sp. KG3. The sequence continues at coordinate 1,059,656 of NZ_CP098523.1, forward strand.
CTCACTTGCAGGCTCAAATTGATGAAATAAATGAGCTGGTATACAACAACATTAATAACGGTGTATACCGTACAGGGTTTGCAACCACACAAAAAGCCTATGAAGAGGCATTTAATGACTTGTTCAGCGCGCTGGATAAAGTAGAAAGTATTTTACTCAAGCAGCGTTATTTAGTGGGTGACACATTAACTGAAGCAGATTGGCGACTGTTTACCACCTTGATCCGTTTTGATAGCGTGTATGTTGGGCATTTTAAATGTAACCTGCGCACCATCGAATGCTACCCTGCATTAAGTGAGTATTTACGCGAGCTTTATCAAGTTGACGGGGTAAAAGAAACTGTTGATTTTTATCATATTAAACGGCATTACTATTTTAGCCATACTATGATAAACCCAACCCAAGTGGTGCCTAAAGGTCCCAATATAGATTTTTCGCGTCAACATAAACGCGACTAACTGCTGAAACTCGCTATAAATTAACCCCAGCACAATAACTGGGGTTAATCTTACTAATCGCCTTTTTAAACCAACTTACCACTGTATTTCATTGATAATATAGCCAAAATAACTTTGTTCTCCGACTAGGTTTACTCTTTTATCTTTAAGCGTTAATAATTCAGCTTTATCTAAATACCATCTTACTGAATGTGTTTCTTCATTTGCTAAATCGGCAAACTTTAGCTCTACACAGTGCGCTTCATAGTCACTATTACATGTTGTTGCCTCTACTAATAAATATTCTTGCGACCAATAGTCCGCTAAACGGTATTGTGCCCATAACTGTATTGGGATATTGATGAATGTCCAAAAGTAAAAGTAAATAAACACAGGACTAAAAAGCAGCGTAAAATATTTAACTAAGCGTCCCTCAGCAATAAAGTGCTCATCTAAACTTTCCTTCACTTGAGCAAAATTCTTATAACGGCTAAAAAGGTAACCAATCGTCAGCACCGTCAACGAGGGTAAAATCCAGTTGAGGATAAAATTGTAATTAGCATTAGGAATAAATGCGGGATCCTCACTTTCATACCAGATGAGAAAACCGCAAGGCATGAAGCAGGTAAGTAATAATATTAAAATAAGCCAAAAAAGCTGAGGTTTAGCCATAAAAATTTAAAATCCTTATAAATTATGACCTGAGATGGCGTAACATGTGCTTATTATACAAGCTATTGCAGTGAAATTTGAGTAAAACCGTACAACATACGTTTAAAAAAACCTTAATCCTTAATGGCTTCTTCAATTGTGTGCGTATTTACCAGCTGATTTATATTACCTTTTATTACAACGGTTGCAGCTATTTTATCTTGAATTGCTTGGCGGTTTGGATCCCAATAAACTTGTAAAAATCCTAATAAGCCAGTCGCAAACCCTGCTCCATAACCACCGTAGCGGCCAAACGCATCCCATAGACTTAAATATTCACCACTGAGTGCCACTACTCGAATGTCACATATTTTTTTGCCCGGTGTTTGGCCTTGCCAAAGCAGCGAAAATAACGTGAAGTACACTGCAGCCCAGCCAAAGCCAAGGCCTAAATCTTGAATAATGCCCTTGCCCCACTGCAGCACACTATTTGAAGGCTGCGTTTGCGTAATCTCGGGTTCCAGATCTAACGGCTCACCATCAGCTGAAACCATTATTTGCAATAGCACCCGCGTCAGCTGTTGGTTTTCAAATTCCTCTATTTCAGCAAGGCGCGGTACTTGAGCCCGTAAATTAGTCAGTGCCTTGTTTTGGCAGAGTTGGTCGCAATTTTGCGCAGTGTCAGCTAAATACGCTTGGATAAGTTGCTTTTCGTCGATCGCTAAAGGTAGGTCGTTATTAATCTTTATACCTTGCATTTGCACTGCGCTATCGTCCTCAAAAAAATCAATAGCGAGGGAAAGTACGGCCAACGAACTTACAAATAATATACTCGCCGCTGTGACTTTTAGTACTCTACGCCAAAACATCGACATTTTCGGTAGATGCTTTTGCGCTGTGCCTTTATAAAAAGCCATTGCAGCCACAAAGGCAATTAACGCTGCGCTGAGTTTTGCTGCTACAAAAATCAACATTACATCGATTACCATCGCGAGCGCGCGGCGAGTCGGTGAAGCAAGTGGCAACCCCAATAACGCTTGATCAAGCTCAAACGCATAAGGGGTAATAACTTCCCTGCTTTCAGCACGCGTTAACCCTAACTCTTCTATTTGTTCGACTTTCATTTATGCTCTCGTCCTTAAACATTATTCCGCGCTGTTACAGCAGCTTTAACAAATTACTTTTTTATCAAACCATTAAAGCCAAATTATCTATAAAGGGTTTATTTTCTTCATCAATGATTTGAATTATCTGTTTGTGTAAGCGTTTTTTATGCTCGGCAAAAATAGTGCGTTTTTTATCAAACGTGGCCGCAAATGCCATCGCATCGCTAAGTAAGCTTTGCTGATCGGTTGAGGCTTTTTCAATAACGTGATCAATTGCCAGCTCTGCTCCAGATACGCGACGCCCTGTTAGTTTCATTTCGTTAAAGCGGTAGTAAGGCATGGCTTTTTTTACAAAAGCTATCATGCCAGGTAAAAATGGGATTGATAAATCCACTTCAGGGAAGCAAAAAAAGCCGCGATCGCCGCGCATAAATCTAAAGTCACAGGCGCAGGCTAAAATAGCCCCATTACCAAAAGCATGGCCATTAATAGCGGCTATCACTGGCATAGGGAAAAGCAGTAAGGTTTTAAATACATCGTCCATGTCGTACATAAAACCACGTATTTCATCAGCCTTTTTTGCTTGCATAGCAGGTAACAACCAGTCGGTGTCGATGCCTAAACTCCAACACTTCTCATCATTTGAAGTGATCACTAGCGCTTTGTGGTTTTGGTTTGCAGCAACTTCTGCAAGTGTTTGTTTTAGTTGTTTAGCAAACTGTGGATTTTGACGATTTTCACCGTTTGTTAGGGTAATAACTGCAACGCTGTCTTGAGTCGTTAATGTCATAATGCTCATGTAAGTACCTTGATATTTTTATTGTCATTATTTGATAAGGCTCCCCTTTAATCTACTGAGGAAGATTAACTTATAATGCCATGATTAATGTTTAAGTTACTAGCTTTGCTATTTAAAAAATTGCTCTCGTGGAAAACTAATAGATTGTTTTAAAGGTAAATATCCATAACAATGCTTACTCAACTATTTAATCAAACACGGTGAGATACGTATAGGCAAAACCGCAATCGTTATTGGCGCAACAGGCTTAGTCGGCAGCCAATTAGTTAAGCAACTCGTTGACCAAGCACATATCAGCCAAGTAATTACCCTCACTCGCCGCCCTGCACCATACAAAAATGAAAAAGTGATTAATCATGTGGTTGATTTTGATCACTTAGCCCAGCATGCGCAACTGTTTAAAGCAGATATTTTATTTTCATGTTTGGGCACCACCAAAAAAGCCGCGGGCTCTATTGCCGCTCAACGTAAGGTGGATTTTTATTATCAATTAAAAGTCGCTGAGCTTGCTGTAAAACATGGCGTACAACATTATTTGCTCGTGTCCTCCAGTGGTGCAAATGCCAATAGTGGTAACGCCTATTTACAAATGAAAGGTGAACTGGAACAGACGGTTAAAACTTTAGCATTTGATCAAATTAGCATTATTCAGCCATCGTTATTACTTGGCGAGCGTAATAATGAGTTTCGTATTGGTGAAAAGCTAGGCAGTGTATTGTTGCCAATTTTATGTATGCTACCTGGTTTAAGAAAATACCGCCCTATCACGGGCAAACAAGTTGCAGCAAAAATGTGCGCGCTGAGTGCTGAGTCAGGCTCTGGTGTAGCGTATTTTAAATTAGATGAGTTGTTTAAAGATTAAATTAATGAAGTATATTTAATACAATTTTCACTATCCGTTGCGACCTACAAAACTTCAGTGTAAAAAATAGATAAAAAAGCCAGCAAACGCTGGCTTTTTAGTAATAACAATTGACTGATCACTTACCAAACTCGGTTGGTGCCAGTGGCACAACCAATGGTTTTTTCGAGTTCGCGTTTAGTTCTTTAAGTAGCTCTTTAACTGCACGCTCAACCGAAGGATCTTGTCCTGCATGAATAAGCTCTGGACGGTCAATCACTTCAATATCTGGGCTTACGCCTTCATTTTCGATGATCCAATTACCGTCGTTATCGAGTATTCTAAAGGTAGCGGCAATCACAGAGCCACCATCAACAAGACTTGGATTACCTGAGATACCAATTAAGCCACCCCAAGTACGAGTACCAATGAGTTTACCTAAGCCAGCTTGGCGAAAGTAATACGGCAATGCATCACCACCAGAACTTGAGTAGCCATTGATCAACATGGCTTTTGGTCCATCATGCGCAAACTGTGGCGTTTTAGTCGGTTCAACACCACGACGTTTCCAATAATTAAGCGGCTTACGTGCCAGCCAAGTGATCATATGTTCAGGAATAAAACCACCGCCGTTGTAACGATCATCAATGATCATGGCTTCTTTCGTTGTTTGCGGTAAGAAGTTTTTAAACAGTGACCGGTTACCTTCGTAATGAGTATTCGGTAAATGCACATACCCTATTCGGCCATTAGAGAGTTTATCTACATAGTCAGCGCGACTTTGCGTCCATTGTAAATAGCGTAAACCTGTTTCGCTTGCCACTGGTTTAACTGACACTTTCCAGCTATTTTTAACACTTGCTGACTTACTGAGTAATAACTCAACAGGTTTGCCCTGAGTGTTTTCAAGTAACTCATAAAAGTTAACCACCTCTTTTACTGAGCGACCATTAACCGCAATAATATAGTCGCCAACACTTGCGTCAACGCCCGGCTCGTTTAGTGGTGAACGGAAGTTTTCGTGCCAGTTTTCGCCTTTAAAAATGTTCTCAATTTTCACAAAGCCTGATTTATGCGCGCTAATTTCTACGCCTAATAAGCCATGCTGTAAACGAGTAGCCGTTGGCATATCGCCAGAATTGACATAAATATGCCCAGAGTTAATCTCGCCGGCAATTTCGCTTAGCACATAGTCAAGGTCGGCGCGGTGTGCAATTGCATCCGCCATTGGCTGATAACGTTTTAAAATCGCATCCCAATCTTGGCCATGATGATTTTCGTCATAAAACCAATCACGTAATGTCCGCCAGCCTTCGCGGTACATTTGTGCCCACTCAGTTTGTGGATCAATTTTCAGTACCATGTCGTCAAGGTTAAGTTGCGTAGCTTTTAAATCTTGCTTTGTCGCAGGCACAATAACACTGTAGTTATCGCCAGCACGCGCAATAATATGCTCGCTATTTGTTGACACTTTATAGCTACTAACACCACCAGCAACAGTGGCAATCTCGCCATCAACGGCATTGGGGATAAGCTTTAACTCATCGCCAGATAAGGTTAACACCCCATCTTTAACACCGCTTAATACGCCGTAGTTACTAGCGGGCGCATTGAGTGCCACCGCACGCTGCATAAAACCTTTACCATCAATATGATTACTCGGCGCTTTAGATGAGGCCTCGTCTTGCTTGTCCTCCACAATACTGGTTTCATCAGTCAACGGGGCATTCAACGGTTTGATTTTATTGTTTACTGCAACCGCGTAAATTCGCGTGGCATTATTAAACATATAATCAAACTCATAACTGCTAAAAGTTAAGTTAAAGTCCCGCTCAGAGGTAAAATACAATTGTTGACCATCCGGCGAAAACGCAGGGTTTCTCTCACTGCTCATATCGTCAGTCAAGCGAGTCAGGTCTTTTTCTTTGATATTGTAATGCCACAGTGATGCATAACGGTTCTCGTTATTTTTAACAAACACAATATCTTCACTATTTGGTGACCAAATATAGGTGGTTAAACCGTCTTCTTCATACTTTGCGGTATCAATTTTATGCTGCTTGCCGGTTTTTATATCAAGCCACCATAAGCTGTGATTTAGATCGGCAAACATTAATTTTTTATTATCTGGAGACCAAACTGGCTCAAAACGCCAAATAGTGCCATTACTGGTCAGTTGTTTTACCTTGTTGTTATTGGCTCGGTCTTGGATATAAATTTCGTATTCGCCGCTTTCATCGCTCATATATGCCACATAGCGACCGTTTGGCGACCAAGAAGCTGCTATCTCTCGTCCTTTTGGCGTCTGGCTTAAATTACGGGTTGGGCCATTTTTAACAGGCACTGAAAACAACTCTCCACGGGCACTAAATAACACGCGTTTGCCATCGTGAGATACATCCATTGAATCAATAAAACCGGCTACATTTTTGCTATAAGGCATAGTGTATTCACGGTTACCCTGCACATTAATAGTCAGTTTTTGTGTTTGTCCAGTGGCATCATCAAAGCGATATAAATAACCGCCATTTTCATACACTATGGCATCAGGCCCTGCCGATGGCCAAAGTACATCAAACTCGCTGTGGTTAGTGACTTTTACAGGCGCTTTACCGTCTTGGTGTTTATATAAGTTTAAGGTGTATTCTTTATCAGAAACATAGTAAATGTTGTCGTGCACCCAGGTCGGTTGCTGCTCAGTAGCAGGACCACTGGTTAGTTGTTTTGAGGTATTATTTTCTAAGTTATAAATCCAGACATCTTGCGCACGACCACCACGGCTGCGTTTCCAAGTACGAAACTCGCGGTCAATGGGGGTGTATAAATACTGCTTGCCATCAGGCGATAGCATGCCGCCGCCCGTTTCAGGTATGGCCAATGGCTGCTCTAAGCCACCATCAGCAGGCACCATGTAAGGACGTCCGACACGCTTACCGTATGGTGTCCGATTAGCTCTGAATACGATATGCTTACCGTCTGGCGTCCAATCAAGCACACGATAGTCAAATCCGCCACGCGGTGGCATCACACCCACATCATTGTAGTAAGTTAACTGTTTTAGCTGTGAGCCGTCGCGGTTCATTACATACACTTGGCGGCTGCCATTGTATTGCGCTGAAAAAGCAATTTTACTGCCATCAGGAGAAAATTTCGGGAAGGTTTCAAAACCAATATGATCAGTTAAGCGCGTGCTGTTACCTGTTGTTATATCTGCGATATAAATATCACCGGCATACACAAAGGTGACTGATTCTTTATGAATATCAGGGAAACGCAATAAGCGCGTGTCGTGTGTTTCGTAAGCTAGAGCCACCGATGAGATTGCCGGTGACACTGCTACTGCTATTGCGGTTAAAAAAGTACGTAATTTCAACTTAACCATCCTTATGTTGTTATTTTATATCATCATAACAACATAAAAATGGATTGCAGCTTTGTTCGACAAATTACTGTAACAGAGTGTAAATAACGTTCATGAGCAATAACAGTTAGCCGCTATATTTAGCCTACTTTAGGTAGCTGCCTTTTATCAATCACTTTAAATGTAGTTAAATCAACGAGCATTGAAAACACGTCAGCATTATCGATAAACAACATAAACATATCACCTTGTTCATTAACAGTGTACTCAAGAATGCGGTCGTAGCCTGTGAGAACCTCGCTATAGCCACTGCCATCAATTTTGCTTAACGCAAAAGTGCTTTTATCTTCGTTGCTTAAAAGGCCGTCGTTATTTGTGTCGTTTTTAATAACATGGTAGGCAATACCCGCCGCTTTTGACTGCGAATCAAATTCAGATAAATACAATGGAGAAATATCAGTAATCAACTGATCTGTCGTATCAAAAAGCCAATTTGCATAGTTTGTTTTACCATTGATAAACATCACATTTTTTGAGCGTGTTGGCTTGTATTTCGAAGAGAACATTGCACGAACCTCCGCTTCAGCTTGAATGCTTGCTTCAACCGTTAACTTTTCAGACTCAAGCTCTATATAATAAAAGTCCGTTTCTCCTACTCTTCGCGGGTAGCCCAAACGCCACTTTTCTTCTTCGTTCTTATCATCTGCTAAATTTAATGCCGGTGGCTCAACGTCGTTATCATTAAATACTGTTGTAACAAGTTGGACTGAAATTAACGCAGTAGCAATTAAAACCCCGACTAATAAAATAATTCCATTTAAGTTCCATACCCATTTAAAAAATTTATCTGAATTCATGCTTTCCCTATTAAAAAAATGATCAATTTATCTAAACATACGTATTATTGAGCTTATCTATAAAACAAAGCTTTGCGATAAAAAATGAAAACAAACCCTACAACTAGTTTGCTGTTACTATCAGGTTCCGGCGATTTAACTCTGCATTGGCAAATAGTTAATGACTCAGTCATGGGAGGTTTATCGACCAGCCAAGCTTATGAGAAGGATAATAGCTTAATTTTTACAGGCCACGTTTCTCTTGAAAATAATGGGGGCTTTGCTTCAATACGCACAACAATAAACACCAATAAAGAAAACGCCAATCTCATATCTTTACGGTTAAAAGGAGATGGTCAAACGTATCAACTTCGCTTAAGAACGAGTCAGTTCCTAGACGGACCAGCGTATACAACCTCATTTGCAACATTAAAAGATCAATGGCAAGTCGTTACATTCTCACCAACTGACTTTAGTCTCACTTACCGTGGTAAAATCTTAGAGCAGCAAGCAACGTTACATTTTAATGATATTCAACAGTTAGGCCTGATGATCGCAAAGAAACAACAAGGTAATTTTAAAATAGAGTTAAAACAAATAGCGTTTACTAATAAAGCAACAGCTGCAGATTAAAGTTTATATTCTTCGTTACCTCGCTTTTTGAGCTCAGTAATAACCATATCCATCATCTGTTGCTTAACTTCTGCTTGCTTAGATTGCAGTTCATTAAGCTGGTGCAGCAAGATATCTACTTGCTCTTGTTGCTGGGATTCTCTGTAGCGCTTGACGCCGGTGTGCTCAGGTTGAATATTTAAACTTTGCTGTACTTTGCTTTGTTCAGGTTTAACCACCTCTGCAGTGCCACTTTCTAGCTGCAGATGGCGTTGGATTGGGTTTTGTTTGAGCTTACTAATTTGCTCTTGCAGCACATTAATCTTTTGCTCTAAATCGTCGTATACTTTTTCTAAGTTTTCATATTGGCCTGCAAAACTGGCATCTTCATCGCTGTATTGTTGTGCTTTGGCATCTAAAAACTCAGACAGCGTATATTTAGGCTCATCATCTTGGGATTGCTGTAATCGCTTATCACTATTCGTTTGAAAGCCCTCAGCTTTAGGCAAATTTATGGCTGGTGATATTTTCATTATTTCATCCTGAAATGGTCCTAATAAAGGTATCGGCATAAAATAAAAAAGCTTAAGCACTATTTCATCAGCCTCATCCATTGCTGTATGACATAACCAACTCCTTAATTACCCAAAGACTAAAAGCGGCTAGTATACCCAAGATGCGGGGTTAGCACCTTGAGATGACTTGGGTATATTGGGCTTTAATAATGAGCGTTTAAATATGTACAAGTAACCAGCATGGTCAAACTTGCGAACTGACAGGTTTACTTGAAGTGCTTAATAATAACTTTAATATTAGTTATGAAAGGGTCAGCTCTGATAAAATCATTTTCAACAATATAATTCGCAACAACAATAATCAGGTATATCACCATGACAACACCTTTATCGTCGGGCAAGATCAATAGCCCGAATCATACTTCACCAACAAGCTGCCATTCTCTACTTTATGTTATATTCATATCTGGCGTTGCAGCAATTGGTGGCTTTTTATTTGGCTTTGACTCCGGAGTTATCAACGGAACGGTGTCGGCACTTGGAAAAACGTTTAACTCAAGCAGTGTAGCAACAGGCTTTAATGTTGCGTCGGTATTACTGGGTTGTGCACTTGGTGCGCTCGCTGCGGGCCCACTTGCTGATAAATTTGGCCGCCGCTCAATCATGATCATCACTGCAGTTATATTTGCCATTAGCGCGTTTGGTTCGGGCATTGCTGACAGCTCCGCAGAATTTATTTTTTATCGTCTATTTGGTGGCTTAGGTATTGGCGCAGCATCGGTGTTAGCGCCCGCTTACATCGCTGAAGTCGCACCGGCGGCTTTACGTGGACGCTTAGCGACGTTGCAACAGTTAGCGATTGTACTTGGCTTATTTGCTGCTTTTTTAAGTAATTACTTGATCGCTTCGGCGGCAAATGGCGCTGAAGGTATTTTTATTCTTGAACTGGCGGCTTGGCGCTGGATGTTTTGGGCTGAGCTAGTCCCTGCGGGATTATTTCTGCTGGGGGTATTATTTATACCTGAGTCGCCGCGTTATTTAGTTGCCCAAGGCCAATTAGATAAAGCCAAAGCGGTATTTGGTAAAATATCCAATGAGGATGCTCAATCACAAATAGACGATGTTAAACAGTCACTGCATGGCGATAAAAAACCGAGTATTCGTGACTTATTTATTGATGGTAAAAAGAAAATACACCCAATCGTGTGGGTCGGTATTGCCTTATCTGTTTTTCAGCAATTTGTGGGCATTAATGTGGTTTTTTATTACGGCTCTGAGCTGTGGCAAGCAGCGGGTTTTGATGAATCGCAATCTTTATTTATCAATGTATTAGCAGGTACTACCAATATTTTATCTACTTTTATTGCAATTGCACTGATAGATAAAGTCGGCAGAAAACCATTATTACTAGTAGGTAGTATTGGTATGTTTATTAGTTTAAGCGCATTGACTTATACCTTTGGTAGCGCAGGCCTCGATGCAGCAGGTAAACTGGCACTAAGTGAAAACATGGGCACGTTCGCACTCATTATGGCGAATCTCTTTGTGGTGTTTTTTGGCTTAAGCTGGGGACCTGTTGTATGGGTACTGTTAGGCGAAATGTTCAATAACCGTATTCGTGGTGCTGCTTTAGCTGTTGCAGCAAGTGCACAATGGCTTGCCAACTTTACCATTACTATGACCTTCCCGATTATGCTCGGTAGTATTGGATTAGCGGGTGCCTATGGGTTTTATGCCTTATCGGCCTTTATTAGCGTATTTTTTATTGTTAAATATATAAAAGAAACACGCGGTATCAAGCTAGAAGCCATGTAAACGGTGTTTAAAATGGCGAATGTATTTATTTCGCCATTTATTTTCAACTAAGACTCTATTTTAAGTAATTCAACTTCAAATATAAGTAACGAGGCAGGAGGTATACTGCCAACTCGCTTTTCGCCATAGGCAAGTTGATGAGGGATGTAAAAAGTAAACTTATCCCCTTCACTCATCAATTGCAGGCCTTCAGTCCAACCTTTTATCACTTGGTGCAAGCCAAAGCTGATCGGGCTATTACGTTCAACTGAACTGTCAAACACAGTGCCATCCACTAAAGTGCCATGGTAATGCACGTTCACCATACTCGTTGGGCTAGGTTTAGTTTCATTGTCACTGCGGTGCACAACTTTATATTGCAGGCCCGATGCCGTCTCAAACACCCCATCAACCTGGCTATTCGCACGCAAAAAATCCGCTTCAATTTGTGCGTTAGCAAGTGCTTGTTGTTTTAATTTCTTACTATTTTTAAAAATTAAAAAACATAAAATGGCGATAATTATCGCCAAAACAATATTGATCATAATCACTCTTTCTCGTGTTCTTTTTCGTCGTTATCGCCATTAACGATATCGGCAATTTCACTTAATCGCGCTAAAGCAATCCCATTGACTGAATTTTCTGGGTATTGTCCGTCTTTAAGTTCACCAGCGGCTATATCCATCAATAAATTAAGCGCTTGGTCAACTGTTTCAACAGCGTAAATATGGAACTTACCTAGCTCTACCGCGTTAAGAATTTCATCATCTAGCACTAAGTTAACTTGGTTCGATTTAGGGATGATGACGCCTTGCTGTGATGTTAAACCACGCATTTTACACAGCTTAAAGAAGCCTTCTATTTTTTCATTCACGCCGCCAATGGCTTGTACATCACCGTGTTGGTTAATTGAGCCGGTCAGCGCGATTGATTGACTGATAGGTAAGCTTGTAATAGCAGAGATCAATGCACAAAGCTCAGCTAGTGATGCGCTGTCACCATCAATGTAACCATAGCTTTGTTCAATGGCGATATTAGCACTGAGCGTTAAACTAAACTGCTGTGCATATTTATTACCTAAATAACCGGTCAGTAGCATGACACCTTTGGAGTGAATGGCTTTGCCGAGTTCGGCTTCGCGCTCAACATCAATTACGCCATCGGCGCCAGCATATACCGTGGCAGTTATGCGTGCCGGTGTACCAAATGACGTATCACCAATGTGCAATACCGTTAGACCGTTAACTTTACCGACCGCATGACCTTCGGTGGCAATTAACGTGTGCCCTTCTTTAATATCACTGAGCATGTTTTCACTTATTTGCCCAGTGCGATATTGCTTACCTTCAATAGCTTCATCAATATGATGCGCATCAATAAGGCTTAGGTTATCTTGTTTGGCATAAAAGCTTGCTTCTGCAACTAACTCTAATACATCGGCAAAACGCGCTGATAATTTATTATGGTGCTCCGCTTGGCGATAACTAAACTTAAGCAGTCGCGCCATCGCAGATTCCGTTAAGCTGCACTTTAGCGTGCCTTCACAATACTCAAGTACTTTAGTGATAAATTGATACTGTAATTTATCACTGCTTGGTAAGTAATAATCAAAATCAGCGAGCACTCTAAATAGCTCAGCAAATTCTTCGTCGTACTCGCCAATGGTGTAATACAATTCACGTGAGCCAAGCAAAATAATTTTCACATCAAGCGGAATTAACTGCGGGCGTAGAGTAAAACTGCTGCCAACGGCACTGTCTTGATAGGGTAAATCATTTTTAATTTGGTGGGTTTTCAGCGATAGCTTTAAACCATCCCACACTTGCGGGTTAGCCATCACTTTTTCGGCGTCCATGATCAAATAACCACCATTCGCACGATGCAATGCACCAGGCTGAATTGAGCGGTAACTGGTGATCAACGAGCCTTGCGACGTCGCATACTCTATTTTGCCAAATATATTGCCAAAGGTCGGATTTGGCTCGTATACCACAGGTGCGGCATCACCTTCTTTAAACTCAACTAAAATATTAGGCGCAAAAAAATCAGTCAACATACCTTTACGGTCAAAGTCTTCTTTGTTTTCGTCGCTGACATCTTCGTCATCAAGCCACTCAAGCACCGCATCGATAATTTCTACGCGAATATCTTTTAAATAACGCAGTACGCCAATATGGGCGGCGTATTTGTGTTCAAGATCTTTAAGTAATGGTTTGGTTGCCAGCTCTGCGGTGGATTTTTTTAAATTGCGCAGTTTTTCAGAAGATTCTCGCTTCCAACGTGGTAACTCAATCAGTGCTTCGATTAATGCATCTTCGAGCTTTTCGATCACTTCGTAAAATTGTTCACGTAATTCATCATCAAGCTCAGCAAATTCAGCATCACTTAACTGTTTGCCATCAATAAGCGGGGCAAACCCCACCACACTTTTTTCTTCTATTAGGGCAACGCTTTGTTCCAAAGCTGCTATTTCAACTTCGGTAATTGCACTATCGTAGGCGTCGTTAAATTCACGATCGATTTTTTTCTTTTTCCGCTGATAGGCTGGATTATCAAACGCTGCCGGAAAGGTATCCAGTACTTCGTCGATAAATGAATCAATGTCATCGGCAAGTTGCTTACTTTGACCTGCTTGCATGAATAACGCGATTGGTTCACGGTGGTCGTCATAATTATTTACGTATAACCATTCGTTTGGTGTTGGCCGACCTTTGCTGTGTGCTTCAAGCTTGTCTTTTACTAATGTAAAACGACCATGAGCGGCCTCGCCCATTACATATACGTTGTAACCAGGTAGTTCCATTCCCAGTGAAAAATCAAGCGCACTTTGTGCACGTTGTTGGCCAATGAAGGTCAGCGTTTCTGGGTATGGATTGTTCATGCACGTTTGCACATGATTAAGTGAAATTGTCGGCGCAAGGGCCGACACAGATAATGGCAGCAGTTTTTTCGTCATTCTAACTTCTTTTTATACCAACATATTCGTTGATGTTAGGGTGGTGTCAGCGCACATAAAACGCACTGCTCACTATGTATTTATGGTTGTAATGCCTTGCGGCTAAAGTAAATACCACCACATTCAGAGCAAGCTGTAATTTGCGTTGCGTGGTAAATATCATAACTATGTTGGCAATTCTTACATACTAATGTGCCCATGGCTATCCATTCACCTTGGTGATAAACCCCATTGTGCTTAAAATCTTGATTTAATGCGTGCCACTCCAGTTGAGTTTTGTCTTCAATGTGCGACAGCTCAAACCACAAAGACTCTTTAAGTTCTTGCCATGCAAGAGAATCATAGTGTTGATCATGCTCTTGGATATGGTCAATATCACGCTTTAAATATTCTCGGTATAAAGTTAGTTTTTCTTGCCCTAAATCTTTGAGGGCCTGCTCAGATTCAATGAACTTGTCCATTGCATCCTTGAGCTCATGTTCTTTTACATCTTTTAACCATGTACTCAAGTCTGTTAACCACGTTTTATAATCAGCCATTGTGTGCTCCTAGAAAAATGATGAAAAATCAACACTCAGATTAGATCAGTATAGGTTAACCTGCCCTGAAAACTAATTTAGTTGCGAATTTATAAAAAGCGCCAATTTGGCGCTGTGAATAGCGCTTTTTTTGGGGTATCCTATCGACAATTTTTTATTAGTTTGCAAGAAGTCTGGAATCGTAGATGCAAGAGCAATATAACCCACAAGACATAGAGTCAAAAGTCCAAGCCTACTGGGAAGAAAACCAAGTATTTAAAGCCACTGAAGATGAGAGCAAAGAAAAGTATTATTGCCTTTCTATGTTCCCTTACCCAAGCGGCCGACTCCACATGGGTCATGTTCGTAACTACACTATCGGTGATGTTGTTTCTCGCTTCCAACGTTTACAAGGCAAAAACGTCATGCAACCTATGGGTTGGGATGCGTTTGGCTTACCAGCTGAAAATGCTGCAATTAAAAACAAAACAGCACCAGCAAAATGGACCTACGAAAACATTGATTACATGCGTACCCAACTTAAGCAATTAGGTTTTGGTTATGACTGGGATCGTGAAATTGCGACCTGCCACCCAGATTACTACAAATGGGAACAATGGTTTTTCACTAAGCTGTATGAAAAAGGCCTAGTGTACAAAAAAATGTCTACGGTAAACTGGGATCCGGTGGATCAAACAGTACTGGCTAATGAGCAAGTAATTGATGGCCGCGGTTGGCGCTCTGGCGCTGTGGTTGAACAAAAAGAAATTCCACAATGGTTTATTAAAATCACCGACTACGCGCAAGAGCTACTAGATGACTTAGACAAACTTGAAGATTGGCCTGAGCAAGTTAAAACCATGCAACGTAACTGGATTGGCCGCTCTGAAGGGCTAGATATCGAGTTTACTCGCACAGATAACAACGAAAAATTCAGCGTGTACACAACACGTCCTGATACTTTCATGGGTGTGACATACCTTGCAGTTGCCGGAGCCCATCCTATCGCGCAAGAAGCGGCTAAAAACAGCGATGCAGTAGCACGCTTTGTTGAAGAATGTAAAAACACCAAAGTTGCTGAAGCTGACATGGCAACCATGGAGAAAAAAGGCATTGCGACTGGCTTTTATGCTACTCACCCATTAACTGGCGAGCAAGTACCAATCTGGGTTGCAAACTTTGTATTGATGCATTACGGCTCAGGTGCGGTTATGGCAGTACCTGCCCATGACCAACGTGACTATGAATTTGCGACCGCTTACGGTTTAGATATCAAACAAGTGATTGCTCCTGCTGCAGGCTCAGAGCTTGAAGTTAATTTAAAAGATGAAGCATTCACTGAAAAAGGCGTATTAGTAAATTCAGGTGAATTTGATGGCCTTGCTTTCGACGACGCATTTAATGCTGTTGCCGATAAGTTAGAAGCACTTGGTGTGGGTGAACGTAAGGTAAACTTCCGTCTGCGTGACTGGGGTGTTAGCCGCCAGCGTTATTGGGGCTCACCAATCCCAATGTTAAGCGATGAAGACGGTAATGAACTTGCAGCCACTGAAGATATGCTACCAGTACGCTTGCCAGAAGACGTGGTAATGAACGGTGTAACCTCACCAATTAAAGCAGACCCACAGTGGGCTAAAACCACTGTAAACGGTGCTCCTGCGTTTCATGAAACCGATACCTTTGACACCTTTATGGAGTCATCGTGGTACTATGCTCGTTACTGTAGCCCTCGCCATGACGAAGGCATGCTTGATCCAGCAGCTGCAAACTACTGGTTACCAGTAAACCAATACATCGGTGGTATTGAACACGCAATTTTACACTTATTGTATTCACGCTTTTTCCATAAATTATTACGTGACTTTGGCTTAGTAAACTCAGATGAGCCATTTGAGCGCTTACTATGCCAAGGTATGGTACTTGCTGAAACTTTCTACCGTAAAGATGAAAAAGGTGGCGATATTTGGATTTCACCAAGTGATGTTGAAACCGAAACTGACGACAAAGGCCGCGTAACTAAAGCATGGCATAAAACCGATGGTGAACCTGTGTTCTCATCTGGCATGAGCAAAATGTCAAAGTCGAAAAATAACGGTATCGACCCGCAACAAGTTATCGCTCAATACGGCGCAGATACAGTACGTTTATTTATGATGTTTACCGCGCCACCAGAGCAAACCCTTGAATGGTCTGACTCAGGTGTAGAAGGCGCACATCGTTTCATTAAACGTATTTGGAAATACGCAGTTGACGTAAACATGGTTGGCTTCCAAGCGCTTGATAAAGCAGCCTTGAACAATGAGCAAAAAGTGTTACGTCGTGAGCTACACAAAGCCATTGCTAAAGTGACAGATGATGTTGAACGTCGTCAAACATTTAACACGGCAATTGCAGCAATCATGGAAATCTCTAACAAATTGTTAAAAGCCCCTTTAGCTGACAAGCAAGATGTTGCGATTGCCAATGAAGCACTGGAAGCATTGTTAATTATGCTTGCCCCAATTACCCCGCATTTGTCACATCAATTATGGCAAGAGCTTGGTAAAGAAGGTGATATTTTAGATGCGTCTTGGCCTGTGGTAGATGAGTCAGCTCTTGTTGAAGATGAAAAACTAATCATCGTACAAGTTAACGGTAAGCTACGCGCTAAATTAACTGTGTCAGCCGATGCAACTAAAGAGCAAGTTGAAGCGCTTGCCTTTGCTGAAGCCAATGTTACTAAGTTCACTGATGGCGTTACTATCCGCAAGGTTATTTACGTACCAGGTAAACTACTTAACGTGGTAGCTAACTAATTATGGCTGCTATTCGTGCCATTAAAAACGGACTAGCCTTAGCGCTAGTCTGTTTTTTATTATCAAGCTGTGGCTTTCATCTTAAAAAAGCATCAAGCCTGCCTGATGATTTAACCACCCTAACGTTAAGCGGTGATGATGAGAAATCAGCGTTATTCGCGATGCTTGAAAAAGAACTCACATTAAGCAAAGTAGAGTTACTCGACACGCCGAAGAAAAACATAGCGCAACTGTATTTATATAAAGATCGTTTAGAGCGTCAAACACTGTCATTATTTAAAAATGGCCAAGTTGCTGAATACGAGCTAGCTTATAGTGTCCGTTACCTACTCAAGCGCCCAGGTAAAGATGCCGTTGAGCAAAGTTTTGAGTTGTATCGTAATTACCAAGACGATCCTGATAACGCACTTGCTAAAGCGAAAGAGTTAGAACTATTACTTAATGAAATTCGTATGCAAGCCAGCCGTCGTATCACCAGAGAGCTGTCGCAACTGTAATGCGCTGTTATGCGAATCAATTACCTAATGAATTAAAAAAAGGCTTACAGCCTTTTTATTTAGTGTTTGGTGAAGAACCCTTTCAAGTGGCGCAATGCGCCCAGCAAATTCGCCAAACAGCTAAACAGCAAGGTTTTGATGAAGTCGTTAAATTGACTTTAATGCCGGGCTTTGATTGGCAAGAACTGATAGCTCAATATCAGAGTATGTCGTTATTCAGTGCCCGTACGTTAATCGAGCTGGACCTTAATTTCCAAAAACCAGGAATTGCGGGTAGTCAAACATTCAAGCAATTATTGGATTTGAATAACCCTGATACTGTATTGATAGTTAAAGGGGCCAAAGCAAGCCAAGATATCCAACGCAGCGCGTGGTTTAAGTCACTTGATAAACTGGGTATTTTTGTGCCTTGCTACCCGCTCACCGGTAATCACCTTAGCCGTTGGTTAGACGAGCAATGTCAGCGTTTGCAAATAAATATGCAAAACGATGCAAAACGTACTTTGATCGATGCCACCGAAGGTAACTTATTAGCTTGCTTTCAAGAACTCGAAAAGCTGTCGTTATTACATGGCACTGCACTGATCGACCAACAGCAAGTATTACAAGGGCTTTTAAATCAAGCCAAGTTTGATATTTTTGATTTAAGTGATGCCTTACTGCAAGGTAATAGCCGCCAAGCCATTAAGGTATTAAACAAACTCGCAGGCGATAATACCGAAGCGGTCAGTATTTTATGGACCATAACTAAAGAAGCAAACACCTTACTTTCCCTACAGTTAGGTTTACAGCAAGGTGAGCAACTAGCGACTTTATTTAAGCAAAACGCGATCTGGAAAAACCAGCAAGGGCCAATCCAACAAGCGCTTAATCGTTTATCAATTGCAACGCTTGAACAAATAACCCAACTTTTGGCCCAATTTGATGCCAGTTATAAGCAAGGTAATTTAGTCAAACCGTATCAAGCACTTGCACATATTTGTTTAGTATTTTGCCAACCATTGGCGTTTCCTTTGCCTGCGCATCCGCTCAACTAATTATTAGGCGTTTATGATGATTGCACTGTTTGGTGGGACTTTCGACCCCGTTCATTTAGGCCATATCAATATGGCTAAGCATTGTGTCGAGCATTTTAATTTAACAAGTTTATACTTTATGCCCTGTGCAATCCCAGCTCATAAAGCAGCACCAGGAATAAGCACGCAACACCGCGTTGCGATGCTCAATGCTGCCATTGCACCTTACCCTTATTTTCAGCTCGATTTACGCGAGCTGCACCGCAGCGGCCCTTCTTATTCACTGTTAAGTTTGCAAGAACTGCGTGTGCAATATCCTCAGCAGCCAATCTTGTTCTTAATTGGCATGGATTCATTTAATAACTTAGATAAGTGGTATCAGTGGCAAACAATTACTCAGCTGTGCCATATTGTGGTATTTCAGCGTCCAGGTCTTAAGTGCAGTGCCCGTGGTGAATTAAAAGCCTATCAACAAGCAGCCGAATGTAGCGATAGCACAGAGCTTGCAGCACATACTGGCGGCAAATTATACTTTTTAACTGGCGAAGAACTCGCCATTGCCTCTAGCGATATTCGTGATGCGATAAAAAAGGGTATAAATTACAATGAACTTCTACCCAGTGCCGTGGGTCAGTATATTCAATCACAGCAACTTTATCTAAGTGATGAATAAATACTGGTTGCGTGATAAAATAACAGCTATTCACTTTTAAATGAGATAACACCTTGGATACGAAACAACTACTTGCCTTTGCAATAGACAAAATTGACGATATGAAAGCACGTGATGTGGTTAATATTGATGTAACTGCAAGCTCAGACATCACCGACTTTATGGTGGTATGCTCTGGCACGTCAAAGCGTCATGTATTATCAATTGCAGACCATTTAGCAAAAGAAGCTCGTCACGCAGGTCAAGAACCGCTTGGTTATGAAGGCCAAACAGATGGTGAATGGGCACTGGTTGATTTAGGCGATGTAATCGTACACGTAATGCAAGATCAAGCACGTAGCTATTACGACCTCGAAAAACTATGGAGCTAATTGCTCACTAATTTTATTAGAGCTTGGATGTAATACGTGAAAATACAGATGATTGCCGTTGGCACCAAAATGCCAGCGTGGGTAGAAACGGGTTTTGCTGAGTATCAGCGTCGCTTTCCAAAAGATATGGCGCTGGAGTTAATTGAAATTCCCGCAGGCAAACGTGGTAAAAATGCAGATATCAAACGAATCTTGCATATTGAAGGTGAAAAAACCTTAGCCGCAATCCCTAAAGGCAATCGTATTGTGACGCTTGAGGTAACAGGCAAAGCGCTTGATACTCACCAATTAGCAAAAGACATGGAAAAGTGGCAACTGGATGGCCGCGATGTCAGTTTGCTAATTGGCGGCCCTGAAGGTTTAGCACCAGAGTGCATAGCAGCTTCAGAACAAAAATGGTCACTATCAAATTTGACCCTGCCCCATCCATTGGTGCGTATTATTGTTGCTGAAAGCCTTTACAGAGGCTGGAGCTTAAACAATAACCACCCGTATCATCGCGAGTAACACTTACTTATGCGAAAACACAGACCCACAATTAGAGACCACTCAGCAGAAGCGAATCTGTTTGCTCGTCGTGCTTTTGTGGGGTTTGTGTTTGTTACACTTTTAGTCGCGGTATTACTTTCCAATTTATACACTATTCAAGTCGATGATCATCAAGATTATCAAACTCGTTCTAACGACAACCGTATTAAAGTGATCCCAATTGCGCCTAATCGCGGCCTTATCTACGACCGTAATGGCGTGTTACTCGCTGAAAATAAACCCGTTTATAACCTAGAGGTTATTCCTGAAGAAGTTGACGATCTTGATGCATCACTGTCCGCCTTAACACAATACATTGATATTTCAGAGCAGCAGAAAAGCGACTTCACTGACGATATCAAGCACAACCGTCGCTTTAAAAGTCAGGTATTAAAAGCCCGATTAACTGAACTTGAAGTGGCCCGTTTTTCAGTCAATCAACATAAATTCCCCGGATTTAGCATTGAAGCGCGCTTAGCTCGCTATTATCCGTTTGCAGACACCCTAACTCACGCATTAGGCTACGTTGCTAAACTCAATAAAAAAGAACTCGCTAAACTCGAATCAGAAGATCAAGGCACTAACTATCGCGCTACCCATGATATTGGCAAACTGGGGATAGAAAAATACTATGAACAGTTACTGCATGGCCAAGTTGGCTCACAACGGGTTGAAGTAAATAACCGTGGCCGTGTGATCCGCACCTTAAGTATGACACCACCACAACCAGGGCACGATTTAGTGCTGACTTTGGATATTGGGCTGCAACAAATTGCCCAACATGCTTTTAAAGATATGCGTGGTGCGGTGGTTGTTATGGATGCCAAAGACGGCGGCGTATTAGCCTTGTATTCAAACCCAAGCTACGACCCTAATTTATTTGTTCATGGTATAAGCAGCAAAAATTACAAAGCATTATTAAACCCAGATCGGCCACTGATCAACCGTACAACCCAAGGGCGCTATGCTCCCGCTTCAACAGTCAAACCTCACTTAGCAATCTTGGCACTAGAAGAAGGGTTAGTTACCGAGAATACAACTATCTGGGATCCGGGTTTTTTCCAAATTCCCAATGTTGATCATAAATGGCGTGACTGGAAACGCTGGGGCCATGGCCATGTTGATGTTTACAAAGCCATTGAAGAATCATGCGATACCTACTTTTATGATACTGCCTATCGGTTAGGGATCACTAAAATTAGCGATTTTATGGCGCAATTTGGTTTTGGTGATTTAACAGGCATTGATATTCATGAAGAAACCACTGCAATTCTACCGTCAAAAGAATGGAAAGAAGCGCGCTTTAAAGAGTCATGGTGGCGCGGTGATACCATTTCAGTGGGTATTGGCCAAGGTTACTGGACTGCGACACCAATGCAAATTGCCAACGCACTGAATATTTTAGTGAATAAAGGGGTCAACCGCCCTCCTCACTTAGTTCAAGTCGCCAAGCAAGAGAATCAAGTGGTACAAATTAACAATGAAGAAAAACCACCAGTGATACTCAAGGATCCAAAACATTGGCAAATTGCCTTAGATGCGATGCATAATACAGTTAAAAAAGTAACCGGTACTGCTCATAAAGCATTTAAAGGGGTGAACTATGACCCTGCTGGTAAAACAGGCACAGCGCAATTAGTTAGTATTGCCCAAGGTGAGCGTTATGATGCAAAATCGCTAAAAGAGCGCCACCGCGACAACGCAATTTATGTTGGTTTTGCACCTTATGATGACCCACAAATTGTGGTATCAATCGTTGTTGAAAATACTGGCGGTGGTAGTACTGTGGGCGCACCAATCGCCCGTCAGCTAATGGATTACTATTTCTCTGCTAATCCCGTTAATATCGCACGCAATGAGGCGCCATAATGCAGCTTGATGATAAACGTTCTATCTGGGATAAACTGCATCTAGATCTGCCATTATTACTGGCATTATTTACCTTAATGGTCGCCAGTTTAGCCATTGTATACAGTGCCAGCGGCCAAGATAACGCCATGATGATCCGCCACGCCACTCGTATGGCTGGTGCAATTATTGGTATGTTTGTATTAGCACAATTTTCACCTGCCACACTCAAGCGGTTAGTTTTTCCACTGTATTGTGTTGGTTTATTGATGCTTGTTGGCGTGTTAATTTTTGGTGTCAGTTCAAAAGGAGCACAGCGCTGGCTCGACTTAGGAGTTACTCGGTTTCAACCTTCAGAGCTGATGAAAATTGCCGTTCCTATGATGGTCGCTTGGTATATTGGCCGTAATCATTTACCACCAAGAGCAATGCATTTGGTGGTTGGCTTTGCCATTGTAATGATCCCAACACTGCTTATTAAAGAACAGCCCGACCTAGGCACCTCAATACTAATCGCCAGCTCAGGTGTATTTGTGTTGTTTTTATCTGGTTTAAGTTGGCGCTTAATCGGCTTTTTAAGCGCTTTAGTGGCACTCGCTGCCTGGCCTTTTTGGCACTACGGCATGCACGATTATCAAAAGCAACGAGTGTTAACCTTATTTAATCCTGAAAGCGACCCGCTTGGCTCTGGTTATCATATTATTCAATCAAAAATAGCCATTGGATCGGGTGGTATTGAAGGAAAAGGTTGGTTGCAAGGCACTCAATCGCAGTTAGAGTTTTTACCTGAGCGCCATACCGATTTTATCTTTTCAGTATTAAGCGAAGAGTTTGGCTTATTTGGCGTGTGCTTATTATTGTGCATGTATTTATTTATTGTTGGCCGCGGCTTATATATTGCGGTAAATGCGCAAGACGCTTTTGGTAAGCTATTAGCCGGCGCTCTTACTCTCACTTTTTTTGTTTATGTATTCGTAAATATCGGCATGGTTTCAGGACTACTGCCAGTTGTTGGTGTACCACTTCCGCTGATAAGTTATGGCGGTACTTCCATGGTTACGCTAATGGCTGGATTTGGCATTATTATGTCTATCGCTACGGATAAAAGGATGTTACTAAAATAATGCAGTACTTAGTAAAATTAATCTCACTTAGTTCTTTAATGCTAGTATTGGCTGCGTGTAGCAGCTCTGGCAGTAAAACAGATCACAGTAGCCGCTATAGTATGCGCCATGATGCGGCACCGCTACGCGTCCCGACCGAATTAGAAATGCAAGATGCGGTGGTTGTGCCGGTTTCCAAAAGCGCCAGCGCAGGACGCCCATACACAGTACTTGGCAAAAACTACACACCTATGCTGGATGAAACAGGGTATACCGCTGAAGGCACTGCCTCTTGGTATGGCCGTAAATTTCATGGTTATCACACCTCTAATGGTGAGGTTTATGATATGTTTGCGATGACCGCAGCGCATAAAACACTGCCGCTACCTAGTTTTGTAAAAGTAACCAATACCAGTAACGGTAAATCCGTGATTGTGCGTGTTAACGATCGAGGCCCATTTCATGATGATCGCTTAATCGATTTATCTTACGCAGCGGCTTATAAACTGGGCTACTACCACCATGGTACAGCCAAGGTTAAGCTAGAAGCCATTACGATGGCGGATTCGACTGAGCGTTTGAGTTATATTCAAGTCGCGGCTGGCAGTACCTTAAAAAATATTGAAGCATTAGCGTACACTTTGCGCCAGCAATACCATTTACCCACAAATATTGTGGAAAAAGATGCAATTTATAGGCTGCGTTTAGGGCCAATTAAAGACGCTGAACAAGCTCAGCAAGTGCTTGAAAAATTAAAACTGGATCAATTTCAAAACGCGTTCTTACTTTACAGTCAATAAGACTAAGGCCCAAACTACGCCCAGAGAGTTTAAAAACGATGCTCGCATCTCGGGGGCGTTTGGGTATAGAATAGAGTAACGCGAATCTTTAACTTTAACCATTAATGAGTATGATGAAATCTATTAAATACAAAATTCTCAACGGTGTGTGCGGCTTAGTATGCTCTGCTGCCATTTTCTCAGCGACCGCCCAAATCATCCCTGCCCCGCCTCAAGTTAATGCAAAAGGTTATTTTCTTGTTGATTTTACCACTGGCAAAGTAATCGCCGAAGGCGAACCAGACACTCGTTTAGCACCTGCAAGCTTAACTAAAATGATGACCAGCTATGTGATCGGCACTGAGATCAAAGCAGGTAACATTGCACCGACCGATATGGTGACGGTTAGCGAAAAAGCCTGGGCGAAAAACTTCCCTGAATCATCAAAAATGTTTATCGAAGTGGGTAAGCAAATTAGTGTTGATGATTTAAATCACGGTATTATTGTGCAATCAGGTAACGATGCCTGTGTTGCAATGGCTGAGCATATCGCCGGCAGCGAAAGCGCCTTTGCAGACTTAATGAACGCCCATGCTGAAAAGCTTGGAATGAGCAATACTCACTTCATTAATAGCCACGGCTTAGATACTGACGCGCACTTCACAACACCACGCGATATGGCAACTTTAGGAGCTGCTCTTATTCGTGATGTACCGGATGAATACGAAGTTTATGCCAAAAAGTCATTTACTTTTAATGGCATTAAACAATATAACCGTAACTCACTGTTATGGGATGAAAGCTTAAACGTTGACGGGATTAAAACTGGCCATACATCAGAGGCAGGTTACAGCCTTGTCAGCTCTGCAACAAAAGACGATATGCGTTTAATTGCTGTTGTAATGGGAACCACAAGCGAACGTGCCCGAAAAGTAGAAAGCAAAAAACTACTTAACTATGGCTTCCGATTCTTTGAAACAATTACACCATACAAAGCAGGCGACAGCTTTGCTGAACAACGTATTTGGATGGGTAATAAAGAAAACGTATCGCTAGGTATTTTAGAAGACACACCAATCACTATTCCACGTGGTCAGCGTAAAAATTTAAAAGCGGACTTCACACTTGATAAAGTATTAGAAGCACCACTAGCTAAAGGCTCTAAGGTAGGCACTTTATCTTTACAGCTGGAAGGCGAAGTAATTGCCCAGTATCCACTGGTAACGCTTGAAGAAGTTGAAGAAGGTAGCTTCTTTAGTAAAATTTATGATTACCTACGTTTACAAATAATGTAATACCCAAACAACCTCAAGATCCGAGTTTCAGTTGGAATTAAAAGCGATTTAGGCAAGGCATTGATTGCAAATAATAGTGGTTCTATTGTTAAAATCAATAACGCAGTATAAATCGCTTTTAAACCAACCCGTTGGGCGTTTCACAGGCACTTACTCTCATCGTTGTTACTTCTTAAAAGGGATTGCCATTCTTGCAAAGTAACGCCTTGATATTAAGCACCTGTGAAACGCTGAATTCTGTATCTTGAGGTGGCTTGGGTATTCATACCCAAATAATATAAGCGCCTTGCAAAGCAAGGCGTTTTTTTTTGCTTTAAAAATGGTAGAATGCGCCCCATATCTAACCGACACATAATCTGGCTAGCAATAATAACGGCAAAAAGTGCAGTTATTCCATTGTTATCACAGTCGAGAACAGATTATCGAAGCGGTTTATTGTTTAGTAAAAAATACTAAGCACACATTAAGTATGAGGAGTCAACGTCGTGGCTACACCGGTAGAAAATACTAAATTTGATGAATATTTAGAGTACCCTTGCCCATTCACATTTCGCGTAATGGGGTTGGCAAACGTCAACTTAACAGATCAAATTCTAACTAAGTTACAACCTATTGCACCTGGCGACTATGCTCCTAAAGTAAAACCGAGTAGCAAAGGCAATTACGAGTCAGTTAGCCTAGTAGTTACCGTTACCAGCGGCGCTCATATTGAAGAAATTTACAACGTGATCAGCGCAATTGATGACGTACGACACATGCTTTAAGCGCTAAGCGGAGTCAGCTGTGAGCGAAAATACCTTAATCGTCCGTCAACTTGGTAGACAGCGTTACATGCCTATTTGGCAAAAAATGCAAAACTTCACCGACGTGCGTACTGAGCAGGATGCCGATGAAATCTGGCTTGTTGAACATGAGCCTGTATTCACGCAAGGCCAAGCAGGTAAAGATGAACACCTACTTGCCCCAGGCGACATAGAAGTGATCAAAGTAGATCGTGGCGGTCAAGTAACCTATCACGGACCTGGTCAGCAAATGATGTATGTATTATTTAACCTACGTCGTTTAAAAATTGGCGTACGAGAACTGGTTACATGGCTTGAAGAGTGTATTATCGATACTCTGAATGAGTATAACATTGCAGCCTACGCCAAAGCAGATGCACCAGGGGTGTATGTTAACGACAGCAAAATAGCATCATTAGGGCTTCGCGTTCGTCGCGGTTGTTCTTTTCATGGTCTAGCACTGAATGTAAACATGGATATGAGCCCATTTTTGCGCATTAACCCTTGTGGTTATGCAGGCATGAACATGGTGCAAACAACCGACTTAAACGGCCCAGAAGACCTTGCGCAAGCAGGTGCTGGACTCGTAAAACACATGATCAAAAAACTTAATGCAACAGCCGTTAAGTATACTGAAGGGTTTGAAAACGAATGAATAAACCAGTCAAGATGGAACCAGGGGTAAAACTGCGCGACGCTGAAAAAATGGCGTTGATCCCAGTTAAAGTATTACCAACTGAAAAAAACGAGATGTTGCGTAAGCCTGAATGGCTAAAAATTCGCTTACCTAAATCAACCGAGCGTATTGATGGTATTAAACAAGCCATGCGTAAACATGGCCTGCATTCAGTATGTGAAGAGGCTTCATGCCCTAACCTATCAGAGTGTTTTAACCACGGTACAGCAACCTTTATGATTTTAGGGGCAATTTGTACACGTCGTTGCCCATTTTGTGATGTTGCCCATGGCCGCCCATTAAAGCCAGACGCTGCTGAGCCTGAAAAACTCGCATTAACGATTAAAGACATGAAGCTTAGCTATGTAGTGATCACCTCAGTGGATCGTGATGATTTACGTGATGGCGGCGCACAACATTTTGCAGATTGTATTCGCGAAATTCGCAAGCATAACCCTAAAATCACCATCGAGATTTTAGTGCCTGATTTTCGTGGCCGTATGGACCGCGCACTCGAGATTTTAATTGAAACGCCACCAGATGTTTTCAATCACAACCTTGAAACCGCACCACGTTTATACAAGCTTGCCCGCCCAGGTGCTGACTACAAATGGTCATTAGAACTACTGCGCCGCTTTAAAGAAGCACACCCAGAAGTGAAAACTAAATCAGGGTTAATGGTTGGTCTTGGTGAAGAGATCAGTGAAATCGAAGAAGTGTTACGTGATTTACGCGAGCACAACGTCGACATGCTAACTGTAGGTCAATACCTACAACCTTCTAAGCATCACTTACCAGTAAAACGCTACGTGCCACCAGCAGAGTTTGATGGCTTAAAAGCCTATGCAGATGAAATTGGCTTTACTCATGCAGCCTCAGGCCCATTTGTTCGTTCAAGCTATCATGCTGATCAACAAGCCGCCGGTAAAGAAGTGAAATAATTGCTTCTTATATAATTTAAAAAGCCGTTAGTAATTCATTACTAACGGCTTTTTTGTTTCGTACGAATCGGTTTTAACTGCGAATAAGAATTTTATTAGAAAATAGTCATTTCCCTTCGCTAAGCGCTCTAACTCACTAATTAATCTTCACCTTTAATGTTTTCTTAACTTTCTGCTGTTGAACTGTTCAATATAAGTGGTGTCGGCACTGTGGCTGGTGAGTTAATTTCATATCACTTTCCATTCAACAATCGCTGACGTTTCATTACTACTCGCACCTAATAACGTTGCAACAAGCACGATTCAGGCAAGTTTAACGCTGCTCACCTGCACTGTTTTATAGTTTTTTCACATTAACTTTTTCACGCTCCATAGCATGTTCTTCGTGGGCGACCAGTTGTTCAAGTTCTGCCTTTGGTAATGGCGTAATTGCAGCTTCGCAAATAAATTCAATGTGCGGAAAAACATGAGAAAATACATAATGTACACGTGCTATGTGAAATTCAGAGCTAACTAATATGGCCTTTTTGGCCCCAGCGCTTGCTAGAATAGGCTGAGCAAGTGTCGCGTCTTCAAATGTAAAACGGCTTAACGCAACTGGCAAAAAAGCACTTGCAGGCACGCCAAGTTTGATCAAGTAAGCTTTAGTTAAATCGCCATGTGCGATATTAGTGGTATTGAAATGTGCGCCAAAACCACCGGTGCAAAGCAATTTGCAATATGGCTGCTGTAAAAAAATTTGATACGCCTTATCACATCGGCTTTTGGCAATCGCCGTTAAACTACCATCGCTATTATTGGGGGCGCCTAAAAGAATAATTACGGTGTTCATATTCACCCTGTCAACTAAAAATAAAAGCAAATTAAAATAATAACTTAACGTTACTTACTAGCACTCTTGTAGCACATTTAACAATATCAACTAATTGATTTCCCTACATCAAAAAGTGCAGACGTGCTGCACTTTTAATTGAACGTACTTAACCTGAGATCTGGTTAAGCCAACATTAGATTATTACTCTCTAAAATTTCAAGTTCTTGCGATGTTAAATCTAATGACGGCTTTTCCTCTTTTAGGCAATAGGCAATTAATCCACCAAGTAAATTTAGCATAAAGCCATGCATACTGCGGTGTCTAGAGTGTTCAATGTAAGAAATGTTTTTCAATTGATCATTCACCGTTTCGATTATAAATCGTTTTTTCAATAAAGCCCTGTCCCACAATGAAATAAATTTTTTCTTCATATTCTTTCGAACCGTCGTGATTAACTCGACACCTTTTTCTAGTAACTCACCAGAGAGCGCTTTGCTGATATAACCTTTGTCGCCATAGAGTTTTCCGAAGATAGAGTCCGCCATATCAGAAACAGGCTCTCGATCATCCACATTGCCCGTTGTGAGCTTTAGCGCCACAATCTCACCTAAATGATTAATTATTAAGTGTAGTTTGAATCCATATGACCAACCCATAGTGCCTTTTCCATGATGAGCAACGCCTTCAAACACTTTATTTCTTTTAGCTCTGATGATGTGACACACTTCTATTTTAGTGGAGTCAACAAATTGTATACCTGTGGGCTTGCCAAGTTTTGATGTGAGGTAACTGCACATCGGAACCACCACACTAGGCATAAGCGCGAGAAACCTTGTGTAACTCAGCAACTCTGGAAAATAGGCTTTAAGTTGACGGCAAACATAGTGAAGGTAGTAGTTTTTGAAATCTCTGAATGTGACTGGTGAAAATGGATGATAATAGTCATCACCTCTGACGGAGATAAGCGGCATGCTCTTCGACGTTTAATTTCACCATTTTCGAGCAATATACGCTGCCAGCTTGGGAAAAATAACTTTAAAAAATCATCGACATCACAGTACGTTTCAACTAACTTGTTCATGCTCGTTCCTTTTTGTTCTAATCACTCTTGGTCGAATGATCGGATCATGGAACGAGCATTTAGTTCCTTTAAATTAGTAATTTCTTATCCGAAGCTCAGGTGGTGTTAGTGTTGCATGTACTTGCCATGGCAGCGTGGGCTGGCTCTTTGTGGCCCGTGCATCAAAGTTGTAAAGCGTTGCCAGCCGATAGTTTAGTGACATTAATGGCATACTTTGGCAAGGTAGCGGTGTTTTTTGTTTCAATATTAATCGCCTGTGGTGTGCTGTTGTTGTTGCAACTTGTAGATCCCATTAGCAATTTATTCACTACCAATTATGGTCAGTTTTTGATGTTAAAACTGATATTTGTCAGTGCCATGTTGCTGTTAGCGGCTTGGCATAAACTTAAGCTTGTTGCTGAGCTGGTGCAGCATAAAAATGTCCAACCGCTGCGGCTGTCAATTTTTATTGAAACGCTATTGGTGGTTTCAGTATTAGTGACGACTAGCGTGTTTACGACACTTGTTGGACCACAAAGTTAATCTTAGCTTTATTTATTATTAAGACTTATTTTTTAGGAGAACCCTGTGCCAAAATTGACAACTTTAACTGCCTTATTTGCAGCAGTATTTTTGCTAACAGCATGCTCTGAACCCGCTGTAACTAATAATGATCCAAAAGTTACGCCAGAGCCTGTGGTGAGCCAACAACAGAGCGTGCCTTTATTAACTGTTTATAAAACAAGTAGCTGTGGCTGTTGTAAAAAATGGATATCGCATATAGAGCAAAATGGCATAACAGCTATCGCAAAAGACTATGATGATTTAGGTTTTATCAAAAATCGCTATGGCATTCAGCCAAATCATATCTCATGCCATACAGCAGTATCTGAGAGTGGTTATGTATTTGAGGGCCATATTCCTGCTAAATATATTCATATGTTTTTAGCTAATCCGGTGCCAGATGCTATAGGTCTTTCAGTGCCAGCTATGCCACTAGGTTCACCGGGTATGGAAGTGGGCGACCGTTTTATGCCGTATCAGATATTAGTGTTACTTAAAGATGGTACTAGCAAAACCTACGCAAAAGTTGATAGTTACAATATGCAGTTATAATTAAGACACACCCTGAAAATCAAAAAGCGTTTAAGTTGTTATTTTTTAATTGCTTACAATATAATTACGTGTCTAATCTGAGTGTTTATGGTGCATGGTCAAGTGGTATGAGCATATCCACAAGGATCTATATGTTTTGTATCCAGAACAAGCTGTGCCGTTAATTAAGCGGCACAGCAATATTCGAATGGCTGCATAGCACCGATTACACTATGCTATTTATTTTTTGCGCTAAGTTTTCTGAACCCATCTTTTTTCTAGTTCTGATAGATATTAATTAATTGATTTTGTTTTTAAGCGTAGTGCATTCGCAATTACGGAAACTGAGCTAAAGCTCATAGCTAGTGCTGCAATCATAGGCGATAATAATATGCCGAAAAACGGGTATAATAAACCTGCTGCTATAGGAATACCTAGTGCATTGTAAACCAAAGCAAAAAACAGATTCTGTTTAATGTTGCTCATCACGGCATGACTTAAATTCTTCGCTTTTACAATGCCGTGTAGATCTCCTTTTACGAGTGTTATCATTGCGCTCTCAATTGCAACATCAGTTCCCGTTCCCATGGCGATACCTACATCACTTTTAGCGAGTGCCGGCGCGTCGTTTATACCATCACCTGCCATTGCAACAACTTTTCCTTGCTGTTGTAATTTTGTGACTTCTTTGAGTTTGTCTTCTGGTAACATTCCAGCTTTAAAATCGGCAAGACTAAGCTCACTAGCTACTGCTTGGGCGGTGTCGTGATTATCTCCAGTGAGCATTATCACAGCAATGCCTTTATCTTGTAGCGCTTTAATAGCCTTGGCACTGGTAGCTTTAACTTTATCGCCAATAACGACATACCCAGCTACCTCACCATCTATAGCTAAATAAGAAACAGTTTTGCCTTGTTTTTGAAAAGACTGTGCTTCGGCTGTCATTGCGGAATAAATAGTCGCATTTGCATGCTCCATCATTTTGGCATTACCTAAACTAAGCTTTTTGCCATCAATGGTTCCTTCCACTCCTTTTCCGGTTACTGCACTAAAGTTTTCAGTTTTTGAAATATCGACTTTCTGCTGCTTACCATACTTTACTGTTGCAGCAGCAAGTGGATGCTCGCTGGCACTATTTAGCGATGCAATAAAATGTAGAACCTCGCTTTCGTCAAAATTTGAACCAAAAACACCTATTTTCTCAACGGTTGGTTTTCCTTCGGTAATTGTGCCTGTTTTATCGACAATAAGCGTGTCTACTTTGTCTAACTTTTCAAGCGCTTCGGCATTTTTAATCAATACGCCATTTTGAGCACCTTTACCAACACCCACCATAACCGACATAGGCGTTGCTAAGCCTAATGCGCAAGGACAAGCAATAATTAATACCGCTATAGCATTTACTAGGGCAAATACGTACGCGGGCTCTGGGCCCCACATTGCCCAAACGGCAAACGTGATTAAAGAAATTATCACAACAACTGGCACGAAATATCCTGAAACGGTATCTGCTAATTTTTGAATAGGAGCACGACTACGACTGGCATCGTTTACCATATGGATGATTTGAGAAAGTAAGGTATCGCTTCCTACTTTTTCGGCTTTCATTAAAAAAGATTGATTACCATTTATAGTGCCACTGTTTACCTTATCGCCTTGTGTCTTATCGACGGGTATAGGTTCACCAGAAATCATAGATTCATCAACAGTGCTTTGCCCTTCGGTAATTACGCCGTCTACAGGAATTTTGTCACCTGGTTTAACCCGTAAAATATCTCCTTTTACAATTTTATCAATGGAGACTTCTTCCTCAGTGCCATCGACAACACGCACGGCTTTGTTAGGTGCAATTTTTAGCAACTCTTTTACTGCTGAATTCGTTTTGCTGTGTGCTCTTGCTTCTAAAACCTGGCCCATTAGTACTAACGTAAGAATTACCGTAGCCGCTTCAAAGTAAACGTGTACGGCGCCAGCTGCAGTTTTAAATTGAGCTGGGAAGAAGTCTGGAAATAATATGCCAAAAACACTAAATAACCACGCCACGCTGGCGCCAATGCCAATGAGCGTGAACATGTTGAGGTTCCAGGTTTTTATACTTTTATAGGCACGCTCAAAGAACATCCACGTAGCATAAAATACAACGGGAATTGACAAGGCAAACTGAATCCAATTCCACCCTTTTTGTTCCATCACATCGTACAGTGGATTATTCGGGATCATTTCGCTCATTGCGATCAAAAAAATCGGTAAGGTAAATCCTAATGCTATCCAGAATTTGTTTAAGAGCTTTTTATACGTTTTCTCTTCGGAAGAAGTATCTGCTTGCAAGGGCACTAAATCCATACCGCAAATAGGGCAGGCTCCCGCTTCGTCTTCCTCAATTTCGGCATGCATTGGGCACGTCCACTGTTCACTTGAAGATGCTGATAAATTTTGCTCTTCCACCAAATCCATTCCGCAGACAGGACAATCGCCAGCTTTGTCATAAGTTTTATCGCCCTCACAGTGCATAGGACAATAAAAGGTTCCCGTTCCTTTTCCTTTGGGTTTTTCCGTTTTGGCTTCTAGTGCTTTAGGTTGTTCTCCAAGTTTATAAATGCTATACCGGCCGCCGTCCTGTTCCATCGCTTTTTGCAAGGTTTCAATAGGAATATGAGATGCCATCTCGATAGTTGCCTGTGCATTTTCTAAATCGACTGACACCTTGGTTACACCTTCCACTTTAGAGAGTGTTTGCGCTACGTGATTACGACAACCGTTGCAGGTCATTCCGTGTATATCGTAGGTGTGTTTCATTTTTTTTCCTCATCAACAGAGTAGCTATGGTAGGGTAATCCCCCCATTTTTAATGGAGGTTAGTTGTAGAACTTCTGCTTCGTAATTGTTTTAATCGTTGTATTGGCGTTATGCCACCTAGCCCCATATTAGGCCGCTCATTATTATATGTCCATAACCATTGTGTTGCTTTATCTTGTAACTCACTAATATCACTGTAGATATAATGGCTCAGCCAATCATAGCGTACCGTGCGATTAAAGCGCTCTATGTAAGCATTTTGCTGTGGGTTACCTGGCTGAATGATGTCGTGCACAAACACTTCGCGTGAAAATGAAATGACACCCATGATAATTATTTTTGGAAACAAAACAATAAACACATTCTGTGAGAGTGACTGCGAGTGTTCAATACACCATAAAACAACCACTTTGTTCACTTGGGGTCAGTGCATAATCATTCTATCCTGTATTGCACGCATGGAGGAGCTTGCCTGTAGTGGTACAGTGATTTTGGCCACCCATTAAGAAAGAAATGTTATGCTAATAAGCATACAAATTTGGGTGAAAAAATGACGAAATTAAAACGCGCAACGTATTCTGCGGCAATCAAATTAGAAACGGCTCAGCTTGTAGTCGACCAAGGTTATACGCAAGAAGATGCAGCCAAGGCTATGGGTGTTGGTAAATCAACCGTAAGTAAGTGGGTTACTCAATTAAAGCAAGAGCGTAATGGTCAGTCACTATCGGCTTCACCAATGACGCCCGAACAAATTGAAATTCGTGAACTTAAAAAGCAAATCCAACGCATTGAATTAGAAAAGGACATATTAAAAAAGGCTACCGCTCTCTTGATGTCCGACTCCCTGAACAATTCTCGTTAATCGAGAAGTTAAATCAACGAGAGCATTATCCCATTAGCGTGCTATGTGGCGTATTCGATGTGCATCGCAGCAGCTATAAATATTGGGCTATACGCGATACAACGCCGACACCTGAGCAAGTAAGGTTAGAGGCTGAAGTTAAAGCAATACATAGAATGAGTGGAGGCTCAGCAGGTGCAAGGACAATAGCTACAATAGCGACAAACAATGATTTTGAATTGAGCCGTTATCGTGCTGCTAAGCTAATGGTTAAGTTAAAGCTTGAAAGTTGCCAAATTCCTCAACATTCATATAAGCGCGGTGGTAATGAACACCTTGAAATCCCAAACCTGCTTGATAGGCAGTTTGATGTTATTGAACCGAATACTGTGTGGTGCGGTGATGTAACGTATATTTGGACAGGCAATCGCTGGGCTTATTTAGCGGTCGTTATTGATTTATTTGCGCGTAAAGTGGTTGGTTGGGCAATGTCGTTGTCGCCAGATACTAATTTAACACTAAAGGCGCTTGAACTCGCTTATGAAAGTAGAGGTAAGCCAAGTGGGTTGATGTTTCACTCAGATCAAGGGAGCCATTATACGAGCTTGAAGTACCGCCAACGTTTATGGCGCTATAAAATTACACAAAGTATGAGTCGACGCGGAAATTGTTGGGATAATGCGGCTATGGAGCGATTTTTTAGAAGCTTTAAAACGGAATGGATGCCAAAGGTTGGATATGAAAACTTTAAAGAAGCTAAATATAGCGTAAGCGATTACATAAATGGATATTACAATAATGTTAGACCGCATCATTATAATGCTGGTTTAGCGCCAAATGAATCTGAGGTTAGATACCAAGATTCTAAAACTGTGGCCAAAATTAGTTGACCACTACAAATTGAGGTGGTTGTTGACCTCGAAGAGGATGACAAAATGTGTGATTGCTGTCAAAGCCCCCTTCACAAAATGGGTGAAAGCAGCAGTGAAGCACTCGAGTTTGTGCCAGCGCATATCAAAGTAATCAAAACCATTCGCCCTAAATATACGTGCCGTCACTGTGAGCGTGAAGGCATTGAAAGTGTGGTAAAAACCGCCCTTATGCCCGCAACAGCCATTCCAAAAAGCATCGCAACGCCCAGCTTGCTGAGCCAAATAATCATGTGTAAATACCAGTTTGGCTTACCACTTTATCGCCAAGAAACCATGTTAGGCGATATTGGTATTGAGTTGAGCAGACAAACCATGTCGAGCTGGATGTTGCGCTGCGCAGACCTGTTGTCCCCTCTGTATCAACGCTTAAAAGACGTGTTGCTATCTCAACCGGTTATTCACGGCGATGAAACCCCGTTAAACGTCATTAATGCAGATAAAGCAACCAGCTATATGTGGCTGTATTGTTGCGGCGATGATAAACCGAGTAAAGGCACCAATATTGTCTTGTTTGATTACCATAACAGTCGCGCAGGCCAATGTGCGGTTGATTTCCTTGATGGTTACGAAGGCTACATGCACGTCGACGGCTACAAGGCTTACGAGCAAACGAATGCAACACTGGTTGCGTGCTTAGCCCATATGCGCCGTAAATTCATCGAGGCTAAAGGCAATAATAAAAAAACCGTCAAAGCAGATGTAGCACTAAACCTTATTCGCAAGCTCTACGGTATTGAGCAAGCCATCAAAGATAAATCGCACGA
The DNA here is from genome assembly GCF_030436385.1 of Pseudoalteromonas sp. KG3. NCBI lineage: Bacteria > Pseudomonadati > Pseudomonadota > Gammaproteobacteria > Alteromonadales > Pseudoalteromonadaceae > Pseudoalteromonas > Pseudoalteromonas sp. KG3. The sequence continues at coordinate 1,095,688 of NZ_CP098523.1, forward strand.
TGAAAAATTCAAGATTAGGCAGAGAAAAGCCAAACCAATCGTTGATGAATTGTATCAATGGTTACTCAAGCATAAAGATAAAATCCCACCAAAAATGGCGTTAGGTGAAGCAATTACCTATGCGATAAATCAGTTTGAGAAATTTCGGCGATACCTAGATGATGGCAGGCTCAATATTGATAACAACCGTGCAGAGCGAGCCATAAAACCATTCGTAATAGGGCGAAAAAACTGGTTATTCTCAAATACCTGCAATGGTGCACATGCCAGCGCCATACTTTATAGTCTTGTTGAAACAGCAAAGGCAAATGGCCTTGTGGTGCATGACTATATCTCTACTTGCTTACAGCGCCTTGCTGAGCAGCCAGATAACCTTGAGCCACTGCTACCTTGGAACATTAAGCAAAGCTAGGTGTCGTTAGCTATACGCTTACCTTCCATCTGGTGTAAATGCCCCTTGCTCTGATATTCCTACTCTCGTTTTTTCCGCCTCTTCAGTAGATATATGCGGATTAGCTTTAGGAAAATTTAGTGTCAATTCAGACGCAGAGTGAACGACAAGCTCTGTATTATCTTCACTCATCATCATCTCCAAAGTCATCGTCCACGAGAACTTCATAAATACTGAGTAAGACCTTCATTGCTTGATCACAGCCCCCCTTATCACTTGCAACTTTCTGAGCGAGTGACTTTTTCCATTTATTTGCCAACGCTTTATCTTCATAGTGTTGGTCAGTTATACCTAGAGCTTTATTTCTTTGCTTCCCTTCTAGCTTGGTTAAATAGTAAATGTATTCTTGCTGTTCAGATACAAATGGGCCAATCATTAGATCTGACCATTTACATTTAAGTGTAATAATAAGTTTAAGCAGTTCTTCACTACTATCAACTTCAAACTTCAAAGGGGATACTAATTTTTCAAGATCTCGCTTCAAGTTGGATGACTTTTCATACTCTTGAATATCATTTAACGTATTTATTTCAGAAATTTTCAAATTTACCTCCTATAGTGCTACGTGAAAAAGCTAACGCCGCGTTCACCGGCTTGTCCGGTGCAACGCTTTGTTAGCCAATACTTCCTTCTGCGCCATTTTCGGAAGATCTAACACAGAATATCGACTACTTTCTTTTACAGGATAAGTCGAGTAGACATGATCTATGAAATCGTTGAAATACAGAGAGTCAGTTTCACGAACAATTTCTTCGATAACCTGAGTCTCATCAGAATCGATGGAGCTACATTTTTTTATATCGCCAACAAATTCAATTTGTTCTTTTAAGCTTCCATACGGATTTCGTGTAATAACCACATTAAAGTCGGAACTATCTCTTGCGAGATTCACAACATCATCCACATATGGACCATAGTGATTGAAAAGCCACTCTATATTCGAGATAGTTCGACTATGTCTTTGACTCATTTTCCAGTCTGCGAGATATACCAACTTAGTAAACCTAGCCTTGGATAAGTCAGCCTTATGGGTTATTTTTGAGTAAAGAAATGCCATGAGATCATGCAACTTTTTGTTCATCAACCTCTCCTTCGCTTCTTTCGTCATCTTGTGCTGGCAAAGGTCTCATATCTCGTGACGATGCATCTGATATGAATTCAACCAATCGGTGGTTCTCTCTTTTTACCAGATCTCTTAGTCTAGAATCATCAAAGTCATTCTGATCTTGGCTTTCAAAAATTATTACACCTATATGATGGCCGTGAGCATCCTCAATAGCAAATCCACCAATAGTGCAGCTCTTCATTCTCAGTCGAGAACTAATATCTCTTGAAAAACCGTAATTATCTTCAAGGTATTGATAATAGTTAGTATTTTTCCGGTTAAATATAGGAATCTTTTTTTCGAAATACTCACCCTCGGCCCACGCCTCCCCAATTACACCTTGGTTTCTTGCAAAGAATGGTCGGCCAGGCTGATTGAATTCATGGTTTTTTGCAAATCTATCAAGAAGAACAAGATTTTTCTTATCAGCATCTAAGTAATATATAGATATTCTATGCTTAACAGTGAATGCCATTTCATTAAATATTTGGCATGTCCAAAGATGCGCGATCTTCTTGAATGAACTAATCAGCTCTTCTGCTAATACGTAATTGTTTTCAATCTCTGTTCTCAATCGGTTTTCCCGATCTAAAACCTCTCTTCTTAGCTTCTCGCTCCCTAGCTTAAGGCTCGCTATTTCGTCGGCACTAGAGTCATTGGTAGCTTTAAGTGCTCGAAGGTCTTTAGCCTGACCAACAGCGCCCCACAATGTTAACAAAAGGAAAGATATTGATCCTGAAATTGGATTCCATACGAAAAATTTGAGTGCTAACAAGAATTCCTTGAAAGAAGATACAGACCCTAAGCTGTTTCCGCTCCACCAATCAACGACGAATGTTAGGAAAACTGCCACTCCTAGTGGCCCTAGAGCATTCAATATAACAAAGCCGTGATCTTCTATCGCGCCAACCACTTTGCTAATAGGCCTTGAACTACTACTAAATCCTGCCAACTACTATTTACTCCTTAATTAGATAGACCAAATAGCTAACATTTTTATAGTGCGCGCGTCGCGCATCTTTCTGCCGATGTCACGCTCATGTATCTAATAAATCTATTATTAACAAATAACTTAATGCATTGCCAACTATAATTTTTTATTGGTACTAAAGATATTCAGAAAAGAGAAAATGCGCTCGTCGCTCATTTTCTTGAATATGGGAGCAAAACAACTAAGCTGTACATTTATACAGCACTTTGTATTGGTGATGACATGAAAACGCGCTCCCCATTTTTAAATTATATCGCTGATTATATGTTGGTACGTCAGTATTCATTACGTACCGTGGACACGTACCTGAGGTGGATTGCATCTTATATCCATTTTCATAATAAGCGCCACCCCGCCTCAATGGGAGACAATGAAGTCGAACGCTATCTAGAACACTTAGTGTTAAAGCAAAATGTTGCACCACGAACGCAAGCCACAGCACTTAATTCATTGTCATTTTTATACAAGCACATAATAAAAAGTGAACTATCGTTAAACTTAAATTTTGCCCGCAGTAAAAAACAAGCAAAACTGCCTGTCGTAATGACGCCAGAAGAAGTTAAGCTGCTTATGACTCATTTAAATAAGCGCTATTATCTTATTGCAGGCCTTATGTATGGTAGTGGTTTAAGAGTAATGGAAGCGGTGCAATTAAGAGTGAAAGATATTGATTTTGATTAAAAAATGATGCCATTACAATTTTGATGAGGATTCACCATAAAGCGCATTGTGAGAACATAGTATTGGTGATTTTTAGATAATTAAAAGGGAAAATTTATGTCACCCAAATGAGGAATTTGGGTGGCAGTCTTACCAGCCACATCTCGGCACACACGTCACAAACTGTGGCTGCTCCCTTCCGGGCCTGACCAGGTTCGCCTGCTAGTGTTGCGAGAGGACCAATAAGACTACCATTGAGGGCCTTGGTTGGCGCGGGAAGGATTATCTCTACTTTTGTTGTGTTATTCAAGGGTAAACACAAAAAGAAAGTGCGATTGCATGTTAAACATACAATCACACTGTTTTTTAAACGATTTTATTGTTTCTCTAACTCTGCTTTTACGCTACGCAGTACTGCTTTTACTTTTTTCATGTTTTCTGGGCCCATACGCAGCAGTTGCTTTTGAGCGGCTGGTAGACGTTCCCATTCTGAGTAAGCATATTGATAAGTTACTGAATCACGTAGCAACGGCATATCCCCTTTTGGCTCTGGAGTATCCAGTAATAGCTCTATCGCTTCTTCAAGTGTTTGATTAAACGCATCGCCTTGATAGCCAATTTCTGCATACGCATCATTGATCAGCGGTTTGTATTCATCGTATAAACGCACGATTTGCGCTGCGCTCATGCTGGTGAATATTTTTACATAAGGGGTATAACGCTCATAGCTGTTTGGATCTATGGTAAGAATATCACCTTCGATCACGCTAAAGCTTTCTTCAGGGCGTTCCACCGGTGCATGCTTTGCAACAACTTTACCTTTGGCTAAGTTATCAATAAATACCACACCACGGCGAATAACATCGTCTGTTATTAGTAAGCTCATTGCTTGATCACTTAAGTAATCATCAATGCTGGCCACAACTACGGTGTCACTTTCGTTAAGTGTTGGTAAGGGTGCAACTTCAGGCTCTGGTTCAACCTGTCTTTGCTCTGGACGCGTCGCGACTTCTGGCTCAGGTAGCGTTTCAGGCTCTGTAACCTCGGGCTCTGTAACCTCGGGCTCTGGAGCTTGATATTCTGTCATAACTGGCTCGTCAATTGTTTGCTCAATAATTGGCTGTGGCTGTTCTTTTGGGCTGAGTAAAACATACCCTGCTACGCACGCGATGATAACTAACACCCCGATTGCAAACAGCAAATTATTATTTGATGGACGTTTTTCGGTATCTGGCTGTGGTGATTGATCTGACATACGAACTCCATAAAAAATTTAAATGCACAACACTTAGAGTCAACTAAGTTACTATAATTCATTGCTTAGCGATAATTTTATTCTCAGAGCTAAGGTATCCTTTGATTCTTCTAGCTTAAAGACTTACAGTTAATAAATAAAGTAAAGACGCTCAACGGTTTAATTGCAACTATGAAAATCAAGCAGGTCAATCAAGATAAACCTAAAGTCGCGCTGCTACTAACAGGCGGTGGCGCGCGTGCGGCCTATCAAGTAGGAGTGCTTAAAGCCCTTGCTCAGAGTATGCCACGCACAGCTCCCTTACCATTTACTATTATTAATGGCACATCGGCAGGAGCAATCAACTCTGCTGCGTTGGCAAGTTATGCGTCGTGTGCGCATTTGGCGGTACGAAAACTGGAATCAGTCTGGAAAAATTTTTCGACTTCAATGGTTTATAAAAGTGACTTTATCAGTGTGTTTGGTCATTTAACCCGTAATATATTAACCAGCTTTCAATCTGAGCATATTAACCATCCCCCCGCGAGTTTATTGAATAATCAACCTTTGCGGGTGTTGCTGAATGAGATTTTGGATTTATCTCGCATTGAGCGTAATTTGCATCGTAATTATTTAGATGCATTGTCAATCACCGCGTCCAGTTATACCACCGGTGATTCTGTGGCATTTTTTCAATCCAATACACAATCGCCTTGGCAGCGCGCTAAACGTGAAGGCCAAGCAACCCGTATTAATGTTGAGCACTTAATGGCATCCAGTGCTATTCCTATGGTGTTCCCGAGTGTCAATGTGCATAACCACTACTTTGGTGATGGCTCAGTTCACCAATTGTCACCTCTGAGCCCGAGTGTGCATTTGGGGGCTGAGAAAATATTTATTATTGGTGTTGAGCAACCTAAAGAAGCGCATCCACCAGGTTATTTACCTCATTTTCCGGGGTTATCGTCTATTGCAGGTCACTTGCTCGATAGTGTATTTACCGACACCTTACAGTCTGATCTAGAGCGCTTAGAGCGTATCAATCGCACTTTAGGGTTGCTGCCAGCGCATGACAAACACCAAGAACTAAAACAAATACACAGTTTTGTGGTCAATCCATCTGAAAACTTTAATGCCATTGCCGCGCAATATTATGATGATATGCCGCTGGCAATTAAAGTGTTGCTGCGCATGATCGGAGTTAAGAAACGTTCACAATCGAGTTTAACCAGTTACTTATTGTTTGAAAAACGCTACACCCAACATTTGATTGATATAGGTTACAAAGATGGTATTGCTAAACTACCGCAAATACGCGAGTTTTTAGAACTCGATTAGAAAGCATTAACCGCTATTCACTGCCGTCTAGTAAGTAACGCTCTGCTCGCTCTACGCGACGAGGTTTACCTTGTAGCACTAGAATATCGCCAGCGAGTAATACAATGTTCATTGATGGACTCTCAATTTCGCGGTCTTGGCGGCGCAATGCCCGTACCGATACGCGGCGTTTTTCAAGCCCTAATTCGCCGAGGTTTTTTGCTACAACAAAAGCATGATCAGGCAATGCGATTACGTGTAAATATTCCAGTCGCTCGGCGTTACTTTCTTCACTATCAAATTGATCTCCGGCAAAAAAACCATGTAAAAATTGGTAGCGATTACGCCGCTCTTTACTAACCCGCCTAACAATACGTGACATCGGCACGCCCGACATAGACAACACATGCGACACCAGCATTAAACTTGCTTCGAGTGTTTCTGGTACCACCTCGGTTACGCCTAGCTCTTTGAGTGCTTCGAGCTGACTATCATCTCGCATCCGCACTAATATTTTCACTTGTGGGGCTATTTGCTTGATAGCATCAATAACAATTTGTGCATGTTCAAAGTCAGTAAACGTAATGATCACTAATCGCGCTCGTTCAACCCCTGCTGATTTTAAAATATCTTTTTGTTTTACGTGGCCAAAAATAATCGGCTCACCAGCTGCTTTAGCTTCTTGTACAAGAATCGGATTACTTTCAACAGCGACATATTCGATTGCTTCGGGTTTTAAAAAACGCGCTATCGTTTGTCCAACTCGAGAGAAGCCACAGATCTCCACATGGTTTTCATACAAGGTGCTACTGTTGGGTTGCTGCATCCATTCACTGTGGGGAGTTTTTAACAGGCCAAACTGTTTTAATAACCAAGGCGTGCGCTCAATTAAATAAGGGGTCAACCCCATCGACATAACGGCAATGGCAATTAAAAATGAAGCATGATCTGAAGCCAATAATTGATGCTTAGTGGCAAGGGCAATTAATACAAAACCAAACTCCCCCATTTGCCACAGCATAATTCCGGCGGCAACGGCATCTTGTTTGCGCTCGCCCATTAACTGCGCTAAAAAAGTAATTACGCCAATTTTTAGCGCCAACATTAACGCCAATGCCGCGACAATCCAATACCATACACCCAATACAAATAAAACATCGAGCTGCATGCCTACGGTGACAAAAAACAACCCCATTAAAATATCGCGAAATGGCCGAATATCGGCTTCTAATTGGTGCCTATACTGGCTTTCGCCTAGCATCATCCCCGCTAAAAAAGCCCCTAATGCCATTGATAAACCAAATAAATAAGTTAGCCTGCGGTAAATAAAGCAACCAATAAGGTGGTTAACACAAATAATTCTTCAGTGCGCATCAACGCCACTTCACTAAACACTTTGGGTAGTGCCCAGGCAATACCTTCTGAACCACTGCTTTGTGCAAGTAGCGGCAAGGTAATGAGTAAAGGAACAACGGCAATATCTTGAAATAACAACATACCAATGGCAAGTTGCCCACGCCGCTGTTTAAGCTCGCCAGATTCTTTTAATAATTTAACTACCACCGCTGTGGATGACAGCGCCATTAGCGTGGCAATAGTAAAACTACTTAATACAGATAAACCCATGAGCAATAAAATCAGCATAAACACAACTGTAGTGATCACCACTTGCAGTGTGCCTAAACCAAATACAATATTACGCATTGCCATTAAACGAGCAAAAGAAAACTCAAGCCCTAGGCTAAACAATAAAAAACGATGTCCAGCTCGGCAACAAAATGCATTTCATAACTTTGCGCCATCCAGCCAATACCATGGCTTCCGGCTAAAACGCCCGTAGCAAGGTAGGCAAGGATTGGCGGTAAGCCAATGCGTTTAAAAAGCCATACCAGCACCACAGCAGCCAGTAATAAGCCAAATATTTGGGCCAACATACTTTGCAAACACACCTCCCCTTTATTTCGTGAAAAACCACCAAAATTTTAGCTACTTCAAGATTAACTATAGCAACTATCTGTTTTTCAGCCAGTTTGGAATAGTGGCACAAAAATCGCTTAATAAAAGCAACAACACACTCCTAGGGGGAGAAAACCGTGGAAAATGTCCATATTTTGACGCAACGGATCTCAGCACGTGGCGAGTTTCTGCCGTTTTCGGCAGAGCATTACCGTAATAATGAGCCTACTGCTATTCATCGCTTGCTTGAAAAATTGCAAACGACCTTGAATTTAGAAGAGCTGCTCGCTATTTACGCTGCGCATGCAAAACAAATAATTAATTTTTCGGGGCTGCAGTTTCAGTCATCCCTTGGTGTGGCTCAAATTACTGATAGCGATAACAGTAAACCGCCTTACTCATTTGATTTAGAAATAAATAATGAACATTTAGGTCAGCTTATCTATTTTTGTCAGTATCCGCTGACAGGCAATATTGAGCAAAAGTTAATTGGCTTACACAACGCATTGGTCTATCCGTTACGCAATGCGTTAATGTATAGTCGGGTACTTAAACTCGCGACTAAAGACACCTTAACAGGGCTTAATAACCGCAGTCAGTTTAATGATATTTTGGCGCAAAAATTAGAGCGTTGCCGCCGCCAAAACCGGCAATTTAGTTTAATGTTGTTAGATTTAGATAACTTTAAACAAGTTAATGACAACTATGGTCATAAAATTGGCGATGATGTACTACAAGAATTTGCCAATGTGTTGTGTAGCAGTATTCGTGGTACTGATTCGGTGTTTCGTTTTGGTGGCGATGAGTTTGCGGTGTTAATTGATGATCCTGAATTTACCACTAACAAAGTGATAGCTCAGCGAGTCATGCGCTTAGTGGCTGAATCAAATTTGATGAAGCAATACCAAGTAACCACCAGCATAGGTTATACACTCGCAAGTAGCCAAGACTGTGAAAATAATATTTTTGCCCGTGCCGATAAAGGTCTCTACAAAGCAAAGGCCGCTGGTAGAAATTGCGCAAGAGCTTATTAATTAAAGTAAAGCCTAGTTCCCCCGCTAAGCCTTACTTTGATACTTAAACTAACTTTTTAACTTGGCTAATAACTTATAGCCTAATAGTGCTAAGCAAAAACCAAAAAAGAAACCACTAATTAAATACAATAAAGCAGCCATTGTTGTTAATGGCATGACAATAACCATTAACAGTGGAATGCTTACCCCAGCAATAAAAAATATCCCGCCTTTACCCAACCAATAAGCAATTAATATCACCGCGCAAAGTAATCCACCCGCACTGGCATAGCCAAGTGTTGAGAGCGGTAATTCAAACAAAAATGTCGCAGCTATCGCGATAAGTGTTGTGATCACAAGTCCTAATGGTGCTTTGTTTACAAGCGATAAGCCAACATGGGGCTGTGGCTTACTCATGTCTTTATGTTCCAAAATATACCTTCTTGTTGATAGTGTTCAGCACTTATAAAATGCCCAACAACATAAACTAATTGTTCATTATAAAAAATTAGCGGTACATTAGCACGCAGCCAAGGTGCTACTTTAGCGTCTTTAAACCAATGTTTGAGCGTATTATGGCCCGGTTTTTTAAGTGGTTTAATACGTGCTTGTGGGCGGTTAAAATGCACCGTGACCTGTTCATTAGGCAGTGGCTTTCTTATCCCTTCACCCGTTAATTGAACCAAACTGCGTCCATCAGACAGTAACAGCTCTGCATCGGTTACTAATTGGCTTTGTGGCACTTCGGTATCACACACAAAATATAAAAACTGTTGATGACGACGCACTTGTCCGTGCGCTAACTGAATAAGTAACTGGGCATCAGCTTGTGCGGTTAGACCTTGGTTGAGTATTTGTAAGGTTTGCTGTTGCGATGGCATCAAGGCTGTAAATTGCTCAAGCCAACAACGCAACACATTGGCTTGGCGCGCAGCACTGTAGTTTGCAAGCGCTAAACAACTTAAACCTTGCTGGCTATTTTGGCATCGTTGTAAATCTAATTGGCTGTATTCGTCGAGCAGGTCTTGTTGCTGTTGTAATAACCCCACACTGCGCACGGCGCTTTTTTCAAACCCTTTAAAACGCTCACTCAATAGTGGCATAATTTGCTGGCGAATAAAATTGCGGTCAAAGCGTTCATCACAATTTGAGTCGTCAGTAATATGTTCTAAGTTAAAATCTGCTGCGAATTGCTCAATATTTTGACGAGTAACATTTAGCAGTGGCCTTAAACATTCTCGACCAGAGCTAAGCATACGCGTTTGCCGCATTGCAGTTAAGCCTTGCAAACCAGAGCCGCGCTTTAGGCGCAGTAAAAACGTTTCGAGTTGATCATTTAAGTGTTGCCCGAGCAAAATAATACTGCCACTTGGACTGAGTTGATCAAGTGCTTGGTAACGAGCGTCACGTGCTTGCTGTTCTAAACTAGTGCGGGTTTTGCGGTCAATTTTTACCTGTGCAGCATAAAATGTAATAGCAAGCTCATTACATAGCTGTTCACAAAATGCCTGCCACTCATTAGCGTGCAGGCTTAAACCATGATGCACGTAGACAGCGGTTAATTGCAGTTGCGGTATTTCTGCTTTAAGCGCATTCATTACATGCAGTAATACCACGGAATCCACACCACCGGAGAGCGCCACTGTAAATGCGGTTTTGTGCTCATCGATATAAGGCGTAATGGCATTTTTTACTTGTTGATATAAAGACGTTGCATGCATTAATTAAAATCGCTAAATAGATGATTGGTTAGCTCCTAGCTCCTAGCTCCTAGCTCCTAGCTCCTAGCTCCTAGCTCCTAGCTCCTAGCTCCTAGCTCCTAGCTCCTAGCTCCTAGCTCCTAGCTCTCAAGCATTCTAAAACAAAAAAGCCGCAAAAGCGGCTTTTTTTCATCAATGAGCTATTAACAATAACCAAATGACATTAAACGTTTGTAGCGTTGATCAAGCATTTCATCAAGTGATAGTGCCTGTAAATCAGCTAAGTCACGCTTAAGTTGACTTTTAAGGTTACGCGCCATACCGTCGTAGTTACGGTGTGCGCCGCCTAATGGCTCTTCAACTAAGCTGTTGATCAAATCAAGCTCTTTAACACGCTCGGCGGTTACGCCCATTGCTTCTGCAGCTAGAGGCGCTTTGTCGGCGCTCTTCCACAAAATTGATGCACACCCTTCTGGTGAAATCACCGAGTAAGTGCTGTACTGCAACATGTTAACGCGATCACCTACGCCAATGGCAAGTGCGCCACCTGAGCCACCTTCACCAATAACCGTACAAATGGTTGGCACTTTTAATGCCGCCATTACTTTAAGGTTACGTGCGATTGCTTCAGATTGGCCGCGCTCTTCAGCGCCAACACCTGGGTATGCACCCGGCGTGTCGATAAAGGTCATGATTGGCATTTTAAAACGCTCAGCCATTTCCATTAAGCGTAATGCTTTACGGTAACCTTCAGGCTTTGGCATACCAAAGTTGCGTTTGATTTTTTCAGCGGTATCGCGGCCTTTTTGTTGACCAATAACCATCACTGGTTGGCCCTCAAAACGTGCAACACCGCCTAAAATTGCCGGATCATTTGCAAAAGTACGGTCGCCAGCAAACTCATCAAATTCCGTGAAAATACGCTCGATATAATCTCGAGTATAAGGACGCAACGGATGACGGGCTAACTGAGAAACCTGCCAAGCACCTAACTTAGAGAATATTTCCTCTTTCATTTTGGCACTTTTCTCTTTTAATCGGCTGACTTCCTCTTCTAATTCAAGGTCTAAATCGCCAGCGCGGCTTATATTTTGTAACTCTTCAATTTTTGCTTCTAATTCTGCGATTGGAAGCTCAAAATCAAGATAATTGAGGCTCATGCTCTAAACTACCTAATTAGTTAAATTCTAGTTCTACATCTTGCGCCGCCATTAACGATAACTTATGAATTAAGTCATCACTAGGCGTAACACACCATTCTGTCCCGAGAGTTAACTGTGCCAGCGCATCTGGACGCTGGTAGTAAACCTTAATCGGACAAGTACCAAACTTATAAGGTTCGAGTACTTTTTGTAAATTATCGAAGAAGTTCGCTTCGATTTGCACCATATTCAGCGTCATTTTAATCGCTTTAATCCGTTTTTCTCGCGCTTGCGCGATGGTGCATATGTCTCTGGCGGTCATTGTAATACCACCGGAGAAGTTATCAAAGCTGACCTGTCCAGATATTACCAAGATATTGTTGATTTGCAGCATATCTTGGTACATTTCAAACTGTTCTGGGAATAAGCGTACATCAATACGGGCACTCTTGTCATCTAAAGTTACCAGTCCCCAACGATTTCCCTTTTTATTGATTAGTGTACGTGCTGCTATTACAAGGCCTGCGGAGGTAGATTGCACGTCCCGATTTGTTGGTTGTAAATCCACTAATCGGCCACTGGTGTAATATCTCAGCTCTTTTCGATACTGATTTATCGGATGCCCCGTTAGGTATAAACCTAAGGTTTCTTTTTCACCATCAAGCCATTGATTATCAGTCAGTGGTGTGGCTTTTATAAAGGCTTGTTCAACTTCATCAGGCTCTGTAGCAAGTAGACCAAATAAATCGCTTTGCCCTAGCGACTCTGCTTTTTTATGTTGATCTGCCGCACGCATAGCATCTTGTAAGCTTGCTAATAACGTAGCTCGAGCTGGCTGTGTTTTTTCAGGACCGAGTTGATCAAGTGCCCCTGCATAAATCAGTTTTTCGGTTACGCGCTTATTGATACGCTTTAAATCTACCCGCGCACAAAAATCAAACAGGTCTTTAAATGGCCCACCATTGCTGCGCGCTTCTAAAATTGCGTCTACAGGTGCTTCACCGACCCCTTTGATCGCGCCAATACCGTAAACAATTTCACCTTTAAGGTTTACAGTAAATTTATACGCACCGGCGTTTACGTCTGGCGGTAATAATGTGAGCTTCATATTCTCACATTCATCCACTAGGGTAACGATTTTTTCGGTGTTATCCATATCCGCAGACATCACCGCCGCCATAAATTCAGCAGGGTAATGGGTTTTCATCCACAACGTTTGATACGACACTAACGCATAGGCTGCTGAGTGAGATTTGTTAAAACCGTAACCTGCGAACTTCTCTACCAAGTCAAAGATTTTAATCGCTAGTTCGCCGTCAATACCGTTATTTCGCGCACCTTCTTCAAAGGTTGAACGCTGCTTGGCCATCTCTTCTGGTTTTTTCTTACCCATTGCACGACGAAGCATGTCGGCGCCACCTAGGGTGTAACCTGCTAATACCTGTGCAATCTGCATTACTTGTTCTTGATACAAGATAATGCCGTAAGTCGGCTCCAAAATCGGTTTTAAGCTTTCATGTTGGTACTGCGCATCGGGGTAAGAGATTTCTTCGCGACCCAGTTTTCGGTCGATAAAGTTATCTACCATGCCCGATTGCAAAGGTCCTGGTCGGAACAAGGCAACCAAGGCTATCATATCTTCAAAGCAGTCGGGCTTTAAGCGCCTTACTAAGTCTTTCATACCACGGGATTCGAGCTGGAATACTGCGGTAGTTTCGGCTCTTAGCAGTAGGTCGATACTTTTTTGGTCGTCCAGTGCAATGGTGTTGATGTCTATCGGCTCTTTTCCCTCTCGGGCTAAGCGCTCGTTAGTCATATCAACGGCCCACTGTAAGATGGTCAAGGTCCGCAGACCTAAGAAGTCAAACTTAACTAAACCTGCTGTTTCAACGTCATTTTTATCAAACTGGGTAACCGGAAACTTACCTTCATCGTCACAATACAGCGCAGCAAAATCAGTAATGGTAGTCGGTGAAATAACCACACCACCGGCATGTTTACCAGCATTACGCGTACACCCTTCGAGGATGCGACACATATCGATTAAATCTTTAACCTCTGAGTCGCCATCGTAGGCTTCTTGCAGACGTGGCTCTACATCAAACGCTTTTGCCAGCGTCATGCCAGGGTCGCCCGGGATCAATTTTGAAATACGGTCAACAAATCCATAAGGGTGACCAAGCACCCGGCCAACATCGCGTATTACCGCCTTCGCCGCCATAGTACCAAAGGTGATGATCTGTGATACCGCATCTCGGCCATAGAGCGCAGATACGTGATCAATTACTTCATCACGTCTATCCATACAGAAATCGACGTCGAAATCCGGCATTGATACCCGCTCAGGGTTCAAAAACCGCTCGAAAAGTAAATCAAATTCAAGCGGGTCGAGATCGGTAATTTTCAGCGCATAAGCCACGAGTGAACCTGCTCCTGAACCACGCCCTGGCCCTACAGGAATATTATTATCCTTACTCCACTGGATGAACTCCATTACGATCAAGAAGTAACCGGGGAAACCCATTTGGTTGATTACATCGAGCTCGATTTGTAAACGCTCATCGTATTCAACGCGTTTTTCTGCACGGTCTGCTTCATCGGGGAATAAAAACTGTAGCCGCTCTTCTAGGCCATCTTTTGAAACTTTAACTAAGAAGTCTTCAATTTTTAATGAGCCTGTTGGGTAATCAGGTAAAAAGTACGTCCCTAACTGCACCGTCACATTACAACGCTTGGCGATTTCCACACTGTTTTGCAGCGCTTCTGGGATATCGCTGAATAGCTCAGCCATTTGCTCTGGGGTTTTTAAGTATTGTTCTTCAGAGAAACGTTTTGGCCTGCGCTTGTCATCGAGCGTATAGCCGTCAAAAATTGCTACGCGGATTTCGTGAGCTTCAAAGTTTTCAGGCTTTAAGAACACCACTTCGTTAGTCGCCACTACTGGCAGTTGCTCAACGGTTGCAAGCTCAACCGCCAAGTGTAAATAGTCTTCTTCTTGCGTACGTTTAGTTCGGATCAGTTCAATGTAGTAGTTATCACTAAAATGCTGTTTATAAAAACTAACTATCGACTCAACGGTGGCAGGATTACCTTTTAATAGCGCTTTCCCTAAATCGCCGTCTTTTGCACCTGAGAGTAAAATTAGCCCCTCTTTGTGCTCAATCAGCCACTCTCTGTCAATCACTGGGCGATGAAATAAATGCCCGCGTTGGTATGCTTTTGAAATTAGTAGTGTGAGATTTTTATAACCGACGTTATCTTTGGCTAAAATAACTAACCGGCAAGGCCCTTCAGGAAATTCAGGACTGTGCAGCCAAAAATCAGCACCTACAATGGGCTTAATACCGGCATTATGGGCACTATCATAAAAACGCACTAAGCCACATAAGTTCATTTGATCGGTAATTGCCAATGCAGGCAATTGCAGCTCTTGCGCTTTAGCTACTATGGGTTTAGTTTTCGCTAAACCATCGACCATTGAAAAGTCAGAATGAACCCGCAGGTGGACAAAATCTGGCGCTGCCATTACTGCTCCTGCATCGCCAGCACACGTTGCACTGGTTTAAAACTTTTACGATGTTCGCTAATAGCACCGTATTGTTCAAGGGCAGCAAAGTGCGCTTTGGTTGGATAACCTTTGTGACCGGCAAATCCATATTCTGGATAGCGTTTGTCAAGGGCGAGCATTTCGTCATCACGGGCTACTTTTGCAATAATAGAAGCTGCTGAAATTTCTGCAACTAAGCTATCGCCTTTGACTACGGCTTGCGCAGGCATAGATAAAAGCGGCAAGCGATTACCATCGACAAATACAAATTCCGGCGTGGTGCTTAACCCATCAACCGCGCGAGTCATTGCTAGCATAGTTGCGTGGAGAATATTTAATTCGTCTATTTCTGTCGGGCTACAACGACCTATTGACCAACACAGGGCTTTTTCTTTAATTTCGATTGCTAGTGCTTGGCGTTTTTTATCGGTCAATTTTTTTGAATCAGCAAGACCTGCTATCGGGTTTGCTGGGTCCAGTATCACAGCGGCAGTTACTACATCGCCGACTAATGGGCCACGGCCTACTTCGTCAACACCTGCGATAAGCGCGAGGTTAGGTCGTTCAATTTGCATTTATAATCTCCGCAACAGCCGCTGCTGCTTGCTCACTGGCGTTTAAGCGTATTTGTTGATGGATAGCTAAAAAGCGAGCTTTTAATTCTTTATTATCACTATTTAGCATCGGTTCAAGAGCATTCGTAAGGTTTTCAACACTGCAATCATGTTGCATAAACTCAGGCACTAACTCTTCGTCTGCTAATAAGTTTGGCAGTGAAAAGTATTTAATATTAAAAGTGAATAAGCTTTTAAATATCCAGTAACTGAGGGCTTTTATTTTATACCCGACCACCATCGGCTTTTTATACAGCATGCCTTCAAGGGTCGCAGTACCTGAAGCAATTAAAATAACATCTGCCGCTTGCATAGCAAGGTTTGATTGACCATCTAACAATTGAATATTCAGTTGTGGCGCTGTCGCTGCCAAAATAGCTGAAAACTGCGCTTTACGTTGCTCGTTTACTAACGGTACAACGATTTTTAAATCAGGGTTTTTAGCTTGTAAGCCTGCTGCCGTTTTCAGGTAAGTTTCACTCAGCAAGCCTACTTCAGAGCCTCGACTACCTGGCAATAATGCCAATACTTTATCATCTAGCCGTAAACCCAGCTGCGCGCGTGCTGCGCTGTCATCATGTTCAAGGGCAATATCATCAGCGAGTGTGTGACCGACAAATGTACACGGCACATTGTGCTTATCATAAAAGGCTTTTTCGAATGGTAATAACGCCAATACCATATTAGTCGCGGCGCTAATTTTATGGATACGCTTTTCACGCCATGCCCACACTGATGGACTTACGTACTGAATCGTTTTAATTCCCGCCTCTTTGAGCGGTTTTTCAACCCGTAAATTAAAATCAGGGGCATCAATGCCTATGTAAACATCTGGTGGGTTATCAATAAAATGTTGGACTAGTTGTTTGCGGATTTTTAATAACCGCGGTAACCGGCCTAGCACTTCAACTAACCCCATTACGGCAAGCTCTTCCATATCGAATAAGCTGTTACAGCCTTGCGCCTGCATTTTTGGCCCTGCGATACCTTCAAAAATGGCATCCGGGTAGCGTTTTTTTAACGCTTTAATTAGGCCCTCGCCTAAAATATCGCCGGAGAGCTCTCCAACTACAATGACAATACGCAGAGGTTGTTTATCTTTATTCATGGGTGTTTTTTATTCGCAAGTCAACAAGACAGTCATACGCCTTAGTCTAGCGTGTTTTTTAATGCGATTAAATGACACAGCTTGAATAAAGTATAGAAACATTCCTAAGTGTACCTTTACTGATACAGCCAAAACTATTTGTCTGTTTTTCAAACATAAATTGGCAAATATTTAAACTCTGTGTTTCACTTACTAAAGCTAACAAAACGCGTCGCAATACTCACAAAGGGAGAGTGGATTTACCCATTGTTTGATTGACAATAAATAACTAAAAGTGAATACTGTACAAACTTTCAATAATTACTGAAAGCTTATTAAATTACTTTTGCTTACTTTATTTGTTTTGTGACTCGCCCGCACATACAAGGAGCTATAAAAAATGATAGATGAAACCTTTGTGGATCTATCGCGATTACAGTTTGCTGTCACCGCCCTGTTTCACTTTTTATTTGTACCACTGACCCTAGGAATGACTTGGATCTTAGTGATCATGGAGTCGGTCTATGTGATGACCGGTCGAGAGATCTACCGAGATATGACCAAGTTTTGGGGTAAACTATTTGGCATTAACTTCGCCATTGGGGTCGCAACTGGCCTTACCATGGAATTTGAGTTTGGTACTAACTGGTCTTATTACTCTCATTATGTGGGCGATGTATTTGGCGCTCCCCTTGCGATAGAAGGGTTAATGGCATTCTTTTTAGAATCGACCTTTGTGGGTATGTTCTTTTTAGGCTGGCAGCGACTCAGTAAACGCCAGCATTTAGGTGCCACCTTTTTAATGGCTATTGGTACTAATATGTCTGCGCTGTGGATATTGGTCGCCAATGGTTGGATGCAAAATCCGGTCGGTGCTGAATTTAACTATCAAACAATGCGTATGGAAATGACCAGTTTTGCTGAACTGGTATTTAACCCCGTTGCGCAGGTTAAGTTTATACACACGGTGTCTGCGGGTTATGTTGCTGCGTCTATGTTTGTACTGGGTATAAGTAGCTGGTACATCTTAAAAGGGCGCGATCTCGCCTTTGCGAAACGTTCATTTTCTGTTGCCTCTGGTTTTGGTTTAGCGTCAATTCTGTGTGTTATTTTACTCGGTGATGAGTCTGGTTATGAAGTAGGCGAAGTACAAAAAGTAAAACTGGCAACCATAGAAGCTGAATGGCACACCGAAGAAGCCCCCGCCGCGTTCACGCTAGTGGGTATTCCTGATTCTGATGAGCAAGTAACTCATGCCGCCGTTAAAATTCCCTATGCGCTGGGGTTAATCGCAACTCGCTCGCTAGATAAGCAAGTCATCGGCATTAATGATTTAGAAAAACAACACGAAGTGCGTATTCGTAACGGTATGATTGCGTATAAATACCTTGAGAAGCTGCGCGGTGGTGATGATACGCCAGAGAATATTGCTAAGTTTGACACCCTCAAAGGCGATTTAGGTTACGGACTACTACTGAAACGTTATACGCCAAATGTAGTTGATGCGACCGAAGCACAAATTCAACAAGCGGTGAAAGATTCATTCCCTAAAGTTGGCCCGATGTTTTGGTCGTTTAGAATTATGGTTGGCTGCGGAATGATTATGTTAATCGTCTTCATCTTGGCATTTTATTACAATGCACACCGTGTTATTGAACAAAAGCGCTGGCTTTTATGGGCTGCAGTGTGGAGTATTCCTCTGCCATGGATAGCCATTGAGTTTGGTTGGATAGTTGCAGAGTATGGTCGCCAACCTTGGGCAATCTCAGAAATACTGCCGACCTTTTTGGCCACTTCGTCACTGACTGTCAATGATATATTGATTAGTTTAACTGGCTTTATCGTATTTTACACCGGCCTTGCGATTGTTGAAGGCTGGCTGATGCTGCGATTTGTGAAGCTAGGCCCTAGTTCATTGCATACTGGTAAATACCATTTTGAACATGATCAACATATAAATCATGACCAACTAACTGACGAGCAAGGAGCAAAATCATGATTTTCGATTATGAAACGTTAAAGTTACTTTGGTGGGTGATCATCGGTGTACTACTGATTGGTTTTGCTATCACCGATGGTATGGACATGGGTGTGGCTATGCTTATCAAACTCGTAGGTAAAACCGACAGCGAACGCCGTGTGGTGATCAATACGGTAGGCCCACATTGGGATGGTAACCAAGTATGGTTTATCACCGCCGGTGGTGCTTTATTTGCAGCTTGGCCGATGGTGTATGCAGCTGCATTCTCGGGTTTTTACTTTGCCATGATGTTGGTGTTATTTGCGCTCTTTTTTAGACCGTTAGGTTTTGATTATCGCAGTAAAATCGATTCACTACGCTGGCGTAACAATTGGGACTGGGGCTTGTTTGCCGGCAGTGCCATTCCTGCACTGGTATTTGGTGTAGCCTTTGGTAATCTATTTTTAGGCGTGCCGTTTAGCATTGATGAATACCTTAGAACCACTTATCAGGGCTCTTTCTTTGCATTATTAAATCCATTTGCCTTACTCGCCGGTTTGATCAGCATCTCTATGTTGCTTGCCCATGGCGGCATGTGGTTGCAACTGCGTACTGATAGCGATGTAGCACGTCGCTCGGCGCAATATGGCCGTTATGCGCTCCTGGTATTTATTGTGTTATTTGCCCTTGCTGGTATTTGGGTTGCCAATCTTGATGGTTATCAAATTGTTTCTATGGGCGATAAACAAGGCTTTGCTAATCCACTTGATAAAACAGTTACCACGGCAACTGGTGCTTGGTTAAATAATTACCAAGCTATCCCATTAAGTATTGCATTCCCTGTCATTGCTTTTGTTATGGCCGCCGCGGCGTGGTTATTATCAAAAGCAAACAAGCCAGCTTTAGCGCTCATTTGTACTAGCTTGATGCTTGCTGGCGTCATTTTAACTGCGGGCATGTCACTGTTCCCGTTCATTATGCCATCAAGTAACTTCCCTGATATTAGCTTAACAATTTGGGATGCCGTATCGAGTCATATGACCTTGAATGTGATGTTTGTTGCGGTTGTTATTTTTGTCCCTATTATTTTATTCTACACCACGTGGTGTTATGTAAAAATGTGGCGCAAAGTAACCGTGAAAGAAATTGAAAATAATAGCCATGGCAGTTACTAAGGAGATTTAACTATGTGGTATTTTGCTTGGATACTCGGTGTTTTATTAGCCTGTACATTAGGTGTGATCAACGTTATGTGGTACGAATTTGGTCAAAACAAAGACAGTATCGCTGACGACGAACAAGAATTACACGATAGGCTTAATCGCCAAAATGACGACTAACCCCCGACCAAATCGCGCGCAACAAACTACGTTGCGCGCGTTTTTAAAAAACCATTCTGATCACGCCGGTAGTCTGTTAAAAATCAGTATTGCATTAGGCACTTTTAATACCCTATTGATGATTGCCAGTGCTTACTTGGTGGCCCGCTCGATTCATTTAGTGATGTTTCAACACGCGGATTTAGCGACCATCATCCCTTTACTTTGGCCATTAGCAGCACTGATACTCGCGCGCGCGATACTGCTTGGGTTTTCCCAGCGTATCAGTGCCAAAGCTGCGCTTAAAATTAAAACCGCGATGCGCCATACACTACTTGAAAAACTGACACTGCTTGGACCAAGCTATATTGAACAACACGGCCATGGCGCAACCTTAAATACCTTGCATAATGGTGTTGAAGCGCTGCACGATTATTACGCTAATTATTTACCCAGTGTGGCTTACAGTGCATTGATCCCTCTAGCTATCTTGATGGTGATTTTCCCCACTGACTGGAAAGCCGGTTTGATTTTTTTATTTACCGCACCGCTTATTCCGTTCTTTATGATTTTAGTTGGCCACCAAGCTGAGCAGCTTAATCAACAACGCTGGCAACAATTGGCTGTGTTAGGTAATTACTTTTTTGATAGACTTCAAGGGCTTACACAACTTAAACTCTTTAATGCCACAAAGCGTGAATTAAAACAAATCGCCAAAATCTCCGATGATTTTCGCCATGCGACGTTAAGTGTATTAAAAATTGCATTTTTGTCGTCCTTTGCGCTGGAATTTTTAGCCACGATAAGCGTTGCCCTAGTCGCTGTGATCATCGGTTTCCGGCTATTTTTTGGCACCTTAGACTTTGCTACTGGTTTTGTCGTGTTATTACTGGCACCTGAGTTTTATTTACCGCTGCGTCAATTGGGTAGTCATTACCATGCCAAGTTAGAGGGGATAAGTGCTGCGGCTGATATGCTAAAAATATTGAATGAGCCAATTCCCGGTAGCGATAATGAATCGTCAACTCGGCACAACGAGTATTCTCCATTAACCCTTGAGCGTATTGAACAACTGCGGATCGACAATTTAAACTTTCATTATCCAGACAGCAATGAAGGCGTTAACAATATTAACCTCACTTTTGCTGGCACCGGCTTATATGCCATCGTTGGTCAAAGTGGCGCTGGTAAAAGTACCTTACTGGATTGCTTATTAGGGTTTCACCCACAAGTGATCGCAGCCATCACAGTTAATCAACAGCAGCTCACCCAATCTAATATTAGCCAATGGCAGCAACATATTACTTGGATCCCACAACAGCCAACATTGTTGTTCACCACTATCAAGGCCAATTTATTACTGGCAAAACCAGATGCAACGGCCGCACAATTAGCAGCCGCAGCCAAGCAAGCTGGCGCTCTTGAGTTTATTAATGCATTACCAGAGGGCTTTGATACTCACATTGGTGAGCAAGGCGAAGGGCTCTCTGGCGGGCAAAAGCAACGCATTGCGTTAGCGCGGGCATTTTTAAAACAAGCGCCCATTTTAGTTCTTGATGAACCCACCGCACACCTTGATAGCCAAACTGAGCAATCAGTGCAAACGGCCATTAATCAATATGCGCAGGATCACCTTGTTGTGGTGATCGCCCATCGCTTAAATACTATCGAGCACGCCAAACAAATACTGGTAATGAAAGATGGCAGTGTGATTGAACAAGGCGACTTTAAAAGCTTGCTCAATCAGCATGGCGCACTGTTTGATTTAGTTAATGCAAGGAGCACACAAAATGACTGACTTTATGCGTTTGCTTAAATTATGTAAGCCACACCTAGGCGCGATGTTACTAGGTGCTTTCTTGGCAACTCTGACCGTACTGGCAAACGTTGCACTACTGGCTATTTCGGGTTGGTTTTTAGCCGCCATGGCGGCAGCTGGGTTAGCCGGCGTACATATGAACTACTTTACACCAGCCGGCACTATTAGATTTTTGGCCATCGTAAGAACCGCCTCTCGTTACGGCGAGCGATTGGTAACTCACAACGCCACCTTTTTATTATTAAGTGAAATTCGTGTCAGTGTTTTTAACACGCTAAGCCAGCTAAGCAATGTTGATTTAGCGATGAGCCGCAGCGCCGATCTATTCAACCGAATGCAAAATGATGTAGAAGCCCTCGATAAGTTTTATTTAAACGTGTTACTACCTATGATTGTTGCGCTTGTAAGCGTGCCAATTGTGCTGATATTTATGAGTGTATATAACGCTAATGTGGCACTGCTGTGCTTTATCGCACTGCTATTGGTAGGTGTGGCACTGCCTTTACTATTAAGTAAGCAACTACAACAAACTGCTGAACTCGAGACAAAATACTCAGCTACATTGCGCGCTGAGTTATCTGACACTCTAAGCGGACTCAGAGAGCTTGCTATTTATCAAGCCACTGAGCAACAGGTTGAACAGTGTCGTACAGCAAGTGAGCGCTATAATCAGCAATTATTTACTCGCCACAATGCCGAGGCAACCAGTAATGGTTTATCACTACTGGTAGTGCAATTGAGCATGCTGGGCGCCATCGTGATAGTTGCGCCACTTGTTTATAACGGCACTATGGTGAATGTTGAATTAGCCATGCTCAGTTTGTTTGTACTTGCCAGCTTTGAAACCGTGTTAACACTGCCCAATGCCTTTATCCAATTGCCAGTGGCACTGAGCGCTGCAAAACGTATTTTTGCTTTAGAAGATAAACTGCGCCCTACGACTAACAACACAAACGAGCTAGTGGCTGTGCAACCTTTAGGGCTGGAATTTAAACAACTTAGCTATTGTTACCATCCGGGTAGCTATGCGCTAAATGATATCAACCTAACAATCTTAGCACTGCAAAAAGTGGCTGTTGTCGGCCAAAGTGGCAGCGGTAAAAGTACCTTGGTTAATTTACTCAGTGGTTTATGGCCACAACAAAACGGAACAATAAACCTAACCTCACCTGATAAAACCATTGCGATTGACACTATTAGCCAGCAAAACCGTTGCGAACTTATTAATATTGTTGCCCAACAGCACCATATTTTCGATGGCACAATTGCTGATAATTTACGTTATGCCGCCCCAGCAGCAAGCAAAGAACAAATGCTTGCTGCTTGCCAACAAGCACAACTTGCTGATTGGATAAAGGACTTAAAGCAAGGCTTAAATACTCGCTTAGGTACAGGTGGTAGAAGCTTATCGCGAGGACAATCACGGCGGTTAGCATTAGCGCAAGCACTCCTTCGTGCGCCAGCTATTTTGGTATTAGATGAGCCGACCGAGGGACTGGACAATCAATCTAAGCATCAAGTTATGGATGCGATATTAACCAGTATGCAGCATTGTACTGTGATCAGCATAACTCATGATCCGGCCTTACTTGCTAATATGGATAACGTAATTTGGTTAGAACAAGGACAAGTAAAAGCAATAGCAACGCATCAACAATTATTAGCTGAACACACTGACTACGTAAACTTGATCACGCGGTTTTAGTTAATCACTTCAATGGTTACGTTGATCACCCCTAAATTCGGCTCGGCGAGTTTCTCAAACGCATGCTTAGTTAAATCGATGATGCGGCCGCGAACAAAAGGGCCGCGATCATTGACTCTAACGACTACTGAGCGGTTATTTGCAGTATTTGTGACTCTCACCTTAGTGTTGAATGGCAACCGTTGATGTGCGGCCGTCATGGCTTGTTGGTCAAACTTTTCACCACTTGCGGTCAGTCGGCCATGGTATTTATCGGCATAAAAACTGGCCTTACCCTGCTCTGTGATGCCTGTATTTGCATCAGAATAACTTGCAGGCGAGCTACTACAGCCTGCTAAAATAGCCAAAGATAAGCTAATTAAAAGTGGTTTAATCAAAATTCAACGCTCCTTTAGTTTGCATAAAGGTAGCAGCAAGCCTGATACCAATCGACTTAAATATTTAACCATTCTAGCGGGCTAAATAAATGACTAATAACTTAACACGATTGGTATGAGCTTTAACTGAATTAACTGCTACAAAACAAAAAAGCCACCGATTATTGTTCATAATCGGTGGCTTTTTTAATAGAGCACATTATTAACGAATAATACCGCGCTCAGAATTTTTAACGAAATCAATCATCATTTGTACCGCTGGGTACTTAGCAGCATCTTCACTCAAGGTCGCAAGTGCGTCTTCTACACCTAAGCTCTTACGGTAAAGTGTTTTGTAAGCACGGCGCGTTGCCATCACTTCATCGCTTTCAAAACCACGGCGCTTCATACCTTCGGTGTTGATTGCAACTGGGCCCGCAGGCGTACCAATGGTTGTTACAAATGGTGGTACATCTTTGTTGACGCCAGAATACATACCAACAAAAGCATGTGCCCCCACTTTACAAAATTGATGAATACCTGAGTTTCCTGCAAGAATAACCCAATCGCCAATATGTACATGCCCTGCAACAGATGCATTATTAGCAAAAATAACGTTATCGCCAATCACCGCATCATGCGCTACGTGAGTGTATGCCATAAACAAGTTGTTGCTACCAATCTTAGTAACACCTTGATCTTGAATAGTACCACGATGAATAGTGGCACATTCACGAATGACATTGTTATCACCAATGATTAGTGTTGTTGGCTCATTATTGTATTTTTTGTCTTGGCACGCTTCGCCTACAGACGCAAATTGAAATATATGATTGCCAGAACCAATTGTTGATGGTCCTTTGACCACCACATGAGATTCAATAATGCAGTTATCGCCAATCACTACATCGTTGCCAATGTAGCTATACGGCCCAACTGAGACATTATCGCCTAACTTTGCACCTGGTTCGATTATAGCTGTAGGATGGATCACAATTAAAGCTCTCTTCTCGCACACATAATTTCGGCACTACATACTACTTTGCCGTCGACTTTTGCTTCAGCAGCAAACTTCCAGATATTACGGCGCTCTTTTAAAAACTGTACATGTAAATGCATAGTATCGCCAGGAGTAACTGGTTGTTTAAAACGCGCATTATCTATCGCTGCAAATAAATATAGCTCATTTTCACTGCGATTTTCGACTGTTTTAAAACCTAATAAACCGGTTGCCTGCGCCATGGCTTCTAAAATTAATACACCTGGAAAAATAGGCTGGTTTGGAAAGTGGCCAGTAAAGATAGGTTCGTTAAAAGTTACGTTCTTAATCGCATGCAATGATTCACCTGGGGTGTAATCAAGTACACGGTCAACCAGTAGCATCGGGTAACGATGCGGAAGTAAACTTAAAATTTCTTGTATATCTAGGCTATTTAATTCGTTTGCCAAAATAGCATCCTTATCAATTATCAACGTTTAATGACTTAGTCAGAGTCTCTAGCGCTTTAAGGCGGACTTTCATCTCTGGCAAATTACGTAAATGAGCAATGTTACGACGCCACTCTTTATTGGAAGAATGTGGCAACCCAGAAGAGTAAACACCCGGTTCTGAAATCGCTTTAGTTACCATGCTCATACCCGTAAGTATAACACCATCACAGATATCTATGTGACCATTTATGCCGACAAGCCCTGCAATTTGGCAGTTTTTACCAATAGTGGTACTACCAGCTATCACGGTACACCCGGCAATTGCTGTGCCTGAACCAATTTCTACATTGTGAGCTATTTGACATTGATTATCGATAATCACGTTACTATGAATAATAGTGTCGTCAAGCGCACCACGGTCAACCGCAGTACCGGCTCCAATCTCTACTTTATCACCAATAATAACACGACCGAGCTGAGGGATTTTTATCCATTGCCCTTTGTCGTTAGCATAACCAAAACCGTCACTGCCAATGATTGCTGATGATTGGAATAAACAATCACTGCCAATCTCTATGTCGTGATAAATACTGACATTTGCCCATAATTTTGTGCCACTGCCAATTTTAGTGTTTTCACCAATAAAGCAATTTGCACCAATTTGCACGTTATCGCCAATCACAGCACCGGCTTCAATTACAGCATTCGCAGCAATCGCAGCAGTATTGGCTACCGTAGCTTGCGGGTGAATAACTGCACTTGGGTGAACCCCGGCTAATGCCGAGCGTGGTGTAGTATCCAGTAACTGCGCTAATTTTGCGTAACAAACATAGGGGTTTGCAACAATCAGCTTATTACCTTGGTAATATGGTGCATCAGCGGCTGATAAGATCACGGCACTGGCCTGAGTATCTGCTAATTGTGAGCGATATTTCTTATTCGCTAAAAATGCAATATGCCCAGAGCGGGCATTTGCAAGTGTAGCTATTTTTGAGATTTCTATAGCGCCATCACCATCAAGTTCGGCGCTTAGAAGTTCCGCAATCTGCGAAAGCGTATAATTATGCATATATCAGTTCTATTGCTTACTTACTTTATCAACAACTTTGCTTGATAAATCAACAACTGTTTTCGGGTTAAAGTAGATAGTCGTATCTTTAACTTTAACTTCATCGTATTTACCATCTTTAGCAATATCTTCGATTGCTTTGATGATAATACCTTGTACTTTAGCAAGCTCTTGGTTTTGACGTACTTTAATTTCTTGCTCTAAAGGACGACCTTTTTCAGCAAGATTTTTTTGCATGCCTTCTACTTTTTCACGTAACGCATCTTTTTGCGCTTGGCTCATAGTTGTAGCTTCACGTTTAAACTTTTCTGCTTCAAAGCGAATATCGCCTTGTAGTTTTTCTAGCTCTTGGCGACGCTCTGCAAACTCAGCTTGTAACGTTTGCTCAACCTTTGCCATTTGTGGAATTTGTTTGTAGATTTCTTGCATATCTACAATACCAACTTTATGTGCAAAAGCACTTACAGAAGTACCCATCATAAGTGTTGCTAAAATGGCGATTGCCGATGATTTAAATGATTTTTTCACAAAAAACTCCTTTAGAATGTATTACTAATGTTAAAGCTGATGGTCTTCGTATCGTCATCTTCTTCTTGTTGCAATGGATACGCAAAACTGATCAGCATAGGACCCATAGGTGAGATCCACTGCAATGATAAACCGGTTGAAACCCTAAAGCGCATCGGATCTGAATAATCCTCAAGCTTAGCGCGTTCATCCGGCCCTAAATTTTGATAACGGTCAACGTTAAATTCGGTGTCCCATACGTTTGCAGCATCAACAAAGAAGCTAGTACGTACAGAGCTGGTGTTATCTTCATCTAAGAATGGTGTTGGTACGATTAATTCCATACCCGCAACAGCCTTAGCATTACCACCAATACGCCCTTGTGGTGTTAGTACATCAAACTCAGGCGCGCCGCCTATACTGCCAGTCAAGGTACCATCTGGCAATGGGGTACCAGGAATTAATTGTGGCGTACGAGAAATAGCACGCGGCAATATGGTATTACGGTCAAAACCACGTAGTTCCATTTCCGTTATACGGAAATATTCTTGGAATGGCAGAGTTTGGTCATAACCATTGGTTGTACCATAACCATTACCATAGCCAAGTGCGGCACGTGTTGAGAACACCCAACGATGGTTATCGCTGATCGGCCAGTAAAAACGTGAGTCATAATTTAGTTTGAAATAAGTTAAATCTGAATTAGGCGTTGTACCGGTTAAATTAAGTGTTTGGCGAGAACCTGCCGTTGGGAATAAACCACGGTTTACAGTCACTCGAGACCAACCTACACTCAGCTCGTACTTAGTAAAGTCAAAGCCAGCATCTGGGTTATTCGGATCTAAGAAGGTCTCACGCATTACACGCGTTTGCTCGTATTCTGCAATTTCAGACAACTCTTCTTGTATCCAACGCACACCAAAGTTAATACGGTTTACCGCATCAATTGGGAAGCCGATGTTAGTACCAATACCATAGCTCTTCGATTTATAATCGATAAGGCTGAATTTACTTGCATCGTAGTTACTGTAAAAGATGCTACTGCCCTGCGATACACCATCAGGGGTAAAGTAAGGGTCAGTATACGATAAGCTCACTCGCTCAGAACCACGTGACGTATTGATGTTAAAACCAATCTGGTTACCAGTACCTAAGAAGTTAGACTCAGTCACACCAATATTAAATTGCAAGCCTAGGTAAGAACCATAAGCAAGACCGGCATTAAAACTACCAGCTGATTGCTCTTTTACGGTAAAGTCGACGTCTACTTGGTCATCAACACCTGGGACTGGCACCACATTAAATTCAACGCTTTCCATATAAGGTAAACGCTGAATTTGCAATTTAGAACGCTCTAGGTTTTGGTTTGAAAGCCACGCACCTTCCAACTGGGTCATTTCACGACGTAGTACTTCATCCGCGGTATTTTGGTTACCACCGACAATGATACGACGAACATAAACGCGCTGCCCCGGATTCACTGATAGGGTTAACTGAACTTCTTTATTTTCGTCGTCTATTTCAGGAATAGTACGCACTTCTGCGTTGGCATAACCAAAACGTGCTAAATAGCTTTTGATAAACTCTTCTGACGAAGTCACCACTGAGCCATTGTAAAGCTCACCGGCACGCAGTGGAATAACACTTTTGATTAATTCTTCACGGCCCAGTAAATCACCAATGAAGTCAAAACCTTTAACTTTGTATTTAACGCCTTCGGTGATATTCGCGGTAACATAAACCGATTCACGCTCTGGGCTCACTGATACTTGTGTTGAATCGATATTAAAACGTAAATAACCACGGTCTAAATAGAAACTACGGATTTTTTCAAGATCGCCTTCAATGGTTTGTTTCTGGTAGCGATCGCTGCCCATAAACTGCCACCACGGTAAATCTTGTTGTGATTCGGCAAGCGCAAGTAAATCTTCGTTGCTGAACAATTCATTACCAACTAAGTTTATTTGGCGAATTGATGCAGCGTCACCTTCATCAAACTCAAGCTTGAGCTTAACGCGGTTACGCGGCAATTTAGTGATGCTGACATCAATCTTAGCGTTATATTTACCAATACTGTGGAAAAACTCAATTAAGCCTTTCTCAATGTTATCAACCACTGTTTTATCAAGTGGTTCACCTTGGCGAATATCTTGTTGATCAAGCGACTGAGTTAGCTGCTCATCTTTGATGTCTTTATTGCCTTCAAACTCAATAATACTGATTGTTGGACGCTCTGTTACTCTGAAAATAACATTGTTGCCATCACGTAGCGCCTTGATGTTGTCAAAGTGGCCTGAGTTATACAAAGACTTAATCGTTTTTGAAATTGTGTAGTCATCAACACTGTCACCCACATTAATCGGGATATGTGTTAATGCCGCTCCCAACGCTACGCGCTGTAAGCCTTCAACTTTTAAATCGTCAACAATAAAGGAGTTTTGGCCTAGGGCTGCAAAGCTAGCGCCTAATAAACTTGTTACTGCCAAATGTTTTTTTATAGCCATTTTATTATCTTTATCCTTTACAACGGTATTACCGCTCAACACCTTAAAACTATACTTTAACGGTGTTTTACAATCGTGTTTTTAATTCGAGACTGTCGCAATTACTTATAATCGCGATACATCATTGAACAAAGCGAAACATGTAAGAAAAATGAGTAACAAGGCACCCACTTTAAAACCAAATTCTTGTGTCTTTTCAGAGACCGGCTTTCTACGAAAAAGTTCAATTATGTAATACATTAAGTGCCCACCATCAAGTACTGGTAACGGCAATAAATTAAATACGCCTAAGTTTACACTGATCAATGCTAAGAAGCTTAAAAATGCCACTAAGCCATAGCTTACGCTCGTTCCCGCACCGACAGCTATACCAACCGGACCACTTAAATTTTTCACTGATACTTGACCAGTAATTAAGTTGCCAATCATATCAAAACTTAGACTGATCAAGCGCCATGTTTCACTTACGCCCAGCACCATACTATCGAGTGGGCCATAATGTCTAGTTTCAATGTAACCATCTGGCCACTTTTCAACCACAGGCGCGACACCTAAAAAGCCTTGTAACTGACCGTCGTTATTACGCTGCCCTTGTGGCGTGACGTTTATACGTTCTATAGTATCTTGCCTTTTTACACTAAATTGTAATGATTTGTTAGCGGATTGCTGAATAACATTAACTAATTGAGTCCAATCGGTCATTGTTTCGCCATTTACTGCGATAATTTCATCCCCCGCCTGTAAATTAGCTGCGGCAGCGGCAGAATTAGCTGAAATAGTTGCAACTGTCAAAGTCGCTTGCGGGCGAAACGGGACAATACCCAATGAAGCCAATGGCGGTACATCTTGCTGATCCAACTTCCAACCATCGATATCGAGTGTTTTCACCTGTTCTTGAAATTGCTCATCGCGCACCGTAACAGCTACGCTTTTTTCACCTAAACTCGCCATTAGTGCAAACGTAGCATCTTGCCAAGTAGCAATATTATCGTCGCCAATTTTGACAATATGTTGACTTGGCATAAGGCCAGCTTGCTCTGCTCGGCTACCTTCTGTGATCGTACCAACAACCGGTTTAACTGATTGCACACCCACCATGTACATCACAGCTAAAGCAAAAATAGCAAAGATGAAATTTGCCATAGGCCCTGCGGCAACAATCGCGATCCGCGCTTGTACTGATTTAGCGTTAAATGATAAATGGCGTTGCTCAGCTGGTACGTCATCAACGCGCTCATCAAGCATTTTTACATAGCCACCCAGTGGGATTGCAGCAATAACGTATTCAGTGTCGTACTTATCATGCCATTTTATCAGTGGCTTACCAAAACCAATTGAGAACCGTAACACTTTGACACCCGCTTTACGGGCAACCCAAAAATGCCCGTATTCATGTACTGTAACCAAAATACCCAGTGCTAAAATAAAAGAGCCTAAATTCCACAGAAAATCGAACATATTAGCGATTCACCTTTGCAATAAGTTGTGTTGCTTGAAGTCGAGCTAAACGATCACACTCAAGGATTTCATCCAGTGTGTGTACGTTGACATCGATTGTATTGTCAAGAGTTTGTGCATTAATGTGGTAAATATCGGTAAAGCCGATTTGCCCTTGTAAAAATGCATTTACAGCAACTTCATTTGCCGCATTGACGGTGGTAGTTGCCCCCTGCCCAGCTTCGCAAGCTGCGATAGCCAGTTGCAGATTAGGGTAACGAGCAAAATCAGGTTTGGTAAAGGTAAAATCAGCAAGGGCTGAAAAATCAAGCGGTGTTACTCCGCCATCAATCCGAGCAGGGTAAGCCAAAGCGTGGGCGATCGGAGTACGCATATCAGGGTTGCCCATTTGCGCTAATACCGAGCCATCTTGGTACTGTACCATTGAGTGAATAATGCTTTGCGGGTGGATCACCACTTCAATATCTTTAGCAGCGCAGTTAAATAGCCATTTGGCTTCAATAAACTCTAAGCCTTTATTCATCATAGTGGCCGAATCAACCGAAATTTTTTGCCCCATTGACCAATTAGGATGCGCCACGGCTTGTGCCACAGTCACATCTTTTAAGGTCTCGATATCACGAGTTAAAAATGGCCCGCCAGAGCCGGTAAGTAAAATTTTACTGACGCCGTGTTCATGCAGCTTTGCATCGCCTTTGGAGCCTTGCAGTGCAGTTGGTAGACACTGAAATATAGCATTATGTTCGCTATCAATGGGCAATAAAGTGGCTTTATGTTGTTTAACTTTATCGATAAACAACTGCCCTGACATGACCAGAGATTCTTTATTGGCCAGTAATACTTTTTTCCCGGCTGCTACTGCACTTAGTGTGGGTATTAGCCCTGCCGCCCCAACAATCGCAGACATCACCGCATCAACGTCTGGGTGTGCAGCTAATTCACTCATCGCAGCAACGCCACTGCGTACCACTGTTTTACAGCCGCTGCCTGATAGCAATTGGCTTAATTGGCTGGCAGCGTGATCATCGGCCATCACAGCATAGCGTGGTTGATGGCTAATACATAATTGCGCCATTAATTCGCTATTACTTCCCGCTGCAAGCGCAAATACTGCAAACTGTTGTTGATTGCGCGCTACCACATCTAAAGTGCTTAAACCTATTGAGCCGGTAGCACCTAAGATCACCAATTGCTGTTTACAACTCATAGACTAAGTGTCCACGCATAACACAAAACAAAAATGGGCGCCGCAGCAGTTAAGCTATCAAGACGGTCTAAAATGCCACCATGGCCTGGTAAACATGAGCCACTGTCTTTTAAGCCAGCCTCACGTTTAAACATACTCTCAAGTAGGTCACCAATGGCAGAAAATAAAGCGATAAACATGGTCATTATGGCGTAAATTGGCCATACAGACATATCAACATCGGTGAAATGACAAAATGCGAGTACAAAAATAACGGCCGCTACAACGCCGCCTGCAAGACCTTCAATGGTTTTATTTGGGCTTACTTTCGGCATTAATTTATGTTTGCCAAAGTTTTTACCGGTAAAGTACGCGCCAATGTCAGCACTCCAAACAATCCCTAAAACGACCAGTATCAGCATTGAACCAAAATGAGTTGATTGCTCATAGTTAGCACTGCGCAATGTATTTAGCGCAAGCCATAAAGGCACTAAGGTTAGGATCCCCGCAATAGCGCGCATGACTATGCCTTCATTCCATGCTTTCGCCATCGCTGGATAACGCCACACTAGATAAGTGGCTACAAGCCACCAAGAAAATGACAGTGTGAAGATATAATTTGCATCGCCGACTAACTGCCCATCAGTCCATAACTCATCAATTGGCCAGTGCCAATTAAGCAGTACCAGTAATAATCCAATAAATACCACAAACGAACAACGTTTCACTTTATCGCACAGGCCCATAAATGCGGACCATTCCCACGCGCCCAATAAAACAATTGCGCCGGCAATATAACTAAACAGTGTAAGTGGAGTATAAAAAACCAATACCAATGCCAAAGGTGCTAGCACTAAAGAGGTTAAAATTCGTTGTTTTAGCAAAGTGTTACCCTTTTAATTAGGTTTCGGCGAGTAATTGCTTTATTTGTTCGCCAGTACAACCAAATCGTCGCTCTCTGGCAACGTAACAAGCGATAGCGTCAGCAAAAGCTGCTTCATTGAAGTCAGGCCAAAGCGTATCGGTAAAATAAAGTTCAGCATAAGCAGCTTGCCATAATAAGAAGTTGCTTATACGTAAATCGCCGCCTGTGCGTATCAGCAAGTCAGGTTCAGCTTGATCATGCATGCTCATATGTGCAGCTATATCTTGCTCGGTAATATCATCAGGGTTTAACGCCCCTGCAGCAACTTGTTTAGCTATTTGCTTAGCAGCATTAGTCATATCCCAGCGACCACCATAATTAGCAGCCACATTGAGTTGCAAGCCGGTGTTATTAGCCGTTAATTGATGCGCGGCATCAACCTTGCTGCGCAACGCTTCTGAAAAACGAGATAAGTCACCAATGATGGTTAATTTTACATTGTTTTTGTGGAGCTTTTTTACTTCCTTGCTTAATACATACAAAAACAATTCCATCAAGGTACTTACTTCATCTTCTGGGCGATGCCAATTTTCACTACTAAACGCAAACAGAGTCAATGACTCAATCTTCAATTTAGTACAAAACTGTACAGAATGACGAACTGCATCCACGCCTTTTTTATGACCGTATACGCGCGGCCTATTTTTGGCTTGTGCCCAACGACCATTGCCATCCATGATTATAGCGACATGCTTGGGTAAACATTGCTGGGAAATTTTATCAGCGTTAAGAACCATAAATATCGAGTATTCCATAAAAAAACGCCGCCTAGTATACCCCAGACGGCGTTTCAAAACTAATAAATTTCTAAACCCTAGTTCAGCTTATTTAGCTGCTTAGATTTCCATCAACTCGGCTTCTTTCGCCGCTAGTTGCGTATCCATCTCTTTAATGAACTTATCGGTAAGCTTCTGAATTTCATCATCAGATTGACGCGCTTCATCTTCAGAAATCTCTTTATCTTTCAATAAGCTTTTCACATCGCCATTGGCATCACGACGAATATTACGGATTGCAACACGACCGCTTTCAACTTCGCCACGAACGATTTTAATTAAATTTTTACGGCGTTCCTCTGTTAGCGGAGGAAGTGGTACGCGGATCACCGAACCTGCTGACATTGGGTTTAAACCTAAGTCAGAAGCCATGATCGCTTTTTCAACTGCTTGTGCAAGCGACTTATCAAATACACTTAATGCTAGAGTACGTGAATCTTCAATTGTTACATTAGCAACTTGGTTTAATGGCGTTGGTGCGCCGTAGTATGGCACCATAATGCCATCCAAGATTGCCGGATGAGCACGGCCAGTACGGATTTTAGATAATTGACTGCTAAGTGCCGTTACACTTTTCTGCATACGTTCTGCAGCATCTTTTTGAATATCGTTTATCACGGTTCAATCCTAATCTAGTTAATAACTTCATCTGAGGCTTGTGAAGAAATAAGCGTGCCTTCTTCTTCGCCCATAATTACACGCTTTAACGCGCCTGATTTATTCATGTTAAATACGCTCAATGGCATATTATGATCGCGCGCCAATGTGAATGCCGCAAGATCCATTACTTTTAATTCTTTTTCAATGATTTCATTGTAGCTCAAGTGACGATAAAGTGTTGCGTCTGGGTTTTTCACCGGATCATCACTATAAACACCATCAACTTTTGTTGCTTTGATCACTGTGTCTGCTTCAATTTCAATACCACGTAAACACGCTGCTGAATCGGTTGTAAAGAATGGGTTACCAGTGCCCGCTGCAAAAATAACCACACGGCCAGTTTTTAGTAAACTAATTGCTTCAGCCCAGTTGTAAGCATCACACACACCGTTTAGTGGGATAGCCGACATCAAACGGCAATTTACAAATGCACGATGCAGTGCATCACGCATTGCAAGGCCGTTCATTACCGTTGCTAGCATGCCCATGTGATCGCCCACTACGCGATTCATGCCCGCTTCGGCTAATGAGCCGCCACGTAAGAAGTTACCGCCACCGATAACTAAACCCACTTCTACGTCGAGTTCTACAAGCTCTTTAATTTCTTGCGCCATACGGTCTAGTACTTTTGGATCGATGCCGAAGCCTTCGTCTCCCATTAGTGCTTCACCGCTTAATTTGAGAAGAACGCGTCTAAAAATAGGTTTACGATTGATAGTCATATAATTGGGCCAACTTTATAAAAAAAGGATAAAAAATAACCGCGCTTATGATTTTCACATAAAGAGCGCGGTTATTTTAAAGAATTTTCAGCGATGACGCAAAAGCAAATAACAGATTAATTTCATCTAACTCACTTTTTCGTCAAAGGAAATCGATTTTATTGACCTTTAGCGGCAGCAATCTGCGCAGCTACTTCAGCAGCAAAATCTTCAGTTTTCTTCTCGATACCTTCACCAACTTCTACACGTACGAAGCCAGTAACTGTTGCGTTTTTCTCTTTAAGAATTTCGCCAACAGATTTTTTAGGTTCCATGATGAAAGCTTGACCAGTAAGAGAAACCTCACCAGTAAATTTCTTCATACGACCAACAACCATTTTCTCAGCGATTTCAGCAGGCTTGCCTTCATTCATCGCGATATCGATTTGTACTTGCTTTTCTTTTTCAACAACATCAGCAGGTACATCAGCAGGTGTTAGGTATTCTGGGTTTGAAGCAGCAACGTGCATTGCGATGTGCTTAAGTGTTTCTTCATCAGCAACACCCGCAACAACAACACCAATACGCTCACCGTGACGGTACTCAACTAGCGTTTCGCCAGCGATGTACTGTAGACGACGTACATTGATGTTTTCGCCAATTTTAGTTACTAGCTCAACACGATCATCTTCGAACTTAGCTTGTAAGTCTTCGATAGCAATCGTTTCAGCGATAGCAGCGTCAGCAACTTTGTTAGCAAATGCTAAGAAGCTTGCATCTTTCGCTACGAAGTCAGTTTGACAGTTAACTTCTACTAGTACTGCAACACCCGCGTTTTGCTTGATGATGATAGTACCTTCAGCAGCAATGTTACCTGCTTTTTTAGCCGCTTTAGCAGCGCCACTTTTACGCATGTTTTCAATCGCTAACTCGATGTCGCCATCAGTCTCAGTTAACGCTTTTTTACAATCCATCATGCCAGCGCCAGTGCGCTCACGTAATTCTTTAACTAGGGCAGTAGTTACAGCCATTAGTAAATCCTCAAATCTGAATACAGGTTTTAGATAAGCGGGTTACCCGCTCTACAAGAATAGCAAGTCTTCACCTAAATTTAGGTGAAGACTTGATGACAGCTAATTACTCAGCTTCTACGAAGTCGTCTTTCTCAGCTTGAGCAACGATATTGCTCTCACGACCTTCAGTGATTGCTGCTGCAACTGCGCCAGTGTAAAGCTGGATAGCACGGATCGCATCATCGTTACCAGGTACGATGAAATCAACACCGTCTGGATTAGAGTTAGTATCAACGATCGCAACAACTGGAATACCTAGGTTGTTAGCTTCACGGATAGCAATGTGTTCGTGGTCTGCATCGATAACGAAAAGTGCGTCAGGAAGACCACCCATGTTCTTGATACCACCAAGGCTCTTTTCAAGCTTTTCCATTTCGCGGTTAAGCATTAACGTTTCTTTCTTAGTTAACTTCTCGAAAGTACCGTCTTGGCTTTGGATTTCAAGGTCTTTAAGACGCTTGATTGATTGACGAACTGTTTTCCAGTTAGTCAACATACCACCTAACCAACGGTGATTTACGTAATACTGATCACTTGCGATAGCTGCATCTTTAACTGC
Source organism: Pseudoalteromonas sp. KG3 (assembly GCF_030436385.1). NCBI lineage: Bacteria > Pseudomonadati > Pseudomonadota > Gammaproteobacteria > Alteromonadales > Pseudoalteromonadaceae > Pseudoalteromonas > Pseudoalteromonas sp. KG3. The sequence goes on from NZ_CP098523.1 coordinate 1,132,513, forward strand.
TTCGCTTGCTGCACGCTTAGTACCAACGAAAAGAACTTTACCTTTGTTAGACGCTGCACCAGTTAAAAACTTAAGTGCGTTGTTGAACATTGGTACTGTTTGCTCAAGGTTGATGATATGTACACGGTTACGTGCACCGAAGATGAAAGGCTTCATCTTAGGGTTCCAGTAACGTGCTTGGTGACCGAAGTGAACACCAGCTTGAAGCATATCGCGCATTGAAACGTTTGCCATTTTGTATTTCCTCTGTTTAGTTTAGGGTTAGGCCTCCACATACCCCATAGCACCAACACCGCAGTTAAATGAAACTGAAATGCACCCAAGTGTATGTGACGATACGTGTGTGTGTTAAAATAAAATTGTGTTTGCCTTAAATACAAAAAATCATTTAAGAATTTATTTGTAAAAAGACGGCGCGCTTTATACCATATTAAAAATAAATATTCAACGTTGCGTGCAAAAATTGTGCGACGATAAATGTAATGAAACTCGATAATGGAGCCTCCATGAGCGCTGTGATCAAGACCCCTGAAGAAATAGAGAAAATGCGTATTGCCGGGCGCTTAGCGGCAGAAGTCCTGGAAATGATAGAACCGCATGTTGTCCCTGGTGTGACCACTGATGAGCTAAATACAATTTGCCATAATTATATTGTTGATGTGCAAAAAGCGGTTCCTGCACCTTTGAACTACCATGGTTTTCCAAAATCAATTTGTACCTCAGTAAATCATGTAATTTGCCACGGTATTCCAAATGACAAAGCATTAAAAGATGGCGACAGTGTCAATATTGATATAACCGTGATCAAAGATGGCTACCACGGCGACACATCAAAAATGTTTCATGTTGGCACGCCAAACATCCAAGGTAAGCGCCTTGCTGAAGTAACCCAAGAAAGTCTTTACTTAGCAATTAAAATGGTAAAACCTGGTGTGCGTTTAGGAGACATCGGCGAAGCAATTCAAAAATACGCTGAAAGCTTTAACTACTCTATCGTTCGTGAATATTGCGGCCATGGTATTGGCAGTGAATTTCATGAAGAGCCGCAGGTAATGCATTACGGCCGTGCTGGCACTGGTGAAACATTAAAAGCAGGCATGTGTTTAACGATTGAACCTATGGTTAACGCAGGCAAACGTCAATGTAAACTATTAAAAGATGACTGGACTGTAGTTACAAAAGATCGTTCTTTGTCAGCGCAGTGGGAACACACTTTATTAGTAACTGAAAATGGTGTTGAAATTTTAACGCTGCGATCAGATGATACGATAGACAGGATCATTGAACATTAAATACTGATTCACCCAATCTAAGGTGAACTAGTATGCTAAGGAGCCAGCCCACGTGGCATTACCAAATAAAGTTAAGAAGTTGCTCAGCGATGCTGAGCAACTCACCGATTATCGCGATTGTTCTAGTTATTTTTATAAATGGTTACAAAACGAGTTTTCAAAACAACCCGTCGGTAATTTGATTAATGCTCGGGCTGAGTTTATTGACCGCCTACTGATCAAACTGTTTCATGTTTATGATTTAGCGCATGAACCTGATTTAGCCTTGATTGCTGTAGGCGGATATGGCCGCGGCGAACTGCACCCTTATTCTGATATCGATTTTTTATTATTAGTGACTGAGCAACCATCAGAAGCAATCTGTGAAAAAATTGGCCAGTTTGTTACTATGCTGTGGGATCTCAATTTAGAGATAGGCCATAGTGTGCGAACCATTGAGCAAGCGATTGAGCAAAAACGTGAAGACGTCACCTTTGCCACCAGCTTACTCGAAAGCCGGTTACTGTTTGGTAATCATATCGAATACGAAAAACTCAAAGCCCATATCCTCGACACGCCAATTTGGCAGTCCGATGAATTCTTTTTAGCAAAAGTAAACGAGCAACAATTACGCCATAAAAAATGCCATGGCACGGCGTATAATCTCGAACCCAATATTAAAGAAAACCCGGGTGGTCTGCGCGATTTGCAAACCATTATTTGGGTCGCTAAAAAGCATTTTAGAGCCGAAACCTTACAAGAATTGATAAGTCACGGGTACCTTACACACGAAGAATACCAAGAGCTATTAGAGTGTTTAGAAAACCTCTGGAATATTCGTTTTGCGCTGCATTTAGCAGCAGGACGCTCGGAAAACCGTTTACTGTTTGATCACCAACCACTGGCCGCCGATTTACTCGGTTTTGGTAGCGATGGTAAAGCCTCTGTCGAACGAATGATGAAACGGTTATTTAGGATCATGAGCCGCGTGCGTGAGCTCAATCAAATGCTATTGTCGTACTTTGAGCAAAGTATTTTGCCTGAAAGTAACGAGCAAGCCGTGATTGAACTTGACCGTAATTTCGAACGCGTTGGCCATCAGATTAGAGTAAAAAACCCGTCAGTGTTTTTCCGCCGTGACCAACTGTTTGTATTATTTGAACACATTGCCGACAACCCTGAAATCACCCATATTTACCCAAGTACGATTCGCACCATTCGCCAAGTACGCCGACGCCTGTTAGGTGATTTACAAGATTATGCCGCCTGCCGTGAAGCATTCCTGCGGCTAGTAAAACATCCTAACGGCATGGGCCGCGCATTTACACTGATGCACAAACACGGCATGTTAGCAGCGTATTTACCGCAGTGGCGTAATATTTTTGGGCAAATGCAGTTTGACTTATTTCACGCCTATACCGTGGATGAGCACACCCATAAGTTGATCAACAATATTTACCAGTATTTTGGTAAAGACAACGTCGCAGAGTTTCCTATTTGTTGTGAAATTGTCACCCGCATGGACAAACCCGAGCTACTGTACTTAGCGGGTATTTTCCACGATATAGCCAAAGGCCGTGGTGGCGATCACTCCGAACTTGGTGCTGTTGACGCTATTGCCTTTGCCAAGTTACATCGTTTTTCAACTTCCGATGGCAAATTAATTGCTTGGCTGGTTAGTAATCATTTGCTTATGTCTGTAACTGCACAGCGAAAAGATATTAATGACCCAGATGTAATTAAAGACTTTGCTACCCGAGTTAAAACCGAGCGACAACTTGATTACCTGTATTGCTTAACGGTAGCAGATATTCGCGCTACCAATGATAATTTGTGGAATGATTGGAAAAACACCCTATTGCGTGAGCTGTATTTACATACTCAACGCGCATTACGGCTAGGCCTTGAAAACCCAATGGATCAACGCGATCAAATTCGCGATAAAAAGCATCAAGCCAAACAACGCCTCATCAACAATGGCTATGATGAAAATCAGATTGATTTAATTTGGAGCCGCTTTAAAGCAAATTACTTTACTGCTTTTAGTGAGCAACAGTTATCATGGCATACTGAACACTTACTAAACTGTGACGATTTAAGCCAACCCAGTGTTGCGGTATCAAATACCGCCATGCACGGCGGTACGCAGATATTTGTCTACAGCCCCTACTCCGGTGGTTTATTTGCCCGTTTGGTAAGTGTGATTGGCTCTAAAAAAGCACAAATCCAACACGCCCAAGTGCTCACCACTCGCGACGGCTATGTGCTGTTTAGTTTTGTAGTACTTGAAGTCAGTGGCGATCCGATTGCCAGTGCTCAAGCACAATCAATCAAACGGGGCCTTGATCAAGCCCTGGCCGATCCGAAAAAGAAAATTCGCTTTAAAAAGAATCGCTCACAGCGCTTTAAAGACTTTAATATTAAGCCAAAAATTATTCTGCGCCCGCACCCGCGTAAAGATCGCAGCTTAATCGAAATTCAAGCGGTGGATATTCCTGGTTTATTAACCAAAATAGCCGAAGTGTTTCAAGCCCATTTATTACATATACACGCCGCACGGATCACCACAGTGGGTGAACGTGCAGAAGATTTCTTCGTGGTCTCAAATAACGAATACCAAGCGCTTACCGACGAAGAACAAGCAAAAATTCACCAAGCATTGCGTAAAAAACTCAACGCAGAAACCGAATAAGAGGACCTTATGTCAGATTTAAAAAACATCATTGAAAACGCCTGGGATAATCGCGATAGCATTAGCCCAAGCACAGTATCAAGCGACGTAAAGCAAGCAATTATCGATGTACTTGAGCTACTTGATAGTGGTGCTGCGCGAGTTGCAGAAAAAATCAGTGGTGAATGGGTAGTCCATCAGTGGCTAAAAAAAGCGGTTTTACTGTCGTTTCGTATTCGTGACAATCAACCAATGAACGACGGCGTAAACCAATTTTACGACAAAGTACCGCTTAAATTTAGCGATTATACGCCGGAGCAATTTCAACAAGGCGGCATGCGTGTAGTACCAAACGCGGTTGCCCGTAAAGGCAGCTTCGTCGGTAAAAACGTGGTATTAATGCCTTCTTATGTAAACATTGGCGCATACGTTGATGATGGCACTATGGTTGATACCTGGGCCACTGTAGGCTCATGTGCACAAATTGGTAAGAACGTCCATTTATCAGGTGGTGTTGGCATAGGCGGTGTTTTAGAGCCATTACAAGCCAATCCTACTATCATTGAAGATAACTGTTTTATTGGCGCACGGTCTGAAATCGTAGAAGGCGTGATCGTTGAAGAAGGCGCAGTTATTTCAATGGGTGTTTACATCAGCCAAAGTACTCGTATTTATGACCGTGAAACTGGCGAAACTCACTACGGCCGCGTACCAGCAGGCGCAGTAGTTGTCCCTGGTGCATTGCCATCAAAAGACGGTAGCCACAGTTTGTACGCTGCAATTATCGTGAAAAAAGTAGATCAGCAAACCCGCGAGAAAGTAGGGATTAATGCATTGTTGAGATCGATAGACGAATAAAGCTGTGAGCTTTCAGCCGTCAGCGATCAGCTGATTTGAGTTAATAGCTGGGTTTGAGGATATCACTCCCAGCTATTTTATTTTCAGCCAATCCAAATTAATTAAAACCGAGTGCCTACTTTCCCAGTCAAATCACAGATCACTAAACTGAAACCTGACGGCTGACGGCTGACGGCTGACGGCCTGTCTCTTGATCACAAGTCGAGTTCCTTCATAAAAGCATAGGACTCGACTAAAAATACCAACTTCACCCAGCCATCCCACATGGCTTTTGTGCCAACACGCCCTGTTCGTTTACTATCGTGCCAACCTCCCAATTTGGCTATCGCATAATATGCCCACTTTAACGACGGGGCTTTCTTCGGCAGTGCAGCCTGCTGATTTGTCGCTTTAAAGAGTAATTTCCAACTTAATGTGTCTAAATAGACTTCGCAGCTGATTTTTTCTGCTTCTTCTCTATTTTGAGCAAGCTCCCTTAATTGCAAAAGTCTGACCGCTATAAATGCCTCTATTACTGCTGCCTTTTTTAAATTATCTAAGTGTTGCATGCGTAACTTTTCAACTTCTGTTCCTTCCGTTTTCCAAATCTTATGGAACTCTTCTATGCGCCACCTTAACTCGTAATAACGCGCTATTTTTCTTGCTTCTACTGCATTTGTAACCGACTCTGTTGTATACAGTAACCACTGTAATTTATTCTTGTTGTCGTTATTTTGTTCCGTGCATACCACGAGGGTCAGCGGGGCTTCTTTTTCACCTTTTGCTCTTTGTGGTTTTTTCAATTTAATCGATGTAAAGCTTACATCTATATGGGCTGTTCGTGCTTTTCTCCCGCCTCTTTGTTGAATATCTATTTCATACTGACCTGCGGGAGTGAGTGTCGGTAAAATATCTTCTAATTTATGATATTCACCTACAAGACGACGATTGTCTTTTGCTCTGACAATAAAGCGGTGTTCATTTTGTATTTGGTAATCAAGGTATTCATACATGTCCGCTTCGCGGTCACATACGTCTATTACATTACTTAAATCACCAAGGCGCTCTTTAACTTCTTCAACATTATTTTGCCATTTGTAGCTTTCTTTTAGCTCTCTATCACGGCATTGCAGCGTATTTTGTTTACCCGTTTGTTTCTTCTCTCTATACCAGTAATGTTGGTATGCAAGCCCTATTGCTTTTTCTTCATTTGCATCGAGCATCAGTGTTGAGTGAGCGTATAAAGTGCGACCTTTAGAGCTGCGCTTTTCATCAGATGCCGAATTGACCTCACCTAATTCATCACATACTGAATGTTTATAGCTCAGCCCTGTTGTATCTTGAAGAGCAAGCACGAGTGGTCGCTCTTTAACGATGGTGTCAGTATGCGCAAACCCAGCTTGCGCAATGTCATCAGCAGAAATATTATCGTTACGGATAAAGCGATATGCGCCTTCAATACTTGCAGGGTCTGGACAAGATGACATTAAGGACTTACCGGCATTACTTGCCAAAGAAGCGGCTATCTTTACAAGGCGTTTAGTGCGGCGAGGATCGTTAAGCTTAGCTTTACTGAAAATAAGTTGCGCCCATTCGAGAGATTCATTGCTTACCATATTCATGACCTATTTTTTTTGTATATTAGATCATGAATATAAGAAAATAGAAACTTCTGTATAAGAGACAGGCTGACGGCTGACGGCTGACGGCTAAAAATACTCCTATTTACCATTTCGCATAATGATCTTCGGTGAAGCCCCACTCGCCGCTGAGGGTAATGACTTCATCTGCAAGGGTAATGTCACCATAAAAACGGCCGAAGTGTTGAGTGAAGTTAGTCGCGATAATAATTAAGTTGGTTTTATCTTGGCGTTTACCTATTGGTTCGAAGTATAAATTGATGATACCGTCGTTTGAACGCAGCCGCCATTTACTCGTTGCTTTAGCATTACCATAGCGCTCAAATTGAAAATCGACCATATCAATTTTATAAAGCGTGCCATCGAGCCACAAGGCGTTTTCGGTAAAACCTGTTTCAATAACCCCCGCACTTAAATTTAAACCTAAGCGGCGGCCATCAGCTAATGTGCAGGCTAAACTCCCCCAGTTCCAAAAGGTTTCGCGACGCATGAAACCCGCGCTCCAATCAACACTTGCCAGTATTTTAAGCTCTTCAAATACATATTTGTTACCACGCCACTGAAGTGTTCCAGTACAGGGTAATGCGGCAGTTTTTTGGGTAAAATGAAAGCCTGTAAAACCGGCACGAACACACACCGCAAGCGGGTTATAATTTATCGATTCATCAATACAGGCACTAATTTTCAGCCCGGACTTTAAATTTACCTCTACCGAGCGTATTTGCGGCTTAGCGGTTGTATTAATAGTTACGCTGTTACGCCCTTTTCGAAAAGTCGCTTGCCCGGTGTTTGGTGTGCTATCAATACACGTATTTAAAGCCAGTAAGCTGATAAAACTGACTTCATCGAATTCTGTCGTTTGTGGGTCGTATACATATACAAAACAGTGACTCGCAATTTTTAAATCAACGATCGCTAAACCAATAATTAACTGCTCACAACTCAAACTAATAAATTGAAATTGATTAAAGCTTAACTTTTTAAAAAGCGTACTTCTGGATTTACCCATAGTACTACGCAGGTCAAAATCCAAGTAATTGATGTCATCTACTCCATCTGGAAAAATACCAAAGTCGGCTTGTCCATCTTGGTCAATCAGCTCATGCTTTTTCATGATAAGCTCCTTGCTTTTTAAACAACATTTTATCGATTAAAAATATTGTTAGTAAGTCTAACTCAAAACAACTTAAAAATGATCGCTTAAAAAAGTGCCACCGAATTTATACTTAAAGTGTTACAAGTTATTACAAAATTGCCTCTTTTGGCTGATTTAGTGGTTTCTTGGTTACTTTTGACACACATGCTATTTACCATACTGGCACTTTTTTCACATACCACTACAACGCACAAAAACAAATATTGGAACACTCACTATGAACCTGACACGTAGTTCGCTGAAAAACCCCGCGAGTGTCATTGTTATCTTGGTACTAATTATATTGTTTGGCATATTAAGCATTTTTAAGCTGCCAATCCAATTAACCCCTGATATTGAACAACCGCAAATAACTATTTTTTCTGGCTGGCGCCAAGCAGCGCCAGAAGAGATTGAATCTGTCATTATTGAACCTATCGAAAATGCAGTAAAAAATACCCCTGGTGCATTAGAGGTCAATACCAATATCAATCGTGGTAACGGCGCAATAACACTGACCTTTGCTGTTGGCCAAAACATGCAACAAGCAATGCTCGATGTATTAACCAGCCTTAACCAAGCGCCCCCCTACCTTTAGACGCATTCGACCCTGTGGTATTCGCTGGCGGTAATAATGGTGAGGCAGCTGCAACCTTACTGATCACACCAAAAGATTATCAATCAGATAGTTTAGATTTTGATATGCCGCAGTTTCAAAAACAAATTGATGAGTTTATTGAGCCAAGGTTAGCGCAAATTCCTGGTGTTGCCCGGGTGGATCTGGCCAGTGAGCGCCCGCAAGAGTTGTGTATTACCTTTGATCCTCATAAAGCAGCAGCCCTGGGCGTAAGCCTTGATCAAATAAGTAACGTACTGGCAAGCTCTCGCGATACCTCTGGCGGCTTAGCAAATGTGGGCCGACGTCAATATACAGTGCGTTTTACTGGGCAATATGATCTCTTAAGTATGGCACAGATGCGTGTTGGCTATTCAGGTGACAGGCCCATTTATTTAGGGGATATTGCCAGTGTTGAACGTACTTACTCTGACCGCTTAGGAATGAGTGGCCGCAATGGAAAGCCCGCTTATTACATCCGTATTTCTCGTGCTAATCAAGCCAATACCGTAGCATTACTGGATGATATAAACCTAGCAATTAAAGAGCTAAACGAAGGTCCGTTGGCAGCCAATGGCCTCTCTATAGAGCTTAGTTTCGACGCCTCAGTACACATACGTAATGCCCTGTCATTAGTAAAAAGTAATCTGGGCTTAGGCGTTGTATTATCGTGTTTGATCTTATGGCTGTTTTTAGAGGCCTGAAAGCGACCTTGATCATTGCAGCAACAATTCCCATTTCACTGATGGTGGCATTTTTAGCGCTGAATATTTTTGGCCGTAGCCTTAATGTTATATCCCTTGCGGGTCTAGCATTTGCTGTTGGCTTAGTATTAGATGCTGCCATCATAGTCCAAGAAAATATCGCTCGGCTGCGCACTGATGGTATAGATAATAAAAAAGCAGCGCTCAAAGGAGCGGCTCAAGTCACGGGTGCCCTATTTGCGTCAACCACCACCAGTGTTGCGATCTTTTTGCCCATTTTATTTATGGCGGGAATTGAGGGGCAGTTGTTTTCTGACTTAGCACTGACACTTTCAATAGCAGTGATCACTTCAATGATATGTGCAATCACGCTAATCCCATTAGCAAACCATTTATGGCCTGATGCGCAGATAAAAGCAGATCCATATCAGCAATATTGGCTAAAACTGAGTAATTTTATTATGAGGCTTACCAATACGCGGATTAAACAAATGAGCTGGATCGCTGTATTACTGGGTGGCTCAGTACTCACAGCATTTACTATGTTACCTAAAACTGATTTTATGCCGCGTGCGCCTACCGACGGCTTCTTTTTCAATTTAATCACACCTCCCGGTGGGAATGTGCAGTTTATGGAAGAAGAGTTGCTACTGCGCGTTAAAAAACGGCTAATGCCCTACTACACAGGTGAAAAAGAACCGAGTATTAAAGACTTCAATTTTTATGCTTTTGGCTCAAATGCTGGCGGCTTTATATATTCCGCCGATCCACAGCGGGTTGAAGAGTTAATGAAAGTAGCCAAAGAAGAAATTTTTATTGATTTACCTGATACCCAAGTATTTTTCTTTCGCGGTTCAATGATCCAAGTTGCTAACGGTGGCGATGGTCGTGCTATCAATATTGACCTAACTGGGCCAAACATGGATAACTTAGTTAATGCAGCTCAAATTGCGTTAAGTGCCGTCAATGAAGCGCTACCAAACGCGACCGCTCAGCCACAACCACGCCTTGATATGGCTGAACCAGAACTGAGATTAACACCTAACGATCGCCGTATTACCCAAGCAGGGCTGACTCGTCGAGATGTGTCGCAAGCCGTGCAAGCCTACACTGGCGGTTTATTTGTGAATGAGTATTTTGATGGTAATGAACGCATGAATGTCATTTTACGAGGCATTCCTTGGCAAACGCCAGAAGAACTTAAAGCCCTGCCAATTGTAACCCCACAAGCAGGCATTCAAACCCTTGGCGAACTTGCCAACATTGAACGAACGGTAGGTCCGACTCAGTTACGTCGGGTAAATGGCCGCCGTACAGTGATTATAGTGGTAACTCCACCTGCCGATATGAGTTTACAACAAGCGCAAACAATTTTAACTGAACAAGTAATGCCTAAAGTCAGAGCGAGTCTGCCAACTAATGCGGGAGCAATCCTAGCTGGCAATGCCCAAAAAATGAATTCTGCGATGACCGAAATGGCACTGAATTTTGTGCTGGCATTGTTTATTTTATTTTTATTAATGACAGCCCTGTTTAAATCCGCAACAGACAGCGCACTGGTATTACTGGTTATGCCGTTAGCCATTGCCGGCGGTGTACTCGCGCTATTTATTTTAAACTTATTTACCTTTCAATCACTGGATTTGCTCACCATGATTGGCTTTATCATTTTGTTAGGACTGGTGGTTAACAATGCCATATTACTGGTCGATCAAACTAAAGTCGCATTGGCCTCAGGATTGAGTCGTAACGCTGCAGTGAAACAAGCGGTTTTACTAAGAGCAAGGCCCGTGTACTTGAGCACACTCACCAGCTTATTCGGCATGCTACCACTGATGCTTATGCCAGGGGTTGGCTCTGAAATATACAGAGGCCTTGCTACCGTTATTGTTGGCGGTATGGCTATCAGTGCATTATTTACGCTTATTTTGATGCCTAGCTTGTTACAACTAGGTCGTAACACAACGCCTGCGTCAACTAATCAACAAACTACATCAGCAGTTCAATGAAGATCGAGGATATAACTATGAATAGAATAAAATCAGCTTTACAGTTTTTCATGTTGTGCAATTGTTTATTTGTTGCTCCTGCTTTTGCCATTGCGCCAGTCACTGTTGCTGAGGTGAGTAAAGCACCTCTTACCAGCGAAATAGCGGTTAATGGCACACTGTATGGCAAAGACGACGTTACTTTAACAGCCGGAATAAGTGGCCGCCTGATGTATGTTGCAGAGCCTGGTAGCGAAATAAACAAAAATGATATTCTAGCGCGCATGGATACCCTGCCATTAGAACTGGATAAAGCACGCCAAGAAGAAATGCTAAACCGCGCTAATATCAATTTACGTTTATATCAACAAGATCTAACCCGCTTAAAAGAACTCGCAAAATCAAGTAGCGCAGCCCTGAGTCAGGTTGATGAAGTGCAAAATAAGCATGACTTAGCTCGATCTGATATAGCACTTGCCAATGTTGAGCTGAGGGTGATAGAAGATAAGTTAACCAGAGCCACAATCCGTGCGCCTTTTACAGGCGTTGTTAGTGAGCGGTTTAAACGCGCAGGTCGAGAAATAAATCGGGCCGACGAGTTACTCACTTTATTGGATATTCATCATTTAGAAGTCCGTTTATATGTGCCAGTTAAATACTTAAAGTATTTACAAACGGGTATCACCTTACCTATCACTAGTGGCGACTTATCACAGCCAGACACTGCCTCGGCAATCATTACTGCGGTTATTCCATCAACTGATCCACGCTCGCAAACCGTTGAAATACCTGCTAATTTACAAACAGATAATCAGCATGCTTGGGCCATTGGCCAACTTGTCGATGTAACGGTGCCATTGAGAACTAAAAACGACGTGTTATTAGTAAATAGAGATGCACTGATCATCCGTAAGCAAGGCACTCATGTAGTAAAAATTGATGGTCAACATAAAGCAATCCAAATTCCGGTAACCGTGGGCAGTGGTAAAGGAGAGCTTGTAGCAATCTCCCCCCTTGCAGACAACAGTTTAAATGCCGGCGATAAGATCGCAATTCGTGGTGCTGAACGTTTACAAACAGGACAAGAGGTTGACGTACAGAGTAAATAATCAACTCGTTAACTCACCTCATATATGCAGCCAGTTGCATAAGTGGCTGCATCTACTTACAAGCAAAACCAGTCAAATCTATTTGCTTAACTTGCCCGCCTTTATCTGTATGCGCATTATGATTGATAATTAACACTGTGCCTTTTTCACTAAAAGTAAAATGCCCAAGCCAATCAAGAGTGACAATTGGTGTTAAAGTATAAAAGCCATTATCATCAGAGCATTGATAAGAAAAATAATGGGTCGCTTTGCCAAAGGCACCGATATCAGAGGTATACACACTGATATTACCTTGTTGTTGGTAGTCGTCGGCTTGAGTACCCACAACCAAATATAAGCCACTAATTATCGCCAGGACAATAAACTGCACGCCCGCCACAATAAAAATGAGGCCATCAACCAATTTACGATACCAAACACGGGGTTGCTCATGATGTTGCCGATCTTGTTTTACTAATAAAAAGCCGCCAATAGTTACAAATAATAACTTAATAGGTATCAAATAGGCGCTGAACAAATACATGGTTTTTGCATTGTGCCATTGCAAACCAAAAGCGGGCGGTATTAGTAGACTGTCTAGCAGTGGCAACACAATCAATAAGTACGCAATAATGAGTTTTTTACGTTTTAGCATTTACATGTGATAGCAATTTATGATGTGTTTGAGTGTACGAATAATAGCGGCCAATAAAAAGCCCGCTAAGGTAACTTAACGGGCTTATAAAAGTTCAACATGCTGAGTGTTACTCAATCATCCTCAACGTTGTCTAAGCCTTTGGTGCCGTCTTTGGCTTTTAATTTATGGTGTATCGCTGATTTTATTAGCATATAACCACTAATTGGCGCAGTGATTAATAAAAAGATAGTGATCAATAGCTCTTTCACACTAATACCATCTTGTGCATTACTAAAAAACACCATAGCGGCAATCAGCACCCCAGCCATACCTAAGGTGGTGGCTTTGGTTGGCCCATGCAAACGCATAAAAAAGTCAGGCATTTTAATTAAGCCAATCGAGCCAATTAAAATAAATGCGCCACCAATCAGTAATAAAATAGACACGACCCATTCACTGTACATACGTATTCCCTATTCGATGATATCGCCACGTAGCAGATACTTACATACCGCTACGGTGCTGACAAAGCCAAGCATTGCAATTAACAGGGCGGCTTCAAAATACAAGCCTGTCCCCATGCTCATACCGTATAAGATGATCAATGCAATCGTATTGATATACATAGTATCAAGCGCGAGAATTCGATCAGGTACCGAAGGGCCAACCACTAAACGCCACAAGTTAAGTAACAGCGATAGGCCTATCATGGCAAAGACGATTAAAAAAACCGTTTCTAACATTGAAATATCTCCTTAAGTGGCGCTTCATAGCGCTGCTTTATGGTATCGATCAAGGCTTGTTCATCATCTAAATCTAGCACATGAATTAATAAGAAACGCTCTGTTGGCTCTTCATCTGGCGGTAATGACTCTGGGATCGGGTAAACTTCAGCACTAACAGTACCTGGCGTAAGCGATACCGTACTTGCCAAGATTGTGATCGGCATTGCATGAGTTAGATCCAGCGGGACTTTCACAAATGCCGGACGCAGCTTTTTAACAGGTCCTAAAATTAACAGTGCAACTTGTAAATTTGCCGTAATAATATCATACAGCACAATCAAAAATTGCTTTACTGCAAGACCTGGCTTAATTATCAGTGGCTGTGGCTCACGAAATGGAAATGTGATCACAGGAATAAAAAAGGCAAACAGCGCGGCCAAAATTAAATGACCTGGCGATACACTATTATTTAACAGCAACCACACGACAAACAGTAATAAACTGCGAAATGGTGTAGGTAGCCAACGAAAACGGGATTCTAAACGCATTATAAGCCTCCCTTAAGAACCATATTTATTCCGGCCGGTATATCATGTAATTGCGTAGCAGCAGCAATCATATAGTCGGAAATAGGCCCCGCAAAAATAACCATTAATGGCGAACACGCTAATAAACCTATTACGGCAATAACTTGCATTGGTTTGGCATGCTCTTCTTCTGGATGATCACGACCTTGGTGCTTGCGCTCCCAAAATAAACTGGTGCCTGCCCGAGATAATGCAACCAATAGCGCAAAGCTGGCAATTAAATACACTGGCCAAAATAATAATGCTCGCTCACTATCGAAGGTTACTTTCAAAATCCAAATTTTGCCGACAAACCCTGAAAGCGGCGGCATACCAACAACAGCTAAAGCAGCAACAATAAAACAGCCACCTAATAATATCGGTTGTGCTACACCACGTCCTGGGGCTAAACGATCCGCCACTTTACCACGTTGATGAGCAATTAAATCTGCTAATAAAAATAGCGCCGCACAAATAATGGTTGAATGTACTAAATAGTACAACAAGGCAGCCGTTGCACTAACATGCTGAATTGCAACTAATGCAACTAAAGTCCCCACCGATACCACCACCAGATTTGCGGTTAGTTTGCGCAAATCTTGAGCAGCAAGTACACCAATGGCACCAATCACAATGGTCGCAATTGCTAAACCCCATAACCAAGGCTGCGCCATGTGATTTAATAAACCCGCCTGCTCACCAAATATAACGGTATACACCCGCAGCATGGCATAGACGCCCACTTTGGTCATAATCGCAAACAAGGCTGCCACTACCGGCATAGCACTGGCGTATGTATTGGGTAACCACAGGTGCAACGGTAATAGTGCGCCTTTTAATGCGAACACAACCAGTAGTAGTAAACCACCAATTTTCGCAAGGTAGACGTCATCACCTTGTAACTGGGATACTTTTAGCGCCATATCGGCAATATTCAAGGTGCCTAATACGCCATATAAAATACCTAAGGCAATCAAAAATACACTTGAGCCAATCAAGTTTAATACAACGTATTGTAATGCCGCACGCGTCTTATGTTTATCCCCTGCATGCATCAATAACGAGTAAGAAGCAATTAACAGTACTTCAAAAAATACAAACAGATTAAATAAATCACCGGTTAGAAATGCACCATTGACACCCAGTACTAAGAAGTGCACCAATGGATGGAAAAAGCTGCCTTTTTCATCATCGCCCACACTACTGTAAAGTACCACGGCTAACGCTAAAAATGACGTTAAAGCGACCATTAATACCGACAACAAATCAGCAACTAAAACAATACCATATGGGGCTTGCCAATCGCCAATGGCATAGACCATAGGGCCTGAGTTATAAACATGAACCAGCAATACAGCACTAATACAGGCTGTAATAATTGACATCACGATCGACACTACACGACGAATTGGAATGCTTTTACCGCATGGCGGTAATAACAGCAGGATGGCTGCAAGCATTGAAATTAAGATAGGCAATGAAGCCAAGTGCTGAATCATCTGTGCTCCTTGTTGTTGCTTTTCACAAGGTGACCATCAACATGATCATTACCTAGATCAGCACGACCACGAATGGCTAAAATCACCACAAAGGCTGTCATTGCAAAGCCAATTACGATTGCCGTTAAGACTAATGCTTGTGGTAAAGGATCGGCATAATCAGCGCCAGTGCCCAGCACCACCGCTTTATTAATTGTTAATCGTCCGGCTGAAAATAAAAATAAATTTACCGCATAAGAAATCATCGTTAATCCCAGCACCACTGGAAAAGTTCGCGCTCTAAGAAGCAAATAAATGCCACAAGTCACTAATACACCAACGCATGATGCGTATAACAGTTCCATTAAATATTGACCTCTTCTTTGGTTGCATCGGCAGTGAGTTTACCAAGACTTGCTAAAATCATTAAGGTGGCACCAACCACGGTCAGATACACGCCTAAATCAAATACAATCGCACTGGCAAGCTCCGTTTTACCCACAAATGGAATATCAAAGTAATCAAACCATGTGGTTAAGAACGGTCGGCCAAATGCCCAGCTACCTAAACCTGTAAACATGGCAATCGCGATACCTGAGGCTATGATTTTCCGATAGTTCACATCAAAGCGAGAAGTGATCCACACTGAACCTCGAGCCATATATTGTAAAATAAACGCAATAGAAGTCACCAAACCTGCAATAAAGCCACCGCCTGGTAAATTGTGCCCACGCAAGAAGATATACGCTGAAACTAGCAAAGCTAAAGGCAATAAGCTTTGCGAAATACTAGTAAGTAGTATTGGATAACGCTCGCGTGCCCATGGACGCCCTTCACTGTCACTGGCTGGCATAAATAAAGGTAAGTTTGTCAGTAATTTATAAATACCTAATGCAGCAATACCTAGTACGGTAATTTCACCTAGGGTGTCAAACCCCCTGAAATCAACCAAAATAACGTTAACTACGTTAGTACCACCACCGCCAGTTTTTGCATTGGCAACAAAGAAATCTGAAATTGATTCAAGTGGGCGCGTTAATAACGCATAACAAATACTGGCAATCACGATCCCTACAGCTGAAGCAATGCCTAAGTCACGTAACATGCGTAATGAACTTGACTCTTTTGGTGTACGTTGCGGTAAAAAGAACAGCGCCAACATCAATAAAATAACCGTCACAACTTCAACAGTTAATTGTGTTAAAGCTAAATCCGGCGCAGAAAAACGAGTAAATGCCACCGACACCATTAAGCCCACAATGGATATCATTAATAGCGATACCATACGAGCGCGATGCCAGATCACAGTGCTAATTGCACCAATAATCAATAAGCCTGCGCCAATGCCATTATAAAAATCAATCGGCGTACTTGGAACTGTGCCTGCTAATTCACCCATTTCAAATAATGGCCAACCCGCGCACAGTAAAACCACGCCGAGCATAATAACAATATAGCGTTGTAATGAACCATTTTCAGTACTGCGGATCTTCTCTTGGCTCCATTTAATAACGCTATAAAGCACCCTTTCAAAAGTCTTTTTAGCATTCAATGTTGGTAACGAAGCTTGAAATTGAAACAAGTGTTTACGCTGAATATAAATAAATACACCACAGCAAGTCGCCAAAAAGCTCATCAACAAAGGTAAGTTAAAGCCATGCCAAATTGACAACTTAAACTCAGGCGTTGCATCCCCTAACACAGCCAAGGATGCCGCCGATAAAATGCCATCAACCACAAAGTTTGGAAACATACCAACCAGCAAACATAACACGACTAGGATTTCGATTGGCACGCGCATATAACGCGGTGGCTCATGCGGGGTTTTAGGTAAATCAATAGGGTCGCCATTAAAGAATACATCATGGATAAAGCGCGCTGAATAAGCCACTGAAAAAGCAGCTGCTAAAGTGGCTAATACGGGGATCAGCCATGACATTGAACCAAGCACTTGTTGGTGTAAGGTTTCCGCAAAGAACATTTCTTTTGATAAGAACCCATTTAACAGTGGCACACCCGCCATTGCCGCAGCGGCAACCATTGCAAGAGTTGCGGTATAAGGCATAAAGCGCCACATACCATTAAGTTTACGCATATCTCGGGTGCCGGTTTCATGGTCAATAATACCGGTCGCCATAAATAAAGAAGCTTTAAATGTAGCATGGTTAATAATATGGAAAATCGCAGCTACCGTAGCAAGCTCTGTATCTAAACCTAAAAGTAAGGTAATTAAACCAAGGTGACTAATGGTTGAATAGGCTAACAAGCCTTTTAAATCATGCTTAAATAACGCGATATAAGCGCCAACTAATAAGGTCGTTAAACCCGTCATCGCCACTAAAATAAACCACGTGTCGTTACCAGCAAGCGCAGGGTGGAAACGCGCCAGTAAAAATATCCCCGCTTTAACCATAGTTGCAGAGTGTAAATAAGCACTAACCGGTGTTGGCGCCGCCATCGCATGCGGTAGCCAAAAATGAAATGGGAACTGTGCAGATTTAGTAAATGCACCGAGTAACACCAGTACCAAGGCAACTTCGAATAGCTCGTGTGATTGGATCAACGCACGGCTGGCTAAAATCACATCGAGATTATAACTGCCAACAATATCCCCAATCAGCAATAAACCACCTAATAATGCTAAGCCACCGGCTCCAGTCACTGCCAGCGCCATTCGCGCCCCTTTACGCGCTTCAGTTTTATGCCACCAGTAGCTGATCAGCAAGAACGAGCTGATACTAGTAAGCTCCCAAAAAAACCACAGTTGAATAACGTTATTCGACATTACAATGCCAAGCATTGCCGTCATAAATAGCATTAAGTAACTGTAGAGCTTTGACATTGAGTCTTTCGGACTCAAATAGTAACGAGTATAAAAGATTACCAGCAGACCTATTCCTAAGATCATAAAAATAAACAATAAGCTTAAGCCGTCTAAGCGTAAAGCTATGTCGATTCCTAATGCCGGCATCCATTGTGCGGTAAAGCGCAGTGTCTCCCCCGCTAAAATTGCTGGCGCGTGATAAATCGCAATTGCTAAGGCACATAACGGCGCTAGCATAGTTAAGCTCGTAGATTGATTACGAGTCAGTTTTCCGGTGCAGGACGAAATAACACTGCCAATTAAGGATAACAAGGGTATCCAGAGCAAAGTCATAATGAGAAACCTTTTGAAGTCATAAGAGTATCAATACATTGCTAGTTAGTTTTAGTTTAGTACTGGTTATTGTGATGGTTAATTTTTTGCTTAAATAAATGCTTTATGGATATAGTTATACTGATCAAGGACGATTTTGTCTATAGTCAGCCAAGCTACTTGCTGCTATTTTGTGCTAATTTAACGCTGATTTCATATTATTCACAACTTTACTCGGCAATATTTTTATTTGGCATTTTATCTATAAAGTCCATAGCAGGCTCCATTTGTCGAAAATAATCAATAAAACGAACTGGTTGATAGTCCGGCTCACTGATTTTTTTCCGCCATAACTGCTGATATTGAGCAGAAAGTGGCAACCTTTGATATTGCATAATTGACCAGTCTGCACTTGGTTTGTAAGCTTTACTTCCCGTTTGGCAGCTATCGCTTAAAGTCCAGCCAGCAGGCGCAGGCACACCATTGGCAATAAACAAATTAGGAGCGACGAAACCGCGCTGTTCACATAACCATGCTTGTTTTGCTATAGGCAACACATACTCATCTTCAAAGCCATTAAAATGCATCAATTCATGTAAAAATAAACCGTAATGGCTCGCCGAGTTTAAATGCATTATTCCGCCTTGCACATTACCTGACCCTGTTGCCGTCATCATAACGATAAAATCAAAGCCTGTTGGCCATCTTTGCTGCGTTATGAAAGGCTGCCAATCACATTTAGCTGCCAAGCCTGGCTGTTGCTGACAGTCAATTGTATTACCTAAGTAAATGGGTTTACTAAAGCAGAAACTAGCTGTTCGTGGTTGTGGTTGCTGTTGGTATCGTTGGGTAAATGCATTGAGTTGGCTAATACCTTGGCGGTGATCTGTCATCATCAATACATTAAACTGACATTGAGATGTTGCTTGAAGCTGTGAAAAAGCTAATAAAAACCCTTCATCATTAGCAAAGCCTTGCTCGATAAACTGCGGTGCAACTCTGCGCTTTAACTTCAAATGCTCAGCAGCATCACTGGCAGGTAACCGTTGTTGCTCTTTTAAGCTCTCTAAATCACACCAGCGCTCAAGGCGAAGTAACTGTGCGCTGAGCTGCCGCCGTTTCTGTTCACTTTGCTGAGCGACACTGACACGCCAAAACGGCTGTGCTGCACGTGGCTGATCATTATTTAATAGGCGCAATGCCCATGCAAACTGAGCATCTGTAACGGCATTTAAAGCTAACAAGTATAAAGTGGGATCTGAGAGACTATTTAATTGCGCATTAAACTCATCAGCAAAACGATAATAGTTAACCACAATAGAGTGAGGATTGTGTTGGGCATGCCAAAAAGCAATGTTGCGATGCTGTTCCACTGAGCTTGGTAAGCAACCAACACTCAGTACAACAGCAACGCTAATGAGGTATTTAACTAGCGTTTTCACCAGCCATTAACTCAAGCTCTAAACGCGCATATTTATATTCCACAAACTCATGCACATTGGTGGCAAGTGCTAAGCGGAAAAAATCAGTAGCTTGATAATCTAAGCCTTTTGCTTGGTACATTTTCGCAAGGTAAAAATACGCTTCACACAAACGCTGCGCATACTCTTGTTCAGTTGCTACGCCTTCGCTAATGCTGTCTAAAAAGGCACGTTCGCTCATATCGCCAATAAACAATGAGATTAAGCCATAAGCCCATTGACTATCGTCAAGGCCTTGCGCATTGGCTTTTAACGTAGCTAAAGCTTGCACTGGATCAGCGTTCGCTTGTGCTAAATAAAGCCACAATACTCGGTATGGATCACTGGGTGAACGAGTTAAAAACTCTTTAAGATCAGCAGCTGCAAGGTTTGGTCTATCGCCATAATACAGTGCAATACCACGATTTAAATAGGCGTATTCGTGCTGCTCATTGAGTTCTAAAGCGGAATCAAAAAATTCATAGGCTTTTTCATATTGCTGCATCAAGGTATGGTGAATGCCGAGAAAATTATACACTTCGGCGAGATCTGGTTTTAATTGCACAGCACGATTAAAATCGATTCGTGCCAAAGTAGACATACCTAAGCTGTCAAATAATACACCGCGGTCATAAAATAATTTTGCTTGTTGATCTGGCGCTAAATCAGCGCGATTCAATAATTCCGAATAACGAGCTATGGCTATTTCACTACGAAAATCAGAAGGCAATGGTGCAGTGAAAGGCACATTAACAATCGCAGAGGGTTGTGCTTGCGAAGTAGATTGACAGGCGCTTAAAGACAAAATAGCAAACGATGCCAAGGCTATGTGTTTAAGTATCATTAAAATCCTTTATACCAAGATAAGTAGCAAACAGATAAGACAAGTGCTATCCACAGAGGTTTCATTAAAGCATAAAAAAAGAGGCTATACAGCCCCTTTTTATATTATCCAGAGAATATCTGGATTAAATATCAACAATTAAGCGTCAGTTGGCGCCTCAGCTGAAGATGCAGCTGCTTCCATTGCTTCTTTGATACTTAGACGTACGCGACCTTGACGGTCTACTTCTAGTACTTTAACTTTAACTTCTTGACCTTCAGATAGGTGATCTGTCACGTTATTTACGCGCTCAGTGCTGATCTGAGAGATATGCACAAGGCCATCTTTACCAGGAAGAATATTTACAAACGCACCGAAATCAACGATACGTACCACTTTACCTTCGTAGATAGTACCTACTTCAAGTTCAGCTGTTAATTGCTCAATACGGCTGATTGCATTTGCTGCGCTTTCACCGTCTGTTGCTGCGATTTTGATTGTGCCATCATCACCGATTTCAATCGTAGTACCTGTCTCTTCAGTAAGTTGACGAATAGTTGCGCCACCTTTACCGATAACTTCAGCGATTTTCTTCTGTGGTATCTTCATTGTGTAGATACGTGGAGCAAACATTGAAAGCTCTTCAGATGGTGCAGAAATCGCTTCGTCCATCACACCTAGGATGTGTAAACGTGCAGCTTTTGCTTGTTTAAGCGCAATTTGCATGATTTCTTGCGTGATGCCTTCAATCTTGATATCCATTTGTAGTGCAGTAATACCTGCAGCAGTACCAGCTACTTTAAAGTCCATGTCACCTAAGTGATCTTCATCACCTAAGATGTCAGAAAGAACCACGAATTTCTCGTCTTCTTTAACTAGACCCATCGCGATACCCGCAACAGACGCTTTAATTGGCACACCTGCGTTCATAAGTGCAAGTGAAGTACCACATACTGATGCCATTGAAGATGAACCGTTTGATTCAGTGATTTCAGATACCACACGGATTGAGTAAGGGAACTCAGTCAATGTAGGCATTACAGCTTGGATACCACGCTTAGCTAGGTTACCGTGGCCGATTTCACGACGCTTAGGAGAACCAACAAAACCAGTTTCACCTACGCAGAACGGAGGGAAGTTGTAGTTAAGCATAAAGTGGTTTTTGTGTGTACCCGTTAAATCGTCGATTAACTGTGAATCACGTTCTGTACCAAGTGTAGCAGTTACAAGTGCTTGAGTTTCACCACGAGTAAAGATTGCAGAGCCGTGAGTACGTGGCAATACGCCAGTCATTACGTCAAGTGCACGGATCATATCTGGTTCACGACCATCAATACGTTTTTCGCCAGCAGTGATGCGGCCACGAACGATTTTCTTCTCAAGAGAACCGAATACTTTACCCACTTCTTGCTTGTCTAGTGACTCGCCTTCAGCAAGTTCAGCTGTTAATACCGCAACAACTTCATCTTTTGCAGCGCCAAGTGCTTCTTTACGCGCTACTTTATCGGTGATGCGGTAAGCTTCGCCTACTTTATCAGCTGCGATTGCCGCTACTTTATCTTCTAAAGCAACGTTTTTCTCAGGTGCAGTCCAATCCCATGTAGGCTTGCCTGCTTCTGCTTTGAATTCGTTGATTGCGTTGATGATCGCTTGAGATTGCTCATGACCATAAACAACTGCACCTAGCATTACGTCTTCAGCTAATACGTCAGCTTCAGATTCAACCATAAGTACTGCGTTATCAGTACCTGCAACAACTAAATCAAGTTGGCTTTCTTCAAGCTCTTTTAATGTTGGGTTAAGTACGTACTCACCGTTGATATAACCAACGCGTGCTGCACCAATTGGGCCACTGAATGGGATACCAGAGATAGCAAGTGCTGCTGAAGTACCAATCATCGCAACCATATCAGGTTGGATTTCAGGGTTAACAGAAACAACCGTTGCGATAACTTGTACTTCGTTTACAAAACCAGTTGGGAAAAGTGGACGAATTGGACGGTCAATAAGACGTGCAATAAGTGTTTCACCGTCGTTAGGACGACCTTCACGCTTTAAGAAGCCACCAGGGATACGACCTGCAGCGTACATACGCTCTTGGTAGTTAACTGTAAGTGGGAAAAAGTCTTGGCCTGGTTGCGCTTCACGCTTACCAACAACCGTTACTAATACTGAAGTATCGCCAATGCTTGCTAGTACTGCGCCGTCAGCTTGACGTGCGATAGCACCTGTTTCTAGGGTAACTGTATGTTGACCTAGTTGAAATTCTTTAATAATTGCTTGCACTTAAAATGTTCCTTAAATGTATTCTAATAAGTTGCCATCAAAGTACCAATTACAGTACATAATTGTATTCAGTTGGAAATCAATTAAGTACTACAATTGGCAATGATGCAAATAAGCGTAGATAAACCTTTTTATCTACGCGCATAGTATATAACAAAGTAATGCAAAATTGCGAGCTTAGTCCCTAGATAAAAGTGGTGATAATAGGCGCGCTAAAAAGAGTGCTTTGCTGTCACTAACTATGTGGCTTTTATTTGATATTTCAAGAGAATTAATTGTTGTGGACAGAGAGAGTGAGAAATTTCAGGCACAAAAAAAGGAGCTAAAAAGCTCCTTTTTAAGAAATCTAGTTCTTAGCGACGTAGGCCAAGTTCTTGGATTAGCGCAGTATAACGTGCAATGTCTTTACCTTTAAGGTAATCAAGCAGTTTACGGCGAGTGCTTACTTTACGAAGCAGACCACGACGTGAGTGGAAGTCATGCTTGTGATCAGCAAAGTGACCTTGAAGCTTGTTGATATCAAAAGTTAAAAGTGCAACTTGTACTTCAGGTGAACCAGTGTCGCCTTCTGCACGTGCGAATTTTGCGATGATATCGATTTTTTCTTGATTGCTTAGTGACATAGTAACTCCAAAAATAAAATTTAAAAGGTGTCTTAGCCGATCACTAATTCAGCCAAAACGATTAGCGGGCGTATTCTACCAGCTACGGAAATAACTACAAGGGAAACTTTACTCGCTTGCTTCTTGTTGATTTGATAAGCCGCGCTTTGACTTCAAATGACCATCTGCATTTTTTTCGCCAGTGCCAATAAACACACCATCTGCCAGCACTTTAATAGCGCCTTCAGGTAGTTCTACACCAAGCACCACAGCTTGTCCGTGGCTAAATGAAACGCCCTGTTCTTTGCTTATTTCAACCACAGGTAAATCAACTAAAGCAGTATCCATGGGCAGTAACAGCTCATCAAGGTAAGTCGATGGGCTAATATCTTCTGCTTTGGCTTTTGCTAATAAAGTTTCAAGTTGCTCAAGCGAGACCATTTTATCAGCAGGGTAATGCCCAACTGCACTGCGGTGCAGCATGATCACATGCGCGCCACAGCCTAGGTTTTCACCTAAGTCATCAACGATGGTACGAATGTAGGTCCCTTTTGATACGTGGGCGGTCATTTGCACTTCATTGTTCGCTTCGTCAAACTCATCAAGCGTTAAACTAAATACATTGATTTTTCGGCACTTACGAGGAACTTCAATGCCTTCACGAGCGTATTTATATAACGGTTTACCTTGGTACTTAAGCGCTGAATACATTGACGGGTACTGGTCTGATTCGCCTAAAAACTTAGCAATTTCTTCGCGCAGCTGCTCAATGGTCACGTTCACATCTTTAGTGCTAACAATCTCGCCATCAGAATCCGATGTCGTTGTTCTTTCACCTAACTTTGCGCGCACCACATAGGTTTTATCAGTATCGAGTAAAAACTGAGTAAACTTAGTGGCTTCACCAAAACAAATTGGCAGCATCCCGGTGGCTAAAGGGTCAAGGGCACCTGTGTGCCCTGCTTTTTGCGCAAAATACACGCCTTTAGCTTGCTGTAACGCTTTATTTGATGAAATGCCTATTGCTTTGTTTAACAACAAAATACCGTCAACTCGGCGGCCTTTACTGCGCTTTGCCATCTGTATTTGTGCCTTCTTCGCTATCTGTTTGATCTTGATTTTCTTGGCTATCTACTTCATCTGCATCTGGTACATGCTTTGCTTTATCTTCACGAATGATAGAGTCAACAAGGTTTGAAATACGCATGCCTTCCATCAGTGAATTATCAACCACAAACTTCAGCTCAGGCATAATGCGGGCACGAATACGCTTACCAAGTAATGAGCGGATATAACCAGTCGCTTCATTTAATACTTTAGCGCTTTGCTTTGCAGCATCTTCATCTTGGGTGTTAAACACAGTAATAAAGATTTTTGCGTAAGATAAATCACGTGATACTTCAACAGCCGAGACTGTCACCATACCTAAACGTGGATCTTTAATTTCACGTTGCAAAATAACAGCAATCTCTTTTTGGATTTGCTGAGCAACACGATCTGTACGAGAAAACTCTCTCATTATACTCTACTCTAAATTTATAACTCATTGAGAAATATAAATAAGTTATTTAAATAATGAATACACAAATGGGGGCTGAGCCCCCATTTATTATCTTAGCTTACGAACAATTAAAGTGTACGTTGTACTTCAACTGTTTCGAATACTTCGATTTGGTCACCAACGCGAACGTCGTTATAGTTCTTAACGCCGATACCACATTCCATGCCGTTACGAACATCAGCAACGTCGTCTTTAAAGCGACGCAGTGACTCAAGTTCACCTTCATAGATAACCACGTTATCACGAAGTACACGGATTGGTGCGCTACGTTTAACAACACCTTCAGTAACCATACAACCGGCGATTGCGCCAATCTTAGGTGACTTGAACACGTCACGTACTTCAGCAAGACCAATGATCTCTTGTTTAAACTCAGGTGCTAACATACCTGACATAGCTTGCTTAACTTCGTCAATCAAGCTGTAGATAACGCTGTAGTAGCGTAAATCTAAGTTTTCAGACTCAATAACTTTACGCGCTGAAGCATCAGCACGAACGTTAAAGCCAACCACGATTGCATTAGAGGCTGCTGCAAGTGTTGCATCAGTTTCTGTAATTCCACCTACGCCAGAACCAACAATCTTCACTTTAACTTCGTCAGTAGAAAGTTTAGTCAATGAATCAGAGATTGCTTCGATTGAACCTTGTACGTCAGCTTTAAGTACCACGTTAACTTCTGATACATCGCCATCAGTCATGTTAGTAAACATGTTTTCAAGCTTCGCTTTTTGTTGACGCGCTAGTTTAACATCGCGGAACTTACCTTGACGATAAAGAGCAACTTCACGGGCTTTACGCTCGTCTTTAACAACCGTTGCTTCATCACCTGCCGCTGGAATACCAGATAGACCTAAAATCTCTACTGGGATTGAAGGGCCTGCAGACTTGATGTCTTTACCGTTTTCATCGCGCATAGCACGAACACGGCCATACTCAAGACCACATAATACGATGTCACCTTGGTTAAGCGTACCTGATTGTACAAGTACAGACGCTACTGGACCACGACCTTTATCAAGACGCGATTCAATAACAACACCTGCCGCCATACCCACACTTGGTGCAGTTAGCTCTAAAAGCTCAGCTTGCATTAATACCGCTTCTAACAGCTCATCAATACCTAAACCCGTTTTAGCTGAGATATGCACGTATTGTGTATCACCGCCCCACTCTTCTGGGATAACGTCTAGTTGAGCTAGCTCGTTCTTAACGCGATCTGGGTCTACGCCTTCTTTATCCATTTTGTTCACAGCGATGATTAAAGGAACGCCAGCTGCACGCGCATGCTGAACCGCTTCTTTAGTTTGTGGCATTACACCATCATCTGCTGCAACCACTAGGATTACGATATCTGTCGCTTTCGCACCACGAGCACGCATTGACGTAAACGCCGCGTGACCAGGTGTATCTAAGAAGGTGATCATGTTGCCGTTAACATCAACATGATAAGCACCAATGTGCTGAGTAATACCACCGGCTTCGCCAGAGGCTACTTTTGCAGAACGAATATAATCAAGTGTTGACGTTTTACCATGGTCAACGTGACCCATTACAGTCACTACTGGCGCACGTGGCTCAGACTTACCATCTTCATGGCGGTCATTAAGAACGGTTTGCTCTAATTCGTTTTCTTTAACAATGATAACCTTATGACCCATTTCTTCTGCAACAAGTTGCGCAGCTTCTTGGTCAATCACTTGGTTAATGGTAACCATGTCACCCATTTTCATCATTGTTTTTACAACTTCAGCGCCTTTAACAGCCATGCGCGATGCAAGCTCTGCAACTGTAATTGTTTCGCTGATACGCACTTCGTTTTTCACATCAACTGTTGGTTTTTGGAAACCGTGTTGTAGTGAAGCAGGTGCTTTTAGCTTGCTTTTCTTGCCTCTTGAAGGAACGAATTTCTCTTTCGCTGGGGCTTTTTTCTTTTTCTTCGCACGGCGTGCGCCTTGCTCATCACGGGCATCAGCAACATCTTCTGCTTCACGTGCGTAAGTTGAAGTCGTAAGGTGGTGATCAGCGGTTTCTTCACGCTTCTTACGTTCTTCTTCTTCTTTCTTCCAGCGAGCTGAATTTTCTTCTGCTAGCTTTCTTGCCTCTTCTGCTTGACGTTTCGCTTCTTCTTCAGCTTTCTTCAATGCGGCCTCTTCTGCTTCTTTTTGCAGACGCTCAGCTTCAACGCGATCTTTCTCAGATTTAGCGCTTTGTTCTGGAGTCATCTGCTTCTGTTTTGCTGCACGTTCAGCATCTGCTTTACGTTTAGCTTCTTCTTTCGCTTTACGGTCAGCCTCTTCTTTGGCTTTACGTTCAGCGTCTTGTTTTGCTTTAAGCTCAGCTGCTTCTTTTGCAGCTTGTTGCTCTTGCTCACGGCGTGCGGCTTCTTCAGCTGCAATGCGTGCTTGCTCTTGTTCTTGCTCAACAGCACTTTTCTTCACGTAAGTACGTGTTTTACGTACTTCAACTTGTACTGACTTTGCTTGACCCGTAGAGCCTGTCACACTGAGTGTGCTTTTGCTTTTACGTTGCAAGGTCATACGTGCCGGGCCATCTGAGCCTGTACCGCCGTGTTGCTTGCTTAAGTGATCAAGTAACGTTGCTTTTTCAGCTTCAGTTACATTATCACCCGCTTGCTTAGTGATACCGGCCTGCGATAATTGTTGAAGCAATTTATCAACAGTTGTACCGATATCCCCGGCTAGTTTTTCAACATTTACTTCTGCCATAGTCTCTAATACCTCCGTTAATAAATTACTCGTCTGCGAACCAACAAATGTTACGCGCAGCCATAATTAGCTTACCAGCTTCTTCAGGAGAAACTTCGGTGATATCAACTAATTCATCAATACCTTGCTCAGCTAAATCTTCAAGCGTTACTACACCTTTGCTTGCCATAACAAACGCAAGGTGACGCTCTAAACCTTCTAGTGCTAATAAGTCTTCTGCAGGCTCAGCACCATCAAGGCTTTCTTCTGTTTTTAATGCTTTCGTTGTTAGTGCATCTTTTGCACGTGAACGTAATACATCAACTGTTTCTTCATCTAGACCATCAATTTCTAAGAATTCAGATGCAGGAACATACGCTACTTCTTCAAGGGTTGAGAAACCTTCATTGATAAGAAGCGTTGCAAAATCTTCGTCGATGTCTAAGTTTTCTGTGAATAAGTTAATTAACTTATCAGATTCCGCTTCGTTCTTAGCACGCATCTCTTCCACAGTCATTACGTTCAATTCCCAACCAGTTAACTGGCTAGCAAGACGTACGTTTTGACCATTACGGCCAATTGCTTGTGCTAGGTTATCTGCTTCAACAGCAATATCCATTGAATGCGTGTCTTCATCCATTACGATTGACGCAACTTCAGCAGGTGACATCGCATTAATAACAAATTGTGCTGGGTTATCATCGTAAAGTACGATGTCAACACGCTCACCACCGAGCTCAGTAGATACAGCTTGTACACGAGCACCACGCATACCAACACACGCACCAATTGGGTCGATACGTTTGTCGTTAGATTTAACGGCGATTTTAGCACGTGAACCAGGATCACGCGCTGCTGCACGTAATTCAATCATTTCTTCGCCAATTTCTGGCACCTCAATGCGGAATAATTCCATCAGCATTTCAGGCTTAGAACGTGTTACAAATAACTGTGCGCCACGAGCATCTGCTTTTACTTCGTAAAGTAAACCACGAATACGATCGCCTGGACGGAAGTTTTCACGTGGTAGCATGTCATCACGGTAAATAACCGCTTCAGCATTGTTACCTAAATCAAGCACGATTGCGTCACGCGTTGCTTTTTTAACAACACCGGTTACCAGCTCGCCTTGTTGATCTTTATACGCTTCAACAACTAAGGCACGCTCAGCTTCACGTACTTTTTGCACGATTACTTGCTTTGCCATTTGCGTCGTAATACGGTCAAATTTAATTGACTCTATTTGCTCTTCAATGAAATCACCAATCTTAAGATCAGGATCATCTACTTGTGCAGCTTCTAATGTAATTTCGCTGTATGGGTGCTCTAATGAGCCATCTTCAAGTACTTCTGCAATCTGCCAACGACGATAAGTATCGTAGTCACCTGTTTTACGGTCAATTGCAACACGTACTTCAATTTCACCCGTGTGTTTTTTCTTAGTCGCTGTCGCTAATGCGAACTCTAACGCTTCGAAAATCTTTTCTTTTGGAACCGCTTTCTCATTGGAAACGGCTTCAGCAACCAATAATATCTCTTTTGCCATGGGTTATGCCTCGCTTGCCCTATTCCTTCGCACTCGAATTAAAACTTTGCGATTATGTTCGCACGTTCAATGTTACTGAGCATGATGAAGTGTTCAGTGCCGTCACTTGAAAGTGTGATCATATCACTGCTAACTGATACTAAATCGCCTTTAAAATTACGACGACCATCTTGTGGAAGTTTAGTACGCACGCGTACTTCCTCTCCTTGTGCCTTCTCGTAGTGATCTTGTTTGAATAATAGACGATCAACACCAGGAGACGATACTTCCAAATCATATTCATTTGTAATTGGGTCTTCGACATCTAAAATCGCGCTTATTTGACGACTTGCATCAGCACAATTATCAACCGAAATCCCCGCTTCATGATCTATATAGACCCTAAGCGTAGAATGGCGACCCGCTTGCACAAACTCTAGACCATGTAATTCAAAGCCTAACATCTCAACTGACGGTGAAAGCATGGCTAATAAATCTTGCTCAAGTTTTGTCACGAAAATCCTCCATACAAACAAAAAAAGGGCTTATAGCCCTAAAATACTTAGCTTATTCCTTGATTTAAAATCAAGTGGTGCAGATACAACAACGCCCCGAACCAAGCGGGGCGTCACACCTAAAGCATAAAACTGTGTGGCCATGGGCCAAGCTTGGTTGCGGGTAGCTAACGCCACCTAAATAAACCCAAAGGCTTAAACGCAAAACGCGCATTACATAGAATGCGCGACTTCAAATCAGTAACTAAAATCGCTACTCATAAGCATGGCAACAAGATCTTAAAATCGTAAAAACGACTAACTTACCTCAAGAACTTGGTTGCGGGAGCCGGATTTGAACCGACGACCTTCGGGTTATGAGCCCGACGAGCTACCAGGCTGCTCCATCCCGCGCCAACTGGTATCAAACTTACGATACCTATCTAGCTAATCAACTAAGCTAAACAATGGCGGCTATTATAGAGAGGCTTGGCATAATTAGCAACCAAAAACTGGTAAAGAATACCTAGACTATAAAGTACAAGATTACACGCCGGAACAATTAGCTATCATAAAGCGACAATAGGCGTGTTTGATTAAAGAAGTCATCTCCCTAGATAATTGGATATTTTTCATATTTACTTAACCTGAACTCTGGTTAAGAGATGTACTTATGTATTGATATTAAATAACAAATATATTTCTCAGTCTCCAGCCGGAGACTTTTAGTGATAACAAGGCGAATTTACGCGTCAATAGCTAGCCTATTGCAAGTAAATTCAACGCAGTTAGCGTTAAAAGTAGCCGCTGGAGATAGATTTATTATCCAGAGTTCAGGTTACTTACCCTTTGCAGCCTAGCGTCTATACTTAGACTTCTAAGGCAGTCTGCATACGTCTAGATTTTTAAGAGGGCTTATTATGGGTGTATCAGCTCATCATCAAAAATATTGTTACAGGGCATAGCAATAATAAAACCCAACTTTCACTGTTTTACAATCACTTTTCATGTACAACTTAAACGCCATGCACTGACGATGCAATGGCCCAGCAGTCAGGAGATAAGTGAAAAAAGTTATATTTTGTACTGTTCGTTAGAACGTACGATTACTCATTTGGACTGCTTATTATCAGTTCTGCCTTTTATTCAACACCATGCAAACATTTTAAGTAAAAGCGGTCTCACATCTGAGGACGTTGATTTATTGGGTGATGCGTTTATCGCGGCACTAAAAATTCATTTAGGTAATGAGTTCACGCCACAGATAGAAAACGCTTGGCGGTACGCCATTAGGATGTTTAAAAGTATTGTAAAAAGCTACTTATTTAATACCAATAACATTGTTGCTATTAATAAGTCAGTCCAACAGCAAATGAGTTCCTAATAAATAAGCGGTAAATTGGCCGTTTATTGCAAGGTCGCCAACTCTTGTAATAAACGGTCGATCTGACGTTGTTCAACATCAATTAGCGTGGCATATTTCGACGTTAATGCGGTCATTTTTCGCGACAATGAATTATCAAAGGTCGCATCCGTCAAATTATTCGGCTGCTCGCTGGCTTGAGTTTCAAGCGCCGCTATTTGCTTATCCATTTGCGCTTGGTAAGTATCTATTTTTGATTGCCTTTGTTCAATATCACGTTTTATCTCTTGCACGCGAATAAACGAATCAATATCTTTACTTTGCGTTGACTGCTTGTCAATTTCGGAGCTGTTGGTTACTTTCGGTAATCCCAGCTTTTCTTGTAGCAGGCGATCAATATCTCGCTGCTCGCGTTCAATTAGTACGTTATAACGCTCTGACACATTAGTCATTTGATTGGCAATTGCTGTTTCTTTTTCCGCACCAGACAAATTATTTAACTGCGCATCAGATTGATCTTTTAAATCAGCGATCTCTTGGTTCATTTTTTCGCTAAGCGTATCAATTTTATCTTGGTGTTGTTGAATATCAGCATCAATTTGCTTAGTGCGAATATACGTATCAACTTCAGTGGAATCCATATCTCCATGAGTGACGATATTACTGGGTACGGCTGGGTTTTGCTCTTTCACTGTAATAAGTTTTGCATCATTCCCACACGGAAATTGGCTAAACTCCATCACCCCATTTTTCTCACATTGATAAACGCTCGCATGCAATGGCGCAACAAAGCACAGCGTAATAACACAAGGTAAAATAATTTTTAATGTTCTAATATTACTCTGATGTTTGTTCATAAGCTGACATTCCCTCGTTTATGTAGGTAACCTACACAGGTTTCTTCTACCTATATACCACTACTTTCAGAATTAATAAATGCGATCTAAGCAGTAACTTAGTGCGTATACAATTATTTTGGGCAAAATCTATAATGTATAAAACACTGCGGTTCATTTTTGGTGACCAACTTAATGCCAGCCACAGCTGGTTTAAAGAGAAAAACCAAACGCAATATCTTTATGTCATTGCTGAATTAAAACAAGAAACCGATTATGTAAAACACCATATACAAAAAGTAGTGGCGTTTTTTGCCACCATGGAAAACTTTGCCGTTGCACTTAAACAAGCCCATTTAAATGTTCTTCATTTAACCCTAGATGATACTCAAAACGATGCGTGCATCACATCATTGTTAACCCGTTTAGCTAAGCAGTATCAATGTCAGCAAATTCAATATCAATATCCTGATGAATATCGCCTTCAACAACAAATGCGACAATTTAAATCATCCAGTAGCTTAAAAATCAGTGGCTGCGATAGTGAACATTTTTTATTACCTTATGCTGATATCAGCAACCACTTTACAAAAGATAAACATGTAAAAATGGAGTTTTTTTATCGCATGATGCGTAAGCGCTTTAATATACTGATGCAAGATAATGCACCACAAGGTGGGCAATGGAACTTTGATCAAGACAATCGTAACAAATTAAAAAAAACCGATTTAGCCGCCATCCCAGAGCCAAAAATATTTACCAATAATATTGAGGGCATTTTACAGCGAATTAAAAAACATCACGTAATCACCTTTGGCGACTGCTCGGCAACCTTGTTATGGCCAACCAGTCGCGCGCAAGCAAAACAATTACTTGCCTACTTCTGCACTTACCTGCTGCCTTGCTTTGGGCAATTTCAAGATGCGATGACCTGCCAAAGTCCACACCAATGGAGCCTATACCATAGCCGACTAGCGTTTGCGCTGAACACTAAAATGCTGCACCCAATGCAAGTCATTAAGCAAGTATTAGCAGAATTTGCGGCACGACCAGAGCAGATCAACCTTGCTCAAGTTGAAGGGTTCATTAGGCAAATTTTAGGCTGGAGAGAGTACGTACGAGGTATTTATTGGCAAAATATGCCTGATTACGCAACTAAAAATGAGCTGGGTGCTAGCCGTTCATTGCCTGATTATTTTTGGCACGGTAAAACAAAAATGAACTGTATGCAGCAAGCAATTACGCAAAGCTTAGAGACCGCCTATGCGCATCATATACAACGGTTAATGATCACCGGTAATTTTTGCTTATTAACCGGTATTGCTCCTGATCATGTTGATAACTGGTATTTAGGCATTTATATCGATGCCATTGAATGGGTAGAAATGCCCAATACTCGTGGTATGAGTCAGTTTGCTGATGGTGGTCTTATCGCCACAAAACCGTATGCTGCAAGCGGTAACTACATAAATAAAATGAGTGATTACTGCAAAAGCTGCCACTACAAAGTACAACAAAAAACACAAGTCACGGCTTGCCCGTTTAACAGCTTATATTGGCAATTTATGCACAGCCATCAAGCGCGATTAACGCACAATCCCCGTATTGGCATGGTTTATAAGAATTGGCAAAAGCAAGACCCAGCTCAACAGCAAGCCACTCTTAACAGAGCACAGTGGTGCTTAGATAATATAGAAACGCTATAGAATGATACGACACTATTTTTTGCGGCCATAAAAAAGCCGCCTCAGCTGAGGCGGCTATAAATAACAATTAAATCAGGGGAAAAATAATGTCAAAGGGTTGGTTATTTACCTTCTAGCAAGTTACCACTGCCAATTTCAATTTTGCGTGGTTTAAGTGCTTCAGGGATCTCACGTTGTAAATCGATGCTGAGTAAGCCATTTGCTAAATCTGCACCAAGTACTTTTACGTGGTCGCCTAGCTGAAATTTACGCTCGAAATTACGCTCGGCAATGCCTTGATGAATAAATTTGCGCTCTGCGCTTTCATCTTTGTCGGCTTTAACACCAGCTACTTTTAAGGTGTTGTTTTCTGACTCAATTGTCAGCTCATTATCACTAAAACCGGCAACAGCCATAGTGATGCGATATTTGTCTTTATCAAGTGCTTCGATGTTGTAAGGAGGAAAGCTTGGCTGCTTGTCTGTGCGAGCTGCCGCATCCATTAAAGATGCTAAATGATCGAAACCAATGAATGAACGATAAAGTGGTGATAAGTCTACTGTACGCATAATAATATCCTCATATTTAAGCGATATTTTGCATGGGCTTTTCGGTTGAACAAGCGCAGGCAAAGTTTAATTAATAATATAAAATTCAATAACTTCTATTTAGTAAGGACCCATCAGGCGTCCTCATTAAACTATATATGGACGGCAAAATTGTTTTCAAGATTATTTTTAAAAAAAATTTAAAAATTTTCAAAATACACCTTTGCCTACACAATAGATAAGGCTAGAAGATTTGCATTTCAAGTCTATAACGCGTACTTAGGGAGATTAACTTTAGAGGTGTTGATGAAGAAAATAACAAGTTTATTAGTAAATATTATAATTTTGGTTGTGGTATTTTTGGTTGTTACTACTTATCAGCAACGTAATTTACTCAGCGCTGATCACAGCCCTGCGCCATATTTTAATTTACCTATGCTCAATGACAGCGACCAACGTATTGATATTGCTATGCTCAAAGGCAAAACCACCGTCGTTTATTTTTTTGCACCATGGTGCACTATTTGTCATTATAGCATGCCAAATCTAGAAGCCGCGTTACTCGATTCTGATATCAATGCAATTGGTATTGCACTTGATTATAAAAATGCACAAGAAGTTGCGCAGTTTATTAGCGAACTTAAGCTAACAATGCCCATTTTACTCGGCGATAGAAACACGCAAAGTAATTATAAAATCAGCGCCTTTCCTACTTATTATGTACTCAATGAACAACTACAAATAACCGCACGTGCAATTGGCTATTCCAGTGAATTAGGAATTAACTTGCGCTCAAGTAATTAAAAAATGGAACACGCCAATCGCTTTTTTACACTGTTTTTATTTTTTTAATTCGCTACTATAAACACACACTAAATCGAGGAGAGCGATATGTTAACTGTAATTTTTGGCCGTGAAGGCTGCCCTTTTTGTGTTCGTGCAAAAGATGTTGCTGAAAAACTAGCAAACGAACGTGATGATTTTAAATATCGCTATGTTGATATTATTAAAGAGGGTGTAAGTAAAGCCGATTTAGAACAATCAGCAGGTAAGCCTTGTCCAACTGTGCCACAAATCTTTGTAGACCAACAACACATTGGTGGTTTCACAGAGTTTGAAGCTTATGCCAAACAGAATCTTGGACTTTATCAATAAGTTCTGTATCAAATTTGTTAATCAGTTTGATTTACCCAAAATCAAACTGATTAAATTATGACCAACATCAATTACATAGAAATTAGTTGTAATTTATACAAGCATTTGCCTCGCAAATCCTATACAATGCGCGCCTCTTTAAATTCGTTGAGGCGTATTAATGTCAGAACCAGTCACGTTTGAATCTCTAAATCTTTCTCCTGCAATTTTGAAGGCAGTTGAAGAGTTGGGTTACAAGACACCATCTGAAATCCAAGCTCAATGTATACCGTTATTGCTAGAAAGAAAGGACGTACTGGGACTAGCTCAAACGGGTACAGGTAAAACAGCAGCATTTGCACTGCCATTACTTAATAATATTGACCCGTCTGTGAAGCAGCCACAGATCCTTGTTCTCACACCAACCCGTGAGCTTGCGATCCAAGTAGCTGAGGCATTCGAACAATATGCTAAACACACTCGTGGTGTTGAAGTATTGGCACTTTATGGTGGCCAAAGCTACAGCATCCAATTAAGTGCACTTCGTCGTGGCGCGCAAATTATTGTCGCAACTCCAGGTCGCTTAATCGATCACATTAACCGCGGTACAATCAAGTTCGATAGCTTACAAGCGCTTGTTCTTGATGAAGCCGATGAAATGTTACGTATGGGCTTTATCGATGATGTTGAAAACATCATGGAAAAAACACCGCGCGAAAAGCAAACATGTCTTTTCTCTGCGACTATGCCTAAGCAAATTCAAAACATCAGCAGCAAATATATGAATAACCCTGAACAGGTTCATATCTCTGCGCGTAACTCAACAGTATCATCTGTTGAACAAGTGTTTTGGAATGCAAGCGTACACAAAAATAAAGCGATTGTTCGTTTCTTAGAAGCAGAACAATACGAAGGTGCTATTGTTTTCGTACGTACACGTAACGATACAGTACAACTTGCTGAGTTATTAGAGCGCGAAGGTTTCTCTGCGGCGCCACTTAACGGTGACATGAACCAGCAAGCACGTGAACGCACTGTTGATCGCTTAAAAAGCGGCATGCTGAACATTGTTATCGCAACAGACGTTGCGGCACGTGGTCTAGATGTTGACCGTTTAAGCCTTGTTATCAACTACGACATTCCGCAAGACTCTGAAGCCTACGTTCACCGTATCGGCCGTACAGGTCGTGCTGGTCGTACTGGTAAAGCGATTCTTTTCGTAAAACATAACGAACGTTATTTACTTAAAAATATCATTCGTCATACGAATTCAGATATTGCGCAAGTTGAATTACCAACAGCTAAAATTGTTGAAGAAAAACGTATTGCTGCGTTACAAGCTAAGCTTACTATCGCGCTTGAAAACAAAGACATTACTTTCTTCAATGAAGTTGCTGCAAATATGGCGCAAAAGCTTGAACTTGCTCCTGAAGACCTAGCCGGTGCGTTACTGTGTTTAGCACAGCAACAATCACCCATTAAGGTTGAAGAAGTTAAAATTCAGCAACGTGAGCGTAGCGAACGCAATGACCGTAATCCACGTAATGATCGTGGTGACCGTGGTCGTCGTAACGAGCGCAGCGAACGCCCTGCTCGTGACCGTGATGCAAAACCTCGTGAGCGTAACAGCCGTGATGCAGGTCCTATGGATACATACCGTATCGAAGTAGGTCGTGAACATGGTGTTCAGGTTAAGAACATTGTTGGTGCAATTGCTAACGAAGCTGATATCTCAAGCAAGTTTATTGGTGACATTCGTCTTCACGACAGTCACAGTACGGTACAATTACCGCAAAACATGCCTAAAGATGTATTAGATCATTTCCAAAAAGTGTTTATTTGTAAACGCCCTATGGGTATGACACTAACACAAGCTGAAGCAGCTTCTGAGCGCCCAGAGCGCAGCGAACGCCCAGCTGGTGACAGAAAGCGCAATGACGGCCCTCGCGGTGATAAGCGCAGTGGTCCTCGTAAAGAACGTCGCCCAGTAAGCTTCACAGCTAAATAAGCAGCGTCTCTTTAATAAAAAACCTTGCCACGAAAGTGCCAAGGTTTTTTTGTTTTTAGCGCAACGTTACAGCAGTAAATCTCAGCCCTAGGCAAACCTCACTTTATTACTTGTAATAGTATGTAATGTTTAATAGTGATTTTCTCAGCTATAAAGTTTGTGGAATAAGGAATACACCTTTATTCAAATTAATACTCAGCAAACTTAAAATGGAGATTTATCATGTCAAATACACTTACTATACTTCCGAATCCAAAAACAATCTTAGTCGCGAATACCACTCCTGCGAATACAACCGCGCTTGCACTGAAGCGGAAACCTGGCAGATCTCGGAAAAGAAAGGGACTATTTCAGGTGTCGGGGTAACGGTATCCGGTGCAGGTGCTTGGGCAAAAATGTCTGGCTCGTTTGATTTTTCGATTGTAAATCTAGAAAGCTCTCGCACCTATCAAAAAATGGTGACGTAATATCCACCACTACAGAAAAAATTATAATTAGCTATGAGAAATAGAGTTGATTTTAAAATTAAAAGCTTCTGTATTTTCATACAGAAGCAAATATTACTAATACTTTCTGCAGGTCATATTAATTGTGCAGTTTTTACCATCTGAGCTACATGACGTTGATTGACTGCAAGTCATTTCTCGTCCATCTTGATAAATGCCTTCTAAAAAGTTTCGTAGATTCCTATTAAATCTGTCACCTTTATCATGATATAAGTTAAAACTTGCCATGTTATTACTTACGGTTCCTGAACCAGCAATTTCGTTACAATCTGGTCCACTCACTGCACAGATTTTGGTTGCACCACTGACAGAATTAAAAATGTGAAATTGTAATGGTTGAGCAGTTGCCTCCCCCATTTCCTGCTTAACTTGCTGCCCGTTGGAACTGTTGCGCATTATTTTATCTATTATATTAGTAACACCATCAGCTCGACCAATATACTTATCAATCAAATCTCCATCTTTATTTTTACTACCTCTTTTCTGAATAAATTGATGATCATTATAAATTTCTTCGAGTGAAGAGCTACTCTCATCCAATGGCTTATCTACATCGTATATTTCAGTACAGCCAGTCTCATCACAACAAACTTCGACTGTTGGATCGCATTTATAAATCACTTTTTGATAAAGTTTGTTTTCCATATAAGCGGTGCGAAATGCCCAAAGAATATCGCTTGTTTTTGCATCTAATGAGCTGCAATCATTCGTACAATTTGACACAAAATCATAGTCAACGTGCACTAAAGCCCCTGTTGATTTTTGACGCACCCGCTTCGCATGTACTTTATGCTCTTTATTGTCTGCATCCTTAAAATACATAACTAATACATCATAAGAGTAACTCTGTTGGCAAGTTGGGTTTGAACTTTTCAAGCTATCTAGGCAAGAGTTTGCCAGTGTAGGGGTAGGTATAAATAAGAAATATACACCAATAAGTAAAAATAGTTTTTTAATCATAATCCTTAATCCTTAATCCTTAATCCTAATAGTAGTCAACATCAATAATAGTTTAAAAAATTTTCGGAAAATACAAAGTAATGAATATTTTTTGTAAACAAAAGTAAAGAAAATGAATTTATTTAGTTTCTCATAAAATTTAAAACTAAAATAAAAGCCTCACCATTTTCATGATGAGACCCCTCTTTAAAGTTAAAACCCTAGTTATTAAGGCGCGACTGCTGGGTAGACGTAACTGGCATCTAAGCCTAGCGGTATACCAAGTGCCCAATAGCCGAGTAGAAATAAACTCCAACCGATTAAAAAGGCGATTGAATACGGCAGCATCATTGCGATAAGCGTCCCGATACCGGTGCCTTTAACATATTTTTGGCAATACACCACAACTAATGGGAAGTAAGGCATCAGTGGCGTGATGATATTTGAGCTTGAATCACCGACCCGATAAGCGGCTTGAGTTAGATCCGGTGAAATTCCCAATTGCATCAACATAGGCACAAACACAGGGCCTAACAATGCCCACTTAGCAGAGCTTGAACCAACAAATAGATTTACAAATGCGGTTAAAAATATAATCCCCACAACAGTTACTGAGCTTGGTAATGCCATGGCTTTTAACAGCTGCGCGCCTTCAATTGCCAATAACGCACCTAAGTTAGATTTACTAAAAGCTGCAATAAACAAGGCACAGAAAAACGCCATTACAATGTAATACGCCATGCCGCTCATTGCTTTACTCATGGCATCAATCATATCTTTAGAGCTTTTAAATGTGCCTACGGTAAAACCATACACAGCACCAGGGATCCAAAACAGGAGGAAAATTAGCGGCACAATTGATTGCATTAAAGGTGAACGGAAATTAGTGAGTGAGCCATCTTCGCTGCGCATTGCTGAATCTGCAGGGGCTGATACAAACGCTAATAACGCAAGACCTGCGACCATTACAGCACTTGCAATAAAAAATGCGCGTTTTTCGTCACTACGGGCATCTTCAAATGCTGGTAAGTCTTCTTTGTTACCATCCAAGTCGGTATTTTTTAAGCGTGGTTCAATAATTTTATCGGTGATATACCAGCCTAATAAAACAATAAATAAACTAGAAGCTGAGGTAAACGCCCAGTTATTAAGCGGGTTAATCGACATCGCTGGGTTGATAATTTGGGCTGCACTTTGAGTAAAGCTTTGCAGTAATGGATCGATCCCTGATGGAATAAAATTCGCACCAAAACCACCACTTACTCCAGCAAATGCGGCGGCAATACCTGCCAGGGGATGACGCCCTGCGGCATAAAAAATAACCCCAGCTAGTGGAATAACTAACACGTAACCCGCATCGGTTGCTGTATGGCTGACAATAGCAACGAGGATAATTGAAGGCGTAAGTAATTGCTTAGGCGTTACTTTAAGCATGAGCTTTAAGCCGGTATTAATAAACCCAGAGTGTTCAGCCACACCTACACCTAGCATTGCCACTAACACCACGCCCAGTGGCGCAAAGCCAGTAAAGGTTTTTACCATTGACGATAAAAAGGTGGCTAATGAGTCACTTGCTAACATATTATTGATTATGATGGCTTCGCCAGTACGCGGATCGATAGCGTCAAAATTGACACCCGATAACCACCATGACAACAACCAAATTAGTAACATGGCAAATAAAAAGATAATTGCCGGATCAGGTAGCTTGTTGCCCACCCGCTCTACAAAGTTTAAAAATCGTGCAACTAGCCCTACCGGCATTGCTGCATCATTGTTATTATTCATTTCGCTTGTTCCCTAGAATTAATACTTAGCTACATTACCGTAAATGCTGCTTTAGGTAAATTTTAAGTGAACAGAAAACATTCTTTTTAGGGACGTCATTATATCGATCGCACAAAAAAACGGCTAAAGAGCCGTTTTTTTTGCATGAACTGAGTATTAAGCCAGAGCTTTTACTTCATCCCATAATCTTACAACAAGGGCTTTATCTTCTTCATTAAGCTCGCCATTGCGATACGCTTTCACTAAGCTTTTTTCAACTGTTTCGTTTAGCTCATCAATTTCAAGGTTCAGTTCTTCAACTTGCGCATAACCTACCGCTAAATCAAAATGGCCTCGTAAATAACCACCGGCAAATAACTCATCGTCAGTGGCTTTGATCACTAAGTCATCAAAATACTGTTGGGCTGCATCAATATAATTTACTAAACTCACTTTTACTTCTCCTGTGCTTGCAGGGTATCTTGGTGACCCACAGCGTACATAACATGGTCGTTAAATCCGGTTGTTACCCGAATATAACCGCTTAATTGATCATCTAACTCGCTATCACCGGTATCGGCTATAAGCGGTCGGCCATTTAAGGCCTGTAATTTGGTTTTGGTTGCGACGACGATAATGTTGTCTTTACCGATTGCGCGGATAAGTGCAGGGCTTAATTGCTGATTACCACGGCCAAAAATATGGCCTTGCCCACCAATTAGCGTGATCACTAATTTAGTGCTGCGTTGCTCGGTGATATCTAGTAGTTGTTGTGCTGTTAGGTCTTGCGCAACTAAATTTTGATTTTCAACTAAATCAACGCCTAACAAGGTGTTTTCAAGCCCCATTTCTTGCATGATGGCCTCAACCGTTGAACCACTCCCCATCACATACAAGGTGTCTTCTTCCATTTCACTAACAACATGCGCGGCAATATCTGCCAATACCAATTCGTCAGTTTCTTTACCGCCGTTTTTAACCGCTTGTACATAACGTACTTCACTGGGTACTTGCATTTCGCCGTAGCGCTTTGCTTTTACTGTCCCTTGGCGAAACGCATTCTCATCAATATCCATCACATCCGCATCTGCTAAGGTCACTAATTCGCCTTTAACCAGCATTTCAACAACTCGACCTGCGGCTTTTGGAGTTATAGCATACACACCAGAATGAATTTTACAGCCTGCTGGAATACCAAGTACTGGCACTGTGTCTGCCACTGCGTGACATATATTACGGGCTGTACCATCGCCACCGGCAAATAAAATCAAATCAACACCCAATTGCTGTAATGCTTGAGCGGCAAGCTCAGTATCTGAACTGGTGGTCGAACGTTCGCTGTGATAAATAACCTCAGTCGTGAAACCGAGCTCTTTGGCCGTATTCTCGCCCATTGCATCATTAACAGTGTAAACACTGAGTAAGTCTTTATAAGGCAGTAACACCTCAAGTGCAGCCTTGGTGCGCAAATTAGCTTTTGGCTCAGCACCGAGCTCTATTGCTTGGTAAGCCATGCCATCACTGCCTTTAAGTGCTACGCTGCCACCTAAACCCGCCACCGGGTTTACAATTAATCCTAATTTAAACTGCATCACTAAACTCCTGAGGGTGTTGCCGTACAAACTGTGTGGCAGTTAAAGGCCATGGCGTATTATAAAAATCACTTAACGCTTTTAAAAGAGCGGTAGTACGAGGATTAAAGCCACTTTTTATTAATTGTAGAAGCTGTTGATGGACACGCTGTTGGAAGTCAAATCGACAGGTTTGCTCACCATTTAAGTTATCGACCGATACATTAAAATCAAAGCCCGCTGCAACACTCAACGCCCATTCAATGGCTTGCGGCTTTACTTCAACCACTTCAAATTCAGCTTGCTGCGCTTTATTACGACCATCTGGGCAATACCAATAACCGTAATCTTCCAATAACCTGCGCTTATCTCCCGCCACCAGCCAATGGGCTATTTCGTGTAATGCACTGGCGTAAAAGCCATGGGCAAATATAATTTGATGATAAGGCGTTTCTGCGTTTGCGGGTATGTAAATAGGCTCATCCACGCCTTTGATCAAGCGCGTGTTATGGCTTTGATAAAAGGTAGTGTCAAAAATAGAAATTAAATCGGCTATTTGATGCATAAAATTCTGTTATTTCGCCTCAAAGAAATACAACGCGTACACGCTAAAACGAGGCGAATTGTACGGGCTTTTAGCAAGAATGTAAAAGTTGATAGCGGCTAAACAGGCTGGTGTTGGTGTCTTGTTTTTATTTTGCAAAGTTATCGTCTAGTACGCACAGCCAAAAGTGACTATTCGCTGTAATCGAACTGCTTTTATTTACTGTTTAAGCAATAAGCCTTACCATCTTTGTACTTAGTAAATAAAATTCTAAAGCCATGCTGAAATTATCTGTTATAAATCGACCAAAGCTTTTACTTGTTTCTTTAATTGCCCTAATAATAAGTATTCCCCTGCCTTCATTTGCAAAGA
Source organism: Pseudoalteromonas sp. KG3 (assembly GCF_030436385.1). Taxonomy (NCBI): domain Bacteria; kingdom Pseudomonadati; phylum Pseudomonadota; class Gammaproteobacteria; order Alteromonadales; family Pseudoalteromonadaceae; genus Pseudoalteromonas; species Pseudoalteromonas sp. KG3. Next base: position 1,175,734 of record NZ_CP098523.1, read on the forward strand.
GTGTCAGCATTAATGTGTTTGCAATTCCTTCAAAGCCCATTATTAACTTAGTTGAGCAAACCAGTGATGTATTAAAAGAACAAGGAATGATCAGTTTTTATGAAAAAGGCATGCCGGTACACGCGACCTTGTATTTAACTGACTACGCACAAGGCTCTGAAGATGCCATCAAACGTGCTGTAAAAAGTATCGCCAAGCAACATCAATCATTCCCCTTAACTGCGCAAGGGTTTAGTGTGTCGCAAAGTAATTGGGCATTTCTTAATTTACACTATTCATCAAAGCTACAACGGCTCTCAGACGAAGTAACACTGGCCATTTCACCACTACGTGATACAAATGCTGCGGTCCCTAGCTGGGTTAAACACTACCCAAATAAATTAACAGCGTTTGAGCGCTATGGTAGCCCTAATGTTTTTCAAAACTTTCAGCCCCATTTAACCTTATTAGCTAACGAAAAAAGCCCTAAACTGGCGACTGTAAATAAATATATGCAGGCCCAAGAGCCTCTGGCGCAAGGTAAAATAATCGGCATTGGCATTGGTATTTCCGACCAGTTTGGTCAGCAGCAGCAAGTGATTGCTGAGTACTTTTTTAATAACAATAAAAACTAACTTGTTTTTGTCGCTATTGCTTTGCTAAATAATTTTTCAGCAATCGGGTGTTGCGGGTATTTGCTTTAAAGTAAGCGTCAAAAATATCACCGACAAGTGGAATTAAGCCACCAAAAAAATCAATCAACATATTTATTACGATACGTAATTTTATTCGCTTACTCACTCCTAGGCGCTGGGCTTCAAATAAAATATAGCTAGATAAAATAAGCCCAGCTAGGTCTCCAACGCCTGGTAAAATACCGATCAGTGCCTCTACACCAAACTTAAATCGAGTAAAAGGGATGCCAATACTGCTGTCGGTAAAGCGACTAAACTTCTCTAACCGCTTTAAAGCAGCTTGGTGTGATAATTTAAGATCTTCCATACATCCTCATAACTTTAGCGATTAGCAAGTTAGGTTAAATAGCATCAATCCCTGCTTCATCGCAAGCCACAATATCCGTTTCTTTACTTGATTCAGTGATCCACTGTTGTAGTGTAGGGCAATTTAAAACATGCTGACAATATTGCTCTGCAGCTGTAGATAAGGATATTTGGTAAGTTTTTAATCTAAACACAACCGGTGCATACATAGCATCGGCAATACTAAATTCACCAAACAGCCAGGCATTTGGGTAACGTGCTTGTTGTATAGCAAAAATTTCATCGATGCGAGCGAGATCTTTTTTCGCCGCCGCAGATAACTCAACTTCACGCGTTGCACGAATATTCATAGGCATTTCATTACGAAGTGCCATAAAGCTTGAATGCATTTCTGCGCTTAAGCTACGGGCTGTCGCTCGCTGCGCACTATCAATCGGCCAAGCGGCATTAGATAAATAAGCATCATTGATGTATTCACAAATTGCTAGTGAATCCCATACCTGCAAGTCGCCATCAATTAAGGCTGGCACTTTTTGCACTGCAAAACTATTTTTAAGCGTGTCATAAAACTCAGGGGTATCGAGTACTAACTGCTGCTCAGCAAATTTAATATTGAATTTACTCATTAAATACCATGCTCTGAGCGACCAGGTCGAATAGTTTTTATTACCGATAAATAATTGCATTGGTGTTCCTTAGTAGTGTTTAATTACACTACTATAGAGCAGTAATAAACTAATTACTTGCCAATAGTTTTTATACAATACATAAACAAAATTGATAGGTTAGTTAACTATGGATTTAGATGCCCTACGTACTTTTTGCGCTTTTGTTGAAACAGGCAGTTTTACCCGTGCAGCGCAGCAAGTATGCCGCACCCAATCCGCAGTGAGCATGCAAATGAAAAAGCTCGAACAAGAGCTGGGTAATCCATTGTTTATCAAACAAGGCAGACAGCTTGTACTCTCTACCAGTGGCGTTCATTTAGCCAGTTATGCTAAACAATTATTAGCACTGCACGATGAAGCCTATAAGCAACTTAAAACCGGTGGCGGGCAAACCCGAGTACGTTTAGCCTGCCCAGACGATTATGCAGGCACTGTATTACCTAAAGTGGTGGCTTTATTGCATCAGCATATTACGCAACTTGATTTACAAATTAGCTGCGCTCCCACTAATCAACTCAAAGCACAGCTCGACCAAGGTTTACTTGATATAGTGATAGCAACGCGCTCGCCCAACTCTGAAGAAGGTTATTTTTTACAATCAAGTAAAGGTGTGTGGGTTAAAAGTGCCGAGTTTAACTATCAAGCTGATATGCCCTTGCCAGTTGCCATATTTCAACGTGATTGTAAATTTCATCAAGCAGCTGTTGAAGGGCTATTAAAAGCTGAACGCCAATTCAATATTATTGCTTGCTGCGGCTCAGTAAGCGCACTTACTGCACTGGTTAAAGCTAACTTAGCCGTAGGTGTATTGGCTGAGGTAAGTAATACCCAGGAGCTGGTGCTGGTTACTGACTCAACTCTGCCGCCCTTGCCCGTTATTGATATCGTGCTATTGCATGCAAATCATACTCATAACCCAATCAAACGAGAATTAGTAAAGCTAATTGCAGCAGACTATGCACTTACCTTCTGAACCTCAGTGTTTAAAGACTATCGCAGCCTTACCAAGGTGCGCGTTCTTTTTGGCTCAGTAAGATATAAAAACTGCGTACTATCGTGCGAGGCATTAATTAGCATATTGCCCTTTTCATTTGCTATATGCCTTATTTCTGAGCGGGCAGTTTGTAAATTAAGCTGATTGAGCTGATAGCCCGCTTCTTGCTCTAAGGTAATGTTCAATATTTGCTCATCGACCGCTAGACCAATAATATCGTGGTGATCAGTGCGCCATACTTGTGCAAACTTGCCATCTTGATCAAGCCGAAACACCTGTTTGTTGTTAGAAAAGTAAATCTGATCGTGTTTATCTAAAGCCATTGCATAACAAGCCAATCGCTCTCCTTGGCCTGTGAATGGTGTTAAGCTTAATGTTTGTAAGTCTAATTTTGCTGGGTGAAATGTAACGCCATCATCAGCCCGGTATGAGACCAAGATCGCCTCTTCATTATAAAACTTCTCTCTGAGGTAAAACGAATGATGGGGATGAGCCACTTCTTGATAATCACCTGTATTTAAATCAATTCGAAACAGTTTGTCTTTACTTGCGGTGATCACCTCTTCGCCATTTTTTGACCAAATAACCCCAAACAACTCTTCGTTATTAGGGTTTGCAAAAATCAGCGTTTGTGTACCCTTATCATATAAAAACAGCTGTTTTAAACCAAAGCGATGGGATTCAAAAACAAACCTCGATGAATCGGGCGAGAATACCGGTAAAAAATCCACCGAAGAGGTATCGACTAGTTTTTCATACTGCTGCGGTGCTGTATTTGTTGCCCGAATAATATCCACATCAATATTAACAAGCTCCATTAAGATTTCCTCACCAGAGGGCGTGAAGGCGGCATCGCGAATAATTTGATAGTTATTAAAGGCGATATCCGTTGAGTTACCTAGGCGATCAATGAGCAGTAAATTATTTCTTTTACTTAACAATAAATGCTCTCCATTAGGATGCCAACTAAGCCCTAGTATGCCATCTTCAACAGTAGCAATCGTTGCAGTACTAGCATCAGCCAGAGTAAGTAACTCAATTCGATACTGATTTTGCCCCGCCTCATAGCCCAGCGCTAACTGTGTTTGATCTGGCGATAACGCATGTAACAGCAACCAATCTTGGCCAACTGAGGGTTTAATTACCTGCTTTTGTTTCGTTTCTAAACTGACAACTGATAGCTGCGTAGCGTTATCGGCTTTTCGCCGTTCAATAAAATAAATCTGATTGCTATTCGTCCACTGTACTTGCTGACTGGTAACTACATATTCTTCGAATTCAATTACCTTGGCGTAATTTAAACTCGTTAAATTAACCAAATCCAAATTAAAATATGCAAGCTGACTGGTGTTATTTTGTTTATTAATAAACGCAAGCGCCCGATCGTCAGGGCTCCAACCTAAGCCATAATAAGTCGATGGATTTTCTGACAGTGGTACTTCTTTTCCCGTTGTTAACTCTTTTAACCAAATTTGCTGATGACCTTCATCACCGCGTACAAATGCTAAATACTTGCCGTTATGTGATTGCGATTGGTAGGATTCATTTTCTTCATGAGACGTGACCGGCACCAGCACGGAGAAGTCAGTTTTAACAGCCTGCGTTGCAAAAGCGAACCAACCACCGACTAAACATACGATTGTCACCGCAATAAAAACCAACAGAGGCCATTTTACTGTCTGCGAATTTTCTTCTTCATTAAGTTCAAGGCAGTAGCCCCGTTTTGGGTGAGTAATAATATATTGTGGTTTTTTAGAGTCTTCTTTTAATGCCTTTCGCAGCAGGGCAATACTGCGTTGCACATTACTCGGGCTAAACACTGAATTTGGCCACACAGCGGCAAAAATGTCTTCTTGGCTAACCACATTGCCTCTGTGAGAGTAAAGAAATTGCAGCACAGCCATGACTTTAGGTTCGACAATTTGCACGCCTTCAGCAGATGAAACTTTACCACGGCTGGCATCGACAGCAAAACGCCCTATTCGAAATTGACCCACTTAACAATCCAATAAGTTTTTATAAATCAAAGATTAAGGTTTTCTTAAGATAAATTCAAGGGTTATTACATTGCCCTGTAAATTAACTCGCAGAATGATTAGCCATCGTTTAATAATGAACTAAAAAGATGCAACGTATTCTATCCACATTAATCATTTTTGTAAGCGCGTTTTTACTATTTCAAATTCAGCCTATCCTCTCAAAAGAATTACTTCCCATGTTTGGTGGTGGCGCTTCAGTTTGGTCTAGTAGTATGCTTTTTTATCAAACTATGCTGTTAGTAGGCTATTTATATGCTCACCTATTGAGCCGCTATCCACTCAAACGACAATTACTCATTCACACGCTACTCGTTGTTTTATCAAGTATGATCACGTTTAACAAACTTGAACTCGGCTCCTTTTTTATACTGACACCTGCTTGGTCAGTCATTGCCAATTTATTCTCTCAAATTGGTTTGGTTTTTATGTTGCTCTCGGCGACGAGTGTACTCATGCAGCGTTGGTATATTGAATCGACCGATATGGCTGTGCCGTATCATTGGTATTCGTTTTCTAATCTAGGGTCATTGCTTGCCTTAATGAGCTACCCATTTATTTTTGAAGTGCTGTTTTCATTAGATGAACAAAAAAACTATTGGTCCATAGGCTTATTTGCTCACTGTTTTTTATTACTCACACTCGTTGCTGTACTATTTAAAAATAGTCATACTAACCAAAAACCAGTAACACCGCCAAAAACCATACGCTGGGTAAAACCAAATTATTTATGGATTGTGTTATCCGCAACAAGCTCAATCATGCTTATTGCGACAACACAAATGATCAGTACTAATATTCCACCTATGCCACTTGTGTGGACCTTACCATTAGCAATTTATTTACTGACCTTTGCTTACACTTTTGCATCAGCAAAAAACTACTGCCGTACTCATTGGCTATACTTATTATTGTTCGCAGCATTTGCTGGGCTGATCATGTTTTTCCTCGGTAGCCAGTTTAATGCTTTAGCTCAGCTTTTAATGTATAGCTTTATTTTATTGATTGTTTGTATGGTCTGTCACGGTGAACTTCGTAAACTCGCTCCAACAGAGTCATTACTTACCACATTTTACCTATACATCGCGCTTGGTGGGGCTATTGGCAGTTTACTCAGTACCTTACTCGCACCGCTACTGTTTGCGCAAATAACGGAGTATATTGTCGCGTTAGCTGCTGTACTTGCACTGGCTAGCTATATTCAGTTTACACAATGCAAGCAGCCATCAGCGCTATTCAAAATAAACCTACTTACTGTTGTCGCTATTTGGGGTGGCTGCTATGTCTATCTTTTTCTGAGCTTTAATCAATACAATTTAGCATCAGAGAGAAATTTTTATGGCTATGTGACCGTTAAAGACATTAACACCGCGACTCTTGCTGAGAGACGTTTAATCGATGGCACAACCATTCACGGCTCTGAGCCACTTAATCCTCAAGATGAGCTCACAAATAGTTATTACCATCAACATACTGGGGTTGCAAAATCACTGGCAATTCTGAAACAACAAGGCAATTTAAACATTGGTATTGTCGGCTTAGGGGCCGGTGTATTAGCAAAGTTTGGCGATCAACATGATAAAATCCGCTTTTATGAGCTAAACCCTGCGGTGTATAGCATGGCGCTAAATTATTTTTCATATTTAAAAGATAGCCCTGCACAAATTGAGGTTGCCATTGGCGACGGTAGAATAACCTTAACGGAAGAAGTAAAAAATAAAGCACCATTGATGAATGCACTGATCATTGATGCCTTTTCTAGTGATGTAATTCCAACTCACTTACTAACAGAGGAAGCATTTGCAGTTTATTGGCAACGTTTAACACAGGATGGTTTATTGATCCTGCATATATCCAATAACCATATAGATTTAATGCCAGTACTTAAAGCCCATAGTAAGCGCTTTGATAAGTCTCTGATCAAATTTAAATATACTGGCACACAGCTAGGCTCTGAATGGGTCGTAATGACTAATAACCAAGCATTTTTAAATTCGATTACGCTTAGTGACTTATCCCCTATTACAGCTTATTCAACAGCACCTTTAGCTCAGTGGACTGATCAAAAACATAGCCTTATTCCACTTATAAAACTTTAATCTTGTATTTTATAACCACAAAAAAGCGCGACATAATATCGCGCTTTCAATTAATGCATCAAAGCTCAAATAATTAAATTGAGCCTTTAATTGGCCCATGCTCATGATGAACATGCGGGTTTTGCCCGCGTTGGCGCAATAAATGGTCCATTAAGGTAATCGCCATCATGGCTTCGGCAATGGGGATTGCGCGAATGCCCACACAGGGATCGTGACGACCCTTAGTGATCATTTCCACCGCTTCGTTTTCAGTATTAATACTGTTACCTGGGATGGTAATACTCGATGTCGGTTTGAGTGCTATTGAAGCAATAATATCTTGCCCTGTAGAAATACCTGCCAATACGCCACCCGCATGATTTGAAGTAAAACCATCAGGTGTTAACTCGTCGCGATGCTCTGAGCCTTTTTGTTCGACCACATCAAAGCCATCGCCAATCTCAACACCTTTAACCGCGTTAATGCTCATTAGTGAATGTGCAAGTTCAGCGTCAAGCCTATCAAATACCGGTTCACCTAACCCAACAGGTACATTTTTAGCCACTACTTTTACTTTCGCACCGACTGAGTCACCTTGCTTTTTAAGGTCACGCATATAGTCGTCAAGGGCTTCAAGCTTGCTAGCATCAGGGAAGAAAAATAAATTGTTTTCAACTTCATCCCAATCGTAACTTTGTGCTTTAATTGGTCCTAACTGACTTAAACACGCACGTACTTCAATACCATGAAATTGTTTTAGGTATTTTTTGGCAATCGCACCTGCGGCTACACGTATTGCGGTTTCACGGGCAGATGAACGGCCACCACCGCGATAATCACGCAATCCGTATTTATGCCAATAGGTATAATCGCCATGCCCTGGACGAAAAACGTCTTTAATTTTGCCGTAATCTTTTGAGCGTTGATCGGTATTTTCAATCAATAAACCAATGCTGGTGCCTGTGGTTTTACCCTCAAATACACCAGAGAGAATTTTTATTTGATCGTCTTCGCGGCGCTGCGTGGTATAACGACTTTGCCCTGGCTTGCGACGATCTAAATCGATTTGTAAATCGGCCTCGGTGATTTCAAGACCTGCGGGCGTACCATCCACAACACCGCCGAGGGCGACGCCGTGGCTTTCGCCAAAGGTGGACACTTTAAATAACTGCCCAATACTATTACCTGCCATTAACTTTCCTCATTCCTAATGACTACTAAGTACCGAGCCTAAGGCTCGGCTTTAATTCTTGCTGTGACTAATCTGCGAAGTATTCAACCAACTGCTTTTTGCTGATCACAAATACGCCAAATCCACCTTGCTCAAATTCAACCCATTCAAAAGGCGCATTTGGATAAAGGGCATCCATGTGTACCATAGAATTACCAACTTCGACAAATAACAAACCGTTATCAGTTAGATGATCAGCCGCTTCACTCAAAATAGTACGGGTTACATCAAGACCATCATGGCCTGATGCTAAACCAAGCTCTGGCTCATGGTGGAACTCACGCGGTAAATCAGCCATGTCTTCGGCGTCTACATACGGAGGATTTGCCACGATCAGGTCATATTTTTGCCCGGGTACACCGCTGAATACGTCAGATTGAATAGGTAATACACGGTCACTTAACTGATAATCAGTGATATTGATATCAGCCACTTCGAGTGCTTCATAAGAAATATCAACAGCATCAACCTGCGCTTCTGCAAAAGTTTGTGCTAATGCAATGGCAATACAACCAGAGCCGGTACATAAGTCTAGAATACGAGTTACCGATTCAGGCTCAGCTAACCAAGGTGAAAAACGATTATGTATTAGCTCAGCAAAGGGTGAACGTGGGATCAATACGCGCTCATCGACATAAAATGGCATATTGGCAAACCATGCAATATTGGTTAAGTAAGGTACTGGCGTGAAATCGTTAATACGCTCTGCGATTAAGCCCGCAAGGCGATTCTTCTCAGTGCTAGTTAGCCTTGCATGCATTAATTCTTTTGGTGCATCAATGGGTAAGCTTAACGCGGGCAGTAATAGACTTACCGCTTCATCCCATGCATTATCAGTACCGTGACCAAAGAAAATACCACTGCTGGCAAACTGGCTAGTTGTCCAACGAAGCCAATCGTGTAACGTTGACAGTTCTGCTACAGCTTCATCTAAGGTTGCTTCTTCTATTAATAATTCGCTCATGTTCGTTATCTACCTGCTGCTTTAGAAAATATCAATTCAATCGAGGCGCAATTAAGGCCCCATGATTGCCCTATTGTAACGCTTTTTCACACAGTTTTTACTCTGTTTTATCTCGATTTTTAGCGTTTTTTTGTTTAGACTGCCGCTATGAAAAAAGATCCTCTCTCAAACGCAGATATTAGCCCTGACGACATCGATATGTTTCGTCAAAGTATTAATGGTGCCCGTATATTTAAACAAGACACGCATCGCTTTGCTAATAAGCCTAAAATCTCACAAGCTAAGCTGTTTGCCCAGCAAAAAAAACAACATCAGGCAGAATTTTTCTTTTCTGATGAATATGTGCCAGATATTGATACCAACGGTACGGTTAATTATGTGCGAGAAGGCGAAGATCGCTTTTTAGCAAAGCAATTACGCCGAGGTGACTTTATCCCTGATTTAACTCTTGATTTACATGGTTTAAATAAGGAATTGGCAAAAGATGAACTTGCTGGACTGATCCATGAATGCAAAAAAAAGCACTATTACTGTGCCTGTATAATACATGGTATTGGTGGCCATATCCTCAGACACAAAGTGCCGCAATATTTAGTACAGCATCCCGATGTTATTGCGATACACCAAGCGCCGCTTGAATACGGTGGTAAAGGTGCAGTACTTATTTTAATAAACTTACCACAAAGTGATGAATTTAGACGCTAAGCGTTAACGTTATCCCTATTTCAAGGCAACAGTGCAGTGCATATTTTCTCTATCATCTTTCCGCTGATTTTCATTGTTGCGCTTGGTTTTAGTTGTTGTAAATTAAAGTTTTTTCAGCAACAACATATAGCTGGACTCAGTAAATTTACTTTTTACATTAGCCTACCGGCATTTTTGTTGTTAAATATGTCGCAAATCGATTTACAGCAAAGTATTAGTTTATCGGCCTTTCTGAGTTTTTATATTCCTGTACTGTGCATATTTGCCTTAGGTATTTTGGTTGACCGCTTTTATTTAGCGAAACAAAAGAACTATCAGCAACACAGTGTGTTTGGCTTAGCAGCAAGTTACTCAAACATGGTGTTGGTGGGCATTCCTATCATCATCGCCTCGCTTGGCAAAGAAATGATCGCCATCGCTTTTATGATCATTACCTTTCATAGCACATTGCTGTTTGCACTCACATTTTTAATCGGTGCAAAAGGCAGCCAACATGCTTTTTCATGGTCAAATTTTGCGAAAAGTATGGTACTGAATCCGATTGTGTTGAGCATCGGCTGCGGGTTAGCTTTAAATGTCTTAGGGATTAAATTATTTACCAATTTAGCCAATAGTTTAGAGCTATTAGCAACCCCCGCTATTGCCTGCGCGTTATTTGTACTTGGTGCAAACCTGGCATTTTATAAAATTGCAGCAAACTGGCAACCAGCATTAGTAGCCTCGCTGTTAAAGATATTTTTGCTGCCAGCGTCTGTGCTGTTAATTGGTAGTTATGTATTTGCGTTAGAAACACAAATATTGACGGTATTGGTATTACTCAGCGCCTCTCCGGTAGGCGTAAACGCTTACCTTATTGCCTGCCAAGTAGGCCAACATCAAGTGACCCTTGCAAGCGCTGTGGTGTTATCTACGGTGCTGAGTGTAATTAGTTTTACATTTTGGTTAGCAATACTGTTGTGATCTATTACCCGTTAAAGCGGTCGTTAGCATGCAATCTTACAAACCGCCAGCAACATCGATAAAGCTACCTGTTGTAAACGAAGCTTGCGCTGAGGCTAAGAAGTAAATGGCAGCGGCAACTTCTTCTGGTGTACCACCTCGCCCTAGTGGTAAGTTCGATTTTAATCTATCAACTCGCCCCGCTTCGCCGCCATCACGGTGCATATCGGTGTAAATTAATCCAGGCCGTACTGAGTTAACGCGAATACCTAACTTAGCCACTTCTTTAGCTAAGCCAATTGTTAAAGTATCCATTGCCCCTTTAGAGGCGGCGTAGTCGATATACTCATTCGGCGAGCCTGTTTTAGCAGCCCCCGATGAAACATTCACGATACTGCCGCCACTGTGCATGCGCTTAATCGCTTCTCGCGCACATAAAAAAGCGCTCGTTACATTGGTTGTTAGCACTTCATTTATACGCGTGGCATCCATCTCAAGCAATGGCATTTGCGGCTTTAAAATACCGGCATTATTTATAAGCACGTCTAATTTGCCAAATAACTCGTCTACTTTTGCAAATAAAGCCAACACTTGCGTTTCTTCAGACACATCAGCTTAAACTGCTCACACACCAAAGGCATTTCAGGATGACATTGATAACCACTGCCTTCGAGCTCTCGCTGATAATAATCCCAATGCACACGCTGTCTATTACTTAACGGCTGCGACAACGGAAATCTCAACTAATAAGGCATCGCGTGCCATTTTAGCTTCAACACAGGCGCGTGCTGGTGCATGCCCCTCAGGCACCCAGGCATCCCATACCGCATTCATATCAGCAAAATATTCCATGCTTCTTACGTAAATAGTGGCACTGAGCATATGCTCTTTAGAACTACCCGCTTCGGTAAGTAATAGCTCGACTTTATCAAGCATAGTTTGCGTTTGTTCGGTGATGTTTTTTTCTGCGTCAGCACACACTTGGCCGCATAAATACACGGTGCCATTGTGCTTAACGATACGGCTCATTCGCGCACCTGTTTGCAGGCGTTCAATTGTCATAGTAAGTCTCAACTAAATTAATGTGGCGCTAATTTAGCAAATTTAAAAATCAACGCAAGGTTGGACAGTACTAAACTTCAACGTTATTAGGTGCATGAATACTGAGGTATTGGCTTTTTTGATTGTTTTCGTCGTAACTTATCACCGCAACGGCGCCAGTATTAAAGATAGGCATATTTCCGGCACTTAGTTGATCAACTAAATAACTCACAATTGGCATATGTGCCACCACTAACCAAGTATCACATTCAGGGTGCATGGCTATTAGGGTTTCTAAATAGTCCCCTGCAATTTGTGGATTGCCTTCTGGTACTATGTCCGCGCAGGTTTCTTCAAATAAAAATGCATTGTGCTTTTTTACACCCGCAGCCGTTTGTTGAGCACGAATGTAAGGACTCACCAACAAAGCGTTTGGTGCATGGCTTGCTTGCAACCATAAACCCATTTTTTCAGCCTGTTGCTGGCCAACCGAGGTCAAATTTCTACTTGCATCGTCAGCTTGCATTGGAGTCGCTTCGCCGTGGCGCATTATTAGGATTGTTTTCATAAAAAATCAACCAATTAAAGAATATAAAACAGTAGCCAGTTTGCCTATTTGTCCGCTATATTAATACAACGTCATACATTTTCGCTTATGGTATTCAGGTAGAAATCGCTAAGCAATTTAACCGCAGCCCTGAAGCTATCATTGTTGTTAACGAGTAAACTTAACGTTTCAGGAGCATCATTTGAATATCAGCCGCAATGATAACAGAACCTACCGTGCCCTTACACTGGACAATGGTCTAAAAGTACTGTTAGTGCAAGATAAAGATTCAACTAAAGCCGCCGCATCGATGGCTGTCAATGCCGGACACTTTGACGATCCGCTTGACAGGCAAGGGCTAGCGCACTTTTTAGAGCACATGCTCTTTTTAGGAACAGATCAGTTTCCTGAATCGGGTGGCTTTGGCAATTTTGTTTCCCAAGCAGGCGGTAATACCAATGCGTGGACAGGCACTGAACACACCTGTTATTTCTTTGATATTAACAATCAAGAATTTAAGCAGGCACTAAAGCAATTCAGTCGCTTTTTCATTGCCCCTTTGCTCAGCCCTGCCGAAACAGAAAAAGAACGAAATGCCATTGATGCGGAATTTAAATTAAAAATAAAAGATGATGGCCGCCGGATTTACCAAGCGCATAAAGAAACCGTTAACCCAGCCCACCCTTTTGCAAAATTCTCCGTGGGCAATCAGCAAACTTTGGCCGATCGTGATGGCTGTGTGAGCAAAGAGTTACGTCGCTTTTTTGACGAGCATTATCAAGCACAGTGGATGAGCTTAGTGATCTGCTCCGACGCAGCCATAGACACGATGGCGCAATGGGTCTACACCCTGTTTAGCGACATTAAAGGTCAACCACAAGCAAAGCCCGTTATTGCCGCATCGCTATATCGTTCACAAGATCTTTGTAAAGTGCTGCATATAGAGCCACATAAGCACATGCAAAAACTCATTGTTAGTTTTGCAATGCCAAATATTGATGAGTTCTATCGCCATAAAACAGTGAGTTTTATTGCCCACTTATTAGGTTACGAAGGGCAAGGCTCGCTGTATTCTATTTTAAAAGCGCAAGGATGGATCAATGCCCTCTCTGCGGGTGGTGGCATTAACGGCAGTAATTTTAAAGATTTTAATATCAGCATGGCATTGACCGACGAAGGCATTGAATATTATGAAGACATTGTGGAAATGGTGTTTGAGTATATTTGTTTAATTAATCAAAACATCGATAAGTTGCCACGCTTATATCAAGATAAAAAAAATCTGTTGCAAATTGCCTTTGATAACCAAGAAAAAGCACGATTGATCGATTGGGTTAGTAACCTAAGTATTAATATGCAGCACTATGATGAAGCCAATTATGTGCAAGGTGACTACCTGATGGATGGCTTTAATCAAACCGCGCACCAAACCGCAATGCAATGGTTAACCCCACATAATATGCGCTTAGTGTTGATCCACCCAGACGTTGAGCCTGAACATACCACTCAGTGGTACCATACACCTTATCGGATCGAAAGCATTTCGAGCTGCTGGCTTGAAGCATTATGTGAAATTAATACCCCATTACCGGAAATGCTGCTGCCCACTGCCAACCCTTATTTGAGTAAAGAAGTGTCGCTGTATGATGTTGAGCAACCGCAGTCAAAGCCACGACTGTTAGTAAAAGAGCCGGGCTTTGATTTTTGGTTCAAGCAAGACAACACTTTTCGAGTTGCCAAAGGTCATTTTTATTTAGCAATGGACTCAGATTTTGCCGTTAAAGATATTAAACATATGGCACTGACGCGGTTATTTGCCGATTTATTTATGGACAGTGTCGCAGAGCAGTTTTACCCAGCAGAATTAGCCGGTTTAAGTTACCATTTAACGTCACATCAAGGTGGCTTAACTTTACACACTGCAGGGCTTTCATCAAGCCAGTTAGAATTAGTTAATGAGTTGCTTGAAGCTTTATTTAATGTCGATATTTGCGCCAAACGGTTTGCTGAGTATAAAAAACAGTTAGTCCGTCATTGGCGTAACAGTAATCAAAATAAACCCGTTGGCGAATTATTTAGTGTGCTTGGTGCAAAAATAATGCCCTGGAATCCTGAACCAGAACAACTTGCTGTTGCACTTAAAGATACTAGTTTTCATCAGTTTAATTGTTTTCGTCGTGAATTTTTTAATGCCTTGCATGTGGAATCATTTTTACATGGTAATTGGCGCGAAAGTGATGCAATAGAGTTTCAAAAGAAAGTGGCTCACCATTTAGCCAAATCAGCCACTATCGAAGATTTGACGCGACCATTGTTTGAAATTGACCAAATTACTCGCTCACAACTAAGCCTTAATTGTAACGATTATGCGATGGTGATTTATTATCAAGCACAAACCGATGACGTTATTGAAAAAGTTAAAATGATGGCGCTCAATCATCTTATTAATCAAGACTACTTTAACGAGTTACGAACCAAACAACAGTTAGGCTATTTAGTGGGTGCCGGTTATGCACCTTTTAACACCCGCGCTGGGATTGCGTTTTATGTGCAATCACCAAATTATTCAGCAACCGCGCTACTTGAACGTCACAATGCATTTATTGAACACTATCTTGGCTCATTACAACAACTCGACGAAGACCAATGGCAGCAACAAAAGCATGGTTTAATCACTCATATTGCCGAAAAAGATAAAAATTTACGGCTGCGTTCACAACGCTTATGGCTTGCAATTGGTAATCAAGATCATCATTTTCATATGCAACAAAAACTGCTAGCGGCACTAGAGGATCTCAGTTTAGAGCAAATAATCTCCTATATTCGCCAGACTTTTTCTGAAGAAAGGCCAAGATATGAGCTAACGAGCGAGCCGAAAACAACTAAGTCAAAGAAAACAATGCTTTCTTCGCAATCTCTTTGACACAACCGCGCGCTTCAATTAGATTATCAGGTGCAAAAAACAGAAGTGCATAATGATAATAAAAAAAATAATAACTAACACATTCATATTCGTCATATTGTTGCTGTGCTATAGCCCATTGGGTTATAGCGAGCAGCTGGTCGATCTAGAAACCTTAATGGTGTATTTACCCAGTGCCTTCGTTGCACTGGTATTGCCGTACCTGTTATTCATAATTCATAAATTACGTCGCTCACGACAGCAATTAAGTATTTCTGAACGACGCTTAAAAAGTACAGTTGAAGGCAGTGGTGATACCCTTTGGGATTGGAATATAAAAACCGGTGAAGTACTGCGCATTAACGATAAATATAGGATGGATAAAAATACCATCATTGACGTCCCCCCAAACAAAGCACTGATCCACCCAAATGATATCGCCCATGTAGAGCTGCTCTTAAAGCAACACTTTGCAGAGCAAACCGCGTTCTTTGAAGCCAGCTATAGAATAAAAGACAGTTTTGACCGCTGGCATTGGGTGCTCGACAGAGGCAAAATAATTGAAAAAGACACCAATTTAAACCCGCTACGAATGACCGGCACAGTGCGTGATATCAGCCAATTAAAGTCAACCGAAGCACGACTTAACCTCTTTGCTAAATGCGTTGAATCACTCACTGATGCGTTGGCTATTTATGATAAAAACTTTAATCTAGTTGACCTTAACCCCAGTTTTTTGACCCAGTTTGGCGGTAACCGCGATAATTATTTAAATAAAC
The DNA here is from genome assembly GCF_030436385.1 of Pseudoalteromonas sp. KG3. Classification (NCBI taxonomy): domain Bacteria; kingdom Pseudomonadati; phylum Pseudomonadota; class Gammaproteobacteria; order Alteromonadales; family Pseudoalteromonadaceae; genus Pseudoalteromonas; species Pseudoalteromonas sp. KG3. The sequence goes on from NZ_CP098523.1 coordinate 1,191,598, forward strand.
CATTTACCCTACCCGGCTACGAACAAAGCTATATTGATGATATTAAAGACACTGTGCGTGCTACTGAGCACTGGCAGCAAGAAGTAAAATTACGTAACAGTGAGCGTAAATTACTACCGATTGAAATTTCAATTGATGAAATTAAAAACGAGCATAATCAAATTTGTAATTATGTAATTGTTTTTTCTGATTTAACCGAGCGGAAAAAAGCCGAGTCGCAGCTGCATAACTTATCAAATCGAGACCGTACTACTGGCCTGCCAAACCGCAATCTATTTTTTACCGACTTAAAAAAGCTGGCAAAAAAAGACAACCATCATGCGTTACTGGTGTTTGATTTAGATAACTTTAAAAAAATTAATGACTCTTTAGGCCATCAACTGGGCGACAGTTTACTTGCCAAACTGGCAATGCGGCTAAATAAACTGACCCGTGAAAAAGATGTATTTTACCGTTTAGGCGGCGATGAATTTGCGCTGGTAATGTCCGGCACTAACGATATTCATACCATCACCCGCATGGCAAAACAGTTTTTAGCCGCCATTGCCACACCATTCAAAATGGCTGGCCATGAATTGGTGATCACCTCCAGTGTGGGTATTGTGCTATTTCCTGAAGACGGCAATACCCCCGAATTGCTGCTTAAAAATGCCGACACGGCGATGTACCATGCGAAAAAGAAAGGCAACAGTTACTTATTCTTTAACGACACCATGAACCGCCAAGCTGTTAAACGTTTACAGATTGAAAACCTGATGCGCTTTGGTTTAAAGGAAGATCATTTTGAAGTGTACTATCAACCGAAAATGAATATTCGCACGGGTAAATTTACCGGTATGGAAGCCTTAGTCCGTTTTATTACCCCGAAAAAAGGCATTATCAGCCCTGGCGTGTTTATTCCTATCGCTGAAGAAACCGGGCAAATTATTGAAATTGGTGAAGTGGTATTACATAAAGCCTGTCGCGACGTTAAAGCTTGGCTAGACGAAGGTTTATTCAATGGCCGTGTTGCGGTGAACTTATCAGCTAAACAATTTAGCCTACCGGATTTAACCACCCGCATTGATGTGATTTTGCAAAACCATGCCTTACCATCGTACTTTTTAGAGCTTGAAATTACCGAAGGAACAGTAATGGACGATCCACAAGATGCGATTGCCATTATGCGCTCCCTCAGTGCCCGCGGTATTCATTTAGCGATGGATGACTTTGGTACTGGCTACTCTTCACTGGCGTATTTAAAGCAATTTCCACTGAATACCTTAAAAGTTGATAAAGCATTTATCGATGATATGCACAGCGAGCGCGGCCGTAATATGGTGGATTCTATCGTCACTATCGCCCATAACTTAGATTTGCATGTTGTGGCTGAAGGGGTCGAACAGGCGGATCAAATTGCGATTTTAAAAGAACTTAACTGTGAAACGATGCAAGGCTACTATTATTCAAAACCGCTTTCTCGTGCTGAATTTACTGAATTTTTAAAGAAGCAGCAAAACCAAGCTGCACTGAGTTTAGTGCACCAAGCATAACGCGCTTCCATTTAAGGTCGCCAAACACATGCTTGTATACCCACACAACGCAGCAATGCCCGACGATAATGTAAATTAAACAAACACCATGCAATTGGGCCCAATAACCCGCCAAGCACCACCCAGCGCTTAACTGGCATGCCTTTTTTGATCGCCTGTGAATACATAACAACAATAGATACTACACTGAGTAAAAAGTACAAAAGCAGCCTCGTTTGTTCTGTTTTAAAAATAAGCGCGCAGTGTAGCCAAAGCATGCACTGATTTAAAGTACTACGGACAAATAAGGAGCATAAATCATAGTCATATAAAAAAACCGACAATTGTCGGTTTTTTCAATGCACAGGCGTACTTTTACTTTTCAGCACGGCCCATAAATTTGTGCTCAGCGGTATTAATACGGATGCGGTCACCAGTAGAAATATGCTCAGGTACTTGAATTGTTAAACCCGTTGATAAACGAGCTGGTTTTGAACGAGCGCTTGCCGAAGCACCTTTGATTGATGGGTCTGTCTCTTCAACCACAAGTTCAACGCTTGAAGGTAAATCTAAGCCCACAGGCGCGCCATCAATAACAATAACGTGCACACCTTGGGTTTCTTCGTTTACGAATAAGATTTCTTCGCTGATCGCTTCTTTACTCAAGTTATATGGCGTGTAATCTTCGTTATCCATAAACACATACTCTTCGCCATCCACGTAAGAGAACATAGCTTCGCGACGCGTTAAATCAGCAAGCTTAAGCATGTCGCTGTCTTTAAATGTTTCGTCTACTTTGCTACCTGTTACAACATCGTACAAACGCATGCGATATAAGCTTCCACCAGCACGGCCTTGTGGCACAGAGCGAACAATATCCTTAACCACTAAAACGCGGCCATTAAACTCAATAGCAGTACCTTTTTTAACTTCACTTGCCTTTGGCATCAGTGTCTTCCTATAATTTATAAATCCCGAGAAACATACCACGAACTGGGTTTTCTTCAATAAGAAAATAGCGCTTATCACTGTTTTTCTATCCGCTGAGTAGAAAATAGAGCCAAGCCGCCCAGTGCCCAATAAAAACCCAAATATCTGCTAACAATTCAACCTCGAAAGATAAACAACCTTTTTATACCCAAACCACCTCAAGATGCAGAGTTCAGCGTTTCACAGGGGCTTAATATCAAGGCGTTACTTTGCAAGAATGGCTGTCCCTTTTAAGAAGTAACAACGATGAGAGTAAGTGCCTGTGAAGCGCCCTACGGGTTGGTTTAAAAGCGATTTATACTGCGTTATTGATTTTAACAAGGGAACAACCATTATTTGCAATCAATGCCTTGCCTAAATCGCTTTTAATTCCAACGACGCTCGCATATTGAGGTGGCTTGGGTATATAGCTTGTATTTACTAATAAATTTTACCTATTGGCCGATTTTTCATGACTAAACTACGAAAAAGCTGCTATTGTTAATTTACCATAAATGACTTCAAGGACTGGATCATGGATCAGCACACAGCACACGAGTATTTATCTAAAAAACCTCTGGTTATGGTTACCAAACCTTTTGGCCAAGAAGTTGATGTATATAAAGTAAACCACAAAATGTTTGCCACTTTATCGGTTGGCAACGAAGGGGAAACCGACGAAGACGGCAACCCTATTTGGTGGATGAATTTAAAATGCGACCCGGATGAGGCGCAAGCTTTACGGGATATTTTTCCTGCGGTAATACCTGGCTATCATATGAATAAACGGTTATGGAATACTGTTATTCTAGATGGTTCTATTCCACAAGGCGAAATCGAACGCATGATTGATAATTCATTTAACTTAGTGGTTGCTAACATGCCTGAAAAAGATCGTAAAGCGATTGAGATTCATATGTAATAACCCATTGTACTGTTCAGGCGATTGAACAGTACAAACTTAACTGTTATCTGTACAGTCTAATAAAAAATGATGATCATCAAGTAATACCCCAGCAATTTCGTAAGCTAACGGCTCAACCCTGACTAATTTAAAACCACATTTTTCCAGCACTTTTTCAGACCCTCTATTACCGGCACTGACAACGGCTTTTACCATCTGGATATTAAACTCTCCTCTGGCCCATGTTAAAAACGCTTGAAGTGATTCCGTGGCATAACCCCGCCCATAAAACTCAGGCAATAATAAGTACCCGACTTCTTGAATATCTGGCAATTGTGACGCGGTAAACCCAGTAACACCAACTTGCTTGCCACTACTCTTTTCGCTAATAACTAGACACAATGGGTGATTTGAAGCGGGCCGCCACGGCTTTAAACGTTCATTAAACTTTGCCCGTATTTGCGCCTCAGATGGCTTATTAAAGCATTTTTTAATCACCACAGAGTTATTATGCAATGCAAAGAACAGTGGCCAATCGTCGGCCGTGAGTAACCTGAGGGTGAGTCTAGCTGTAGAGAGGATCATAATAACCTTCCTTAGTTGCCCACTATGTAATCGTGAGTGTAGAGTCTATAAAAGTAATAAGCATAAAAAAACGCACTGTAATAAGTGCGTTTTTATAACAAATAAAGCCAAAAGACTATTTATTTTCTTTTGTACTCTCGTCGGTATCAGTGACTGCAACTTCTTCAGTTTCAGTTGTTGACACCTGCGTATTTTGCTCTTCAAGCTGTTCGCTATCTGTTTCACTGGTTGTACTTGGCTCAACAGTTACTTGCTCTGCCTCATCAAGCTCTGCTGCAGGTTTAGCCTGTTGTACAGGTGTTAGCTGGTAAAAGCTTGCCCCAGCATCCGCCATCGCAACTAAAGGCGCACACGGTGCGAACACCGAATTATAATTAGCAAAGGTAGCCATTTCTGAGCATACTTTATCGGCACCAAGCTTATCCATATAACTAAATGGCCCACCTAAAAATGGCGGGAAGCCAATACCAAATATAGCGCCAATATCGCCATCACGCGGACTTGCGATGATACCTTCATCTAAACAACGAGCGGCTTCATTAAGCATTTGCGATACACAACGTTTCGCAATTTCGCTTTTATTTAAGCGTGGCGATGGGCTAACACCTAGCAATTCATAAACTGATTCATCCACTTTTTTGCTCTTTTTATCATAAAGATAAAAGCCACGACCTGTTTTACGGCCTAAGCGTTTGGCGTCAATTAAACGTGCAAATGCATCTGGTGCTTTAAAACGCTCACCGAGTTCTTGTTCAAGAATTGGCGCAATCTTAGAGCCAATATCAATACCCACTTCATCCAGTAGCGCTAATGGCCCAACCGGAAAACCAAACTCGACTAATGCCGCATCAATCTTTTCAATTGGCTCACCTGCTAATAATAAATTAGCGGCTTCATTCACATATGGCGCTAAAATACGGTTCACATAAAAACCGGCTTTATCTTTAACCACAATAGGTGTTTTACCTTGCTTACGAGCAAAGTTAACAATTCGCGCTATGGTCTGTTCGGAGGTGCCTTCATGTGGAATGATTTCTACCAATGGCATTTTCTCAACGGGTGAGAAATAATGCAGACCAATAACATTTTCAGGACGCGCCGCTTGGGCTGCAATTTGTGAAATTGGCAGTGATGACGTGTTACTAGCAAAAATAGTGTTGCTTTGGCATTCTCGCTCAACATCCGCAACCATGCCTTGTTTTAGGCTGAGGTCTTCAAATACCGCTTCGATAACTAAATCAATGTGCTTAAAGCCACTGTAATTCGTCGTACCGGTAATTCTATTCATAGTCTGTTGCAGTTCAGCTTTAGATAAAATACGGCGTTTTTGCTTTTTATCTAAAATTTTATAACTGTAGTTCATGGCATTACTAATGCCCTGCTCGGCTACATCTTTAATGCGTACAGGCACACCGGCTTTAACAGCAGTTACATGCGCAATACCTGCGCCCATTAAACCGCCGCCTAACACCGCTGTTTTAGTGATTGCTGGCGCGTCATCATTGCGCCATTCTTTTTTCATCTCAGTGGTTGCAAAAAAGATCCCACGTAATGACTTAGACTCACTACTCATTACTAACGTAGCAAAGCCTTCAGCCTCTGTTTTATAGGCTTTAAGCTCATCAAGCTCAACACTTGCACGTATTGCTTTAATGATAGCCAGTGGTGCTGGATAATGACCACCGGTTTTTTTCAGCACATTTTCTTGGGCTTTTTTAAAGATAATATTACGGCCAAACGGATTAGACTCGAGTAATTGGCTTAAGCGGTCCAGCTTTGGCTTAGTCGCTTTTGCTTTACCTTTAACGGCAAATTCTTTGGCAACACGCAGTAACACAGTTTGCGGAACGCAGTCATCAACCAAGCCTGCTTTTTTGGCTTGTTTAGCACGAATTTGTTTACCTGTTAAGGTCCACTCAAGGGCTTTTTGCAAACCCACTAATTTAGGTAATCGTTGTGTACCACCGCCGCCAGGTAATAAACCAAGTTGCACTTCAGGCAAGCCAAGTTTAGTGATGTCGCTGTCAGAGCAGATACGGTAATCACAGGCTAACGCAAACTCTAAACCACCACCAAGCGCTGCACCATGAATGGCACTAACAGTTGCAAATGGCAATGCCTTCATATCAAAAAAAGCGCGGTGACATAGTTCGCTGATAGCCAATGCATCATCACGGTGCTCAACATTATCAAGCATTTTTACATCAGCACCGGCGATAAAGTTATCACTCTTGCCACTGATAAAAACCATGCCTTTCACTGACTGCTGCTTAGCCTCATCAAGCAATGCTTTTAAATCATCAGCAAAGCTGTCGCGCAGGGTATTCATTTTTTCACCCGGCACGTCGATAGTTACAACAGCAAGCTTTTGCTCATCTATTTCTAAACTAAATACTGAATCTGTCATTACGCACTCTCCAATACAAAGGCTGCACCTAACCCGCCTGCAGCACATGCAGTCGTTAGTGCTAAACCACCGCCACGGCGGTTAAGTTCATGTAAACTTTGGGTGATAAGTCGTGCGCCGGTTGCTGCAAATGGATGACCATATGCCAGCGAGCCGCCTAATACGTTAAACTTATCCATGTTAATTTCACCGATCGCTTTACTGCGACCAAGCTTTTCTTGAGCAAACTTATCAGACGCAAACATTTTCATATTCGCCAGCGTTTGCGCTGCAAATGCTTCATGCATTTCGATTAAATCAAGATCTGCCAGTGTAATACCCGCTCTCGCTAATGCAATTGGTGTTGAATGAGCAGGACCCATTAGCATATCTTCATGTACACCAATCGCTGAAAAGGCAAAGCTGCGCACATAACCTAAAATGTTATAGCCTAAAGCTTTGGCTTTGCTTTCACTCATCATTAGCACTGCTGCTGCACCATCTGTTAAAGGTGTTGAGTTGGCAGCGGTTACTGAGCCATGTTGGCGATCAAAGGCTGGCTTTAATTTAGCGTAACCTTCAACGGTTGAATTATGGCGAATGTTGTTGTCTTGCTCAATAAAGCTTTTATATGGCGGTACATGCGCGGTCATAACTTCTTCGCTAAGCTTACCATCTGCCCAAGCTTGACTTGCAAGCGTGTGTGAGCGATGAGCTAGCGCATCTTGATCTTCACGGCTAATGTTATGGGTTTTTGCCATTTGCTCAGCAGTTTGACCCATAGATAAACCCGTCGAATACTCAGCCACTGCAGGTGGAACTGGTAATAAATCTTTTAAACGCAGCTTTGAGAATATTTTTAAACGCTGGCCTAAAGTGCGTGCTTTATTTAAATCAACCAAACTACCCGCTAATTTTTTACTCACTCCGATTGGCAATACAGATGATGAATCAGCACCACCAGCAATACCCACTTGCACAGAGCCTGCCATAATCGATTCAGCCACATTAGCAATCGCTTGAAAACTGGTTGCACATGCACGCGATACTGAATAAGCATCAACAGAAACTGGCATACCAGTTCCTAACACGATTTCGCGGGCGATATTTGGTGCTTCTGGCATTTGCACTACTTGACCAAATACTAATTGATCAATTTCAGATTTATCAAAGTTAAGACGTTCTAGCATTTCGTTAACCACTAACTTGCCCATATCAAGGGCTGGTACATGGTGAAATGCAGTCGCTTGTTTAGCGAATGGCGTACGTAAACCACTGACGATGGCGATACGATCGCCCTTTGCTGTTTTTAGTATGTTTTGCTCAGACATTAATGCTCTCCCGCTGACAGGTCTGACCTGTTTGTTTTCCTCGATTCTAAACAACCCGTGTACTAAAGCCAATAGCGAAATTGAAAATAGTATAATTAGTTATCAACAATAGGCTTTTTTTAACGTATTTACAAAAAATAGTTTAATTTCTATGCTAGGGTAAAAATCCTTAAAAAATAACGAACTATTTTGTAAATTCAGGTCTAACACTTGTGTTATAAACTATTTACCCATATTACTAGTTAAGCTTTTATAAACCTTGCAAATCAGGACAGTTTTTTTACTATGGCCACTAACGTATTTTCACAATTAAAAACTTATTTAGATAGCCAAATCATTGGTCAGCCAGAATTAACGCAAGCACTACTTATTGCTATTTTAGCCGATGGTCACTTATTAGTTGAAGGCCCTCCAGGGCTTGCTAAAACCCGTGCAGTCAATGCCCTTGCTAAAGGGGTTGAAGGTTCATTCCAACGCGTCCAATTTACACCCGATTTATTACCTGCGGATGTTACTGGCACAGATATTTATCGTCAACAAACCAGTGAATTCGTGTTCGAAAAAGGCCCTTTATTTCATAACCTTATATTAGCCGATGAAATCAACCGTGCACCCGCTAAAGTACAATCTGCCTTATTAGAAGCGATGGCTGAACGTCAGGTTACAGTTGGCAAAAATACCTATCCGCTGTCTGATTTATTTATGGTAATGGCAACCCAAAACCCACTTGAGCAAGAAGGCACCTATCCGCTGCCTGAAGCGCAATTAGACCGCTTTTTGTTGCACTTAAGCATTGATTACCCAGGCGCCGAGCATGAGCTAGATATTTTACGTCTGACCCGTGGGGAAGCCTTGAGCGAACACCAAGCCCCTGCGCAACAAATTAGTCAAAGCGATTTATTTGCTTCTCGTAAAGCCATTTTAGGCCTGTATTTAGCTGAGCCACTTGAGCAATATTTAGTGCAACTTATTATTGCTACGCGTGAAGGCGCAAAACTGGACGCTCAATTAGGCAGTTGGATTGAATATGGTGCAAGCCCGCGTGCGACTATCGCGCTAGATAAATGTGCTCGTGCCCACGCATGGCTACAAGGCCGTGACTTTGTTGCACCGGATGATATTCAAGCCGTACTGCACAACGTGTTGCGTCATCGTATTATTTTAAGTTACGAGGCCCAAGCTGATGGTGTTACTAAAGACCAAGTCATTAGCCGTATTTTAGAACTTGTTGCCGTGCCATAAACTATGCAAAGCCAATTAGATAATCAACAGTGGCTGAATTTAAGTCATAGCCATGGGGTTGAGCTTGGGCTAAAAGAGCTAATGTATTATAAAGCAAAGGCTCGCTTACTCGAACTTGCCCCAAAAGTAAAAATTAGAAACAGCCTAACCGGCCAATATCTTGCCCCTCATAAAGGCCGCGGTATGGAATTTGCCGAAGTACGTCATTATCAGCAAGGTGATGATATTCGCTCGATTGATTGGCGCGTTACAGCACGTACAGGCGAAACCCACACTAAACTTTTTCAAGAAGAAAAAGAACGCCCGGTATTTGTGTTTAGCGATTTTTCTAATTCTATGTTGTTTGGTTCAAAGTTATTACTTAAGTCAGTGCAAGCTGCACATATTAGCGCTTTAGTTGCGTGGTCGGCGTGTCAACGCGGCGATCGCATCGGTGGGATTGTATTTAATCAACATTCTCATTTAGAGCTCAAACCCAGTGCTCGTGAAAAAGCCGTGTTAAAACTGTGCCACAATTTATGTGCCAGTCACCAACAAGCTCTGCATAAAATTGACGATGAAGTCCCCAACAAACTCAGTGATAACTTAAAGCGTTTAAATCATTTAGCCAAACCTGGTAGCTTGGTTTATCTGGTGTCAGATTTTAGTAGCTTAGATGATGCCAGCTTTAAACAACTCGAAATACTGAGTCGCCATTGTGAGTTAATTGGTTGCCATATTAGCGACCCATTTGAACACCAATTGCCTGCATTTAAACAAACAGTAACCGTGAGCGCCAACGGCAGTGACTTTGCCCTGCCGCTGATGGATAAAGGGTTTCGTGATAAGTTTGCGAAAACGGCCGAGCAAGCCTTCGCTTCACGTTTACAACGCTTAACAAAATCAGGCCTTAATTTAATATCATTCAATGCAGCCACACCGCTAGAGCTGCAATTAGTGAGAAAGTAACATGCAAACCTCCCCATTAGATGGCCTACATGATGTGATTGTGCCAAGCCAAGTTTCTTGGTGGCCATTGGCACCGATTTGGTGGGTCATTATTGCTACATTATTATTAGCTATTGGCTATCTCAGTTACACCTTGTATCGAGCTTATCAATTTAAAAAAGCCAAGCGACACGCGATTTTATTGAGTAATCAATATGATGACGATGCCCAACAACTGCATATTTTAATTAAACGGTTAGTTTTACATTACTACGCGCAAAGTGCGGCATCACAAGGGACTAAACAATGGTGTAACACGCTAAATAAGCTGACCGGACAACAATTTACTGAGCTTGAATTAATGAGCCTCTATCAAGAGCAAAGTAATCAAACTGCGTTGGCTACTAAATTAAAACTCGCCATTGCGCAATTTAAATTAAAGGAGCCGCTGAATGTTTGAATTTAGCTGGCCTTGGCTATTTATATTATTACCCTTACCTTGGTTATTGCGCTTACTTAAGCCTTTAGCGAGTGAGGGCAGCACCCGCTTACGTATACCAGGTTTTGCCAAGCACAACTTAGCATCACAGGTTGCCCAGCAACATACAAGCGGTATCAGTGTGTTCGAATGGTTAGTGTGGGCATTATTAGTATGCGCTATTGCGAATCCAACCTGGCTTGATGAACCTATCACCCTGCCTAATGAAGGCCGTGATATTATGCTTGCAGTGGATTTATCAGGTTCAATGACCGAGCAAGATATGGCTTATCAAGGCCAGTATGTTGACCGTTTAACGATGGTAAAAGCGGTATTGAGTGACTTTATAGAGCAGCGCCAAGGTGATCGTTTAGGATTGATTTTATTTGGTGATACTGCATTTTTGCAAACCCCCCTAACGCGGGACGTAAAAACAGTGAGTCAAATGCTGTCAGAGGCACAAATAGGTCTAGTAGGCCGCGCCACTGCCATTGGTGATGCACTGGGTTTATCAGTAAAACGTTTTGCCAGTAAAGATGAAAGTAACCGTATTGTGGTATTGCTTACCGATGGCCAAAATACCGCTGGAAACTTAGACCCAGAAGAAGCCCTACTGCTTGCCCGTGAAGAAGGCATTAAAGTGTACACCATCGGCGTAGGCTCAGATAATCCTCGTGGTTTTAGTTTATTTAATATGGGTGGTATGAGTGGCGGTAGCTTAGATGAATCGCTGCTAAAGCGTATTGCTGAGCAAACAGGTGGATTGTATTTTCGTGCCAAAGACGTCGCCGGCTTACAACAAATTTATCAAGAGCTTGATAAGCTTGAGCCTATCAGCGCAGATGAACAAACGTTTCGCCCGCAAAGTGCATTATTTTATTACCCATTACTCATTGCACTGGCCTTGATTAGTTTACGCGTTATATTCACCACCGCCAAAACATTTAGACAGGAGGCCTAATGGACTTTGAATTTATTCGCCCTGCAGTATTATGGCTATTGGTGCCGGTGTGCTTAATGTTTACTATTGCAATGTTGAAACACAAAAAAAGTAATCAAGGTGAATTAATTGCGCCTCACTTAGCTAAATTTGTGATCAGCACAAACAGCCAACAACATAGCCAACCTATTTGGCTGATTGCATTATTTGCAGTTTTGGCGGTTATTTTTAGCGCAGGCCCCAGCTTTGAAGAAAAACAAGTGCCGGTGTTTCAAAGCAAAAATGCCCGGGTGATTGTGATGGATATGTCACTATCGATGTACAGCACCGATATCGCGCCCAGTCGTTTAGTGCAAGCGCGCTTCAAGGCGCTGGATATGATCAAACTTTTTCAAGAAGGTGACACCGCTTTAGTCGCCTATGCCGGCACCGCGTATACTATTTCTCCGCTGACCAATGATGCTGCCACACTGGAAAATTTAATCCCCAGTTTAAGCCCAGAAATCATGCCCGATAAAGGCTCTAATGTGCTTGCGGGCCTTGATGCTGCAAAAGAGTTATTGACCCAAGCAGGCTACCTTGAAGGTGACATTATTTTAGTCACCGATGGTATTGAGCAAAGTGAACAAAGCGATATCAGTCAATTTACTAGCAACAATCCCTATCGCCTCAACATTTATGGTGTGGGGACCGAGCAAGGTGCGCCCATCAAACTTCCCGAGGGTGGTTTTTTAAAAGATAATTACGGACAAATTGTAGTGCCTACCATCAATATCAGTATGCTCAATAACCTAGCTAAAAACAGCGGTGGTAAATTTACCACTTATCAACCAAGTGAGCGTGATATTCAAGTATTTGCACCGAGTGCCAACAGTGAAATGCTAAAAAATGAGAAACAAAGCCAAGCGTTATGGCGCATTGATGCAGGCATTTATGGGCTCATTATTTTATTACCTATGATGATGTGGATTTTTCGCCGCGGTGCTTTTGCAGCTGCAATATTAGTGTTCAGCTTTTTACCACAGCAAAATGCTTATGCGCTCGAGTTACCTTCGGTCTTTAAAAATCAAGATCAACGCGCACTGGATGCCTACCAGCAAGGTGAGTATGCGCAAGCTACAAGCGCGCAATCGAGCCAATTAAAAGGCGCAGCGCTTTACCAGCAAGGTAATTTTGATGCTGCACTATCACAGTTTAACGAAGATAAAAGCGCCACTGGTTTATATAACTACGGCAATGCATTGGCCAAAGCTGGCAAGCTAGAAGAAGCAATTAGCGCCTACCAGCAAGCACAAAAGTTGCAAGATAACTTTACCCAAGCCAAAGAAAATCAGGCATTAGTTGAGCAATTACTGCAACAGCAGGAGCAACAACAGCAACAAGGTCAAGACGGCGAACAAAATCAAGATCAAGACTCACAAAATGGCGAGCAAAATCAAGATCAGCAAAATAAAGATAAGTCACAACAAGGTGAGCAGCCCTCAGAAGATCAGCAATCTCAACAAGGGGATGAGTCTGAGCAAAATGATCAGCAACAAGATGGTAAACCTGGCGATCAGCAATCTGGTGAAAAAAATGAGCCGCAAATGGAAGCTGAACCTGAGCAAACTGACAGTAATGATGCGCAGCAACAAGACAAGCCAAATGAGTCTGAGCAGGATCCCACAAGCGAAGAGCAACCAGCACAACCGCAAATGACCCCTGAGCAACAGCAACAAGCAGAAGACGCGGCGAAACAGCAAGCTATGCAAGCGCAAACTGCTGAGCTGACCAACGAGGAAAAAGAAAAAGCACAACAGTTAAGTCAATTGTTGCGCAAAGTACCCGATGATCCCGCTATTTTATTACGTAACAAAATGCAATTAGAAGCCCAAAAACGAAACTATCAACGCCGTCCACAAGGAGTCGAAAAATCATGGTAATGCGATTAATCTGTTGTTTATTGCTTATCAGCGCTATGCCCTCGTGGGCTGTTACACAGTTACAAGCCAGTGTTGATAAAAACCCAGTATTAGCTGGTGAGTTTTTTATGCTCACTATCAGCGCCGACGACACCATTAAAGATGATCAACCCGATACATCGGTGCTATTAAAAGACTTTGTGGTCGGCCGTACTACAGTCAGTACGCGCACCAATATTGTCAATGGCAGTATCTCTAAACAGACAAACTGGTCAGTTAAACTCATGACTCGCAGTGCTGGAGATTACACTATTCCTGCATTCAGTGTTGCTGGTGTCAGCTCTGAGCCGATCGCATTAAAAGTTGCACAGCGCAGTCAAGATACTGAGCAAAACAACGATATCTTTATCAAAGCCTCACTCTCTAGTGACAGTTTATTTGTACAAGAAGCCGGTGTTTATACGGTAAAGCTCTATCTTGCCAAAGAGTTACTTGATGGCAATTTAAGCACGCCCTCTATGCCTGACGCACAGCTTAGCCAAATTGGTAAACAAACTGAAAACTACGAGCTGATTGATGGCAAACGCTATTTAGTCATCACTCGTGAATATTTAGTGCAACCGCAAAAAAGTGGCAGTTATACAATTCAGGCTCCCGCCTTTCAAGGTCGCATTCGTCAGGACTACCGTCAGCTAGATGTCTCTGCCTTGGGCGAAGACGTAAACATTGAGATAAAACCCATTCCAAGTGATTATCAAGGTGCGTGGTTACCAAGCGAATTGGTGAATTTAGATGAGCAATGGCAGCCAGAGGATGACACTGTCGAGGTTGGCACCCCTATTACCCGCACGCTAACTTTAACAGCACTTGGTATTACCAAAGAGCAATTACCTGATATTGAACTTCCTGAAATAAAAGGGATCCGTAGCTATCCAGATGAAAAAGAAAATAACCACTTAGTTAGAGATGGTCGTGTTATATCACAACAAACCGCATCGTATGCCTTACTACCACAAACGCCTGGCACATATACACTGCCAGAGGTCAGCGTACCTTGGTATAACACTAAAATTAACCGTATTAGTTATGCAACATTACCTGCGCGTACCATTACCGTAACACCAAGCAGTAACGATGCAGTAAATCAGCTACCAGCAGCGCCGACCTCAGCATTGCCAATCACAGAGGATCCATCCTCGCTAAATCAACAGTCTATATTGGTAAATAACACCCCTACTTGGTTAATTATTGTTAGTGTGATTGGTTATTTACTGTGGTTGATCACATTAATTTTATGGTTACGTAGTCGCACTCAGCGCACTGTAGTTAGCAATCAGCCTAAAGTAGTAAACACAAAAACGTCAGGGTCATTTGATGAGCTTAAGAAAGCAAGCAAAAACAATGATATAAATAGGTTCTACCAAGCATTAAACCGTTACGCAATACAACAGACAAAACAATCGCATAGTGCGATAGACAAGTTAGTATTAGAGGTTGATAATATTCAACTTAGTCAACATATTGCTAAACTGCAGTCTGCACTCTATAGTCCTAGTAGTGCTGAGGTAGACTTAGCTGCGATTGTAAATCTGCTAGAAGCGCAAAGAAATCTCCAGGGAAAATCTCAACAAGCTGTATTAAAAGGACTTTATAAATAGAGTTTGAGTGTATTGGAATTATCCTCGCACTTAGACAGCGAATTACTTAAAATAAATAAAAAGTGCTTATGCTTGGAAATAAAAACGCTAATAGTCAGGTCTTAGTTGATATGGCAGAGAAAAAAACACGCTATGAAAAACTTGTTCATGTTTATCATAGCGAATTATATCGCTTTGCGTATTGGTTATGCCGTGACCCTAATATTGCCGAAGATCTTGTCCAAGAAACGTTTTTACGTGCTTGGCGTTCTCTTGATTCATTATTAGATCAAAAAGCAGCAAAACCATGGCTATTGACGATATTGCGCCGGGAAAATGCCCGTCGCTTTGAACGCAAACAATTTGATTATAGCGATGTTGAAAACGATACCTTAGTTGATGATAAGAGCGTCACTTTAGATGACGAAATGGAGCAAACAGTGATCCAACGTCAAATCGCTAAGCTTTCTGATGAATACCGTGAACCATTACTCCTACAAGTAGTTATGGGGTGCTCTGGTGATGAGATAGCTGAAATATTAGATTTAAATAAAAACACCGTGATGACGCGTTTATACCGCGCCAGAAACCAGTTAAAAGAGGCTTTAAGCCGTGATGATGAACAACTTAAAGGGGCATCATAATAATGGATGATCTCGAGTTTCGTCGCCGAGTTAGCGCACAGCCAAACAGCACAGATAAGGAACTTTTGGAGTTTGCAAAGCAACATCCTGAGCGACAAGCATATTTAGATGAGATGCAAGCGTTTGATAAACAGCTTTCAGACGCACTAGATATCCCAGTGCCTGCAGGCCTTGCTGAGCGTATTTTAGCAAATACCGCAGCACACGCACAAAACGAAGCGCCTGTTAGTGAGCCGCGTTTTACCGAGCAAACTGATGTAACCAAACAACAGCCTATAAATAATGTAGTTGAGGCAAGCTCACGATTTAAACTAGGTCGTTTACCTCTTGCTATGGCAGCGTCATTATTAGTCGCAGTAGGCGCATTTATCTTTAGCGGCAAACAAAATGTTGCGTACGCTGCTGGTGAACATGCACTTGCTCATGTTTATCATGAAATCAATTCATTGCAGAAAACACAAGCGATCAGCTTAGAAACGGTTAATGAAAAATTTGCAGTACTTGGCGGCCACTTAGATGAGCTCCCAGGTAAAGTAACGTATTTAATGTTTTGCGACTTTAAAGGCCAAAAAGGGCTGCATCTAGTTTTTGAATCAGAGCACGGCCCAATGACAGTATTTATTGTGCCATCAAAAGATCAATCGTTTGGTATCGGTGAAGATGATTTTCAAGATGATCGTTTTGAAGGCCATATAAATCGAGGCCCCGATGCTGACACTATTTTGGTTGCTAGCTTAGGCACACCATTAGAAAACTATAATGACCGCATTAATCATGCAATCCGCTGGTTACATTAATCTACTCACGCAACTTGTCGTTAATCTAAGGTAAGTATCGTGATCTTGGTGATAATCAAGAACAGCCTATCTTAGAGATATGGCATTTAGAACGTGCCACCAGCGCAGATGCACCTTGGCTAATTGTTGGCGTTGAAGACTTAATCGACGCGTAGTTCTAGGTTCTAGGTTCTAGGTTCTAGGTTCTAGGTTCTAGGTTAAAAAATAAAACCGCACAACAATAAGTTGTGCGGTTTTTTTGTTAATAAACATTATTTAAGTAAATTACTTACAAACGTCTGCAACAGCATTTGCAAAGTAATCGATATTTGCTTGGCTGATACCTGCCACGTTTACACGGCTAGAACCAACAATATAAATACCATACTCTTTTTGTAGGCGATCGATTTGCTCTTTATTAATTCCTAAGAAAGAGAACATACCGTGTTGACGGTCAATAAACGAGAAATCTTGCGCAATACCTTTAGTCGCTAAACTATCTTTGATCAATGTACGTAATCCATTGATACGGTTACGCATTTCATCAAGTTCGCTGTGCCACTGCTGTGTAAGCTCGGTGCTGCTTAAAATAGTGTTTACAATATCGGCACCGTGCGCAGGTGGCATTGAATAAATACTACGTACCACACTTAGCAATACTGAGTTTGAAATATCAGCTGTTGCGCTGTCTTTCGCAATAATTGAACAGGCACCAATACGCTCACGGTATAGACCAAAGTTTTTCGAACATGAAGAACAAATAATTAGTTCATCAACCGCATTAGCTAGAACACGTAAACCATTTGCATCTTCTTCAAGGCTTGAGCCAAAACCTTGGTACGCAATATCAACAAGTGGAGTAAAGCCAACATCTTTTGCCAGTTCAGCAACTGTCTTCCACTGCGTTTCGTTTAAGTCCATACCACTTGGGTTATGACAACACGCGTGTAATAAAACAACGTCACCTTTAGGCACTTGGCTAAGGGTTTCGATCATTTCATCAAATAATAAGTCTTTGTTTTCATAATCGTAGTATGGGTATTCTTTAACAGTCAGGCCCGCTGCTTCAAACAAGCTAATGTGATTTGCCCACGTTGGATTAGTCACCCACACTGTCGCACCTGGATTACAACGCACGATAAATTCAGCTGCAACACGCAATGCACCTGTACCACCTGGCGCTTGTGCTGTACGAACACGATTAGCTAATAATGCTTGGTGCTCACCTAATAATAGGTTTTCCATTTTTTGACAGTAATCTAAGTTACCTGCCAAACCAATGTATGATTTGCTGGTTTCGTTTTCAAGACGGAACGCTTCCGCTTTTTTTACTGCTTTTAATACTGGCGTATTACCTTGCTCGTCTTTATAAACACCAACCCCTAAGTCAATCTTATTTGGGTTAGTATCTTGCTTATAGGCCGCCATAAGGCCAAGAATAGGATCAGTTGGTAATGGTTTTAATACTGAGAACATTGACTATCTCTTTCATTATTTAGGGGTTAGCTGTTGCACTTAGCTTAACATAAAAGCTCACTAGATTGACTAGTGATATTTACACTAAAAAGTGAGGAATTTTAATACAGCACGCAATTAATAGCGCTAATGTTTGTTGATTGAAAAAATCGTTATTAAAGGCTTCACCATCGACAATACCAACGCAGCGATTTGCACTGTCAAAAAGCGGCAAACACGCTTCAGATTTTACTTTCGGATCGCAAGTATAGTATTCACCACCGCCAGCTAAATACTGCTCAACATTATTGATCACTCGGCCTTTACTACTTAGTGCCACCTGCACATTATTACTCCCGGCTGCAAATGCTTCGGTAAGTGGAAAAAGCGGTCGACTTGGCGCGCCAAAATAAGCCAGTTTAAGTAATTGCTCACCCTCAGGCGTTGCCGTACTTTGGTAAATACCGTACCAATCAACCTGAGTTTGCGCTACCACGTAGTCAACTATCAATTGTAATTGGGCAAGTTTCTCTGTGGTGTGTTGATCTTGCTTTACATAATCAGTGAGTTTAAACGGCTCATCTTGTAAATACCCAAATAAACTGCACGCGCCACCCTCGCCCAACTCTGGGATTTGGTACTGCCAACGCACAGCGGGGAGCGAATGGTTTGATAAATAATTTTCGAGCCGAGTAAGCTCATCAGTCACTAACTGAGCTGGCACATCTAGTTGTGCAAGAGATAAATAAGAAGAAACCATTTAGCCATCCAAACATCTAAAAAATGCATCATAGCATGGCTAAACTACCACGACTAGCTTTGTTGTGGCTGCAATTTATAACACATTTCAATTTGATTACCCGATGCGTTATAAGTCACTTGTTCGGCTATTTCTTCTAAAATAGATAGCCCACGCCCATGCTCTCGATTATTGCTGTTAGCAGTGCTATCCATACTTGCAAAGCCATTACCTGAATCACAAATGGTAAAGTAAAGGCTCAACGTATCAGGACAATATCGCATATCAACAATTATCAACGCATCTACCAGCTTAGCTAGCGTGGCTTCTCTGAGTTGATAATACTCAATAAAACCATCCTCTTTATTTTTAATTTCTGAGTCGAGCCCTAACACGCCATGATCGAGCGCATTATTATAAGCCTCAGACAGCAGCAAAAAAATATCCGAGCGATGCGCTTTTAATCCACCAACTTGGGTTATTACTTCAACAATTTCCAGCACCGGATCAGTTTGTTTGATCTGCCGAGAGTTAAGCGTTAAAGAAAAATTAAACGGTAATTTTGAGTATGGCTCTTGCTCTTCAGCCAAAGGAGGGATTGCTACACAATTAAACAGCACTAAACTGAGGTCATCCTGTTGTTCGCTACCATGGGCAAATTGTGTAACTTGGCTTATCACATCGTGACTGGTCACTTTGCGCTTACTCGCAAGTGTTTGGATAAAACGCTGCTCGCCAAAAAATTCATCCTGCGCATTGGTGGTTTCTATTATGCCATCAGTCGCTAATACCAAGCGCATACTTTTATCGACTTCAAAATGCACTAATTCGCGTTCAAATTCATCACGCTCTAAAATTCCCAGCGCCATATGTTGTGACTCTAAGGTTCTTAGTACTTTACCTTGTTGATCAATTAAGTAAGCATCAGGTAAGCCACCAAGCCAAGCCGAGACACTTTTCCCAGAACTGCTCAACTCAATAATCGTAGCTGCACAAAACATATGTCCAGGCAGTAATTGCGCTAATACCGCATTCACTTCCGCAGCAATATCACTCACCGCCATGCCTTTATTAACCATAGTATAAAACACTTTTGATGCTGGCATAGCTCCTACTGCAGCGGCCAAACCATGTCCGGTAAAATCGCCAAGCATACAATACAGGCTACCAATAGGGCTTTGCCCAACTAAGCACATATCACCGTTAAACATAGACGCGGGCGACAAATGAAAATCAATATTATCGGTAAACTGATGTTGGTTCTCAAGCGCATTGTTAAAGATGTGTTCAACTATTTCGTGTTCACGCTCGGTTTGATTGTAATGATATTCTAATAACTTATTTTGCTCATGAGTTTTGAGGCTTAATTTGCGAGTACGACTATGGGCTTTTATTTTTGCGGTTAAAATTACTTTATCAAATGGTTTATGAATAAAGTCATCGCCACCGACTTCTAAGCAACGTTCAATACTGCTCTGATCATCTAATGACGTTATAAAAATAATAGGGAGATGAACTTCATTATGGTGCAGCTTAATTTTAGCTGCCGTTTCATAGCCATCCATAATTGGCATTATGACATCAAGTAATACAATATCAATGCTTTGCTGATCTAATATTGCTAACGCTTCAACCCCATTGCTAGCAACAGATACCTGATAGTTTTGTTGCTCCAGCATCACTTTTAACAGCGTACAATTGAGTGGCTGATCATCAACAACAAGAACGTGCATCAATCAATATCAAACTTTTTATCGAAGCGAGATATTTGCAGGATCTTTTTCAGTTGCGGCTGACAATTACTAATTTGAATTGCGTCAACCGAACTGCCTAAGGTTTTTTTCATATTCAACAGCATGCCCAGCGCAGAGCTGTCCATGTAATCGGTTTCGCGTAGATCAATCACGATCTTACCGGTCTTGTCACTTATATCGGCGTACGCCTGTCGAAACGACTGTACTAAATTAAAGTCAAACTTCCCTTTAATTTGAATAGTCAGCGTAGCACCATCAGCTGATGCACTCTTACTTAGACTCATTTACTTCACTCCTGCTCAGATTATCCATTCTTATTGCTTTAAATATAACTGCTTAAAAGTAATTAGCCAAAAATAAAAACACCTAAGCGCAAATTTGTGATTAGATTTGATATTATAACTGCCATTGTTATTTAACTTTTTCAACGCAGGTTAAGCATGAGTGATAGTAATTTAGTTTATTCAACCGAAACAGGCCGTATCAGCCAACCAAAGCCCAGCAAAGAAGTGGCAGGTAAGGTATTTAAAGACGGCGCCCTGCGCATTGAACGCCAAACCAAAGGCCGTAAAGGTAAAGGCGTGATGCTAGTAACGGGTATTGACAGCGAACAACACGACTTAAAAAAGCTCGCCAAAACCATTAAAAGCAAAATGGGCCAAGGCGGCGCAGTAAAAGACGGCATCATCGAAGTACAAGGCGACGACCGCGAAAAACTCAAAGCCATCCTAGAAGCTCTGAAATTCAAAGTAAAAATTGCCGGCGGCTAAACCCCGGCTTCTGCGGTTTAGTGATATAAAATGAGTTGTTCATGACAATCTGAAATGCATCGTATTTTCACGTATCAATATTAGCCTTCAAGTTCATCCTCATTTACTTCTCATTCTCTTCTCTTTGTGCAAAAGATCTTTAATTGAATTATTCACAAAGAAGTTAAGAGGTGCTGCGCTTTAGAGTAATACAGATTCTAAATCCAGATGTATTTACTCGGTTGAAATACTATTACCTAACAGCCAACGCTTATCAGCTAACGGGAGATTTAGAACACTGGATCTGTAGGCAATGACTACTTAGCTTCACAAGGTTTAGTGTCATTGAGGGATATTTGGAGCAATATTCATTACTGGAGATGAACCGCCCATTGCACTTACTATTAATAAAAAGCACATATGGTTGGTGTGGGGGCTGGAGGAGACCTCCGGCTACCCGATTATACGAATTTACATTTGCTTTGTTCATGGCTGCCACTTGCTTTTAGGTGCACGTCTTTAACTGAAGGGTTTGCATTTGCAATTGCTACATAAACCTCAGCAACCATAACTGGGCCCGCACAATAATCAACGTCTAACGTTACCAATGAAAACTTAAGTTGTTTCAGCTTGCTTTCCAATTCTGCTGAGTTCAGCTTTTCATCCGAGGTGTTTATTGAATAGCTGGTTTCCTTTACAAAAATTGTGACTGACTGTTCGGCAAGTGCTTTGCCACTCGTTATGAAAAGAAAAACTAAAACCAAAATGTAACGCATGAATCCCCCTTAAACTTATAGACATAATGACTCCCACACGGTGTTAGCCTCCGCTTTTCGTGGGTTAGCTTAATTCAAAGCCAGAGCCATAATTAGTTTGTCAATTAACTAAACAGCAGAGGCTAACATGAATAAACATAGCATACTTTTTATCGGACTTGATACACATAAAGAATTCAATGAAGTCGCCTATATTGAAGGGTCAAAAAGGTCCAAAAAAGGGTCAAATCTTGACTTCAAAAAAGGGTCAAATCTTGACTTCAGATATCAAACACTCTCGAAGTTTTTCCAATTGTAATTTAACCTTTTTATCTTCAATCATTAATTCATTCAATCTACCGACAGTTTTTGATATCGCCGAATAATGTTTAACATTAAAAACATCTGCTAATGCCTGTAAATTTAACCCCGTTAAATCTTGACATAATTTTATAGCAAACCAGCGTGGTAAGTTTTTCTCTTTTCGCCCCTTTTTAACCGTTATAATGCCATCTACTTCAACACTAAAATGTTTAGCTAAGTAAGCAATAACATCATCTGCTGAATGCTTTTTACTAATCAGCTTTCTTTCACTATCTGATGTTGTAATATGTTCCTTTATGTTTTCAATAAAGTCCTCACAACCTAAAACCGACAATAACTTTTTAGCACTATAAAAAGCGCTTATTTCTTTATTGTTTTCAAATTCAACAAATTGCTTATAAGCCTCATATTTACGCTTTTTGCCTTGCAGCGAAAATATAAAGTCTCGAACGAGCCATTTAGGCGTCGCTCCCCTTTTAATGAAAGCGGGATAGCTAGACCATTTATACTTAGCAAGGTCTTCTACCAACGGTGTGTTCGTTTCAATTGGGTTACGATGAATATACCGACTAACATGTAATAAGTAGTTATCAGCATCCACCAGCACCGCTTTGTAGCGCCCTCTAAACAGGGCACCATCTGTGTTATGTGATCTATTAAAGTATTGAGTATAAAGACCATTAATATGCTTCATGGCTCGACCTAAATTAGCATCAGGGGTTTTGATTAGCAGATGGTAGTGATTGGTCATTAAACAATATGAATGCACTTCAATATTAAAGCGAAGGCTTGCTTGCTCAATGCAATATAAAAAATACTTAAAGTCGTCATCGCTCAAAAAGGTATTCTCACGTCCCCTTCCACGATTCATTACATGATAAAACGCATTCTCATACTCTATTCGCAGCGGCCTAGACATAATAATTAACTCAATGACCAACACACAATAAATCTAGACTATAAATGTCTGAAGTCAAGATTTGACCCTTTGGTTTTGACCCAATATTAAAGCGAAGGCTTGCTTGCTCAATGCAATATAAAAAATACTTAAAGTCGTCATCGCTCAAAAAGGTATTCTCACGTCCCCTTCCACGATTCATTACATGATAAAACGCATTCTCATACTCTATTCGCAGCGGCCTAGACATAATAATTAACTCAATGACCAACACACAATAAATCTAGACTATAAATGTCTGAAGTCAAGATTTGACCCTTTGGTTTTGACCCTTTGGTTTTTTTTGCCGAGTTAAGTGAACAACTTGCTGAAAAATAAAACGAACTGTTTATAGTTAAAATCTATCGGCACCGAGTGAAGATAGACTTTAAGTACGCCTTCTGCTTAAATAACCTTGGAATAAATAACTTTATGATGTAAACGGAGATTAAATGACAGATATAAGAGCTGAACTACGTGAGTATTTACTGGGGTGGTTTGGCCAATATTTACCCGCCAACCCTCTTTTATGGTACGACATTTTAGTACTTTGCTGGCTCGCCATTTTTGCCATAATTTTACATTTAATTATCAGAAACTCAGCTAAGCACTTTCTTAAAGGTCGCTTTAGCGAAAGAATTGTTCAGCCTGATGCAAAAACTCCCGCCGATTTAGCATTTAAACTTGCAAAACATATCTCTTTTGTAATTCAAGGTGCGGTTGTCGTTATTCAAGCTAGGCTTTGGATCCCCGAAGGGAGTAGCTTTTTACATATTATTGAAATGGTTACCGACCAATGGATCATTCTCTTCTCTTTACTATCACTGTTTTCGTTGCTCGATATTTTTCAGGTTATTTCTGATAGGCGCGCAGTCAGAGCCCACTTCCCGATACGAGGGTTATTTCAAACCATTAAGTTAATTGCCAGTGTATTAACCGGTATTTTAGCTGTGTCGGTATTAATGAATAAATCACCATTAATTTTATTAAGTGGTTTAGGTGCGTTATCAGCCGTTATGCTGTTGGTGTTTAAGGATGCTATTTTAGGTTTAGTGGCAGGTATTCAGCTCTCTGCTAATAATATGTTAGCGGTAGGTGATTGGCTAGAAATGCCCAAGTATGGCGCTGATGGCGATGTAATTGACATTGCACTTACCACGGTAAAGGTAAGAAACTGGGATAAAACCATCACTACAATACCTACGTATGCGCTTATTTCTGATTCATTCAAAAACTGGCGCGGCATGTCGGAATCGGGCGGTCGTAGAATAAAACGTAGTATTCATTTAGAAATGAACAGTGTGCGCTTTTTAAATGAACAAGAGCTCACTGAGCTTAGAAAAGCAAATTTACTAACCAAATATATAGATACCACAATATCATCTATTAGCGCCGAAAACGCTAGCAAAGATATGAGTTGCCTACTTAATGGCCGCCGCTTAACTAACGTCGGTACCTTTAGGCATTATTTAATAGAACTGTTAAAACAACACCCTAAAATCCATCAAAATATGACCCTAATGGTAAGGCAATTAGAGCCAACTAATAAAGGCTTACCTATCGAGATTTACACCTTTACCAACACCACAGTGTGGGCAGAGTACGAAGGTATTCAAGCTGATATTTTTGACCATATACTGGCTATTTTACCGGTGTTTTACCTTAAAGCACATGAGTCGCCAACAGGTAACGATGTGCGATCTTTGTCGATAGGTAAGCTCTAAAATTACGGCTTACTTTATCGTTAGCTCCTTATATTAGCGAGTAACACTATAAAACGAGTGTTGCTCGCTAAAATTTATTCACACTTCAAATTACTTTTAATTGCTCCAGTATCCAGCGATGAATTGGGCTTTCACTGGTACGTGGATGCCATGCAGCGTAAGCGTCCGGCAATCCACACCTAGCTTTTGATATTCCAAAACGAAGAAAAAGGACAGGCATATATTTTGTCAAATAAACTAACAACTGTATCGTTATAGGCCACCTTACCAGTGTTTTTTAAACACTAACTTATAACAAACTGAAGAATTGAGTAGCTTGGAAGGGAGTTTAGCCAACAAATATAGTTTAGAGATTTAATTTTTCATCAACTACTTAAGGAAGCTGCAACTCTTCTATCAGCCTGCGCCTTTGTACCATTTCACATCGTTGTTGGCAGCTTGTTGTTTTAACCGTTGTTTGCTGCCTGCGAAATTTGAGTACTGCTGCCTAAATCGCATTATTGATTCAAGCCATTGCGCTTCTTCTATATTTAAAGTGAGTAGCATTTTTGGTACAGCGTTCTTGATATGCCCTTTTTTCTTTGGATCTATGTGACGACCACTCCAATCAACTAATTCAATGTAATCAAGTAAGGCAAAAGGGATCGTGTTTTTGATATGGTTGCCACCAAATGGTTTTAGCTGAGATGGCTGGCTTTCATACTGAATATTATCTTTTTGTTTGATAGGCTGATCCACTTTAACTTTGTCCATAGTGAAGGCTTTGAAATGCGCTATACGCTCTTGAATTGAGGTAAAATCACTGTCTTCAAGCGTATCGGCTATGTTTGCTCTGATAGGATTCAAATCAACGTAGGCCATGCAACTAAGCACTGCGGTTTCATCTAATAATGCTTGTGATTTATAGCGCCCTTCCCAGTACTTGCCCTTGCAGTTATCTTCTTTATTGGCTTCGCGGGCAATGTATTCATTGAGGTTTTTCATATACCAGCTTATGTCATACAGTCTTTCTCGCCATTTAGCGATGATCTCGTTGAAAAAGAGTAAACTTACCTTATCTAACTGCTCTCCATTTAAGTAGCGATCAACCAAAACATGGCCATTATAAAGCTGATACCAACGGTTAATTACTTCATCATCAGACCAATCAAGTGCTTGACGCCGATTAACGTTCACAACAAGATGGTAGTGATTGCTCATAATCGCGTAGGCTGCTATTTCTATGGCAAATACACTACTTAAAAACTTTATTCGCTCTACTAACCACTCCCGACGATGATCAAAGTTTTTACCTGTGTATTTATCGTCACCACACAAAAACGCTCGCCTAACGCATCGTGAGATTAAGTGATAATAAGGTGTGGACGCTAAATCAATAAGCTTTTTTCTTGCCCGGGTCATACATATCAACTCCAGTCAAACTGTATATAACAACAGTGGTTGATACTATGGATTTTGCAAAAAATTTGCAAAGAAATGTGCCTGTCCTATTTTTCTGCTTTAAAATATGGCTAATAGGTTGCTGCATAGATAACGCTTTAGGCGTTGGCACCATGCTATTTCCTTGGCGAATAAACAAACGATCGTCAAATAAGTCACGTAGTTTACGCAGTTGCTCGCTAATTGCTTGCTGGGTTAAGCCCATTTTACGTGCAACCTGCGACAAGCTTTTTAAATCAAGCAAGGCATTTAGTACCCTGAGCTGTTTAATATCGAGCCTATTAATACCATTCATAATTGTATCTAAAACAATAAAGTGTTGTTTCAAATTGTACCCATAAAGCTCTACGCTTACCAACATTGCTTAAACAGCTAAGCATCAACATACTTTGCCCTCCAATTCTCAACATGGAATAACGCCTTAGTTCAGCCGCCGCGTAGGCGGTCGGCTGGAACGATTTGTGTACGCCCGACATGGGCATTGACTTATGAGGTGAAAGTCCTCTGTAGGAAGATCACCGTTTAAATAACATACTGTTATTAAACGATAACTACTAGCGAATGGCAAGGGCTAAATCGCGAGAGATAGTCTGAAGGAAGCCGCTAGCAAATCTGTGAGCTGATGAACAAAAACATCATATGAGGCGTAGGCTGGAGACGAGCTAGCACAAGATAGCGAAGTCATGTGATCTAACGGCCACCGTAAATGATGCAGTTGTGCAGAGAAAGTCGATGCATCTTATTCGGGGAGATCTGATAAACACGCATCCGCGCTAACGCTTGGAGATTACCAGTTAGGGACTGGTTGTTCAACCCTTGGCGCTTTGGTTGCTGCGACCTACAGCGAGCGAAATAGCAGTAAACAAGCGTTAGTTTTAGACGCGCTTTATCGAGTAATCGCTAGAGTGATTTATCAGAAGTCAGCAGACGGCATAGTAGCCAAACGCCCATCGTAATGGAGGGGACACGGTGAAGGCCTGAACATCTTAACCAGAGGAGACACTACAAATGAACTTGAATTCACATAGATCACCGTGTTGTGATAGTGATGAACAGCGTTCGACTGTGAATAATACCTCGAATGAATATAACCAAATAGATCATGACCTTATGGCAAAGGTACTAAGCAACCACAATATTAGCGCAGCATGGCAACATGTTAAGCGCAATAAAGGGGCTGCGGGTATTGATAATATGAGTATTGAGGAATTTAATGACTTCGCTAAGTTACATTGGCTGGGTATTAAACAACAATTACTTAACGGCACTTATCAACCCTTGCCAGTCAAACGCGTGATGATACCCAAACCTGATGGCGGTGAGCGAATGCTTGGGATCCCTGCTGTTATCGACAGAGTGATCCAACAAGCCATTGCTCAAGTGATCAGCCCTTACTTTGAGCCTCAATTTTCACCACATAGTTATGGTTATCGCCCTCATAAAAGAGCCAGTCAAGCAGTGAACCATGTTCAGTCTTGTGTTAAACAAGGTTATAAAACAGCGGTTGATATCGACTTGTCTAAGTTCTTTGATGAAGTAGATCATGACATGCTGATGAATCGTGTTAGCCGTAAAATCAAAGACAAAGCACTCATGCGCCTACTCGGTAAATACTTACGAGCGGGGATCGCAGAGCGCGAAACAGGTCTGTGGTTTGAGTCAACCAAAGGAGTCCCTCAAGGTGGGCCATTATCCCCTTTGCTTTCCAACATCTTACTCGATGAATTAGATAAGAAGCTAACCTACAAACACCTTAAGTTTGCACGTTACGCTGATGACATAATCATTTTAGTAAAAACGAAAAGCGAAGGATTAATAATCCAGCGGGAAATTACTGCGTTCATCACTAAGCGATTAAAGCTCAAAGTGAACGAATCGAAAAGTCGAGTGGGTCCAGTATCAGGCTCAAAATTTCTCGGGTTCACATTCCGTTACGGTCAAGTGCAGATCCACGAACAGGCGCTAAAGAAATTCAAAGCAAATGTCAGGGAACTCACTAACCGCAACTGGGGGATCTCAATGACCCTACAAATTCATAAACTCACGCAGTATTTGCGCGGCTGGGGACACTACTACCTGATAGCCAACGCTTATCAGCTAACGGTGGATTTAGATCATTGGATCCGACGTAGGATAAGAATGTGCTACTGGCGGCAATGGCGTAAACCTCGCACCAAAGTACGCAGTTTAATGAAATTGGGTGTTAGCGAACGACTCGCCATAGCCTGTGGTATCACCAGTAAAGGCCCTTGTAGAAGCTCAAAAACAAAAGGTATTAACATTGCGCTAGGCAATAACTACTTAGCTTCACAAGGTTTAGTGTCATTGAGGGATATTTGGATCAACATTCATTACGGGAGATGAACCGCCCATTGCGGACCCGCATGATGGGTGGTGTGGGGGCTGGAGGTTAGAGACCTCCGGCTACCCGATTAGGTGTTTGAACTGATTAGAGTTTATGCCACCTAAACTTACCAAACCACAA
This sequence comes from Pseudoalteromonas sp. KG3, assembly GCF_030436385.1. Lineage (NCBI taxonomy): Bacteria > Pseudomonadati > Pseudomonadota > Gammaproteobacteria > Alteromonadales > Pseudoalteromonadaceae > Pseudoalteromonas > Pseudoalteromonas sp. KG3. Next base: position 1,220,191 of record NZ_CP098523.1, read on the forward strand.
TAAAGTAATTGGCAAAGTCTTGCACGAAATTTTGCAGTAAAAACTGAGAAATTAACGCACCAGAAAGTTAAATAAACTGCTTTGCTCAATTTTATGTAACACCGCGAAACAATAATATACGTGCGATAATCACAAAACTTAATGACGTTTTAGAATACGTAATTGATGCACTAAACGTGAATCAAATAATAAACTTTACGCAAATAACCCAATACACCTAACGCCTCAATCACGCGCTTGTCGCGTGCATTGAATTGTTAGCCGAAAACTGACGCGAACCTAGCATGTAAGCAGCAATACCGAACCAACCCATTGTTGGGATGGCCCACATACGCTGTACCAACCCATTAATTTCTGACGGGATGAAGCCAGCATAAATCAGCCAAAACATGAACACATGCAGAAACGACACTGCTGCTGAAAAAAGTTCAAACGAAGGCGACTTGATGATGTTTTTGAACTCAAGTGAAAACGAAAGAGGTGCGATAATCATGAAGATTGACAGGTTGTAGAGCAAGTGCAGGGGTGTCTCTAACGTCCAAATTCCCGCACTGATCATGCTAAGACCAAGCAATAAAACAGATGCCATGGAAAAAGAAATGCGACTGGGTGAGGTCAGCTGTATTCCAATGGCAAAAAAGCACATGGAGATTCCGATCATGATATCAGCAATCCTGTGAGTATATGCAAATACAGGCGCTTCAAGTGCGACATGACTGATGCTCTTGGCAAAAACATCAAACCCAGGGATAACAAAGCCAAGGCCAATGTTGATAATCGAAGCGATCCAAATCAGGTGCGCCTGCTTTACTGAAGCTTTTGTAAAAAAATTCACTGGGTATCCTTTTCGGCTAACAATTTTATAGTGCGCGAAGGGCGGATCTTTCTGCCAACGATACGCTCATGTATTTTATAAATCATTTTTACCAAATAACTTAACACATTGCTATATATATTTTTTTATTAGCACTCAAACTCTCAATAAAAGAGAAAATGCGCTCGCCGCTCATTTTCTTGAATATGTGAGCATCACAACTACACTGTATATTTATACAGCATTTTGTATTGGTGATGACATGAAAACGCGCTCCCCATTTTTAAATTATATCGCTGATTATATATTGGTACGTCAGTATTCATTACGTACCGTGGACACGTACCTGAGGTGGATTGCATCTTATATCCATTTTCATGATAAGCGCCACCCCGCCTCAATGGGAGACAATGAAGTCGAACGCTATCTAGAACACTTAGTGTTAAAGCAAAATGTTGCACCACGAACGCAAGCCACAGCACTCAATTCATTGTCATTTTTATACAAGCATATAATAAAAAATGAACTGTCGTTAAACTTAAATTTTGCCCGCAGTAAGAAACAAGCAAAACTACCTGTAGTTATGACGCCAGAAGAAGTTAAGCTGCTTATGACTCATTTGAATAAGCGCTATTATCTTATTGCAGGCCTTATGTATGGTAGTGGTTTAAGAGTAATGGAAGCGGTGCAATTAAGAGTGAAAGATATTGATTTTGATTATAAATGCATTCAAGTATGGAATGGCAAAGGTAATAAACACCGTATTGTAACGCTAGCCACAGAGCTAATTCCTATGCTGAGAAATCAAATTTTGCACGTTGATGACTATTTAAAACTTGATTTAAAGAATACCGATTATGCTGGCGTATGGATGCCATATGCTTTAACAAAAAAATATCCTTGCGCCGCAAAATCACTTGCGTGGCAGTATTTATTTCCCTCTCATATATTAAGTACAGATCCTCAAAGTGGGGAGATAAGGCGACATCATTTTCATCACTCGTGTATAAGAAAAGAAGTAAAGAAAGCCGTTCAGAAATCGGGATTAACAAAAATTATAACACCGCATACCTTGCGTCATTCATTTGCAACGCATCTATTGCAAAGTGGCGCCGATATCAGAACAGTTCAAGCTCAGCTTGGCCATTCTGATGTCAAAACAACACAAATATATACGCATGTTTTGCAGCAGGGAGCGAGCGGTGTTGTAAGCCCATTAAGCAAAATTTTCTAGTTAACATTACTATGAGGCGGAAAATGCGTTAGCGGAACGTCCGCTTTGTAGAATGGCCAGTCGCTCACTAACATCCAATTACATTAAACTGCGTACTGCGCGAGGTAAACTCGCGCCTACGAGTCACTCCCCTAACACCTAGTTACCTAGCCCCTAAAACCTTTTTGTAGCTGGGCTTGGCTATGCTCAACCCAACTACAACCGCTTAATTTAACACCGTGCAAACTTACAGCTTACGCCTAACCACTTAAAGCTGCGATCAAAACACCATCGCTTTACCGCGCCCTGACGCTTCTGAGCCGGCATCTAGTTTGCCATCACGTTCGATGATCACATGCATATCACCAAAACGGCGCTCGTCGAGTGTATAACCCATTTTCTCTAGTGCTTTAACAACGCCTGTATCTAAACCTGGATGATGGCGGATCACATTTTTAGGCCAAAGTTGATGGTGAAAACGCGGGCTATTCACGACCTGCTCTGCGGTCATATTAAATTCCACAGCATTTAAAATAGATTCATACACAGAACTAATAATGGTGGTACCACCTGGTGAGCCGGTGACCATTTTCACTTTATTGTCTTTGAGTAAAATGGTTGGCGTCATTGAGCTAAGCATACGTTTATGCGGCTGGATTTCATTGGCTTTACCACCGAGCGCGCCAAACACATTCATCACCCCTGGTTTGGCACTAAAGTCATCCATTTCATCGTTGAGCAAAAAGCCTGCGCCTGCGACCACTACACCGCTGCCATAACCTAAATTAATGGTGGTGGTATTCGATACTGCATTGCCCCATTTATCAACTATAGAAAAATGCGTGGTTTGTTCGCTTTCATGTAACCCAGGTTTGATGTTTTCAGTCGTCGATATTTTATCGAGTGTGATGCTGCTACTGCGCTGTTTAAGATAATCCATGGCGATTAGTTCGCTCTTTGGCACATCATAAAAGTCTGGATCGCCTAAGTACTCTGCTCTATCAGCAAATACGCGTTTGCCAATTTCTGCTAATAAATGAATATATGGAGTGGAGTTATGCTCAAGCCCTGCTTTGGGTTTAGTCAGCTCGTACATTTTTAACCATTGAATTATTGCAATACCGCCTGAGCTTGGTGGTGGTGATGTAAGCACTTGGTAACCGTTCCAAGCCGCTTTCATGGGAGTACGTGATTTTGCTTGATAGGCTTTTAAATCAGCTTGCGTGATGATGCCGCCATGTTCAGCCATAAAGTCGGCAATGATCTTGGCAGTTTCGCCTTCATAAAATCCTGCCTTACCTTGCTCGCGAATTCGTTTTAACGTGGCTGCAAGCTCAGGTTGCTTAAAGTTTTGCTTCGCTTTAGCGCTGGCAAAATAATCAGCAAAGTTAATTGTTACGTCTTTTTTAGCCATGCGGGTAATGTAACGTTCAATACTGCTGGCTAATTTAGGATGAACAATAAAACCCTGCTCGGCTAACTTTACTGCAGGTTCAACAAGGGTTTTCCAATCAAGTGTGCCGTGTTTTTGATGAGCAAGCCACATGCCAGCCACACTACCGGGTACACCACTGGCGTGAATGCCGTATACCGATTTATTGGCAACCACATTGCCTTTGTCATCCAAGTACATATCGCGATGCGCGGCAGCTGGGGCTGTTTCGCGGTAATCAATAAAATCACCTTGCCCGTCTTTTTGGATCAGCATAAAGCCACCACCGCCAATGTTCCCCGCTTCAGGCAAGGTAACCGCTAACACAAATTGGGCTGCAATTGCTGCATCAACCGCATTTCCGCCTTGCTCTAAAATAGCTCTGGCTGTATCACTACTATAACTATCAGGCATGGCAACAGCGGCTTGCGCGGTTTTATCTGCCGCTAATACCGTTATTTGTAATTGCATAACGACCATACTGAAAATCAGTAAATACTTAATGCCTGACAACATATTAAATTCCTTATAAACTCTATTCTTTAATTACTTTATTACACCCATTGATACACGCTCTGTGAACATGGGTCAAACGACTCTGCGTTTGATCAGACAGATTTACGGTATAACACAGCCGGTAACTCGCCGAACTCGTCGCTATGGGTATAGTGTTCAACAAATTGCATACCCAGCCTTTTCATCACTTTAATCGAGCCGTTATTGTCTTTTAGTGCAGTGGCGCTGAGTGCCTTGATATCAGCATTAGCGGTGATCACATCGGCTACGGCTTGCGCGGCTTCACTGGCGTAACCTTTACCCCAACTTGTTCGTTTAAAGCGCCAGCCTATTTCGATATCGCTATAATCAGCTTGCTCTGTAAAAAAGCCCATGGGTCGAATGAGGATCCAGCCGATAAAAGTATCACTTTCGTTAAGGTTAACTTGCCATAACCCCCATCCTTGCTGCGGGTTTCGATAAGCTTGCATTCTCGGAATAAATACTTCTTTGATGGTGTTCATGGTGCTTACCTTGCCCCGCGTGAGGTGCTCCATGACCGCAGGGTCATTGTCCAGATCAAATAATAATGCGCCGTCATTTTCATCCATTAATTTAAAATTAAGTCGTGCTGTTCGAGGTATGTTCATTTTCCAGCCTGTATATTGCTTGTTTTGAGATTGTCATCAATACTGTACCAGAGGAAATATTCCTTGGGACATAATTATTATACAAGGGAACAAATATGAACAAATTAGCAAGTTTAGTTTTATTAGGCTGTGTAGCGCTAACAGGTTGTGAAGATGCCAAAGAAGTAAAAGAAGATGCAGCAGAAGCCAAAGCTGAAGCTCAACAAGCATTAGGTGATGCATGGGACGAAGTTAAAGAAACCACCAATGAGTTTAAAGGTGAGTCTCTTGATGAGCTACTGCAAGAAAGTAAAAAACTAGGCCTTGATATGTACGACGATGGCAAAGAAGTTGCCCTTGATGCTTGGCTGGAAAGTAAAGAAGCCGCTGGTGAATTAACAGAGAAAACCAAGCAAAAAGCGCAACAGCTCGTTGACGAATTACAAGCTGCACGTGAAGAACGTGAAAAAGAAAGTAATAACTAATTTCAATAGGCTGCCTATTGTAGGCGAGCCTGTAACGGATTCTGTGTAACTGCCCGTTTTACATTTTAAATATGCTTGCTGAGTCGTTCCTCAAATTCAATGATAAAACGACTCATTGCATTTCGCCAGTCACGAATTGGCATCGTCCATTTTTTCGATGCCTCTTTTATTGCCAAATAAATCATTTTTCTCGCAGAGTCGTCATTTGGAAATATCTTACGCTTTTTAATCGCTCGGCGAATAACGCTGTTGAGTGACTCAATGGCATTCGTTGTATAAATGGCTTTTCGTATTGCATCCGGATAATTAAATAACGTGTTTAAATTGTCCCAATTCGCACGCCATGACTTTGCTATTTGAGGATATTGATTGTCCCATTTCTCTGCAAATCGCTCCAACTCCAGCAACGCCTCCTCTTCTGTCGACGAGCGGTAAATCAGCTTCAAATCAGCCGTCACGGCTTTATAATCTTTCCATGAGACATATTTCAATGAGTTGCGAACCATATGCACTATACACAATTGAACATGAGTTTGCGGGTAAGCAGTATTAATTGCATCAGGAAATCCCTTCAGGCCATCTACGCACGCGATTAAGATATCTTCAACGCCCCGTTGGCTTAATTCGGTGAGCACGCTCAACCAAAACTTAGCCCCTTCATTTTCTGAAATCCACATGCCAAGCAATTCTTTATGGCCGTCAATATTAATACCTAAAGCAAGGTAAATAGACTTTTTGATAACGCGCTTATCTTGGCGTATTTTTACAACCAGGCAATCCAAATAAACAATAGGATAAATCGCATCCAGGGGGCGAGATTGCCATTCAGTGACCTGCTCCATAACAGCACTGGTAACACGTGACACCAATGTGGGAGAGATATCAGCGCCATACCACTCATGAAAAGCATTCACGATATCGCGTGTGCTCATTCCTTGGGCATACAGCCATAAAATTTTATTATCCATTGAGGTGAATCGAGATTGATGCTTTTTAACAAGCTGCGGCTCAAAAGAGCCTTCACGGTCGCGGGGCGTATCAAGCTCAAACTCACCGTCTTCTGTCTTGATACGCTTACTTGTTTTACCGTTTCGGCTATTACTGCTCGTGGATTTACTGTGTTTTTGATAGCCTAAATGTTCATCCATTTCTGCATTAAGTGCGGCTTCAACGGTTATCTTTTTTAACATCTGACTAAATTGATTTAAATCGTCAGGTGTTTTAATGCTTTTAGCTGCTTCTTTTGCAAACGCTTCAAGTTCTTCTTTATTCATGTTCATCGCCTAATCCTTAAACTCTTGATAGAGTAAATTATGATAGGCATTTACACAAAATTAGTTACATCCTCTTGTAGGCAGCCTATTTTGATCATAAATAAACATTATTTGTTACCCACACACTTCCCTTTCAAGTTAAAAAACACAAACACTTTCCACCCAGCTGGAATAAACCAAAGCAGTGTTTATTGAACATATGCTTATTGCATCCAAATAAAGCAAACTAAATTTTTAAAACTACCGCTTACTTTGTGATTTATAGACTATTCTTTAAGCGTTGAATTATTTGCAAAGATTGGCAATATAAACCGCCTCAATAAATATAAATGACTATTGAGATTGTGTAGAGATTATTACTCTGCTGGAAATATAAATGAAAGGAGTATCACCTTGGCTATTAAACAATTTTTAAAACCTTTGCTGTTAAGCGGCGCGTTAGCTGCTGCTTTAACTGGCTGTCAGCTTACGCAAATCAGCTTACCCGCTATCAGCGATAGTGGTACTAAACAGCTAGGACATGTTGTTTGGCATGACTTAGTTACACCGGATCTAAAACAATCCCAAGCTTTTTACAAAGCGGTCTTTGATTAGCAATTTCAAGCAGTTAACGAAGACTATCTGTTAGTCAGCAGCAATGGCCAAATTATTGCCGGTATGGCTGAGCTTGATAACAGTCAAAATAATAGCCATTGGTTAGCGCTGGTGTCTGTCGCTGATGTTGATGGCGTGGTCAAAGCCACAAATTCCGCTGGTGGTAAAACATTGATTGCTAAAACAACCATTGAAGGACGTGGCGAGGTTGCAGTATTAGAAGACCCACAAGGTGCTTTATTCTCAGTGATAAATACAATCAATGGCGATCCAGCCCTAACAGTAAATAATAATAGCTGGATCTGGCAAGAAGTCTGGAGCGGTGATCCCGCTGCCAGCAGCGCCTTTTACCAACAACTTGCAGGTTATAGTACGGCACAAAAAACCCTGTTTGGCACTAACTATTCGTTCTTAAAAATCAACAATAGCCCTGCTTTTGGGTTTGTCAAAAAACCGGATGCTGAAATAGGCAATACGTGGGTTAACTACATTAAGGTAGCCGATGTGGATGCAACTATATTAAAAGTAACCGCTGCAGGAGGGCAAGTGCTGATGGCCCCTGATGATGCAGTGCGTAACGGTACTGTTGCAATAATTCGTGATCCAGCGGGCGCTGGTTTAGTAATTCAGGAGACTCTAAAATGAAAAAACGATTGATAAAAATAGCCAGCGTAAGCGCTATGACACTGTTGTTAGCTTCGTGCAGCCCTTACGCTAGCCTAAATGTTAGCGCCCCTTTTAAAGTGGGCCCTGTTTATGTAAACCCAAGCATTGGTATGGGTGGTTCATTATAAAAATAGCGGGCACTTAAACTATGAGCCAACTGAAAGTAATAATTTATAAAAAAGCAAAAAGCCAGTAACATCGCTGTTACTGGCTTTTCTAATATGGTGCGGTTGGGGGGACTTGAACCCCCACGCCCGAAAGCACTACCCCCTCAAGGTAGCGTGTCTACCAATTCCACCACAACCGCATTGTTAAAGCTTTCGCTTTAGGTGTTAAACTCAATGATTTACTTGAGGAATAGTAAATCGTTTAACAATACTTAGAAAAGTATTAATTAGGTACGTCAGATTCCTCTTTCGTTGATGTTACTGGAACATCATCAGCTGCAGGAGCAACAGTTTCAACTGCTGGAGCTGCTTCTAGGTTTTCCCACTCGTCAGTCTTTTTGAACTGACCTGCGGTTAAGTTACCTAATACAATACTTAGCACAAAGAAAACACTGGCTAAGATTGTCGTTGTCTTAGTCATAAAGTTACCTGCACCTGATGAACCGAATACAGTTCCAGACGCGCCAGCACCAAATGATGAACCCATATCTGCGCCTTTACCTTGTTGAATTAAAACCATACCAACAAGCGCTAAGGCGACAACTAAATAAACTACTAATAAAATTTCGTACATCTTATACGGTCCCTTTTGCACTTTCACAGATTGCAGTAAATAAATCTGCTTTTAGACTAGCGCCACCAATAAGCCCGCCGTCTATATCTGGTTGTGCAAATAATAATTCGCTATTTTTTTCATTTACGCTGCCACCGTAAAGAATGGTCAGCCCTTGTGCTAAATCACTGCTTATGGCAGCAATTTTATCACGGATAAATTTGTGCACATGTTGTGCTTGTTCAGGCGATGCAGTCTTACCTGTGCCAATGGCCCAAACGGGCTCGTATGCTATCACAGAATCTTTCAGTGCTGCTAGACCTAATTTATCAATTACTGCATCAATTTGTGCAGCAACCACTAATTCAGTTTGACCTTGCTCTCGCTGTTGTTCACTTTCACCAACACATAAAATAGGCGTTAAACCTACTTGTTGTGCGCGAGCAAACTTAGCAGCAACAGTGTCATTGCTTTCGCCATAAATACTGCGGCGTTCAGAATGGCCAACTAAGGTATATTCGCCACCTAAATCTTTAATCAATTGTGCATCAACTTCACCAGTAAATGCACCCGGTTCATTTTCAGAAACCGTCTGTGCCCCTGTTGTTACACCTGTTGCGATTAGCATAGATAACAATGGGTAAGGTGGAAACACCACAACGTCTATCTCTGCTGATTTTACGTTGTTGATTGCGTCAGATAATTGCTGAACTAACTCCTTTGAGCCGTTCATTTTCCAATTGCCTGCGACCATTGGCTTGCGTATTGCCATTTTTCCACTCCACATTAGAAAGCGGGCGAGATAGTAACTCGACTCGCCCAAAGTTACAAGAGGTTATTGTTCTTAATCAGTTTGTTTGCTCATAGATTCAACAACTGCGGCAATTTTTTGTGCACTATCAAGCACTACTTTCTCTTCTTCGGCTTCGACCATGACACGCACAACCGGCTCAGTGCCAGATTTACGTAATAATACACGGCCTTTACCAGCAAGTTGCTCTTCAACGTTAGCAACGGCTGCAATCACTTCTGGCGCTTGCGTTGGATCGGTGCCCGCTTTGTAGCGTACATTAATCATCTTCATTGGGTATTTAACAAAACCCGCACCTAAATCTTTGAGTGTGCGGTTTTGTGCAACCATTGCAGCAAGTACTTGCAAGCTTGAGATAATACCGTCGCCGGTGCTGATCAAGTCAAGATTCAATACATGGCCTGAACTTTCACCACCGATTTTCCAGCCTTTCTCTTGCAGTAATTCCATTACATAGCGGTCACCCACTTTACTGCGGGCAAACTCAATACCTTTAGTTTTGAGTGCATTTTCAAGCCCCATATTTGACATCACAGTGCCGACAACGCCACCGCCTAGCATGTCATCATTAGCTGCTTGGCAGGCAATAATGTAAACAATATCGTCGCCATCAAATACACGGCCATTATGATCGACCATCATTACGCGGTCGCCATCACCGTCGTAGGCAATACCTACATCCGCATTATGCTCTAATACTTTGCGTTTTAATGCATCAACATGGGTTGCACCACATTCAAGATTTATATTGACACCATTGGGCTCGCAAGCATGGCAAATAATCTCAGCGCCAAGCTCGCGCATCACTGATGGCGCAATATGATAGGTTGCACCATTGGCACAATCTAAAACAATTTTTAAGCCTTCTAAGGACAAACCTTGCGGAAACTGGCTTTTACAAAACTCAATATAACGGCCATCTGCGCTTTCTAAACGGCGGGCTTTACCTAGCTTATCTGACGCAACACAGGTCATCGGTTCATCAAGCATCGCTTCAATTTGTAATTCTACTTCATCAGCCAGTTTTAAGCCTCGTCCGCAAAAAAACTTGATGCCGTTATCGTGATATGGATTATGAGAGGCGCTGATCACTATACCCGCTTCGGCGCGAAACGTTTGCGTTAGGTACGCAACGGCGGGGGTTGGCATTGGGCCAAGTAACACCACATCGATGCCAGCGGCAATTAAGCCTGCCTCAAGCGAGGTTTCTAACATATAACCTGAAATACGGGTATCTTTACCAATGATGACTTTTTTAGTGCCATTTTTTGATAACACCTTACCTGCCGCCCAGCCTAACTTAAGCGCAAATTCAGGAGTAATTGGGTATTCACCCACCATGCCACGCACACCATCGGTGCCAAAATATTTTCTTTCATTCATTTTTTAATTCCTTGTTCGCAGGCTTGCCATACGCCAAGCACATCTGCGGTTTCTTTTACATCATGTACACGAATAATCTTTGCGCCGTTTTGCGCTGCAATTAATGCCCCAGCTAAACTACCTGCAAGGCGTTCGTTTGTTTGTCTATTTAATAAGTTGCCAAGCATTGACTTGCGCGAGAGTCCTGCCAAAACAGGTAAACCAAAGTGGTTAAATTCATTAAACCGCGCCAGTATTTGAAAATTGTGACTAAGGGTTTTACCAAAGCCAAATCCGGGGTCTAGAATAAGTCGCTGACGCTGAATCCCCGCTGTTTCGCACGCCTTGATCCGCTGCGTGAAAAACAGATTTATATCATCAAATAAATCATCATACTGAGGATCGCTTTGCATGGTGCGCGGTTGACCTTGCATGTGCATTAAGCACACTGCAACGTCTGGAAACTGCGCAACCGTTGCTAGCGCATTGGCTTCTTGTAAGGCACGCACATCATTTACGATGTCAGCCCCAGCTAAAATCGCTTGGCGCATTACTTCACTTTTACTGGTATCAATCGAAATGATGCATTCATTCACGGCACTATCGGTGTGAGCACGAATAGCCTCAATTGCCGGTATAACTCTGGCTAATTCATCCTCCAGGCTTACATCAGGCGCACCTGGACGTGTCGATTCACCACCAATATCGAGTATCGTAGCGCCATCGGCTAATAAGGCTTGGGCTTTTATGACAGCGCTGTCTGTTTGATAGTAGCGTCCGCCGTCTGAGAAAGAATCTGGAGTGACATTCAAAATCCCCATTATCACTGGGGTGTCGAGGTGTAAACTGCGACCTCTAGGTAAATCAACTGTGGTCATCTATCACCTTCAATACATCCATTGCATTGATATTAATAGTTTAATTCAAAACTACAAAAAAGCCCCGACAATCGGGGCTTTTGATAGTGCTATTTTAACGGTTATTCAGCTTTGTCATCAAGATTTGTTTCATCTTTTTGTGCTGGTTTGTCGTCTTTTTCAGCAACTGGCTCTGCTTTTGTCTCAGCAGAAGCCGGTTTATCCGTATTATCACGACGGTCATGCGCATCGCGCGGTTCGCGCACAGGCTGACGTGCCATTAAGTCATCAATTTGCTTTGCATCAATTGTTTCATATTTCATTAATGCATCTTTCATTGAATGCAAAATATCAATATGATCTTTTAAGATTTGCTCAGCACGTTGATAGTTACGATCTGATAACGAACGAACTTCTGCATCAATTACTTTGGCTGTTTCATCTGACATGCTCATAGCACGGCCACCGCCGCCACCCATGTACATCTCATTTTGATCTTCAGTGTACATTAGTGGACCTAACTTCTCACTTAGACCCCACTGAGTAACCATTTTACGGGCAATATCTGTTGCGCGTTCAATATCGTTACTTGCACCTGTAGTCACTTTATCTTCACCATAAATAAGTGCTTCAGCGATACGACCACCATATAAGCTTGAAATCATTGATTCCAGTAGCTCTTTAGAGTGGCTAACACGGTCTTGTTCAGGTAAGTACATAGTCACACCAAGGGCACGGCCGCGTGGAATAATAGATACTTTATAAACAGGATCATGCTCAGGCACGATACGACCCACGATTGCGTGACCCGCTTCGTGGTACGCAGTCATTTCTTTTTCTTTCTCGCTCATCACCATGGTCTTGCGCTCTGCGCCCATCATGATTTTATCTTTAGCGGCATCAAATTCAGCCATGCTAACAACACGTTTATTACCACGTGCGGCATAAAGTGCAGCTTCGTTGACTAAGTTTGCTAAATCAGCACCAGAGAAACCAGGTGTACCACGCGCAATAACTGACGCTTCAACGTTGTCACCTAATGGTACTTTACGCATGTGTACTTTTAGGATCTGCTCACGGCCACGAATATCTGGTAAACCAACCACAACTTGACGGTCAAAACGACCAGGACGAAGTAGCGCAGGATCAAGTACATCTGGACGGTTAGTCGCAGCAATGACGATAATCCCTTCGTTACCTTCAAAACCATCCATCTCAACAAGCATTTGGTTAAGTGTTTGCTCACGCTCATCGTGACCACCACCCATACCAGCGCCACGTTTGCGACCAACAGCATCAATCTCATCGATAAAGATGATACACGGCGCTGCTTTTTTCGCTTGTTCAAACATATCACGAACACGCGATGCACCAACACCGACAAACATTTCTACAAAATCAGAACCTGAGATAGTAAAAAACGGCACTTTCGCTTCACCTGCAACCGCTTTAGCAAGCAAGGTTTTACCCGTACCTGGAGGGCCTACCATTAGTACGCCTTTAGGAATACTACCACCGAGTTTTTGGAACTTTGACGGATCACGTAAGAAATCCACCAGCTCTGTCACATCTTCTTTTGCTTCGTCACAACCGGCAACATCAGCAAACGTGGTTTTAATTTGGTCTTCGCTCATTAAGCGTGCTTTACTTTTACCAAACGACATAGCACCTTTGCCACCGCCGCCTTGCATTTGACGCATGAAGAAAATCCATACCCCAATCAGTAATAACATTGGGAACCATGAAATTAAGATGCTCGCTAAGAAAGATTGCTCTTCAGGCTTAACACCTTTGACATTCACATCACTTTTTAATAAGTCATTAAGAATGTCTTTGTCATAAATAGGCATGATCGTTTGAAAACGCTCGCCATTGGTCTTAGTACCAGTAATTGTGCCACTGGTGCTTTCTATTGCCACTTCTTGTATAGCGCCACTTCGAGCATCTTTTACAAATTGACTGTAACTAGTTTGACGATCTACTTGATCGCCACCATTAAAGCTCTGAAACACTGACATTAGCACTACTGCAATGACCAGCCAGAGTATTAGATTTTTCGCCATATCGCTCAAGGGGTTAACCTCTTGTATCCAATTAATTTAAATTCAACTAAACGCCTGACAACTGTACTACAGTTTGTAGCCGGTCGCTACTATATAAACTTCACGTGATCGTGGACGTGAGGCGTCGGGTTTACGGATTTTTACAGTTTTAAAGCTATCACGCACTGTTTTTAAGAATTCATCAAAGCCTTCACCTTGGAATACTTTTACCACAAATGCACCATTTTTCTTTAAAACCTGGCTACACATATCTAATGCTAATTCCACTAAATACATACTACCAGCTTGGTCAACTGAGCTATTACCACTCATATTGGGTGCCATATCTGAAAGCACCACATCAACATTTTTACCATCAATGCGATTTAATAACGCATCTAAAACAGCTTCTTCTCGGAAATCTCCTTGTAAAAAATCAACGCCAGCCAGTGAATCCATAGGTAATATATCACAAGCAATAACTTGCCCTTTATCACCTACTTTTTCTGCTAAATACTGTGACCAGCTTCCCGGGGCAGCTCCCAAATCAACCACAGTCATGGCTGGGCGTAGTAATTTATCTTTATTTTGGATCTCGTCGAGTTTAAAAATCGCACGAGAACGCCAACCTTTCTTTTGTGCCTCGTGAACATAAGGATCATCAAAATGTTCCTTCAACCATCGCTGTGAACTGGCCGAAAGTTTTTTATTCGTCATAAATTATCACGCAACTAATTAGTAATATTCTCTAGATGGCGTTAGAATACCCTTAATTCAAGCCATATTCAGCAAAATTTGTAACAACATGAAATTATCGAACAAACAAAAGCAGTTTTTAAAAGGTCAAGCACACTCTCTAAAACCTGTAGTATTACTAGGTTCTAACGGTTTAACAGAAGGTGTATTAGTTGAAATTCAAAGCGCTTTAGAAATTCACGAACTTATCAAAGTAAAAGTGCCAACTGATGATCGTGAGACTAAAGCCCTGATTTTTGAAGCTATTATCCGTGAAACCGGTGCAGAGAAATTACAGACAATCGGTCACACCCTTGTGCTTTATCGTCAAAGTGAAGAAAAGAAAATTCAATTACCACGTAATTAATTATTTCTATGCTTTGCAAAAAAACCAGCTGCTGCTGGTTTTTTTATGCCTGCGGCTAGACGCCAATAAATTGTAAAGAAATATATCGTGGTGCTCAAAAATTCATCTTTAAACGACTCAATTGATAGCCTTGCCCTACTTTTTGTAAGATAAAATAACGGTCAAACTCAGTTTCTGGCATTTTTTCAACCGCGACTTGTGCTATTAATGCCGCTAATTCCGGTGTGGTATTACTATGCCCGACAATAACAACCACACCGTTTTCTGCCATCACAGTTTGTTTAAACTCGGCCAAATCACGTGGGTCATAGGTTTTTATTGGTAAGCCGAAATGCTCAGCCAAAGGTGTTGCTGTTTCAATCGTGCGATTATAAGCAGTACTATATACAGCGTTTGGTTTTTCCTCACTGAACAAATTCAACAGCTGTTTTGCTCTGTTATTGCCTACTTCAGATAGGTGAGGATCGCTGCCGGTTAACTTTTCACTATGGCGAAATAAAAAAATAGTCTCTGGTGCCGCGCTCACATTAGCAGCAAATAACAATAATAAACTCGCTAAAACATATTTCATTTATTTTCCTCTTTATACCAATTCGCTTAATTAAGGAGTCAACTTTGAGGCAAGAAAACCTCGTCGATAACAAGGCAAAAATTTCGTTATTTAGTTGTTCTAAATCAGAAATTTTTAACGCCGTTAGCGTCAGGTTTAATCCCTCAAAATGATTTAGTATTATTGCGGCTTGGTATTATGTGCTGCAACTTGCTGCGCACGTTTATACGCCAATGCACGGTCGATAAATTCTGTGGTTAATTCATTAATAACACCCGTTTCTGCATTCAGGATCAGGCTAAAACCAATATTTAAATGGGGTATAACAACAAGGTCACTTCGGTAACCCTGCACCCAGCCACTGTGATAATAGAGGGTTTCATTGTCATAATCGTATACCCGCCAACCTAAACCATAATAGGCTTCTGTTAAGTGTTTTTTCCATACTCTGCGACGTAACTCTTTTTTGTATGTGTATAAGGCCTGGTTTGCGTTGCTAACTCATCGCTTGATAAAACGGTTGGGTAATAACCTAACTGTGCCTTTAACCAAATAGCCATATCGCTGGCACTTGCGTTAACCCCAGCGGCTGGTAATACTTTATAGTAATTTCTTTTCAATCTTGCTGTATGCCAGCGCTTGCGACCCCTTACATGTGGATACGCATAATTATTATCTTTGATCATAGCTGCATAACCGAGGCTAGCATCATTCATATTAAGTGGAGAGAAGATAAATTCATTCAGCCACCGAGAATAATCCATTTTCGTACTGGCTTTGATCACTTCATCAATCAAGCTAAACATCACATTTTGATAACCATAACACTGCCCTGGCTGACAGATAGGCTTAACACTGAGCAACTTCTCAACTATATCAGGGTAGCTCATTCTTGATTCAATCAAGTTGTCATACGCATTAGGGACCAAATCACTGGAGTGACTAAGTAAATGAAAAACTTTTAAATGATTTTTATATCCAGTACTTGCAAAAGCAGGTATAAATTTACTGACAGGATCATCTAAAGAAAATTTTCCTTCACTAGTAAGCTTTGCCGTTAATGAGCCTGCAAACGTTTTTGAAACAGAGGCTAAGCGAAATCGAGTATGCGCATTGACTGCTTGGCCTTTATTAATTTTTGTAACACCAAAGCCCTGCACATAACTATCGTCGGGGCCGTTGACTATCGACAATGCAGCACCAGGAATGCCTTTGCTTTTTAATTTATGTTCAAGGTGTTGGTTATAGTCACTGATAAGCTCATGCCATTGTTGGTCACGCGCATAAACGTGCGTCTGAAATAACGCTAAACAGGCGAGCAATAAAAAAGAGTATATAAACGGTACTTGGGTCTTCATTATTTTATTATTTTAATCTAAATTAAGACGTTCGTAGCTTCATAATACCATGAAGTTTTACTAAGACTAACGTACAATATCGCGATTATTGAGTTTTTAAAGGGTTTTACAGTGTTTATTCGTTATATATTAATTGTGCTTTTCACTTTCATAACAACAGCTTGTGTCACTGCACCGCAACCTGCTGCGCCTTTAGAAATGCCGCTCAAGCCGCAATTAAAAAGTCAAAGCTTTCAAGTTTCCTATGAGACAGAGCACGCTTCGCCGAAAGTAAAATCAGTACAGTTACCTGCGCATAAAATAACGCGTAACCAAACGGTGAGAGTGGTTGCAGACAAAGCAAGTGTTACTGATACCCTGTTTAAACAGATTACCGATGCATTAACAACAATGAGTTTGCGTGTCGTAGAGCAAGGCGATAGCGATTACACGCTTGCTATCCATCAGCTCGAGTTAAACTTTATTGAAGATACGAAATATCAAGTTCAGCCACCGGTTAAACCGTATGCCTTATTTGATGAAATTGCCAAGTTATATCCAATTCAACAGTGCGCAACAATTAATGGCGAAGTTAGCATGCGACTGATCCATCGAGCATCTGGCGATGTGGTATGGTTTGGTAAATCATCAATTGATAGTGCAAGCTTCCATCGGGAACCACTTATCTTTAGCTTTAGTGAAGAGCAAGTTGTCAGTAATGAGTTAGAAGTTGCGACATTTGTTCATCAACAAAATACCGAGCAAGCACGCCTTGCCAGAGCGTCTCAAGATGTCAACATCCCAAGCTATAAAACTATTTCAAAAATGACCAGTTTAACAAAGTTGCAAGGTCCCTGTAATCGTACTGAAGTAAGCGCCCTAACGCCTATGATGCACTATTATTTAAGCAGTATTTTAATCGATAAAATTAAAGTACATTGAGTTAATGTTTAAATAATGACTACTGGCTACAATTTTTTACAGTTCAAGGGTACTCTTTGACAATATAATACACATAATAACTGCTGCTTAATTTATTTGGATCATGGATGCAATATAACCAACACACTCTACAGAAACTACTGTTATTATTGATCTGTGTCGGTTTATGGAGCACCTCGAGCTATGCCAGTAACCGTTATTATGCTGATAACACCTTAGAACCCACTTCGGGCTTTGCGTGGGATTGGAGTGCCGGTGCTGGTTATTATATCGAAGATTCTTATCTCGTTGGCATGGACTCGTACAGTGACGGCCTAGAACTGGATATTAACTTAGCTGTTTCCTACGAACGTTTTTACTTAGATATTGACCATAGCCAACTTAGTGGTGGGATTATTATTGGTTATAGCATTATCAATAAGTATGATTGGGATCTCGATATTCTTGGTACTAATATCCAAGCTGGATTTGATGAAACAGGGCTCGATTTCTATAACAGTGGCACTGTTCCTGAACTCGCAGGAATACGCAGTCGCAAGTATGATTTTGATACTGGCCTGCGACTTACCCGCCGCTTTGAAAACTCACAAATTTCTTTTGAGTACCTTCACGATATTTCCAATGCCCACAACGGCTGGGTCATCAATAGCTTTTTTAGTCATATCTTACCTTGGCAAAACTGGGAGTTTCGTACCGGTGTTGGTATCAGTGCGTACTCTGCTGACTTTACCAACTATTATTTTGGCATTACCGCAGATGAAGCAACAGCTCAACGGCCAGTTTATCAAACAGATAACTCTGTCAGTGTTATTTTTGAATTCCATGCCGAGTATCCGCTAAATCAACACTGGGTCTTCCTTGGTGGCTTATTATCTACATGGTTTTCGGATGAAATTACTAACAGCCCTATCGTATCACAAGGCTATCAACACAAAGCCATGGTAGGCGTACGCTATGTTTTTTAAAGCTTCCGTCATCCTCTTTTTGCTATTAAGGGCTAGCCCCTTATTTGCCAATGACGAACAAGCCCAAGATCCGGCTTTAATTGCTTTGCCCGACACCTGTGTGGCACTACGTGAAGGGCGTAACTGCTATGCTGATATAGAACTAAACTGGCAACAAGACAACATTGGCAATTACTGTCTACGGGATGCGACGTCTAAACATATAATGCAATGTTGGCTCAGACAAAAAAGTGGCCAGCTTCACTATGCTTTTGACTCTGTTGAAAGTATTTCATTTGAATTAATTAACAGCGATACCGGCAAAACCATTGCTACAACACAAGTACAGTTGCAATGGGTTTATCAAAACCGCCAAAAGAAACGCCGCTGGCGCCTTTTTTAAAACGAGAATAGTATGAATAATTACGGCACAATATTACTTGTTGAAGATGATAGCTCGTTAGCCCAATGGGTGGCAGAGTATTTAACTGGCCAAGGTTACACAACACATATTTGTGAACGTGGCGATCAAGTGGTAAGCCATGTTAAAGAGCTTAAGCCTGACTTAATTTTACTCGATATTATGTTACCGGGCCAAGACGGTATCAGTGTGTGTCGTGAGCTGCGCCAGTTTTACCAAAGCCCTATTATTATGCTAACCGCCAGAGACGAAGAGATGGATGAAGTCATTGGTCTTGAAGTGGGTGCCAGTGATTACATTATGAAGCCCGTCCGACCACGCGCTTTATTAGCTCGCATAAAAGCCGCACTACGGACAACAAGCGACAGCTCTGAGCCAAAAGCGGATGAAACTGTTGTGCAAGTAGGCTGTTTAAAAATTGACACTCAATCTCGCAATGTCTTTATTAATGACATTGAGCAAGGTGTTTCTAGCGCCGAATATTTATTACTGCATTACTTAGCCTGTAATGCAGGTCAAGTGGTCTCCCGCGATGCTGTATTTAAAGCCACTAAAGGTCGAGAATACGATGGCCTCGATCGCAGCGTTGATGTGCTTATTTCTGCACTGCGCAAAAAATTTAATGATGATCCACAACACCCTGAAAAAATTAAAACAATTTGGGGCCGAGGCTACTTACTGGTCGCAAGCGCATGGTAACAACCATTAACAAAGCTTGGTTCATCATGTTATGAAAAAGTTTTATTTATCTTTATTAGCCAGCGCGCTACTGTCAATCGTAGTTTTAGGTTGGTTAATTGATGCATTCAGCCAAAGCACCCACAACAGCGAAGATGAATTTGCACTGCAAAGCAAATTGTTAATGGGCTTTAGCAAGCAAATTGCCGCACAAGCCGAACAACAACGCGCAGACTATACAGCCCTGCTAGCTGAGCAATTTTCATTAGGGCTTAGCTATCGGGCCACACAGTCATTAGCACTGCCCCCTTCGCTGCTAGAACAGATCAACGCCAAAGGCGGATTAACGTTACAAGATCAGGAAGGGTTTTATCTTCTATACAGCAATGAATCTCTCGCCCCTTTTCATCTGAAACTGCGTTTAGATAAACCCCATGAGCAAGACCAACAAAATGATATGCTGCTTACCTTATTATTTTATGCGGGCTTATGTGTGTTTATGGGGTTTATTATCGCGCCATTAGCGAAACGATTAGGCGTGGTCAACGAAGCCGCTAAAAAGTTTGCCAATGGCGATTTGCATGCCCGTATTCGAGTGTCACATTTTACCTACATAAAAGATGTTGAGCTTACATTTAACCGCATGGCAAGTCAGATTGAAAAACTACTTGATGAAAATAAGCTCATGGCAACCAGTTTATCTCATGATATTCGCACCCCTATTGCTTGCTTACAGTTTGGCCTTGATGCTGCACTAGATAGTCCTAACGAAAAAAAACGAGAGCACTATCTTCATCGTATGGAAGCTGACTTAGACCAAATGGAATCAATGCTGAAAAGCTATTTAACATTTGCTACTTTAGAACAAAAAGCCAATCAACTGACTTATTCAGTTACCGAATCAAGGAGTTACTTAAACACCATAGTACAACAGCTTGAGCCAAAATTAATGCAGCGACAACTAGATTTGCAAGTGATCTGCGATAACAGCCAGATCCATGCTGATTTGCATTGGCTGGCTCGCGCCATTACTAACTTATTATCTAATGCCTGTGACTTTGCAAAACACAAAATCATTTTAACCGCCTATAGTAAAGAACAGACGCTCATCATAACCGTTGAAGATGATGGCTCAGGTATCGCAGAAAAAAATTGGCATAAAGTGTTCAGCCCTTTCTTTCAAGAGCAAACTCATCGTAACCGAGCGGATAAAAGTTATGGCTTAGGTCTGGCTATAGTTGCTAAAGTGGTTGATTGGCACCACGGTGAAATCACAGTAAACCGCAGTACAAAACTAGCAGGAGCGTGTTTTACGCTGAAAATACATAATGCACAGCAATTGTAACTTTAATGTTACAGTTTACAGAAGCAAACTTTGAATATATTAATATAAAACAAATGGATAGCGTGTTTTCATGGATACCACTAAATAGCGACCATTATTTATAAATTGCTATCGCATACAGTACCTTGAAAATCTACTCAATAAGAGCTTTTTATTTTTTAACAATTACAGTAGATTGTCAGCGCCGTCACAAAATAGAGAAGAATTTATAATTATGAGCGCAGTCAGAGGGGAGTTTAGCTCCCGTTTTGGATTCATTATGGCTGCAGCAGGTTCTGCTGTCGGGCTTGGTAATATTTGGGGCTTCCCAACCCAAACCGCGAGCAATGGGGGCGCCGCTTTTTTAATTGCGTATCTTATTTTAGCATTTTGTTTAGCGTACCCAGCATTGATGGCAGAACTTACAATTGGTCGTCACGGCCAAGCTAATGCAGTGAGTTCATTACGCAAAATTTCAAATACCGCAAGCCAAAATCGCTTTGCATTTATAGTCGGTTTTGGTGGTATTATTTGCGCAGGTTTGATTCTTAGCTTTTATGCTATTGTGGCTGGTTGGATGATCAGTGCAACCATTGAACCTATTGCGACCTTAGCAGGCAGCGAAACCGCATCTATATGGTTAAGTGAACAATCACTCTCGAGAAACCTCATATTTACAGCTGGGTTTATCATTCTGACTGTGGCAATTATTAGTCGCGGTGTTGAAAATGGCATAGAAAAGTGGTCAAAGCGTTTAATGCCAGCCTTGTTGTCTATTTTATTTGCATTAATTGTTTATGTGATGATGCAAGAAGGCGCTATGACCGGGCTTAAAGCTTACTTAGTGCCTGATTTCAAGTCGATTTTAGATCCTGGCCTACTTGTCAGCGCTCTCGGCCAAGCCTTTTTCTCATTATCGCTAGGCACCAGTGTAATGATTATTTACGGCTCTTATATCAGTAAAAAGGAAAACCTCGTTTCCCTTGGTGCATACGTGACTCTGATTGATGTATTTATCGCCTTTGTTGCCGGGTTACTTATTATCCCTGCCATGTATGTTGCACAAGCGCAAGGAGTTGAAATATTCTCGGCCAGCGGCGAGTTACTTTCTGAAGACACCTTAGTATTTCAAGTATTACCTGCACTATTTGATGGCATGGGCGCTATAGGCTTATTCGTTGGCTTTGCATTTTTTGCACTGATGAGTATTGCCGCATTAACCTCATCTATTTCAATGCTAGAAGCGCCAGTTTCCTATGCGGTCGAGCGTTTTGCCATGGGTCGTGTTACTGCAACTTGGTTGATTGGCGCTGTGATTGCCTTAGTCAGCTTTACCATACTACTGAATTTTGAAAGTTTGTTTGGTTTGGTTATTGCGCTAACCACTAAGTTTGGTCAGCCAATCCTAGGCTTGATGTGCTGTTTATTTGTCGGCTGGATCTGGTATCGCAATTCATTACTTAATGAAATTAAGCAAGGTTGCCCAGACGTAGCTAACAGCCTATTTTGGAAAATATGGCCGTGGTACATTAAGTTTATTTGCCCTATAGCCATTGGTTTAGTGTTTATCACTTCACTGCTGGGCTAACTAAGCTACCCTCAAAATAAACCGCTCATTACATTGAGCGGTTTATTAAAATCATATCTTGGTGTTCTATGCCATCTTCTAAGTAGACTTCACCTGTACATTGAAAGCCCAGTGACTGATAAAAACCAAGCAAGTATGTTTGCGCTCCTATATAGATATCTTTGTCAGGCCATTGCTTAAAGCATAGCTGGATCGCTTCATTAACCAACAGCGGGGCAAGCCCCTTCCCCCTTTGCGATTGCTCCACTAAAACGCGGCCAATAGCACTGTACTGTGCATTTTTGTTATAGCATCGAGCATAAGCACCTAGTTGCTGCCCATTAAGCCAATAAAGATGCGCAGTGTCCGCCATACAATCAACATTATCTAGCTCTGGGTATGGACATTGCTGCTCAACCACAAACACATCGACGCGAGTGCGCATAATAGCAAACAACTCGTCAGTACTAAGCTCGGAAAATAGCTTACTAACTAATTGCATAAAAACTCCTAACATAAAAAAGCCCAGTCGATACTGGGCTATTCTTGCGCTTAATTTGCAAGTGGCTCAATTAACCGCTAAGCAAACAAACGTTCTAACTGATCGCATAGACGGGACAGATTTACATGATCATGTTCGATGGTTAAATCAACATAACCATCGCCACGAAAACCACGGTCAAGTTCGATTAAAACATGGGTTTTGTGGGCTTCTGGCACAAATGATAATTCAATTTCTTGGATGCCAAATAAGCTGCGGCTATTTGGCTTATATTCAAGTTCTTGATAACAGCCAGAAACAGAATTAAATGTGCTGGCGCGTAAAAAGCCTTTTTCAACATCCGCTTTCACTAGACTAAACCCAAGTCTATCCATAGCTTCCATAAAGGTCGTTACCGCATCATTTGGATAAATATGTAGCTGATCTTTATCTTTAGGATCGAGCGCTAAGTCAATATCCAGTCCGGTTTCAAGCCAAACATGTGATTGGTTATAACCGGCATTAATTTCGGTGATTGGGGTTTCAGAATGTAAGCGTGCTTCAAATGGAATGTGTTTTTGCTGACCTGGCTCAATCGTGCCGATATCAGTTATACGCCACTTATCGATAATATGATTCGTAAAATAAGCGCCGTCTTCACCTTCAACTTTCACACGTGTCATTAATGCTAAATCAAGGCCTGTAATTTCTTGGCTTACGTCTCCTGCGGTGATCACGATTTGGGCATTAAATAATTGCCCAGGTTGTAAGTGCTCAGTTTCAAGCACGGTATCCACTTTTGCAGCACCAATACCGACTGATGCTAATATTTTTTTAAACATCTATTTCTCCTTAAGCCTAACTCACTTAAATCTGAATCACGCTTAAATTCCTTTGTTATTGCATCTTAACCATATTTAAAAGCTGCTGTCAGTGAAAAAATAGCTATTTATTGACTTTTTATATCAATAACTGACTAACTGCGCATTTTTCATACACACGTCATCGCTATGAGCCTACTTTATACTCACAATATGCACGAATGATTTTCATAAATGCTGATATTTCGCTACACTGACACCCCAAATGAAGTGATACTAAGAATTATGGAACTATTATATTTTGCAGTCGCATTTGTGTGTGGCTTTGCCGTTTATCAACTGAAACTTCCCCCACTAATCGGCTTTCTAATTGCCGGCTTTGTGCTCAACTTATCAGGCTTTAAAACCACAGAGTTACTTAATACGATAGCTAATTTAGGGGTCACATTACTGCTATTTAGTATTGGTTTAAAACTAAAGGTAGGTCAGCTTATCAAACCGCAGGTCTGGGCGCCTGCCTCGTTACATATTATTATTAGCAGCGCTATTTTTTGCAGTTTAATGCTCCTACTTGGTGCTCTTTCATTGCCATTATTTGTTGATCTTAGTTGGCAAAGTGCCTTACTTGTTGGTTTTGCTTTTAGCTTTTCCAGTACCGTATTTGCCGTTAAAGTGCTTGAAGAGCGCGGAGAAATGGCCAGCCTCCATGGTAAGATAGCCATTGGTATTTTGGTCATGCAAGATATTTTCGCGGTCATTTTTCTCGCCATTAGTACAGGTAAAACGCCTAATGGTTGGGCTTTTGCACTGTTAGTTGCCTTGCCTCTGTTGCGTCCTGTGATGTTTTGGGTATTGAACCGCTCTAAACACGGTGAACTGCTGCCGTTGTTTGGCTTTTTCTTTGCCCTGGTTGTTGGTTACCACGCATTTGAATTTGCAGGCTTAAAAGGCGATTTAGGGGCACTGATCATCGGGATGATTTTTGCACCCCATAAAAAAGCCAGTGAACTTGCCAAATCATTACTTAATCTTAAGGAAATTCTCTTAGTCGGGTTTTTCTTAACCATAGGCTTAGGTGCTGAGCTTACTGTAAATTCACTAATGATAGCGACTATTATCGTATTGGTTCTACCAATTAAAGTGGTTTTATATTATGCATTAACAAATGCCTTTAAATTACGCGCACGAACTTCTTTATTAACCTCGTTTAGCCTTGCTAATTATAGTGAGTTTGGTCTTATCGTCTGCATGGTAGCAGCCAGTAGTGGTTTAATTACCGCTGAATGGCTTGCTGTGATGGCGATTGCTGTTTCCATTACTTTTATTGTTGCTTCTCCATTAAATAAACGCTCAAACGAAATTTATGTCAAGATCGAAGCGTGGTTGCTGCGTTTTGAAAGCCCAACCCGTTTAGCAAAAGAACTCCCCGTGAATCTAAATGATACCAAAATAGTTATTTTTGGTATGGGTCGCATCGGTACAGGGGCATACGAAACAATCCATATAACTCACCCAGGCGTTGTTGCAGGTGTTGATATCAAACCCGAAGTAGTTGAAAAGCATGTTAGTCGCGGCCGTAAGGCACTCTTAGCCGATGCCACCGATCCAGACTTTTGGCAACGGGTGAACCATTCTCATGTAGAAATGATCATGCTGGCGATGCCAAAGCACATGCAAAATATTTTTGCCTTAGAGCAACTAAAAGCATCGGGCTATCAAGGTCAAGTAACAGCCATTGCAAATTACCCAGATCAGCAAAAAGAATTAGAAGATATGGGTGTTGATTCCACCTATAACTTCTATTTAGAGGCCGGTAGTGGCTTTGCTGAACACGTAAAACAAAAATTATTTCCTTAATATAAATAGCGTTCTCAGTACTGTGTAAGGTACTGAGAACTATTTTCATCTAATTTTCATAATCTTACATCTAGACGTCTAAAAACCCCTCGTAAAAGTTCCGAAATAAGAGTCAAGCGCATTTACAAAGCTTTACATCCAAATTGGTAATTAGCCACAAAAAAAGAGTACACTTCATTTGTTGGTTAATCCGTAAGTATCTCTTTTTAGAAACATAAATAGTTCTTTAGTACTTTTGCATACGAATTCATCAGCATTTTACTCTTTGCTATTAAATAAGGTTTTTAGATGAAAAATAAGTTTGCTACACAATTTCAAGCCGTGGCGGATGATGTAAGCAACCCAAAACTGGTTGAACTTCAAAATCGCCTTGATGAAATACAAAGAAATGGGATGACAGCATTAACAATGCGCGCTGTATTATTTCAAAAAATGCTCGATGCTTACCAAGTACCAGAAGATCATTTCTTGCGTGATAGCGAAACCCCAAATCGTATTGATGATCCTTCGATTATAAACAGACTTGAACAACTCGGATTTTCTAAAAAACGACAACACCAGATCCACTAGTAAAAAATGAGGGCCTACTCCCCTCATTAAATAGGCTGTTTCATGCCCGTCACAGCCTATTTTCTTCCCTTCTTTTATAATACACTGCTTATCAAATTCAACTGCTAAAGTCCTCTCATGGATCCAGAACTATTAAAAATAGCGATCAATACTAAAATGCCATTCGGGAAATATGCAGGCCGTCCCCTATTGTTACTGCCTGAACCCTATTTAGTTTGGTTTAAGCAGCAAGGCTTTCCAAAGGGCGCCTTAGGTGCGCAATTAGCGATGATGTATGAAGTGAAGCTCAATGGTTTAGAACAGATGCTAATGCCGTTATTAGAAAATTATAAAAGAAATTAAAAATCATGGAACTTAACCACATTCAGTGGGTCTATTAATTTGCTACTTGTTGATTTTTGGTTTTAACCGTGGAAAAGCGCCTATATGGCGCTTTTTTTTTTGCATAATAAGAAATTAATAGGCTCGTTACTTAGGTAAGCTAATCGTAAATTTAGCACCGCCGAGTTCTGAATGCGATAACGCACAACTGCCTTGATGCCAAGAAACAATTTTCGCCACAATGGCTAAGCCGAGTCCAAACCCGCCGGTTTTTTTATCGCGGCTTTTATCAAGTCGAGCAAAGGGTTTAAATACCGTATCCCATTGTGCTTGGTCAATACCTGGGCCATCATCTTCTACACTTATAATAACCTGCTGGGCATTTTCGATGAGGCTAACTCTGACTTCATGGCGGGCATATTTAAGTGCATTACCCACTAAGTTTTGCACACTACGGGCAATAAAATGGCTATCACAAATGTAAGTGCAGTTTAGTGGTAATTGCGTATTGAGCTGGATCTGGGTTGCAAAATCAAGTTTAGTTATAACACTTTCTAACAACTGGACTAAGTTACATGTTTGCACCTTAAGGTTTGGCTGTTGGCTATCAAGACGCGCATAATCGAGCATTTCTTTTACCAAGGATTCCAGCTCAACAATATCCAACTGCATATTATCGATGTAATCAAAAGCTTTTTCGTCTGTCACTTTATCTTCTAACATAGCTAACGCAAATTTTAAACGCGCCAGTGGGGTTCTGAATTCATGAGAGACCGATGAAGTAAGCTCTTGCTGCGCGGTTAATAAATGTTGTATCCGTTGTTGCATCGCGCTTAAAGTGTCTGTGATTGGTAAGAAAAATGATTTCGAGGTAGCGCTCAGTTCAAAGTCTTGTGAGCCATCGACGGCTTCACACGCCAAGCGTAATTTGGCAAAATCCCGCCATAATAAAAAGCTCCATAAACCAACCGGAACTCCCACCACACACAACAATAATAGATAAGGCCAAACCGATGGAAATACCGGTGATAGCACAGTAATTGGACCTACTTGCAATAATTTTTCAGCGTCAAGTGCAATATACCAAATAGCACGTTGTTGCTGATCAAAAACATAAATATAGTGGTGCTTTGTAAGCGCTTCACGTTGCTCTTTTGGCAGCATAAGGTCTTGCTTTTGCACAACCTTACTTTGGAACCGAGAGCCAATGTTGTCGATACCTTCGGGGCTTTGAGTTAACAACCAAAGAGATTGGCCGAACTCATCATCGAGAGAAAGTTGTTGCTGGGTATCTTCGTAGGGCCAAAGTTGTTCTATCACCCCACTTACTAAAAACAAGGAAACTATAATATACAAATACAAACTTGCGAATAGTTTCCCCATTAACAGTTACATACCCCATGCATCGGAGACAAATAGGTAACCTTGCCCCCAAACCGTTTTAATGCGGTAAGGTTTATCACTGTTATCACCCAATTTTTTACGAATGCGTGAGACACGAACGTCAACCGTACGGTCTAAACCATCATACTGACGACCTATCATGTGTTGGTGTACATGTTCGCGGCTCAGCACTTCTCCAGCGTTTGAAGCTAATAACCAAAGTAATTCAAATTCATGGGAAGTCAGGGTAATTTCGTTATTTCTCAATCGCACAATACGGCTGGTTTTATCTATCGCTAAATCACCAAATTGTAATTCTTCCGGTGCTTTTACAGATGCTTGACCACGGCGTAATAGCGCACTAATACGGGCAAGTAAAACTCTTGGCTCTGCTGGTTTTATAACATAATCATCGGCGCCTAATTCTAAACCTATTACTTGGTCAAAATCTTCGCCTTTGGCTGTCAACATTAAGATAGGTAAGCTGAACTTATCACGCACTTGTCGACAAACACTAAAGCCATCTTTACCTGGCAGCATAACGTCAAGGATCATTAAATCAACGGGATTATTCTCAAGGTAAGTAAATACTTCATCGCCACGGTCTAACACCGCCACTTCAAGGCCATTATTTTCAAGATAATCACGAGTTAATTGCTGTAACCCTAAATCATCTTCTACAAGTAAGATCTTTGCCATTTGCAGCTCCAAGATTAAAAAAAGCTCCACGGTGAACGTAATCGGCGCCGAGTGGTTTTAGCGCGAGTACTCTGTACTTCAATACGTGTGGTCGCCAGCAGTTCATCCGTGTGAGGATTGACTAGGGAGTATATGGTTTCAACCTGAACACGCGCTTTATGATTGAATCGTTCTTTGGTAAGTTGTTGCCAACACTGCAGTTGTTGCTTTTCATGATACAAACATACATCCATTTTATAGGGCAAATTTATCGCAAATTTCAAATCAAGATCACAAAATTCTTGTTGTTCGGAAACCACACAGACTTTTGGAGTTACTGTTAATATATCTTTCTTTGCGACAGCCTGCTCTGGCAAAATCAACAAAAAAACGATGCACACACCAAGTTGTAAATACTTCATATTAAAAAATATGATCGAATCCTATAAAGGCAGTCATTGAATACGTTTGCTCAAACAGCGGACTGTCATCTAAGGCCGAATAATCATAGTAAGCCAAATGAAAACGCAAAGAATTGGCATCATTTAAGGGCCAACGGGCATCTATTTTAGCATAAGGCTGCCAACTACTACCAACCTCAATTGCACCATTTGCAGACTCTTTCGCCGATACACCATAGAAATACGTATTCAATGCAGCCGATTTATACCAGATCCCCATACTTGGTTTAATAACTAGCTCACCAATGTTGTTATGCATTTGCCATTGCAAGGCACTGCGCCACCCTTCATATACACCTGACACATCGGCTAATGCTTGCACTGAGAAAACATGCTGCTTGAATACATAATGATAGCTCATGCCTGCATCCAGCGCCCATTTGCGTTTATCTAGCTGTTCTATATCAAGGCGAGGTTGCTGACTTTGTAACTCATTATTACTCGTCGATAATGAATTAGCAGATGTTAATGCAAAAATATTGCTTGGATGCCAATCGACAAAAAAACGCGTTTCAGGATTAAATTCGCTGACCAAGTTAAATATATGTGGCGTGTCTTGTGAGAGGCTATAGCCTAAACGGCCATTGTCAAAAAAGAATTGTTCGCCATAATAGGCTACTTCGGGGATCACAACTAGCGGTAAGTCATCTCCCCCTTTTAAAGGATTACTCATCACACCCAAGCCAAGGTTTAGGCTCAGGTGCCACTGATCTATTGTGATGTTTTGCACCGGATCAATTTCTGACTGCTGCGCAAAACAAGGCGAAGCAAACCACAAAGACACGCAAAGTGCAGTAAGGGTGTTAATATTTAACGTCATTATTATTATGTATGCCAAGAAAACCCAAGCTAGTGACTGTATAATAGCAAGCTATTAATAACTAATCCCTAGCTGATTACAATCATTCACACTTTTGATACATGTGGATTTGTTTTAGGTAAAAATAACAACTATTCGAAGCAGTAGTTTATACTCAGATCAACTTGCTAAGCTATTGACATCTTTCAATGATTGCGCAATTTCCCATAATGCTTTTAATGCTGCATCTGGCAGCGCTTTATGTAACACAGCTAAGCCAATTTCAAAACCTGGCGGTGCTTCTTTTTGATCGCTTAACACCTGAACACGATCTTTTAACGGGCTGTTGTCTAATACAATCTTTGGCACCATCGCAATGCCAAGCCCTAAACTTACCATAGATACCATGGCTTCATGCCCTGCCACTTGTGCGTATATTTTGGCATTAATACCATGCTTTCGCCACCACTGCTCTAACCGCTGACGGGTAAAACCTTGCTCCGGCACAATAAACTCAAGCTCAGACCAATCAATATTATCGCCAAACCGAGCCAGCTTTTCGGTGAGCAATGATGCATTGCGTGGCGCAATAAACACCAATGACGAGTAGCCAATACTGGCAAATGCAATTTGTGGCGGTAACTTATCGGGTTTGGCTGCAATGGCCATCGCTTCATGACCATCCAAAACACGATTAATGGCAACTGCTGGGTCGCCTGTATTCAGTTTTATTTCTATATGTTGATGTTGCAAGCGCAATTGCTCTAACATTTGATGTAAAAAACTATAGGACGCCGTAACTGAGCAATAAATACTTACTTTGCCATAAATTGTTTGCTCTGGATCTTGTACATTCGAGCGAAAACGCTGCCAATTAGTCAGTGTCGCATTGGCATAATCAATAAAAGACTCTCCTTCGCGAGTTAGTTTTACGCTGCGATTATCACGGCTAAACAGTGTTACCCCCACCTCATCTTCTAGTTGCTTGATATTGCGACTGAGCGTTGGCGCACTAATGTGGCACAGTTCACTTGCGCGGGCAAAGTGCAACGTTTTAGCAAGTGCTAAGAAATAATGTAAGCGCTTATGATCCATTCGGGTCTCTCATTCTGATTTTTAAAACTGCCACGTTTCACTTTATGAAATACTTTAATTCAAATATATCATTTTACGCAAGGTTAAATTTTCCTTATGGTAGTTTCAAGCAAGGCAAAATGCTTTGCATCTAACAAAATATGAAATAGATAGGATACTAACAATGGCGAATTATTTTAATACTCTTCCTTTACGTGAGCAGCTAGCTCAGCTAGCACAATGTGAATTTATGGATCCGGCTGAATTTGCCGATGGCGTTGCTGCACTGAAAGGCAAAAAACTTGTTATTGTTGGTTGTGGTGCACAAGGTTTAAACCAAGGTCTAAACTTACGCGATTCAGGCTTAGACGTGTCTTACACATTACGTGATTCTGCCATCATTGAACGCCGTCAATCTTTTTTAAATGCATCTGAAAACGGTTTTACTGTAGGTACTTACGAAGAATTGATTCCAACCGCTGATGTCGTTTTAAACTTAACACCTGATAAACAACATACCGCGGTTGTTAACGCGATTATGCCAATGATGAAGCAAGGTTCAACACTTGCCTACTCACATGGTTTCAACATTGTTGAAGAAGGCATGCAAGTACGTGACGATATCACCGTAATAATGGTTGCGCCTAAATGCCCAGGTTCTGAAGTACGTGAAGAGTATAAGCGCGGTTTTGGTGTACCAACACTGATTGCCGTTCATCCTGAAAATGACCCTCAAGGCCATGGCTTAGCACAAGCAAAAGCGTATGCAGCAGGTACTGGTGGCCACCGTGCAGGTGTATTGAAATCATCATTTATTGCTGAGGTTAAGTCAGACTTAATGGGTGAGCAAACCATCCTTTGCGGTATGCTACAAACCGGTTCTATTTTATGTTTTGATAAAATGATCGAAAAAGGTGTTGATGCTGGTTACGCATCAAAGCTAATTCAATACGGCTGGGAAGTTGTAACTGAAGCGCTAAAATACGGCGGTGTGACCAACATGCTAGACCGTTTATCGAACCCTGCAAAAGTAAAAGCATTTGAGTTAAGTGAAGAATTAAAAGTAATTATGCGCCCGCTTTACAATAAACACCAAGACGACATCATCGATGGTACTTTCTCTCGGGTAATGATGGAAGATTGGGCCAATGATGATGCAAACCTTTTAAAATGGCGTGCAGAAACCGCAGAAACTAATTTTGAGAAAACCCCAGCAGGTGATGTTGAAATTACTGAGCAAGAGTTTTTTGATAACGGTATTTTAATGGTTGCAATGGTTAAGGCCGGTGTTGAACTCGCATTTGAAACCATGACGGCAGCAGGCATTATCGCTGAATCTGCCTACTATGAGTCATTACATGAGACACCACTTATTGCTAACACCATTGCGCGTAAAAAGTTATTTGAAATGAACCGCACCATTTCTGATACTGCTGAATATGGCTGTTACTTGTATAACCATGCCTGTTTACCGCTATTACAAGACTTTATGCAAAATATCGATACCGATGTTATTGGTCGCGGTTTAGGTGAGCGCAGCAACCATGTGGATAACCAAACACTAATTGCAATCAACAAGTCACTGCGTGAGCACCCTGTTGAGATCATTGGCACTAAATTACGCGGCTATATGTCAGCGATGAAAAAGATTGTTTAATACCCTGGACAATAAAAGTTTCGCTTGTTAGAAACCAAGCCCACATGCTCAATGCAGTGGGCTTTTTCATTTCGTTGCCAAATTACAACTTAGAAAAGTTAGGTTGTGAGCTATTACTCTACTCGATGATAGAACTATCCGAAAAAACCATGCTAAAATGTACCCAATAATTTGTAACTTTAGTGCCCACAATGTCTTATCAAAGCCTCAGTATCACCCGTAAAATCACTATTTTAGGGATCGTCATTGCGTTATCCGTTGCCAGTTTTATTGGTATTACCGCACTGCTATCAGCCAAAACCATTATTGAACAACGGATGATCCAATCAGAGCTACCAAGTAAATTACAAGCGATCGATAATTACATTAGCCTAGAAATCAATAAATTACTCAGCGCTGCCGAGCAACTATCGAGTAACCAGTTCATTGTAGCGTGGGCTAAAAGTGGCGATAACAATGATCAAACATTAGTTAGTGAGCTAAATCGCGTGGTAAAACAATACGATTTAGCGACTGCTTCGTGGGCTAACCGCGATACAGCTCAATATTGGAATCAAGAGGGCTTTTTACGCGTATTAGATCATCAGCAAGATGGCTGGTTTTTTGATTTTAAAGAATCGCAGCTCCCCTATTCAATCAGCCTGTACCAAGAGCCAAATGGTGATATGAAAATGTTTGTGAATCATCAGCAAACAAATGGCATTGGTTTAACAGGACTTGCAAAAAGTATTGATGATATGCAAGCGCTACTGAACAGATTTACAATAGAGCAAACTGGTTTTGTATTTATTGTTGATAATGATGGCCTAATTAAACTCCATCAAAACGTCAACACCGTAGGTAAAACAAACCTAGATACCTTATATGGTGCGCAAATTAGCCGCCGCTTATTAACAGGTAATGAATTTAACTTACAAGAAATCCAACTCAATGGCGATGCGTTTTTCATAGCAGCGAGTCCGATTAAAAACACCCAACTTTATGTCGTTGCACAAGTACCAAAAGCAGAAGTGTTTGCTGGGATCACCACATTACAATGGCAGATTTTAAGTTTTGCGATTGTTATTGCACTACTTGCGTGTGTGATCAGTTTCTTGTTAGCTCGTTCATTGTCATCACCGCTGTCAAAAATGGCTGAATTATTTACTCGCTTAGGCTCGGGGGATGCTAATTTAGCATATAGGTTGCCACACAGTGAGCAACCAGAACTTGCAGCATTAAGTAATGGCTTTAATCAATTCATTGATAAAATTGAAACAGCGATTGCCCAAGTCTCACACGAAAGTTTAGAAATTCGTCAAAGCTCAGATCAGGTATTTGCCCAAGCCAAACGCAATTCTCAAGCTATGGATAATCAAAAAGAGCAAACAATTTCAGTTGCAGCTGCAATCAACGAAATGGGGGCAACAGTACAAGAAATTGCCCACAGCGCTGCAACTGCTGCAAAGCTAACCGAAGACAGCAAAGCGAATACATTGCAAAGCCACCAGCAAGTAGTGCAAAGCCAGCAAAGTATTACTGCCCTTGCTAGTGATATTGATACAATTACAGGGCAAGTGACCGAGCTTGCAAATAAAACTCAAACAATCGCGAGTATCGTAGATTCTATCCGTGGTATCTCAGAGCAAACTAACTTACTTGCACTAAATGCTGCCATTGAGTCGGCGCGCGCTGGTGAGCACGGCCGTGGCTTTGCTGTCGTCGCAGATGAAGTGAGGGCACTGGCCAATCGTACCTCGCAATCAACCACTGAAATTCAAACAATGATTGAAGAGCTGGCAAAAACAGCGACAAATGTAGTTGAGCAAATTGCACTTTCAAAAAACAAAGCGCAACACAGTGTTGCCAACATGCAAAGCTCTGTGCAGCTACTTGACGCTATTACTAATACCGCTAATGAAATAAATGATATGGCAACCTTGATTGCAACAGCCACTGAAGAGCAAAGTAGCGTAGTTGCTGATGTTGGTCGTAATATTGAACAAATCAGTGAGATCAGTGATATGGCAATGCGCGAGCAAATCGATACCGAGCAAGCAATCAAAGACCTCGCGACTAGTGCGCAAACACTAGCAAGTTTAGTCGCCACCTTTGAAAAACACTGACACAGTTTGTAACAGTTAATATCCACTCCATCTAAAAATAGGCTAAACTTAATAAGTCAGTCTTTAGTTGGGGTGTGATTATGACAACACTAACGTTACCTACTAAGTTAGTCGCTATATTGTTGCTGTGCAGTTTATCAGCGTGTACTAATACCCATAAAAAACCGGCATTGATTGCACCAGAGATGACAAATAACCCATCCTTCACCGTATTGCCTGTTGAAAATAGTACTGAAATATTTGTTTTAAACGATAAAATAACCCAGCAACTTGATTTAGCCTTCCCAACTCATAAACGTGATTTAAATAACACCAAAAAGCTATTAAACTTTTTATTAGAAAATGGTGATGCGTCTTTGTCATATCAAGCTGGAGCAACGCTAACGGCCAATCAAGCTTATAGCGACTTAAATGCCAATTGTTTATCTTTATCGATTTTAGCTTATAGCATGGCAGAATATTTAGGGCTAGATGGGCAATTTCAAACAGTACATATCCCTGAATATTGGGCAGTTAGTAACGGCTATAACTTATTAACTGGTCACATAAATTTAGTCGTTACACAGCGTCGCAATAGCAATACCAATAGCAATATCACTTACCTTTATACTAGCGAAAATTCACTCGTCATTGATTTTGATCCTAATTCACGTGGGGAAAAATTTAAAACGACACCAATCACTAAACAACGAATTACCGCTATGTTTTATAACAACAAAGGCGCAACAGCGATGCTAAATGGGCAACATGACTTGGCCTATAGCTACTTTTTAGCTGCCACAAAGACGGATGAAAACTATTCTGGTGCTTGGGGGAACTTAGCGGTATTACTGCGCTTACATTCACAATACGCGAACGCCGAACTAGCCTATAACTTTGCAATAGCACTAAACCCTGACAATAACACTGCACTGGGCAATTTAGCACTGCTGTATCAACTTACCGAACGGGGTGAGCTTGCTGATGAGATTTTGACTAAGCTTGACTTAAAACGGCAAACTAATCCATATTATCATGTTGCTTTAGGTAACGATGCGTACCTGATTAAAAACTATCAAGATGCTATTAAACACTTTAACAAAGCCAAACTTATTGATAGACAGATCCATGATAGCTACTTTGGCTTAGCGCGCACCTATTATCAATTAGGTGATTTTAAACAAGCCTATACGCAACTACGTTTTGCTAATAAGCACGCTGATTTTGAGCACGATAAACAACGTTATCACAACAAATTACAGGCTCTCAGGGCCATGACTGTGAAGGTAAATAACCATTAAACTGATTACTTTATTTGTAATTGTTTTACTATCTATCCCAGCGCATGGACACGTTGCAAGCCAGCAACTCATTAGTGATTTAAATTACCTCAGCTCAGCGGCCTTAAATGGCCGTAAAACCAATACAGATGATGCTATTGCAACTGCTCAATTCATTAATCAACGCTTGCAGCAACTTGACTATGACAGTCAGTTACAACCATTTAAGTACACCGCTGGTTTTTTTACTGAAATGTCAGGACAAAATGTAGTAGCGACCTTAATGCCTAAGCACCCGGTTAAAGCACATGTGATACTCACAGCCCATTACGATCATTTAGGTAAGCAAGGCCATAACTTGTATGCCGGCGCTAACGACAATGCCAGTGGCGTCAGTGCACTACTATTTATCGCCGCTCAATTTGCTGGGGCGCCACTGCCCTTTCAACTTAGCTTTGTTGCCACCGATGCTGAAGAAAATGGCTTACATGGCGCGGAGTTTTTTGTTAGCCAATTACAGCTTGACGACTCCATAACCGTGCTCAATATTAATTTAGATATGTTAGCCGTTAGTCGCCCAAAAAAAACCTTGTATGCCTTTATTGCAAATGCGCAGCGCCAGGCGTTACAGCATCAACTCGCTGCAATATCCAGCGATACAATAAAAGTTAAAGTAACCAGCTCGTCAAATATTATGAATCGCCTAAACACAGGCGAAAAGATAGATTGGCGTCGCGCTAGCGACCATTACGCATTTGCTAAAGCGGGGTTTGCGTATATCTATTTTGGCATGGGGTATGATCCACATCACCACAAAAGTTCTGATCAGCTCAGTAATATCGATCAGCAGCTATATATAGAGGCCGTCAATTATATTACACAATTTATTGCTCAACTTGATATGACTAAGTTTTAGGCTGCTGTCCTGTAGCAACAAACACGCGTTTTTGTGCTTTACTTAACTGTTTAATTTTAATTTCAAGTTTCGTCGCCTCACTACGAGTACCCACTTCACATTGATAAATTAGCGTTAATGGTCCTTTTCCTTTTAAGTTTTTAGCGCCCTTACCCGCTTGATGCACAGTAAAACGTTTCTCAACATCCGTACTTATTCCTGTATACCAGTGACCTAAACGTGTTTGTACAATATAGAGCGACCAAGTAGAGAGATTGATTTGCGTACTATTTTCCGAGTTAGTTAAACTTTTAGCGGGCTGCGAGGTCAAAATTACGCTCCAAACATCAATAGTTAAAATTAAGTCACAAACATTTGCCTAAAGGGGTTTTACCTTAGGTGACTAATCGGTATCATGCAGTTTATAAAAAATAAGGATCCAAACAAACAATGCAGTCGTTAAAAACTTTTTCTCTTTGGTTTATCGTTGCTCTCACATTAAGTGCAACCGCAGGTTGTTCTAGTTGGGTTTATCGTATCAATATCCCACAAGGTAACTTTTTAGAACAAAGCGATGTTGATAAACTTCGTGTCAATATGAGCCGAGAGCAAGTGCTTTATGTATTAGGTAAACCGGTAGCTGAAGACGCTTTCGATAAAAACACCTGGCACTATTTATATTCATTCAATCTTGGCCGTGATAATGAACAACGCAAATCACTGACCATTGTGTTTGAAAATGAAAAGTTGCAGTCAATTAGTGGTGACTACGAACAACCCGCCGAATTTAACACGCCGCTTGAACAGTAATCACGAAAACACGCAAGATTAAAATGAGAAGGTTAGCTACGGCTAACCTTTTTTGTTTAGTTTAATTATTTCGCTTTATCAAGTGGTCGTCCACCGGTGATTTTATTTGCACGCCCTTCATCTTTAGCTTTTTCCGCACGTTTGCGTCTGGCATCTTTAGGATCGGCAATTAAAGGCCGGTAAATTTCAATTCTATCACCATCTTCAACGACTTGACTCAGCTTACAAGTACGGTTCCAAATTCCTAATGTAAGCGCTAAACCATCAATTTCTGGGCACTTTGCAAGAATACCCGATTGGATCACCGCCTCTTCAGCGGTTGTTCCTGTAGGCACTTCAACCAGTAAACAGGTTGCTGTGGTCGGTAAGGCATATACTACTTCAACTTTTATCATAATCGTGGACCATATACTTGTTTCGCTCGCTGAGTAAATGCATTCACCATGTTTTTTGCGACATCATTAAACACCCGGCCAAACGCCAGCTCAATGAGCTTACTGGAAAATTCAAACTCAAGCTGTAACTGCACTTTACATGCGTTATCATCCAGCACCTGAAAATGCCAACGCCCTTGCAACGCTTTAAATGGTCCATCCACCAAACGTAATGTCACGGTATTTTCGTCTGCAAATGTGTTTTCAGTGGTAAACCACTTTTTTATACCCGCTTTAGAGATTTCTAAACTCGCGGTCATAGTATTATCTTGCTGAGCAATAATTTTCGCATCGGAGCAATGTGGTAAAAATTCAGGATAAGCATCCACATCATTGACTAAATCAAACATTTCTTTGCTGCTATACATTACTAGCGCACTTTTTTCTATTTGTGGCATACTCACTCCCAACTGTGTGGGCGAATTTTAGCAAGCTTTGCGTTTTTCCCCAAACTTTCCTGGCGCTTTATTTACTGACACTTTTTTATTGGCAAAAATAAAAAATCGATGTAAAAAGCAGAGCTTTACGTATAATATGGGCCACTATGGCTAAGAAAAATTCATCTAAATCGACAAGTAATACTATCGCGCTCAATAAAAAGGCGCGTCATGAGTATTTTTTACACGACAAGTTTGAGGCTGGTGTTGAACTGCAAGGCTGGGAAGTAAAAAGCATCCGAGCTGGTAAAGTAAACATCTCTGAAACGTACATTCACCTTAAAAATGGCGAAGCGTTTTTGCTTGGCAGTCAAATACAGCCACTCAATAGCGCTTCAACCCATGTTATTTGCGATCCATTACGTTATCGCAAGTTATTATTAAGCAGACGCGAGCTAGATCGTTTAGTTGGTGCAACTGAGCGCGACGGCTATTCATTGATCGCCACTGCCATGTATTGGAAAAAATGCTGGGTGAAATTAGAGTTTCACTTAGGCAAAGGTAAGAAAATGCATGACAAACGTGAAGACGGCAAAAACAAAGACTGGTCTCGCGAAAAAGAACGGTTAATGAAACATAAAGTTTAATATACCCAAACAACCTCAAAAGCGCCTAACTCAGTTAGGCGTTTTTATTTTCCTCCCTAAATTCTCGTAACTGTATCGATTTTAGTACACAACCAAACCAAACAATTTGCTAACACAATATTTACATGGTATTGATATTACTGGTTGATTTAACCAGATAAAATTAACATGACAACAAGGATTTAAGGATGAAGAACAGAATACTCCCATTTAAACCTAAGCTAATCGCTTGTGTAACACTGGCACTTGCAACGACAGGTTATACTTCTCAATCATTAGCTGCTGACGAAGCAAAAAAAGTTGAACGCATTGAAGTAACGGGTTCTCGGATAAAACGTACTGATATTGAAGGTCCTTCCCCAGTACAATCAATTAGTCGTGCCGATATCGATAATATGGGCTATGACAACCTACAACAATTACTGGAAAGAATGCCTGTTGCCGGTAATGGTACTTTTTCTACTCGCGGTAATAATCAGGATTCGACCGCTAACGGCTCTGCAGCAGTATCGCTACGCGGTTTAGGCGCTGATGCAACACTGGTGTTAATTAATGGTCGTCGAGTGGCTATCAGCGCATTCGCTGAGAGCATCACTAATTCATTTGTTGATATCAACAGCATTCCAGTCTCTGCTATTGAGCGTATTGATATTCTTAAAGATGGTGCATCGGCAATTTATGGCTCAGATGCCGTTGCAGGTGTGGTAAATATTATCTTAAAAAAGGATATCGATGGTTTAGAGGTTAATTTAGGCTACGGCGGCACCGATGGCCCTAACTACGAAGAAACCTCGGCAAGCATTGTATGGGGAACATCAAACGAAAAAAGCAGTGCGTCAGTGATAGTTGATTATTTTAAAAACACCTCTTTATCATCAGATGAAATGGGCCGTTTAGGTACTGCTGATCAAACAGCAAATGGTGGCCAAGATTTCCGTTCATCACGCGGATTCCCGGGTTATTTCTACGTTGACGGCGTAAAAACTATAGATCCTGATTGTCCTGCTGAAAGCGCCACATCTAGCGGCAGCTGTTTATTTGATTATGGGCCATTTGGCTATATTGCTCCTGCTTCTGAACGAGTGGGTGCAATTTCCCAGTTTGAATATAACTTTGATAATGGTATTACTGCCTTTATGGAAATGGCCGTACAACATAATACCTCGATTGCCGCAGGTGCACCTACCCCGCTAGATGAAGATGCCGGTTTAACTGTTCCAGGTAATCATCCTAACAATCCATTTGGTCAAGACATCGAAATTGGCCGCTATCGTACTGTGGATGCGGGTGCCCGTCAGTGGGATATTGAATCTGATACACTGCGTTTTGTTGCAGGCCTACGTGGTGAAATTAGCGATTGGAGCTGGGAAGCGGCGGTACAAAAAGGCCGTAGTAAATCAATGCAAACTGGTGATAGAACTCAAGGCTGGGTAAGAACTGATTTTTTACAGCAAGAAATAGATGCCGGCAACTACAACCCATTTGGCGGCACATATAACGATCCTGCTGTCATTGACCGTATAACCACCAGCTTAGTTCGCCGTGGTGAATCTCATATGACCTCCTTTGATGCCAATATTACTGGTGAAGCATTTAGTTTTGGCGACAGTGTTGTGATGATGGCTGCGGGTATTGAGTATCGTGAAGAAGATGTTAGTGACATCCCGGATGATCAATTTCAGCGCGGTCTAATTTTTGGTACTGAGTCTGTTTCTGCGGCCGCTGAACGCGACCAATATGCAGCATACGTTGAATTCTCAATTCCCCTTGCAGATAGCTTAGAACTACAACTGGCAGGTCGCTATGATGATTACAGTGACTTTGGCACCACAACCAACCCTAAAGTAGCACTACGTTGGGCTCCTAGCGATGAAATTACCGTTCGCGGCTCATGGGCACAAGGTTTTAGAGCGCCGTCACTAGCACAAATAGGCCTAGGCCCTTCAGAAGAAAGTCAATTTTTTGTCGATAGCTATCGCTGTGCAGCAACGGGAGAGGATTGTGATGTACTTGATTACAACATCCAATTTGCTGGTAACCCTGATTTGCAAGCTGAAGAATCGGAATCATGGAACCTTGGTTTTATTTGGGCGCCAATGGCTGAACTTGGCTTTAGCATTGATGTATGGAGTATTACCCAAGATAACAAAATTGATGAACAAGCCTTTGGCCCTATTTATGATGCAGAATGTAACAACCAAAATAGTACCGTCTGCGTTCGTCTGCCGCCACAAGGTGGACAAAGCTTAGGGGTGATCCAAAAAATTCACAGTACCTTTGAGAACGTCTCTTCACAAGAAGTGTCTGGCGTTGATTTCTCTGCAAATTATAACCACTCATTGGATGATTTAGGTTTACTTAAGTTCAACTTAGAATGGGCATACCAAGACAAGTTTGAAAAGGACGGCCGCGATTATACCGGTGAATATGGCTACCCTGAGCACCGCTGGATGTTTTCAACCAATTGGGAGCTTGGCGAATTCAATACTAATGTAAATATCAGTTATATCGGTGAATTTGAAGATACGCCTGATATTGATTTTGATGGCACGCTGGATTTTGATAGTAACACATCGAGAATGGTTGATTCACAAGTTTTAGTTGATTTGCAAACCGCTTATCGTATTACCGAGTCAACCAAAATTTCGATTGGTGTAAATAACTTATTTGACGAAGAGCCACCATTTGCGATCGGTGATGGCGATAGTGATTTATAT
This sequence comes from Pseudoalteromonas sp. KG3, assembly GCF_030436385.1. Lineage (NCBI taxonomy): Bacteria > Pseudomonadati > Pseudomonadota > Gammaproteobacteria > Alteromonadales > Pseudoalteromonadaceae > Pseudoalteromonas > Pseudoalteromonas sp. KG3. The sequence continues at coordinate 1,261,796 of NZ_CP098523.1, forward strand.
GGCTATGTATCGGCGGTACATAATCCCCGCGGGCGTTATATTTATACTAAAGTTTCGTTTTCTTTCTAACTATTATCGCTAACAAAAAACCCGCCAGTTGGCGGGTTTCTTATTTAAAAACTAGGGCCTAAATTATAGGTCGCCTTCGTTTTCAGAAAGGAACTTAGCAACGCCTGCAGGGCTTGCATCCATACCTTTTTTACCTTCAGTCCAACCAGCAGGACATACTTCACCGTGCTCGCTGTGGAACGCTAGCGCGTCAACCATACGTAGCATTTCATCGATGTTACGACCAAGTGGTAAGTCATTTACTACTTGGTGACGTACATTACCTTCTTCATCAATTAAGAATGAACCACGAAATGCAACGCCCGCTTCTGGATGCTCAACGTCATACGCTTTACAGATTTCGTGTTTAACATCTGCAACTAGTGCATATTTAACTGCGCCAATACCACCGTCAGCAACAGCAGTGTTACGCCATGCGTTGTGTGAGAATTGTGAATCAATTGAAACACCAATTACTTCAACGCCACGCTTTTGGAATTCTTCATAACGCTTGTCAAAAGCAATTAGTTCAGAAGGACATACGAAAGTGAAATCTAGTGGGTAAAAGAAGATTACTGCTTTTTTACCTTTGATTTTTTCGTGAAGATTGTAGCTATCTACGATCTCGCCGTTACCTAATACTGCTGCAGCGGTAAAGTCTGGTGCCTGGCGGCCTACTAATACACCCATTTTATTCTCCAAATATTTGAGTTTGCTTTTTATTGCTTACGCAATGCTTGCCTTTAATATGGGATCTAAAAACAAAATACCAAGGGCTGGCATGCATAATTGTCAAAATATTTTAGAGAGTAATGACTTAAAAGAACAATCGTATTTTCCGATGTCTACCATCGAAAATACAGAACACTACGTAAAAGGAATAAAAAAGCCTGCATGAGCAGGCTATTAACGAGTGATAATGACTAATCCATAATATTTTCAGGCATATCACCACGGATCTTTTGCCAAATTTCACCGGTTTGATGACCATATTTACGCATCATTGAAATAGCGCCATCATGTTCACGCTTTTCAGCAAGTATAGTTAAGTCTTTATAAAACTGACGTGCTAGTTGACGAGTGCCCGGATCGGAGAAGTAATGGCAACCAATTTTCGAATAGAAGCCTTTAAAGCCATTCAGAATAAGCACATAAATTCGGTTATTGCCTGCCACAGCTAACTCATGGTGTACTTTATAATCATAATCAGCAAAAGCCTGTGCGCTGTCTTCTAACTCGTCACTTTGCGATAAGATTTCAATCACACGATCTGGTGCTAACTTAATTGCCGCACGGGTATAAATGGCACTGATATTAGTTCGTGCAGATAGAAGTTGGTCGGTAAGCTCTGGCATTTTGTCTTCATCAAGACGGGCTAATGTTTCGAGAATATTTAAGCCTGATGTTTCCCAAAAATTATTAACTCGGGTTGGCTTACCATGTTGAATAGTCAGCCAGCCATCACGCGCTAGACGTTGTAATACTTCACGTAGTGTAGTGCGTGTAACACCTATTAATTCTGATAACTCGCGCTCAGCAGGGAGTATAGAACCAGGAGGGAAATCGCCGTTCCAAATTGATTCAACAATATACTCTTCTGCAAATCCAGCTGGACTTTTCGCTTTAAAAATTCTCATTCAATTCCCACTCGAGTTATCACATTACTTCATTTAAAAACCATTAACCGACTGATTGTACCAGATGAAGCAAAACTAACAAGTAAAGTCACTTCATTAAATCATTTAAGCAGGCTGTTAAATATCTGCCAGCAGCTTTTATCGTCACAAAGCATATTTACCCTTGCGCCTAGTTTAATGACTAAGTCATAATCTCATTGAGATATTAATATTTGGAAATACTATGAATTGGTTAGCAAATTTAGCGCAGCAACGCACACCTTGGGTTTTATTAGCATTAACTGCATTTACATTTGAAGTGGTTGCTTTATTTTTCCAATATCAAATGGGCTTAGAGCCATGCATTATGTGTATCTATCAACGAACTGCGATGCTAGGTTTGCTGCTCGCAGGCATTATTGGCGCAATAAATCCCACTAATAGGGTGATCCGCGTTACTGCTTTATTGAGCTGGGCTGTTGCTAGTATTTGGGGTTATTTGATTGCTCGCGAACATATCGAGATGCAAACCACAACTGATCCTTTTGCTTTTAGCTGTGAGTTTGAACCAAACTTTCCCGTGCCGTTACATGAATGGATACCGCAATTTTTCGCCGCCACCGGTGATTGTGGCAATATTGATTGGCAGTTTGCAGGATTAAGTATGCCCGCTTGGATGGAAGTAATTTTTGCCGCATTCACACTGGTACTAATAAGCGTTGTCGCAAGCCGTTTAATCATTAAAAAGTCACTGTGATGATGACATTTTTTTCAAGCCAAGTAACGTCATTAAAACCATTTAAAATACGCCAACGTCAGCAAATTATTGCCTTAGCTTTAAGTCGCTTAACACCAATGCAAAAAATCAGTTTGCGTATTTTAAAGTTACTTTTATTGACCCCTGTATTTTTATCACTAGCATATATTGAAGGTTGGTTACTGTTACCTGCATTACTGATCACCGGTATGGCGTACCCCTTACTGACGACGCCAGTAGAGATCATGTTTGCTAAAGGTTATTTGCAGCAAGCAATTGCAGAGTTTACACAGGGCGAATAATTCGCCCTGTTACTTATTAAAATATAACTTATTTAAATTTAACTTTTCCCTCTAGTTTTGCGACGAGCTTATCGCCAATGCCTTTCACCTGCGCCAGATCAGCAACGGATTTAAATTTACCTTGCGTAGTACGATAATCAACGATCGCTTGTGCTTTTGATTTACCAATGCCAGGTAACTGGCTCAGCTGCTCAACGGTTGCTTGATTAACATTGACTAGCTGAGGTTTTCCGGCACTTTCAGTCGCCTCTACTTTATTTACAGCTGCATTGCTGGGCAATGAAATAGCAAGACCAAATAGTAATACTATTAAAGTTAAAAACTTCATGTTTCTCCTCCATGATATCCATACGTGGACTCAGTTAATAGTTGAATTAAATGTCCTCACTTTTGGACTACATCCAAATAAAGCCATACTGAAAAAGTGTGACAATTTAAATAAAGTAAAGTTGTCCCCATTTGTCAATATACCTATAGTGAAAAAATAAAAATGTTCACTTGCAAAAAGGCCAACAAACTATTACTGTACATAAAAACAGTAATCAATCAAGGTGAACGTATTATTCACCAAGCAAATTGGCAGGAGAAATCATGGCTGTTGTTGTTAAATATGTTGTAGAAAGAAACGGAGTCGAGCGTATGACGTTTACTACTAAAAAAGAAGCAGATGCGTATGACAAAATGCTTGATATAGCAGAGTCACTCGAGATAATGCTAGAGAAAGTGGATGTCCCTTTAAGTGAACAACAAATTGAATCGCTTGCGCTTGAGATTGCTAAAAGTAAAGACGACTTTATCAATGTACTTAAAGGCGCTAAAGATGTTGCTCCTGCTAAAGCTGCACCAGCTAAAACGAAGAAAACAGCAGAAAACGTTGCAGATATAAAAGCAAGCACTGACAAAGCCGCGAGCTAATACCAACAAGTTAACAAATAAAAAGGAGCTTATTAAAGCTCCTTTTTTGTTGGTCTATTAGCTCAACGAGCCCTCAACTTCATCAAATAACTGCGTGATCTCTTTACTCGGAGGTGGTGTTGATAAACTCACCACTACAATTGCGATACTTGATAAAATAAAGCCCGGTATAATTTCATAAATAAGACTGCTAAGAGTCTCACCATTAATGGTTATTGGCGCATATATCCACACCAACACAGTACCAGCACCGACAACCATACCGCTGATCGCACCTTGTAGATTCATGCGCTTCCAATATAAGCTTAATAATACTAATGGCCCAAATGCAGCACCAAAACCAGCCCATGCATTACTAACCAAATCTAAAATCGAACTATCGCGATCATACGCTAAGTAAATAGCAAATAATGCCACTAGCAATACACTAATTCGACCGACTAAAACCAATTCTGTTTGTGAGGCACTGCGATTTAAATAGATTTTGTAAAAGTCTTCAGTTAGTGAGCTTGAGCAAACTAATAGCTGCGACGAAATAGTACTCATAATCGCAGCTAAAATAGCGGCAAGTAAAAAGCCTGCAATTAACGGATGGAATACTAATTCAGATAACACTAAAAAGATTGTTTCTTTATCATCAATCAGCATTTGGTTTTCAATCATGTATGCGGCACCAAATAATCCAGTTAGCACTGCACCAATTGCCGAAAGTGTCATCCACGACATACCAATACGACGCATAGTTGGCATATCTTTAACAGATCGAACTGACATAAAACGAACGATAATATGCGGTTGTCCGAAATAACCTAAGCCCCATGCCATCGCAGAAATAATCGCGATGGTAGAGCCGCCGGCAAACCAATCAAGCATATTAAGTGCGTGGATCTCACTCTCTTTGGGCGAACTCAATAAGAGATCATAACGTGCGTTAGCCAATGTATCCATAACAGGTTGATCTAACATCGTATATGTTACAATAGGGACCGCTAGCAAGGAGATAAACATAATGCAGCCTTGCACAAAGTCCGTCAAACTAACCGCTAAAAAGCCACCAAACAAAGTATAAAGTACAACAACTCCCGTCGTAACGTATAACCCTGTTTCATAACTCATTTGGAACGAGTTTTCGAATAATTTCCCACCGGCAACAACCCCCGATGAGGTATAAAGTGTAAAGAACACAATAATTACAATTGCCGAGATCACCCGTAATATATTTTTATTATCAGCAAAACGGTTAGCAAAATAATCAGGGATGGTAATTGAATCGTTTGCTTTTTCAGTGTAAACACGCAGTCGTGGTGCGACTAAAAAGTAGTTGGCCCAAGCACCTAGTACCAAACCAATAGCAATCCACACTTTACTTAAACCAAATAGATACATTGCACCTGGTAAACCCATCAGTAGCCAACCACTCATGTCCGATGCGCCGGCAGATAACGCCGCAACTGCTGGAGATAAACTTCTTCCACCCAGCATATAACCAGATACGTCGGCGGTAGATTGCTTATATGCATATAAACCAATACCTAGCATTACGATAAAATACGCAGCTAAAGAAATAATCATTCCAGTTTCCAAACTCGCCTCCAATTCTGAAGTTAAAATCTGGCTTTTAATCCTAATAATGACTCACAAACCAGTATTAAATCAATACGATACAAAGTCATTATTGGTGTAAAAACCATCCTAGAAGTTGACTATAGCATGCCAAGGGTGAATAACTCCAATTACAGAGGTAACCACGCAACTATTTGAGGTAAAGTTGTTTTTACGCGTTGAAAACAATTTCATACTTGAATATGGTAATTAATGCTTAATTACCCTAGGATTAGATCAATGATTTCTCAAATAATCAATACTTTAGTATTTATATTGCAAATATAGTTAATGCTATTTATGTTGTTTTACCTTATATTGCCCAAGAACTCGTTTAACTGATGTGGATCCATTGTTTATGTATTTTTATGCTGCACGCCAACCAATTTTAGACCGAAACAAACAACTCGTAGGTTATGAGTTACTCTTTCGTGACGGCGTTGATAATGTATTCCCAGATATTGATGGTGATGAAGCAACCACGCGATTGATTGAAGGCAGTCAATTTAATTTTGGCTTAGAAGATCTCACCGATAACAAGCCAGCGTATATCAACTTTACTCTGGAAACATTGCAAAAAGGCTACCCAACACTGCTGGGTAAAGACCAAATTGTCGTTGAAATACTCGAAACAATTCAACCTGGTAAGCGCTTATTAGCAATCGTCAAAGAATTAAAAGAAAAAGGCTACACATTAGCATTGGATGATTATATTCATCAGCCTGTGTGGCGTCACTTTTATCCCTTTATTGATATTATAAAAATAGATTTTCTCAGTTGCGAACTGGACACTATCCATACCATTATTGAGGAAGTTAAGCCTTATCCGCATATAAAGTTATTAGCTGAAAAAGTAGAAACCTATGAAAAATACCAATTAGCTTTAGATCTAGGTTTTGCTTACTTTCAAGGGTTTTTCTTTTCAAAACCAGAAATGGTGCAAAGCAAAACCCTGCCACCTTCCGAAATTGCCTTAGCTGAGCTACTGTATGAGACATCAGCTGTTGAAGTTAATTTAAAGAAAATTACCGAAGTATTTGAACGAGATGTAAATCTTTCTTATAAATTATTACGATACAGTAATTCAGCAGCATTTAAACGCAGAGCGGAGATCAGCACCATCAAGCAAGCGCTTATTGTGTTAGGTGCAGAGGAAATTAAAAAGTTTTTATCGTTATTATTTGCCGCTCAAGTTGCTGGTGATAAACCGGCTGAGTTAATTCGCCTTTCGTTAACCAGAGCACGTTTTACTGAATTGCTGGCTATTAACCATAATAAACTCAAAGATACTGGGATGGCTTTTCTGACCGGGATGATGTCATTAATGGATGCCATACTTGATGAAGATATGGCTGGTGTCATGAAAAAACTGCCATTATCAAATGATATCAAGTTAGCCTTAGTTGATGATGAAGGTTTGCTGGCGCAATATCTACGCTTAGTAAAACTGTATGAGCAAGCTAACTGGCAAGGCGCGAATGCAATTCAAGATGAGTTAGGCTTAGCTGCTGAAAAAGTGCCCGGAGCCTACCATGACGCCGTTCATTGGGCGAATGAGCAAATGAAAGTACTGGGTTAATAGTCCGCTTTAAAATAACAAAAATGCCAGCTTAGATGCTGGCATTTTGTTTATTCTGTACGGAAAATTAAAGGCTTTCTAAAAAGTCTTCATCGAAATCTTCAGGCTCTTCCTCAATCGGTGGATTACCGTCATGTAGTTCATAGAGTTGACGTTGAAAATAAATGTCTTTCATAAAAATATACGGATCAAGCGATTCATTTAATAAGCTTTCTTGTGGAATTAATGAAGCGCGCGCCTCAACAGCCTTCAATGCAAAAACGAGTACCGTTTGTGGTGTTGTTAGGGCTATCTCAGGTAGCACAAAATTATCAACCACATCACCGGTTAGGTTACGAGCTGTTGAAGGTCCCATGCCGGGTAGCATTAAATAAGCCCCATCGCCAATTCCCCATACCCCCAGAGTTTGGCCAAAGTCTTCATCAACAATATTTAAACCAAGTGATGTAGCCACATCAAACAAGCCAAAAATACCGACCGTTGAATTAACTAAAAACCGCGCAACACTAATTCCTGCATTACCAGCCTTACCTTGTAAAGTAGCATTAATGACATCGGTTGGCGCACTAATGTTATCAGTAAAATTGACCACACTGCGACGAACCGGTGTCGGCGTGACCGCTACATAACCAACAGCAACTGGACGTAATACATATGCATCAAGTACATCCATATTAAAATCGTACATTGGGCGGTTAAAGGATTGTAATGGATCCCGCTCATCTATTTTTTCATCAGGAACTTGCGCGCATCCTGCAAGTACAAGTAAACCTAATAAAACAAAGCTCTGTCTTAACATCTTTGGTCCTTTTAAGGTATTAATTCATTGATAAGTAACTCATAAGCTTGAGTTTGGCTACGCTCTAAGACGTCAGAACGTCCTTCTAACTCACCCGTTGCAGGCATTACCGAGGCATCTTTTGAAATACGCGCGGTTAAAATGATTTGCTCTACACTTGAAAGTGTTAAACCTGCAACCATGGCATTACTATCACTTAGTTGCACTTCAATTGGAAAACGATAGTCTGTCAATTTAACCACTGCCAATGGCATTGGCGGGCCATTGGCTGCTTTTGCAAATACAAACAAGGTACCTTGAGCTGGTAACTTATCCACTAAGTCTGGTGCAAGCTTAATAGTAACGTTAATTGCTGATGGTGCTGCAGGGTTGTTTGAGGCGTTAGCATTACTGCCCTGCTGCGCTGTTGCAACGGGTGTAAGTTGGCTATTTTGTTGCTCATTCTCAGCACTTATATTTTGCTCAATTTCAGAGATCCGCTGAGCAATCATACTATAACGTGAGTCTTCCTTATCCATACTCTTTAACAATACTTCAAAAGCAGCTTTTGCTTGTAGCCAATCGTGCCGCTCGTAGGCAATTAACGCCAATAATGAAATTGCATCAAGGTTAGTTGGATCATCTTTAAGTACTTTAGAAAGCATACCTGCGGCACGGGTCATATTCGCATCACTTCCCTCAAGTAATAACACTTGGCTATAACTTATCAATACAGGGAGGTTGTCAGGATCCAGACGCAATACTTTATCAAATGATTGTTGTGCCATATCGTATTCGTTTAGCGACATAGCGACTCGACCAAGTAACATCCACGCCACTTTATCATCACCACTTTGAGCAAGTTTAGTACGTAACCCTAACGCAAACGCCTGTAATTCATTTTGAGTTAAAGGCTCACCTTGTTGCATCACCGCGCGCTCACCATAGGCAGGTAAATTATCCATCGCGCTTTGCCAATTCTGCAATTGTTGTTGAGAGCCCGTCGCTGTATAAAATATCACTGTAAAGGCCACCAAAAAGGCACAGCCTGTTAATGCAAAAATACGGTTATTACCTTTACTCATCAGCGACTTTTCAGGTGATAACTCATTAAGTAAACGTCGTTTAAGTTCAACCACTGATTCATCATGGTTAACTTGATCGATACGCTGTTCAGCCAAATCATTCGCCAACTCACCAAGGCGCTGATGGAAAATAGCAATAAGCTCTGAGTTAGCATTATAAGTGAGGCCTTGTACGCGCTCTTTACTCAAAAAAGGCAGAGCTACAAACGCCATAGCTAATAAGGTTAATACTGCAAAAGCAACCCACATTAGTATCATTTAAATCTGCTCCTGACGTTCATTTTGAGCAATGAGTTTGGCTAATAGCGCCTCATCTTGCTCACTCCATGTTTGTTTAACCGCCGCTTTTCGCTGGCGAAAAATAATAAAACCAAAGCCAAATATCACAATCAACACAGGTAATACCCACAGCACTAGTGTTGCTGGCGTAACCGGCGGATCGTAATGAACAAAGTAACCATAACGGTCAATCATATATTCAATAACATCGTCTTTCGATTTGCCTTCTTTCACTAAAGCCAGTACTTTTTCACGGAGATCTTTAGCAACCACAGCATCAGAATCAGCAATATTTTGATTTTGACATTTAGGGCAACGTAATTCTTTGGTCAACTCTGAAAAACGCTGTGCTTGTTGATTATTATCAAACTGATAACGGTCTTGCTCAGCCATAGCAGCGCCACTGATAAACATGAACAATACAACTAAACAATATTTCATGGCTGTAACTCCTGCATTAAGGGCGCAAATTTAGCACGCCAAACTCGCGGGTTTATATCACCGGTATGATGCAATAAAATAGTGCCTTTACTGTCCACTAAAAAAGTCTCCGGCGCCCCCGACACACCTAAGTCAAGGGATAAAGTACGGTGTAAATCAAGAATATTAAACTGATACGGATCACCTGCACGACTTAGCATTGATTTAACTTCTTCACGCAGCGCTGGCAAATCAAATTCACCGTCAAAATCAGCGTCATAACTTTGTACATAGTAAAGCCCGATAATTTTAACGCCTTGCTCTCGCAGTTTGGTTAAATAATCTAATTCAGCTAAACAAGTAGGACACCAAGTACCCCATACATTAAGTAGGTAAACATCGCCTTTTAATTGGCTATCCTGCCAACGCTTTGAATCCTGCATTAAATCAGGTAAATCGAAGGTCGGCATCGGCTGACCTAAACGACCAGTTTGAATTTCTCGTGGATTAGAAAACAAGCCTTGGAATAAAAACACACACACTAAAGCAAATGCCAGCAGGGGGAGCAGCGCTAATAATTTGCGATTCATACTAACTGCTCCTTTGATTTATTAGACTTCTTTTTGCTGGTGCGATAGCGTCTATCACCCAAAATCATAAAGCCAGCGAGTGAAATCAACACACCACCAATCCACATCCAACGTACATAGGGCTTATGGTAAATTCGCAGTGACCAGCCACCGTTACTTAACTGCTCACCTAGCGCCAAATATAAATCGCGAGTAAAACCGGCATCAATTGCCGCTTCAGTCATAAATTGCATACCAATATCATAACGACGCTTTTCAGCATGTAATACGGTCACTAGTTTTTCATTTTTAAGTACGCTAACTTCTCCCGCATGGCCGCTGTAGTTAGCCCCACGTATGTTGTTAACACCCTCAAAACGATACTGATATTGATTTAACTGCACGATCTCACCTGATTTCATTGAGACATCACGCTCAACAGAGTATGCCGAGGTTAACGTAACGCCCGCAATAACAAAGGCGATACCAACGTGCCCTAACACCATTGCCCAATAGCTCAGCCCTAAACGTTTCAGACCTTGGCTAAAATTAGTTTGCACGGTTGCTTTTACGTATAGGTCAACAGCGGTTGTCATGATAATCCATACTGCCAGTGTGGTTGCTAATAACGTTAAAGGTGCAACAACGGCATAACTTGAATACAACCAAGCTGCTGTGAAAACAACGCTCATTAGCGCAGCAATAAGTAATTTATTTTGCAGAAAAGACCACTTATTTTGCTTCCAACGTAATAAAGGTCCAATACCCATTAAAATGGCAAATGGTACCAAAAGAATGGCAAACATTTTATTAAAAAACGGTTCGCCAATCGAGATACTGCCTAAGCCCATTTCTTTATGCACCATAGGTAATAGAGTACCTAGTAACACTATAAATGTAGCCACCACTAAAAATATATTATTAAGCCATAATGCCACTTCACGTGATACCAGCTTATAGCGTCCTTCACTGCGCACTTGCGACACTCTAAAAGCGTATAGAGTTAATGCGCCACCGACGACGATAGCTAAGAATGCCAAGATAAATAACCCACGATCAGGGTCTGTCGCAAAAGCATGTACCGACACAATAATGCCAGAGCGCACAATAAAGGTGCCCAGCAAGCTTAATGAAAACGCCGCGATAGCAAGTAGCACAGTCCAAGATTTAAACACGCCGCGTTTTTCAGTTACCGACAATGAGTGTAATAATGCCGTTGCCACGAGCCATGGCATGAGTGATGCGTTTTCAACTGGATCCCAGAACCACCAACCGCCCCAGCCAAGCTCAGAATAAGCCCACCAGCTACCAATTGTAATGCCTAAGGTTAAAAAGCCCCATGCAGTCATGGTCCATGGACGCGACCATTTAGCCCAAGTATTATCAAGCTTGCCGGTTAATAGCGCGGCAATAGCAAATGAGAATGATACTGATAGTCCCACATAGCCCATATACAGCAAAGGGGGATGAATGATCATGCCTGGATCTTGCAATAACGGGTTGAGATCGCGACCCTCTACAGGAAAATACGGTAACAATAATTCAAACGGGTTTGACATCCACAGGGTATAAAGCATAAAGCCAACCCCTAAAAAGCCTAACACACCTAATACCCTTGCTCGTAATATCCAAGGCAGTGAATTAGAACGCACAGCAACAACCGCAGTCCAACCTGCTTGCATCACTAACCACAACAAAATAGCGCCTTCATGACCGCCCCAAGTTGAAGTGATTTTATAATACCAAGGTAAAGTACTACTTGAATGATAGGCCACATATGCGACGGTAAAATCATCCGTTAAACTTGCGTAAATAAGGGCTGCGAATGACAACAGCACAAATATAAACTGGCCAACAGCTAATGAAGGCGCTGCGCGCATTAGTCGTAAATTGCCAGTGTGTGCGCCCCATAAAGGAAAAATACACAATAAAACACTCAGCACCATGGCCAGTGTTAGGGAAAAATAACCGATTTCTGGGATCATCTTAATTGCCACTTTCTAAGTTATATTTAGGTTTTTCATGTTTGATCCCCTTTACCGCTTCAGCAACTTCAGCTGGCATGTATTCTTCATCATGCTTTGCCAACACTTCAAACGCTTCTATGACATTCGGTTCAACCAACACCCCTTGCGCCACAATCCCTTGTCCCTCACGAAATAAATCAGGCAAAATACCTTGGTATTTAATTGTCACTAAAGGGCCCGTATCAATTAACTTAAAGCTCACTTGTAAGCTCGATTCATCTCTGATCACAGAGCCCGGCACCACCATGCCACCAATACGCAGTTTTTGACCAATATGCGGTTTTTCTTTATTTGGACCTTTACCTTCGACTAATTCACTCGGGGTATAAAATAAATTAATGTTCTCTTGTAGCGCATACAGCACTAACCCAATTGTCGCCCCAACACCAAATACAATGGCTGTTACAGCTAACAGACGTTTTTTGCGTCTTGGATTCATAGTTGTTGCTCCTGTTTAGCCTGCTGAATACGTGCTTCTCGATCAGCTTGTTGCTGTACAGAAGCCATAATGCGCTTGGTATCATTTAAAGAACTAACTAAAATACCTAATAAAATCAGTGCACATGTGCCAAAAGAGAGCCATACATAAAAACCGTAACCGCCCATGGCAATAAAATCAGAAAAAGAATCAAACTGCATAACTAGCCCCTATTTAACAACTGACGCACCCAAGGGCGGTGCTTCTCACGTTGTAAAATTTCATTTTTAAGACGCATCAACGTCACCGTGCCAACGAAACCAGCAAAGGCGACTATATTTACCATTAATGGCCAAAACATACTGGAATCAATGGCTTTCGTGTCAAACTTAGTGATAGTGGCACCTTGATGCAGGGTGTTCCACCACTCAACCGAAAAATGGATAATTGGCAGGTTAATCACCCCGACAATAGCCAAAATAGATGCAGCACGACCCGCTGCTTTTTTATCTTCAAAGGCGTGATATAAAGACAACACTCCTAAGTATAAAAATAATAGAATGAGCTCAGAGGTAAGCCGAGCATCCCATACCCACCATGCACCCCACATAGGTTTGCCCCATGCAGCGCCAGTAATTAGTGCAATAGCCGTCACACACGCACCAACTGGAGCAATTGCAATCACAGCTAACTCTGCATTACGTAATTGCCATACTAAAGCGATCACTGCCGCAATAGCCATGGATGAATAAGCCCCCATCGACAAAATAGCTGAAGGAACATGAATGAAAATAATGCGATAACTGTCTTTTTGCTGATAGTCGGCAGGCGCATAGGCTAACCCCCAGACCCAACCAACGAGCATACAGACAACCGTTATCACGGCAAAATAGGGCAGTAACGTATTGCATAATTGATATGCACGATCTGCTTTAGCGTAGGGATGTAACCACTTCCACATATTAACTTACACTCACTTTCAATGCTGACGATATGGCAATTGGTGCGCTGATAATAGCAATGACGAGCATCGCACCAAGGATAGCAAGCTGACCACTATAATCCAGCGACATAGTGCTGGTATCAATAGCGGACGTTGCAAAAATTAGAACCGGGATATATAAAGGTAGAACCAATAGGCTCATTAAAATGCCCCCTTTTTGTAACCCCACGGTAAGACCAGCGCCAATTGCGCCGATAAAACTCAATAATGGTGTACCTAATAATAAAGTAAGCACAGTTGCGACTAATGCTTGATTGTCTAGGTTTAATAACAGTGCAAAAAGCGGTGTCATTAATACCAATGGCAAACCAGTAATCAACCAATGAGCGACAACTTTGCCAAGCACTGTTAGCGGTAATGGGTATGACGAAGCAATGAGTTGCTCTAAACTACCATCATTAAAATCATCACGAAATAGCTTATCTAACCCTAACATGGTTGATAGTAACGCAGCGACCCAAATAATACCGGGTGCCATTCGAGCAAGTAGACCGGGCTCTGGACCTATCGCTAACGGGAATAAAGTGATTACAATCAAAAAGAACAAAATGGGATTAACAATTTCAGCACGCTGACGAAAGGCCAACTGTACGTCTTTTTTACAAACGGCACTAAATAGCTGCCAATATGAATGTTGGCGTAACATCAGTGTCGGTACTCCAAAGTCACGGTTTGTAACTGTGCAAAGTGGGTAGTTAAGTCTTGATGGGTGGTTAATAAAATCGCCCCACCTTGCTCAAGGTGAGTTAAAAAACGTTGCTGCAAAAAGGCAACACCGGCTTTATCTAGCGCTGTAAAAGGTTCATCAAGTACCCATAACTTCGCATCATTAAGCCATAGCCTAATCAATGCAACACGACGTTGTTGCCCAGCGGATAAAGTGCGTACAGGCACATCTTCAAGACCAACCAAGCCGATTTTAGCCAGTAATGAGTACAGTTCTTGATCTGTGTCGTAACCTTGTATTTGTAACCAAAAGCGCAGATTTTCAATTGCACTAAGTTGATTATTTACGCCGGTTTTATGACCGATAAACAACAACTCGCGGGCAAACTCATCATAATTTTTTGCAATCGATTCACCTTGCCACATCACTTGCCCTTCATCAGGCGCAGAAAAACCCGCAATTATACGTAATAATGATGTTTTACCAGCCCCGTTTGGGCCTGCTAATTGCATGATTTGACCGGATTTCAAGCGGAAATTAAGATCCGCAAATAAACAACGGTCTTGCTTGATGCAGGTGACGGACTTAATGTGTAACAAGATGATGATTCTCTATACCCAAAATTAGGCGTTAGTCTAGCATAATGATAGGGTAATACGAATAATGCTTTACACCGATTAATGAAAAACTTGATTCAAAATAATGAATAAACCGACACAGATAACATTAGCCAATTCGCTTTCTGTCAGTCATTCGTCGCACAATGGCGCGGGACAGCAAATACCAGTCCTGAGCGAGCAAACGCTTAGCGCCAAAAATATTGTCTTTGCGAAAGGCTCAGTGCAAATGGAAGTGTATGTTGATAAACATTGGCAAACGTTACGCTTAGCCACCACACAGTCGCAAACTCCTCCGGCAAAAATTGCCAGTGCGGATATTCAGCTTAGTCATGATGGTAAGCAACTGACTATTTTGCCAACACAAACTGATATAAGCCTACGCCAAACAACTCAATTGCAAAGTATTTTGAATTTTATTAACAGCGGTGATCAGCTCAACAATAAACCATTATCAGTACAGGTTATTCTGCAGCCTGCTGCAAAATTACTGTTAGACCAATTAAACGCCAGTATTCCGGTTAACAAAGAGCTTGCTCAACTATTACATAACGAAGCGGGACTAAAAGCCGTTATCACCCCAAACAGTGGTAACTTTACATTGAACATCATTAACCAGTTTGCAGATACCTTGCATCAACAACCAATCAGCCAAGCAAAACTTGCGCTTTGGTTAAGCAAGCTAGTGCCGCAAGGGCAACTACAATTAGATAAAAATACCATCACCCTGAATTTTAATAATTATAACGGGAATATAAAGCTCGCTGTTCAGCCCCCTGCTAATCATCAACTTGCTCCCCAAAACCAAGCCAGTACAGTTGCACAAAAAGTGCAGCTTATAGCAGTTAATGAACAACTTATAATTAAAACTCAACTGCCTAAAATGGCTTTGTTACTAAAAAATTCACTCGCCAATACTTTTCAGTCACTGGTCCAGAAAAGCCAACAGTCAACTCCTGTAAATTTGCCTGCTACACCAGCTAGTCCATTGCTGGTCAGTAGCAGTCCGATTAGCTCTTGGCTACAACACAGTTTCGCCGATTTAAAAACCCGTATCAACGATGCAGTACGCTACTTTGAAAGTAAACCATTTAGTCAGCATAACCTAACTAGCACTAAGCCGAGTAACGCAACATCAGCTAAGCAGCTAACGCAAGCCCTGCCAACGGCACAAAGCGTATTACCAACATCGTTAACCCGAATAAATCTGGCGGCACTGGCAGTCAATCACACCCTGCCATTGCAAGCAGATATTAGTAAAGCGACATCATTACCTAAACACTTTCATCAATCCCCGCCATTAGTGCAGCTGCTACAACAATTAAAAGCGGGCTTAGCCAGCATTACACAACCAACACCATTACCCGTAGCAGTAGCAGCTAAACTACCGCCAAGCAAAACGGCACTGATTGAACAAGTACATAAAAATACACCAGCAGTTAATCCACAAAATAGTGCTGCTACATCAGCACAAAAACAGCAACAAGCCGGCCCTTTACTATCTAACTTAAACCTAAGCAGTGACAGTAAAGCTATTGACACAGCGACTAACCACGGCGAAGCTCTCGCAAAAACAGTAAAAAACGCTGTTGCTGGTCAAAGCCTCCAAAAAAATGACGGACGACAAACACTGCTTGAAGCCACAGCTAAAGTGAGCACTAACAAAACAGAGCAATTTGTAGCACTTTCATTACCCACGCCATTAAAAGGGCCGCTTACAACAGATTTGCCAATCAGTCAGTTAAGCTTACCACTGGAAGCCAAATTACTGGCGTCGCTACTAAAAACGCCTCACGAAAAACCGTTGCCTAATTTTAACACCAGCACAGCCAGTGATAGGCAGCAAGTTGCGGCGCAAATCGATAAATTTGTAAACATTAAAGTCAGTGATAATGTTGATTTAAATAGATTAGTTAATCAGGCATTTAGTCGCATGATTGATAGCCAGTCGCTGCAACCGTTAACCATACAACGAGAGATACTGAGCGTTTTACGCCCACAAAGCTTAACCCCGAGCGCACTGCAAAATAGTTTTAGCCAATCCTTAGAGCATTTAGCTGTGGGTATTTTAGCCACGCCGAGCTTGGCCAATATTAGTGCCTTAAATTTTAACAGTCAGAGTTCACTCGATGCCCTACTACAAGTATTAGTACCAAATTTTAAAACGACTAATTCGCAAAAACTGCAAGAGCACTTACTGCAACCGCAGTCTCAGGCATTGGCTGCGGAGCTCAGCCAAATCAAAACGGCAATCAGCCAAGTAAACAGCACTCCTATTAATCAACAGCCGGATACAAATCCGCTGGTACAATTTTTATTACCTATGCGGCTGCCGCCGGAAGCTGCGCAAACTGAAATATCATTAGGGCAATATAAAAAACCCAGTAAAGATCAACTCGAAGGAAAAAATGTTTGGTTTGTTCGACTTAATTTTGATTATGCCGAGCTTGGTCAGTTGCAGATCACCGCGGAGTTAATGGATAAAGCGCTTGATTGCCAATTGCTTGCATCAAGCCAGGAGGTCACAGCAATGGCGCATCCCCACCTTGAAAGCCTGCGCCATAAACTCACAGCTCATGGCTTACAGGTAGGTGAACTAGCACTTAGTCAAGGCGCGCCACAGCATCAAGCGTTTTACCAATCCCATGCCATTATTAATATAAAGGTTTAGACTATGAGTGAAAGTTCTCAACATAAATCTGCAATTGGCTTACTTTACGAAGCGGGCCGCGCACCAACAGTAGCCAGTAAAGGATTTGGCAAGCTGGCAGAAGACATTATTAAGGTGGCGGAAGAAAAAGGTATTTTGATCCACAAAGATGAAGCTTTAGCAAAAACATTATCGCATTTAGAACTCGGTGAGGAGATCCCCAAAGAATTATATTATGTGATTGCTGAGTTAATCGCTTTTTCGTATGTATTGCGGGGAAAATTCCCACCAGGCTGGCAAGACTTTCAAGGTAAGTTAAATATTAAAGCGTAGAAAAGTAAAAAGGCGCTAACTCGCGCCTTTTTGATGATGTAACGACATTAATAACTCAGCTTCAGCGCGAGGCAACTCGCATTCACGAATGATCTCTTCGAGATCCGCGCCTAGCTCAATCATTTTTACTGCACGTGAATAAATTTTCGCATCAGGATCATCATACTTCTGCGCATCTTGTAATTGCGCTAACTCCTGATTGCGTTGCTCTACAGCAACTAACCGCTTGCCAATACTTAACATGCCAGTGCGCATTTCAGCAACTTCGCTGCGTAAAATACTCAGCTGGTGTTGTGCTTCTTGCAGTTGCTGCGCCCGACTTTTTAACGCGGCAGCATGTTTGTTATTATTAATGAAAATTAGCCCCAAGCATACTAAGAACAGTAATAGTGAGGCGCCTAACAACGAGTATACCAACATAGTTTTTCCGTAAGCGTTATAAACCGCTTAGCTCGTCCCACTCTTCATCATTTAGCAATTTATTTAAATCAACTAAAATCAATAGTTCACCATCGCGGTTACTCACACCTTGGATAAATTTAGCACTTTCTTCAGTGCCAATATTTGGTGCGCTGTCGATTTCAGAGCTGCGTAAATAAACGACTTCTGCCACACTATCTGCAAGAATACCAATAACTTGCTCTTCTGCTTCGATGATCAAAACCCGTGAATTATCGGTAGCCTCAGCAGACATTAGACCAAATCGTGCACGAGTATCAATAACCGTTACAACGTTGCCACGTAAGTTAATGATCCCTAATACATAGCTTGGCGCACCAGGTACTGGCGCAATCTCTGTGTAACGCAAGATCTCTTGTACTTGCATCACATTTACGCCGTAGGTTTCTGATTCCAGCTTAAAGGTGACCCATTGCAGCACTTCATCGTTGCCATCGGTATTTTTACTGGTTGATAATAATCTTTGTTCACTCATGTTAGTACTCCGAATATCGTTACTGCTCGCGGCTATCTAAACCTTGCTCTAATAATTGATTTAAGCTTTGCACATCAATTAAGGCACACATTTTTTCTTTAATTACCCCTGCAAGCCAAGGCCGCTTGCCACTTTTAGCTCGCCATTTCACATCTTCACTTCGTAGTGTGATGTTATTTACCAGCTTTTCTGCCAACAATCCCCATTGGCTATCACCTAAAGTGATCAAGTATTGGTAGTTTAATTTGTCTTCTAACTCTTGGGTATACTTTTCTGGCATCACCCAACGAGCGGTATCAACCACATTCAGGTTTTCCTCACGATTGAGCATAACCCCTTTAAACCATTTAGGTTTACCGAATAGTTGGTTCACTTCACCTAATTGATGGATCCCACCAAGCGCCTTAAGAGGCACTGCAAGGGTTAACCCCGCGACCTCAAAGAATAATGCTTGAAATTCGCCATCAAAATAATCCTCTTGACGCTGCACAGGCGTTTTTGCCTCAACGGCATCAGCGTGTGTAGCAACTTTAGCTATATCATTGATATTAGCTTGGATCTGCGGTTTCTCAAGGGGCGGTGTAATTTGTTCGGGTATTTTTGCTTGCGCAGTTGGTTTTGGCTCGTCCAGTGCATTTGGCTGTACAATCGTTTGCTGCGACGCCTTCGCTGGCATTTTATTGTTAGTGTCTGTCGGTGACACTTGTTCGAGTAATTTTGCAACCGGCTCTAAGTCTGTTGACTCTTCCTCTTCGCACAGTAAAGCCCCCAAGTACTGGGTCATTACTTTTTCATTAGCAAATAATTGCTTACTCATTCATTAACCTTGTTCAATCAAATAATCGAGTAATGCGCGATATGCATACACACCTCGTGAGCGCGGACAATACTGAATAGGTACTTGCTGGGCTAAACTTGCATCACGAAACTTGGTATCTACCGGTATTACCCCTGGCCATACTTTTTCTTGGTACGTTTGCTGTAATGTTTTATATGCTTCTAAAGATGCATTGGTGCGCTTATCATACATTGTCGGGATAATGGTATATTGATACTGCTTTGATTGCGAGCTTTGCATTAACTCCATCGTTCGCATCATCCGGTCAAGTCCTTTTAGCGCTAAAAACTCTGTTTGCACCGGCACTAAAATACGCTCACTGGCGGCCAACGCATTGACCATTAAAACACCCAGCACTGGCGGACAATCTAATATTGCATAATCATAATGTTCACTGATTTTTGTTAATGCTTTTTTTAATATCAGCCCCATCCCCGTTTTATTGCCCATACTGCGGTCAAGGGTGGCAATTGCCATAGTTGCAGGCAAAATGTCCAAATTATCAATATTTGATGGGCACAGCGCTTGTAAAATTTCTTCACTGGCCATGGCGTTACCACGAGCAAATATATCATAAACACTGACTTCTAAATCTTCAGAGTCAATGCCAAAGTAATAGGTTAAAGATGCATGGGGATCAGTATCAATCAGTAATACTCGCTTTCCTTGCAGCGCTAATATGCCAGCTAAACTTACGGCCGTGGTGGTTTTCCCTACTCCGCCTTTTTGATTCGCTACCGTCCAGATTTTCACATCACACCTTATTTTTTTTCATTGCGCGTTGTAATTCGTATGCCACCATGTGGGAGTTGGATCACTTTAATGCTGTTATCATCACTTGGCAACTCAATTGCTTGCGGCTCTGCTGCTAGTTGCTGCACAGCTTGCTCTTCTGTGACCTCAGGTTTCGGTGGTAAACCATATTTAGATAATGCCACCACTACTTTACGATTTTCTGCACGGCCTTGCTCGGTGTCATTCTCAGCAAAAGGCGAATATTGCCCATAGCCTTCGATGGCCATACGAGCTGGGTTTATGCCTAAACTCTCAAGCTCTACTAACATAGACGTTGCCCGAGCGACCGACAATTCCCAATTAGAGCGAAACATTTCATTTCGAATTGTTTCGTTATCAGTATAGCCACGTACGCGAATGTAATTATCAACCGGGGCAATAATATCTTTTACTTGTTTGATCACTTGCTTTGCACGTAAGTGAGCCACGGCACTACCACTTGAAAACAACATCCCAGAGCTTAATTCAATAATCAACCAATCTTGGTGTAGCTCTAAGCTGGCTTCACCGTCGCGTATTTCATCAATTAACGCTGATTGCAGTTTAGTCTGTAAACTATCCAGAGGTTTACCTAAATGCTTTTGTTTTATATTACTTGTATCACTTTGGCCATCAAGCAGTTCTGGGCCAACTTCTTGCTTTTGAATGCTTTCACCAAACAGCAGCTCTTTCTCGGGGCTAACCCTATCAGTTAATAAGCCAGACCCAGTGACGCCTTGGCCTTCTTGGGAATGCTGACGAGCTGATTTATCAAACACTTGTTCTAGTGAGTCAGATAAAATTTGAAAGCTTTCTTCTTTATTGATGGCAATAGCATACATCACCACAAAAAACGCAAACATAATGGTCATGTAATCAGCATAGGAAACTAGCCAACGTTCAGTATGTTGGTTTTTACTCGACGAATGACGAAGGCGGCGACGCATCATTATTGTTGTAACTGAGTTGGTCGCTCAACGCGATACGCTTCAAGTTTGAGCTCTATATTAACAGGGCTATCTCCTTGGCTCATCGCAATAATGCCTTCAGCGAGTAACTCGTGGTAAAGCATTTTTTGTTCAACTTGCTGCTGCAGCTTGTTAGCCATTGGCAGAAATAATAAATTTGCTAAGCCAACACCATAAATTGTAGCGATAAAAGCAGTTGCAACACCCGCGCCTAATTTTTCAGGATCGGTAATAAACGACATTGCCTGAATCAATCCAAGTACTGCGCCTAAAATACCAATAGTTGGGCTGTAACCACCCAATGCTTCATAGACACGGCTGGCTTCAAGCAGGCGTTCGCGCTCTAGTAATAAATCAATTTCTAGTGTGTCTCTGAGCTTTTGCTCACTATGACCATCAACCAGTAAACTCAAGCCTTTGGCAACGTAAGGATCAGAGTGCGTCAACGCAATCTCTTCTAGTGCCAAATAACCTTCTTGACGCGCTTTCTGTGACCAACTTTTAACTTGTTCAATTGCCCCATCAATATCATGACGCGGCGGGAAAAACACCCAATGACTAATCTTTAATACTTTGTTGAATGTGCTGGCAGGGGTTTGCAGCATCACTGCGCCGAGCGTGCCACCGAGTACAATTATCAATGCTGGGCCATTAAATAACGCACTAACGACCCCGCCCTCCAATGAATATCCGAAGCCAATTGCACACAATGCAACTATCAGGCCTAAAAATGACAACTTATCCACAACCAATCTCACGAACTAATCGAGTTGCAACATCGCTCAGCGCGATACTTGCCGATGATAAACCAGCACTTGCAACCGCTTGCGGCATACCATAAACCACACTGGTTTTTTCATCTTGTGCCCAAATTGTCGCACCTGCTTGTTTCAGCATTCTTGCGCCATCGCGTCCATCGGCTCCCATTCCAGTTAACACAACAGCGAGTACATCACCTTGATAGGCTTTAGCTGTACTAGCAAAGGTTACATCAACACTCGGCTTATAGGTGATCCGTGCACTATCGTCTTCAAAAACCCGTAAAGTGCGACTTCCACCTCGCCCTTCAATCAACATTTGCTGACCACCTGGTGCCAAATAAGCCACGCCTGGCATTAATTTATCACCCTGTTGAGCTTCTTTTACTTGTATTTTACATAACCCATTTAAACGCGCTGCAAATGCTGGCGTAAATGCTGCAGGCATGTGTTGAATTAACAAAATAGGGTGTGGGAAATTAGCCGGTAACTGAGTCAAAATCGTTTGTAGTGCAACAGGCCCACCAGTAGAAGTACCAATAGCGACAATTTGATATTTCTTTCCTGAGGCACGAATACTCGCAGCTGGACCAGCGCTCGGCGTAGCACTACGGTTAAAACTTATATCCGGCTGAGTAATTGCAGGCCGCGAGGTAGTTGCTGTAGACGTAGATGAAGGCGTTGCTGGTGCAGGCCGGCTAAAACGTGATAACCGTCTACGGCCAATTTCTTTTACTTTATTTTGGAGTAGTTTAATTGCATCTTCATTATTGCGAGCAATATCTTCAAACTTTTTCGGTAAAAAATCTAAAGCGCCCGCGTCAAGTGCATCTAAGGTCGCTGTTGCGCCATCACGTGTGAGTGACGAAAACATCAGGATTGGCGTTGGGTTAGCTGCCATGATCTCTTTTACAGCGCTAATACCATCAAGCACTGGCATTTCAACGTCCATGGTGATTACATCTGGTCGTAATTGATTTGCTTTGTCTACGGCTTCTCGGCCATTTACCGCAAAACCAATGACTTCAATATCCTTATCTTGCTCGAGTATTTCGCTCACTCTGCGGCGAAAAAAACTTGAATCATCAACAACTAAAACTTTAACTGCCATTGGCATACTCTTGTTAAATTTTATCTGCGAGAGCCAAAAATGGCTCCCGCGTTAAGATAAGAATGGACTAGCGTGCGTAGTGCTTTAACAGGTTTGGCACATCTAAAATTAGCGCTATACCACCATCAGAGGTAATTGTTGCCCCCGCCATACCCGGTGTACCTTGTAATAAAGCATCAAGCGGTTTAATAACCACTTCTTCTTGACCAATCAATGAATCCACAACAAAACCGACTTGCTGTGTACCAATTTGCACAATCACCACATGACCTTGCGCTTTGCGTTGTGAACGATCGGCACCTTTGACTAACCAGTGCTCTAAATAAAATAACGGCAGCGCTTTTTTACGCACTATGATGGTTAATTGGCCATCAACAACATTTGTTTTGGTTAAATCAAGATGGAATATTTCATTCACACCAGCCAGCGGTAATGCAAATGTCTGCTCGCCAACTATCACCATCAATGTTGGCAAAATAGCCAATGTTAACGGCACTTTAATTTCTAAAATAGTACCCACACCGAGCTCAGATTGAATACTCACAGAACCATTAAGTTGGGTAATTTTGGTTTTCACCACATCCATACCCACACCACGGCCTGAAATATCCGAGATCTGTTCTTTAGTCGAAAAGCCTGGCGCAAAAATCAGGTTGTATGCTTCGGTATCAGACAAGCGTGCAGCTTGCTCGTGATCAAGCACCCCTTTACTAATAGCGATTTTTTTCAGCTTTTCAGGATCCATACCCGCACCATCATCACGAATGGTAAGCAAGATATGATCACCCTCTTGAGATGCTGAAAGTGTCACTGTACCTGTACGCGATTTACCTGCGGCTTCACGCACATCCGGCATTTCAATACCATGGTCAACTGAGTTACGTACTAAGTGGACTAGTGGATCGGCCAGTGCCTCAACTAAGTTTTTATCTAAATCAGTTTCTTCACCAACCAATAACAAATTGATGTCTTTTTTCAAGCTCCGCGCTAAATCTCGTACTACGCGAGGGAAGCGACCAAACACTTTTTTGATTGGTTGCATTCGCGTTTTCATCACCGCACCTTGTAAATCTGCTGTCACTACATCAAGGTTTGAGATGGCTTTACCCATCGCTTCACTTTCAGTATTGGTGGCAAGGCTCACGAGACGATTACGAACTAATACTAACTCACCAACCATATTCATTATTTGGTCAAGACGCTTAGTATCAACGCGTACTGTGGTATCAGCTTGAGGCGGTGGCGCTTTTTTAGCCGCAGCAGGGGCTGGCGCAGGCGTTGCTGTAGGGGTTGGCTTTTCAACCACCTTACTTACCTCACTTGGAGCTGGTGTTTTAGCTTCAGGCTTAGCAATAGGAGCAGATGGCTTAACTGCGGGGGCTGGCGTAGGTGTTGACTCTGTTGCTTGGGGAGCAGTCCCTTTACCATGTAGCTCATCAAGCAGGGCTTCAAATTCATCATCACTGATTTCATCTGGGCTGCTGCTTTTTGCTGCATCAACTGGCGAGGGGGTTGGCTCTGCAACTTCTTTGCTACTTGCAGTATTATTGCTCACCATACCAAAGCTACCAACACCATGTAATTCATCTAATAAGTTATCAAACTCATCATCGGTAATATCACTACTCGATGAATCACTAGTCACTGAGCCCGTTGTGGTTATTGGGCTTTGGCCTTTACCATGTAACTCATCAAGTAAGCTTTCAAATTCATCTTCAGTAATTTCATCAATCTGCACATCACTGGCATCGCTATCAACTTGGCCATCGAATAATAAGTCAAATGCAAATGGATCGTCATCATCTAAAATAGCATCCGCATCGACAACCGGAGTCGGTGTATCCTCAACTGAAGATGCACCACTTATTTCATCAGCAGTTGGTGGCATGCCTAATTTATGTAATACAGCGAGTAATTCAGGATCTGCAGGCTCTGGCTTTTCTCTACTTTGAATAGTCGCGAACATTTCATTAATTGTGTCGAGCGCTTGCAGGATAACATCCATCAGCTCAGAATTAACTTTACGTACACCTTGGCGTAATAAGTCGAACACGTTCTCAGCACCATGACAAGCATCAACCAACTCGGTCATACTTAAAAAGCCAGCGCCGCCTTTGACCGTATGAAAACCACGGAAAATTGCATTGAGTAATTCGGTATCATCTGGGTTATTTTCAAGCTCCACCAGCTGTTCTGACAAAAGCTCAAGAATTTCTCCAGCCTCTACTAGAAAATCTTGTAAAATATCTTCATCGACTTCAAAGCTCATGCAGTTTTCTCCTCTTAGAAGCCCAAGCTTGATAATAAATCATCTACATCATCTTGCCCGTTGACAACATCATCACGAGATTCTTTATCAATAATTGGCCCTTCTGGGCCTGCAAGTGTATTTTCAGCAGGCGGTTTTTCAATGGCTGGTGCTACTATTTTTGTTTCGCTGTCATCTTGGCTACCAAATGCTGTCAACAAGTGGATCAAGCTGTCTTCTACTTCTCTAACTAATTCGATTACCCGGCGAATAACTTGACCGGTTAAATCTTGGAAATCTTGCGCCATTAACACATTGGTCATTAGCCCTTGCAATTCATCCGTTTTAGTCTGCGAGTTATTCATAAACTTATCTAAGCTATGACACAGTGTTTTAAACTCTCCCAGTTCAATTTCACGATTCATGAGACGGTCCCATGTCGGCTTAATATGTGAAATTTCATCAGCGAGTTGTTGAGCAATAGGTAAACTTGCTTCTACCGCATCCATAGTTTTATTAGCAGCGTTTTCTGTCATTTCCATAACATAATTAAGGCGCTGCTTAGCGTCAGGGATAGCTTCAGTCGTCAAATCAGCTAAACGTGTATCAAGCTCAAAATTTTTCAACGCGTCATGCAGCTGACGCGTCAGTTTGCCAACTTCGGCAAATAATTCTGATTGCTCTTTTGACGCCGCATCAATAATTAATTGATCAGCTTTATCTTGTTCACCGTTTTCAAGGTAAACCACAAGCTGACGGGCTTGTTCTAAACTGATCTGAGGCGCAGCTGGTGCTGACATAAGCCTCTCCTATTTATTTAACCTAAACGCTCAAACACTTTTTCCAATTTGGTCTTAAGTGTTGCAGCTGTAAATGGTTTAACGATATAACCGTTAACACCCGCTTGGGCAGCAGCAACAATTTGTTCTTTTTTAGCTTCTGCTGTTACCATTAAAACTGGAATATGTTTGAGGCTGTCATCAGCCCTGATAGCACGCAACAAATCAATCCCTTGCATGCCCGGCATGTTCCAATCTGTTACCACAAAATCAAACTCCTGATTCTGTAACATTGGTAGCGCTGTTGAGCCATCATCAGCTTCTTGTACATTTGTAAAACCTAAATCTCTTAACAGATTTTTGATAATACGTCTCATCGTCGAAAAATCATCAACAACAAGAATTTTCATGTTTTTATCCAAAACATCCTCCGGTGAGGTCTGAACCTATATTTACTTACTACTAATTTATCCAGTCATTGATTTTTGCTTTGAGCTTAATCATCGCCTGACCATGTATCTGACTCACACGCGATTCGCTTACATCGAGTATATGTCCAATCTCTTTTAAATTCATTTCATCGTTATAATACAATGACAATACTAACCCATCTCGTTCAGGTAAGGATTGTATAGCTGCTAACAATGATTGATTAAAGCGTTCATTTTTAACGTTATTAAAGGGCTTGTCTAGCGCTAAATCATGTCCGACTGGGGTAATAACATCTTCATCAACCCCTAAATCTTCTATTCCAAGCACTTTACTGGAATTTACATCACTAAGAATATGATGGTACTCATCTAGTGTAATATCAAGTTTTTCAGCAACTTCAATGTCTTTGGGTTCGCGATTAAGTTCACTTTCAAGTTCACTAATAGCCTCTGCTACTCTGCGGCTATTACGGTGCACAGAACGAGGTGCCCAATCGCCACGGCGCATTTCATCAAGCATCGCGCCGCGAATACGAATGCCTGCGAAGGTTTCAAAGCTTGCGCCCTTGCTTGCATCAAAATTCTTTGATGCTTCAATTAACCCTATCATTCCCGATTGAATCAAATCGTCAAGTTGCACACTCGCAGGTAAACGAGCAATTAAATGGCACGCCACTTTTTTGACAAGTGAAGCATGTCGTTCAACAATCACATTTAAATTTTGTGTAGATTGATATCCCATCGCTTTATTCACCGATGCCGTCATAGTTAGCCGTTTACTAGTTTTTCTATGAAAAATTCTAAATGACCAGAAGGTTGATTAGGTATAGGCCATTTAACTGCTTTTGTCGCTAATGTTTTAAATGCTATTGCTGCTGGAGAATTTGGAAATAAATCAACAATCACTTTTTGCCGGCGCGTTGCTTTACGCATGTTTTCATCATAAGGGACGGTTGCCACCAACTCCATCGATACATCCAAAAAGCGATCTGTTACTTTTGAGAGTTTAGCAAATAGTTCATGGCCTTCACGCATACTGCGCACCATATTAGCCACGATTTTAAATTTATATACGCCATGCTCACGGCTTAATACCTTGATTAATGCATAAGCATCGGTGATTGAGGTTGGTTCATCGCATACGACCACCATGACATCTTGCGCTGCGCGCGAAAAACTTAACACCATGTCAGAAATACCAGCAGCGGTATCTACGATTAATATATCAAATTCAGTATTTAATTCGCTAAAAGCACGGATCAAACCGGCATGCTCAGAGGGAGAAAGTTCGACCATGCTTTGTGAGCCAGAAGTTGCAGGCACTATTTTTATGCCTGCAGGACCTTCAACTAAAATTTCATCAAGTTCACATTCACCTGATAATACATGAGAGAGGTTGCGCTCTACTCGCAGTCCTAACATCACATCACAATTTGCCAAACCTAAATCGGCATCCAGTACTAATACTCGGTTTCCGAGTTGACCTAACGCAATCGCAGTGTTTAGTGAGACGTTAGTTTTACCAACCCCTCCTTTACCACCTGTGACAGCGATAACTTTAACGCCGTTATTATTGTTTTGACTCATTTTACGCAGGCCACTTGCTTGATCTAATACTGTGTTAATCATACATCCCTACTGTGCTTGACGCTACTGCTTGACGTCTTGAATGTTGTGCTTTTGTTCTTTTTAAATACAATTGTTCAGCTTTTTTTACTAATTTCTCTGCATTAGCGACCCGAATGTCCTCAGGAACGCGCTGACCGTTAGTAAGATACCCTATTGGGAGGCGATTTTGAATCGCTATACTAATAATCTCACCTAAACTTAGCGATTCATCTAATTTAGTGAAAATACAGCCACTTAATTGTACTTTTTTAAAGTGTCTTACCGTCTCTTGCAATACGTTAATTTGTGCTGTGGCGCTGAGCACTAAATAGTTACGAATATCGACACGTTGATTACGCATGAGCGTGTTTAATTGCTCAGTTAAGCGTAAATCGCGTTGGCTCATACCAGCAGTATCTATTAATACTAGACGCTTATTACGTAAATGATATAAAACTTCTGCTAATTCATTGGCATCTTTTACTTGTTTAACACCACAGCCTATAATACGGCCATAAGTGGCTAATTGCTCATAAGCACCAATACGGTAGGTGTCAGTTGTAATAAGGGCTACTTTATCAGCACCATATTTCTGTGCACCAAGGGCTGCAAGTTTAGCCACCGTGGTTGTTTTACCCACTCCGGTCGGGCCAACAAGTGCATAAACACCACCTTGGCGTAAAATTTCGTTATTAGTGGTATGCATTTGGTTTTCAACCATTTGCAACAGTGCTTGCCATGCTTGCTGACGCGACACATCATCAGGAATGAAACACGCCATTTGCTCTGCTACTTCGCTGTCGATGCCCATACCCACTAAACGATCAATCATGCAAGCACGGGTTGGGTCGCGACGAGCCATATCTTGTTGCATTAAACCAGAGACCTGATATTCAAGTAATTGACGCATCGCAGCCATTTCATCTCGCATGGCGGTCATTTCATCGGTTTTGGCTGCACTTTTGTTTGGCATTGGCGCATCGAGGTCATCAAAACCACTTTCAAGTTCATCATCAAACCCTAAGCTGTGTGCTTGTGTTTGTGGACGCGGCGCGTTATCGCGACGTGTAAAATCATGATGAGCTTGTGCTTCATGACGCGCAGGCTGTGTTTGCGATTGTTGCTGCGGCTGATACTGGGTTGCTGTATCGATGCCTGATTGGCTAAACATAGAAGCAAGCTCTGGTGAGCGCGGACGAGGAGACTGGCGTTCTAATAATGCTTGTAGGCTATCTGCTACCGGTGCAGTTGGTTCCGACTGGCTACGTTGCGGCGCTGGTTTAACAAAGTGTGCATTGCTTTGCGCTTGCGCCGTTGTAGCTTGTGGCTGTGCAGGAGCTTTAGGGGCAGCTTTTTCATAATCAACCGCGGCGACAATTTCGACCCCATTGGCTAACTTTTTATTTGACATGATCACCGCATCAACACCGAGTTCATCTTTAACTTCTTTTAGTGCGGTACGCATATCTTTAGCAAAAAAACGTTTTATTTTCATGGTTCAACCCCTTTAAAATCCGGTTATTGGCCTACTGAGCTGACAATCTTGATCTGTCTTTCGTCTGGTACCTCTTGGTAAGACATCACTCGCAATCCTGGAATGGTGTACTTAACAAAACGAGATAACACAGTGCGTAACATTCCTGACGTTAGCAATATCGAAGGTTCACCGGCCATTTCTTGATTTTGATGCGCTTCATTTAAAGATTGTTGAAGTCGCTCTGCAAGTCCTGGTTCTATTCCGGCCCCTTCGTCGCCTGCATTTTGCAGTGACTGATGCAACATCTGTTCCAACTCAGGCGCCAAGGTTATGACAGGGATTTCTGATGACATACCCACAGCGTCTTGAACAATTAATCTACGTAACGAAATGCGCACTGCAGCCGTCAATACGTCTGGGTCTTGGCTACGTGGACCATACTCAACAAGGGTTTGCACAATTGAGCGCATGTCACGAATAGCAACGCCTTCATTTAATAGGTTTTGCAATACTTTTACTATAACCGTCAGTGGCAAGGTATCTGGCACGAGTCCTTCAACTAAACGAGGGTGACTCTTAGCAAGCATATCAAGCAGGTTTTGTACTTCTTCATGACCAAGCAATAACGCCGCGCTATTGGTTAATAATTGGCTAATGTGTGTTGCAACCACCGTTGCAGCATCGACCACGGTATAACCAAGCGATTGTGCTTCATCTTTTTGATCGGGTTTGATCCAAACAGCATCTAAACCAAAAGCAGGATCTTTTGTTTCAATGCCTTTGATAGGGCCAAATACTTGCCCAGGATTGATCGCCAACTCATCGCCATGTTTCAGCTCGCCTTCCCCAGTTGATACACCCATCATGGTGATTCTATAAGCATTAGGGTCAAGTTCTAAGTTATCGCGAATATGCACTGGGGGTACTAAAAACCCGAGCTCTTGAGATAGCTTCTTGCGTACCCCTTTGATCCGGTTTAACAGCTCGCCACCTTGTGATTGATCAACCAATGGAATTAACCGATAGCCAACTTCAAGACCGATAACATCCACTTGCTGAACGTCATCCCAGCCAAGCTCTTTCTGCTCTTGTTTATTTGCGACACCGGTGCCTGCAGCGCCTCCATTTTCAGTCTCTGCTTCTTTCGCTGCTGCTTCCTTAAGTTTACTTTGCTGCGCATAATAAGCGAGATAACCAAGTAACGCACCTAAGCTTAAGAATGCAAAATGCGGCATACCCGGCACTAAGCCCATCACAATTAAAATACCTGACGCGATAAATAATGATTTTTCGTTACCAAGTTGTTTCTTGAATTGGTCGCCCATATTGAGCGATTCATTTTGACGGGTTACAACGATTGCTGTGCCGATTGATAACAGTAATGATGGTAATTGTGCAACTAGGCCATCACCGATGGTCAGCAAGGTATACACTTCCATGGCGTTACCAAAGCTTAAGTCATGTTGGATCATGCCAACAAATAAACCACCGACTATATTAATGACCAAAATAACAATACCGGCAATTGCATCGCCTTTTACAAATTTACTCGCACCATCCATTGAGCCGTAAAAATCAGCTTCACGGGTAACTTCTTCACGTCGGTCTCGCGCTTGCTCTGCACTAATAAAACCTGCATTTAAATCTGCATCGATGGCCATTTGTTTACCAGGCATCGCATCAAGGGTAAAACGCGCTGATACTTCAGAAATACGCCCAGCACCTTTGGTAATTACTACAAAGTTAATGATGATCAAGATTAAAAATACAACCAAACCAACGGCATAATTACCACCGATCACCACAGAGCCGAACGCTTCAATTACTTTACCGGCAGAGTCCCCGCCGTTATGCCCTTCCAACAAAACGACTCGGGTACTGGCAACATTAAGTGCTAAACGCATAATGGTTGCAATCAGCAACACTGCAGGAAACATACCAAACTCTACCGGTTTCATGGTGTATACAGTCACCAACAAAACCACTAGCGCTAAAGCTATATTAAACGAAAAAAGAATGTCGAGTAAAAATGGCGGTAACGGTAATATCACCATTCCCAGCGCTGCAAGCACTAGTAAAGGCGTACCAACGCCTTTCAAATACTCTTTTTTATCTTTATTAAGTTGTTGTAATACAGCTTTAAATTCCATAATTCTACAATTTCAAAAAATTGACACTACACGGAATTTGCAATAACTATTCCAAGTTATTAATTAAGTTGATTTAGTATTTATAGGCATCTGGGATGGGCAACGTTTTATTTAATTTTGTTGGCCGTTTGCCGCGACCTTTTTGAAAACGCTTTAGCTGAAATACATAAGCAAGTACTTGCGCCACAGCCGTGAATAGTTGATCTGGAATTTGATCACCCACCTCAGCGGTATGATACAGTGCCCGCGTTAGCATCGGGGACTCTACAATGGGAACTTCGTTACCCAGGGCTATTTTTCTAATTTGCATCGCCATTTCATCGACGCCTTTGGCAACCACAACAGGTGCTCCTGCACGCTCTGTGTCGTATTTTAACGCTACTGAGTAATGGGTTGGGTTTGTTACTACCACATCGGCATCTGGCACATCTTGCATCATTCTGCGCTGCGACATTTGTCTTTGCGTTTGTCTGATACGGGCTTTGATTTGTGGATCACCTTCAGAGTTTTTATATTCGTCTTTCACTTCTTGCAGAGTCATTTTTAACTCTTTGTGGTGCTTATGACTTTGATACGGCGCATCGATAGCCGCAATAATCGTTAAAGTGCAAGTTAATCCTAAAAACATCCACGCCAGTATTTCTAGAGCATGAATAATGTTTCCCGGCGCACTCTCTATACTCAGATGAAGAATTTCATCAAAAAAAGTATTGATCAAAAAGACCGCGAAACCGGCCACCACCGCAAATTTTAGAATTGATTTAACCAGTTCAACTCCCGCTTGCGGACCAAACATACGTTTAATGCCTTTGGCTGGCGACATTTTGCTGGCTTTTGGTGCTGCTGCTTGCCAACTAAAGTTAAAGCCGCCGAGCAAAGTGTTGCCAATAAAAGCCGCCAGTACAATGATCAATACAAACATCGCCATCGGAAATAGCAACGCATCGGCAACAGCGCCCCACACTGAAAACATCTTGGTGGTATCGTAGGTTTCGTTACGGTTAAGACTAAGTGTTCTGCCCATTATATTATACAAACCCTTGCCAATTTCAGGCCCGTACAATAACAATGAGATAGCAGAAAAAATCAGCACAAACATGGTGCCGAGCTCTTTAGAGCGCGCTATTTGGCCTTTCTTTTTCGACTCTTCTATTTTTTTCCCTGTGGGTTCTTCAGTTTTTTCTTGACCAGAATCTTCAGCCATCACTCTCTCCTAAGGGGAACAACCAACTAAAGTACACATTAACTCAACCATCTTTAGCCATTGGAATTCAAATTGAGTTATAAAGTTGCCTAATGTTGCCCAAATAATTACCAGCCCTGCCACTAGAGTAAACGGAAAACCAATAGAAAAAATATTTAGCTGCGGTGCTGCGCGAGTCATCACACCAAACGACATGTTGATCACTAACATAGCTGTTAATGGTGCCAGTGATAACACCAGTGCCGTAGTAAACATCCAGCCGCCCCACGTCACTATGTCCCAATAATGATCAACCGCCCACCAATTACCATCAATCGGCAAAACGTCAAAACTGTGCACCACCATTTGGATCATCATTAAATGGCCATTAAATACAAAGAATAACAGGGTTGCTAAAATCAAATAAAACTGCCCCACAGCAGGTACGCTCATACCATTAGAGGGATCAACAATGGAGGCAAAACCTAAACCAGTTTGCATCGCCAAAATTTGTCCAGCCAATACAAAAGTATTTAACATTAACAATGAAGCAAAACCAATTGCGACACCAATAAGCAGTTGTTGAATGACCACTAAAATCATTTCAAAGGAGAATAAGTTATTAAACGTGACAGGTGGTAACACAGGCACCACTAAAAAAGTAGTGACTACGGCAAGCCCCATTTTTATCCGTGTCGGTACAGTTTTAGCGCCAAGGCCTGCCATCACCATGATCATTGCGCTAATACGTACTAACGGCAGTAAAAAATCACTCAGCCACTGGATAATGACTGAAAAAGGGAACTCCATACTAGCCTGCAATCTCTGGAATGAGGATAATTAGCCGCGTAAAAAAGTCCATCAACTCTTGGGTTAACCAATGGCCACCGATAATCAGCGCGCTGATAGTAATTAATAAGCGTGGTAAAAAACTGAGCGTTTGTTCATTAATTGAGGTTGCGGCCTGAAACACCGCCACCACTAAACCGACCAACAGACCAGGTACGACAATCGCGGAGACTAACTTAATAACTAAAAATAAGGCATCGCTGAGTATATCAACAAAAATTTCCGGTTCCATGCTCGCTCCTAGCCGTGCTTTACACAGTGTTGTATTGCCATATTAGGTACCCAAACCAAAGCTTTTCGCTAGAGTCCCCATGACTAAACTCCAACCATCAACCAGTACAAACAACATAATTTTAAATGGTAATGACACTATCATCGGCGATAACATCATCATACCCATTGCCATTAATACTGAAGCAACCACTAAATCAACGATCAAAAATGGAATAAAAAACATAAAGCCGATAATAAACGCGGTTTGTAGCTCACTGGTCACAAACGCAGGTATAAGTACGATCAATGGTGTCGCTTCAGGAGAATCTAGTTGATCATAGCCTGCAATTTTAGCGAACGTTTCTAAGTCTTTAATACGCACTTGTGAAAGCATAAATGCCTTCATTGGCTCTTTGGCAAGCTCTAGGGCTTGAATCGATGTGACCTGTTCATTCAAGTACGGTTCAATCGCCTGCTCATTCACTTTTTGGTACACCGGCGCCATAATAAAAATACTTAAAAATAATGACATACCTAATAGTATTTGATTTGATGGCGTTTGTTGTAAACCAATGGCTTGGCGTAAAATTGCCAACACTACAATGATACGGGTAAATGAGGTCATCATGATCACCGCCGCTGGAATAAAACTCAGCGCGGTCATAATGGCGAGTACTTGCAGCGTTACCGAGTAATCTTGAGAGCCATCGGGATTGGTAGTAATATTCAATGCTTCAATCCCTTCAGCGTTAACTGACGGGATGAAAATCAGTGCAAAAAATAGTAGCAGCCACTTAATCATATTATTAGTTCTTTTTAGTGTGGTTAGTTTGTGGGTTTAAGAGTTTACCAAAACGCTCGGCAAGGGCTGGTAACTCTTTTTCGCTCAACGGGGTTTCTAATTTATGGAGGTAGTTAATACTGTGTGGCGTCACACCAATTAAGTGCTGACAGTTATCAATTTCGATCACCATTAAACGTTCACGTGCACTTAGCGGTAAACTACGTACCACTTTAAACTCATCCGTATTCACTAAATTAGGGTTTAGCTTTTTAACCAAAAATGCCAGTACAACAATCAGCACTAGCACCATGATTAAAGACATCGCCATTGACAATAAATCGCCCATCGGTGAGCCTGTGGGGAGCGCAGCACTGGCTGCGGTCGATAAAAATAGCCAACTGTTCATCGCAATTTTTTGATCCGTTCAACTTGGCTGATCACGTCAGTCAGGCGGATACCAAATTTATCATTAACTACAACAACTTCGCCATGCGCTATCAGGGTACCATTGACTAGTACATCCAATGGTTCTCCTGCTACGCGGTCAAGCTCAACCACCGAGCCTTGATTCAGTTGCAGTAAGTTACGAATATTAATTTTTGAACGTCCGACTTCCATGGAAATCGTAACTGGGATATCTAAAATTGTATCGAGTTTGCGTTTTTCTTCGCCACTCATTTCATGTCTAGTGTCACTTAACTCGTCAAGCTCAGTTACTTTGGCGCCATCAGAATTCTCCGTCCCTTCAGCTTCGGCCAATGCTGCAGCCCATTCGTCCATTGTATCTTGGTCATCACTCATACTATTAAACCTTTTTATTCTCTTACCAGTCTAAATCAACACCTTCCGAGAGGTGTAAATCATCTTCTAGTTCTGCTAATTCCGCATCTGAATCAAATTTTTTGCCGCCTTTGGTAAAGACATGCAGTTCTGATTTAACCGATTCAGGACGTTTAATTTTTTCACTGATTTGCAGTGCAACATTATCGCGAGAGCGACCCATTTTGGCTCTGAATGTGGGTAACTCTTCAACAAATACCGTGATATGCTCTGGCATTTCGACAGGGATAATATCCCCCGCTTTTAATTCCATGATTTGCGCTAAGCTTAAATCAACTTCAAGTAGCTGTGTTGATATTTCAACTTCCACATCCATGATTTCATCTCGCAGTGCTTTACTCCAGCGTAAATCAGTATCTTCGGTATCTGATTGCACACCCGCATCGAGCAATTCACGAATAGGCTCAAGCATTGAATAAGGCAAGGCAATATGAAAATCACCGCCGCCGCCGTCAAGTTCGATATGGAATGAGCTGATCACGACCACTTCGGTTGGACTAACAATGTTTGCCATCGCAGGGTTTACTTCTGAATCAAGGTATTCAAAAGACACGTCCATCACCGGCGCCCATGCTTCTTTGTAATCTTCAAAAATTATTTTCAGTAGCATTTGCACGATACGTCGTTCGGTAGGCGTAAATTCACGGCCTTCTATTTTGGCATGATAGCGACCATCGCCACCGAAAAAGTTATCAACCAAAATAAACACTAAACGTGCTTCCATAGTGATTAAGCCCGTGCCTTTGAGCGGGCGAAAACGCACCATATTAAGGCTAGTAGGAACAAATAAAGTATGGATGTATTCACCAAACTTTATCATTTGGACGCCATTGATAGAAACTTCAGCAGTACGACGCATCATATTGAACAAACTGATGCGCATGTGCCTTGCAAAGCGTTCGTTGACAATTTCCAAAGTCGGCATGCGACCACGAACAATACGATCTTGTGAAGAAAAATCGTATTGCAGCGTACTACCGCCATCATCACCGTCTTGTAAATCCTCCTCTTCGACTTCATCAACGCCATGTAAGAGAGCATCGATTTCATCTTGGGATAATAAATCGCTCACGCTGACCCCTTATTGCATCACAAAGCCGGTAAACAACACCCGCTCGATTACTTTACTACCTTCTACGTCAGTTAGCGCAGTTTGTACTTTATCAAGCGCTGCCACTCGTAGTGTTTCTTTTCCTTCACTGGTGCCAAGTTCATCGGCTGTCGTGGTTGAAAATACGCCAAGTAAAGTGCCTTCAATCAGTGGAATATGCTTTTTGGCAATTTCTTCATTGACATCACCACGTACCAACAATTGCACTTTAATTTGCACGATACGATCACGACTGGCGCCAGGGACATTAAAAATAAATGGTCGCGGCATAGCGACATACAAAGCACTGCCGACTTTTGCACCATCACCACTGGCAGCAGCGGGCTCTGATGCCGTAACTGATTCATCGGCAAGTGTTTCTGGTGCAGCATCAGAGCCTGACATCAAGAAAAACCAGGCTGCACCACCTATTACTAAAACGGCCGCTGCAATAATGATGATCCACTTCTTTTTATTTTTGCTACCGTTTTCAATTTCTAAATTTGCTTCTTCAGCCATGCCAATTTCCTTTACGCCTTGATAACAGTGATATTACGAGTGTCACTTCACACCATCAAGTTATTTATTTTTATAGTCTTATAATAGCAGGTGTTAGGCATAGTAATCTATTGATGATGAAGATTGTTGCCCAGTTGCAGCTGAAGATTGCTGAGTTACGCTATCCTGCTGTTCATTTTGTTGCTGATTTGCCGATTGACCTTGGCCATTTTGCTGTCCATCGGCACCGTGTTCTGCTTGGCTATTACCTTGCTGAATGCTACTTTCCCCTAACTCAATGCCTTGTTGTGCTAGTAATTCACGTAATCGAGGTAATGATTGCTCAAGCGCTTCTTTGGCTTGTTGATTTTGCACAACAAAATTAATGTGTGCTTGCTCGGCATCACTACGAATACGAATTTGCATACTGCCCATTTCTGGTGGGTCTAGACGTATTTCAGCTTCTTTATTGTTGATACTTAATAAAGCGCTCACTCGTTCTTGTAATAACTTAGCCGCGTCACTTTTCACAATATTCAACGCTTGCAATACCGTAGGGTCAAGGTTTACTTGTTTGGTTGCTGATGTAGGACTCGCTTGTTGAGCGTGCATTACTTGCATATCAGCCAGTGCTTGTTGATAACTTTGCTCACTACCTTCAGAAACCGCCGTTGCTGTAAGTGCCGTTGCCAGCCCTGTAATTTGTCCAAACAACTGATTAACACGAGTCAAAGAGTTATCTCGAACTTGGCTTTGCTCTGTTTTAATATTTTCAGCAAATTGATCGCTTTTTAGAACATTATCTTGCACTGCCAGCTTCACTTCTTGCTCTTTGCTCGCGGCCTTTATAAATGTATCTTGTGCCATAGATACTTTATTATTTGTATCTGAAGTAGTGTTACGACTCGAGGTAGTCGCGGTGCTTGCTAAATTATCTGTCATTGACTGAACGGTCAATTGAGCTTTTGATTCAATCAGTTTTTCAGTACTCTGTGGCTGGGCTAATGCAGCAATAGCTGTATTGATCTGAGTTAATAAAGCCCCTTTGGGCTGCTCAGTGCTGACAAAATTTTGTAATTGCTGGCTTAATGCCTGTTTTTGCACAGGACTTAACAGCGAAATGTCTTTACTTAGTTGAGTTAGCTCTGCCGTGTTCATAGTCGCAACGGCCGTGCTAGGTTTTGCAACTTCTTTACTATTAAGCTCTACAAATTCAGCCAGTATTTGTTTTAAATCAGTTACGTTAGCCGTTGTGGCACCTTGCTCACGGATAGCATTTACTTGTGTTTGCAACTGTTGCCGTTGCTCTGGTGTTAAGTTAACTAATAATGGATCTGCATTTTTTTGTCCTGCCGGTTGTTCACTCAGCAATAACTTGGTGCTCTGATCTAACGCTGCATCATTAGGTTTTGTGGGATTTTCAATGTGTTGTGCAGCAGCGTGTGCTGATGGCGCAGTATTAACCGGTTTTGTATTGCTTGCCTCACCCGCCATTAAAGCGGTTTTTATAGCCGCAGCAGCCTCTGTTAGCGATGCGCTTGCATCCCCCTTAATCGAACTGCTCTGCTCTGCTGCTTGTGATGCATAAGCACTTGGCTTTATTTTTTCACCATCGCTGTCTGCAACAACCTCTTTAACTAATGCAGAGCCTGATAATACAGGAGATTGCTGAGCCAGTACTTTATTCAGCGGCATATCTTTTGCCAATTGTTCGTCTTTAGCTGACTGTTTGTCTTTGACTGATTGCACGTCATCGATGATAGGTGTGACAGCGTCTCCACCAGCAGTATTCCCCTTGAGTTGCAACTGTTTATCAATGGCTTCTGCAACAACGGTTTTTTCTGTTAGCAGCGTCGCTTTTAGTTGCTTATCAACAGGCTCATCAGCCTCTAGTGGGGTGTCAATAATAGGGGTTACTTTGTCAATAGGGCGCGGTGTTTTTAACTCAATCAGTGTATCAGGATCAATTGCTTCTTCTTGATAACTACCAAATTGGGTAGTGAGTGTAGAGTTTGTAGCTGAAGTACTATTTACGCTGGTATCCATATTATTTGCCGCAGTGATCTGGGCGAGCATATCATCACCAGAAATCGTAGAATCACTTTCAGCGTCGTTGTCGATTGCTGTTTTTTCAGTGCTTTCTGCTTTGTCTTGAACTACAACTAACTCGCTAAGCTTACTGCTATTAGGCTCTTTAACAAGGGGTTCAACACTATTATGCGCAGTTTGTAGTTGAGTAAAAAAGTCACCACCTTGAGTGCTTTCATTATCTGTTGCTGCACTGCCTTTGGTACTGTCTTTTTTGTTTAACTGAACATCCTTATCAGTTGAGATAAACACTGAAAGCTCACTAATAGCCATAATTCACCTAGATTAAAAGTGGCAATTTGCCGCCGCAGTTTGCCAAAATAAATACTTCATGTATTAAATAAGCAAGTAATATGCCTAAGCTGATTAGAATAAATAAATAAATAATCCAACTTAGCGCAATGAATTATAAACTGCGGTGTCTTTGGTAAAATTGATTTGCTGAGAATTCATCCAACATTTTTTGTTCATTCTTTTGCGCAAGCACATTTGCTTTCAGTTGTTGTTTTTCTATTAACTTAGCAACCGCTTTGGCTTTAATTTGTTGTTTTAGCCATAAACTTTGCCGTTGCGAAACAACTTGCTTCGCAGTACTTACGGTATTCGCTTGCTGGCGAATGGCTTCTTCTATTTTGGCAATAAACGCATGATACTGGCTAAACCCTGCACTACTTAACCCAGATTGCCCCTTCAGATGTAATTGCTGAGTATACTCCAGCCTAAAGTTATTCAATCCCTGCAGCTTTTGTTGATTAACTTGCAAGTTTTGCTGCGCTTGCAAAAAATTCATCCGTAACGACTCTTCTTTATCGTTTTCTATTTTTAGCAATAAATCGAGCTTATTATTCGCCATTATGCTTGTCCTAATAATTGCGCAAGCCCTTGCAAGCCATCGTCATAACTGATCACCTCTTTCATGCCTTGTTGTAAAAAGGCATTCACTCTTGGCATCATATTGATTGCTTGATCCAACATTTGATCGGTGCCTTTTTGATAAGCCCCTAAGGTGATCATATCTTTATTTTGCTGGAACATTGAGTACACTTGTTTTAACACGCGTGCTTGCTGCATATGAGGCTCAGAAACAACTTGCGGCATAACCCGAGAAATTGATTTTTCAATATCTATCGCTGGGTAATGGCCACTATCAGCAAGCTCACGTGATAACACGATATGGCCATCTAAAATTGCTCGCGCAGCGTCAGCTATAGGGTCTTGCATATCATCACCTTCACTGAGTACCGTAAAAAATGCGGTAATCGAGCCTTGCCCTTCACCACCATTGCCCGCCCGCTCCACCAGCGCTGGGAGTTTTGCAAATACTGACGGTGGGTAGCCTTTTGTTGCTGGGGGCTCACCTACAGCAAGTGCTATTTCACGTTGCGCCATGGCATAACGCGTTACCGAATCCAGTAACAATAGAACATTTAAACCTTGATCCCGAAAATATTCAGCTATAGTCACGGCACTTTCACAACCTTTTAAACGCATCAAAGGGGAAGCATCGGCAGGAGCCGCCACCACCACTGAACGTTTGCGCCCTTCTACTCCGAGTATTTCTTCAATGAATTCTTTTACTTCGCGGCCACGTTCACCGACAAGGCCAACCACGATAACATCCGCTTCTGAGCCGCGTGTCATCATACCCAGTAATACTGATTTACCCACACCGGAGCCTGCGAATAACCCCATGCGCTGGCCTTGACCAACAGTGATCACGGAATTAATCGCGCGTACGCCAACATCCATTGGTTGGGTGATCGGTCGTCGTGATAACGGGTTAATGGTATTTTGCGCAAATTTTAAATAATGCTCAGCCTTGATTGCGCCTAGGCCATCCAATGGACGCCCAAGCCCATCAACAACACGGCCAAGTAAACTCATGCCGACCGGTAACCCTGTGTCGTTTACTTGTGGGATCACCCGTGCACCTGGCAGCACACCTGAAATATGATCGTTGGGCATTAAATACAATGTTTGATCGTTAAAGCCAACAATTTCAGCATCAACAAAACCGTGCATCGTCTCAATTTTGCATTGACTACCCACAGGTGCCCGTAACCCTTTCGCTTCTAAAGTTAACCCTACAACACGGGTTAAAATTCCAGCAACTGCGGGGGTAGGCCGATGAATATGCTGTTGATATTGTTGTAAACGTTCACTTAACGGACGAGGTTGAGAGCTCATTGCAAACCAAAAATAGCGTTAGATACCACTACTATGCAAAAAGCTATCCAATGTTTCTTTGACGCGGGTTTTGATGGTCATATCAATGGATGATTGTGGGGTTTTAACTTGGCAACCGCCCCGCTCTAACGTAGGCTCTGGTACCAATTGCCAGTGATTATCAGCCAAAGCCGCTTCACCGTAACTGCTTTTTACCAGCTCAATATCATCAGGGTGCAAATGGATGCGCACACCTTGTTGCTCATTAGCTAATACATCAATACATTGCTTTAAGCTTTGTAAAACAATCTCTGGAGACGTTTTTATCTCTTGATAAACAAGTGCTTCCGTTAACATAACGGTTAACTGAACCAGCTGTTTTTCAGCATCGTCATCCACTTTTGCAAGTGGTGCTGACAAGCTATCTAATAAGCTTTTTAAACTTGTTAGCTGCTCTTCTATAAGCGGTTTTACATCTTCATGGCCTTGTGTTTTACCAAGCTCAACACCTTCTTTGTAGCCTGCTTCTTTGCCTTCGCCTACGCCTTTTTCAAAGCCATCAATGTAACCTTGTTCATGGCCTTGTTTTAAACCTTCTTCATACGCATCTTGACGAATGCGCTCCAACTCAGCCATTGTAAGCGATGGCAGTTCTGGCTCTTCAGGCTCCACATCTGCTGCGTTTTGTTCAAGCTCTTTACGATATAAATCCGCCAGCGGCGTGCCAAACGCGGTTGAGCGACCAGCAAATTTTCGCGCGTCTTGCGTCACATCTGGAATTGGCCAATTTTCTAATAACTCATCGACCGCTTCACTGGCATGTAGAGGACGGCCTTGGTATTGAGTAGGTTTTGTCATGGTTTACAAGAACTCCTCACCACCACCACCGCCAAGCATAATTTCACCTGAATCCGCTAACCGACGCGCTGTCGATAAAATTTCTTTTTGCGCAGCTTCTACTTCACTAATTCGCACCGGTGCCATCGCTTCAAGATCGTCCGCCAATAATTCGGCGGCACGTTTTGACATATTGCTGAGAATTTTTTCTTTTAATGCATCGTCAGTGCCTTTGATTGCTTTCATCAACACATCTTGCTGTACTTCGCGCAAGATAGCTTGAATACCACGATCATCTACATCCATTAAGTTTTCAAATACAAACATTAGATCTTGAATTTGTTGCGACATTTCCTCGTCATGTTCACGAATTGAATCCATTAACTGCCCTTCAATATTGGTATCAAGGTAGTTCATAATATCTGCAGCGGCTTTTAAGCCACCCATTTTCGCAGCTTGCGCGCCTGCTTGTCCGGCAAATTGTTTTTCCATGATCTCATTCAACTCTTGCAAGGCTGCTGGTTGCACTTCTTCAAGGTTAGCAATTCGCATGGTTAAATCTAAGCGCACTTTTTCAGGG
The DNA here is from genome assembly GCF_030436385.1 of Pseudoalteromonas sp. KG3. Taxonomy (NCBI): domain Bacteria; kingdom Pseudomonadati; phylum Pseudomonadota; class Gammaproteobacteria; order Alteromonadales; family Pseudoalteromonadaceae; genus Pseudoalteromonas; species Pseudoalteromonas sp. KG3. Next base: position 1,304,665 of record NZ_CP098523.1, read on the forward strand.
AATTGCGCCAAAATTTCGGCAGATTGCTCCGGCTCTAAGTACGATAAAACAATAGTTTGGATTTGTGGATGCTCGTTGCGAATAATATTGGCAACTTGTTTTGAATCCATCCATTTTAGTGAATCAAGGCCTTTGGCCCCGGAGCCCATTACAATTTGGTCAATTAAACTCGCTGCTTTATCTTCACCAAGTGCTGCGGTTAAGGCTTTTTTGATAAAGTCTTCCGATTGGAAACCTATCGTACTAAAGCTTTGTATTTGTTCTATAAACAAGTTATGTACAGCACTTATTTTGGCTTGCGATAGATCATCTATCGCCGCCATTGCCATACCCACTTTTTGCACCTGTTTAGGTTCAAGGTGCTTGAGTATTTGCGCTGCATCTTCTTCTGATAAGCTAAGCAGTAAGATTGCGGCTTTATCTACACCGTCTAATTTATCAACATCAAACGCTGCTGGCAGTTGTTTTTGTTCTTGATCAGTCATCTTCAGTTAACCACGCTTTCACAACTTGTGAGGAGAGTTCCGGTTCATTCGCAACCAAGGCGCGAACTGCTTTTAATAAGTCTTCATCGCCGTGTAGGTCTGGTAACTGTAGTGTACCATCACTTGAGAAGCCAACCGAAGCAGAATCAAAATCTTTATTTAGCATATCTAAAGTGTTATCACCAATATCAACACCTGAGCTCAGAGCATCATCATCATATTCTTCAAGGGTGTCATCAGGGTAAATTAGGCGTTTCAGCATAGGCTTAACCACCGCCATAATCAACACTATGATAACCAGCGCACCAAGTACTAAACGCACTACTTTCATAAACCAGCTTTGTTCCCAAAACGGCACTTCAATTGCTAAGTCCATGGGTTCACGTACAAACGGCACTGTCACAACTTCTAAGGCATCACCACGTTGTAAGTCAAAGCCCACACCGCCTTGTAGTAAACGCCGAATATTTGACAAGGCTTCCACAGAACGCGGTGCCATGGTGGTTTCACCATTTTCACCTACTGTTGCCAGATAATCTACCGCCACCGACACACTAATACGACGGATCACACCACTTTGCTGACGCTTATGCGAAATAGTGGTATCAAGTTCATAATTTCGCGTTGCTTCTTTGTGGCTTCGACTCGGTGATGACGCTGTGCCAGCACCATCTTGCCCTGCCACTTCAGGTATATCAGAATTAACTGGGGGTTGATTAGTTAACGCGCCAGGAATACCGATAGCTAAACCGCCGATGTTGTTTTCTTCAAAGGTGGTCTCGCTGCGTACCGCCGGTAAATCAGGGTTGAAACGTTTTTGTGTTTCTTCAATTGCACTAAAGTCCATACTTAAATCAACTTGTGCAGTGTAATTACCCAAGCCAAGTACAGGAATGAGGATACTGTCTATTTTCTCTAAGTATTCTTGTTCACGCTTACGTTCAACTTCGTACTCTTTACGTGAGCGTGAGGCCAATGAACTTTGTGAACCTGAGTTTAGCAGGCGGCCATTTTGATCGGTGACCGTCACGCGTGCAGGCTCTAAACCTTGCACTGCAGAGCCGATGATATCAACTATCGCGTCCACTTCTTCACTATCAAGTGTACGGCCACGCTTTAAGGTTAACACCACCGTTGCTGATGGCTTCTTCTCGCGACGAGCAAATACATTTTCTTTTGGAATTGCGAGCAATACTTTGGCACGCGTGACATTTTGTAATTCTTCGATAGTACGAGCAAGTTGTTGCTCACGACCATGTTTTAGCCGTTCACGCTCCAAACGCTGGCTAACACCAAAACCCATATCTTGCATAATTATATCTGTGCCAGAGCTCGGTGCTTGCTCAATACCCTCACGGGTCATTAGCAATTTAATGTTTTGATATTCGCTCTCAGCAACAGATACCACATTACCATCAAGTTGATAATCTATCTTTTGTGCATCTAAAAAGTCGAGCGTTTGAATAAGCTCTTCCGTTGGCATTTTGCCAAGTGGCCGCATATCAGGCTGACGCGCCCAAATAATCACGAAGATTGCAATCGCTAAACAAATAGCTAACGCAATGACCAAAGTGACTTGACGCAATACATCAACGCCGTTTAATGCACTTAAATAGCCTGACTTTTGTTCTTGTTGATCGTCGTTATCAGTTTGGTCGATACCGCCGCCGGCCAAAGCAAGATCGGTTGATTGATTAGATTGCGCCACAATAATTCTCCACTACCTAGTTAAACAGGCATGTTCATGATTTCTTTATAGGCTTCTACAAGTTTGTTACGAACTTGCACAGTTGCTTCAAAGGCCACAGACGATTTTTGTGATGCGATCATCGCATCAGCTAGTGATACATTGCGGTCACCCATTTCTACCGCTGTTACTTTTTGTTTCGCATTTGCTTGAAGGTCATTGACAGTATTGAGTGCATCACTGAGTAAATCACCAAATTGGGCGCTTGAAGTTGGCTGAGCCTGCGTTGGTAAGTTATTGGCTTGATTACTACGGCCAGCTTCGAGAGCCATAGATTGCATTTCTTGAAATAATGCGCTGTTTTGAATTTTCATAATTGTCTCTGACGATGCAGTTTACTAATAACTTAATAAAGCACAAACCGTGCCAATTAATAAATCATTAAATATCAATAATTTGAATTGAATTTTGGTTGTCAGAGTTTTGACAAGTTTACGCCCAGCAAGGCTGAGCGTAAATTAAATAACAAAGGAAAACAGAGTTATTGAGGTTTAAGCAGGTAACGCAATTCCCAAATCGCGCATTTGTGCCAACTTATAGCGTAAAGTGCGCGGACTAATGCCAAGTGTCTCAGCAACATCTTTACGTTTTCCTTGGCAACGATTAAGAGTTTCTAAAATAATACGGTGCTCTTTGTCTTTGAGCTCATCTTTATAACTACCGGAATCTAAACTTGGCAGTTCCCCTTCAAATGGGGTGCGCTCTGTGCTCGCTTTTATAGTGGGTGCTTGCACGTCATAATATGCATCGTTGGTCGGAGAACTGGTTGTAGCTGAATTAACCACGGTTAGATTTTCAGATAAAGCCGTGGTTAATGGCGCTTCAGTTAAGTTTTCAATAAAAATAGCTTGCTCATCAATCACATCACCATGGCGTAATATCAATGCGCGTTGGATCACATTATCAAGTTCGCGTACATTGCCAGGCCAAGTGTGGGCTAACAACTTTTGCTCAGCAGCCGTACTCAATTGTGCTATTGGCTCTTTACTTTTATTTAGATGACGTTCAATTAAATGCTTTGCTAGTACAACAATATCGCCCGGACGTTGGCATAGAGGTCGCCACATTAACGGAAATACGTTTAAACGATAATACAAATCTTCTCTAAATTGATGCTTAGCTACTGCTTCTTTTAAGTCACGGTTGCTGGTTGCTAAAATTCGCACATCGAGTTTAATGGTTTTACGCCCGCCTAAACGCTCCACTTCGCGCTCTTGGAGGACACGTAATAACTTAGCTTGCAGCCCTAACTCCATCTCAGTGATTTCATCGAGTAAAATGGTGCCGCCTTGAGCTTGCTCAAATTTTCCTGGGCATGCTTGAATAGCACCAGTAAACGCGCCTTTTTCATAGCCAAATAAGGTAGCTTCAAGCATATTCTCAGGGATCGCAGCACAGTTAATAGCAACGAATGGCTGCTCTGCGCGATCTGATTTATCATGAATAAAGCGTGCGAGTACTTCCTTACCTGAACCACTGGGGCCAAGCACCATCACACTGGCGTCTGATTTAGCAACTCGACTGGCAAGTTCCAGTAGCTGAATACTACTAGGGTCTGCGACAATTGGGCCATCGGTTTCTTTTTCAGGCTCTGGTAGATAGCGGCTGACCATATTAAGTAACACTTCGGGCGCAAACGGTTTCGCCATATAGTCAATTGCGCCTAACCGCATAGCCTCCACCGCATCATCAATAGTCGCATACGCTGTCATCATTAAAACCGGTAAATCAGGGTAGTTAAGATTAATGCTGCGTAGTAAATCAAGGCCACTCATCGCGCCCATTTGGACATCACTGACGACCAATGAAAACGACTCTTTTTTCAGCAGTACCATCGCTTGCTCAGCGCTATCGGCTGCGACACAATCAATGCCTGACATTTCTAACGTATCTATTAGGGCTTCACGTAGCCCTGCATCATCTTCGACGACTAAAATCGTGTTGTTCATAGTGCCTCCACTGATTTAGACTCTGCATAAATAGGCAACAGTAAGCTGAAACTTGCTCCGCCTGCGGCATTATTAGTTACTTCAACCCGTCCTTGATGTGCATTCGCCACTGAACTGACCACGGCTAAACCCAAGCCTGTGCCTTGGCTTCGAGTAGTAAAAAACGGTTCAAATAATTTCTCTGCTTGGCTTAAATCAACACCAGGGCCATTATCGCTGACGATTATGCGTACCAACTCAATCTCATCATCACGTTGCGCGCTTAGCTTAACATGAGCCTGTGATCCTATGACTTGAATACTATTATGAATGAGGTTTTGTATCGCACTGGCAAGGGCTGTTTTGTTGCCCATAATTTCGATGTCTGGTTCCGGTAAGCTCACTTCAAGCTCACTGTTATTAAGTGTCATCATGGCATCGGCGCCAGTTTTAACTTCACTTAACAACTGCTGCATCGAGACACGTTCAACTACCTGTTGGTCGCCACTTTTAGCAAATAACAACATATCGTTTACTTGGGTTTCAAGATCTCTTAAGCGCGACATCAGTTTGGTATGAAAATTCCCTCGCGAGCTTTCCGGTAAACGTTTAGAACCTAAGTTTGCGGCGTATAACATAGCGGCAGACAGTGGTGTGCGAACTTGATGCGCAAGCGATGCCACCATCTTACCAAGCGCGCTCAAACGCTGCATGTGCGCAACTCGCGTTTGCAAACGGCGGGTTTCAGTCAAATCGGTCATTAAGATCAATTGCCCGGGCTCGGGCGTTAATGCATTTATTTCTAACTTTATAAGACGACCATCTTTTAGTGATACTTCATGGCCATCATCTTGTTGCGGGCGAAACGAGCGTTGGATCACACTAAACCACTTTTCACCTTCAAGTGGCTCGCCCAGCATATCAATAGCGATTTGATTAGCTTTTGCGATCATACCGCGACCATCAAGCACAATAACGCCTGCTGGCATGGTATCAACTAAGTGGCTTAACCAACTCGCTTGTTGGCGTAATTCACTTAATTCACCAATATACTCTTCTTGCAGTAAGCATGGGTTATACTGAGTAGCTGTGATAAATTGTGGTTTTAAGACATTAGCTAAAGCCATAATGCATTCTCGTTTACGGGATCTAACTAGCTAAATGCACAAATTGTACCAACAATTATTATCAATGTTTTCATTTGGTTAGCGTATTTTAAGCGCGACAGAAAAATGACGAACGGTTTATTTACAAAAGGACCTACTATGAATTGTGCAAAGTTATGTCGTTGCCCTTGGCTGGATACCAGCAAAGATGACTATGTCGCCTATCATGACGATGAGTGGGGAGTACCCGTTTATGACGACCAAACACTCTTTGAATTCATTACCCTTGAATCAGCACAAGCTGGATTAAGTTGGTACACCATTTTGAAAAAACGAGCAGGCTATCGACGCGCGTTTCTGAATTTTGATGTCATAAAAGTCGCGCAAATGAGCGAGCAAGATGTTGAGCGATTAATGCTCGATGAAGGGATCGTACGCAACCGCTTAAAAATTGCAGCTACGATTAATAACGCAAAACGCTTTATTGAGATCCAACAAGAGTTTGGCAGCTTTAGTAACTATCAATGGCAGTTTGTAGGTGGTAAACCTATAGTGAATGAGTTAGATAAGCTCAGTGACTACCCTGCAATAACAGAAGCATCCACAGCGTTTGCTAAAGACTTAAAAAAACGAGGCTTTAAATTTTTAGGGCCAACCACAGTGTACGCTCATATGCAGGCCTGTGGCATGGTTAATGACCATAGTAATGACTGTTTTCGTAAAGCAGAAATTATTGAGAAATATTAGGGGTGAAAGGTGCTAGGTGCTAGGTGCTAGAAAATATTCTCTTTGCGCAATTAATCTTGTAGGCGCGGGTTTACCCCGCGCAATTAAAATTTATTCACTGGAATAGTGTCGGCAAAGAAAGAAAATAATAGCTCTTGCATTTTTATCTCAATTGCATACAATTTACGTATATACAATTGTAATTACAGGTGCACTATGGGTACTATTAATATTCGTGTTGATGATGATTTGAAAGAGCGTTCCTATGCAGCATTAGAGAAATTAGGTGTAACTCCGTCAGAGCTACTAAGGCAAACATTGGAATACGTTGCACAAAGAGAGGCATTGCCGTTTAAATCAGTGCTACTAACCAGTGAAGATGAAGCACTAATTACTGTAGCAAAAGCTCGTTTAGCTGATCCAAAAGCTGGTGTGAAGGTCTCATTGGATGACCTATGAATTAGAGTTTGATCCACGAGCGCTTAAAGAATGGCATAAATTAGGTGAAACAGTACAAAAGCAGTTTAAAAAGAAGTTAAGTGAAGTGCTGAAGCAACCCAGAGTTGAAGCTAACCGGTTAAGGGAACTCCCTGACTGTTACAAGATCAAATTACGTCAAGCAGGGTATCGGTTGATATACCAAGTGTATGACGAAAAAGTGTCTATTCTTATTGTCGCAATAGGGAAAAGAAATAAGTCAGAAGCTTACAAAAATGCGGAGAAACGAGTTTAAAATCCCTCAAACTTCATTTGGTAATCTTTCAGAATCCCTATTATCTGTTTTGGAGGTAAAAATAAAGGTTTAGATTTTAGGGGATTCGAAGACCGTCGCTCGAAGCCCGTAGCATTTTTTCTTCTCATTTACCCTCATTGTCTTCTCTTTGTGCAAATAGTTTTTAGTGATTTATTCACCACAGCCCCCCGTAATAAAGACGGTGTGCACGTCAGCAAGTTTAACTCATACGAGTAATGACGAAGCCCATTCTAAAGCTGTAATCACCATCGTGCTTGGTTAATTTCTGCCTAAACCTACTACCTGACACCTAAAACCTGCTCTTAGCTGTTAATCTCGTGATAAGTTATATTTTTTCATTTTTTCAACTAAAGTCGTGCGGCGTACACCTAAAATTTCCGCGGCACGCGCGACTACGTAATCATAACGCTCAAGCGCTTGGCTGATCAGACTGATCTCAAGTTCAGCCAAATAATCTTTTAGCTCGATACCTTCGTCGGGTAAAAGATCTGCCGATGGCTGAATTGCTTCAACTTCTGGCTCATCGTCATAATCACTAAAGCCGGTACTGAAAATATCGTTAAACGCATCACGTTCCAGCAGCTCTTCTGGGTATTCGGGTTCGTAAGCATCGACTTCAATATAACGGTATTTAGCAGGCAGATCGGGAATATCAACCACTTTATCTGGCAGCATGATCACCATACGCTCAACTAAGTTAGCTAACTCGCGAATATTACCCGGCCACGTATGCTCTTTAAGACTATCAATTGCGCGCTCGGTAAATTTAGCAGTTGTGCCACTTTGTTCGCTAATGCGGCGCATTAACTCTTTTAATAATAATGGAATATCATCGGCGCGCTCTGCTAGTGATGGGTTTTCAATGGGGAAAACGTTGAGCCGATAATAGAGATCTTCACGAAAACTGCCCTGCTCTATCATCAGCTCAAGGTCACGGTGCGTGGCCGCAATGACCCTTACATCAGCCTGGATAGCTTTGGTCCCGCCAACCCGTTCATAACTGCGTTCTTGCAGTACACGTAACAGCTTAACTTGCATTTGCAGTGGCATATCGCCTATTTCATCTAAAAATAGGGTGCCGCCTTGGGCTAGCTCAAAACGGCCTTTGCGAGCAGAAATAGCCCCAGTAAACGCGCCTTTTTCATGACCGAATAACTCACTTTCAAGTAACTCTGCCGGAATAGCACCACAGTTAACTGGCACAAACGGCCCTGAATTGCGCTTTGATAATAGATGAACATTTCGCGCCACCACTTCTTTACCCGTTCCAGATTCACCGAGTATCAGCACATTGGCATCGGTTTTAGCAACTTGTTCAATTAAAAAACGTACATCTTTAACCGCTTCGGTCTCGCCAACTAAGCCATCAAAAGTTTTGTGTGGTTTTGTATGCTTATGATCACTTGGCAGCATACGTTGATATTGTTGGCAGTCATGTATTAATTGGGTGGTGACATCATGATTAAACGGCTCACAAATAAGGCCTACAACATTAGCAATACTTAATAGTGGTTTAAGCGTTTCGCCAATTAGTAAGAAAGGTAATGTAGGATAGCGCTTGATCAGGCTTTCATGATCTGAGTCTTGCAGAGCGCCAAGGATCACCATACATGATTGTTTTTGGTACTTTTCACATTCTTGTTCAAGGCTTGCATCATCAAGCAGTTGCACGGCCTCACCAATAAAGGTAAGCGCAGCATGTAAACCAATCGCACGATTATTATTATTATCTAAGATCAAGATCATTATTTAGCGAACCACAGTTACTACAAGCTATTAATAATTTAAATTGTAAGCGAGTTTGGGAGGGATGCAAGCACTAAGCGGCAGTTTTTTGACAACCATGCCAAAAAATAGACGCTTAGCTAATTGCAAGTAATACTTAAGAATTACTGCTGTATCATTAATGTTAAAGCAAGCCTAAAATAGATTCAGCAGATTGGTTGGCTTGTCCACGCAGTGCAATTGACGCTTGTGCTAAAATGTCATTTGATACCTGCTGTGAAACCGCCTGCGCATAGTCTGTATCTTGAATACGACTTTGACTCGCTGCGATATTTACTTGCTGAGTCCCCAAGCCTTTAATGGTACTTGCCAAAGTATTTTGAAAAGCCCCTAATTCAGCTCGTTGTGCATTAATTTCCTCGCTAGCTTGGCTACTAATATCAATTGCTGTTTGAGCACCTGCTTGAGTAGAAATATCAATTGTTGATATTACTGATGCAAAACTACCGTCCGAAGGAGTAATCGTTTGATTTGTATTCGCATCAGGGCCAACTTGAAACGACACCGACTGACCATCAAACAAAGGTTTTCCTGCAAAATTAGCATTTTCAAACGTCTCGGTAATTTGGCCTTGTAACTGCACCACTTCTTCTTGCAAAGCAGCACGGTCAGTATCATTTAATGCCCCATTCCCGGCTTGGATGGACAATTCACGAATACGCGAAACAGCATCATTCACACCCGATAAGTTTGATTCGGTCGCTTGCGAGTAAGAAATACCATCATAGGCATTATTCACCGCTTGACTATAACCGTTTTGCTGCGAAGTTAATCTATCGATTATTTGTAATGCAGCGGCATCATCCGCTGCAGAGTTTACTTTTTTACCCGTAGCAAGTTGCTCTGCAAGCTTGTTACTGGTTTGCTGTGTTTGGTTCAAAAAATTAGTTGCTGGTGATTGAATTTTCATAACAGGCTCCGACACGCTGATTGGTTAAATTGTAGCTTAATTTGCCAAATTTTGCACTTTGTACCATGGTTTAATTAAATTAACTTGGCATCGTGCTTGCTAACTTACTCTGTTAATAGGTAAAGTACTGAGCAGTGTATTAAATTTCACTTTTTGCGTATTTAATTTTTATTATAACTACGCCAATGATAAATAACTTGGGTAAAACTATGTTCGATAACAAAACAATTTTAATTACCGGTGGTACCGGATCATTCGGTAAAAAATACGTAAAAACGTTACTTGAACGATACAAGCCTAAAAAAATAATTATCTTCTCTCGTGATGAGCTGAAACAATTTGAAATGCAGCAAGAGTTTGATCAACCCTGTATGCGTTATTTCATCGGTGATGTACGTGATAAGGACCGTTTACGTAGAGCAATGCGTGGGGTTAACTATGTGATTCACGCAGCTGCGCTTAAGCAAGTTCCCGCAGCTGAATACAATCCTATGGAATGCATTAAAACCAATATAAACGGTGCGGAGAACGTGATTGATGCTGCCCTTGATAATAATGTTGAGAAAGTTATCGCACTCTCAACTGACAAAGCGGCTAATCCAATAAACTTATATGGCGCTACTAAATTGGCATCGGATAAGCTATTTGTAGCGGCTAACAATATTGCGGGAGGCCATAAAACCACTTTTTCCGTTGTACGTTATGGTAATGTAGTGTGTTCTCGTGGCTCAGTTGTTCCTATTTTTCAAAGGTTCATTGATCAAGGTCGCGACCATATCCCTATCACCCATGAAGAAATGACCCGCTTTTGGATAAGCCTACAACAAGGTGTTGATTTCGTTTTAACTAACTTTGAGAGGATGTTAGGGGGAGAAATTTTCGTGCCCAAAATACCCTCAATCCGTATTACTGATTTAGCTAAAGCTATGGCGCCTGATTTACCTATTAAAATAATCGGTATTCGTCCAGGTGAAAAGCTTCATGAAGTAATGTGCCCTGCAGACTTATGCTTTGAAACGTATGAATATCAAGATCATTTTTTAATCGCCCCTGGAATTAAGTTTAGCAGCCGCAGTAATGATTTCACTGTTAATGCGTTGGGTGAAAAAGGGAAAAAAGTAAAACAAGGTTTTGAATATAACTCTTTAAGCAACCCACACTATATGACTTTTGAAGAAATAAAAGACTTTAATGTGCAAGCACTACTATGACAAATAAAGTAATTCCTTACGGCAAGCAAAGTATTTCACAAGACGATATAGAGGCCGTTGTTGATGTATTAAAGTCTGACTGGCTTACACAAGGTCCTAAAGTACCCGCTTTTGAGCAAGCTATTGCTGATTACTGTGGTGTAGAATTTGCGTGTGCGACTAATAGCGCCACATCTGCTCTACATATCGCTTGCTTAGCATTAGGCGTTGGGAAAAGTGATATTGTTTGGACTTCTCCGATCTCTTTTGTAGCCTCGGCAAACTGCGCATTATATTGTGGTGCCAAAGTCGACTTTGTTGATATAGATCTAGATACAGGGAATATGTCACCTAGCGCATTAGAACAAAAATTAATCAGTGCAAAAAAAACAGACTCTCTCCCTAAAGTAGTTATCCCAGTTCATTTGGCAGGCCAATCATGCGATATGCAAGCCATTTATCAGCTCGCTACTAAATATGATTTTAAAATTATCGAAGATGCTTCCCACGCTATTGGTGCTAAATATTTTGATAAACCCGTTGGAAATTGTGAATTTTCTGATATTTGCGTATTCAGCTTTCATCCCGTAAAAATCATCACTTCAGCTGAAGGCGGCATGGCGGTTACAAATAATGAAGAACTAGCAAAACTTTTAAAGCGTTTACGCAGTCATGGCATTACCAGTGATCCTGATGAAATGACAGAGCTCAGTCATGGACCTTGGTATTACCAACAAATTGACCTTGGCTTTAATTATAGAATGACTGAACTACAAGCTGCACTAGGGCTAAGTCAGCTTAAAGAGCTTGATCAATTTGTCGCTGAGCGAAATAAACTAGCTAATATTTATACTAACGAATTTAAAAACTTACCAATTTCACACTTACATCAATCTTCACAAAGCTATTCAAGTTACCATTTGTATATTATTCGATTAACTGGGGATGCCGTTAAAAAGCATAAAGAGCTCATTTGTTCTTTAAGAGAGCACGATATTACAAGCCATTTGCACTACATACCTATCCATATACAACCTTACTATCAAGCACTTGGTTTCAAAAAATCTGACTTTCCAAATGCGATTGAATATTATCATTCTGCGCTTACCATTCCACTGCATCCAAAACTAACAAATTTGGAGCAGGATTACATAATAAAAACAATCATAGAGTTTTTATGAAAATTGCTTTAGGAACTGTCCAATTTGGCATAAATTACGGTGTGAGTAATACCTCAGGCCAGACCTCTCAGAATCAAATTCAACAGATAATTGAACTTGCAAAAACGGCATCAATCACAACAATTGATACCGCTTCTGCATATGGAGATGCGGAGGCTAGATTAGGCCAATGTGGTCTTTCGTCTTTTAAAGTTGTGAGTAAAGTGAAGCCGATAACATCGCAAAGTAATGTAAATGATTACGTCACATACGACTTAGATAAAACGCTTAAAGATCTCCAGCTGCCAGCTATCTATGGTTTGCTATTACATAACGCACAAGACTTTAATCATTATCCGGAATTAACTGCTATTTTAAAGAACAAAAAAGCGCAGGGACTGGTAGAAAAAATAGGTTTATCTTTATACTCGCCGACACAAGTATCGGATGAAATGCTTTGTTTTGCAGATTTGGTGCAAATACCTGTAAACATATTTGATCAGCGGTTTATCAAAACAGGGGTTTTAGATAGACTAAAGAGCAAAAACATTGAAGTCCATACCCGATCCGCTTTTTTGCAAGGACTACTTCTGATGAGTGAGGGAGACTGGCCTGCATATTTTAACCCGATAAAGCCTCAACTAGAACAATTCCACCAATTAGCAAAAAAACTAAACATCTCCCCTCTCTCGTTAGCACTAAATTACGTAATAAATATTACTCAAATCGATAAAGTCGTTGTCGGTATAAATAATTTGGCCCAGCTTGAAGACATATTAATAAATATAGATAACCAAAATTACGATATCGACTTTGGAGAAATCAGCTTACAGGATGAGCGCTTTATTAACCCTGCAAACTGGCAAATAAGTTAGAGATCCATATAATTGATAGGCGCTTTTGTCGATTCTCTGATCAACACTAACGTATTATCTGGGCCTATATTAAATAAGCAATCTAAAGCACTAAGGTGAGAAATAAATTCACCTTTTTGCTGAATGTAATTTGGATGTTCAAAGTTTTGGTAAAACACATCAATCCCATTGCTTACCAGCTCACCACCCGGTGTGTTTGCTTCAATATAATCTTTAGCACCTAGCGGAGATAGATAGGTGTCACAATACATAACCTCACACAAAGACACTAAACGCTCATCTTTAATGCCTGAGACACTAGATAACTGTGACGAACTGCAAGTAGGTGTTGTTATACCCATATATTTCATAAGCATTTTAATCAATGCGATATTAAATTTTGCGACAGTATTTAAATTATCTTTTTCAAATACCTCAGAAAGGCGGGGAAATAGTTCAGCGAAATACGCTGTTTTATTGTAGTTTTCGTAAATACTCTTTAAGTGCTTCTTCTTCCAAGAATCTGCTTTTATGTATGGCGTATTTTCAATAGTCGCGCCCATACGCCCATCTGGCGTTGTAACGTGGCAACTTAACATGAGTGCCTGGTTTTTTGTTTTAATTCTGTTACGAATATGCCAGTCACTTTTTTCAAGTTTTACATTATCTAAAAAAATAAACTTATCAGCACTATCTATTAAAGAAAAGTAGCCAAGCCAAGGTAAATAAGTCGGTTGCATAACACTTAAAATCATGAATCAGCCTTTTTACTCAGTTTCATTGTAAACTCATAAGGAAAACCATTTTCTTTCGTTACATAATCATGCTTTAGAAAGATAAATGGAGTTAGATTACGTTTAAATTCATCGAGGAGAGTGACAGGGCTTACATAAAATAAAGAATCATCAAAAAAATCAACGTAGGTTGATAGTGCATTAAAAACTACCGACTTTCTAGCGCTAGAAAAACTTTTAGCAATTGTGAAATCCAAAAACGCTAAGTTGTCACTCATCTTATTATTAAAAACCCCGCTAATCAGAATATGATCATAACCTTTTGCGATATCATCCTGATAAATATCAAAGACAGCGAACTCTGCTTTTTGATCATTTGCAAACTTATTCTTCGCTGACTCAATAAATTCAGGTACTAAGTCATAGCCTAAATACTCTCCTTGAAAGCCATTTTCTCTAAAATAAATAAGCATATCCGCAAGCCCACAACCCAAATCAATTACTTTGCTTTTCTTTGATATAAGCTTTAAAAAAATATCAAAACGAACATTTTGAGCCTCTTTTGATACATGCTGTACCGCTTTATGACTATCACCATACTCTTTATAAAGTGATTGGTAATATGATTTTAAATAGTTACTCGTATCTGTAGGCATTAATAAACGTCACCATGTCAGTTAGCTGTTGTTGCGGTGTTTCTGGACGGACAAATAAGTTAATAATCTGATTGCTAATACGCCTTGAGTTTGGAAAGTATCCATGCGTCTGCAAGTCACCTAGAGACTGATAATGTTTAGTAAAGACTATATTTTCTTGCTTTGCTTTTACGAGAAATGGATCTCTATTTTCGAGTAAAAGTGGGTAGCGCCAAAAGCTAACTTCTTGATCAAAGTGTACCTTAGTAAACAGCGGGTTCTTTATATTATTTTGAAGATACTCCACGTTCGACTTGCGAGATTGGCCATATTCTTGCAATTTAGAAACCTGAGCTTTTAAGGTTCCTAATTGTTCAAACTCTGCATACTGGATCATTTTATTATTAAATATAAATTCTTTTGCACGTTGATAATAATCACTGTTATTTGTTAATACTGCTCCACCATATTGGTTATTAATCGGCTTATCATAGCCAAAACTCAATATGGAAAAATCACCATAACTTCCTAAAGGCTTATTTTTATAAGTTCCACCATAAGCTAAGCAAGCATCTTCTATGACCACTAAATGCCTTCTTTTTGCAAATGCAACGATATCATCAATTTTGCAATAGTGCCCATAGCCATGAACGGCCACGATAACGGAAACAGAGCTGTCAAATACAGCTACAATATCACTGAGCTCCATTGACAACGAGTTCATTGAAACATCTGCTAGCACAACGTTAAACCCAGCCATTTGAATAGCAAATAATACAATAGGACAACAACTCGCAGGCATTATTACTGAGCTACCCTTAGCTACATTTGATGCATTGAGTGCTGTGACAATTGCAAAACTGCCTGAGCTTGTCAATAACGCAAAATCTCTAATAAACCGAGAAGCTAGTTCACGCTCTAATTCGATTAAATCCATAGCCTCATGTCCTTACGATATTGAGATAATGGAAATGTACTAGGCTGTGATAGAATTTCCACATTGCGAACAGCCCCCTCTAAATCACTTTTTAGTTGCTCAAAAGAGAAAAAACGCCATTTAGAATAACGATGTATTAAGGGAATAGTCTTCTCATACTCTAAATTACTGGTTGCTTTTATTTCTTTTTCAAACTGACTGTCTAAGACATCACCAATCAGAATAACGCCTCCGGGCTTACACACTCGTATCATTTCTTTTATTACCGAAAGCGCATAATCATAACTTGGAAAATAATGGAAAATACTGTAACTCAAGACTCGGTCAAACTGGTGTTTCTCGAATGGTAGATTATTGGCCTCAGATTGATAAAAGCATCCCATAGGCAATAACTTTTTCGCTTCTTCGATCATAACTTCGGAATAATCAACCCCAGAACACCCAGTGCAATTACTCAATAATTTTGATAATAACAGACCATTACCACACCCTACATCTAAGACATTATTGCCTTTCACTGAGAAAGAAAGTTTCTTTTCAACGTCATCGGTAAGTGCCTGCCATAGCTCGTCCTCAAAAGGTCTACCAACTTGTGCTTTAAAATCATGATTATCACGGGCGATTTGATCCCACTCTGCTTGTTTAGAATTAAACTCACTCATTTTGAAACCTTTATAATCTCTTTTGCTAAACAGTTAGTAGAATTTAACGTGTATGCTATCTTCATGGCTTCGTACTGCATTTCAATCTTTTCATCGATAAACAACTTCATTTTATAAACCAACTCGTTCACTTCGATCCCATCAGCTAACCCTAGATCGAATGTCAAATTAGCATGCGCTAATTCGATTGTATCCAAATGCTGCTCACTTGTTTGCGAGATGGCACAGTTTGGTAACAAACAATAACCTGATTCATATTTAGTCAGTCCACCACCGTTTATGACTAAATCAACACACTCATAGAGGTTAGACATATTTTCTACAAAATTGACTATCTCAATCGTATTATGCTTCATATTTATGTGGTTACTTTGTTTACTCAACAAGAAGATTCTCTTACCTATTAACAGTTGATCAATCGCCTCAATAACTTTATTAGCAACCCCAAAACGATCATCTCCACCAATAAAAATTAGAACGGTATCTAACTTTTCTTTTCTCGGTTGCATCATTTTTCTTGTACGTAATTGAGTGAGTTCTTCAGAAAAAGAAAAGAATCCTAAACCCAACCTATGTGCAGGCGTCTGCATGCAGAACTTATGGGCATTGAACCTAAAGTTAATAATCAGGTCTGCAAAATCAAAGTTATACTGGTCAAAGTCGTCGATAATACAAACTTTATGTCCCATCTCTTTCACATCAATAAAGATACTCTTATCGATGGTATAGTCATCAAATATAAATACCGATGTTTGTTTTAACTGAGGTATATCTGATAAAAGCCCGAAGCCTAGATTATTAATGCGAACTTTGGAAAAACTATCAAACTCTCCGATGAAATGTACTGTACCTTTATTTAGAAAATCACTGATCTCTCTAGCAATATTTAAGCATCGCGATAAATGCCCATATCCTGTCCTTTTTGAAGCATTACAATAGAACATAAAATCATACATTAGTGACTATCGCTTAGCGTATTACTGATCGCGTTAAATGTGTCAACCAATACATCACCGAGTAGCCAATACTTACCACTAAAACGGCCTGAAATTATAATATTGTCTGCGCTTTCTTTAAGCATATTGTAATTTCTGATAACACTTTGCTCAAACTCAAATGTTGGTACTGGGAACGTATTATGTATTACCTGATGTTTATAACTTAGCAGGCTCGCATTAGCGTCGATCAAATTCATTTTAATTAAATCTTCAAATACTTGCTTAGGTGGTACTTCGTTTTCTGACTTATCAGCTAAAGCTTCTGCTGTAATTTGATTTTGCTTGAGGCTGTTAAAGTTTCCATAGAGTGTAACCCTAAAAACACGCGAACTTTCATCCCAATTCCAAAGGTAATGTGAAGACTTATCTGTAAGCGGTTTATCTAAACAAAAGTGATAAATGTGTGCGGTTCTGAAAGTTACACTTACGGGTTTTGTTTGCATGTTCATTGCATTCAAAGCAATAAATGGTGGCGCGCTCCAATAGAGTAAGTCACAGCTAATTATCTCTCCATTATTTAGCCTTACCTCTGTAATCTTGCTATTATTTTTATGTAAACTTGCAATCTCGCACTGTGTTTTTATTTCTACCCCACATTGCTTTACTTTATTGACTAAGTCGTCGACCCAAGCCTGCATCCCTTTTGAGGATTTAGGATACAAATATGCGGGTTCTTTAATTCCATCACTATATAAGCGTTCTTGGTAGCTTTTGTGTTTATGATAACCGAGCTTAGCGTCATATACTGGTAACTCTTTTAATTTTTCAGTGGCAGCCTCATCCAGCGCTATAATACGAGTGGCACCAAAATAATTAACACTATTCTTGGATGTTAATTTTGTATAATCACCCTGCTCACCATAAAGCTTATCAATAACAGGTTTAACTAAGTTTTCAAAAAATATTGGCCCCAACGTTTCTTCTGAGTAATCTTGAATATTAGTTGCACTTGAGTCTGAGTTGCGGCTAATAAGCTGACCAATCCCCTGTTCATAAAGAGCTAAAGGCAGTTTCCTTGCATCTATGGTCTGGGATTCATAATCCCATTTTTTAGCAAAATAGTTTCCTGTTTTTAATTGAGGAATACAGAGCCAACTTTCTTTTTGTTCAACCTCGGAGCCAAATAAAAAATTATCTAACTCATCAATACCGGTTAAATTTGGGATATGTGTTCCCTGATCAAAATAATTTTCATCATCGTCCGTAACTGAATTAAGCAACCCACCACACTGCTCTGATTGCTCAATTAATACAACATTCCTTCCCTGTTTATTCAATAAATATGCAGCCACTAACCCAGCTACACCACCACCAACGACTACACATTTACCCATTTTCAATCCTCAATAGAACCCATAATTACATCAGTTGACACTCGGTCTCCCATAGTAATAGATTTACTCATCGTCTTACCGATATACTGCTCTAAATACTTTGGATGAGCACCAAACCCTGGCCTAACAGAACGTATATCATCTCTTTTAATAATTTGTCCCGCATCTATATCACGGCAAAAATACAAAGAACGTCTAGCCAACAAGTTTTTCTGAGCAGAGCCTGTTATCGCATAACTTACCTGACCTAATGCCTTTTCGCACTGTCTAATACTCTTTACCATTTCGTAAAATTCGGCATAATCTAATGAAAAGAAAGCATCAACAGACTCGTCGCTTTTATCTAAGACAAAGTGTTTTTCTATAACTCTTGCACCAAGTGCCACAGCAGCAACTGGAACAACAATACCTCTTGTATGATCAGATAACCCCGAAAGGCATTTAAACTGTCGATTGATATCAGGAATCGTCATTAAATTACATTCTTCGAAAGGTGTTGGGTACGCCGTTGTGCACTTTAATATAACTAGGTGTTCACAACCGTTTTCGCGAAGGGTATCAACAGCTAAGGCTATATCTTCATATTCAGCAATTCCTGTAGACAAAATAACCGGCTTCTTAGTCTGCGCCACTCGAGATAATAGAGCTATATCGGTGATCTCTGGAGAGGCAATTTTATATACAGGGGCGTTTAATGCTTCTAATAAATCGACTGCAGTACTATCAAATGGACTTGAAAAAATATCAATTCCGATAGACTTTGCCTCATCAAATAAAGTTTCATGCCACTCCCAAGGTGTATAGGCCTTTGAGTAAAGCGCATGAAGTGTATTGTGAGCTTCCCATGGGTTATCAGTGGGTAATATGAAGTCGCTTTTATTACAATTAAGCGTGATAGTATCTGCTGTATATGTTTGTAACTTAACAGCATCTGCACCAGCCATTTTAGCCTTTCGAATCATTTCGATTGCTTTATCTAAGCTTCCGCAGTGATTCGCTGAAACTTCAGCGATAATATAGGTGGGTGTATCTATACCTATTTTTTTATCGTTTATATAAATAGCAAAGTCATTATTCACCGGCATGTCGCTCTTCTTCTAATGAAATTAATAGCCCCTCGTTACGGACTATATGCTTATTTAAATTGAAAACATCTTCATTACTGGCAATGAACCTTTTAATTGCTTCATAGTTTACGTCTAAACTTTTATCTAAAAAATACTTCCCAATTTTTTCGATTACAGACCAATCTTCAACTGTATCAAGTGTAAACCTAAATTGACTGTCATCGGATGCATTTTCAAGTAATTCAATTTTAAAGCCAACGGGGTTATTAAAAAGATAAAGTGTTACATGCTCACGCTCAGATGGTAGCGTAGCTAAAGTGTCAATATTATGAAGTGTTGATGCTTTTATCACTTCACAATCAACACCTTCTGCAAAACGCTCATCCAAATACGCATAATCGGCACCTGTGTCAAAAAACTTCTTTATGAGTGCATCACAAATTTCTGGGCATATAAAGGGAGAATCTCCAGTTATTCGCACCACGTTGTCAGCCTCATATATATTTAAAGCGCCAACAAAACGAGATAACACATTATCTTCGCTGCCTCTGAAATACGTTATTTTTCTTCTTTCAAGAAAACTGACTAGTTCATCATTTTCACTATTAGTAGAGGTTAAAACCACTATCTCATCGATATAAGCCGATTTTTCTAAACGACAAACAAGGTGATCAATTACTGGGATACCATTAATTTCCCTTAGTACTTTTTTCGGTAATCTCGTTGAGGACATCCTTGCTTGGACAAAAGCGATGGTTTTATTCATCAATTTAGCCTTTGAAATCCACTATGACAGACAGGACCCTCGAGTAGATCATTATATGTTTCACTAACTTGTGCGTCTTTCAATATTTTAATCACTATTTCAAATGCAGCCAAAAATTGATCACATAGGTGTCTCTCATGTGCTAAAGAAATATAAATAACGTTGGAAGCCAAAAATCCACGCTTTAACATCTCTTGGGTGTAAAGAGTTTTCAAAACCAGTGATGCTTCAGTTGGGAAAACAAGGATAGGTACACTGTCTATGCCAATAATTTTTAAATTGAACCCAATTTCTTTTACAACCTCATCCATTCTAGACTTAAGGTATCGACCAGTTTCAAGTAATGTGTTACAAACACTTTGCTCGTTAAATACTTTAAGAGTTTCCAATGCAGCTACAAAGCCAACTCTTTCAGTCCAATAAGAGCTACTGATAAACGATTTTTGAGCGGCATCCATCACTTCGTCAGTACCAATCACGGCACCAATAGGGTGCCCATTACCCATTGCTTTACCCAATACGCAAATATCCGGTTCTATATCAAATAACAAATGAGAACCACCAGTATTGAGCCTGAATCCAGAAGATATTTCATCAAAAATTAATACTATTCCGTTCTCTTTACAACGCTCTTTTATAGCTTTTAAAAATCCAACATCAGGCATGCCATGCCTAAAGACTTCCATGATTACAACACCCAATGTGCCATCATTTTCAGCTAGTAGCTTATCAAAGCCTACAAGGTCACCTTCTTTGAAAGGTAATGCTGTTTCAGCTAACTGCCGCGGTACACCACTGGGCGCTAGGCCCGGTAATAGCTGCTCATCTAGATTACCTTTAGATGCTAAATTTGTTGCTAAATACCAATCATGCCAACCATGGTAGCCACAAAATGCAATTCTATCCTTTTGGGAATAAGAGCGCGCAATTCTGATAGCAAGTGCACAACTTTCACCACCAGCTCGAGTAAACCTAGCACCACCAGCCCAAGGGTGAATTTCTAGTAATTTTTCTGCTAATTCAACTTCTTCATAACAATTTAAACTACTCATTGAACCTTGAGTTATCGCGTTGATAACAGCCTCTGATACTTGTGGATGAGCATACCCTAGTGAACATGTTCCAATACCCATAATAGAAAAGTCATAATAATGGTTATTATCTAAATCCCAAATTTCACAGCCGTTAGCCTTTTTATAATACGCAGGCCAGTTATCGGGTAGAAACATTTCAGCTCTTTTAGAAAGTAACTGATTACCACCTGGTATAATTTTTTTTGCTTTTTCCCACAAACGCTGACCTAATTCTATACTTGACATGAGACGGCCTCTTTAATCACTAAATAAAAGCATACAAACTGTTTATCGGCTATTGTAGCAAAATATTAAATATTTAAGAGCAAACTCCTCATTAATTATTTTATCAGTGTATTTTGTATTGGAACCATTGAAATGAAAAGAAATGAACAAACTATCATGCTATTCGCAGCAGATCCTGGTGGGGCTAATTCTATTGCTGTTTTATCTAACTATTTACAGAAAAAAAATTACAATACAGTCTTATTCGCCCGATATGCTGCTTTAAAGCACTTGACTAGCAATGGCTATAAAAATGTAACGTTGCTTAGCAAAGATATCAAAGAATATGACATACAAACCATAGAGTCACTTATTAACTCCTATAATCCATGCTTAATAATAACCAGTACAACAGGAAGAGATTTTATAGAACGTACCGCTTGGCTTGTGGGGAAAAAATTAAATATTCCCAGCATCGCTATATTAGATCAATGGATGAACTACTCATTGCGCTTTCTTAAGAAGCACGATACACATCAGGATAAAAATACGTATTCTGTTGATGAGTATATATTACCAACATCTATAATTGTTATGGATCAGGTTGCCAAACTTAGTATGGTCCATGAGGGTCTGCCACATAACATTATTTATCCTTTAGGCTCCCCCTATTTTGATCACCTCAAGCTAAAATCAAAAATAGCTAAACCAAAAAGCTTTAATTCGGTTACAATTTTATTCGCATCTGAACCTATTACAAAAATTTACGGTAATAAGTTAGGTAGAAGCATTCATGGTTATACAGAAAAAACAACCTTGAGAAGCCTATGTCTACACATCCAAGCTTTAGACATTAAGCGAAAGATTAAGCTAGTCATTAAGCCTCACCCGAGAGAATCTGAAAAAAGATATTCTGAGTTTTTGGAAAAATTTGCCTTTACGTCAATATGCCCAGAAAAATCAGTATTTGATTCGTTTAAGCACTGCGATATTGTTTTTGGTATGTCTTCAACCGTACTTCTAGAAGCTATACTGTTTAAAAAGCCAACGATTAGTTTACACTTAAGCTCAAATAAGAAAAGTACCTATTTATTAGAACAAAGAGGAAAAACTACAGCAATTCGTAAAAGATACAAACTTACTACTGTTATAAAAAACCTCTTAACAAAACAACTAACATCTTATAATCAACAATTCGAATTGACAAAAGGTGGCGCATGTCAGGCCATAACTAAGCACATAGATAAACTCATTAATCTACATAATTAACATTGAAATAGGGAACAATCGCACCACCAAAACTGAGTTTAAACCACCCTCGTTCAGGACTATTAACACCTTCAAGATCAATTGTTGTTACACCCAACTTTGATAGGAACTTGAAAGCTCGCCAAAGTACAGCTGTTCCGGTATGCTCAGCTCGTAATGAATAATCATTTGCACCGAACAAATAGTAGGCGGTATCATTTAATAAAAGAAAAATTGCAATACTACCAACATTACCGTTTTCATTCTTCGCAGTATAAATTTTAATGTCACCTGAAGCATGTAAATTACTTAACAACACCTTCATCTGGGGAAGCAAATTTTGTTGCAAAATGATATTTTGGCGTTCAAATGTTTTTTCATACAAATAAAGAAACTCTTCAATACTATCCGTGTATTCAACAACAACATTTTTAGCATAGCCATATCTTATTTCTTGTCGCCTAGAAACAGATGCATTCTTGTAGAGTTTGTAGTCTTTAAAATCAATACTTTCATCAGCGAATTCCGCTATATTCACGTAGCTCGTATAACGAATACTCTCAGAATACTTAGGTAAGTTATTATGATAGTTAACCCACTGAAACGCCCTTATATCGACTATTTTAGGAGAGAAAGAAAGGGTAATACTTTTATAATTTCCAGCTAAAAACTCAGCAATAAACTGCGAAATTTTATGTTCTTCTGAAAGCGTTTGGGACTGATTTAAAGCAGAAAAGTTTACGTAAAAAAGACCATCATGAACCATTAACTCATGGCCTACCACATTGCAACCTGAGTCATCAACTGCAATTAGCAAACCTGCGATGATCTCATTCCCTTTTAAGCAATAGTACGCCCTAAAATTACCATCCAAAGCGACGACATAAGTAGAAAGTAAGAATGGTGTTGATGTTTTAGACTCGCGGACATAATTATCCCACTTAGCATCTAGCTTAGTGGATACCATTTTATACTTAGTAAGTTTTGACATTTATTTTTTATACCTTTTCAAGTAGACCCTCATCTACTAACCTTTTAACAACAGGGATCAGCTCTCGTGCATTCACATTTATTTTTTCAGCAATAGCAATTAAATCGTGCTTACCATCACAGTAGGCGATTAGGTTTGTTAATGTGCGCACATCTGTATAATCCAAAGCCATACTACTGATTGTTGGGTATAGTCCCCTTTTTCCTAGCTGTGGCTCGCAATAAACGGTTACTTTATAAGTTTCATTTGCTTCAATTAACTTAATCGTCTCAAAGCACACCTCTAAACCTCCCGCTAGCCCTGATGCTGTAACTAGCGACAAATCGTCTAGCGATGTGTGGTACTCGGGGTAATCACCGTAACGCGTTCTCATAATTGAACCAATTGGCAAATCAACGCCTGGAGCACAATACTGGCGTTCATCACTCCCTCTAGAGAGAAAGTCATATAGCTTATAATCGCCAACTAACGATTTCATTGAGTGCATTGCAGCTCTATCAGAAAGAGTCCCCTCTTGTTTAGACTGCAGATAAGAATAGTTTCTTTCATCCCCAATACATGTAAGAACAAACCCACCTACAACCTTTGATTTTAAGTGCGCTAAGTTTTCAGAAATAAATGTAATCGCACCAATTGTTTCAGGCACAAATACAAATCTATAGTTATATTTTCGAGAAGGCAACTCTCTTATCAAGTTTGCTAAAGCAGTAGTAACAACAGGTCCAGAAAGCTCATTATTTGCCATAGAAGGATGACAAATATACGTAGAAATTAAAATTTCTTCGTCTGTTTCACCTTTTAAGAAGTACTCGGCATAGTTTAAACAGCCATGATAATGGTTACTTTTAATAACAGCTCTATAGAGCCCATCTTTTAATTTATCACGCTCCTCTTGTGCTAGACAAAACCCCCACCTCGGAGCATAATAAGAGGTTACATAAGGAATTGCGGTTGGCATATCAGGAAGAGAGTATAAGTGTTCATTTAACTGATTTAGTGACAGCTCTACATCAACTGGAGTTGAATAGTTTAAAACATGTAAATTAGAATTTTTAAAATCAATGACTTTATTACCAGCAGGATCTAAAACGTAAGCGTCTTCAATTGACCACTCTAGAGGTATTGTCCAATCAAACACAGCTGTTCCTGATGGTACACTATGAACCTTTAAACCATCGAGATGCGAAGACAAGTAATGAAGACTTTCTCTCACACCAGCCCCAGTTAAACTCCTACAAATTGGAAATAAATCAGATGCCCATTTATGCATCGCGTCACCAAGAGCAGGATAATTTGGCTGTTCAATTTCCACTCTTAAAACTCCAAGACATAAGTATACCGTCTTCACTATTAATAGCTGAAAGTGGGCGATGTTCGTAATCAAATCCAATTTTCTTGTATACAGCTATGGCGTGTGTATTGTGCTTACTCACCCCTAGCACCATTAATTCTGAGCCATAGTTTACTAAACTATACTTCGCAAACGCTTTTATAACTTCACTAGCAACACCAATCCCTTGATAACTTTGCTCACCAATTAAAACACCCATTTCAATTATTTTTTTAGTTTTATCAATAAACTCAAATTTAATATTGCCAATATGCTCATCATCAAGCAGCGTATATATTCCTAACAAGAGCACATTTTCATTCTCTCTCTGTGAGCAGATATAGTTTTCTAAGCTTTCTTTTTCGCAAGCTTTGAATGATAAAAATTCACCCGCTTTACTAGAAAGCCAGGAAAGATAGCGATCGCTTGCATCTTTCTTTTCTAATTCGACAAGCTTAAAGCGCTCAGTTTCTAATAAAAAAGCATCTTTGTGCTTATGCATCTATTTTTTCCAATACTAAATGCCAAGCAGCTCCCTGTTCTTCAATGCCATCAACCTTTGTGATTGAGTGCTCCAGATGGCATATTTTAAACTTAGCTGTAAGCCTTTGAATCTCTTTTTTATCAAAGAAATGTACATTACCAACATTAGCAAAGGGGCCTGACGTATAACCTGATTTGGTATACTCGCTTTTGTCACTGGCCATTCCTTTTTCAAAATAGCCGTGCTCTGTGCTAAACCAGTCTGTAATTACGAGGTTGCCACCAGGCTTGAGCTTTTGATAAGCAAGTTCAAGATACCGTTCTATCGATTCTGTTTCATTATGAACCGAAGCGCCTCGGTCAACAATCAGATCGAACGTCTTTTGAAATGGAATTTCTTTTGTAAAATCAGACACTAAAAAATCCCCTTCAATATCTGAAAAACGTTTTTTTAAAGCATCTATAATAAAAACACTGCCATCTAACGCAAACACATTGTCCGTATAAGACAAAAAGAAGGGAATGTTTGCACCTGCCCCACAGCCAACTTCTAATACATAAAAATCAGGATCGCGATTGCCAAGTTGAGTGTGCCTTAAGCATAAACTAACTAGCTGGCTCCAAGGCCAAACGGACATATGGTTATTATTTCTGTATTGTTCATCCCATTCATTAGAAAAACTCATATTTTATACCTTTAAAGTACTCAAATTTAACTGTTGGTAGATATCCAGCAACACATCAGACTGTGACCACACTTTAGCACTGTGGCGACCAGCAACAATTATATTACTGAGACTGTCATTTAAAACTCTCAAAAGAGCCTGATTACTTAACGTTAATTGTTTGGTAGGTTCAGGAAATGTATTTTTAATTATTTGATGTGAACTGTCTAAAATTTTATGATTTGATGTTATTAGATTCATTGCCTTTAATTCGCTAAAAGCACTCTCAATATTTACTTCAATATCATCGCCTGGGCCGGTTAAAATCTCCATCGTAACTCGATACCCCTGAGGAAGGTGTTCAGCAAAATTATCATATAGAGTTATTCTAAACGTTTTAAATTCTGCATCCCAATTCCAAACATACTGGTTATCTGTATTTAAAACCGGTTTATCAAACATAAAATGAAATAGGTTTGCAGTCATGAGTTTCGGCTTAAAGCTACTCGTATATTCGATATTTGCTTGCTTAAGTGCTAACGGTATTGGAATAGTCCATACAACCTCATCACACTCTAAACGAGTACCATCATCTAACGCGATTGAACTTACAGCACCTTCAGTCGTCTCAAGCCGCTCAGTTCTTCGGTTTAATAACAATTTTAATCCTTTGGACACTGCGCGTTCAGTTAAATTATCGACCCAATGTTGTATTCCATCCGGGTGCTTAGGGTAATAAAATGAAGTGTCGGTTGTGGACTTTTTAGCATAATCGCTGACAGTTTCAAACGCGATTTTATTATCAAAATCACTTATCTCTTTTAGCTTTTCAGTAAGTTCAGTATCAAAAGCTACAACCCTGTTTAAGCCAAAGTAACCAACGTCGCTTTTTAGATCATTTAGGTTGACATCTTTACCATATAATTTATGGACTACAGGCAGAAACAAGTGCTCAAAAACAGGGAGTCCAAAATTACTTTTAACATAATTTGTGAAACTACTAGTCTCAGCTGCTACTCTGTTCATGATGGCGGCAACTGACTGTGCATAAAGCGGCTTTGGTAGATGACGAATATCTGCGACTTGAGTTTTTGTATTCCACACGCCTGCAAAGTAATTACCTGCTTTCAAAAATGGAAATGTGGACCATTCTGCAGAAAAACTTTTTGTGCTAAACAAAATATCATCTATTTCAGCAATACCTGTTTTTGACGCTAAGTGTGTACCCTGATCGTATTTAATTCCACGCTCAGACTTAAAAGCACTCAGGAGCCCCCCACATCTATCATCAGATTCAACTAAGGTGACCTCAACATTGGCCTTACTTAACAATGCATTTGCAGCAAAAAGGCCTGTAAGGCCTCCTCCGACAATAATATATTTCTTTTTTTCCATAATATTTCGTCTATTTAAACTTCAAATACATGGTCACTCGCCTTGTTCCAATTTTGACGATAGAGTTCTGGTGCTTTTCTCAAAAAATCACACCATATACCTTTAATATTTTCATAGTAGGGTAAGATTTCGGTGGCATTACCATAATTATATAACATATTAATGATGATAGAATTGAGGTAAAGCGCCTCACCTTCCAATACCATATAATGATGGCTAAACTGCGTTTCCTTTATTGAAACTAACAATTGAATGTGTCTAAGTACTTGATCAAACGCCTCTGAACGATTTAATACTTCAGGTTCAAGTATCTCAATTAAAGTGGCGCATAACTTATCAAACCCTTCAAAGTCTAAAAAGTTTTCTAAATCAAAATCTTCATCTGGAATATAGAACAACTCATTTTTTACGTAAGATGAAACTTGGGATTTTGTTATTTGTGTTTCTTGTAAAATAATATCTTCAGACAATAATGGAATAGTGCCATTAATTTTTGCACCATTACTACAATTGAAGCAGCTAAGACCTTTTGCTCTGGAGGTTTGTAATAACCTTTCCATCTGAACTTTTCCTGAGTATAAAAAGTGATCAGCAATCACAGTTTCCCCAAAGTTCCCCTCAACATACAACTTCGAACCTATTTGTAAGGGTTCGTAAACAGTATCACCTTTATCGTTATAATACATGCTCGATTTAGAATGATGGTGTTTTGGATCTATATAGCCATTGTCCACACCAAACAAATAAACATTTTTAAACCCTAATGATGCCACATAGCTTAGCGCCATATTTCCAACAAGAGGATTACAATATGGAATGGTTGCACTTGATTTCTTTCTGGAGAATATCTCTGCAACCTGATGAAGGCTCGTACCTGCTTCACGGCCTTTTAAAGCTGCACCTGACCAACCAAATAAACTTGCAACATCTTGATGCATCACATTTACGGTAAGTAGCCCCATGTTTTTTCTATATTCTTCAGGTATGAATGCCTTTAAAAAATCATAAGTCGCTCTTGAACGCTCTAACGCTGCATGAAAATCCGGTATAATCCCATGCTGAAGTAAGGCTGTTGTTGCTGAGTTACATGAAACTACAACAACTTTCCCTTGCAAAGACTTGATTGTTTCAATATCACGATCAAGTGAAGGTCCATTTGCAAGAATGAAAACCGGGAAATCTTTAAATTTATTCTCTAATGCGCTATGAGCATAAAAAAATGGCATCTTGTTTTTAACGTTTTCAACACTATGAGCTAGGCTCATAAAAGCATCATCAATAAAACCCCAACCCATAAAAAATTCATGGAAATTATCTCTTATTTTAAAAATAAGATTATCGATTAAACTCGATGGATAGTGCTGATAAAATAGTGAGTTAGATATTGTGAAAGGGCCAATCTCTTGTGCCCGCGTAAATAATTGACTGTAAGTCTCTTCTTCACTAACACCTATACTAATATAAAGTGATGCACCAGAGTTATCTATTGATGTTAAGTAGTCGTGCCAATTAAAAGTAAATAAGCTAGCAAAGAAATAATCTTCTTCTGGTTCAAAGATATTCAAATACGCGCACGGAAATTCCTTTAATAATTTATCAAGATGATACCCAAGACCAACACCAAAAATCACCACACTGGGTAATTTTGAATCTAAACAACTATTTCCTTGAAGGTTGTTTTTTGCCTTATTATAAGCTGCACCGGCATCTTTGATTAAATCAACATGCATGAAGTCGTAAGGATTATCTAGATTTTCAAGGTAACCGTAGTTTATTTTAGAAAATATAGGGTTATCTATCGAGTTTTGAATCTGTTCTTCAACTTGCTCTTCAATATCATCACGGTAAAAAGGTACTCCCGTGTTGTAATCGATAATATTGGCCTGACCATTTTTATTTAAAAATAAATTAAACTTTTCATTTGGTTGATGAGCTAAAAATTTGTCAGCAATGTCAGGAAAGTACTTTTGAAATGCACGAATATTGAGTTCAAAAAGCTTATTAGCCGAATCACTGAATAAAGCTTCTCTTTCACCCTGTTCAATAAGGGAAGTAATTTTGCTATCGAGTTGTTTTAAATCTTTTAGGCTATTTTTATCCATGCTTATACTTCTGAAGTTTTTTTTGATTAGTATTAAATTCTACCATTTCTTTATACGTATCTTTCTTTTTAAGTTCTATATTTTCAATTACTTTACTGTAATCATTAAAAAGACTAGCTAACTGTTCATTTTCTGTATCGTCGCTCGAGTTTTTTATTATAGAGTCAACATGGATCTTAAAGGCTAAGTCTTTCTCTTTCGCCAACTCATAATTACTATTATCAATAGCTTCTTTGAGCGCATCAAGCGTCTCGTAAAGCTCTTTAACACTATCCTGCATGCGCATCTAAGCCATTTTCACTTAATGTTTTTTCCTTAATATCATGAGGAATTGCGTCCCAGGCTGATTTTATTTCTTTGAGTAAACCTGACACTTCATCGATGATTGTAGGATCGTTTTTAATCGTTGCATCAACTAAGCGATCTATCATGTAAGAATAAAGTGCATATAAATTATCAGTCACTTCACCACCAACTTTAAAATCCAAACAGCCCCTTAAGGCTTCAATAATAGCAGTCGCTTTAGATAAATGTTCGGCCTTCGCTTCCATGTGTTTTCTTTCAATAGCAACTTTAGACATCACCATTTTTTCAATCGCACCCGCCATTAACATCTGAATTATTTCATAGCGATCAGCACCGGCAACACGGGTCTTGAGTGCTTCTTTCTGATAATTTTTTACTTTGGCGTTATACATATTAAAACCCTTTTAAATCAAAATTCATTTATGATTTGTTTCTTGTAAATCCAGGTAAGCTCGCAAGCTGCGCTCCTAAGTACTGTTGTGTTGATTGCATTTGCGCCAGTAACACATCTAAGCCTGCATATTGCTTTCTAAGTCTGCCTTCTAATTCGGTCATTCTAAATTCATGCTTTAGAACATCATCTTCTAAATCAGTGACCTGCGTATTAAGATTATCTTCTCGTTGTTTCAAGATTCCTTTTGAACTTACGTAATTATCTAAAAAAGATTCGAACTGTTTAGCAACACCATTTTCACCAGCAAAAGCCTTGCCGATATCATCAAAATTTTCATCCATTGCTGTATTCAAACTACGGACTAAAGTTGATTTTTCTAGGTAACCTTCTTTATCAACGCCTAGGCCAATATCAAAAATGCTCGTAAAAGGCCCTGCATCAGTTAAATTGGTAGAAAGCATATTGACCATTTGCGAGCTCAAAGTACGAACGGTTGCATCGCTATTCAAAGGTTTACCGACTCTCGATTGCAGGCCTAACTGCCCTATAGCATTGTTATAATTAGCGATAAATTCATCAATTAATTTTGTAACGCTCTCACGGTCATAGCTAACAGCTAACTTTGCCGTTTCTCCATCAACGCTTTGTCGTTTAGCGGTGATCGTCATATCTTGTACAGCATCTTTAAACGTATTGGTGTCATTGGTAATCTCAATACCATCAACTTTAATTACTGCGCTTTTTGCTTTGTTATCATCAGATATACCAATACCACCGCTATCAGGAGGTCCACCATTAGCATCAGTAGATACATTATCAAGCTCAGCATTATCATTGGTGATTACCAAGTCATTACCAGCACCACTCACACTTGACGTTAGTACTAATTTTGACTCCGTGCCAGTGTTTATAATATTTGCCGTTACACCAAAATTATCATCCGAGTCATTAATTGCGTTACGTAAATCAGCTAATGTCGCACCTGCATCGAGAGTTAGATCAAAGCTTTTGTCTCCAGCAGCAAATGACAAGGTGCCTCCAGAAGCAGTAACCACATCATCCGTTGACGTAAAACCCGTCTTTGATGTCGCGCGACTGCCTTGAGCAACTTCTAATACTTCGATTTTAAAGTTGCCAGGAGTGATATCTTTTGTTGGGGTAACTGAGACGAGATCACCGTCATCACTTGTTGGTTGAGTGATATTCGCAATACGTTTATTAAAATTATCAGGATCTGCTAGCTTTTTTATTGTGTCTTGTAGCTTTGATAACGCAGACTTGATCTCTCCGATTGAAGATAATTCAACTTCTAACGACTTGTCCTTTTTTGCAAAGGCATTCATCTTTGGAACATTTTCGGCATCAACAGATGCTTTAATGATACTTTCGAGATCCAGCCCAGATCCAATACCTGCGGATGTTATAAGTGGCATACTTCTCTCCTACTATCTGTTCCAAAAAATATTATACGGTTTGATTTAGTAACAAACCTTTGTTAGTAAGTTTATCGGCAAATTCATCTAAAGCTTTAGCAACTTCTCTAAACTCTTCAGTTGGAATTTCACGAATAACTTTTTCGCTTGTTTTATCAAACACTTTAATTATTGGTGGATCACCCTGCTCATCAAATTCAAATTTTAAATTTGTAGCCGTCACAGGAATATATTTATTAAATTTCTCTAAGTTTTCTTTCACTTCGTCGATCAGTGCTTTTCTTTCACTTTCAGAATCAAGTTGCTGACTATTATCAACAAGTGCGGGCTCTCTACCAGCAATTTTTGTACCAGCTTGTTCAACAGTTGCTTTTTTACTTGCTTCATTTAACTCATTTTTATTTGTAAAAGATGAGTTAGCGGTGAAGTTTTCACTCGATTTAATTATTCCACCTAAGTCAGCCATAGTAGCTCTCCTTTAAAATACAAACAAAGTATAAGTCATTATCGAGACAATATCTCAATAATGACCTAATTAACCGTCTAGCCTAGTAACGATAATGCTACTTGTGGACGCTGGTTTGCTTGACTCAAAATAGATTGGCTTGCTTGTTGTAATATTTGTGATTTAGTCAAATTAGCTGTTTCTGACGCGAAATCAGTATCTTGAATCCGTGAACGTGCAGCAGATAAGTTCTCTGCAATATTTGATTGATTACGAATCGTCGATTGAAAACGGTTTTGTACAGCCCCCAGCTCAGCACGCTTTTTATCTACAACTGCAATCATAGCATCCATACCAGCCATCACTGCTTGAGCATTTGCTTGAGAAGATACGCTAATTCCCCCTTCCGTAAACACATCTGCAAAACCAGTATCATCTGGAGCTGCACCTACTGCTGCACTAATGTTAGCCGTTGTAGCACTTAAGGCTGCACCAGTAACAACACTTGCAACACTCGCTATACCTGAAAGTGTAAAGCCACCACTTGCAGAAACGGAGTTAGCTCCACCGGCAGTTGTACCAACATCCTTCATACTAAAACTAATATTTTGAACTGCATCAGCACCTACTTGAAAGTTAGCTGAATACGTTCCATCTAATAAGTTTTGACCACCAAAGGTAGTGTCAGCTGCAACTCGATTCACTTCTTCTGATAGCGAACGAATTTCTTCTTGAATAGCAAGACGATCTTCATCAGTATTTGAACCATTAGATGCTTGTTGCGCAAGTGTACGAACACGTTGAAACATCGATGTTACTTCGTCAAGTGCGCCCTCAGCCGTTTGAGCAAGTGAAATGCCATCATTTGCATTACGATTGCCTTGAGTTAAACCATTTGTTTGACTTGTCAAACGATTAGCTATTTGCATACCAGCCGCATCATCTTTAGCACTATTTATGCGTAAGCCAGATGATAATCGTTGGAAAGAGGTGTCTAAAGAGTTGCCAGATTTCATTAACTGGCGCTGTGCGTTCAATGAACTCACATTAGTATTTACATATAAAGCCATAATAGCCTCCGTTTTATCATTTTAAATAGAATAACAACGGGATACCCCTACCCTGTTATTACTCCAGACTGAGAGTCCTAGATTTTTAGTTCTCTAAGTCAGTTATCGTCAGATAAAACGGAAACTTTAGCTTTATTTATAAACTTTTAACAAAATTATACTACTTTAACCCTGTAACAAGCTTAATGCAGCTTGAGGTCGTTGATTTGCCTGACCTAAAATAGTTTGACTTGCTTGCTGTAAAATCTGGTTTTTAGTCAAGTTAGCCGTTTCCGCAGCAAAGTCAGCATCTTTAATACGTGATTTAGCCGCTGAAAGATTCTCTGAAATATTTGCTTGATTCCGGATTGTTGATTGAAAACGATTTTGTACTGCACCGAGCTCAGCACGCTTCTTATCAACAACAGCAATCATTGCATCCATACCAGCAAACACTGCTTGCGCATTAGCTTGTGATGAAACAGTAATTCCATCAGCCGTAAATATATCAGCAAAAGTAATTGCTGTAGCAGCAACCCCGCCTATAGAGCTGATGCCAACAGCTAATACACCGTAACCATTCCCACTAACAGCACTTGCAACACTTGCAATCCCTTCCAAAGTAAAACCACCTACCGCAGAAATAGAATTAGCAACACCAGCACTATTTTCACCTACTGACTGCATACTAAAGCCAATCGTTTGCACAGCATCAGCACCTACCTGAAAACTTGCTTTGTAAGAACCATCTAATAAATTTTGTCCACCAAATGTTGTATCACTTGCGATACGATTAACTTCAGCTGAGAGTTGGCGGATCTCTTCTTGAATAGCAAGGCGATCTTCATCTGTATTAGAGCCATTTGCCGCCTGCTGAGACAAAGTTCTAATCCGCTGGAATGAATTAGTGATCTCTTCCATCGCACCTTCGGCAGTTTGCGCAAGCGAAATACCGTCATTAGCATTTCGGTTACCTTGATTCAAACCTAAAATTTGCGACTGTAAACGGTCAGAAATTTGTAAGCCAGCTGCATCATCAGCTGCGCTGTTAATGCGTAAACCAGATGACAAACGTTTAAAGGAAGTATCTAGGTCACCACCGGTTCTTTCAAGCTGTCTTTGCGCATTAAGTGCACTGACATTGGTATTTACAAATAAAGCCATAATAAACTCTCTTCTTATCTGTCAAATTAAAGCCACTCTTTAATTTACTGAGTGGAATTTTGACAAAGTGACCAGTTACTACAGTCAAGTTAAGTTGACCGGGGGCAATAAACTGCCACTTTGCAGATTAATTTAAATCGTAATAAGTATTCAGCAATCTTTAGGCCAACTTTATAGATAGAGTTGCATTGAATTAAAAAAAACGAGAAAAGGGCCTATAAGGCCCTTTGAAGATAAGTTTGAGAGTGGGTGTGTCTAACACTTACTATTGGCATAGTTTGTGCTTTAACAATTATGTTCTTACAAATGTTAGAACAATACAGGATTTTTAAGCGCCTCCGCTTTATCAATCCGTTTCAGCGCCTTTGTTAATACCCCATTAGACAAAGGCGCTACATTCTTAGTCAATTAATTGACTCTTCCCAACCAATTATTATCCTAGAAGACTTAATGCTGCCTGTGGACGTTGATTAGCCTGACTAAGAATTGTTTGGCTAGCCTGTTGTAGAATCTGCATTTTTGTTAAGTTTGCAGTTTCTTGCGCAAAGTCAGTATCTTTAATACGAGATTGTGCTGCACTTAAGTTTTCAGAAATATTTGATTGGTTACGGATCGTAGATTGAAAGCGGTTTTGTACCGCACCGAGTTCTGCACGCTTTTTATCAACAACCGCAATCATAGCATCCATACCTGCCATCACTGCTTGCGCATTAGCTTGTGAGGAAACACTTATACCTCCTTTAGTGAAAACATCTGCAAAACCAGTATCATCTGGAGCCGCGCCTACTGCAGCACTAATGTTAGCTGTTGTGGCACTTAAGGCTGCACCAGTAACAACACTTGCAACACTCGCAATACCAGATAATGTGAATCCACCATTTGCCGAAATAGAGTTTGCACCGCCTGCAGTAGTACCTACATCTCTCATGCTAAAACTAATATTTTGTACTGCATCAGCTCCAACTTGGAAGTTAGCTGAATAAGAACCATCTAATAAGTTTTGCCCACCAAATGTAGTATCGCTTGCTACACGGTTTACTTCTTCAGATAATGAACGTATTTCTTCTTGGATCGCTAAACGGTCTTCATCTGTATTTGAACCATTTGCTGCTTGCTGTGATAGTGTTCTGACACGTTGGAACATTGCTGTAACTTCATCTAATGCCCCTTCAGCTGTTTGTGCTAATGAAATACCATCGTTCGCGTTACGGTTACCTTGGTTCAAACCGTTAATTTGTGAGGTTAAACGGTCAGAAATTTGTAGGCCTGCCGCATCATCTTTCGCACTGTTAATACGAAAACCAGATGATAAACGTTGGAATGATGTATCTAGTGCATTACCAGAATTATTTAATTGTCTTTGTGCGTTTAACGCGCTAACATTTGTATTTACATATAAAGCCATGATATCTCTCCAGAAGTAAACTTATCATTTACTCTCAAACTTACTAGATTAAGCAGTGGTTGTTATTTACAACACTTTGCTTGGTTAATTAAGTTATCGGTCTAGCAAAAAAATCCTTTAGCTTTTTTTTTATTTTTTTTATATTATTTTTTAAGCTCATGTAATTTAATAAATTTTATCGTTATTAAATTAATAAAGTTTATTAAACAACTAAAGAGATTATTATGCTGATCTTTTTCTTCAGGAAATTATTAAGCTGTTAAATAGTAAGGAGATGATCTTAAAAGGCTGGGGAAATACTAGAGTAAGGCAATATTTTGCCTTACTCTTGATGTTCTTATAACTTACTTATAAGTAATCGAACAGTGATAATTTAGCTAAGCGGCCAAAAGTTGCCTGCGAGGCTTGTAGTGCAGTTTCTTGTTTAGTGAGCTCTGTAATGGCCTCAGCCATATCGAGTTCAACCAAATCCGCACGCGATGATTTATTATTTACATCCAAATCAGTATTCGATTGGGTGATTTTTTTAGCTGTATTTAAACGCCCACCTAAACCGGCTTCAGTTAAAGAGACCTGATTTTTACTGTTATCAATTTGAATCATCGCCGCAGCCAACACTTGGTCATAATCTTCTTGACTAATTGTTGGGTCAGTTAACCCTGTTATTAAGTCGCTTAGCGTGTTTAAAATATTTTCTTTTTTTGGCGCTTCTAAAGTAAAGTCTACCTGCCCGTTTGCAACTGGGCTAATATCAATTTCCATCCCCGCAAGTTTAATTTTTGATCCCTCAAAACTACCCGTGCTGACAATATTCCCACCTTGTTCGAGCTGATATGTATTAGGTGTACCGGCGGTCGTTATAATATTAAACGTATTTGCTCCAGCTCCAGCTGCCGGATCCGCGTTATAATTCGCTTTATGAAATGCATCAAACTGAGCCTGCTCACGTACATACACTTTTGCACTGGTGATACCACCCGATACAACGCCGTCATAAGAGGCGACATTTAAACGCGCATTGACCTTTTCAAAGGTATCAAAGCCGTTGTCGCTGGATTTGATCTCAACCCCTTCTGCAACTTTAATCTTGTGCTGACCTTGGTCACCGCCATACACATATTTACCTGTTGATGAATCTAAGGAATAAGTTTGGGTGTTATCCTGATAGCCTGAAAATATATATTTGCCATCTTCAGTTTTGGCATTCATTAAATCGAGCACACTACTTTGTATCGATTTAAGTTCCTCAGCAATACCTTCACGGTCTATATCTGTATAAACCCCATTACCGGCTTGAATCGCGAGTGTATAAGCTTTCTCAAGTGAGCCTTTAATATTCTCAAGCACACTTTCTTGGGTATTTAACCGACTCGTCAGCATAGTAATATTTTTACTATACTGTTCATTCGTTTGAATACGGTCGGTATACAGTAAAGCCCGCGCAGTTGCCGATGGATCATCTGCCGCGGTGAGTACGCGTTTTTGAGTATTAACTTGTTCTTGCGCTTTATTAACATTTTGTTGGTTATTCAAAATAGAATTTAAGCTATTTTGATACATTTGGTTATTTGATAAACGCATAATTACCTCGCAGCACTAAGTAAAGTGTCGAAAATTGTACGAGCTGCTGAAAGCACTTGTGCAGAAGCTGCGTAAGACTGCTGAAAACGCAATAAGTTTGCAGCTTCTTCATCTAAATTCACCCCTGACAATGACTCATACCACGCCTCTGACTGTTGGGCTAATGCGTCAAAAGCAGCCCCGTTGGTCATAGCTTGATTGGTTACAACACCAATATCAGTGACTAACCCAGCATAGGCTTGATTGAATGTTTTATGGTTATCAGCTGATGCGGTTGTGGTAACATTTTGCCGCACTAACTCGCCACTTTGTAGCCCAGCCAACATTAAGCCATTGCGGTTATCATCAAAGCCGCCTTCATTAAATTCTAATGTAAAGCTATCACCTATAGCTGGTGTTCCTTCAATGTTAAAATCAAAACCATAGCTGTCATACGGAGCGCCAGCTTGAGCAAGCATATTCTCAGCAGGGGGAGTTATAGTAAATGTTGTTGTTCCGTT
Source organism: Pseudoalteromonas sp. KG3 (assembly GCF_030436385.1). NCBI lineage: Bacteria > Pseudomonadati > Pseudomonadota > Gammaproteobacteria > Alteromonadales > Pseudoalteromonadaceae > Pseudoalteromonas > Pseudoalteromonas sp. KG3. Next base: position 1,342,232 of record NZ_CP098523.1, read on the forward strand.
GCCATCTGTAAGTGTGTATTCATTTGCGTTTGCGGTTTTGACAATACTAATATCACCATTCGCTAAAGCTGGTGGACTTGTCGTTGTAAAGCCACCGCTAGTTACACTGCTCACTGTTCCAGCAGATATATTGGCATTACCAGTATTATTTATGTTATCAGCTGTACGGATAGGTGATGCCAATGCGAGCGCTTCAGGCCTATCGGTGGCGAGTGTTAAACTTGATGCGGCTTGTGCATTAAGCTTTACTGAAAATTGATCGCCAACATTACCACTACCCGACACATTTAATTGTAAACCATACGACTCTCCGCCAGTAATCGTTGATGAATCAATTACGCCAGCGACGATATCCGCGGTTGCAGGAGTACCTAATGGCTGACCTTTATTATCGACAGGTTGTATTTCAACAGTTGTGCCACTGGTATAAGTAACAATAAAGTCACTGGCAGGAATTTCACTGCCTTTGCCGGGCTCTAAAGTCGCCGTTATACTTGAATTGCCTGTATTGGCTTGATAAGCGTGACCGCCAATAGTTGGGATTGTAAAAATATCCCCACCGAGTTCGCCATTACCGTCCATTCCTAAACGGTTTTGTTGATTAAACGCATCTGCAATCGCCAAGCCCATTTGGCCAAGTTGATTTTGCGCGGGCACTAAAATGTCATCACGAAATGCCAGTAGGCCACCTATTTTACCTTTTAATTTACTCGCATCCACTTCAAGCGGCACCGCTTTGCCGCCATCTATATCTAAATGTAATTCTTTAAAATTAGGATCCGGATCGCCATTCATCGAAAATAAATTAAAGGCACCATCTTGCATTACTAATGACTCACCAGTACCCATAAAAACAAGCTTCTCACCATTCGGGCCATCTAGTGTTTCTACATCGATTAGCTCTGATAATTTACGAATAGCTAAATCTCGCTCGTTATACATAGTGCTTGAGTTTGCTTCATTGCGTGTACCATTTACGGTCGCTATTTGCTTATTCAAGCTGCTAATATTTTGAATTAATGTATTGGCTTCATCAGAAAAAATTTCTAACTGCTCATTAACGATATTTTTTTGATCAAATACAATGCCTGACAAACGCTCCATTTGATCAAGCAAGTTTTCAGCATCTGTCATCACTAATGAGCGTGCAACAGATGAAGACGGTTGATTTAAACTTTCCTGCACATTATTGAATAACGAATTCATACTGGTCGATAAACTATTGGATTCTTGAGAAAACAAGCTATCAACACGACCCGCTTCAGTGACAAATTGATCAAAAAAGGTTTTATTTGAAGTATCGCGATTGAGCTGCTTTTGAGCAAACTCATTTAATAAGCGATAGGTTTCTCCACGACCGACTTGGTTATCAATCATGGTCATATGCTCTGTACGCTCGCGTACATAACCTACCGTATTAACATTGGTAATGTTCTTACTGGTGGTTTGCAGTAACTCAGAGCTAGCTCGAACGCCTGAGCTTGCAATGTCAAATAAGTTAAACGACATGTTAATTTACTCCTTGGCGAACCAATGATGTCGCCAATGTTTTAAGCTCTGTGTGGTTTAGCACTTGCTTAATTTTGTCAGCGTAATTGGGGTCAGTGGCATAACCAGCTTTTTGTAATGAATCTAAAAAGGCAGCCGGTTTTGCGGTATTTTGTAGCGCTTCTTGGTAACGTGGGTTTTCTGTCAAAAACTCAACAAAATCATTCACACTGTCTTTAATAGAATCGTATGCTCGAAAGCTTGCTTGTTTTTTTACTGGCGTGCCTTGCTCAAATTCTAGTGTCATTTTATTGGCTTTCTCACCCTGCCAGCTTCTATCTGATTTGATATTAAATAAGTTAAAACTGCTATTACCATCACTTTTATTAATAATATGCTTACCCCACCCCGTCTCGAGCGCCGCTTGGGCAACCATTACTGCTGGGTTTAAACCAATTTTTTCAGCCGCTGTTTTGGCATGCTCCCAAACACTACTAATAAAGTCTTCTGCATTTTCAAATTGCGGCTTCTTCGCTGTTGATGAGCTGCTAGTAACAGCAGCCATGTCAGGCGAACTATCAGCACTTTTACCGCTTGCACGTTGATCACTACTGAAATTATCAGTGGTACGTAGCACCGAGCTTGGGGTAAAGCCTTTTGCATCAGGAGAGAGTTGTTGCACAATCAGATCGGCTAAGCCCAATGAGCCTTTTGACGAAAGATCAACTGATAACTGCTGGTCATGCATTTCTTCAAAAAACTTTACGCCACTGGAATTGAATGGGCTGTCTTTATCTTCAAACGCTTCATTGGCCTTGCGCATGCTTTTAAGCAACATCTGCGTAAAAATAGATTCAAATTGTGCCGCTGCTTTTTTTAATGCTTCTTTTGATGCTTCTGGCGAGGCATCACTTTTTAAGGCATCTTGGCGTAAAGTATTAAGATTACCTAAATCAAAGAAGTTTTGTTTATCGAGATGATTAGTATCCATCAGCAATTTGACACAGTGATTAATAATGAAATTAATAATGCAATAATTGCGCCAATAGGAAATTACTATGCAGGAAAGGAAGGCGGAATATACCCTAAATTCTAGTAACCTAGAACCTAGGGCCTTTCATAATTAAATTACAACAAGTTGGCCACTAATAGCCCCAGCTTCTTTTAATGCTTCAAGGATTGCCATTAAATCACCTGGTGCAGCACCTACTTCATTAATTGCGCGTACTAAGTCATCAAGGCTCACGCCAGGGTTAAACACAAATGCCCGTGAGTCATCTTGGTCAACGTCGATGATACTTTGGTTAGTAACAACAGTTTCCCCTTCACTTAACGCATTAGGCTGAGATACATTTTGCTGTTCTGCAATTGTAACCGTTAGGCCACCATGGGTAATTGCCGCTGCTTGTAACTTTACATTTTTACCTATTACTATAGTGCCTGTGCGTGAATTAACGATAATTTTTGCCGAGGTATCGGCTGGTTTAAACTCTAAATTTTCAAGCGTTGATAAATAAGCAACACGCTGTGATGCATCACGCGGAGCAATCACACGAATTGATGCGGCATCAAGTGCATGGGCACTATCAGGGCCAACCAACTCATTAATCGTTTGCTCTAAACGTTTTGCAGTCGTAAAGTCAGGACGGTTCAAATTAAAGGTAATGTAATCACCTTGCATAAAAGGACTGTTAATCGCACGTTCGACTGTTGCGCCGTTAGGAATACGCCCAACTGTGGGTGTATTCATCACGACTTTACTGCCATCAGCACCTTCAACACCTAAACCACCCACAATCAAACTACCTTGTGCTACCGCATAGGTATTACCGTCAACTCCTTTTAAGAAGGTTTGCAGTAATGTGCCGCCGCGTAAACTACCGGCACTACCGATTGACGATACCGTAATATCGATTGTCTGCCCTGGCTTTCTAAATGCAGGTAACTCGGCATGCACTGCAACCGCAGCCACATTTTTAATCTTAGGCTTTAAATTGGCGGCCATTGTAATACCAAAGCTATTGAGCATGGCTTTAAAGCTTTGTTCGGTGAAGCGGCTTTGCTCACCGGTGCCAGGTAAACCTACTACCAGGCCATAACCAACTAACTGGTTTGAGCGAACACCTTCAACCATTGATACATCTTTGATACGTTCAGCGCTGGCACTACAGTGCCAAACTAATAAACATATACACAGCAACGCTTTCAAGCTATTCATATCAACATCCTTTAAAAAGGGAACAGAGAACTACTGAAGAATCGTGTTAACCACCCTCCCGTTTGAGTCTCTTGCATTTGCCCTTTACCAGAATATTGAATGCGCGCATTCGCGATTCTGTTAGAGGTCACAGTATTATCTGCGGTAACATCTTGCGGACGAACAAGCCCTTCAAGACGAATAAATTCTTCACCGGTGTTTAAGGTTAACCATTTTTCACCACGGATCACTAAATTACCATTCGGTAATACCCGCATCACATTCACCGAAATATCACCAAATAAACTATTAGATTGATTTGACTTAGTATCCCCTTTAAATTTTGCACCACTGCCAACACCAAATTGAATACTATCGCCGCCAATATTAACTGGTAGTCCGCCTAAACCAATGACAGGGTCGAGGCTAGCATCGCTTTGTTTATCCGTTTCAGTTTTAGCTGCTTTTGATGATTGCGTTGATTCTTGCAGTTTAACTGTAATTATATCCCCGGTGCGTAAGGCTTTTTTGTCTGAATATAAATCGTTTGATAAGTAACTATCAAACAATGAGCCTGTTGGTACGACTTGCTCTGCGGCAGGCTCTGGGTACATAGGAGCATAGTATGGATCATCTTGAACCACGCTGTGGTTTTGAGTCGTCATACAGCCACTCAAGATAAATGCACCCGTTAAGACTATAGATAAATTACGCATAACCTTGCTCCAAATTAATTAAAGTTGCTGACTGATGTAACTCATCATTTCATCAACCGCTGAAATCACTTTTGAATTCATCTCATAAATACGTTGAGTTTCAATCAGGTTAACTAATTCTTCGGTTACATTTACGTTAGACGTTTCAAGTGCCCCTTGTACAACTGTGCCTAATCCTTCAAGCCCTGGGTTACCTTGTACAGGTGCACCACTGACAGCTGTTTCGGTGTATAAATTTTGCCCTACTGGTTCAAGGCCCGATGGATTAATAAAATCGCTGATCGTCAGCTGACCAATCACCACATTTTCAGGCTGCCCGGCAATGCGCACAGATACTTCGCCATCTTGCGATACGGTAATTGACTGCGCATCATCAGGCACATTCATTTCCGGCTGTACTGGAAAACCAGCACCTGCGGTGACAATGCGGCCATCTTCATCGGTAGTAAATTGACCATTGCGAGAATAAGCAATATTACCGTCAGGCTGCAACACCTCAAAAAAACCAGGGCCGGAGATCATCCAATCCAATGAATTCTCAGTGGTTAACATATTACCTTGAGAAAAGTTTTTCTGGTTGGCAACAACTTTAGTGCCTGCACCGAGCATTAAACCTGAAGGCATTTCGGTATCTTGTGATGAACGGCCACCCGGCTGATTAATATTTTGGTACAGCAAATCTTCAAACACCGCACGGCTTTTCTTATAACCAACAGTGCTGGCATTGGCTAAATTATTTGAGATCACCGATATATCGGTTTGTTGAGCATCAAGCCCGGTTTTACTTATCCACAATGCAGGATTCATACTAATGTCCTCTCAATAAAGTTAAACAATACGCAGTAATTGAGTATGTCGTTCGTCAATTTCTTCTGCCGTTTTCATCAGCTTAACTTGTAATTCAAATTGGCGTTGATGGCTTATCATATCCACCATTTCATGTACTGGATTCACATTTGACATTTCTAAGGTGCCACTGAGCACCTTCACATCATTAGAGATGTCGCAAAATCCACAAATATCATTTTCAAGCAATTCAGGTTTTGGTCGAAACAGACCATCATTGCCTTTTTCAAGCTCAGAGTTGTTTGCCTTAATTACCTTTAAACGGTCGACAACTTCTAAAAAGTTGGCTGGCGCTCCTTGCGGGCGTACTTGGATCGAGCCATCTTCGCTGAATTCAATTTTTTCAATTGGTAGCGGTAAGATGATAGGTCCACCTTCGCCAACAACTTGACGGCCATGACTGGTCATTAAAGCGCCATCGGGTGTGATATTCAGCGCACCGACTTTAGTATATGCCTCATTACCTGATGCATCTTGTACCGTTAGCCAGCCTTTATCGCTCATCGCAATGTCAAGATCACGGCCAGTTTCAACTATACCGCCAGAGGTCATATTCGAGCCTGGGCGCTCTTGCATAGTAAAAACACGTGTTGGTAAACCTTCCCCAAACGCTTGCATCGAACGTGCTTGTGCGAAGTCAGACTTGAAACCTGTGGTATTCGCGTTTGCTAAATTATTTGCTTTGAGCCCTAGGCCCAGCAAACTTTGCTTAGCCCCAGACGCTGCAATGTAGACCATCTTGTCCATAACATCGACTCATGTTAAAAATCTATAACGTAACAAATGCAAGATAAGTGCCACAATAAATTGACGTGATAAATGCTAGCAAGATAGTGCAAACAAAAAAGGCCGCTAAAAAATAGCGACCTAAGTGTCGGATTATAAAAATATTAAAACGGAGATTAGCGGATCTGCAAAATAGCTTGCTGTAGCGTTGAGTTCACTTCCAGTGCACGCGAGTTGGCTTGGAAGTTACGTTGTGCGCTGATCAAATCAACTAACTCATTGGTTAAGTTTACATTCGATTGCTCTAACGCCGATGAGCTAATTTTACCAAATGCGCCCGAATTAGCTTCTCCAGCTATCGGCTCACCAGAGGTTAAACTTTTCTTCCACGAAGTGTTGCCGACTTGTTGTAAGCCCTGAGAATTTGAAAAGCGGGTTAACGCAACTTGTCCTAAATAATTAGAATCACCGTTACTATAAGAAGCAACAATTTTTCCATCGACACCAATATCAATATTTGCCAACCGCCCCACAGCCGCACCATCTTGGTCTAGTACTTTATTTTCAAAAGATCCCGCATGTTGTGTCGGTATTTTTGAAGAAGTGCCCGCTTCATCACGCCAATTGACAGTTACATTGTTAGGAAAGCTAGCGCCATTGCTTAAAATACCTGTCAGGTTAGCGCCATCGAAGACCACTGAATCAAATGTATTTGTCGTATTTGCGGTACCGTTGGTATTGAGTGGTAACCCGTTAGCGTCAAACTGAAATGTTGAAATTGGAGTATATGGTCCAGTAGCGCCTTGCGGGCTTCCATCTGGGTTTACTACTTGACCGTCTAAGGTCGAATAGACTTCCCATTCGTTAGCATTTCCTGTAACCGCTGCATCTGTTTTCACAAAGTACAATTGCATGGTATGCGATTCACCTAACGAATCATAAATATTGGTTGAGGTAGAGTGAGTAATTGAGCCAGATTGGGTTGGATCAAATGGTGTAACAGATGGCGCTGCTTTGGTCGAATCCAACCGAAAAGACGAATATATATTTGTCGTAGCACGCGGTGCACCAGATGAGTCCGGAATTTGAATCGCGGTAGATGTGCTCAAACTCACTGATGTCGCATCCCCGCTTGATGGATCCACAGGGAAACCTTGTAAAAAGCTACCTCTTGAGTCAACGATAAAATTATCTTTGTTTAATTTAAACGCACCTGCACGAGTAAAGGTATGATCTTGTGAACCCAGCTCAGAACTAAGAGCAAAATACCCTTCTCCGCCGATTGCAAGATCCAGTGAATTTTGCGTACCTAATGTTGAACCTTGGTGAAACTGTTGAGATACAGATGTTGTTTGCACACCATCACCATTTTTAGTTTTACCCGAGGTAAAAACTGATGATGCATACACATCAGCAAACTCAGCTCTCGACTCTTTAAAACCTGTGGTATTTACATTGGCGATGTTATTAGCTGTAACATCTAAATCTTTTTGTGCGGCAGCGATGCCTGTTAACGCAATATTGAAGCTCATAATTGACCTCTAAATTGTTAATATTTAGCCTTCGGCTAGAAATATACTTTAAATGGTTTATGCAATTTCTGCGACATCAGTCAGCTTAATCGCACCGGCTTTAGTGTTGATAATGATGCCATTAGCGCCATTAATACTTACACTTTCAATGTTTTTATATGTGGCTACAGGTAAACTGGTAAATTCCTCACCCATGCTGCCCTCAGCTTTTATACTGTATTCTCCTGCTGGAAGGCTTTCACCTGCTTCATTTTTACCATCCCAGTTAAAGCGTAAACCGCCTGCTGGTTGAGTATCTAAATTAATAGTTCTCACAAGTTGTCCAGAGGCATCCGTAATACTGAGCTTTAAATCTTTAACAGGACTTTCGATTGCGATTATGCCCGAGGCTTCACCGCTGCTGTTAAGATCTAATGTATCTGCTTCTACTAAAGCCTTCTTACCAACCAGAGTTGATGCCTGCAACGCAGAATTGGAGGTCATTGAAGCCGCCAAAGACTCAAATTTTGAATTTAAATTTGCGATACCTTCCGCCATAGTGAAATTAGTCATCTGCGCAATCATTTGATCGTTATCTGCAGGTTTGCTGGGATCTTGAAACGACAGCTGCTGCGTTAACAACGAGAAGAAATCTTCTTGCGTTAGTGCATCACTTTTCTTTTCGCCAGTAACTTGGTTATTCGTCCCGCGAAGTGAATCAATGTAACTTGACGATGCAGTGCTGATATCGTTACTCATAATCTAACCCTCAATTACCGCTGCCCAAGCAACAGTGTTTTACTTAACATTTGCTTCGCTGCATCAGCAACTTGCACATTGGTTTGATAAGAGCGTGAGGCAGAAATCATATTAGCCATTTCTTCAACGACATTAACGTTAGGTTTGTAGATATAACCGTTTTCATCCGCACTTGGATGGTTTGGGTTATATTCAATTTGTAGCGGTTTATCACTCTCTACAATGCCTAGTACTTTAACGCCAACAGACGACCCCTGATTACTGCCAGTTGATTCTGATGCTTTCATCAGCTCAGCGGCAAAAACAGGGTGACGCGCTCGGTACGTTTTGTCTTGGCTTGAGCTAATGGTATTCGCATTCGAAATATTACTCGCGGTTGTATTCAAGCGCACATTTTGTGCACTCATGCCACTACCTGAAATATCAAAAACGTTATATAAACTCATGCTTATGCTCCTTGACCACCGAGGGCTTTTTTAAGGCCTGAAATTTTACCACTCATAAACTGCAGGCTTGCCTGATACTCTAATGAGTTCTTTGTATACAAGTTTCGTTCCACTTGTATATCAACTGAGTTACCATCACCTGTATCTGCTTGATTTAGCGAGCGAAACATTTCACTATTACCAACATAACGACTGCCACCGGCAATGTGATTTGCATCCGTTGTGACCATGTTATTGCCGCCTTGTTGGTGGCTTTTTGCCGCTTTTAATGCTGAGGCAAAGTCGATGTCTTTCGCTTTATAGCCCGGCGTATCAGCATTAGCGATATTGGTTGCTAATAACTCTGCACGTTGCGAACGGATCAACATTGCATGAGGATGAACCCCAAATGCTTTATCAAAACTGATAGCCATAACCATCTCCAAAAAATTGACTTAGGATGTTTAATGCAAAAGGTGAGCCAGTTTAACTAGCTGCTAGGGAGATAAAGGTCTAGGGGAGCAACTCGGTGTTTACATTACTTGTAGGGAGTGGCTTGCCAGCGCGTTTACGTTAAATATAGGAACTAGGTTCTAGGGAAGTGACTAGCCGTTAGGATCCTAAAACCGAGCAGTTGGAAATTCATGGCTAAAGCCATTTCCTACGGTGTGTCTGCTCATTTACCCACATTCACTTCTCTTTGTGCAAAATATATCTTTAAGTGATTGATTCACCATAGAACAGCGAGTTAAGAAGTTAAGAGCTCGCTACGCTTATGCGCAATGATTGTAAGAATAGGCACTAGGTTTTAGGGAAGTGACTAGCCGTTAGGATCCTAAAACCGAGCACTTGGAAATTCATGGCTAAAGCCATTTCCTACGGGTGTATCTTGTGCAAAAGAGCTTTATTTACACAAGATAAACGCGAGCCTAGTTATAGGGGCAGTAAGGTCTTAATTTTAAAATATTATTTCTTTTGATAAATAATACCGGGGTTGCAACGCACCATATCAAATTCGTCACTTAAGCCCGACATCGATTCCGAGGCCCCTAAGAATAAGTACCCTTTAGGATTAAGCGCCTGCGCGAATTGCGCAATAATTTTTGCTTTAACTTCTGGAGCAAAATAAATGAGTACATTACGGCAAAAAATAATATCGAATTTACCCATTAACGCATATGAATCCAACAAGTTGAGATGGCGAAAACTGACCAATTTCTTGATTGAATCATTCACTTGCGCCATACCATTGCCGCTATCTTTGAAAAACTTTTTCCTACGCTCTATCGACAGCCCGCGCGCTAAAGCAAGCGAGTCATATTCTGCATGCTTGCACATATCCAACATGGTATTAGAAATATCGGTACCGATGATCTGAGCGCCCATTTTTAACACGCCTGGCTGTTTAGCTTGAAACTCAGCAACCGACATTGCTATAGAGTACGGCTCTTGGCCTGACGAACTTGCCGCAGACCAAATTTTCAGCGGCCGACGTAACTCTTTATATTCTGGAAATAATTTACTTTGTAGTAGTTCAAACGGGTATTGATCCCGAAACCACAAGGTTTCATTGGTGGTCATAGCATCAACTACTGCGGCACGTAACTGCCGCTCATGTGGGCTCAGCGTTTTACTAACTAGTTGCGACAATGATGCGACATTAAAGCGTACCATTAGCGGAGCAAGTCTGCTTTTGACTAAATAAAGCTTATTATCACCTAGCACAATACCGCATTGTTGCTCTAAAAAAGAACGAAACTGATCGTACTCGCGTTGCTCTAAATGCTTATTTTCCAAAGTTACACCGCCTTTTCAAATTAGTCACAATGAACCCATTTCTTCACTGCTGTCGCTAATTCATCCGGGTTGAACTTAGCAATAAAGTCATCAGCGCCCACTTTTTCAATCATCGCCTGATTAAATACGCCACTAAGTGATGTATGCAAAATCACATGAAGTGGGGCGAGCTTAGGGTCTGCTTTAATTTCTGCCGTTAAGGTATAGCCGTCCATTTCTGGCATTTCAACATCAGAGATCAATAACCCTACTCGCTCGGTAATATCGTTTTTACAATCTAGCTCGGCAATCTCTCGTAAACGTATCAGCGCTTCTTTACCATTTTTAGCAAGCTCTGTTTGCACGCCTAATGGTTCAAGCGCGCGTTTAACTTGATTACGAGCAACCGCAGAATCATCGGCAATAAATACAATGCGCTCACCTAAGTCTTTTTGGATCTCGCCGTCGTTTGCTATTTCAGCACTGACTTCGGTATTTACCGGACAGATTTCATTTAATATTTTTTCAACGTCGAGAATTTCTACTAATTCGTTTTCAATTTCTGTTACCGCAGTTAAATATGAATAGCGACCCGCTCCTGATGGCGGTGGCATTATTTTTTCCCAATTCATATTAACGATTCGTTCAACACCACCGACTAAAAAACCTTGCACAGAGCGATTATATTCAGCAATGATGATAAAACTATCTTTAATATTCTCGATCGCTGGGCCACCTACAGCCATCGATAAATCGATAACTGAAATAGTTTGCCCACGAATGTGCGCGACCCCTCTTATGTAAGGGTTTGACTTTGGCATATTTGTTAAAGGAGGGCATTGCAGTACTTCTCTCACTTTAAACACATTAATACCAAAGCGCTGCCGCCCTCTGAGCTTGAATAATAATAATTCAAGGCGGTTTTGCCCAACCAACTGAGTACGTTGGTTAACTGAGTCTAAAATGCCTGCCATTTCAATCTCCTAAAGAAAGCGAATAATAACGGAACAATAATTGCTTTCTTTTTGTAAAGCTACATAACTACATGGGAGCGTCTGTTTATTGACGCTAAATATTTATACCCTGTTTTCAACCATAAGCATAGTCGAAACATTATGAGTTTGTTAAAAAAAAGCCGAAGATACAGTGTTTTTTATTTTCTTGCTAGCCTATGCCTAGTTGCGCCACTGGCTGCGCAAACTTACAGTAAAGAGCAACTAGAGGAACTCGCTGTATCTTATGTATACGATCAGCTTGATCCTGCTACCGCAGATGATAAACAACTTAACGCTTTAAGTTTAGATAGTCGCATTCCTGATCGCAGTTGCGAGAATGCGCCCTCCTATACAATTCCAACCGAGCCTCCTTTTAATCGGCAGATCACCGTACAAATTAAATGTGATGATTTAAATGGCTGGAGTCAATACGTGCACGTGCGTATGATTGAGCTCTCCCCTGTTATCGTCGCCAGTGAAAATCTAAGTCGTGGTGAAGTGATTGAAGCTCATCATTTGAGTCTAGTTATGAAACCAAAACATTTTGTTCGCGCACAATATTTACAAGACGAAGAGCTGTTGATTGGCAGCCGCAGTAAACGTAATATACGCAGCGGCTACCCCGTTGCTTTAAATCAAATTTGTATGGTCTGCAAAGGGGATAATGTGACTATCTTTGCGACCATTCGCGGATTAAAAATAAAAACTTCCGGTTTAGCCCTAGAAGATGGTACTTTAGGGGAGCAAGTTAAAGTAAAAAATGCAAAATCAGGAAAAGTTTTAAATGCCCGTGTTGACGGCGTTGAGTCTGTGCAGGTAATTATCTAAATTTTCGCATTTATGCTAAAGTTTCTAATGTGTATGCCGATAACTAGGCATAAGTTGGGTAACGTATAGGTTAAAATCATGGTAAGCCAAGTAAATAAAGGTCAGCAACAGGCTAATGTGTTGACCAATGCTAAACAGCAAAAGGTTGATTTGCAAAACAATAATGCAAATACTGCGCAAGCAAATGCCCCTAAAGCAGCTGCTGACTCAGTGAGTCTAACTCCTCAAGCTCAGCAATTAAAATCATTACAAGATAAGGCTCAACAGTCTTCTGGTTTTGATAGTAATAAAGTTGCTGAACTTAAAAAGGCCATTAGTGAAGGTAAATATCAAATTGATGCTGAAAAGTTAGCCAAAAATATCGCTGCATTTGAGTTTGACGTGTATGGCTGATCACAACAGTTTGATCTGCTCTAAACTTGTTATGCAGCTCAATAGTTTAACATCGCTGGCTGATATCTTAGATGATGAATTAACAGCTATCGCCTCCCGTCGTGGTGAGGGCTTAAAAGACATCGCGAAACAAAAGCTTGGTTTTTTGAGCCAAATACAAACCTTAGATAAAGAACTTAAAACTTTACTCGCAAGTAATGAACTCGAATCTACCGAAGTCACAGACTTGATTGCTGACGTACGTAAATTATTAGAATCATGTAAAAAGAAAAATGATGTTAATGCTCATGCAGCCCATCATGCCCAATTAACTGTAAAACAGTTAAAAGACATTTTAATTGGCGTGCCAACGTCAACAACCTATGACCAAGGTGGTAGTGTTGTCCACGGTAACAGCAAAATCGTCCATAATTTAAAAGCGTAGTGCTCGCTCGTAGAAAATATCCTTTGTAATTTCCTTTCCTGTTTTTAGCAATACTTTTATTAAGCTAGCAACTTATTTATTAGACTGCCCCCAACTCCTAGTTAACCTGAGCTTCGGATAAGAAATTACTAATTTAAAGGAACTAAATGCTCGTTCCATGATCCGATCATTCGACCAAGAGTGATTAGAACAAAAAGGAACGAGCATGAACAAGTTAGTTGAAACGTACTGTGATGTCGATGATTTTTCAAAGTTATTTTTCCCAAGCTGGCAGCGTATATTGCTCGAAAATGGTGAAATTAAACGTCGAAGAGCATGCCGCTTATCTCCGTCAGAGGTGATGACTATTATCATCCATTTTCACCAGTCACATTACAGAGATTTCAAAAACTACTACCTTCACTATGTTTGCCGTCAACTTAAAGCCTATTTTCCAGAGTTGCTGAGTTACACAAGGTTTCTCGCGCTTATGCCTAGTGTGGTGGTTCCGATGTGCAGTTACCTCACATCAAAACTTGGCAAGCCCACAGGTATACAATTTGTTGACTCCACTAAAATAGAAGTGTGTCACATCATCAGAGCTAAAAGAAATAAAGTGTTTGAAGGCGTTGCTCATCATGGAAAAGGCACTATGGGTTGGTCATATGGATTCAAACTACATTTAATAATTAATCATTTAGGTGAGATTGTGGCGCTAAAGCTCACAACGGGCAATGTGGATGATCGAGAGCCTGTTTCTGATATGGCGGACTCTATCTTCGGAAAACTCTATGGCGACAAAGGTTATATCAGCAAAGCGCTCTCTGGTGAGTTACTAGAAAAAGGTGTCGAGTTAATCACGACGGTTCGAAAGAATATGAAGAAAAAATTTATTTCATTGTGGGACAGGGCTTTATTGAAAAAACGATTTATAATCGAAACGGTGAATGATCAATTGAAAAACATTTCTTACATTGAACACTCTAGACACCGCAGTATGCATGGCTTTATGCTAAATTTACTTGGTGGATTAATTGCCTATTGCCTAAAAGAGGAAAAGCCGTCATTAGATTTAACATCGCAAGAACTTGAAATTTTAGAGAGTAATAATCTAATGTTGGCTTAACCAGATCTCAGGTTAATATATTTAGCGATGGCGTAATCTTCGCAATCACCAAAACCTTTACCTAAGGTTTCGAGCGGCGTTGCCCAATAGTCATTTTGTTGCCAAAGCTGGATATCAGTGCGGTAGCGTAAGTTGCGCGCAAAAAAATCATTTACGATTAAAATTTTTTGTTGTTCAGTTTTATTCTGCGATTGGACTAACATTGTTTGCCAATTGCGAGCGACGGCTACACGAGCAGGGCCAAACTGTTGGTTCATTTTTTCTAAAAAGGTATTAAATTGGATAGGAAGACGGTCAGCATACACAAGCGTGGTAACAAGTATTAAAAGCAGCACAAAATGCAGTAACGGGCGATTACTCCATTTACTCAAAGATACACAACCAGAGCGAAAAGCCCTCACAGAGGCAACCTTGAGTAGGTCACTAAAAAACGCGTCGAGTTTCTGCTTGCCACAATCTTTATTCAATAAAAAACAGTAAATAAAGCATAGCACTGAAGCGTTAACAGTGAGATATTTTAGTCACTATTTTGTTGCTTATTAAAGCTAAATAGCAACAAATGTATTAGAGCTTAGTAATAGGTTACTTTTTTCACTTCGCGAGGTTTTATCTCGCCGATGTATAAATCATGCACCCGTTTCATATCAAGCTGTAACTCGGTTGCGTAGGTATCACCTACCGCGTAACTCTTAATCACTTGCGCACCTTTGATTATCCCTTGCACTTGGCTTTGCAATTGATCATTTTTTGCAATACTGCCTTGTACCGTTGTGCCTGCGGTGATCTTTTGCCCATACACTTGCTCTGCAAGCTCACGGTAGGCTTCAAGTTTTGATGCTTTTATCGCCATTAATGAACGTTGTGATTGATTATCACCTGGCTGCGCACTAATTGGCGCATAACCGACCGCTTTTAAAATCGGGTAGTTATCTGGCTCTATATACTTATATTCAACATGTTTATCAAAAATACTGCTGCAACCAGCTAAACCTAAACTTGCTAGTAGACAAATTGAAATCACAATACGCATGGCTTCTCTCACGCTTAAACGAATCATTAATTGCTAAATCAATGCACGATCAATGCCATAATTAACCCCTTTACTGGTTTTAAACGCTCAACTCATACAATTGGTACAGTCCTTGCTCTGTTACTTCTAATAGTAAATGCTAATAGCAAATGTATGATCATGGGGTTTGGGAAATGAAGCGAATTATATCAACAGTAGTCATCGCCAGCAGTTGGCTGAGCATCAGTCTATTTTCTCCCAATACAATTGCGCAGTGGTATGAATCAACCGGTCACGCGAGTATAAAAAATGGTGACATCAGTGGTGCTAAATCCGCGGCTATCAAAGATGCCATCACCCAAGCTTTAGTGTTTTCAGGCGCACGGGTAAGCTCAATGCAAACCTTAGTAGATGGGGTGTTAACCCAAGATCAACTAAAAATAAACAGCCATGGTGAAATTCAAAAAATAGAGATGATCAGTGAAGATCGAACATCTGACCAATTTGCTATTACGTTACGCTTAGATATCTTCCCACAACAAGAGCACTGCCCTGCAAATCAATTTACTAAATTTGTTGCGATCACCCAAACACAATTGATTAATCGTGAACAGGCTCGTATGGGTCAAATTTTTGACATTGATAAAGCCACCAGCGAAGCTTTGTATAAAACCTTAAGTAAATCGGCGATGAATGCTAAGCCAACCGCTTATTTTAACTTTCCGATCCGGGTCAGCGAATTTTTTAATCAGCAATACGACTATAGCAACGCCCTATTAGAAGAGATCTCGAGCCGTAGTAATTCGCAATATGTGTTACTCAGCCAGATTGTTGATATTTCTAACAGCGACAAGCTCAATAACAGTTATGCATTTTGGCAAGACGAAACCTATCAACGCTCTTACAAGGTTGATTTTGCTTTATTTGATGGCACCACGTATGAGCGACTATGGCAAAAAAGTTATCGCAGCCAAGCAATTTGGCCATTTGAAAAAACTAAAATTATTGATGTATACAGTGAAAAGTTTTGGAGCTCAGATTACGGCCAAAACATTGCAGATATAAACCAGACTGTAAGCTACGACTTACAAGCGGCGATGGCCTGCTTAGAAACCCAAGGAAAGATTCTACACATTGAAAACAATAAGTTGATCATTAATTTAGGCACAGCTCATGGTATAGAAAAAGGCCAACGTTTAAGTATTGCTCATCATAATTATTTAACCGATGCGGCAGGAAACAAAATGCCCCATCTGATCACCACACTTAATCAGCTACAAGTAGAGCAAGTTTATAAGCAAAGCGCAGTTGCCGTAAGCGTTGATCAACAGCCGCTGCCTAATATTCAAATCAATGATGTTGTTGAATTGATTAGTTCAGAGCCTTAGCCACTGCGCAAGCACCTCAATACCCGCTAAATGTGGGTAATGTTTACGGCATGCCATTACAACATTGCGCTGCTGAGTAGGAAAAATTGGTAAATAACTGATCCCTGCTCGTGCAATACAGGCTAGCTTAGGCACAAAGGTTACTCCGTCATCCATTGCCACTAAAGCTAATAAAGTTTCTAAACTGTTTCCTTGATACTCATTTGATACATCAACGCCTGCGGCAAAACAAAATTGCTGTGCCTGATCTTTAAAACAATGACCATCACTGAGCATCAACAAATTACAGGCTTGCAACTCATCCAAGGCAATTTTGCTGCGTTTTGCAAGGTTGTTTTGGGTTGACATTGCCACCAAAAAGTCTTCTTTGTATAAATTAACTGTATGATAAAGCTTAAGTTCAGGCACATCTGCTAAGATAGCCACGTCTAACTCACCATTATCCAACGCAGTTAAAATGGTGGCAGTTTGCATCTCAACAAAAGCAAATTGACTCTCTGCAAATGCTTCTTTCATAGAGGTAAGCAAGGTTGGTAATAAATACGGGGCAATTGTTGGAATAATGCCTATTCTTACTTTACCTTGAAGTGGCGCACTCGATGTGGCCGCTAGCTCTTTTAATATTTGGGTTTGCTCTAAGATCACTTTTATTTGTGATAACAAACGTTCACCCTGCACCGTTAAAGTAACTTGCTTAGTAGAACGGTCAAATAAAGTTACCCCTAACTCCTGCTCTAATTTTTTTACTTGGCCACTGAGCGTCGGTTGGCTTACATAGCACGCATCGGCAGCTTTACGAAAATGCTTAAAGTGCGCAATTGCTTTTACATATTCAAGGTCTTTTAAATTCATAGCAAACTCACAACTAATCGGTAATACCTATCATAGTAATATAAACAAACGATTGGAGCTATTGTAACTTTCACGACATAATGGCTATCAACAAATCAAGAGGAACTAAAAAACATGTTAAACAATATTGAAGGTCAAACAATTCCACAGGTTACATTTGCAACTCGCGTAAACGACGAATGGAAATCAGTAACTTCTGACGACATTTTCAAAGGTAAAACCGTTGTTGTATTTTCACTACCAGGCGCATTTACGCCAACGTGTTCATCAACGCATTTACCACGCTACAACGAGCTTGCTGGTGTACTTAAGCAAAATGGCGTTGACGACATCGTGTGTGTATCAGTAAACGATACCTTTGTAATGAATGCATGGGCTGAGCATCAAGAAGCACAAAACATTACCTTATTGCCAGACGGTAACGGCGAATTCACTGACGGCATGGGCATGTTAGTTGATAAAAACGATTTAGGTTTTGGCAAACGCAGCTGGAGATACTCTATGCTGGTAAAAGATGGCGTTATCGAAAAAATGTTCATCGAACCTGATTTACCAGGCGACCCGTTTGAAGTATCTGACGCAGATACCATGCTTGATTACATTAACCCTAAGCAGGTTAAACCAGAAGCAGTAAGCTTATTTACTAAACCAGGTTGCCCGTTCTGTAAAAAAGCAAAAGCCTTACTAGAAGAAAAAGGCCTAGTTTACGAAGAAATCACTATGGGTGCTGGCGCCTCACTAACTAGCCTTAAAGCAATATCAGGCCGCGAAACCGTGCCACAAGTATTTATCGGCGGTAAGCACATTGGTGGCTCTGACGATTTAGAAAAATACTTTGCTAAATAAGTAGTTTTATAACCCTCATCAAACTAAAAAAAGGGGCGTTAACGCCCCTTTTTTATTAAAGGACAACACTATGAAAGAACTGCAAACAGACGTTGTTGTAATTGGTGCTGGCACCGCAGGCTTAAGCGCATATCGCAATGCTAAACAACACACTAACAATGTACTAATGATTGAAGCAGGCCCATACGGTACAACCTGTGCGCGTGTTGGATGTATGCCAAGCAAGCTTTTAATAGCCGCAGCCGAAGCCGCTCACTCAATTGAAGTAGCCCCTGCATTTGGTGTACACAGCTCAAAACCAACTATAAACGGTGTTGAAGTAATGGCCCGGGTACGTAACGAGCGCGACCGTTTCGCAGGCTTTGTAGTCGAAGCCGTAGATGAGTTACCAAGTGAAGATAAAATCAAAGGTTACGCAAAATTTCTAGACACTAACCGCGTACAAATTGACGACCATACCATTATTACCGCTAAGCGTTTTGTAATAGCTACTGGCTCACGCCCTGCTTACCCTGGCGTATTTAATAACTTTGGCGACAGACTGATCATTAACGACGACGTATTCAATTGGCAAGATTTGCCAGAATCTGTCGCTGTTTTTGGCCCTGGTGTAATTGGCCTTGAAATTGGCCAAGCCCTACACCGCTTAGGTGTTAAGGTAAAACTATTTGGTGTCGGTGGCGCGATTGGCCCAATTACCGACCCTGTTATAAAGGATTACGCAAATACTGTATTTGCTGAAGAGTTTTTTGTTGATACCGATTCAAACGTCTCTGACATGCAACAAGTGGGCGATAAAGCCCAGCTTAGCTATGTAGACAAAAACGGCAACAAACAAACCGAACAATTTGATTACGTGCTTGCCGCTACAGGCCGCGTACCAAACACCGACAAGCTCGGCCTTGAAAACACTGGTATTGAGCTTGATGAACGCGGCGTACCAATCGCGGATAAACACACAATGCAATGTGGCGATTCAAACATATTTATAGCAGGTGATGCCAGTAACATGATCCCACTACTTCACGAAGCAAGCGATCAAGGCACTATTGCAGGCCAAAACGCAGGGCGATTCCCTGATGTGCGTAATGGCCTTCGCCGCGCTGCAATTGCCGCTGTATTTAGCGACCCACAAATTGCTATGATTGGTGAAACATATAAACAAATAACCGAGCGTTTTGGTGAATGTGGTTGTTTTGAAATTGGTGAAGTCAGCTTTGAAAACCAAGGCCGGAGCCGCGTAATGTTGAAAAACAAAGGCCATATGCGTTTATACGCAGAGCAAGGCACAGGCTTATTTTTAGGTGCCGAATTTATTGGCCCACAAGCTGAGCATATCGCCCACTTACTGGCATGGGCTGTACAAAACAAAATGACCGTACCGCAAATGCTCGATATGCCATTTTATCACCCAGTGATTGAAGAAGGCCTGCGCACCGCACTGCGTGATTTAAACGCCAAGCTTAAATTTGGCCCAGACATCATTAACCAATGTATGGAATGTGGACCGGGGAACTAGGTTGCTAGGTTGCTAGGTTGCTAGGTTGCTAGGTTGCTAGGATAAAAATATTACCAATAATCAAGGAGGTCTAGGCCTCCTTTGGTATTATTGGTTAACTCTATCACCATGACTTGGCGGCGTTGAGGTAACAATAAAAACCAAATCCTCCTCACCATAATTACATAGTAGATGAACAACCCCCGCAGGCACATGCAAGCCCTGCTGCGGATTTAATATGTGCGTTTCAGCTTCCACTATCAAACTAGCCTGCCCATTAAGTACAAAAAAGAACTGCTCTGCAAACTCATGCTTATGCAACTGCTCACAACAGCCCGGCGGCACTCGCTCTTGGATCACACTCAATGCCGCACTTTTCACCAAATGCCAACCATCGCAGTTATCACCCCAGTTATAATGCTCAGCGTTTTCTATTGAAATAGGCATTGCCATATCTTCGTTATCCCTTAAAAACGACTGCACAACAAGGTAAAACATCACAGTTTAAAATGGTAGTAAATTTAATTCATACAACATAATAACTAGGCTTAGTTCTGGCTATTATGTAAAACATAGACCTCGCAAAACACCTCATATATTTATAGAATAATAGCCCACTTAAAAGGAGTTATTATTTTGATGAACAATATAGAAAACTTTGAACAAACCCTATATTTAGACGCGAAAGCAGGATTCACTAAAATTGTACAAGATCACGGTAACGATCTTTATGTACTCGGGTTTTATCACACTGGAAGCTACAGCCTGCTGCCAATGTTTAATACTTTATCCGATTTAAAAGAAGTCTTTGAAGAAGAATACGATAGCAAAGAGGATGACTTTTTATTAGCAAAATGGAATCCGGATGACTTTCCTTCACTTGAAACCTACTCTGAATACTTTGCCAGCACTGAAGAAGCCTGCTATGAACTCAATGATACCGATTTCAGTGTAACTCATGAACAAGCACAACAGCACTGGCAACAATGGTTACAAGTATTAGAACGCGTGTTAATTCGTCTCGACACCGAAGGCATGTTTGCAAACGGTATTAATCGTAACAAAGTCACCTTAGCAATACTGGCTTACGATGAAACCGAGGAAGAACAGTTTTCACGTATTAAACGCATAAATCCGCCCGCAGTTTTAGCAACGATTCAAACAGATTTTGCAACAATGATTGCCAGCCGTAACGAGGCAGAGCAATTAGCGATGGCAGAATTTGAGCGTATTCTACAAGAGCGTTAGTTTTTAGAAATATGTGAGTAAGTCAGTATTAAAAACTAACCCTGTCAAATTATTATCGTTAACTAATTTTTTGAAATCGTCGGTGCAGTAAAGTGACAGACCTGATTGCATTTTCGATTTAAAAATAAGCTTATTGCTTATATCCTCATCATCAAAAACAAGTGATTTTAACCCATCTTCAAAGCCATCTAGGTATGCTCTTTCTGTTAGGCTCAAATCCTCTTGAGCAAATATTAATGGATTGAACAAATATAAGTTATCACCATGAGGATGTAACTAATTTTGTGTAAATGCCTATCATAATTTACTCTATCAAGAGTTTAAGGATTAGGCGATGAACATGAATAAAGAAGAACTTGAAGCGTTTGCAAAAGAAGCAGCTAAAAGCATTAAAACACCTGACGATTTAAATCAATTTAGTCAGATGTTAAAAAAGATAACCGTTGAAGCCGCACTTAATGCAGAAATGGATGAACATTTAGGCTATCAAAAACACAGTAAATCCACGAGCAGTAATAGCCGAAACGGTAAAACAAGTAAGCGTATCAAGACAGAAGACGGTGAGTTTGAGCTTGATACGCCCCGCGACCGTGAAGGCTCTTTTGAGCCGCAGCTTGTTAAAAAGCATCAATCTCGATTCACCTCAATGGATAATAAAATTTTATGGCTGTATGCCCAAGGAATGAGCACACGCGATATCGTGAATGCTTTTCATGAGTGGTATGGCGCTGATATCTCTCCCACATTGGTGTCACGTGTTACCAGTGCTGTTATGGAGCAGGTCACTGAATGGCAATCTCGCCCCCTGGATGCGATTTATCCTATTGTTTATTTGGATTGCCTGGTTGTAAAAATACGCCAAGATAAGCGCGTTATCAAAAAGTCTATTTACCTTGCTTTAGGTATTAATATTGACGGCCATAAAGAATTGCTTGGCATGTGGATTTCAGAAAATGAAGGGGCTAAGTTTTGGTTGAGCGTGCTCACCGAATTAAGCCAACGGGGCGTTGAAGATATCTTAATCGCGTGCGTAGATGGCCTGAAGGGATTTCCTGATGCAATTAATACTGCTTACCCGCAAACTCATGTTCAATTGTGTATAGTGCATATGGTTCGCAACTCATTGAAATATGTCTCATGGAAAGATTATAAAGCCGTGACGGCTGATTTGAAGCTGATTTACCGCTCGTCGACAGAAGAGGAGGCGTTGCTGGAGTTGGAGCGATTTGCAGAGAAATGGGACAATCAATATCCTCAAATAGCAAAGTCATGGCGTGCGAATTGGGACAATTTAAACACGTTATTTAATTATCCGGATGCAATACGAAAAGCCATTTATACAACGAATGCCATTGAGTCACTCAACAGCGTTATTCGCCGAGCGATTAAAAAGCGTAAGATATTTCCAAATGACGACTCTGCGAGAAAAATGATTTATTTGGCAATAAAAGAGGCATCGAAAAAATGGACGATGCCAATTCGTGACTGGCGAAATGCAATGAGTCGTTTTATCATTGAATTTGAGGAACGACTCAGCAAGCATATTTAAAATGTAAAACGGGCAGTTACACAGAATCCGTTACAGGCTCTATCACCATTAGTCTTTAAATCAATGAACTCACCAAATTCACTTAAAGAGGCATTTAAGCACTCATAAGCAGGTTCATTCAGCACTAAAAATGAGCCGTATAAATTAACGTCATAATTTTGCTTTTTTGCCCTTGGTTCATGCTTACATTCAAAACCATTAGGAGATAGCTCTGATAATGTAGCTTTTCCTTTAGGGACATCATTCATAACGATTTGAATAATATTATCGCTCAAAGGCTTATTCGAGTTCTTAACTATCTGTTTTGACATTTCCATTATATCAAGGTTAATTACATCGTAAGCATTTGTTGGCTTTCTTAATTGATATACATTCATATGCCTTTCCACTGCTTATCTATTTTCTCAAATATTTTACTTGGCAACGTACCAGTCCTAATTGCAACTTTTACATTTCGAAGTTTATTCATAAATAAAGCTTTATTTGCATTCATGTCACCACCTAAGCTACCACCTATCCATGATTCATAATTATATCTATGTATTTTTCTGTGAGGTGGCGCATCTTTTGTAGCCCAGTCATGAGACTTATTTTTAACAAAGTTAATAAGCCAAATACCATTGTGTGGATCGTTAATTCCTATACCTGCCATATGAAGGTTTAACCTTGCTCGTAATATGGCTTGTTGGTTATATCGTCCTTTACCTGAAATTATATGATGTGCTTCATGCTCTTTTGTCGGCTTAGGTTCACCAACTGAAAACAAGAAACGCGCAAGTATATTTGTTGGATGATGCTGTTCTTCCGCAAGTTCAAACTGCGCAGACGATGAATTTAATTCTCGGTATTCCTTGAGTGCTATTTGCGCAAATGATACTGATTCGATGCGTTTTTTCTCTGCTTGTAGATGATCATAATCTTTAACTAATTTTTTTAACTTCTCAGCATCTGGATTCTGTTTGTTAGCCTCGTCATGGTACTTTTTTGCTTTTAATTCGAAGTTATAAATAGCCATTGCTAGCGGAGATGGATCTGAAGGGCGTTAGGGTCTAGGGTACGTTTTTTGTAATTGCATAGTAAAATAGTCCATTATTTCAATGTGGTGAATTTAATATAGCCCCAGCCCAAACGCAAGCCATTTTATAATTACACATATTATAAACCACTCCAAAATGTAGCGGTCAACCTAATCTAGAAGCATACTTAAGCACTTTTTAATAACCTTATTTCACATTCTCGCCCACACACATAGCTTACTTCGCAACAACTTTGTCACTATGACTTAGTGGTGTTGAGGTAACAATAAAAAAGTAGTGTTTTAATAAATATAAGTTCACCACACTTATTCGCGCATAAAAGTGTGAAAACCCGCACTTATTCGCGCGTAAAAGTGTAAAAACTTGCATTTATTCGCGCAATAAAGTGTAATTAATCATCTAGTGAGTAATGTGAGACCTGCCATGCAACGATTAATTTTAGAAAAGTTATTAAATTGGAAATCTAAACCAGCACGAAAACCATTATTAATTGATGGCGCTCGCCAAACTGGTAAAACTTATTTATTACAAACTCTGTTAGGCAGTACTTTTGCAAACGTGATTCGAATCGATTTTTTAGAATCCCCACAAATGAGCGAAGCGTTCGAGGACTCGTTATCACCCGATGACGTACTATCTAATATTGAGCTACTTACAGGAAAAACGTTTGACCCTAATACAGATCTACTGATCCTTGATGAAATAGGCGAATGCCCTAAAGCAGTCACATCTCTCAAATACTTTGCTGAACAAGCGCCGCATATGCACATTGCCGCCAGTGGTTCTAATATCGGTTTATTAAACTCCTTTCCGGTAGGTAAAGTGGAGCAACATAATCTGCGCCCTCTCACATTTCGTGAGTTTCTGATCGCCTCGAAAGAAACCGCTCTAATTAAGGCATTTGCAGCACAAACAAACTCAAGTGCAGCACATAGTAAATTATTCTCAAAACTCACTGATTATTACTTTACTGGTGGTATGCCTGAGGCTGTAAGTACATGGTTCGATTTATCTGATCACAGTATCATTGACCGCGTTCAAGCTGTAACTGACATTCATAAAAACTTAGTACTGGGCTATCAACGAGACTTCGGCAAATACTCAGGAAAAGTAGATGCAGGTTTAATCGAAGCTGTATTTAATAATGTTCCAGCACAGCTATCATCAGTGATGGATGAATCGGTTAATCGCTTTAAATTTAAAGGGATGCACGATAAAAAATCTCGCTATGGTGATTTTGAAAGCGCTATTTCTTGGTTAAATAAGTGCCGCTTGATACTCAAAAACCACCCTATTGACGGCACACCTAAAAGCCCATTAGCAGCATATAAAAAAGACAATATCGTTAAGTTATTTCTTTTTGATGTCGGCTTATTAAATCATATGCTAATCATTGGGTATAAAGAGATAAAACAACAAGGCTATGAATACAAAGGCTTTGTGGCGGAAAACTTTGTACAACAAGAACTTGCTGCACAAGGCATTGACCCAACATATTCATGGGGTGATGCAAGAGCGGAGATCGAATTTGTAGCCTCTGATGACGAAGGCAACATACTGCCTATCGAAGTAAAAAGTGGTAAACGCACCAAAGCAAAATCACTACAATCGTACATAAATAAATGCCAGCCCATCAAAACAATTAAACTCACCGGCACGCAAGGTTCATCACCACTGGAGAAGGAATATATTGTCCTGCCGCTCTACTACAGTGAATATGTAGTAAGCAAACACCTGAGGCTGATAAATTGATAAAAGATAGACCTCTCAAACTTCATTACGATATAAATGAAGAGGCTGGCGAATGCTCGCAAAGCTCATATCAAACACCAATACAAAGCCAAAAATTACCTTTAGCTAGCCATTTGCAACATTGGCAAAGAGTGTCTTATCTGGAGTTCTGTAAATAACTGTACTTAATAAAGCCATTATTGCTTTCTTAGTCAGCTTTGAGCGAGGAACTGTCGTTGAATAAATTAATCAACTGGCATATAAAATTTGCCACTGTTATAAGTTGCTTTAGAATATAAGCAAGCGATGTTGCGGTAGAAAAATTGGCAACTTGCCTTTTAATAAACTGCTAGAAGTATAAGGGAATTATGGTGTATATTTGTAAGAGTTGCATTGAGATTGATGCAGTACAACGAGAGATTGAGAAACTAAGCGTAGGTAAGAAAGTTTGTGATTACTGTAATTCAACTAATCTCGTTGCTCCGAAAGACAGCATCTTTTCATTCATAGAGAATAATTTTTTTGAATCACTTGTCCACATTGATGAATGCAGTGCTCATGAGCGCGCCTCTTTTTGGGGAGGAAGTAATGATCTCTATGTTAAGGAAATCTGGGAAATCATTAACGATCTAGAATTGAATAACGAACTCTTAGAAGAAGACTTAACTAAGTACTTAACACAAGGTCTTTCCATTCATGATAACCTTTTTACACTAGATGACGGGACATTAGAAAACAATTCCTATCAAGATAAATGGCTTAACTTTATTGACTCCATATCACATGGTAAGCGATTTTTTAATATTGAAGTCAGCCAGTTCTTAGATGACTTATTCTCTGTATTACATAAAGAAAATCATATTAATGAGGCTATATGTACGGTATTAGACCCAGAGGTTTCATTGTATCGTGCACGTATCGCAAATACTAAACTCGAACGTGAAAACATCATAAGTGATCCATCAAGGCAGTTAGGTGCAGTACCAGCCTATTTAGCCAGTGACCAACGAATGACACCAAGTGGCATATCAGCATTCTATGCATCATCTGATCGAGATACATGCTTTAGTGAGGTTCGCGCTATTACTGGTGATTTGGTAATTTCTGGAGAGTTTACTGTTAACCGTCCACTGAAATTCTTAGATTTACGAAAGCTTGAAGAGATAAGCAAAAATAAATATCACCCTTTTGAACCAAATTATGCAAAAAATTCACATAAAAGTGCTTTTTTAAAGCAACTAATGTTTCTTTTATCAAAGCCAGCCTCGAAGAGACAAAACTCTAGTTACCTAGAAACTCAAGTTATATTTGAATATCTAAGAGTCAATTTTGGTGACGACATTTCAGGCTTGGTGTTTTCATCGGTACAAACAGGTCTAGAGGGGCTTAATGTGGTCTTATTCCCTGAAAAGTCGAGCGTCAGCCTCTATACGTACCATGAGGGGCAATCAATGGCGTTTAGCGAATCGCATTATCCCGAGCTTGGCTTTTACGCATATTCCAAAAGCTCGACTAGTGAAACTCAAATAAAAGATCATAAATCTGATTTATCATTTGTAAGCAATAGCTTGGAATTACACTATATCGAAGCAGTGAAAACAGTTGCAAAAAGACAAGATATATTTATAAACCACGGTGAATTATAATTCTAACAAAGCGTTTAAGACTGATTACTAACGGCGGCTTCTGGCACTTTGGCGAAGTTCGGCTTAGAGCGAAAAGCAGACAAAAAAAGAGTCGATTCGTTCAAAAACAAATGTCCGCAACACTTTCATAGGTGAAATTTACATGAGCACGGAGAATTTCAATGTCCCTTACTTAAATCCAATTAATGGTTTAAAGGAAAGGGCATTTCTATCAAAGTATTAGCACCGAAAGTCCTTCGCCATGCTGTTGGAGAGACTGCATGTTTTTGTTTAAAATGTAACCTAAATGAAGTGGCGGTTTGAAATCCAACCCGTTCAGCGATTTGTTCAATCGACAATGCGGTGAGTTCTAACAATTCACGGCTGCGCTGCAAGCGCTCATTCACTAACCATTCGACAACAGTCATCCCGGTTGCCTTTTGAAACCGCCTAGTAAAGGTACGTCTACTCATCCCAACTACAGTAGCAAGTTCATCGATACTATGTGGTTTGGCGATGTTCTCACGCAGAAAATCGATCAGTGTGTTAATTTGAGCTTCCGAAGTCGAGCGAGCGATTGGGTGTTCTATAAATTGTGCCTGCCCTCCCTCACGATGGGGCGGAACCACCATTAAACGGGCAAATTTGTTGGCAATTTTCACCCCAAAAAACTTTCTGACGATATAGAGGCAACAATCTAAACTTGCCCCTGTACCAGCTGAGGTAATAAGCCGCTGGTCTTCGCTATAAAGCGCATTGGTGTCTAACTGGATTTGGGGAAATCTGGTTTTAAAATCCTGCTCAGCTAACCAATGAGTACAGGCTTTTTTCCCATCCAGAATACCTGCGTAGGCTAAAGCATAAGTGCCGTAACAAAGCCCTACCAGATAAGCCCCTCTGTTGTAGGCTTCTCGCAACGAATAAAGCATCTGAGCACTGGGTTTTTCATCCAGCTTATGCCAGCCGGGTACAATAACCACATCCATTGTTGCCAGCAGCTCCAGCCCTCCGTCAGGTTGAACAAACATACTCCGCTCGGCGTTGATGGCGCTGCTATCGGGTGCAATTAGAAACAATTCAAACAGCGATTCTTCAGGGAGGATAGACCCAAAAATCATATAGGGTACAGAAACATGAAATGGGCTGAAGGAAGGATAAAGCACCAAGCCAATTTTTAGTTTTGTCATAGCGTCCCCGCAACGTCTGAAAGTTTGAATTCTACTGATGTGGCCCAATACTTTCGAATATTGTCATTTAGGTCAGTTTTTGTCAATTGTATTGTTCTTTATCATAGCCACTGTGTTGAACACCTCACTTAGTTGATATGGAGAACAGAGATGAACTTAAGAACCTTAATGTCCAGTCTAATAGTTGGTAGCGTTTTGTTGACCGGGCCTGCATTAGCTCAGGCAACGCCGGATAAAAACACGCCAGCCCACAAGCAGACACAAATCCAGCTGGTGCGAAATGCGACACTCAAAATTAGCTATGCGGATACCACCTTTCTGCTCGACCCTATGTTGGCGAAAAAAGGAGCTTATCCGGGGTTTGAAGGCACCTACCGTAGTACGTTAAGAAACCCATTGCTGGAATTACCTATGTCTGTTGACGAAGTCATTTCCGGAGTGGACGCCATTATTGTCACGCACACGCACTTGGATCACTGGGATGAAGCCGCACAGCAATTACTGCCTAAAGATCTGCCAATATTTGTGCAGCATGAAGCAGATGCAGCATTAATCAAATCGCAGGGGTTTAAACAGGTTACTGTCATCCATGATCGCACTGAGTTTGAAGGTATTACATTGACTAAAACCGGTGGTCAACATGGTACGGACGACATGTACGCAGTTCCGCAATTGGCCGCTTTGCTTGGTGAAGCAATGGGCATTGTATTTCAGGCTCCCGGTTACAAAACAACATACGTGGTTGGGGATACGATCTGGAACGGTGTTGTAGAACAAGCTTTAAACAAGCACCAGCCGGAAGTTGTGATCCTGAATACCGGCTATGCACAGCTTGAGGGATTTCCAAACTCTATTATCATGGGAAAAGAAGACGTGACTCGAACCAAAAACATTGCACCTCAAGCAACCATTATTGGCGTGCATATGGATGCAGTGAACCATGCAGCCTTGTCTCGTAAAGAACTGAGAGAATTTGTTAAAGCCAATAGCCTGACGCAAAGTGTCAAAGTCCCAAACGATGGCGAAATATTGAAGCTTTAACAAGCCACAGGATCAATTAATTAATAGCAGCTTGCCGACAGGCGGCTGCTATTGCTTCGGTGTGGTCGGACTGATTCGGACACTTCAATTTAGCCACACTAAGTCCTCTAGAACCTGTGACATCTTGAAACACAAAATTAAGAATCCAGCATTGTTAACTTTTTTCGCAAATCATTGTTGCCTAAATTCGGATAATAAGTGCAATTTCTCAGATTAGATGGCCAGCTGTTATAATTCGGCCATTTTCTCGCCAAAGGAAATTGCTTTAATGAAATATAAACAGCTGACACAAGAAGAAAGATACCAGATTTACGCGTTAATAAAAGCAGGAAATAACCAAAAGCAGATAGCTGAAGAACTAACTCGTTCACCGTCATCTATTTCTAGAGAGCTAAAACGCAATAAAGGACTTAAAGGCTATCGGCCTAACCAAGCCAATAACTTTGCTGAACAAAGACGTAAGTCATCTTTCAAAGCAAGTAAGTTAACAGAGGACGTCACTCACTGGATTAATAAATTGTTGCATGACGGACTTTCCCCTGAGCAAGTGGCAGGCCGCTTAGCTTTAGAGAAACAGGTCGTTTTACATCATGAAACAATTTATCAATATATTTACAGAGACAAGGCTCGTGGTGGCAAGCTACATAAGACACTCACTCGTGCATGTAAAAAGTATAAAAAACGCTATGGAAGCTATGATAAACGTGGACAGATAGTTAATCGAGTCAGCATTGATGAACGCCCAAGTATTGTGGATTCAAAGTCTAGGATTGGTGATTGGGAGGGCGATACAGTGATAGGTAAAGGGCGTAAAAATGCGCTTGTCACAATGGTTGAACGTAAAACGTTATATACAGTCGTTCACAGAATTGAAAGCAAGCATGCGAAAATAACAGCCGATGCGCTGATCACGTGTATGACACCATATAAAGGTAAGGTTATTACCGTGACGTTAGATAATGGAAAAGAGTTTGCTCACCATGAGCATGTTGCACAAAAATTAGAAGCTGATGTGTATTTCGCTCATCCCTATTCATCATGGGAGCGGGGCATAAATGAGAATACCAACGGCTTACTTAGACGCTTCTTCCCCAAGGGAACTGACTTTATGGCGCTAAGTGAAGCAGAGATACAGGCGGCAGTTGATAAGCTCAACCATCGGCCAAGAAAAACAAGAGGGTATAAAACCCCTCATGAATTATTTACGGGGCAATCAGAAGTTCTGGTGGCTGCATAATGATTGCACTTAATACTTGAATTCAAGTTGTCTCCAAAATTTTAAAGCCTTTGTTTATCTTCATTAACCTAAGCTTTCATTGAAAAGTTATAATACGACTGCTGCAACTTCTATTGTCTGCTTTTGGCACAAAGCAGCCTGAATGTAATTTGGCTATTTTAATGAAAAGACAACGCTAAATTCTTTATATTTCAATTTACGATGCTATAAATGTGCTATAAAAAACAGGCGGAAGAAAAAACAAAACACGTAACCCATTGACTTTATTGGTAGCCCCTACAAACACCAAACTGAACCAGCAAGCACATGAAAATTAACAACTTAATAAAACCAAATAAATGCAAATGTAACTACCAGTGTAACTAAAGCTTTTTGTCACCACTTTGCAAATATCATTTACAGCTCACATTAGAAGTGGAATTATTGAGCCACCAATAAAAAAGGACAATTATTCATGGAACGAATTAAATTAATATTTAAGATAGCCGCCTACTCATCATTTCTAATACTGGTCATTTGGTACTCATCAGGCAGCATCCTAAAAAGTTATGACCTAGCACAAAACGGGAAAGTAACCACAGCTAGAGTAATAGCATATCAATACAGTGAATCAAGCGGACGAAAAGTGCGCACCAAAAGACACCATGATCATTTGATAACTTTTGGCACTCATAGAGATTTAATAGATTTAGGTAAAGAAGTAAAAGTTGGTACTGAGTTTTACATCGTATACAGCACAGCCAACCCATCAAACTTTGTAGCAGGGAAAACTAAACATTCTGTATTTGAATACTTAAAGCAAGAGCATGGACTAGTTGGCCTAATTATAGGGCTGCTCTTAGTCATTTTTTTACCATTAGAGATATTAACCTTAGTAAAGCGAGCTATTTCCCCACCAAGCCGACCACAACCCACTCTAGCAGAAGTTAAACAAGCACAAATTGAAATAGGCAACGCTCGAGTAAGAATAACTAAGCCACTAAAAAAGTCAGTAATAATCGCCTTAGTTTCATTTGTCCTTCTTTTAGTTTTAGGTGATCACAAGGGTTCGTATAGCGACCTAATACTAACCTCAGCGTCTTTCTCTGCCGCAATATTTTTTATTGCATACTTGTTCACTTATAAACCAAAAAAGAATTAAAGCTATCAAATTGCATAATATTGCCTTGCTAGTAAACTACCTTTAAATATCGAGCAATTATATCAAAGGTTAGTTTATGAGTTATTCAATTATGCAAGCAGGCCAAAGCACAAAAAGCAAAGCTACCGGCTCACTTAAAACGCTATCGGACTTGGAACAGAACCGCGACATGACCAACGCAAACTTAAAACAACAAAAAAAGAATGCCCAAATTAGCGGGGCAGGAACTGGCGCAATGGTTGGCGCAACTTATGGAGCGTCAGCGGGGCCATGGGGAATAGCCATTGGAGCGGCTATTGGCTATGCTGCCGGTTCACTTTAAAACCGCGCATTGAGTCGCGAATTTACGCAGCTACCACCCTATCTAAGCAATAAATAACCAAAGGCATCAAATGGTTAATAATTTATGAGTGCGCATTTCATTAGTGCGCACTTTAACTGACCACCAGCAAACCGCTACAACTCATAGCCAAAAACACACCTCAAAAAGTAAACATTATTTAACGTTGAGATCATAGTAAATTTATAACGTGCTCAGCCGTTTCATGTGACCAATACAAAAGCCTGTAGAAATAGCCAGTATTGACTGGTTAAAGCATCTACGCCGATAATAATATTCTGTGATGGTGAACCACTTTTCGGCAATTAGAGCCTTACAAGTCGTACCAAAACAGGTTTGTGAGGGGTTACGGTCTGCGTAATCTCTCACCTTCCATAACTAAGAGTACAAATCGTAAATTCAAGCCCTCATTTGTTCCGCTTTAAATCACTATCAAATAAAAAACAATGACTTAAAAATTCAATTGTTCCGCCATTTGTTCCGCACTGTTCCGCTCATTCGGCGCAAAAAAACTATAAATCCCCTTAGAACCAAACCACTTTAAAATTCATTAGCCTTAGGCTTTATTCTACTAGCACCGTAATTTTTAGCCTGAGTAGCTTTGTAGCCCTTCCCACGCGCTTTAGCTAAATAAGATATACGGTAAATAGCCTCTTGCTGTGACTCCAAGCAATCGCGCTTCATGATGTAATAGCAATTTTTCGGCACATAAGCCGACCCATTTAAATCAGCCCATATCTGAATTACCTTTTTGGTTATGCTGTTTGGATAGTTAACTTTTGCCCCATCAATCATAAGCGCATAGTGATAGTGCTGTCGTTTTGCTCTCTCAAGCTCCCTACACCACACAAAACCAATACGACTAACCCCATACTGAGCCTTAACCCATTTAAACAGCCTACGGTTAAATACAGTGATTATTTTGTTGCCTGGCGTGTACGACTCCATACGCAAATCAAAACGAATTAACATCACACGGCTATGGTTGCTCAGCATGGCCTCAATTTGGTCTAGCATAGCTCGCATAGGCTTAACCATTAAGCCACTTTTCCCAGCGTTCACCCACCAGCCTTTATCACCGTGGACAAAAATGTGTTCATACCCTTTATCATTGTTACTTATGGTTAGTTGGTTAGTCATTCATGAGCCGTAGATATTATTAAATACCCAGTTAATTGTTAGTAGCTACTATCCATAGCTATAACGCCTCTACTGGAGCGCACCTTAAAAAATCGCCTTTTTTCGAGGGTAAAAAACCGACTTTGAGTGTTCATATTGTTTCACCAACAAAAAGCCAAAAACAACAAAGCTCACAGCGATAGTGTTCACTTACATTAAAATGCCGCTACATGAGTTTTTAGGCTGTTTTCTTAGGTGGGTTTCCCTTGGTCGTGATCACTACCAAGGGATAATTCAAAGTTGATTTAATATGCTGCTGGCGCATAGTTTTATTAAGCGGCCTGTTCATCAGAACGAGTAAGCATTTTACCTAATTCCTTTATGGCATCTTCAAGCAAACCATCCGCCAGCCAAATTACATTACTTAAATGCTCGCCAGTCAATCCGCCAAGATCCTCACTGTTACGCAAAGCATCCAATACTGATTTAGCTTGAATTAATAGCTGTTCAAATTTTAACTGCTCACCTGATAGCTCCCCAAAATACATATCAACACAGTCTGTCAGCACTCCCCCAATGCGATCACTAACAGTCCAAAGTAGACTAGCTAATGTAGTGCGCGGCATAGTCTTGTAGTTATCATTAGCAACGATGAAAGTCGTTAGGCTATATACCTGATTAATAACCCCATCAAGATAGTCAAAGTTATCCATCGAAATACTAATATCCTGCTTCATATTATTTGTAGTCATTGTTCTGTTCCTTATTGATTGAATTTTATTAAGTGCCAGTAATGGCAATACTTTAGTAATTACTACGGCAAACGATTAAAGGGCGCTAAATACTCCGCCTCTTGTTCCTTACTTAGCATTCCTGCCTTTCGCCTTGCTCGGCTCGCATTAATCTCTTTCAAAATTACCACAGCTATTTCTGGTGATGAAAAACTATACCTAAGATGAGTGCCTATACCGTCTGGATTCTCGTCACTCACTCGTGTAAATTCAAAGCCATGCAATCGCTCTAGCTGCGTAAAATAGTTCCTACCACTGGATAGGCCAACGTTAAGCAAAATATCGTTTTCTGTAGCGCCTGTGGGATGCTGCAAAATATAAATAAATGCGCGTTCTTTCTTTGGCTGCGTTCTCGGCTTTTTTGGGCTATTATCATTGGCTGCTAAATTGGCTTGAGTGGCGGCTTTTTTGCCGCTGCTCCCTTTCATTAGGCCGCCTCCTCGTCATGCTCCACACAAGGTAGGCTTTCCATCCAAGCCTTAATCTCGCTTTCAAGCCAACCCACTGAACGAGCGCCTAAGTCCCGTCTAGCAGGAAATAACCCCATTTTTTCCTTACGCCAAATTGTAGGGCGGCTCATACCAGTAATTTTTACTACTTCGCGTTGCTTTAAAATTCTATCAATCATCTCGCTTCACCTTGTAAATTATTGCAAAAAATGAACAAGGCAAATGTTAGGGCTTATGACTTCATATTGCGCAGTAGCTAACTTAACGCTGACCAGTATTAAGGTTAACTACTAATTTATAAAAGTTAAGCCATTGTAATTAATGATTTTACTAATTATTATTTTTCTTCTTTTCTGGGTTTAGAGCATCACAGATATAGTCATAAATCGTAGATCTAGCTCTAGCCTTTTTAGGTTTTCCATTTCCATCAGAACCCTCAAAAAATTTATAAGAGTGATCCACCACCTCATTTGCAAGTGAGTCAGCCACAACCTTTCCTGTGTTCTTATTGATACAATCCTCCCTTTTATTAGCTAAAACCCATAACGCAGCTTCAAGCACTTCTATTCTTTTCAAAGCGTTATTTAAACGTCCACCTAAGCGCTTACCATCTTCGACCTTTGATAGCTTCTGAGGCTTAGATGCTTGCGCCAAAACTGCTACTTGATCAGCCTTAATTAATAAGTCATCAATTTGAGGGTATATAGGGTGAGCATGATGTACTTCAATACCTTTGTATTCCGCCGGCTCTTGGAACTTTAACCTCCACGTTTGCCCTTCCATATCTTCCACCAACCCAACACTAAAGCTCTCATAGAACTGGTGATGTTCGTAGGGGTCAATAACATTGCTACCCGCTTCAACATCATTATCTTTGAACTCTACACCTAAATGTAAAAGCAATAATTCATGGAAATACTCGTCACACTCCTCTCTATTTAACTTAAAGAAACCCTCTAATTTTTCTATACTTTCAGGGCTTTTCTGTTGATTTTCGCGCACTCCATAACGACTATGTCGACCAAATAATTCAGTATAAAAATCAATTTTCCCTCTGTTATAATGCTGAAATAAACGCTTTAACTTCTGTTTATCGTCCATATCTGCTTTATCAAAAAGCATCTCTAACGCTTCATCTACACTAATAAATTCATCCATTAGCTAATCCTTAAACTACTTTTAAATGCTGGCTGCCAGTGACCGAATAATCACCCTTACTAGCCGCTTCAATATGATCAGACCACCAGCACATCATTTTACGTCTGCGCTCTAAATAGTCGGTTCGGTTGTAGGCTGCGCGTACTTGGTTTTTATCAACGTGCGCTAGTGCTGCCTCAATTAAATCGGAGTCAAAACCCTGGGCGTTTAACGTGGTACTGGCTAGTGCGCGTAAGCCGTGGGCTGTCTGCTTGCCTTGTAATCCCATACGCCTGAGCGCTGCGCCTAACGTTTCTCTGCTTAGGTGGGTACGCGGGTTATTATCAGAAGGAAATATAAAATCACGGTGTCCGCTAATAGGCTTTAAATACTCCAGCAGTGATAACACTTGCGGGGTTAAGGGGATCGCTTGTGGCTTGCGCTTTTTCATGCGCTCAGCAGGTATATTCCACACCCGATTATCAAAATCAATTTCACTCCACGCCGCCCCTGCTGCCTCTGCCGGCCTAGCCATTGTATGAAGCTGCCACTCAAACAAGCATTTAGTGATCAGCTTTAAACGCGCACTGTTAACGGTTGCTAATAGCATAGGTAATTGCTCAGGAGTCACTGTAGGCATGTTCGTATGTTTAACAGTGCCAAACGCTTTACCGATACTGTGAAGGTGGTTAATCGGCATACGCCCAGTATTAACAGCATAGTCCATCACCTCATTAATACGCTGACATAAACGGCCTAACATATCGAGCTTATTAGCGGCCTCCAATGGCCTCAACGTTTCAATGGTTAGCTGTGCGGATAGCTTGCTTATAGGTACTTTTCCTAGTGCGGGGTAAACATGTAGCTCAAACCCTCTACGGATATTAAAAGAGTGTCGCTGACTTACCTTAGCTGTTTTAAGGTTGAGCCATTCAGTAGCCACCGCCTCAAACGTGTTCTTTGCCTCAGTTGCTTTAGTGCTTTGAACTTCTTCTCTGTACTCTTTAGGGTCAATATCTTTCGCAAGTAGCGCCTTTGCCCCATCCCGTTTTTTTCTGGCCTCAGCCAACGTTACTGCTGGGTAAACACCAAAACTTATCTGTGCGCGTTTTTTTATATGCGGACGGTAGTAATTAAACAACCAAGTTTTAGAGCCATTTTCTTTTATACGCAGACCAAGCCCACCACCATCTGATAACAGGTATTCTTTGGCTTTGGGCTTCGCATTTTTTATCTGCGTATCGTTCAAAGGGGTTGTTGCTCTTGGCATGTTTCACTCCACTATCGAATAGGTAGCCAAACCTAAAAATGGGATACTAAAATCAAGATCCGCATTCTTCCTTTAATTTTCATTGGCTTAATAGAATTTAAGCGATTTTAGTTACACCAAAATCAACAAACCGATTCGGTGTAACTAGCAGTGTAACTAAAAATATGAAATGTAGCGATACCAAATTTTACAACCTGAAACATGAGAGGGTTATTTACAGTGGGATATATGGCGATTTTAAATTTATTGCTGCGGTATTTTTATGTATGAAACGTGTAAATGGTAGCCCCTACAGGAATCGAACCTGTAACTGCCCCTTAGGAGGGGGCCGTTATATCCATTTAACTAAGAGGCCAGAGCTAGGTGCTAGGAAATTATAACGGCTTATCCTATTTACAATCAAGCAGTTAAATGGACTTAATCGTTAAGCTAATTAATACTCGCGCGTTGTAGGTGGATATCGGCGTTGTTGAGTACGTAATATGGCAAGGTTTTATTACTACTGGCGATGACGCGTTTACTGCTGATATCGATAATACGGGCGTTTACTTCAACGCCGCTGTTGCGGTAAATCAAGGTGCCTGACAATACGTGGCTGGCAATGTGTTTATCAGCCAGTTGCTCTATATCACGCGAAAACACAAAGTCGCCACGAGCATTGACTGCTATGTAGTCGGTGGTTTTAAAGTCAACAATACCATAACCAAACTTTTGCAGTTGATGGATAAAGCTCTCTGATAACTGGTTGCCTAACTGACTGCTGTTATTAAGGCTGGCATCTAAATCAACAAATGAAGTTACGGCAATCGATACATCTAACTCGGTTTGCATGGTATCGACTAAGTCTAACGCCATTTGCTCCACATAATTAACTAAGGTTTTATGGTGCTTGCTAGGAGTAAATTGCGCTGAATTATCAAGTGGCTCTTGGCTATTAGCTTGAGCTTGCAGCAATGGAGTAAGGTCGTACTCGTACTGGCTGGTGGTGCTTTGTACTGGCTCAACAGGCGCTGAGTTGTTCATCATATTACATGCACTGAGCGTACTAAGCAGTAACCCTGCAGTTACTAAAGACGTGCTCGCTGTTAACTTACTCATTATAGCCTCACTTACTCGCTTGTTTGAGCATTACGCCGTCAGTGCGATAGCTGCTGTCGAGTGCATCAACCACAGATTGTGGAATAAAGCCTTGCGCAGAGCCTACAACAGCTTTGCTTGCTAAGCCAATAATGCGGGCATTAACGAGTACGCCACCTTGGTGATTAACCATAGTACCGGCCAGTACGTAGTTAAAGTTTTGATCTTGGCTAAGCTCTAAATAATCACGGCTAAATACAAAATCACCGCTTGGTGTGACGCGCATAAAGTCGGTGGTTTTGAAATCTATCACTGGTACACCAAAACTGTGTAGCTCGTGCATAAAGCTTTCGGCTATTTGATTACCCAGTAAAGTACCGTCGTTGTAGTTGTCGTCTAAAAAGATGAAGCTCGATACCGCAAGTGGCGTTTTACTGTTCACGTACTGTAGGTTTTCTGCCATATCTTGCATGATACCGCGCACATAGTGATTAATATTTTTACGCGTTGGTACACTAACTTGGCTGCTGTCATTGATCACCGCGGTATTATTTTGATACAGCGAATTGCTTTGCCCAGGAGCGGCAACCATTCTTTGATCATCAACCAGTTGTGGCGAATTATTCATACCTTGTGCGCTGCTCGGTTGTGTCATTTGTGCGCAACCAAATCCCAGTGGCAAACATAAAGTTAATATTAAGCGTTTCATGAGAGCTCCTAATTAGTATTCGCTGCGGTAAATGTAACCGTCGCGCTGTTGTATTTTTTCGTCGCCCCACATTACATTAATGGGGATCTCTGTGCTGGCTGCTGATACAACGCGGCTATCTTGCGTATTTACCATGCGGGCATTAACTATATAGGCATGTTGTTGCCGTGTTAATGTACCGGTGATGACAAAGTCAATATTCTGACGTTGACGTAATTTACTAATATCGCGACTTAACATACCGTCAGCATTACTAGCTAGGTTAAGGTGCTTTTCAAGGCGATATTCAATGGTGTTGTAACCTAGTTGAGTAAACTGAGTTAATAAACTTTCTTGAATTTGTTGGCTCAGCCCAGCTCCCTGCCCTTGTGCCAGCTCAGTATCAAGCCCACCGGCTAAGTAAAAGCTAGTTACGGCAATCCGCGCGGAGCTTTTAAATGGCCCGTTTACGTGGCTAAGTTGGGTGCTTAAATCGCCCACATACTGATGAACCGTATACGGCGCCATCGACGCTTTTTGGGCTTCGGTACTAGGTGCTGGTGGTTTTTCTTGCGTTAAACTACACGCCGTTAAACTCAGCAATAATAAACATAACAAAAGGCGCATAATTGCCATCCTTACTAAACATGGCAATTACAAAGCAAGTATTGTGCCTGTTTATAATTTTATTGGGTTGTCTGTGTAGTGAGTCACCATGCAGTTGAGCTGTTGTTGCTTTAATTTATCGCAATCAGCTTGGGCATTTTTTTGATACTGATACGCGCCGAGTTTAAGCCGATAATATGTGGTGCCTTTTACCTGCGCCGTTTCAACATTGGTGATCGCACTCGTTGTAACTAAACTGGGGGCTTTTTGTTGAATTGCTTGCCAGCTGGTTGCCAGTTGCGCTTGTTGGGTAACGGAGACTATTTGAAGTGCAAATAATGCCTGGAGATCGCCAGATGCCATAGGGGCTAATTCTGCTTTATGAACTGGCGATTGATGTTGCTGTTGCGATGCTGCCGGCGCACTACTTTCAGTTTGATCTTCATTCGCGATTGCAGTTAATTGTGCGATCAATAAGTTTAAATCGCTTTCAATTAATAATAGCCTTTCAATATCTGGTTTTATTGCTTGCCACTGCGCTGAACTTGTTTGTAACTGCTGTAACTCTTGCTTTGTTATTTGCACATACTGATCTGCTGTAGTCGTTTGTGCATTTTGTGTCTCGGTCTCGGTACTTTTACACCCCACTAGCCCAACAACAGTCAAGGCAAATAACATAGCGGTAATCATGGCAACAGGCTGTTTAATATTCATTGGCATTCCTTTAATGAAGTATTGTTCGTTGTTCAAGCTCACACTTCAAGCCTTGTGTTATGAGTGACTGACAAATGCCAGCGAACTCAGGCTGAGCATGCTCTGCATACCCTAAAGCGAGTATATACTTATTTTGCTGTTGATCGTGAATATAGAATACTTCTTGCTGATTTAAGGTTAAGCGCGGGCTAATCAATCTTAAGTAGGTTTTTAGCATCATTAATGATGAGAAACTGCCTGCATTAACAATAGTACCTGATACTTGCTCAAGAGACTTGAGGGTAAAATCGACACCAAGTAATACATCCCCTTTAGGAGATAAATTAACTTTAACCTGTTGAGTATTTTTTAGTGCTTTACGATCTTTGAACTGTTCATCAACCACAGCCCGATACTGCCCTGGCCGTAGGTCGGTAAACAAA
Source organism: Pseudoalteromonas sp. KG3 (assembly GCF_030436385.1). Lineage (NCBI taxonomy): Bacteria > Pseudomonadati > Pseudomonadota > Gammaproteobacteria > Alteromonadales > Pseudoalteromonadaceae > Pseudoalteromonas > Pseudoalteromonas sp. KG3. The sequence continues at coordinate 1,382,423 of NZ_CP098523.1, forward strand.
TAATAGCCATCATAAGCCGCTTGGGTGTTGGCAACTTCTTTATCGTTTTGATCTAACAAGGTTATTTTTGCATAAGGCTGCACATAAGTGTGATCGCCTTGCTGCTGATACACCACCCCTTCAATTTCGCTGGCGTTATTTAGCGGGTAATCCATGTATTCAATAAATCCTGCTCTTGGCGTGATTGAAAAGCCCTCATTGGCAGGCACAAAAAACGGATCGGGGAAGCTGTCTCTATCGAGCACAATATCTGTGGTGCGATTAGCTGGCATTGAGGTTAACAATGCAATGCCATTTTCATCGGTTATTGCTTGGCGATAATTTTGCAGCCCTTTTACTTTTATACCAGCAACACCTTGCTCGTCAGGATCCATAATGCCGTTGTTATTTTGATCTAAAAATACCCGTAACATTAATGTACCTGTCGTTGTTAAGCTTTGCTTAGACACAAAATAGTGATTGTTTTGTGTGTCATAACCAAGGCTGAATCGGCTATATACGCCAAGCTGCCAGTTATCTTCACTGTCGTAGTTTAGATTACTAGTGAGACTAAACTTATTGCTTTGCCAACTTAAGCCTAAATCAGCCGATTGAATATCATTAATACGAGAATCACGTAAGGTGACTTCTGCTTGCAGTTGACTGGTAATACTACGGTTAAACTCAGCCTCGTAGCTGGTGACTTCATTGATAGGAGATAATGTGTAATCAACACTAAAACGACTATAAATACGACCCAAACGCCCTTGCAAACGTGTTGAGCCATACACTGATTCAACATTATTACTTTGTTGCCATTGTAATTGGTTGCTCAAAGCTAGGCCTGCAATCGCATAATTCAAACGGTTCTGTGCTTGCTTATAGATGCCTCGGTTATCTGATGTTTGATACAATAAATTGTTTTGGTAGTTTAGCCGCCCGTAACTGTTTTGCATCAACTCGCCAGCCATATCAAACTGATAGCTGTCGTATTTTTGTTTTAATTCATCGGTTCGATTCGTTGCGCTAAAAAGTAAAGATTGATCAGCAAATTGCGTGCGTGCTGTAAGTTCAAGCTCTTGTTCATGTTGATTATTTTTCTGGTAGTCTAAGTTTAATAGCAGAGCGCTAAATAAGCTAAGGTTAGTCCCCAGTGACATGTGTTGTAGGTCGTCATGTGTTCTTTTTTGTGCCAATGCAGCGGTATATATCGAGAAGTCGTCTGTAATACCTTGCTCGTAGCGCCCTGCTATTTGCCAGCCCGTGCTGTCATTATTGAAGGCAGTATTGCCAAGCAATTTTTTACCCTGCTCAGAGACTGATAGTTCATAAAATCCTTCACCTTGTGCTAATTGGTTACTATCAATAAAATAATATTCGCTTTTTCGCTCGACCTGCCCTTGAGGACCATAAAAAATAAGCTCGAAGTTATTCTCACCATAAAACAAATCAACATTATCAAAAATATAACGACCATCTGATAAGCTTAATTGCTGCGCAATCAATACGCCGTTACGATAAAGCTCAACGTCCCAGCCTAACTGAATCGGACCACTTAAATTAATACGGTTACTATCAAATTGTTGAGTCAGTCCGCGGTTTGAAAACTTAATACCACGACCATACTGACTGTTGTAACGGCTGCCAACTTGTGTGGCCGTTACATCACCAAACTCAACTTCACTGGCTGCTAACACTCCAAGTAATGAGCTTTGCGGGTCTTGCTTAGTAAATGTTAAACGCGAATCGCTGAGTAAATCGCCCTCGCGACCAGATAAAAAGTATTCGGCAGATAAATAAGCAAAGTCTTGTGCACCTAATAATGAGTAACTTGTTCTATTTTGATTTTTATCAGCACTGTAGTTTAATTGTAAATCAGCAACAGGTGATGAAAGCGCTTGATACGGGCTGGCTTTCCAAGGCAAGGTGGGCTTGGCATTACGATTCGAGGGGTTAAGCCTTCTAGCATGGCGTTCTCGCTGTTGTTCAATTGGTAATAAGATGGTCGAACTTAACTCTATTTCTAAATCACCATAATCGACTGTAAATTGCAGCTCAAAAACCTCTTTTAACTGCGCCATTTCAATATACATGTCATCATCAATGCTAATATCAGCAGCCGTTAGTTCAAGCATACCTGCGTCAGTTATCAGTGTTGCAGGCAGGGTGCTGGCATCTAAAATGAAAGGCTGTTGATCTCGATACCAGCCTTGAGCAGAGCGAGTTACAAGATCAACTTCTATTCCAAATTGCAATATATCAGCTAGGCTACTAAGGCCAAGTTGAATACCCTGATCACTTTTTAAAGCGAACACCTCGCCTAAGTAGTAATCATTTAAAGACAACGAAAATAATAAAAACTCACCGCTTGCGATCCGCGGTTGGTTTGACGCAACAGGGCTGTTAACGTTAGGCTGAGAAGCTGTTGGTAAGTCGGTTAATTGAGCTTCAATCTTGCGAAGTGTTTTTAATGCATCATTCACAGTTACGTTATTAGTCGCGAATGCATTGTTACTAAGGCATAAACTTAGCCATAGTAACAAATACTTTGTAGTGCTATTCATGCTCAGCAAAGTTTAAAATTTTAGCATTTTTGCACTAACAGCTAGATTAAGCTCTGCAAAGTTTACATCTGTGTATTCTTCGCTGCCTATGTATTTAAAAATAATATTACCTGGTTTATCCAATGTTTTGTCACTAAACAAACTTAAAGTCACGTCTGCATTATTTACTTCTGGGTAAATACTTAAATTGCCAATCTCGGCTATTTTTTCAAGCTTATCATTGGTATTCGATTGATAATAAGCACTTAATTTACCGTAGCTACTAAAGTCACTGTCTCGGATAAGTTTCAATTTAAGTTCTGGACGTTGATTTATCGGATTTTGAACCACCTGTACTTGCTCAATTTCAACTGTTGGGATTTTAGCGTTCTGGCGTAACACCACTGGAATGCTGTAGCTCATGATCATATTAATTTTTATTGAACTCGTACTATTTGGGTTTTCATTTGGCAACGTCTGAAATAATAAATGCGAACGATATTCACCATCTGCTAACTGTTTTGGTTTTCGAATTGCAATTTTAACGGTTTGCTTTTCACCAGGCGCCAAACGCATTTGCTTTGGTGATAAGCGCGTCATCGGGCTTAAACTTGTCGCCGTCGGCTCAAGTAAGGTTACATACCCTCCGGTTGATGTGGATTGCTTTTCGCTCCACTGCACTCGGTAAGTTTTGTACTCGTCACTGGTGTTGATCACTGTGACCTTTGCAGTACGTTGACGCTCGTCAAAACTAATACGAGTAGGAGAAATAAGTAAATTCGCCATTACCGCCTGGCTAAAAAAACAAAAGCTTAAAAGCAGTATCACGGTTAATTTATTAAACATTTAAATCCTTAATAATCCACTGAAATTTCTAAGTTTGTGGTTGTTGAATAGTCGCCGTCAACATATTGTTTGCCGCTTGTATTTATTTCTAATTTACCACCAATAAATACATGCACTTCGCTAAACTCATCGCTTTTTGCGTCTTTAGGAAAGCCATTTAAGGTCACTCTAAAGTCGGCACTACTACTTCCTTTAGTATTGTGTTGCATAGTTGCAGGAGCCACTAAATTCATAGAGACTCGAGTGCCAGGGGGGATGTCAGTGAGTATCAGCTCAGCTGGGCGACCTTCTTTAAGGATATAAATTTCGCCAGAGGTGCTAATCGAACCATCATCCTTGATAATTACAGAACCTTTTTGATCACTTTTAAGAATAACTAAGGTGCCAAAATCAAGCGCTTGTTGCTCTATACTCGCAGCTCTTGTTGACTGTGAATACAGTAGTGAGAGCATCGCAAATAACAAGAAAAAACGCATGATTAAATTAATAAGCAACTTCTAATTGAAAAGTGCCTGTGTACTCAGTATCTCGGTACGCTTCGCTAGAAGTTATTGATGCTGTAGAAAGAGTTGCACCAATATTAAACGATACATTCCCATCACTATCCGCTGTTAAGTTTGGAGAGCCGGTTGTATAGTAAGTATTAGCATTTGGGCCAGTCGTAATAAAGTATGTCCAACCACTAACTGTAAAGTTTGGTTCATTTAAGCCTTGCCCATCAGAATCTAAAACTGTCGCTGTTGGATCAGAAATAGTTAAACGAGCATTTGGGACTACTTCTGACACTGTGAAAGATGTAGGTTTGCCTTGTGCAATAATTGAAATTATGGCTGGTGCATTATCTAATCTAGATGAAATAGGATTTGCTGTAGGTTCAGGGTTGATAGTTAATGTAGCTTGATTATTACCAGTTGGATCGGCAACCGCACGGATAGTACCAAAATCTAAATCGTCAGGTCCTTTTGTCAATACAACTGTATTTTGTACTTTAACTTTCGCATCAAAACTTTCAATTTTAGCGTAAGTAGCGAATGAGCTTACTGAAACCGATATAGCAAGCAAAGTTGAAAATAATTTCATGTTAAATCCTTATAAGAGATGGGACATTACCCTATGTTGCCCCTATCTTAGATATTATCGACACTCAGAACAATTACTTTAAGCTTAATTACTGAAAAAATCAGATAAATAGCTTATTTAATTACAAAGGCTGACCAACAAATGGGGCACTCAGGCATTTTTGGCCTAAATTTTGTGCTAATGAACAAAAAACATTGGCTTCATTATAGTTTTGAAATGGTCCAACACGCAGTCCATACAAGGTAACGCCTTTATTTTGACGCTCAGTCATTACAAAACTTAATTGGCTAAATGCGTTAGGGTATTGGCGATGTAGTCTGGCTATTTTAGTTCTGACCAACTGCGGTTTTAAATACAGGCCAAGTTGTGCACCAGGTAGAGAGTCATTTAAGTAGGACTGGTTAATGTTGTTAGGAACTTGGCTTTGCTCAGTTGATGTTTCACTCAACGGTGGCAAATTAATATCATCGCGACTATGCACAACGGCAACATCATTTGGACGAAGGGCTGCTGGGTTTTCAGCTATGTTAGTATCTGCTGAAAGTGCCATTATTAACAGTTGTAGGTCAGCTTCCATAGCAGCTAAGCGATTTATGCTGTCTTGTTGGGAGTGCCACTGCTGTACATACTCTTTTACTTGTTGATCTGATATTAATGCTGGTTGCTTTTCAGGCTTGTTGATATTACTACTACACCCGTTTAATAAAATAGTTATAGTGATCAATGCAGTTGTAAACCAAGCTTGCTTTTTTAAACACATCATCTGTTAGCGCATCATGAAATAGGAATGCTGTATTGTAAGCAAAGTAAGTGCCAGTTTCAGTATTTTAGGCCATAAAAAAAGTGCCATGCTGGCACTTTTCTTAAATTGGATTAGCTAAATCAACTTAAACTAAGGTTTTAATAAAGTCACTAAGCTCATCTTTAAATTCATCACGACGCAGTGCAAATTCAATAGTTGCTTTTAAATAGCCCAATTTGCTGCCACAGTCGTGGCTACGCCCTTTAATGGAGTATGCATCAACCGCTTCTTTGTCCATTAGCATGGCAATAGCGTCGGTAAGTTGAATTTCATCACCCGCCCCAGCAGGGGTTTTCGCAAGTAATGGCCAAATATTCTTACTTAAAACGTAGCGCCCTACGACCGCTAAATTTGATGGTGCTGAGTGTACCGGTGGCTTTTCAACCATGTTTTTGATTGGCGCACTTTGTCCTTGCTCAAGCGTTGCATCGCCTAAGTCAACAACACCAAACTTATCAACATCTTGCATTGGTACTGGCTCAACCATAATTTGGCTGTGCGCGGTTTCATTAAAATGCGCGATCATTTCAGCGAGGTTATCTTTTTTAAGGTTGCTTTCTACGTCATCAATTATCACATCAGGTAAAATGACCACAAACGGTTCATTGCCGATAATAGGCGCAGCGCAGTTAATCGCATGCCCTAAGCCTTTCGCTTCACCTTGACGAACATGGATGATAGTTACATCTTTTGGACATATAGCTTGTACTTCAGCGAGTAATTGTCGTTTTACCCGTTTTTCGAGCGTTGCTTCAAGTTCAAAACTGGTATCAAAATGGTTTTCAATTGAGTTTTTACTTGAGTGGGTTACTAAAACGATTTCTTTAATGCCTGCCGCAACAGCTTCATTAACTACATATTGAATCAATGGCTTGTCTACAACCGGTAACATTTCTTTTGGAATAGCTTTAGTTGCTGGCAACATGCGAGTACCAAGACCTGCAACTGGGATCACTGCTTTCATAATATTTTTCCTTAAATAGTGACTATATTTAATGATTATACCGAAAATGGATATTTAATTGCATCGTGACATTGATAGCCATGCACCTCAAAGTCATCGCGGGTGACCCAAGTTTCAATGTCTTCGAGTGATTTAATTTTTGGATTAATCGTAAGCGTTGGTGATGCAAATGGCTCACGTTGTAACTGCACATCGCGCATTAATTCCAGTTGGTTCTCATAAATATGTGCATTAACAATTTTATGGTAAGCCTTGCCCGCTTTGTGTCCGGTGATCTGCGCAACTAACGCGAGTAATACAAAACACTGAATTTGATTGAAATTCAGGCCAAGCGGTACATCACAACTACGCTGATAAGAAGTTAGATAAAGTGTATCGCCAAGTAACGAAAAAGTATGCGTATGCATACATGGACGTAAACAACCTAAATCAAATTCACCGGGATTGTAAAAGGTGATAATCTCACCGCGATCATCCACGCCATTTTTAAGGTTATCAATCACCTTTTTTAGCTGATCTAAAGGCGTGCCATCTGGGCGCTGCCAATCTCGAGCTTGTACACCGTAAACACGGCCCATATCATCCTCACCCTTACGGTTTGGATTATTTAGCCAGGCTTGGTTTTCATTGGCGTTAGCATCCCAAGTCATGCAGCCAATGTCGCGAAATTGCGCTGCGCTACTGTAACCACGAAGGTAACCTAACAGCTCTGCGATTGCAGCTTTGTAATAACTTTTTCGGGTGGTGATCATTGGGAACTTATTGTTCGCAACGTCGTATTCAAGCTCCGCATTAATGACTGTTAAACAACGCGTTCCTGTGCGTTTATTCTCAACCCAAATACCTTCATCAACAATGCGCTGACATAATTCTAAATATTGTTTCATTATTCGCTTCTTTTTTATGCTTTACTTGCAACAGTTGGCTGTGGTTTTTTGTAAGCCCATATTATCAAACCAAGGCCTGCAATGACCATCGGCAATGACAATATTTGACCCATCGAAATAAAACCGCCAAATAAGCCTAAATGCGCATCAGGTTCACGTACGTATTCAACACAGAATCTAAATACACCGTAGCCGAGTAAAAATAATCCACCGACACTACCAGCCGGACGCGGCTTTTTAGTAAATACATATAAAATAATAAACAGGACTAGGCCTTCTAAAAACGCTTCGTACAATTGTGATGGGTGACGTGCAAGCGGCCCGCCAGTAGGAAACACCATACCCCAAGGCACATCGGTAGTTCGCCCCCATAACTCGCCATTAATAAAGTTACCAATACGCCCTGCTAACAGACCAACTGGTACTAACGGTGCAACAAAATCCCCTACTTCAAGTAACTGTTTTTTACGTGTCCAAGCAAATATACAAATCGCGGTGATCACACCCAATGTACCACCATGGAATGACATGCCACCTTGGTCAATCCTAAATAGATAGAGTGGATTTTCTATAAAATAACTAAATTGGTAAAACAATACGTAACCAATACGCCCACCCAGAATGACCCCAAGCATGCCGTAAAAAAGTAAATCACTGACTTGTTCTTTTGTCCAACTAGAGTTTGGTTTAGCTGCTTGTCTATTTGCCCACCACATCGCAAAGGCAAAACCAATTAAATACATTAAACCGTACCAACGTACGCTTAGAGGACCGACCGTAAATATGATCGGATCGATCTCTGGAAATTCAAGAGCCATATAAATTAAACCTTAACTAAAAACCATTTGAAGTGCGATAATTACGAGTAACACCGCGAACACTTTTTTTATCGTTGAAACGGGTAAATAATGCGTTGCTTTAGCCCCAATTGGCGCCATAAACCACGAAGTTATTACTATACCTAATAATGCCGGTAAATACACAAAACCTGCAAAGCCATGTTGTAAATCGGTAACTTGCCAGCCTGCGCTGATATATCCCACAGAGCCAAATAGCGCTATTACAATGCCACATGCCGCTGCACAACCAATCGCTTTTTTAATATCCACTGAAAAATAATGCAGCAACGGTACAATCAGTGCGCCACCACCGATGCCAATTAGACCGGAGAGACCGCCCATTATCGCGCTAACGGCGCCAATAATAGGACCACTCGGCATAGGTTTAGTTGCAACCGGTTTATCACGAGCTGACAGCACCATGCGGGCTGCAATAAACACTACACTTACAGCAAATACGATACGTAATAATTGTTCCGGAATTAAACTGGCTGCAAAGCCGCTGATCAAGGCGCCAAGTCCCACACCAGACATAACCCAAGGCGCAATTTCCCATGGTACATTATTGTTTTTATGATGAGCTAATGCAGATGACGCAGAAGTAAATAAAATAGAGGCAAGTGAGGTGGCGATAGCGATAATTAATACATGATCAACCGCCACAACATCAAAACTCACTAATAACGCACTGAGCACGGGCACAATAATCAAGCCACCACCTATGCCTAACAACCCAGCTAAAAATCCAACCACACAACCTAATAACGCGCAGCTGAGGATCAGTATGACTAAATCATGCATAGCAAACTCTTATATTTTAAATGTTATATGCATATACTAATCGATTATATCGGATCTTTACAGCACTCGTTTTTATAACTAAGAAGCCTGATTTGGGGTATAAAATAATTCCCCCAATTGATGTTCAATCATAAAGTTACGGGTAAGCCTAAGTACTTGTTTTGCAGTAGATTGAGCTAAACATTCTGCCAGTAGTGTTTCCATATCGCTGGCTTTTAAACGCCTTAACACCCATTTTACTTTACTTAATGATGAATAGTTCATACTTAAACGTCGATAACCCATAGCAATCAATAGTATGGCACCTTCTGGATCACCGCCTAGTTCGCCACACAAACTAAAAGACATTTCATATTGCTGGCACTCTTTTGCAACTTTTTGCAGTACTCTTAATACTGCTGGGTGATAAGGATTAAATAAATCAGCAACACGGGCGTTAGAGCGATCAACAGCGAGTAAATATTGCGTTAAATCGTTACTCCCTACAGAGCAAAAATCTACTTTTTTAGCCCATTCTGGCAGCATAAATACACTGGATGGTACTTCTAACATAACGCCAATCTCAGGGCGTTCGATCGTGTGCTCTGGGTATTGCTCTGCCAGCTCAAAATAAGCTTGCTCTAATAACGCTAAGGATTCATCAACTTCTTCTGTGCCGCTGATCATTGGTAACATTATTTTTAAGTTACCTAAGCCGATATTAGCCTTAACCATGGCTTTAAGTTGATCTAAAAATAACTCGGGGTGATCTAAAGTAACACGAATACCACGCCAGCCTAAGAAGGGGTTTTCTTCTGTTATATCAAAGTAGTCGAGTACTTTATCGCCACCAATATCGAGAGTACGCATCACTACAGGCTCTGGGTGATAGCATGATAATACTTCGCGATACCAATTTTCTTGCTCTATCTGTGAGGGAAACTGGCCTTTTTGCATAAACCACGCTTCAGTGCGGTATAAGCCGACACCATCGCAGACCTTGGTATTCACTTTTTCGGTATTGAGATCTAAACCCGCATTGAGCAATAGACTAATATGCTCGCCATCTAATGTTATGGCATCACACTCTTGTTCAGCTATAAACTTATCATTGAGTAGACTTTCTTGATGTTGTAGTTGCAAATATTCAGTTTGTAGCATTTGCGAAGGCGAAATATACAGCCGCCCAGCATAGGCATCTAATATCATTTCTTTACCATCAAACTGCAACAGTGGTAAATCTTCGATGCCCCAAATTGCCGGGATCCCCATGGCACGGGTTAAAATTGACGCATGGCTATTAGCTGCGCCATTGACACTCACCACCCCGACCAAATGCCCTTTGGGTACTTCTGCAAGCATGGCTGGCGTTAAGGTGTTTGCGATAAGGACGGTATCTTTGGGGTAACTTTTTACAGCATGCTCAGTGTTAACCAAATGATGCAACACGCGTAGACCAATGTCTTTCACATCAACAGCGCGCTCTTTGATGTATGGGTCTTGCATAGCATTGAATTGCGATATCAGTCGCTCTATCACTATTTTCAAGGCACTTTTTGCACACCAACCTTCCTGTAGCTGTGCTTCAACATTTTGCCCTAAGCTTTTAGCATCGAGTAGTTGCTGATAGACATCAAAAACAGCTAACGCCTCTTTAGGGATTGAATCACTGAGCGTCATCGACAAGGTATTAAATTCTTTGCGAGTAGCTGCAACAGCTTGCGTAAATAAGCGCCGTTGCTCTGCGTTGTTTTCGTCTTTTTTTAATTCGATAGACTTAAAATCAAGCTTTGGCAGAATAACAAATGCCTGCCCTATCGCAATCCCTGGCGCACTTGAAACCCCTTTAAGCACCGAGGTTTGATGGGAAAATTCATCTTGGCGTAGGACTTCTTTGATTTCAGCATGCGCTAATTGTGAGGCAAGTTGCGCAGATAACGTAATTAAGAATGACTCTTCGTCTTGGCTAAATACTCGGGCCATTTTTTGTTGTACAACAATAACGCCCAGTACTTTTTTTTGATGTACCACAGGCACAGACAAAAATGCGTTATAGCCTTCTTCATTTACTTCAGGAGAGAGTTTAAAGCGCGGATGAGATTTGGCAAAGGCGATATTTATTGGCTCTTCTCGTTGCGCAACTAAGCCAACAAGGCCTTCGGTAAAACCGATTCTAAATTTACCAACCGCAGCAGGGTTTAGCCCTCTGGTGGCCATTAGAACGAAATTATCTTGGCTGTAATCAGCAAAGTAAATGGAGCAGCACTCAGTTTTCATGGCATCTTTCACCATTTCAACAAAACATGCTAGCGCACTATCCAAACTCGCTTGTTGCGAAACGGACTCGGCAATAGCTCTGAGTGTAGCCAGCATAATACTGCTCCTTTATATTATTTACCTTTGTGTCGCCAATTATCTTTAGGTTGTTCTCGTTTATTAAAAGGCATCGCAAAAGGCGCAAATTCTTTCATAACACGACGATAGACATCTCGCTTAAACGATACAACTTGCCTTACCGGATACCAATAACTTACCCAGCGCCAATCATCAAACTCAGGATGATGTGTTTTTAGTAAGTTAACGTCTTCATCTTTACAACGCAGTTTCAGTAAAAACCATTTTTGCTTTTGCCCAATACACACCGGACTTGAATCTCGGCGGATCAAACGCTTGGGCAACTTATAACGTAACCAATGTTTTGAACTTGCAACAATTTCTACATCTTCAGGACGCAAGCCGACCTCTTCGTGCAATTCACGAAACATGGTCTGCTCTGCGGTTTCACCACTATCAACTCCCCCTTGAGGAAACTGCCAAGAGTGCTGACCATAACGTCTGGCCCAAAAAACCTGCCCCTGATTATTGCAAATTACAATTCCGACATTGGCACGAAAACCTTCGGCATCAATCACCTTAGTGCCTCATTTGTAAGTCGATTTTTAATGATTGTTCCACATTAGCTGCGATACGGCAATCAATAATGCCAGTTTTACGCATCTTACTCACAGCTTGTGCATAACTTTAGTTTATACAGCTCATTTTGCAAACAAATCCACAATGGCAGATCTAATAACTCGCCTTTTCCACAGTTTCTGTGGATAACATTGTTTATAGTTGTGTATTTATCCCAACAAGTTATCAACCACGTTGGCTGCCATTGCTAATGAAACAGTTAAAAACCATTAAATTCAATGTATTAAGCTTAAAGTCAGCAAGTTTCAGTTTGTCTAAAAACACAGCAAACAACCTTTGAACAAAAAACACCCAAACACAAAGATATCCACGGTTAAACTCTTTTGCTATCATCAGTAATGAATTTATACAACTAAATAACCTGCGATGAAGCCGATAAAACCACATTCAATCAATGAATTAATGCAACGAGTTAGCAACATTGCAGGACTGACATTAGGTCAATTAGCGAGTCAATATCAGTTTAAAACACCGGTGCATTTATTAAAGGAAAAAGGCTGGACAGGCCAATTGATTGAATATGCACTGGGTGCAACAGCAGGCTCAAAACCCACTCCTGATTTTGAAGAACTTGGCATAGAGTTAAAAACCTTACCAATTTCCTATAAAGGTAAACCACTAGAGACTACCTTCGTGTCGGTTACACCATTATTAAATGTAACAGGTATGACATGGCAGCACAGCAATGTGCGCAAAAAACTCAATCATGTATTGTGGCTACCCATACTTGGCGAGCGAGACATTGTGCCATTTGATCGCACCATCGGCAGTGGCTTTTTGTGGCACCCCTCCGCAGAGCAAGACGCGCAATTGCAACGAGACTGGGAAGAGCAAATGGAACTGATTGCACTAGGGCGTGTTGATGAGATTTCCGGGCATTTAGGCGATGCAATGCAAATTCGCCCAAAAGCTGCCAACAGTCGCATTGTCACCGATGCCATTGGCCCTAATGGGCAAATTATTAAAACCCTGCCCCGCGGCTTTTATTTAAAAACCAGCTTTACCGCAGAGATTTTAAAGCAACAGTTTCAGCTTTAGCGCCAAAATATGCCCGAGGTAAACTCATACCTACATAAAAAAATCCCCGCAGTTGCGAGGATTTTTAAAAGCTTAAATCATATTCTTAGAAAAGAATTACTGACCTTTTACTTCTTTAAGACCATTGTACGGTGCTTTAGCGCCTAATTGCTCTTCGATACGTAGCAATTGGTTGTACTTAGCAACACGATCAGAGCGGCTCAATGAACCTGTTTTAATTTGACCTGCAGCAGTACCTACCGCTAAATCAGCGATGGTTGCGTCTTCGGTTTCGCCTGAACGATGCGATATAACAACTGTAAAGCCTGCATCTTTCGCCATTTTGATTGCAGCTAACGTTTCAGTTAGTGAACCAATTTGGTTAAATTTAATTAAGATTGAGTTAGCAATACCGTTGTCGATACCACGCTTTAAGATCTTAGTATTAGTTACGAATAAATCGTCACCCACTAATTGGATCTTGTCGCCAAGTAATTTTGTTTGGTGTGCAAAACCATCCCAATCAGACTCATCAAGACCATCTTCAATCGATACGATTGGGTATTGCTCAGTCAAATCTTTAAGGAAATAGTTAAACTCTTCAGACGTGAATTTTTTACCTTCGCCTTTAAGGTCGTAGATATTTGCTTCTTTGTCGTAAAACTCAGAGGCAGCACAGTCCATAGCAAGTGTAATGTCTTTACCAAGCTCGTAGCCTGCATTAGCAACAGCGACTTTAATTGCTGCAAGTGCCGCTTCGTTTGAAGCAAGGTTTGGTGCAAAGCCACCTTCATCACCAACGGCTGTTGAATGACCGTCTGCTTTAAGTACTTTTGCAAGGCTGTGGAATACTTCTGCGCCCATACGTAGGCCTTCGCGGAAGTTAGCAGCACCAACTGGCTGGATCATAAACTCTTGAATATCTACAGAGTTATCAGCATGCTCACCACCATTGATGATATTCATCATTGGTAATGGCATAGAATAAACACCTGGCGTACCGTTTAGGTCTGCAATGTGCTCATAAAGCTCTACTTTTTTAGACTGTGCAGCGGCTTTAGCTGTTGCAAGTGATACAGCTAAGATTGCGTTGGCACCTAGTTTTTCTTTATTTTCAGTACCATCTAAATCAAGCATGATTTGATCAACCGTGCTTTGCGCTAATGCACTTTGACCTTCTAATGCACTGTTAATTTCATTATTAATGAAACCAACAGCCTTTAATACACCTTTACCTAAATAACGTGCTTTATCACCATCACGTAATTCTAGTGCTTCGCGAGTTCCTGTTGATGCACCAGAAGGTGCTGCAGCGCGACCCCAAGAACCGTCAGCTAAATGTACATCAGCTTCTACAGTTGGGTTACCACGCGAGTCCATAATTTCGCGACCGATCACTTTTACGATATTTGACATCTTGATTCCTCTTTTCCCAAAATGGTGAGTCTACTCCGACTTTATTAATTTTCCTTAATGCCGTCGGTTTTAAAAACAAATAAGCCGTGCATAGAGCACGGCTTATTCACATTACGATGACGCTTTTTGATGAGTATGCGCAGCGGCAACAAACCCTTCAAACAACGGATGACCATCGCGTGGTGTTGAGGTGAATTCCGGGTGGAATTGAGCCGCAATAAACCACGGGTGATCTTTATTCTCGATGATCTCAACTAGCTTTTTATCTTCCGATAAACCAGTGAAGCTCAAGCCAGCTTGTTCAAGCTGTTCAACAAAATTATTGTTTACTTCGTAACGATGACGATGACGCTCAACAATCTCGTCACTACCATATACTTCACGTACTTTAGAACCTGGTGTTAAATGACATTTTTGTGCGCCTAAACGCATTGTGCCACCTAAATCAGATTTCTCATTACGTGTTTCAATATTACCTTCAGCATCTAACCACTCAGTGATCAAACCAACAACAGGGCTTGCTGAGTTAGCATTGAACTCTGTTGAATTTGCATCAGTCAAACCGGCAACATTACGTGCGTACTCAATTAGCGCAACTTGCATGCCTAAACAAATACCAAGGTAAGGTACTTTATTTTCGCGAGCATATTGAGCCGCTAAAATCTTACCTTCAACGCCACGACCACCAAAGCCACCAGGTACTAAAATAGCATCAAGGTTAGCAAGTAGTTCAGTGCCTTTGCTTTCTACATCTTGCGAATCAACATATTGAATATTAACTGTTAAACGGTTTTTAAGACCTGCATGTTTAAGTGCTTCGTTTACAGATTTATACGCATCTGGTAATTCAATGTATTTACCAACCATACCAATGGTCACTTCACCCGTAGGGTTTGACTCTTGGTATAACACTTGTTCCCATTCAACTAGATCGGCTTCTGGAGCGTCAAGGTGAAAGCGACGACATACAAAGTTATCTAGCTCTTGCGATTTTAATAACGCAGGAATTTTATAAATGCTGTCTACATCTGGTAATGAAATAACCGCTTTTTCTTCAACGTTAGTGAAAAGTGCAATCTTCGCACGTTCGTTGTTTGGTAATTTACGATCTGAACGACAGATAAGAATATCTGGCTGAATACCAATTGAGCGTAATTCTTTTACAGAATGTTGAGTTGGTTTGGTTTTCACCTCACCTGCTGGGCCTAAGAATGGCACTAGCGTTAAGTGAATAAACAATGCGCGCTCACGGCCAATCTCTGTGCCTAGCTGACGAATTGCTTCTAAAAATGGTTGTGACTCAATATCACCAACCGTGCCACCGATTTCAACGATTGCCACATCATGGCCTTCAGCACCGTCGTAAACACGTTGCTTAATATCGTTGGTAATATGTGGAATTACCTGAATTGTTGCACCAAGGTACTCACCACGACGTTCACGACGCAGCACATCTTCATATACACGACCTTGTGTGAAGTTGTTACGGCTTGTCATTTTGGTACGGATGAAACGTTCATAGTGACCTAAATCAAGGTCAGTTTCAGCACCGTCTTCGGTGACAAATACTTCACCATGTTGAATTGGGCTCATTGTGCCTGGGTCAACGTTGATATAAGGATCCAGCTTTAAAATGGTAACATTTAAACCGCGGGCCTCTAAAATAGCTGCCAACGATGCTGCTGCAATACCTTTACCCAACGAGGAAACAACCCCGCCGGTAACGAAGATAAATTTTGTACTCATGCGAACCCTAGAATATCAGGAATTAAAAGGAAAAATATAGAATCAAGACGGGGCGAAATTATAGCAAAGGCACTGCCATCAATCCAGTGAAAGTTAGCAATTCTCTGCACAAAAAACGCACTCAGAGTCCATCCTTATTTACACAGGCTTTTTTATCGCTTCCCATGCGGCGTCCATTTGCTCGAGCGTTGCCGTATCCAGTGACTGTCCTCGCTCAGTTAAATATGCTTGAACTTTTTCAAAGCGTACTGAAAATTTATCATTTGCAGCACGTAATAGTTGCTCTGGATCGCGTTTAATATGGCGTGCGACATTCACCGTCGCAAACAACAAGTCCCCTACTTCTTCAGCGCTGTGCGCTGAATAGGGATCAACCGCGAGCGCTTCTTTTACTTCATCCACTTCTTCGGCCACTTTATCTAGTGCGCCATGATAACTTGGCCAATCAAAACCGAGCCCGGCAACCCGTTGCTGAATTTTTTTGGCCTTACTTAAACTCGGTAAGTTTGCGGGTATATCTTGCCACAGTGAAGGCGGAGCATTATTGGCTTTTTCTATACGTTCTTGTGCTTTTATAGCTTGCCATTGCTGAGCAATTTGTTCATCGGTTAAATTCTGTTGCTGGGCAAAAATATGCGGATGACGCCTTATCAACTTATCATTGAGCCCTTGCACAATATCATGAAAATCAAACAAGCCTTGCTCTTTACCAAGCTGCGCATAAAAAATCACTTGAAACAGTAAATCACCCAGCTCAGTTTTTAATTCAGAAAAGTCACCTCGTTCTATACAGTCGGCAACTTCATAGGCTTCTTCAATAGTATGCGGCACTATGGATTTAAAGTCTTGCTTTACGTCCCAAGGGCAACCCGTTTTAGGATCGCGTAACCTAGCCATAATAGTCAATAACTCAGATAATGCATTTTGCTGACTCATATTACCCTCTAATGGCTGCGCTTGGCTTCATGTACACCTTCAATTTGATGCAGCTTCGATAACAGTCGATTCGTGCTTGATAAATCATGCACTTCAACTTGCATCGTAAATAGCGCTAATTGTCGGTCGTCCACAGTTTCCATGTTCATATTCAGCACATTGACTTTTTCATTTGCCAGTACGGAACTGATATCGCGAATAAGCCCTGCTCTATCGCTGGCTTCGATTTTAATCGCTAACGCATACGAGCCGTTAATTTCGTCTGACCAACTAACTGCCACAACCCGTTCAGGGTGCTGTGACTTAAGGTTAGTAAATGAATCACAATCATCACGGTGCACGGCAATACCGCGTCCTTGGGTGATATAGCCGATGATCTGCTCACCAGGTACTGGGCGGCAACATTTAGCCACGTGACTCATTAAACTACCTACCCCATCAACCACGATACCGTTTTTATCGCCACTGTTTTTGGTTGGATTTTTAAAGCGGATCACCGGCTCGTCATCAGAGCGATCCGTTATAAAGTTAAGCAGCTGATTTAAGCGTACATCGCCCGCACCAATCGCGACCATTAAGTCTTCAAGCTCTTTAAAGTTATAACGCGAAATAGCCGGCTCTAAATGCTTGTAGGTCAGATCAAGTTTCTGCAATTCGTTATCAAGAATTTCTTTGCCGGCACTGAGGTTTTTATCACGGTCGAGTTGTTTGAACCAATGATGTATTTTCGCTCTAGCACGGGACGATTTAATGTAGCCCAGCGATGGGTTTAACCAATCGCGACTTGGATTCGGTTGTTTTTGGGTTAAAATTTCAACCTGATCCCCCGTATGCAATTGATGAGTAAATGGCACTATTTTGCCAAATACTTTGGCGCCAATACAGCGGTGCCCTACATTTGAGTGAATATAGTAAGCAAAATCCAGTGGTGTTGCGCCCAGTGGCAAGTCAAAGATATCGCCACGTGGGGTGAAAACATAAACTCTGTCTTCAACAACTTGGTTTTTGAGTTCATCCGCTAAATCGCTACCATCAACCACTTCTTCTTGCCATTGCAGTAATTTACGCAACCAGCTAATTTTTTGCTCATAGCCAGAACCACGCCCTGGCAGCGCACCTTCTTTATACATCCAGTGCGCAGCCACACCAAGCTCTGCATCTTGGTGCATGGCATGAGTTCGAATTTGAATTTCAACGGTTTTGCCCTCTGGGCCAAACACCACTGTGTGAATCGATTGATAGCCATTTTGTTTAGGGGTGGCAATATAATCATCGAATTCTTTATTAAGATGGCGCCAATTTGTATGTACTATGCCCAGCGCACCGTAACAATCTTGCAATTCATCGACCACAATACGCATGGCGCGAATATCAAACAGCTGATCAAATTCATAATTTTTTTGCGCCATTTTTTTATAGATGCTGTAGATATGTTTTGGCCGACCATAGACCTCACCTTTGATGCCTGCTTGAGCAAGTTTATTTTTAACTTGTTCAACCATATCGACCATATAGGCTTCACGACCGAGTCGTTTGTCATCCAATTGTTTAGCAATATTTTTATAAACATCTGGGTGCAGATAACGAAACGCTAAATCTTCCAACTCCCATTTTAATTGGCCAATCCCTAAACGGTTAGCAAGTGGCGCAAAAATATCGGCGGTTTCTTTTGCGGCAATAACGCGCTCTTCTTCACTGGCGTTTTTAACATCACGCAAATGGCATACTTGCTCTGCAAGTTTGATAACAACAGCACGAACATCCTCTACCATGGCTAGTAACATACGGCGGATATTATCCACTTGAACGGTACCAGTACCTTGATGAGCCAAGGTGCTAATAGTTGCCATTTGCGAAACACCGGTTAATAGAGTTCCTACATGATTGCCCATCACGTCAGTGACTTTTTCAATATCAATCAGATCAGCTAAAAAGCATGGCGTAATATACGCTGTTGCTAAGGTATCTGCGTCGAGATTCATTTCCACCAAAATTTCGACCATTTCCATGGCAATATTTTGTTGCTGATGATTGTGCAGTTCAGCGCAAAGGGTATTCGCTTTAGTTAATAACTCGCATTTTTCTTGCGTTAAATTCAGTAAACCAAGTCGTGTGCTGAAATCACCCGGTTTGTCGTGCTGGTGTGATTGCCGAGTAGCTACCATAATGCGCTCTACCTCCTTTGAAATAACGCCATTGTTTCAATATGTCCGGTGTGTGGAAACATATTCATTAGCCCAATTTTTTGCAGTGAAAATCCAGCTTGCGTAATAATTGCACTGTCACGGGCTAAAGTAACAGGATCGCAAGATACATATAAAATCGTTTTAAATTGCTTAAGAGGCAGTTGCTCTAAAATAGCGAGTGCGCCAGTACGTGAAGGATCGAGTACTAATATATCCAACTCTTTACTAAACCATGGCGCTTGCTGCATGTTTTGAGTTAAATCAAAACAATGAAAATGAGCATTGGCTATATGGTTAGTTTGCGCATTTTGCGCTGCCATTGCAACCGCTGAAGCAACTCCTTCGACACCAACAACAGTTTTTGCATTGTTTGCCAGCGCTAACGAGAAGTTACCGATGCCACAAAATAAATCTAGTACTTGCTCGTCTCCATTTAAGTTAAGCCAATCAACTACTTGAGATAACATAGCCTGATTAACCTGCGCATTTACCTGAATAAAGTTTTCCAAGCCAAATTCAAACTTTAAACCAAGTTCAGGTAATTGATAAAATGGCATCGCTACATGGTCGTGATTAATGTGTTGCGTTTCGCCCTGCCATATTATTTGCCACTGGTGAGTTAACCCTAGTGCTGCAATGGTATTTTTTAATTTATCACTAATGGTTTTAGTATGGCGGATCACCACAAAGTTTTGTTCATCCGCCTGGCATAATTGTATATGACTGACACTACGAAGTTCATTGTATTGATTTAACAGTTCATCAAATACAGTGAAAATATCCGTAAACGCGTCACTTAATACCGCACAGTGTTGCACGCTTACTATTTGTTTAGAGCCTTGCGCACGATAACCTACACGCATTTTTTTTGCGGTTTTATCAAACATCACAGCTAAACGCGCACTGCGGCGATAGTGTGTTGATTCGCTCAATAACGGGGCTTGCCAGTTCATAGCATCAAGCTTGGCGAACTTGGCAAACAACTGGCTCACCGCTAATTGCTTTTCAACTAGTTGCTGATCAAGACGCAAGTGTTGCAGCTGGCAACCTCCACATTGTTGATAGTACTCGCAAAATGGTTTTACTCTGGCATCACTCCGATGGTCGACTTTTACTGTTTTCGCAGCACTATAACGGGCTTTATCTTCGATTAATTTGGCTTTAACCGTTTCACCGGTTAGAGCACCACTGACAAAGCACACTTTATTATTGTGTTTGGCTATGCCTCGACCTTGATGATCCATACCGGTAATGGCTAACGTTAATGACTGCCCTGAAAGGGTTTTCTTTTTTGCTTGGAAAAACTGCGCCATCGGGCAACACCTTAAATATTGATTCTACGAGGGTGATTGATTACTAGCTTATAAGTATATACTCTTTAACTAACTAATAATGATAACAACGTTCACTTATGACTAAACTTGGTTTGCGCGACTCAGTTTTAACGCTAACACTCATTCCCACTGTGATTATCGGATTACTCCTTGGCGGCTATTTTACAATAAATCGTTACATTGAGCTTGATGAAATTTTATATCAGCAAGGTACAACCATTTCTGAGCCACTTTCGATCGCGATTGAACAACCGTTATTAGCTAAAAATAAGCAGCTATTAAATCGTTTGATCAGCCACGCGCACAATAAACATTCACCAGCAATTAAGAGCATCGCCATTTTTGACGAGCACAACGAACTGGTATTAACCAGTAATTACCACCGTGATTTTGATGATCTAATGCATACTGAGCACTTGCAAGTAAGCAAAAATACTAAAGTGATCAACAGCAGTCAGCTGATTACTTTTTTCACCCCTATCATCAACCACTCAACCCCAGATGCACAGTGGAACAACGCCGCTTTTCAAACCTCACTTGGCACTGTGGTTATTCAGCTCAATAAAGATCAAGCTATTATTGGTCAACAGCAAGCATTATTAGTCAGTGGTATTGTGATCATTTTGGCCTTAATGTTAGCCGCGATCCTAGCTATCAGGCTGAGCCACATGTTTATGAACCCATTAAATAAGTTAGTACTTGCTACCGACAAGCTAATAGAAGGTAAAAGAGAAACGGGCCTAACAACACCAATGATGGGGGAGTTCGAACTATTACGCCAAGGCCTTAACACCATTTCCGATACTATGGTGATGCAAAAAGATGAAATGCAAAAGCACATTGATCAAGCGACCAGTGATTTACGCGAATCATTGGAACTGTACGAAACGCAAAATATTCAGCTCAGTATTGCTAAAACCGATGCCCAAGATGCCAACCGCGTAAAGTCTGACTTTTTAGCAAAAATGAGTCATGAACTACGCACGCCGCTAAATGGGGTTATCGGCTTTACCCGACAATTACATAAAACACCGCTAAATAAACACCAAAAAGATTACCTCGATACTATTGAGCTCTCAGCAAATAGTTTAATGACTATCATCAGTGATATTTTAGATTTCTCTAAGCTTGAAGCGGGCGCCATGGAGCTTGAATCGATCCAGTTTCAACTTCGCGATACCATCAATGAAGTACTTACTTTACTTGCCCCTAGTGCACATGAGAAGCAGCTAGAGCTATCAATTTATATTAATGCGCAGGTGCCTGATAACATTACAGGCGATCCTACTCGCTTTAAACAAGTGCTGATCAACCTGATCAGCAATGCAATTAAATTCACCGAAAAAGGCGCGATTAAAATTGATGTAGGCCATCGCTTACTTGATGAAGAACGTACTTCTATTTTGGTGTCAGTGACCGACACTGGTGTGGGTATTCCAATGGATAAACAAGATGCCTTGTTCACGCCATTTGGCCAAGCAGACTCTAGTATTACCCGTAAGTTTGGTGGCACAGGGTTAGGCCTTATAATCACTAAACACATTGTTGAAAACATGGGTGGTCGCATTACCTTAAACTCGGCACCAGGCAGTGGCACCTGTTTTACTTTTAATAGTGTTTTTAGATTACCAAATCATACTTATACCAGCGACTTACCGAGTAAATCGCTCGCAAACAAACGTATTTTATACCTAGAACCGCACGAGCATACCCATCATGCCGTACTCTCGTTGCTGACCGAATGGCAAACTCAAGTTACTGCATGCTTTGATCAAGAAAGCTTTTTACAAGAACTCAATAAAGAGTTTAATTACGATATTTGCATTATTGGTCACGTGGCCGCTGTTGACGAAATGCAACGATTAAAAAGCTATATCAAAGCAGTCCGTGAATCGACCGACTACCTGTACTTAATGCTCAATTCGGTATCGCACAATATGCGCGAAGCCTATATAGGCTGTGGCGCTGATGCGTGTTTAAGTAAACCACTTAACCACCGTAAACTCTGTGAAGTGTTGGCCGCACCATATCGACTCGATCATCCAGTACATAATATTGAAGAGAATGACGAGAAACTATTGCCACTAAAAGTATTAGTCGTTGATGATAACGATGCCAACTTAAAGTTAATTTGTACTTTGCTAGAAGAGCAAATTGAAGTCATTGATACCGCTCACAATGGCTCACAGGCCTATAGTTTGAGCAAAAGCCATAAATACGACATTATCTTTATGGATATTCAGATGCCAATTATGGACGGTATTACCGCCTGTAAATTGATCCGTGAATCATCATTAAACGAAGATACACCTATTATTGCCGTTACGGCTCACGCCTTAGCGGGTGAAAAAGAACAGCTCATTAAAGATGGTTTTAAAGGTTATTTAACCAAACCAATTGATGAGGACATGCTGAAACAAATTATTAGTGATCACAGCCCTCAAGCACCAATTAGACGTGACAAAAGTCGCCATGATTTAATCACTCTTGAGCCACCATTTACTAGCACCTCACTAGATTGGTCTTTAGCCCTGCAACGTGCCGGTGGTAAAAACGAGCTGGCACTAGAAATGCTCAATATGTTATTGCTAAGCGTACCTGAAACCTTACGCCTACTTGATGAAGCAACCGAAAAGCAAGATTGTGAACACCTATTAAGCATTATTCATAAGTTTCATGGTGCCTGTTGCTACACCGGTGTGCCAAAGTTAAAAGCGCTCGCAGAAGCATTGGAAACCGCATTAAAAGGTGATTGTGATTTAAGTTATATTGAACCTGAGTTATTTGAGTTACAAGACGAACTTAATAACCTGATGAGTGATGCAGGCTTAGCAGAGCCTTAACGGCACTGTCGCGCAAGCGCTTCTCCTGTTTTTAAGCTGCTGATCTGCCATGCTACTGTGGCATTTTGTTGAGCCAATGTGACCTTAGCAATATCACTAACCATGTAATCACCAGGCACATTTAATCGTGTTAAGTAACTCGATAAAGACTGCTGGCAATATGGACCTGTGTCACCGTGGATCACTAAAACGGGTTTTTTCACCGTACTGGCAAACTCACGTAGTGCATCTCGGTAAATCTTAAAACCATCACACTCTTGATGCAGCGCTGCGTCACATGCAGGTTGATCCGTTTGATGAGTATAGATATCAGCTTGAAAGGCGATTACATACCCTTTCGCTGTTGGGTTTGCTTGTGCCAACCACTGCAGATTATTTACATCTCTTGCATCGGCTTGTTGATAAGCAAGCTGTTTATCACTGTTGAGTATCTGCCTACGACCATTATGCGTGCCAGCAATATGCAGCGTCATAAACTCAACATCGGCGAATTGCCAACGAGCATTTTCTATCATACTTGCTTGGTACTTAAATTTTTCTAGTTGCTTAGCTTTTTCAAAATAGGTGCGATCGTACATCAGACTTTTTAAAAATACTAAGCGCGCTAATTCATCATAGCGGGGGGTTAAATTCGTTCGATCGCAATCAGTCCATTCATTATCACCTGGGGTATAAATAAATGGTTGGGAAGATAACGAGCTTAACAATTGTTTGTTTTTTGTCAGCAGCTCATCTGTACACGGCTCAGCCCCTGATTTCAGATCACCTACATGAAGTAAAAAAGCATGTTCTGTGCTATTTATTTTGCTGCCTAAAACTCCCGTTGGCATTAAATTTAGTTCATCTATTGGGGTGTATGGCATATCCCCCATGACCAAAAATGCATTGCTAGCCAACACCCAGCTTAAGCTGATAAGACCCATCATGATATCCTTAATGACACGTTACAAAACGACCATAATAAGCTCTCATACTAACAAACAAATGAACACCTAAATAAACGGCTTTTTTTTATCAGACTTGCTAAAATGGCGACATAGTTCCTGCAGAATTAATTGATTATGCCTTTTTCCACCACTTATACATTAGATAAACCTTATTTCTATGAATGTTTTGATGAGTCACTGCCCTATAGTGCCCAAGCAAAACCCAAATATGCATTGTTAGTATTGTTGGTAAGTTTAGGACTGATCGCAATCTATGCGATGAATAAGCATTATTTAGGTAATTTTTTAATTTTGGTGGCTGTGCTTGAATGCGTAGCATTTTATTATCGCAGGCCTTGGTGGGTAACGCGACAAATGCTCAGTCGTGCATCAGGATCAGAAGCTACTTTAACCATAGATGAAGACGGTTTTAAGAGTGTTAATCTACATAAGAGTTACCAGCTAACGTGGCAAGATATCGATGAGGTGATTTTTACTCCTCGCGGTATTATTTTAAAAAGCCGCCGCGGTATGCAGTATATTTCAAATAGCGTACTCAGTGATGAGATGATTGAATACATAAAAAAAAGAGCCACTAAATAGTGGCTCTTTCATATCAATTAAATTGATTAAGCATTGCCCGGGTTCGGGTTAGACTTTTCAGCTTGAATACGCATGTAAATTTCTTCACGGTGTACTGAAACGTCTTTAGGTGCGTTAACACCAATACGTACTTGATTTCCTTTAACACCTAGTACAGTGACAGTTACTTCGTCACCAATCATTAGGGTTTCACCTACTCGACGAGTTAGTATTAGCATTCTCTTGCTCCCGTATTCCAATAAATTAAAAGATTCCGCGTTTGTATCTTAAAGAAAATAAAGCTTAAAAGTAAGTAAAAACTCTAAATCGATTCATTTTCTGTTAAAAAAACTCTTTATAATGCGCCCATTGCCAATTTTAAGTCTGTTTCATCTATTCAAATGAACAATTTAATATCAAATATTAATTCAATAGCTGTTTACGTTAATCTATAAAACCTACTTGCAGCGCTAAGTTGTGATCTCGTACTCACTGCTATAATAAATTTTAGCCTGCTGAGTAACCACCAGAAATCTTTCTACACTTAATATAATGGTGATTTACCCTCAATACTTCAAGTCGCTGCTAAAAATCTTTATAGGTACTATAAAGCATAGTCTATTTTTCAAAGTTATGATTAATCTTAACTACTTGGACGCTATGATCAGCAAAAAGTTTCAATATAAATAGCAGTGATGCGCCCCTAAAGGATAATTCATAACCTAGGGCAAGTTTTTCGTATTGTAGGAAAGGTCAATTGGCAATAAAAGGTGCGGTAATGTGTATTTAGAAAGGTATGCCGTTTTAGCTATAAATTTAGGATGTGACTTAGCTGTTAAAGCAGATTTAGGATAAACCCCTTAGGGGCTCAATTGAGCCTCCCAAGGTGTTAAATCAACTTTACGTACTGAGCTCTTAAGTACGCTCAGTTAACCAAGCTGTTACACTATCAAGCGCAGCGCTTAAGTTTTGCGGCTCTGAGCCACCGGCTTGGGCCATATCTGGGCGACCACCGCCTTTACCGCCAACTTGCGATGCCATAAAGTTAACCAGCTCACCCGCTTTAACTTTACCAGTTAAGTCTTTAGTTACACCGGCAATTAGGCTTACTTTATCGCCATCGGCTACGCCTAGAGCAATCACACCTGAGCCAATCTTGTTTTTAAGATCATCAACCATACCACGTAAGGCTTTTGATTCTGTACCTTCAACATTAGCAACCAATAGTTTAACACCATTGATTTCAACCACTGAATCAAGCAATGAAGCGCCCGCAGCACTTGCTAGTTTATCGTTAAGTTGTGCGATTTGCTTTTCAAGTCCTTTAGACTTTTCAAGTAATGCAGTTACTTTTTCAAGTACTGATGCGCTGTCACCTTTAACAAGTGCTGCAACGTCATTTAGGTGTTGTTCTTGCTCGCTAACGTAGGCAATTGCATCTGCGCCTGTTACGGCTTCAATACGGCGTACACCGGCTGCAATACCGCTCTCTGATACGATTTTAAATAAACCAATATCACCAGCACGATTTACGTGAGTACCACCACATAACTCAATAGAGTAATCACCAATGGTCACTACGCGTACTTCGTCATCGTATTTCTCACCAAATAATGCCATAGCGCCTTTTTCTTTGGCGGCATCGATTGCCATCAGTTCAGTATTTAGTGCAAAGTTACGACGAATTTCGTCATTAACCACGCGCTCAATTTCACGTAGTTCAGCCTTAGTTACGGCTTCAAAGTGTGAAAAATCAAAACGTAAACGTTCAGGGTCTACGAGTGAACCTTTTTGCGACACATGCTCGCCCAATAATTGGCGCAGTGCTTCGTGAAGAATATGCGTTGCTGTGTGATTCTTTTTAACGCGGTCACGACGCGCGTCATCAATACTCGCTTCCACTTTATCATTTACACCAATGCGGCCCATTACTGTTCCGTGGTGCGCGAATGCATTACCAAGTTTAGTGGTGTTAGTAACTGTAAACTCACCACCTGCTACGGTTAATGTGCCAGTGTCGCCAACTTGACCACCTGATTCGGCATAAAATGGCGTACGGTCAAGTACAACAATACCTTGCTGGCCATCTTCTAGTACTGATACAGCTTCGCCTTGGGCAAACATTTCAATCACAGTGCCGCTATAATGTGTTGCGTCATAACCTTTAAAATCAGTGTGTTTCTCAGATTTTAATTGTTGATTGTAATCTGCACCGAATTTACCCGCTTGCTGTGCTGTTTTACGCTGCACAGCCATGCATTGTTGGAAACCCTCTTCATCAATGCTCATAAAGCGTTCACGCGCAACATCTGCGGTTAAATCAGCCGGGAAACCATAGGTGTCATAAAGCTTAAATACCAATTCCCCTGGGATCACATCGCCAGTTAAATCCGTTAAACTTTCTTCCAAGATAGCTAAGCCGCGTTCAAGAGTTTTGCCAAACTGCTCCTCTTCAATGCGAAGTACTTTTTCAATGATTTCTTGCTGTTTGGCAAGCTCTGGATACGCTTGACCCATTTGCTCTATTAATGCAGCCACTAACTTATAGAAGAACGAGCCTTTTGCGCCCAGTTTATTACCGTGGCGTACAGCACGACGAATAATACGACGTAGCACATAGCCACGACCTTCATTTGATGGCATTACCCCATCAGAGATTAAAAACGCACATGAACGAATATGATCCGCCACTACGCGCAATGACTTATCATCCATATCTTGAGCATGGGTAATTTCTGCTGCCGCTTTAATTAAGCCTTGGAATAAATCGATTTCGTAGTTTGAATGCACGCCTTGTAAAATAGCGGCAATACGCTCAAGACCCATTCCCGTATCAACGGACTGCTTAGGAAGCGGCTCCATTGTACCGTCGCTTTGACGGTTGTATTGCATAAATACCAGATTCCAGATTTCAATGAAACGGTCGCCATCTTCTTCCGGTGAGCCTGGAGGACCACCCCAAATATGTTCGCCATGGTCATAAAAGATTTCAGAACACGGGCCACACGGGCCAGTATCACCCATAGACCAAAAGTTATCAGAGGTAGCAATACGGATAATACGCTCTTCAGGCAAACCAATGTCGTTAGCCCAATAACCAAAGGCTTCTTCATCATCATGGTAAATCGTCACTAAAAGCTTTTCTTTAGGCAGCTTTACTACGTCAGTTAAGAACTCCCACGCAAACTTAATCGCATCTTGCTTAAAGTAATCACCAAAGCTGAAGTTACCTAACATTTCAAAAAATGTATGGTGACGCGCCGTATAGCCCACGTTTTCTAAATCGTTATGCTTACCACCGGCACGCACACAACGTTGTGAGCTAGTTGCGCGGTTATAAGGGCGACTTTCTGCGCCTAAAAATACATCTTTAAATTGCACCATGCCGGCGTTATTAAATAATAACGTCGCATCGTTACCCGGAATAAGCGAGCTTGATGGAACAATTTGGTGTTGTTTAGAGGCAAAAAAGTCTAAAAACTGTTGCCTGATCTGTGCGGTAGTCATGTGCTGCATGTGAACGTCTCACCCATTTTTACTGTGCTTGCATTGCAAAATCAATTTGTTCGTAACTGAACCCTCGATACATTAAGTAGCGCACGCGCTTAGCTTTTTCTTTGTGATCGAAGTCGTCCTGTGAATTTGAATATTTCTTTAAATACGCATCCTGCGCTAATTGAAACCAATCTATTGCAAATGATTCAATGACACTTTCTAATAGTGTTCGGTCAATCCTTTTCGCCATAGCTTCACTTTGTATACGTTTTAAGCCATGTTTTTTAGCAATATGACGACGTACAAACCCTTCAATATAGCGCTGCTCATTAATAAAATTGTGCTCTTCGCACCAATCTAATAGAACCTCTATAAATTCCGGCGTCGCCTCTTTTTGCTGTAATTTTTGCGTTAACTCTCGGCGCGAATACTCTTGTCGACCAAGTAACCAAAGCACATAATTTTTTAACTTTTTTTGTAATGCTTCATCCATTTCATCAGCCATTATGCGTCAAAACGACCGCTATCATCATTATGCTGCGGCGATACAGGCTTAGTATC
Organism: Pseudoalteromonas sp. KG3; assembly: GCF_030436385.1. NCBI lineage: Bacteria > Pseudomonadati > Pseudomonadota > Gammaproteobacteria > Alteromonadales > Pseudoalteromonadaceae > Pseudoalteromonas > Pseudoalteromonas sp. KG3. Next base: position 1,411,158 of record NZ_CP098523.1, read on the forward strand.
AGCAGGCGGCACAACCGGCATAAAAATAGCTTGGTAAGAAACAAAAAAGCTAATGTAACAAATCGGCATTAAAACCAACAGTGGTAAGAATGATAAGAACATTGAAAACATCATCAATACAGCTGCAATAGCGCCATATACACTCAGTGGTGCCATATTATGATAAAACACCATGAATGAGCTTTTTAGCACCTCAAAAATACGTTTTTGTTGATTAAAGTAAACTAACGGCACAGCATAAGAGAAAGCGGTTAAATACAGCGATAATGCAATTAAAAACAGTGCCACGTTTGCCATTGAAATACTATCAACCACTCGCTGTAAAGCAATGTTAGGGTCAACATTTGGATTACTCATTATCTCAATCGCTTCGGAAAATAAGCCTCCGGCCAATAACGCCATTAACACACCTGCCGCCATTTGATACAGAGCTAAGCGCAACAACCCTAGGCGATTTCCCTTAGCCGTAAACGGCTTTAAGATATCCGCCAGCATAATTTTGCCACCTTGCTGCTTAGTGATCACCGCTTGATAAAACCCTGCGGTTAAAAACGGGGTGGCTAAGGCGGCTATAATTTGTAAAAAAGGTAGAAATAGCGACAGCAAACCAATTATGCCGATAAATAAATGCATAAAAATAAAGGTAAAAGGCTGAGTTTTAAAAATAAGCCACCCAGCTTTAAACCACTTCAGCCCAGCATCGGCCTTAAATACTCGTAATTCAATTGACATACTTGCTCTTAAATTAACAACAAAACACGCCGAGTATAACTCGGCGTTGGATCGGATTACATAGACGACCGCGTAAAATTAAGGTTTTTTAATCTTCTTTATATCTAACATATGCGCACCATGCTTAATTTTCGTCTCTAGGTACGCTTTATTACCCGCTAATCCGGCTTTGATATGTGCATGCGTGCCAATAACTGAATCAACTTCAATACCCGCATCTTTTAGGGCATTTAGTTTTTTAGGATTGTTAGTCATAAGTTTTACATGAGTGAGCCCCATCGCTTCTAGCATCAATACGGCGTCAGAAAAATCACGCAAGTCATCAGCAAAACCTAAATGATTATTTGCTTCGTAGGTATTCATACCTTGTGACTGCAATACATAGGCATCAATTTTGTTATACAAGCCAATACCACGCCCTTCTTGGCGTAAATAAAGTAAAATACCACCTTGTTCATGCATCATCTCAATGCATTCGTTAAGTTGTTCACCACAATCACACCGTGATGAGTGAAAAACATCGCCGGTTAAACACTCTGAATGCATGCGAATAAGCGGCACAGACTGCTCGCTATCCGCATTATTAAATACCAAAGCTACATGCTCTTGGCCATCTTTTAAACCGCTGAATGACACGATCTCTGCGGGTATATCACTGTTTTTGCCAACATTAAGCTGGACTCTAGCTCTTACTTGCGCCACGACAAATCCAAATTTTAAAAATAATGCGATACTGAAAATGTGATAATATCACAAAACAAACTTACATTGAAAATAATACAACACCGCAATGAGTAGTAACTATATTGAGGCAGTTGCTAGCAATTCAAGCATTATATACCCAAACCATCTCAAGATGCAGTGTTGATCAGCGGTAAACGTTGATAGTCTTGATGGGTGAATGTTCTTTGCATTTTAAGGGTTAGATAAATGTCGTTATCGCTTCGCTCTAAGCCAATTGCCAAGCCATGTTTATTCATTGTGCCAGCCTATGCGTGAATTGAAATTTAACTTTGCTTCCCTTGGCCTTAATGATCAATTAGGATGGATTATTCGTAATAACACCTATACCTTGATTTAAGTAACCAACGTTTGAGGAGTTTTGATGAGTAACAGCGAAAACTATACCCCACCAGCCGTGTGGCAGTGGGATGCAGAAAATGGCGGTGAATGGGCTAAAACAAACAGGCCTATTTCAGGTGCTACCCACCAACAAGATTTACCTGTTGGTAAACATCCTCTTCAGCTTTATTCTTTAGCGACCCCAAATGGCCAAAAAGTCACAATCATGCTGGAAGAGCTATTAGAGCTCGGCATTACCGAAGCTGAGTATGACGCATTTTTAATTAAAATTGCTGATGGCGACCAGTTTGGTTCAGGCTTTGTCGGCGTTAATCCTAATTCAAAAATTCCAGCATTAATGGATCACAGTACTAACCCAGTTACGCGCGTGTTTGAATCGGGTGCCATTTTACAGTACTTAGCTGAAAAGTTTGCAGCTCTGGTACCAAGCGATCACACCAGTAAAACTGAATGCCGTAACTGGTTATTTTGGCAAATGGGTTCTGCTCCGTATTTAGGCGGTGGCTTTGGTCATTTTTATGCTTACGCTCCTTATAAAATGCAATACCCTATTGACCGTTTCACCATGGAAGTGAAGCGTCAACTAGATGTATTAAATCGCCATTTAAGCGACCATGACTATATGGCAGGCAGTGAGTATTCAATAGCAGATATTGCGATTTGGCCTTGGTATGGCTCACTGGTACTTGGGGATATTTATGATGCAGCAGAATTTTTAGATGTTGAGTCTTATACCCATGTGGTTCGCTGGGCTAAACAAGTTGAACGCCGCCCTGCAGTAAAACGCGGCAAAAAGGTTAATCGCGTCTGGGGTCCTGAAGAGGAACAGTTGGCAGAACGCCATAGTAAAGCAGATTTAGATTAATTCAAATACAGCTCGTTGCGATTTTCACAACGAGCTTCAACCAAGGGTTAAAGCAAGCATTATATAAAAACCTTAATTAGGGACTTGAATGTTACAAAACATTAATTGATAATGACTTGCATTTTCAACAACTACAATTAAGGACGCTTTGTGTACACTCATAAAAAACTTCAATCCTGCCTCCACTTTAAACTATCAATATGTTTAGTAATGATTTTAGCCACATTTAATAGTGTTGCTGCTCAACAGAGTTTAAACAAATCTAATAACTCACCTCAAGAACTTGATAAACATCGCGTTCAAGAACTTGAACATATCTACGTTACTGGCACCAGTATCAATGATTACTCTGAATCAGCTAATAAAGCAGCCTTAAAGATGATTCTTTCACAACGAGAAACTCCACAAGCGGTTACCGTGATCACTAATCAAATGATGCAGGATTGGCAGACTGTAAACATAGACGAAATTCTTGAGCACGCAACAGGGTTTTACGCACGTCGATCAGCAAGCTTAGATAGACCGCGGCTTTCTGTGCGAGGTGGTAATGTAAATTTAATCCAAATTGATGGTGTACAGCAATTTCCTGGTGGCAGAAGGCCAAATGTAAGTGGTGATTCTGCGGCATACGAACGTGTTGAAATTGTCCGAGGTGCAAATGGTTTACTGACCGGAGCAGGTGATCCCACAGCAACAGTAAACTTAGTTCGCAAACGAGCTACAAACACTGATTTTAAAGCTAATTTGGGGTTTTCTGCAGGACGTTGGGATAATTACCGCGGTGATATTGACCTATCTGGTGCACTAGTAGATGACGGTACGATTCGAGCTCGGTTTATAGCAGCCCATTATGATAAAGACTCATATATTGAACGTTACGGGCAGCAGAAAAGCTCCATTTATACCACTGTTGAAACCGATTTAACCGATTACACTTTACTTCGTTTAGGTGTTGAGTATGCAGATACAGCATCGCAAGGGGCAATAAATTCACATTCTCAGCCTTATTTTTTCTCTGATGGGAGTCGCTACAATGGTAAGCGTGGTGATACTGGCATGACGGCTAAATGGAGTGGTTGGCCGTTAGAAGAATACACTTATTTTGTAGGCATAGATCACGCTTTTGACAATGATTGGCAGCTAAATGCAATTGCTACGTATAACACCATTGAAATGCAAGGTGGCGAGCTATTTTTCGTGTATCCACAAAGTCCCATAAACCCCGACGGAACGAGTGATTTGGGTTTTGATTATAGCGCTGTGATCAGCAGTTCAAAAGATCAACAAACAACATTTGATATTTCTTTACAAGGTCCAATATCATTATTTGACCGCACCCATGAAGTAATTGTGAGCTATAACCAGTTTAGTCGTGAACGAACTGCTTATGGCAAAGATGCCGACCAAACAACAATTTCATTACAAAACCTCAACTTTCACGAATGGACAGGCGATGTACCTCGTTACCCATTCAAAGATCTTGCTCAGCAGAATGTTAGTATCACTAAATCAAACGGCGGTTTTGCCGCAGTACGCATCAACCCACATGATTTAGTAAAAGTTATCGTGGGGGCTCGAATTAGCAGCTGGGATTACCATAGTGATCGTTATGATGCCATCACAGGTGAGTTTCAAAAATTGCAGTACCAAGAAAGTGTTACAGATGAAGTAACGCCTTATGCTGGGCTGGTTGTTGATATAAATGAACACTATAGCCTATATACCAGCTACACCGAGGCATTTAGACCTCAAGCCTATTTTGATGCCAATGATAAAATGCTGGATCCAAGCACTGGCGAAAGTTACGAAATAGGCGTAAAAGGTGAATTGCTCCAAGACACCCTTAATTTTGCTACTGCCATTTATAAAAATGTAGAAAATGGACTTGCTGAGCCTGATCCTAATTTTTCTGAAAAATACCTCACCCCTAATGGTAACCGTCCATACGTTCAAAGAGGCGAAGGCGACACAACAAAAGGCTTTGAAGTAGAATTTACCGGCTCTATAAGCCAGGACTGGAATTTGAGTGCGGGTTATTCTCAGCATAAAACCCAGTCTAAAGAAGGTGAGCAACTAGATACGGATGAACCGAACAAATTATTAAATATTTATACAACATACGACTTTAATAATTATTTAGCTGGCTTTACTGCTGGGGTTGGAGTTAATTGGCAAAATAGCTTCTACGCGACACCACAAAGACCATTACCAAATGGACAAAGTGAAGCACATAGAATTGAGCAATCATCTGTTACGCTTATTAATCTTATGGCTCGTTATGAAGTAAATGATAAAATCAGTATTTCCTTAAATATTAATAACTTACTAGATAAGCATTATTACAATAGCATTTCGTCTTGGGATGGCTACGTTTTACATGGAGAACCTGTAAGTTGGCAGCTAGGCCTACGTTACAGTTTGTAATTAAACATCTAATCGCTTCAATCAAAAGCGCGTTTAATACTTAACGCGCTATCACTTATTATTTATTTTTCAAATGATTTAAAATTACACTTGCTTACAAAACTAAGATTGTAAAACCATTCATTTTGTTAATAATGTATTTACAAATATTATCGACTATTAAGATTAAATGGAACTTATTATGCTTAAGTCACTGTTCGCCTCATCAGTATTACTTTTATCACCCCTTGCGATAGCAAGTCAGCAACTAGCTATAAAAACCACTAAAGAGTTGATCACCACAGACTCAGCTATAGTATTTGCTTATAATGATGAAATCCCTCAACTCGCTAGAATAGACTTAGCTAAAAACCAAAACCATATACTGACATTACCATCTAATTTAATTGGTTTTGATACCGCGACACTTGCAAATACTTTAAACCCTCAAGCGCTTATTTTAGCCACTGATGGCGTCTATCTGAGCGAGCAGAGTAAAAGTACACTGCTGTTTAGTTTTGAGTCTGTTTTAAATCAATTGGAGGTCGACAAATTTACTAAAGTTAACTTTGTCATTGACGCGAACAATGATGGCCTGAGCGATATATTATTGCCTGATATTGAAACAAACACGCTGTATCTTCAGGATCAACAAGGTAAGTTCCACCCTCACGTATTTACCAAGCAAGCGCAATTTCAAGGTGACTTTAGATCTAAACAATTTAAGTTAGATATCGATATTAGTATTGCCCCCCAAGTGATAGATATAAATCAAGATGGCCACACTGACTTAGTATTTAGCAATGATAAACAAGCCAACGTATTACTAACTAAAGGCGCAACCTTTGCAGATAAAGTGACTGACATTACCTTTCCTGTAAAGTTTGGTAAAACAGAAAACGACAATTATCACTATATAGACTTAATACGTGATATCAATAATGATGGTTTTGTAGATCTGATCAGCAAAATTATGCCTGATGCTGATGGCATGGATGCCATGAGTGCGACAGTGCATCGCAACCTTTATATGGGCCTTGCAGGCGGGGGATTTTCTACACAAGCGCGTACATTGCCACAAACAAGTATGATAGGTAACTTAAAGTTTGACGAAGACTTTAATAACGATGGCTTAATGGAGTTACAACGATTCAATATCGACTTTGGCTTTGGCACATTGGCTTCTATGGCCATGGGAGGCGGTGATACCGATGTTGATGTTGAATTTTCTGTTCATAAACAACTTGCAGATGGCACATTTAGCGAAGAACCTAATGCCGACTTTGAAGTTGAAATGCCACTTTCTATGTCAAATAACTCGTCATTAAAGCCTTTGCTTTTAGCTGATATTAATGGTGATGGTAAACTCGACGCTATTTATAAAAGCGGCAGTAAAACACTGTCGCTCTACTATGGTGATGATGATTTACTCAGCACTAAACGCAAAAAAATCAAGCATAAACTCCCTGATAACAATAGCGATATACTGTTAGTCGATATAAACAATGACGACAAGAAAGACTTTGTTTTTAAATTCACTGAAGAAGACGGCAGTAGTACCATAAAAACCGTTATCAATTAACAAAAAGCCAGATGCACACAACTGCATCTGGCTGTAATTGTTTAATGCTGTAGCACTTTTATTAAAAGTTAATATTGAGCTTTAAATAGCCACGACGACCTAGTAAGTCATAGGTCATGACATCGGTATTAGCGTCATTCCATGATGTTAAAAACGGCGCTTTTTTGTCGAATATATTATCAATCCCTAAAGATAACGACGTACTTTGCGTAATAAAATAGCTGCCTTGAATATCATTATAAATAATACTCGGTACTGAACGCCCAATTGGACCGCCACCATTGACATCATCAGCGGTGCCAATATAGCGCATTGCATAATAGGCTGACCATGACTGCGCTTTTACACTCAAGCCTAAATTTGCTCGCCATTTGGTATAACTGCCCTGATCTTCGGTGATATAACCTAATAGACTTTGCGTATCTTGCCCTGCAAACGGCGTATTTTCATGTTTAAGTAAGCGTGTCGCATCAAGTTCAAACTGGCTAGTTAAACCAAAAAGCTCTGTATTGTAGCGTGTATTAAAATCAATCCCACTGACTTTTTCAAATGCCGCATTGACAGGACGTTGACTCAATGAGTTAACTTGCCCTGTTACTGGGTGACGCGTAAATGTGTCGCAATATGCACTGTAAAGCTCAGGATCGGTATAACATAACTTTAAAGTATCTGAACCATTAACGGAGGTAATTGCGTCCTCCACTTCTATATCAAAGTAATCAACGGTTGTAGAGAACCCTTCAACAAAATTTGGCTGCCAAACCATGCCAAATGTAAAGGTATCTGCTGATTCAGGGTTTACATCGGGGTTGCCGCCAACTGAGGTGCGTATTGTGGTGCCATCTTGCACAAAATCAGCAGGTAGCCCTGCTGCTAAACAGTTTGCTGCAATAGTACCGGTGGCGCCTTCACAGGGGTCTATCGTACGCAGGTTTTCAGCATTTGTGCCGCCAAATAGCTCCGTGATCATCGGTGTTCTAAACGCCGTAGATTTAACCCCACGTAACATCAAACTATCAACCACTTGCCAAGTCAGTCCGAGTTTATAAGTCATCTTACTGCCAAACGTACTGTAATCTGAATAACGTGTAGCCACTTGTGCTTCTAAGCTTTCCAGTACTGGAATTGCTAATTCAATAAAACCTTCTGTAACGGAGTAACTGCCATCAATGGCATCTTCACCACCGTTTGCAAGTACAGTTGAATCCGGGTTACGCCAGCCTTTTTCATCACGCTTTTCAACCCCCGCAGCAAAAGCTAAAGCCCCTGCTGGTAATTCAATAATATCGCCTGATAGATTGAAAGTAAGCGACCTTAATTCATTGCCACCATTGCCTTCTCGGCGATATTTTACATAATCAATCACCTCTGGCGTTAGTTCGTCGACACCAAACCAATCACCACACGGAATTGCTGCGCCGTTTTCGTAGCTACAAACATTTTCATCTAACGTATTAGCAACTTTGGCTATGTCTTGATCGAAAGTCCAACCATCAGTGCCAGTATTGCGGCCATAGTTGTAAGCTAACTGCCAATTCCAATCATTACTTAATGTGCCATCGAGTCCAACAACAATGCGGGCTGTATTGGTTTCTTGAAAAAAATACGGCGCACCAAGCTCAACATTGCGACGTCGTGTTATTTCTAAGTCTTGCCCTGTTGGGTTATATAGAAAGTCTTTTGACACCATGATGCCGCTGATACTACGCGGCGTTACAATCTGTTCCGATTGACGATTGCTATATTGTGCTTCAGTAAATAGATTTATGTTACTAGTAAGCTGATAGGTAAAATTAGTCGATAAGTTAATACGTTCGCTTGGGTTAACGGCATTTAAGTAACCGATGTAATTAAAGCCGTGTTTAGCTGAGTCATATGCTTCATAACTATTGCCATCACCGTTTGGATCTTGATTAAACTGCACACTGCTACCATCAGCTAATAATGCCCGTCCACCAGCGGTTGTCGCACTACCAAAACACTCTAACTGGCTGCTGCCATCAGCATTTACAGTTTCGCTTTTAGCACAATCAATACGGTCAGATTGCCTTACCGCTTCGGTATTTATGTAACTTGCGCTAAAAACAAAGTGTCCTCGGTCAAACTCTCCACCGACATTAAAACTCAGCTCTTGGCTTTGCCCTTCACCATCATCGGCAGCGCCTATTTGAGCACTAAACTCGGCGCCATCTAGCTGTGTTTTGGTAATGATGTTAACCACCCCCGCAACGGCATCAGCGCCATAAATAGCCGATGCACCGTCTTTAAGTACTTCGACTCGTTCAATAATTGAAGTAGGTATCATATTTAAATCAACTGAACTATTTGCCCCTGTACCGCCATTAACTATACGTCGCCCATTGAGTAGCACTAAGGTACGTTTGATCCCCATGCCACGAAGGTTAACTTGAGCCGTGCCATAACCACCGCTGGTCCAATAGGCATTAGTAGCATTACCTGCAACCCCAGCAGAAAATGACATTCGCTGTAATAAGTCTTCAACATTAACGATACCTGTTTGCGCTATTTGCGCAGCATCTATTACGGTTACTGGGCTGGCATTTTCAAAATCAGTACGTTTAATGTGCGATCCAGTAACATTTATGCGTTCAATATTATCGTTTTGTTTATTAGCAAATACGTTAAAGTTTATCAGTGCAAGTGAAATGGCAGAAAGTGCCATGAGGTTATTCATAAATATGACCTATTAAAATTTTTATTTTAAAAATAGGCGCTTATGATAAAGATTTTAGGAATATTGAGAATGTGACAAATTGTCGCAGTATGAAGTGAACCTGTGAATGAAAGCCATCCACAGGTAATTTAAGATGCTTAAACTTTTAAAGAAAGCAGAGAGTCGCTTTGTGATAAGCCAAACTTTTCTTGTACAGATGCTAGGATAGATTCTTTATCTTCGTCATTTAGTTGCTCAGAATAGTTTTCAAGTAGTTCATCTAAATAACTAACAACATCTTCAGTATTAACTTGCTCTACACCACCTTGAGGCGGTGGACCAGGTGGCCGGCCGCCTTCAGGACGCCCCATTTCACCCACTTGAGCCGCATCAAACCCAGCATCAGCCATCAGCTCTTGCATTTCTTGACCTGGCTGGATCCCCGCTTCCTGAAAAGCTGTAACGATAGACTGTGCATCAGCTGAAGATAGGTTCTCAGGGTCAAACTGAGCTAACGTTTCGTTTAGTAACTTTGTTTGTTCACTTGTAAGTGGCTCAGCTTTTTGGCGTTGCATTGGCTCAAAATTAGCGCCTGATGAAATACTATTGATCATGGTTATTCCTTATCTTTGACGACGTGGTGGTTTATGGTTTTGAAGTTCTTGCTCTGAAATCTCACCATTTTTATCAGTGTCTATCTCATCAAAGATAAGTTGGATATCGTCAACACCGGGAGGTAATTCTTGTTCACTAAATTCGGCAAAACTAATCACGCCATCTGAGTCACTATCAATGCTTGAAAAGTCAGGACGTGGTGGCTTGTTCTCACGGCCTTTGGCATCTACATGTGCTGTAAACCCAACACATAATGCTGTTAGTAAAGCGATTGCTGTTAACGATTTCATATCTCAACCTCTTGTAAAATAGAGTTAGTGAAGTAACTAATTACAAGAGTATTCTTAAAAAGCGCAAACAATGTGCAAGAAATAAGGAAGTTTAGGGTTTTACAAAACGATAACCAACACCATAAACAGATTGAATAACGCTATCTTGCTCGCACACTTCATCCAATTTTTTACGTAATTTTTTAATATGGCTATCAATGGTGCGAAAGCTAACAATGCGCTGATCGTCGTACATATTATTCATTAAGCTCTCACGATTAAATATACGATTTGGCTTTTCAAATAACGGCTTAAAAAGCTGAAACTCAACACTGGTGAGTTCAACCGAACGCCCCTTAAAATGAACACTATAGGTCGTTTCATCTAAATGCATATCTGAATTTTGTTCCGGTTGAGCAAGTTCACTTCGCCTCAGTAAAGACTTAACTCGGGCAACCACTTCTGCATAACTAAATGGTTTACAAACATAATCATCAGCACCTAACTCTAATCCAAGTAACCGATCTATTTCTTCTACTTTGGCCGAGACTATCATAATAGGCACAGTTGAAAACTGTCTTATTGCTTTACAAAGCTCGATTCCACTTACACCAGGCAGCATGACATCAAGTAAAATTACACTCGGGTGGTTTTCTTTAAGCCAAGGGAGTACTTCATCCCCTCGGTGAATTTGGTGAGTCTCAAAGTGTTGGCTTAACAAAAAATCACTCATTAAATTAGCCAATTTCAGTTCATCTTCTACAATCAGGACTTTAGCGGGTGCTGACATTTTAATGCTCCACAGGTATGTTAATGAGTATTGCTAAACCACCTAATTTAGATTTCTGCGCGGTAATGTCACCTTTGTGCGCATGCACTATATGCTGACACAGTGATAAGCCTAACCCTGACCCGCCCTGTTGGCGGTTTCGCGCATCATCAACTCGGTATAAATATTCAAACAGGTGTGGCAAATGCGTGTCTTCAACGCCGATGCCATTATCTTCGATGCGAATATGTATAAAACTTTCTTCAGAAACAGTGAGTAACTTAACTAGTAACGCTAACCTTGAGCACTGAGCATAGTGAATCGCGTTCATTAAAATATTGCCAAATAGCTGCATCAAGCGAGTTTTATCTGCATTTAATTCAATCTCAGTCGATAATTGTAATACAGAAAACTCAATATTATGTTGTTCAAATACCGGCATATACTTTTGCTGCACGGCCGTTAATAACTCATTTATTATCAGTGGTTGCTTGGTAAAGTGCATACCTCCTAACTGAGCACTATTAAGCATATGTAAGTCATCAATCAATCGCTTTAAATGGTTTGCTTCATCATGGGCTGAGCGAATATTATCGATTGTAAGAGGTCTTACGCCTAATTGCATCGCTTCCAGCTCCCCCATCAAAATTGCAATCGGCGTACGCAGTTCGTGTGATGTATTAGCAAGCCAGCGCTTTCGGGCTTGTTCATTGTGAGCCAAGGTTAATGCTAATTTATTAAAGTCTTCACTTAATTGGCCCAACTCATCTTGGCGCTCGAGCTTTAACTTATACTCAAAGTTACCTTGGCTGAGTTGCTGCATCCCCTTGGCAATTTGTTTTACAGGGCCAACCAAATTGCGTGCTAAAAAGAACGAAGTAAGCAGCGTAAATAACACCGCTGCTATGCCAATCAGCCATAAATAGCTGGTTTGTTGCTCTAAAAAATCCAGTTCATAGCCATCTATTAAACCATGACGCTTTGATACTGCTAAATACCCTATAACGACTTTATTTAACTCAATAGGTATATTTGTATAATCAAGATCACCTTTGTAACGCCCTGCGACTAAAGCCTTTTTACTATCGAGCAGTGCGTAATCCGCTTCATGCCCAGGTGGAAGTCTATGCTCTGGTGGTTTGGGTTCGTGCATACGTTGATCTTGATCGTCAAATGCACGCGGCGCTCTTTCTCGCATAGGTCTGCTAGGTACAAATTGACTATCTCGTAGTTGCTTTTGTACTAGCCTAAAAAACTGCCGATTATCTCCTCGGATAGATTGCCATGATGCCTCAGCCTCATATTGTTGCGAAAAACTAGCTATAAGGGGCTGTAGTGCTTTAACTTCTTTTGCATTTACATAATTAATCATGCCTTGGCCAATACTCCATTGCATTAGCAGTATTAGGCCTGCGATCAGTACAAAGCTGAAACTAAATAAAATAAAGAATAACTTGTTATGTATTTTCATCGGTCACTTATAAAAGAAAAAAATATCCATACTTTTTTAATATTTAGCCATCAATTGGAAAACTTTCAAAACGGTAAGTCACTAATGTATCGACTTGGTCGTTAATATACAAAGTAGCCACTATTTTTTTATTATTTGCTGTCCAATACATGTGTCCATGGTTATTTAATGTGATAGAAATGGTATTCAAACCTGCACTAAACAAATCAGCAGGTAAATGTACGTACTTGCCGTACACTCGCTGAATTTTAACCCCATTGATGTATAAATGGGCATGCCCTTTTAACTGGTGGGTCGATTCGTCAAGGTCTGCGGACATTAACTGCATCATATTTAGCCCAGTTGGTGGTGGCATAAATATATAACCTTTAGTATTTATACTTAAGTTATAACCTGACATTACATCAGCCTCAAGTGTTAAACTAAGTGCAGGCACCGTGGCATTATCTGGCACAGCGATCGGCAAATGAGAATGATCCATTTGCATTTGTGCCATGCCTGTAGTTAGCTTAAATAGTAATACCAAGCAGATACTCAAAAGCGTTATTTTCATATTACCCCCTAAGAGCGCGGCGGCGGGCCCATAACATTACCTGTGCTGCAACTGCCGATTGAATTTTCAGGTAACTGACCTTTAAACCGTGGCCCTATTTGATAAGGGAATGAGGGCTGTAATTTACCATCACCGTCTTGCACTAACGTTATATGGTAATGGTAGCCTTTACCATCATTGGTATCATGGCCGTTATGCTCATCTAACTGTGCCCCAGTCACTTCTTTTTGCGCGTAATAGTAATCTTCAAAGTAATAGCCATCATCGGCAGCCAAAGTATTTCCTGATAAAGTAGAAACTGATTCGCCAATAGCAGGTCCAGCTTGCGTGGTTTCAACCCCTTTGCTGACATCATATTGATCCACTAAAATACAGCTGCGCTGACCTTCTGTTGCACACCCACCTTCACTTGTTGGTGCACTATAATCCCGCATTTCCCAGCCACTTAATGCGAGTTGTTCTTTACTTTCATAAGGTCCATACAGTGGATATCCATCTGCCGCGAAACCATAAATAGGTGAATGGTCCGAGCCGTCATCATTAAGCATAGTTGCTAAACAGCTTGTATAAAAATGATGATGATACTCACCATTAGCAGCATGACCACCGCAAACATCTACATCATATTGTTCTGCTATCGGGGCTAAGTTGTACCATACTCCTTGACCATAACTCATACCATCACCCCAGTTAAATATGCTGGTGCCATTAACCATTAAACCAATTGTGCCAAGCCCTGTTTCACACTCGGTTTCGTTCTCTGTCGGTTCAAGGGTGAAATATGCATCAACACTTTGTTCAGTTGGGCAACCTGGACCTGGCGGCCAATAGCCACTACCTCCAGTATCAGTACAATTTTCAGTACTACTGTTATAACCAATATCTTCGCCAAAAAGCACCGTTTGACCAGCCTCTGCGGTGGTTACGCCGTTTGCAAAATCAGTGGCTGCACGAGGGCGATTATTCAGCCAATCAACTTGCTCTTGGCTAAGTGTTACATCATAGCGAGGGACACCTGCGGTATTAACATGCATATACTCTACATCTAATAAACTAACAACTTCAGCAAGCTGTACATTTTCGGTGACCCCGGTACTGCCATTATTGATGTAGGTTGATGCGCTATTATTGTTAATTATCCAACTTGAGATTAAATCAGTATCACTGTTTTGAGACACCGTTATTGTAATTTCTACGCTATCACTAACAGCATCATTTACACCGTCATCAACCGTTAAAGTAAATACTAAGGTTTCAGTTTCTGACAACGTGGGAATTATTATTTGTGTAGCGATATCAATGGGCTCGTTAATTGTGACCGCAGTACCTGATTGCTGTGACCATAAAATAGTGACATAGGCATCATCATCGTCATAACTGCCTTGTAAATAAACGCTATCGCTATTGTTTACTAACTGATCAACACCAGCATTAACAATTGGCACTGCATTTATAGTTTCATCATCAACCTCGGAGCTACTATTGCATGCGGCTAAACTTGTGCATAACACGCTCAAAGCAAACATTTTCGAAATAGGTTTTAATAAAGACATAGCACACCTCTGTATTGATATTATCAACCAGAGTACACACACAAAGTGTAAACATTGTGCAAAATGCTGACAAAGTATTTACTTATTTATGAGTGGCCGCTTTAAACTAAAAAGTTCAGTTGTTTTGGTAAAGTGATCACCGCCCATTTTACCAATGGTATTTAAAGCATTCGGGTCGATATAGCCATCAATAAGCACGCTGTCATCAATAAAAACCCCTACGACATCAAGCAACATCATTTTACCACCAGCTGATTGTTCACTAATGGTAATCACCTCGCGAAGGGTGCACTCATAACGAACTTTTGATGACGCGACACTTAAAGGTTTTACTGTTTGGCTTGCTGTAGACTCGATATTTGCAGCTATAAATTCACTGACTTCAGGTGAGTAGTTTGCACAGCTTTGGTTCATTTTCTCAACTTGCTGCTCACTGACAATATTAACCACGCACTCTTTATTTGTGATTAAATTAGTTAGTGTATCTTTGTTTTGTTTATCTCGTGGGTTTACCTGAGTAACACTTAATACAGGAGGGTTAACACTGGCCACAGTAAAAAATGAATAAGGCGCAATATTTGCCACGCCACCAGCACTAAGCGTACTTACCCACGCAATTGGGCGAGGAGTAATACCGCCTACTAGTAGGTTATAAATACTTGGTTTTTCGTGATGCTGGGTTAAATCTAAAAACACGTATCGCTCGCTTTAGTAATGAAGAAATAAAAAGTCACACGTATTAAACGTGTTCAGTGTTTGTCACGTATTGAAACACAATGGATTAGTAAAACCCTAATGGCAAGTTTATTATATGACACACTCTGTATATTGGTTCACCAATGACTTACGGTTATCAGACAACAGGCTTTTAAGGCGTGCATGCGAACAAAGCTCATCAATCAGCTTTATTTATTGCATTAACCCTGAGTGGTTTAAAAGCAACCGTTTTAACTGTCAAACATTAGGCGCACAGCGATGGGCGTTTTTGGTTAAATCGCTGCACCAATTAAACAGCCAGCTGAACGCGCGTGGTCAACACTTGGTGGTTTATTTTAAAGCGCCGCTGGAAGTGATTGATCATTATTACTCTCATCATAATACCCGAGTAATTTACTGCAGCGACCAAATTGGCTTATACGAACGGCAATCTCTCACTGCTATCACCAATAAATACAGCGAGATTACACTTAAACAAAGTAATACATTTACCTTGTATGACATGCATCAACTGCCGTTTGTAGTTAATGAGCTACCGGCAACCTTCAGCCAATTCCGCAAAAAAATTGAATCTTCTAACCTACTTATAAAGCCAGCTACCGATTTACCACATAATTTTCCTGTGCCATTGATCGCACCGGTTTGTTGGTCTAAATTACTGCCTAAAGTTAACGCTGTCAGTACTGTATTTGATGCAGGCGAAGCTGCCGCTCACCGCCACTTAGAGCAGTACTTTTCAAGCACCGCACCAAGCAAATATAAGCTCACCCGCAATGCCCTTGATGGCATGATAAATTCAACCAAATTTTCGCCCTGGCTTGCCAATGGTAATTTATCAGTGCGGCAAATTATGACTGCCTTACAGCAATACGAACAAACACATGGAGCTAACGAATCCACTTATTGGATTTACTTTGAGCTACTTTGGCGCGAATATTTTCAACTTTATAGCTTGCGCTATGATAGTCAGTTATTTGCATTTCAAGGGATTACACACCGTAAACCTTTAACTAGTTTTTACCCTGAGCGTTTTGCAAATTGGTGCGAAGGCACAACCCCCTATCCAATTGTTAATGCCTGCATGAAGCAGCTTAATCAAACTGGTTATATGTCTAACCGTGGTCGTCAATTAGTCGCTAGCTGCTTTGTTAATGAATTAAACCTAGATTGGCGTTTTGGTGCAGCTTACTTTGAACAGCAACTGATTGACTATGATGTAGCCGCCAATTGGGGTAATTGGCAATATCTAGCGGGTGTTGGCGCCGATCCGCGTTCTGGTAGACGATTTAATTTATCAAAGCAAACGCAAATGTATGATCCAAATAATAGCTTTATTAATCACTGGCACGGCAATGCAGTTCGCCCGTTAGATACAAACGATGCCGCTGATTGGCCACTAAGCAAGCTATGATGCGTAAAAAAATAAATATTGTCTGGTTTAAGCGTGATTTGCGCCTATCAGATCATCAGCCACTGCAACACGCTTTTGCAAGCCCCTACCCAAGCTTGCTTATTTATAATTTTGAGCCGATATTACTCAATGATGCTCACTATAATGAGCGTCATTGGCGCTTTGTGTATCAGTCGCTGGTTGAAATGAATACCCAACTTGCCCGCTTTAATGCCAGCGTTTACCTGTTCAACAGCCCAATGGATGAGCTACTCAATTTATTACATAGCCAGTTTGAAATCGTCAACTTACTTAGCCATCAAGAAATTGGTCTTAATAATACCTTTGAGCGCGATAAAGTAATCAAAACATGGTGTAAAAGCCAGACCATAAACTGGCTTGAATTTCCAACTGGCGGGGTCATACGAGGGGCTAAAAATCGTAACGACTGGAACGAACATTGGCATCAATTTATGCACAGTCCTATCGCGATTCCAAACTGGAAAAACGTCAATGCAGTGACATTAAATAATTACCAAGCACCTGCTTTGCCTACTTCCTTCACCGAGCAAAACCCGCATTTTCAAATAGGCGGAGCATTGGCGGCGCAGCAAGTCATGCAAAGCTTTTTTGAAAGTAGAGGCAAAGGTTATCAAAAAGGCATATCCAGCCCAAGTTTAAGCCGCACGCATTGCTCTAGGCTATCGCCCTATTTAGCATGGGGTAATATAAGCCTTCGGCAAGTGTACCAAAAAGCAATAACCACGTATGACTCGAAGCTCCTAGATAGAAGAGGCTGGAAGCGACCACTCGCGGCGTTTATCTCCCGTTTGCATTGGCATTGTCATTTTATGCAAAAATTTGAAAGTCAGTGCACTATGGAATTTAAAGCGCTTAACCCAGGCTACCACACATTTCCTTATCGTGATGACGCACAGGTTACTAGCGATATTCAACGCTGGGCACAGGGTAAAACCGGTATTCCTATTATTGATGCCTGCATGCGCTGCTTAAAAGCCACCGGTTATATTAATTTTAGAATGCGCGCTATGTTAGTTAGTTTTGTTACGCATCATTTAAACATCAGCTGGCAACATGCAAGCCTGCCGTTGGCTAACTATTTTTTAGACTTTGAACCGGGGATCCACTACCCGCAAATACAAATGCAAGCATCGGTTACGGGCATTAATACTATTCGCCATTACAACCCAATTAAACAATCTGAGGAGCAAGACCCGAGCGGTGAATTTATAAAAAAATGGTGCCCAGAGCTTGAAAAGCTGCCTGTAGAATACTTGCATAAACCTTGGGAGCAAACGCCAATGGAAGCGCTGTTTAACGACTTTAAACTAGGTGACGATTACCCTGCACCGATGATTGATTTAACCAAAGCGTCTAAAGAAGCGAGAGAACGGCTTTGGGAATATCGCGAACGTATTGAGGTTAAGCGCGCTATTCCTGCGATTTTAAAAAAGCATGTAAGCATCGCCCCTAGATCAAAAAATACCAAGGCAAACCATCACAATGGCTCATAAAAAACTAACTTTACCGCAAAAAACCTGCCCCACTTGCAAACGTGATTTTGCTTGGCGTAAAAAATGGCAGCGCGACTGGGATAACGTTATTTACTGCTCAGAGCGCTGTAAAAACAATAAGCAGGCTATTTAAAATTCGACTAGTTGACTAAACAGAACAAAGCTTTGTTATTGATTCTAAAAATACGGTAACATTACAATTTCTTACTGCGGCCATTGTCGTAATCAAACTTGAACGCAAATAAAAACTAAATTATAAGATGCTTTTTTAGCGGCTTGTAATAACTTTAAGAATATAAGCTCTTCAAGTTACTATATAAATTAAGGGATACTATGAATTGTACAAGTTGTGGTAAAGGGTTACTTAAACCTAGTTTTATTGAAGGTCAATTTCGTTCACACACATGCACGCACTGTAATGGCCACTGGATACTAATCGAAGACTTTGCAGCTTGGAAAGAGCGTAACCCAAACTTTGCATTTGCTGACAATATCTCATTCGAAGCCGACGCTACAGACACTAAAAAAGCGTTAATTTGCCCAGTATCGGGGGTCATTATGCGTAAGTTTCGTATTTCTTCATCAACTGACCACCGTATAGATTACAGCGCACCAGTAGGTGGGATCTGGTTAGATGCAGGTGAATGGGAATTACTAAAAGAAGAAGGCCTAGCTGGTACATTGAATGCAGTAGTAACACAGCAATGGCAAAACCAAATTAGAGAGCAAAGTACCAAGCAAAACTTTAGTGACATATATGCTGATAAATTCGGCGCAGACACTTATACAAAAGTGAAAGAACTCAGAACATGGCTTAATGCACAACCGCAAAAAGCAGATTTGAGAGCCTACCTAATGGCTGAAGACCCATATTCTGCAGAAAAGTAAGCTGCTAAAAAAGTGGGACTCGCTGTATCGAGTCCTTTTATCACACAATACCCCTGTGTCTTTGTAGTTGTTTAATTTTCTTATTGCTGTGTTAAGCGCATACGCCACTGTTTTACTGTTATACTCAACCGCTAATACGCAAAAGCCAATCGCGGCTATGCCATATTTACTTTCAACTTGTCATTCTATGCAAGTTAACCACCTGATTTAAAACTGCTTTATATTAAAAACACTAATTTAGTAAATAACAAAACCCTTTACTGAGCACCATTGTTTACAGTCAAATGTTGCGCTTGCCTGTAAAACAGCCCACAGCTTGTTGGCGAAGTAGCATCATTCGTTTATGAACTCAGCATACTTTAAACAAGGCGATAGCATGAGTGAATTAACTATTGGCGTAATTGGTACGTCACGTAAGACAGATGAGCGACGTTACCCCATCCACCCAGACCACCTTAAGCGCATTCCAGAACAACTTAGAAAACAACTGACCTTTGAGCAAGGCTACGGCAAAGCTTTTAATGTGAGCGATGCGCAAATAGCCGCATTAACCGGTGGTGTTGCAAGTCGCAGTGATATTTTAACCAAAATAGGCAGCGTGATCATCGCCAAACCGGTGCTTGCTGATTTACAAGAACTACGTGAAGGTGGCACCCTTTGGGGCTACGTACATTGCGTACAACAACGCGAAATAACCCAAGCTGCAGTTGATAGAAAACTCACTCTCATTGCGTTTGAAGATATGTTTGTATGGTCGCCACAAGGCAATGTTGGCCGTCATACTTTTTATAAAAATAACGAAATGGCCGGCTACTGTGCGGTGTTACACGCACTGCAGCTCAAAGGTATTGATGGACATTATGGTGATCAGCGTAAAACCATCATCTTTAGTTTTGGTGCTGTTAGTCGCGGTGCAATTTATGCACTCAAAGCCCATGGTTTTAGAGATATTACGATTTGCATCCAGCGCCCCGATCACGAAGTACGCGAAGAGATCCTCGACTGCCATTACGTTAAAGTTCGCCAAGGTATTGAAGGCGAAGCCCGCATGATGGTGGTTGAACACGATGGTACACAACGGCCACTAACTGAGCTCATCAGCGAAGCCGATATTATCGTTAATGGTACTTTTCAAGAAACTGCAAACCCAGTTAATTTTGTTATTGGATCTGAAGCGGACTGCCTAAAAGCAAACAGTTTAATTATTGATGTAAGCTGTGACGAAGGTATGGGGTTCTTTTTTGCTAAACCCACTACATTTGCAAATCCGATGTTTCGCCATGCAACCACGGATTACTACGCGGTTGATCATACACCGAGTTATTTATGGGAAAGTGCAACACGTTCAATCTCTGCCGCCATGATTGTATACTTACCAACAGTATTAGCAGGCAAGGCACAATGGCAACAAGATGAAACCATCCGCCGCGCGATTAATATTGAAGACGGTATAATCAAAAATACTGCGATTCTAGCGTTTCAAAAACGCCAATTAAACCCGCCTTATAATGCACTTTAGTTATTAAAGGCGGTTGATTTTACAAACATCAATGATCAAGCCGAGCAGTTAATCCTGCTCGACGAATTCATCTGCAAGAGTCATTGCTCTGATGTTGTTTGCTCAGCAACGGCTATTTCTCTTAGTTGTATTACCACTTGCTCGGATATAGCTAAATCTCCTTGCTTGGCACTAAAGCTATGAACAACCCCGGCAGAGGCAGCAATCACTTCCAACACCACTTTGTCAAAATCAACATCAAATAAAGTTTGGTTTCGTACTACGGCATCCCCCTCATTAACATAAATTGCCAAATCGTAGCCTTACCCATCACTCCTTTTAGTTCAGGTACTTTGATATCCATATTGCTTCCTTGGTGATTAATTAAAATGCTACTTCGCGCCCCATGCAGCAATCAATTTTTCGAACTGAGCTTGCACATTGTTACTGTTGATACCTTGAGTTTGTTGATTAATTGCATTAACAAGCTGCGCAAATGATACTTGGTTATTATTACTAGTAACCGCTGCGGTTAACGCATTCATAGCCTCTTTATTATCAAGTGATTGCGCAATACTATTAATTGCTTGTTTATTATCTAAGCTTTGCAAATTCACACCAAGGCTTTGTAGTAGCTGGCTGTAATCGTGGCTTAGGTTGTTTTTACTGAGTTTACTGGCAATCTCCTCCAGTGACTGATGTAAATACCCCATTTGCTCCACCGCCATCATCACCGGACTGCCGGCACCATCAAGTTTATTTAAGCGTACAAAGTCAGCTTTAATTTGGCTAAAGCGCTGCTGTTGTTCTGTGCTTAATGTGTCACGTAGTTCACCGAGTTTAAGAAGGTTCTCTTCGGACCCTTTGCTGAGCGTTTGCGCTTCACCGCGATAATGGTCGCAAATCAGGTTTTCTAGTTCTTCATCGTTCATGGCAGCGACTACTTTTTCTGCCATTTTATTCATATTACGATAGCTGCCTTGCAGTTTAAATGGCGGCTCTGTACGGTAATTATTATCTTGCGCGGCTGAGGCAATATACTGGGCGTTCACTTTTAGCACGGTATTACGAATAGTGATTAATCGGCTGAGTACCGCTTTAATTTCGTTAACTTCCGCTTGTGAATAGCCGTGCTCAAGCTCATTTAATGAAATATCTTCGCCTTGGCACATCCGCACTAACTTATACAAATCTTCCATGTTGCGGTTAGCCAATGGCGCTAATACTGCATTAGAGGTTAGCGCATTTTCTATAAAGCTCATGGCGAACTCTTGCTCACACCCGGCTAAGGTATCGCCAAGATTATAAATATCGGCGCGGTTTGCCAACATATCAGGGATTTTAAAGCTCTCGCCAGATTCCGTGTACGGGTTACCTGCCATCACTACAGCAAACTTTTTACCGCGTAAATCATAGGTTTTACTTTTACCATTCCACACCCCATCAATCCGTCTTGAACCATCGCACAGGGAAATGAACTTTTGTAAAAACTCAGGATTAGTATGCTGAATATCATCTAAATACAGCATCACGTTATTGCCCATTTCAAAGCTCTGATTGATTTTTGCAATCTCTTTTTCAGCAGTGGCGTTAATGGCTTGAGCAGGATCGAGTGACACCTGATCGTGCCCTATCGACGGGCAATTTACTTTTACAAAAGTCAGCCCTAAACGGTTAGCAACGTATTCCACTAAGGTGGTTTTACCGTAACCTGGCGGCGAGATCAGTAATAGCATGCCCATTAAATCAGTGCGTTTGTTTTTACCTGCTGAGCCAATTTGCTTTGCTAAGTTATCGCCAATAATTGGGAAGTACACTTTATTGATCAGCTGATTACGTACAAACGAACTAAGCGGCCTGGCTTTAAATTCATCAAGCTGCAGGCGCTCTTTTTGCTCAGCTAAAATATCACTGCGCAATGCATGATATTGCTCAAAAGCCGGCACTTGCTCAGTAATATACTTACGCGTGCGGGCATAAAACTCAGCGTAATCTAAATTTAAAACTTGCTCTTGCACTCGCTTATGCTGCCCCATTAAGTGTTCAACTTGCGTGCTCGGCGTGGCATCCAGTACGGTATACTGCAATGCTGTAGTGGCACTGAGGTGTAAGTAGTTAGCCGCTTCCGCTTGCACCATTGCCGACACTTTAGGGCTTTGCAAGCAATACGCATTAAGCCAACTTAAAAATAATAATGCCCGCTCATCAGTTTGCTTGACGTTTTCACAAGCCTGAGCAAGCTCGTTACTATAACCTTTAGCTTTAGCATCACTACTAAACTGTTCAGCCAAATTTTTAGCTTGCTGAGAGACGATAAACAACTGTTGATCCGCGGTTTTTTGTTGCGCTAATTGCTGCACTAAATAAGCGGCGGCTAAGTCAGTGGATAAATCAGCAAAGCGTGCTGATAATTTGCTAACTTGAGTTAAAAAGTCGTTGATCTGTTCACTTAATTGCGCGGTTAAGGCGCCGATAAAACTAGTCGCGGTAAAGTGTTTATCCATCAAAATAGCATTGCTTGCTTGATGGAAATACTCACTCTGCTGTGCGGCAGATAATTGCGCACTAAACAGCTGCGCAACAATGCGGCAACTAGCCGGATAAATAAGTAAATCCAAACTATTTTTTTGCGTTAATAAGGTATCAATAATCGCAGATGCGTCGTGATCATGAATGCCTTTTTCGTAACCTTCTTGGTAACGCGGTTCGGCAAATTTTTGCACCAACTGCAATAACTGTTTATCTCTTTGTGCCTGCTCTAGCTGCGCAAAAGTCAGCGAGTGCTCACTGTTCTCACATGCCAATATAATTTGAGCTGCTAAGTACTCACCACGATAAACGCTATCGTTTTCTGATACCAAAGTTTGCTGCCACAAGTGACGGCTTTGTTGCAAGGTTTCAAGGCTTTGCTTGTCAGTTATTGGTTCAAAATAATCTGTGCCGGTTAAATGCAACATTAGCTGCTCGTCACGCGGCAATAAGGTTAAATCGAGTAATTGCTTATTGACGCTAAAAGCATGCTTACCAATACTGACGGTATTGCCGCCGTCAGTAAAAATATCTTGTTTATCACGTAATGAACGAATGCCCTGATCTTTACTGGCTTTGAGTTTTGATTGAATATCATCGGCACGAATTTCATCGCCTAATTCTTTAAGCTCACTAGTCAATGCACGAAGCTTGCTGATCATAGGATCGGCGGCAAAATAAGTGTTTAATACATCAAGCTCAGTAAAACTTTGCGCACGACGGTTTACGCCTTGCAATATACGCTCAGCAGCATTCGCTAAATTCAGAGCGCGGCGCTGGCGGGTATCAATTAAGCTTTGTTTATGTGCCTCAAAGCTTTCGTATACGTCATCACGTTTGGCAATGATCTCTGTCAGGTATTCGTCAAAATCACTAAATTGTGATTCCAGCTCTTCAAGTTGAATAAGCAAACGTGAAAGCTGGTCGTCACATGCTTCGGGGGTTTTTGCGTTATTTAGCGCATTAGTAATGCTTTGCGAAAACAGCTTAAACCGAGCAGCAAATTCAGCTTTCGCTTCAACACTGCCAAGGCTCTTTTGGCGAATTTCGATACTCGCTTTAGCACGATTAACCAACGCATAAACAGCGCTGATATCTTCAAGAATTTTTGTTCGTACACGGCTGTCGTCAATATCTAAATCAAGCATCGTGTGATTCAGTAAATCCAGCTCAACACTTTGCGCATCTAACTGGGCAATATAGGTTTTAAGCTCGCTGACACTTTCACTTTTACTGCTGAGCTCTTCAAGCTGTTTAAGTTTTTCGTGGTACGGCGCCAAGGCGCTGTCTTGTTGTAAAAACGCAGCGGTTGCTTGGCTTACTTCCACCAGCCGCTCATCAATTTCACTTTGTAAGCTATTAAGTGCTGCAATATCTATATATTTAATGTCTTCAAGGCTTATTACTTGGCCTTTGAGTACTTTTAAAGCATCAATACCTTGCACAAATTGTGGGGCGGTTTTAAAGTTATCTGGGCGCACTTCACGGGTTACGTCCGTGTAGCGCTTATTTATATCGACCAGAGCTTGCTTGGCTTTGTTTTGAATTTCGGTGACTTTTTCAAACTCATCAAGCACTTGCTCGGCAGTTTCAAAAATACTATGCAGATTTTTCGCGATTTCTGCAAATTCGCTTTCGTTAAGCCAATGATAACGGTCAAAAATATTTCGGCTTAAAGCAATCAAATCTTCATAATGAAATAAGGTCGGGCTTTGCTCGCTAATAGCTTTGCAGACACTGTATAAATCAGAAATACCGCGAACTAAATCTGGGTTGCCGATTTTGCCAAAAAAGCTAGTAAGTGGCGGCGCATTGGCTGCAAACTCGGCGGATACAAATGGGCTTTGCCAAATTTGAATTGGGTGTACTCTCTCCGCTTGGTCTTTATCAGCCTTAAAGGTGAGTGTTATACCATCGTTGTAAATAGCATAGCCGTGACAATAAATCGGATTTTGCAGGTTTTTATCAATAATATTATAGGCAAATAGCGCGTAACGGCCTTCACTTGGCTCGTAAAACACGTATAAAACATCTTCGCCATTGGGTGACTTTATATGTCGGTGAAACTCTAAATCTTCTATTTGCTCTTCAAACGAGCGTGCTTGTCCTGATTGTAAGTAGTAACCGCCTGGGAAAATAATGCCGTGATCTTCAGGTAAAGTAACGCATGCACTGCCGATTGCATCTTGGCGCATTACCTGCTGAGTACGGGTATTATAAATAAAATAGCGCCATATTTTTTCACGGTACGGCAGAATTTTTAGCAGCACTAAATCGCCTACCAACGCGTATTCTACTTCGCTATCAGCAAGGGATTGATTTTTATCATCAACAGGCTCTTGATAAATCCCTTCACCGGTGTCAGTGCTGTTTTCTATTTTAATCGTTAGTGAGCCGCCAATCGTTTCAACAAACACTTCATCGGCGATGTTGATATGAGCGTGGCGCCCTTCTATGTGGTTACTTCGGTCAGTTTTGAGCCATTCAAAATCATAGTCATGTGCGTGTTGAATATCACGCTCACCACGGTTATCGATATAATTAATGGTGTTGTCTGGATGAATTTCCCAGCGAAAAACTCGTACATCCGATAACTTGTCACCGATTTGGAATAGCGCAAACAGCTTGCCATTTTGCTGGTATAAATGCTGTAGGCTAGTTTGTTTGTAGTAGGTATACAGTTCTTCAAAATCACGAATAAAACGGCTATCGGTTAAAAAACGTGTCGTATCAGGGTAAGGTTCAATTTCGTAATGGTCGTCTTGCTGCACCAGTTTTTGTACACTAAATACGTCGCTGATTGAGGTTTCTTTTTTTAAGCCCAAAAATACGTTGTAAGCAAAAATAACTTTATCGCCAATAATCACGATATCGCGCGGAGTACAGTTTTGCTCAGTGCGAACGCGAACACGTCCTTTCACTTGTAGTTCTGTGCTGCCAAATTCGTTAATACGCTGTGTATTTACATCGTCTATTTGCGTTTTTAAATCAGCACCAAAATTATTTAAGCGGCGTTTAATTAAGTCGTACGAGCCTTGCTCTAGCGCGTGTTGAGTTGCGTCCGTCATGAAACCTATCCTGAAATTTAATAGAAGTTAGCCGTAACAACCGCTGTTACGGCTAATAAACTTAGCGCACTAGTCTTTTGGATCTAGCTTAATTTTGTCATCTAAGCCACCACCTAAATTACCGCCTAACATGCTTAGTAATTGGCTTTTTTCAGCCGCAGAGGTATTACTCAACTGCTTTAATAACTTACTCATGTTAAAGTTTTTCAGTGTTTCTGCTGAACCATTCGCCCCAGCTAACACCCCTTTTAGGTCTTCAATTAAATTACGATCACCGTTTAAGTGATCTTTAAATACGGTTTGTACGGTTTTACTTTCATCAACTAAGCCATCAATTGATTTACCCAAACTGATTGCACTCATAAATTGATTAAAGAACTGACCATCGCCGCCCATAATGTTGATATCAGCATCACCTAAGGCTTTAGCCATAATGTGTGCTTGATGCTCGGCAATGTCTTTACTGGCTGAAATTTTTGCCAATACCAGCTCTTTTTGCTGGTTAAGCTGCAGCGTAAAGCTTTCATAATCGCGAGCGTCTTGATCCATCGCGTTAAGGGCTTGTAGCTTCTCTTCTAGGCCTTTTGCTTCGGCGCGCATCTTGCGCTCAAGGTTAATCGCTTCCACTTCCCCCTGTTTCTCATTCGCATCAGCCATGGCTGTTTGTACTTGCGCCTGAGATAAACCAATTTCACGGTTACCTTGTGCTTCAGCTTCAAGTTTTTGACGCATTACTTTAGCATCAGTTTCACCTTGAATTGCATTTGCTTGTGCTTTAGCTTTAATAACATCCGCTTCAGCAAGGCCTTTGGCTGCGGTTTCAACTTGTTGCGCATGCGCCAGAATCTTTTTCGATTCAGCTTGTTGATTGGCAATTCTAAGCTCTGCATTGGCCATTGTTTCAAGCTCACGGGCTTTATATTCCGCCGCTTGCTCTTGCGCTTTTGCAGCTTCGATGTCTTTTACTAATGACTCTTCAGCTTCGGCTTTAGCACGAATGATAATTGCATTTTTCTCACGCTCAGCGCCTGCGAGTACTTTCACATCTTTAATGCGCTCTTCTTCTTCGGCTACTGACTTTTCAACAATCACGCGATCACGCACTACATCGGCAATTTCTTTACGTTCTACTTCCAGCGCTTTTTCTTTATTGATGCGCAGGATTTCAGTTTCTCTTTCGCGCTCGATCACTTCTATTTCACGTGAGCGGGCAACTTTCTCTTCTTCAATACCCAAAACGCGTAATCGGTTTTGCTCGGCAATATCAAGCTCACGTTGCTTATTTTGCTCGCTAATGCCAATGGCTTCTTCGGTTTGAATGCGGGCTTGCTCTGATTTTAAGCGCTCTTCTTGACGTACTTTTTCAGCTTCGGCGTATTCACGAGCTTTTACAGTTTCAATTTCGCGCACTTGACGTGACATGGCATCTTGTTTTTGACGCTCAATTTCCAGCGTTTTCTCGGTGGCTTCTTGATTTTGGATCTCAATCTTAGCCCGTTCATCACACTTTAATTGATTGGTAGATACATTTTGCACTGCAGTCATTTCAGTGATGCGGCGAATACCTTCAGCATCCAAAATATTTTGCGGATCGAGCTTATCAATTGACGTTTGTTCAAGGTAATCAATAGCCACATCTTCAAGTGTATAACCCGACAAATCTTGGCCAATCACTTCTTTGATGTTATCGCGAAATTCATTTCGGTGAGTAAATAACTCAACAAAATCCATACGCTTACCAACGGTTTTAAGCGCCTCTGAAAACTTCGCTTCAAACAGCTCTTGTAGTGTGTCGAGCTCTGATGCTCGGGCGCAACCAACTTGCTTAGCAACGCGCAGAATATCTTCTTTGTTTTCGTTAACACGAATATAAAAAGTAATGGCGATATCGGCGCGAATATTATCTTTACAGATCAAACCGCCCTTATCTTTACGTTCAAGCACCATGCGCTTGGTTGAAATGTCCATCACTTCCATTTTATGGATCACAGGGTATACAATGCCCCCCGTGGTGGTGACATCCGGCTCGTTTTTCATTTTATTAATGATCAGCGCTTGGCCTTGTTCTACCTTGCGATAAAACTTACCAATGATCAGCAAAATAGCAAAAATAACAGCGATTGCTATACCTACAAATGTCAATATAGGTATGAGGTTATCTAAAAATTCCATGTTATGTCCTAACGTGATTATCGATTTTATTATTTGTCACTTATCCCTAAAAAATTAAGGTATTACCAAGGCTTGGCGGTAATAATGTAACAATGTTGCTCTTTGAGGTGTTCAAGTAACACCGCAGTGTCGCCTGA
Organism: Pseudoalteromonas sp. KG3; assembly: GCF_030436385.1. Lineage (NCBI taxonomy): Bacteria > Pseudomonadati > Pseudomonadota > Gammaproteobacteria > Alteromonadales > Pseudoalteromonadaceae > Pseudoalteromonas > Pseudoalteromonas sp. KG3. The sequence goes on from NZ_CP098523.1 coordinate 1,439,661, forward strand.
TGTAAATTGCTCGTCATTTTCAGCTCTAACTTCAATTAGCTGTTCAGTGCCTTGAAATTTAACCCGTGCTTGGCCAAATGTGTTGGTTACTTTGCCAGTGGCAATAACACACTCTAAACCGAGTAAATCAGAGCTTTTTGAGGTTTCTGCGCTGCTAAAAAAGCGCTGTAAGGGGCGTGAAATAATAGCCGCAATTGGTATAGCAATTAGCAAACAAACGCCCAGCATGAGCACGCCAGAAATATAAAACCAGATACCATCCCCTAACAAGTAAGCAAAAAACTTGTGGGCATAAATGCTGATCAACCAACTGCTCATCACTACGAGACTAATAGATACGGTAATTGGAATACCACCAAAACCCATGCTAAACCATGAGCTCAATCCTGAGCTTTGCGACGCGTCGGCTTCAATTTCCAGATCTGACTCAAACAGATCAATGTCAGCGAAGCCAATAAGGGTTATTAGCCAAAACAACATCACAACTAACAACAGGGCTGAAAAAATAACGGTGGGGAAAGTAAGCGCTAAGTTTAAAAATTCCATCATTACAACTATCCATTTATTTTAAACGCATTAGGCGATAAAACTTTTTATCATTTAGTCGCGTAAATGTTAAGTGTTTTATAACGAATTAACGCTTTTAATATAAATGAAAGTAAACAACTACTACTTTTTGATGTAAATCTAACTTAATTAACGACTTAGATATTACGCTGCTTATAAAATATGCTCGCAATTGATTACAAAAAAATATAGGATCCGCGCTCTCGTATTTGCATTCTATGCAAATAGCTTTATTTAAACCGTTAAGAAAGGACACTTATGCGTTATTTACTACCAATTTCATTACTTGCATTATCTTGCTCAGCTACTGTTAGTGCACAGCAATCAGAAACCCGTCAATGGTTTAATAGTATTGAATATAACACCTTAGAAAATACAGATTTAGATTACGATTCAACCCAACTTTCGAGCCATTATTATTTTGCACCACAACAAAATACCGGCGTGTGGGATGATTATGGCTACCTAGATACTGATTCTAACATTGCTCTTCATTACTACGAGAGTAATGGCCATGATAACTTTTCCTTTAACGGTGAAGGCTTTTATGGCAACTGGTTTGTTAGTGCTGAATTATCTGATTTAAGTAATTTAGACAACTACTCTGTTGGTGCAGGGTACTTATTTAACGATTCACTTAAAGCCTCAGTACGGATGCAAGAGTTTGAATATGGAGATGAAATATTCTGGTTTAAAGCACAGTATAATCATCAATTGAATGACACTGACTATATCGGTTTTACTATAGAAACTGATGATGACCTAGATAACTGGAATACATCTTCGCGTTACTTTAGCCACCTTGGTAACGACCGCTATTTTAGCCTAGATGTAGATTACCAAGACTCTACCAATGCTTTATCAGCAATGGCTAATTACTACTTTAATCGTAATGTCGCGATTGGTGCTGGCGCTACTGACTCAGACCTACAACTTGAAGCTAAATACTTTATTAATAGCCAATATTACTTTACCGCAAATTTCACTGATTATGACAGTGGTGATTTATACACTGTGAAATTTGTAGCTCAGTTTTAATGAGTGAAAAATCAAAACGCCGCTATTTAGCGGCGCTTTACTTTGTGGCTATGACAACCTAAGTTACATATTACCCAGCGTTATCATCATTGCTGTATACATTTTAAGGTTGAGCTTAAGTTGCTCAACTGTAATAAACTCATGCTCTGAGTGGCCGGTGTAGCGCTTACCTGGCATTGATGGCCCAAACGATACGGCATTATCAAATAACTTAGCATTAGTGCCGCCGCCAATAGACACGAAGCTCGCCTCTTGATCACCGGTAAAGTGTTTAAAAATATCGAGTAATGCTTGAGCATGAGGTGCGCTGTCGAGCAACATTGGCGTGCCAATAATCACTTGCGTATCTTTTAAAGTGACCTGATTACTCGCCTGCCAATTTGCCAGTGCTGCGTCGATTTGTTGTTTTAGCACAGCTCCATCTTTACCAACTGGACGGCGTAAATTCACAGATAAAGTGATCGCGTTACCATCACGTTTTAATACGGTTGGCGAGACTGTCATAGGTCCCATAAAGTCATGTTCATAAGCAATATCACCAAACTGTTTGCCATGTATATCAAGACCAATTAGCTGATTTATAAACTCAATTGCTTGACCATCACTGTTATTTTCAAGCTCAATACCTTTAAACGCTTCCGCTAAATGAGCAATTGCGTTGTGCCCTGACTCTGGTTCGGAAGAGTGTGCAGACATGCCTTTTACTGAAACTTTAATGCCCTGCTTAACCTCAGTAACGGCAACTTTCACATCCTTGAGTGTGGCAATATTAGTATTAAGCGTTTCAAGATTAGCATCTGTCGCATTATGTAACACAACGCTGGCGTCCTCAGGAATTTGGCTTACAAATGCCCCGCCTGTTAAATCGCTAACATAGGTCGTGGTTTGTGCTGATGTGCTTGCAAACGTCGGCGCTATTAAGCTCCAGCCCTTCTCAGCAACCACAACGGGGTACGAGGCATCAATCGTCACTGCATATTTGGGTTGTTGATAAGTTTTCATAAACTCTTCAAGCGGCCCCCAATCAGACTCTTCCGCTAAATAAATCATCAATTCGATGCGGTTATCAAGCGTAATGCCCTGATCTTTTATGGCTTTCATTGCATATAAAGCCGTCGCGATAGCGCCTTTATCGTCTTCGGTACCACGAGCTATTAATTTACCTGGCTCAGAGGTTTTATCCATCTCAAACGGGCTATTCTGCCATTTACTGGCATCCGCTGGTTGCACATCACCATGGGTCACTATGGTTACTTTATCTGTTTGCTGACCCATCCCTATAAGTACGGTATAACCTAAGTCTTGGAAATCAAAACCAAGCTCAGCAGCTTTCATTTTTAGCAAGGTTTTAAAGCCAATAAAATCCAGATTATCGGGCGTATTGATACCGTCTTTATTAACAGTCGGGTAAGAAACTAAGTTAGCTAAGGTATGAATTTGCGCATCTTGATATGTATTGACCGCATATTGCGCCGCAGCATCGCTGCGCGTATCAAGGTTAGCATGTGCATTGGCGGTCAAAAGTGCCAAACTGGCTAAAATAAACTGTTTCAAAACAAATTCCTATTTTTTAAAAGACCAAGAATTGGATAAACCAAACGACTCTACAATTGTAACGTTGTTAACCTTTATTAAGCCAGCACTGTACCTATAGCTACAGGATTTTATAGTTGAATATTTAAATAGCTAATAGCTTTAATAACACTGTATACTATGCCACCAATTTTAAGCGCGTGAAGATAAACCATGAACCGCAGAAAAAAGATCGTTACTAAATTTAATCAAAGAGATAAGCGCGCTAACGCTAAATTACACAAAAGTAATAAGCCAGCTTACGTTTCTAAAGCTGAACGTGAAAGATTGGCTTTGCTTGTTGAGGAACAACCAGTTCCTTTAGTAAATGATGAAGCGTGAAAGTGAACACGCTTCTCTCGTAAGCCTCTAAAGGTCAATTTGCTGCCAGCTATCGTCTTTGAGTGTATAAATAAAGGGTGATATTGAATAAGCAAGCTCAGGGTATTGACTGTAAGTGATCCCTGCTACAGACATTACTGCCTTACTGTCACTTTTACTGGCGATAAGTAAAATATTACGGCTAGGTATGCCAATAATAACCTCCCCAGGAATTTTTTGTTTAAGTAACTTTTTGAATGATGGCGTAAGAATAGCTGTTGCTTCATAATTTTCATCTGCAACTAACATATAAACATCGCCACTATCTTGGATATCCAATTTTTCTATTTTAATGTTAATAGCACTTAGATAATCATCTAAATTAGCGATTGCTTTACTTCTTAAATTACGACTTGATAACCCTAAGCTTTGAAAGTCTTGTTGAGTAAGAAAGCGTAAACTATCAGGTGAATCTATTGCATAAAACACCAATAGCTCACCTGTTAACTTTTCATAATAAGGCAGCTGTATTTCGTCCACTCCCGCAGCTGCTAGCTGACTTTTCACTCCATCTAAATAACTTTGTGATTTTATCACTGGCCGTAACTGGCTAATATTAAGTACATCTGATTCATCTAAATTTTGGTATTCAACTTGACTGGCGATAAAGTCTGCTAACGCTTCATCCATACTTGCTTGCCCTGAAATATAACGTGCATAGCTATTTGCTAGATAACTCGTTACTTTTAAACCATTTTCAAACTCGATTTCAATGACAAGATTATCTATATGATTGAAGGTTGCTTGCTTAAGTGCCAATTTCGCACGTTCAGTATACTGACGTGTAAATTCTTGTTCCGAAGTACTAACGGCAAATCCGGGGATGCTAAATATGCTTATTAACACAAATAAAAGAGGGTAAAACTTCATAGCTTAGGTCCTTTAACTATTCATTTTTTTTAATGAGCTAATAGTATGTTTTAAAAATAACATTAACAATGTTTCTTAAGTACGAAAAAGGCCAAATTATTTGGCCTTTAAAAGAACTTAACTAATTTTCTATTTATTAAAATGCGTAGCTGATACCGGCATTAAGTGAGCGACCTTGTCCTGCTAATTGGCTGAATCCTTGGCTTTGATCCACGTTAAACTGGGCAATACTGACCCCACCTAAAGGCTGCTGGTAGTATTCGTCAAGTAAGTTAGTAATTACCAACCTAACGGTTAACTTATCCCATGTCGCCTTAGTTGCTAAATTCACTAAGCTATAACTGTCGGTTTGGTTTTCTAAACGACGTGGATCAACGCGGGTTTTACTATCGACCCACTGCCAACTTAATGAGTTTTGCCATTTACCGAGTTGTTGCTCAAGAGCTACTTTGCTGTGCAGTGGCATTATTTGATATAACGGATCATCACTGTCATCACGCTCACCACGGGTGCTAATAAGCGCGGCTGTTAGATCCCATGTACCTGCATTTTTACTATCAACAACACGGATAATACCTTCAAGCTTAGCACCATAAAGTGTGGCGTCTAAATTGGTAAATTGTAAGGTGTTACGTTGTGTTGCTGGCATATCATCAGTGCGGTTAGTGCTGCCAACAACAGTAACATCAATATAATCATTGACTTGGGTATACCAAGCGTTAGCTGTTATCTGCCACTGACCATCTTTTGCCGATTTAGTGTAACTGGTGCTGATGGTATGCGCGGTTTCAGGGTCTAAATCAGGGTTACCGATATAACCATTACCATCACCAAACCAGCCGATCATACTGGTCGACATGCTGCTGACACCCCAGCTATAACGTTCATATAAATTAGGCGCGCGATTTTTACGTGCTAAGCCAAATTGTAGTTCATCTTCGTTACTAATTTGGTAGCGTAACAATAGGCTGGCATCCACCAGCGTGTTACTGCGCGCGCGATCCATGACATTAAATTCTTTTGCCGCATCTTGGTTTGGATCTGTCACATTCATTGCTGGCATATTACCCATACCTGACATGCCATTCATGCCATCGCCTATGGTCATGTCTGAATATGGCTGCACTTCGCCTGCATTAGTTTGCACATATTCAATACGCGTACCAGCAGAGACCCACCAGTTGTTATTTAGCTGCTTTTGCAGCTCAACAAAACCGGTGTAGCGGTCGCGTTCACCGTCATTAATATTTACATAGTCGTTAGGCCCCATCATCATTGAGCCTTCGATAGCCGGCCACCAGTCATCAATACGATAGCCATAGTATTCTTGGCCGAGCAGTAATGTCGTGTCAGCATCAAGGTTTAAACGCCAATTTAATTGATAACTGAAATCTTGTGCATCAGTATTCATTGGCATCATGCCGGTTTTTTCATCAGTGAAAAAACCCATTTCGTGCTTTACATCGTTATAGTTAACTTGGGCTTGAAACTCTCCACTGTCGACTGTGCGTTTATATTGGGCGATCAAACCGTAACTGGTGTTATCAGTCATATCCATATATTGATTAGGAAAGCCCTGAAACGGTATTTTTTGACGGGTTAATTTAACCACTAGCTGCTGTTTATCATCTCGCAGTGCAGCCGTTAGTGCATGATTTTGTAAGCGATAAAGTGTATCTAGCACTAAATCACCGTTACCATCTTCATAGCTATCCGCATCTTCAAATGAACCTTGATAATTTAAGCTAAACGTATCACTGGCTAAACGCGCCCCAACACCTACCGCTTGGGCATTATTGGTACTGCGATATTGTGCTGATAGGTAGCCTGAATGCCAGCTAAGCGTATCATTTTCACCATATTGCGGAGCAATAGTATTTACTTGAATGACGCCTGCAATGTTATCGCCACCAGCGCTTACTGGTGAAACTCCTGCAACCACTTGATAAGAGGATACCTGATTAGCTGAAATATACGACAAAGGCGGATTCATCTGATTGCCACAGGCCGCGGTAATATCTGCACCATCGACCAGTACTTTAACTCTATCGCCCATCATGCCATTTAATATAGGTAAACTAGAGACGCCACCTGCCGCAGAAAAATCGACCCCCAACTCAGTTAAAAGCTGTTCAGCAGAACCTAAATTTGCATGACTGTTAACGTTTTGGCCTTGAACTTCAATCACTTCAATTGAATCATCAGCAAGTACATAAGGAGAGACTAAACTCGCTATGCAAAGTGCTAACGGAGAAAGTGCATAACGTGAATTGATAACTGAATTGTGGTTGCTCATTTTATTCTTTAATTACAACAGGTTTAAGATGAGCAAAGTATATAACTTGACGACAGCACTGAACACGCGACAAATTGTCGCACCCCAAGCCCTTACTCGATGTTTATTGCCCTTATCTTAAATACGCTTATAACTTTTAAGAGGCTGTTAAAACACTAAAAACACAAAATAGCCACGACCACTGCAAATTTATTTTTCATCAGCATATCGCTTAATAACCAAAGTGTTCATATCAAGTCATTGAAAATTAGAACGTTCCTATTCAGCCAAAAACGCTGCAAGCTAAAATTGTATTTTCTGCCCTAAATACACTGCTTTTAGTGCAAGACGCTGACTTATTTTTATCATATAATTGCGGTTTAATTCATTCTTCAAAATTGCAGTTTCCTGCTTTTTATTAAATAAATCATTCATATTTTGTCGTCAGTCTTTTTACAAGGGTTATCTATGTCACCTGAACCTAGCGTCGTGAACAATACGCTAAGCACTACCGCTATTTTGTTAGTACTTGCACTGGGTACTTTTATTTTAGGATTATCGGAGTTTTCGATGATGCCAATGCTGCCATTGTTCAGCGAAACATTTGCCTCAACACCAGCACAAAGCGGTTATACCATTAGCGCCTATGCGATTGGCGTGGTGATCGGTGCACCGTTTTTTATGATCACCACAGCAAACATGCGCAAGCGTAATGCTTTGCTATTATTTGTGTCGATGATGTTTATATTTAACGGCTTAAGCGCCTTTGCTAATTCGTTAGAGCAGCTTATATTATTTCGCTTTTTAAGTGGTTTACCCCACGGCGCTTATTTTGCTGTTGCCATTTTATTAGCTGCAGATATAGCACCTGCCAATAAACGCGCCAGCTTTATGTCTAAAGTATTTATGGGACTTACCATAGCAACGATTGTTGGTGTGCCTATGGTCACCTTAATAGGACAAAACTTTAGTTGGCGTTATTGTTTAGCAGGCACCGCAGTGCTAGCACTGGTTGCACTAATTCTCATTGTGAAATATATCCCTAATACAAAAAATGCAGCTACCTCGTCGTTATTAAGTGAATTAAGCGTATTAAAAAATAAGCTGGTTTGGTCAATCTTAGGCATCATTATTGTTGGCTTTGGTGGCGTGTTTTGTATTTATACCTATATTGCCGATACCATTTTAGTGATCACCCACACACCGGCTTATACCATCTCAATTGCGATGGTTATGTTCGGCATTGGTTGTACGCTAGGAAACTACGTTTTAGGTAAAGCTGCCGATCATGCACCACTTAAAACCACGGGTATAGCACTTATTGGCGCAGTGATTTTTGCTGCAACTTATGTAATGGCAAGCCATAACATTTGGCTACTTTATGCGGTTATATTTTTTATCGGCTTTAGTGTCGGACTTGGCACCGTTATCCAAACTATGTTGATGGACGTATCTCCACATGGCCATGCAATGATTGGCGCACTTGTGCAATGCGCATTCAATACTGCAAATGCAATAGGCCCTTGGGTTGGTGGCTTAGCGATTGCACAAGGCGCGCAACCGAATCAAACCGGCTATGTCGCCGCAATCTTATTTGCTGGTGGATTTATTATGTGGTTACTGAGTGCATTGCAAATGGGTAAACAAAAAGCGCAACTAGTTGCCCCATAAACAGCACTATACTCTGCGTACTTTAAGCACGCAGAGTATTATAGCTCTTCATCTTGAAAGATATCTTCAATTTTTAATTTAAATAACCGAGCGGCTTTAAACGCTAAAGGTAAGCTAGGATCAAACTTGCCTTTTTCAATGGCATTCACCGTTTGCCTTGATACATCAAGTAGCTCCGCTAATTTTGCCTGAGTTAGGTTATGCTCCGCACGCAGTACTTTAAGGCGGTTTTTCATTCTTCGTCCTCAGCGCCAAGTTGTTTATTCATCACTACGACAGACACTAAATAAGTTATCCCCATAAACATCACTAAATGGGAAATCCCTTGTCGAAACGAAATGATGCCGCTGGTTTGCAATACTGAATAGGCTAAACCAAATACTAAACTCCCTCCTAAGGTAATTGCCATTGCATTTAAATGTAACCGTTGCTGCAATTCATCTAAGCCAGCTAAATGGCGTTTATTTGCCATAATCATCATAATACCTGCGCAAACATTGACCATAATTGCCACTATACTAAGTAGCGTATTCTGCTCGCCCCACAGCAATAATGGCCCGAATGACGCAAGCGCCAGAGTTAAAACCCATGCCAGAGTCCATTTTGCTAAATAAACTGTGTTTAGTTTGTTACCTAAAATATCCCCAAAATTAGCCTTTATATATCAATGAATTAATAGTCTTAAAAAATGTGGGAAGCGAGGGAACATTCATGGTGTTTTGTGATCTTATGAATCGCTTAAAAACAACAGAACTAAACACCATGAATGCGTCTACTATTTTGCACAATATGCTCCACGCTGTCACCCCTAACTCAATTCATAAAGCCAGATTTAATACTTTAGTCGCTGCCGTTAAATCTCTATTGCACTGTCAGCAATGTACCTTGACTTCTATCGGCCGCAACTTGAATTCAAAAACAACTGAAAAACATGATATTAAACGTATTGATCGACTACTCAGTAACCACGAGCTTTTGCGTGAGTCGACATCGGTTTATGTTCGCTTAAGCCGTTTTGTGGTCACTGAAAAGCATCCCGTCATTTTGGTTGATTGGAGTCATGCAGATACACAAACCAAATACTGTATTCTGCGTGCCAGCATTGCCAGTGAAGGTCGTTCTTTGACCCTGTATCAGGAAAGTGCATTCAGTTTTCAGTATCATTGCCCAAAAGTTCAAAAACGGTTCTTAAAGATGCTCAAACTGATTTTGCCGGGTGACTGCCGGCCCGTAATTGTGACGGATGCGGGCTTTAAAGTTCCTTGGCTCAAAGCCGTGCGAAACAATGGCTGGCATTATATTAGCCGTGTTCGAGGTACGGCACATTTGAAAACGCAGGGCAGCGATGAGTTTGTTCCATGCCAGTCACTATTCAAGAGCAATCAACGTAAGAGCCAGTATCTTGGCGCGACCGAGTTGACCAAAAGTGCAAAATATCAAACTCATGCAGTGCTGGTTGGCAAGGGACATAAGTTATTAAAAAGAGATAAAAAACGTGGTTATAAGGAGCCTTGGCTACTCGTTTCTTCTCTTCCAAAGAGGCACCACTTTCTCGAAAAAGTACTCAAATTATATGGTATGAGAATGCAGATAGAAGCAGGATTTCGAGATCAAAAAAGTGTTAGGTTCGGCTTAGGCTCAGATCTGCACAGGACAAACAAACTCTATCGATTAGACATACTGTTGCTGCTTGCCACACTGGCTCATTGGTTCTCAATGATGCTGGGGGCAGTGATAGACAAAGCAGGAAAGACAGGCGCTTTTCAAGCTAATTCAACCAAAAAAGACGAGTAGTGTCATGGGCATTTGTTGGGCTGCGATACTTCAAAAAACAGTCCATTAAACTGCGACGGCGAGATTATTTGGCAGGACTAGCCTATTTCGTACAGGTGGTAGTGCAACTCGATTGGAAAAATATGGATGTGAGTGATGTAATTGAAATTTAATAATTATTTTTGGGGATCCCTTAGAATGTATACCCTCAAGAGATTGTTTATCCGCTCGCTATGGCGGTGAAGAATTTGCGGTTATATTACCGCGTTGTAACCGTGACAGTGCCAGCGTTGTTGCTAAACATATTCAACAACAAATTAATGCCATGACATTTACAGATATTGGCTTACCGCCAGAAGTTAAGATTAGTGTTAGCCAAGGTATTGCCTGTGAATTTAATAATCAATATCGTACTTGTGAAGCACTTATATGCGCAGCCGATACGGCGCTATACAGAGCAAAAACTGATGGCAGAAATAAAATCAGTGTAAGCGCATAAGTACAAACAAACACTTTACTAACAAGGCTCCACCAATATTAACAAATACCTTTAATTACACATATACTATACTTTAATGTTATTTGTTTGTTCCCATTACGCTTTATACACTGTGCAGCGTATGACAACAACACGGGATCAACAATGAAACTATTTAACAAACTACCCTTGCAACTTGCTATCGCAAGTACATTGGCTACCTCAGTGACTGCAATCGCTGTTGAGAAAAATGCTGTAAATACAGCAAAAGACATCGAAGTAATTTCCGTTACCGGAACCAGACGCAGTTTACGTAGTATCGCCCAAAGCACAGTCCCTGTTGATTTATTAACAAGCGCGACTTAGCCACCACTGGCCAGCTTGAAATAAGCCAAGTGCTTGCGGCGCAATTACCCAGCTTTAACTACCCAAGTGCCACGCTTGCTGATGGAACAGATCATGCTAAGCCTGCGGTATTGAGAGGCCTAGCACCCGATCACACCTTAGTACTGGTAAACGGTAAGCGCCGTCACTCTGGTGCATTATTAAATTTAGGCGGCACAGTGGGCCGCGGCTCTACCGCCGTTGATTTAAATAATATTCCTACCTCTGCAATTAAACGTGTTGAAGTACTGCGTGACGGTGCAGCTGCACAATATGGCTCTGACGCTATTGCTGGAGTGATCAACATCATCCTTAAAGATGCCGATGACGGTGGTACAGTTAGCTACACCTATGGTGAGTACCAAACACAAATGGCCGGCTCGCCGCAATTACTCAGCACCACAGCTGATGACTCTGGTAATCTAAGCTTTGCTAAAGGCAGTGACCGTAAATTAAACGACGGTATTTCACGCACAGCCAGCGCGAATGCCGGCTTTTCGTTTGCTGATAACGGCTTTTTAAATATTTCGATTGAATCACGTAATAATGAACCAACCAATCGCTCAGGTATTGATGAACGCGAACAATATAACCGCGATGTGAATGGCGCGTTAGACTCACGCGAGTTTGACTTTGACCGTTACAATCACCGCTTTGGTAAAGCAGATATTGAAGACATTGCAGTGTTTTATAACCTAGGTTATGACTTTAATGACACGCTAGCACTTTACTCATTTGCCAGCTATTCAAATCGTAAAGGTAACTCTGGCGGCTTTTATCGTCGTGCTAAAGATTCGCGTAATTTAACCGAAGTTTACCCCGATGGCTTTTTGCCACAAATAGACACGGATGTAGATGACTACTCGTTTGCACTTGGCCTCAATGGCGAAACTAACGACTGGACATGGGATATCAGCACAAACTACGGGCTGAATGATTTTGGTCTAGGTGTTAGTAATAGCTTAAACACCTCTATGGGTATAGACAGCCCGACTGAGTTTGATAACGGTTCACTCGTTTACGAACAATACCTAGTAAACATGGATGCAAGCAATAGTTTTGACTTTGGCTTACCTGATGATGTGTTTGTGACTGTTGGCGCTGAATATCGCCATGAGAACTATCAAATCAAAGCCGGTGAAGAAGCTTCTTACATCACTGTACTTGATGAAAATGGTGTTCCTGTTGCAGCAGGCGGCGCACAAGTATTAGCGGGATTTTCACCGGACAGTGCGACCGATAAAAGCCGCCACAATGTAGCGTTATTTGCTGAGTTTGACACGTATTTAACTGAAGATTGGAATGTGGTTCTTGCTGGGCGTTTTGAAGATTACAGTGACTTTGGCAGCACTTTTACCGCAAAACTTGCGTCTCGCTTGAGTATTAACGAGTCATTATCGTTACGCGGCGCTATTAGCAGCGGTTTTAGAGCCCCTTCGCTTGCGCAAACTTCATATAAATCAGTCAGTACAGTATTTGAAAACGGCGTTCCGAGTGAAGTTGGCTTATTCCCTGTGGATGAACCTGCAGCACAAGCGTTGGGCGCTCGTGAGCTTGATGCGGAAGAGTCAGTAAATATGACGGCAGGCTTTATCTTTACTAAAGGTAACTTTAGCCTAACGCTTGATGCCTATCGTATTGAAATTGATGACCGCATTGTATTATCTGAAAACCTGCAAGGGCCCGAAGTTGAGGCTATTTTAGTTCAAGCTGGCGAGCTTAATACACAAAGTGTGCGTTACTTTACCAATGCCATTGATTCTCGTACTCAAGGTGTCGATATCGTTGCGACCTATTCATTAGGCTTACAAAGCTATGGTGATTTACGCTTAAGCGCTGCCGTTAATTTTAACGACACTAAAGTTACTAATGTCAAAGAAAACCCGCCAGAGCTTGAAGCGCTAGGTGGTGATTACCAGTATTTTGCGCGCCGTGAAATCACCCGTTTTGAAAAAGGCACACCAAATGATAAGTGGAATTTGTCAGCAACATGGGATATTGATAAATTTCAAACTACCCTACGTGCGACTCGCTATGGTGAAGTGGTTGATACCTCAAGCACACCTGAGGGTGATGAAGTTATTGCGGCTAAATGGATCACCGATTTAGAAGTGGCGTATCTCCCATCACAGCAGTGGAAGTTTGCTCTCGGTGCTAATAACTTGTTTGATCAATACCCACAAGATACCGTGAGTAACATAGGTTATAGCGATTTTAATCAGATATTTACCTACAGTTCCTTTACACCATATAGCCTAGATGGCCGTTTTATCTATGGCAATATAACCTATAATTTTTAATTAAATACGGCGGTGAGGGCAAGACTTTCACCGCTGATTTATAGCGCTGCTTTTAATTGCGTATAAAGCGCTTTATGACTGCTTGATAATAAATGCTTTTCATCTACTTTTTGCAACCATAGCCGGGCTTGTTGTAGATCTTTTGCTTGCCAGCTAATTTCTGCCAATCTTAATTTATAGGTTGCTTTGATTAAATCATCGCTAGGAGTGACCATATTACCTAATGCGGCAACGTAGTATTTATTAGCCTGTTTATACTCAGCGAGTAGCTGATAAGTGCGCGCTAAATTACCTTGCGCAATAATAATTTTGTTTTGATGTTGCGTCGGTATAATCCAGTCGAGTGCTTTCTTTCGGCTCGTTTTGGCATTTTCTAGATCACCAAGACCATGATAAACATTTGCTTTATTTGAATGTAATTCAAAGTTAAAAATGGGATCTTTACTTTTACCAAACTTTCGCTCTGCTTTTAAAAGCATTTGAAATGCGGTTTCTTTATTACCAAATACATACTGTAAATTTGCCAACTCTAGTATCCGCATTGGATCAGAAAATGACTCATACATTTGCTGTATATTATCAAATGCCTTCGTTGCGTATATTTTTGCCTGCTTGTCATTGTTGTAATAACGTAACGCTTTGGCGTAATAAAAGTAAGTTTGCACTTTAAATACTTTAGGTAAATCATCACGATCTGCAAAAGGCTCAACAATCGCTTTCAAGGTTTCAAAGTCATTCTTATCATAGTAATAATCAAATAAATAAGACTGCCCCTTATACCATTGTGTTGAATTTAGCTCCGAATCCGCTATATGTTCATTAATATAGGCTAAGCATTGCTTATCTGGTTGTTGCAGGCAAAACTGTTCGTGATCACTAAAGTGCTCAGATGCAAATACACTAGCGGGACAAGCCCATGTAAAAATAGTGAGTATACAAAAAGTTTTTATCATAGAGTCTAAGAAAGCGCTTAATGCAGCTAAATATAAACATAGATTAAAACATATTTGCATAAAAAAATTAACAAATATTACTAAATCAAATAGCTTAAACGTTTTTATTTATAACAATAGCAGTATTTGAGAATGAAATAGGCAGCTGCGGTGATCAGTGTCCAATCCCCAGCCAGTGGCTTTAAGGCAAACGCGCCTAAATAGCCGCCATTAGTTGCATTTGGTACCAGCACCCAGCCATCGGTTGATGGCATATCAATAATTGGACATGCGTTACTATCAAGCTCACAGGCTATATCACCCTCGGTATGGCTGTAACCACCCATAGCAAAAATTTGCCAGCCCATAGGAGCAATATCAAAATAGCTCAACGGCATAAATGTGCCTACGCTATAACTGGTTTTTTCTGCTCCACGATCGAACGATTGTTTACCAAAATTAAAATTAACGATACCGATATCAAACAGCCAAGAACCACCAAATCGTCACTCTTCACTTTCAAGGCTAATGCTTGCATTTAATTTTCTGACTGCATCTAAGCTCAGTGAACCACTGACTTTAATTTCATCGGAATAACTTGCCCCAAGCTGAGTAACTACTTTGGTGGGATCTTCAGAAAGTTTATTATCCTTTGCTACAGCGCTGTAACTTGCTATTACTACTATCAGTCCTGCCGTTAATTTTATAGTCATCCTGTTTCCCTTTATTTAAAATAAACCAATTGATTAAAGTAATAATAGACTACCTAATCCTAAGAAAGTCACAAAGCCAATAATATCAGTCACTGTGGTTAAAATTACTGAGCCAGATAACGCAGGATCGATTTTCATTTTATCTAAAATCGATGGGATCACCACCCCCGATAAAGACGCTGCTATCAAATTAAGTAAAATAGCCACGGTGATAGTTATACTGAGCATCACATCACTAAACCACACATAAGTGAGCACACCTATAACCATAGCCCATACACAACCATTTACAGCACCAACTCTAAGCTCTTTTTTGAGTAGTGCTTTGCGGTTTGAATCTGTTACCTGACCAAGTGCTAACCCCCGCACGATAACGGTAAGTGTTTGACTACCGGCAATCCCGCCCATGGAAGCCACCACTGGCATCAATACCGCCAATGCCACAACTTGTTCAATGGTGGCGCCAAACAAACCAATAAACCATGACGCTAAAAAAGCGGTCGCTAAATTAATTCCTAGCCAAATTCCACGGTTCTTAGCACTTTTACGAACGCTGGCAAATAGGTCTTCGTCTTCTCGTAAACCACCCGCTTTAGCTGCGGCTTCATCGGTTACTTCTTGGCGCAACTCGTAGGCTGAAGTGACTTTTAAACGCCCTAGCAGCTTGTTATCTGCATTGACCACTGGCATCGCCATTCTTTCACTGTGGATCACCACTTCTGCCGCTTCATATAAGTCATCATCGGCATGTAAAGAGGCAACATCATGCACTGCAAAGCTCAGCAAAGTATCAGAGTCATTAGCTTTAAATAATGCATTAACTGGCACTTCACCAATTAAAGTGCCTTTACGGCTGACTAAATAAATTACTTCAGTGTACTGAGGTAAACCTTTTTGCAATATTTTGCGAGCACCCGCAACGGTTAGCTTTTCAGATACTTTAATAGCGTCAAAATCCAACCAGTGACCTAATTGCTCCTGATTATATTGCTGTGCGAGTTCATACTGCTTAGTTTGTACTTCATCTAACTGGCGCCGTGCATATTCAACAAAACGCTCAGGGATGATCTCTTCGAGCTCAAGTAACTCTTCAACACTCACTTCATCAAGTAGCTTAAAGCCATCCGCTTCATCAAGTGATTGTAATAACCAACGACAGCTATCCGCGCCTAAATTAATAAATATTTCGTGTTGGGTGTCTTCATCTAACAGCTGCCAAATATCTAAACGTTGCTCTTTTGGCAATGCTTCAAATAATAGCGACAAATGCTCAGTTGAGAGAGTTTCTTTAGCGTCGGCTAACAGCTTGTTTTTACGTTCTGTGGTATCGCATTGCAGAAGCTCATCGATAAGCTGTGGGAGTTGATCAATCGGGTATTCAATCATGTTGAAGCCTTTGAATTTAACTACTTTGTGATTAGTTTACCTCAGCTTGAAAAAATAGTTTGAGAAATTTTGCCTGTATTCCCCACAACCTAATAGATTGTGGGGAATAACTTTTTATTTAAACCAGCCTTGCAGGCGCTCCATCAACAAGTAGTTAACTGGCACTAGCAACAAGGTAATAAAGGTCGCAAAAATAATTCCAAAACCAAGACTCACCGCCATCGGGATCAAAAATTGCGCTTGTGTTGCCTTCTCAAACAGTAGCGGCATTAAGCCTATAAAGGTCGTTAAGCTGGTTAACATCACAGGACGAAAACGTGATGCGCCCGCCATTTTTACCGCCTCCAGTAAATCCCCCCCTTCACTGCGTTTTTTATTAATAAAATCAACCAAAACGAGTGAATCGTTCACCACTACACCAATTAAGGCTAGCATGCCGAGTAAGCTCATAATGGTCAGTTCCATGCCCATGATCCAATGCCCTATTACCGCGCCTATCATGCCAAATGGGATCACACTCATAACGATCAATGGCTGCAAGTAGGATTTAAATGGGATTGCTAATAAGCCGTAGATAATAAAAAACACAAAAACCAATGCCCATGCAAGTGAACCAAATGACTCTCGCTGCTCTTTAGCTTCGCCTTCGAGTGAGTGACTTACACCAGGGTATTGCTGTACAAGCTCATCTAGGTAAATTTTTAAGTCAGCTTGGAGCACCGTCATATTGGTGTTTTCTTTTTCAATATCAGCGGTAACATTCAAAGTACGGTAGCGATCAATGCGATTTATCGACGAAGGACTTTGCCCTGGCACCAGCTTAGCTACATGCGATAAAGGCACAGTGCCGCCATCGGGTAGATTGATTAAAATATCTTTTAGATCCGCCACTGAGCGGCGCTCTTCGATTGGTAAACGCACCATTACTCGCACATCATCGCGGCCACGTTGAATACGCTGAGCTTGCGCTCCAAAAAATGAATTACGCACTTGTTGCGATACATCAACACGATTCAACCCCAGTGCTAGGCCTTGCTCTGTTAGCTCTATTTGTAGCTCTTCTTTGCCATCAGACATACTATCAGCAATATCAAATACCGTTGGGTATGTCGCTAACCGCGCTTTGACATGATCAGCCACTTCTTGCAATGTTGTCAGTGAGGTTGCCGTTAACTGTACGTCAATCGGATCGGAACTACGGCCAATTTCGGCTCTAAAAGTTAAGCTTTCAGCGCCAGGTATAATACCAATTAAATCGCGCCATTCGCTGGCAAGCTCGCGCGAGCCAATATCTGAGTCGCGGCTTTCAGCGGGTGTTATTTCAAAACGAACACTGCCAGAGTTAGACGCGCCACCGCGCCCGCCGGTAGTAGCAAGTATATTTAAAATAACACTTTCACCCGTCTCTTCATCGCGGTACTTATCTTGTAATTGGCGAGCTTTATCCGACATATCAATGACATATTTATTAGTCACTTCAAACGGCGTACCCGTTGGTAAGGTTAAGTTAACCCGCACTGTTTCACTTGGAATACGTGGGAAGAAAATAAACTTAGTCCAGCCACTGGTGATCATAGTTAAAATGATCAAGAAAATACCAACAAACAAACTCACCGTTGCAAGTTTATGGCGTAAAGCGAGGTTTAAAATGGGCTGATAGTATTTTAAGATTGCATGCTCAAAACCATCGGCAAAACGTTGTTGGAACTTATCAAATTTTGAGGGCTCGCCTTTTTGATGACGTAATTTTATGTATTTTAAATGCGCGGGTAACACGAACTTAGACTCAATTAACGAGAATAATAGCACGGGGATCACCACCACTGGAATTTGCGCAAATAACGCGCCACGGCCACCTTCAATAAACGCCAAAGGTAAAAAGGCCGCAACTGTCGTTAATACGCCAAACGTTACCGGCGTTGCCACTTCTTGAGTACCGCGAATAGCCGCTTGTTCACCTGATTCCGCCGTTTTTAAATGGGTATAAACATTTTCACCAGTAACAATGGCATCATCAACAACAATTCCCAGAACTAAAATAAAACCAAATAAACTCATAATGTTCAGTGTTACACCAAACAATGGCATGGCTAAAAAAGCGCCCATAAACGATACTGGAATACCAATGAACACCCAGAATGCGATGGCCGGTCGTAAAAATAACGTCAGTAAAGCCAACACTAAAATGCCGCCTTGTAAGGCATTAGTGGTAAGCGTGGCAATACGACTTTTAACCAGTTCTGAATCATCATCCCAGTAACTCAGCTCAAACCCCATCGGCAGATTTGTTTGCTGGTTTTCAATGAACTCTTTAACTTCATCTGCCACAGTAATAGCGCTTTGCGGGCCAATTCGGTATACGTCAATAAACGCAGCTTGCTTACCGTTAAAGCGGGTACGCACTGGCGTTTCTTCAAAGTCATCGCTGATTTTAGCAATATCGCCTAAACGAATAATAGTGCCATCGCTTTGATGCTTTACCACTACTTGGGCAAATTCGTCTTTGCGATAAGCTTGCCCTTTAGAGCGAATGAGTACGTCGCCGCCTTCGGTTTTTAAATTCCCTGCGGAGATGTCAGAGCTAGAATTGCTAATGGCCCGCGAAATATCACTTAAACTTAAACTATATTGGCGTAACGTATCTTGGCTGACTTCAATGGCTAATTCGTAATCGCGCACGCCACTTAACTCAACCTGCGTAACACTTGGTAAACGCAGTAATTGGTCTCGAACTTGTTCGGCGTATTCACGGGTTTCTTTTTCACCATAATCACTAGCAACGGTGACCGCGATGACTTCACGTTTGCGCTCTGCAAGGGCTACAACGGGCTTTTCGGCATCAACTGGAAAAGTATTGATAGCATCGACCCGGCTTTTTATATCAGCTAATAACTCTCGCGGATCATAGCCACTTTCAACTTCAATACTAACCGAGGCGGAGCCTTCAGAGGAGCGACTTGAGATCTGTTTGATCCCTTCTAAATCTTGCACTGATTCTTCAATACGGATGGTCACCCCTTGCTCCACATCTTCAGGTGTTGAGCCACGTAATGATACGCTAACGCTAATGCGATCGGTTTCAAATGAAGGAAATACTTCAAGCGGTATTTGCGTGGTTAAACTAAATAAACCCGCAAATACAATGCTGATCAGCAATAAATTAGCTGCAACATGATTTTTGGTAAACCAAGCTATCATGGTTTATCTCCTTGCGATCTTGCTGCACGGCGTTTTTCAACTAACTGCTCAACAGTAATACCTTGTTTTTTAGCCATCTCTTCGAGCTGCTCACGACTTGGGCGCTGTTTTTTCACAGGTTCTGTCGAGGTTGCAGGTTCACCCATTACTTTAACTCGCGTACCTGAGCTCACCTGACCAAGCGGTGTGAGTACCAACTGTTCACCAGCCGTTAAACCACTGGCAATAATTCCTTGCGTCGCGTTTTGCCATGCTAAGCGAATCTCTTTACGCTTAAGTACGCCTTGCTCAACAACATACACATAGCTGCCTTGATAAATGGTGCTGTTAGGAATAACCAATACATCGTTTACCTGTTTGCCGCTGATCTGCGCTTTAATATATTGCCCTATCTTAATTGGATATTGGTTTTGCGCCGTTGCTTTGTATGGATCATTAATTTGTGCCACCACGTACAGTTGTTGGGCGCTTTCATCAATAGCTCCTTCGGTACGCGAAATTTGCCCAAGCCAACTTTGCTTGCCGACTAAGTCTGAAGTGAAATGCACCGCAGATCCGAGTGCATTTTTTTGCCCATCACGATATTGCTCTGGTAAGTTTATAAATGGCAAATCTTTATTTTTGATTGGCAGACGAATTTCCACACTATCAATGGCATAAATCGTTGCAAGCTGAGTATTATTAGACACTACTTGGCCTAGATCAACACTGCGACTGAGTACACGACCGGCATAAGGAGCTATAATTTTAGTACGCTCTAAATCAAGTTCAGCTTTTTCAAGTTGCGCTTGAGCTGACAACACTTGTGCTTGCGCTGCAGCTAATTGTGGTTCGCGCAACACTAAGTTACTCGCTTGTGCACCATTACCTAAACGCTGCCAGTCAACCAAAGCTTGACGTCCACGCGCTTGCTCTTCTTGTAAGCCCTGTTGCGCAGTTAATAAGTTTGCTTGTGCGGCTTTTACTTCAGCGCGGTGATCCCTATCATCAAGTTGCAGTAACACATCCCCTTTTTCAAAAAAGCCCCCTTCGCGAAACTGCTCACTAACCGCAATGATTTGCCCCGATGCTTGAGCAACTAAGCCACTTTGCGTGCGTGGTTTTACGGTGCCAAAACTATCAATCATCACTTGGTATGATTGCGGTGTTAGTAACTGCACTGCCACACTAATTTGTGCTTTAGTTGGCGCTGCAAAACGATTAGCTTGCGGCGGGTTACCTTGAATAAACATAACGATTGCTGCGGTTGCTGCAATCACTACGGCTGGGATCAATATTTTTCTGGTTTTTAAGTTCATAGTTATTGCTCTGTTGATGCGTTGGTTGGCTGTGAAAAATCGCCACCAAGGGCAATATGAAGATTTATACGGTTAATAATAAGTTGGTTTTTAATTTCGATGACAGAGCTTTGTGCATCAAAAGAGCGGTCTTGTGCATCTAATACGGTGGTGTAAGTGACTAAACCACTTTGATATTGCTCAAATGATAATTGCTCTGCTGCAATAGCATTTTCTTGCGCTTTAAGCGTAGCCTGGTAGCGCTGTTGTAATGACTGCTCTTGCGAAATAGCTTGTTCAACATCATTAAATGCATCATACAAACTCGCTAAATAATTTTGCTCTTGGCTTAGCACTGCTAACCGCGCAGCTTCCTCGTTTGCTTTTAGTCTACCGGCATCAAACAGCGGCATAGAAATGCTACCAACCAACGACCATGCCAGGCTCGACGGAGAAAACAAGTCGCTTACTCGATCCGTGCTATCACCTAACGTTGCTGATAAATCTAAGCTGGGAAAACGTTGTTTATGGGCATAGGCCAAATTAGCATCGGTACTTAACAGTTGATACCAACTGGCCATTAAACTTGGTTTACGGGTGATCAATTCTGACGGTAAACCTAATGGAATAGGTTTATCTAATAATGGTAGCTCGGCCTCGACAGTTAAGGCGCCTTTTGGATAATCTCCAGTTAGCCGTTCAAGTGTTCGAATAGCTTGATTTAATGTCGCTTTTTGTCCTGCAATGCGCGAACGTTCAGTATTTAGTTCATTACGCGTTAAATACACATCTAACGCAGCATTTAAACCTTGGCGATAACCCGATTCAATAATTGCCAAATTTTGCTCAGCGTTTTTTTCACGCTGTTGATACAGTGCCAATAGCTTTTGCGCACTGATGACATTAAACCAGCCGCTGACTACATCGCCTACTAAGCGCTGTTTACTTTGCTCAAAATTGGCTTGCTCTGCTAAAAATTCAAGGTTAGCTTGACGCTCTGCATCAGATAGCTTACCCCATAGGTCAATTTCGTAGCTGAGGGTTAAATTTGCCGAACTGGCATTATTGTAACTAACTGGGCGATTATCTTTGCTGCGATTCGTCCGTGCAGATAAATCCAAGCTCGGCCACAACGCCGCGCCAGTGGCAATTAGCTGCTGCTGTTTAATAGCAACATCATAACCGGACTGCAAAATTTGCTGGTTATTTGCTAATGCCTGTTCAACAAGAAAAAAAACTTGTGGGTTTTCTAGCTGCTGCAGCCAATTATCTTCAACCTTTAATGCTGACGTAGTCGCTTGTTGCCAAAGCTCTGGGGTATTTGCGATATCTTGCGCACGTTCAGTAGGATTGAGCTGATTGCTGCATGCACTGAGCAGCAACACACTCACCGCCACTAAACTCGGCTTAAGTTGCCAAATCATATAAAAACCTGAATTACTGCTATTTATGAGTGTAATTCAAGCACCAGCACAGCAATAGCTCAACTGACTTTACATAACATTACACATGCTTAAGGGAAACAGCGATGAAGCGTAGGTTTTGTGGGATTAAAGGTAAAAGGTAAAAGGTAAAAGGTAAAAGGTGAAAGGTGAAAGGTGAAAGGTGAAAGGTGAAAGGTGAAAGGTGAAAGGTGAAAGGTGAAAGGTGAATTAGAAAACTCAACCGAGTACATGGCAAGCTTTACTTGTGCTAATTTTCTCTTAAAACAAAAAAGCCCCGCATTTTCATGCAGGGCTTTAATATAAATGGTGTACTGAGGCGGCAAAAAATTGTCTGGAACAATTTTTAACATCCGAAGGATGGCCCGAAGGGCAAAATACAGGGACGTATTTTGTAATCGAACCACGGACACGAGGATTTTCAACCCACACGCCAAAACAGTACCAAAGCGCTCGAAGTCAATTTCACTCACACAACAAAATACATGCTCACTCACCATTAAAGGTGATTTCAAAAATTATAGGTTTTATCTCTAATTTAAGACTTTTCATTTACTGGTATAACTAAGTCGCTACTTAATTACTTTTAAGTTTTCACGTTTACGTAATTCTTCAGCTTTTTCCATTGCCTCATTCTCAGCATCTATTTCATCATCTGTTTGAGACAAAAAATCCCAAGAACCACATAGAAACTGAGTATTTTCAGCTAAATCTGGTACATCTCTGCTTTCATCAAAATAAAACTTCGCACGCGCTTTTGACCTTGCCTCTATCCAGGCATCAAACTCAGGAGTCCCCTCTGGAGGTCTAACTTTAGATTTATTTACGTAAACTAATTTAGCTTTAGAAGTCATAATAAACACCTCCTGTCAGTTAAAGATATTTCCACAGATGTTCTGGTTCACTACCCTTACTTTTTTGATAAATAAATCCGTAAGAACGATAAAAATTGATTAACCTGTCATTTAAAGGACGCATTATTTTAATTTTATCTGCTCCAATCAAGTCTGCGAACTCTTCAAAAGCAACTATGTTTATCGCAAAAATACTTTTATCTAAAGGATAATTACAAGGGTTTTTCTCGATAACATCCAGTCTCATAGACTTCCCTGTTTTTGTGGGAAAGCCAATTGATAAACTACATAAATTATTTTCATACCAAACAGCTAGATCCAAGCGATTTGGGTGTCTAAACGCCCATTTTTTAAAGCCCTGTGCAAATGACTAGGGAAGCTCTTTTCTTAATGGTGAAGATTCCCATACCTTAGCTATTAGCAGTGCTTCATTGTCAATATTTCTGAATTTAACCTTATCCCTTATCTGTATTGGTAAATTCCTACGTGCCTGCTCTAAGGCTCTATCTCTGTATTGTTGATATTTATTTTCAGCAACATCATGCTTTAAATTCATGCAATTTTTCTTCCTTGATTTCTGTAGCTTTATGTTCCCATTTTTACTTTAAGACTGCAAATATTTATATTTATTTAACCTATTATTTAAAGCCACCATCAATTTAACTGCCAAATACACTACTTTAAATAACTATAGCACTGATAAAGTAACTGACCATAAAAGTCACTTCTGATTTAAATCTTGCCTTTAACTCATAGGTGTTTCTTTATCGCGGTTTCTGGCGTTCACAAAGTCGCCTCCGTCTGTTATGACGAAAACTAGGTGTTTTTGTAGGGGAACTATGATTTAGTAGGAAAAGGCATTTCAGATATTAGCGCTAGGCTAGAATAAATGGTGCCTCGACGCGGAATCGAACCACGGACACGAGGATTTTCAATCCTCTGCTCTACCGACTGAGCTATCGAGGCACATCAACTGTGCTGTAAAACGTACTATAAACTCGACATTTTACTTTAATAAATGGTGCCGACTAACCGAGTCGAACGGTTGACCTACTGATTACAAGTCAGTTGCTCTACCAGCTGAGCTAAGTCGGCACACTAAACTGTGTGCTAAGGCACGTTTCAATTTTAAAGATTGATAACTTTTAATAAATGGTGCACTGAGGCGGTAAAAAATTGTCAGGAACAATTTTTAACATCCGAAGGATGGCCCGCAGGGCAAAATACATGGATGTATTTTGTAATCGAACGTAGTTCGATGACGCATACAACTTAGTATCAAACAATAAATGGTGCCTCGACGCGGAATCGAACCACGGACACGAGGATTTTCAATCCTCTGCTCTACCGACTGAGCTATCGAGGCACTTAAACAGTGCTAATTAAATGTTTTTAAAACATTTAATCTAAATAAATGGTGCCGACTAACCGAGTCGAACGGTTGACCTACTGATTACAAGTCAGTTGCTCTACCAGCTGAGCTAAGTCGGCACACTAAACTGTGTGCTAAGGCACGCATAATAATGTTTTAATCATTTGATTTAAACATCATTACTTTAATAATGGTGCCCAGACGCGGAATCGAACCACGGACACGAGGATTTTCAATCCTCTGCTCTACCGACTGAGCTATCTGGGCATTTCAGTTTTAATTAAAAATCACAAAGGATTTTCAATACAATTCCCACTTAGCTCTACTAACTGAGCTATCTGGGCATTTCAGTTTTAATCTATACACTTCCCACTTAGCTCTACTGACTTAGCTATCTGGGCGTGCGGCGTATTAAACTGGTTTTGCCCTTTCAAGTCAACTTTTTTTTTATTCTTTATAACTGTTTGCACAGTTTTTCAACAAAGAGATTAATAAATGTAAAGTACGCTGTTTTTTACAGCAAGTACTCTTTAATTTATCTATCGGATAGGTATTTTAACTGTTTTGTGTACAACAGTCCTAAAAACGTAGTGAATTATTTCTGGTAAATGATAGGATTGATTCCCAGTACACAAGCGACTGTTTAGATTGCGGTTGATAATAGATAAGTTGGATAATAAATGCAGAGTAAATTTTCTTCTCCTGTAAAAGGCCTATTGCCCCTTTTTATAATTATAAACCTAGCCATAACAGCACTCGTTGTAGTTGCATATTCTTTTTACCCTACGCAAAACTCTAAAGTAAAACAAAACTCACTAAGTTTAACGCAATTAGCAGAGCAATTAGATCTGCCATTAGTAAATGCATTAACTCGCTCAGGACAAGATAATGCCAACAAATTACTCGATTTAAGTGTCGCACTGAATAATCAGTTTGATTACTACTTATATAGGTATCCAACAACTGCTCCGGCACAGTTAGTCTTTGCCAGCAATAAGCCTGTAATTGAAGCTAATAAACTTGACCAGCATTTAGCCGAGCAAGGTGTTATTCATCATCAGTTAAAATTAAATGATCAACCCGTTGGTGAATTGATCATCAAACAAAAATTCAATTCTGCAGCCTTGTTACCACAACATTCACTAGTACTTGCAATAGCCATGGCTGGATTTGCTGTTGTATGCTTATTTTTGCTGGCAATGTTTTTTAACGTCTACCTAAATACTCGATTACGTAAAAGCAGTGACATTCTTGCCCACGAGCTAGAAAGCATCACTAAATCGAACAGTTATAATACTCAAGTTAATGAGAACCTCGATATTGGTCTTGGCGTTGTTGCTAAAAATATCAACCAACTATTGCTGCAAATACAAAATGCAATCAGCAATAATGCTATCGCCCAACAAGACTTACAGAACCTACAAAGTAGCCTTGAAACAGAAGTACAAAACCGTACTTTAGCGCTTGAAAAAGCGAGCCAAAGAGCTGAACAAGCAAGCGAAGCAAAAACAACTTTTTTAGCGACTATGAGTCATGAAATACGCACGCCAATGAATGGCGTTATTGGCACGATAGATTTATTGAGACAAACCGAGCTCAATGGCGCCCAGCATCGCTTAAGTACTATTATTCGTGAATCAGCCTTTTCATTATTGGGGATTTTGGATGATATTTTGGATTTCTCAAAAATTGAAGCCGGTAAACTCAATATAGATACAATTCCTTTTTCAGTTTCAGATACCATAGAGGAAGTTGCCAGAGTCTTGTCATCGGTAGCTAAAAAACGCCAATTAGAGTTAGAACTTGCCATAGCTCCTGATATCCCGATTAACTTAATTGGTGATACTGTTCGTGTACGCCAAGTGTTGTATAACTTATGTAGTAACGCGATTAAATTTACCAGCAGTAATGACGACCGTGTAGGCTATGTGAGAATTTCGGTAGAAGTGGCACAAAACACCACTGATCATTTCACTTTGCGCTTTACCGTAAGTGATAACGGTAAAGGCATGAACCCAGCCCAGCTTCGAGAAATATTTAATCCATTTATCCAAGCCGAGGGCTCTATTACCCGAGAATACGGCGGAACCGGTTTAGGTTTATCAATTTGTAAAAGTTTAACTGAGCTAATGCTGGGCTCAATTAATGTCACTAGTAATGTAGGAATTGGTAGTGACTTTGTCGTGGAGCTGCCATTTAGCACCGAAAACAGTATTAAGTACGCGCATAAAAATGCATTAAAAGATCACCGTGTTGTGCTTGTTACAGAGCACCCAACCAGAAAGCAAACCCTAAATCGTTACCTATCATTTATGGGTGCTAAAACAATTACGGTACAAACCGTTGAAGAAGTTGAACAACATCAAGATACGCCCGGTATTATCTGGGTACTTGATGGTGTTGATGCAATGGATAATATTAATTATTTATTACGCCGTTTATTGTACACCCTTGAAGATAATAACCAGCAAGTCGTGGTACTGAGTAAATTAGACGAAACGGCAATCAATCATCAGAACATTTTTTACCTAAATGCAGCGCCGTTGTGTAAGTCAAACTTTATGATGTCGTTATTAGTTGCAGCTGGGCTGCACACACCAAAGCAAGTTAAGCCGGTTAAAACCCTTAATAATTATTTAAGTGTTGAGCAAGCTCGCGATGAGAACAAATTGGTATTACTCGTTGAGGACAATATTTTGAATCAGCAAGTGCTCACCGATCAATTGCACTTATTAGGCTTTGGTGTAGAGGTTGCTGAAAACGGTGAAGAAGGTTTAAAAATGTGGCAAAGCGGTCATTACCCATTAATTTTAACCGATTTGCACATGCCTAAAATGTCTGGTTATGACATGGTTGAAAAAATCCGTGACGAAGCCTCACAGCTTGAGGATATTAACGCCCAACCTTATATTATCGCAGTAACCGCAAATGCGCTTAAAGGTGAAA
Source organism: Pseudoalteromonas sp. KG3 (assembly GCF_030436385.1). NCBI lineage: Bacteria > Pseudomonadati > Pseudomonadota > Gammaproteobacteria > Alteromonadales > Pseudoalteromonadaceae > Pseudoalteromonas > Pseudoalteromonas sp. KG3. The sequence continues at coordinate 1,467,090 of NZ_CP098523.1, forward strand.
AAGAGCGCTGTTTAAACGCGGGTATTAATGACTTCATTACTAAACCGGTTGAATTAAACACGCTAGAGGCAACCCTCAATAGATGGAGTGATATAAGCAAGCAAGGGCCTATCGCCGCTAAACCAACTAAACCTACAACGCCCATAAACTTGGAGATGCTTGCCAAGTACATCAATAATGATGAAGCAAAGCAATTGCGCTTCTTTAAAATGTATTTAGAGCAAAGTCATACTTTAACTAAAGAAATAAATACCGGCGTAATGACCGCAGATAAGGAAATAATCATCTCGGCGTGTCATCAATTAAAATCAATATCAAAAACTATCGGTGCAGAGAAAGTAGCAGAGCTTGCCGCTGATTTTGAAAGTCAGTGCAAAGAGCAAGATTTAACCAGTGATCAGTTGATTGAACTGCGTGATAATTTAGAAATTGAATATTCACGTGTTGCGCAATATTTAAAAGAGCAAGTACGTAATGCTCAAGTGCAAGATGATACGATTTAATTTAAGCAATAAAAAAGGGCTTTAACAGCCCTTTTTTACTATAGAAAATCATTTTTCTGGTGGACGATAGCCTTCGATTTCTACCTCTTTACCTTCAAATAGAAATCCGACCATCTGCTGCTCTAAAAAAGTGCGATGCTCAGGATCCATCATATTTAAATGCTTTTCATTAATTAGCATAGTCTGCTTGTGTTGCCACTGACCCCACGCTTCTTTAGAAATATTATTGAAGATCTTTTCACCAAGCTCACCTGGGTAAAGTTGAAATCCTAACCCTTCTGCTTCTTTTTGTAACTTTTGACAAAATACTGTACGTGCCATGATAGACCTCTTATTCACTTAAAATCGATATTAGCTAGTGTAAACTATTGAAGCGATTTGTTTAACTAGCTTTTTAGTTGGTGCGGCTAAACCGACTTCTATTGACTGATCTAGTGGGTACCAAACCAGCTGCCGCTCATTAACTACATCTGGTATTTTAGCTAGCTTTAACACATGAGGATTAATCGTTAATTCAAAATGCGAAAATACATGAGTGAAAGGCTCCAGAGCATCAGTTGTCAGTGCAAGACCTTGTTGAGCCAAAAATGTATCTAACTGGGCTTTTTGCTCAAACTCAAAAAAGCTAAATAATCCACCCCAAATACCTGAGTTAGGCCTTTTTTCCATCAAAACTTGCTCATCACATCGCACTATCAATTGATGGCACACCTTTTTGGGTACTGTTTTTTTAGGTTTCGAGTGAGGAAACTGTTTCACCAGATCGCTATTAAATGCCTCGCAACGCGCGTTTAATGGGCAAGCTTGGCAGTCAAATTTACTTCGTGAACACAGGCTTGCGCCTAAATCCATCATCGCTTGATTAAACTCAGTAACATTCTCTTTTGGGGTGAGTTGCTCAGTTAATTGCCACAGTTGGTTTTCAACTTTTTTAACCCCATACCAACCCTCAACCATAAAATAGCGTGCCAATACCCGCTTTACATTACCGTCTAAGATTGGGTGATGTTGCCCAAGTGATAACGATAATACAGCGCCAGCAGTTGAGCGCCCTATTCCAGGTAACGCAACAACTTCATCGAGTGTTGTGGGAAAGACCCCGTTGTATTTATCACGAATAATTTTTGCTGTTTTATGTAAATTTCGTGCACGCGCGTAATAACCCAGCCCAGTCCAATGATGCAGTACCTGATCTTCATCTGCATTTGCTAAAGCAATAATATCTGGAAAACTTGCCATAAACTTTTCAAAATATGGAATAACAGTCACAACTTGAGTTTGTTGCAACATGACTTCTGATACCCAGACTTTGTATGGTGTTTTATTTAGCTGCCAAGGTAACGTTTTACGTCCATGTAGGTGATACCAATCGACAACTTGCTGAGAAAACCAGTTTGCTTCACTGTTATTTAACTTCAAAATTACTACTTTTATGACTCGACCCTTGATGGCGCTCAGTCTATTGCAGTTAATAAAAAGGTCAAGTACTTGTGATCAACGCCTTGGTCAGGGATAATACGCCACCATTTTAAGACATGTTGTTTTCATCAGGCCAAAATATATGAGTGATTCAAGTAACGATAACCTTGAGCAAGCAAAGCAAGAAGGTAAATATATTCGTACAATTCGCAGCTTTGTTAAACGCGAAGGTCGTTTAACCAAAGGACAAGCTGCAGCAATTGAAAAATGCTGGCCAACAATGGGCCTTGAGCACAAAAATGGCATGCTTGATTTAGCGCAAGTATTTGGCAATGACAACGATGTTGTATTAGAAATTGGTTTTGGTATGGGTAAGTCATTAGTTGAAATGGCTAAAAACGCTCCACACCTAAACTTTATTGGTATTGAAGTTCACCGCCCAGGTGTTGGCGCATGTTTAATGGATGCCGACGAAGCAGGCATCACCAATTTACGTATTTTTGAACATGACGCTGTTGAGGTATTTGCTGACTGTATAGCCGAAGGTAGCATTACCACGGTGCAATTATTCTTCCCTGATCCGTGGCATAAAAAGCGTCATCATAAACGCCGTATTGTGCAACCAGCATTTGTTGAAAGTCTACGCAGTAAGTTAAAAATTGGTGGTGTGTTTCATATGGCCACTGATTGGGAAAACTACGCAGAGCATATGCTTGAAGTAATGCAAACTGCCAAGCATTTTACTAACCAATCACAAACGAACGATTATGTTCCACGCCCTGACTTACGTCCGTTGACTAAATTTGAACAACGCGGCCATCGTTTAGGTCACGGTGTTTGGGATTTAATGTTTGAACGCATTAGCTAATTAAATTAATTAATCAAAGGCAAGCCATTTATGAGCGCATTAACCAATCCTAGTTCGTTGTTACTTCGTAATAGCGAAAACCTCAAGGCAGACTCTATTTTGGTGGTTAATTTTGTCCAAGATGGCTTTTTGTCACAGTTGCAACAGCTAAATCCAAACAGCAAAATTAGCGCTTTTAGCTACAACCATGCTAATGGTGAATTTGCAAAAAACATCAAAGGCATTGATGTTTGCGTAAGCCACGAAATAACTGCAAAACATTTTGATTTAGTTATCTATTATTATCCTAAAGCCAAGCCCGAAGCACTAATGACGCTGGATAACATCCGTGCTGTTATTAATCCTGATGCCGAGTTACTGGTGGTTGGCGAAAATAAAAGTGGCGTAAAATCAATTGAAAAGCAATTTAGTAGCCACTGCGAATACAGTAATAAAATAGACAGTGCCCGCCATTGTGCTCTGTATTTATTTACAGAAATAGCTAAACTCTCTGAGTTTGTTATCACTCGCTACCACAAACAATTTAGTGTAGATGTAGCAGGTATGAGTTTTAGCGCGATCAGCATACCTGGGGTCTTTAATCATGGTGAACTTGATGGCGGTACTAAAATACTGCTTGAGAATGCGCCTACTATAAAATCTGGTAATGTGTTGGATTTTGGTTGTGGTGCTGGTTTAATTGCAACTTTTTTAGGCTTAAAAAACCCTGCACTGAACTTTACTTGCACAGATGTAAGTGCCCTTGCCGCCTATGCAACCGAGCAAACTTTAGCGCTTAACAATGTCAGCGGTAAAGCCTTATTAAGTGATGGATTAGCAAATGTAACAGGTAAATTTGAATTAATTATTTCAAATCCACCGTTTCATACTGGTATTGCTACTGATTACACTGTTGCCGAACAATTTTTAAGTGGCGCTAAACAGCACTTAACCAAGCAAGGTAAATTAACCATTGTTGCAAACTGTTTCTTAAAATACCCACCTATTTTAGAGGCCCAGTTTGGCACTTACCAAACAGTTCATAAAACCAATAAGTTTTCGGTATATAGCAGCTAACTGCGACCCCAATTCGATACTGTAACACTTCAATAAAGCTGCCAAAAAATAAAATAGGCAGCTTTTCAACAAACTTAGGATATTTTTTAGTTACTTTGATAGCTCTTTGCTAGACTTACGGTAATTCTATCAAAATTATATATTCGGCCTTCATCACAATAATGCCTAAATCAACGTCGCAAACAAGTATTCGTAAAGCTCTGATCAGCGCAGTAATGTTTGTTACGGCCTTGTGTTTATCATTATCTATTTCTATATCTACATACCTTGATGTTAAAGAGCAAAAGCATCTAATAGTCGATAAACTCAATATTCTCGCAGAAATCATAGCGTTTAATGCACAGGTAACTGTACTGTTTGATGATAGAAAAACCGAAGAGCAACGACTTAAATCGTTCGAGGGTATTCCGCTAGTTAAAAACATCCATATTTACGCCATTGATGAAATATCTAATAAGCCCGTATTTTTTACCAGTTTTAATGCAAAAAAAACCCCACCAGTGCCACTGCGCGTGGATAGTATAGAGCAACTAAAACAACCTAGGATCACTGAAGATTACATAGAATTAATCAAGCCAATCATGTATGAAGGTAATGTGAAAGGCTATGTCTATATTCGTGGCGGATTAGAGCGCCTAAACGCTTATATAAACAAAAAAATTCTTATCGATATTCTTTTAACGTTATTCGTTTTAGTACTGGTTTATTTTGTGGCAAAGCGCATTCAAAAACGTATTGCCGATCCAATCGACCAATTAAGTACTTTACTGCAAGATGTCTCAAAAAATCACAATTACAACGCCCGAGCCGAAAAAACAAGTATCACCGAAATAAATATGCTTGCCAATAGTTTAAACATCATGCTGACACGCACGCAAAATCAAATCGAGCGACATAAAAATGATAAGCAAGAAATTAAACAGCTAAACCAAAGTTTAGAAGAAAAAGTAAATCAACGTACTATCGCACTTAGAGAAGCCAACCAAGAATTACTAACAACACTGGAACGAATGCATCAATACCAAAACCAAATTGTTGAAAGTGAAAAAATGGCCTCGTTAGGGCAAATGGTTGCAGGTGTTGCGCATGAGGTAAATACACCGATAGGTTTAGGGATCACCGGCTCTACCCTACTGCGCGATAAACTGGCAGAAATAAGCCAAGGATTTGAGCAAAAAACCTTGACCTCAAGTCAACTGAAACGCTTTATCGATAATGGCATAGAAAATTTAGACCTTATCTATCGAAATTTAAATCGCGCTGCTGAGCTGGTTTCCAGTTTTAAGAGAGTAGCAGTTAACCAAGATGGTGAACTAAACTCACTGGTTAATATGCATGAACTGATCACCAATGTAATGTTATCAATGCGTGCTGATTTACTTGTCAAAGCTCCTAACGTTGTTATTCATTGTTCACCTCAATTGATGTTTGAAACTAAAGTTGGTCCGCTACAGCAAGTATTGCAGCAATTATTGAGTAACTCTGTAATTCATGGCTTTCGAGATAATCAAAATAATGAAATCGAAATCACTGTTGAACGTAACGAGAGTAGTCTGATCATTGACTACTATGATAATGGTATTGGCGTTGATAAAAGTATTAAGAAACGTATTTTTGATCCCTTTGTTACCACTAAACGTGGCGAAGGAGGCAGTGGCTTAGGTATGCATTTAGTTTACAATTTAGTTACACAAGCCTTAGGCGGCAGTGTTTATTTTGATGATCAAAGCTCAAAAGGAACCCGTTTTATTATTACCTTGCCGTTGACTCAGGCTAGTAAACCATGAAACTAAGCAGTTTATTATTTACTCTGATAATCATTTTTCCTGGGATTTTACAGGCTAAGTCACCGGAACAAGTTAAGTCAGCATTTTTATTTCAGATTGCAAAGTTCATCGAATTCCCGCAAGTTAACAATAATCAGGCCGTGACTTTTTGTTTTTATGACACTAAACATGGCATTGGTAAGTTATTGAATGATAATTCTAGCCTTAAAATTAACAATATGCCGATTGAAACTGTGTTAATTGATAAAAATCAGCAAATTTCTGAACTTTCTCGCATTTGTGATATCACATACATTGATGAAACAATGGAAGATGATATAATTCCACTTTGGATCGATACCATTTCATTAAATACCTTAACAGTTGGTGAGAGTATTAATTTTTTAGAAAAAGGTGGCGTTATTTCTTTGGTCCAAGAAGGGAATAAAATCCGACTGTATATCAATAGACAGCAGTTGTTGCGCTGTAGTTTTAAAGTGCAATCTCGGTTATTAGCTGTTTCTAAATTTCATCCGAATTGATTTTACTTGTTAACAATTGGATATACTCCTATAATCACTAGTATTCGGTTTTATAATACAATACCGAATTAATTGTAAATAAAATATTCCGAAAAAGGTTAATTAATAATGCAAACGCCAGTCATTCTGATTGTAGAGGATGAAGACGTAACTCGACTAAACCTCGTTAGTTTATTTGAAGCTGAAGGTTACAAAGTTATTGAAGCCATTGATGGCGATGACATGCATGACAAGCTTACAAATAATGATGATGTGAACCTTGTAGTTATGGACATCAACCTACCAGGCAAAAACGGGCTAATTTTAGCGCGTGAATTACGTCAAAAGCGTAACGTTGGACTTATTTTCCTAACCGGTCGTGATAACGATGTAGACCGTATTTTAGGCCTAGAAATTGGTGCGGACGATTATATTACTAAACCGTTCAACCCTCGTGAATTAACTATTCGTGCTCGTAACTTGCTTTCTCGTACTGCTCTCGGCGGTGAAGAAACAAGCCTTGAAACAAATGGTGTGATCACATTCAATGGCTGGGAACTTGACGAAAATAGCCGCTGTTTAACTTCACCAAATGGTGATGCTAAACGTTTACCGAAAGGTGAATACAGAGCACTACGTTTAATGCTTGACTCTCCGGGCCGTATTTTCAGCCGTGAGCAACTGATCAAGCATATGACTGGTCGTGAACTTCGTGCAAATGACCGTACTGTTGACGTAACGATCCGTCGTATTAGAAAGCATTTTGAAAGTGATAACAGTACATCTGAGCTTATCAGCACCATCCATGGTGAAGGTTATCGTTTCATTGGTAAGATTGATAGTTAATATCTTTTTTATCAAACACCTGCAGCATTAACGTGCTAATTGCTGTAAGAATAAATGAAGGGCCTGTTGCCCTTCATTTATTTTATCTGCCAATATTGTTAACCAGTTCTGTAGTTCCTCATCACTTTCTTCAAGCGCGCCATGCTCCATCTTTTTCGCATGTAACTGCACATCATTTAAACCAACAGATCCTGCTGCCCCTTTAAGCTTGTGCGCCACTGATTTATATTCTTCACGATCGCCATCCGCTAATGAAATCGCCAATTCTTGTTGGTATTGCGGGTTAAGTTTTTCAAATAAACTGCTACTGCGTTTAAATATTACGATACCCATCGAGTTGACAAAATCTTCTATGGTTTCAACATCCAATAACCCTACATTGATATTTTCACTGGCTTCTTTACTAACTGTCAAACGAGTTTCATCGCATTGTTGTTGCTGCTTAATATCAAACAGTTCTGCCAACATTTTATCAAGCTTAGTGGTATTAATTGGCTTAGCTAACGCTCCTTGAATTGAGATCCCTTGCAGTTCTTCTTCAGCGCTACGCACATTGGCCGTCAGTGCAACAATAGGTAACTTGTCGAAATGACTATCTGCACGGATCTGACGCGCAACTTCATCACCATTAATATCTGGCAATTGCATATCAAGTAATACAAGGTCTAGATCATCTTCAGTTTCAACAAACGACAACGCATCTTCTCCGGTTTCAGCCCAGATAACTTCGTGACCACGCTGTTCAAGTAAGTTTGTCGCGATTTCAGCATTTAGCGGCACATCTTCAACCAGCAAAATATTTAAACTACGGCCAACATAGCTGTGCTCAGCTGGTGCAATACAAAGCGCCAGCGGTATTTCCACCACAAAACAACTGCCTTCACCTTCTGTACTACTGACATGTAATTGCCCTTTCATGGCAGTGACCAACGCTTTTGTAACGGCTAAACCAATACCAGAGCCAATAGCGTTAGTACCGTTTAAATCGGGGGCTTTATAATACATGTCAAAAATACGGTGTAATTGCTCTTGTGGAATGCCCTGACCGGTATCGGTAACTTTCATAACTAACCACGCACCATCCGCCCGGTTTTCGCGACGACATGCTAATTGCACTTTGCCTTGTTGGGTAAATTTAACGGCATTGTTAATTAAATTCCATACCACTTGACGTAATCGTGTTGGATCTAATTGTGCGTAAATATCCAACATACCTTTGCGTTTAATTTCAAACTCTAAGCCTTTTTGTTCAGCAATCAATCCGGCGAAGTTAACCACATCATTTATAAAGTCAGATACATTGATTGAGTCAGTGACTATATCAAGTTGTTCACGGTCAATTTTATCTAAGTCGATTATATCGTTAAATATATTGCCTAATGTCTCGGCACTGGAGAACACGGTGTTACACCAGCTTCGTTGCTGCTTATCAAGATCGGTATCAAGTAGCATTCGGGTTAAACCAACGATACCGTTTAGTGGAGTGCGTAATTCATGACTCAAGGTGGCAATAAATTTCCCTTTATCTTTATAAGCGGTTTCAAGTGCTTGGGCTGCTTCTTTACGACTGGTGATATCACGGCCAAACGCCAGTAAACCAATGTATTCGCCATCATCATTAATAAACGGCAGTTTACGCATTTCAAACCAACGGTTTTCATTACCCACCGGGTATTCAACATCAAGTGTTAATGCTGCATGAGTTTTTTCGACCTTGTTATCCGTTAACAACACTTCTGGTAAGTATTGCGTTGGATAAATTTCTTCTGCAGTTTTACCGATTAACTCACTACTTGGCTTACCAATGACTTCTTCAAACATTTTATTACAACCGGCAAATACGCCGTTATTATCACGGTAATAAAATAAATCTGGTGATGAATCGACAATCGAGCGCAGTAACATACCTTGCTGTGCGAGTTCTTGTTGGGTTTTCTTACGCTCAACAATTTCTCGTCTGAGTTCTTCAATTGCACGATGTTTGGCATGAAAAGCCATTTTACGTTCATCAATTTCAACATTTAATCGATTGATATTATCTTTTAATGTTTGGTTTAATAGCTTTTCTTGCTTGGTGGCGCTGTCTAAATAGGCGTAGGAAGCATCTAGTTGACGTATTGAGTTGATCAGTACGCTGATAATGATAGGTGACACAACCGCAGTAAAAAACATCACGGCAAGCACATCTACAAGCGTCACTGTGCCCACAGCAACATAATAAAACATGCATGATAATATCAATGCCAGCACTAATAGTAATGCATAACAAATAGTTGCGGTTTTAAATTCACCGAATCGAGTAATTAAACTAGAAAGTATTCGAGCCCACGGACTCAAAGAGGAATCGACCATATATAAATCTGTCTCTTAACGATACATTTAAGTATATAAAAAATCAGCTGATGTCACAGCTACAAAAAAACGACTAGTGCTATGATTTTAGCATTTTTGTATTAACTATTTTCATGTTCCGCGACGAAAACAGAAAATTTTCATCTACCACGTATTTTTAAATTATTTCGTGTAAAATACCGCGCTTTACAATTGCCAATTACGAGATTTTTCATGCAAAGCAACATGCCCGATATAGCAGATACAGCTCCCGCCTTACAAACAGGTAAATTAGACTGGGTTGGTATGGCTGATATTGAACTGCCTTTTATATTCGAATCTCGTGATCTTGCACCTATTCATGTCAATGCTAAAGCCCGTGCTTTTGTGAACTTACATAAAGAAGACGCCAAGGGCATTCATATGTCACGGTTGTTTTTAGCCCTTGATACTTTATCAACCGAGCAGCAAGTTAACCCGCAAACGATTGCCCAAGCGCTAGACACTTTTATTTCAAGTCATGAAGGATTATCTGATCAAGCTAAAATAGAGTTCAAATTTGAGTTACCACTGCGTAGGAAGTCACTTTTAAGCGGCAAAGCAGGATGGAAAAGCTATCCGTTAACGATAGAGGCAAAAATTGACCGCGGTGTACTGAGTTTTGAATTAAGCCTTGATGTGACTTATTCATCGACTTGCCCTTGTTCAGCGGCTTTAGCCCGTCAGCTTATTCAACAAGCCTTTGTTGAAAAGTTTAATGAGCAAGTACTTAATCATGAACAAGTACTCAACTGGCTTGGCAGCACTGATGGTATTGTTGCGACTCCTCACTCACAACGCTCTATCGCTAATGTAAAAGTTAAGCTCGATAGTAATATCACCGAATTTGATATTTTAAGTTTGATCGACACATTGGAAAACGAGCTTAAAACCCCAGTTCAAGCTGCGGTTAAGCGCGAAGATGAGCAAGAGTTTGCGCGTTTAAATGGCCAAAACTTAATGTTCTGCGAAGACGCGGCGCGTAAAATCAAAGCCATCTTAGAAAAAGCTCAATACGCTGATTACTGGTTGCAAATAAACCATTATGAATCACTGCATGCCCATGATGCCGTGGCGATTGCCGTTAAAGGAATTGACGACGGATACCAGCCTTAAATAAAGTGTAACTCCACAAAAACTGGGCACGTAAATTGCTATCTAATTTAAAGTGTCAATTTGTTGTTGTGGAGTTACCGTATGGAATTCGCTTTATTATCAATTTTAGTATTAGTAGTTGGGGCATCTGTTGTTGCGTCAAAGTTTACCGACGATGGCGGAAATCCTTACCCATTCACGCGTAAAAGCAGTGTTTTTACGCAAGTTGAAAGTTCTTTCCTTAATCTTTTAGAGCGTGCTGTAGGCGACCAGTATAAAATTGTTAGCCGCGTGAAGTTAATCGATGTCATTGATTGCAAAAAAGGTTTATCTCCTAAAGCGAAACGCGCAGCAATCGCAAAAGCCAAAAACAAACAGCTTGATTATGTATTAATCGACAAAGAAAAAATGACCATTGTCGCAGCCGTTGATTTAGTTAATAACGCCAACAAAGATGGCCATAAAGCACAACGTGATTGGTTTGTTAATGGCGCATTAGAAGCTGCTGGCATCCCGCATATCCGTATGAAAGTGAAGTCAGGTTATCGTCCATCAGAAGTACGTGATGCGATTATGTTTAAACTTGGTAAACCTGCGGCGGCAAGTATGCGCCCTACCCGCAACCGAGTTACAAAACCGGCAGTACTGTCACCTTCTCAAGCTAAAGCACATTCCACAGCCTTAGCTGAAATATAAGTTTTCTTAAACGATAAAATGCGAGCTTTATAGGCTCGCATTTTTTGTTTTTTATCGCTAACTTCACGTATAATCTAAACATCTAATTCGAGGAATTTAAAATTATGAATGTTGGTATTATTGGCGCTATGGAGCCAGAAGTTAAAATTTTGCGTGAAGCAATGCAAAATCCACAAGTTCTAACTAAAGCTGGTTTCACTTTTTATACCGGTGAGTTAGCTGGTAACACAGTGACTTTAGTGCAATCAGGTATCGGTAAAGTAGCCTCGAGTATTGCCACAACCTTATTGATTGATAATTTTCAGCCAGATTGCGTGATCAACACAGGCTCTGCCGGTGGTTTTGCTCCATCACTGAGCGTAGGCGACGTGGTAATTTCATCAGAAGTACGTCATCACGATGTTGATGTAACCGCATTTGGTTATGAGATTGGTCAGGTGCCACAAATGCCAGCTGGTTTTGCCGCGCACCCTAAATTAATTGACGCCGCAGAACAAAGTATTGCCCAAATCGGCGATGTTAAAACCTTAGTCGGTTTAATTTGTACCGGTGATTCATTTATGTGTGACCCAGTGCGTATTGATAAAGCCCGTTCTGACTTTCCCACTATGTTAGCTGTAGAAATGGAAGGCGCAGCTATTGCACAAGCTTGCTTTACTTTAGAGACACCGTTTGTAGTGATCCGCTCAATGTCTGATATTGCAGGTAAAGAATCACCACAGTCGTTTGAAGAATACCTAGAAACCGCCTCAGTTAATTCATCAAAAATGGTGGTCGCATTACTAGAAAAGCTGACAACGGTAACGCTATAAGGTGTTACCCAATTTAGTTCAGCAACATGTGGACTTTATTGTATTTATATTAGCGCTCCTTGCTGAGCGCTTTTTGCCTTTGGTAAGCTGGTATCACCCAAATACATTTTTAACTGCAGTATTTAGAGCACTTGGCAAACGCGTTTTTCGCAAGAGTGAACATGCCAGTTACCAGTATTTATCCTCTTCGCTGTGTTTCAGCTTAGTCATTTTAGTGATCATGACCTTAGTGATTTTACTGCTTGAATTTGCCTATTACCCAGAACTGTTAGCCGGATTAATCCTTTATTTAAGCCTTGAATGGCGAAGTGTAGAAAGCAAAGCACTGCGCATTGCACGACTCGTTAAACAAAATCAAAAGTCTACAGCCCGAGAGTTATTAAAACCGCTACTTGCTCGCCAAGTCGATAAATTATCAAGCCCTGGGATTTGTAAAGCCATTATGGAAACGCTGATCTTAAGAGTTGCCCGTCATTACTTTAGCGTGATTTTCTTTTATCTACTCTTTGGTCCTATGGCTGCACTGGCTTATCGCTTACTGACTTTGATCCACCAAGCTTGGCGCAAAGATATGTTGCCTAATAGCCCATTTTTAAAATCACTTAGTTGGCTATTATATATTCTTGAATGGTTCCCTACGCGGATATTGGCGCTAACTGTTGCAGCAAGTAAAGCCAGTAAATTGAGCATTCATTATATCAAGCATTATGGACGGCACTTTTATCAAACAAATAGCGGCTGGTTATTAAGTTGTTGTTCCGCCTCTGTTGGTGTGCAATTAGGCGGCCCTGCGATATACCAAGGTACTCGATTTGATAAAATGCGTATTGGTACTGAGCGTTTACCACAGGCTGATGATATTGCTGTATTGATAAATCGGCTCAATCAAGCGCGTGGTTTTTGGTTATTAGTGATCTTGGGGGTTGAGCTGGTTAAAATAATTGTCTGAATCACAGATAGAAAAAAACCAGCCGAAGCTGGTTTTTATTACTTAACTACCTAACTGAATTTTCATTCTTTACCTATTAAGCACAGGTAATATTTGCAAACTTACGCTTACCGACTTGATAAATAGCCGTCGTGCCCTTTGCAATTTCAAGCTTAGTATCAGTGACCTTTTCTTCGCCATTGATTTTAACTGCGCCTTGTTTGATCATTCGCATCGCTTCTGAAGTACTTGCCACTAACCCTGCTTCTTTAAGCAAGTTAGTAATAAATACGGTATCTTCATCAATCGTTACTGTCATATCTGGAATATCATCAGGTAAGGCATTTTTTTGAAAACGTTTAATAAAATCTTCATGCGCACCCGCCGCCGCTTCATCGCTGTGAAAACGAGCAATCATTTCTTTTGCTAAATCGATTTTAATATCACGCGGATTAGTACCTTGTGCTACTTTATCTTTCAGCGCAGCAATTTCGTCAATTGATAAGCTGCTTAATAAATCATAATAACGCCACATTAATTCATCACTAATAGACATGATTTTGCCAAACATATCGTTCGGTGCATCAGTAATACCAATGTAGTTACCTAATGACTTAGACATTTTTTGCACACCGTCTGTACCTTCTAATAAAGGCATCATTAATACGGTTTGTGGTTTTTGTCCTTCGTCTTTTTGCAGCTCACGACCCATTAATAGGTTAAAACGTTGATCAGTACCACCGAGCTCAACATCAGCTTCAAGCGCCACTGAGTCCCAGCCTTGCACTAATGGATACAAAAACTCATGAATCGCTATTGATTGCCCGCCAGCATAACGCTTTTTAAAATCATCACGTTCTAGCATACGAGCAACAGTTTGTCGTGCTGCTAACTTGATCATACCTGCAGCGCCTAAATTCTCCATCCATGTGGAATTAAAGGCAACTGTGGTCTTAGCCGGATCAAGAATTTTAAATACTTGTTCTTTATATGTTTCAGCGTTAGCTAATACATCATCACGGGTAAGTGGTTTACGGGTTACATTTTTGCCCGTTGGGTCACCTATCATGCCGGTGAAATCACCAATTAAGAAAATCACTTCATGACCTAAGTCTTGGAAGGTTTTCATTTTATTAATTAACACTGTATGGCCTAAGTGCAAATCTGGCGCAGTTGGATCAAAACCCGCCTTGATCTTTAGCTTTTTACCAGACTTTAGTTTCTCAACTAGCTCGTCTTCAATTAGTATTTCTTCGGCACCGCGTTTTATCTCTGCTAGAGCGGTTTGTAAATCCACTGTGTATTACTCCAAAAAATTCAGTCAATCTGGTGATTCTAGCGTAAATCAGCGCCAGTTTAAATCTACAAAACACTGGTATTAACGCTTTATTAAGTATATCCTGCAATATTAGTGATTAATTATCTTGACAGCAGGAAAAGGCACGTTATGGTTCGCGTTGTGCATAAACTCCCAAAAAAACACAAATTGCTTATTCTAGGCTTAGTTTCTGCGATTGCTGCTTTAACACTCATCCCTTCAGAAAAAGCAACGGCCTCTAGAGACAATAGTGCAGATGCGCTAGAAATTGGCAAACGTTACGAATTACAAATTAAAGTTGATGACGTTGAGAAATTAACTGAATTAAATTCGCAACAAGACGCAGCAAAATTACCAGAATATGATCTAGTCGATTTTGAAGTAAAGAACGGTGACAATTTAGCACTTATCTTCAAGCGCGCTGGTTTTGACGCGCAAACCGTTCATAAATTACTTAACACCAATGCAGAAACCCGCAAACTAACTAAAATTCACCCTGGTGAAATACTTAGTTTTGCCACAGCTGAAGATGGCTCTTTGGCGCAGTTACGTTATGTAATTTCAAAAACAGATACCTTGTTTGTAACCTTAAATGACGAAGGTAACTACGATACATCAATCGATAGCAAAGAAATCGAAACCCTCACTAAATCCACAGGTGGCGAAATCAGCAACAGCTTTTGGACCTCAGGTATTGCTGCAGGCTTAACCGAGCGGCAAATAATGAACTTTGCTGATATTTTTGGTTGGGATGTGGATTTTGCTAACGATATTCGTAAAGGCGATCAGTTTGGCTTAATTTACGAATCTCATTATGTTGATGGTGAATTTATTGGCACGGGTAAAATTATTGCCGCCGAGTTTATAAATCAGGGCCAACGTTATGCGGCAATACGCCACAGCGATGATACCTTTTATACACCTGAAGGGCGCAGCATGAAAAAAGCATTCTTACGTGCTCCGGTTAACTTTAAGTATATTAGCTCAAGCTTTAACCCACGTCGCTTGCACCCAGTAACTAAAACCGTAAAACCACATAACGGTATTGATTACGCGGCGCGCACAGGAACGCCCGTTGTTGCATCGGGGAATGGTAAAGTAATTAAATCAGGTTACAGTAAGTATAACGGTAACTACGTATTTATTAGCCATGGCACTCAGTACGTAACTAAGTACCTACACTTAAATAAACGTGCGGTTAAAACTGGTCAAAAAGTTAAACAAGGCCAAAAGATTGGTACTGTAGGCGCTACAGGCCGAGTAACTGGTGCTCACTTACACTATGAGTTTTTGGTTAACGGCGTGCATCGTAATCCTAAAACAGTTCAGTTACCAAAGTCAGAGCCGTTACCACGTGACGAACTTGCTAAGTTTAAACCAATCGCAGATAACTTCTTAGCCCAGCTAGAGCGTAATCGAGAACTACAGCTAGCGCTTAAATAAAGCGGTCAGCGGTCAGCGGTCAGCGGTCAGAAAATATAAAACCGTTGCTATGCAAATAGCAACGGTTTTTGTTAAGCCATCAGCCATTAGGTTGTGACCGAATTTACAGAACTTTCTCACCCAATAATACATGCCAGAGCAGGCTTCCAGACCAATAATACACAGCGATAATTTAGCTATATCTGCTAACAGATTGTTTAAATGAGAGAAAACACGATTAGCTTTACTCCTTCGTCGCTGATTTTGGCTAGCAATTTTTGCCTCTTAATAAGATTATTTTTCTAATGGTCGTCGTAATGCCCACCAATGGCAAAAATATATATGCACTGATCATCAAACTTATAAATTAACCGATCTTTTTGCGATATACGCTTTGACCATAATCCTGATAAATTGTGCTTTAAAGGCTCTGGTTTACCTAAGCCTTTACTTGGATCTGAGCGCATCATTTCTTTTAGTATTTTGCATAATGCTGTATGCAACTTTTTATCTTTCTCTCGTAGTTGCTCATAGGTGAACCAAGTTTGACCCTCAAAGGTTAATGATCTCATCTAGCTGCTCTTGTGTGGGTTTATAACCTGACCTAGTTGTGTGAGTTTTCATGGAGTCAGCGATTTGTTGCATTAAACTACTACTCTGTAAAACATGTAAAGTTTCCTGCTCTCGTTCCCAGTCATCGGCACTCATAACTATAAATGCATCTCCTGAACGCCGTGTAACCTTTATTGGCTCATGGTCACTAACAGTTTGCTCTACGTATGTTTTTAAGTTTTCTCTAAATTGATTTACGCTGATGCTATCCATAATTAAACCTCAATAATGTACGGTAATGTCGTACATTATAATTAAAAAAATATATCAAGTCACTTTAAAGGACAAATAACAGTCAATAAAGAACGAGTAAATTGACTTTATTAATAATCCATTTAAAAGGCTTTGCCCAAAGTGCAGAAATAAAAATATCCGATAATGCTGTGCCTTGATGTTGTCTGAAAGGGTATTTTTCGTTGGATTTCTCGGTGTTCAACCACTACCCATGTAGCCAATTTTAACGCCGGGCAGCTTAACACTTACAACTTACCGCTCCTAGCTGCCCTTAACCTTAAAACTGACGGCTGACGGCTGACGGCTGACGGCTATGCTCTACCGCACCAACACATAAATCAACTGTACAACCAATGAAATCATCACCAACGGCCAGATGTATTTGGCGTATTTAGTCGCGCCATCTAGGCCCATTTTAGACTGGTACTTTTCAAGTAATGGCACCAGAATTATAAGTGCGACAAACAATGAAATTAAAATCACGAAGATATTCATACCATTCCTTATTTGTTGAATATCTACTGAGTATACCTAAAAAGCGGGCAAAAAAAAGCGCAGTAAATACTGCGCCAATCGGTTGGAAGTAAAAAGTTACCTCGCCATACCCAAGCTCGTTGATTATGGTTTTATGCTTTGCTTACCCTACTAGTGCTAACAAAATACCCGCAGCAACAGCGCTACCAAGTACACCTGCAACGTTTGGTCCCATTGCATGCATTAACAAGAAGTTATGCGGGTTACTTTCAAGACCCACTTTGTTAACTACTCGTGCAGCCATTGGTACAGCTGATACACCTGCAGCACCTACTAACGGGTTGATAGGGGATTTAGAGAACTTGTTCATACCTTTTGCCATAAATACGCCTGAAGCCGTACCGATTGCAAAAGCCAAAGCCCCGAGTACCAAAATACCAAGCGTCTCTACCGTTAAGAACTTATCAGCAGCCAGCTTTGAGCCAACAGCAAGTCCTAAAAAGATAGTAGTGATATTAATGATCTCGTTTTGCGCACTGTTACTTAAGCGATCAACCACTCCCGATTCACGCATTAAGTTGCCTAAGCAAAACATGCCTACTAACGGTGTCGCTGCGGGTAAAAATAGCATCGTTAATGTAAGTACCATTAGCGGGAAAATGATTTTTTCCTTTTTAGATACTGTACGTAACTGTGGCATTTGAATTTTACGTTCTTCTGGTGTGGTTAACGCACGCATGATCGGTGGTTGAATAATTGGCACCAACGCCATGTATGAGTATGCAGCTACGGCGATGGCACCCAATAAATCAGGGGCTAGTTTAGATGCTAAGAATATTGCTGTTGGGCCATCTGCACCACCTATAATCGCAATTGCTGACGCGTCTTGCAGGGTAAATTCAAACCCAGGTACATAGTTGAGTAAAATTGCGCCAAACAAGGTTGCAAAAATACCAAATTGCGCCGCCGCACCCAATAATAACATCCGAGGGTTTGCTATTAAGGCGCTAAAATCTGTGAGTGCACCAACGCCCATAAATATCAGCAGCGGAAACACTCCAGTATCGATACCGATATGATAAACGTAATACAGCAAACCACCAGGGTCTGATAAGCCCGCTACGGGGATATTAGTTAAGATTGCACCAAAGCCAATCGGTAATAATAATAATGGCTCAAAGCTACGCGCAATTGCGAGATATAACAATAAACAGCCCACTGCGATCATAATGAGCGCAGGAAATGTAAAATTAGCAATACCCGTTGCTTGCCAGAGGTTTAATAATGCATCCATCCTCTGCTCTCCTAAGCTATTGCAATCATAGCGTCACCCGTTGCCACTGAATCACCTTCAGCAACCAGGATTTCAGCGATGGAACCTGTGTGAGTGGCGCGGATTTCAGTTTCCATTTTCATCGCTTCCATGATGATCACAACATCGCCTTCATTGACAGTTTGCCCTGCTTTGACCTTAATTTTAAAGATGTTACCTGCAAGTGGGGCGTTGAGGGTTTCACCCGATGCAACCGACGCAGATTGCGGAATAAGTTCGCTATCTTTAAGTGTTACTTCTTTAAGCTCTCCCCCTTGTGCTACAACAACGTCATAAACTTTACCGTCAACTTTTACGCTGTATTGCTCTGCTTTAACAGTTTTGTTGTTACTTGGCTTATTGCTAACAGGCTGCTCTTTCTTAGCTGACTCGGTACTTGGTGCAGCTTCGAAAGCATCCGGATTATTACGGTTTTTAATGAACTTCAAACCTATTTGTGGGAATAGCGCATAGGTTAAAACATCATCAATTTGTTCGTCAGCAAGCTCTAGACCTTGCTCTTGCGCTTCTTTTAACAACTCAGCTTGTAACGATTCAAGTTCTGGTTTTAATAGATCTGCAGGACGACAAGTGATCACCTCTGCGCCGTCAAGTACTCGTTCTTGCAATTCTTTGTTCATTGGCGCTGGTGTTAGGCCATATTCGCCTTTTAGTACGCCAGCTGTTTCTTTAGTTATTGTTTTATAGCGTTCTCCAGTTAATACATTAAGTACAGCCTGAGTGCCGACAATTTGTGATGTTGGTGTAACTAAAGGTAGAAAGCCTAGGTCTTCACGAACACGTGGGATCTCAAGCAGTACTTCATTCAACTTATCCGCAGCGCCTTGCTCTTTTAGCTGGTTTTCCATATTTGTTAGCATGCCACCTGGCACTTGCGCTAATAAAATACGGCCATCAACACCTTTTAGGCTGCCTTCAAAAGCGGCATATTTTTTACGAACATCACGAAAATATGCAGCAATTTCTTCAAGCTGATTTAAATCAAGTTCGGTATCACGCTCTGTACCTTCAACAATCGAGACAATTGTTTCCGTGGCACTGTGCCCATACGTCATACTCATTGATGAAATTGCGGTATCAAGCATATCAATGCCCGCGTCAATTGCTTTTTGATATGTCGCGGTGCTTAAACCTGTAGTTGCATGGCACTGCATCGCAATTGGAATAGAGACAGTTTCTTTTAATGCCTTGATCAATTCTTCTGCATCATAGGGTTTTAATAAACCGGCCATGTCCTTGATACAAATGGAGTGGCAACCTAGTTGTTCAAGTTGTTTAGCAAGCGTTAACCACATATCAAGTGTATGCACTGGGCTTACTGTATATGAAATTGTTCCTTGGGCGTGTGCGCCCACTTTAATTGCCGCTTTAATGGCAGTTTCAAGATTGCGAACATCATTCATCGCATCAAAAATACGAAATACATCAACACCGTTTTTATGGGCACGCTCAACAAATTTTTCCACCACGTCATCAGCATAATGACGATAGCCTAGTAAGTTTTGACCACGCAGTAGCATTTGTTGTTTAGTATTTGGCATGGCTTTTTTAAGAGCGCGAATACGCTCCCAAGGATCTTCGCCTAAATAACGAATACATGAATCAAATGTCGCTCCACCCCATGACTCAATAGACCAGTAGCCCGCATCATCTAGTTTTTCTGCAATTGGCAGCATGTCATCTAAACGCATACGCGTTGCTAATAATGATTGATGCGCGTCTCTAAGTACTAATTCGGTTAATTTTAATTTAGCCACAAGTCACCCCTTATAGTTTTTGTTTATTTTTGTACTGAGCGATAGCTGCACTGATCGCCGCAATGTGCGCACTTGGCACACCTGGTGCTTTGATTGACGGTGTGCGCGCAGGCGCTATAACCGGCTGTTCAAAACGGCTCGCTAATTTAGACATGATGGTAATTGCTGATATCAACAACGAAAGAAAAACGAAAACGCCTACCATACCGGTGATCATTAAGTTTGCTGCTGTAGCGAGTAACTGACCTATATCCATGCTGCTCCCCTTGATTCTCTTTACCCAACCTCATTGCTAGGTAAAAAACCACTTTATTTAAATAATTATGCACCAATCATAACAAAGAAACAGACCAAGTCCAACACCTTGTAAATTGGTAAAACCAATTAATATAAATCTAACATACCCTCAGCAAAGTTAACACACTACATTTTGCTATAATTTTACGAGACATAGACGATAAAAATAGTGAATATAGCTATAGATTATAAGTACAGGTTTACTAAACTAGGTAATAGCTACTTATTATAAGCAGCTATCCATCATTTTGCTGGCCTTCGAACGACAAAGGTTAAAATGGTCTTACCAAGAATTTAATTGCTCAATGTTGATTTTTATAGTGGCAGGAATAACTTACATGTAAAGCAGTAAAAAATTCCCACACCTAAAAAAGAGAAACACTCACAAAAAACCTAACACACTGATATTAATGAAATTAATATTCTGGCACGCAACTGGCATTACTTACTTCGAACAATTTGAAAAACCAAGGAGACGACAATGTTACGCTGGACAATTACATTTTTAGTTATTGCACTTATTGCTGCAGTGTTAGGTTTTGGTGGCATCGCAGGTGCCGCAGCAGGAATTGCTAAGATTATCTTTTTTATCTTTATAGTATTGTTAGTTATTTCACTTATTTCAGGCGCATTGCGTGGCAACGTCCCTAAGTGATCCTAATTAAGGTCTAACAAAATTAATAAAACATTACATTTTACAAGGAATTACATTATGAAATCGACTACAGTAAAAACAGCCGTTATCGCCCTTTTCGCTAGTTTTTTTATCATGGGTTGTGAAGACAATCACGCAGAAGAAGCAGGCGAACGCATTGATGAAGCAGTGACTGATGTGCAAAACAAAGTAGAAGACGCCTGTGAAGAAGTTAAAGAAGGCGTGAACGCTGAAGAAACTAACTGTTAATATTTATATTTCCAGTAATAAAAAACGACTCGATTGAGTCGTTTTTCTATTACTACTACGGCCTATGCTCTGGCTTCAAGCATTAAGCGCTTCATGTCACGTACGGCTTTATCTAAACCATCAATCGCAGCGCGCGCTATAATTGCGTGGCCAATATTAAGTTCATAAATCTCTTCCATCGCCGCAATCGGTTTAACATTATGATAATGCAGACCGTGCCCTGCGTTTACTATTAAACCTAAGCTGGCTGCATACTTTACACCTTGACGGATATGCTCAAGTTGTTTTTCAAGTTCGGCATCGGTTTCTGCGTCAGCATACGCGCCAGTGTGTATTTCAACATAAGGGGCATTACAGGCTTTTGCGGCATCGAGTTGTGCTTTGTCTGCATCGATAAATAACGACACTTTAATCCCGGCGTCAGTTAATTTTGCTGTCGCGGCTTTTATCTTATCTAGATTACCTACCACATCTAAACCGCCCTCGGTAGTCAACTCTTCACGTTTCTCAGGTACTAAACAAACGTAAGCAGGCTTTACATCTAATGCAATATCGATCATTTCATCAGTAACCGCTATTTCTAGGTTCATCCGTGTTTGGATTGTTTTCGCCATCACATATACATCACGATCTTGAATATGACGACGATCTTCGCGTAAATGAATGGTGATGCCATCCGCACCAGCATGCTCGGCAACGCTTGCTGCATGTGCTGGATCTGGGTAGCTGGTGCCACGAGCTTGGCGTAACGTGGCAATATGGTCAACATTTATACCCAAAAGAATATCTTTCATTTTTTTACCTATAAAATAACGGTTTGAAACCGCACTAAAGTTAGGGTGAATATCCAAACTATTTGGATATAAAAAGCTCGCGACTTTTTAATGCTTTTTTGCCTAGTAAAGGCTTCATTAAATGACGACTTAATTGTTTTGCCATATATAACACATCCGGCGCGCTAAAGTCATGGGCTGCAATTGCATTTAACTGGGCACCAGAAAAACCACTACCGATTTGCTCCTGAGCAACAAAACCATATTCAGCAAAATAGCTGTAGGTTTGCTGTTGGACAATTGGATCGCCTGCGGCATCAAAACTAAAATCAACGCCGTAACCTAATAGTTCCAATAATTGAAATTCATATGAGCGTAATACAGCTTGTAAATTAGGGTGCTGGTTAAGTTGTTGCAGATGAGTTTTATACAATTGATAAGCATGATCAATCGGCTCATTGATTGGCACGATACGATTGGTTAGCTCATTGAGATAAAAGCCACAATAAAGCTGATCTCCCACTAAAGGCGATTGTGTACCATGCAGTTCAAAACGCTGAATGTATTTAAGATCATGCTTACCGGTGTAATTAACCAGTAGCTTTTGGAAAGGTTGTAACTGGGCTTTATGCTTGGTTGCTTGACGGCCACTAATGCGGGCTAACATACGTAACTGGCCAACGCCCTCTACTAGCATATCAAGCATTACTTGTGAGTCACTAAAAGGACGTCGGTGTAATAAATATGCTGTGTAGAAGTCGCTATCCATAAATATTGCTTAAGCTATTAATCTTCACCATAGCCTAAGCTGCGTAGTGCTCGCTCGTCGTCAGCCCAACCAGATTTAACCTTCACCCAAAGCTCTAAGAATACTTTGTTATCAAGCATTTCTTCGAGATCTTTACGGGCTTCTCGGCCTATCACTTTAAGCTTTTCGCCTTTGTTACCAATCACCATGCGTTTTTGCGTTTCGCGCTCAACTAAAATCAGGCCATTGATATGCCAAATCCCATTGTCTTGCCATTTGAACTGCTCAATTTCAACAGTTACAGAATATGGTAGCTCTTCACCCATAAAGCGCATTAGCTTTTCACGAATAACTTCAGCCGCCATAAAGCGCATTGAACGGTCAGTAACATAGTCTTCAGGGAAGTAAAACTCACACGGTGGTAAGCGTTTTGTCACTTCATCTTTGATAAGATCGATATTTTTACCTTGTGTAGCCGAGACTGGCATAATACCCACAAAGTCAAACTTCTCGCCTAACCACTTCATATGTGGCAATACTAAATCACGGTCTTTTACTTGATCAATTTTATTGATCACTAATAAAACGGGCTTACCATTTTGCTTTACTTTATTGAGCACCATTTCATCATCGGCATTCCAGTGAGTGCCTTCAACGACAAAAATAACCAGCTCAACATCACCCAATGAACTAGACGCTGCACGGTTCATTAAACGGTTAATGGCGCGCTTTTCTTCAACATGCAAACCAGGAGTATCCACATATACTGCTTGGTGTTTGCCGACCGTATGAATACCCATAATACGGTGCCGCGTTGTTTGTGGCTTACGTGAAGTAATACTAACTTTCTGCTCAATAATTTCATTAAGCAGAGTAGATTTACCAACATTTGGGCGGCCAACAATAGCGATCATGCCGCAAAAGGTATCAACATCACCGTTGTGAGGTTGGATCAATGTATCAAGATTCATTTTTAAGTATCTTTAATGCTTTTTCAGCAGCTTTTTGTTCAGCTTTACGACGAGAGCTGCCCACTGAGATAATGCTATCCATACCTTCAACAATACATTCTACCGTGAACGTTTGATTGTGCGCCTGACCTTTGGTATCTACTACAGTATAACCTGGCAAAGGTAATTTGCGGGCTTGTAGGTACTCTTGCAATAGTGTTTTAGGATCTTTTTGATTCAGCCCAGGTGAAATGGCGTCTAAACGCGTTTCATACCAAGCTAAAATTAACTCTCCACACACATCGATACCTGCATCTAAAAATACGGCACCTATGATTGCTTCAACTGCATCAGCTAAAGTTGACTCACGTCTGAAACCACCACTTTTAAGCTCACCTGGCCCTAAGCGCAAGTAATCACCTAAACCAAATTCCAAGCCAAACTCAGCTAAGGTCTGCCCACGCACAAGTGTAGAGCGCATCCGGCTCAAATCACCTTCACGCGCTTTAGGGAATTTGCTGTATAAAGCATTCGCTATCACGAAACTTAAAATTGAATCACCTAAAAACTCTAAGCGCTCATTGTGTTGGCCTTTATGACTGCGATGCGTCATCGCCTGCTCAAGCAATACTTGATCAGTAAAGGTATACCCTATTTTGCTATATAACTCTGTTACATTCTTTTTCATTGTTACTGAATATTACCTAGGCGTTCAAAACGAACACCAGTTGGAACCCAGCCTGGTAAAATGTCATCTGGGCCATTCTCAAATTCAAAACTCATCCATATAAAGACAGCTTTACCCACCAAGTTTTCTTTTGGCACAAAGCCCCATACGCGACTATCTTGGCTGTTATCGCGGTTGTCACCCATCATAAAATAATGATCAGCCGGTACTACCCATTCATCAGAACGTGTACCCGGTTGTTGATAGTAACGCCCTTTCATTTCCAGCGCTTCTGGGTTTATTAAAATATCATGCTTTAGCGTAGTTAAATTTTCATTTAAACGCACTAAATCCATAGAGCCTTGTTTAAATTCATCACGATTGATGATCTCCATATCAATTTTATTAAATTCATTACATAGTAAATCACCTTGTTGTGCTTCTCCTTCTGCACAATTTGGTTGGATATATAAACGCTTGTCACGGTAAACAATTTTATCACCAGGTAAACCGATAGCACGCTTAATGTAATCTACTCGCTCGTCTAAAGGGTATTTAAATACCACAATATCGCCACGCTCAGGCTCTGCAACATCGATTAATTGTGAGCGCCAAACGGGGTCTTTGACACCGTATGAATATTTTTGTACTAAGATAAAGTCACCGACTAATAGGGTCGGCATCATTGAACCTGACGGGATCTGAAACGGTTCAAATAAAAATGATCTAAAAATAGTAATCGCCGCTATCATCGGAAAAATAGATTTAGCCGTTTCCGTGATAGCCGGCTCAGGTGCGATCAATGCAGCAGTTTCTTCATCTAGCTCACCGCCTGCAGAACTCTGCGCCAGTGCTAAGCGTTGCTGCCTTTTTGGCGCAAACATAAAATGGTCAATTAACCAAATTAAGCCTGAGCCAAGCGTTAGCAACACTAAAAATATTGAAAAATAACCTGCCATGCATTACATCCTTTATCTTACGTAATTGGATTACGAAATTTATTTACCAACTTTAAGAATTGCTAAAAATGCTTCTTGAGGCACTTCAACGTTTCCGAGTTGTTTCATTCGTTTTTTACCATCTTTTTGCTTTTGAAGAAGCTTTTTCTTACGACTCACATCACCACCGTAACACTTAGCGATTACATTTTTACGTAGCTGTTTTACTGTCGTACGGGCAATAACATGCTGGCCAATTGCAGCTTGAATCGCAATATCGAACATTTGACGAGGAATTAATTCCTTCAATGCATCGGCTAATTGACGACCACGTGATTGCGCACTGTCTCTGTGAACAATAATCGCAAGTGCATCAACACGTTCACCATTAATTAAAATGTCTACGCGAACCATGTCAGATGTTTGGAAGTGCTTAAAGTTATAATCAAGTGATGCAAAACCACGACTAGTTGATTTTAACTTATCAAAGAAATCCATTACCACTTCAGCCATCGGTAGTTCGTAAGTCACTGCGACTTGCTTACCGTGGTAACTCATTTTGGTTTGCATGCCACGTTTTTCAATGCACAAGGTAATAACACTGCCCAAATACTCTTGTGGCACAAGAATATTAGCTTCTACAACAGGCTCACGAATTTCTAGAATATCGTTTACTGGCGGTAAATCAGACGGGTTATCAATTTGTGTCGTGCCCGCTTTAGTCACTACTTCGTAAATTACCGTTGGTGCGGTGGTAATTAAGTCAATATCGTATTCACGCTCTAAACGTTCTTGAATGATTTCCATGTGTAGCATGCCTAAGAAACCACAACGGAAACCAAAACCTAGCGCTGTTGAATTCTCTGGCTCAAAGAATAACGACGCATCGTTTAGGCTTAATTTATTCAGTGCATCACGGAATGATTCATACTCATCCGAGGCGATTGGGAACATACCCGCATAAACCTGTGGCTTAATTTTTTGAAAGCCTGGTAAGCGCTCTGGTGCTGAGTTTTTCTGATGGGTGATAGTGTCTCCTACTGGAGCACCATGGATTTCTTTAATACCCGCAATCACAAACCCTACTTCACCGGTTCTTAAGATACCAGTGTTGGTTTGTTTTGGCGTGAAAATACCCACCTGATCAGCAGTGTGAATATGCTCGTTCGACATAATTTTTATTTTATCGCCAGAGCGAAGTTCACCATGCTTAATACGCACAAGTGATACAACGCCTTGATACGGGTCAAACCAAGAGTCAATGATCAGTGCTTGTAAAGGTTGATCTTTCTCACCTACCGGTGGTGGCACGTCCTTAACAATCATTTCCAGCACTTCTGCAATACCGACACCAGTTTTAGCACTACATTGCACTGCATCTAAGGCATCAATACCAATAATGTCTTCGATTTCTTCGGCTACACGAAGTGGATCTGCTTGCGGTAAATCGATTTTATTCAGTACCGGGATAACTTCTAAATCCATTTCAATTGCGGTGTAGCAGTTTGCTAATGTCTGCGCTTCAACACCTTGGCCTGCATCAACTACTAATAAAGCACCTTCACAAGCTGCTAATGAACGCGAAACTTCATAGGTAAAGTCAACGTGTCCTGGTGTGTCGATAAAGTTTAGTTGGTAGGTTTCACCATCGTTAGCTTTATAATTTAGGGTTACACTTTGCGCTTTAATGGTGATACCACGCTCACGCTCAATATCCATTGAATCCAATACTTGCTTTTGCATTTCGCGGTCGGTTAAACCACCACAAACTTGGATCAAACGATCTGAAAGGGTCGATTTACCGTGGTCAATATGGGCGATGATCGAAAAATTACGGATATGCTTCATAAACTGGATTCTAAACTTCTATTTTAATGGACTAAGTGTATAAAGCCGCAATTTTACATTTAATTGGCTTCAATCACCATCTATTTGAGTTAAAGGAAGGCTAATTGGGTGAATTTTTATTACTTTTACATCATGCCGAAGGCTTTTTACTCGGCTCTTAGCAATCGCGAAGCCAGCAAAACCACCGCCTATAGCGACAATGATTTGCAACCACTCGGGCGCAGAAAAAACCTCCGCAGCCGTTAACGCAAAGGCTAAACTTAACACCAGAGGCAACATATACACAGCAAAAGCATGCTTAACCATATGACTGTCATCAAGCGATAAGGTCACTTTTTGCCCTACAACCACAGGAACTTCAAATCGATAGGGGAAAGTTTTTTTAGCCGTGCCGAATAGCTTGCTAAAAACTTGTGAACCACAACGACCATTACAACCTGCACAAGCTTGTTTTTGTTGGGCTTCTAAATGCGCAGTGGCGCCTTCAATTGACACCACTGTAAGAGTTTGTTCTATCATTATTAGCTTATATTACAAAGGTCTTGCAACCGATTCAGCAATCGCTTTCGCTGTCGTTGCAGGGATATTCCCGACTACAGACACATCAAAACTACCACTATTATGCACATACACTGTCGTTGCACCTGATGACAAAGCACCACTAGGTCTACGACCTGGCAATGGACGTTGTACAAAAATAGAGACTTCTACAAAGCCGTCTGAATAAAGGTAATAATCAGTAAGCTCATTGTTCAAATCTAGTTTATGTCGGTCTGATTTTAACAGGCTAAAACCACTCGGTAACCAGCCGATTTGCCAATTATTGCTACTTGTATTTGCTTCACTTTGAGAAGTCGCCGCTGCCGGTAATGGCGTTGGAAATTCACGATTAAGCATTTCAAGTAACAATGCGGCAGGCTCTTCAGTAACACTAATATGAGTAAGTTGTAACTGCTCTAGCATCTCACCGGCTTGATTAACATATGCGGATTTAAGTAATAGTGATGATTCCGCATCTAGCCATAGCCAGTAATTAAATTTATATTCGTCTTTTGATTCGATACGAACAAGTTGTGCAGCTCGCCCTGCGATACGACCTTTGCCACCTAAGACAAAATCATAATGCTGGCTTAACCTTTCAATATCTTTAAACAATACTTCTGGGATTGGGCCTGCAATAGAATCAGTATCAATTGAATAAGGCTCAGACTGAGGTTCAAAATAGGTGACTTGGCTATCGATACGTACCATTTCAAGACCTGCACCATTGAGTAAACTCAAATGTTCAAGTTCGGTATTACCTTGTTTGGCATGCAACCAACGGTATGGTTCCATTGATTTTCCTTTGACGACCACAAAGGATGCGTCAAAGTTACGGTTATGTACGGCGTCAGCCATTTTAAGTAATAGCTGTTTTGCAGGGTTTTCGTCGTTAGCAAAGGCAGGAGCCATTAATACCAACGACAAAATAAAAGTAATTACTTTCATTTAATTAGTTTTTTTCCTCTTCGGCTTGCGCCTTAGTGTGAGCTTTTTCTAATGAATATGCAACACGTGCTTGACGTTGATGCTCTAAAACTAATGCGCCAATACGCTGTTGCTGTAATTCACGCAAACCTTGCTCTGCATTTTGTAAAGCAGGTTCTGATGAGTAACTAACCGGTGAAGCCATGCCTGTTACAGGTGTTGTTTGTAACATTGGAATTTCATTATTCGGCGAATTTTCACCTTGTGGCAAGGTCTGAATACCAACGATGGCAAACATTGCTACACTTGCTGCAATTGCTAGTTGCGCCACTGGTTTACGCCAATTAAATGCTACGACGTTGTCGGTTCCAGTTGCCGCGATGGCTGCAGTCTGTGACTCTTTTTGCGTAAAATCAGCGTAAACAGGCTCACTTTCGAGTGCTTTTGCTACGCTATCACTAATATCAAAGACGAAGGCATCTTCAGACTCAGCACGCATTACATCACCGATTAGCGCATAACGTCCTAAGGTTGCTGCATCTTGCTGCGCAATAACCTCGTCAGTTAATGATTGTTCGCCGTCAAGTAATGCGGATAGATGCTGATTATCCAACTTGTTAACGTGTGCTTTTGTCATATTAAGACTCGCCTATTAATGGGTTTAATTTGTTATCAATTGCTTCACGGGCACGGAAAATACGCGAACGCACCGTCCCGACTGGGCAATCCATCACCACGGCTATTTCTTCATAGCTCATCCCTTCGATTTCTCGCAGGGTGATCGCAGTTTTAAGATCTTCAGGCAAACTATCAATGGTGTTAAAAATCACTGCGCGAACTTCTTCGCTTAATAACAGGTTCTCAGGTGATGCATTTGAACGCATTGCATCCGCGCCATCATAAAACTCGGCGTCGTCAGCATCTATATCATTTGCTGGCGGTTTGCGGCCCTGAGCCACTAAGTAATTTTTAGCACAATTAACGGCGATACGGTATAACCAAGTATAAAAGGCACTGTCCCCTCTAAAGTTTGGAAGTGCGCGGTACGCTTTAATAAAAGCTTCTTGTGCAACATCAGCAATATCGCCTTGATTTGAAACATAACGTGAAATCAAACCGGCTATTTTATTCTGATACTTCTTTACTAAAAGATTAAAGGCATTTTTATCGCCTTGCTGGACCCTTTTTACTAGCGCTAAATCCAAATCCTGCTCGCTCATTCGAGCCGGTACTCCTCTGTCTGATTATTGCTTGTCATTCATATCCTGCCATTGTTTACAAATACTCTGACTGCTGTATGAGTGAAAAGTTCTGTTTAATATTATTTTTTTATAGAATAGACCATAAATAAGCGCGTGAACGACGAAAATCACTAATAGTGTCGCGCCAAATATGATACATATACGCCTAACATAATATTATTTGCTCATTACTATTTATAAACGAGTAGTGGGCATTGTAACCGCAAAGACCACGGACATGAACCAAAATAAACACCACATCGCGGATGTCGCTATAATTGGTAGCGGCGCTGCCGGCCTCTCATTAGCACTTTCTTTAGCTAATCACTGCAACGTTACCGTGATAAGTAAAGGTGAATTAACGGAAGGTTCCACATTGTATGCACAAGGTGGTATTGCTGCCGTTTTCGATAAAAAGAATGACAGCATTGAATCACATGTGCAAGACACCTTAGATGCAGGCGGTGGTTTATGTGATCGCGATGCCGTTCATTATACCGCAAGTAATGCCCCAGATTGCCTACAATGGCTAATCGAGCAAGGCGTGCCTTTTGATATGGAGTTTGATAGTAAAGGTAAAGAGCGCTTTCATTTGACCCGTGAAGGTGGTCATAGTCATCGTCGTATTTTGCATGCAGCTGATGCTACCGGCCGTGCGGTACAAACAACCTTGATCAGCCAAGTACAAGCGCATGCCAATATCACCTTACTTGAGCAATATAATGCCATTGATTTAATTGGTGATAAAAAATTAGCGCAAACAGGTAAACATATTCATGGTATCTACATGTGGAACCGCTGTGCTAAACGGGTTGAAACTATTTCGGCCAAGTTTTTCGCATTGGCCACCGGTGGTGCCAGTAAAGTTTATTTATATACTTCAAACCCAGATGTATCCAGTGGTGATGGCATTGCTATGGCTTGGCGTGCGGGCTGTCGCGTGGCGAATATGGAATTTAATCAATTTCATCCAACCAGTTTATACCACCCTGAATTACAGAACTTCTTAATTACGGAAGCAATGCGTGGCGAAGGTGCGTATTTAAAGCGCCCAGATGGCACACGCTTTATGAAAGACTTTGATGAGCGTGAAGAACTCGCCCCACGAGATATTGTTGCACGCGCAATCGATTTTGAAATGAAGCGCTTAGGTGCAAATTGTGTGTATTTAGACATAAGCCACAAAGATAAAGACTTTATAATTGAGCACTTTCCTACCATTTATGCAAAATGCTTAAGTGTCGGCCTTGATATAACAAAAGATCCCATTCCAGTGGTTCCTGCTGCGCACTATACCTGTGGCGGAGTAATGACTGACTTTAATGGTAAAACCGATTTAGATAACTTATATGCCATTGGTGAAGTTGCCTACACAGGCCTACATGGCGCAAACCGTATGGCCAGTAATTCCTTGCTTGAATGCATCGTATTTGCACATGCAGCGGCAAAAGATATTTTAGCTAAAATACAACACAGCCCAGCATTAAAAGAGTTACCAGTATGGGATGAAAGCCGCGTGACTAACTCAGATGAGGAAGTGGTGATCACCCATAACTGGCACGAGCTACGGCTGTTTATGTGGGATTATGTTGGTATTGTCCGTTCAACTAAACGCTTAGAGCGCGCACTACACCGAGTGGAATTACTGCAGCAAGAAATTCGCGACTATTATGCTAATTTCCGAGTTAGCAATAATTTACTTGAGCTACGCAATTTAGTGCAAGTCGCTGAACTTATCATTCGCAGTGCAATGGAGCGTAAAGAAAGCCGAGGTTTACATTACACCATTGATTACCCGCAGCTAAATGACAACCCAACGCCCACTATTTTGACTCCTTTTGCTCACGACGAGCAGCCAAAGTAGCACGTTTTAACCTAATAAAGCTTTGTTCATCAACCCCGCTGGCGTTAATTATCAGCCAGTGGGAGTTTGTAAACCCCTCAATATAAAGCCAAACACTGCGCTGATAAACGCGGCTTCGATTGCTAATATGACCATTTATTTTTAAGGTATTGTTTTCAAAACGACATTGCGGGGGCGCTAATATAAATACGCCTTGCTGAGGGTGGGATTTTTTATACCATTGCCAACTTATAAAACCGCAAATTGCACAACTAAACAAACAAATAATTTGCGCAGTAAGGGTCGTTAAAAAGAGGCTGTAACACACCGCAAACAAGCTAAAGTAGACCACAAAAGGCTTGTGGTCTGCAATATTATTGTCAATGGTAAACCTATACACGAACTCGATCTAAAATAAGCTGCACCATTTGCTTAAGCTCTGGATCTTTACACTCTTGGTGACCCATAAACCATGCAAATAGATCGGGATCATCAGCTTCTAACAAACGTTGTAGTACCGCTTGCTGCTGTACAGATAACGAATCAAATGCCTCATCTACAAATGGCATAAATAACACATCTAGTTCTAACATGCCGCGACGACAAGCCCAGCGAATACGCGCTTTATTGTGAATTTCAGTCATTTTCTACCTCGAACTTAGTTGCTTTGCAGTTTAACAAATTGCACCTGAATAAACAGCTATTTATGCACCTATACCAGCAGCGCTAACTACGGTATTATATGCGCCTACATTTCTTGTCACGCAGGTTTTTATGTCAACAGTACACGCATGCCCTTTATCACATCAGCTGATCCGCATAAGCGGTGTTGATAAACTCGCCTACCTTCATGGCCAAATTACCCAAGATATTAATAAGCTCAGTCAAACAAATTTTTTGTGGGCGGGACACTGTAATGCCAAAGGTAAACTATGGAGCGTTGCCAAGCTATTTGCTTATCAAGATAGTTACTATTTAGTCGCATCAGCCGTTGAAGTGGCACAGTCTCTCACTGAATTAAAAAAATATGCTGTGTTTTCAAAAGTTGAAATTGACACTGATAGCAGCAAGTTAATCGGCCTAATTGGTGATGATTTAACATCAACATTATCTGCATTAAATATTCAATTTAATGAGCAAGATAACGCATGTAATTTTAATGGTGGCAAAGCGCTTAAGTTAGCAGATAACCGCATTTTATTAATGGTGAATGCTGACTTCTCTCTGCCGGATGATGTTATTGTCCTTGAAAATGATGCACTGTGGCACCAACATAGTATTTTAGCCGGTGAGCCTGAGCTCAATCAAGCCGCGCTAGGTGAATATGTACCACAAATGGTTAATCTGCAAGCAATTGGCGGAATAAGCTTCCGCAAAGGCTGTTACACAGGCCAAGAAACAGTTGCTCGCATGAAGTACCTTGGTAAAAACAAACGCGCCATGTATATCGTATCAGGACACAGTGATGGAGAGCTTGCAGAGCCAGAGCTTGAAACCCAAATGGGTGAAAACTGGCGTCGCGCTGGAAAATTAATCAGCCAAGCCTACAATCAACAAAGTAAAACCTTATTTGGCCTTGTTGTGTTGCCAAACGACAGTGAACCTAGTCAGTTGCTGCGTGCAAAACATGCCCCAACGGTAGAGCTATCAATTCTTCCTCTACCCTACTCTCTCGAAGACGAATAAACAGGAGTGACAATGATCATTGCAGCAAATAAAGTGGTAAAAATGCATTATTCAGTAATGGATAATGACAAAAACTCTATCGATAACTCATTTGATGGTGAGCCACTCATCTTTATCGTTGGTACCGGTTACTTAATTCAAGGCCTAGAAGATGCTCTACAAGGCAAAGAAGCTGGCGACACATTAAGTGTAACTGTGCCACCAGAGCAAGGTTATGGCGAACGTCATGATGAGTTAATGCAAGCAGTGCCAAAATCTATGTTTGAAGGAATGGAAATTGAAGTCGGCATGCAATTTCGAGCTTCAACCGATGACGGTGACCAATCAGTTATGATCATTGATATTCAAGAAGATGAAGTAATTGTTGATGGTAATAACCCACTTGCAGGTATAACCTTAAACTTTGATGTAGAAATACTTGAAGTGCGTGATGCAACGCCTGACGAATTAGCGCACGGCCATGTTCATGGTGCTGGCGGTTGTGGTCACGATCATTAATTGCGACTTACATTGAAAATAAAAAAAGCGCTATTGCGCTTTTTTTATGTCCAAATTATAGCGTTTCTGTTGCCTTGGGCTGACTAATCTTATCAGCTAACGCTGCGAGTAAACCAGCTTGATCATTAGTTCCTAAACGATATTGGCTGCCATCTTTTAAAGTTAGCTGCACAGCACTAAACCCTGACACTGTGTAAATCCAGCCATCATGGGTAATGCGCAGCCCTATACCATGGCGAAAAGAGTTTTCTACGGCTTTCGCTTCAATAATATCCGCTAGTTGTAACTTATCGCCAAATACCCCTGGTCCAAAACCCCAACTGATCTGGCTGTTATCCACTTTAATTGTTAAACCATGGAATAAAAAGCCCACCAGCAGTAAAATCGCAGCAAACACCATTAATGGCATATCTGCACCAATCAAGTACCAGGCTAAACCAACAAAGCTGGCAATCCAGCTTAAAATAACAAAAATGAACAGTGCAAATTGCTTGTGTTGATACATAACACTCTCTTATTAAAAACTATAAACTAATGTCGCACTTAGTTCTGAATCAAACTTTAACTTGTCGTCTTCCGGCTTGGAATTATAGCGATACAAATAGGCAAATTTTAGTGATACTGAGCCCATAACTTGGCTTATCAATGAAGTTTCTGACTTTAACCGAGAGTTTAACCCTGATAAAGATTGCTCAATACTTACATCTTGATTAAAGCGAGTGCGTGTCGATACCGTGCGCTCCCATTGTAGCGCTAACCGTAACAAATAACCGGTTTTAGTTTTATCTTCATCCTCTTCAAGCTCGACATCATGTTCGGCCACTGAGCGATATAAACCAGGTCCGATATCAAAATCGACTTGGTTTTTCACTCCTTGATATAAACGGTTACCATAACCTGCTGCGAGTGTACTTTTGAAATCAAGGCCACTGAACTCATCTTCTTCGTAATCGCCATACATAAAAAACGACGCATTTTTTACCCCAACCTTATAATTGCCCTGCGCTGAGAGAAAAATACGGTTAGCTGATACTTCATCATTACCTGTGGTTTCATTTCGGTCACGTTTATATAAGCTATCGATTTTGAATTGATTGCGCCACTTCTCGAGATCTTGATATAAATTACCTTTGAACTTCAAACTGGTCGAGTTAGTATTACCGCGGCTCACAATAAAACCAAATTCCGTATCACCGTATAAAAGTTCACCCTGATGGATTTTATGGATCTCTTCATCGGAGAGTTGTCCATACTCATGAAAATCTTCAAAAGGGTCAACAGCCCAAACGTTTAAACTCAGCAAACAGCTCAATAACAGTAATATTCTGATCACTGTACGCTCACTTTACTGAGGTTAAAAATACGGCGACTTTCACACAAGTACGACATCGATATTATTCGCTATCTTTCCACAGAATATGGCAAAACGGGGCATCTTTATCACGGCTAATCAAAATCTTAGCAAATAAAATATCTTGATTATCGAATTCAAGACCCACCAAAACCTGAATAAATAATTCCGGTTCTATTTCCAAGGCAACAAAGTCATGCCATTGCTCATCCGGTTCACCTTCTTCAATGAAACCAAGTTCTTCACGGTGTTGATTAAAGTCTGCAACATCTTGCTCACTGAGGTTGTCTGGGGCTAACTCTAAAAAGATATCGTAAGCTTGATGTGTTACTTCTTCTTCGCTGTATAAACGGGGTCCTGTCATCGCCATAAACCTTTCATGATGCTAATGCGGGATATAGTATCAAACCTCAGCAAATTTTTGCCAAAAAAAAGCCAGGTTTCCCTGACTTTTTTTATACGCGCCTTATTTTACTGTTGCGTCGTCGCTGTGCCTTTTACTTTTTCACGCATTGCTTGCACCAAACTATAAAATAGCGGTACCAGTAAGGTGCCAAATATCGTCGCAGCTAACATCCCCGCAAGTACTGTGACACCCAGTGATACACGGCTTCCAGCTCCAGCGCCAGTTGCAAATACTAATGGCAAAACACCAAGTACAAATGACAGTGCCGTCATTAACACTGCACGAAACCTCATTTTAGCTGCACTCAATGCCGCATCGAATATGCTTTTTCCCGCAAGGCGTTCTTCCATAGCAAATTCAACAATCAAAATAGCGGTCTTGGTCGACATACCAATTAGCAGTACTAAACCAACCTGCGCATAAATATTATTTTCCATACCTAACACGTAAAGCGCTAACATAGCACCAAACATTGCCAGTGGAATTGCCGCAATGACAGAAAACGGAATAGTCCAACTTTCATATTGCGCCACTAAGAATAAGTAAACAAAGATAACAGCTAAAGCAAATAAGATTGGTGCCATATTCCCCGCTTCAATCTCTTGCTTAGATTGCCCTGCCCACTCAAAGATATAACCACTGGGCAATTGTTCGGCAAGCTGTTGCATTGCTGCAATTGCATCACCACTTGAAAAACCAGCGGTAGCTTGACCGCTGATACTAGCACTGCGGTACAAGTTAAAGTGATTTAAAGTTGTAGGACCCAGAATTGGCTCCAGTTTAGCAAGCGTGGTCAGTGGTACCATGTCACCTTCGTCATTACGAACAAAATAATGCTGTAAATCGGCTGGGTTTTTACGGAACTCGCTCTCTGCTTGCATGATGACTTTATAAGTTCGGCTAAACTGATTGAAGTCATTAATATACAGTGAACCTAACTGAGCTTGCAGGGTTAAAAATATATCACTTAACGCAACCCCTTGAGCTTTTGCTTTATTTCGGTCTATCTCTAAAAAGTACTGCGGCACATTCGCCCTAAAGGTACTGTATACATTACTTAAGCTTGGGTGTTGGTTCGCTTCATATACTAAGCCATTAAGTACTTGTGCCAGCTCAGTCGGATCGCGACCTTCGCTGTCTTGTAAGCGAAATTCAAACCCTGCACTTGCAATAGGCTGTGGGTTGAACACCATAATCTGTGCATCAGGCATCGCCCACAATTGCCCCATCAAACGCCCTATTACTGACTTTAAGCCAAGCTCTGGTGCGGTTCGTTCTTCCCAATCTTTTAAAATAACGATTCCGAGCGCATTATTCGAACCTGCACCACCTAATAATGAAAACCCCGATACCGCAATAAAATCAGTTGCCGCTGGCTCTTGTTTTACAATTTCACCTATTTTATTCATCACATCCTGCGTACGCCCTGCAGCCGCAGCATCAGGTAATTGTACATCTACAAATACAAAGGCTTGGTCTTCTGCTGGTACAAAGCCCGTTGGCACGCTTTTAGCGAGCCAACCAGCCGCAACAAAAATAACTAATGCAAATATGGCCATCCGTGCTGAACGCTTTAAAATAAAGTGAATTATTTTACTGTAAATTGACGTTGATTTAGTGATACCACTTTCAATAGGTGCCAACCACTTAATTGGTTTCATGGCTTTTTCATTTAGCAATAACGCACATAAAGCAGGGCTTAAAGTTAATGCATTAACCGACGAGATAAGTACCGCAAACGAGATAGTTACCGAAAACTGCTTATAAAGCTCTCCGGTTATGCCGGGCATAAAACCGACCGGTACAAATACAGCCAACAACACTAGTGTGGTTGCAATAATGGGTCCTGTCACTTGCTCCATCGCTTTCGTTACCGCTTCTTTAATTGGCAACTTTTCTTCTTTGAGGATCCGTTCAACATTCTCTATGACAATAATCGCGTCATCAACCACGATACCAATCGCCAGCACTAGACCAAATAAGGTGATTAAGTTAATGGAATAACCCATTGCCATCATAAACGCAAACGTACCGACAAGTGATACAGGGATTGCAATGGTTGGAATAAGGGTCGCTCGCCAGTTTTGTAAGAACAAAAATACCACTAACACAACCAAACCAACCGCTTGAAATAGCGTTATAACAACCTCTTCAATAGAGCGATTGATAAACTCTGTCGTATCGTAAGGAATTGAATACTCGACACCATCGGGAAGCTGTTTTGCAAGCTCAGCCATGGTTGCTTTAACGTCAGTTGCGACTTGCGTTGCATTAGCATCAGTTAATTGATAAATAACGATAAAGGCCGTGTCTTGTTGATTTAACTTGGCAGTAGTACTGTAATCGGCAGAGCCAAGTTCAATCCGGGCAATATCATTTAAACGTACAAAGTTACCGTCTTTATTCGCGCGAATAATGGTTTCACCAAACTCTTCAGGAGTTTTTAAGCGCCCTTTTGCTTGAATTGAATACTCAAACTGCTGGCTAGGTAAACTTGGTGCGGCACCGAGTTTACCCGCAGCCACTATCGTATTTTGCTCTTGTAACGCAGCTTGGACTTCGCCTACAGTCAGCCCTAGCAGCCATTTTGTCTGGCCGTAACCATAACCGCATGGAATAGGTTTTCTCACCCATTACTTCAGCAGAAGCAACACCGGCTATGCGCCCAAGCGGCTCCGTAAGATAGTTGGTTGCGTAGTTGCTTAAAAATATTGCATCGATATTCTCTTGATTCGAGTACAAGTTGATACCGAGTAACATTGAGCTGGACTTTTTCTTAACCGAAACGCCTTGACGTGTTACCTCATTAGGTAACCCTGGCTCAGCAAGGGCGACTCGATTTTATACATTCACTTGTGCAATGTCAGTATCAGTACCGACTTTAAAATAGACAGTGATATTCGCAGTGCCATTATTGGTAGAGCTGGATTCGATATACATCATATCTTCAACGCCATTAACTTGCTCTTCAATGGGTCGAATCACTGATTCTTCTACAATTTGTGCACTAGCACCAGGGTAACTGGCAGTAATTTGTACTTGTGGGGGCGTTATTTCCGGGTACATATTCACCGGAAGTAGTGCCATTGAGATCAGGCCCGCAAGGGTGATCACAATGGAAATCACCAAGGCAAACTTTGGCCGCGCGATAAACGTTTTGCTGATCATGTGCGTTCCCTTTAGCTCGCTGCGTCTGTTTTGTTAGAGATTGTTCCAGTGCTGTGATCAACCTGTTTTTCGACAGGTTTGACTTCAGCGCCCTGACGCACTTTTTGCAGGCCTTCAACAATCACTTGCTCATCTTGCTCAAGGCCTGATTCAACGACCCACATTGCGTTGATCCGGCGCCCTAGCTTAACAATACGTGTTGCAACTTTATTATCTGCACCTACAACTAAGACAAATTTACCTTGCTGGTTTTCTTGTACGGCTGCTTGTGGGATCAGTGCTTGTAATTGTTTGTCTTTGCTTTCAACAATTAAGGTCACAAACAAACCAGGCATAATGATATTTTTTGGATTTGCAAATGTCGCTCTTAGTTCGACTGTCCCCGTACTGCGATCAATCTTAGTATCCGCAAAATCTAATCGCCCTTTAGAGTCAAAAGCTGAGTTATTTGGTAAACGTAGTGATAAATCGATTGGCACATTTTGTGGATTATTAGCATTACCTTAATGTTTCTGACGATAATTAATGAAGTCTGCTTCTTCAACTTGGAAGCTCACATAAATTGGATCTACATCTGTTAATTCAGCAAGCTCATTTGATGACGGGCTCACTATATTACCCACATCATAGTTCACTTTACCTATGCGCCCTGCAAACGGCGCTTTTATTTCGGTATAGCTCAAATTCAGTTTGGCTTTTTCAAGGCTTGCTCTTGCTGATGTCACCGCTGCTGCAGCTTGATCATACTTAGTGGTTAATTTATCTAAATCAGATTGTGAAATAAAACCTTGTGAGGCCACTTCTTTACCACGTTTTAAATCCCGGGATGCACCATCTTGTCCAGCAAGTTTACTTTTAAGTCCGCTTCGATTTCTGCGACAGTCGATTGGTACTCACTTGGATCAATTTTTAGTAACAACTGGCCTTTTTCAACAAATGAACCTTCATTAAAATGGCGCTCTATTAGCTCGCCCTCAACACGGGCACGAATTTTAACCTCCTGATGAGCTTCTGTTCGTGCAACAAACTCACGGTAATTACCGACTTCCTGAGTCACCACATTAAATACAGAAACCGCCGGAGCAGGAACTACTTGTTTCGTCGCGTTGTCATCTGAACAACCAGCTAACGATGCAATCAATGTTGTACCCACAACGCCTTTAATCGCGAGTGACATGTAAGATCCTAAAATGCTAGGCGTGAACGTTTTAGCATGGTTTTTCTCCTTGGTAGATTGCGCATACTACCTTTATGGTTATTTGCAAAATGTGCTTTAAACGCAACGTTGCGCTCAGTGGCTATATTGATCGATAAGATAACAATTAGTTCAGCTAAAAATATACACCACTTTGTAATCATTTGTGCGCCAAATTAACAATAATCAGCACTTATACAGCTTATTTTTCAACTAAAAGCCATGCTTTACATCAATTCAATTAACTCGTAAGCTGAACTGAAACAGGTCAGAGGAGTTGACATGATAAACTTTGAAAAACAACAATCTATAGCCTTCGTGACATTATCCCGAAAAGATAAACAAAACGCGTTAAACTTTGTCATGTTCAAACAACTAACAACAATTATTAAGCAAATAAAAAAAGATGCCAGTATCCGTGCCGTTATTATTCAAGGTGAGGGGGAGCACTTTTGTGCTGGGTTAGATGTTACTGCGGTGATGAAAAACCCGATTAATATAATAAAACTACTATTTAAATGGTTGCCTGGAAACTGTAATTTAGCTCAGCAAGTTGTGCTTGGCTGGCAATCTTTAAGTGTGCCAGTGTTTGCGGTGATCCAAGGTAATTGCTTTGGTGGCGGGCTACAAATAGCCCTTGGCGCTGATTACCGTATTGTTCATCCTGATGCCAAACTCGCTATTATGGAAGCACGCTGGGGACTGTGTCCGGATATGGGGGCGAACGTTATTTTGCCTAGCTTAATAAAACGTGATGATGCAATGTGGCTTGCCAGTCATGCCGAGCCCATCAGTGCCGATAAAGCGTTGCAATTGGGATTAATAACGCAAGTAAGTGACGATCCTAAACAGCACTGTTTAGCTATGATAGACACTTTGTTAGCTCGTTCGCCAGATACATTGGCGGCAATTAAGCGTGTGACGCAACAAAGTTTTAACTCTCCAAGAAGACAAATTTTAGCCAAGGAAACAATCAGCCAAATTCGTCTACTTGTTAATAGTAATACCAAAAAAGCCATCGCTAGAGCCAAGGGCGCCGATAACATTGAGTATCAAAACAGTAAACGCTGGTAACATAATTGCGCAGTCACTTTGTGCAGTGACTGGTTAGCAATAAGTCGCATAGCGTAAAATCACGATACATGATAAAGTTTAGTACGACCCAGTAAGTAAATTATCAATGGATACGTAAACCACTGTGCTAAAAAAACTGTTCCCCTATTTGCTTAGTAGCTCGTTAATTTTGGGCTGTTTAGCAGTAGCAAAAATAATTATGCATTGGCTACAAGGCAGTTTTCCTGCCCCTTTATTAGCCATGCTGATACTGCTTATTTTATTGTTAACTAAGGTTGTTAAAGAACATCATTTGGCACCTTGTGCTAGACCTTTATTAAATTTTATGCCGTTATTTTTCATTCCCGCAGGGGTCGGCTTTATTGAGCATCTTGGCATCATTGCTCAACAATGGCAGTTTTTAGCTGCCGTGATCATTTTAGTGCCATTGACCAGCTTGTTACTGATTGCCACACTGATCTGTGCTTTTAAAGGTCGGGTTGAACATGATTGAGCTTTGGTGGTTAAGTGTTCCTGTGATTATTTCGCTATTTCTAGGACTAAAAAAACTCAATTCATCGCTCACTAATCCTTTATATAAAGCATTAACTAACCCTGTTTTTATTACCATTACACTGATTGGCATTTTATTAGTCAGTTTAAAACTGCCCTACACACAGTTTGCTTCGCATAGTCAGTTGTTAAGTAGCTTGTTAGAGCCTGCGATTGTTGCTTTGGCGCTGCCGTTGTATCAACAGTTTGTGCATGTACGAAAAAACTTTTTACTCATCGTCAGCAGTTGCACTTTAGGCATTATCAATGCCACTTTTATTGCCACACTACTTAGCTGGGCATTTTCAGTAGAGTCACAATTAGCCGCTTCGGTTGCTGCGTTATCAGTCACCACGCCTATTACACTACTCGTTACAGATTCGCTTGGTGGTATTGCTTCATTAGCAGCAGCGATGGTGATTTTTATCGGCTTACTCGGCGCTTTATTCGCCTTACTAATTTTACGCTTGCTGGGAGTTCATAATCATCAGGCACAAGGCGTCGCAATTGGCACGGCGTTTCATGCTATTGGCACTGCTGCTGCACTTATCGAGCACCCACGCATTGGCGCATTTGCGTCTGTGGCGATGGCATTAAGCGCATTACTAACCGCGTTAATCGTGCCGTTACTTTATCCATTTTTAAGTCAAGCTCTGCTATGATACGCAGTAATACTTCAAGCAAATTATTTATGGCCATGTGATGATCAGTTCAGAAATACAGCAAGTCGAAAAATACTACACCATGATCAGCGAGTATCTTGTTAAATACAGTATGCAGCTAGTTGGTGCATTACTCATTTTGATTTTTGGTTTATGGGTAGCACAAAAAATATCGAAGATGGTCGCCGTATTAATGGCACGCAATAATATCGATATCACTCTCACTAATTTTGTCAGTAATGTAGTCAAAGTATTATTGATCATCATGTTTGTTATTATCGCGTTGGGTAAAATAGGTATTAGTGTCACCCCATTTGTTGCTGCAATTGGCGCAGCATCTTTAGGCGCAGGTTTAGCATTACAAGGCATGTTATCAAATTATGGTGCGGGCTTAGCGATTATCGCGACACGTCCCTTTGTTGTTGGTGACACGATTGAAGTTAAAAATGTCAGCGGTCAAGTAAAAACCATTGAGTTAGGTTACACCATTTTGATCAACGAAGAAAAAGTCGAAATTACTATTCCTAACAAACACATCGTTGGCGAAATACTGCATAACTCCTTTAATTATTCATTAGTAAAAGGTGAAATTGATATTGCCTATAATGCCAGTGCTGAGCATGCTATAGAGCTTATAGAAAACGTATTAAAAGACCATGAGTTAGTCGCAAGTGAACCGCTTTCACAAGTTGGTATTGAACGTTTTGCTGACAGCGGCGTAACTATTAGCTATCGCTACTGGGTGCCAACGACGAAAATAATTGAAACCAAGCTGGCCGTAAACGGTGGCGTATATAGTGCGATTCAAGGTGCCGATATTGAAATTCCATTCCCACAACGCATTGTTACTATTAATAAACACGATCTTGATAGTTAAATGCAGTATATAAAAAGGGAGCCGCTGACGGCTCCCTTTTTACGGCTAGTTATAGTACAGCTTTAAAACTTATAGCGCACATTCGCAGTTACAGTTCTGCGTTGACCATAGAAGCAATCTCCACGCGCTAAACATGATGTAATCACTGTTTTATCCGTTAAGTTTTGCGCTTGTAAACTAAAACTATAGTCATCAAAATCATAACCAACCATAGCATCAAATAAAGTATAGTTATCTGTTTTAATGGGGTCATTTAAAACCATATTATTCATTTCAACATAGGCACTTCCATCTGATGTTTCACCAACGTAACGTGCTCCAAAGCCCATTTTAAAGCCGTTCAGTGACTCTGGTCGCCAAGTACTCCAAATAGACGCTTGCTGATCTGGTAATGCACTTAACTCTGCACCATCTTCACCA
Organism: Pseudoalteromonas sp. KG3; assembly: GCF_030436385.1. Classification (NCBI taxonomy): domain Bacteria; kingdom Pseudomonadati; phylum Pseudomonadota; class Gammaproteobacteria; order Alteromonadales; family Pseudoalteromonadaceae; genus Pseudoalteromonas; species Pseudoalteromonas sp. KG3. The sequence continues at coordinate 1,510,664 of NZ_CP098523.1, forward strand.
AGAGTATTACTTTGACTTACATAGCCGTCGGTATATGCATAAGATGTGTAAACATCGACTGTATCCCACGCTAATTGTGCTTCTAATTCAATACCTTTAACTGTTACCTCTCCTTGCTGAATTTTTCCATTAGGGTCAATAAGATTTGCATTACCCACCTGGTCAGCTGGTAAGCTGGTAGTGCGGTTTTGCTCAACAATGTGATACACCGCAGCCGTTAATAAATGCTCTGTGCCTGCGGGTTGATATTTTAAGCCCGCTTCAACTTGCTCACCCGTTTTTGGTTCGAATGCATTACCGTAAGCATCTTGACCTATTAATGGTTCAAATGATTCACTATAACTTGCATACGGTGAAACCCCTGAGTCAAATAAATACATCAAGCCTAAACGACCGGTGGTCGCATACTGTGACTCACTTTTGCCGTTTTCAGGGTTTGTTGTTGCTTTATCGCGACGTAATGCTGTTGAGACTATCCACTTATCAGCAATTTTCATACTGTCTTGAATATATAAGCCAGTTTGATAAACCTTTGACGAGTCATAATCAACGATATCATCTACCGTTGGTAAATTAGCGACTTGGCCATATTGCGGATCAAATAAGTCTAACGTGCCAGCAAGCCCTGAGTATGAATCGTTATCGGTATACGCATTTTGATAATCAAACCCCATCACTATTGTGTGCTCAATATTACCGGTTATTATATTGCCATGAAACTGGGCATCACTGGCAATAGCCCGCGAATCAGCGGAGCTAAGATAAGACACTCGCTTGACGCTGCGCCCATCTTCTAAAAATTTAGGTGGCCAACCATAAATCGTATGATAATCAGCATGACTATCGGTGTAACGCGCAGCAAGTTTAAACTGCCAATCAGCATTAATATTTTGCTCTAAAATCGCAGTGATTGACGCTTGCTCAGTATCATAACGATCAAAACTCGGCTCAGAAACAAAACGGTTTGATGGAATTTTGCCGTTTTCGTTTTCTAAAATAGTGCCTGAGTGAGGTAAGAACGAGGTACTCGTGCCTGATTCATTCTTTTGCCAATTAGTTAATAGCGTTATTTTTGTATCATCAGTGGCATACCAGGTTAATGATGGAGAAAGCACAATACTGTTATCTGGCACATAATCAGTTTGCGTGTCACTTTCACGCCATAAACCAACAACACGGCCAAGTACTGACTCATCGTCATTTAAAGCACCAGTAATATCTCCCGCAACTTGTTTACGCGAATAATTACCAACTTGCCCCCAAAGCTGCCCTGATGTTTCAGCTTCTGGTTTTTTACTGACTAAGTTAACAATTCCGCCAATTGACCCCTGTCCATAAAGTACTGAGCTCGGCCCTTTTAATATTTCAATTTGCGACAATCCATAAGGGTTAGTACGAACATTATTATAACTACCATACAACGATTTTAAGCCATCTAAGTATTGTACGGGCGACACACCACGAATAACCGACCAATCGCCACGGGTATCAACACCGTATGGACCGTTATATAAACCAGACACATAACCAATTGCATCTTGAATAGTTAATGCGCCTAAATCTTCAATTCGCTCTTGCGTTAAAACAGAAACAGATAATGGAGTTTCAATAATTGGCACATCTGATTTAGCCCCAGATGCACTCATGTATGAAATCAAACCTCGTTGACTTTTGATGGTGATAACTTCTAAATCTTGATCTTTTTTTATTTCGTTCACGTCATTTGCAAACACTACAGAAGAATTAAAAAGTGTATACAAAGCCAATGAAACCGCACTGAATCGTGTATTTATCCCGCTTAACTGCATTTTTATCCCTACCGATAAATTGAAATTTGCCATAGTTTAATAGTACAATTACTCAAACACAACACAAACAATAATAAATATCATTTAGATAAAGGTTGATAATGGCAAAACTAAGTAAGCGATTTTGGTTTCAATTACATGGCTGGTTCTCGCTACCAGTGTGGGTTTTATTCTGTTTTATTTGTGTAACAGGCACTATTTCGGTGATCAGCCACGAATTAACCTGGTTAACAAATTCACAAGCACGTGCGAGTAACCCTGATAACTTACCTGAACAATCCAAGCAAGCGCTTATTGACAGCTTAATAAAAGAGCACCCAACAGCTGATGTTATGAGTGTGCTTAGTTACGAGCCTTATTTGGTCAATGCAATTATTTTTACTGATACCGATAAGCCATACGCCACAGCCTATGTAAATCAATACACTGGTGAAGTACAAGCGGTCTATCAAACAACTTCATTCATCGAGTTTATGCGCACTTTACACAGCTGGTTATATTTTCCATGGCAAGAAGGCTATAGCGTTGGCTACTACCTTGTCAGTGCCATGGCATTTGTGACTTTGGGTGCTTTAGTAACTGGCTTAATAATTTATAAAAGCTTTTGGCGTGCTTTCATTCAACCTAAAATCCGCTTTAATCAAGGCAGTAAAACGTTATTAAAAGATTTACACACAATGGGCGGTGTTTGGTCTATTTGGTTTATGGCGATTATGAGTTTAACTGGGCTGTGGTATTTAGCTCAAGCTATTATGTGGCATAACGAAATTGATATTGAAGAGCATGCACCGATTGTAAGCGAAGCTCAATTACCAAGTGCAAGTACTGCAAAAGCAATTGATTTAGACAGTGCAATTTCGATTACTAAAAACCAGTTTAGTGAGTTTACTCCTACATACATCATGCTTCCTGAGCATAACCGCGGTATGTATAGCATCATGGGTGCCGGTGATACTATTTTTTATGATGGCTATGCATATTCTACAGCAATCAATCCGTGGACTGGTGAAATCGCTTCAAGTAAAAGCCCGGAAACCATGAGTACATTGCAAACCCTGTCACACATAGCAGATCCATTACATTACGGCACAATTGGTGGTATCTGGACCAAAATAATTTGGTTCCTATTTGGCGTAATTTTAAGTGGTATGTCAATTACCGGCTTTATGATGTATTCAAAAAAACTTGTTAAAGCGAAGCTGCCGAGCCCTGTAACTATTAACGATACTGCGGAGGCTAACTAATGGCACGCTTACAAACAACCTGGTGGCAACGTAACAAGTATTTATTTAATGCACTGATTTTAGTGCTGCCTTGCATCTATATTTATCAGGCTTTGAACCCAACCTTTCCTGATCTATGGCAAGAACAAACAGTAGGTGAATTTAAAATAGCGCCGATGCCGCTAAATATGAAGCAACCGTATTCACACCATAACGAATATGTAAAAGATTTCTTTTTAGCGTTTAACCAAGGCGACATCAGTAACATTCGCCAAGCTTATTTAAATATAGGCCCACAACCTTTGCCACTGAGTGAGTTTGCAAAGGGAGATGAAGGCATTATGCACGGTACCAATCACGGGCAACACGCCCATGCAATTGCATCTGCAACTATTAGTAAAGGTGACAAACTGTGGGTAACTATTCAAACTTGGCAAGGTAAAGAACTCGTTCAACACTGGACAATCCCAAGTCAGTTAATACAACAGTAATCAGCTAGCTTAGGGTGCCTTGCCCTAAGCTGCCCCCCTCTTCCCCTTAACGTTACTCGTAGTCAATTCTCGTCTATAAAAATCAGCCTAAATCACTATTTTTTTAACCTTTATTAAACATTGCAAAAACAAACCCCTTACAAATGCATTAATATAATAAAGTATTATAAATAGCGAGGTGGTAATTATATCCTTCGCTAACACTACAATTCACACACAATAATTTGGAGACACAATGATATTTTCCAATAAAGGAATAGCCGCCGCATGTATAGCCGTTGGTTTTTGTGCTAATGGTGCTTATGCAATTGATAACGGTGTTTACACTATTCAATCAAAATACAGCGCCAAACTTGTCGAAGTTAGTAGCGCGCAAAGCAATGATGGCGCAAATATAAGCCAATGGGCTGCAAATCAACATAATACTCAACGCTGGATCATTACCAACGTTGGCGGCAATAACTACTCGGTGATCAACCTAAACAGTGGTAAAGCCATGGAAGTATATGACTGGTCAACGGCTGATGGCGCGAATGTCGCACAATATGAGTACTCAGGTGTTGCCACTCAGCATTGGCAAATCAATGACAATGGCAGTGGTTATGTTAGCTTTATCAATGCCAATAGTGGCAAAGCGCTCGATTTATTTGAATTTAACGGCAACGATGGCGCTAATATCAGCCAATGGGCCTATAACGGTAGTGATGCACAGCTTTGGCAGCTTAACAAGCTCGCTAACGTCGAGTCTGCGCCTTTCGATCCTTCAACTACCAATGGCGCAGCAGATCATTGGCCATTAACAGGCAGTTTAGTGACCCACGATCCAACTATAAGTTACGAAAATGGCACGTGGTGGGTATTTCAAACTGGCCCTGGCATCGCCGGAAAGTGGTCAAATGATGGAGTTGCCTGGAATGACGCAGCAGCAATTTTCCCCAATGGTTTAAACTGGTGGGCTAACTATGTGCCAGAGCATGACGGTATTGATGTTTGGGCTCCGGAGCTTAAAAGCTACAATGGTCGTAGTTGGCTTTATTATTCAATATCAACTTTCGGCTCTCGGGAGTCAGCAATAGGCTTAACCTCTGCCACTAGCGTGTCAGCAGGTAGCTGGCGAGATGATGGTTTAGTGATTAATACCACTAACAGCAATAACTACAATGCCATTGACCCTGACTTAGTCGTCGCAAAAGATGGTGCACCATGGTTAGTTTTCGGCTCATGGAATTCAGGCATCAAATTAATGCGTATAAACCCGATGACCATGAAACCATTTGGCCAGCTCTACTCATTAGCAAGTCGTTCTGGTGGTATTGAGGCGCCGACTATTGTATATCGCCAAGGTTATTACTATTTATTTGTCTCTGTGGGCAAATGTTGTGCGGGCACCGATAGTACATACCGTATCGCATATGGCCGTGCCAGCGATATTCGTGGCCCTTATTTAGACAAAAACGGCAACAATATGCTCTCAGGTGGTGGCAGTATTTTAGATGCAGACAACAGTCAGTGGGTAGGCCCAGGTGGTCAAGATATCTTGAATACTGATGTGATGGTTCGCCATGCCTATGACGCAGGTGACAACGGTGTGCCAAAGCTGCTGATCAGTACATTAAATTGGGACTCAAACGGTTGGCCAAGATTTTAAAGCAACCAAGTTTATAAAGCGCGTTTACGCGCTTTATAAAAAACGCTCCATAATAGCAGAGGCAATTTGCGTAGCCACCCCACAGCCCCACATATACGCGCGATGAAGCGGATAACCTCTGAAAATCCAACGTTTCCTAACATGATTAAAATTACTTAAATAATTTGCTTTAGCATCCGGTAGCGGTTGCTCAGATAGTTTAGCCCATGCTTTATAAACACCAGTCATATCAGCACCGCGCATAAATCGCTGCAGCCAACGGGGAAAGCGTCCATATCGTATCGCTGACTGAAAATCGATAATATACGGTTTACCATCACAGCTACACAATACATTGCCTAAATTACGTAAATCCAGATGCACCACCCCGCGACGATGCATTAACGCAACCAGTCGTTCAAAGTCTTTAAAAAAGCTTACAGGTAAGACTTTATTTTGCTGTACTAACTGCTTAAGTGGCGTGCCTTCTATATAATCATAGGCAACAGCAATCGGCGATAATCGCAAAAATCGACCGCTCACTCCAGTTATACCCGCTAAACGAGCCAGCCCTTTATACTCTTGATTCACCGACAAAGGTGCAAAGGTTTTTCTCACCCACCAAGGACTGTGTTGAAAATCTTTGATCACTAAATCAAGTTGCAAGTCGGTATAACGGTACACAATGGCATTAGCAAAACGACCCCTGTGCATTACTTTTAAGTTATTAACTGTAAATTGATGATCAGGAAATTGCTGTTGTAGCTGATGTAATAAAGTCGCTTCGATCATAACGTCCTGAGATTTGTTAAATATAAATGCCTAGGCAACTATATTATCAAACCTCAGAATTCACAGCAATCTAACCGTTAGATCAATTTACGATTTTAAATTATGAATTGCTCTAAACAACAAACTTGCTAACTGTGCCTTTTCATCGTCAGAAAAGTCGCTTAAAGCTGTGCGGTAAATATTATTTACGATAGGCAAAATTTCAGGGTAAAGCTGTTGACCTTTTTCGGTCAAACAGAGTAACGTAGAGCGGCGATCTTCCGCAGATTGTTGCTTTGCAACTAAGCCCTTTTCCTCTAAACGTGACAGCAAACGGCTCATTGCACCACGGTCATACACCATGTGTTCGCACAACTGAGCTAAGGTATTCACCTTACCGCGAGCAAGTAATACCACCACAATGTACTGCGCTGACGTTAAATCCATTGGCATCAACTCGGTATCCAGGTGCGTCACTAAATTCGATCGTAAATAAGACACTAATCGACCAAGATCTTGAACAGGATCAAGATCATCTATACAACATTGTCCAAGTGAAGCGGGTTCTTTCATACATTCTCAACAGAGCATTTAAAGTCATTGATAGACAGTAAATTACTAAAATAATTCAATCTTACACAATTGCTTAATTGCACTTAACTAGTGTAGCGTAAGCAAGCGGACCGACGTTAACGAGGAATACATGCAACGCAAACAACGAGATATTATCAAGTATATTGCCATACTTATACTACTAGTGCTTTGCTGGTTAGAGCAATTTAACGGCTACATAATGGCGTTTCTTGATCAAGCCTTAGTACAATCTTCACTCGTGTACGCCTCTGCTCGCAGCGTGAATGGGATTATTTCATTATTGCAATCTGCTGAAGTTGGCATCGGCATAGCCAGTATTGCACCTGCACAACTACTTGACCCCGTTAACGATTTAGCGGAATACATTGCCGATGCCATGCGCATGTCATTAGGCTCACTCTTTATCCAACGAATATTATTTACGATTTCATCAGGCGTCTTTTTTAGTAGTTTGTTTACCGCCAGCGCTATTGGCTATGTGATTTGCAATCATTTTGGCTATTTCAAACAGCTAACGGGTAAATTACTGGCCAGTCTTATTTTAGTCCGCTTTTTAATTCCACTGGTCGTGCTTGCAACCGGTCTTGCCAGTCAAGCTTTTTTAGATGAAGAGATTAATTCTCAAAATCAATATGTTGAAAACACCGTCGACACTCTCAGCGCGAAAGCAAACACAACCTCTACGCTATCAGCGCAATTAAGCGCAAAAATAAATAGTCAAAAACAAACTAGTCTAGATGAGCTTGAGCTCATTGCTGTCCAACAACAGCAATTAAAAGCTGTTATTACAGATAATAAGCAACAGCTTGATGAATTAGATAAGCAAATTGAGGCAATTCAAACAACCCGCAGTTTAACCGAAAAACTTACCTTAACAGAGCTGCCACAAGCCAAGCCTCTACTCAAAAAGCAGCGAGATTTAAGGCAACAACAAACGTCTATCAACAATCAGCTGGCCGCACTACATCAACAAAAAAATCAGCAACAGCAATTACTGCGTGATTATAATGACCAACTCACCGGTAATTCAGGTAACTTAATTAGCAAAGTTGTGGATACCGTTAGCAGCGGTATAGCTGAGATGGCCGATTCTTTGGAAGGATTATTTATTGAGTTTTTAAACTTAGTATCGCTACTGATCATCAAACTATTTTTAATGCCTTTACTGTTTTTATATTTATTTTGTAAAGCGTTTAAAGTTATTTGGCAACGCTCTGTACAGCAAGCTTTCACACAACTTAAATCACAAATAAGCACCACGATCACAGAGCAATAATAGCTTAGGGTCAAATCAGCTCAGCCTGTAGCCTCGTAATAAAAGAGCGCTTATCGCGTTAACAATTTAAATATAAAAACAATTAAAACAAAGCGTTACTAAAAAACCGAACACAATAAGGCAAAATTAAACCCCTTAATGTCCATGGTAGCAGTCTTTATTTTGTCACGGCGTTGTCATAAAAGTTATTTAGCTTGCATCGCATACCAAGTTAACTAGGACTTTATTCATGCCAACACTCAAACCACTTGCTTATGCATTAAGCATACTTACATTCACAGCAACATTAGGCGCTTGCAGCAGCCAAGATGCTCACTCCTCACTCGCAGAGCAAACTACGCTCAAGCTTAGCAGCACGCCATTTTGGCAACAAAATAATATTCAAGGTTCACAAGCCGCTTAGCTTGTTGACAATACCTGGTTACTGGCAAGTGAAAGCCAAGGCCTTATTGTCGTTTCAAAAAATGGCCAACACAGTGAGGTTGTTAAAGCGGGTAATTTTGAAACCTTGTCAGTACGCTCTATTGCCGAGAATACTTTTTTAGTAGCTAGTATTGATAACGAGCATGATCAGGTTGCGATGTTTACGCTTGCTAAAAATAACGGCCATTGGCAACTAACAGAGCACCCCGCCATTGTCGTCCCACAAGCAAAACCAGACGCAGTGTGCCTATTTAACAACCTCGATACTGGCAGTATTTCAGCTTTTGTTGCTGATGTGCGTGGCTTAATGACAGAAACCATAGTGTATAATCTTGCCAGCGGAAAAACCGCTAACATTGCAGTAAGAGAGTTTGCAGCGGTCAATGAAGCATCTGGCTGTGCGGTTAATGATGTAAGCCAACAACTCTTTATCAGTGAAGAAGAGCTGGGCATTTGGCAAATGAATGCCAATGCAGAGTCAACCGCAGCTAAACACCCTGTCGCCATGGTTACGCCATTTGGCGAGCTTGCCAGTGGTATTGGCGCATTAACCACCAGCACAGATGGCAGTTTATGGTTTACCACTAGCAGCGATAATAGCCTTTACAGATACAATACCGAGCACAACTTACAGCAAAAATGGCAGTTAGCTGGCGAACAGAGCATAGCTGCTGTAGCCGTGACGGATAACCCAGCCGATACGCAAGCCATTATCTATGATGATGAAACTGGCGCGTACTTCAGTAGTCAACTTAGCCTAGCTCCACTGAGTAGCCACACAACTAACACTGTGGCAAAAACAGCACACGTATATGCAAATATGCAAACTACACCGGTTGCTGCCTTTGGCGATGCCGCAGATGACCCAGCCATCTGGGTGCACCCAACAGATGCCAGCAAGAGCTTAGTGTTAGGCACCGATAAACGCCGCGGTCTGATGGTATACAACTTAGCTGGAGAGCAGACTCAAGCGCTGGAAGTTGGCAGAGTTAACAATGTTGATGTTCGCCAAAATAGTAACATAGATAACCCCACTCAGACCTTGATAGCAGCCAGTAATCGCAGTGAAAATAGCATTAGCTTATTCACCGTCGATCTGCAAAATAACGTACAACTGCTAGGCAGCGTGGCGACAAATCTAAGTGAAATTTATGGCTTATGTATGTACTCATCGCACTCCGGTAATTATGTCTTTGTAAATGATAAGTCAGGGCTATATCAGCAATACAAAATTACCAACCAACAGCAAAAAGTCGCAGCTGAACTGGTACGCGAATTTAAGCTACCGAGCCAACCTGAAGGCTGTAGTAGTGACGATAATAACGGCGAGCTTTTCGCCGGTGAAGAAGATGCGGGTATTTGGTTTATCGATGCCGAGCCCGACGCAAAACAAGCGCCGATTTTATTGCAGTCAATTAATGAGCTGTTGATTGATGATGTAGAAGGCATGGAAATTTATCAAGGTGAAAATGAGCGCTTCTTAGTGGTATCAAGCCAAGGTGATAATAGCTATGTAGTGTATCGGATAAACAAGGGGGAAAATCACCCTACCCTTGAATTTACCAGCAAATTTAATATTATCGCCAATTTAGCGCAAGGCATTGATGGTGTATCAGAAACCGATGGCTTAACAGTGACCGCCAAATCGCTGCCGGGTTACCCGCTTGGCGTATTAATAGTGCAAGACGGATACAACCGCATGCCACAACAACCACAAAACTTTAAACTGGTTGATTGGCGCCAAGTGCATGATCTCATACATGGCTCAAGCCAATAAACTGACTGCTTTAGCCGCTACTTAGCGGCTAAAGCAGAGTTGTTAACCACCAAATGAGTAATACTAATATTGTTAAGCCAAGCATCGCTTTGGTTTTATGTTTTTTAATAATTCGCTCAGCTTGATTACCCGCAAAATACACCACCAGCGCTAAACCAAAATAGCGGATTGAACGGGCAATTGTGGTGGCAATTAAAAACATCAGTAGCGAATATTTAGTCGCACCGGCAGCTAGCATCGCAATTTGAAATGGAATGGGCACAATGCCAAGGGTTATTACAAACCAAAAGCCCTGTTGCTGCATTTGCTCTGTTACTTGTTCAAACTGCGCTGGTGATGAAAAACTATTGATCACCCAATCACCTACCGCATCAAACAAATAGTACCCTAACGCATAACCAAATAACGCACCAATTACACAGCCTATGGTAGCCATTAGGGCTATCAGCCAAAGCTTATCACGACGAGCTTGCATCAAAGGCACTAGCACAGCCTCAAGAGGGATAGGAACGATTGTTGATTCTAAAAATGAGGCCGCAGTTATGCTGGTTAGCATGTGTTTTGAATCTATCAATTGTCGCGTTTTTTGCTTTAAACGTTGCATAACAGCCATCGTATTACCTTGGGGAAAAGTTGATCTTATCGATACTTTGCAAACTCAGTACCAGTTCTACCTGTTAGATTAACGCATTGTTTCATAAAGCTTATTCTTTATAAAAGACAATTAACAGCAGAGCTAATATGGCTGAGGCTGTAAAAACCCCAGTCAAAATTGTAAATTTTACTATAATCAATCACTTAGATATTAAGCTAGGCTATATTGGTTGCGCCCGTTGTTTTTAGCTTTATACAACGCTAGGTCGGCACGCTTAAGTACTGCAGCAAGTGATTCATCAGCAGCCTTAAAGGACACCCCAATACTCACAGTAACATTGCGCTGTTTAGTCAATTCAATGGTCCGCGCAATTGATAATAATTGCTGACTGAGGTCGATAGCATATTGCTGATTATCATCAGGCACATACACGGCAAATTCTTCACCGCCAAGGCGCGCAAATACGCAGTCTTGACTCAGTGTTTTTGCATATAACGCTGCCAACTCAGTTAGCACTTTGTCGCCAACGTCATGACCAAATTCATCATTGATCGATTTAAAAAAGTCGATATCTATAATAATCAGAGTAAACCGCTGGTCTGTTAGCTGTTGTATATGTTGATAAAAAAAGCGTCGATTTGCTATTTTCGTTAAGTAATCAGTGGTCAACTCTTTTGATAAACATTGCTGAATGCGCTTTAAATCAGCCATTGTTAACTTTAGCCCGTAGCAGGTAAGTAGCATTCCCGCAGTACGTAGAATATCTTCAACATAAATACCGATAAATAACGGCTGAGTTAAAATTTCATCAAGTAGGTCAAACGTTAATCCTGCAGTCCAAAACGTCAAGCCGATGCTTAAGTAGGCATAAGCTGTCGTCGACAGATTGGCTTTTTGCACGATCACAAAAATAGCGACAACAATTAAAAAGTTTATAGCATCGGTGAGTACGCCGTTTAAAAATATATGCTCATCAAGATCAGGTAAAAAAGTGTAATACAAAACAACAATCAGCAGTAATGACAGTATAAACACCGACGAAAATGCCCGTTGTATCCACTTTCTTTCTACTTGTTGATTAAACTCATTTTCACAGTATGCCATATGCAATTATCAGTGCTTAAATTATCATCTTTAATGGCAAACCTTAGCACAAATATATGAACATATGCTGCAAGGCGGGATAAATAGTAAACACTATTGTTGCGAGAAAAATACATAATGGGGTGCAGTCATAGCGTTAAATTAGTTAACCACAACATTTTTTGTATTTTTTATTGCTACCACATAGACAAGGATCGTTACGTTGTGGCGTTTTTGCAAAAACTTGGGTAACGGGTTTATTCAACACTATCTCTAATGGCGCGATGTTTTCAGCAAGCTCACTATCAATAGTGATCTCTGCGAACAGCTCATTGGCAGTTAAGATAGCGATAATTTCACTTTCACGCTCATGGCTTGGTACGCACAATTGCAGTGGGTTTTCTTCACTGCCTGGCTTTACTTTTGGTTTAGGTTGATACGTACCTTGATTGTGCTTGCCCATGATATCGGGCTTACCACGATAGAAAAATTTTGACACCGGCGTTCCTAACTGTCGTTTAAAGCAACTCACTGCGAGTCGCTAAAGGCTGCGCAGTCTAACAGAGTTTTAAGCTGTTAGCGCGCCCACTTTAATATCTCACGACTACAGTGTAGGTCTAATCTTCGTCAGGCGCTTGTGCGGCCTTTATTCGCTCTTGATTCTCCTGCATTTGTTCAAACGCAGCTTTAATTTCATCAAGTACTGAATCTACATCAGCTGCAGCATGATCATCGGCAATCTCACCGTAAAGCACCGTTTCAGGCGTTAATTCACCCGCTTGGTACAAAGCCCACATCTCTTCACCAAAACGGGTGTCGAGTATTTCTGGAGCATACTGCCCGTAATACAAGCGCATATTGCGTACGTCGCGTAAAAACATTTCTTGGGCATTATTATTCGCCGCAGCGTTCACCGCTTGAGGTAAATCAATAACAACAGGGCCGTAGCTGTCAACTAACACATTAAATTCAGATAAATCGCCATGCACAATCCCCGCACATAACATTAAACGAATGTAATGCACCATAGTGGCGTGATCTTCAATCGCCTGCTCAGCGGTTAAACTAACATCGTTTAAACGCGGCGCAACATCGCCGTCATTATCAGTGACTAAATCCATGATCAGCACACCATCGTAACAACCATGAGGCTGTGGTACTTTTACACCAACCCGAGACAGCGTAAAAAGTGCGTCAACTTCTGCATTTTGCCACACGTTTTCTTGTTCTTTACGGCCAAACTTCGACCCTTTCTCCATCGCGCGACCACGACGACTATTACGTACTTTGCGTCCTTCTTGGTATTTTACAGCTTGTTTAAAACTTCGGTGTTGCACATCTTTATAGACTTTCGCACAACGAATATCATTGCCACAACGAACAACATAAACCGAAGCTTCTTTTCCACTCATTAACTGGCTGATGACTTCATCAACGATACCGTCTTCGATCAACGGTAAAATCTGTTTTGGCGTTTTCATAACACGTTTATACCGTACTTAGGCATACCTTTTAATCTTCTCGCAAACTATTTTATTTGACAGGCCCTTACGTTAAAGCAAAAGCACACGAAAACCAATGCTAATAACCGCACAATCGAGTTATTCAAACAGCAAAACGCACAAAAAACTTGACTAAATCAGCTAAATCCACAAACTGCGAGGTTAATTATCTAAATTATACTTACTTTATATGAATTCAGAAATACGCTATCACTTTCAATCCGCTCAAATAGCGAATCGTTTTTTAAACGAATTAAAGCATTGGCCTATCGCTCGCGTAAAAACAAAACTGCTCAATGGTGGTTTTGATGTAAAAGTAAGTTATCAATTTGATGGTGAAGGATTTGACTACACTTGTGCCGAACTTGATGAACTAGCCGCAAAGCATCAAGGCCAAGAAGTGAGCTAATTATTTTTTGCAAAATAAATTGTCCGCGCTCATTATTGGTTACTAAGCAGACAATAATATACATTTTAAATTCTCTCAGCTATGTTATGAACAGTTTCTCATAAACATATAGGCGCTGGCATGCAAAACCCACACTCAGATCACATTCCTCAAGAAGCGTTTGATTGGTACGACGAATACGCTCATGGCAAAATGGACCGACGTACCTTTATGAAAAAACTCGGTGGCTTAGTCGCGCTTGGTTATTCAATGGCTTTTTTAACATCAGCATTATTACCAAATTATGCCCTCGCCGAGCAAGTTTCGTTTAATGACGAAGCAATCAAAGCCACTTACCAAACCTTTGATTCACCCGATGGCCACAGTAAAGGCCAAGGTTATTTGGTCGTTCCAACAGGGTTAACTGGCACAGGCCCAGTGGTCTTAGTGATCCATGAAAACCGTGGCTTAAATCCATATATTAAAGATGTTGCCCGTCGCTTAGCAAAAGCTGGTTTTATTGCTTTTGCACCCGATGCGCTATTTCCACTTGGCGGCTACCCAGGCAATGATGACGAGGGACGAGCAATGCAGCGCTCTATGGATCAAGAAAAAATCCAAAACGATTTTGTCGCTGCGGCTAGATTCTTAAAATCGCACCCGCAAAGTAACGGTAAACTTGGCGCTGTCGGCTTTTGTTTTGGCGGCTACATTGTTAATTATTTAGCAGCTGTTGACTCAACATTGTTAAATGCTGGCGTACCCTTTTACGGCACTCCTGCCAGCGAAGCACTGCGTAAAAATATTAAAGCCCCCTTAGTTATCCAACTTGCCGAGCTTGATGAGCGCGTCAATGCAACATGGCCCGATTATGAGCGTGACTTAAAAAGCCTCGATGTTGACTATAAAATGCATATGTATCCGAAAACCAATCATGGCTTTCATAACGATTCAACCGGACGCTATGATAAAGAAAATGCTGAGCTTGCTTGGCAACGCACGGTCGCATTTTTTAACGAAAAACTCGTATAACTTCAGCGCAGTGTTTAGTAACATAACATAGCTAAGCACTGCCACACCCTCAATTACTAAACTCATTAAAGAAACCGTTGCCCTCATGAGCAAATTTTTTCTCCTAAAGTACGTCACATTTTTTATCGGTTGTATGAGTTGTTTTATTTTGCATACTCAATTTGCCATTCCCGCTGTTATCGCGTCATGTATCACCGGACTGGTGGGTAGTTTTATTCCTTTTCCAAAGCAGTATGAAAACCATCCTTACGCTGCTATTTATGCTGGCAGTTTTGCCGGTATGTGCTCACAAGGTTTGATCACTAGTTATTGGGAACTTGCCATTATTTCTTTAATTGGCGCTATGTTATATGTGCTGACTGCGAAGATGTTTACTGGTTTTGGCGGGAAATTAGGCAGTATTGCCTTCATCAGCGTGGCTTTATTTGTCTTAGCGAAAGGGATCGTATTATGAATTTAGCAGCAATCCTATTAGCATTACTTGGCGCATTCTCGACCTTTTATTTGGCTAAGCACCATCGTCTTGATGCGATTCGGGCCTCTGCCATTTTATCTATCGTCGCTTACCTTATTCTACTCCCCACTGAATTTAACGCAGAGCTATACAGCAGCATTTTTTTTGGTGGCTCCTTTATTGGCATGAGTGCGCCAAAACGCTTTGGTATCTATACGCTATTTTCATCCAGTATTATATTTGCAGTCATGTTTGAAAATTTAATCCCTTACTTTAATAATTTTGGGGGCGCCTTGGGCGTGAGTGCATTCTTATCGGTATGTATTTGCCAAGTGGCGATTATACTTGGCGCTCCGCGCAGTACAAAGCACCACTAGTTAAGATGCGCTCTGTGGCAATTAAACTTAATGAAGGACAAATCCAACAACGTCGCATAGCAGTTGATAACCGTTTAACCGAGCTAAAACAACAACTCTCTGAAATTAATCAGCAGTTAAACAGCAATAACATCACGCAAACGCAGCGCAAAGAGTTAAATACACAGCAACGCCAATTAGAACGTGAGTTAAAAGACTTAAGACGCGAAAAATCCTTATTACCACTATTGAATAAAGCCTCAACAGTTGAAATTACCTTTCCTTAATTATCTTCTGCCCAGCCTGTAATCATAGGGCTGGGTTAATGCAAAAAGCTAAAGCAAAATTCATGTGAATAAGTCTTAACTTGAACTATCAAATTAGTAGGATTCAATCAAATCTGACCGTCGCATATGTGCCATTAGCGGACACTCAATCTTGACACCAAGTGATCAAAAACCAATCGAATACGTTGTGGTACTGGACCACGTTGAGGGCGATAAATATATAAATCCCAAGGCACAGGCTCGACCTCTTCTAACACTCTAACAAGTTTCTCTTGGCGTAATAAGTCTTGGGCCAAAAAGTCAGGAATTTGAGCAAACCCCAGTCCATTTTGTACACCCATTAATTCAGCTTCGGCGTCGGCACTTCGAAAACGTGTTATGGATGGCGTCCACTGTCTGTCCATGGAAAAAACCCATGGCCAAAGCTTTCCCGTATTGCGATCTACTAACCCTGTAACCGGCAAGTGGTTTAGTTCTTCAATAGACGCAGGCCTTCCCACTCTATCTATTAAGTCAGGCGAAGCCACGACATACAGATTAATTTTGGCGAGCTGGCGGGCAATAAATCGACTATCCCTCATGAAGCCGATACGAATCCCAATATCTATTTTTTCGTCAACTACATCCACGCGCTCGTCACTGAGTGTCAGGTCTATATCAAGTTGAGGATGTACTGTTGAGAGTTCCATTAATGCTGGCATCAAGCATTTATGACCAAAACCAACAGGCGCTGCGATACGAACCCGCCCTTGTAATTCATTACCCGAGTCAGGGGCGCTTGTTTGAAACAATTCATCTACAGCGCGCAGGCGTTCTTTTGCTATCACAGCAAATTTTTCTCCAACTAGGGTCACTTGTATGTGTCGAGTATTTCGATGAAATAAAAGCTCCCCTTGCAATCGCTCTAACTCCTTCACTGCTCGCGTCACTGCCTGAGGAGAAATTCCCAGACGGTTAGCCGCTTCTTTAAAGCTGCGAGACTCAGCAGCAGTACAAAATATCCGGAGCATTTCCAATCTGTTAAGCATCACAGTCACACTCAGGTTTGATATGAATACACAAATATTATTCCAAATTCTGGAATTGTCAAATAAAAACGTTTCCATTTATTGGTTTTTGAAGGTAAGGGATAATTTGCTTGTTAGTTAGACATAGTCGTTCATTCAACTGATTTGAGGATATTAACTATGAGTAGTGTTTTAGCAAACAACATCAGCGGTAAGGTCGTTGTGATCACTGGTGGTAGCAGCGGTTTAGGCGAGACCACGGCAAGACATTTAGCCAGCCTTGGCGCATCTGTTGTTTTAGGTGCCCGACGCATCGACAAGCTTGAAGCTATTGCTGCTGACATACGCGCAGCGGGCGGAGAAGTTGCGGTTCAAGCGACAGATGTGACTAGCCCGGACGAAGTGAAGGCCCTTGTAAATCTTGCACAAGAGCGCTTCGGTAAAGTTGATGTGGTTATCAATAATGCAGGGTTAATGGCGATTGCACCGTTAGCTGAGACTCGAGTTGACGAATGGGATCGCATGATTGACATCAACGTTAAAGGTCTGCTGTATGGAGTAGCCGCAGCGCTTCCGATCTTTCAGGCTCAGGGAACAGGCCACTTTATCAATATTTCTTCCGTAGCGGGTATCAAAGTATTCAGTCCCGGCGGCACGGTTTATAGCGGAACCAAATTCGCTGTTCGCGCTATTGCCGAAGGCTTACGCCATGAAGTTGGGGGTAAAATTCGTTCAACAATCATTTCACCGGGGGCAATCGAATCTGATTTAAAACATGGAAGTTCAGATACTCAGGGTGCAGCCTTTGTAAAAGATTTTTATCAGCAAAATGAAATTCCATCTGACTCTGTTGCTCGTGCTATCGCATACGCAATTGAGCAGCCTGCGGATGTGGATATCAACGAGATTGTTCTGCGCCCAACTGTTCAAGAATTTTAATTCGTTTAATAAAAGACCTATTAACCAGCGGGTGATTTAACCACCCGCTGAATATTCATTTTGTGAGGTTATTGATGACAACGTTAAACAGACAAATGCGTGCTTTGGTATTAGATAGCTATGAAGAGGGTACAGTATTCCGGGATGCCCTGATTAACTTACCCTCTCCATCAGCAGGTCAGGTGCAAGTAAAAATATTTGCAAGTGGAGTCAATCCTATTGATTACAAGATCCGCCAAGGTATCGCTCCTTATGCCATGCCGGAATTACCCGCAGTACTTGGCACCGATTTAGCTGGAGAAATTGTTGCTATCGGCGACGGCGTCTCCGACTTTGCAATAGGCGATGCCGTTTATGGTCTGACTGGCGGAGTGCGAGGATTGCAAGGCTCATTGGCTGAATATGCCAACGTAGATGCTGAGTTACTTGCTCCCAAACCGAAAAATTTGTCCATGCGTGAAGCTGCGGCTTTACCTCTGGTTGCACTTACTGCTTGGGAAGGTTTGGTTGACAAGGCGAATGTTAAAGCGGGCCAGAAAATCCTTATCCAAGGTGGAGCTGGCGGAGTTGGGCATTTAGCCGTGCAAATTGCTAAGGCTTTAGGTGCCGACGTTTATGCCACTGCATCGACTGGAAAACAACAACTGCTCAAGGCGCTTGGTGCCACGCCAATTGATTATCACACTGCAAGCCCTGCTGACTACATGGACGCATACACCCAAGGCAAAGGATTCGATATCATTTACGACACTGTCGGTGGCTCTGCACTCGATGCCTCATTAGGTATCATTGCACATTACGGCCATATTTTAAGCTGTGCTGCATTCAGCTCACATAACCTCGCACCGTCGTCAATACGTTCTGCAACATTGTCAGGAATTTTTGTGTTACACCCACAGCTCAGCGGAGAGGGACGCAAACATCATGGTGACATTCTGCGGCAAATTACGGCTCTTGTTGAAGCTGGACAAATTAAGCCACTACTCGATCCGTTACGCTTTTCCCTAGACACGGCAATGGATGCACATAATGCCGTAGAGTTGGGGTCCATGGGTAAAGTCGTTATTGATGTAATTGCTTAAAAAGTCATTGTTGAGGATGCATATGAGCCCAAGAAAACTAATTCGAACTGTTCGTTTCCATGAATTAGGTGGCCCCGAGGTATTAACTATTGACTCGCTGGCGAGTCCAAGTTTGCAGGCCACTGATGTACGTATTGCGGTCAAAGTTGTTGGGCTCAATCGTGCTGATGCCATGTTTAGGCGAGGCCGCTATATAGAAAAGGCTGACTTCCCTTCGCGAATCGGCTATGAAGCATCCGGGATAGTCATTGAAGTCGGGGAAGAGGTAAATCATTTACGCCTTGGAGAAGAGGTTTGTATTGTCCCTCAGATGGGGCTTTCTCAGAATGGCTGCTACGCAGAAGAGATTGTCGTACCAAGTGAATATGTGGCACTCAAACCAGCAGGGCTAACCTTTGCTGAAGGCGCAGCAGCTTGGATGCAGTACCTGACAGCTTATGGCGCTTTGGTCGAAATTGCTAACGTGCAAAAAGGCGATGCAGTACTGATAACAGCCGCATCGAGCAGTGTTGGATTGGCTGCGATTCAAATTGTGAATTCTCTAGGGGGTATCCCTATCGCTACAACTCAAACACGAGCTAAAAAGGCTGCTGTGCTCATGGCAGGCGCGGCCCATGTGATTGCAACTCAAGAAGAGCCGCTGCTGGATAGCTTGAGAAGCATCTTGGGAGAAAACAATTTAAAAATCGCATTTGATGCTGTCTGTGGGCCGCAGATAGCTGAAATTGCTGAAGCAATGAGCCCTGAAGGAACAATAATAGTACACGGAGCATTAAGTCCCGAAACAACTCCTTTTCCCTTAAAAATAGCACTTCGTAAAAGTCTGACAGTTAGGGGGTATGTGTTTACTGAAGTTGTAAAAGACATCGAGCGCTTTCGCAGAGCAAAGCAATTTATCCACTCGGGTTTATCCGAAGGAACACTCAAGCCTGTCATTGATCGAAGCTTTAAATTTGAAGAGATAGTGGCAGCGCACCACTATCTGGAGTCAAATCAGCAGATTGGTAAAATAGTGGTCGAACTTGATTAACAGTTCGTGGCTTCCGCTAGTCTCTCAACTCAGTCAGTGACTGATAATAATTAGCGTGGGCTTTGTTGCGGAAATCGAATGAACTAAATCAGAATCTTACGATCAGATCAGGGACATTCATTCACTGACTTTGATTACATGCCGAAGCCTCGCTACAAAACCACTAACTGGCGCAAGTACAATATTTCAGGCGTGACAGATGCGGAAGTACTCCCAAATTTACTCAAACAAACACGCCGATCCATCAAGGAAATTTCGAGAGATGGCGCATACGATACAAGGGAGTGCCACAGGGCGATTAGGGTTAAGAAAGCGATACCTCTAATCCCTCCACGTGAAGGAGCCGCCTTCTGGGAAAAAGGTCATCCACGTAATCTGGCGGTTGGTTGCCAAAAGCTCTATGGTTCGAACAAAAAGTGGAAACGAAAATATGGTTACCACAGGCGTTCATTGTCGGAGACCGCTAAGTATCGCGCAAAACAACTACTAGGCGCTTCACTCACGCTTCGAAATTACAATGCACAAGTTGGGGAGACATACGCCATGATCAAAGCACTCAACAAGCTAACAGGGATAGGTATGCCCGAAACTCAGTATATCGTTTAAAATGCAAACGATTTTGCTAGTATTCGCTCTCAAGTTGAATTCCGCAACAAAGCCGGTTGATTGCACGTGTTACGGAGATGCATGCCCATTATTACACGACAGTGGCTGATTTTGGTCGGGAATTTGCATGTTCAGTGGCGAGTAGCATGGCGGAATTTATTGGAAGGCTAGATAACCCAAGCAATGAGATTTGGACGATCAAACGGGACGATAAAATCCATCTGTTGCCATTGATGGTGAAGATCTTGGGCATAATCGAGCACATTTACGATGGTTCATTGCGGACGACTCTTTGAGAGGTTTCGGACTAGGTAAACAGCTTCTCAATTCTGCATTAGCTTTTGCCGATGCTCAGGGTTTCGTCCAAATCAACTTATGGACTTTCTCAGGGCTTAATGCAGCTCGATATCTTTACGAAAGTCAGGGCTTTGCATTGGTGGAAGAGAAACTAGGCTCAAAATGGGGTATAGAAGTCTTGGAGCAACGCTTCACCAGGTGCATATAAACGTGAATAAATATTTAAGGAGTCTCAATGACAGCTACAAAAGAAGAAGTTATCGCTTTCATGAAATCGGAGTTTCCACAAAGTAAATGCGTTGTGGAAGCAGTGAGCAACGGTAGAGCGACTGTATCTCATCATGTAGGTCAGGATGAATTACGTCCTGGCGGAACGGTTTCGGGGCCTGTTTTAATGAGTGTGGCTGATGTGGCACTTTATGTGGCGATACTTGGTAAAATTGGCATCGTGCCATTGGCAGTAACAACTAGCCTTAACATCAACTTCTTACGTAAGCCATCGGCAAATGAGCGAATCATTGCGGAATGTTCTCTGATAAAAGTCGGCCGTACTCTCGTGGTTGGGGAGGTTTCTCTGTACTCTGAGGGGGTGAGTGATTTAGTAGCACATGTTGTGGGTACATACTCTATACCGCCCTATACATCGAAACGAAGTGAGAATATTAAAACAATTAACTCTCTGAAAGCTTGACTCCGTTTAAAAGAAAAAAGGCAGTTATTTGAGGGGAAGATTAGTGGTTACCAATTGCAATCTTATATAAACGCCTACTTCAGGCCTGCAGCGGAGGCATTGAAGCAATTCGAGGCTAATCGGGTAGCCGGAGGTCTCTAACCTCCAGCCCCCACACCACCCATCATGCGGGTCCGCAATGGGCGGTTCATCTCCCGTAATGAATGTTGATCCAAATATCCCTCAATGACACTAAACCTTGTGAAGCTAAGTAGTTATTGCCTAGCGCAATGTTAATACCTTTTGTTTTTGAGCTTCTACAAGGGCCTTTACTGGTGATACCACAGGCTATGGCGAGTCGTTCGCTAACACCCAATTTCATTAAACTGCGTACTTTGGTGCGAGGTTTACGCCATTGCCGCCAGTAGCACATTCTTATCCTACGTCGGATCCAATGATCTAAATCCACCGTTAGCTGATAAGCGTTGGCTATCAGGTAGTAGTGTCCCCAGCCGCGCAAATACTGCGTGAGTTTATGAATTTGTAGGGTCATTGAGATCCCCCAGTTGCGGTTAGTGAGTTCCCTGACATTTGCTTTGAATTTCTTTAGCGCCTGTTCGTGGATCTGCACTTGACCGTAACGGAATGTGAACCCGAGAAATTTTGAGCCTGATACTGGACCCACTCGACTTTTCGATTCGTTCACTTTGAGCTTTAATCGCTTAGTGATGAACGCAGTAATTTCCCGCTGGATTATTAATCCTTCGCTTTTCGTTTTTACTAAAATGATTATGTCATCAGCGTAACGTGCAAACTTAAGGTGTTTGTAGGTTAGCTTCTTATCTAATTCATCGAGTAAGATGTTGGAAAGCAAAGGGGATAATGGCCCACCTTGAGGGACTCCTTTGGTTGACTCAAACCACAGACCTGTTTCGCGCTCTGCGATCCCCGCTCGTAAGTATTTACCGAGTAGGCGCATGAGTGCTTTGTCTTTGATTTTACGGCTAACACGATTCATCAGCATGTCATGATCTACTTCATCAAAGAACTTAGACAAGTCGATATCAACCGCTGTTTTATAACCTTGTTTAACACAAGACTGAACATGGTTCACTGCTTGACTGGCTCTTTTATGAGGGCGATAACCATAACTATGTGGTGAAAATTGAGGCTCAAAGTAAGGGCTGATCACTTGAGCAATGGCTTGTTGGATCACTCTGTCGATAACAGCAGGGATCCCAAGCATTCGCTCACCGCCATCAGGTTTGGGTATCATCACGCGTTTGACTGGCAAGGGTTGATAAGTGCCGTTAAGTAATTGTTGTTTAATACCCAGCCAATGTAACTTAGCGAAGTCATTAAATTCCTCAATACTCATATTATCAATACCCGCAGCCCCTTTATTGCGCTTAACATGTTGCCATGCTGCGCTAATATTGTGGTTGCTTAGTACCTTTGCCATAAGGTCATGATCTATTTGGTTATATTCATTCGAGGTATTATTCACAGTCGAACGCTGTTCATCACTATCACAACACGGTGATCTATGTGAATTCAAGTTCATTTGTAGTGTCTCCTCTGGTTAAGATGTTCAGGCCTTCACCGTGTCCCCTCCATTACGATGGGCGTTTGGCTACTATGCCGTCTGCTGACTTCTGATAAATCACTCTAGCGATTACTCGATAAAGCGCGTCTAAAACTAACGCTTGTTTACTGCTATTTCGCTCGCTGTAGGTCGCAGCAACCAAAGCGCCAAGGGTTGAACAACCAGTCCCTAACTGGTAATCTCCAAGCGTTAGCGCGGATGCGTGTTTATCAGATCTCCCCGAATAAGATGCATCGACTTTCTCTGCACAACTGCATCATTTACGGTGGCCGTTAGATCACATGACTTCGCTATCTTGTGCTAGCTCGTCTCCAGCCTACGCCTCATATGATGTTTTTGTTCATCAGCTCACAGATTTGCTAGCGGCTTCCTTCAGACTATCTCTCGCGATTTAGCCCTTGCCATTCGCTAGTAGTTATCGTTTAATAACAGTATGTTATTTAAACGGTGATCTTCCTACAGAGGACTTTCACCTCATAAGTCAATGCCCATGTCGGGCGTACACAAACAAAGTCAGTCGGACAGCTAACGCTGTCGCTGCTTTGGGCGTAGAACGTTCGCCCCTTGTCTGAAGCGGACTTGCGCAAAAGTTATGTCCAACGTCCGCTAATCGCTCATAGCTGTCTGTCAGATGAAATATAAACCTATTTTAAACTGTAAGATCAGATATGAGCCCCATAATTTATGCGTGTTAATAATTTATGCGTCTTCTTCTTTGCTTATTAAATCGGCCATACGTTGACTAATTTCATCATCGTTGAGATCTTCCTTATGAGTGCCGATTGTCCAAACATGGCCGAATGGGTCTTGTAAAGTACCTGCTCGATCACCGTAAAATTGGTCGTGCACTGGGCGAACTTCTGTTGCACCTTCTGCAATTGCTTGAGCAAATACAGCATCCACATCCGCAACGTACAGCATTAAACTAACCGGTGTGCCGCCCAGCTCATCGGGGCTTTTAAAATGCACTTCGGGGCACATATCTGAAAGTATAATATGCGAATCACCAATTTTAATCTCCGCATGGGCAATACCACCATCAGGTAAAGGCATTTGCATAATAAGCTGCGCGTTAAATACCTTGCAGTAATAGTCTATTGCTTTTGCTGCACCGTTAATTATCAAGTAAGGAGTAATTGCATGATACCCCTTTGGAATTGCTGAAACTGTCATTATTGTTCTCCTAATATATAGCTGCTTTAAAAGCGTAGTATAAAGCCTGAGAATGTCAGCTAACGGCAGTAGTATTTAACCCTGTGAATATTACAGCTAACAGACTATGGTCGCATATCGGGTTTATAGAAAAGGGCTTACATTTTATAGGGTCTCTCACACATTTATACACAGGATCCTGCTATGCAAGGCAACTATCAACAACAATATCAGTCGTTTATTCACGATCCAGGCGAATTTTGGTTAACACAAGCAAAACGCATCCCTTGGTTCAAAGCCCCGCAACACGCTTACACACAAGATAATGACGGCCTTTATCATTGGTATGCAGATAGCCAGCTCAATAGCTGTTATCTGGCATTAGACCAACATGTTGCAGCTGGGTTTGGTGAGCAAACAGCGCTAATTTATGACTCCCCTGTCACAGACAGTAAGTGCACATATAGCTATTTACAACTCCAACAAGAAGTCGCTAAATTTGCCGGTGTAATGCAATCATTAGGTGTTGTAAAAGGGGATCGTGTCGTCATTTATATGCCAATGATCCCGCAGGCTGTTATTGGTATGTTGGCATGCGCTCGCTTAGGAGCGATTCATTCTGTGGTATTTGGTGGATTTGCCGCCCATGAATTAGCGGTACGCATTGATGATGCTAAACCCAAATTAATCCTCAGTGCCTCATGTGGGGTTGAGGTGAATTCAGTCATTGCTTACAAACCACTTATTGATAATGCAAAAAAGCTTGCCGAGCATAAAGTTGCGCACAGTATTATTTATCAACGCAAACATAGTACAGCAAAGCTCAATGCTACGGACATCGATTGGGAGCAGGCTATGCAAACAGCTGAACCCGCCGATGTAGTTCCCGTTGCAGGTGATCACCCGCTTTATATTCTATATACATCAGGCACAACCGGCACGCCAAAAGGCGTAATACGCGAAAACGCAGGCCATGCTGTTGCTATGCATTACAGTATGGAAACAGTCTATGGCATGCAACCTGGAGAAGTATTTTGGGCTGCGTCTGATATTGGCTGGGTGGTGGGCCATTCTTATATTGTCTATGCGCCATTAATGTTTCGATGCACCACAGTACTTTATGAAGGAAAACCCGTACGCACACCTGATGCCAGCGCATTTTGGCGAGTAGTTGAAGAGTATCAAGTAAACGCTTTATTCAGTGCGCCAACCGCTTTTAGAGCGATCAAAAAAGAAGATCCCACCGCTGAGGGCTTTAAAAAGTACGATACCACGAGTTTAAAACGATTATTTTTAGCTGGTGAGCGGTTAGATCCCGCAACCTATGCATGGTTAACCGAACACACTCAGTTACCTGTTCTTGACCATTGGTGGCAAACAGAAACAGGCTGGGCAATTGCATGCAACCCTATCGGCATTGAGCAACTAAATACAAAGCCCGGTAGTGCAACTGTCCCCACTCCAGGTTTTGATGTACAAATTCTAAATGTCGATGGCAGCCAATGTGCAGCAAACGAACAAGGCGCGGTAGTGATCAAATTGCCATTACCACCTGGGTGTTTACCAACTATTTGGCAAAACACAAAACGCTATAAAGCAGGCTATTTAAGCGAGTATCCTGGGTATTATTTAACGGGTGACGGCGGTTACTTAGATGACGACGGTTACCTGTTTATTATGGGTAGAACCGACGATGTGATCAATGTGGCAGGTCATCGGCTTTCAACCGGTGAAATGGAAGAGATTGTGGCCGCCCATCCCGCAGTAGCAGAGTGTGCTGTATTTGGCGTAAATGACTCACTCAAAGGGCAATTGCCAATGGCGATGATCGTATTAAAAAACGATTTTATTGGTAACCCCACTGACGTTGAGCAACAATTGATCCTCGCCGTTCGTAATCAAATTGGTGCTATCGCCTGTTTAAAAAATATCGTCAGTGTTGAACGTTTACCAAAAACACGCTCAGGTAAGATTTTACGTAAAAACCTCCGTCAGCTCATTGATGGGGATGAACTGCAGATCCCATCAACCATTGATGATGCCAGTATTTTTAACGAAATAAGCCAACAGTTAAACGATCGTTAATCGCATCAAAACAAGGCTGTAACCCAACGTTATAGCCTAGTAACTACATCTTTAAATAAAAATCCTTACATAGGGCAATATACTCATCGCTATATTGCCCACCTTCAGCATGAATCGTTAAACTAGTTTGCTCGCATGACTCTGCCTGATAGGCAAAACACATTAAGCTGCGACTCGGCACTTTTGCTTTCGTCGTGTTCACCAAACAATGGCGCACTAAATACAGCCCTTGTCGTTGTGCTTGAGCGATAAATAACTGCGCCTCAGGACACGGCAAAATAACGTTCAAAAAACTATTTCGATGACTCAAATTTTTAAATGCGCTGAGTAACTCACTAAAACTTAAGCTATCTGTATGACGTGCGGTATTACGGGCTAAGTCCTCCCCTTTTAAACTGGCGTTAAAATACGGTGGGTTGCTGATCAGCACATCAAATTTAATCTCACTGGTTACTTGCTGAATAGCTTTTTGCATCAACCTAATATCTGGCCATGGGCTATTAGCAAAATTTTGCTGTGCATCAGCACATGCATTGGCATCAATTTCAACGGCGCTAACGGCCATACTGGACTTACGTTGCTTGCACATTAGTGCCAACAAGCCAGTTCCCGTACCAATATCAAGCAACCGCTGTGCGGTGGCTAAGTCAGCCCATGCCCCCAGTAAAATCCCATCCGTTGAGACTTTCATCGCGCTGCGGGTTTGCGCTACTTTAAATTGTTTAAACACAAAGCCTGACATTTTTTCACCTTTTCATTCACCAACTGGCGGATAGCGCGTATAATTAACGGCAATTGTCCTCTATTTTTGACACTCTATGCAATTTTCTGATTTTGATATTGATAACAAGCTACTACAAGCCGTCGCTAAAATGGGTTATGAAACCCCTACCAGCATTCAACAACAAGCAATTCCTGAAGCGCTACAAGGGCGTGACATTTTAGCCTCTGCACCAACAGGTACTGGTAAAACAGCGGCATTTTTGATCCCAGCGATTCAATACTTACTTGATTTTCCGCGTCGTGAACCTGGTTTTGCCCGCGTGTTAATAATGACACCAACGCGCGAGTTAGCTTATCAAATTCATGAACAGTGTGAACTACTTGCCAAAGGCACTCACCTTAAAATAGGCGTAGTAACTGGCGGTATTAACTACGGTACGCACAAAGAAATTTTTGAAAAAAATAACGACATTTTAATTGCCACGCCAGGGCGATTAATGGAATACCTAGAAACCGAAAACTTCCACGCTGAAAATGTCGAAATGCTTATTTTAGACGAAGCCGACCGCATGCTAGACATGGGCTTTCGTAAAGAGATGATGCGCATTTGTGAAGAAGCTAAAAACCGTCGTCAGTGCTTTTTGTTCTCAGCCACTCTTGAAGGCGACAGTGTTGAACGTTTTGCAGAGCAAATATTAAATGACCCTGCACTGCTTGAAGCGGAGTCATCACGTAAAGAAAAAGCCAAAATTCACCAGTGGATCCATTTAGCCGATGACTATCATCATAAACTGGAGTTACTCGTTAATACCCTGAATGGCCCAGATGTTAGCAAAGCGATTGTGTTTGTAAAAACCCGTGAGCGCCTTGAAACCTTAATTGGTGAGTTAACTAACAACGGTGTTAAAGCGGCATGGCTGCGTGGTGAAATGCCGCAAGACAAGCGCATGAAAGCGATGGAAAACTTCCATTCTGGTCGTACTAAAATTTTAGTCGCAACCGATGTTGCCGCCCGTGGTATTGATGTTGCAGACATCAGCCATGTAATTAACTTTGATATGCCGCGCACCGCAGATGTGTATGTGCATCGTATTGGCCGTACTGGCCGCGCCGGTAAAAAAGGCATCGCGATTTCATTAGTGGAAGCCCACGATATTGCAATTGTTGCCAAAGTTGAGCGTTACACTGAGCAAAAGCTGAAACGTCGTGTTATCAAAGGTCTTGAGCCACAACATAAAGAAGCTAAATTACCGATCAAAAAGCTTAAAGATCCGGCTAAAATAAAAGCCCGTAAAAAAGCAAAAACGAAAGTCAAAAAGAAAAAATAACAGTAATTAACCTAAATTTTGGATAATTAACAAAGCCGAGCAACTACCTAAGCTCGGCTTTTTAGTTTTTGTGCTGCCTTATACTAATAACTTTTAAACCTTTCATACCAGCCAATTCATTGAGATACCTCTGATAAGCTTCACAACAGCCCCAATCTTAGTAATCGACTGTGACTCCGAAGCAGCAGATTACATAGCACCTTACTTTTTTACCCAGTGGAATGTAAAAAATTCTCAGCTGCATGTTTTTATAAAATTAATAACTTTTAATTTCAATAAGTTGTTATTGGAACAGTTTTTGAGAGAGTAGGATTACTATTTACTAAGCAAATACAATAAACGTTGTGAGGGAAACATGAACCGCTTTAAATTAACCATATCTTTGGTATCACTTTGCTGTGTATTTTTACTCGCCTGTGCAACACAAGTCAGTGCAGCCACCAGCACAATTATGATCAGTAGCGTTTCCCCTCAACCAACGCTACAGCAAACACTTGTTAATAAACTGCGCAGCAATCCAAACCTCAACTTATCACAACTGCAAGTCCACGTTGATGGCAACAAAGTAGCCTTATACGGCCAAGCAGAAACCGGCTTTGAACGCGCGTTGGCACAAAAGTTTTTAGAAAATACTCAAGGTGTGGCAATTATTGAAAATAAAATGCAGATAAGGGATTAGGAAATTAGGTTAGAGGCGCTAGGCTAAAGATTGTAGAATTAAAGCACTAAAGCAACTGATTTACTAATAGTTCAACTAAGGTGTATTAAAACACAAAAAAAGCTAATCTCCAGAACATGACTTACAAAGTGAAACCCAGCTAAACACATGATTATGATTTAGCTGGGGTGTTCCTGTAATAAAATTAGAAGTTGCGTATTTCTACAGTTGAATTACTAAACTCGAACTTATTAATTTTGCCGCATTGCGCCAGATGATTAGTAGTGGCGTAAGGAGCGTTTTCTTGAGTTATATCCCCTTCCCAACCTTGGCCATTTTTAATAAAGGCTTTTACTTCAAACCAGCCATTAACCGCTTTGCTGCAATCCATATCAACATCGAGCAGCCAATAATGCTCTCCCCAAATATTTAGCGGTGTAACACCAAAGCCATCGTTAGCAACGGTTTTTTCTGCTCCCCAAGCTGCGGGCCAAATATTAGTGGTCCAATCGGTTGCCGTGCCTTGCGCTTCACTACTTTGGCCACTTTCAACACCGTACCAATCTAGGTAGTTGTCGTTTGCTTTCCAAGGACTGGTAGTGGCATTTTTTAAATTATTGTGGCGAATTGGCATCGCACATTCAAAATTACTTGTTTGGCAGTTACGCCCAAGGTTTGTGTTTGCATAAACATGGTCAATCCCGCCGCGGATAAACATATCTTGGCCACTTTGCGTTTGTGCGCTAATGAATACCACAGTGCGCTGCCAATCACTCTTAGGATTGGGGGGGGTGATTGTGGTTAACTTGGCATTTTTATGAATAGCCATTGCATCCCACGCTGCTACATTTAAGTTAATAGTGCCATTTGCATTAACCGTTATAACTTCACCAGTACAACTTGTTGCATCATTCGCTAATTCTCCCTTTAACACATTGCAGTACTGCCCTGGAGCCATATCTGTTTGTACTGTAGCATTAAGTGTTGAATCTTCTTTATTAATTGCAACATGGCCTGAACTTCCTCGACCAAACGCAATTTGGTTATGTGTATTATCCCACCAATTGGTTGTTGCCCAGTTATCTGTCGTGTTATTTCTAAAATCTACGCCACCGGCAATGTATGACCAACGATGTTCACATTGCCAATTACTTGCAAAGCATTCTAAGTTCCCATTGTTATGCACTGGCACGCTAGGGCCACCGGCATCTGTATCACCATGAAAGTCATAACTAGACATTACTTTTGGATAACCATACGGGTAAGCCAACATAAATACATTTGCTAAGTCGTACAAACGGCCATCGGCAAAGGTAACTACATTGCCAGCGCCACCATGACCACGTTGATTATCGTGATTATCTACAAATACCACAGCTGATGCACTTGGCATAAATCCCCAGCCTTCACCAAAATTACTTAACCATGCAAGCGAGCCATTTCTAAAGGTATTGCCAAGCTCTGTGCTGTATTTAAACTCAGTGACTAAACCAGTGGCTAAGTATTCTGAAGCTGTTACTGCTTCGCCACCTTGATCTATCACTTCTTGAAACACTACTGGCGAACCATTTATTTTCGCCATTAAACTTTGAATATCGCTGGCAGCAACGTGTTTAGCTGCATCAAACCGAAATCCCTTAACACCAATGGCTTGTAATTCATTAATGTAAGCCGCTAATGTGTTTTGAACATACGTTGCAGCTGTGTCTAAGTCGGCCAAGCCGACTAGCTCACAGTTTTGTACTCGGTAACGATCGTTTCCATAATCAGAGTCATTAATAGTGCAACTAGCATGAAAGTCTTGTGGGCTATAAATTGGGTATTGTTTATTACCATAGGTATTACCAGCGGTGCCTGTTCCACTGCCTGCCGCCATATGATTGATCAAGGTATCTACATAAATATCAACGCCAGCGGCATCACAACGATTAACCATATCAATAAACTGCTCACGGCTACCGCCTCGGCTTTGTAACAGGTAACTGACAGGTTGATAACGCGTCCACCATTGACTGCCAATGATATGCTCATTGGGTGGTGAGACCTGAACCGCGGCATAGCCTTTAGGTCCTAGGTATTGTTCACATTCTAGGGCGACATCTTGCCAATTCCATTCAAATAAATGGACGAATGTGGTGGGTGCTGCATTTGCAATCGATGCAGTACTTAGGCCAACGCTTAGCCCTATCGTGGTTGCTATTTTTTTAATTTTCATTGTGTTTCCTTATGTTATCATTTAGGTGCTTTTACATTTACAAGCGATTAACAATAGAATAGTTCTAACAGAATAAAAATTGAATACGTATGCAATCAAAATACAATTGATTACGTTATGAGAGTAAGTGGTGCTGCTTAAATCGTGCTAATTAGATTGAAGTTTGGAATCGCTTTTTCAGACTCAAAGATGTTCTACGCAGTGGTTATTTTTGCTTAGCGCTTTTGCGAATTTGGCATTCATTAAGGATCTGCTGTTTTTGCTCTAAAGTAGCACTATGCCACGCTAAAATGTCAGCGAGTGTTCTAAAGCAACCAAGACATATATCATTATTATCTAAACAGCAGTGGCGAATACATGGATTTTCGGGCTGTTCAGTACCCTGTGTTTGACTAGCCATTACTAAAGCCTGCTTTATTATCACTTACTAGACACTAGCGTGTGTTTGAAGCTGTGTCTAATAAGTGCTTAAAAAGCAGCCGCAATCACGACGGTAGTTTCTTACTTACCTTGATGCTTTGCTAAGAAAGGTTGTAGCCTTTCAAGCAGTAGAGCTTGTTTTAACTGACCTTCTTGCATACCAAGTTGTGCACCGATCTGCATTAGTTGCGGTGATTTAGCGAGAAATTTTTGCCCTGTAGGTGTTTCATAAAATGCGATTAACTCATTAATTTCTTTATCAGTAAAACTTTCTGAGTACACTGCAACCAATTTAGTTAAAATTGCTTGTTGGTCAAAGTCGTATTTAAACCAATCTCGATAAATATTTTTCAGCTCCTCTTTCGCCGCATCATCCAATTGTAACTGTGATGCCATTTGCTCAATGACTGGCAACATGGCTTCAAAACCGCCAGTCATCTGCTTATCCATGCCCATTACTGCAAACATTCTTTCAACTGAGCTTATTTGCTGCTCTTTTGCATAACTGGTGTTGGTTAATATTAATAATGATAGCGTGCACGTTGCGATGAGCTTTTTCATCGTAATTTCCTTATAGATTAATAAACGAGAATTTAGCAATCTTACCCTATTAGTGCTAACTGTCTTTAAAAAGTTGCAGTTAATTATCCATAAAGTTATTAAAGCCTTCATGATTATCTAACACCGTTATGTAAATCAGACCTATCAGCAGGTAACTTTTACCTGCTGATAGTTCACCACAGTTCAGGTTAGTTATTAAATAAAGCAGTCTATTGCTCTGTCTGCTGTTGTTTATCACTGATCATCGCATCGAGTTTTTCACCGCCTTTAATAGCAAAGTCAAGCGTGCGAATTGGGAATGGAATGCTAATATCAGCGTCATTAAGCGCCTGCTTAACGGCCACGATTGCTTTATGGCGGACCGTCATATAATCCGCCTCACCGGGGTATTTGATCCAAAACCACACCAGCAAATTGACACTGCTGTCGCCAAAACTGTCGGCATAAACGGCCGTTTCCTCTTGTTTAATGACAAAATCAAATTCATTAATTTTTTTAACGATCACTTCGGCTGCCTGCTCTGGATCATCTGCGTATGAAATTCCTACTGGCACTTCAATACGGCGCACACCTAAGGTGCTGTAATTACGTAATACATTGCGAAACAGTATTTTGTTAGGCACTAAAATTAATTGTCCATAGAAGTTCTCAACCAGCGTATTACGCAAATTTATTGACTTAACAGTACCAAATACATCATCGGTTTTAATCACATCGCCGGTTTTAAAAGGCTTGCGAATACCCATGGCAATACCTGCTATAAGGTTTTCGGTCATATCCTGAAAGGCAAAACCAATCGCTAGCCCCACAATACCGGCACCTGCAAGCAGTGAGGTTACTGTGCCTTTTAGCCCCATAAAATCGAGTGCGATAAATAAACCCACACACAGTATCAGCACCTTAAATATTGAGGCCATTAAATCAGCGATTTGTTTGGAATCCAAAGAGCGGCGCAATAAATTACGCATCATCGAACCTAAAAAACACGCTAGGATGGAAAATACAATGGCAATCATCACTGCCACAATGAAGTTAGGGATATGGCTTATGACAACATCAAACCAACCACCGAGTTTTTCTTCTATTAATTTTTCAGCTTCACTGATAGAAGGTATTTTTAACATTATTAAACCCTGATTGTTCTACATATAGGATCAGGTTCGTGCAAAATCAGCGCCAAAACTAAAAAGCCATGCAATGCATGGCTTTTTAAGCGTTTAATGCTGGTAGAAATTAGTTTTGCTCATCACGCAAAAATACCGGCTCAAGCTCTTTTTGGCTTGCTTCACTGCTATAGTAGTAACCATCAACAGTAAACTTTTTTAAATCGCTTAATTGGGTAACTTTATTCTCAATAATGTAGCGAGCCATCAAGCCGCGGGCTTTTTTCGCGTAAAAGCTGATAATTTTATATTGACCATTTTTGCAGTCTTTAAAGTGCGGAGTAATGATTTGCGCGTTTAAGGTTTTTTTATCAACCGCTTTAAAATATTCGTTTGACGCTAGGTTAACTAAATATTTGCTATCTTGCTCTGCAAGTACAGTATTAAGTTTGTCTGCAATAATACTGCCCCAAAACTCATACAGGTTTTTACCACGACTATTATCGAGCTTTGTGCCCATTTCTAAGCGATACGCTTGCATTAAATCTAGTGGTTTTAATAACCCATACAAACCTGACAAAATACGTAAGTGGCTTTGTGCATAATCAAGTTGCCCAGCAGTTAAGCTGTTGGCATCTAAACCGCCATATACATCGCCATTAAAGGCCATCACAGCTTGTTTAGCGTTATCTGTTGTAAACGGCTGCGACCATTCACTAAAGCGCGCAGCATTAAGGCCTGCAAGCTTATCGCTAATTTTCATTAAACTGCTAATTTGTGCTGGTGTTAACTCGCGACATACAGCCATTAACTCTTCGCTGTGTTCAAGTAACTCAGGTTGCGTGAATTTATCGGTACTTGCTTGGCTCTCGTAATCTAAATTTTTTGCAGGTGAAATAACAGTGATCATAGTTAGCTATTGACTTGGAAATTATTTAATGTCAATTTCAACATTAAATGGAACGAAAAGCACGTTTTGTTTATATCAATCTGCCAGCATTGATTGGTATGATACCTACCTTATTCGCATCGCAGATTAAGCAATGCACCTTCGTTCTTTACTGATACGGACATAAGACCTATAAAGCACTGTCACAGTGCTGCAGTATAAGGTAGTTACAGTATAAGGTAGTTACAGTAGATTTTTCTTTTAACTTGCTTGGAATGAGGAAAGCAAATGACTTCAGCTCTACAAAGGCTCAAACAACATTCATCTATCGTGGCTGACACTGGTGATATTGAAGCGATTAAAAAACACCAACCGGAAGATGCAACAACTAACCCTTCATTGCTCTTAAAAGCCAGCGAAATTGAAGCCTACAAGCCATATTTAGATAAAGCGTGGAGTTACGCTAAAGAAACCGAGCAAGACCCTGCTAAGCAATTAGAATTGGCCTGTGATTACTTTGCGGTATTACTAGGTAAAGAGATAAGCGAGATTGTACCTGGCTATATTTCTACCGAAGTTGATGCACGTTTATCGTTTGATACACAAGCAACAATCAATAAAGCCCATACCTTGTTAAGCCTGTACGAGAAAGAAGGCGTAAGCAAAGATAAAATCTTAATCAAGGTTGCTTCAACATGGGAAGGTATTAAAGCTGCTGAGCAACTAGAAAAAGAAGGCACTAAATGTAACTTAACCTTGCTATTTAGTGATGCCCAAGCCCGTGCTTGTGCCGATGCTAACGTATTTTTAATCTCACCATTTGTTGGCCGTATTTTAGATTGGCACGTAGCCAACGGTATGGAAAAACCAACCGATCCATTACAAGATCCTGGTGTGCAATCTGTACGCAGTATTTTTGAATTTTACAAACGCCATGATTATAAAACCGTGGTTATGGGCGCAAGCTTCCGAAATACCGGTGAAATCATTGCCTTAACTGGTTGTGACAAGCTAACGATCAGCCCTAACCTTTTAGAAGACTTAGGCAACCTTGAAGGTGCGCAAGAATACTTACTTGAAAGTGATATTGCTAAAGAGCCAAAACCAGCTCCTTTAACTGAAGCACAGTTCCGCTGGTTGCACAATCAAGACGCTATGGCGACTGAAAAACTAGCCGAAGGTATTCGCTCATTTGCTGATGCCCAAGAACAACTAGAAGCACGCTTTAAAGCAATGTAATCGCTTTCATTGATTAAATTAAACGCCGTTTTTACGGCGTTTTTTTATGCCAAAAAATAATCCCAATTCATTAATTTATCACTTATCTGTAACATAACCGTCACTTTTTTATTCTATTTTAGTTTGGCCTGTGGTATAGGTATTTCCGAGGTTCAAAAATTCAATAGGAGAAGTTCATGGATAGCCTAGACGATATTTTAGAAATATTAGAAGGTCCTGATACAACAAGAAAGACCTCTCAAAAGAATAAAAAGAGAAAATGGCGCGAAATCGAAGCTTTAAAAGATAAGCATCGTTTACGTAAAGAACTACAGGAATTAGATTTTTTTGCAGACAATATTGCGATTGATGAATTAGATTTTTAATTTACACAGCGCAGTAAAACTAACCAACTAAAAGGCCCTTACTTAGCTGTAAGGGCCTTTGTTTTTTATTAAATGAGCTACATTTTTCGCAGGCTCACCTACATGCATTGAATTACAATTTGTGTAGCAGCGATTTTACATCGCGACAAAGCCTCAAATCTGCGCGGGATAAACCCCGCCTACGATTGTTAAACTTGCCAATCAATCGCACTCTTACCTTGCTGCGTTAGTAGCTGATTAGTTTTGGAAAAGTGCTGACAACCAAAAAAGCCACGATGCGCAGACAGCGGCGACGGGTGTGGGCCATTTAAAACATGATGCCTTGAGCTATCAATACCTTTACCTTTCTTTTGTGCGTGCGCCCCCCATAAAATAAACACCACACCTTCACAGTGTTGATTAATATGGGCAATCACCTGATCAGTAAACTGCTCCCAACCTAAGTGCTTGTGTGAATGTGCTTGGCCTTGCTCAACAGTCAGCACTGTATTGAGTAAGAATACGCCCTGCTCTGCCCAGCGTTGTAAGTAACCATGCTCAGGGATACTAAAGCCTGCAATATCTGTAGCCAGCTCTTTATAAATATTCTTTAATGACGGCGGTAGTTTAGCGACTTCTGGCAATACTGAAAAACACAAACCATGCGCTTGCCCTTCGCCGTGATAAGGGTCTTGCCCGAGGATCACTACTTTTATGTTCTCCAGCGGTGTTGCTTCAAATGCGCTAAACACCTGCGATTGTGCTGGATATACAGCAATACCCTGACTACGCTTTTGCGTAACTGTATCAAGCGTCTGCTGCATATAAGGTTTTGCACATTCGATGTTTAAAAAGTCTTGCCAATTGCTCATTGTGGCTCCTTAATTACGGCGCGCGAAGCATCAATTTTCATGCACATATCATCAAGCCCATCCAGCATTCGCATAGTAAAACGATGTAATAAATCGGCATTTACATGCAAAAATTGGCTATTTTTTACCGCTGGCACTTCAGGCCATGGCGACCAATCAATCACCGCTTGTTGCTGCTGTGATTTTTCATCTGGTAATATTATTACTTCTGGCTTGGCTACTACCACATTTTCAATGCTGATCTGCGGGTAATCCGTGCGGCTGTTTGCAAATACATTACGCCCTTGGCAAATATCAATTAATTGATTGATCCAAGTATTTTTCCCTACCGTCATCATCGGCTCTGGCCACAATTGATAAAACACCGCAACAGTGCTCTTGTCGCTATATTTGGCTTTAATGACTGCAATTTTATTTTCAAATTTAATCGCCGCTTGCTCAGCCGCTTGCTCTCGCCCTGTGAGTGTACCTAAACGGCGCAGTTCAGTTGGCACTTTATTTACATCACTGGCATCACTGTATGAAATCTCAATACCAAAGTCTTCTATACGGGCTAAATCTTCCGCTTTGCTGCCAGTTTTCCAAGCTAACACTAAGTCTGGTTTAAGTGCTAATAGCTTCTCAAGCTGGATACCTTGATGACCACCAATACGGACAATATCGTTTGCAGCATCAGGAAAATCAGCATATTCAACAGTGCCAACGATTTGCTCCCCTGCACCGATGGTATAGAGGTTTTCAACAATATGTGGAGCAAGTGCAACGATCCTTAATTGCTGTTTTTTAGGATCAGCCACGAGCTTAAAGCAGCACAAAGCCAGCGATAAAACGAGTATAAACCTAAACTTAACCATTAGTAGTCAAACCCTATTTGCGCTTTAACGCCCGCATCAAACGCATGCTTAACATTACGTACTTCACTTACGGTATCAGCTAAATCAGTTAACTTACGGTGTGCACCGCGCCCTGTTACAATCACAGACTGCATTGGCGGACGATTAGCAATAACATCTAGCGCTTCGTCTAAATCTATATACCCGTAGGTGATCATGTAAGTTATTTCATCTAGTAATACTAAGTTAATTGATTCATCAGCTAGCATGCGTTTCGCTTCTTGCCACGTCGTTTGAGCAGCGGCAGTATCTGATTCTTTATTTTGTGTCTCCCAGGTAAAACCTGTGTTCATAATTGCAAATTCAACGCCTGCGCCTTGCAAGATGTTGCGCTCCCCACAAGGCCAAGTTCCTTTAATAAACTGGCATACAGCGGCTTTCATACCATGGCCTACACAGCGAGTTACCGTACCAAAGCCAGAGGTTGATTTACCTTTACCATTACCGGTGATAACCTGAAAAACCCCCTTTTCAGTTTGTGCAGCAACGATACGTTCATCCACTTTATCTTTTACTTTTTGTTGGCGTTGTTGGTGTTTATCGTTATTTTTATCGCTCATGTTTAACTCCTTCCCAGTTCTGGTAAATTTGTGTGATTTTGTCTAGATCTAAATGTTCTTTACACATTGTTGCTAGCCGTGTTAATTGCTGTTCGCGGTGCGTGTCGATATCGATTAATTGACTAATCCCACTATTTGGCAATACCCAATCGAGTATCAATTGCGTGGCTGCGCTGCTATCAAACAAGCCATGTAAGTAAGTACCTGCTATACAATTATCTTTTGATATAAAACCGTCTTGCGCAACATTATTAGGATGTTGCGTAAATTTTAAAAATGGCTGTTCCAATGCGGGGCCTTGGCTGCTACCGGCATGAATTTCATAACCGCTCACTTTGGCTTGCTGGCCCTGTAAAGTGATCACTCCCTCGGCTTGGGTTAGTACTTTTTGCTGCCCGAGATGAGTAACAAGATCAGCAAAACCTAAGCCTTTACATTGAGTTTGCTTGGATTCAACTCCATCAGGGTCAAAAATATCGGTTCCCAGCATTTGCAACCCACCACAAATACCGAGTAGTTTACCGCCGTAACGTAGGTGGCGCTTAATTTGTTCACCCCAGCCTTCATTGTTTAAAAAGGTCAAATCACTGATCACATTTTTGCTACCAGGGATAATAATAAGATCAACATCTGGAATTGCTTGGGTATGGCGTACGTAATTAGTATCAATGTGTGGGTTTAATCGCAGTGCATCAAAATCAGTATGATTACTAATATGTGGCAACAGTAAAATGGCTATTTTAATTTTCGCTTGGCTGACTTGGTTATCTATCGCGACCGCATCTTCGGCATCTAGGGCGAGATCATGCAAATAAGGTAATACACCTAATACAGGTTTACCGGTGTACTCTTCAAGCCAATCAAGGCCACCTTGCAATAAGCCTATATCGCCACGAAAACGATTGATCACAAAGCCTTTTACTAGTGCTTGTTCTGACTCGCTTAACAATGCAAGAGTACCGACCAAATGCGCAAACACGCCACCTTTGTCGATATCGGCAATAATAATAACAGGGCAATCAACCGCTTCAGCGTAACCCATGTTGGCAATATCACCGGCACGCAGATTGATTTCAGCGGGACTGCCCGCCCCTTCAACCACTAACAACTCAAACTCTTCACTTAAACGCTGCTGTGAAGTAAGCACCGCATCCATCGCAACTTTTTTATAATCGTGATAGGCCTGCGCTTCCATATTGCTAATTGCTTTACCATGAATAATTACTTGCGCGCCAGTATCACTGTTTGGTTTGAGTAAAATAGGGTTAAAATCAACCCGTGACGCTACTTTAGCGGCAATTGCTTGTAATGCTTGCGCACGACCAATCTCGCCGCCATCTTCGGTTACAGCGCTATTTAAAGCCATATTTTGTGGTTTGAATGGCGCAACTTTAATGCCTTGCTCGACAAACACCCGACATAGCGCCGCCACTAAGGTGCTTTTACCGGCGTCTGATGTTGTGCCCTGCACCATTAATGTTTTCATCATGATTGCTCTTTTAATGTTAAGGCAAGACCTGCCATTATAAATTCAACACGCTCTGCGTTAGCTGCAATGGCTTGATGCAACCAACCCGATTCATCCACAAACTCACGACTTAATTCACCAAGCGGCACAATACCGTGCCCGACTTCATTGCTGACAAAAATAACTTGCCCAGGTAAGTGTTCAAGGGCCGCTAACAGCGCTGCTTTTTGCTCATTCCAGCAGTCAGCTCTGGCATGGCATAAACAGTTACTGAGCCACAAGGTTAAGCAATCAACTAAAATACAGTTGTCTTTAGTACTGTATGTTTGTAGCGCATCGGCTAATGTTATTGGCTCTTCAACCAACGGCCAATCGGTGGGGCGCTGTTGTTGATGATGGGCAATACGTGCTTGCATTTCACTATCATGGGCTTGCCCTGTGGCGAGGTAAATAACCGCTTTATTACTATTTAGCGCTAACTGCTCGGCAAAACGGCTTTTACCACTGCGCGCGCCGCCTAAAATAAGTGTGTGGTTAAGGCTCATAATAGACTCACTAAGGTAAGGTAAATAATCACTTCACTGAGCTGTTGCGCCGCACCTAAACAATCGCCAGTGTAGCCAGCTAACTGCTGCTTAAACCAGCGGATCATGATTACTCTGAGGATCAGTAATACTGCGATAAGAATGAATGCGGTTTGCCATAACAATACGCCAACGGCAATCAGGCTAACCAGCAAAGTAGCGGCGGTTAAAAGTAACGTGGCCAAACTGGTGACCGATAAATGCATCGCTAGCGGTTTTACTTTTGCGCTAGCATCCGCACTTACATAATCCATACTGAATATTAAGCTGGTCGCGACGGCACGGCTTAGGCATTGCCCAATCACAATTGCACTCAGCACACTTAACAATGACTCACTTAGCAATAGTAAGCTCTGAAATTTCACTAGCAGTATGATAAATAATGCTGCCGCACCATAGGTGCCAAGACGACTGTCTTTCATAATGGCAAGCTTCTGCTCTACCTGCCAACCACCGCCGAAACCATCCCATACATCCGCCCAACCATCTTCGTGGAAAGCACCGGTTAATAATAACCCCACAGCCATCATTAATAATACACTAATTGAAGGAGGTAATAACAGCTGAAAAATACTATATAGCAGTGCTAATAGTACGCCAAGTAATAACCCTACTAAGGCAAAGTAGCGGCTTGCTTGATTTAAATGAGCGCCCGTTACTGTAAAGTTTAGTGGCACTGGTACACGGGTTAAAAAACTAATTGCTAGTAACAGCAGCTGCCCTTGCGTTACCGTGTTTTGCACAGAGCTTGGCTGCATCAACTTACAACCTGCTCAACACCGGCATCAGCAAAGCTGGCCATCTGATTATAAAAACCAAGTGCTGCTTGCAATAATGGCAGGCTCAACGCAGCGCCAGTACCTTCACCTAAGCGTAAATCAAGTTGTAGCAGTGGCGTAACATTTAGCGCGTCTAACATCAGTCGATGCCCCTGCTCGTTTGAGCAATGCGCAAAAATTAAATAATCTTTCACGGCTGGGTTAATCGCGATAGCAACCATAGCGGCGGCGCTACAAATAAAGCCATCAACGACTACAGCCATGCCCTGCTCAGCGGCAGCAAGCATAGCACCGGTAATATGTACAATTTCAAAACCACCTAACGCTGCAAGTAAAGTGATAGCATCGGCAAATTGTGATTTATGTAATGCCAGCGCCAGCTCTACGACCGTTATTTTGCGCTTAACAATATCATCGCTCACACCAGTACCTTTGCCTACACACTGCTGTGCTGGTAAATTAAGCATGGCTGCCATAAGTGCTGCAGCACTGGTGGTGTTACCTATGCCCATTTCGCCAAAGGCAATGGTATTACAGCCATTATGGCTAAGCTGCTGTATAAGCTGCTTAGCGTTATCAAAACCTTGCTGAACCTGCATAGTATTCATCGCCATCTCAGTATTTAATGGCTTAGTGATGCTACCTAAACGGCAGTTGTGCACACTCGGTGCTGTGACTGGATGCAAAATGCCACAATCAACCACTTCTAATTGCCAGCCAAGTTGTTGGCAAAATACATTAATAGCGGCACCACCGCTGACAAAATTAGCAACCATTTGTGAAGTTACATCACTTGGCGCTATCGATACACCTTGTGCTGCCACACCATGATCCCCTGCAAAAACCAACAAAGTAGGCTTAGTGATACTAGGAGTAAATGTTTTAAAGGCGTCTTCGTCAGCCACGTTTTGGCTAAATAAAGTAACCAATTGTTTGGCACATTGCTCCAATTTCCCTAGTGCGCCAAGGGGTTTGGTTTTATGATTAATCTTATCCACAATTAGGTTGCTATATTGATTGGTGACTGTAGGTATATTAAACATCTGACTAACTCTCTCGCTTGCGAAAATAAAGTAACGATAAAAAGAACACGCTGCCGATTGCAGAAGTGATCACCCCAATAGGTAACTCTTGATTCGCTAACAAAATACGCGATAACACATCGACCCATACCATAAATGTGCCGCCAACGAGTGCAGTCATCATTAAGCCACTAGGCGTACCTTGAGAGACAAAAAAGCGCACAATATGCGGGATCATCAAACCAACAAAGCCAATGCCGCCACACATGGCTACCAATACTGCGGTGATCAATGAGCTGAGTATCAGCATTAACAGTCGAAACCGTTGCACTGGGATACCGAGCGTCACGGCACTTTCATCACCTAGTAACATGGCATTGAGTTGACGGCGAAAGCCCATCATTACAGCTGTACAACTTAAAATCACTAAAGCAGGTAGCCAGAGCGTTGCCCACTGAGCGCGAGCAAAGCTGCCGAGCGTCCAAAATAAAATAGCCGTGATCGCTTGTGGATCACTAAAATACAACAGCAAACTGGTAAACGCGCTAAATAAAAAGGATAAAGCGACCCCTGCCAAGAGCATGGTTTCAACTTGCCCGCGCCCAGTACGTCCGGCAATAAAAACCAGTAATAGCATAGTAACTAAGCTGCCAACAAAAGCGGCCGCAGACATAGTAATCCCAGCACTTACGCCTGTGATTGTAATAAAACACACCACCCCAAATGATGCACCTGATGAGATGCCGAATAAATAAGGGTCAGCTAAGGGGTTGCGGGTGACGGTTTGCAAAATTAACCCCGCAATTGCTAAACCCGAACCAGCTAAAAAAGCGAGTAACGTGCGTGGCATGCGTAATTGCCAGATGATCCGTTCAATAAACGAGTCATGTCCTTGGCCACTAATACTGTGGTATACATCAATAAACTTACTCGGCGCAGCCCCAAAGCTCAACGCCACAAAAATACTCACAACAGCTATTATCAGCGCCGCAATAACTGCTAAAGTGTGCTTACTTGCCATTATTCACTCCCGCCTGATAACCATAAAAATAGGTAATACGCGGAATCGCTTTCTGTAATTGCTGGCTTTGCGGGTGCTGCGATACTTCAGCGCAGACACCAAATACATCGCTGAGCATTTTTTCTGTGATCACTTGCTCTGGCGTACCTGATGCTACTAACTGGCCTTGTTTGAGTACCAACAGTTGATCACACATACTTGCGGCAAGGTTAAGATCATGAAACGACGCCAAAATGGTCAGATTAAGTGACTTGGCAAGTTCCATTAATTGGATTTGATACTTGATATCTAAATGGCTGGTTGGCTCATCCATTATTAATAACTTAGGGCCTTGAACAATTGACCGTGCAATTAATGCCCGCTGTTTTTCGCCCCCTGAGAGTGAATCAAAATTTTGTGTTAAGTGATGGCTTAAACCCACTTGCTCTATCGCTTGTAAAACAACTTGCTGATCTGCTTTTGTGGTAGCACTAAATAAACTTTTGTGTGGCGTAAGGCCAAGACTGACAACATCATACACTGACAAATTAAATTGCGAAGGTGTCTCTTGCAGTACAACGGCAACTTGCTTGGCATAATCATCTGCGCTCAATTGCCAAATATTACGCCCAGCAAATTGCACCTCACCACTTTGTGGTTTGCTATAACGATATAGGCAACGCAACAAACTTGATTTTCCAGCACCATTAGGGCCAAGCAGACCTATAAATTGTCCTGCTTTTATCGCAAAATCGATATCTTGCAAAATGGCAGTACTGTCTACAGACCAGGATAAGTTAGTGACTTTTAGTAAAGGAGGCGCTGTTGCGTCAGGTGTATGCAATGTGTTGTTCTCTCTCGCGATAGCAAACCCACAGCACTACAAACCATGATGTTCATGGTGATAATAGAAGAGTTAACCCGCTCATTGATTCAAATTAACGTATTTTGTATCTGACTTATCACTCATGTGACTTACAGTTGCGGGTACAGTTGAGGACTTTCACCTCATTCCAAAATACATAAGGCCCTATTATGGGCAGGTGAGTAAATATTTCAATGAATATCTTTCTAGACGGCTACAATAGGGGTGATTAGAATACAATTTTTGGCCACGAGACAG
Source organism: Pseudoalteromonas sp. KG3 (assembly GCF_030436385.1). Classification (NCBI taxonomy): domain Bacteria; kingdom Pseudomonadati; phylum Pseudomonadota; class Gammaproteobacteria; order Alteromonadales; family Pseudoalteromonadaceae; genus Pseudoalteromonas; species Pseudoalteromonas sp. KG3. The sequence continues at coordinate 1,554,606 of NZ_CP098523.1, forward strand.
CATTTTCATCAATAAAAATATCAATACAAACCAGTTTGCCATAGCCGATAGAAAATATATCTTGCTGCTGAGACTGTTTAGGCAACTGGCAAATTATAGCCAGCAGCTGCTTGATCACTCCTGCATGTGTTATCACCAACTGCGCTTGAGTCTCAGTTTTAGCAATATCAACTAATAGGGTTTGCCACCATGTCGCAACACGTTCATGGAAATCAGCCATAGACTCTCCACTGGGTGGAGTTACATGCCATGGGTCTTGCCAAAAATCACCAATACTTGGGCTATGTGTTTGTTGCCATAAATATTCATATTTACAACCATCCCAGTCGCCAAAGTTAAACTCTCTGATTTGCTCCGTTAGGATAAGTGGAATTTGTTGGCGATTGGCAAGCTCTGTAGCAAATACGCTGCAACGCTTCAGTGTAGAGCTAATAATGCGCTCAATATTCACAAGTTCAGCACAGGCAATATTTAGCTGCTCGACTCCAATATCGCTTAAAGCAAAGTCGGTATGTCCAGCCAACACTCCCTGCTCGGCAAGCTCTCCATGGCGCAATAAATAAACACGGCTAGAGAATGGTTTCATAATATCCTTTACATGAGTAGTAATTATCCGGGGATGTAATTAACCTGAACGCTTGATAATCAATCGATGAGTAAATGCTCAATCACAGATCTAATTAAGTAATTATTAGGCTAAACGTATCAAACGAACATCAAAATGCAGCACCGCATTAGCCCCAATTTTACCACCATTACCTTTACGGCCCCAGGCCAGTTCAGCTGGAATAACAAATTCATAACGAGATCCTACCGACATAAGTAGAATGCCTTGTCGTAACCCTTCAATTGCCTCAGCTAATGCAAACACTTCAGGCATGCCTGCTTTATAACTGTCTGCAATCACACTTCCATCTGCCAGCATAATACGTTGATTGATAACAACTGTATCTAGGTCAGTTACCCGTTCGCCTGACACTTCATCAATAACCTTATACATTAAACCTGAATCACATAGTTGAGTATCAGGGTGAGCACTAAACTTAGCAATAAAACTTTCACTGTTTTTACGATTGAGCCCTGAAGAGCCTTTTGATTTGGTTGTTTTTTTACGTGTCACGAAACACCTTTTATTTGTATGATAAATATAGAGACTTTATCGCATATATTCGGCTCACAAGGCAAGTATACAGAAGGGTAAAGTTATACCATTTTGATTTAATTCATGATCTATTTAAACTAGGAGAGTTTCTTTCATAATACCAATACTATTTATTAAGTGATCAAATTTGTCCATGCTCTAAAGCACATATGCTTAACGTTAGTAATATTTGAACGAAACACATTCCACGCTCTACTTACTTGCTCCACAATGTCGTCATAATCTGAAAAAGTACGATTAGATAACTCTCTGTTTCGCATCCATGCCCATACTTGCTCAACCGGATTAAGTTCTGGTGAATAAGGAGGCAACGGTATCACCGACACATTTTTAATCCCTTCACCAACATTACCCATATGCCAGCTTGCGCGATCAACAATAACCACTGCGTGCCGTCCACATGGCGTAGCATCTGAAATGAGTTGTAAGTGTTGTTTCATTATATCCTTACTCAAATAAGGGGCTATAATCGCCTCTGTTTGCCCTGTTGCGGGGCATACTGCACCAAAAATATGAGTGGATAGAAATTGCTGTTGCTTCACAACACGTGGCCTAGTGCCTTTTTTAGCCCAAATTTTTGAGGTGGTATTTTGTTGCCCAAATCGCGCTTCATCTTGAAACCACACATCCACTCTATCAAGCGCCACGTGGCCTGGAATTGTGATGATCGTATTATAATGGAAATTTTTTAAAGTCTTTTTGTGCCTCAATTGACTGTTTAGGATGTTTAGAACGAGACGTTATCCATGAAAGATTAAGCTCACACATCAAACGGTAGACATTATTGAGTTTGTATTGGACACCAAATGTATCGTAAATGTATTTGCGTATATCTTCACCTATCAACCTCCCACCTTCTTCTTTCACTGCGTGCGCACAGATATAATCTTTAAGCTGGCACTTTTGTTTTAATGTTAAGCCACAAGGGCGACCTGATTGTTTTTTAATATCAAGCGCTTTAAGTCCATCGGATAAGTATGCAGTAACCCACTCATTGACCAGTCTACGGCTAACGCGTGTGGTTTTGGCGACAACAGTACGATTTTTTACTTCGAGAAAGAGGCGAATAACTTCATAACGCGTTTTTAATCGGGCATCTCTGGTATACGGGAAGTTAGGAATAGTAGACAAGCTAAACTCAATGATAATGACAAATGTATGGGTATTAGATCATAAAAAGAAGGTAATTAAAATAGATCATAAATTAAATATGTTTGGTATAAAAATAGCTTGAAACGATTCTATATCGTTCTTGTAGGAAACTAAGTCATTTTTATAAGAAGATGCATTTGATCACTTGATCACTTATTAAATAGTATTGGTATTATCTAATCGTACTTTTTCAGATTATGACGACATTGTGGAGCAAGTAAGTAGAGCGTGGAATGTGTTTCGTTCAAATATTACTAACGTTAAGCATATATGCTTTAGAGCATGGACAAATTTGATCACTTAATAAATAGTATTGGTATCAGTTTACCCTCGCTAACTAAGCATAAAATGAAAAAAGCCCGACTCTTTCGAATCGGGCTTTCTTTAATTTGGAGCCTGGCGATGACCTACTTTCACATAACAAATGCTACACTATCATCGGCGCTGTTTCGTTTCACTACTGAGTTCGGCATGGGGTCAGGTGGGTCCAAAACGCTATTGTCACCAAGCAAATTTGGTGTAAGTTCGATTTAATCAAACTTACTAAAATTTGGAATTTCTGATAATAAAAAGTCTTCAGTAATCTACTTTAGTTCTATTAACTTCTGCGCTTAAACTATCACATAAAAATCTGTCTGGAACAGATTTTAACGCACGTAGTGCGGCTTTAGTAATTTACATGGACGTAAATTATAAAACGCGTTTGGCGTTGTATGGTTAAGCCTCACGGGTAATTAGTACAAGTTAGCTTAACATATCACTATGCTTCCACATCTTGCCTATCAACGTTGTAGTCTTCAACGGCCCTTCAGAGACTTTAAAAGTCTAGTGAGAACTCATCTCGAGGCCTGCTTCGCGCTTAGATGCTTTCAGCGCTTATCAGTTCCGAACGTAGCTACCGGGCAATGCCATTGGCATGACAACCCGAACACCAGCGGTTCGTTCACTCCGGTCCTCTCGTACTAGGAGCAACCCCTCTCAATTCTCAAACGCCCACGGCAGATAGGGACCGAACTGTCTCACGACGTTCTAAACCCAGCTCGCGTACCACTTTAAATGGCGAACAGCCATACCCTTGGGACCGACTTCAGCCCCAGGATGTGATGAGCCGACATCGAGGTGCCAAACACCGCCGTCGATATGAACTCTTGGGCGGTATCAGCCTGTTATCCCCGGAGTACCTTTTATCCGTTGAGCGATGGCCCTTCCATTCAGAACCACCGGATCACTATGACCTACTTTCGTACCTGCTCGACGTGTCTGTCTCGCAGTTAAGCTGGCTTCTACCATTACACTAACCGTACGATGTCCGACCGTACTTAGCCAACCTTCGTGCTCCTCCGTTACTCTTTGGGAGGAGACCGCCCCAGTCAAACTACCCACCAGGCACTGTCCGTAACCCCGATTCAGGGGCCAACGTTAGAACATCAAAACTACAAGGGTGGTATTTCAAGGACGACTCCACAAAAACTAGCGTCTCTGCTTCTTAGTCTCCCACCTATCCTACACATGTAGGTTCAATGTTCAGTGCCAAGCTGTAGTAAAGGTTCACGGGGTCTTTCCGTCTAGCCGCGGGTACACAGCATCTTCACTGCGATTTCAATTTCACTGAGTCTCGGGTGGAGACAGCGTGGCCATGGTTACACCATTCGTGCAGGTCGGAACTTACCCGACAAGGAATTTCGCTACCTTAGGACCGTTATAGTTACGGCCGCCGTTTACCGGGGCTTCGATCAAGAGCTTCGTCCGAAAACTAACCCCATCAATTAACCTTCCGGCACCGGGCAGGTGTCACACCGTATACGTCATCTTGCGATTTTGCACAGTGCTGTGTTTTTAATAAACAGTCCCAGCCACCTGGTCACTGCGGCTCCCGTCCGCTTAGAGAGCAAGTCTCATCACAGATAGGAGCGTACCTTCTCCCGAAGTTACGGTACGATTTTGCCTAGTTCCTTCACCCGAGTTCTCTCAAGCGCCTTAGTATTCTCTACCTGACCACCTGTGTCGGTTTGGGGTACGATTCGGTATAATCTGAAGCTTAGAGGCTTTTCCTGGAAGTATGGCATCAGCAACTTCATCACCTTAGTGACTCGTCTCGTGTCTCAGCCTAACAGCAACCCGGATTTACCTAAGTCGCTAGCCTACTCACTTTCACATGGACTACCAACGCCATGCTTGCTTAGCCTGCTCCGTCCCCCCATCGCAATTATACCAAGTACGGAAATATTAATCCGTTTCCCATCGACTACGCCTTTCGGCCTCGCCTTAGGGGTCGACTTACCCTACCCTGATTAACATGGGATAGGAACCCTTGGTCTTCCGGCGTGCGGGTTTTTCACCCGCATTATCGTTACTCATGTCAGCATTCGCACTTCTGATACGTCCAGCATACCTCCCGGTACACCTTCAACCGCTTACAGAACGCTCCCCTACCACTTGAGCATACCCCGAAACTATCTTTTATCATCACCGACTCACGTTCGGGTGACGCTTGAACGTTGTGCGCTTCGCGCTGTCAACGTTAATCAAAATAGCTTGGGTGGTATGCTCAAATCCGCAGCTTCGGTGCATAGTTTAGCCCCGTTACATCTTCCGCGCAGACCGACTCGACCAGTGAGCTATTACGCTTTCTTTAAAGGATGGCTGCTTCTAAGCCAACCTCCTGGCTGTCTGGGCCTTTCCACATCGTTTCCCACTTAACTATGACTTTGGGACCTTAGCTGGCGGTCTGGGTTGTTTCCCTCTTCACGACGGACGTTAGCACCCGCCGTGTGTCTCCCGGATAGTACTTTACGGTATTCGGAGTTTGCAAAGGGTTGGTAAGTCGGGATGACCCCCTAGCCTTAACAGTGCTCTACCCCCGTAAGTATTCGTCCGAGGCTCTACCTAAATAGATTTCGGGGAGAACCAGCTATCTCCCGGTTTGATTAGCCTTTCACTCCTAGCCACAGGTCATCCCCTAACTTTTCAACGTTAGTGGGTTCGGTCCTCCAGTTGATGTTACTCAACCTTCAACCTGCCCATGGCTAGATCACCGGGTTTCGGGTCTATACCTTGCAACTATTCGCCCAGTTAAGACTCGGTTTCCCTACGGCTACCCTAATCGGTTAACCTCGCTACAAAATATAAGTCGCTGACCCATTATACAAAAGGTACGCAGTCACAGAACAAGTCTGCTCCTACTGCTTGTACGTACACGGTTTCAGGTTCTATTTCACTCCCCTCACAGGGGTTCTTTTCGCCTTTCCCTCACGGTACTGGTTCACTATCGGTCAGTTGGGAGTATTTAGCCTTAGATGATGGTCCACCTATATTCAGTCAAAGTTTCACGTGCTCCGACCTACTCGATTTCACTTAAAATGTCTTTTCATGTACGGGACTATCACCCTGTATCGTGGCACTTTCCAGAGCCTTCCATTAACACATAATAAGCTTAAGGGCTGTTCCGGTTTCGCTCGCCGCTACTTCCGGAATCTCGGTTGATTTCTTTTCCTACGGGTACTTAGATGTTTCAGTTCTCCGCGTTCGCCTCGTTAACCTATGTATTCAGTTAACGATACCTGCAAGCAGGTGGGTTTCCCCATTCGGAAATCCTAGTCTCAAGTGCTTTTTACTAGCTTGACTAGGCTTATCGCAAGTTAATACGTCCTTCATCGCCTCCAACTGCCAAGGCATCCACCGTGTACGCTTAGTCACTTAACCATACAACCCAAACGGGTCTTGCTTGGTCTTTGCTACTTATGCTGCCTTGCTTTCTATTTTTGCTTGGTTACATAACACGTTATGCGCCCAGCGACAAAAATATTAGCGGCGTTGCCTAAGCATCAAATCCACGTCGCAATACTAAACAATAAAGTTTAGTCATACGTTAGTGACAGTTTAACTTCGCCAGAAGTTAATATTGAATACTAAAGTAGATACCAATCAATCAACTCATAAGAGTTAACTAAATGGCACTGAATGATACTGCTATCATTCTTTTTTACTTTTGAAAACTCTGTACAAATAACACTGTTATTTATACGAATTTTATTATCAGCTTTTCCAAATTTTTAAAGAGCATATTAATTAGTTAAACCCAATGGGCAAAACTAACTAACAATCATCTGTGTGGACACTACGAACAAATAAGTTCTAAATCGTATAAGGAGGTGATCCAGCCCCAGGTTCCCCTAGGGCTACCTTGTTACGACTTCACCCCAGTCATGAATCACTCCGTGGTAAACGTCCTCCCGAGGGTTAGACTATCTACTTCTGGAGCAACCCACTCCCATGGTGTGACGGGCGGTGTGTACAAGGCCCGGGAACGTATTCACCGCGTCATTCTGATACGCGATTACTAGCGATTCCGACTTCATGGAGTCGAGTTGCAGACTCCAATCCGGACTACGACGCACTTTAAGTGATTCGCTTACTCTCGCGAGTTCGCAGCACTCTGTATGCGCCATTGTAGCACGTGTGTAGCCCTACACGTAAGGGCCATGATGACTTGACGTCGTCCCCACCTTCCTCCGGTTTATCACCGGCAGTCTCCTTAGAGTTCTCAGCATTACCTGCTAGCAACTAAGGATAGGGGTTGCGCTCGTTGCGGGACTTAACCCAACATCTCACAACACGAGCTGACGACAGCCATGCAGCACCTGTATCAGAGTTCCCGAAGGCACCAAACTATCTCTAGTAAGTTCTCTGTATGTCAAGTGTAGGTAAGGTTCTTCGCGTTGCATCGAATTAAACCACATGCTCCACCGCTTGTGCGGGCCCCCGTCAATTCATTTGAGTTTTAACCTTGCGGCCGTACTCCCCAGGCGGTCTACTTAATGCGTTAGCTTTGAAAAACAAGTCCGAGGACCCGAGCTTCTAGTAGACATCGTTTACGGCGTGGACTACCAGGGTATCTAATCCTGTTTGCTCCCCACGCTTTCGTACATGAGCGTCAGTGTTGACCCAGGTGGCTGCCTTCGCCATCGGTATTCCTTCAGATCTCTACGCATTTCACCGCTACACCTGAAATTCTACCACCCTCTATCACACTCTAGTTTGCCAGTTCGAAATGCAGTTCCCAGGTTGAGCCCGGGGCTTTCACATCTCGCTTAACAAACCGCCTGCGTACGCTTTACGCCCAGTAATTCCGATTAACGCTCGCACCCTCCGTATTACCGCGGCTGCTGGCACGGAGTTAGCCGGTGCTTCTTCTGTAAGTAACGTCACAGCTAAGCTCTATTAAAACTTAACCTTTCCTCCTTACTGAAAGTGCTTTACAACCCGAAGGCCTTCTTCACACACGCGGCATGGCTGCATCAGGCTTGCGCCCATTGTGCAATATTCCCCACTGCTGCCTCCCGTAGGAGTCTGGGCCGTGTCTCAGTCCCAGTGTGGCTGATCATCCTCTCAAACCAGCTAGGGATCGTCGCCTTGGTAAGCCATTACCTTACCAACTAGCTAATCCCACTTGGGCTAATCTCTTGGCGTGAGGCCCGAAGGTCCCCCACTTTGGTCCGTAGACATCATGCGGTATTAGCAGTCGTTTCCAACTGTTGTCCCCCACCAAAAGGCATATTCCCAAGCATTACTCACCCGTCCGCCGCTCGTCAGCAAAGGTGCAAGCACCTCTCTGTTACCGCTCGACTTGCATGTGTTAGGCCTGCCGCCAGCGTTCAATCTGAGCCATGATCAAACTCTTCAATTAAAAGTTTTTTCTGTTCCCATCCAATAAAGAATGAAGAACCTGCTCAATGAATTCTGAATTTATTTAATATCTTTCGATATTGAATTGACTGTGCTGAATAATTATTAAAATAACTATTCTGTTGGTCACTCAGTTTCTCTTTCGAGAAAACACATTGAGACTCTAAATTTTTTGCCTCGCTTAGCGAACTAAGCTTGGCTGTTAGAACTCAATCTGTACGAGTGCCCACACAGATGATTGCTTTATATTGTTAAAGAACGTTGCGATTAAAGCGCATTGCTTTATCTCGCTAGGGCTGCGCATGTTACGCTTTCCTATTTTTTTGTCAACACTTAATTTTAAACTTTCTAAAAAATCTAAACTCAAGTTTTACTCGACTTACTAAGTAGCTCATGCCCCGCTATGCGTTGCGCTCTGCCGTCTCAGTGGGGTCGCATTATAGGGCACGACTGATTTTACGCAAGCGTTTTTTAAAGAAAACTTCAAATAAAGTACAACTCGCACAAAAAACACACTAAAACACATAAAACACATGGTTTTCTGGACAAAAAACAAACAAACTTTTCTCGAGAGGATTTTGAGTATTACTTAAATTTAGTATTTAGCAAGTTTTTAGTATAAAAAAGCACCATTTCGCTGTGGTGCTTTCAATATCTGCTATAAACCTGTTTAATATAATATGCTGTAGAGCTTTCTACGATATTTAGCTGCTAAGCTATCGCCATCAGGTAAAGACGCTATAACCTCTAAAAAGGTTGGTTTTGCTTGAGCAAAATTTAAGTCCTTTTTCAAAATGTTAAAAAGTAGCTCTAACGCCTCTTCTTTGCGACCTGCTTGATTTAATGCATCAGCAAGTTCAGCTTGGATCTCTAAATCATTCGGGTATTTTTCAACTTGGCTTTGTAGTGCTTTTATTTCTGGAGATTCTTGTGCTAAAAGTGCTTGCTCGCACTTTGCTTGAATATTAGTGAAATAGGCATCACGTTCATTCTCTGCAACAGATGCCAACAATGCTTGTGCATCATCAAGCTTATGGATTTGAATACAGATATCTGCCAATACCAATTTAATGCGAGCATTTGTAGTATCTAACTCATAAGCTTGCTTTGCATAATTAAACGCACTGTTCAGATCTTGTGCTATTAAAGCTTGTTTAGCCTGCTCTAATAAAAGTTCATGTTGTGCTGGTAAATGTTTTGCTAATACATCACGCACTTGTTGCTCGGTCTGCGCACCAGCTAACATATCAACAGGCGCAGAGTCTTTTAAGAACACCAGTGTTGGCAGTGTTTGCAAACCAATTTGTTGTGCTAGTTGCGCCGCTAATTGCTGTTCAATATCACAATCCAACGTCGCAACAAGTAAATGTTCTCCGTATTGGCTGGAAATTTTTTCTAAAATGGCTGCTTGTGATTGACACTCAGGGCTCTGGGCAGAGAAGAAACTAAGTAATACAAGTTTTTGTTGTGAAGTTTCACCTAATACTTGCTGAAGGTTTTGCGGATTAACATTTACCATATTATTCATTACGATTGATTGCCATATCAGACTATTTAGGGTTTTATATGGTGGCAGATACAATAATTACAAGCCCAGATCACAAGCCATAAATCAAAAAGGTCTTTTATGAAATTTCACAAAATTTACGCCGCCCTACTGTTTATAAGTCCATTGCTCAGTGCAACGACGTTAGATCTCAAGCTAGATAAAACCATGCCTGCGATTGAACAGCTTTATTTAGATTTACATCAATCCCCAGAGCTTTCCTACCACGAGCAACAAACAGGACAGAAAATAGCAAAACAACTCAAACAACTTGGTTTTGATGTCACTGATAATGTTGGCGGGTTTGGCGTAGTTGGAATTTATAAAAATGGGAATGGCCCAACAATTATGATCCGCACTGACACCGATGGCTTACCAATTATTGAACAAACTGGCAAACCCTATGCATCGAAAGTAACCGTTACTAATGACGAAGGTGCAACTGTTGGTGTTATGCATGGCTGCGGTCATGATATTCATATGAGTTCTTTTATTGGCACAGCCCAGCAACTCGTTATGCACAAAGATGCATGGCAGGGTACTTTAATGATGGTGGCACAACCTGCCGAAGAAGTAGGTGGTGGTGCAAAAGCAATGCTTAAAGAAGGGTTATTCTCTAAATACCCAACTCCTGATCATGTCATTGCCCTGCATGTTAGTGCCAGTGTACCTGCAGGCAAAGTAAGTATGAAAAACGAATACACTATGGCAAGTGTTGATTCAGTTGATATTACTGTAAAAGGTAAAGGTGGCCATGGTGCCTACCCACATACAACGATTGATCCTGTTGTGATCGCTTCACGCATTGTTTTAGCACTGCAAACAATAACGAGTCGCGAACTCTCGCCACTTGAACCTTCGGTGATCACCGTTGGCTCAATTCATGGTGGTTCTAAACACAATGTTATTTCCGATCAAGTAAAACTACAGCTAACACTAAGAAGCTACAATCCCGCAGTACGTTTACAACAAATTGCTGCAATTAAGCGTATTAGTAAAGGCATTGCGATTAGTGCAGGGCTTGATGAGAGCTTAACCCCTGAAGTCTATGTGCATGAAGATGAATCAATCCCCTCAACTTACAATAACCCAGCACAAACAAATATTGTACGTAGTGCAATTAGCGCCGCAATTGGTGAAGGTAATGTACTTGAAACAGAAGCGGTTATGGCTGGTGAGGATTTTGGTTTATATGGCCGAACTGACAAAAATATTCCAATTACCTTGTTTTGGCTAGGTGGTGTTGAGCAAACTCAATACGCTGCTGCACAAAAATCGGGGGATACTCTACCATCGTTGCATTCAAGTAAGTTCGCCCCCGATTATAAGGTTGCACTGCCAACAGGGATAAAAGCGATGAGTAATGCCGCCGTTGCGTTATTTAACCAATAAATCGCCTACCCATAACAACTAAGCCGATTTGGGTTTTGCCTTGCTTTTAAAACGTCGCTTTTGCGGCGTTTTTGGTAATTGCGCAAATACTTGACTATTACACTGCCCTGCTTGATCGATAAAATGTGATAAGTCGCTTAATAACGGTGTTAAAAACTGCTGATAGCTCATACGCTGCTCAGCAATGTCCCCCAGTGAAGCTTCCCATTTTGCAGTTAAATCGGGGCTAGCTAACCCTTCGGGTAATACACCTATTAACGCTTTACCTGTCTGGGTTGCCAAAATTGATTTACCTTGGCGTTGTAAAAAGCGCCGCCTAAACAACAGCTCTAAAATACCTGCCCGAGTTGCTTCAGTCCCTAAGCCATCCGTTTCTTTAAGAATTTTTTTGATATCTGGATTTTTAACATAACGACTTATCCCCGTCATGGCACTTAACAGCGTTGCATCAGTGAAATGTGCCGGTGGCGTGGTCATTTTATCGATGATTTCGCCATGGCTACAATGAAGTTGTTCGCCTTTTACCAATGGTGGTAATGTTTGCTGATCTTTAAGCTCCGATCGACCCATCAGCACTTTAAAGCCTAGTTCAACATCTTGTTTAGCATTAGCCTTAAATAAACCACCCGCTATGGTAACCGCAACTTTCGTTTCATTAAAAACATAATCAGGGTAAAACTGAATAAGATAATGACGACAAATCAAGCCATACACTTTGCCTTCATCGCTATTTAAAGTTGCGGACTTTAACTGCTTAGCCGTAGGTATGATTGCATGGTGCGCAGCAACTTTTGCATCATTAAAACATTTGCTGCGTCTTGACGACTCTGCCGCATTACAATTGGCTTCACTTTGCCCACCATTCGTCGCGATTGCTTTTATAATACTGGCGGCTTCTTGATGATGGTCTTTTGGTAAATAGCGATTATCTGAGCGTGGGTAGGTGATAAGTTTATGGCGTTCATATAAAACTTGGCAAATATCTAACACCTTTTGTGCTGGCATCGTAAACGCTTTTGCAGCATCGATTTGTAGAGCTGATAAATTATACGGTAAAGGCGCTTGCTGTTTTTTCTGCTTTTGCTCAAGTGCCGTCACTTCACCGGGTTGATCCGTGACACGTGCTGCAACATTTTCCGCAAGCCCTCGGTGCAATATCCGCCCCTCTTCGTCTTGATAAGGTTCGCACGCTTTGCTTGGTTGCCATTTAGCAGTAAAACTCTGTTGCTCTTGGGTATGTAAATGGGCAAACACTTCATAGAATGGTTTTGCTATAAAGTTAGCAATTTCATTATCACGATTTACCACTAGGCCTAAAATAGGTGTTTGTACTCGCCCAACAGAGAGTACATTACCAAACCCTGCTTTTTGCCCTGCCAGGGTATAAGCACGTGTCAGGTTCATGCCAAACAACCAATCAGCACGAGAGCGCGCAAGAGCTGAAACACTTAGGGGAATAAAGTCACGATTAGTACGCATACTCGCTAATGCTTTTTTAACTGCACTGACGTTTAAATCACTGATCAATAACCGTTGGATACTGTGCTTTTTAGCTTGTGATAACTTGACTTGCTCAATCACTTCATCAACCAGCAACTGACCCTCGCGGTCGGGATCGCCAGCATGAACAAGCTGTTCAGCTTGCTTGATTAACTTTTTAAGAACAGTAAGTTGCTTACGGGTTTTAGATTTAGCCTTTAACTGCCATTGCTCAGGCACTATAGGTAAGTCATCAAAACGCCATTTTTTGTATTGTTCGCTGTAGTCATCCGGTTCAGCTTGCTCTAATAAATGACCTATACACCAAGAAACACAATCGCCATTAGCCACTTCAATATAGCCATCATGTTTTTTATGAGGCTTTGGTAAGGCATCGGCAATGGCACGACCTAAAGATGGTTTTTCAGCAATGTATAGTTTCATAACAAGCCACGACAACTGTTTATATAAACAGTAGTCTAGCATAGAGCTGCTCGTTACGAAATATTAAAGTGACTGGGCTGATTTGCGCTTGCGTATAAATAGGTATATTAGCGGTAAATAACACACAACGACTGTGCCTATATTAATCAGTGGTATCAGTGTTTGATACATATACGTACTATAAGATAAATCCCATAAATGGCGGTCAACCACCCGAAATAACTGTAATAAAGGTGCGGCTATCACTACAAGTTGACCAAGCACACTTTGCCAAAGGTAAACCTTATCTTTTATGCCCAAATAAGCAATTAAAGCCATCCATGCCAAATCGTTAAATGCCCAGACAACATAACGCCAAATATACGGCTCATCAAGCTCTCTAAGACTGGAAAAAATTAAAGTGCCATATAAAAAGAAAGCAGCGGTTATAACTGCAAAGCGAAACGCTAACCAATCCTTACGCAGGTAGAAAATAAAAATAGCTGGGCTTAACATGAAGACCCAGCTTTTACTTAACAGACTAACGCAATATAAAAACCATTCAGGCAAGCTGATAAACCTTATTTAGTTTTTGTATCGTCGTCTGTGCCATCACCATTACCCGGCATATAGCTATATTTATCAACGTTTTTCATCGTACACTCCGTTACACTTGTTAAAAAGTCACTTTAAGCTAAATTAGGTACTTTGCCAAGTACCTTTATTTTACATCTATCGGATCTGATTCTTTTGCCTTACCTTGCATGATCGATATTTCTACGCGTCGATTGCGGCGTCTGTCCACGTCTGTATCATTAGGGACTAATGGACGAGTTTCTGCATGACCGACTACAACCATACGGGTTTTATCAAAGCCTTGTGCTTTTTGCATTTCTGTTGCCACTGCAACAGCACGCTTCGATGATAAATCCCAGTTATTGGTATATAACTCGTTGGATACTTGAAAATCATCAGTATGCCCAGAGACAGTAATTTCGCCAGGTACATCTTTTAAAAGCGTGGCTATATCACGAATAATGGGTTTGAATTTGGGTTGTAAAAAAGCACTGCCCGAGGGAAATGAGCCGTTTTCACGAATGCGGATAATAATTTGCTGACCTAACGATTCCAGCTCAATCGCCCCGTCCATGATTTGCTGCTCTAACTGTTGCGCTATTTTTTTCACCAACTCATTTACTTGCTCTTGATCGGCCGCAGCGGTTGACTGCTCAGAAGCTTGTTGCTGCGCTGTACTTTGTGATTCACCACCGCGCTTGTTACCACGTTGTTCTTGGCGGCCACCGGCAGAGCTTTCATCACCAGCCTGAAACTCCAACATTTGCTGAGTCATTTCCACGGTTTGCTGTTGAATTGTTTCTATTGGTGTCGGTTCTGGTTTACCTGGTGTGAACTCCATCGCAATAACCGATGTGCCCTTAGGAATATCTTTAACTTCAATTTTATTTTGCACACCAAAAGCAAATTTCATCGAGCCCGCGATTTGTTTAAATTTCAGCACATCCATTTCTGAAAACGCGAGCAAAAGCACAAAAAAGCACATCAATAGTGACATCAAATCCGCAAACGTGCCCATCCAAGCGGGAAGTCCTGGTGGTGGGCATTTGCACTCTTGATCAGACATGCTTACTCCTCAGTATCCACTTTTCGTTTTGATTCAGCGAGGTAGTTTTTCAAAATACCTTCGATAACTTTTGGATTTTGACCATCCTGAATACCTAGTACAGCATCTAAGATCAAACGCTGGTTCATGGCTTCTTCGTCTTTACGCAGCTCTAACTTGACCTGAATTGGTATTGCAACCACGTTGGCCAAAAATGCTCCGTATAAAGTGGTTAAAAGCGCGACCGCCATGGCAGGTCCAATCGCTTTCGGGTCATCCATATTGGATAGCATGGCCACAAGGCCGATGAGAGTACCAATCATCCCCATCGCCGGTGCAATATCGGCAAGCGCTTTAAATAAGCCAGCTCCCGATTCATGACGAGTAGAAGTAAGGGCAATATCTTTTTGCAGCGTCGCTCTAACTACATCCGCGTCATGGCCATCGACAAGCATATCGACACCTTTACGCATAAATGCATTTGGTATTTCTGCTTCTTCGAGTGCTAAAAATCCCCCTTTACGTGCTGAATCAGCAAGTTCAACTGCTTTTTCGATAAGTTCTTCTGGGGATTCAATTTTAAACATAAACGCTTTGGCAGCCACTTTACCAATGCCAAAGAACTGGCCCATTGTATAGTTTGATAACACGATAAAAATCGAACCACCAAATACAATCACCACAGACGGAGTATTGTAAAACATCGCTACTTCGCCGCTGCTACTCAAAAACATGGACATGACAATCAAGCCAATAGCGCCGAGAATACCTATAATGGTTGCTAAATCCACTTACCCCTCCAAAGGAACTCATGCTTTACTGCCCTGGCAGCAAATTTTTATTATTAACTGCTTATCGGCAATGTATTGAATTACTTAAACCATTTACTGAAAAAAATGAAATGAAACGTTTAGCGCTAATTGGCATTTTAATCTACCATGCTTAACCTGCAAGGCATAAATCTGAGTAAAAGCATTTAATCTGTGACAAGAATATAGTTTATTATGCAAAAAAAATGCATCAGCCTTTGACCTAGTTTAGCATTCCCCCTAAAATTGGCCTCACATTTCTATCATCTAAGTTGAATCCACTATGGCGACTAAAAAACCAGAGAACCTAAGCTTTGAGCAAGCGCTTGAAGAATTATCCTTAATCGTCACAGAAATGGAGCAAGGTGAACTTTCGCTTGAACAATCGTTAAAACAATTTGAACGCGGCATCGCTTTGGCTGGTGCATCATCTAGCAAGTTGCAACAAGCAGAACAAAAAGTCGCTATTTTGATGGGTAATGATAGTCAGTCACCGCTTACTAACTTTGAAAATGATTTGGAATAACGAGTGCTAATAACAGAACAAATTAAATGCGCTCAACGTGATGTTGAAGCCACTCTCAATCGGTATTTTGAGCAACCTCTGGATACCGAGCAAAGTATCAAACTGGCGACTCATTATAGTGTTTTAAACGGCGGGAAACGCCTACGACCATTTTTGGTGTACGCTACAGGCAGAATGCTAGGGGCAAAGCATCAGGATTTAGATGTATTGGCCGCCGCAATAGAATGTATTCATAGTTATTCGTTAGTCCATGATGACTTACCTGCTATGGATGATGATGATTTGCGCCGTGGTAGACCGACTTGCCACATTGTTTATGGTGAAGCTCATGCAATTTTAGCGGGCGATGCGCTGCAAACACTGGCGTTCGATTTAATTGCCAATCATGCATTTAACGTCCCTGCGCAGCAGCAGCTAAAAATGATCGCAACACTCAGTAAAGCATCTGGCATTGAAGGTATGGTGGGTGGCCAAGCTTTGGATATTGCCGCAACAAACACCGAGGTGACGCTTGTTGAGCTTGAGCGTATTCATAAGCTAAAAACCGGTGCTTTACTAAACTGCGCAATTACCTTAGGGGCATTATGTGCAACAGATATCGATCAACATACATTATTACAATTAAAGCGCTTTGGTGATGCAATTGGACTGGCTTTTCAAGTACAAGACGATATCTTAGATGTCGAAGGCGATACACAAGTACTAGGAAAACCACAAGGTTCCGATGTTGCAGCCAATAAAGCAACCTACCCGGCGTTACTTGGACTCCCTGGTGCAAAACAAAAAGCACAACACTTACTTGAACAAGCACTGCATGCTTTAGCTGCAATAAATGCCGATACCACAGAACTTGAAAATTTAGCAAAATATATTGTAGAACGCGATTATTAATTGCAGCTTCAGATTGAGCTGATAATGATGTACAAAATAACTAAAAAACCAGAGTAACATTGCGTTATAATAACGTCTGGTTAGCGAAGGATGTATTAAAAATCATGACACTTGATAGTAGCAAGTATCCATTATTAGGTTTGGTTGACGAACCAGCCCAACTGCGTGATTTAGCGCAACAAAAATTACCTGCATTTAGCAATGAGCTGCGTGATTATTTACTTAACTCAGTGTCGCAAAGCAGTGGTCACCTTGCATCAGGCTTAGGCACTGTAGAGCTGACTGTTGCATTGCATTATGTTTACAATACTCCTGAAGACCGTTTAGTGTGGGATGTAGGCCATCAAGCTTACCCGCATAAAATTTTAACGGGTCGTCGCGATCAAATGCACACTATTCGCCAAAAAGATGGCCTGCACCCTTTCCCATTTCGTGAAGAAAGCCAATACGATACCTTTAGTGTCGGTCACTCAAGCACCTCGATTTCTGCGGCATTGGGCATGTCTATTGCGGCGCAAAAAGAAGGCAAGGGACGCAAAACAGTCGCGGTTATTGGCGATGGTGCGATCACCGCAGGTATGGCATTTGAAGCAATGAATCACTTAGGTGATGTAAAATCAGACATGTTAATCATTTTAAATGATAACGAAATGTCGATTTCAGAAAACGTGGGGGCACTCACTAACCACTTTGCGCGTATTTTATCAGGCAGTTTTTACACAAACATTCGCGAAGGCAGTAAAAAGCTACTTTCTGGTGTTCCCCCTGTAAAAGAATTAGCAAGTCGCATGGAAGAACACTTAAAAGGTATGGTTATTCCAGGCACTTTTTTTGAAGAGTTAGGCTTGAACTATATCGGCCCAATCGACGGCCATGATGTGAACATGTTGGTAGATACATTACGTAATATGCGTAATTTAAAAGGCCCGCAGTTACTGCATATCAAAACCCAAAAAGGCAAAGGCTACAAACCTGCAGAAGCCGATCCGATTGGTTATCACGGCGTTCCAAAGTTCGATCCTGCGATTTCAAGTTTGCCAAAATCAACACCGGGAGCTGCGACTTTTTCTAAAGTATTTGGTGACTGGCTGTGTGATATGGCAAGCCAGGATGACAAACTGATGGCCATTACCCCAGCCATGCGTGAAGGCTCTGGCATGGTACGTTTTTCAAAAGAGTATCCTGAACAGTACTTTGATGTTGCCATTGCCGAGCAACATGCAGTTACTCTAGCAGCAGGTTTTGCTTGTGAAGGCTTAAAACCTGTTGTGGCGATTTATTCCAGCTTTTTACAACGCGCTTATGATCAGCTCATTCACGATGTTGCACTGCAAAACTTACCGGTATTATTTGCTATTGACCGTGCAGGTATTGTTGGTGCGGATGGTGAAACCCATCAAGGCGCTTACGATTTAAGTTTTATGCGCTGCATTCCAAATATGATCATCATGGCGCCAAGTGATACTAATGAATGCCGCCAAATGCTTTACACAGGCTACCAGTGTAACCAACCTGTCGCTGTACGCTACCCTCGCGGTAGTGCTGGCACAACTGAGATCTGCGAGCAAATGACCAAGCTTGAAATCGGCAAAGGCCGTGTAATTAAGCAAGGTGTTAAAATCGCTATATTATCGTTTGGTACCTTGCTTGATAATGCGCAACTGGCTGCAAAAGAGCTCAACGCTACACTCGTCGATATGCGTTTTGTGAAGCCACTAGATAGCGCGTTAATCGACAACTTATTAGTTGATCATGATGTTATTATCACACTTGAAGATAATGCTATTGTTGGTGGCGCAGGCTCTGCCGTTAATGAGTATCTAGCAGCTATAAAAGCAAATGTCAGCATCCTAAATTTAGGTATACCAGATGAATTCATCAAGCATGGTACACAAGAGCAAATGCACAATGAGATGGGCTTAGGCTCGCAAGGCATACTCGATAGTATTAAAAACTTTATAGCAGACTAAACTACGCTGTAGCGAGTAAACACTTGAGCAACGTCAGTTGAAATAATATAAAAGGAGCATACGCTCCTTTTTTATTATTACTTTAAAATCAAATCACTATAAAAAACTTTAATTGTTTTTCATTTTCTTGCATCCAATTATTCCCCTGTCACGTTTATTCACTGAGGTTAACTCGTGAGCAAAGCGTTCACGCTTTTATGTAATACCAATCGACTTAAATATTTAGCCTTTCTAGCGTGCTAAATAAAGCGCTAACGGCGTTATAAATTTTTCATGTAGAACAACTACATATTAAAATTTATGCCTTGTTATCACTCTATTTATCCGTCGCTATAAATGACTAATAACTTAACACGATTGGTATAGGCTGTTTTAAGCAAAACTCTTTGTATGTTCACATTTGATGGAATATTTAAAAAGGTACAAATTATGAAAACGTTCAAATCAGGCGCAACAACACAATCTATTCACGCTCAATCGATGACAAGTAAACTTTGCTTATCAGCACTTACTTTAGCAATTTTGTTTAGTTTAAGCGGCTGTGATGGTGACGATGGTAGCGATGGTACAGCGGGTATACAAGGCACTGCGGGGGTTGCTGGCTCTAACGGAACAGACGGTGCTGATGGTTCAGACGGCAGCGACGGTACTGATGGAGTTGATGGCGCTACGGGTTTTGCAGCTGCCACTTTTATCTTAGCAAATAATGGTGCTGATAATGCTGGCACTATCGATCTAATTGACCAAAATGCTGCGAAATTAAAAACATTTAATAGTGGTGCCAATGAAGGGGTCGCATTTGATAGCTTAGGCAATTTGATCCAAGCCAGTGATTCCGGCAATGGTGCTCTTAGTACTGTTTGCCAAGTATTGAGTCGCGAAGATGGCACAATGTTCGATAGCAACCGTGACCGCACTATTACTGGCAGTAACACCACTTTAGCCAATCCTAAAGGTATTCATGTATCTACTAAACGTGGACTTATTTTTGCCGCTGACTTTAACGCTATGCAGATCACTGTTTTTGGCGCCACGGCCGCTGGTGATGCAGCACCTTTGGCAAGTACAGTAACAGATGCAAAGCCATGGGATGTTACTTATGATGATACCAATGACCGCTTATATGTGGCGTTAACCAATGGTGACGTTACTGTCTATGACAACTATGTTGATGGCGGCTTTATGGCCATGCCGACACGCACCATTACCCCTAGCAATGCAGCTGGCGAGAAAATATCAGTAAACATTCATGGTATTGTTTATGATGCTAACACCAATAAATTAGTGCTTTCTGATGTCGGTAGTGCCAGTGATGCAACCGATGGTGCATTATTTGTGATCAACAATGCATCACTTGCAGATGGCAACACCACAGTAGCACGCAGTATTGCAGGCCCAGCAAGTATGCTTGGTAACCCTGTAGATATTAGCTTAACTGGCAGCGACTTACGTGTCGCAGAAAAATCAAATGATGCAGTACTGGTATTCAGTAATATTTTTTCAGGTGCCAGCGGCGATATCAGCCCAGATAGCGTTACTGCGACGATTAAGCCAGAATCAATCACTGAAACAGTCATGCATAATGACATGGCAGACGTATCAGACAGTTACCTAGCTAATATGCCATTAATGGGTATTGCAGTCAGTAGCAATCCAGGTGCTGCAGGTCCAACAACTGGGCAAATATCACGTCTCAATGCACCACTTACCAGCGAATTGGGCAGCTACAACGCCAGTCAAACAATCGAAAGCGTGACCTTTGATAAGGCAGGTAATAGCTATACCACCTTTGACAACAGCACAACTTCAACAGGTGGTATTGTCATTTCCAACAAAGTTGCTATGCATCGCGATGGGGAAGTATTTACACTAAGCCAAGACTCTATTATTAGTGGTGCAAATACAGGTTTAATTTCACCAAAAGGCCTGGATGTAGCCTCTGACAGTGGCTTAATTTTTGTTGCTGAGAATAATGCGACTACACCGAGTATTGTGGTATTTTCAACCTGTACGACAGGAGATGCAAGCCCTCTCATCACACTCACAGCAAGTAATAGCGCGCGCCCTTGGGATGTTGATTACGATGTCGCCACTGACCGAGCATTTGTTGCATTAACCAATGGCACCATTGCCGTGTTTGATGAAGTAAAAAGTAAACTCATGGCCCGTATGAGCACAATTACAGGCGAAGATCGCCTGATCACACCAGCAACCGCAGGCGCTGCGTTCCCAGCTCCAAGCAATATTCATGGTATCGATTATGATCCGCTAAGTGATTCGTTAATTGTCTCAGATGTAGGCAGTGCAGCAGACGCCACTGATGGTAAAATCTTTGTCTTAAATAATGCCGGTACTAGCTCAGGCTTGAGTAATGTCAGTGTCAATATCGCAGGCCCGGCAACCATGCTTGGTAACCCAGTCGATATTATGTTTACTGGTAATCACCTTTATGTTGCCGAGAAATCAAATGGCTTAGTAATGCGGTTTGACAATATTTTAAACAGCCCCGGTGGTGATATTGCCGCCAACTTAAGCTACTCGTTCACAGCCCCGGAATCAGTGGCTATCTTACCAACTTGGCTAAACCGCTAACCATCAAGGACAGTTAATTTAACTGCCTTTAGTTGGCCTCCCAATGCCTTAACGTCAAGCGTTAAGGCATTTCTTATTATCGGGTTTAATTAGCGCATCCAAACTTTAATATCGGCTAAACCATTAGCTTGCAATACACTCAGCTGCTGCTCAACATTATTAGTTTGTTCAAATTCAAAGGCATCTAGCTGTTCATCAAAGGTGATATTGGCTACACCATCGCCGCCGCGTTTTTTCACTTGATGCAGTGCGATATCGGCTAAGTTCACCGATGTTTCCCAACCTATCACTTGACCGCCTAATAACGGTAATGGATAAAATGAAAAACCAATTGATGCGGTTAAATTAATATTATCGCCACTAGGTAGTTTGAATGTGTGCTGCGCTATGACTTTACAAAGCTCAGCAACATAGCTATCGATAGCACTGCGTTTAAAGTCGCGTAATAGTAATAAAAACTCATCACCACTCCAACGCGCTACATAATCTGAGCCCTGAGTACGTGAGTTAAGTAATGCGGCCATTTGCTGCAAACAACTATCCCCTCCAATCGGCCCATGGGCATCATTAATACGGCTAAAATTATCAAAATTAATAATTAACAGTATTAAGGATTTACCCTGCGCTTGTAATGATTGCGAGTTACGCTGGAAATGCTCGATATCTTTTGGTAATTGATCAAATAAGAAACGCCGACTACGAAGTCCTGTCAGCTCATCAGAGTGACTCATTAATTTAAGCTGCGAGTTAACTTGGTTAAGTTTATCATTCGCTTGACGTAGCTCACCGGTACGCTCTGTGATCAGGCTTTCTAGTGCGGTTTGTTTACGACGCTCTTGCTTTCTAAATGCCCAGAACACCAAATAAAATAACAAAATAAAGCTGCTGGTAATAAGCAGTCTAAAGTAAATTGTCTCATCGAAACGTCTTGGTACCACAAATGAATATTCTGTACGTTGCGCCTTTTGCCAACCTTCACCTTGGCGTTTAGCTTCAAGCTGGAATAAAAATGCACCCGGCGGTAAATTAGTATAAATAGCTTCGCGACGAGTATTAGCATAACGCCAATCACTGTCGAGGCCACTTAAGCGATAACGAAATTCAATACTGGTTGGCGCATAATAGTCAATTGCCGTGTATTTTAGGGTGATATCACGCTCATCAATTTCTAACTCTGGGTTACGTCCTAGCGCCGCTGTAGCAAGTTTACGTAGCCCTGTATTTAAACTCTCAACTTTGGGTTTTAATGGTTTAATACCAAATAACTCAATGTCTTTGGGGATTTCTACCACACCTTGTAAGCTTGGGTACCAGATTGAGTTACCCGACTCAGCCACAGCATCATGACCTAAACCAGTACAACATTGGCTCGCTTTACCATCCAGCTGGCGATCATAAGATGAAATTACTTGCTCTACTTTTAAACTTTCAATATCGCCACTAAATTGCTCAACTGGCATGCGGTAAACACCTTTCATGGTACTCACCCAAATTCGCTTTAGCTTTTCATCGTAGCGTAAACTGAAAATTGATCCATAAGGTAACCCATTGGTTGCATCTAACTGACGCCAATATCCTTGCCCACTGCGATAAAACAAACCGTCATTTAATGAGCCGATCAAGATACCAACGCC
The DNA here is from genome assembly GCF_030436385.1 of Pseudoalteromonas sp. KG3. NCBI lineage: Bacteria > Pseudomonadati > Pseudomonadota > Gammaproteobacteria > Alteromonadales > Pseudoalteromonadaceae > Pseudoalteromonas > Pseudoalteromonas sp. KG3. The sequence continues at coordinate 1,577,488 of NZ_CP098523.1, forward strand.
TTCAATGTTTAGAATGCTGGTAACATAAGCACTTTCAAGACTAGTTTGATCGCCAATTTTTTCTATGCCACGATCAGTAAAATAGTAAGCCCCTTTACTGGTACCAATTAGGCCAAAATTTGCTTCATCAACAACGTAGGTAATAAACTTACTACCTAAAAATGCGTTATATGCAAACGGGGTTAAACCTCCATAGCTCAGTCGATACATTCCCCTTCCTGTACCAAGCCAGAACCCGCCTTTGCTAGAGCGGCTAATTGCGAACACCGGATTATCTTTTAAGGCACGCCCTGGGACTGCGAATAAGGTGTTATTTTCATAAAAAAACACTCCACGACCGGTAGCGATATATAAGCGCGAGCCATCAAACTGGAGATCATGCACAGCAGCACGGCCATATTGATTACTTGGTATCTGATTAATGAAGTTTTTATTGAGATCAAAATAGCCCACCCCACTGCGGTTTGCCACCCACAATCGCCCATCTGGAGCTTGGCTAATTGCCATTACCGCCTCGGTCATTTGCGATATAGCTGAGTGGCGCTCAATACGCCCTTCGTGGGCAAGCCATAAGCCTTCACTAAAACTGGCTAGCCAAATGTTATTATCATTATCGCGAAATAAATCGGCAAACCAAATACTTTGGTCAAGCTGGCTAGGTTCAACCCATTGCCAATCACCTGAGTTATCACGAAATAATAAACGCCCATAGGTCGAAATCCACAATGCTCCGTTGGAGTCACTCATAAATTTATAGACCGCAGAGTTATTGCCATTGGGCAGCGGGAAAGGTCTTAGCTCATCATCTAAATCTAAAAAGTAAGCACCGAGTTCTGACGCTAAATATAAATTACCTTCAAGCCAGGCTAAATCATGAATAATGGTTTGTGCTAAGCGTTCTGGGAGCGATATTTTTGCAGTCAGCTCTAAGCGTAACTTGGCAAAATCAGAAGAAGAATTAGTTAAGCGCAGCAAGTAGCGTTCGTTTACCAGCCAAATGCCTTCTGGCGATAATGCCAGCTGACTGACAGTACCAACAATTTGCTTTACTGAACTGGCTGTTACCACAGGTACATATGAGCCATTATTTATACTGAGGTTGATTTGATTGCGAGATACAAAATATAAGCCGTTGGCAGCAACCCAAAGACTGCCTTTAGCATCTTCTATAATATCCCGTACAGGGCCTTTCACCGTGAATTCTTGCGCTGCCATTGTGGTTGGATCTATCACCACAAGGCCATCTTTAGTACCAACCCATAAATAGCCTTGGCTATCAATCAACAACTTATTGATGCCATTACTGGGCAAAAAGTCACTATTTAAGGTGTTGTAATTGGTGAATGTATTACCATCAAAACGGCTGAGGCCAAACTGAGTGCCCAGCCACATATAACCTTGCTCATCCTGTACAACACTTTTCAGTGATTGCGAAGGTAAGCCATTTTGCATATTCCATTGCTGTACAACATAGTCGGTAATTGACGCCTTACTTGGCATACTGCATAACAGCACAATAATAACCAATAAAAACCGCATCATAACGTCAATACCTCGTTGCAAAAACTAAGGTTAAAAGGGCAAATAACCCATTTTAAACAATGCCTGAACACAAATTAATGAAAATATACCCGCTAAAACATCATCTGCCATAATACCGAAGCCACCGTGTAGGCGTTTATCAAGTATTCGAATAGGCCCAGGTTTAACGATATCAAAAAAGCGAAACAGTACAAAGCCAACCAATAAAGATTGCCAACTGATCGCTGCACCTATCATGGTAATGTAAAATCCGGCCACTTCATCCCACACGATAGCAGGGTGATCATGAACGCCAAGATCATCGGCGGTTTTTCCACATGCCCAAAGGCCAAAAACACTGATCACCACAGCAAACACTATTTGTAACCACAGCGGAAAATACATAGTAGTAAAAATAAAAGGCAGTGCTGCAAAGGTACCAAATGTACCGGGTGCTTTCGGCGCCAGCCCTAAACCAAAACCCAAACCAAAAAATTGATGAGGGCGTTTTAAATTAAATAACGCGGGTTTATTCAAACCGACTCCTTGGTGAAGTGCTCAAAACCTGTATGTTCATACGCTAGCTTTTCGCCATCAAGCATTAACTCGATTTGCCCTTCACCACTTTTTATTTGACCAATACAGGCGGCATCAACCCCGTATTGCTGTAATTTCACTTCCAACATACTTTTATTACTATCAGGCACAGTAAAGAGTAACTCATAGTCATCCCCATAATTGAGGATAAAAGGCAGTTGCTGATTTGGATCTAAAGTAGCACGCATTGCATCTGAGGTTGGTATTTTATTCACATCAATACAGGCACTCACTTGAGACATAGCCAGTACATGGCCTAAGTCTGCGACCAGTCCATCAGAGATATCAATAGCGGCCGATGCTAGACCACGCAACATTTGCCCTGCAGCAACCCGCGGTGTCGGATAATCAAATCGCTGATTAACATAACTTAAATACTCGGGAGCAATTTTAATCCCTTGTTTACGCGCTTCAATGGCAAGACCTGCATCGCCTAGTGGCCCAGTGACATAAACCCAGTCGCCTACTTTAGCACCGCTACGGCGTAGAGCTTTGCCTTGCGGCACAGTGCCTTTTGCACAAATAGTAATAGTCAACGGGCCTTGCGTGGTATCACCACCAATAATTTGCACATTAAAGTATTCGGCAATTTCATGCATGCCCTCGGTAAACTCTTCAAGCCACTCAACGTCAATACTCGGTAAGGTTAACGCTACCGAAATCCATGTAGGCTCAGCCCCCATTGCCGCTAAATCACTTAAATTTACCGCCAATGCACGATGACCTAAAGCGCGCGGTGCAATATCATCAAAAAAGTGCACGCCAGCGACAAGTGTGTCTGTCGTAACGGCTAATTGGCAGTTCTCTGGCACAGTCACCAAAGCACAATCATCACCAATCCCTACATTAACATCGCGGCGACTAATACCGCGACCTTTAAAGTAGCGATTGATTAATTCAAATTCCTTCATACACAAAAAAGCCGGCCTATGCCGGCTCTCCTTTTACGGTTACATTACTTGCGTAAATGCTTTACCGCTTTATCAAGTACACCATTAACAAATTTATGGCTATCTTCTGCGCCAAAAATTTTAGCAAGCTCAATACCTTCATTGATAGCCACTTTATATGGTACATCTTCACGGAATTTCAGCTCATAGCTGCTTAAACGTAAAATAGCGCGTTCAACTTGGTCTAACTCATCAAATGGACGAGTTAAATGTGGCGATACGGCTTCGTCTAGTTGCTTATGATTTACCGCAACACCACGCGAAAGATCTTTAAAGTATTCAACATCAATTTTAGTTACATCGTTTTCGATCAACATTTGTTGTTCAATATCGGCAATTGCATTGCCGCTTAATTGCCAAGAATAAACGGCTTGAAGTGCTAAGATACGTGCTTTACGTCTTGCTGCTGGTTTCACAAAAATTCCTTAAACTTAAATTTTATCTAACACATTAACCATTTCAAGTGCACCTAAAGCAGCTTCGCCGCCTTTGTTGCCCATTTTAGTGCCCGCGCGTTCAATCGCTTGCTCAATGCTTTCTGTGGTTAATACGCCAAATGCAACTGGGATATCGTACTCAAGCGACACTTGCGCTAAGCCTTTATTCGATTCGCCCGCGACCAGATCAAAGTGTGGCGTACCACCTCTGATCACTACGCCTAAAGCGATAATTGCATCATACTGTTTTTTTGCTGCAACGCGTTTCGCTGCTAAAGGTAATTCAACCGCACCAGGTACATAAACTACAGTAATATCATCATCTGATACACCACCAGTACGTTTCAATTCATCAACAGCACCGGCTAAAAGGCTACTACCAATAAAGTCGTTAAAGCGAGAGATTACGATAGCGAATTTCTTGCCCGGAGCGTATTTATTACCTTCAATAATTTTCATTCGATAACCCTAAAAAATAAGTTCAAGCGGTTGCGATTGCGCAAAAATTGCTGCGCATCATACCATATAAATAAAATAATAGCCTAGTTTAAGCGTCGTGCTTATTGTGGTTCTACGTAGTCAACCACTTCTAGGTGGAAGCCTGATAATGCATGGTACTTTTTAGGCAGGCTCATTAAGCGCATTTTTTCTATGCCTAAGTCAGCCAAAATTTGTGAGCCAACACCAACAGTGCGCGATGTACCTTGGAATTTACGGTGTGCTACTGTCTCACCAGCATCTTCGGCGGCAAAGGCTTTCACCGTTGCTTCTAACTCATCCGTGCACTCTTGTTTGCCAAGGATCACTAACACCCCTTGGTGTTTTGCGATATAAGCCATCGCATCTGATAAACCCCAGCTTCTGTCGGCACTGCGATCTGATAATAAAATATCGTTAAAGGTACTTTGTAAGTGAACGCGCACTAAAGTTGGCTCATTCGCTTTTACTTCACCATTTAATAGCGCGTAGTGCAGTTGACCATCGATGGTATCTTTATAAGTTACTAAATCAAACTCACCATGCACAGTTGGCAACTTACACTTGGCCACTTGTTCAATAGTCGTTTCATTTATATTGCGGTATTCAATAAGATCAGCAATGGTGCCGATTTTAATATTATGTTGCTCAGCAAACACTTCTAAATCAGGACGACGCGCCATTGTGCCATCGGCATTGAGAATTTCTACGATCACTGATGATGGCTCTAATCCTGCTAAACGCGCTAAATCACAACCCGCTTCTGTATGCCCTGCACGAGTTAACACGCCACCGGGTTGTGCCATAATTGGAAAAATATGCCCAGGTTGCACGATATCGCTAGGTACTGCACCTTTGGCAATAGCCGCTTGCACTGTACGCGCACGATCGGCTGCAGAAATACCGGTAGTCACCCCTTTAGAAGCTTCAATGGACATAGTGAAGTTAGTTGAAAAAGCAGCGCCGTTATTTTTCACCATCAGTGGTAAGTCTAGTTGCTCACAACGCTCTTGGGTCATCGTTAAGCAGATCAGACCACGGCCGTGCGTTGCCATAAAATTGATTGCTTCAGCACTAATATGTTCCGCGGCAATAATTAAATCGCCTTCATTTTCTCTGTCTTCATCGTCCATCAAAATAACCATTTTACCGGCTTTAATGTCATCAATAATTTCTTGTGCGCTGTGTAAATTCATAATCTGCTCGTATAAGTTGTGGAGTATTTTTACTTTATAAAGCCAGCTTGAGCTAATAAGCTCATTGAAATATCTGAACTTGCTGGTTGCTCTGCGCCTTTGATCAAGCGCTCTAAATAGCGGGCTATTTGATCGACTTCTAAGTTTACTTGTGTGCCAACTTTAAAATCGGCTATAGTCGTTTGCTCACTGGTGTGCGGCACAATGGTCAGTTTAAAGGTATTAGCGTCTACCGCGTTTACCGTTAAGCTAATGCCATCAATACACACTGAACCTTTATAAGGAATGTATTTCATCAATTGTGCATCGGTGCTGAGCCAATATTCAACGGCGCGGGCATTAGGTGTGATTGCGGTGATTGTCGCAATACCATCAACATGACCAGACACTAAATGCCCACCGAGGCGAGACACCGGTTGCATGGCTTTTTCAAGGTTTACTTTTTGCCCTTGTTTATAATGTGCGAAGCCTGTCAAACCAATCGTTTCATTAGATAAGTCAGCGCTAAAACCATCGCTGTGCTTTGCTACTACGGTTAAACACACACCGTTGGTTGCAATGCTGTCACCTAAATTGACATCCGCCATATCAAGGTTATTACTTTGAATGCGAATAGCTAAGTCGCCTTGTTTTTGCTGTAATTCGCTGATCGTGCCAGTCGCTTCAATGATCCCAGTAAACATAGTCGTTACTCTTTAAATAATTTGGTTAAGGCAATGCAACTAAACGTGGTATTGCAGTAATACGAATATCATCACCAATCGGTACACATTCGTTTATAGTTAAATCAATCGCCTCTTGCATAGAGGTCAGTTCCGCAAAGTTTAGTAAGCTTTTACCATCATTTCCTAACAATTTCGGCGCAAGGTAGACAATATACTCATCGATTAAATTATATTCCGCCATTTTACCTGCTAAGGTTGCCCCTGCTTCTAGCCAAATATGATTAAACTGCTGCTGTTGTGCCAACTGTTGTAATGCGGCCTTTAAATCAACTTTATTATCTTTTTCGGGCACTACAAGATGAGTTACGTAATGCGGCCATGACACTGATTTATCAAGCTCAGTGGTGATAATTATTATCTCGCTTGCGATACTAAATAAGGCAAAATCTGGCGTTAAACGATTTTGTGAATCGATAATAATACGCACAGGCTGGCGAACCGGTAATTGAGTCGGCAACGGTTCAGGCAGTTCATCAACACGCACATTGAGTTTTGCATCATCAATTAATACTGTGTCTGCCCCCGTTAAAATCGCGCAGCTTTGCGCACGCTGTAATTGCACATCTTGACGAGCTGCAGTGCCCGTAATCCACTTACTCTGCCCGTTTTTAAGCGCGGTTTTACCATCTAGACTTGCCGCCATTTTACAGGTAACAAACGGCATTCCCTGTTCCATACGCTTTAAAAAACCACGGTTTAACAAGCGAGCTTGAGGCTCTAGTAAACCGGATGCAACCTCAATCCCTGCATCGGCTAAAATGGCTAAGCCTTTACCTGCTACTTGTGGATTGGGATCAACCATGGCCGCAATCACTTTTGCTACCCCTGCGGCTTTTAAGCCTTCTGCACAAGGGGGGGTGCGACCAAAATGGCTGCATGGCTCCAAGGTAACGTAAGCGGTTGCGCCTTTTGCTTGTGTGCCAGCCATCATTAGTGCATTAACTTCAGCATGACCTTGGCCAGCAACTTGATGAAAACCTTCGCCAACAATAATATTATCTTTTACCAGCACACAGCCCACATTAGGGTTAGGTGTCGTGGTAAAACGCCCTTGTTTGGCAAGCTCAATCGCGCGCGCCATATAAATTTTATCGTATTCAGTAAATTGCGTTGGGTGCATATTATTCTCCCAAACGGGCGATTTCCTCACCAAATTCGCGGATATCTTCAAATGAGCGATACACTGAAGCAAAACGGACATACGCTACTTTATCGAGTTTTTTCAGCGCTTCCATGATGCATTCGCCAATCAGGTGACTGGAAATTTCCCGCTCACCTGTGGCACGTAATTGCGATTTGATGATATTAACTACTTCATCAACTTGTTCTGTACTGACGGGGCGCTTTTCTAATGCGCGATGAAGACCATTAAGCAGTTTGTCTTCATTAAACGGTTCACGGCTGCCATCTTGTTTGATCACTCTTGGCATTACAAGCTCTGCCCCTTCAAAGGTAGTAAAGCGTTCATGGCATTCATTACATTCACGACGACGTCTTACTTGGTGACCACCGCCAACAAGGCGCGAGTCAATCACTTTGGTATCTTTTGCGGTGCAAAATGGACAATGCATAAGTATTAGCTTCCGTTAAAAAACAAAAAAGGCCGCTTTTAAGCGGCCTTTATAATAGCAAAAAACAACGCTATTGTGATCTAAATTACTGTCAGCTTAACAATTAAGCGTAAACTGGTAATTTTTTACAGATTGCTTTAACTTTCTCTTTTACTTGTGCCTGTACAGACTCATCATTGATGTTGTCTAGTACGTCACAGATCCAGCCAGCAAGCTCTTTTGATTCTGCTTCTTTAAAACCACGACGCGTGATTGCAGGAGAACCAATACGTAAGCCAGACGTCACAAACGGTGAACGCGGATCATTTGGCACTGAGTTTTTGTTAACAGTGATATTAGCATTACCTAATGCTGCATCAGCGTCTTTACCAGTGATGTCTTTATCGATTAAATCAAGTAAGAACAAGTGGTTTTCTGTTTTGTCAGAAACAATTTTGTAGCCGCGCTCTTGCATTACAGCAACCATAGCCTGGGCATTTTTAACAACTTGTGTTTGGTATACTTTAAACTCTGGTTGTAGTGCTTCTTTAAATGCCACTGCTTTTGCTGCAATGATATGGCATAAAGGACCACCTTGGCCGCCAGGGAATACAGCGCTGTTTAGCTTTTTGTAAATCGCTTCGTCGCCACATGCAGAGATGATTAAACCACCACGAGGACCCGCTAATGTTTTATGCGTTGTTGTAGTAACAACATGTGCATGAGGTACTGGGCTTGGGTATACGCCAGCAGCAATAAGACCCGCAACGTGAGCCATATCAACAAACAGGTAAGCACCTACTTTATCAGCGATTTCACGGAATTTAGCCCAATCAACAATACCTGAGTATGCTGAAAAACCACCGATGATCATTTTTGGTTTGTGCTCAAGAGCAAGCGCTTCAACTTGTGCGTAATCAATTTCGCCTGTCGCTTCGTCAAGCCCATATTGGATTGCATTGTAAAGCTTACCAGAGAAGCTTACATGTGAACCGTGCGTTAAGTGACCACCATGCGCTAAGCTCATGCCTAGTACAGTGTCGCCCGCATCTAAAAGTGCTAAGAAAACAGCTGCATTCGCTTGCGAACCCGCATGTGGCTGAACGTTTGCGTAATCTGATCCAAATAATTCATTGGCACGGTCAATCGCTAATTGTTCAACAACGTCAACGTGCTCACAACCACCGTAGTAACGCTTGCCTGGGTAACCTTCAGCATATTTATTAGTTAACTGTGATCCCTGCGCTTCAAGTACGCGTGGGCTACAGTAGTTTTCAGATGCAATTAGCTCAATGTGTTCTTCTTGACGAGCAGTCTCTTTGTTGATTGCGTCAAATAACTCTGGATCAAAATCCGAAATATTCATGCTACGTTCTAACATGGGGGCTCCTAGGGCAACGTGTATGGTATTTTTTAAAGGCTGAATTATACGCTGAAAACGTCAATTTGCCTATGGTGTAAAGATGAACATATTTAAACAGGGATTGAATTTAATTCACAGTGCTTTTGTAATGATATTTTTTTATTGAAACATAAAAATATTTAATGTTAAAACCAAGCTTACATTTAATTTTTTAATGCGAACTAATCGTCCTTAAAACTCTCGGGAACCACTGTAGTAATAGCTTTAATGCAATAAAAAAGCGCTATAAATAAGGCTCATAGCGCTTTTATTGTACTATTTTAATGTCTTGATTAACCTAACTTCGCTAATAGCTCTTCACGCAATGTATGGTAATCATCTTTAATATCTTGTGCTAAACATGGCTTTGCTAAGGCATCCGCTAATGGTTTTGGCATTTCAAGTTCAATATCAAGTATCTCTTCGACACTCTCTTTGAACTTCGCAGGGTGTGCTGTAGCTAAGAAAATACCTGCTGAATCAGTAGCTAAGTTAGCTTTAAGGCCCTGATAAGCAATCGCTGTATGCGGTTCAGCCACATAACCGGTTTGTTGAATTTTTTTCATCACTGCTTGCGTGTCATTTTCATTGACGCTAGTTGAATAAAAATCATCATAATTAAACCAATTGTTATCGAGCATGGTTTGTACACGGGGCCAATTATTAGGTTTACTCACATCCATCGCATTTGACAGTGACTCAATTGTGGCATTTGGCGCCCAGTTTTTATCCAGCATAAAACGCGGTACTGTGTCATTTTGATTGGTTGTCGCGCTTAATTTGCCCACCGGTAGACCAATGACCGCACCAATCATCGCCGCACACACATTACCAAAGTTACCACTTGGTACTGAGATATGTGCATTAGCACGCTGCTCTTTTAGCAATTGCGCGATGGCTTCAAAGTAATAACACACTTGTGCAACCAGACGGCTGATATTAATAGAGTTTGCTGAATTTAACCCTAACCGCGATTTAACTTCATCGTCTAAAAAGGCGTTTTTAACCATCGCTTGGCAATCATCAAAGCTGCCATCAACCGCATAACAGTGGATGTTATTACCCAGTGTTGTGAACAGTTTTTGCTGCGCTAGTGAGATTTTGCCTTTTGGATACAAGATGACTACATCGATGTTTGGTTTATTATAAAATGCATGGGCAACCGCTGCACCAGTGTCGCCTGAAGTTGCGGTTAGGATTGTGGTTTTTTCACCTTGGCTAAATTGCGCCAAGCACTCAGCCATAAAGCGCCCACCAAAGTCTTTAAACGCCAGCGTTGGACCATGAAACAACTCTAAACAATAAATGTTCTTTTCAACTTCAACTAGTTTTACAGGGAAGTTAAACGCATTTTGCACCATCTGTGCAACAGTATCCGCTGGCAGCTCATCACCAATTAAGTGCGATAATATCTTGCTGCTACGAGTAACAAAGTCCATTTCCAGCAATGCGTCAATATCAGCAATAGGTACAAGTGACTCGGGAAAGAATACCCCTTGATTGCGCCCTAACCCTGTTTTAACCGCTTCAACGAACGACACTTTTTGTGAATCATCTTTTAGATTATGTAATTGCATTATTAATTCCTTAAATTCTTATAACTGACGCGTGCCGGCGTTATCGAGCTTGCAAATATGGCAAAAGCCCTGCTCATTAATATAGTTTTGTTCAAGCCACTGCGCGCATTGCTGCGCTGCTGCAAGGGTTTTACACACGGTAAATAAAGTAGGCCCAGCACCTGAGATACTGACAATTTCAGCGCCAAGCTCTGGTAATGCCGCTTTTGCTTCACTAAAACCATTGATCAAGGGAGCACGATGCGGCTCTGCGATTTCATCACTCATAATGGAGAGTGCTTCATCAAAGCGACTAGTTAACAATAAAGTACTAAACGCTGATAAGCGCTGCGCAAATTCAACACTGGCATGCATGCTGAGTTGTTTTGGTAACACAGAACGTGCTTTAGCTGTGTTCAGTGAGAAACCAGGGAAAGCCGCCACATAGTACCAACTTTCATCAACCGGTAAGGCAATTGATTTATTTGGAATTAAGTCACCCGTTAACTGTAAGCCACCTAAATAACACGGCGTGATGTTATCGTAATGACGACCACCACTGACAATCGCTTCAAAATCTGCCATCAACTCAATCAGTTGCACTTGACTTAACTGTGTACCAGCAAATTTATCCAAGGCTGCAAATGTTGCTACTACAGAGCAAGCACTTGACCCCAAACCAGAACCAATTGGTAAATTCTTTTTCAGTTCCAATTTTACGCTTGGCATGGTTGGCGCAACCTGTTCACGAAAATGCACAAGGCACTGATAAGCGAGATTTTCACTAGCATCACTAGGCAATTTATGTGCATAGTCGCCTGAGCAAACAAACTCATCAGTCGCCGCGGCAGTTACCGCCACAACGTCACCTAATAATGTGCCGTCAATTGGCGCAAGTGCTGCGCCAAGTGCATCAAAGCCTACTGCAAAGTTACCAATAGAAGCCGGAGCATATACTTCAATCATAGCTCTCTCCTAGCGCGATAGTGTTTTTAAAATATCAGCAAATACACCTGCTGCTGTAACCGCAGAGCCTGCACCATAACCACGAATAACGAATGGACGTGGCTGGTAGTATTCACTCAATATTGCCAATGCGTTCTCGCCATCACGAATAACTGAAAGTGCGTGTGTCGCATCAACTGCTTCAATGCCAACTTTACAGTGACCAGCTTTGATTGTACCTACATAACGAAGTACTTTCCCTTCACTAGCAGCACTTTGAATGCGGTCGTTAAAGGCGGCATCTAAACTTGGTAGTTTCGCCATAAATTCAGCAACATCATCACCTTCAGCAAAACCCGCAGGCAGTACTGATTCAACTTCGATATCGCTAAGCTCTAATTTCAACCCGGCTTCACGGGCAATAATTAATAGCTTACGAGCCACGTCGGTGCCCGATAAATCATCACGGGGATCCGGCTCTGTAAAGCCACTTTCTTTGGCTTTAATAGTGGCTTCTGATAATGACAAGCCATCTTGTAGTGCACCAAACATATACGACAGTGAACCGGATAAAATACCGCTGAATTCAAGTAACTCATCGCCTGCACCAAATAGTGACTGTAAGTTATCAATAACAGGCAGACCGGCACCAACGTTAGTTTCATATAAAAACTTACGGTTGTTCTTTTGCGTTGCGGCAATTAGTTCTTGGTAATATGGATACGAGCTAGTATTGGCTTTTTTATTTGCTGCAACAACATGAAAGCCTGCATTCAAAAAGTCAACATATTGCGCGGCTAAAGCATCTGAAGACGTACAATCAACTAACACAGGGTTGATCAAATGGTTTTGTTTAACAAATTGCTCAACCAGTTTTAAATCAAAAGCTTGCTCTGATAATGCTAACTTTTGTTGCCAATCATCAAAGGCAATGCCTTCACTATCCAAGTGTAACTGACGAGAATTAGCCACACCGTACAAGTTTAGTTTGATGTTACGCTTTTCAAGCCATGCTTGTTGACGCTCTAATTGTTGAATTAGTTCTTGGCCAACTAAACCGCAGCCTAATAAAAACACATCAATTGACGGAATATGAGTAAAGAAGTTTTCGTGACACACTTTAACCGCATCGTTGCACAACTCGCCATCAATCACTGCTGAAATTGCACTTTCTGTTGAATCTTGCGCGATTGCAACAATGTTAACTTGTGCTTGTGCAAGGGATGCAAAAAACTTAGCCGCTAAGCCTTTGTGAGCACGCATATTATCACCAACTAGGGTTACAATTGCTAAGTTGCGTTGCACATGCACCGGCTCAATTAAACCAGCTTGCGATTCAAGTTCAAAAGCACTTTGCAATGCTTCAAGAGCTAGCGGTAAATCTGATTCATGAACACAAAAGCTAATACTAAATTCGCATGACGATTGAGTAATTAAAACGATAGATACATTATCGTGAGCAAGGGCATTAAATACCTTCGATGCCATCCCAACTTTGCCTTTCATACCTGGGCCAGACACCGTTAGCATGGCAAGGTTTTGCAGGCTAGATAAGGCTTTTACCGGCTCCGATGACACATTTTCATTACTGATCAATGAGCCTTGTGCATCTGGGTTATGGGTATTTTTAATTTCACATGGCACACCCGCTTTAGCGCAGGGTAGAATTGTTTTAGGGTGCAACACTTTCGCGCCAAAGTAAGACAGCTCCATTGCTTCTTTATATGATAAGAAATCTACTTTAGTGGCTTTTTTAATATAACGCGGATCGGCACTGTACACACCGTCAACATCCGTCCAAATTTGGCACACTTGCGCTTCTAAACACGCTGCCGCGATTGCAGCTGAATAGTCAGAACCATTACGACCTAAAGTAGTTAGTTGCCCTTGTTCGTTGCTGGCTGTAAAACCTGGCATGATATAAATAGTAGCTGGGTTGGCTTTTAAGGCAGCTTGAAAACGAATTTTACTTGCTGCTAAATCAGCTTCAGCATCACTATAACCACCTGTTGATGCGATGCAATCTGTGGCTTCAAGGTAACGGGCGTTGTGTGAACTTAATAAGCATTGCATTAGTGATACGCTAACACGTTCACCAAAGCTAATCACATAAGCGCGTACTTGATCTGGACAACATTGGATTAACTTAACCCCCGCTAATTTATTTTGCAGTTCATTTAGATCAGGCCAGTTCTGTACTTCTCCAAAGTCAGCGGCAACAGCCGCTTTTAAACTTTCGCAACGGGTAACGAGTGCATCCCATTGTTCGCTATAATCAAGTCCCAGCTCTGCCGCACTTGCTAAAGCGACCAGTGAATCGGTCATGCCACCGGGCGCTGATAACACCAATAACATTTCATCTTTTAATTGTGCTTTAACTAACTGAGCTACCTGTTGTAAACATGCAAAGTCGGCAAGCGACGACCCGCCAAATTTTAATACGCGCATTTTTTATGTTTCCTCATCCCATAAAACGAAAAAAGGCCTGTGTTCTTAGTGAACACAGGCCTTTAAATTTGTTGCACCGACCTATGCCACTATCCAGTTAGAATGGTGGTTGTAATAATAATGGTCAATACGTGATTATTTGTTTTCATAGCCCTTAGACTGCCTTAAACATGGCTATTCTGTCAACCCTTAATAAAAAGATAAATTATGCTTTTTGGTTATAAACAAATCTAATGAATGCCAAATTTATGCAGGGTTTCATTTAATCTGGTTTTATCTATTGGCTTATCAATAAAATCAATAGCGCCTAACTTTGCGACACGCTGTTTCATTGCATGTTGAATATCAGCAGAAATTACCAGCACAAAACATTCAATTTTCTGCGCTTTAATACTTTCAAGCACCTGCACACCATCAATTTCAGGCATTGTTAGATCAAGACACAATAAGTCAAAATTATGCGTTTTCATTAACTCTAAGGCTTCGCGGCCATTTTTTGCTTGCATAATATCTGCTGTAATACATTCATTTAAACAACGCACAACTTGTTTGCGTGCTACTGTAGAATCATCACACACCAATACGGAAAAATTCATAATATTGACAACTAAAATACCGATAATAGATCACTGAGTGAGGCTAATTGTCACTCAAAAAATCATAATGTTACAAAGTGATTGTGATTTTATAACACAAAAATTTAACAGCGATAAGCTTAAGTTTCTGCTAAAAAAAGAAAAATAGGCAATATACGGCTAAATAAGATTATTTTATTTATTTTTAAACATTTATTAGCTAACTTTAGTATTTAATGTACTCGTTGCTAGGGTATAAATTAAGCTTTGTGTAAAAAATAAAGGAGCTATGGGACCCCCATGCTACAAAAAAGCCTGTCGAAGAAGCTACTTACCAGCGTGTTATCCGTCTACTTTTTATTAACTTTTGTAGTGACGTGCGGGCAAGTTATAGCAGAGTATGTGAACACGAAAGATTATATCCGTGATGAATTAACGACTCTACAAAAAACCTTTAGCCGTAGTTTAACTCGCGCTATTTGGGAACTAAACACCAAACAAACCATCACCACTACTGAAGGTTTATTAGCGATTCCTATGATCGAAGGCATCATTGTCCGTGATGATAGCGGCGAAATAATCTCACAGCTAGGTCGCTCGTTAGATATTCGCGAACTGTACAGTCAGCAATTAGTGCAAGAAGAAGCCATTATTGAAGATACCCCATCGGGCTTATTTGGTTATACCTTTCCATTGATCTTTGAATTTTCAGGACGCGCCACCCAAGTCGGTGATGTCACACTGTTCTCAAGTCGAGAAGTGGTATTTAGCCGTATTATGATCTCAATTTACTTTTTAATTGGTAATGCGATGATCAAAACTACTTTTTTGATCATCTTATTTTTAATGGCATTTAGAAAGTTACTCACCGAACCCCTAGCGCAATTGACAGAGCAAATAGAAGACCTTGAGTTAAACGACCTCGAAGGACAACATATCGAGATAGAAACGAGTGAACACAACGAATTAAAAGTGATGGAGCAATCATTCAATAAATTAATCGATAAAGTTGTGCAATACCGTAAAGAGCTTGAACAAACACAAAAGAAATTAATGATCAGTAACGAAAAACTTGATCAACAAAACCTGCAACTGGAGCAGGAAGTAGCTCGTAAAACATCAAACTTAAGTCAGGCGATGATGGATTTACAGCAGCAAAAATACGAACTAGAAAAACAAAAACTAACACTCACTGAAGAAATTGATTTACGCCGTCATACTGAACAAGAATTACTGACTAAACAAACCGAAATGCAGCGTTATGTTGATGAGCTCAATATGGCACAAGAGCGCCTAGTAGGCTCAGAAAAAATGGCTGCTTTAGGTGGACTCGTTGCCGGTATTACTCATGATATTAATACACCAGTAGGCATTGGTGTTACTGCCACCTCTTTTTTACAAGAGCGGCTATTACAAATAGAAGCGGCCTACAAAGATAAAACCCTCTCTCCTAAAGCGCTGGAAGAGTTTATTAATGATGCCAAGCAAAGTACCAACCTATTAACCACCAATTTAGACCGCGCTTCTGAACTGGTTGCCAGCTTTAAGCAAATCGCCGTCGATCAAGCCAGTGAAGCGGTACGCACCATTAACTTTAAAGAGTATTTAGGTGAAGTCATTCGTTCATTGCACCCTAAAATTAAACATACCAGCCATCAAATTAATTTAGATTGCCCAGACGATTTAATCCTCAACCTGCCAGCGGGGGCGATCAGTCAAATATTTACTAATTTAATTATGAACTCATTGATCCACGGTTTTGATGGCATCAATAACGGTATTATTGATATTGCAATTAAAGATGAAGACGACCAAGTGATTATCGACTTTAAAGACAATGGCAATGGGGTCACTGAACAACAACTAGAGAAACTATTTGACCCGTTCTTTACCACCAAACGCGATCAAGGTGGCAGCGGCCTTGGCACCCACATCACCTTTAACTTGGTCAAGCAAACTCTCAGCGGTGAAATTGAGGTAACCAGCTCACCTGGAAAAGGCTTGCACTACCATATTAGTTTCCCCAAAGACATGCCAAAACCTTTATCTATATTTAATAACTAGGTCGCGATACTGATTGCCTAAGACATTGCTTAATTGCTAAACGTTTGGCCAATCAGTCATTTGCGCATCAGCTTTTTATTGCTATGATTGGGCAAATTTACCGAATGGATCAATTTCCCTATGTGGTTTAGTAACCTTATTTGTTACCGCTTTAAACAAGACGTTTCATACACTCAAGAAGACTTTGATAAAGCCTTAGAACAAGATTTATTTCGCCCTTGTGGCAGCCAAGATTTAAGTACCTTTGGCTGGACAAAAGCCTTTGGTAAACACGGTGATACCCTTGCCCATTTTTCGCAAAAATGTATTTTAGTATGCGCAAAACGTGAAGAAAAAGTACTGCCAGCGTCAGTGATCAATGACATGGTTGCTGAAAAAATTGAACAGATCGAAGCTGAAGAAAATCGCCCAGTTAAGAAAAAAGAAAAAGATGAGCTAAAAGAAAATATTCTCCATAGCTTATTACCACAAGCATTTAAAAAATCGAGCTTGCAGTTTGCTTTTATCGACCAAGAAAACGGCTGGGTTGTCGTCAATAGCGGCAGTTTTAACAAAGCCGAAGAGTTATTGGCGTTACTTCGTAAATCATTAGGCACGTTACCTGTTGTTCCTGCGTTTGCTAACTATGATTTAGACGTATTCTTAACAGACTGGTTAACCAACTTTAGCACCCCAGAAGGCTTTGCGATTGGCTCAGATGCTGAACTTGAAGAAGCCGATGACAGTGGCGCGCAAGTAAAACTTAAAGGCCATGACCTTGCCTGTGATGAAGTGAAATCACACCTTGAAAGTGGTAAACGCGTAACTAAACTAGCCCTTGATTGGCAAGAGCGGCTTAAGTTTATGCTGCAAAACGACGGTTCAATTAAACGCCTTAGTTACTCAGAAACATTAAAAGAAGAAAACGCAGATATCCCTAAAGAAGACATGCTAGTTAAACTTGATGCTGACTTTATTCTTGCATCAGAAGAAATAAAACAACTGCTTGAGGAATTAACAGCGGGCTTAGGTGACATTGAAGACTTAGCCTAAATACTGACTGAGTTTTAAATACTAAAAAAGCGCCCTTTTGGCGCTTTTTTAACTAACGACTTAGCTCAACTAAAGACCGATTTCACATCATCGAGCATATCATTGTATTCATCAGTCGAGAAAATATCTAACGATGGGATCACGCCTTTATCAATATAAGTTTGCAGTGCCGCAGACTTATCAGAGACTTGTAAAATACCTTCCATGATGGCACCTATACGAATGAAATCAACATAGCTAATATGCTCAGGGCGATAATTTGGGTTTGCCCAGCTTTCGGCCACCTCAACAAACTCATCTGTAAATTCCCATGCTCGCATAATTGCACCGCCTACTTTACCACTGAGCTTTTGTATCGCATGTGCTAAAAAGCTTGGGTTTGCAAACACTTCAGGATGGCGTTCGGCTTCAGTTAAGATAGGTAATACACCAATATTATAAACTAGCGATGCTAAGGTAATGGTGTCGCGATTGAGTGATGTGTTTTTGTTTTCTTTTAAATAAAATTCCAGCAGTGTAATTGAATGGCACGCTACTGTTAGCGTTTTTTGCCATGCTTTGTCCATATACCCTTTGATCAATTCATTATTTGAAACAAATAACTGCTCCATCGCCATTGCCGTCGCAATGTTCTTAATTTGACGCAAACCAATGCGGGTTACCGCCTGATTAAGATTAGAAACTTTAACCGAGCGTCCCAGAAACGCACTATTTGCGACTTTAATCATCCGTGCTGCTAATGCTGGATCATGGGAAATAACATCAGCCATTTGCGCCAAATTTACATCTGGATTATCAGCAGCTTGGCGTACACGTACCGCAACCTCTGGTAGGGTTGGTAAAACTAACGTGTCATTATTAATACGATCAACCAAAATGGTCAGTAGTGCGTTTTCTGTTGACATAAATGTGTCATCCTTTTGTATGATTTGTTTAAATACTCAAATCATGGATTCTTTTAGATACAGTATTGCCTAAGTTACCGCTAAAGTTAAGAAAATTACAGAAAATAGTTTAGTTTATTTTCTACTAAAATTTATAACCCAAAGCCTAGAGTCAAGGAAGCTTGCTATTTACGCATAACATTTGCTTTAATGCTGACACAACAAGGAAGCGCAGTCCTTTGTACCTAGGGCATATATTAAATCCACTTTTTAACAGGCAACATA
Organism: Pseudoalteromonas sp. KG3; assembly: GCF_030436385.1. Taxonomy (NCBI): domain Bacteria; kingdom Pseudomonadati; phylum Pseudomonadota; class Gammaproteobacteria; order Alteromonadales; family Pseudoalteromonadaceae; genus Pseudoalteromonas; species Pseudoalteromonas sp. KG3. The sequence continues at coordinate 1,596,132 of NZ_CP098523.1, forward strand.
ATGACTCTTAATAAAATAAGCCAAGCACTCATCCTTAGCGGTGCCGTTTTTCTTAGCGCATGTTCTGAACAAGCCAGCACCTCGAAAACCTCTGCTGACGTTGCAACCCCGGTCACACAAACACAAGTTGGCGGCCCACAACTTATTAATGCAGATGCTAGTCGCTTAGATATCTATACTGACTTTAGTTTAACCACTGATTTATCACATTTAAGTGACAACCAAAAAGCACTAGTTGCTAAGCTTATTGATGCGTCAAAAATAATGGATGACCTATTCTGGCGCCAAGCATTTGGTGAAAATAAAGCATCATTTTTAGCTAAAATAAATGATCCTAAAATCCAAAAATTTGCCGATATAAACTACGGCCCATGGGATCGGTTAAATGGCGATGAAGCGTTTTTATCTGGCTATGAAGAAAAAACGGCAGGCGCACAGTTTTATCCTGCTGACATGACTAAAGAAGAACTAAACAAATCAGATGTAACCGATAAAAACGGCCTTTACTCTGTAATTAAGCGCGATGAAAGTGGCAAACTTTATAGCGTAGCGTATTCAATTGAATACGCACAAGCTCTTGAAAAAGCAGCTAACCTGTTACGTGAAGCAAGTAAACTAGCTGATGACAAAGAATTTGCTAACTACTTAAACTTACGTGCCGATGCACTACAAAATGATGATTATCAAGCATCTGATTTTGCATGGATGGACATGAAGAATAACCCTATTGACGTGGTTATTGGTCCAATCGAGACCTATGAAGATCAATTATTTGGCTCACGTGCTGCCTTTGAATCTTATGTTTTAGTAAAAGATTTAGCTTGGTCTGAACGCCTTGCAAAGTTTGCTGCATTTTTACCTGAGCTACAAAAAGGCTTGCCTGTTGATGCCAAATATAAACAAGAAGTACCAGGCTCTGACGCAGACTTAAACGCATACGATGTTGTTTACTATGCAGGCCATTCAAATGCGGGTAGTAAAACTATAGCTATCAACTTACCTAATGACGAACAAGTGCAACTTGAAAAAGGCACTCGTCGCTTACAACTTAAAAATGCGATGCGCGCTAAGTTTGATAAAATTTTAGTGCCGATCTCTGAGCAACTAATCGTTCCTGAACAGCGCAAACACATCACCTTTGATGCGTTTTTTGCCAATACTATGTTCCACGAAGTGGCTCATGGTTTAGGCATTAAAAACACCATTACAAATAAAGGCACAGTGCGCCAATCACTACAAGAACACGCTAGTGCGCTTGAAGAAGGCAAAGCCGATATATTAGGTTTGTACATGGTTGAGCAGTTACTTAACAAAGGTGAAATCACCGAAGGTACATTAGAAGATTACTATATTACCTTTATGGCGGGTATCTTCCGCTCAGTGCGCTTTGGTGCATCGAGTGCTCATGGTAAAGCAAATATGATCCGTTTTAACTTTTTCGCACAAGAAGGGGCGTTTTCTAAAAACGAGCAAGGCCTTTACAGTGTTAATATGGAAAAAATGGGCCAAGCTATGGCGAAATTATCACGCTTGATTTTAACCCTACAAGGTGATGGCGATTACCAAAAAGTTGACCAGCTAATTGCTACGCATGGTGATATTAAAGCAGAGCTTGCTAAAGACTTAGAAAAGCTAAGCCAAGCAAATATCCCGGTAGATGTAACTTTCAAGCAAGGTAAAGATGTACTCGGCCTTAATTAATATGAGCTAAATTAGTTCACAGAAAAAGCGTTACACTGTAACGCTTTTTTTCTTACTCTGATTATTTATCTGTCCAATTATTTATCACTCATGACTTCACGAACAATCGGCTCTAGACTTGCCATTCCCCACTGCTTACCGGTTTCAATTGCAGACTCTATATCAGCGCCTTGCTGATGGGCTGAAATAGCCATTAATGCACCAACGCGATTACTGCTTGCACAATGAACAACCACTGACTCACCTTTGAGTTGCTTTAAAAGACTGGCTAATCGTTTTGCATTATCAATGTTTACATCTTGTACACCCGCAATCTCAATTGCGTGATAGTTCATCCCTAAAGAGTTTACTAACGCCCCTTCATCCCAATCTTGCTCATTGGCTGCTCGTAAATTAATTACGTGCTTCACCTTAGCGTGCGATAGTTGCTTAAACTGCTCATCAGTTGGTTGCGCTGCTGAAAAAACCAAGTTGTTATGTGCTGCCAAGTTTTTAATATTGGCGTTATTTACCAATTCTATAGCTACGGGCTTCTCGCTCGCTACCACTGTTGAAGCAGCAATGGCTGCAATAAATACACTGGCACAAAGTTGCTTTATTAATTTCATACTATCCCCTAAAAGTAACTCATTCTGATTTTCAAAAATGCGTTTTTAATTGTTCTACCTGCTCATTAGTATAAGGGATGCTCGGAAACTTGCCCCAAACAGGCGCAGGCCATGCGGCGTCGCTTTTAAAACGTGCAATATGATGAATGTGTAACTGGGGCACCATATTACCAAGCGCGGCAACATTGAGTTTATCTGGGTTAAACACTTCTTTAAGTAACAGACTTAATTTCGCTGACTCTTTCATTAATAGCAATTGTTCAGCGTCATCTAAATCAATGCTCTCTTTTAAACCCGCCTTACGAGGTACCAAAATAAACCAAGGATATTGGCTGTCATTCATCAGTAATACTTTACATAAAGGCCAATCTGCCACTTCAATACAATCACGAGCAAGCTCTGGGGCGAGAGAAAATTCAACCGTCATTTTTTATTCCTTACCAAAAGTACTTTTTCGCTACTTTATAGCATTTAGTTGCAGTTGCCCACGCTTGGCTTTACCATCATGGCAGTTTTTATTCGAGCGAAGGTAAACACGTGTTAAAAAAAATTAAACACCTCTCATGGGTGCTTCCTTTGGTGGTAACGACCATTACAGTGCAAGCACAGCCACTTACGTTAGAACGTATCTTTGATGATCCTAGTTTAGCGGGTAAAGCCCCCGTACAACTTAAGTTTTCACCTGATGGTAGCCGTGTTACCTATTTGCAAGGTAAAAGCGATGATTACAACCGCTATGATTTATGGGAATACAATTTAAAAGACAACAAAAATAGTATGTTAGTGGATTCAGCTAAGCTATTTTCTGGCCCAGAAAATCTCTCAGACGAAGAAAAAGCACGCCGCGAACGTCAACGTATTTTTGGTAAAGGTATTTTAGAATACAAGTGGTCTAAGGATGGCAAAGCGCTGTTATTTCCACTTAATGGCGACCTTTATTACTACGAGCTTGCCTCAGCAAAAAGCCGCAAACTAACCGATACCGAAGCATTTGAAACAGATGCCCGTTTTTCACCAAAAGGTAATTTTGTCTCGTTTGTGCGTGAACAAAACCTGTACGCGCTTAACTTAAAATCAGGTAAAGAAATTCAACTGAGCAAAGATGGCGGTGGCGTGATCAAAAACGGCATGGCTGAATTTGTTGCGCAAGAAGAAATGGGCCGAATGACGGGTTACTGGTGGTCAGGCGATGAATCAAAAATCGCTTTCACCCGTATTGACGAAAGCCCGGTTGAAGAAGCGATCCGCAACGAAATTTACGCTGAAGAAGTGAAACTCTTCAACCAACGCTACCCATTTACTGGCACCAACAATGTAAAAATCCAACTTGGTGTTGTCGCTATTAACGATCAAAGTGTTGATTGGGTTGACCTTGGTAAAGACGACGATATTTATATCGCCCGTGCCAAATGGTTAGAAGACGATAAAACGCTTTCATACCAATGGCAAGACCGCTCTCAACACACGCTAGAATTGCGCTTTTATAACAGCGACACAAAAGAGCAAAAAGTGGCCTTAACTGAAACCAGCGATACTTGGATCAACCTACATTTTGACCTACAGTTTTTAAAAGACAAAAAACACTTTGTATGGGCCTCTGAGCGCAATGGTTACAAGCATTTATACCTTTATCGTAGTAACGGTAAATTAGTACGCCAAATCACAAACGGTGACTGGGTGGTTGATAGTTTAAAAGGTATTGATGAGAAAAAAGGCATCGTCTATTTTGCAGGTCGTAAAGACACGCCTCTAGAAAGCCACTTATACAGTGTGCCGTTATTTAAAAAGGGCGATATCAAGCGTATTACCGAACAAGGTCAATATCATAATGTCGTCATTGCCAAAGACAGTAAAACATTTATTGATAACAGCTCATCGGTAAATAAACCTGGCTCCGCTGCCCTTCGTAAAATAAACGGTGAGTTCATTACTTGGCTTGAGGAAAACAAACTAGATAAAACACACCCTCTTACACCTTATTTAGCTGACTTAGCTGAGCCAGAATACGGCACAATAAAAGCGGATGATGGCCAAGTAATGCATTACCGTTTATTTAAACCCGCCACTATTAACGATGGCAAAAAGCACCCTGTACTGGTGAATGTTTATGGCGGCCCACATGCACAACGTGTAACTAATAGCTGGCGCAGCAAAAACTTGTACTTCCAATATATGGCACAACAAGGTTACGCGGTTTTCCAACTTGATAACCGTGGTTCATATAATCGCGGTAAAAAGTTCGAAGATGCCATATACAAGCATTTAGGTGTGGTGGAAGTAGCCGACCAAATCAAGGGCGTGGAATTTTTACGTACTCTTGATTACGTTGACCCGCAGCGTATTGGTATTTATGGCCACAGCTATGGCGGTTATATGGCATTAATGACCATGTTTAAAGCCGGTGATTACTTCCAAGCGGGCGTATCTGGTGCACCCGTAACTGATTGGGCATTGTATGATACGCATTACACAGAGCGCTATTTAGGCCATCCTGAAACAAACGCTAAAGGTTACACCGACAGTGCTGTATTCCCATACGCAGATGGCTTAAAAGGGCCATTAATGATCTACCATGGTATGGCTGATGACAACGTATTGTTCACGCATGCCACTAAGTTATTTAAACAACTGCAAGATAACGAAAAGCAGTTTGAGATGATGACCTACCCAGGTTCAAAGCACAGCTTACGTGGTAAAAGTGTACAAACGCATTTACATCAAACAATTACCAGTTTCTTTAACCGCCATTTTGACGTTAAATAACATGCTTCAATTGTTTTATAATTAAGCTAAAGGCTGATTGTGTGATCAGCCTTTTTTTTGCATTAATAAAAATTGCAGCGTTATTTATTATTAATAATAACCGCTAATTACCTAGATTTTTATACCTTTTTAACTACGCTTAATGATATTCGCGAACAATGCGAGCACACACAAAGGATCTTCTATGTCGTATCTACGCCGTTTTACAATTTTCCAGCGTTTAGCAATGCTGGTTAGTGTGGTGGTAATTGGCTTACTTTTCTTAAGTATTACCAGCCTTACGCAACAATATAGTTCATTAAAAACAGAACAATATACTAAAACAAAAAACTTAGTGGAAGCAGCTCATAGCCTTATTAGCCATGCTTACTCTTTAGAACAGGCTGGCACATTAAACAAACAGCAAGCACAACAACATGCCTTAGATACCATTGCAGCCATGCGTTATGACGAAAGCAACTATTACTGGATCAACGACTATCAGCCAAATATGGTGATGCATCCAATTAAGCCAGACCTCAATGGTAAATCTTTAGCCAACAACAAGGATCCCGATGGCACTCTATTATTTATTGAAATGGTGAATATAGTAAAACAACAAGGCAGCGGCTTCGTGCCCTATAAATGGCCTAAACCAGGTAAAGATCAACCAGTAGATAAAATTGCATTTGTGAAAGGCTTTACGCCTTGGCAGTGGATCATTGGCTCAGGTGTATATTTAGATACGATTGATGAAGCATTCTCTGAACTGCGAACCCTAATGATCATCAATGCCAGTATTATTCTTATACTATTTATTAGCTTAAGTTACTTAATTGCACGAAGTATTTTACTGCCAACCCAACTTGCTGCCGATATGATGAAAGATATTTCACAAGGTGAAGGCGATTTAACGCAGGTATTAGATGAGAGCGGCAATGATGAAGTATCGCGTTTATCTCGATACTTTAATTTATATACCACAAAAATTCGCGAATCACTTAAACAAGTCGCGACCAATGCTTATGATGTAAACCATCATGCACAGACTGTTGATGATGCAAGTAAAACCAATCATTCTTTCATCGAGCTGCAAAATGACAGCTCAACCCAAGTAGCTGCAGCAATGGAACAGATGACCCATCAAATACATGATGTAAGTCGTAATGCTGAGGCTGCCGAACATGCTGCTGTTGATGCGGCAAGTAATGCCTCACAAGGTAAAGAAGTGGTGGCAAAAACAATTAAAGCCATTGAAACCCTATCACAGAATATTGAAACAGTGAGTCAAGTGACTGCCGATTTAGCCAACGAAAGTAATAATATTGGCTCAGTGCTTGATGTAATTAGAGGGATCGCTGAACAAACCAATTTACTCGCGCTCAATGCTGCAATTGAGGCGGCACGCGCTGGTGAACAAGGCCGTGGCTTTGCCGTTGTTGCCGATGAAGTACGTACACTAGCTAGTCGCACAGGTAAAAGTACCGACGAAATTCAAGCCATGATAGCCAAACTACAAAAAGGCGCGCAGGCGGCGGTGGAAGCTGTCACGGCGAGCCAACAACTATCAACTAGCACCGTAGAGCAAGCGGGCACTGCCAATAACTCGTTAACTGAAATTGAGAGACTGGTCTCTGTGATCACCGATATGAACGGCCAAATTGCCCGTGCAACCGAGCAACAATCAAGTGCCGCTGACGAAGTGAATTTACGTATTAATGAATTATCGCAATCAACGGAGCATTCATTAGCGAATACAGCGCAACTTTCTAGCGCCAGTGATAACTTAAAACACAGCAGTCAAGGACTAAGCGATGTTGTGGGCCGCTTTAAGTTAGATTGATACTTACCATGATGAGGGAATAAAAAAGCCCCGTTATGGTTAATAACGGGGCTTTTGTCTATAAATTAACGATAAGATTATAAACAGTAACGAGCAAACAGGCTGCTTAAACCTGCGGCTGTAGGCTTGCCATGTTGCCAATCGCCACCTTCAACACCACTACCGGCAATATCCATATGCACATAGGGAATTGGCTGGGCAGAGTCAGTGCCATGTTTATCAAGGCCACCCACAATCGCTAAAAACGCCATTGGGAACTGGTGTCCGCGCGCAGTGACAGCCGATGCCGCGTTGTTACTTGATAGCACATCATCCGCTAGTGTGCGCGGTTTAATAAAGTCATAGTCTTCACGGCGGCTGCGAGAAACTTCTGCGCCATCTGCCCATAAATCACCACAATCAGCCAATTTACGAGAGATATTCGCAGCTCGTGCTGGGCCGTTTTCAACATACGCACTGTATGGACCCATGGCACGGGCAGCGTGGCCGGTTAATGTCGCAACAGTAAAGAGCTCTGGGTTCACTTGGGTTTTAGCAAGCTCTTTCATTTCGCTTAGTAAATCCCCCATCGCTAAGCGACCTTCCGCATCGGTGTTACCAATACGTACACGAACACCTTCACGGCTGGTGATAATTTCATCTGGCACAAAACAATCAGAGCCAATCGAGTTACGTACCACCGCTAAAAAGGCAATTACTTTTACACCCTTAGGTGCAAAATCAGCAACTGATTTCATGAACCCAGCAACAGACGCAGCGCCGCCTTTATCGCGGCTCATACCCGCCATAAAGCCGCCTACTTTTAAGTCTGCACCACCAGTGTCGTACACTAAGCCTTTACCAACAAACATCAAAGTACGAGTAACGTCACCTTCTGGCACATATTCAAGTTTAACAACACGCGGGTGATGACGTTCTACCGCGTATGAAGCGCGAGCCACTGTGCTCATCATCGGGTATTCTTTATCGATAGTGGCAATATCGGCAATCACTTCAACGCTTACTTTAGAGCCTTTAAATAAATCTACGCAGTAATCTGCAAAGCGCGGTGGCGCCATACGCTCAGGTTCAGTACCACATAAATCACGCGCTGCGTATTGCCCAGCAGCAATCGCATTAACCGCTTTAATGGTTTGCTCATTGGCACCAAATAGTGCAATTTGGGTAATTGGCTCAATGCTTTCACCATGATGCTCACGTGCTTCTAGTGGCTGCCAAAGAGCTTGGCATGCACCTAAGTAGGCCACTTCTAAAGCATATTGATAACGGCTGTCTTGGCTTGCTTGTGGTAAGTAAATAGCAGGCTTAGTGCTGCCCGATGCTTTCGCCTCAATAATAGCGAGTTTAGCAGCATCAAAGTAACGTCGGACATCATCATAATCACGATTTAACGGACCTGTTGGTGCTAAAATCACGCGTTTTGAATCAACCACGAGGAAAGTAACTTGCTTACCGATACGTGCATCAACCGCCATTTGCGCTTTAATCGCTTGACTTAGATTAGGATCGTCTAATTGTGAAAAATTATCGGCAATAATAATAAGCGCGTCATGTTTTGCGTTATCTAATTGCGGGGCTGCAACTGCGTGAGGATATGCCATAAAAAAGGTCCTGTTGTCGAAAAACTGAGGACCTCATTATCATTGATTTAACTAGCTATTGCCAGCAAAGCACGACAAGCTTATGTGCCGCTGGCAACTTGCAGTTACAGTGTAAAATAAATCAGTTACTCACTGCTTACAGGGTTATTCTCTGCGCGATGCTTAGCAATGACAGACCAGGCTTCAAGCATTACCAACACACTGATGATCAATACAATAATATCCAATGTCACTAATAACCAGTTACCTTGTTGGTAATACTCGCCAAGCTTGATCACCCCTGCAAAAAACGCCATCACTAGCACAAAACTCATCGGAATAAGCGTGTACTTAGCTGGGCGATTTGCTTTGATCAACATCACTGAAATAACTAACAAGGTTAAGCTCGCTAAAATTTGATTCGTTGAGCCAAACAACGGCCAAATGATCATGCCACCACTACCATCAGCGCCACCAGCACCAAAGGCCAATAATAAACAACTTAGCACTGCAATCAATGTGGCTATTACGCCATTTTTTATCACTTTAATATTATAAATATCACCCCACTCTTGAATGATATAACGCTGCAAGCGCACTCCAGAGTCCATCGTCGTGCCAGCAAATAGCACCACCATAACGGCAAGCAATGTCGATGCAACTTCGTTAGAAATGCCCCAACCAGTTTCAATTAGGTTCGCGCCACCGCTAACAAACGCACCGACACTACCGGCACCTAAATGGCTGTATATTTCATGCCACTCTTCAGGAGACACCGCAAGTGCAACGCCACTGACAGCAACCAAAGTGATCAGGGCTAACATACCCTCGCCCACAGCACCTAAGTAACCGACAAAACGGCCATCGGTTTCTTTATTGAGCTGCTTAGAACTAGTACCCGATGACACAATACCGTGAAAGCCCGATACCGCGCCACAGGCTATGGTCACAAACAGTAAAGGAATTATACTCGGAGTATCTATCGCTGTTTGAGTATTAAACGCAGGTGCAGTGATATCTGGCATAGAGACAAACACAGCGCCATATAACAGCACTAAGCCTACCAATAATTGCATACCATTGATGAAATCTCGTGGTTGTAACAACATCCACACTGGTAACAGTGACGCGATAGCTGCATATATAAATAAAATAATGATCCAGTTAGCATTGGCGCTTAAACCAAATAGCTCATCTGGTAGCGTAATAGGCATGCTGCTGCCTAAGTAGATGGTGTAATATAAAATCCCGACACCAATAAAGCACAATGGTATAAGAGAGACTTTTTTTCGCAACAATTGGCCAATCACGAGCGCTACCACAATAGCAGCCCACGCAGGGAAAACCGCATTTGGGCTGCTGATAAATGATTTTGCAATCACCACCCCAAACACCGCATTCACCATTAATAACACCAGAAAAACCACAATCATAAATAACGCGCGGGTACGCTTACCAATCACAGTTTCTGAGAGCGCGCCCATGGATTTGCCTTTATTACGGGCACTAGCCCAAAGCGCGCCCATATCGTGCACACCGGCAAAAAATATAGTACCTAATACGACCCACAATACGGCTGGCACCCAGCCCCAGTAAACAGCAATCGCAGGGCCAACAATTGGCGCCGCCCCAGCGACAGAGGTAAAGTGATGCCCCCATAGCACCACCTTATTGGTAGGCACAAAGTCCTTACCATCTTCTAGCTCATGTGCTGGGGTGACAAAACTGTCATCCATTTTGAAAATCTTTTCGGCGATAAATTTAGAATAAACAAACCAACCAAAAAGCATTCCAACCATACCCAGCAGTACAATAACAACTGATTGCATAGTACTCTCTCTTATAGTTATAAAAATGTGTGTTGTTCACTTTCTACACTAGCAAGACTTGAGTAAAAAACACTCTAAACCTTTAGTCTAATATACTTAACTGAAGATGCTGTTGCGGCTCATTTTTTACGCCAATCCCGATGCCAAGTAATCGTACCGGTTGCTGCTGACCACGTTGATACGCTTTGCTCAATAGTTCAGTAAATATAGCTGTGTCAATTTGATGATAGGACTGATCTGCCGATGTCACCACAAAATTGGCGAATTTTACTTTAACACTGAGTTTATTGATGCGTTGTTGTAATTGCTGTTTTGCTAATCGCCGAGTGAGCTCTTCTAACAAAATAGGTAACTGATCAAGGCATTCTTGTAAGCTGGTTTTATTGTATTCGTAGGTATGTTCAACGCTTAACGATTTGCGCACACGCTCAGTGGATACTTTACCAATATGTAAGCCTGCACATTTTTGATACAAGGACACGCCAAAATTGCCAACATGCTGCTGCATCCAGTTTACGCCTTTTTCGCACACATCAGCACCTGTGTATAAGCCCTTTAAATTAAGCTTTTCCAAAGTGACCTTACCAACGCCGGGTATTTTACCCAAAGGCAATTGCGCCAAAAACTCATCAACTTGCTCAGGTAACACCACAAACTGACCATTTGGTTTGTTTTCGTCACTGGCAATTTTGGCAATAAATTTGATTGGTGCCACTCCTGCTGATGCCGTTAAGCCAGTGGCAGCAAAAATATCAGCACGGATTTGCTGCGCCATTAATGTCGCACTGCCTTTACACGCTGTGCTGTCGGTGACATCAAGGTAAGCTTCATCTAAGGAAAGGGGTTCGATTAAATCGGTATAACGCTGAAAAATAGCGCGAATTTGTAGAGAAATTGCTTTGTATACCTGCATACGGCCAGGCACAATCACTAAATCAGGGCAGCGTTGTTTAGCATGATAGTTGGACATAGCCGAGCGCACACCGTATTCACGAGCAATATAGTTTGCCGTCGACAGTACGCCTCTTCTACTATTACCACCAATAGCCAACGGCACATTAGCTAACGCTGGATTGTCGCGCATTTCAACCGCGGCATAAAAGCAATCCATGTCAATATGAATAAACTTTTTCATTCCCAAAACCAAACAACTGTATATATGAACAGTTATTATTAATTAACTTTACCCTATAAGCAAGTTATCAGCTGGGAGATTCACTTTCTATATTTTTCTTGCGTGAAAATAATCTATGCCCAAACAACCAAAAAGCACCTTCGAATACAAAGCCAAGGATCACTAATGCTATAGCACCTGATGCGTTGCCCATTGCATAACACAAAAATGCTAAACCCAGCAGGCCAAGCAGGGCCAACCATTTGGTAATTTTTGCTGCAACTAAGTTCATAATTTGCTCCTTTAAATCATCAAACTGAAAGTTATCATTTACGTAAGCGTGAACTACTAAAGCTAGCATGTTTTGATGATTTTTCTAATTTTCTTGAGCTAAAAGCAGCATATTGCTAACCTGAGTATTCATTACAGTAATCGAGTTTGTTTATGCAATCGTTTATAGAACAACACCCTATTCATACCAAAATTAATGTTGCTTGGGGTGAAATGGATGCCTTACAGCACGTTAATAATGTCGTTTATTTTCGTTATTTTGAAACTGCCCGAATTGATTTTTTTAACCAAATTAATTTGCTTGAAGACTTACAAAAAACCGGTGTCGGTCCTGTGATCAGTGAAAATAACGCCCGTTATAAGCGCCCTGTTACGTTCCCTGATACAGTACTTGTTGGCGTTACAATCAGTGACATTCAAGCTGATCGTTTTATGATGCATTACAATGTATTTAGCCAAGCACAAAACGCGTTAACAACTATTGGCTCATCACAAGTGGTGATGTTCAACTTTAAAACCGGCAAAAAAGCCAACTTAAGCGAGCCTCTTTTAGCCGCTCTTAAAACCTACTCGCAAGATTAAGTAAGGAATCATTATGCGTTATAACCCTCTTGGTAGTAGTGGCATTAATGTGTCACGCGTGTGCTTAGGCAGTATGACGTGGGGCGTACAAAATAATCAAGCTGATGCAGATGAGCAAATAGCTTACGCCCTAGACCAAGGTGTTAATTTTATTGATACCGCTGAAATGTATGCCATTCCACCCACCCCTGATACTTACGGAAAGACAGAGCAAATTATCGGAAACTGGCTATCACGCAATCCAAGTAAGCGTAATGATATTGTACTAGCAACTAAAATTGCAGGTAATGGTCTATCTTGGGTGCGTGATGGTGGTGATATTACACGTCAAACGGTGGTCAGCGCCGTTGATGAATCATTGAAACGCCTGCAAACCGATGTCATCGATTTATATCAATTGCATTGGCCAAACCGCCAGTCGCCTCACTTTAGCAAACAGTGGCCTGGCATGATCCGTTTTAGTGATGCCAACACACAGCAGCATACCGCTGGTATGCTAGACATCCTGGAAGGGTTAAATGACTGTGTTAAAGCCGGTAAAATTAAACATTGTGGCTTATCTGATGACACTCCTTGGGGGATTAGCCAATTTTTAAGTTTAAGTGAACAACACAATTTACCCCGCATGGTATCAATTCAAAATGAGTTTAGTTTATTACACGCAAAAGATTGGCCTTATCTGATCGAACAATGTATCCACGAAGATATTGCCTACCTGCCATGGTCACCACTTGCAGGCGGTATGTTAACGGGTAAATACTTAAATGGGGCTCGCCCGCAAGGAAGCCGCTGGACCTTAGTACAACGCAATGGTTTGTTCCGTGATACGGCGCAATCACAGCAAGCAGTTAGTCACTATGTTGAGATTGCCCAGCAATACAAACTAACTCCAGCTCAATTAGCACTAGCATGGTGCAACCAAGTCGATGGTGTAACATCATCAATTATAGGTGCGACAAGCTTAGCGCAATTAAAAGAAGACATAAATGCGTTTAATATCGAATTAAGTGAGCAAGCACTCACTGATATTGGCGATATATTTAGACAATACCCTATGCCATTTTGATCAAAGTAAATTAATTCTAAAGTGGGTTCCTAGCTATTTTTTAGATCGACAAAAGCCCAAGCTGGTTTTTCTGCTGGGCTTTACATAAAACAGAGTCTCTTTACGATACAACTTATTGAAAAAAAATAAGCAATCAGTCCCTCTTTACTCGCACTAAATAGCTGTTGTTGTATACTCGACATAAGCTATTAACGGATAAGGTATTTAATCATGCGTAATGTGTATTACATTGTTACTTTATTCACTGTCTTTTTGAGTACCAACATACAGGCTAATAATACAGACGAAGTTACCCACATCACTTGGCTCCAAAGTGATACTCCCCCCTTTCATCTTCCTAAAACAGAGGACGCACCTACAGGTGGATTATGTGATTATTTAGTTGAACAGCTTATTAATGAACTACCCAACATAACGCATACTCGCTTGATAGTGCCGCAAAAACGTATTGGAAAATATCTTGATGAGGGACAAACCGCGTGCTTTCCATGTATGATCCACCGCCAGAAAAAAACAACCAGAGCGACTTATTCAATCCCTACAACGGTTTACCCACCATTTGCGATTATCACTACAGAGCAAAATGCCACTCTAATAAGCCAACGGCATAGCTCTCCCGTCAACCTAGTGAAACTGCTAACTGATGATAACTTTGTGTTTGGACAAAGCGCTGCGCGTAAATTTACCCCAGCATTAAACACTATCACCCGCAACACTAAAAGCTATGAAAATGCGTCATTAAGCTGGAATAGTGACAATGAAAGCAGTGCAGTAATCAATAGGATCAATCATGGCTACATTGACTACACCATTGATTATCCTTTTTTAGCTGACTATTTTAACCGCTTTACTCCCCTTACTAATGTAGTCACCCTGCCGATTACTAATCATCAAGATAATCTGGTTTTAGGAGCTGTGGGTTGCTCTTCGCATGCAGCAAACAACTTTGCTGATAATGCTCTTCGACAGATAAATCAAGTATTACAACAAAGTATTTTATCATCAGAGCAATATCAAATATCACAGCGACAATGGTTAGCAGCCACTTTTCCTGATTTTAATATGCACTATCAACAACTGATACTAAATTTTAATTCGCCAACCAGTGTTGTTCCAGCAATAGTTCAGAACCCAGATAAAGCTGAGCGTTAAATGTCTTCCCTTTGCTGACCTCACCAACCCCTGCGGGCGTGCCAGTCATGATGATATCGCCATCTTGTAAGCTCATAAATTGACTAATTTCAGCTAGAATATCCTCTGCCTTGTGGATCATTAATTTACTATCACCTTGTTGCTGTATACAGCCATCAATCGTTAACGTGAAACTAAATAACTGCTGCTCATCTGTAATTGCTACAAACTCACTAAACAATGCCGAGCCATCAAACGCTTTAGCACGCTCCCATGGTAAACCTTTGGTTTTTAAATGTGTTTGCACTGCTCTTTTTGTTAAATCTAACCCTAAGCCCACAGCACTAAGCTGATTATTTTTAACGATAAAACACAGTTCAGTCTCAAAGTGTAAAGTGTCTTGATTATGCTGACTATTTAGCTGTTCACTAATAGCGCTGTTTGGTTTTGTAAATAACAACATTTCACTGGGGGTTTCATTGCCCAACTCAGCAATGTGCGCCGCATAATTACGGCCAATACAAATAATTTTATTCGGTGTAACCAACTGCCCTGCAACTTTAACAGTATTCATTGCAAACCTTCCTCCTACGTATGTGTTGTTGCTAATAATGGTAATAAGTTAAAAGTTTTAACAAGCATTATCATACATTTATTCCTATATTTGACACTAAAAATGGTGACAAACAACAGCTTAGCAAATAATTATGATTAAATATTTCCTATAATAACATAAACATACCGATTAGCCGCAGGTACATAAACTAATAACTATTGACGATTGTTTTACTTTCTACTAACTTAATGTAAGCGGTTACATAAATAAAATCGGGTTCGGCGGTTTTTTTCTAACTGAATGTAAGCGCTTACATTAGACGACAAACATAACAATAAAACCAAATCTGGAGATTTGCATGAACCACACACATTTCAAGAAAAAGCAGCTTGCTATTAGTCTATCCATGGCTATGGGCTTAAGCGTGCTAATTCCTCATACCGCTGCCGCCGAAGAAGAGTCCGCTGCAAAAACAGATATGGAAGTTATTCAAGTTTCCGGTATTCGCGGCAGCTTAGTGAAGTCTATGGATATCAAACGCCAATCCGCTGGCGTTGTGGATGCCATTACTTCTGAAGATATTGGTAAATTCCCAGATACTAACCTTGCTGAGTCGCTGCAACGGATCACAGGTGTATCAATCGACCGTAGTAACGGTGAAGGCAGTAAAATCACCGTGCGTGGTTTTGGCCCTGAATTTAACTTAGTAACATTGAATGGCCGCCAAATGCCAACATCTGGTGGCCGTTCTTTCGACTTTGCAAACATTGCCACCGAGAGTGTTAGCGGTGTTGAGGTCTATAAAACAGCCCGCGCAGACATTCCAAGTGGTGGTATTGGTGCAACGGTTAATATCAGTACCGCAAAACCTTTATCGAACCCAGGTTTACATGCTTCGGTAGGTGCAAAGGCCGTACACGACACCTCAAATGTAAATGGTAAAGACATTACTCCAGAGTATTCAGGTATTTACAGCAACACATTTAATGACGACAAATTCGGTATTTTAATTTCAGGCTCAGTGCAAGAACGTGATAACCGCGAACAATCAATGGCGGTTGATAACTGGATCCCAAATGTTGATATTTCAGCATCACCGGGTTTATCAGTGACTGATAACAACCAACGTGCAGACGGCAACACCTGGTATCCGCAAAATGCCGGTTATGCATTTTCAGATAACACCCGTAAACGTACCAATGGTCAATTAGTGCTGCAATATGCTCCATCTGAAAAACTAACAGCTACGCTTGATTACACCTATTCAAAACTTGAGTTTGAAAAAGATGGCCGTAGTTTTGGTGTATGGTTTAACAACGGTGGTAACGTAAATTCAGCTAACATCAATGAAAATGGTACGTACACACAAGTAAGCGAATTTGGTGGCGACTACTCTACCAACTTAAACCGTGGTGCAACAACCAACGAGAATAAATCACTGGGTTTAAACCTTGATTGGCAAGTGACTGATAACTTCAACATTGAATTTGACGCTCATAATTCATCAGCAGAAAGCGCCGGTGTAGGTCTTGGTCATGATGCGTTTATGATCATCGGTAACACCTCATGTGATTGGTGCGAAAACCCAACCGTTAATATCGATGAAAAAATGGCTGATTTTAGCCAAGGCGAAATCCCGCTGATCGGTATGACCTTAACTAATGGCCAAGCAGAATTACTACCAAGCGATATGGGTAGTTTGTTTGCCGGTGTAAATAAAGATACAAATACCAACGACCTTGATCAATACCAGCTAAAAAGTACTTGGTATAACGAAAACAGTGGCGCCCTATCAAGTATCAACTTTGGCGTATCACATACTAAAATTGAATTTAGAACGACTCAAGCCTACTCAGAGCAGCTAGCTGCAGGTTGGTGGTTAAACTCAGCAGATTGGTACGACGATAGCTTGTTTACTCGTGTTGACAGCTCAGGCTTACTCGATGGTTTTTCAGGTGGTGGTAACGACAAACTACTTAACTACTATTACGATGCTGATTTTGATGAAATTGTGGCAATCGCAGAAAGCATTGATTGTGATCACCCTGATGGTGGTATTGGTGCCTGTAGTTGGCCAGCCGAGTTAAATGGCAAAGTGCAAGCAGGCCCTATCGACAACGATCAACGTGTTAGCGAGAAAACGCTCTCATTCTACACGCAAGCAAACTTTGAAACCGAATTTAACAACATGTACGTCACCATGGCGGTTGGCTTACGTTATGAAAAAACAGATGTTAGCTCTGATAGCTCAGAGCAGCCTGCTAATAGTATGGTCTGGATAAACGGTAACGAATGGTCATATGACTTTGGTGATACAATTTTCTCTGAAGGTACAGGTAGCACCAGTGAGTTTTTACCAAACTTAGATATTAATGTAGAAGTTGCCCAAGATGTTATGGCGCGCTTCTCTTATAGCCGTACCTTGGCTCGTCCACCTGTGGATAAACTACGTTCAACTACCTCATTTTTAGGTAACCCTAAGGTTGGTCAACGTAAAGTGGCTGTAGGTAACCCAAATTTAAAACCATTTGTATCTGATAATATTGATTTATCACTTGAATATTACTACGGCGAAGGCAGCTATGTGTCAGCGGGTTATTACCGTAAACAAGTGGAAAACTTTATTGTTAATCTTACTACACAAGAAACCATGGGCGATATTCGCGACCCATTTGTCGGTGATCGCGCCAATCAAGCACGTGAAGACTTAGCAGCCGAAGGGGTTACACCTTCAGATCAAGCGATTCACGACAAGATCAATGAAAACCAAGGTACGGAACAAGGTACCGGCATCACAGGCACAGCTACTGATCCACTCGCTATCTTTGACGTGTCTCGTGATAACAATGTTGAGACAGGTAATTTATGGGGCTGGGAGCTTGCTGCACAGCACATGTTTGGTGACACTGGATTTGGTGTCGTAGCAAACGCTACTTTCGTATTTGGTGATGTAGAAGCAGACCGTGATGCAATTGGTTACCAATTTGCACTACCAGGGTTAAGTGACTCAGCTAATTTCTCAGCAATTTATGATTTAAACGGTTTATCTGCGCGTCTATCGTATAACTGGCGTGATGAGTTCTTAAATGGCTTTGATCAACATTCATCGCCTATCTTTACTGAATCTTATGGTCAGTGGGATATTAACGTGAATTACGCAGTAAACGAGCAGCTAACTGTGTTTGTTGAAGGCTTAAACTTAACAGACGAAACGCAACGTACTTATGTTCGTTATTCTGAACAGTTATTACGTGCTAATCAGTACGGTGCCCGTTACAACATCGGTTTCCGCTACGCTTTCTAACATTTTGTTGTCAAAAAGCCGCTGCAAAGCGGCTTTTTTTTGCTACGATATTTATACCCTCCCTATTGCAAGGGTATATGACTTAATTTGGTAATTATTAATGGCGACATCCGCGATAAATCATATCATTATAATTGGCGGCGGCAGCGCAGGCTGGCTCAGCGCAGGGCTTATTGCTGCTCAAGGACACCTGACTCACAACGCTAAAGTTACCCTTATTGAATCGCCCGAAGTGGCCACTTTAGGTGTGGGTGAAGGCACATGGCCAACCATGCGTAAAACCTTAAAAACCATTGGTATAAGTGAAACACAATTCATTCGTGAATGTGATGCATCGTTTAAACAAGGTTCTCGTTTTGATGGCTGGTGCGATGATAAAAGCAATGACGACAGTAACGACTACTACTATCACCCGTTTAGTTTACCTGTTGCCTATCAAAGCCTAAATATAGCACCTTATTGGTTTGCCCAACAGCAAGCAGTTAGCTTTAGCCATGCCGTTGCAAGCCAAAGCTATTTTTGCGATCACCACAAAGCGCCAAAAACACATTTACACAGCGACTACCAAGCACAGGCAAACTACGGCTATCATTTAGATGCGGGGAAGTTTGCGCAACTATTAATGCGTCACTGCGTTACTAAGCTCAATGTCAATCATTTACTCAGTCATGTTGATGAAGTTATCAACGATGAAGAGGGTTATATAAGTGGGGTAAAAACCCGTGATCACGGCCTGATCACTGGCGACTTATTTATTGATTGCTCAGGCCACCATGGTCGCTTAATTGATAAGCACTATCAGGTACCACTCGAATCACAACAACATATTCTGTTTAATAACCGCGCAGTTGCTGTGCAAGTCCCCTATGCGAACAGTAAACAAGCGATCCTTTCATACACTAAAGCAACAGCCCAAGATAGCGGCTGGATTTGGGATATCGGCTTACAAACTCGCCGTGGTGTTGGTATGGTTTACTCGAGTGAATATGAAACTAATCAAGGCGCAAAAGATAAGCTACTGAGTTATTTAAAAACCACACAAAGTGAGCTTGATGTAAGCCAGTTAACCATCCGCGAATTGAGCTTTCAACCAGGCTATCGAACACAGTTTTGGCATAAAAACTGTATCGCAATTGGTATGTCAGCAGGCTTTATCGAACCACTGGAAGCCTCAGCTTTGGTGATGGTGGAACTGGGCTTAAACACGCTACTGGCAAACTTTCCAACTCACCGCAATGCCATGCCTCAGCTCAGTAAACGCTTTGATCAACAATGCCACTATCGTTGGCAGCGTATCATTGAGTTTTTAAAACTGCACTATGTGTTATCAAAGCGTAGTAGCGACTATTGGCAAGCACATAGAGATACCAGCACAATACCGCAAACCCTGCTTGATAACCTTGCGCTATGGCAATATCAAAGTCCTTGGCTCAATGATTTTGACCGTGCCCAAGAAGTGTTTTCAGCGGCGAGTTATCAGTTTATTTTATACGGTATGAAGCACTTACCGGCATTCCCTAAAATGAACATGCCCGCGAGTATCATTGAGCATTTTACCAATAATCAGCAAGCTGCAAAGCAAGGGTTAGCCAACTTACCCACTAACCGCCAGTTACTGGAACATATTCAAAAGTTTGGTTTACAGCCTATTTAACTTAACAGGTTTAAGTTAACCAATTGAATTAACTTTATTTAAAATCAGGAGGCCACATGGCCAACCATGTTTTACTTGATAATATTAGTCATAAAGAATTAAAAGTGATCACCGAGCGTGGCGCAAAATGGGGCGATAACATCAGCTGCACAGCTATTTACCCGAGTGAATTCACTAAAGTACAAGCTAATCAACCCATTGTATTTCGTAAGCACCCACAGTCAGGGCAGTTTGAAGCATTAGCCTTATTTGGCTTTGAAAATGGCGAAAACCTACTACTCGATACACAAGGCAATTTAGCACTGAATTATTTACCACTGAGTATGCAACGCCAACCTTTTTTAATCGGCCAGCAAACGCAGTACAACCAAGGCATACCTGAGCAATCATTAGTGGTGCATGTAGATTTAGACAGCCCACGTATTAATACAACAGAAGGGGAAGCTGTGTTTTTAGAACACGGCGGCAATAGCGACTACTTAAGCCATATTGCTCAAGTATTGAATACCCTACATCTTGAAAACCAAGCCCTTCCGGCTTTTTTTTCACAACTCCTTGAGCTTGATTTACTCGAAGCATTTGCAATTGAATACCAGCAAAAAAATGCTGATAAAGTCACTGTCGGCGGTTTTTATACTATCAATCAACAAAGCTTAAATACCCTTACCAGCGAGCAACTGCAAACCTTACAGCACAGTGGTTATTTGCAGGCTATTTATATGGCAATTGCATCGCTTGAACAGATCCCTACCTTACTTAATAAAAAATGGGCGCAGCAGTAATGCCAAGCGCAGCTCAACAAATAAAGCAGCAAGTCAGGCAATGCCATATTGATGACATCGACGATTTGCCGAGCTTTTTAGCCGAGCAAACAATCCCTATTGTGATCAAAGACGTATGCACGCACTGGCCTATGGTTGAGCAAGCCAAACAAAGCGATCAACAGGCGCTGAGTTATTTAAAAAGCCTTGCGAGCGACTCACCGGTGCGGGCATTTTCAGCCCCAGCCAAAGAGCGTGGCCGTTATTTTTACAATGCGCAAATGAGCGGCTTTAATTTTAGCCAATATGCCAGCAATTTAGTTGCATTACTTGGCCAATTAGAACAAGCGAAGACGATAGCCGAACCAGACTCTTATTATATGGGCTCAACGGCGTGTGATTATTGTGCGCCGCAGTTTATTGCCAACAACCCGTTA
Organism: Pseudoalteromonas sp. KG3; assembly: GCF_030436385.1. Lineage (NCBI taxonomy): Bacteria > Pseudomonadati > Pseudomonadota > Gammaproteobacteria > Alteromonadales > Pseudoalteromonadaceae > Pseudoalteromonas > Pseudoalteromonas sp. KG3. The sequence continues at coordinate 1,617,331 of NZ_CP098523.1, forward strand.
CAGGTCACGCCTCATAAGTGCTTAAAGAGCTTGTGGGTGGGTAATCACAGCCAAATTGCCGCCCATTATGATAATGCCGACAACCTTGCCTGTGTGGCAGCCGGCAGCCGTGAATTCATATTATTCCCGCCAGAACAAGTAGATAACTTATATATTGGCCCGCTGGAATTTACCCCAGCTGGACAAGCCGTCAGCTTAGTGGATTTTGCGGAGCCTGACTTGGAGCGTTTCCCCCGCTTTGCACAGGCGCTACAAAACGCACTCAGCGCAAAGTTAGCACCGGGGGATGGCATCTTCATTCCTGCACTTTGGTGGCATCAGGTAAGCGCACAAGGGGAATTTAATGTACTGGTCAACTATTGGTGGCGCCAAGCGGCTGTTCATTTAGCCAATCCATTTGATGCGCTATTGCATAGCATGCTGGCAATTAAAGATTTACCCGCAAGCCATAAAGCTAACTGGCAGACCTTCTTTAATCATTATGTATTTAATGACAATTCAAGGCTTGGCGAACACACACCTGATGATGTAAAAGGCATTCTTGGAGAAGTGGATGAACTGACGGCACGAAAAATTCGCCAGTTATTACTACAAAAATTAAATCGTTAATACTAGAACTGAGATGAGTCTTAAGCCTGCGATTACAACGAGTTCGGCGATGTAACGCCAGGCTAAAGACCCAAATAACTTAAAGTCGTTTACCAATTATCTGCTTAGCAGAATCTTGATAAGTTGCGCAGCCTTTGCCCGTTTGTGGGTTAACACTACACTCAAATACTCGCACGTAATCCACCAGCATCTGCTTTGGAAAACCACTTTCATCCACGCCTTTTTCGTTCACGTTGGCAGGCCAATTACCGCCGACGGCAAAGTTTAACAGCATATGAAAGCGTTTATCAAAAGGTGCAAAACCTGAGTTTTCCACTAACGTACCATCAGCTTGCTCACTAACTGAATACCACTGCTCACTTTTAAAGGTAGCAAAATGAATATCATCTACATACCAGCGCATTTCATCTTGCTGCCACTCAAGAGCATAAACATGAAAGGTATCGGCAGGGTTTTGATCGCCAGCAAAAGTATACGCTGTACCACTGTAAACATTGCTCGGTGCTGGACCGCCATAATGCAAAGTACCATGCACACGACTCTCTAAAGTGCCTACGGGCGCGGTTTTATCATCGGTTGGCACTTTAAGATTAACCGCTTCCATAATATCGATTTCGCCAGAAGAAGCCCAACGGCCATACTCCCAATCAGTAGGTAGCATCCAAATCGCCGGCCATGCACCTTGCCCCGCAGGCAACTTAGCACGAATTTCAAAGCGACCATATCGCCAATCCCCTAAGCCCTTGCTGCGTAACCGTGCAGAGGTAAACGGTTGGGTTTGGGTGAGTGAGCGCTCTGCATCGCTATTAACCTCATCACGATTAAATTTAGGACCCGTGTACTGCTCTTTAATGGCAACGAGATGTAACAACCCTTGCTCAACAAAACTGTTTTCTGCTCGGGCGGTATAACACTGCTTCTCGTCATTTCCGCCACCACGACAATTGACTTCATGCTGCCACTTTTGTGAGTCAATTTGTGAGCCATTAAATTCATCTTGCCAAACGAGTTGCCAGCCTTCCCCCAAACTGGCAGTGACAGGTTCTGTTTGTTCTACCTGTTGGCAGGCGCTAAGTGCGCCCGCCAACAAGATAATTGCAGGAGTTTTTATTGACATAAAATAGCTGACTCCTGTGCATGTTCAGTGCTTACTGCTAATTTAGCAATTGATAGCTGCCAATCACCTTGAGTGCTTAATTGCCATGGTGAGAACACTTGACCTAGGTTTACATTTTGCTCAGCAAAACACGCTAAATCAATATTCAGTGTTTGCCACTGTGAATCATTATTTAGTTGTTCGGTAATATCTAATTTACCTTGGCAATCATCACCACATTGCATACCTAACCACAATGGGCTGGTGCCTGCTTTGTCGACTTTGATCTGCATCTGTAGCTGCCCTTGTTTTTCAACAAACGAACGTAAGTCAGATGGGAACGGCGCCATTAATCGTACTGCAGCCAGCTCTTCACCGGTAAAAGTGATAGCACGCGCATCTTCTTGCACGTCTTTATCAAAGGTTTTAACGCTGATTGCACCAACAGACTCTCGGCTGCTTGCCATGGTTTTTTGTTGCTCACCACTTTGCAACTGTAGGCTCCACGGCGCTTTTACCGCACGTTCAAATAACACTAAGTCCTCAAGCTGCTGTGTTCCTTGGCTTTGCTCTGGAAGGTCATCATTTAAGGTGTTTTTATCTGTATAGGTTAAACCAAAACCATACGGCAACAACGGCGAGTAATCAGCGTCTCCTCGATTGGCATTGTCGATTGGGTTATTCGGCCACGAGAATGATAACTTACCTTTGAAGTCATGGTTCACAGAACCATCAGCATTGGCAAATAACACATCGCTCAAGGCATCCCCTTCACTACCTGGCAGCCAAGTAGCAACAAAGGCATCACTGGCATTTAATTCTGCATTTACCCACATCGGGCGACCACTAATAAATAGCGATACGACTGGAATACCTGCTTTTTTAAACTTACGCAACAAGGCTAAATCTGTTTTATTACCACGTTGATATTCAAGGTTGTCTAAGTCGCCGTTGCCTTCTGCATAAGGTTGCTCACCAAACACCACGATTGCAACATCTGGACGAGTATTGAACTCACCATTTAAGTCATACTGAACTTGCCCGCCTGCTTGCTTAACGGTGTGTTCAATACCATCCAAAATCGACGTACCACCTGGGAAATCGCTATTTTCGTTACCAGTCCCTTGCCATGTAATACTCCAGCCACCTGATTGCATACCAATATTATCAGCACCTAAACCTGCCACAAGCACATTTGCTTTAGGTGAAAGTGGTAATAGCTGTTGTTTATTTTTAAGTAAAACTAATGACTCACGTACCGCTTGCTTTGCCACAGCGCGGTGCTCTGCGCTACCGATTACTTCTGTTTTACCTGATAACGGACGCTGCGCTGGGCTTGGTTTATCAAATAAACCTGCGCGCATTTTCACGCGTAAAATACGAGTCACGGCATCGTCAATTCGGCTTTGCGCAATATCGCCACTTTTTACTTGAGCAATTAAATTTTCATAAAGCGGTTTCCAGGCATCGGTTGGCACCATGTACACATCCAAACCAGCATTCGCTGCTTGTGCACAGTTACCGTTTGTACAACCGTCAATTTGCCCGTGACCGTTCCAGTCACCTACAACAAAACCATCAAAACCCATTTTGCCTTTGAGCACATCGGTCAATAAGTATTTGCTGCCATGAATTTTTTCACCATGCCAACTATTAAATGACGCCATCACTGTTTGTGCACCCGCACCTAAACCGCCAACATAGCCTTGTGCATGAATGTCGAATAGTTCTTGCTCTGATGCAATGTTATCACCTTGGTCATCACCGCCTTGCGTTCCACCATCGCCTAAAAAGTGCTTCACGGTACTAATTACACGCTCATCAGATAAGAAATCTTTATCAACCGCGCCTTGCAGACCTTTTACGATTGCCGCTGAATAATCACGTACAATTTCAGGATCTTCTGAATACCCTTCGTAAGTACGACCCCAACGATCGTCACGCACGACGGCTACAGTTGGTGCAAATACCCAATCAATGCCTGTTACCATTACTTCTTGCGCAGTGGCTGCGGCTATTTTTTCAATTAATGCAGGATTATTAGTAGCACCTAAACCTATGTTATGTGGGAACAAGGTTGCGCCAATCACGTTGTTATGGCCATGTACTGCATCGGTTCCCCACATTGTCGGAATATTAATGCCATCAAGGGAATCATCCACTGATGCTTGATACATTTTCTCAGCAAGCTCTATCCAATCAGCCGCGGTTGCGTGTTTATTGTTATTAGGAAACGCCCCGCCACCATTTAAATACGAACCAAAGCCATATTTGCGCATATCTTCGACTGTTATATCGCGAATTTCAGGTTGGATCATTTGCGCAATTTTTTGCTCCAAGGTCATGCTATTTAACAGTTTCGCAATTGCCGCTTCCATGTCGGCATCATCTTTAATGCCTGTGGTAATTTTTGGCCAAATTTCGTTATCGACTACTTTACTCGTTTGCATTTTTTCAGGCCCTGAGCAGCCGTTCATCGCTATGGCCGCCATCATTAGCGCAGTAAGAGTGAATGGTTTTTTTAATGTCATGTTTTTCACCTAAATATTAATGACGAGTTGAAGATACTTTTGAGCCAAACAGCGCAAAGTAAGTGATATATAAATAACAACCTATTGGTAACATCAGTGCTAACTGCACACCAATATTATCAGCGAGCACACCTTGTAGTAATGGAATAATCGCACCACCAACAATTGCTAAACAAAGAATACCTGAGCCTTGTGAAGTGTATTTACCAAGCCCTTGCAACGCTAAGCTGAAAATAGTTGGGAACATAATTGAGTTACACAAACCAACCAGTAAAAGCGCCCACATAGCGAATCCACCTTGTCCGGTCATTGCCATAATAATCAGCACAATGGCAAGCAAGCCATGGCAGGCAAGCACTTTACCGGCATCAAACTTTTGCATCACAACCGCACCAATAAATCGACCTATCATCGCACCGGCAAAGTAATAACTAATATAATGAGCGGCTTGTTGCTCCGTTAAGCTGCTAATATGATCAAGCGTTAAAAAACCAACCAAAAAGCTACCAATGGCAACTTCAGCCCCAACGTAGACAAAGATACCGAGTGCCCCAAAAAGTAAATGACGGTATTGCCATACACTGCCTAAATCAACAAACCCTTCAACCTGCTGACTTTGTGCTGCTGAGTCACTCTCTTTGCCTAGTTTAGGCAACTTTAAAAATGCAAAGATAACCGCAAGGACTAATAAACTGGCTGACAACATTAAATAAGGGAATTTAACTTGCTCAGCTGTTGCTTGGCTCACTTCAGTTAAAATTAACCAACCGCCAAAAATAGGCGCTATGGTAGTGCCTAATGAATTGAATGCTTGGGTCATCGTTAAGCGTGATGAGGCTGTTTTAGGCGAGCCAAGTACACTCACATACGGATTTGCTGATACTTGTAGAATAGTGATACCAGACGCTAATACAAACAACGCCAGTAAAAATAACTCATAAACATGTGCGACTGCTGCTGGATAGAAAAGCGCACAACCAATAGCGGCGACCACAAGCCCGACAACAATACCAAACTGATAACCTATCTTACTGACCAACTTCCCTGCAGGAATCGACATCACAAAATAAGCACCAAAAAAGCAAAACTGGATTAGCATAGCCTGCGTGTAATTAAGCGAAAACATGCCTTTTAAATACGGGATCAAAATATCATTTAAGCAGGTAATAAATCCCCACATAAAAAACAGTGTGGTCAACGACGTTAAAGCAAACGTTTGCTTGCTCATAGGTTGCTGGCTATGTTCGTTCTCTGCCAAAGTGTGTGTGACATGTGCCATATTAAATCTCTAATTGTTTTTAATTATCAGTTTATTACAACTACATAGGTGCTTTTTTATTAAAATTATAAAAGCAAATAATAGTTGCAACATTAAATGTAAGCGCTTACATTTATAACATATAAATCGAATTTAGCAATTTATTTACAAAAAACTTGTAAGCGCTTACATTGAACAGCTATGCTGTCTACAAAATAAATATAAAGCGATTGCTACTACTGAAAGTTAAAAGGTGCACCTTGAGCGAATTTAAAACTATATCACTGCCATCTAATTCACCAATGCTAACGCCGCAATTTGTATTTGGCGTAGCAACCGCTTCATTTCAAATTGAAGGATCACGTGATACCCGCCTACCGTGTATTTGGGATACCTTTTGCGCGCAACCAGACACAATTGCTGATAATAGCCATGGCGACATTGCTTGTGATCATGTCAATTTATGGCAACAAGATATTGAAATGATTGCAAACTTAGCCGTAGACGCATACCGGCTATCAATTTCATGGCCACGCGTACTGCATCAAGATGGCACAGTGAATAAACAAGGAATTGGTTTCTATCGTGATCTATTAATTGCATTAAAAGCACGTAATATTAAAACCTATGTCACCCTATATCACTGGGATCTTCCGCAACATTTAGAAGATCATGGTGGCTGGCAAAATCGTAACACCGCTTATGCTTTTGCAGCTTATGCTGATGTGGTAAGTAAAGAGCTTACTGGGCTGGTTGATTCCTATGCCACCTTAAATGAACCATTTTGCAGCGCTTACTTAGGGTACGAAATAGGCGTTCATGCCCCAGGTATAAAAAGTCAGCAAGCTGGCCGTCAAGCGGCCCATCATTTGCTGCTCGCCCATGGCCTTGCGATGCAAGTATTACGTAAAAATTGCCCTACAGTAGAAGCTGGCATTGTACTTAACTTTAGCCCCAGCTACCCGCTTACTGCTGCGGATAAAACGGCTGCAATGCTTGCCGATCAATATCATAATCAGTGGTATATCAAAGCCGTATTAGAAGGGCAATACCCTGACTTACTCAGCCAACTAAACGAAAATGCACAGCCTGTGATTGCTGCAGGAGATATGGCAATAATTAGCCAAAATATTGATTTTATTGGTGTTAATTACTATACCCGCATTCACTATCGTAGCACTGAGGATAACTGGTTTGCCGAAGCGAGTATTGCTAATGTACCAGTCACTGATATGGGCTGGGAAGTATACCCACAAGGTTTAACAGAGTTACTAGTTTCATTAAATGAACAATATCAATTACCTAAAGTATATGTAACTGAAAATGGCGCGGCCATGGCTGATCATTTGTACGAAGGGCAAGTAACTGACTTAGAAAGAGTGAGTTATTATCATACGCACCTCAATGCTGTTCATGACGCAATACAACAAGGAGTTGATATACAGGGTTATTTTGCATGGAGCTTAATGGACAACTTTGAGTGGGCGTACGGCTATGAAAAACGCTTTGGACTCGTTTATATTGACTATTCAAATCAACAACGGATACTAAAAGAAAGCGCTAAACAATATCGCAACTTACTGCAACAACGTAAAAAATAATAATAATATTGAGTGCCAATTATGCTAACTAAAAAAGAAAAAATAGCCTATGGCTTAGGTGATACTGCCAGTAACATCATTTTTCAAACCGTAATGCTATTTTTGACTTTTTTCTATACTGATATTTTTGGCATCTCGCCTGCAATCGTCGGCACTTTGTTTTTAGTAGTGCGTGTCATTGATGCGATCACTGATCCGCTAATGGGCTCGTTGACCGACTCAACCCGCACTAAATACGGCAGTTACCGCCCCTATCTATTATGGTTAGCATTACCATTTGGGGTGATCAGCATTATTACTTTCACCACTCCAGATCTTAGCGACACCGGTAAAGTGATCTACGCATTTGTAACGTATACGCTATTAATGCTGGTATACACCGCTATTAACATTCCTTATTCAGCGCTCGGTGGCGTGCTTAGTAAAGATCCTACAGAGCGGGTATCCATCCAATCTTATCGCTTTGTATTTGGTATGCTGGGTGGGTTGATTATTAGTAGCTGTACTATGCCCTTAGTAAACTGGCTTGGTAAAGGCGATAATGCACTAGGCTATCAGCTAACTATGGTGATCATGAGTTGCTTAGGTGTGGCGTTATTTTTGATCTGTTTTCGCTTTACCAAAGAGCGTGTCGTCGCTCAGCAATATAAGCAACTAAACCTCAAACAGCAAATGCATACGCTCTGGCAAAATGGCCCGTTTAAAGTTCTGTGTGCAGCCTCTTTGATGCTATTAACCAGCATGGTTTTACGTACCACCTTAGCAATTTACTATGTTAAGTATGTACTAGGTGAGGCTGATCTGGTCACCGCATTTGTTACCATAGGTATGATTGGCAACATTTTGGGCTGTGCCTGCGCGCAACCTTTGAGTAAGCGCGTTGACAAAAAAACCGCCTATATCTACTTACAATACTTATCCGCCATAATCAGTTGCGTTGCTTTTTGGCTCCCTGGTGAACAACTTATCTGGGCTTTTGTAATTTATTTCCTATGGTGCTTTGTTACACAAATGGCCACCCCATTATTATGGGCAAAGATGGCTGACACTATCGATTACGGACAGTGGCAAAATGGTCACCGTTTAACCGGCCTAGTGTATGCCAGCGTGGTATTTTTCATTAAACTTGGCCTTGCTTTAGGCGGCGCTATCGCGGGCTGGTTACTGGCTTATTATGGCTACCAAGCAAATACCGCGTTAAGCGAGCCAACTCGCGATGGTATTTTAATTTCATTTACCTTATTTCCAGCAATTGGCAGCATACTTGTCGCATTAATTATGAAAAGGTATATTCTTGATAATCAAACTGTTCAGCAAATATCGGCTGAGCTCGCAGTTAAAAGTCGTATTTAACAAGGAATTGCATGGCCACCATTTATGAGGTGTCAAAACTTGCGGGCGTATCGTTAGCAACCGTCTCAAGAGTGATGAATAATAATGCTAATGTCAGCGATGCAACGCGTGAAAAAGTAACTCGCGCAATGACTGAACTCGGCTATAGGCCAAACTCTATTGCTCAATCGTTAGCGTCAAATTGCTCAAATAGCGTAGGATTGCTTGTTTCTGAGTTGCACGGTCCTTTTTATGGCCCGATGATGAGTGGCATCGAGACCGCCTTTCGCAAGCAGGGTAAGCATGTGATCATTGCAGCAGGTCACAGTAATGAAGAGCGAGAGCAACAGGCTATTGAGTTTTTAATTAGCCGTAATTGCGATGCTTTGATTTTGCATGTTGAAGCGATCAGTGATGACTACTTGATAGAGCTTAGTAAAGGGAAAACCCCTTTTGTGCTCATCAACCGCTATATTGCAGAATTATCATCACGCTGTATTATTTTAGACAATGTCAAAGGGGGCTACTTAGCCGCTAAATATGTTTTAGAGCAAGGCCATACCGATATTGCCTATATCAGTGGTCCACTGTGGAAAAAAGATGCCCAAGATCGCTTAACCGGCCATAAACAAGCCCTTGCAGAGTATAACTTGAGCTTTAATGAACAATTACTGTATCAAGGTGACTTTATGGAAGATGGCGGTGCAGCTGGATTCCAATACTTGCATAATAATGGGCCACAATTTACTGCTCTGATCTGTGCCAATGATGAGATGGCCACCGGCGCGATGGCAACAGCAAGAGAATGTAAGCTTAAATTACCCGAACAATTATCGATTATGGGTTATGATAATGTGTTTTTTACCCGCCATGTTTACCCGCCACTGAGTACCATAAATTACCCCATAAATGAAATGGGTCGTATGGCTGCGGACTGGGTTTTGAGTAACGTTTATCAAAAAAACACACCGCCATTACAAACGTTATTTGAACCTGAATTAATCATTCGCCAATCAGTACTTACTCACCCTCAATAAGCTGGGTTAGTAATGCAAGATTAATTGGTTTTAATAAAACGTGTTCGATATTAAGCTGCTCTAGTTGTAGCGGCTCAGGCTGCATACCACTGACAATAACTCGAGATATCTCGGGGTAATGCTCCTTGGTATAAGCTGCTAACTCTAAACCACTGCCATCTGGTAAATGCATATCTAGCAAAACCTTATCAAAGTTGCTATCGACTTTTAAAATAGCAACGCAGTGCTCATAGCTGGTAGCTATACTGGTTTGCACACCTAAGCTTTCAAGTAACAATTGAGTTATTTGCGCTGCATCAGCGTCATCTTCAACGAGTAAAAAGCGCATTTTGCTCTGTACAGAATCTACAGGAGGCAGAACCTCTGGGGAGTTTTGGCTATTATCAGCTAAATAGGTTTGTAAGCACAAATACAGCAGAGTGGCATCGACAGGCTTACCTATCACATCATTAAAACCCAGCGCCGTCAGCTCACTATGGATCCCCTTCATTGTTGCGGCGGTAAGCGCAATAATGGCGCCTGTAAACCCAGCTTTTCTCAGCTCAATGGCGGTTTCTTTACCGCCCATCACCGGCATATGGATATCTAAATAAACTATATCGTATGGTTCACCTTGCTGCTGCGCTTTGGCTACTTTATCAAGTGCTTGCTTACCGTGTTCGGCGTAATCAACTTTCGCCCCCGCAGAGGCAATCATATGCCCTACCAGCACCCGTAAATCACGTAAATCATCAACCACTAACACTCGGCCGCTAACCTTACACGAGGCTGTTTTTTGCTGCATATTAGGGGTTAAATCAAGCTTTAATAAGCCCCTTTCTACCGCTTGAATATTGCCCGGATACAGGGAAATAGTAAACTCAGAGCCCTTGCCTATTGCAGATTCTAAGGAAATACCGCCTTGCATACGGCTCAATAACTCTGAACAAATCGCCAGTCCTAATCCAGCACCACCAACAGATCGCGATTCAACATCGGCTATTTGTTCAAACGGCTTAAATATCAGCGCTTGTTTTTCAGGAGCAATGCCCATCCCCGAATCTTTAATGCTAAAAAACAGCATTTCTGTGCCATCAATTACCTTTGTCCACGCGCGAACGATGATCTCACCTTGCTCGGTAAATTTAATCGCGTTATTGATTATATTAATTAAAATTTGTCGAAGCCGCGTCGCATCAATATTCACTACTAACGGCAAGGGTTGTAATGATTCAAAGCGAAGTGAGAGGCCTTTATCAAGTGTAGAAACTCGCATCAGGGTAAACACATCAGCCATCAGGCTATCAAGATTGACGTCACTGCGACTGAGCTCTAATTTATCGGCGGCTATTCTCGACAGGTCGAGCACGTCATTTAATAAGCTTAACAAGTGCTTACCGTTACGGTAAATAACGCCGAGCTCGTTATTGGCATGTTCACTGAATTCACTTTGCATAAGCAATTCGGTATAACCTAAGATCGATGATAAAGGTGTGCGTAATTCATGACTCAAATGGGCTAAAAATCGGTCTTTAGAGCGGTTTTCTGCTTCCGCTTTTAAACGCTCGATGCGTTCATCTTCTATATCTCTGCGGGCTAATGCATAACGAATTGAGCGCGCAAAACGACTACTGCTCATTTCATTTTTAACTAAATAATCAACCGCACCAGCATCTAGGGCAGCCGAGTCAAGTTCATCATTTGACTGCCCAGTAAGCATAATAATTGGCCCAGTAAAGCCATTATCGACCGCTTGCTTTAATACCGCAAGGCCGTCAGATGCTCCTAAACGGTAGTCAAGCAGGCAGATATCATGCAGATTTTGACTCAATAACTGCACTGCCTGCTTGGGATCACTGATCCACTCTATATCAAATGTATGGGAACTGAGCTGTTCAAGATAATCACAAGTAAGAATGTAATCGTCTTCATCGTCTTCAACAAGTAGCAGCTTAGTTGCCTTATCTAACATAGTGTCTCCAGTCGTTGTTTTCTAATCGTTATACGAGCTCGGTAGTTCAACAAATTCAACCCAGTATTTACCGAGTGTTTTCATCAAATCAACTAAACCATCAAAAGTCACTGGTTTAGTGATATACGAGGCTGCGCCTAAGTCGTAACCTTTAACCATGTCTTCTTCTTGCTTTGACGTGGTTAAAATCACCACAGGAATACCTTTTAAGTTCGGGTTCGATTTGATCGCTTGCAGCGCTTCTCGACCATCCATTCGCGGCATGTTTAAGTCTAATAAAATTAAACTCGGTCGCGGCGATGAATCACGGTCTTCAAACTTACCTTTACGCTCAAGGTACTCCAACAACTCCACACCATCTTCAACAAAATGCAACTCATTAAGTACGCGACTCTCTGTCAATGCATCTTGGGTTAACAAACGATCATCTTCGTCATCATCAGCCATTAAAATGGTGATTGGCTTTACTTTAGTGAACGGCATTTAAGCCTCTCCTTGCAAGGTGAAAAGATCACTTTCCACAGGTAGTTTAATGATGAAGGTTGCCCCTTCACCCGTTTCGCTTTGAGCAGTTATAGTGCCGCCATGACGCTCTACAATACGTCGGCATACTGATAAACCAATGCCAGTACCTTTGTATTCTGAGCGTCCGTGTAAGCGCTGAAACGGCACAAAAATTTTGTCTGTATACTCGGGTGAAAAACCAATACCATTGTCTTTCACAGTAATGATTTGCCACTCTATATCGGTATTATGATCTTCACTGAATTCTGTTTCATGTTCGTAATCAATATTAATTATCGGTGCTATTTCTGGGCGCCTAAACTTCACCGCATTGGAAATTAAGTTTAAAAATAACTGTTCCATCTGACTCGGATCCGCTTGTATTACCGGCATTTGGCCAACATGTACTTGCGCGTTTGACTCTTTTATCGCAATTTCCAAATCATTCAATATTTCATCAAGTACTTTTTGCAAGTCGGTATCAACAAAGTCTTTGCCGCGAGTAGTGACTCGCGAGAACTCCAGTAGATCATTGATTAAGTTAGACATACGTTGCGCTGCATTTTTCATGCGCGCAATATAATCGATGCCTTTTTCACCTAGCTCATCTTTAAACATGGTTTCTAAGCGATCACTAAATGCTTGAATTTTACGTAGTGGCTCTTGTAAATCATGGCTGGCTACAAATGCAAACTCTTCAAGCTCACGATTAGAGCGACTCAATTCTTCAGAATATAAGGTCAGCTCCAAAGTCCGTTCCGTTACTTTTGCAGCTAGAGTTTCATTTTGATACTCCAGTTCTTCCCGATATTTTGCTGCCGTACGTAAGTTGATCCGCGTTAATATAAACATACCAATAATCAATAAACCACTCGTCACAGCAGTAATTGCAAAAGTGACTTTTGCCTCTTTTTTGATTTGTCCGAGCTTTCTAAATTGAACAAGCTTAAAGGCTGATTCAGCGTCTTGAATTTCGTTAGCGAGTAGGCGAATTTCCTCGTAAATCTTACGCCCTTGGTGTGTTTCTAGTAGATAATGAGCACGCCGCTCGTTGTCAGCCAATGCTAAATCAGCGGTTCTAGTTAGTATTGCCACTTTATCATCCACTAAATAGAGTAAACGAGCGACTTTATCAGCCTGACCATCGATCTCAGTTCGTAAACCTTTTACCAACTTAGCTTGTGAATTAAGCTGTAAAATAGCATCGTAATACGGTGCTAAATACGCTTCATCACCGGTCAGTAAAAAACCGCGTTGACCTGATTCAGCCTGTACAATAGAAAGATGAAGCTTTTCAATTGCGGTATTTAGCATCCCTGTGTCATCTAAACGCTGCTGAGTTTGCGTAAGGCTCTGAATAGTATTCATCGCTAAAATAGCATTACCCACCACAATACATAGCACTACAGCAATAAAACTAGCCCAGACGACATTAGTTTTGCCGAGTTGTTTTTTTTGCTTCATTTACTTTCCCTTAAATACTGTTTATGCGGTGGCATCTGAATCAGCAATTTTTTGCAAACTGTCACTACATTGTTGGCAATTACTAATTATTTTATCTAATGCTGCTAAGGCTTTATCTTTAGGCATATCATTTTCAAGTACCAACTTGATTAGCTCAGCATTCATCGAGATACGATTAAGCGGTGCTCGTGCATCGTGAACGAGTTTATTTAACGGTTCGTTATTACTCATGTTTCTCCTGTCGTAATTATCTAACTATATTCGCCAATCCCGCCGTATGCATTTAAACGGTTGTATAAGGTTTTTGTACTTATTCCCAGCATTTGTGCCGCAAGGGTTTTATTACCTTGTACTTTATCTAAAGTCGCGTGGATCAGTTCTTTTTCAACTTCTTCAATAGTTTGCCCAGCACTGACTTGATTTACTTGAGTTTGCTTATTTACTCGTGAAAAGGGTGATTCTAAGTTATCAGGTAAGGTAATTGCCTTACCTTTTGGATCGCTCATTATAAAGGCGCGATGAATCGCATGGCGAAGCTCTCGCACATTGCCTGGCCAATCATAACTTTCAAGCAGTTTTAACTGACTGGCTTGCCACTGAAAATCAGTATTATTTTCGTCATTTAACTGCTCCAAAAATGCGCTAGCGAGTAAACTAATGTCTTCTTTACGCTCACGAAGTGGCGGAATATCAATAGGAAATACCGCTAACCGAAAGTAAATATCTTCACGAATAATATTATTTTGCGCGAGGTCTTCCAGCGAACGGTTGGTCGCAGAAATTACTCGACAATCAACCGCGCTTTCTTTACTACCACCGACTCGAGTGACTTTTTTAGTTTCCAGCACACGCAGTAAATTAGGCTGCATATCAATTGGCATTTCGGTTACTTCATCTAAAAATAACGTGCCACCCGTTGCCTGTTCAAAAACGCCATCTTTACGCGCAATAGCGCCTGTAAACGCGCCTTTTTCATGGCCAAACAACTCGCTGCCAATCAACTCTTTTGAAAGTGCACCACAGTTAGTTGCCACTAATGGGCCACTGCAGGCGCTGGCGTTATGAATCGCTTGCGCCACCACTTCTTTACCGGCACCACTTTCACCCACTAACATCACGTTAACACTGGTGTTTGCCACTCGTTCAATCATGGTATACAGCTGTTGCATTTGCGGTGATTCGCCTATTAATGTTCCAAAATGCTTTTTAATACTAGGTGTTGTTTTTTTCTTAGCCGCTGCTTTTTTTGGATTTAAAACGCGTTCAATGTCTTCGCGTTGTAAAGGCTTAACCAAATGACCGACATTTGGTTCACACATTTCAGCTAATTTACCTTTAACTGAAGGGTGGCCTGAAATAAGGGTTATTTTAGGTGTTTGACCTATGCTTTTGAGGTGTTCAACTAAATGCAAGCCACTGCCGTCTGGTAACATGAAATCAAGGAAAACGTGGTCAAAATGATTATTAACAAACCACTGCTCTGCTTCGGCTAGATTTGCCGCAGTATTGATGTTATGTCCTAAAAACTCAACGATATGACAAACAACCTCACTAAACTCATTATCATCATCAACTAAAAGTATGTTTAACATGAAAAAATCCCTATGTTTTTATCACTATTGAGCCTAACACATTAATCCTTTCATACTACAGGATTTATTCTTAACCGACAGTTTACGTAGTAAATAAAACTATTGATCACTTTTTGCGATATAATTCTTTAAAATATTTATAGTTAGGAAAGCTATGCGATTACTTAAAACAGCAACTCATCCTAGTGTTAATGCTAAAGACCCTCACCAATTTACTCGCCTAACGAGCCGTGCTATTGCCTTAAAAGGCACTGATATTTTATTAATGTACACTGCCCGCTATGAAGATTTCAGCTTGCCTGGCGGCGGCATTGATGAAGGTGAAAGCATAGAGCAAGGATTAATCCGCGAGCTACAAGAAGAAACTGGCGCACAAAACATCAAAGTACTCGGTGAATTTGGGCTTTATGAAGAATACCGCCCTTGGTATAAAGACGATTTTACTGTGATCCATATAAAATCTTACTGCTATTTTTGCAGCATCGATGAACAATTAGGCCAAGCGCAACTAGAGCATTATGAGCAACAAAATGGCATGACTGCAAAGTGGGTCAATATATTTGATGCCATTGCTCATAATGAGCGGACGTTGGCAAACAGTGATAAGCAAGGCTTGTCGATTATTCGCGAGACTTTTTTGTTAAAAGAAATAGCGAAACAACTTTAGTGTTAACAGCTAACAGCCCTGTAAAGAAGCTAATCTGCTATGTTAGCTTCTTTCGACCAGAAATAAAAACGCCATAGCCCAACCAGATTACTGAGCAAAAACAAGCATTCCATCAACACTGCCATCGGTGACCCCACCAGTATATTGTGGCTTATCCACAATGCAGTACCGAACACCATAAATAGTCGCAACAACATATCTCGCGGTTGGAAAGAAGCAAACGTTTGTATTAATGTTGCAAGCAATGCCAAGCCGCTTAGCCAATGCATGATAACTATCTCCTAACGGCAACATCGCTAAGTTATGCATCGACTGGTACTAACAGTTCAGTGATTTCAGCAGCACTAATCCCCTCTCTTGCAATGTATTTTTGTCCGCACCATAACGGCGAAAAATCACTTTTGCCTTGTGCTTCGGATTTAGCTCGCAATGCACTAAGTGCAATACTGGCGAATGGAAAGGCTGGGGCTTGCTGTGGCATAGTGCCAAGTTCGCGCATAACGCGGTTTTCAATCCCTCGGGCAGCGCGCCCAGAAAATAATGTAGTTAATGCGGTACTATCTGGCGCTTGTTGTAAAATAGCGTCGCGGTGCAGCGCTGACGTTGTTGCCTCTTGGCACAACAAATACGCACTTCCTACTTGGACTAACGCAGCGCCCAGTGAGTACATTTGCTTTACATCATCAACGGTTGCAATGCCGCCTGCTGCGATTACAGCAATATTTAGCTCCCGCACACATTGCTCAACCAATACCGCCGTTGGCTGCTGTAAACTTAAGTCCATTGATAAAAAGTGCCCTCTATGGCCGCCTGCTTCTAAACCTTGTGCAATTACAGCATCGGCCCCATTCGCTTCTAGCCACTTAGCTTCATCAACAGTGGTCGCCGTAGAAATCACTTTGCCACCCCAGCTTTTAATTTGCTGCATAATATCACTAGCTGGTAAGCCAAAATGAAAACTGACAACTGGTGGTTTGAAGGGCGCAATAAGCGCGACAGTGTCTGCATCAATTGGCTGACGGGAAGCCGTCATGCCTAAAGTCGTGTCGTCAATATTCAGTTCATCAAAGTAAGGCGACAATAATTTGTGCCACTGCTGTTTTTGCGGCGGTGTGTAGCTGGCTGGCGTATGACAAAAAAAGTTAAGGTTGTAGGGCTTATCAGTGGCTTTAGTCAAGCTGCTGAGCTCACTCAACAACTGCTCTTTAGAGAGCATGGCACAAGGTAATGACCCTAAGCCACCGGCGTTACTCACAGCAGCAGCTAAACGAAAGTCTTGTACACCCGCCATCGGCGCTTGAATAAGCGCTAAATGCGTATTAAAAAAAGATACCGCCATAACTTTCTCCTTGTAACTTTTTCAGCTACCTGAACTTTTTACCGACATAAAACTAAATGCTAACTGAAAATAATAAAAAAATGAACCAATAAAAATAAAAAAGCCAATAATTACAGTGCATTAAGAATATAAAACAAATTAATACAGAGTTGGTGTTAGCTTTGCACCCTGCTTAGTTAATATAATTTGTAAGGAGATAAAGATGACTAACACAGTAACCACCATTAATCCTGCGACCGAGCAAACAATTGCAGACTATACCCTGCTCAACCTAGAGCAAGCAAAAAATGAGATAGACAAAAGTCATACTGCTTTCTTAGAGTGGCGCCTCACTTCATTAACCGAACGCGCTAAACACTTAAACCAATTAGCCCATGTATTTGAGCAACAAAAAGAGTCACTAGCAACACTGATGACTCAAGAGATGGGAAAGCTTTATGCACAAGGATTACAAGAAGTTGAGCTTTGCGCAGCAATCTGTCGCTACAGTGCCGAACACGGTCAAACTCAGCTGGCGGATGAAGAGCGCTCAATGGAAAATGGCCACGCGATAATTACTTATCAACCAACGGGCGTTTTACTTGGCATACAGCCTTGGAACTTTCCGCTATACCAAGTTGTACGCTATGCCGTTACTAACATTATGGCGGGTAATACAACTGTTCTTAAACACGCCGGTAATGTGTTTGGTATGGCTGAAAAAATAGAACTGATGTTTGCTGATGCAGGTTTCCCTAGCCATGTATTTAAAAACTTACTGATTGATGGCAAAACAGCTAGTGAACTGATCAGCCACCAAGCAATTCGCGGTGTAACCTTTACCGGCAGTGATGGCACAGGTAAAAAAGTGGCTGAACAAGCGGGTAAACACGTGAAAAAAACTGTTTTAGAACTTGGTAGTAACGACGCTTACATGGTGCTTGATGATGCTGATTTAGAGCTGGCAATTAAAGCATGCCTGCAAGGTCGCATGATCAATAACGGCCAGACATGTGTATCAGCAAAGCGTTTCGTAGTCGTTGATGCTCTATATGATGAATTTAAAGCAGGCATTGTTGAGCAATTTAACGCGCTTAAACTTGGCGATCCAATGGACGAAGATACAGATCTTGGACCAATGGCACGTGAAGATTTAAGAGATAAAATTCATGACCAAGTACAAGAGTCGGTTAAGGCTGGCGCTAAAGTAGTTGTGGGTGGCGAAATTCCTAAGCAAACAGGTTTTTACTATCCAGCTACCTTGCTTGAGAATTTATCGTCGGGCATGCCCGCATACGATGATGAATTATTTGGTCCTGTGGCTTCACTTATCAAGGCTAAAGATAACGAAGATGCGATGCGAATTGCCAACGACTCCCGTTATGGCTTAGGTGGCGGTATTTTTTCTAAAGATGAAAAGAAAGCCATTGAACTGGCGAAAAAGCACTTTGATACCGGCATGGTTAACATCAATGGCTATGGCCTCGCTCAACCAAATCTACCATTTGGCGGGGTTAAAGACAGCGGTTATGGCCGTGAGCATGGCGGCTTTGGTATTCGTGAATTTGTGAATATAAAAACCATTATGGTCAATAGCTAATAGTGTAAATAGGCGCAAGGGCCATTAAAGGCCCTTGTTACTTTAAAGGTCGGCACTTGATGCTTATTTACCCCATTCATTTTTAAATCCTGCGCAATTTCATCGGTATCCTCATCTTTTTCGGTCAGTGATTGCTGCTGCGCATCTTCATAAACAAGCTCCGTTAATAAAGCAAAATGATCAGAACCATATTTAGCTAAGCGTTTAATGCACTTAACACTAAAACCTGGGCTGTGGAATAAATGATCCAATGGCCAGCGCATAAAAAAGTAATCAGCATGAAAGGTGTTAAAGAACCCCCTGCCTTTACGTGGATCTAAAAAACCGCTGAGCTTCATAAACAACTGAGTACTCCTAGACCATGCAACATCATTTAAATCCCCTGCCACAATGACCGGCCTAATAGGATTTTTAACCGCTTTAGCAACTATAATTAATTCACTATCACGCTCTCGCGAGCTGTCTTTTTCGGTTGGGCTTGGCGGCTCTGGGTGGATAAAGTGACCTTGCATCTGCAAGCCAGCATTGTTTTCAAACAACATATGAATCGAGGGAATATCGTCTGAAACAAGTTCACATATCTGCGATTGAATAATTTTATACTTGCTGAATACATGCATGCCGTAGCGGTTATCTTTAGGGCAAGCAATACGATACGGGTAATCGTTATGTAGCGCTGTGAGCTGGTTTTGCCACCAAAGATCACTTTCTAGGGTGATCAATAAATCAGGCTTATGTTGCTTGACCAAGGAAATCAATGCATCACTGTGATGATTCGACATCAATACATTAGCACTCATAATACGAATACTGTGCTCAGCTTGAGGGCCGCTATTTTTGACTTCATGACGAGCAAACCAACAATAGGGATAAATCCAATAGCCTTGCAAAATAAGTACGAATAGGTTTATGCCTATCATCACAATAAGTGGGATTGAACTCGTTACAAAAATGGCATAACTGAAAATTAGCAACAAGTTAATAAGCGCGCCGTAACATATTTGCAAGCGAATAAAGTCACCACCTCTAACCATATAATGCTGACTATAAGAAAGTGGCAACACGCTGGCGATAAGTAAGATAGTCGAGATTATGGCAAATAAAATAAGCACACTGCATTCCTGGTTATTGTTTATCAACCTAAATTCAGGTTATGAGATTTACTCATTTAATTACTACTAGCATACCAGCTATGTATGAATCAGTAATGAAAACAAAAAAACCACATATGTAACCTACATTTACAAACTTACCATGCCTGATTGCACATTTAATACGCAAAACGGCATAAAATATGAGCATCTAAAAAGGATTTATAAACTCGCCACGGAGCCGCTTTATTCGACTTTTTAGGTGTTCCTCCATTAATGCGTTGTCATCGTAACTTCCAACAAGCCGGTTTTACTTTAGTTGAGCTAATGATAGTCGTCGCTATTATCAGTATTATGGCTGTGCTTGCAGCGCCAAGTTATATGGCGTTTATCAAACATGACCGCCTCGTCACTCATGCTAATCTGTTACAAAGCGTCTTTAAATATTCGCGCAGTGAAGCCGTTAAGCGCAATCAAATCACTATAGCTGATCATGATAGCAGCACCACTGATATGCAATTGTGTATTTTACCAAGCGGCCAAAGCTGGCTAAGCGAACAACCGCAGGGCTGTGCTTAATGAAAAATTCAAAAGGCTTTACCCTTATTAAGGTGTTAATACTCACTTCAATGGCAACTTTGGTGGTACTAAGTTCACTGCGTGACACGATTATTCAAGAACGCTTAAGTGGTAATTATCAAAAGCAGATCAATGCCCGCTTAATGGCTGAAAAAGGTGTATACGCAAGTATGCAGCAACTCAACCAACAACTGCTTGATGAACCTACACAAAGTTTAGAAGACTTAGTCAATCAAAGCACCCATATCAATGGTACTGGAGGACTTGATAACACTGCCTTTAATGCCGATTTAACCATTAATAAAGATGGCGAATTAGTGATTTCTAGCACAGGTAATCGATTTGAAGGTGAGGCTAATTTAGAGGCTATTTTTGAATTTGTGCAAACACCAGACAAGACTGGTAAATCGCCATTTTCACCAGGGATCACCGGCTGCTCAGGTATCAGTCTCAGCGGTAGCGGGAAAACAGACAGTTATGATTCATCATTGGGCGATTACAACGCAAGTCTTAGTGATGGTAGCCAAAATATCAGCGAACGCGCTTTTGTACAAACATTGGATGGGGATAGCACCATTATTTTATCAGGCAATGGGAAAATTTTTGGTGATGTGATCGCCTCCAATAGTATTCAACTTACTGGCTCTGCCGATATCAGCGGTAACGTACATTCAAATGGCTTTTTAAGTTTACCAAACAATAGCAAAATTGGTGGTAATGTTACGACATACCTGTATTACAGCCAACAAAGTGGCAGCGTCGCTGGCAATATTCAGGCAAATGGGGATATTACTCTAAAACAAACTTATGCCGGTGGTAATGTGACATCGGGAGCTAATATTAATGTCACAGGTAACACAATTGATGGCAAAGTACTTAGCCAAGGTGATACAACGGTTAACCAACCAACTATTTTGGGCGGCGTACAAAGCCATGGCAATTATAGTCAAACAGGTGGCACCGTCAGCGGTGGTGTCAGGGTATTAGGCGATGTTGCACTTACCCAATGGGGCAGCACAATTAGCAATGATGATTTACGTTATTTAGGTAAAGGCCGCTTTACTGGTGAAACCCCTGAGTATAACCGCGCACCTTATAAAACGTCCCCACCTCTGGTTATTGACACTATTACTCCCGTAGAGAAAATAGATTTTACTGAAGGTGACGCCACAAGCGGCACTAGCAGCTGCGACCCTTTAAACATCAACAACGCTATAAATGATTTAGATGATCCATAAAATAACTATCAAGATTTATACATCAGTGGCTCAGGCAAAGGCGATCATCTGCAACTACACACTAGCAAAGCAGTTTTTTTAGTTGGTAATGCAAGCACACCCGATGGCGATATAACCGCGCAATCAACGCGCTTTTTAGAAAAACCGACTGACATTATATATTTTGATAATATCAACATAAAAGGCCATTTATCGGTTAAAGAAAACCACCATGCCACCCTATTTGTACAAGGTGACTTTACAATGGATGGGGCAAGCTCATTGACTATTCCAGAGCAAAGCAGCTTAACTATCATAATTCAGGGTAAGTTTAACGTTGGTGGCGGTGCGCAAGTTTATACCCCCGCAAATGGTATTACAGCGCAAGGCAAACCAGTGTTTAGCATTTATAGCAATTATGCCGGTGCTGGTACTGGCGTGAGCTTTTCTGGTGGCACTGAGCAAGTTTACGCCGTTATTTACGCACCCAATAGTCATGTTGAAATAAATTCGGCAGTTGGCTTTAAAGGTTCCGTGTTAGGTAATACAGTGAATGTATCAGGGGCTGGTGGTATTCACTACGATACTGCACTAGGTAATGTAAGCACAGGTGGTAATAACGGCTCATCAGGTGCTGCGAGTCGCCTAGTTTTTAAAGGTTGGCGTTATGCAGTGCAAGAGGATCAAAGTTAGCAAAGAAATTATATTCCTCGCTAACTTTCACAATGAGTATTGCCGATCATTTATAGTCTGACAAACCAACTATTATTTCACCCGTTTGAGTTAATGTGAGCTGCTCGGATTTTTTAGACTTAAGTAATAAACCGCATCGTCTGCTTGCGGGGTCAACCGCATACACTATCTGTTTTGATGGGCTAAACTTAACCACTTGATTTGCACACCTAAGCTCAACTTGCTCCAGATTTTGAGCATTTTCTAACACAATATTAGCGCGTGATAAGGAAATATAGTCAACTTGCTGATCATGAAGTGTAATTTCTGTATTTATCACCGTTGTTTGAGCTAATAGCTCATCAACTTGCTTTGTCGTAGCGTGCTTATTTTCACTAGTAAATACTTTACCTTCAATTTTCCCAAGGGAGTTTATTGCGTTGTACGCTAGGTAAAAATCTTGCTTATAAATAAACCACTGCAACGCACTTTTTACCACAGTATAATGAAGCTCTGTTGGTAATTGCGCACGCAATAAATAGGCGACTTTTACTTGTTCATCAAAACCTTGCCACTGCTGCTGAAAATAGTAAAACTGGCTTTTTAGCCATGCAAACAAAGCTTGCTCTGCGGTATTTTTAGTATGATCAGTAAAAAGCTGTGCGAGTTCAAGTTCAGCCTCTTTAAAATTTTTCTCTTTAATTAAAGTGTTAACGTCATCATAGCCACTGATAAAGCCTCGACTCGCTTTATCATTAGCATAACCAGTAAAATATTTACCCGCTTGATAAGTAAATAAATAACCACTCTCAACAGCTTGTTCACCCTTGATTGCTGGGCTAAAAACTAAGTTATTTAAATAGCGCTGCGCTTCAGCTTGAGTATCTACAACAGCCGAGTGACTGATCACTTCAATATCATTAACTGATCCGTCTTTAGCAACCACGTAAGAGAGTAAAGCCCAACCTTCTAGCCGTGACCCACTATAACTTTTTGGAAAGCTTTCATTTTTATTCTCAATAACTTGCGCTGGTGTATACGTTTTTTCAACAACACCTTTTTCAAAAGCGCTATTCGCAGAGACTGTACTAACTGAGGCGAGAAAAGCGAAACTAATAAACGTTTTAATATAAGTGTACATAACAACTAATTATTCTATTTATAATTCCTTTAAAGGGAACTCTAGCACTTTAAAATAACGATTAAAAGCACAAGCTAACAATGCCGTTAACATGTGCTTTTATAAAGTAGCTTTAATTGTAGCGACTTAAAATTGACAAAATTTCGCGAGTATCATGCACCATATGGATAATAGTATCGTCTACTTCAATGGTAATACGACCATCACGGTCTATCGGTTTGATAACTCGACCATGACGATAGATATCGTCGTCTAATCGGTCACCTTTGTGGTATTTTTTTTGCCAACCAGGAGGCAATTGACCACCATTATCAACTTTCTTTTGCAACCCTGGTGGTAAGCTTCCTTTGCCTTTATTTTTGTCTTTGTCATGGTTATCATTTTTTGCAACAGCAGCGCCGCTGCAAAGTACTAAACCAAGCAAAGCCATCGATATCAGTGCTTTCATAATTTTACTCCCTATTTAATTCATTTAAAGAATAGCAATAGTGACTGAACATGTTATGAAAAAAAGAAAATAATCCAGCACTCAATTGTGGCTTTGTAAAAATTTAGTGACGAGTAACAATCGACAGGATCTCTCGGGTGTCATGCACTAAATGGATTAGCTGATCATCAACTTCCAATAAAATTAGACCCTTACGGTCATGGCGCTCAATCACTCGGCCACGGCGATAAATATCTCTATCAAGGCGATCGCCTCGATGATATTTTTTATACCAACCCGGCGGCAAACCATGCCCATACCCTATTTTTTTGTATAAGCCCGGCGGCAACTGTTTATAGTATGCAGACTTACGGTGTTTTTTAGAATATTTTTTATGATGCTTTTTACTGTGTTTTTTATGCTCATGATGGTGTTCATGGTAATGTTCATAACGGTCATGTTCGCGCTCGTGCTTAGCGCTTGCTGCAAACGGTAATAGGCCCAAACCAAGTACAGCCAAAGACAAGGGGATTAATTTATTCATAACGACTTCCTAGCATAATCTGTGTGAATAGCTAAAGCCTAACAAGTCTGCCTGAATGAAAGATGAAAGAAATTGTAAACTTTGTAAAGATAGTGAGCACTTACAGTTTCGTGTTTTAACAAACAATTAGTTAGCTATAGCCAATAGAAAAAATAACATGCTGTAAAACAAAAAATAATAAAAACTGGCTGACAACCCACAGCATATTCGTATATTATTAACTCACTTTCCTAATTGGAGTTTGCGCATTAATGAATAACTAACACCTGTTGAAATTCGTTTTTATTTTTTGAATTTACAGGGTTAGTGGGCGCAAAATTCGTCATATCTCTCGTTATCGATTTATCGATTCCTAGTTAATTTAATAGCTTTGCGCGCCATGCCCTGCTGACTCCAGAGGCATTATGCATACATTACACATTCACAATTTAAGCTATCAACACCCTAATGGTTATGTACAATTTAACCAGCTAAACTTTTCAATCCCCGAGAAACTCACCGCGATTATCGGTGCTAATGGCAGCGGAAAATCAATATTGGTGAGTATATTGGCAAACCAACAGCAAGCCAGTTCCGGACATGTTGAGTTTAGCGGCACTCGGTTAGTCGTATCGCAACAGCAATTAAGTGATCACTCTTTACAAGACTCAGCCAGCACTATCGCCCAATTATTGGGGATAGATAAAAAGCTGGCAGCGCTTGCACGTATTACGCACGGGAGCATTGCTGAGGCAGATTTTGCGCTAATCGGCGACGATTGGTTATGTGAGCAAAACTATCAACAACAGTTGTTGAGCCTAGCTATTGAAGCACCACTAACTACCCCAATAAGCCACTTGAGCCCTGGGCAACAGCGGTGTTTAACACTTTATTGTGCCCTGCAAGCACAGCCTGATTTACTGATTTTAGATGAACCAAGTAATCATTTAGACCAAACAGCAAAGCAATGGTTAATAACGCAATTGCATGCGTTTAAAGGGCAAGTCGTTATTGTGAGTCATGATCGTCAATTACTTGATCACTGCGACGCTATCATTGAGTTAAACAGTCTCGGTAGCCATTACGAAACCGGTAACTACCAGCATTTTTGCAAACAAAAAGCACTGCAACAAACAGCGTTAACTAAACAAATTGCTCATCTCGCAAAAGAGCAAAAAAAACACCAACAACAAACCCAACTAAACCATGAAAAAGCGCAGCAAAGAGCGGCGCAAGGCAATAAACATCGCAGCAGCGCCAGCCAACCTAAAGTGATGTTAGATTTTAAGAAAAACAGTGCCCAAGCAAGTAAAGGTGCTAGCGAGCGTTTAGCATCAGCTAAGCTAAACACCTTAGCCGAAAAACGGCAAACACTGCAACAGCAACTACCAGACAGTATTGAACGAAAGTTAAAGTTCAAGCAACCCACCAGCAATAAACGCTTACTGTTTATTGATAAACTTTGCCTGCCTTATGGTTGTAGTAAAAACCCTGTAACCTTACAAATTAACATTGGCGATAAATTACATATAGCAGGGTCTAATGGCTCAGGAAAATCAACGCTACTGAGAATGATCAGCGAATCGACAAAATCATCCACGGCAACGGCAATTCAACTAAACAGCAAGGTACTTTATATTGACCAACACTGCTCATTTTTAACCGCCACTGACAGCTTAGTTAAAGCACTAGAGGTACATTGCGAACTTGAGCTACAAACAATCCGCCACCTACTGGCAAATATTGGTTTCAAAGGCGATGATGTATACAGGCCAATAAACCAACTTAGCGGCGGCGAGAAAATGCAATTAGCCATGTTAATTGCAGCGCAAAATGCTGCGGATTATTTATTGCTACTCGATGAACCCGATAACCATTTGGACCTTGATAACAAACAACATCTTACACAAAATCTGGCTGATTTTACTGGCAGCTTTATATTAGTAAGTCACGATGAGGTGTTTGTAAAGCAATGCCAACTTACCCAACAACTCAACCTGTATTAATTGCTTCCAAGTATTAAAATTGCTACTTTATACTTGTTAAATAATTAAATTCATTAGGAAAATAATGCGTTCACTCGTTGCAATCCCATTGTTACTTATCAGTACTCATGCATTAAGTCAGCAAAAAAGTACAGCTATTGAACGTATTACTACTACCGCCTCTCGCGTTGACGTCAGCGCCGATCCGCTACCTTTAGTGATCAGCAGTATCACTAAAGCACAGTTAGATTTAATCGCACCGACCCATATCGAGCAAGTATTAAAGCAAGTCGCAGGTGCCAATGTACAACATGGTAACGGTCAAGAATATTTGCCCGCACTGCGCTCTCCGGTTCTTTCTGGCGCAGGTGCCTGTGGCGGCATATTAACAGCCGAAGATGGCATCCCCCTGCGCGCAGCAGGCTTTTGTAATATTAACGAGTTATTTGAAGCGCACACTGAAATGGCCGAACGGGTTGAAGTATTAAAAGGCCCAGGCTCTGCCCTTTACGGCTCAAATGCTGTGCACGGGGTTATTAATGTGATCACCCCAGATACCACTTATGATGAACATTTGCTCGGCGTTGATTTAGGTTCGTACGGTTACAGTCGTTTAAAACTAAGAAGCGGTAAAGACTTGGGTGATCAAGGCATTGGTATTAACGCCAGTGTCACTCGCGATAGCGGCTACCGTGATGATGAAAGCGTCGACCAAGAAAAACTCAATTTACGCCATCGCTATACAAGTGATGAGCTATCCGTCACTACAGGATTGAGCTACACCCATTTAGATCAACAAACAGCAGGTTTTATCGAAGGCTTTGAAAGCTATAAAGACGATGAAATAGCTCAGCAAAATTTTGACCCTAACGCCTTTAGAAACGCCCGCTCATTGCGGCTTTGGTCAAAGGCGCAGTGGCAAACAGCACAAGATACACTCACCATTACCCCGTATGTGCGCAATCAAAGTATGACCTTTTTTAAGCACTTTTTACCGGGCACACCACTTGAAGAAAATAGCCAAACTGGCGTTGGTATTCAATCACTTTGGCAACATGTCTACTCAAATGAACTGACTATAAACTTAGGGCTAGACGGCGAATACACTCGTGCTGACTTTCTCCAATATCAAGACGAGCCAACTCAAGGCTCGCCATTTTTAGTAGCAACTGTGCCGCAAGGTAAGCATTACGATTACGATGTAACCAGCACCCTACTCGCGCCTTTTATTAGCCTTGATTGGCAATGGCAGCAACACGCTATTAGCTTAGGCGCGCGCTTTGAGCAACTCAATTACGATTACAACAATAATATGCTCGCTGGGCGCACAAAAGAAGATGGCAGCGAATGCGCAATGGGCGGTTGTCGTTACTCTCGCCCGCCAAGTGGCGAAAATAAATTTACCAATACATCCCCTAAACTTGGCCTGAGTTATCAATTAAGTGCTGATAATTATTTATATGCAAACCTATCTCGCGGTTACCGTGCGCCGCAAGCGGCTGAGCTTTATCAGTTACAACGCGAGCAACAGGTTGCCGAGCTAGAGTCAGAAACAGCAGATAACCTTGAAATAGGCCTAAAAGGGCAATATCAACAATTGCACTACGTGTTCTCAGCGTATGCGATGAACAAACAAAACGTAATTTTTCGCGACAGCGACTTTTTTACCATTAATGACGGGCAAACTCAGCACCGTGGTATTGAACTTGAGCTTGATTATCAACTTACTCAGTCAATAAACCTTGCCCTTGCTGCAAGCCATGCGGTGCACACCTACGACTATGACCAAGTGTTATCTGGGGTAAACATTAACGGCAACGACATAGACACAGCGCCACGTAACATCGCCAATCTACAAGCGAACTGGCAAGTAAGTCATAACACCCTAGTTGCGATTGAATGGCATCATGTCAGCGACTATTTTACTGATCCTGAAAACTTACACAGCTACGCAGGTCATGATTTAATTAATTTACGCGCAGCTTGGCAGCTCACTGAGCAATTAAAACTAACCGCACGAATTAACAACCTTCTTGATGCCGCCTATGCCGAGCGTGCCGATTACACCAGTTTTACTGGCGACCGTTATTTCCCTGGGCGACCACGTAATGTGATGTTCTCAGCAAGTTATTCTTGGTAAATATTGAGTTAAGTGATTTATGCTCTTACTCAAACTTTTTCTTTTTATCATGGCGATATGATTTTGAGTTATAAGTTGTAGTCATCACTTTATCAACGCCAGCTAAAATCGACTCTTTTAAACCACTTAAGAGCAAGACTTCTTGTGAGCTTGAAACATATTCGATAATCCCTTGCGCTAATGATTCAACAATCTCTTGCGCATTCCTAATTACGATATGACCTTGATTAGCCAGCTTAATTAAGTGCTCATAGTCTGGGAACTCTTTACTCTTACAAATATTAAGTGCCATTTTATTATTGATGGTTGAATAAATTAATGTATGAGTAATATCAAAAGGTGGAGAAACAAAAATATTGCTCATATCTGGCGTGTACTGCAGCGCAAAATTTTTAAGGTGGGCGTCACCATTACCAATTAAACAACTGAAAACAATGTACTTATACATTTTTTCAACTTCGAGCATATTATTCGTGTATAAATAAGTCGCTTTCAATAAGGTTTCGTAACTTCCTCGGTACTTTTCATCAGGATCTGAAGAGCGTTTCATCAAAGTTGTAAAGTCTTCATAACCTAGCAACTGGGTGCCATTTTCACCACGGTCAAAGCGTTCAATCACAAATGTTTCAAGGTTATCAGATAAATACGTATTTGGCGGTGCGAGACCACAATATTTAGCGGCTTGCATGCACACATATTCATTAACCGTAAGCAGTTCAAACTCTTCATCAAATGATTTTACGATCAGATCTTTTTGATGAACTGTTCGCTCAACACTTGGAATACTTACTTTGGGTTGCATCCCTGACAAGGTATTTCTGAGGTAGTATTTTTCTAATAACTGGGGAAATAAAGGCTGTGTGTCAGAATACGTAAGAATATCGTTAAGTGGCACGCTATCAACTTGCGGTAATTTAAAGTCACCTTGGTAAGATAACATGCCTATGCCATCACTTCCTTGCAAAGCTAATAAGTACATGTCGTTAACTTTGGCGTAACGAGCAAGCCTTTGTGCAATGTATCTACGGTTATGCCCTTCAGGCAAATTTTGCGCAAAAATAGGATGCAATGCACCAGAGCGATAACTATCATCCATGCCTTTTTCAGTCATAGTTAATGATAGATTAAACTCATTTTGCGTTTGCTTATAATCGTGTATTGCATCATGAGTTAACACACCTAGTTCTTTGTCATCTATACACACAGTCAACTTTTGTACTTTTTCAGGTAGGTTAAAAGCCATAACTAACTATCCTCACTAAAAAGCTCACTTAGCTCATCCCAACGAGGTAACCGTGATTTAGACAAAGCTCTTGGTACTACAGCTAGCTCAAAATCTAAATAATGCGTATAACGCTCAAGGATATCCAATGACCCTGTAAATTTACCGTTCTCAATTTCAGATAGTGTGCTTTTATTAATGTTCGTCAATTTTTGCACTTCACGTTGTGTTAGTTGTTTTTCTTTGCGCGCCTGAGCAAGCACTTTTCCTATTTCTATTCTATTCATCGCAGCCACCAAAAACTCGCCATATAGCGAACATAGTAGTATAAAACTAAAAAGATAGCCATATAGCGAACCTAAGTGGATTATCTTTTATTGTAATAGCTGTTTATATTGCGCATTTAAGTGCACCTTGAGTTCGGGGTGCGCTGCTAATAATTCAGTCAGCTGTGCTTTAGCGGCTGTGATATTACCATCTGCAATAAATGTATCTATACGCCTAAATTTATTTGCTACCTCTGCGGTGATAATTTCAAGCTCTAATAACAACACACTTTTCGCTGTCATGCTTGGTGCGGCAAATTGTCTGCCAGCCATTTTTTCACTTTGTTGGCGCTGCTGGGTTTGTTTTAATTGCATCATTTGAGCTTGTTCTTGCGCTTGCTCTTGTGTTGCGCTTTGCATCATTTCAGGCGAGGCCGCAGGTGCTAAAGCAGTCTGTTCATCAGCTAAAATTTGCAGCTCATTCAATTGTGACGATTGTTGATACTGTTCGCTATTTTGCACATATAAAACAGCGACTAACACCAGTGATGCCGCAGTCGATAATTGCCCATACCAAGTTTGATAAAAGCGCTTAGGTTTATGAATTGGGGTGACTTTATTATCTGCAACCTCATCTGCTGCGTGTTTTAGTATTTGCTCATCAAGTTGTGAGCTTGGCTGCTCCGTAGCACCGCGTTTATAAAGTGAAGCAATATCATGACTGGTTAACTTATCGCTCATTGCTAGTCTCCATTTTATATCTGATACATTGCTTTAACTTGGCTTGCGCGTAACGAATGCGGCTTTTTATATTTTCAGTAGTCTCTGCCACTAATTCGGCAATTTCTTTAAGGGTAAAACCAGCTTCGTGTTTAAGTAAAAATGCTTCTTTTTGCTCTCGGGGCAATTGCGCTAAACACACTTTTAGCTGCGCGGCTTGCTGGTCTTGATCAAGTTTTTCAGCAGCTGATTGACTGTTATGATCGGCAAAATCGGCAGTTTCAAGATCTTGATTATCGTCGTCTAACCACTTACTTTGCGTACCAGTTCGGCGGTAATGATCAATTAATTCATTATGGGCAATACGATACAACCAAGTAGTAAATTTGGCGCTCGCTTGATACTGCGAACGGGCTTTTATTAGCTTGTTCCATACTTCTTGATAAAGCTCTTCAGCCACTTGCGGGCTTGCACACTGGCGTAAAAAATACCGATATAAGCTATTTTTATGGCGGGTGTACAACTGCGAAAAAGCCTGTACATCCCCTTGTCCATAACTCAACATTAATTGCTCATCAGCTAATTCTGTCATAACGTCCTTTACTTATATCACTGTGCCGCTACTTAAATCATAATGCCGCAGCATTATTTACGAGTTGCACAAACTCACTACGATAGCCAAATGTGTCACTGCCTTTGTTAGCGGTTGCCAATTTAGCACAATCTTCATACTGCCAGTCTCCGGTATATTTTGCACCTTTTAGTAACTGGGCAAACCCAGCAACTGCCGCGGCAAATTTAAAATCGGAACTTGCCTGCGATAACGGCTGTATTTTATCACTACTGATAGCTTGCGTAAGCAATTCGCTTTGCTCGCCGTCAGGCTGTTTGAAACGCACTTTTACAAAAGCGAGTTCATTGCTGGCAACCGGTTTCTCATTAGTTTTAGACTGATAACGCAGCTCATCAATTTGTTTATGCTCGGAGTTGGCTAAGGTTATTTCATATAACGCCGTTACTGTATGCCCTGCCCCTAACTCTGCGGCATCGACCTTATCGTTATTAAAATCTTCATTAGCGAGTACGCGATTTTGATAACCAATTAAACGATATTCAGCCACCTGCTGTGGATTGAATTCCACTTGAATTTTTACGTCTTTGGCAATAATTTGCATGGTACTGCTGAGTTCATCAACCAGTACTTTGCGTGCTTCGTTAATGTTATCAATATACGCATGTTGGCCGTTGCCAATATTAGCTAATTGCTCCATTAAGCCATCGTTATAATTACCTTGGCCAAAACCAAGCGTGGTTAGTGCAACGCCCGTTTTGCGCTTTGCTGCCACCAGCTCTTTGAGCTTATCAACCGATTGCATGCCTACATTAAAGTCGCCATCGGTGGCCAAAATCACCCGATTAATACCGTCTTTTTTAAAGTTCTGCTGTGCTATTTGATACGCAAGCTCAATGCCTTGCTCGCCATTTGTTGAACCGCCTGCGGCCAGCTTATCTAACGCTGCGCTGATAGCTTGTTGATCATTGCCTTTAGTTGCTGGCAATACCACGCCTGCGGCTCCGGCATACACCACAATGGCAACAGAATCATTTTCATCTAATTGTTTAGTTAACATGGTTAAACTGGTTTTTAATAAGGGTAATTTGTTGGGTGCATTCATAGAGCCAGATACATCCAGTAAAAACACTAAATTCGCCGCTTTTAAATCAGCTTTTTCAATTTCAAAACCCTTAATGCCAATTTTAAGTAATTGCCGATGCTCATTCCAAGGCGCCGTTGCAACCTCAGTATGCACCTTAAACGGTGTGCTGATAGTTTCAGGCGCACTGTAGTCATAATCAAAATAGTTAATAAAAGCTTCTTCGCGTACCGCATCACTTGGCGGCAGCTGCCCCATATTTAACATTCTACGAGTATTACTGTAACTGCCCGTGTCTACATCAATTGAGAAAGTAGATACCGGCTCAGTGACTGTTTGTTTAACTGGATTCTGCTGGGATTTTAAATAGTTTTCACGATCTTGCTCTGACACCAATACCACGTCATCAACTGGATCTGGCGGCAATATCGGGCGCTGCATAGCAACACTTGCATGCATCATCCCTTGCGGCATGGCTTCATAACTTACAGCATGTTGTCTCTGCCTTGTTTGCACTTGTAGCTCTAATTGCTGTTCATCGTTTTGTTTGCTCTTCGCCGCATTGTTTGTTTGGTTTTGTTGTTCATCAACCTCACTTTGTGAACTTTGCTCACAACCGGTTAAGCCAACTATAACCGCAAGGCTCAACACCGTTAAACGTAAATTAATTGCTTGGATGTTACTCATCTTGTTATTCATAAAGTCACCTTAGCTTTTATTAAATATGAATTACTAAACCTATAAACGGATGACTTTAAAAAGTGGGGTTAATTATTTTTGAAATGAAAATCTATTCATCCCATTTAATATCAACGCAGTGTCTCCTTAGACTATAATTGCGCTCCCTCTTTCTTATTGATGATTTTAGTTTTGAACTCGACTGCCATTAAAAGAACTGCTTTTTCTTCTGCTATTTTAATTTTAGGCATTATCTTTATTGCCGCTAACTTACGCGCACCGGTTACAGGGCTTGCTCCTGTGCTTGAGCAAATTATCTTAAGCTTTGCTTTAACCCCTTCTCAAGCCGGTATGCTCACTACTTTACCATTAATTGCCTTTGCACTGGCAAGCCCAATGGCGGCAAGCCTAGCTAAAAAACAAGGCTTGGAAATATCGTTATTTATCGCACTAATCCTAATTGGCCTAGGACTGGCGTCACGATTAATAAACTCTTCAGCTATGTTGTATTTAGGCACCGCTATCATAGGTATTGGCATCGCAATAGGTAACGTGCTGTTGCCGAGTTTAATTAAACGCGACTTCCCACATAAAGTGGCGGTAATGACCTCTACTTACGTACTAGCGATGGGTATTTTTGGTGGCAGTTATGCCGCGCTTATTATTCCGCTGGCTGAATATAAAAGTATGGGCTGGCAATTAGCCCTTGCTTGTTATGGCTTACTTACCCTAGTGAGTATTATTGTTTGGCTACCGCAGTTAAAATTGCATACTAAGCCCACCAAAGATCTGCTGGCGAGTGTTAACAGCAACAAAGTATGGCACGAAGCACTTGCGTGGCAGATTACCTTACTGCTGGGGTTAAATTCATTTTTTACCTATATTATGATTAGTTGGTTGCCGAGTATTTTGATTGAAGGTGGCCATACAGCTCAGCATGCGGGTGCGCTACAAGGTGCCTTTCAAGTAGCGTCTGCAGTGCCTGGCATTATCTTAATACCATTGTTGGCAAAGCTTAAAGATCAACGTATTTTAACCAGCTTGTTAGCACTAATAGCCGCAACAGGCTCACTTGGGCTGCTTTATTTACCTGAGTTTGCCTCACTGTGGGCGGTCACCTTAGGGTTTTGCTCAGGCGCTTGTTTTATTTTAGGTTTGTCGTTTATTAGCTTACGTACTCATGATACCCAACAAGCCACCTCCCTGTCAGGTATGGCGCAATGCTTGGGTTACTTACTTGCCGCCTCTGGGCCGATTATCGCAGGAGCATTACATAGTTACTCTGGTAATTGGACAACTACCTTGTGGTTATGCGCTTTTGCGAGTGCATTGTGCGCCGTATTTGGCTATTTAGGGGGCCGCAATATTACGCTTAAACATTCTAATTAAGCTAAATAACCTGATGTGAGCTCAGGTTAAATAATATAAATGAAGCTAGCCAAGCTAGCTTCATTTTATGTATTTTATCTAAGTATTAAAC
Organism: Pseudoalteromonas sp. KG3; assembly: GCF_030436385.1. Classification (NCBI taxonomy): domain Bacteria; kingdom Pseudomonadati; phylum Pseudomonadota; class Gammaproteobacteria; order Alteromonadales; family Pseudoalteromonadaceae; genus Pseudoalteromonas; species Pseudoalteromonas sp. KG3. The sequence goes on from NZ_CP098523.1 coordinate 1,651,687, forward strand.
TGTTATAGTTTGACAGCTTGTCCGTACTTAGGTGAGCGAGGACCATGCAACAAACCATTATAGGCCTCAGCCGATAATAATCTTCCCGCAGCTACCTTTGATACATCATACCCTGCATCTGTCGCAGTTTCTAAAATCTGGGTTAACGCTGCCGAAACAAGCGCCCCAACTAAACCACCACCAGAGCTTGAACGTTGCTCGCTACTAGCAGCGCTGGCAGTACCTTGCCACAGCAACTCACCGGTTTTCAGATCAACGAGCTTTGCATTTAACTTCACCACAGTATCACTAGAAATGACCACATAAGACGTACCATACTCAGTAATATCTAGGTATAGGGCTGTATCAGCAGCGAATATCTCATGCAATTTTTGAGGGGCAACTGCATGAATATCTTGTGCTACTGTGAGGCCATTATTCATAAACGTGTCATACACTAAAGAAACAGGAAATACATAATAACCTGATTCAGCTAATGGCTTTGTAATTGTCGCTAACACACTATAAGGCGCGATCACCTCATTACTATTATTTAACGGAGGCAGTACTAAAACAGAGCGAGGATCACTATTTTTATAAGCCGTGTAATCATAAGGTGCAGGCTTAGCAGCACAGCCCGATAAAATGACCAACGCAATCATTAAAATAGCTAATTTTAATGCCTTCATTGCTTACCACCTTTTGCATTTTCGATTAAAAAGTTAATATACTGCTCAGACTCTGGGTACAAAGCTTTTTCTTTTTCAAGATAAGCAAAGCCAGAATCAAGTTCGCCCTGTTTTAAGTGCAGGTAACCCAAATGGGCTAAAATCCCTGGCGCAATCAACAAGCTTTTATTATCAGCCATTTGCACTGTTTCTTCGAGCTGTGAAATTTGCTCTGCCACTGAGATATCATCGGCTTTAAAATGTTGATAAAGATTAACATCATAACTACCATAATAATAAAGGGGTTGGACCGTCTTACAGCCAGTCAACACCGTCAGTAGTAGCACAGCTGTTGTTATTATTTTATTCATATTCGTTCCTAATTAAGGTTTCCAATAACCGGCTTCAATGCCTTTGACCAAATTATTTACGGCTTCCCTCATTGCCAAATCCAGTACTTTGCCATTAAGTGTTGAGTCATAGCCTGCCGTACCACCAAAACCAATAACTTCACGGTTTGATAAGCTATATTCACCAGCACCTTGAACTGAGTAGACAACTTCAGAACTTGTCACATCAATAATATTTAAATTAACTTTGGCATACGCTATTTGCGATTTGCCTTTTCCTAAAATACCAAACAGCTGACGATCGCCTTGTTCTTTTCGTCCAAACTCAGACACATCACCCGTTACCACAAAGCTTGCCCCTTTAATATTTTGCTGGGCACCAGAAAAACCTGACTCTTGCTCAATTTCAGCCATATTAGTGCGATCTAAAACGACAAAACGATTGCTTTGCTGTAAATGAGTTACCAGTATTGTTTTTGCTTGTGAGCCAAGTAAATCAGTGCCGGTATTAAAAATACCATTTTGGAAATTGGAACGGTTTTGCATTTTGCCTACCGACAACTTACTTTTCTCACCGCTGTAAGCCACTTGATAAGACGCCACTTTTGGGGCCTCAATAGTGCGTGATGACTCTGTTGCAGTACATCCCGACAATATCATCAGCACACTGCCAACAACGACAGATACTTTTATTTTTATTAACATTTAATTTACTCCATATAATTAGGTAAGTTATACCCATAATATTTAATCGCCAAGACGCAAACGCGACGATACAACAATTGCACAGCGAAATTTATAACGCAGTTACTCAATAAGTTAACCTGCTAAAACGATCAGTATTTTAGGTAAGATTGGTATTAGCTCTAAGGTAGGTAAATCTTGTTTAGATTTTAAATACATTTTTAGAAAATGAATACTTTTTTTTACAAAAATAATCAACTTAAATAACTATTTACTAAGCGCCAATGCTTTAAGCTCTGTGGGGGTTAATCCTGTCCAGCGTTTACAGGCTCGACGAAAGTTTGGCGCATCATGAAAAGCAAGCTTTTCAGCCACTACCTCGTTACTCAACCCTTGCACGGTCAGTAAATGAAATGCCTGCTGCATATTGACCCGATCTTGTAGTTGCGAAAAGCTTAAATTATGCTCTTTTAAGCGCCGTTTCAGTGTTGCCGTACTCATATTTAAATGCTCACTGACTTGTTGCAAGTTAGCTTGGCGATGGCGGTGCAGGTAGTTGCTGATCAGCTCAATAAAGGTCTGTTTAAGCATTTTTTTACTGACTTGTTGCATCGCCAATTTACGACGTAATTGACTCGCTTGCAGCAAAGGGTGTGTAAGCCATTGCTGCGCAAATTTAACCGTCAGAGAGGGTCGGTCAAAGGCAAGTCTAAGCCCTAAATGTTCTTCATATTCGTAAATATGACGCGGGCGTGGAAAGGGAAATTCAAAACAAAAAGGGATACGCTCACCCAGCAAATGTCGACTCGCCGAGACCAATAAGCAACAGTAAAGCTCAACCACAAATTGATATTGTTGCTCATCCATACCCACCGCATCATTAAGCTGTAAATAACTATAACCATTATGCTGATAATGATAGGCAAATAATAACGGCGCTAACTGTAGCCTAAAACAACTCAATAAGCGCAGCACCTGAGTGAGGTTTTGACTATATAAAATAGCGCTTGTTTCAGCGTTAGGAGAAGGAAATAGTCGATGCCCTAGTTGAAAAGCGGCATCTCGCCCTGGCATTAAACGGTGAAACTGTTTTAGCAATCGTAATAGTTGCGATAAGCTCAGGTAAAACTCAGGACGAAGCAAATCTTCAGCAAAAATGCCCGTTCCACGTAATAATTTAACCTGAGCTTCGGATAAGAAATTACTAATTTAAAGGAACTAAATGCTCGTTCCATGATCCGATCATTCGACCAAGAGTGATTAGAACAAAAAGGAACGAGCATGAACAAGTTAGTTGAAACGTACTGTGATGTCGATGATTTTTCAAAGTTATTTTTCCCAACCTGGCAGCGTATATTGCTCGAAAATGGTGAAATTAAGCGTCGAAGAGCATGCCGCTTATCTCCGTCAGAGGTGATGACTATTATCATCCATTTTCACCAGTCACATTACAGAGATTTCAAAAACTACTATCTTCACTATGTTTGCCGTCAACTTAAAGCTTATTTTCCAGAGTTGCTGGGTTACACAAGGTTTCTCGCGCTTATGCCTAGTGTGGTGGTTCCGATGTGCAGTTACCTCACATCAAAACTTGGCAAGCCCACAGGTATACAATTTGTTGACTCCACTAAAATAGAAGTGTGTCACATCATCAGAGCTAAAAGAAATAAAGTGTTTGAAGGCGTTGCTCATCATGGAAAAGGCACTATGGGTTGGTCATATGGATTCAAACTACACTTAATAATTAATCATTTAGGTGAGATTGTGGCGCTAAAGCTCACAACGGGCAATGTGGATGATCGAGAGCCTGTTTCTGATATGGCGGACTCTATCTTCGGAAAACTCTATGGCGACAAAGGTTATATCAGCAAAGCGCTCTCTGGTGAGTTACTAGAAAAAGGTGTCGAGTTAATCACGACGGTTCGAAAGAATATGAAGAAAAAATTTATTTCATTGTGGGACAGGGCTTTATTGAAAAAACGATTTATAATCGAAACGGTGAATGATCAATTGAAAAACATTTCTTACATTGAACACTCTAGACACCGCAGTATGCATGGCTTTATGCTAAATTTACTTGGTGGATTAATTGCCTATTGCCTAAAAGAGGAAAAGCCGTCATTAGATTTAACATCGCAAGAACTTGAAATTTTAGAGAGTAATAATCTAATGTTGGCTTAACCAGATCTCAGGTTAAATATTGAGTTAGATAACGACGTTAAAACCTTAACTTAGCTTGAGGTCAATTAGTAATTTGTACCTTGATATTAAGAAGCTTGATAGCGATTTGCTTGTTTGATGCTCGCAAAATCATTAAAGCGCACACCGTGTTTTTTCATCACGGCAAGGATCTTTTTACTGATCATTTGCCGTAAATAAAATGGCTGATTCGGCACAAAGTGGTGAATAGTGTGAGTTCGACCAAAATCAAAGCAAAACAAATGAAACGGCATAAATAATCGGCTAGTTAATACGTGAGTTTGCTCCAGCATATTGTTAACGCCGCCGTAGTAATGCATTGATGAAGTAACAAAATTTAATGAACTTGACCGCACAATATTAGGCACAATCAACACCACCATTAAAAACTCAAACAGCGCCATAATGTCCAGCAGCAACGCCGGCGAATTAGCCGCAAGTGGAGTAAATAAATTAACTAAATGAAACACAATTACACTGTATAAAATAGCAAAGTACACTGTGGTAACCGGAAACCCGGCGTTAAATACCTTAAAAAAGCTAAAGCCTTTGATTTCTTTACTAAAACGTTTAGCGTTAATCAATAAGCCCAGTAAGCCATCAACAATTACTAACGCCCGTAACCATGGTTTTTTAATGCCATTACCCACTAAGCGCTCTTCTAAGTCTTGCTCAGTGCCCGACACTTTATGATGGTGCAAGTGCATTTTACGACGATACCACGGACTAATCGTGTTGGGTCGCATCAGCCACACCGTGAGCATCATAAAATTATGCAGAAAAGGTTGATTACTAAAGTACTGTTTATGAATAAGATCGTGTTCAAGCTCGTGGGAAATTGACGCTGCAATGGCCGCTAAAATAATACACAACCACGCGGGGATAATAGCAAAGTAATAAAGTACACCAACCCCAATTAACGCACTGAATGATAATAATAAAATAGCCATCCCGAGTGTATTTTGATGAGCTAATAACGGATGCTTTTGACGAAGCTTGGCTTCTTCCGCTTTAATCGCCTTAACAATGGCTTGAATATTTTCCTTAGCACTTAACGTAGTCATAAATAGCAACTGATAATCAAAGTTGCCGCAAATGATACCCGAATAAATAAAAAGCTGCTAGAGCGAGAACAACGAGCAACGAGCAACGAGCAACGAGCAACGAGCAACGAGCAACGAGCAACGAGCAACGAGCAACGAGCAACGAGCAACGAGCAACGAAAAAATAAAAGTGCGGTTAGTTTAAGTCAAGCATGTTTTTTTAATATAACTACAGTTGGGTAAGTTAGTCGTAGCTAAATCGACTTAAATTAAAATAGCAGTCTTTTGACCTGTAAGAATTATTACTGGAAACAAAGGGGTTAGACAAGACCTGTCCCTAGCGGTTTTCACATACCAATTTTAGCCTTCAAGTTCATCCTCATTTACTTCTCATTCTCTTCTCTTTGTGCAAAAGATCTTTAATTGAATTATTCACAAAGGGTTAAGAGCCGCTGCGCTTTAGAGTAATACAGATGCTAGCTCCATGAAGTGTTTACGCGGTTGGGTATACTATTACCTTATAGCCAATGCTTATAAGCTAGCGGTGGCTTTAGATCTCTGGATCAGTCGTAGGATAAGTATGTGCTACTGGCGGCAATGGCGCTATTTATAAGAAATAACACGCACTAAAATACGCGGTTTATGAAACTGGGTGTTAGCGAACGACTCGCCATAGCCTGTGGTATCACCAGTACCCAAAGTAGATGCTTGGAAGCGAAGGCCCTTGTCGAAGCTCAAAAACAAAAGGAATTAACATTCCGCTAGGCAATGACTATCTAGCGTCACAAGGTTTAGCGTCATTGAGAGATATTTGGATCAATATTCATTACGGGAGATGAACCGCCCATGCTTTGCATTATCTTTTTGTTTAACTCTTGGAACGAGCGAACCAAATCATCACACACCTTCTTTGAAGCTCCGCAACGCACCGACATATCAATATAAATAGCGCCGTTACGCTCAATCACATCCCTTTTTACATAGGCGGGATAAGCTGGATGACTGGAAGGCGTAAAGCTATACATTACTCCCTCATTCGAACTAGCAATAGTCCAACCATCGTGATCGTAAACACTGAATGATTTGTCTTTTATCAGACGAGCTAATGTTTCCTCTACGGTTTCGCCTTCTTTGTTAAAGCCAGAGTATCCCAAGTCCTCGCCAAATGAACTAGAGCAGAAAAAACACAAAATAAAATATAAAAATACGTACTTCATGAAAGTTACTCGTCTATTACAACGCCCCAAGCAAGGGATTTTGTGAGCGTTTTTCAGCGAGTAAAATTCCCGCTGGCTTGGCTTGTTATATTGCAATTTCACTAACTAACAATTGTAAAAAAAATACCAAAAACCCCGGCGAACACAAATGCACCTCCAAGTTTGTTATAAAACCTACGCGCATTTTTTAAGCCATCGTCTTCATTTTTTTCTACTTTGTAAAACATTTTTCCTGCGCCATAATCATTTCGCAAAAGTGTCTTAGTGGGCGTGAATATCACAACCAGACCACCAACTAAAAATCCAATTGCCACAATCAAATTCACGGCTCACCTCCAACGCCGAAGCTCAGTTGCCGCTGTAGAGCGAAGCGGAACAGCGGTCAATTGCAGCGACTTGTTAGCTTTGTTTGCCAAGGTATTCTTTAGCGTACAGGCCAACTAAACTACGCCCAGGATTTTGACCGTTAATCCATTCATCAACGGAGAATAGCTCAAACAATCCAACTTTAATCAAGGTCGGTACTGCGATCTTCAGCTGCTCTTCTACCTCGCCACGCTCACCTGCGTTGTATAAAGCGACGTTGCGGAGCATCGTGGCAACCGTACCTGTTTGTACCTTACTTCCATCTTTAAGGGTGACTGCGGGAAGCTCTTCTCCTTCGGCCACGATCTTTTTATTGATCGAACCAAGTTGCTCGATATTTTCTGGTGAACCTTCGGACATCTCGATCTCCTTCAATAATTTTCGTAATCGCTAACGCCTCAATAAAAGGCGAGCGTTAGCGAGTCCAGCCCACGTTTTTTGTGGGCGTTTTTCATTGCCTTGTTAGGTGCTTTAATACTTTTTATACCCATCAAGTGGCAGCCCTTTCTCGCCAGATATTTTAAGAATATTGCATACAATTTCAAAGTATTGCGGCTGTATGCCTTCTATTTCCTTATGTTCACCATGATCATTTAAAGAGCGAATAGTTTTAAAGTTATCCCACCTTCCACTTTGAGCTATGATTTCGTTAACCTCATGATGCTTTGTGCAATTATACTCACGGAATATCTTTATGTATTCATTAATTTCCTTGGACTCATTTTCAGAAAGAGGCTTACCTCTAATAACTGACTCTGAAACTTGCTGCTTACTAGAATACTCTCGGTAGATAAATACCATTTTACTGAATCTATCCGAACCAGCGGATACTAGTAATTGAAGGTCTTGCCATGAGAGCTTTGTAATATTAGTGATATGGATAGTGCTTCTTCTTCCCTTTCTATTCGATACCTGCACTACTTCATTTACACTAAAGTTTGCAATTTTTTTATATAGATTCACGTCATAGTCAATTTTCAAAACAACCTCTATCTTTCACGTGACTGACACCTAACAATTTTATAGTGCGCGAAGGGCGGATCTTTCTGCTCCGACCACACTCATTTTTTACTTTATATAGTTTTAACAAATTAGCTAATATATTACTATCACTAAGTTTTCTATTATCTTTAAGCAAAGCTAAATAGAACAATATACGCGCGTCGCTTATATCCTTGAATATGTGCGCAATCAACGTTTGGCCGCTCAATTAGCTGTTATACTTTGTCAATATCAAAATTTACCCTACAGCTACCGAAAAGCATCATTAGCATGACACGAGCAGGTTAACAGGCATTAAAAAAACACATAACTAAATATGCCAATAATTGCAGCATAAATCAGCATCGGCAGCACTGTTTTTTTGATCACCACGCCTTCTTGGTTATTTAAACCAACAATACTTGCCACCGCGATAATATTACTTATACAGACCATATTACCCATTGCTGCACCAACGGACTGTAGTGCAAGTATTAATGTAGTCGGTAAGCCAACCTGCTGCGCTATGCTGTATTGAATACCAGCAAAAGTTAGATTAGAGACCGTTGCTGAGCCGGAAAAAAATGTTCCTAAAGCACCGAGGAAAGCCGCAAACAAGGTCCAATTCTCGCCACTCAGTTGCGCAAACGATTGTGCCATATAAAAAATTGGTGCGTTGTGTTCACCTAGCATCATAAAGTTAACCATGATCAATGCGCCCAGTAACGAAACACAAGGTAAAGCGATTCGTTGCGCTGTTTCGTTGCACATTTGTTTAACTTGTTTAGCATTCATTTTTAATAACGGCAAACACACCGCCACCACGAGTACAAACGGAATAATGGCAGGTACATATAGCGTTTTATACGACCAGCTAACCCCGGTGGCAAAAATATCTTGCAGTGAGATTATTAAGGCTGCACTAAGTTGAACTTGCGCAAAACTCAAATCGGCCGCTAACCAGGCACTGTCGTTATTTAACCAGTCTTTAATGCCTAACTGCTGAATTCGCGTAAGCAACAAAACAATCATCAGTAACAATAATGGCGATAACGCAATAAGCAGTGTTTTGCACGAAATGTTCACGCTGTGCGTTATCTGTTTGTCTGCGGTGCTTAAACCAATATTAAATTTAGCAAACACAACGCTCAGCACTAGGCCGATAGCGCCACCAAGTAAAGAGGGAAATTCGTAATTCCATTGCGCTATCCACCAATAAGGTAACACGCAGGAAAAAATGCTTAAGTAAATATAGATCCCATTGCGACGGATCACCTCTGCAGATAACACAAACCGCAAGGCAATGGGCACAATGACCATTGCCGCAACAACATGACATAACGCAGTCCATTGTGATATAGCCAGTATTTGCTCTGGTACTAAATTTAAACTCGAAAAACCAAACCATGTGGGAGTACCCACAGCACCAAACGACACAGGCACAGAGTTTAATATCAACGTAAACACCACGACTTTAAGCGGCGCAAAACCTAGACCAACTAATAAAGGAGCAGCAATTGCAGCTGGTGTGCCAAATCCAGAGGCACCTTCAATCATAAAGGCAAACGCCCAACCGATGATCATTAGTTGCGCAACAGGATTACTGCTTATTGATTCTAACCAGCTTTTAATCGTTGCTTCAGCACCAGAAATAGCTAACAGCCTATTGAGCAAAATAGCGCCGGCAATAATAGAAATAGGCGTAGCAACCGATAAACCACCAGCAAGCGAATTGGCGGCGACTAATTGCCAATCAGCACGAAAATAAACTAGCTGTAAAAACCCAGTTAATAACGCCATGGCTGGCAGCGCAATATATGAAGGAAGCGGATCACGCTTAGTCATTAACCAAATTAAAATAATAATCGGCAAAGCGGCTATCACGGTACTCATCAACACATCCTTAGTGATATCGAGCTATTTACTGTCAGCAATTAATCAGCTCTAAGCAAAAATTAAACAGTTTAAAGCGCAGTTCATGAATAGCGAATAAGACCAGCGTACACCAATTTCAGAACCAGAGCCGTTTTTTACTGGCATCTTAATAAAAATATGCCATTAAGGCTAAGTTGGCACTGCCAATTAAAAATAATTTTATTATTTAGATTATCCCTCATTTACTTCTCATTCATTGCTCTTTGCGCAAAAAGTTTAAGTGCATTATTCACCAAGAGGTTCTGAGACGCTGCGCTTAAGAGAAATACATTAAGACCAGCTAACAACAAAGTATTTTTTGCTTATCCCTTTACGCCACTTGCATAGACTGTGCGTGCCAGAGGTGTGTGTAATGCCCACCAAGCGATAGCAAGCAACGGTGACTGCCCGACTCCACTACTTTACCTTGCTCAAGTACAATGATGTTGTCAGCGTCCACAATACTCGAAAGGCGATGGGCAATAGTGATCACAGTACGGTTTTGTAAAAGGTTATTCATTGCGCTCACAACCTCAGCTTGGGTGATTGGATCAAGAGATGCTGTAGCTTCATCGAGCAACACGATGGGCGCATCTTTTAACAACGCTCTGGCAATAGCAATACGCTGTCTTTGGCCACCGGATAGCAGTAGGCCACTGTCACCCACTCGGGTATTTATCCCCTCTGGCAGCTTGTCGATAAATTCTAAACAGCTAGATAATCGGCACGCTTGCATCACTTCTTCATCGCTGGCGCCAGCTCGACCAATGCGAATGTTTTCAACAATGCTGGCATCTATCAACTGAATATCTTGAAACACCATACTGATCACTTGATGTATACCTTTGGAGCCAATCTCTTTAAGGTCAAGGCCCCCTATTTTCACGCAGCCTGAGTTTGGGTCAAAAAATCGCGCACACAAATTTAATAACGTTGATTTGCCACTTCCAGACGCACCCACGATTGCCGTTGAAGTGCCTTGTTTCACACAAAAACTCACGCTATCTATCACCCTTTTATCCTCGTGATTAAACGCTACGCACTCCAGCTCTATGTCAAAGCTTGTTGGTATTTTCGGCTTAACAGGCTCTGCCAGCACTGGCTCGTTTAAAATAGACTCTAGCTTGTGCTCAGACTGCACAGCAATGCGCAAAACGGTGAGATACTCACCCACTTCGTAAAGTGGTTCGAGCAATTTTACCAACAACAACGCGAACAATATGGTCGTAAAATCTATACCTATAAAACGATGCTCGGGCAAGTTCATTGCCAACATAATTACAAATACAGTGAGCGCCATATTAAGCACAACTCGATAAGTTAAAACCGGACCGGCCCCCCACATCTCAACTTGCAGACTATGCTGTTTTGTTTGCTCTAATTGCGTGGCTACGCGGGCTAACCATGTCTGTGTTTGACCATATAGTTTGAGGGTTTTTAACGCTTCAACATAATCAGTGATCATACTGCCAGTTTGGCGATATGAATGCTGCTTGGCTCTGGCGACTTGAACAAACTTTTGTTTGGAGACTTGCATCACCCAAAATGCTAAAGGCAATAGTAGCAAAGTACCAAGCGCATATAAGGGGTTAATAAAAAGCAACACCAGCATACCAATTACAGGTGCTACCAAAGTCGAAATCAAATCAGGCGTAATATGCGAGAATATGCTCTCAATCTTTTTGATATCCTCGGTGAGCATTTCTAAAAACTCGCCACTGTGGGTACGTTGCATGCGGCCAAGGGGCAGCTGCCTAACATGGTTAATCAATTTAATCCGATAACCATGAACTATACGATAACTTCCTACAAAACTCTGATATTGACCAATATAAGCGCACCCTAATTGCACTAAAAAACAGCCACCTAAAACTAATAAATAATCCATTGGGGTTGATAGCCAAGACAAGAATGATAAAGACGTTAGAAACTGCTGCTGTAGCCAGTAAAAACATAACAGCAACGGCACAATCGCCACGCAGCGCTCCAACACACGAAAAGCAACGCCCGTATAAAAGCTCCATTTGCCGGCGCTGGCATGGCCTATCACACGGCCAATACTTGATAATGCTTGTCTGTTCATTTAAATCTCGTAGTTAATCGGTTGGAGAGCTGGCGGATCTTTCACGGTGCTTCGCTGCTCACCATCATTTTGTTGTAATCGCCAACTGTGAAGGTAATATTCACAACGCGCCAGCAGTACGTCATGAGTTCCTTGTGAGGCAATTTGACCATCTTTTAAGACAAAGATCTGACCGGTATTTTCGAGGCCTAAATACTTATGAGTAATCACTAAGAAAGTGGTATTTGGATAGTGATCTTGTATAGCCTGATAGAACTTAGCCTGAGTCACATTGTCCATTGCCGCTGCGGCTTCATCCAAAATTACTAAGCGGGTTCCGCTCACCAGCGCACGAGCGATGGCTATACGCTGTTTTTCTCCCCCTGATAAGTTTTGTCCACGCGCTTGCAGCTGTGTTTCAAGTCCATCGGGCAATTGCGTGATCCAAAGTTTAAGCTGAGCAGCGGCAATAGCATCGTCAAGGGCTGCGGAGCTAATACCACAACGGCCAAACAAGATGTTGTCACGCAATGTGCCTTCAAACAAATAACACTCTTGTGTAACCACACTCATAAACTGAGTACGCGCACTATCAGTTAATAAAGACACATCTTGTCCGTATAACTGCACTCTACCCGACGATGGCGACAACAAACCACACGCCAGCATTGCCAGTGTGGATTTGCCATTGCCAGACGCTCCCACTACCACATTCAATGAATTGGGTACCAATTTAAAGTGTACGCCCTTAAGAACTTTATGGCTTTGATAAGCAAAATTCACACTACAGAACTGCATCAGTGGATGCTTTGTATCAACTTGTATCTGGCTGTTATTTAATTTGGGCTGTTGCGCTAAATAGATAGGTGTAATGCGCTTTACACCGGCTAACAGCTCATTGGCTTCCATAAAAAAGCGACTGACTTTTATGATTGGACTAAGCATGCCCACCGCCAGCAAAATGCTCAAAATCACCTGCTCAGTGCTAACGGCCTGAGCACTGTGCAAACCAATCGCTGCAGGTAACAAGCATACGAAAGAAGCGCCAAGCAATGCAGTGTAGAGCGTCCAACCTGGCACGGTTTGACTGGTAAGCTCCAGCACCAGTTGGTGGTATCGATCCAATTTTCGATTTAAAACAGCAAAGCGTTTGCTATCTAGATTATAAAGCTTCATCAACGGCATGTTTTTAACGTAGTCGCTCAATGTGGAGGTTAAATCCTCAGATACTTGGCTAAAACGTTCGTACTGACCCGCCGTTTTATGCATAAATAAACCACTGGCTAAAAATGCTAAAGGCACTACTGCCACGGCGCAAAGTGCAAGCCGCCAGTCAATAAAGGCAAGCACCGTAAATACCACCAAAGGTGTAAGTACTGCATTGAACAGCTCTACACTTTGATGCGCTATAAAGTTCTCGATGTGCTCCACATCTTGCAAAATATTTTGTTTTAACACGGCAGGGTTTTGCGCGCTGAGCCAAGTCAACGGAAGGTTTGCCAGCTGAGTCACGAGCTTCATTCTTACTTCGGTCAGCGCTTTAAAAGCTACTTGATGGCTGAAGTAATAAGCACCTATAGAAAGCCCAGATTTTAATACAATCGCGCCACCTATGCCCGCAGCTATCCACAGTAATTGCTCGGCGGAGGCTGATAAAGGGTTCAATAACTCTTGTATCGAAAGAAATAATAAATACACCGGCACTAGCTCAAAGATGGTGACAAACACCATTAAGCTCAAAGCCATAAACATCTTGCCCTTATAAGGTCTACAGATCGCAAAGATGATAGACCAAGGACTATGATTCTCCTTGGTTTCATGCGACTCAACACGCATATGCCTACTCCTTTAAATGCGCTTAAAAATCGGCCTAATAAAGCAATCCAAATAGTGATTAATATCGCCCTGCCAAGTAAATATGACCTTACCGATAACCTCGCTTTTTAAATATCATGGTTTTATACCAAATAAACGTGCCAACTTTACCACACTGTGATTTATCTAATCCCAGTTAAAAATAGTGCTAAGCCTACTGTAGCAAACCTAATAGATCTCCCCGTATCCGTTAACTAACCCCCAAATCGGAAATAAGTGTGGAAACCCCAAAAATACACAAAAATTTATACGAAAAATTACCGATAGGGGCATACAACTCCTTTTAAGGGTGGGAACAAATTGCGCAAACACATATACATTAGAGCCGTGAAAACGTCATAAAAAATAACACTCGCAATTGTCGCAACTCAGAAAACAAACGCGATCGTGCCTCATAATCGGAGAACTATTGTGAAAACAACACCAGATACCCCCGTCCGGCCAAGGGCAGAGCAAGAACTTTATATCGAAAATAACTATTGGCAACAACAGTCTCTCGGCTCCCTCGTTTCAGTTTGGCGTACTCAATTTTCAAATAATGTCGCTTTGATAGAGGCAGGCACTGCACTTACTTATGCCCAATTTGAACAGCGCGTGCTAGCACACAGTGCAGGATTTCAGCAACTTGGTTTAAAAACCGGTGATCACGTCATGATACAACTGCCAAATAATCTCGATTTTGTGATCAGTTGTTTCGCAATGTTTCATTTGGGTGTCATTCCGATTTTAGCAATGCCCGCACAGCGTGAGTCTGATATTGCCGCTCTGTGTGACCTAAGTAACCCAGTGGCATACATCGTGCCCAACAACTATTTAGGCCACGATTATATTGCCATGGCAGAGCGTATCGTGTCAGCGTGTCCAAGTATTGAGCATGTATTGGTATCAGGTAATGCACCAGCAACAGCTCCGTTTACACCCCTGTCTCAATTAGCCAGTACAACCCCCGTGGTAGCACCAAGCATTGACCCTTCCTCTACAGCGTTAATGTTGCTTTCTGGTGGCACCACTGGCACACCCAAACTGATCCCACGCAGTCACAACGACTACCACTACAATGCCAAAGCCTCAGCTGAGCTGTGTCAACTTAACCAACACACGACCTACTTAGCTGTATTGCCGGTTGCACACAACTTCCCGCTTGCTTGTCCTGGGATCATCGGTACTTTATCTCAAGGCGGTAAAGTCGTGCTTTGCCCAGCGCCCGGACCAGACGAAGCATTTCCACTAATTGAACAACATAAAGTCACCCACACAGCACTAGTACCAGCCCTCGCAAAACTGTGGCTTGAGGCAAAACAGTGGGATGACACCGACATCAGTAGCTTACAACTGTTACAAGTAGGCGGCGCAAAATTTGCCACCGAGCAAGCTCTGCAAGTGCCCGAAGTGCTTGGCTGCAAGCTACAACAAGTGTTTGGTATGGCTGAGGGTCTGCTGTGCTTCACCCGGCTAGATGACCCACAAAGTGAAGTGGCACATACCCAAGGTCGTCCACTGTGCGACCTTGACCAAATTCGCATTGTTGACGAACAAGATAATCCCGTAGCCCAAGGTGAAGTTGGAGAACTTCAAACCAAAGGGCCATACACCATTGCGGGCTATTACAAAGCACCAGCGCAAAATCAAACTGCCTTTACCTCGGATGGCTTTTACCGCACAGGTGACTTAGTGCGTATGAACCAGTCAGGTAACCTGATTGTTGAAGGGCGAATAAAAGAACAAATTAACCGCGCTGGCGAAAAAATCTCCGTCGCCGAAATTGAGCAGCGCCTACTTACACACCCATACATTGACGAAGCTACATTAGTACCGGTACCAGACGCGCACTTAGGCGAGCGCAGTTGTGCATGTATTATTTCCAGCCAGCCTGTTTCGCTAAACGATGTGCATCAACTATTAAAAGAACAACAAATTGCACGTTTTAAGTACCCAGACCAAATTATTTCACTGAGCTTTTGGCCGCTCACCGCTGTAGGGAAAATCAATAAAACAGCACTGGCAAAACGTGCTGAGGAAGAATATATAGAGACCTCTATAAATCAGTCACAATCAACAACCTATTTTGAAAAAATTATCTCAGTTCAATCTGCAGCCGCGCAGTTAGCGCCCTGGATTTCTGAGCTAAGTACTAATCCATTTAAAGCGGTTTACGAAAGCAAATCTGCTTGGTCTATCGGCATTGGCAAAGTGGTTGAGCTTTACTCAAATGGCTGCGAAATCACACTGCAGCAAGGTGAGAAAATAGCACAGTTTAGCGGTGAGTCATTTGCCGAACTGATGGCACAAGCGCTGCAGAGTCTTGAATTCGACAATTGGCGTTTGTACGGCGTGGCTAAATTTGAACTGGCCAGTGTCTTTCACGGTATTCAAACACATACTGAACATAACAAGTCTCTACAATTGTTTTTGCCTGAACAAGAAGTGCGCCTTGCAGAAAGCCAAGCCACGCTGCGTGCATTGAATGAAGCAGAACTAGATGCACTTGAAGCCTTGGTTCAAAAAGCAGATAAAACGTGCGCACAAGCAGCAAGCATTGCCGCGCTAACGCCTCTACAAACGCCGCAAATCAACACCCAATATAAAGACGAGTACAAAGCATCGGTAGCCAAAGCCGTTGTAGAGATCTGTAACAAACAATATCAAAAGGTGATCTTATCTCGCCGCATTCAAGTGCCAAATAGTGTCTGCTTGAATAAGAGCTTTCGCTTTGGCCGCTTAAACAACTCGCCAGCGCGCTCATTTTTGTATCAACTAAACGACTTTTCAGTTGCAGGATTCAGCCCAGAAACATTGCTTGAGGCCAGCCGTGAAGGTTACATCAGCACTCAGCCACTGGCAGGCACCCGTGCCCTTGGGAACTCGCCTCAAGAAGAACAGCAATTGCGTGAAGAGCTACTTAATGATACCAAAGAAATCGCCGAACACGCCGTATCTGTAAAACTTGCACAAGAAGAACTGGCACAGATCTGTGAACCTAGTTCGATTTCTATCAGTGAGTTTATGACCATCCGTCGCCGTGGCAGTGTACAACATCTTGCCTCACGTGTTTGTGGTCAACTCAGTGACAACAAAAACCCGTGGCATGCATTTCAAGCCCTGTTCCCAGCTGTAACGGCTTCTGGGATCCCAAAACGCGAAGCCATTGAGGCCATACTGCGACTTGAGCCAAACCGCAGAGAGTGCTACAGCGGCTGTGTAATGATTGTAGACAGTGATGGATTTATGGATTCAGCCTTGGTGCTACGTTCAATTTACCGCGCCGATAACTGCACTTGGTTACAAGCAGGTGCTGGCGTGATTGACCAGTCAAAACCCGAGCGCGAGCTGACCGAAACCATCGAAAAACTGACCTGTATCGCCAATTACCTAATTGATGAAAAAACGCTTGCAGAGGCGGAGAGCTAACACATGACACAATTAATGAACGCACCGCTAAATAAGGAACAACTGTTAGAACATGTACAAGCATTTGTACAAACGCCAGTTGATGACAAGTTAGATGCAAACCTCATTGAGCTTGGCTTAGACTCAATGCACATGATGCGCTTAGTGAACCAATGGCGTAAACAAGGTGCCAAAGTGACTTTTTCCAAACTGATTGAGCGGCCTGTACTCAATCACTGGATCACACTTTTATGCGCACAAACTGAACCCGACTCTGAAATACCTCAAGCACCTGAGCTACCAAATATAGATCCCTATGCGGAGTTTGCATTAACTGATGTGCAATATGCCTACTGGATTGGTCGTCAGGACGAGCAAGAACTTGGCGGCGTTGGTTGTCACGCATATCTAGAAGTGGACAATCAAGACATCGATCCACTCAAGCTAGAGCAAGCTTGGCATGCACTTTACCAATACCACCCGATGCTACGCGCACAGTTTACAGAATCTGGCAGTCAGCAAGTTTATTCACCATTGCCGACTCCTGGACTCGCAATCAATGACTTTAGCTCACTTTCACAAGCAGAGGCGACACAAGCGGTAGAGCAAGTGCGCAGCCGCCTGTCACACCGTAAGCTTGGTATTGAGCATGGTCAAACCATAGGTCTGGAACTGAGTCTACTGCCTGAAAGTAAATGCCGTATCCATTTTGATGTAGACCTGCTGATCGCCGATGTACAAAGCTTAAATATCTTATTAAAAGACTTAGCGGTGCTATACCATGGTGGCACGCTAGGCACAGATCCAAACTGGAGCTTTGCAAAATACTTAGCCTATGAACAGACGCAAAACCAAGACAAGCTTAAAGCCGATAAAGCCTACTGGCAAACGCGTTTAGCTACACTGCCGCCTGGTCCGCAACTACCACTGAATTGCGACCCACAAACAGTGACAAAGCCAGAGTTTTCTCGCCGCTTGCACACACTGACAGCAACTCAATGGCAAACACTTAAAAATACGGCGCAGCAACACCAAGTAACACCGGCAATGTTACTCGTCACAAGTTATGCTTATGTACTTGCCAAATACAGTGCCGAGCAAAAATTCACGCTCAACTTGCCCCTGTTTGACCGAAAAACTCAGCACCCGGGCATTGAGAATGTGGTTGCCGACTTCACTAATTTATTGCTTTTGGATTGCGATTTTAGTGACGCTAAAGAATTTATTGAACATGCTAAGGCGGTACAAAGCCAATTTCACCAAAACGTTGCGCACAGTGATTATTCCGCAGTCCAGATCCAACGCGACTTAGTAAAACACGGTTATGCTCAGGGCGTCAGTGCGCCGGTAGTATTTGCCTGTAATTTAGGCACCCCACTGTTATCGCAAAAAGATACCGTACTTGGACAATTTAACTACATGATCTCGCAAACCCCGCAAGTTTGGTTAGATCACCAAGTGTACGAAGTTGACAGAGGCTTGATGCTGGCGTGGGATGCGGTCGATGAGATCTTCCCTGAAGCGTTGCTCGATACCATGTTCGCAAGCTATGTAGAACTGCTAGAAAAACTGGCAGCAAACAATGATGCATGGCAAGCACTACACTTACTTGAATTGCCACCATACCAGCAGCAGCAAAGAGAAAGGGTGAATAATACCACCGCCCCTTACACACCGCATACATTGCATGAAGCATTTTTTAACTGTGCTAAAACGCATCCAAATAAAACGGCCTTGGTATTCAACGGCGAACAACTGAGCTACCGCACTGTCGCTGAACAAGCGCTGCGCGTAGCTGCACACTTAAAACAGCAAGGGCTAGGTGATTCAGAACCGGTGGCCGTGACTTTACCTCGAGGATATCAGCAGATCATCGCAGTGCTGGGGGTGCTGGCAGCTGGCGGCTGTTATGTACCAATTGGCACCCATCAACCTCAATCTCGACGAACTAAGATCCACAACACCGCAAAAATCAAGTTGGTACTAGCCCATCAAGACGATCCTGAACATGATCCAGCAGTCCAGCTCATTAATATTCAAGCAGCACTGCAAAGTGCACCGCTCGGATCAGCAATAATTGCAAGCCCAGCGAGCCCGGCCTATATCATTTTCACCTCTGGCTCCACAGGTGAGCCGAAAGGGGTTGAAATGAGCCATCAGGCCACTGCCAATACTATTTATCAGCTTAACAAAGACTATCAAATCGGCCATAACAGCTGTGCTCTTGCGGTGTCGGCATTGGACTTTGATTTATCTGTGTATGATATTTTTGGTCTGCTGAGCGTAGGTGGCCAGCTTGTCCTAGTTGATGAGCAACAGCGCCGTGATGCACAAACATGGTTGGAACTAGTGCATCAACATAAGGTCACTATTTGGAATACCGTGCCGGTGTTACTAGACATGCTTTTAACCGCGGCCGAGCAAGACAGCCGCCAATTAAAATTTGAGCAAGTGATGCTGTCTGGCGACTGGATCGGCTTAGATTTACCACCCCGGCTACAGCACATTAGCGCAACTAACCCACCGATCATTGCGATGGGTGGCGCAACCGAAGCGGCGATTTGGTCAAATCGCTGTGAAGTACGTGCCCCACTACCTCTGGACTGGCATTCAATCCCTTACGGTAAACCATTACCAAACCAGAAGTACCGTGTTGTTGACCAGCATGGTCTTGATTGCCCTGATTGGGTCCCTGGTGAATTGTGGATTGGCGGTATTGGCCTTGCGACTTGTTATCGCGGCGACAGTGCGCAAACAGCTGCGCGCTTTGTAGAGCAAAATGGTGAACGCTGGTATCGCACAGGCGACCAAGGTCGCTATTGGCCTGATGGTAACCTTGAGTTTTTAGGGCGAATTGACCACCAAGTAAAAGTGCGCGGACACCGTATTGAACTAGGTGAAATTGATACCGCCCTTACTAACATCGACGGTATTCAACGCGCCGTGACGGTCACCATTGGCGAGCCAAAAAGCCTTGCTAGCGTAGTTGTATTGACTGCCCATAGTGAACTTAATAGCACAGCTATTCAACGTCAACTGCACAAGCTTCTGCCGGATTATATGGTGCCAAGTCATATTAAGTTTGCTATACAAATACCACTTAGTGCCAACGGCAAGGTAGATCGAAAAGCGCTGATCAAGCAACTAACAGCCACACAGCAGTATTCAACGGCTAGCCTCACTAAGCCACAAACAGACAACGAAAAACGCCTAGCCAAAATTTGGCAGTCTTTACTGGGTATTGAACAAATAGGCCAGCAGAGCCATTTCTTCGAACTAGGTGGAGACAGCTTAATTGCCACACAACTTATCGCAAAGCTTAAGCAACTGGGTTTGGCATCACCAAAACCACTATCCGATTTATTCTCAGCACCGCAGCTAAGTGCCTATGCAGCACGTTTAGAAAGCGTTGTGTCTGTGCCAAAACTTGCAGTCGTGCCCGACCTAAACAACCGCTTTGCCCCATTCCCGCTCACAGAAGTTCAGCGCGCCTACTGGATGGGTCAAACACCGGGTTTACCACTTAACTGCAGCACTTTGTATTTGCTTGAATTAGAAGGTGAAAACGTTGACCTACAGCGTATGGCGAAGGCTTGGGATAGACTCGTTGAGCATCATGAAATGCTACGCGCTGTGATCACACCAGATGGCCAGCAACAGCTGCTATCGCACTTGCCAACTATGTCCATAGCCGAGGTTAGCCTAAAATCGGAGACAGAAAATCACGCAAGTGCAGCGCGCGACCACCTGCACCAGTTCTGGAGTAAGATCTGTAAAAAAGCACTGCAGAGTCATAATCAGAGCGACTCTGTAACCCTGTCTAATCACCGTATTTGCGCCGTGCATTATGGTGATAACAAAACCCGCTTGGGGATCATTTTTGATTACTTAACCTTGGATGGGTTCAGCATTAAGTTATTGTTGGATCAACTTGCCAGCCTGTACAACGATCCGACTTATCACTTAGCCAAAATCGACATTTCATTCCGGGACTATGTGATCCAAGTGCAACACCATGATGCAGAACGCGCAGCCGCAGAAGCATACTGGCGCGAGCAGATAGACACATTGCCACCAGCGCCACAACTACCGCTAAGACAAGACCCACAAAGTATTACCAAGCCTGAGTTTGTACGCCGTGAGGCACAGCTAAACGCAGATACATGGCAAGCACTTAAAAACCAAGCGAGATCACACGGGATCACGCCATCGGTGTTACTACTAACGGTATACAGTAATGTATTAAGACGTTGGAGCGAAGGCGACCACACCTTAAACTTAACCTTGTTCGATCGCCAAGACGTACATCAAGACATTAACAAAGTACTTGGTGACTTTACTACCTTGGCACCCATTGCATTTCGTGCAAACACTGAAAACTCTCTACTAGAGCAAGCTAAAAAAGCACAACTGCAAATTGCTCAGGCCATTGAACACAAAGCAATTTCATCTATATGGATGCAACGTGAACAGGCACGTCATGGCACATTGACCTCTGCTGCACTGCCAGTGGTATTTACCAGTACCTTGGGCCTTGGTGGTGGTTTGTTTGAAAATTCCAGCGGTAACTTTCCGCAGATTGTACCGGGTGGTTTATCTCAAACACCGCAGGTTTGGCTTGACCATCAATTGTATGAATTTGATGGGGCGCTTATCTTATCTTGGGATGCGGTAGATGCACTTTTCCCGCAAGGTATGATTGACGACATGTTTACCAGCTATATTGACGCACTCGAAGAGCTGTGCCACAGCAGTTGGGAACAAACTATGTCGCTACCTTTACCAGATGCGCAAGCGCATACACGCATAGCGGTTAATCACACCGAAAGCCCACAAACGCCGCGTACTTTGCACAATGCTATTTTTGAGTATGCAGAACAAAATCCAGACGACACTGCCCTTGTATTTGAAAACAGGGTTGTCAGTTATGCAGAGCTAAGCAAGCAAGCGCTGAGCATTGCAGCACTGTTACAACAACACCAGCTTGAGCCGACAGAACCTGTCGCGGTCACTCTACCGCGCGGTATTGAACAAATAGCTGCCGTATTGGGTATTATGGCTGCGGGTGGCTGCTATGTGCCAATTGGTGTGCATCAGCCAGCTAGTCGTCAAGCAAAAATCCATCGCACAGCGGGGATCCGATTAGTCCTCACAGACAGTGCTCACCTTGACACCGAATCAATCGACTCAGTCACGAGGTTAGATGTGGCTACTGTAAGAAATCCGCTTGCAGCAATCGTGAATAGTTCGCCAGCACAGCCTGCCTATATTATTTTCACCTCAGGATCTACAGGTGAACCAAAAGGTGTCGAAATGTGCCATCAAGCCACAGCAAACACCATAGATCAACTTAATAAAGCCTACAACATAGATAAGAACAGCAGTGTGTTGGCCGTTTCCGCCTTGGACTTCGACTTGTCTGTATATGACATCTTTGGCTTGCTAGGCGTGGGCGGTAAGGTTGTCTTGTTAAGCGATGAAAATCGCCGCGATGCTCACCAGTGGCTGCAACTTGTGCACCAACATGATGTTAATATCTGGAACTCAGTACCAGTTCTACTCGATATGTTGCTGGTTGTTGCAGAGCAAGACGACAGACAACTGCCATTCAATCAAGTAATGCTATCTGGGGATTGGATTGGCCTTGATATCCCACCGCGTTTGCAGGCAAAAAGCAAAGCCGATATACCACTTATTGCTATGGGTGGTGCAACAGAAGCGGCGATTTGGTCAAACGTCTGCGAAGTGAGAGGTGATATCCCTGTTCAGTGGCATTCAATTCCTTACGGCAAACCATTACCAAACCAAACTTATCGCGTCGTCGATGCGCAAGGTCGTGACTGCCCAGATTGGGTGGCTGGAGAGCTATGGATAGGTGGTGCAGGCCTAGCAACCACATACCGAGGCGATAAAAAACTCACAGCTGATCGTTTCGTCAACCATGAAGGCAAACGCTGGTATCGCACCGGCGATAGAGGTCGTTATTGGCCTGATGGTAATCTAGAATTTTTAGGTCGTATAGACCAGCAGGTAAAAGTACGCGGTCATCGTATAGAGCTGGGTGAGATTGATACTGCTCTGAGTCGTATTGCAGGCATTACCCGTGGTGTCGCGCTCACTATCGGCGAGCCAAAAATGTTAGTGGCCGCGCTGGTAATGGACGAAAACATCACACTTAATAGCAAAGCTGTTAACGCTGAACTTGCACTTCTACTGCCTGATTACATGGTGCCCAATTATTTATTAGCTGTAGATGTACTGCCACTCAGTGCCAACGGTAAGGTTGATAGAAAACAACTTGCTGCACAATTTGACGGTCAATTTACTGCGCTTGAAGTGGAGCTGACGCCGCCACAAACAGACAACGAAATTCAATTAGCTAAACTTTGGAAAAGCTTATTGGGTGTTGCCGATATAGGCCTTCAAAGCAGCTTTTTTGCGCTAGGTGGTGATTCACTTTTAGCTACCCAGTTGCTTACTCAACTTGCCCAACAAGGGCTATCGACCAAGCAGCCGCTACGCACTTTATTTGCGAATCCAACCCTTGGTGCGTTTGCTGCAACGCTAGTGACACAGCAAGCCACACAAAGCCAACAAATCGTTGCTAAACCTGAGCTGCAATTTGAACCATTTGCACT
The DNA here is from genome assembly GCF_030436385.1 of Pseudoalteromonas sp. KG3. Classification (NCBI taxonomy): domain Bacteria; kingdom Pseudomonadati; phylum Pseudomonadota; class Gammaproteobacteria; order Alteromonadales; family Pseudoalteromonadaceae; genus Pseudoalteromonas; species Pseudoalteromonas sp. KG3. Next base: position 1,675,050 of record NZ_CP098523.1, read on the forward strand.
GACTGAGGTACAAAGTGCTTATTGGTTAGGTCAAACAGCGGGTTTTCCTCTCAATTGTGGTACCCACTACTTGCTAGAGCTAGATAGCTTAACACTAAATATTGAGCGTATGACTCAAGCTTGGCAAACCTTATACGCACGTCATAATATGCTGCGTGCCAAGGTTAGCAATGATAATCAGCAGATTGTATTGCAAGACACTTGTGCACCAATGCTGGACATCGAGCAACAGGTTTACGCGAATTTAGACCTAGCTAGGTGTCAAATCAACACTTGGTGGCAAGCACAAAACAGTGCGCATCTACATGACGCTGTGGCGATTAAAATCGTGCGCTATCAAGCGGATGGAGATGAACGTACCCGCCTTGCCTTGATGTTTAATTACATGACCCTTGATGGTTATAGCATCATGCTGCTATTGCGCGAGTTTGCCACCTTGTATCAAGCACCACAAACCAAACTTACGCCACTGACATTAACTTTTAGAGACTATGTCACGCAGCTACAAAACAGTCAGCAGGCGATAGATGAAGCGCAAGCCTACTGGCGTAAGCGTTTAGCAACTCTGCCAGAGGCTGCAACACTGCCGCTGGCGCAAAACCCACTGCAAATTGAACACAGCGAATTCTCACGCCGTAGCGCAAGGCTGCCCGCATCTAAATGGCAAGCCATTAAACAAGCGGCCAAAGAGCAAGGTGTTACTCCAAGTATTTTAGTACTTACCGCCTATGCAGAAGTGCTCAGTCAATACAGTGGTGGTCATGCTCATACTTTGAACTTAACGCTCTTTGACCGTCAAAACGTGCACCCAGAAGTGGGCAGTATCGTTGGTGACTTTACCTCACTGGCACCACTTGATTACCATCCTGACGAGCAAGTCTCCATTGCCCATCATGCGCAGCAACTGCAAAACCAACTTGCCGATGTGCTGGAGCATCGCGCCGTTTCATCCGTTTGGGTGCAAAGGGAGCGTAGCCGAACGATGGGGCATACTGCGGCCGCATTGCCAATCGTCTTTACCAGTACTTTAGGAATGGCTGATGATTTATTGGCAGACTCCTTCAATGAAGGTTTACCACAGTTTACCGATGGCGGATTGTCGGCAACACCGCAAGTTTGGCTAGATCATCAAATGTATGAATTCAGAGGCGAGCTGATTTTATCCTGGGACGCTGTCGACGCTCTGTTCCCTGCAAATTTGTTAGACAACATGTTTGCACGCTTCTTGACGCTTCTTGATGAATTGGCTGATTCAGCAGACTCGCCATTTAGTTATGTGCTACCTGAAACCCAACAAGCGGTACGTCACAGCGTGAACAATACTTTCGCCGAGCAACCCCCCCGAACCCTACATCAAGCTATGTTTGACTATGCCCGCCAGCACCCAGATACAACCGCACTGATCGCTGATGCGCAAACGGTGACCTATGGCGAGTTGGCAGACAAAGCACTGCGTATCGCCAACTTACTCGATACCCAAGGTTTGGCTGCGGGCGAACCTGTAGCCGTGAGCTTGCCAAGAGGTATAGCACAGGTGGCCGCCGTATTTGGCATTATGGCGGCAGGTGGCTGCTATGTGCCAATCGGAGTGCATCAACCAACAAGTCGCCAAGCGAAGATTCACCGTACCGCGGGAATTCGCTGGGTACTGACAGACGAACAGCATATAAAACAAGAGGTAGAAGTAGGCGTAACGCGCCTCAATGTGGCGGATGCAACTCGCTTCGCACCACTGGCAACGCCCTTGCCAGTGGCAACAGATGCTCCAGCGTATGTGATCTTTACCTCGGGCTCTACAGGCGAGCCAAAAGGGGTAGAAATGTGTCATCAAGCGACAGCAAATACTATTGACCAGCTCAATCAGCATTATGCTATCGATAGTAACAGCCGCGTGCTCGCGGTCTCTGCATTAGATTTTGACCTCAGTGTTTACGACCTATTTAGTCTACTAAGTGTCGGTGGCAGCGTGGTATTGCTAAATGAAAATAATCGCCGTGATGCTGCAACTTGGCTTGAACTTGTACATCAACATCAAGTCAATGTCTGGAACTCAGTGCCAATACTGCTAGACATGTTACTCGTGGTTGCTGAAAACGACGCCCGCTCACTGCCATTTGCTCAAGTAATGTTATCTGGCGATTGGATTGGCCTAGATTTACCTCCACGCTTGCAGGCTAAAACCCATCACACTATGCCACTAATTGCTATGGGTGGTGCTACCGAAGCGGCTATTTGGTCAAACAGTTGTGAAATCAAAGGAGAGCTGCCAGCCCATTGGACATCTATCCCCTATGGCAAGCCACTACCTAACCAAACCTACCGTGTGGTGGATCCATTTGGTCGCGACTGCCCTGATTGGGTTGCCGGTGAACTTTGGATTGGCGGTGTCGGTCTTGCCACTGCATACCGTGGTGATGAAAAACTCACTGCTGAGCGATTTGTCATAGCAAATGATAATCGCTGGTACCGCACAGGCGATCGTGGTCGCTATTGGCCTGATGGTAATCTCGAATTCTTGGGCCGAATAGACCACCAAGTTAAAGTGCGCGGTCACCGTATAGAGCTCGGTGAAATTGACGCTGCTTTTGCACGTATTGAGGGCCTCAGCCGCGGTGTGACATTGACCATTGGGGAGCCGAAGAAGCTCGTTGCTGCCTAGTTAAAGAAGCAAAAGCCACGCTGGATGCACATGCTATCACCGCACAACTTCAGCAACAGCTACCTGAATACATGGTGCCAAGCCACTTATTGGAGCTAGAGACATTACCGCTAAGTGCCAACGGTAAAATTGACCGCAAGCAACTGAGCAATGAATTCATGGCACTGGATTTAGAGCAAACAGAGTTTGAAGCGCCAGAAAGTGAGCTTGAACAGCAACTTGCCGACATTTGGCAACAGCTACTTAAACGCGCACAGATCTCGCGTCATGATGATTTTTTTGCCATTGGCGGTGATAGCTTAAGCGCCACTCAGCTGATCCAAACACTTCAACAACAACACATTATTCCTGCATCGTTGTCACTGACAACGCTATTTAGTGCGCCAAGTATTGCCAGCTTGGCCACTGCCATTAATCAAGCGTGGCGCGATTTAAGCGGTAACACCAGTGACACAGCTGAACTATTTGAAGAGGGGACAATATGACCATCGCCAGTATAATCGCTGATTTTGAAAGCCGTGGAGTTTACCTTTGGGCCGATCAGGGTAACTTAAAATTTAAAGCGCCTGCTGGCGTGATGACAGCAGCACTTAAAACCCAATTAAAAGACAACAAAGCAGCATTTATCGATTATTTAAGTGACCCTGTGATGGCGGCTATTGAACCAAATCACGCCGACCGCTATCAGCCCTTTGCGTTAACGGATCTGCAGGTTGCCTATTTGGTTGGTCGTAACAACGCCGTGGAATATGGTGGTGTGGGGTGTCACAGTTATATCGAATTGAACCTTCCCAATATTGATGCCAAACACCTGCAAACGGCTTGGCATAAGCTGATCGAACGCCATGACATGCTGCGTGCTATCGTCAATCTTGATGGCACACAGCAAATTATTGCCGATGTCACAGCAAAGGCCATTCGCGTTCACGAGTTTGCAGATTTTGATGAGCAAACTCGTCAAGATAAGCTGCTAGAGCTGCGTGAACAGCTAGCTCATCGCCACTATCAACCAGACAAGTGGCCACAGTATGACGTGCATTTAAGCCAAACAGGCAAAGGCTCCATACTGCATTTTTCTATCGATTTGCTCATCGCTGACTTTGCCAGCATTCAAATTCTGCTTGCAGAGCTTGGCGAGTTATACAATCACCCAGAGCGCGAACTTGCGCCTCTGAAGGTATCTTACCGTGACATTGTTATTGCACGAAAAGCCCTGTTAGACCACCCAAAAACGGCGCAACGTTATGAACAACACAAAGCCTATTGGTTAGACCGCATTAAAACGCTACCTGCACCGCCTGAGCTGCCACGTGCAAAAAGCACAGGCAATGATGAAAATGTTGAGTTTTCTCGCTTACACTTTAACTTAGAGCCAGCCCTTTGGCAGCGCCTCAGTGAGCGAGCGAAAGGCCACCAACTAACGCCTTCCAGCTTAGTGTTGGCAGCATTTACGGAAGTCATTGGACGTTGGTCACGTCGCCCTGAATTTTGTTTGAACTTAACCATGCTCAATCGCGCCAATGTACACCCTGATGTACGTGGTGTGGTTGGCGACTTTATCGCGGTAAACGTATTAGCCGTGTCGCCCAACCCTCAAGCGGGCTTTGCTGAGCGTGCTAGCCAGTTGCAACAACAGCTATGGCGCGACTTAGAGCACAGCGACTTTACGGGGGTTGAAGTGCTACGTGCCATGAATCAAGACCAACAAAGCAACACCATAGTACCGATTGTTTTCACCAGTACCCTTGGCTTGTCTGCAGATGAGCTAGACAGCAACCAATTTATGCACGACGCACAGCTACGCTACGGCATCACTCAAACGCCACAGGTGTGGCTGGACTGTCAAGCAACTGAACGCGGCGGTGAGCTGATTGTAGATTGGGATATCCGCCAAGGGATTTTCCAAGCGGGTGTAATTGAACAAGCCCATCAGGCATTTTGTACCCTGCTGCGCTCACTAGCTGAAAATGATGCACTATGGCAATCCATCAGTCCTGTGAGCTTACCTGAACAAACGCAAGCGCACATCGCAAAACTGAACAACACCAAAACAGAACCAGTTAAAGGGTATTTGCACTCAGGCTTTGCACAGCATGCATTAACAACGCCCAATCAAGTCGCGGTGCTCGACCAACACGGTGAAATGAGCTATCAACAACTCGCCGAGCTTGCTCTGCAAATCAGGCAAACCTTTGTGGGCTCTGTCAAACCGGGGGACCATATCGCCATTGTGTCTGACAAAAGCGCGCAGCAAATTGCGGCAGTCTTGGCGGTATTATTTGCCGATTGCGTGTATGTGCCCATTGAGGCGCAACACCCACTTGCACGCCAGCGATCCATTATTGCCAACTCAGGTGCCAAAATTGTACTGACAGAGTCACTGTATGCGGGCGAAGATTATGGTTCAGATATGACTGTTATCTCATTTGATCAAGTGCTACCTGTCATTCTAAAGCAAGACTATCAACATCTACTCGATGCATTCAACCAACGTCGACAACAGCAAACTTTTGTCGACTCAGCGGCTTATGTGATCTATACCTCAGGCACCACAGGTCAGCCAAAAGGTGTACAGCTCTCACATGGTGCCGCACTTAACACCGTGCTTGAGATCAATCGCTTGTACGATGTCTCCCCACAAGACAAAACCTTAGGGCTGGTAAGTTATGGCTTTGACTTGTCAATTTGGGACATCTTTGGCACGCTTTCGGCGGGTGCTACATTGGTGTTGCCGGATCAAGCTTTACGAGCTGATCCAAACCATTGGCATCAAGTGATTGCCAAGCACAAGGTGAGTCTCTGGAACTCGGTGCCAGCACAAATGCAAATGTTGATGACCAGCCGACCGTGGGCAGAAGATCTAAACCTCAGTACGCTCAGACTAGCTATGCTTTCTGGTGATTGGATCCCAGTTCAACTTGCCCAGGAAATGCTCCAACAACTACCACACATCAGTTTAATTAGCCAAGGAGGCCCCACTGAAACAGCAATTTGGTGTGTGCATCACCAAGTGACAGATATTGCCTCGGATGCCATATCAGTCCCCTATGGAAGACCGTTAGCAAACCATCAAATCCATATTTTAAATGACCGACTAGAGCCCTGCCCAACCTGGGTAACTGGTGAAATGTATATTGCTGGCGATGGCTTAGCACTGGGTTACTTAAACGATGCGCAAAAAACCGCTGAGCTGTTTATTGAACACCCACTCACGGGTGAAAGGCTTTATCGTTCCGGCGATCTCGGCTGTATTATGGATGATGGTATAATTGCCATTCAAGGGCGCGAAGATGGCCAAATCAAAATCAATGGCCATCGCATAGAGCTTGGCGAAATTGAGTCAACCATTGCTAAACATCCAGCGATTAAACATGTTGCGGTGAGCAATCTATCCAGTGATGGTAATTTGGCTGCTGCCCTTGTGCTGCAAGCAGGTGTCGACACTGAAATGGCAATCAGTGAGTTGGCTAACTTACTGGCTGATAAACTACCTAAATACATGCTACCAGCGCACTATTTTGCCTTAGACACACTCCCCCTTAGTCAAAATAGTAAGCTAGATAGAAAACAACTTAAAGTGCAACTCACGCACATGCAGCAACAACTTACAACGCAATTTGAAGCGCCGCTCGACAATCATGTTGAACAGACGGTTGCGCAAATCTGGCGTGACTTATTGGGGGTTACTGAAATATCTCGTCACGATGACTTTTTCCAGCTAGGCGGTACCAGCTTAAATGCGATCAACCTTTTAAGTGCATTTTTAGCTGCGGACTTTGATGCTGACATTGACCTAATTTTCAACAATGCGGTGTTCAGTGATATGTGCGACACGCTAGAGCAAGCAAATCAAGCGAAACAAGCGTGGCTGGATAGCATCGACTTGGGCGATATGGCAGCTAAGGCACTAACCGGGCTTGCTGACGCCCTGCCATACGACCCAAGCTCACCAGCAAACACTGTGCTATTGACTGGTAGCACCGGGTATTTGGGCAGTTATGTACTGAGGGAGATGCTAGATAACACCGACTATCAGATTGTCTGTTTGATGCGCTGTGATGACATTCAACATGGATTCTCACGCTTGGAGCAAGCCGCTGCAGAAAAAGGATTGCCCGCGAAAATTTCGCACGAGCGCATTCAGGTAGTCAGCGGCAGTATGTCTGAAAGCAACTTTGGGCTAAGTGACGCAGACTATCAAGCACTCAATGCGCAAGTTGATGTGATCATCCACAATGCATCGATCATTAATCTGATGGATCCGCTTTCATCGCTATATCCTAGCAACGTGGAAGGTGCCCGAGAAATCATCCGATTGGCAAGCTCGCATCACGTGAAACCGATACATTATATTTCCACCATTGGCGTACACCATGCGCTGCCTGTAGATACACCGCAGCCAGTGCTTGAGCAGACCCAGGTGGTGCCATGGCGTGAGGTGGATTTAACTTATGAGCAGTCAAAGATCATGGCTGAAACCTTATTCACAGAAGCAAGGCGTCACGGTGTACCGGTAAATATTCTGCGTCCAGGTACCATCACATGGGCTACCACAAAGACACCGTTTATTAACAACGATGCGTTCTTAAAGTTTTATCGTGCCTGTTTGCATATTCATGCTTACCCTGCGTCAGAACTGGCGGTAAATATAGTCCCCGTGGACTACGTGGCAAGGTGTATCACCGCCATCTTAAAAGGTGCAACGGGTCAAAATAGTAACTTCCACTTAGTGTCGGATCAAAGTACTGAAGTGGCTCAGGTCTACACGTGGTTTAACGAACTTGGCTGTGATATTCAGCCACTTGATTTTATTACATGGAAAGACACCCTTAATGACAATTTTGTGCGCAGCTTTGTTGAGCTTTATTTTAAACAAGGAATGGACGCAGGGGGTCACCACCAGTATGCCACCGACAACCTTAAAGCCATTTTAGCCAAGTTCGACCTAGCCAACTTTGCCGTCGACCGCGATTACCTGAAACCACTTACACAGAAGTACAACAATGCTTAATGCCACACAAACCAACAATGACGCGTGTTACCGTATTTTCAAAGCACGCCCAAATGCTTCTAAGCGCTTGATAATATTGCCTCATGCGGGCGGATCTGCAAGCTACTTTCGCCAGTGGGCCGATATCAGCGAGCCAGACTTAGAAATTGTGGTAGTGCAGTATCCTGGCCGTGAAAGCCGTATGGCGGAGCCTTTAGTGTCGGATATGAATCGCTTGGTTAGCACTTTGGCCACAGGCCTTAAGTCTCTGTTGAATAAACCTTATATTTTGTTTGGTCATAGCATGGGCGGCGGCATCGCCTACGAACTTGCCATGCGCATTCAAGCCTATCGCTATCCGCCTCCCATTCAATTGATAGTCTCAGCGGTTGAAGGGCCAAGTTGCCATCATGCAACTAAAGTGCACAAAGCCAGTGACGAGGCCATGCTTAATGAGCTAAAGCGCTTAAATGGCACAGGTGTTGATCTCAACGCCTACCCAGAGCTTCTAGATATGATGATGCCCTTACTGCGTAATGACTATAAGTTGATTGAAACTTATCAGCCAGACCTCAACGCAGCTAAATTACAGCACCCACTTACAGTGATGCTCGGTTCAACCGATACCGAGCTCAGCTATGAGGAAGCAGAGGCTTGGCAGCAAGTTTGCACTCAGCCTATCAATATTGAGACCTACGAGGGCGGCCATTTTTACTTAGCCGATCATATTGATGCCATTCTCTCGCACTTGAGTTTGCTGTTCCCCGCGCAAAAAACTTGGTTATGCACCCCCTAACCAGCTAGGGAGCTGCAGTGGCAGCTCCTGCTTTAGCAAACGCCCATAAAATTATCGCTTTTGGGGATAAGCAACCCGATATGGGTAGTACTCAATTATTAACCTCTGCAAAATGAAGCAATTTAATTAAGTCAATTTTTCGCAAGGAAACGCTAATGCGCCGCTATAACTTGTTGTTTTGTGTATTTCTATCCGCATTACTGTCTCACAACGCTTACGCCCAGTTCCCCGTTACGGTGAAAGATGACCGTAATAAGCTGGTCACCATTAATTCAGCGCCAAATAAGGTCGCTGCGGTCTCTGTATTTGGGGCAGACTTACTCTATGCTCTTGGCATGCAGGCTGCGGGGATCTCAACATTAAACCACCAGTTGTCACCTTATCTTGGTGAGCAAACCAAACAGATGGTGGACCTTGGAGAAATTCACGAAACTAATTTAGAGGAATTAACAGCTTTAAAACCTGATCTCACCATCGGGTTGCGTACCTATACCGAGCCTTTTGCGACCAAATTTGAAGAGATAGGCCACTTTTTGGCCTACGATTTAGTCACCAAAGCCGACTCAGATCGGGCGATCACATCCGCCGCTAAAGCGCTGGGTAAATCAACGCAAGGCGTTGAACTAAACCGCGTATTTAACACCCAACTAGAACGCTTTGCATCGCAACCACTCAAACCGCAATCAGTGGTGTTTTTGTGGCATTGGTCGGATGTACCTTATGCATTTTTTGATCATCATTTTACCGTTGCAATGATGACGGCCCTAAAAGCGAAAAATAGTGTGGGCACCTCGCCACAGCCAAACTTAAAGAAGTTTGATTCAGCACCAATTTCGATGGAGTCTTTATTACAGCTCAACCCTGATGTGATCATCTCCTTTAAGGGTGAACCTGGGCCTTTTAACTATCATCCAGTTTGGAAACAACTCAAAGCGGTTAAAAATGGCCGTGCCTATCGCGTTGCAGATCATTACGTCATGCCGCATGGGCCCATAGCAAGAAGTTTAATTTTGCAGGAATTGGCATATTTACTTCATCCAGATAAGTTTTCTCCGCCGAGCAGCTTAGCCAAAGAAGCACAGGCCACCCAGATGCAGTTTGTTAATTTATAACCCTTAATTTAGACACACTATGATGAATTCAGTTGTACTTCGCTTTACTGTATCACCGGTTGGCTTATGTCTAGTAGGCTTGTGCATGTTAATACTCAGCCTACTGCTGTCTATATCTATCGGCGACTATCAAATCTCGCTAAAAGAGCTTTGCTCGGTGCTTGTCTCACCGTCAGAATCACTGGCTAGCTTCGTCGTTTGGGAGCTGAGAATGCCCCGCCTCGTTTTAGCTATGATTGCCGGCGCTGCGCTTGGGATGGCAGGTGCGATTACCCAAGCGGTCACGCAAAATGAACTCGCATCTCCGAGTCTAGTCGGTGTATCAGCGGGAGCCGCATTGGCTATTGTCTTGCTCCTCGTATTCACCAGTTTGACTACTCACTATCACTTCATTGCTGGTATTTTTGGAGGCACTATAGCGATGTCTGTCACGCTATGGCTATCTTGGCAACAAAAGCTAGAGCCTGTGAATCTCATTTTGTCTGGTTTGTGTATCTCTTTATTTTGTGCAGCCGCAACGACTTTGTTATTGATCTCAGTAAGCACAGACACACGGGGCTTGTTTTATTGGCTGCTAGGCAGTGTGGCAAACCGTACTTGGCAACATGTATCATTATTAGCTCCCATCACATTGCTTGGCCTAGTTGTATGCGTGTTTTTAGCCCGTCCCCTCACTGTGTTACAGCTTGATAGCGAAATAGCAAAAAGTATCGGCGGACAGGTAAAGCGATGGCGTATTCAAGCGCTAGCACTTGCCGTTGTACTCACCTCTGCCACGGTGTCTGTCACAGGCCCAATCGCTTTTGTGGGCTTGGTTGCCCCGCACCTTTGCCGAACTTTGCTACCCAAGCACTTAGCATATGAGTATCGCTATGTTTTATTTGGTAGCGCACTAAGTGGTGCTGTGTTAGTCAGTGTTTCCGACTTACTGGCAAATTATCAGGAGATCCCTGTGGGCATTTTATGTGTGCTGTTTGGCGGGCCAAGTCTAGTTTGGTTAATACATACCCGATATAAGCAGGCCTCCATATGAACCCAACTATTGCGACACATTCTGCCATCGCCACGCCAACTTGGCCTTTTTATGGGCTGTTAATCTCGCTCATTGCACTGCTTGTTGGTTTATTTTTTGCCGCGCTGTGTATGGGGTCAGTACCGCTTTCTTTGCAATCTGTTTGGCATGCACTTATTGCCTCGACACCGCTAGAGAGCGAGTCGAATATACTCTGGCAGCTGCGTTTACCACGCTCACTGTTGGCTATGCTGGTTGGCATCCACTTTGCTTTGGCGGGGCTGATTTTGCAGGCTGTGATCCGCAACCCGCTGGCAGATCCAAGTATTTTAGGGGTAAACGGTGGCGCAAGCTTAGCCATCGTACTTTGTTTACTTGTGGTTGATTACATTCAACTGCAAGTGCTCAATTTAAGTGACGCAACCTTTGACTTTGTCTGGTTGCCGGCGGTGGCGTTACTTGGCGGAGTTTTGGCCACTGGGTTGGTTTTGAAACTGAGCTGGCGACAGCAACTACAACCCAATCAACTAGCACTCAATGGCGTGGCGATAGGTGCGGTACTGAATGCGTTGGTGATGTGGGCTATTTTGGCATGGGGTGGAAACCGTACTGAGACCAGTTTGATATGGTTAGCTGGCAGCCTGTATGGCAGGGACTTTAGTCAATTGTATTTACTTCTCCCTTGGACATTTGTCGGTGTAGTTGGTTGCTTTTTACTCTTAAAGCACCTCTCTATACTGCAACTAGACAGCGAAGTTGCCCAAACGTTGGGACTCAATGTAAAACGCTGGCGCTTAATCAGTTTGTTTATTGCAGTGGCTCTTGCGGCCAGCGCAACTGCAGTCACAGGTCCACTGGGATTTGTTGGTTTGATCGTGCCTCATTTTGCAAAAGTGCTACTAAACCGTTTTGGTTTAGGGGCTAGCCTGTTACATCTCATGGTTGTCTGTATTTTATCTGGAGCCACGTTAACACTGGCAGCAGATATTGCTAGTCGCACACTTATCTCGCCTTTAGAGATCCCAACAGGCACGCTAACTACTTTGCTGGGTATTCCCATCTTGCTCCTGTTGATCCGCCGTCAAAGTTAGGATATGTCATGTTAAACGCAAACCAAATCGCCTTACATTATCAACATAAGCCCGTGATACAAAACTTATCAGTCTCAATTGCACGCCATCAGATCACCGCGATTGTCGGTCCAAATGGCTGTGGTAAATCCACCCTACTTAAATTGCTTGGAGGACTTACCAAACCTAGTGAGGGCACTATCTCTTTGGAGCAAAAGCCACTGCATAAATGGCGCCCTAAAGCGTTAGCAAAAAAGCTAGCATTACTCGGGCAAAACCCGCAAGCACCGGGTGGAATGCTCGTAAAGCAACTCGTAGGACATGGCCGGTTTCCCTACTTAGGATTGTTTAACACATTATCGCAACACGATCAGCATGCAATCACGTGGGCATTGAAAAAGACCCAATTAGAAGAATTACAACATAAACCACTGGAACATTTATCGGGTGGAGAACGCCAGAGAGCGTGGCTGGCCATGGCTTTAGCCCAACAGTCTGAGATTTTACTCTTAGACGAACCCACCACTTATCTCGACTTAGGTCACCAGTTTCAGCTTTTAGACCTGCTCAAGCAGTTGCAAATTCATGAGCGCAAAACCATTGTGATGGTACTGCACGATATCAATCAAGCTAGTCAATTCAGTGACCGAATTATCGCCCTTAAAAAAGGCGCAATAGTGGCAGATGGTACACCGCAACAAGTAGTCACCAAGCAAATCATTAACCAACTGTTCAATATTGATGTTTCAGTCGTGCCTCAGCGCTATGGCAAAGTCATAAAACCGCTGTGCTTACCACTTGAAACTCAAAACCAGTTGACCTCAAACTCAGCGGTGCCATTGCGCAGCGCGGCAACCTAAAATCAACAATAGAAGCTAATGAGATGGAATTAGAAATTCGCGATGTATCAAAAACATATGCAAATGGTGTACATGCACTTAAAGCTATCAACTTAACCATAGGAAAAGGCATGTTTGGCCTACTTGGTCCCAATGGTGCTGGAAAAAGCAGTATTATGCGCACCATTGCCACACTGCAAACGCCCGATAGCGGCGAAATACACTTTGATGGACAAAGCATCTTTGCAAACCCCACTGAGTTTCGTCGTCAGTTAGGCTACTTGCCACAGGACTTTGGTGTCTACGCCAATGCATCCGCCACTGATATGTTAGATTATTTCGCCCGTTTAAAAGGCATTCAAAACGCCAAGCAGCGGAAAAGCAAAATTGACCAATTATTGCAGCTCGTTAATCTCACTGAGCATTGTCACAAAGCGGTAGATACTTACTCAGGAGGCATGCGTCAGCGCTTTGGTATCGCCCAAGTTTTATTGAACAACCCAAAAGTCATCATTGTCGATGAACCAACAGCGGGGCTAGATCCTGCCGAGCGTAACCGCTTTTACAGTATTTTGCATCAGCTTACTGACAGCGCCATTGTGATCCTTTCCACACATATTGTGGGAGATGTGACAAACCTATGTGGCGATATGGGTATCCTCAACCGGGGCACAATACTTGCGCGTGGCAAGCCAGATGAACTCGTCGCATCCATTGCTCAGCAGATTTGGCATAAGTCGGTATCTCGAGAAGAATTAAAGCAACTGCGAAGCAACCACAAAGTGATTTCAACACGCATTGTTAAAGGCGAGATACAAGCCACAATTCAAAGCGACACTGCACCTGCTCACTTTACGCAAAGCGCTGCGGACCTTGAAGACTTCTACTTCAGCTACGTCCCAGAACTTGCAGTTTAAGGAGCTCGCATGTTTGTAACCAGTTTTTTATTTGAGCTTAAATATCGATTGCGCTCCACAGCCACTTGGGGTTGCTTGATTGCCATGATCATTATGGGCTATCGAGAAATGCTAGGCGGTGAATGGGATATGCTGATGCAAAGTGGCAGGGTCGCTCGCAATTCTCCATACGCTATTTATTACCTGTTTATGTACTACACGTTTTGGGCGGCCACCGTAGGCAGCGCACTAGTGATCCCCACATTACTTAGGGATCTTAATTCGAAAACGGCAGATTATTTGTATAGTTTTGATATTAATAGTAAACACTATTTTATAGGTAAATACTTAGCTTGTTTAGTTATTGTAATGTTGGTGATGAGCTCGGTTATCATCGCCATGGTTACTCTGCCTATGGTATCAAATCTGTTTGGGCTCTACCCTGCCAGTGATTTTATGGCCACCTCATGGCCACATATTTTACATGCGATGCTAATTTGGGTGCTGCCTGCTTGTATTGTTTATACTGCCATTCCTTTTGCGCTCACCGCACTCACGGGCCGCGCTACACCAGCTTATGCCGCCATGATGATAGCAGTAGGATCGTTTGTCTTGATCACCGCCTTATTTGGTGATGGAGCACCACAAGCGCCTTGGTTGCGAATTGTCGATCCACTGGGCAAAGTCACGGTTGAAGGGCAAATTTTTTACTGGACGGCAGAACAAAGAATGAGCCAGTTTTTAAGCTTAGACAGCACCTTACTGTATAACCGCCTCCTCTATTTGAGCTCGGCACTTACTCTGCTCGCATTTGCTTGGTGGCGCTTTGATTTAACAACATTCAGAACCAGCAACAGTCAAAAGTCGGCCGCCAAGCAGGTAACTAAAGGCCAACAACAACACCGCTCAGGTAAGTTAAACATGGCTCCATTGGCACTCGTAACCAATGATGCGATAGCCTATTGGCTCAAATTCAGCGCCCATGCTGGGTATTTACAAGCACGGCAAATCATTACTAATCGAGCATTTTACCTTTCAATGTTGACCTTGGCGTTAATGTTACTTATCGCCGGATTGAGTTACCGCTTACCGGGAATTGAGGGCAGTGCAGCCATCTTGCCAAAAACCCACACGCTCCTGCCCGTTTTAATTTACCCAAGCTTAATTTTCACTATGCTCGCTGCCGCATTCTTCGTCGTTGATCAATGCCACAAAGACCACCAACTCAATACTGCGCAGCTTGTTGCTGTGTGCCCTGCACCCGACTGGCAAGCGCCGCTTAGCCACATCATCGGTGCGGTCATTGTTGCAGTTGTTTTGATGCTGGTTCCGGTTACAGGTTTATTGGCCACTCAATTAGTACAAGGCTACATCGACCCTGATTGGCAGAGTTTGTTGCATTTAAGTTTTATCGTATTACTGCCATTAATGCTGGCTTATGTGTTCATTGCAATCATCAGTTATGGACTTTTACAGTCCAAAATTGCAGCGCAAGTGCTCGCTGTGATGCTGTGTATTTCCCCAGCGATATTCAATGAAACAAACGCTGTAGAAAATTTTATGTTTTTGTGGGCATGGCCATCCATCGCGCAGCTGTCTGAGCTTGCATCTATGGAGCAGTTTATCGTCAGAGATATCAATATTATGCTCTACTGGCTCAGCTTTTATTGCGTATTGCTGATGCTGGTCAGCTGGTTCTGGCCAAGGGGCATAATTGCACCATTTAAAGAAAGGTTAATGGTATTGCCACGCAAAGTCGCACCACGTTCACTTGCCTTTATGCTGTTAGCGGTTACGATTTTTGTCTATCAAGCGCATTCAATCCATCAAGATATGATTATCAATGGTCAGTTTCAAACTCAAGCTGATGGCTATGCAAAGCAAGTTGATTATGAACAGCAATATCGTCAATTTGATACCCAGCCGCATCCTAAAATTAACCATGCTGAAATTGCCATATCGCTTCACCCAAATAAGCGTTCGCTTGGTTATACGGCCAATTTTACACTTCTTAACCCACATCACACGAGCATAGAACAACTGCTAATTAACACTGACGATTTTACTTCTATCGATGAAGTCAGTATGAAGGGACAAGCACTTTCGCCTGTTATTAGCGACGATACGCATCAAGTCTCGGGATGGGCTTTTAATACTCCACTGTCTTTTCAACAACAAAGTCAGCTTAGTATGACTGCCTCAGTGCAATACCAAGGCTATAGCAATCGTGCAACCGACTACCTCGGCAATGTGACAAAAAGTGCGAGCTATATCAATGCGGATTTTTGGCCCACAATCGGGTTTGAAAGAGACAAGATAATCAAAGACAATGCTCTGCGAGAGCAACATAAACTCGACCCGTTAGCGTCAGACTTTTTTAGTCAATCTACCACATCCGATGTTTATCAACACAATGATGCAGACTTAATAACCTATAAGTTGAAAATAGACGTGCCCAGCAACCAAGTTGTTGTCGCACCAGGAGAACTGATTAATCACCAAGTTCTTGGCCATCGCCATAGCTATGAATATAGCACAACCACGCCCAGTCACTGGAAGCCAGCCATTGTGAGCGCAAAGTATCAGACACGCCAAGCGAAGTGGATAAGCCCTAAGACGGCGCAAGAAGTATCTATCGATCTGTTTTATGTCAATGCTGATGAAATCATCATTAATACGATGTTGCAGCGCGCAATGCATGCCCTTGAACAAGGTGAAGCGGTGTTCGTCGCCTACCCTTATAACAGCTTAAAAATTGCCGCACTGCCACAGGGGATGGGGGAACAAACGGTGAGTGCAAATCTAGTGCTGATCCCTGAAATGTCGGCTTGGCAGCATAATTACCAACAGCCGCCCAGTATTGATTGGCTAGGATATACATTGCATCGCGCTATAGCACAAGTGTGGTGGCAGAACATTGCAGTCGCTAACACCGCGGGTTATCCCTTGCTGTCTGAGGGGATCCCTACCTGGTTTGCGCTGACCAAGTCAGGGCTTAGCAGCGAAGCAAGACAACAATTACTGACAACCCTCACCGATGAATATCTACTAACACGGACCAAAGAGTCAGGTGTGGAGAAAAATGCGCTAGCATTGACACTGCAACCTTATGCCAATAACAAGTCACAACTTGCAGTCTATGCTGCATCGCAACTTATTGGCGATAAACAATTTAGCAGCGTGGTTAAGGACACGGTAGTTAACTACCGTGCACAACAAGGGCGACATTTTGTGTCTGCACAACATTTATATCAACAGCTTACGCAGATCGTACACGCTCAGTACAAAAAGCAGCTACACACTTTATTTCAACAGGTAGTGTTACATGACTTTACAGTACAAAACCTACAGCTGGAAAAACTCAATAACAATCACTACAGCCTTGTTGCGAACTTAAAAGCCGTTAGTATTGAACAACAAAACGACAACGCCTTGCGAGCGCCCTATTCAGGCACATCCTCTGTTACTATTTACTTTGAACAAGCTGGGATCTCCAAAAGCCACGACCAAGAAGTATATTTTAACGAAGGCAAAGCGGAGTTAAGAATGTACTTACCTCAACCTCCCAGTAAGCTCTTCATTAATGAAAATGGCGCTTTTATTGATATCGCATACAGTGACAATGTCCGACAGTTATAAACATCTAATTAAGGCGCGATATGCACGCGCCTTAATCATTTTAATCCTTCGCTATATCCCGCTTTAAAAAAACCCGCAGAGAGGGGTAATTACCGTTTTCGGGTAGTACCTAAATCCCCCTACTCACACAATAACGAACAATAAAAAATAGGGCCGACCACATGGCCGCTGCTGAACAGAAATCAGCCTAAAAGCGAGTTTCTTACACAGCAATACTTTAGTACCCAACTACTCTACTCGTTGTTATTAGGAGCTTACTTAATATGTATCGTTACAAGCTGACACCTGCAGCCAATTCTAGTCACTCGCTTTCAAAACTTAGCCGTCACGTTACGCGCGCATTATTTGCCCTTAGCTTAGGCGCTGTTTCTTCAGCTGTTTATGCTGACGAACAAGCTAAAAAAATAGATTTAGAGCGTATTGAGGTCACCTCCGAAAAACGGGCCGCCAATATCATGGAAGTGGCGTCCAGCGTAACCGCAATTTTTGGACAAGAACTGATCGACTCAGAAACCTATTCCATCACCGAACTTGGGCACGCAATCCCGAGTTTACACGTTTATAGCTGGGGCGGTCGAAGAGACAGCAACGTCTTTATTCGTGGTATAGGTCCTGGTTTATTTACCGAGCCAACCATTGGTTTTTACGTCGATGGCGTTAATTACAGCAATAATAGTATTTTCGATTTGGACCTTGTCGATATCGAACGTGTTGAAGTACTTCGTGGCCCTCAAGGTACGCTGTACGGTGGTAACTCTCTTGCGGGTGTTATCAATATCACCACCAAGCAACCAGATGAAGTACAAGAGTTTAAGGGAACGTTTTCGGCTGACAACTTTGGCTCAAAAAGAGCTCGATTAGGCGTCAATACGCCTATTAATAACGATGACCTGTTCCTTGGCTTGTCTGTATCAGTACACAATTCCGATGGCTATCTTGAAAACACTTACCTCAATAAAGACTTTGGCGCACGGGATGATATCAGTGCGAGAACAAAACTAAGATGGGTTGCCTCGGACAATCTCGAAGCCAATTTCATTGTCGATTATGAACATTTTCGTGGCGATTCATATGCAATAGGTCCACTTGAGAACATCAAAGCAAACCCAGATCAAGTAGAGCATGACTTTGAAGGGGTCGATGATCGTGATGCGCTCGGTGCCTCGATAACACTCGATTATACCGGTGACAATGTAGATTTTATCTCAATCACAAGCTGGCGTGATTGGGACAACTTTAACACCGCCGATCAAGACACCGGCCATGATCCGAGTTACCAATACCACAGTCACTCGACTGAAAAATTTGACCAGCTTTCTCATGAAATGCGTTGGAGCTCAAAAAATACCGATAATTACCACTGGCTAGCTGGCGTCTATGCCTATAAAGCCAATGCTCATTACACGGCAAGACATGACTTAAATTTTTCTGCGCTGTATCCAGGTAGCGGGCCTATGGTTGATCGCTCTGTCATCAGCAAAGACGACCAAGCTTGGGCTGCATTTGGACAAATTGACTATGCAATCAACGAAAACATTACTGTGATTGCTGGGCTACGTTATCACCAAGAGCAACGAGCAGCTGACATCAATATTAACTCCCAGTCTACCGCCGTTACTTCGCAATATGATGGAGAGAAAAAATTCAGCGAAGTGCTGCCCAAATTGGCCCTCTCGTATCAAACAAGTAATGACGACCTAATTTATGCTTCTTGGAGTAAGGGCTATCGAGCTGGTGGATTTGATACTGTGTATCCTAACTTAAGCAAGCCCAGCTTTGAGCCAGAGTACAGTAATAACTATGAAATAGCATATAAGGCATTAGCTTTAGATAACCAGCTGAGCTTCTCAATCACTGCTTTTTATGTATCTTTAGACGACCAACAAGTTCAGCAAATGTTAGAAAATACCACCATTATTACTGACAATGCTGGTAACAGTACCAGCAGAGGTATCGAATTTGAATCGCGTTATCACCCCCACCCAGACTGGACTGTTGGATTCTCTAGTAGCTATGTGGATGCGACCTATAGCGAGTACGAGAGTGTAAATTTAGCAACTGGCGTAGTAGAGGATTACTCAGATAATCGCCTGCCGAATACGCCAAAGCTCAGCGCAAACTTATCCATTAGCAATCGCACTGAGTTAAACAGCGACTACATATTATTCACACAGCTAGAAAACATTTACACGGGTGAACATTACTTTGATGCGGGTAACAAAATGAGACAGTCAGCATATCATCTCTTGAATGCCAAAGTGGGCCTTGAAACCGAAAACTGGTATGCGCACTTATGGGTGAAAAATACGCTCGATGAATATTATTCAAAAGTTGCATTTAACTTTGGTTTTGGTGTAACAGCAGAAGCAGGTAACCCAAGGACTATTGGCCTCACGGTCGGCACCAATTTCTAAACCGATAAATAGGGAAAGGTGGCACTAACTTACTTTGCGCCACTTTTACTTTATACAACACAATATCAATGCGTTGAAACGCTTAATAAGGGAGTTATCATGCAAGCTCAATCCGTATTATTGCTCGGTAGCACAGGTCAAGTAGGCTTAAAAGTAGCGCAGTACTTGCTCCAACATACCGACGCAACGCTCACATTTGCCTCGCGCAGAACAGCCTCATTGCCCAGTGCAATATTGCAATTCCAAGACCGTATAAGCACGGTTCAACTGGATGCCCAAAATCCTGACGACTTGCAAGCTCATTTAAAGGAGATCGAGCTAGTCGTCGCATGTGTTGGTCCTTCAGGCATTATCGGTGACCAAATAGTCTTAGCATGTAAAAAATTAAACGTGCCCATTATAGATGCCGGTGGTTACGACCCCGTTTACGCATCACTCCATGAGCATGAAAAGCACAACAAGAGCAAAGTGCCACTTATCATTAACGTAGGTTTGTTACCCGGCCTCTCAGGTGTGTTCCCTAACTATCTTATGCAACAACGCAGCAATGGCAAAACTGTAAAGTCCATAAAAGTGCAATATGTTGGCCGAGACGCTTGGAGCTATAACTCGGCGTGGGACATTATTCATGGACTCGGTGATTTTGGGCACGAGCGTGGGTTTTGCTATTTAGAAAACAAACAAATTAAGTCAGAAAAGTTCTCCAAAGCAGGCACAAAGGCACATTTTCCAGCTCCCATTGGTACGACATCAACCATGCTGATTTATGCAGAAGAAATTGTACAGCTTGCCAACAAGCAAGGCATAAAAACAGCTAAGGTTTATGGTGCCAACTTGGGCCCTCGCGCTATGTTTGTTTGCATGATCGCAAAGATATTTAAGATGTATAAAAATCATAAAAATATCGCTCGTGCTGCTCGCTGGTTATGTAAGGCTTCGGCTAAAGATATGCGTAAGCTCCCACCCGTTTATGGTATTGATGCCGAAATCGAGTGTGCTGATGGCAGCATACAGCGCGGCCAGATCATTCTTGAAGACACCTATCAGGCGACGGGCTTTATTATAGGCATTACAGCCAAGCAATTACTTAACAATCAAATTACCAAAGTTGGTCCTATGATGCTGCATGAAGCCGTTGATGCCAGTGACTTTATTAGCGATTTAGAACAAGCAGGAGTTGTTGCAAGCCTCACCCTCTCTGGATCAGACAAAACTGCTAAACAGGAGGCCGCATGAGCAAAAAAATCATCGTCTTAGGGGGCACTGGTGAGTCAGGCAGGCGCATCATTCATTTACTCAGTGCGCGTCATCCTGATCTAAAACTGAGCTGTGCAGCAAGGCGAACACCAAAGGCAGGAGTAATACCAGATCACATAGAATATGTCGCTTTTGATATTAACGACCAAGCCAAAAGTATTGAAACTTTGCAACAATTTAACTTAGCAGTCATTGCATTAGGCCCTATGGATAAATTTGCCATGCAAGCACATCAATTGTGCCTAAGCGCGAATATTGATGCTGTCGATATCAACGACAGTCTGCATGCAGCGGAGCAAGTGCTTACACTAAACACTGAGGCCAAGTCAAAGCAGCGCCTGCTGCTTACTGGCATGGGCTTCTCTCCAGGGATTTCTACATTATTATTGACTGAGCTTGCTCACAAAAAAGCGTCAGCTAAAGGACACTACCAGTGTCGTTTATATATGGGCGCCGCGTATGGTGGCGGTGAAACCAGCCCTCAGGCAATTTTAGCAAGTTAATACACCTTGGCAAGACGAACAACATCAGTTTGCCTTCCCTGCCCTGAAAAAGCCTGCGGACCTTATTCCATTTGCAACACCAGAAGTGGCTGGGCTTAGCTGTGAAGATGTTGCCGAAGACTTAGATATTAAGCACCTTGATAGCCGTTATCATATCCAGCACTTAACGCTTGGATTTGCGAAATTCATGAGTAAATATCGTCTTGGAGAGCGCAAGAATGCGTTTTTCTCGAATATGTTCTTTAATAACGGTCAAAAGCTTAAAACGAAAAAAGACTCCGACCCAGACACTTGCTTGTGGGTATACCCAGACAATGCTCCACAATCAGGATTGATATTACATGGCGTCGTTTCTTCTTACGAGCTTACAGCCAAAATGGCATGTGTGGCCGTCGAGTGCTGGCTAAATAACGCATTTTCTACAAGCTATGGTGTAACAGCAGTAGAGCACCTAACTTATGATACGCGTCAAGTATTGTTACAAACGCTTGCGCTTTATGGTGTAACAGCCAAACCAGCAAACGAACAGAACATCCATCAAGCGGATCAGCAGTTTGGTTGGGTAGACAGTGTTTCGTCAGACATAAATAGTCTAAGAAACTTAGGTTTAAACTGGTATACCGTGACCAAACAACACCCAAAAATGGCCAAGCGACAACAAGAGTATCTTTATAAATCACAGATTTGGCATGCACTCAAAGCAGCCACAAATACATTCAGTTTTACTCGGTTTGTGATCTCAACTTTGCTTGCCTGGCAACGTGATGGAAAGCGCCTACAGCATTGGCGAGATAAACATCCGGGTGAATACAGTGAGATATGGCAATCCATCACACGCGATATGAGCATGTTTACCTCCGGTTACGCCAATGCCAGAAAAGTATTAGGCAAAGAGCAAGCCTATCGGTTGTACCGCGAGATGTTTTTAGCAACAGGCAAAATGGAAATGCGCTGGCTATGGCCAAATCCTGAGTCCTTTAATATGTTCGCTCAAAAAGAAGATGCTATTTTAGAATACTGGCTAACTTGGCTACGAAATTACGCTAAACTTGGCCTATTTACGCTTAAAGAGTCAATAAATGGTTCGCAAGCGATTACCATTTCAATCACAGATTGTGCATATGCTGCAATGTTTAAAGAGCTGGGCTGCCCTGAGCTTGTAAACATGGTGAGAGAAATGGAGCAAGAAGCACTAACCTTTTTAGCAAGCCAGAGTAATTTAGATATTACTTGGAACATCAAAAGTGATGGCGCAGCAGACATAACCTTGAACAAAGCTAAAAAGCTCCAAGCCGTGAGCTAAGTTCCTACTCAATAAGGGTATGACTTTTATTCACGGTGAAGCGAGTAGTTTTAGCTATTTATCCAGAGTTCAGGTTATTTAGTATGCTTACTCTGACGATAACGACACGCCATTGCGGCTTGGTTCGCGATCAACCCAAAACAAGGCGTTGAGATTTAATGTGCATGGGCTCCTGAACCAAGTTCAGGCTCCCAAATGTGTAACTTCACGATCTCAGGAGCGCGATGTTTGTGCTAGTTGGTCAAATTAAATTGCCAACGATGGTAGGCGCCAAGTTTAGCCGAGCTTCCTTAGGAAGCACGTCAAACTGTTTTCTAAATGCCACGCTAAAATGACTAACATTGCTGTAACCCAACGAGATTGCCGTTTCAGTCACATTATTGTCCTTCAGTAAATTCATTGCTTTGTGCATTCTTTCTTCTTGGAAACAGCCGTACACGGTATTATTAAACAATGCCTTGAAACCTTTCTTAAGCTTGCACTGGTTTAACCCAACCGCCTTAGCCACATCTGAAATCGTCGGGGGGCTGCTCAAATCAGCAAGCAAAAAGTCTCTTGCTGCCATAAGCTGCTTTTTCTCTCGAAGTGGGATCTGGTTACTAATATCAACTGACTTAAGCGCGGTGAGATGCCAATATAAATAATCTAGAGTCGCAGAATGTAATAGAAGTGGTTTGCTTTCCTGCTCTTTTATCAGCTTATAGATGCGATTTGCACATGCACTGACTTTGCGACAAGGACCACTTTGCTTCACAAAGAACGACATATTCTTGCCAAGATCAATGCCACTGAGCTCTTCACCAGCAAGCTCAGCAAGTACTTCTGGCTTTATCATGATTTCTAGATTGCTAAAATCATTGCTGTGATATGCACAGAAACTCTCACCACTTGAAAAGCCAATATTGAAGTCTCCGCACTTACATTGTAAAAGTTTATTGCTTACTGTCGCTTCGAACTTCCCCGCCAGAACACTATTTAAATGAATATACTGGTCATCGCCAGGGAATACGTGTTTGGTATCGGCAGCCCCCATATCTTGTGCTGTAGATAAGCTGACTGAAAGACCGGGCATCAACTGTACAAAGTTATGTCCAACCGTACTTTCAATTTGCTGCTGTTCATTCACTATGTTTATTTCAATGTCACTGCAAAAAGTCATTTTAAAACCTTACCTATCCTTTGCCGTATCACCCTGACATATCTCTAATTAACACCTCCACATCCTTTGCAAGACCTTTGGAGGATACATATATTATCTAGAATCACCACAAATGAGACTATATCACAACATTATCGCAAATAAAAACAATTTTCATTTACAAGTATTGTACAGTAATCACCCATGAAAATGATATATTTGGCACCTAATGGCTATTTCGTTGCCGTGCCATCATGACATTCTAAAAGTCTTATGTGCCTTTACACTTTAAAACCACAGACTTGATTTAGTGTACTCGTTCATTGTTTTACAAACGGTTCGCGGATCCTTTGTAACCATTGAACATCTTGTTGTTCAACGGCTTTAATTGAGATAAAACAAACTATTGCTCTAAGTGACGCTTCAGCAATAGTCAGAGCATCATTAGCGTCATTTTTATTACCAATAAGAAAAGGTGGGGTGACTTTACATTATGGCTGAGCTTTTCAATTCAGCGTCCCACGGATTAACACCACTGAGAGAGATTTGGATACATATTCATCACATTACAAGAGATGTCCCCCCATCGCAGTTCCTGTTCATAAAAAGCACATGATCGGTGGTGTGGGGGCTGGAAGTTAGAGACCTCCGGCTACCCGATTATGTGATAGCTGCTCACTCTGGCAGCCCCTCGAATTCTGGCACAGAATCTAAACCTTTATCCCAAAAAGCTTTGCTAGATGCAAAGATGTGAGCTGTTGGTGACATAGAGACCTCTGTATCCAAACACCCGGCGGGAATGCTGAGCAGATGTAATGGTCTAATGAAACTGGACAGGTTTATAGCGTAAAATGAGCTAAACCCAAAAGGTATCACTATGACCAGAAAATCAAAAGTAACACTCAGTGCACAACAAAAACTTGAATATGCCAAATTAATGGTAGAAGAAGGTTATACCAATAAGCAAATTGAAGAGATGTCTGGCGCAGGAAAGTCAGCAGTATCACGTTGGAAGCAACAATATCTATCTGAGCTAGATGGTAAGAGCCCGGGAAATGTACAAGCACTCACACCAGAACAGCAACGTATTCAATTGCTAGAGAAGCAGCTACAGCGAGCTTTAAGGGATAATGATATATTAAAAAAAGCCACCGCTTTCTTCATTCGCGACAATCAAAATTTAAAGTAATTAAAGCGTTGAAGAAAGCGACCCCAAGCTA
Source organism: Pseudoalteromonas sp. KG3 (assembly GCF_030436385.1). Classification (NCBI taxonomy): domain Bacteria; kingdom Pseudomonadati; phylum Pseudomonadota; class Gammaproteobacteria; order Alteromonadales; family Pseudoalteromonadaceae; genus Pseudoalteromonas; species Pseudoalteromonas sp. KG3. The sequence continues at coordinate 1,699,898 of NZ_CP098523.1, forward strand.
TACGGTATCTGAGTTGTGTCGTGCTTTAGAAGTCAGTACAAGTAGTTATTACTATGCGCCCGTCGCGCCAAATAAGTCAGAGCAGGCACTGCTGGAGTTAATTAAATCTATCGCTGACGATTCTGGTTATACGTATGGTAGACGCAGAGTGAACGTTGAACTGAATGCGTTAAATCATACGATTGGAATATATAAAACAGCGGCACTGATGAAAAAGTTGAATATAAAAGCCATCAGGCCGAAGAAAAAACATTACTACCCTAACTCAGGTGATGAACATAAGTACGCACAGAACCTCTTAAAACGAGAGTTTAACCCTGATTCACATAACACGCATTGGGTCGGTGATATTACCTATAGTGTGCTCGGAGTTCAGCACTAGCAAGGATTGCTTTAATGAACTACAAGTCTATTTGAAATGCGTAAATTAAATAGCAGAAGCTAGCTAATTTGCGTCGCTACTTGGTTGTGCAAGTAGTTGAGTCTGGGCAGCGGTGACTCATTGTATGCTAATGAGGTGACGTAACCTGCTGACAACGGGAAGTGAGGCGAATTCGTTAAGCCAAGATGCTTCTCTAGACTGAGTATTGGACGGATGAAGAACATGAACCGATTAACCCGCATCTGTGGGCTGAAATGTCGCCACTGCCTACACGAATTAATAGGCAGTATGATACTAATAGAGTGTTATAGGTAGGTGCATTCTATTCGATTTAGTAGATGACAAATATGCATCTATTAATGGACAAAAGTTTACGTCACAATTTAAGCGTTTGAGTATCATCACCTTACAGCACGATAAGGTTAAAGACTGCGATCGGCATCCCCCCCAATATGTTTGAGTTCAAATAGGTGAACCGAGGAAGGCTTGCAGTGAATGTTAAGGGAGCAAGACCCCGATGACACGCAAGTTGGCGGAGCGTTCGTAGTAGTCCGAGATGGGGAAAGCCCATTACATGGCGAAGGGGCGCAGTTTAATTGATTTGCGTGAGCAAATTATCTGACCTTAATGGGGTGAAGACCTTTGATAATCAGTGAAATGCAACGTAAATTAGCAACATGGACAGCAACCGATAAAACGCATCGCGTTAATCGATTACTGCGCCTTATCAGTCACCCGCAATGGCTTTGCCAAGCGGCCGAGGTAACGCTTTCTTCAAAGGGGGCCAAAACACCTGGCATTGATGGGATAACGAAAATTCATTTACAGGCTAATCTGAATGACTACCTAGATGAAATCAGAGATGATTTACTCTCAGGTAATTATCAACCTATGCCTGCCAGAAGAATTTATATTCCTAAAGCCAATGGGAAGCAACGCCCTTTAGGTATACCAACCTTAAGAGACAGGATAGTGCAACGTGCCATGCTCATGGCGATGGAACCAATATGGGAAAATGACTTTCATTCATTATCTTATGGTTTTAGACCTGAGCGAAGCGTTCATCATGCCATTCGTACAGTTAAGCTACAGCTAACTGATGCAAATGAGTCGAGGGGACGTTGGGTAATTGAAGGAGATCTATCAAGTTACTTTGATACAGTTCACCATCAATTATTAATGAAATGTGTGCGAAAGCGTATTAGTTGCCAGAGATTCAATAAATTACTTTGGCGATTTATAAAGGCAGGTCACATTGAACGTAATTTATTCTGTGCTACAAGCGAAGGTGTACCACAAGGTGGTGTTATTTCTCCACTGCTATCAAATATCATGCTCAACGAGTTTGATCAGTATTTGGATAAATGTTACTTAGGCAAGAAAGCACGTAAAAATCGTTGGTACTGGAATCGTACTATTCAAGATAAGCGCAGTATTGCACTAAAGGAAAATAGACAATGGAACCCTGCGGTTGCTTATTGTCGTTATGCCGATGATTTTCTCGTGATTGTCAAAGGTAATAAACAACAAGCAGAAGCAATTCGTGATCAGTGTCGAAACTTCCTTGAAGGTAAGCTAAAACTTACGCTTAATATGGAGAAAACCCATATTACCCATGTAAATGATGGGTTTATCTTCCTTGGACATAGGATTATTCGAAAGCGTGGACCAAAAGGTAATATGCGTGTGGTGTCTGGTATTCCACATGGTAAAGCTAAAGCATTTTCTCATTCATTGAGCCAAGCTTTATCAGGAGATCATAGTTGTAGCAAGATAGACAAAGTTGAACAGCTCAATCGTAAACTTAAGGGCTGGTCACAATTTTATCGACACACTGATTATACCGCTAAAGTTTACAGTAAAATTGATCGTATTATTTTCTGGAAACTTGCTAAGTGGTTGGCGAGGAAATATCGCTGCTCTATTAAGTCATTAATGATGAAATGGATCAAACGGCCAACGCCAAATCAGGCAACGACATGGGTGTTGTTTGGTGAAAGTAATCGCGGTAATTTATGTGGTGCATCACTATTTAGGTTAGTGAGTAGTCCTAAATTACAATTTCGATGGCGATTACCCGAATCAAACCCATATCTTAGAGATGAAATTAGAAACACCGTCACGTCTCGCTATAACGATGTTGCAATGGCTGTTAGCCACAATTAAGCGGAGAGCCGTATGCGCTGAAAGGTGCACGTACGGTTCGGAGAGGAGAAGCAGAGAAATAGTTCGACTACGCTCTGCCTCTTACTCTACTTGAAAGAGGGCTGACTTCTACTCGGTGCTCAATTGCGAAATTTGAGTAATAAGACTTTTAATGAGGGAAAGCAAATGAAAGAAAAGGTGCAAACCAAATCTTGTGCGCCCACAACCAATGGGGGGTGGCACAGCATAGACTGGATGACTACCAACCGAAAGGTTAAGTCATTACAGGCAAGGATCGTAAAGGCTCAAAAGGAAGGCAGGTATGGTAAAGTTAAAGCTTTACAAAGACTGCTAACCCACTCTTATTCTGCCAAAACCTTGGCAGTAAAAAGAGTGACAGAAAACAAAGGTAAGAAAACATCTGGCGTTGACAAGGAAACTTGGAGCACACCAGAAGCTAAATGGAAAGCCACTCTATCATTAACCAATACAGGGTATAAGGCAAAACCGCTGCGCAGGGTCTCAATCCCTAAAGCAAATGGTAAGCTAAGACACCTAGGCATACCAACGATGCGTGACCGAGCTATGCAAGCACTTCACTTACTAGCCTTGGAACCAGTATCAGAGTGTATGGCTGATAAAAATTCATACGGCTTCAGACCTCAAAGAAGCTGTGCGGATGCCATTGCATACTGTCACGTAATTCTGAGCAGTAAACGATGCGCTCAATGGGTGTTGGAAGGTGATATAAAAGGATGTTTTGATCACATCGATCATGAATGGCTGCTCAACCAAATCCCAATGAATCAAAAGATTCTCAAGGAATGGTTAAAGGCAGGAGTAGTGGATGGTAACTTATTCTCTAACACAGACGAGGGAACACCACAGGGCGGAATTATCTCGCCCGTACTCGCCAACATTGCATTGGATGGAATGGAACACCTGATAGAAACTATATCAGGTGTAAAACATAGGGTCAGTGGAAAAACCAAACTTAAAACGAATCCTAACAAAGTTAATTTTGTGCGATACGCTGATGATTTTATCGTCACAGGGTCTTCCAAAGAACATCTGGAATCAACTGTGAAACCAGCACTAATCCAATTTCTCAAAGAAAGAGGTTTAGAACTATCTGAGGAAAAAACCAAAATCACACACATTGACGAGGGATTTGATTTTTTAGGTCAAAATGTACGTAAGTACAAAGGTAAACTGTTGATCAAACCATCCAAAAAGAATACCAAAAATTTTCTAACCAAAATTCGCTCAACTGTAATGGTCTAATGAAACTGGACAGGTTTATAGCGTAAAATGAGCTAAACCCAAAAGGTATCACTATGACCAGAAAATCAAAAGTAACACTCAGTGCACAACAAAAACTTGAATATGCCAAATTAATGGTAGAAGAAGGTTATACCAATAAGCAAATTGAAGAGATGTCTGGCGCAGGAAAGTCAGCAGTATCACGTTGGAAGCAACAATATCTATCTGAGCTAGATGGTAAGAGCCCGGGAAATGTACAAGCACTCACACCAGAACAGCAACGTATTCAATTGCTAGAGAAGCAGCTACAGCGAGCTTTAAGGGATAATGATATATTAAAAAAAGCCACCGCTTTCTTCATTCGCGACAATCAAAATTTAAAGTAATTAAAGCGTTGAAGAAAGCGACCCCAAGCTATACGGTATCTGAGTTGTGTCGTGCTTTAGAAGTCAGTACAAGTAGTTATTACTATGCGCCCGTCGCGCCAAATAAGTCAGAGCAGGCACTGCTGGAGTTAATTAAATCTATCGCTGACGATTCTGGTTATACGTATGGTAGACGCAGAGTGAACGTTGAACTGAATGCGTTAAATCATACGATTGGAATATATAAAACAGCGGCACTGATGAAAAAGTTGAATATAAAAGCCATCAGGCCGAAGAAAAAACATTACTACCCTAACTCAGGTGATGAACATAAGTACGCACAGAACCTCTTAAAACGAGAGTTTAACCCTGATTCACATAACACGCATTGGGTCGGTGATATTACCTATAGTGTGCTCGGAGTTCAGCACTAGCAAGGATTGCTTTAATGAACTACAAGTCTATTTGAAATGCGTAAATTAAATAGCAGAAGCTAGCTAATTTGCGTCGCTACTTGGTTGTGCAAGTAGTTGAGTCTGGGCAGCGGTGACTCATTGTATGCTAATGAGGTGACGTAACCTGCTGACAACGGGAAGTGAGGCGAATTCGTTAAGCCAAGATGCTTCTCTAGACTGAGTATTGGACGGATGAAGAACATGAACCGATTAACCCGCATCTGTGGGCTGAAATGTCGCCACTGCCTACACGAATTAATAGGCAGTATGATACTAATAGAGTGTTATAGGTAGGTGCATTCTATTCGATTTAGTAGATGACAAATATGCATCTATTAATGGACAAAAGTTTACGTCACAATTTAAGCGTTTGAGTATCATCACCTTACAGCACGATAAGGTTAAAGACTGCGATCGGCATCCCCCCCAATATGTTTGAGTTCAAATAGGTGAACCGAGGAAGGCTTGCAGTGAATGTTAAGGGAGCAAGACCCCGATGACACGCAAGTTGGCGGAGCGTTCGTAGTAGTCCGAGATGGGGAAAGCCCATTACATGGCGAAGGGGCGCAGTTTAATTGATTTGCGTGAGCAAATTATCTGACCTTAATGGGGTGAAGACCTTTGATAATCAGTGAAATGCAACGTAAATTAGCAACATGGACAGCAACCGATAAAACGCATCGCGTTAATCGATTACTGCGCCTTATCAGTCACCCGCAATGGCTTTGCCAAGCGGCCGAGGTAACGCTTTCTTCAAAGGGGGCCAAAACACCTGGCATTGATGGGATAACGAAAATTCATTTACAGGCTAATCTGAATGACTACCTAGATGAAATCAGAGATGATTTACTCTCAGGTAATTATCAACCTATGCCTGCCAGAAGAATTTATATTCCTAAAGCCAATGGGAAGCAACGCCCTTTAGGTATACCAACCTTAAGAGACAGGATAGTGCAACGTGCCATGCTCATGGCGATGGAACCAATATGGGAAAATGACTTTCATTCATTATCTTATGGTTTTAGACCTGAGCGAAGCGTTCATCATGCCATTCGTACAGTTAAGCTACAGCTAACTGATGCAAATGAGTCGAGGGGACGTTGGGTAATTGAAGGAGATCTATCAAGTTACTTTGATACAGTTCACCATCAATTATTAATGAAATGTGTGCGAAAGCGTATTAGTTGCCAGAGATTCAATAAATTACTTTGGCGATTTATAAAGGCAGGTCACATTGAACGTAATTTATTCTGTGCTACAAGCGAAGGTGTACCACAAGGTGGTGTTATTTCTCCACTGCTATCAAATATCATGCTCAACGAGTTTGATCAGTATTTGGATAAATGTTACTTAGGCAAGAAAGCACGTAAAAATCGTTGGTACTGGAATCGTACTATTCAAGATAAGCGCAGTATTGCACTAAAGGAAAATAGACAATGGAACCCTGCGGTTGCTTATTGTCGTTATGCCGATGATTTTCTCGTGATTGTCAAAGGTAATAAACAACAAGCAGAAGCAATTCGTGATCAGTGTCGAAACTTCCTTGAAGGTAAGCTAAAACTTACGCTTAATATGGAGAAAACCCATATTACCCATGTAAATGATGGGTTTATCTTCCTTGGACATAGGATTATTCGAAAGCGTGGACCAAAAGGTAATATGCGTGTGGTGTCTGGTATTCCACATGGTAAAGCTAAAGCATTTTCTCATTCATTGAGCCAAGCTTTATCAGGAGATCATAGTTGTAGCAAGATAGACAAAGTTGAACAGCTCAATCGTAAACTTAAGGGCTGGTCACAATTTTATCGACACACTGATTATACCGCTAAAGTTTACAGTAAAATTGATCGTATTATTTTCTGGAAACTTGCTAAGTGGTTGGCGAGGAAATATCGCTGCTCTATTAAGTCATTAATGATGAAATGGATCAAACGGCCAACGCCAAATCAGGCAACGACATGGGTGTTGTTTGGTGAAAGTAATCGCGGTAATTTATGTGGTGCATCACTATTTAGGTTAGTGAGTAGTCCTAAATTACAATTTCGATGGCGATTACCCGAATCAAACCCATATCTTAGAGATGAAATTAGAAACACCGTCACGTCTCGCTATAACGATGTTGCAATGGCTGTTAGCCACAATTAAGCGGAGAGCCGTATGCGCTGAAAGGTGCACGTACGGTTCGGAGAGGAGAAGCAGAGAAATAGTTCGACTACGCTCTGCCTCTTACTCTACTCAGGAACCATCAAGGGTGGAGCTACTTGGCCTGTGTGTTAGACTTATCAACGAGGGAAGTTGTAGGGTATGCCTTATCAACAAGCCCAAATGCTGAATTGGCTATAGCAGCATTGAATAATGCTATTAAGCGTCAACAGCCGGTTCTTAATCAACTGATGTTTCATTCCGATCAGGGGTGTCAGTATTCTGCGGCCTCGTTTAGAGCTCGGTTATCACAACTAACTATAACGCAAAGTATGAGTCGTCGAGGTAATTGTTGGGATAATGCAGTAATGGAGCGATTTTTTAGAAGTTTAAAAACAGAGCGACTGAATCGCCTGTCATTTATAAATCATCATTCAGTTATAAGTGAGGTGGACAATTATATTCAGTTTTACAATTACAAACGTAGGCATTCTACGCTTAATTATATGACGCCACATCAGAAATATAATGAATTAAAAAATGCCGCTTAGAATCTCTACAGAATTTGTTGACCATTACAAGACCTACCTCATGAATGCTTGGCATTGCGGAGCCGCAGAATTTACAAAAACTTTTCTTGTGACGAGTGCCTGGAAGCGTGAAGGTAGTCACAGAATCTGAGCCCGCCAACCAGGTCAACTTAGCTGACTTCGAAAATAAATTGGCCGTATGAGCAGACCCTGTATCCTTTTGGCAATGCTGACAATGACACAGGTAAAAACCGTCGAACTTCCCTTGCACTTCAAATTTTGCATTGCCACACAGACAAGAACCATAATAATCAGTCATCAAGCTTCCCTCTATTTTCTGTAACACAACGCTTTGGAGCGGCTGGAGCGCAGCGTAGCCATCCCAGCAGCGTTAGCGGCGACAATAGCGCCTTATTATGTTTCATTACGGCTACGCAGTAATTTACTAAGCTCTTGCTTAGATTGTTCTGGTGTTTTGCCAGCCGTGTCCAAAACAATATTAGCCGTATGCCATAATTGATATTCCCTTAAAATTACGCTTTCCCAGTTAGGAAGTACAAGATTTGGAATATCCGTTTTTCGGTTTTCTACTCTGATTCGATGTTCTGATGTATTTGAGCAGATGATTTCTATTTCTTTATAAGGTGCCTCAGCTTGTTTAGCTATGCTTATCCATGCTTGCCGAGACTCCCCAACTGGATTGGTAGAGTCAGCTACTACAGAGAGACCGTTTCGTAAATTGTCCAATGCTGTAGAAAACGCAATTTTATAGCCTTCATCGTAAAGATTTTTAAAACCTGCATTACGTAATTCTTGTTCAATGGTGTCGATGCGAATGTAAGCCGCACCGATAGACGACGCTAAATATTTAGAAAGTTCGCTCTTGCCTGTTCCAGGCAAGCCACCGAATATATACAGCATCGAAATCTCCGAATTTCACCTGAACCAACGCCCAGTTAATTTGTGAGTCAAATGCTGACGGGCGATTTGCTCCGCAAATGGTATGACAGTTTTGACGAATCAAAATTCAACAACTTGTTAGTTATCTGATATACCAACTATTTTACTACGTCTTTCCATAAGAACAACGTCACGCCAAATGTCATTCATTTTTCCAAGTTTTTCACGAACACCAAGCTGGCGAAAATCGTTATTCTCGTGGAGTTTTATACTACTTATATTTTCTGGAAAAATGGCAGCTTGTAACATCCACACATTATTTTTTTCGGACTCTAAAATTAGATGCGATAGTAATTTTTGACCTATACCTTTGCCTTGAGCACTAGCTGCGACATAGACACTAACCTCCGCAACTCCAGAGTAGACTTCGCGGCTTGAAATTGGCGAAAGTGCAGCCCAACCTAAAACATTATCATGCTCTACAGCTACAATACGAGAATGTTCCAGCATTGAAGCATTCCACTCATCCCAGCTTTTAGCAGTGAGTTGAAATGTAGCATTTCCAGTATCAATTCCTTGCTGATAGATAATTTTTACGAAGGGATAATCGATTCGATCAAATTTTCGGATAAACACAAAATGCTCCAATGGCAACTAGCGAGCCTGTAGAATAACTCGTTTTTAATTTATTTTTATTGATGGTTTAACCATAGCTGAGTTGCTATTTTGATTCAATCGTTTACTTCGATTTCACATAAAATATAAAAAGAAGGTTTGCTGTTGTTTTAATTGGCATTTTGGCAGGTGTTACAGGTGTCTGAGTGGCTTTTTTGAGGAGCTAAAAGTACCTTTACTAGTGTATCGTATTTTCACATACCAATTTTAGCCTTCAAGTTCATCCTCATTTACTTCTCATTCCCTTCTCTTTGTGCAAAAAAATTTAGTGAATTATTCACAAAGAGGTTGAGAGGCGCTGCGCTTTAGAGGGCAATAAGTAAATGCTGTGCTAATAACGTAAGGGTTTTTGCGGATCGCTCCCTATATGTTTTTGCCATAAGCTACTTGCTTAACTGGTGCATAGACAGACGAAGTCAACGAATTTGTTTATTGATTTAGAATTGACCGTCCATTTATAAAAACGGTCAAAAAGAACACGAGTGCCTATTGACAGAGTTAAGGCTCATATGTGTTAGGTGCTATCTGATCTAAATCGGATACTCAAATTCACCGATATAGATTAACTCAAACCCATCACCGCTAATTGATTTAGGGTTCTCTATTTCAGATTTTGACACAAACAATAGCACGTTAGCATCTGTTAAATTACATTCTGAAGCCACCTTTGCAACTGCTTCTGACCAATGTTCAGAATACGAATACGGACTGAAAAACTCCGCTACAGTAGCGCCATCATCTCTTGCGCCCATTTCCATAAAATCATGATCAATGAAAAGCTCATCTTGAGAACCACAAAACGCAGACAATGGCTCATCATCATCTTCTCCGTAGTGTTCCTCTAGAAATGCATTGTATTTCCAGTGATCCGAAACTCTCCCCAAATAAAAATGTGATACTTCAGTTTTACTCATAATTTAGTTCTCTGGTACACCAACGCCGCCATATGGGGCGCGAAAATGCTTGGCTATACTTTGCGACGAAGGAACGCAGCCAAGCGTTTTGCGTCCCTGCCATAATGACCTTGTTATTTGCCCGTGCTACAATCTGAACTTTGTAAATATTGATTTCGCAACCCAAAGCACAATGGTATAAATAAGCACTAAAGTAACAAGCATTCCCGACAACCCTAAAATGACAATATGAGTTGGTATTTCTCGCAATGGTTTATTAACGTCAACACCCAATACATTTCCCGTATAGTGAACTAAATACACGAATGAGAAAGTGGCTAAAAAAACTAGAAACGTATATACGAAATAACGAATTATTTTAGCCTTGAAATTGGGTGCTGCATCAAACCTGTAGTTAAATTTATTCAAGAATTCCGGAATCCTTGTAGGGCAACGAGCCTGTAGAATAACTCGTTTTTAATTTATTTTTATTGATGATTTAACCATAGCTGAGTTCCTATTTTGATTCAATTGGTTACTTCGATTTCACGTAAAATATAAAATAGGGCTTGGTGTTGTTTTAATTGGCTTTTTGGAGGTGTTTGAGTGGCTTATTTGAGGTGATAAGTGCCTACCCTTATTAGTGCAGTATGTTTTACGCATGCTAATATTAACCTTCAAGTTCATCCTCATTTACTTCTCATTTCCTTCTCTTTGTGCAAAAGATCTTTAATTGAATTATTCACAAAGAGTTAAGAGCCGCTGCGCTTTAGAGTAATACAGATTCTAGCCCCAAAAGTATTTGCGCGGCGGGGGACATTACTACCGAATAGCCAACGCTAATCTGCTAACGGTGGATTTAGATCTCTGGATCAGTCGTAGGATAAGTATGTGCTACTGGCGGCAATGGCGCTATTTATAAGAAATAGCACGCACTAAAGTGCGCAGTTTAATAAAACTGGGGGTCAGCGAACGACTCGCCATAGCATGTGGTATCACCAGTACCAAAAGTAGCGCTTGAAAGCGAAGGCCCTTGTAGAAGCTCAAAAACAAAAGGAATTAATATTGCGCTAGGCAATAACTACTTAGCTTCACAAGGTTTAGTGTCATTGAGAGATATTTGGATCAATATTCATTACGGGAGATGAACCGCCCATTGCACTTCCTGTTAATAAAAGCGCATGATCGGTGGTGTGGGGGCTGGAGGTTAGAGACCTCCGGCTACCCGATTATGAGTTAATTAGGTTTAGAGCGATGAAACTCTTTTCTAGGTGCTATTTGTGCTACACGAGAAGCAGTAACACCATATTTTTTTGCCACAGCATCTGAGCGTTCACCGCTTGCGACTTCTGCTTGGATAGCTTGATTTCGTAGACTCATTACTTGCTGTTCTAGCCTGGCAATATCTTGTCCTTGGCTTTCAATAATCTTGTCGTGAGTTTCAACTCTATTTTCTAATTCCTCTTGCGCCTTGGCGATGGACTCCAAGGCATTGAGTATATGATTTTTCTTTCTGGCCATGTGCAACTCTCTCTGACTTAAACTGATTTAATTGAGTGCCTAGATTAAATCAATTTAAGTGAGCGTGCAACAAATTAAATGGATTTAATTAAATTGGCTTAATTTTATGAATCTGGAGGGGGGGGAGGGAGACTCATAACATTTTAGTATTTATGCGACACGCAGTTTGTGTTGCATAATCGCTTGTTGGGCTGAGGCGCTACCTGCTCGGTGTGTCAGAGTTGGTGTTATTTATGCTATGGGTATTTGCTTTTTAGGACCTAAGCTATATCAAGCCAATTTAATTTGGCGTGCCTGTCGTATCTAAGCTGTCCCTGCGTTACTCAGCGTTTATTATGTATCCATTAAACCTAATGTTTAACCGTTAAGCAATTATATTTTTCGTACGCACAGTCGTTACTGACCTGACCTGAGCAGTTCAGCAGGTTAACGAGTTGATTTGATGCAGCAAGCAAGGCTGCTAACTCGTTCTAACTATTTCATTCGTCATTCGTCGCAATATCTAAATTTATCACACCAATAAATCGCAAGATGCCAATCTTGCATGTTTCCCGATCGTATCACTTGAGTAGTTGCGACTTACATAAACACAAACTTCAATGTCTGGTTATCACTCTTAGCCGAACTTCGTCAAAGTGGCAAAAGGCAAATTGAACCTCCTTTTTTAATTTTTATTCGCTGTTATTTTTTCGGCAATCGCATTCGTGTAAGCGTATTATCAGTTAAAACATAGTGGTGGAATAAGGCAGCGGCTGCATGTAGTCCAATCAAGTAATAGCCAATTTCCCCTGCAGTTTCATGCAGCCCTTTGATGGTTTTAGCTAAGTCTAAATCTTTACTGGCCAATGGCGGCAGCTCTAGACCAAAAAACGGAATTGGTTTGCCTGCCGTGCTCAAAATTAACCATCCAGCAATAGGCATAGCAAACATGAAACCATACAAAATAAGATGCACTAGTTTGGCCAGGTTATTTTGCCACTTAGCTGGCTCTGGTTTTATATCAGGAGCCGAACCATCTACTATGCGAGCAACTAGCCTAACGCTTACTAAGGCTAAAACCGATAAACCAAGCATAAAATGCCACATTTTAAAGGCATCTCGGATTGTAGTCCCTTTGTCGAATAATTCGCGCAGTTCAATGCTTGCGTACACAGCGACAATCAATATGAACATAAGCCAATGCAAAGCAATGGAGAGCGTATTGTAATGAGTTGTTGTGTTTTTTAAATTCATAATGCCTCTCGAAAAAATGTAGCGTCCTCATCAACCTAGCTCTTATGTTTTGGGAGCTTGAAAAGGTAGCCTCTCCCCTTGTACGTATTAAATACTCCACTATAAAGTAACCTATCGTTACTAAGTATTTAGTGATCTAAAACATAAATTTATATTTTAAAACTATGGTTAAATATGGTTGGTTAAGCGTAAACAGTGAAACTTAAAATAAACTTAAGTGATTGCATAACAAAATAACAACCGTTGGTTACCTTTCGAGAAGTATTTGCTAGTTAAACTAATAGCTTATGGCTTAGCACTTTACTAAAACCCCGACCAATGTGGTCAGGGCTATTAAAAGTGGTACCAGCGGCCGGACTTGAACCGGCACGCCTTGCGGCAGGGGATTTTGAATCCCCCATGTATACCAATTTCATCACGCTGGCATCATTTTTCTTTAACCTTCTAACATGAGAAGATAAAGAAAAACCACTTTAGAGCTAAGACTTATCAAACCGTCTTCGTCTCTATGGCAAGCATTATACAAACAATCAGAGGAGCAGCAAGCGTTTTTTACAAAACCCTGATCAACCGCTTAACAATTAAGCAACCATTAACATTCGCTCATTAAAGCGAGCTACGCTACAACTAGTATTTGTCTCGCTATTTGCTAAACTAGCGCGCAACTTAACTTTGTGAGTGTGTTTATGTCTGGTGAATTTCCACGTGCGGGCTTTTGGCGTCGCTTTGCTTCATTGATTTATGATTCTTTAGTCGTTATCTCATTATCTATGTTGACTGCCATTTTATATTTTGCGGCTATTCAGAGCTTAATTGCACTAGGCTTTATCCCACAAACTGAAGATCCTGCGGCCTTTATACAAGACTCTCCGTTGCTATATGGTATTCGTAGTGTCTTATTTGTTGGTGTAAATGTTGTATTTTTTGCTTATTTTTGGACTAAGAGCGGGCAAACGATTGGTATGCGGGCATGGCGTTTAAAAGTACAAACGCGTGATGGTGAGCTGATCAGCTGGTCACAAGCGGTTATTCGCAGCATGTCAGCCCTGCTTGGTTTGGGTAATTTAGTGGTGTTAGTTGATTTTAAAAACAAGCGTGCACTGCAAGATTATATTTCTAAAACCGAGGTTGTTGCGCTAACTAAAGAAGAAAACAAACGAATTTATCGCTCATTAGATTAAATTTTTTAGGAGCTAGCGATACATCTAGCTCCGTGCGTTATTAATTGCGCTTATTCAGCAAGTAAGTAGCAAAACCAATGAAGATAATACTCGGTAGAGTAGCACCGATAATTGCTGGAATTTGATAAACCATTACCACAGGGCCAAATATTTCATTGGTTAAGTGAAATACGATCCCCGTAACAACTCCCATCACAATCCTTGCCCCCATGGTTACTGTACGAAGTGGGCCAAATATAAACGACAGCGCTACCAGCAACATCACAGCAATTGATACTGGCTGCATTATTTTGCGCCACAGCGCTAACTCATAGGTACTGGTGTCTTGCTCATTTTGCTTTAAATAACCTAAATATGACCACAACCCTGTAAATGATAGTGACTCAGGCTTGACCGATACCACACCGAGCTTTTCAGCGGTCAGTTGTGAATCATAAAACTCTTCATCTTGCTGCTGAGTATTAATTTGCTCTTCGCCCAATTGCACTTTATTTACATCGCGCAATAGCCAACCATCTTTGCGACTTACGGCTTCTCGCGCTTTGGTGATTTGCGTAAGTTGCAATGATTTATCAAAGTGATACATATTTACGCCATGCAATACGCCGTTTTGGTCAACATCTTCAATATTAATAAAGTTATTACCATCTTTGGCCCATACGCCTTGTTGTGCATTAAACACATCACCACCATGAATAGCGTGGTTACGCATTTCTTTTGCTTTAAGCTGTGCAGCCGGTGCGCCCCACTCGCCCAGTGCCATCATGCAAAGCGCCATAAATATTGCAGTTTTCATTACTGAGATAATTATTTGCAAACGCGACATACCCGCGGCTTGCATCACCACCAACTCACTGTTTGAGGCAAGCGCTCCCAAGCCAGTTAAACCGCCGATGAGTGCAGCCATGGGGAAAAACACCACTAAGTCACCTGGCATGCTATACAAGGTATAAAGTAACGCGGTTGCGATATCGTAACTACCTCGACCAACTGATTTAAGCTGCTCAATAAATTTAATTAAGGTGCTTATCCCCACCAATACCATCAGCGCAAAACCAGTGGTTTGCAAAATACTACGGCCTAAGTACCAATCAAGCATTTTCATCATGCGCCTAACTCCCGCTTGGTGATGACAGCTTTAAGCCAAGCACCGAGTGGCCGTCCTTTGATAATCAAAAAACCTCCTATAAATAGTGCTGTAAAGTGGATCCACCATAAGCCAATCGACGGCGGGATCTTGCCATCTTCAACAGCAAATTTTGCTGCATTAAGTAAGATAAAATAACCTAAATATAAGCTGATTGCAGGGACTAATTTGGCAAATTTACCTTGGCGTGGATTAACCACACTCAAAGGTACCGCCAATAAAGTTAGCAAAGGAATAGAAAGTGGGATTGCAATGCGCCATTGCCACTGCGCTACAGCTTCAGAACCCTTCATAGCGAGTAAGTCGATAGTGGGGACGGCTTCAAGTTTTCGGCGTTGGTGTTCAATCTCTTGTTCGCGTATTTGTACGCTGTAGCCGTCAAACTCGGTTAAATTGAGTTCAGGGGTTTTGCCATCGGTTTCGTAACGCTTACCATCACTAAGCACTAATTGCTGCTCACCATTTTCTTGCTCTACCACCACTCCGCGCTCAGCATAAACTAAACGGGCTAAGTTGTCTTTTTCGCTGTCTGGTAGCTGGGCTACAAACACCTTATTTAATTCTTTACCGCCATTTTCAATGTTATGAATAAACACCACGGCTTTTTCATTGCCTGTTTGCTGGAATCGCCCCGCCCGTAATGCCGATAACCCAGCATCCGCTTTGGCTTGTTCTTTTAATTGATATTCTTGTTCACTCGCCCATGGTGCAACATATAACGTGAGTATGGCGGCTAATAATGCTAGTACCACACTTGAAATTAAAGTAACACGCACGACATACCACTCACTCACCCCGCAGGCTTTTAACACGGTCATTTCACTGTCGGCATAAATTCGACTATAGGCGAGAATGATCCCTAAAAAGATACTAAGCGGTAATATAAGTGACGCCAGTTGTGGTAACTTGAGTGCAATCATCGATAGCACTAGCTTAGCAGGAATGCCGCCTTCAGAGGCATCGCTTAAAATAACAACAAACTTTTGTGACAAAAAAATTGTCATCAAAGTTAAAAATACGGCGACCTGAGACTTTAAAACTTCAGTGGTCAAATAACGGAAAATTAGCAATGATCGCCCCTGTTAAACATGGTGTTTCACTTCAAGAGTAAGAAAATTTGAGTAAACTTAAGGTTTTATTATATGTCATCAGCATTATACCCAAACCACCTCAAGATGCGAGTTTCAGTTGGAATTAAAAGCGATTTAGGCAAGGCATTGATTGCAGGTAATAGTGGTTCTATTGTTAAAATCAATAACGCAGTATAAATCGCTTTTAAACCAACCCCCTGGGCGTTTCACAGACACTTACTCTCATCGTTGTTACTTCTTAAAAGGGACTGCCATTCTTGCAAAGTAACGCCTTGATATTAAGCCCCTGTGAAACGCTGAATTCTGCATCTTGAGGTAGCTTGGGTATAGATATCCTACCTAGCAACTCGATATATTGTCGCATTAGTGGTATTGATGGCTACAAAAGTATAAAGTTCAAATACACATAATGAGTCAGCATTTATAAGCTAATATTAATGTAAGTAACTGGGTTTTTATTATATTGCCCTTATTTAAGGGTTAAATGACTCAAAATTAGGAGTGACAATGGAATTTAGCGTAAAAAGTGGTAGTCCTGAAAAGCAACGTAGCGCATGTATAGTAGTTGGCGTTTATGAGCCACGTCGTTTATCCCCCATTGGTGAACAACTCGATAAAATCAGCGATGGTTATATCTCTAATTTATTACGCCGTGGTGATCTTGAAGGTAAACCAGGGCAAGTATTGTTATTGCATCATGTACCAAACGTACTAAGTGAGCGCATACTACTGGTTGGTTGTGGTAAAGAGCGTGAGCTTGATGATAAACAGTACAAACAAATTATTTCAAAAACCATTAATACCCTTAACGAAACAGGGTCAATGGAAGCGGTATGCTTTTTAACCGAGCAACATGTAAAAAGCCGCGATACGTATTGGAAAGTCCGCCAAGCAGTCGAAACCACCCAAGATTGCTTATATACCTTTAATCAATTAAAAAGTAAAAAAAGCGACCCGCGTCGCCCGCTACGTAAAATTGTGTTTAACGTACCCACTCGCCGCGAATTGACGATTGGTGAAAGCGCCATTGAACATGGTTTAGCCATCGCTGCGGGTAGTAAGTTATGTAAAGACGTAGCGAACATGCCACCAAATATCTGTAACCCAGCGTATTTAGGTGAACAAGCACAAGAGCTTGCCAGCAATTTCGATAACATCACTGTTGATATTATTGGTGAAGATAAAATGGCCGAACTGGGTATGAATTCATACTTAGCGGTGGGCCGTGGTAGTGATAACGAATCGGTTATGTCGGTTATCAACTACCAAGGTGGCGCGAAAGATCAAGCCCCTATTGTACTGGTTGGTAAAGGCTTAACATTTGACTCAGGCGGTATTTCACTCAAACCTGGCGAAGCCATGGACGAAATGAAATACGATATGGGCGGTGCAGCAGGGGTTATTGGTGCAATGCGTGCCTTAGCACAAATGCAATTACCGATTAACGTGATTGGCGTGCTGGCTGGCTGTGAAAACATGCCAAGCTCAAATGCTTACCGCCCAGGTGATATTTTAACAACTATGTCGGGGCAAACGGTTGAAGTACTCAATACTGACGCCGAAGGCCGTTTAGTGTTATGTGATGCATTGACCTATGTTGAACGTTTTGAACCTGAAACCGTGATTGACGTAGCCACATTGACCGGCGCTTGTATTGTGGCACTGGGCGCTCATGCAACCGGTTTGTTATCAAACCATAACCCGCTTGCTCATGATTTATTAAAAGCATCAGAGCAAAGTGGCGACCGCGCATGGCAATTGCCACTTTGGGATGATTACCAAGATCAACTGGAAAGTCCATTTGCTGATTTTACCAACTTAGGCGGGCGCGCAGCAGGTACAATTACCGCCGCATGTTTCTTATCTAAGTTTACTAAAAAGTATAATTGGGCGCATTTAGATGTTGCAGGTACAGCGTGGCGCAGCGGTAAAAATAAAGGGGCGACGGGTCGTCCTGTGCCGATGCTTACACAATATTTACTAAACCGTGCTGGCGTAAGCGAAACCAGCCAAGATTAAACATCGCGTTTAGCAATCTCTTCAACTCATTATAAGGCGCCCTCTGGCGCCTTATTTATTCTTCATTTATCGGTGTATTAATTGAAGCAAAACGCGTTATATGGCAAAATCCCTGCTTTGATTTAAGTATTATTTTCAATACTGTGGGAAGCCCCGATACAATGAGCATGAACGCCCAATTTTTCGTTCTAAAGCAACAAGATGAATCAACTGCTCAGGCAGATGTTCTCTTTAGCTTAGCTGCAGATATCGCAGGGCAACAATATCGCCTTGGTCATCGCATCTTTATTTATGTTGATGATATTGAAATTGCCCATGCCGTTGATGAAACTATTTGGTCATTCGACCCCGACAGTTTTGTGCCTCACAACCTGCAAGGTGAAGGTCCAAAAGGCGGAGCGCCCGTAGAAATTGGCACTACCCCACCGGTTGGTAATCGTAAAGTTTTAATAAATTTGGCCACACAGCTCCCGGATTTTATTCGTCGCTTTAACCAAGTTTTTGATTTTGTGCCCGTTGAAGCCACAGCAAAACAAGCCGCCCGTGAGCGCTTTAAAAAGCTGCGCCAACTCGGTGCCAACATCACCACGCAAGATATTAATAGCTAACATACCTTTTGTATAAATAGCTAACTAACTCATTTAAGTACTTATTTAAGGTTCTGTGTAATGGATAAAACCTACAATCCGCAAGATATTGAACAGTCGCTATACCAAGACTGGGAACAAAAAGGCTACTTTAAACCATCAGGTAAAGGCGATGCCTATTCAATTATGATCCCGCCACCCAATGTCACCGGTAGCTTACACATGGGCCACGCGTTTCAAGACACCATTATGGATACCTTAACGCGTTTTAAACGTATGCAAGGTAATAATACCTTATGGCAAGTAGGTACTGACCACGCAGGTATCGCCACACAAATGCTGGTTGAACGTAAACTTGCTGCCGAAGAAGGCAAAACACGTCATGACTTAGGTCGTGAAGCCTTCATTGATAAGATTTGGCAGTGGAAAGAGCAATCTGGCGGGACTATCACTAAACAACTTCGTCGCCTTGGCGCATCGGTTGATTGGGATCGTGAACGCTTCACTATGGATGACGGCTTATCAGAAGCCGTTAAAGAAGTATTTGTACGCTTACACAAAGAAGATTTGATTTACCGTGGTAAGCGCCTAGTAAACTGGGATCCAAAACTACACACCGCGATTTCTGATCTAGAAGTTGAAAACAAAGATAAACAAGGCCACATGTGGAACTTACGTTACCCATTGGCTGATGGTGTTAAAACCCAAGACGGTAAAGACTACATTGTCGTGGCAACCACCCGTCCAGAGACTATGCTTGGCGATTCAGGGGTTGCTGTCAACCCAGATGATGAGCGTTATCAAGACTTGATCGGTAAAGACATTTTATTACCGATTGTTAATCGTCGGATTAAAATCGTTGCTGATGAACATGCCGATAAAGACAAAGGCACAGGTTGTGTAAAAATCACTCCTGCTCATGACTTTAACGATAACGAAGTCGGTAAGCGTCATCACATGCCAATGATCAACATCTTCGATAAAGACGCGGCCATTTTAAGTCAAGGCGAAACCTACACCTTTGACGGTAAAGAGCTTGAGTTTGATGCACCAATTCCAGAGCGCTTACACGGTCTTGACCGCTTTGATGCTCGTAAAGTCATTGTGGCTGAGTTTGAACAGCTTGGGTTACTTGAGAAGATTGAAGATCACGCTTTAACCGTACCTTACGGCGACCGCTCAGGTGTGGTTATTGAACCACTGCTTACCGACCAATGGTATGTACGTGTTGCACCACTGGCTGAGCCTGCAAAAGACGCAGTGAAAAATGGCGATATTCAATTTGTACCTAAGCAATACGAGAACATGTATTTCTCGTGGATGAACGACGTACAAGATTGGTGTATTTCGCGCCAGTTGTGGTGGGGCCATCGTATTCCTGCTTGGTATGACAGTGAAGGTAACGTTTTTGTTGGTCGTGATGAAGCAGAAGTTCGCAGCGAAAACAGCATCGCCGCTGATGTAGTGCTCACACAAGACGAAGACGTACTGGATACCTGGTTCTCATCTGCACTGTGGACCTTCTCTACGCAAGGTTGGCCTGAGAATACTGATGATTTAAAAACCTTCCACCCGTCTGACGTGTTGGTAACCGGTTTTGATATTATCTTTTTCTGGGTGGCGCGTATGATCATGATGACTATGCACTTCATCAAAGATGACAACGGCAAGCCACAAGTGCCATTTAAAACTGTTTACGTTACGGGTCTTATTCGCGATGAAAATGGCGATAAAATGTCAAAATCAAAAGGTAACGTACTTGATCCAATCGACATGATTGACGGTATCGACCTTGAGAGCTTAGTAACCAAACGCACTAGTAATCTGATGCAAGAGAAAGTTGCTAAAAAAATCGAAAAAGATACTCGTAAAACCTTCGATAACGGTATTGAAGCACACGGTACTGATGCGCTGCGCTTTACGTTAGCTGCTATGGCATCTACGGGTCGTGATATCAACTGGGATATGAATCGCCTTGAAGGTTACCGCAACTTCTGTAATAAGTTATGGAACGCCAGCCGTTACGTGCTTATGAATACTGAAGAGCAAGATTGTGGTTTTGCAAACGATGCAGCAAAAGAATACTCACTGGCTGATCGTTGGATCTTAGGCCAATTCGAGTCAACAGTTAAAACCTATACTGAGCACTTAGACAACTACCGTTTTGACTTAGCAGCCAATACGCTTTATGAATTCACTTGGAACCAATTTTGTGATTGGTACTTAGAGCTTACTAAGCCAGTATTATTCAAAGGCAATGAAGCACAACAACGTGGTACGCGTCATACGCTTATTACTGTGCTTGAGAGCCTGCTGCGCTTAATGCACCCAATGATGCCATACATCACAGAAACTATTTGGCAACGTGTTGCGCCATTGGCTGGCCTTGAAACTGCAAACACTAGCATCATGGTTCAAGCCTTCCCTGTTTACACTGCAGCAAACGTTAATGCTAAAGCAATGGACGATTTAGAGTGGGTTAAACAATTCATTCTCGCCATTCGTAATATCCGTGGTGAAATGGATATCAGCCCGAGCAAGCCATTATCTGTACTACTTGCTAACGCATCAGATGAAGATAAACGCCGCATTGCAGAAAACGAAAGCTTCTTAGCTTCACTTGCTAAGATTGAAGCGTTTACTTTACTTGAAAATAAAGATGTGGCACCAGCTTGTGCAACATCGTATGTTGGCAATCTTGAGATTATGATCCCAATGGCGGGCTTAATTGACGTTGAAGCCGAGCTTGCACGAATTAACAAGCAACTTGAAAAAGCAGAAAAAGGGCTAGCCCAAGTGCAAAATAAACTCGCTAACGAAAAGTTTGTTAACAACGCACCTGAAGCGGTACTTGCTAAAGAAAATGAGAAGCTGGCAGAGTTCTCGGATGCGAAAGCAAAACTGCTTGAGCAAAAAGCGAAGATTGAAAGTCTATAATATTTATACAAAGCATTTAAAAAGCCGCGTTACTTTATAGTAACGCGGCTTTTTTGTGTTCTAGGTTCTAGGTTCTAGGTTCTAGGTTCTAGGTTCTAGGTTCTAGGTTCTAGGTTCTAGGTTCTAGGTTCTAGGTTCTAGGTTCTAGGTTCTAGTCAAATATTAAAACGTGTAGTTATACTGTGCACCAAATAAGTACGCATGGCCTTTTGATTCAAAGCCCCATTGCTGACCTTGGTCATCAGATTCAGTAAAGTTTTGTGTTTTACCACGTAAAATACTCATACCAATATCTAAGTTAGCTTGATCACTCATCGTGTAGTTAACACCAAATGAATACCAAAAACGGTCTGTATCTGGGATCGAAATCGACATATGATTTTTATCAGCAGGAGATTCATCATATGCAAGGCCTGCACGTAATAATACGGCTTCATTAAACTGGTAGTCTCCACCAATTGAATAACGCATTGCATTTGAGAAGTTCTCATTTTTTGAAAAACCTGGCTCATCACGCCCATCAACATCTGCTTGTAAATTTTGGAAACTACTCCAGCCAGTCCACATCACACTGTAATGTAGGCCTGCTTTTTCATCTAACTGGTGCGAGCCTGAAAACTCAGCAATTGCCGGCAACGTAATCTCAACACGACCAGGAAGGCTTGCCCCACCAGAGCCAACACCTAAGCCAACTGGAAGCTGACTTGAAAACTCGCCTTCAAAAGTAATATCTGTTTCGCTACGATAGTTAAAACCAAAACGACTATTTTCATCAAGCTGGTACATACCACCCACATTCCAACCAAACCCGTAGTCGTCCCCCTCTAAATGCACGGCCTCTGTTTGTGATGGAATAGCAAATCCTGGAGGTAACAAACCAGCTTGCGATAGTTGATCGAACTGAGCTTGAGTTTGTTCTGACGTAGCGCCAAAGTTACGAATGATTTTCGCATCTGCGTATACATAGTTAAGGCCAAGACCTACACTAAATTGCTCATTGATTTTATATGAACCACTTACGTTCATATTTACTGTCACGATCTCAGTTTCACCAGCAAGCTGACCTGCTGGGTAATCCGCATCAAATTCTGTCGCTAAACCAAAGTTTGAAAACGCACCAAAGCCCACTGCAAATTTGTCATCGATAGGCATTACAAAATAACCAGCTGGAACAAACGCTGCTGGCGCAATGCTACTGTCGTTAAGTTGTCCTGGGTTTACTGAGGCATTACTTGCTTCAGTGCCACGAAGGCTCACATCTGGAACAACTGCAATACCAGCAACACTTAATTGCTGCTCTTTAAATACCGACATTAATGCAGGGTTACGTGCAACCACTGACGCATCATCGGCCACTGCCGCTTCACCTGCGTATGCACGGCCAAGGCCTGAAGCATTTTGCTCAGCTAATTGAAAAGCCGCTGCAAACGTATCTGCAGACATAACAGCAAGTGATGCTGCGATTAAAGTTTTTGTAAATTTCATTATGTTACCTTAACCAAACTAAGCGCTTGGGTTCCCATGTGTTGTATCTAATTATTAGGAGTAAGTTACTTCAAAACCTTAGCACATTACCTTATTTTTTAATAAAAAACTGTAACAATTCGTTAAAAAACCCCACTTAAACAAGTTTTTAACAGCAATATAACAACATTTTAAAGCACATCGGACAAGATACACCAAAAACCCAATTGCAATTAATTATCATTTGTGTTGACTTGATTCTAAAGGGTAATTAGACTGAGCAACAAGATTCAGTTAAGGGAGTGAAGCTGTGGAAATAGCATTAATTATTGCTGCATTAGCTTTTTGTGGCGTCAGTGTGTATTGCTTTTGCAAGGCTAATTTTTGCGCCTGCACCAGAGCTGGCGACTGCGATAACCCTGTAAATCATTATTGGTTAGGCGCTATTATTTGTGCTTCGGCGGCATTATTGTGTTGTTGCGCTGCATTACATACAGAAAATGGTACTTTATTGTGGATGATCTTAATGACCAGTTGCTTTAGCGGGGCATTACTTTCAGCGAAACACTCTGCAAAAAATCGCTGCACTAAATCAATAACCAAACAGCCTAAACCAGCAGATGCTCTTTTAACAAACGAGCCAAATTAAGCTGGTAATCTAACGGTTTTATACTGGCGACGATTTTTAAATCATGCTCAGCCGAGGTTAAATCAACGTCTTTAGCAGTAACGTGGTGTTTATGCTTGGCATTATAAAAAACTTTTACTTTCGGTTGAATCGGGTTTTGATGATTGCCCTCTGTCACTAACGCCAACCGTTCATTGGTTAGTTTCACAATGGTGCCCACAGGGTGCACACCTAAGCATTTGATGAAACGCTGTACCAACTCACTATCAAACATCTGTTTATTCGCCAATAAATAACGCAACGCATTAATTGGCTCATCACCTAATTGGTGAGGTCTGTCAGCAGTCATCGCGTCATACACATCAACAATAGCCATAATACGCGCAGGTCGACTGAGTTTTTCTCCCTGTAAACCACGCGGATAACCACTGCCATCTAAGCGTTCATGATGATTGACTATCATATCAAGCATCAATGGCGTAATACCCTTCTCACCTTTAACTAATCCTAAGCTTTGCGCAACATGCTTTTTAATTGCTTGCATCTCAAGCTTATTTACCTTTTCGGGCTTGGAAAAAATCCCTTGCGGCAACTTGGCTTGACCTAAATCGTGCAGCAAAGCGCCCATGGCAAGCTCATGCACAATATTTTCTTTATAACCTAAATACTTAGCAAACACAGTAACAAAAATGGCGCAGTTGGTCATATGTCGCCAATTGTACATATGTTTATCTTTAAGACGGGTCAAAATAGTCATTGCGTTATGGTTACGAAATACCGAAGACACGATATCTTTGGCAATATCATCAAGCAATGCGATATTCATTTTTAAACCTGAAGTAACATCACCATATAAGCTTTGTAAATTACGATTATGTTGATCATAGCTGACGGTCGCTTTAGCAAACTCTTGCTCAACTGAGACAATTTTTTTTATTTTTGCTTTTTTGGGCTTAATGTCAGCTTTAGTAACAAGCTCAGCATCAGGTTTAAGCTGGTATTTGGTAGGAACACTTACATCACTTTGGGTAAAATCTATCAGCAGCTCTTGCACCCCTTCGGACATTAAGCGTTTGATAATCGATTTATCGCGAACTAAGCCACGAGTTTTGATTTTTATACTATCAACACCCTCAAATTGCTTGCTAACACTATCAACAAACATGCCTGGTACGAGTTCAGAAATTGGCAGGGTAATAAGCATATAAAGTGATTAATTCATTTCAAACAATAATAGTTACTGATTATCAACGATCCACTACAAATGTCTATAACAAAAGTAACGAATACGAAATAAGCACTAGGAAATGGCAAGTTGGCGAGTAGATCTAGATCCTAGCGGCTAGGACCTAGTAGCTAACACATTACTCTTGGAAGTAAGTACCCCAACCGTCGTATTCTACGTCGGTATCTATAGCGAGTTGCGCAAGTTTATCAACGTCTTCCATGATTACGTCAACATCAAGCTCAGCTTCAACAACAATGTCAAAACCCCAAATCTTACTACCATCCTCAAGCTCAAGTTCTGCCGGCTCTTCAACGTCATAGCCAAGTTTAAATGCAGCTAATGCAGCTTGTTCAAGCTTTACGAAGTCTTCGCAAACAAAGTGGTGTTCAACTTCATAAAGGATCTCTGGATCAGAGCCATCTTCTAATAACGAAGTTACGATGTCTTCACTAATTTCACGCCAATTTTCCATTACTTTTCTCTCACTTGAGCATCTAATTCAGTTATTCTAGCAGCCATTATGCTATGAATACGCGTTGCGTGTTCACGCGCCCCGATTGTTTTATCAAGCGGCTGTGGTGCTAACATGTCGATGTAGATTATACCATTGTCCCAACGATTTAGTTTAATGGTTTTATGTGTGGTGCTCATACAAACTGGCACTACAGGTACACCTGCATTTAATGCCGTATGAAATGCCCCTGTTTTAAATGGCAGTAAGCCACGGCCATAACTACGCGTTCCTTCAGGAAACATCCAGACCGATAGGCCTTTTTGCCTTATTTTATCGGCTGATTTAGAAATTGTGCCCGCCGCTTTCGAACGATTACCACGGTCAATTAAAATATTGCCCGATAACCAATATAACTGACCAAAAAACGGGATCCACTTGAGGCTTTTTTTACCTAAACTAACGCAATTTTTAGGTACTACGGCCGGTAAAGTAAAAATATCATAGTTATTTTGGTGGTTTGCAACATACACCGCTGGGCCACATTCTAATGCGTCCGGGTGGCGTGTAATGACAAGTTTTACCCCGAGCATGTTAGCCATTGAGCCAAACCAACTGGCTACAATATGTACATTATTTATATGAAAAGGTTTTACTAAACAAAGGAGTAAACCAAATATACAGCTTAGTAAAATAAATAGTGCCATGATCAAAATACGAATAATAGCTAACAAAAAACACACTCCAAAAATAATAACGCCAGCATTATAGCGTTATTTTAGTTGCTAAACGAGCGTTTAGCGCACACTTGTAAGCTTAAATTAATTTCTTACTTAAAAACAAACGGCCTGCAAAAGCAGGCCGTTTAATTTTAGTGACAAGTTAAATGTTACTCTGTTTCTGTTGGCTCAATCTCATCATCAATGACGGTTAGCTCAACCACCGCTTCATCAACGCGTTGTAAACCACGAGGCAGTTTATTACCACGACGGCCTCGTTCACCATGATAGTGCTCTAAATCGCTTGGTTTAAGGGTGAGCTTACGCTTGCCCGCATGCAAGGTCACACTCGTCCCCTCTGGCACCACCGCCAGCACTTTTACAAACTCTTCACGTGCTTGTACTTTAGCGCTTGGGATCGAGATAATCTTATTGCCCTTACCTTTACCAAGTTTAGGTAGATCACGTAATGGGAATAACAACATGCGCCCTTCGTTCGAAATAGCCATACAGTAATCGTTAGCTACGTCATTCACCCTGATCGGTGCCAATAAATGGCCACCTTTTGGTACACTGACTAATGCTTTGCCGTTTTTATTTTTGCTGACTAAATCAACAAAATCAGTAATAAAGCCGTAACCCGCATCCGATGCCATCAGCAACACTTGCTTATCTTCGCCCATCACGACATGCTCAAAATTAGCACCTGCGGTGAGGTTAAAGCGCCCTGTCATTGGCTCACCTTGGCTTCGCGCCGACGGCAAACTATGCGCATCGGTGGCAAACGCACGCCCTGCTGAATCTAAGAACACCGCTGGTTGATTACTCTTACCACGGGCAGAGGCTTTATAGGCATCACCTGCTCGATAACTAAGCCCTTCAACATCTAAGTCATGGCCTTTACCAACCCGCGCCCAGCCTTTTTCTGATAGCACCACGGTTACAGATTCTGATGGGATCAAATCTTTTTCGCTTAATGCTTTTGCTTCAAGACGCTCTACAATCGGAGAACGACGATCATCGCCATATAACTCAGCGGCTTCTTGAATTTCTTTTTTCAATAACGTCGACATACGACGATCAGAGCCTAACGTTTGCTGTAATTTATCACGCTCTTTGGCAAGCTCATCTTGCTCACCACGAATTTTAAACTCTTCTAACTTAGCTAAGTGACGTAGTTTTAATTCAAGGATTGCTTCGGCTTGGATATCGGTGATCCCAAAGCGCTCCATCAGCACAGGCTTTGGCTTGTCTTCACTACGAATAATTTCAATAACTTCGTCGATATTTAAAAAGGCTGCGAGTAAACCTTCTAAAATATGTAAACGAGCCAACACTTTATCTAAACGATATTGCAATCGGCGGCGTACTGTTTCACGGCGGAACACCAGCCACTCAGTTAAAATAGTGCGTAAATTTTTTACCTGCGGACGGCCATCAAGGCCAAGCATATTTATATTAACACGATAATTTTTTTCCAAGTCTGTAGTGGCAAATAAGTGCGCCATTAACGGCTCCACTTTAATGCGATTAGAACGAGGAATGATCACGATGCGGGTTGGATTTTCGTGATCTGATTCATCACGTAGATCAGCAACCATAGGCAGCTTTTTCGCATTCATTTGCGCCGCAATTTGCTCTAAAACTTTACCACCTGAACACTGATGTGGCAGCGCAGTGATAACGATATCGCCATGCTCTTCAGTATAGATAGCACGCATTTTTATCGAACCACGGCCGGTTTCATAAATTTTACGAATATCAGCTTTTGAGGTAATGATTTCCGCTTCTGTTGGGTAATCAGGCGCTTGTACATGCTCAAGCAATTGATCTAAATCAGCTTTAGGGCTATCTAGTAATAAGCAACAGGCACTGGCGACTTCGCGTACGTTATGAGGTGGAATGTCCGTTGCCATACCAACAGCGATACCTGTAATACCATTGAGTAAAATATGTGGTAAGCGTGAAGGCAGTACTTGTGGCTCGTCCATGGTGCCATCAAAGTTTGGCGTCCAATCAACGGTGCCTTGGCCAAGTTCTTTTAACAGTACTTCTGAGAACTTAGATAAACGCGCTTCGGTATAACGCATGGCTGCAAATGACTTTGGATCATCCGCCGCACCCCAGTTCCCTTGCCCATCGACTAATGGGTAGCGATAGGAAAATGGTTGCGCCATTAATACCATGGCTTCGTAACAGGCGCTATCACCATGTGGGTGATATTTACCTAATACATCACCGACAGTACGGGCCGATTTTTTATATTTAGCTGCCGCAGATAAACCCAGTTCACTCATCGCGTAAATAATACGACGTTGTACGGGTTTTAGGCCATCACCAATATGCGGCAATGCTCTATCCATGATCACATACATGGAATAGTTTAAATAGGCGTCTTCGGTAAAACGTCCCATTGTTTGTTGTTCAATTCCTTGCATTAGCAAGGTATCTGTATCACTCATCAAAGCCTACCTAATTTTTTTTATAGCTTACACGGTAGATCACATTGGCATAATCATCGGAGATCAATAAGCTGCCATCGGCAAGTTCTGCAAAAGCAACCGGACGACCCAATGTTTCTTCGTTTTTCATAAAGCCCGTAATAAACGGCGTGTATTTTATCACACGTCCTTGCTCAATGGTGGCAACTGCCACTTTATATCCAGATTTTTTACTGCGGTTCCACGAACCGTGCTCAGCCACAAAAAGTTGCTGTTTATAATTAGCCGGAAATTGCTTACCGTTATAAAAATGAATGCCAAGAGGCGCCACATGTGCGCCTAATGCTAAAGCTGGTGCACTGTAATCAGCAATATTCTTACCTTTACCAAATTCAGGGTCTAAAATCGCACCTGCATGTACGTACGGGAAACCAAAATGCTCGCCTTCCACCGTTAAACGGTTTAACTCATCAGGAGGTAAATCATCGCCCATCATATCTCGGCCATTGTCGCTAAACCACATTACCTGCGTACTTGGGTGGAAATCAAAGCCCACAGAGTTACGCACGCCTTGAGCTAACGTGGTCATTTGTTTGGTATTTACATCCAATGAAAAAATACGACCGAAGCGTTCATCTTCGCCGCAGATATTACAGGGTACACCGACAGGAATAATCAACTCACCGGTTGGTGAAAAACGCAAAAACTTCCAACCGTGGTGACGCTCACTAGGCAACGCATCGTATACCACTTCATATTTTGGTGCTTTTAATTGCGTATCAATGTTTTTAAACCGAATAATACGGTGCACTTCACCGACATATAAATCCCCCTCTTTAATCGCTAAACCCGATGGCATGGTTAAGCCACTGGCAACAAGTATTTGTTTATCTGCAATGCCATCACTATTGTGATCAATTAACGCATATACATTACCTGCTTTACGCGAGCCAACATACACAATGCCTTTTTTAGATACAGCTAGTTGTCGTGCATTTTCTACGTCACTGGCGAATATGTTTATTGAAAAACCATCTGGAACACTCAGTTCTTGAATGATTTCTTTTGCTGCTAAGGGAGTACTTAGC
Source organism: Pseudoalteromonas sp. KG3 (assembly GCF_030436385.1). NCBI lineage: Bacteria > Pseudomonadati > Pseudomonadota > Gammaproteobacteria > Alteromonadales > Pseudoalteromonadaceae > Pseudoalteromonas > Pseudoalteromonas sp. KG3. Next base: position 1,729,383 of record NZ_CP098523.1, read on the forward strand.
AACCCTACCGCTAGTAGTGATATTAGTAATTTATTCATCGGTTTCTACCCTATTTCGGCCACGCTCTTTTGCTGCATAGAGCGCTTTATCTGCGTTTTTTAATAAATCTTTAAATGAGTGTAATTGCGCTCTTTTTTGCGCTACACCAAAACTTGCGGTGATTTTAATAACATTTTCACCATCGTTTATTGGTGTTTTTTCTATATCACTTTTAATGCGATAAGCAATTTCCGTCGCTTCTACAAGGGGTGTATTATTTAGCACCACTAAAAACTCTTCGCCACCAATACGGCCAAGAATGTCATGTTCTCGAATTGCTCGCTGCGCTGTCTCTGTGATGCTTTTTAATACCAGATCCCCAGCAGGGTGGCCAAACTCATCATTGATACTTTTAAAGTGATCTAAGTCAAAAATTATCAAACAAAAGTTGTGATTATCGCTTTTTAGCTCTAACCACTGTGACTCGGCAAAATCCATAATTTTACGTCTATTTGCCACGCCAGTTAAAAAATCTGTATTCGCCAGCACACTAAACTTGCGTTTTAATCGATACTGTCGCCACGAAAACAATAACAACAATAAAAACAACAACAGCACGCTGAACATAATGGTATTTTGTAATGCGTGCTGCTGTTTAATTTCTTGTAAGGAAAACTCGTTTAGCTCTTTATCTTTTTTAAGTAACTGCTTTTCTAATTTAACTTGTTTAATATCAAATTCTACTTTATGGCGTGAACGAGCTATCTCTCGAACCTTATTATAGTGCTGTTCATTTAACGCGATAAAATCTTGTTGATACTTATAAGCTAACCGGTAATCATTTTGCTGTACAGCCAGCTCTGTCTGTAAATTGGCCAGTTTTAATAGCGACGTAATACTATTTTCTATCGGTATTTGCTCAGACAGCAACTGCGCTTTTGCTAACGTTTTTGCAGCTTGATCCGTTAAATTTTGCGCAAGCTCAATTGCCGCTTGAATATATAAGTGATTTGCAATGTTCGCGACATCTTCAAGCTTATCGAAATACTGGCTACTAAGTGAAAGATAATGATTTGCTTGCGCTATATCTTGCTCTAACAAATACGCTTCAGCCAAGATTATATAACCGTAGTACACTAAGTTTTCATTTGCTACTTGGCCGGCCATTGCGAGCATTTTTTGGCTGCTAGCAATGGCTTCTTGGCCACGTTTCATTTTTAAATATATTTTAGCTGAGTGGAAGTACGACACTAAGCTATCAAACATTAAGTCATTTTTTAAAAAATAGGCCAATGCCTTTAGTTGCAATTCCAGCGCTTTGTCGTAATCAAATAAATACTCATACGATTTAGCCATGGTTGATTCAATATAGGCTAAATCGAGTAAGTCACCGCTGCGTTTAATAATCTCATAGCTTTTATAAAAATAGTCTAATGCTTTAATATCATCATGATTATAAACATAAAAGCTTGCTAACGCGCCGTAAACTTTACTTTTTAGCTTTTCATTTTCTAGTTGTTCGACTTGCTGCTCAGCAGTATTTAAAATCGCTAACGATTTATCAGCCTGACCCGAATAGCTATAAATAGTGGATTTAATTAAATAGTAACGGATCAGTGATTCATTATTTAATACGGTCAGCTCATTGGCGAGCAGCCTCTCCAGCGCGATAGCTTTACTCAATTCCCCCAGTAATAAGTAATTATCGGCCAAATGAAGTTGCAATTCGCTGCGCTGTATGGCCGATAAGTGAGTACTGTGTTGTTTTATTAAATGCTCTAAAAATTCAGCGGCGTCGCCTGGGTCTTGAATACTTTTTTTATGAGCAAGCTCTAACTGTGTAGTTAACCATTTTGCATCCAGTACCGGCTGCTGTGCTGCGTTTAAAGTAGCGCAATATAAATACAAGCAGGCAAAAAAGCTGAGCAATGAAACACGCGAGTGTAAATAATTAAAACACCTTCCTTGTTGTATTTGCATATTTACACCCTGGTTTTATTACACTTGAGCACGATTTCCATGATCTTCTAACCATTGACGACGATCTGATGAACGCTTTTTCGCAAGCAACATATCCATCATTTCCATGGTTTCAACTTCATCTTCCAATGTTAGCTGTACTAAGCGACGAGTATTTGGGTCCATAGTCGTTTCACGCAATTGCAATGGGTTCATTTCACCCAAGCCTTTAAAGCGCTGTACATTCACTTTGCCACGTTTTTTCTCTGCTTCGATGCGCGCTAAAATGCCCAATTTTTCATCTTCATCCAGCGCATAATAAACGTCTTTACCAATGTCGATTCTAAATAATGGAGGCATAGCAACATACACATGCCCGCTTTTCACTAAAGTTGGAAAATGACGCACAAACAAGGCGCATAGTAAGGTTGCAATATGTAGCCCATCGGAGTCAGCATCCGCTAAGATACAAATTTTATTATAGCGTAAAGAAGAAATATCATCTGAATCAGGATCAATTCCCAGTGCCACTGAAATATCGTGCACTTCTTGTGATGCTAAAATTTGCCCTGATTCAACTTCCCAGGTATTCAAAATTTTACCACGTAGCGGCATTATGGCCTGAAACTCACGATCGCGAGCTTGTTTGGCTGAGCCACCCGCTGAGTCACCTTCCACTAAAAACAGTTCGGTGCGGTCATTATCAGCAGCACTACAATCGGTTAGTTTTCCAGGCAAGGCTGGACCTGCTGTAACTCGCTTACGCACCACTTTTTTAGCCGCACGTAAACGCTTTTGGGCATTTGATATACATAATTCAGAGAGTAACTCAGCAGTGTCGGTATGTTCGTTCAGCCATAAGCTAAATGAATCTTTCACAACCCCAGATACAAATGCTGAACACGAACGCGACGAGAGTTTTTCTTTGGTTTGACCGGCAAATTGTGGATCTTGCATTTTCACCGATAAAACATAGCTACAGCGTTCCCAAATATCATCTGGGGTGAGCTTAACGCCACGCGGCAATAAGTTACGAAACTCACAAAACTCACGCATTGCTTCAAGTAACCCTTGGCGCAGACCATTAACATGGGTACCACCTTGCGCTGTCGGTATTAAGTTCACATAACTTTCAGCGATAGATTCGCCGCCCTCTGGTAACCATACAACAGCCCAGTCAGCGCCTTCGGTTGAACTTGAAAATTCACCAGTAAAAGGGTCTTGTGGTAAAACTTCGTAGCCTTTAACGGCTTCGTTTAAGTAATCTTTTAAACCCGTTTCGTAATACCATTCTTGGGTTTCTTTGGTTTGCTTGTTGGTAAACTTAATACGTAAACCTGGGCATAATACAGCCTTGGCTTTAAGCAAATGATGCAGTTTCAGTAATGAAAAGTTAGCTGAATCAAAATAGCTGGCATCCGGCCAAAAACGTACGGTAGTACCGGTATTTCGCTTACCGACTGTGCCAATAACGTTTAAGTCTTCAACTTTATCGCCATTTTCAAATGCCATCATGTATTGCTGTGCATCACGGCGCACAACAACTTCAACCCGGGTGGATAATGCATTTACAACAGAGATACCAACTCCGTGCAAACCACCAGAAAACTGGTAATTTTTATTAGAGAATTTACCACCGGCATGCAGTTTAGTGAAAATTAGCTCAACCCCTGGAATACCTTCTTCAGGGTGAATATCGATGGGCATACCACGACCATCATCACTGACTTCAAGTGAGTTATCTTCATGTAAAATAACATCAATTTTTGTGGCATGACCAGCCATGGCTTCATCGACACTGTTATCAATAACCTCTTGTCCTAAATGATTAGGGCGAGTGGTGTCGGTGTACATGCCTGGACGGCGTTTAACAGGTTCTAACCCATTTAATACTTCAATGGCTTCGGCGTTATAATTTTGCTGACTCATAGTTTTTATCTTTTATGCGCTTAGCTATGTTTTACGTGATTTTAAGAAAATCTACAATACTAGCAATGGCGTCGTCAAAGCCAACAAAGCTATGATCACCACCAAATTCAATCCGTTGCTTGCATTGTGAATAATATTTAACGGCCTGCTGATAATCCAATACTTCATCGCCTGTTTGCTGTAGTAAATACAGTAATGATGGGCGCTTTAAGTAGGGTATCGACAGTGACTTTAACGCGTTAATATGACTATTATTGAGCTCGTAATGGCTATCCTGATAGGGATTATAGTTCGCCCCTAACAATGAACTCAATAACAAATAAGGCTTAACAGCAGGATTGATCAGCGCTGCTGGTAACTGATATTTTTGCGATAAATAAGTGGCGTAAAAACCACCTAAAGAACTGCCAAGTAATACCGTATTTGGCGTTAATAATTGTTCAATTTGAATTATCGCATGCAGCGGTTCATGACTTAATCGCGGCACACAATAATCAACGTCATAGTGTGCCATATACTCACCAAAGCGCACAGCTTTAAATGATTTTTCACTGCTATTAAAGCCATGAATATAAATTACTCGTTGAGCCATATTAGCTCCGAATCAACAGCCACTTCATCGCTTGACTTAGTTATCGTTAATAACCGATAGCCTGCGCCTAAATTTTGCTGCTGCCATTGCGCCGTGTTTTTAGTAAATTGCACTGAACTTGCAGGCGTTGCCACCACATCAATATTTCTGAATTGAAATTGGTAGTCATTATGAACATGACCGTGAAACAGATGCCTAACCTGCCCACTATTTTGTAATATGTTAAGCAATTGCGGGCCATTTTCAAGCATGTGTTTATCTAAATAGCCATTGATTGGCAATGGATTATGATGGCAAAAAACCACACTCGGTAGCGATGTGCTTACTAATAATGTAGTGATTTCATTTAAATGCGCTTCACTGACCCACCCTGCAGGCGTGGGTCCTTTGGAATTAATAAGTAACACTTCAAAGTCATTGGCAATTAACCGTTTAGCATTACTTATTTGCCCGCTTGAAATGTGTTGCAAGGCAGCTAGTTCATCGTGATTACCTGGCACCCAAAATACCTGACAGGTGAGCGCTGAATCAGCTATCAACTGAGCAAATAGTCGATATGATGCCATACTGTGATCTTGAGTTAGATCACCACCAAAGATCACGGCATCTAATGACTGCTCTGCCATGTGCGCCAACACACAAGAAAAGTGCTCTGCCGTATTAACCCCAAAATACTCCCCTTGTGGGTCGGCAAATAAATGGCAATCGGTTATATGCGCTAAACGTAGTTGACCGCTATTGAAAATAGCATATTGATCAAACCAAGCCATTATTCACATCCCAATTAAGGACCGCTCGGCCACTGTCAACACACGCCACTAACCAATCGTACAAGAATGCATTGAGTTGATATTTTTCGTCTTTTTGATGCATTTGCGGATTCGGGTAGCCATACGATGGTTTAATTCTTTGATGGTAGTCATGGTGAATTATTTCAGCCACTTTTGCATCATGATACAAACGCACGGTTAAAAATAACGGATTAAAACCTTTTAACATCCCCGTTAATTGCGTGATAGAAATATCCATAGTGTACTTTGCACAACCATCCACTTTAATTGCAAACTGATTATTGCCTAATTGCACTTGTCGAGTGCTACCTTGTTTGCGCTCATTAGGCAGCAACTTTAACGCGCGTAAGTAGTTATGCTCACATAACGTCAAGTATTTTGGAAGACTTTGAATATATCTTTGTTTCACTGCAAGTGCTGTCACGTTACCGCCATAAAATTAGAAGTTAAGGGTAGTCTATTTATTCATTATACGTTCGCGATTAAGCGCTAACCACTGTAATGAAATAACCGTAGCAGCATTATCTATTTCACCGCTTGCTAAACGTGCCATCGCCTCATTAAAACTGATGATATGTGTTTTTATATCTTCGCCTTCGGTTTCAAGCCCATAAACACCACTTTGCAGCTGGCTTAAATCCGTAACAGCAAGGTAAAGGTGCAGCCGTTCGGTAGTACCGCCAGGACTTGAAAGATACGATAACATAAATTCCAGCTCTTGCAGCTCTAGTCCAGCTTCCTCTAGTGCCTCGCGTTTGACGACGGCTTCATAATCAGTACAGCCATCCGTCATACCGGCTATACACTCTAACAACCATGGCGACTGTTTGCTCTTTATCGCACCGATGCGAATTTGTTCTATCAGTAACAAGTTATCTGAGTGAGGATCATACGGTAAAACTGCCACAGCGTCACCGCGCTCTAGTATCTCACGGCTTATCGTTGCGGATTGCCCACCGGCAAATAATGCATGCTCAAACTGATATAAATTTATTTTAAAGAAGCCGCTGTAAAGATTTTTTACTGGTGCAATGGTTACATCATTTTTGGTAAATTTAGCTATGACTTTGTCGGTCATTCATCTTCCTCATTTAGTTTTTTAACTCAAAAAGTTTGTGCTTTATTATATTCTGTTACACTTGTTTACGCTGTTTTACGCAATTTTTTTTTGTTATTAAGTAAAACAGGTTACCATGCTTTTAGAACGAAAATTGTCTAAGGACTGAACGAATAATGAAAAAGAACATCCTTGCTGCGCTGATCGGCTTATCTTGCGCATTAACTGCTACAGCATCAAATGCTGAAGACTTATTACAAGTTTATGAAATTGCAACAGCTAACGATCCGACTGTGTTAAAAGCAAAAGCGCAAGCCGACGCACAAGCTTATAACAGCGACCGCGCGATGAGTACATTATTACCACAAATCAATTTCTCTATGGGTTATGACAAAACCGACAGCTCATCATATACAGGTACTGATGCTGCGGGTTACGTTCATACTGACACAGATTCGGATTCATTTAATCGTGGACTGACACTAACTCAAACTCTTTTTGATTTAGGCGCATGGAATTCATTAGGCATCGCAGACAAACAAGCATTGCAAGCCACTGCTCAGTACGACTTTGCAAAACAAGATCTTATTGTTCGTGTTGCTGAAGGCTACTTCAATGTATTAAGCGCGATTGATAATTTAGAATTTGTACAATCTGAAAAACGTGCAATCGAGCGTCAACTTGAACAAACAAAGCAACGTTACGCTGTAGGCTTAACTGCAATTACCGACGTACATGAAGCACAGGCGCAGTACGATAACTCTGTAGCCCGTGAAATCGTGGCTAAAAATGGCGTTGAAACAGCCCGTGAACAGCTTCGCGAAATCACCGGTAAATACCACGCTAAGCTTGATATGTTAAATACTGAGACCTTCTCTACAGTAAAACCTTCTAAGCAATCTACTGATTACATTAAGCTTGCAGAAGAAAACAACTTAAATCTGCAAGTATCTAAAGTCACTGTTGATATCGCTAAAGATCAAATCGATTTAGCGCAAGCAGGTCATTATCCTAAGCTGACTTTAGACGCCAGTTATGGTGATACATTATCTGATACAAATAGAAACACAGCACGTCCACGTGGCGATACTACCAAGATTGGTATTAACTTTAGTGTGCCTATTTATTCTGGTGGTGCAACCACAGCAGCGACCGATCAAGCACGTGCGTTTTATGTAGCTGCAAGTGAAGACCTAGAAGCAAGCTTACGCGCTGTAACACGCAATACGATCACCTCTTATAATCAAGTGGTATCTGATATCGCTACTTTTAAAGCCCTTGAGCAAGCTGTGGTTTCTGCTGAAAGTGCATTAAAAGCCACTGAAGCAGGTTTTGAAGTGGGTACTCGTACTATTGTTGACGTCTTGATCAGCACACAAAACCTCTTTAATGCAAAACGTAACCTTGCAGATGTTCGCTATCGTTACGTCGTATCAACGCTTCGCTTAAAGCAAGCGGCGGGTACTTTAACTAGTGATGATTTACAAGCCATCAATCAAGGTTTAAAAGCAATCCAATAAAGATAAGCTTAACATTACTCATTTAAAAGCCAGCAACTTGCTGGCTTTTTTGTATTTTTTTATTCATCCAGTTAAACTAAGTTCTTTTCAAATATGAGATATTTCTGTGGTCAACTCTTCTGCATTTAAATGGTCTTTTCTAGGTCCGCGTTATTGGCTTACTTGGCTTGGTGTATTTATCTTATATACAGTGTCTTGGTTGCCGTCTAAGTTGCAATTATGGCTAGGTAAGCAGCTTGGTCGCTTAGTGCACCGCACTATGAAAAAACGTCGTCGCATTGCTGAGGTTAATATAAAACTATGCTTTCCTGATATGCCAGTTGAAAGGCAACGTGCACTAGTTAAACAGAATATGGAAAACACAGGTATTGCGACCCTTGAAACAGGTATGGCATGGTGGTGGCCAAATTGGCGAATAAAGCGCGTGTATGGTTCAGTGAAAGGGCTGGAACATTTTGCGCGGATCCAACAATCTGGGAAAGGCGTGCTATTGCTAGTTCCTCATATTCTACACCTAGAAATAGCCAGCCGTGTTATGGGCCTTAATCATCAAGGCATTGGCTTCTACCGCCCGCATAATAACCCGCTAATGGAGTTTTTTATGACCCGCGGTCGGTTGCGCTCGAATGAATATTTAATTGGCAAACGCGATGTAAAAGGCCTATTGAAGGCACTTAAAGCTAAAAAAGTCTGTTACTACTTGCCTGATCAAGACTATGGTCGAAAACGCTGTGAATTTGCGCCATTTTTTGCAGTCCCAGATGCGGCAACAACCACTGGCACCTTATTATTTTCAGCCAGCAAAAATTGCGAAACGGTCAGCTTAACCAGCCGTCGTGATGAACAAGGAAAATACCATTTAGAAGTACTGCCTGCACTGGAGAATTTCCCCAGCGGTGATAATAAAGCTGATGTCACCCGAGTTAACCAACGAATAGAGCAAGCAGTTAACGTTGCTCCCGAACAATACATGTGGCTGCACAGACGCTTTAAAACACGTCCAGATATCGATGCCCCCTCTTATTACAAGTGACAACGCCGCTGTAATATGCTTTTATTAACAAATATAAACACAAGAGTATGAGTCATGTGGTTTTGGGTTAAGCATTTATCACTAGCTGTCATTTTAATTGCTGCAGCACTTTATTTTTTATTAGGCCATGGCCCTGTCATGGATATGAAAGATACAAAAAATGCCGCAGCGCAAGGCTTATCACGCTTTTATTCTTCATTACGTAACCAAGTTAATAAAGATAATGAACGCGATAAATACGTACTGAAGCTCCCTGCTCCTGATTTAAATATTGATGCAGCATTAACCGAGCGCGCTAAAGTGGTTGAACCTTCGTCACCAAATTGGACTGGGAAATTTATCCCGAGACGTTTTGAAAACGGCTCCACTTTAAAAAAAGTGTTATCTGACTATGCACGCAATGAAGACATCGTATTGTATTGGTATTTAAGTAAAGATTATGTGGTAAAAGATCACTTTAGAGTGGATAGTGATTTCAACTCCACCCTTTACCAAGTCGGTCGCGCCATCAATGATGACTTTGAAAACGAGGTTTATACCTTCTTTTGCTTTAAGCAACGGGCAGCGGTGATCACTGAGCTGCCCTCTGAATATGTGCGCGAGAATTGCAAGCGACTAAGAAGTTAAGCAGTTAATTCAAAGACCTGCTGCCATGCATTGCTGACAAACCCGATATGTGTGGCAAACTCTTGTTTTGCAACACAACGTCCCTGCTGATCTAAGCTTAATACGTGGTAGCGAGAGCGATAGTCAATATAGGCTGCGATCAAGCCTTGCTTGGTTTCTTTACTAATACAACCAAGTCGAGCTGCATCGGTTAAAATTCTGACATTATCTGAATACGTTGTCAGCTCATCAAAGCGGTGCGCATTATTGAGCACTAAGTATTGCGTTAAAAACTCAATATCGGCAATGCCACCAGCATCTTGTTTTAAATCAAACTCAGTGTCATTGCCCTTCGCTAAGTGGGTGCGCATTTTTTCACGCATGGTGATCACATCTTCTTTGAGTTTTTGTGGATCACGCTGCTGGCACAAAATACCTAAGCGAATTTGCGCAAATCGCCGTTGCAATTCAGCTTGTCCAAAAATCATTCGTGAGCGAACCAGAGCCTGATGTTCCCACGTCCACGCTTGAGTTTGCTGGTAATGATTAAAGCTTTCTAAATTGATTGCCATTAACCCTGAAGCGCCTTCTGGGCGTAACCGAGTATCCAGTTCATATAAAATACCCGACGCAGTACGTATATTAAATAAATGCATTAACCGCTGCGCCAGTTTTAGATAAAACTGACGTGAATCAATCGCTTTGCTGCCATTAGTTTGCTCTGAACCATCACTGTTATGCACAAAAACTAAATCGAGATCAGAATCATACCCCACCTCAAAGCCACCGGTTTTACCATATGCGATTACTGCAAAGCCCTTATGCTCATCATCAGTATTCGGTGGAGTCCCAAAGCGCTGCGCCATTTGTTGCCACGCAAGGTTAACAGCTTGTTCTACAATTGCTTCGGCCAATGCGGTTAGATGATCGCTTACTTTCATCACATCTAACACACCCGTCGCATCAGCGGCAGCAATCCTTAGCTGATGGGTTTGTTTAAACTGACGCAATGCTTCCATTTGCTGTTCTAAGTCTGCGCTATCAATACGTAAAAAATACTGTCGTATTTCGTCTTTATACGCACTTAATGGTGTAGGCTTATACAGCACCGCAGGATCGATTAGCTCATCAAGTAAGATCGGGTAGCGGGAGATATGTTCGCCAATCCATTTACTATGACAGCACAATGAAACAAGCTGCTTTAATGCGCCAGGGTTTTCATACAATAATTCTAAATACGCCGTGCGTGAAATAACCTTGCTTAGTACTTGGCAAAGCATACTAAATACCTCGCCCGTTGCGTTGCTATCTGCAAGTTGCTTCAACATTAACGGCATCAATTTATCGAGGATATCGCGGCCACGGTGGCCAATTTTAGTTTTTGTTAATCGCGACCTAAAGTCTTCGAGCGGTATTTGCCAAGCATCATTTGGCTGCTCTAAGGCACTAATATCAGTATGCTCCCAGGCACTGATATACGCACTTTCACACGGATCGACAGGCTCACTTTCAAAACCAATAACTTGTTCAAACTCGCTATGTATGCCAGCCATTATGGTATTAATTGTGGTTAAAGTAGCGTTAAAGTCAGCTTGTGATAGTAAATAGTTTAATCGCTGTTGGTTGAGTTCATCATCTGGCAATGTTTGCGTTTGTTGATCGGCAAAAATCTGGAGATACTGCTCTACTCGTCTTAAAAATAAATAATTATGGCGGAGTAACTGCGCTTCATCTTCAGCAATAACTTGAATGTTCTCCAGCTCCGCCAGTGCTTTTAGCAACGACTGCGTTTGCAGATTGGCTTCTCGCCCGCCTCTTACCATTTGTAGTGCTTGCACCACAAATTCGACTTCACGGATCCCCCCAGCCCCTAATTTTATATTGTTAGTCAGGCGTTTACGGCGCACTTCTTGGGCAATCATTTGCTTCATTTTACGCAGCGATTCAATCACTGAAAAATCAATATAACGACGATACACAAACGGCTTTAAGAGCTGATAAAACTCATCACTATACTGAGTTTGCGGGCCAATTAACCGCCCTTTGAGCATGGCGTAACGCTCCCATTCCCGGCCTTGATCTTGATAATAATCTTCTATTGCGGTGAAGCTCATTACCAAAGGGCCGCTTTCGCCAAATGGCCGCAGTCGCATATCCACTCTAAATACTTGGCCATCAACAGTGACTTGATTAAGTGCGGCAATCAGCTTTTGCGCCACTTTAGTGTAAAACACTTGCGCTTCTAAAGAGCGACGTCCGCCTTGGGTTTTCACACTACGTGGATAAGAAAAAATTAAATCAATATCTGACGAATAGTTTAATTCTTGGCCGCCTAATTTACCCATACCTAGGATCATCATCGCAAGCGGTTGTTGCAGCTCATCCAATGGTTGACCATTAACGATTGCAACCTGAGCGAACGCCCAATTATTGGCACTATTAATTAACTGATCAGCAAGTGCTGAAATATAGCCAATGCTATCTGCTATGTCATTGCTATAACACAAATCTAAACACGCTACTTTTAACCAATAGCGCTCACGATAACGGCGTAAAATTTTATGACACTGCGCTTCATCCACCTCTGCCAAATTTAACCCTTGGAATGGATTTGGGCTATCACGCAAACTCATTTGTGTATCACAAAGTAACATCTCAATTAACTGCGGTTGAGATTGCAAACAACGCCATGCAAAGTCACTCAAGCCGATTAAATTAATAATTAACTCACTGGGTGATTGCTCTGGGTAGAGCTGCACAAAGCGCTCGCGGCCAAGGGTGTTTAGTACTGCTGGAAGTTGTTCGCCTAGTGTCATCAAATACTCTCTTTTATATCCGTCGTAACCGTACTAGAATGATTAACATAATAATAACCACTCTAGGTTCTCAATGTCATATTTATCTTTATCTAACACTAGTTTACTCGCGATTGCTATCTGTTTTACGGTTATTTGCCTAGCTGTTATTTGTTTGCGGGTAGTAAGTCAGATCAAGGCTAAACAGGCTTTAAAAGAAGAGTTAGCCCAGCACGATAACTTTGCAATGGGGATTAGTTTTGCGTCAGAGATCAGCGTGGTGATCGCCACTATGGCGTTCTTATTTGACGAAATCAATATTAGCGCAGCCCAATCAAATCCGCTTAAGATGGTTGTATTGATAGTGCTTTTATTCACTTTTATCAAAGTAGGGCATCTAATACACCGAAAATGGATTTTGCATCGTTTTAACGAAGAGGCCGCCATCTTAAAGAAAAATGTCTGTGCGGCTTTAGTTGACTCCGGTATGTTGATCGCTAACTGTATTATTACATTAGGGCTTTATAGCTGGTCCCATACTCAAGGGTTTAGCAATTTACTCATCGCGTTTGTTAGCTTCTTTTTGCTGCAAGGAATTTTTGCTCTAGAGAGCAAGCTACGCGAATATCGCTTTGCTCGCGCGAATCAAGGGGCTTCATTACAGAATAACTTTAATTTAGAAAACACCTCTATCGGCATCCGTTATGCGGGGAAGTCTATCGGCCTTGCATTAGCTATCTATGCAGGCCTTGCCAGTGCCACTTTTCATAGTGGCAAAATGGTAGAGAATTTATTCACATTAGCTTTACATTGCGGCACTATGTGGTTATTACTGTATCTATTAACGACTATAATCAAGTTCATTTCACTGCCAAACATTGATACTGCGCTTGAAATTGATCATCAAGATAATATTGGCGTAGCCTGCATTGAATTTGCTGTTTTCAGTGCAATAGGCTATTTACTAATAAGCATGTTTTCAATTTAAGCTTGGAAATGTTCGAATACGTGGGGCCTTATGCCGTTTGAAGTAAATAACTATCTACTGATCGACAATGACAGTGAATTCAGTCGGCAATTTACTGAGCACTACTTTGCTCGGCCACACGGAACCCGCCCCAGTACCCTAGTCGTAGCAGGTACGAATACCCGTCAGTTGGTGAAGTTAATGTTTGATGAGTTAATCAAAGATTATTGCTACTGCGACTTTAGCAATGAAATTAGCGTGTCAGAACTGGCAAGCTACTTACATGAACACCATGATATTGCTGGCGTGCTGTTTAATCAAACGGACTATTTGTTAGCTGATGATAAACAACGCTTTATATTCAACTCGTTACATTCTGTACGATTTTTAATTAAAGAAGCAGAAGATGGTTATCTGTTTGAGCCTGTCGCCGATATAGCACAAAACAACCACCTGTCATGCCAAACTGAAATAGCTGAAACCCCACAAGATTTAGCTGCATTGTGTGAAAAGCTTAATAACTAATCTTACAACTCACACAATTAGTATTTGCACCAATGAGATGACTTACATACCATAACGCCATTAGCTATTTTTGTTGAAGGTCAGCATGCGAGTTCCTCATATATATCAAGCAAGTTCCATTGTAATAGCCACTCCACTGCAGTTAGAGGATGATGCCGCAGGCCATATTGGTCGCGTATTACGGATGAAAGTTGGTGAGCATATTTCATTGTTCAATGGTGAAGGTGGCGAATACCTTTGCGAACTCATTGAAGTCGGTAAAAAATCAGTGGTGGCAATGCCGCTTAAATTTGATGACAAAGATGTTGAATCACCACTTAGCATCCACTTAGGGCAAGGTATTTCTCGCGGCGATAAAATGGACTTTACCATTCAAAAGTCGGTTGAATTAGGGATCACTGAAATCACGCCTATTTTTAGCCAGCGTTGTGGGGTTAAATTAAGCCCTGAGCGACTTGCCAAAAAACACCTACAATGGCAAAAAATAGCCATTGCTGCTGCCGAGCAATCAGGCCGCAATAGCATCACCACCATTCACCCACCGATTGATCTTAGCCAATGGCTTGCGCAAAAGAGTGATGAAATTAAACTCACCCTACACCCTCGCGCCGAGCACAGCATCAAAACAATCAAGGTGCCAAGTGCTGGCGTGCGCTTTTTAGTCGGTCCTGAGGGCGGCTTTACCGATGAAGAAATTGCCCAGACCAAACAGCAAGCGTTTGTTGATATTCGTATTGGGCCACGCGTACTACGCACAGAAACGGCCGCTTTAACGGTCTTAAGTGCATTACAGCTACAATTTGGCGATTTAGCTAATTGAAAATAGCTAAACCACCCTCATATCAATAGCAATATATTCAGTAAGGCAACGAACATGGCAATTAAGTTAGGTATAATTTCAGATCCGATCAGCGGATTTAACATCAAAAAAGACACCGGTTTTGCAATGATGATGCAAGCCCAAAGCCGTGGCTATGAAATTTACTATATGGAAATGAACGATCTTTCATTACGTAAAGGTAAAGCGTATGCCACAGCCGCCAAAGCAACCGTGTTCGACGATGAGCACCATTGGTATGAGCTTGAAGAAAAAGCCAGCATCGCACTTGCTGATTTAGATGTGATTTTAATGCGTAAAGATCCGCCATTTGATACTGAATACATTTACGCAACTTACATTTTAGAACGCGCCGAGCTTGAAGGTACACTTATTATTAATAAGCCACAGAGCCTACGTGATGCGAACGAAAAGTTATTCACCGCCTGGTTTAGTGAGCACACACCTGACACTTTAGTAACCCGCTGTAAGCACCAGATCCGCGCATTTTTGGCCGAGCATAAAGACATTATCCTAAAGCCTTTAGATGGCATGGGTGGTGCGTCTATCTTCCGCGTAAAAGAGGATGATGCCAATATTGGGGTTATTTGCGAAACCCTCACCGAGCACGGTAGCCGTTTTGCCATGGCACAGAATTATATCCCTGAAATCAAACAAGGCGATAAGCGCGTATTGGTAGTTGATGGTGAAGTGATCCCATATTGCCTTGCCCGTATCCCACAAAATGGTGAAACGCGCGGCAATTTAGCCGTTGGTGGCCGTGGTGAAGCACGACCAATCAGTGACTCAGACCGAAGAATAGCTGAAGCCGTGGCACCGACATTAAAAGCCAAAGGGCTAATTTTTGTTGGTCTGGATATTATTGGTGATAAGTTAACCGAAATTAACGTTACAGCACCTACGTGCGTGAAAGAAATTGAAGCCGCTTATGATATTTCAATTACAGGGCGCTTATTTGATGCCATTGAAAGAAAACTAAGCCATACTTAAATTTACTAACAATAAAGGGGTATCGTTATGCAATCATTAGAAAATCATTTTTTAATCGCAATGCCATCAATGCAAGACCCTTTTTTTAAACGTGCTGTCGCGTATATTTGTGAGCACAATGAAGACGGGGCTATGGGGCTGGTGATCAATCAGCCTATCAATATTACTGTCGGTGATTTACTCGACAAAATAGAGATTGATAACGACAAATCGACCCAAGCTGCCAGTGTGGCAGTGTTTGCTGGCGGGCCGGTAAAAACAGATCGTGGTTTTGTATTACATTCACCAAAATCCGGTTACAGCGCAAGCCAAGAACTCAGCAGCGAAATAATGATCACTACATCCAAAGATGTGCTGGCAAGTTTAACCACCGCTCAGGCGCCAGAACAGTTTATTATTACACTTGGCTATTCTGGTTGGGAACAAGGCCAACTTGAACAAGAATTACTGGAAAACGCTTGGCTAATTATAAAAGCCGACCCTGATATTATTTTTAACACACCGATCGAGCAGCGCTGGGAAAAAGCAGTCGCGACACTCGGTTTTGATATTAGCCAATTAAGTTCAGAAGCTGGCCACGCATAAGCGTGGTCAGCCACCTATTTAACGCACAGAGATAACATGACTAAAAAACAACTAAAGCCCAAAGGTGAGCGTACCGTGATGGGCTTTGATTTTGGCACCACCAGCATTGGTGTTGCGATTGGCCAAGAGTTAACAGGTACCGCATCAAGTCTCACTGCGATTAAAGCAAAAGATGGCATCCCAAATTGGGATTTTATTAAAAAGCATGTCGATGAATGGCAACCTGATTTACTCGTCGTCGGTTTACCGCTTAATATGGATGGCACCAACCAAGAAGTCACCTTTAAAGCTAAAAAGTTTGCCAACCGCTTACATAATCACTATGGGCTGCCTGTAGAGACCCAAGACGAACGTTTAACCACCGCAGATGCTAAAGCACGTTTATTTGAACAAGGCGGTTATCGTAGCTTAGGCAAAGGTAATGTGGATAATATGTCGGCCGTGATTATTTTAGAAAGCTTCTTTGAGCAAGCTTACGGGTAAGTGGTAAGTTAATGATCAACTTATCTGACAGCTGAGGTATAAACCCAGCTTGATAATTAAAAGTTCTATTAAAGCCACCTAAGTGCGAAGCTTGCTGCGCGATGATCATATCGACATCATCGCGTATATAAATGTAAATTGGTTTATTGACCTTTAGGCTCTAATCCGTCAATGGTCACTCCCTGTAAAAAACCAGCGCCTTGTTGTTCGTTGTTTCTGAGCTTAATCATCAAACGTAAATCATTTGGTGAATCAGCATGATGTAATGCATCAGCGTAGTTAATTCGCTGCTGTTTATAAAGCTCAAAGAGCGCCTGATCAAAGGTTTGCATACCCATATCTTTCGCTTTAGCCATGGCTTCTTTAATACCGCCAATATCCCCTTTTTTGATAAGCTCGCCAACAATCGGGGTGTTCAGCAAAATTTCAATTGCCGCGACCCGGCCATTACCATCAGCGGTAGGCACTAATTGCTGGGCAATAATCGCGCGTAGATTTAAAGATAGATCATATTTTAGCTTGTCGTGCTTTTCTTTTGGCACTAAATGCATGATACGGTCGATAGCTTGGTTGGCATTATTAGCATGTAACGTAGCTACACATAAATGCCCGGTTTCAGCAAAGCTCAAGGCGTATTCCATAGTCTCTTGCGAGCGAATTTCACCAATCAAAATGACATCAGGAGCTTGGCGTAGTGAGCTTTTAAGCGCTGACTCAAAACTTTCCGTATCTAAACCGACTTCACGCTGAGTGATAATACTTTTACGGTGTTCATGAACAAATTCAATCGGATCTTCAATAGTCAAGATATGGCCACGTTGATTACGGTTACGATAACCTAATAACGCCGCCAACGAGGTTGATTTACCAGTGCCTGTGCCCCCCACAAATAACACCAACCCCCGCTTTGCCATGATCACATCGGTCAGCGTTGAGGGTAGGCCAAGCTCAGTTACATCTGGAATTTTTGTAACAATACGGCGGATAACCATGCCGGCACAATCTCGTTGCCAAAATGCTGAGATCCTAAAGCGCCCTTCTTCGGTGGCAATAGCAAAGTTGCATTCTTTGGTATTATGAAACTCGGCTTTTTGTTTTTCACTCATCGCAGATTCAACTAGCTCAAGCGACTCTTCGTCTGATATTTTTTCGTCGCCTAATGCAATCAGCTCACCATTAATCTTTGCGCTGACCGGTAATTGACTTGAAACAAATAAATCAGAACCCTGCTTTTCAAGCATCAAATGTAAAAAGTAATCTAGAGAATGTGTCATTACTGCTCCTTAACCACCAAAGTTATTTTTATCTTGTGCTTTAGCACGCGCTTCAGCATTGGTAACTACACCGTGGTTTACTAAATTAGTTAAACATTGATCCATGGTTTGCATACCTTGCGATGCGCCAGTTTGAATCGACGAATACATTTGCGCAATTTTATCTTCGCGGATCAGGTTACGAATGGCCGGCACTGCAATCATAATTTCATGGGCTGCGACTCGTCCCCCACCAATTTTTTTCAGCAGGGTTTGTGAAATAACCGCCCGCAATGACTCAGAGAGCATTGAGCGGATCATGCTTTTTTCTTCACCTGGGAATACATCGATAATACGGTCAATGGTTTTTGGCGCTGAAGTTGTATGCAAAGTACCAAACACTAAATGACCGGTTTCAGCTGCGGTCATAGCTAGTCGAATAGTTTCTAAATCACGCAACTCACCCACCAAAATAACATCAGGGTCTTCACGTAAAGCACTGCGCAGTGCATTAGAAAAACTATGTGTATCACGATGCACTTCACGTTGGTTGATAAGTGATAATTTATTGTCGTGTACAAACTCAATGGGATCTTCGATAGTTAAAATATGATGATGTTTATGCTGATTAATATAATCGACCATCGCCGCCAAGGTCGTTGATTTACCTGAGCCAGTTGGGCCTGTTACCAACACCAGACCACGTGGCGTATCGGAAATAGTTTTAAAAATATCTGGCGCGCCTAAATCATCAAGTGTCAGGACTTCACTAGGAATTGTACGAAATACCGCGGCAGGGCCTCGGTTAGAGTTAAAGGCATTGACACGAAAACGTGCTAAATTTGGCACTTCAAACGAAAAATCCACTTCTAGGTTTTGTTCGTAGTCCTTGCGTTGATTATCGTTCATAATGTCGTAAACTAGGCTGTTCACATCTTTGTTTTCCAGCGCTGGTATATTAATACGTCGCACATCGCCATCAACACGGATCATTGGCGCAACCCCTGATGATAAGTGTAAATCGGATGCTTTGTGCTGCACACTAAAGGCCAATAATTCGGTAATATCCATTTATGACTCCACAACTAACTGATAATTATATGGTTACAATAGCAGAACGGCTTAAATCCGCCTATGCTAGAATTGCCCTCGCGGCAAAAAAACATCATCGTAACGAACGTGATGTCTGCTTGTTGGCAGTATCAAAAACCAAACCTGCTGATTTTATTTTAGCGGCTTATCAACAAGGTCACCGAGAATTTGGTGAATCATACGTGCAAGAAGCTGTTGATAAAATAACCCAACTAGCAAATTATAGCGATATTGTTTGGCATTTCATTGGCCCAATTCAATCAAATAAAACGGCAGCGGTAGCTGAACATTTTGATTGGGTGCAGAGCATCGAACGTGAAAAAATAGCAAAACGTTTAAACGAGCAAAGACCAACAGATAAAGCCCCGTTAAAAGTACTGATCCAAGTGAATATAAGTTTAGAAGCAGCTAAGTCAGGCTGCCACCCGGATCAACTTGATAGCTTAGCTGAATATATTCAGCATTGTCCAAATTTAGAATTACGTGGGGTAATGGCGATACCAGCCAAAACTGACGACAACCTGCAACAAATACAATATTTTGAGCAATTACGGGCTTGCTTTGATAGACTTAAAGCCCAATATCCTCAAATAGACACCTTGTCGATGGGGATGAGTGGCGATGTAGAGGCTGCAATTGCAGCAGGCTCAACCATGGTACGCATCGGCACGGATATTTTTGGCCAACGAAGTTAAGGTGATAACTAAGATATGTCAGATAAAACAATTGCATTCATAGGCACAGGTAATATGAGCTACGCCATTATTGGCGGCATGGTAAAAAAAGGATTTGCTGCATCAAATATTATTGCAACAAACCGTAACCCAGAAAAACTCGCTAAGGTAGCAGCAGATTTCGGGGTTAAAACCACCGCAGATAACAACGAAGCACTGCGTGATGCCGATCTTATTGTGTTATCTGTAAAGCCACAAATGATGGGCGATTTATGTCAATCATTTCAAGATTCAGGTATCGACTTTAGCGATAAGCTATTTATCTCTGTTGCAGCGGGTCTGACCGTTAAACGCTTACGTGAAATGCTTGGTCAAGACGTTAAAATGGTCCGTTGTATGCCAAACACGCCATCATTACTTGGCCGTGGTGTATCAGGCTTATTTGGCGCTGGCGAAACGGCGCAAGAGCACGAATTTGTACGGCAAGTATTTGAGTGTACGGGCATTGCTGTGTGGGTTGAGCAAGAATCCCAGATTAACGATGTTATTGCCGTAACGGGCTCATCACCGGCTTACTTTTTCTTATTTATGGAAGCCATAGAAGAAAAAGCCAAAGCATTGGGCTTTAGCGATGAAGACGCACGTCGCTTAGTGCAGCAAACCGCATTAGGTGCAGCTGAAATGGCAGTATCGCAGCCTGAAATTAGTATTTCACAATTGCGTGCTAACGTGACTTCTAAAGGCGGTACTACTCACGCGGCAGTTGAGCATTTAAAAGCACAGGGCCTAACGGGTACTGTAGCCGATGCCATGGATGCCTGTATTGCGCGTGCTGAGCAAATGGAACAAGAACTTTAAAAGCATCTCTAAGCTTTTAGCCCTATTTATGTTTAAGGTTTTTAATTAAGGTACGTTATGAACGCCATGCAATTTTTAATAAGCACATTATTCGATCTATTTTTAATGGTCGTTTTAATGCGCTTTTGGCTACAAGCCGCCAAAGCTGACTTTTACAATCCATTAAGTCAGTTTGTGGTTAAAGCCACTTCATTTGCTGTTAACCCACTGCGTAAAATTATTCCCGGTTTTGGTGGGCTAGACTTAGCCTCATTATTGCTGGCGTTCATTGTCGCTGTTGGGAAAATTACCGCACTGATCTTTTTAGTCGGCGCGACATGGGAAGTTGGCTTTGTATTATTCAATGCCCTAGTAACGGTAATTAAAGAAGGCTTAAACTTACTATTTTGGGTGTTGGTTATTCGCGCATTATTAAGCTGGGTAAGCCAAGGCAACAACCCAATCGAAGCAGTTTTCCATCAATTAACAGAGCCAATGCTAAGACCTATTCGTAAAGTATTACCTCCGTTGGGCGGCTTAGATTTATCAATTTTAGTGTTAATTATTGCACTGCAATTTGCCCAATTTTTGTTTATGGATTTAATTCGTTAAGCACATTATTCTCACCGAGGCCTATTTTTAGGCCTCTTACTTAAGAGCTTCCGATGAAAAAAATAGTCAGTATTTTATTCTTTGCATTAGCAGGTATTACATTCAGTGCCCACAGTGAACAAATGCAAGGTGCACAATATAAAGAGCTAGGCCCGTGGCAAGTTCACTACATTGCCTTCCCGTCGACCTTTATTCAACCACAAATAGCCAAAGCTTATGATCTTGAGCGCAGTGGTTATAAGGGCATTGTAAATATTTCAATTTTGAAAAATGATACTGATGCAACAGCGCAAACAGCCATCCTAAAAGGGACTGCGAGGAATTTACTCGGTAATAAACAAACCTTAGATTTTAAAGAAGTGATTGAAGGCGAGTCAATTTACTATCTTGCGCAAGTTAATTTTACCAACGAAGAGGTTCTTCGCTTTGACGTTGAAATACAGCAAGGTAACCAATTTCAAAAGCTGCAATTCCAGCAAAAATTTTATGTAGATTAAACCATGAAAAAAACCTTAGTATTAGCCACCGGTAACCAAGGCAAAGTCAACGAGTTAGCACAAATGCTAAGCCCGCTTGCAATCAACGTTGTGCCGCAAAGCGACTTTAACGTGCCAGAAGTGCCCGAAACAGGCACCACCTTTGTTGAAAATGCCATCATTAAAGCTCGCCATGCGGCAAAAATCACTGGCCTGCCAGCTATAGCCGATGACTCAGGTTTAGAGGTTGATGGATTAAACGGCGCAC
The DNA here is from genome assembly GCF_030436385.1 of Pseudoalteromonas sp. KG3. Classification (NCBI taxonomy): domain Bacteria; kingdom Pseudomonadati; phylum Pseudomonadota; class Gammaproteobacteria; order Alteromonadales; family Pseudoalteromonadaceae; genus Pseudoalteromonas; species Pseudoalteromonas sp. KG3. The sequence continues at coordinate 1,751,244 of NZ_CP098523.1, forward strand.
CGGGTGTTTACTCAGCACGTTATGCAGGCGAGCACGCCAGCGATCAAGATAATATTGATAAGCTATTAGTTGAGCTTGCTGATAATCCTAACCGCAGTGCACGGTTTTGGTGTGTGTTAGTGCTTATGCGCCACGCCGATGACCCTACCCCACTGATTTGCAGTGCTAGCTGGGAAGGGCAAATTACGCAAAGCCAAGATGGTCAAGGTGGCTTTGGTTATGACCCGGTTTTTTATGTACCAGACCTTAACTGTACTAGCGCGCAATTAACTAAACAGCAAAAGAACGCTGTAAGCCATCGCGGAACAGCATTAAAACAGTTACTGTCAGGGCTTAAGCTCAAAGGCGGCCTGTGAATTTACCGCCGCTAAGTTTATATGTGCACGTGCCGTGGTGCGTGCAAAAATGCCCTTACTGTGATTTTAATAGTCATGGTCAAAAAGGCGATATTCCTGAAAAAGGATATGTGCAGCATTTAATTGATGATTTAAAAACTGACTTACACTTAGTGCAAGGACGTAAAATTCACTCCATCTTTATTGGTGGCGGCACGCCTAGCCTGTTAACCGGTGAGGCCTACGTTAATTTATTAACGGCGGTGGATTCATTAATTGGCCTGAGTGAAAACTGCGAGATCACCCTAGAAGCCAACCCGGGCACTGTTGAAACCGGGCGTTTTAAAGAATACGTAGCCGCTGGCATTAATCGCATTTCGATTGGCGTGCAAAGCATGCAAAATGACAAGCTAAAAGCACTGGGCCGTATTCATGGTGCCGATGAAGCGACTTATGCCGCGGAGCAAGCCCATGAAGCTGGTTTAAACAGCTTCAACCTTGATTTAATGCACGGTTTACCAGGGCAATCTGTTGAAGATGCACTCAGTGACTTGAAAAAAGTGATCGCTCTTAATCCACCGCACATATCTTGGTATCAATTAACAATTGAAGCCAATACGCAATTTGCTTCTAAACCGCCAGTTTTGCCAGCAGATGACACTTTATGGGATATTCAAGAGCAAGGCCAAGCACTATTAGCCGATGCTGGCTATCAGCAATATGAGATATCTGGCTATGCAAAACCAGGCTACCAATGCCAACACAACCTAAATTATTGGCGCTTCGGCGACTATTTAGGTATTGGCTGTGGTGCCCATGCTAAGGTAACGGATGCTAAAACAGGTATCATTACCCGTACTGAAAAAGTGAAACATCCACGTGGATACATGGATTTAGCAAAGCCCTATTTATTTAAACAGTGGCAAGTAGAACAACATGACTTACCGTTTGAATTCTTTATGAATCGCTTACGGTTATTTGAAGCATGCCCAATTAGTGATTTTACGGCGTTAACACAATTACCGCTGCAAAGTCAGGCTGATGCATTACAACAAGCAGTCGCAAAGGGTTTGCTTGAGCAAACGGAGAGTCATTGGCAGGTAAGCCAAAAAGGTCATCGTTTTTTAAATGATCTGCTAGAGTTATTTGTGTAATTACCAAACAGGTAATTACTGATTTTAATAATAATTAATAACCATTAATGGTTTCTAACAACAAAAGGGAAAACATGCGTAAACTTACCTTTATCGCCGCCGCAGTGGGTATTGCACTGTTAGGTGGTTGCCAGCAAACACCTGAGCAATCAAGCACACCCGTTGTACAAACACAGCCTGTGCAAAGTGAAATAGACAAAGCCAATGCATTTTTCGAAGATACCTTTAACCGTGATGTGATGAGCAGTCCGGTTTACCAAACCTATATGGGTATCAAAAAAGATTACGATAAATGGGACGACGGCAGCGAAGCTCGCGTGCAAAAAGATCATCAACAAACCAAAGATGATTTAGTTGCTTTAAATGCGATTAACCGTGACTTGCTAGATGACACCACAAAAGTTAGCTATGACTTAAAAAAACAAGACCTTGAAGAGAGCATCGCGGACTTTAAATGGCGTTACCACAACTACCCGGTAAACCAAATGTTTGGTACTCACTCGATGATCCCAGCATTTTTAATCAATCAACACCAGATTTCTGATGTTGCCGATGCCAAAGCCTATATCTCACGTTTAAATGGCGTAACGACTGTTATTGACCAACTGATCAAAGACTTAGAAGTACGTGCTGATAAAGGCATTATCGCCCCTAAGTTTGTGTTCCCACATGTCATTGATTCAAGCAAAAATATCATTCACGGTGCGCCGTTTGAACAAGGTGAAGACTCAACTTTACTTGCTGACTTTAAACGCAAAGTAACGGCACTTGAAATCGCTCAAGCTGATAAAGACGCGCTAATTACAGACGCAGAAAAAGCCCTAAAAGCTGCTGTTAAGCCATCTTACTCTAAGCTAATTAATTATTTAGCACAGCTTGAAAAACGTGCAGATGATCGCGATGGGGCATGGAAGTTCCCTGACGGCGAAGCGTTTTACAATAATGCGTTAGCGCGTACCACAACCACAGATTTAACCGCGAAAGAAATTCATAGCATTGGTTTAGCTGAGGTTTCACGTATTCATGATGAAATGCGCGAAATCAAAGAAAAAGTCGGCTTTAAAGGCGATTTAAAAGCGTTTATGCAGTTTATGAAAACCGATAAGCAGTTTTACTTACCAAACACTGAAGCTGGTAAGCAACAATACCTCGATGAAGCGACGGCACTTATCGACAATATGAAATCACGCTTAGATGAACTATTTATTGTTAAACCTAAAGCTGACATGATTGTAAAACGTGTTGAAGCATTCCGTGAAAAAGCAGCGGGTAAAGCATTTTATCAACAACCTGCACCGGATGGCTCACGCCCAGGCATTTACTACGCCAACCTTTACGATATGGAAGCAATGCCAACTTACCAAATGGAAGCGCTGGCTTACCACGAAGGTATTCCTGGTCACCACATGCAAATTGCTATTTCGCAAGAACTTGAAGGTGTGCCTAAGTTCCGTAAATTTGGTGGCTACACAGCCTACATTGAAGGTTGGGGTTTATACTCTGAATTACTACCAAAAGAAATGGGGCTATATGAAGACCCTTATTCTGACTTTGGTCGCTTATCAATGGAGTTATGGCGCGCATGCCGTTTAGTGGTTGATACTGGTATCCATGAAATGAAATGGACTCGCCAACAAGGTATCGATTACTACGTAAATAATACGCCTAACGCGACGTCTGACGGTGTGAAAATGGTTGAGCGTCACATTGTAATGCCTTCACAAGCAACGGCTTACAAAGTAGGTATGTTGAAGATTTTAGAGCTTCGTGAAGCTGCGAAAGTTAAACTGGGTGACAAGTTTGATATTCGCCAATTCCACGATGTAGTACTTAAAAATGGTGCTGTGCCACTAAACGTACTTGAGAGCTTTGTTGATCAATGGGTTGCAGACAAACTAGCAGCTTAAGCATGATTGCTTGATAACATCTACAAAGGCCGTATCTGCGGCCTTTTTTATTGTCTGAATTATTGTCTGAATGATAGATAAACACTTGACCAGTGAAGGAGTTAGGCTAGGATAGGTTGATAAAACGAAGAAGAGAGCAACAATGGACGCCTGTATTAACCAACTAAACGCACAAATGCAACAGCATCAGTTACCAGCCATTGTTGATTCATTTGTGCGTTTAACTGATGCGCAGCAAACACTGCAATTACTGCATTTGTATGAAAGTGCCCAGCGAATGAGCGTAAAATATGCTTATTTGCAAAACATTGCGAGTAAAATATTATCCCAACATGTGTTGCCCAAAGAGCTAATAGCCAATATTCAGAGCTTAGACAAGCTGAGCTTTTTCACCCCCGGTTTAAAATTTAACAATAACTTTGCCCAGCAAAATACCCAGCAACAAAATGTATTACATAGCCTGTTTAGTAATTGTTCTGGCAGCAATTTACCTTTTAATTATGTTCGCTCATTAATGTTATTTGAAAGCAATGAAAGCTTGTTACAGGCTGTTCAGCAAGTGGATCAAAATGGCCTCACCGCCGTTGCAAGTTATATCGCCAAAAATCCAACCGAGCATAACTTACCTAAGCATGAGTTCTCAGCTCTTTTGGCACTAATGGAAGTTGAATTTAAACAAACTCAGGGCAATATCAACACTGCCGCCTTCTTAAAAGCGTTACTCACATTATGCCAAGCAAGCCCAACTAAATCGCTTAGTGACTATAAAATATTACTCAGTGGTGCGTATTTACGCTGTAAAACAGAGCAAATTGATCGCTACCTTGCACAACATAAATAATATTAGTCAGATAAATAATATTAGTCAGATAAATAATATTAGTCAGATAAATAATATTCAACACTGGTTACAACGCGTACTTTTTTAATTTGTGGCGTGTTTGAATCGCGGTCGATAATGCTAAACTGGCCTTGTCTTGCGGTGCGGATTTTACCAAGTTTTGACTGTGAGTCTTTGGCAAACTTAAGAGCAACTTCACGGGCTTTCTCAGTGGCCTCTTGCACCATTGCTGGCTTGATATCATTTAGCCCAGTAAACATGTACTCAACGCGGGTTTCATAGTTATCCTGCACGATAGCAATTCCTTGCTTGGCCAACTGCCCCACCTTTGTTAAAGCATTTTGTACTTTATCGGGTTGCTGTGAATACACAGTGATATTAGCACGGGCAATATATCGAAATTGCTGATTTTCAGCACCGTATTCGCGCGCCTGTTTATCAACAATTGATTGTTTGCTTAAGCTTATTTCTTGCTCATCAAAACCATGCAACTTTAAAAAAGCGACCACCGCAGAGCTTTTTTGCTCAACCCGCTCGACTAATTTTTCTAAATTATTATCAGCGTCGCTAAATTGCACCGGCCAAATAACGGTATCGGCAACAACTTCACGCTCGGCAAGGCCTTTGACTTCAACGGTGCGCTCCATATTTTTTACATCAAGTGCCGCAGATTTTAAAATCCATCCGCAACCTAAAATAGCAACACTTAATACCGCGGCTCCCAGTAACTGGTAATATCCATTTGGCTTATTCATTTAGATTCCTTTGATAATTATCAATGTAAATTGGTTTGATGCTCGAAAAATCAACCTAAACAGGTTACATTGAGCAGTATAGTTTAGCAAAAAGATTCTCTGCATCACTTGCCAAGAAAACACATAACCCGCAAGGAAAAGCCATGAGCGTAAAACGCATTAGTCAGTTTTTTAACCCGACATCGGTTGCCGTGATTGGTGCCTCAAATAATGTTTCTCGGGCAGGGTTTGTGGTGATGCGTAACTTATTGCAGGGCGGATTTAACGGCCCAATAATGCCAGTAAGCCCAACGCACAGCGCCGTGCATGGCGTGTTAGCATACCCTTCAATTGCAGCACTGCCGAAAATTCCAGATCTTGCAGTGATCTGCACCAACAAACACACATTGCTGACAATTATTGCCGAATTAGGTGAGTTTGGCTGTAAAAATGCTGTGGTGATCGCAGCGGGACTCAATCATCAGCAAAAAACAGCACTGCAAGAAGCCGCTAAACAAGCCAAAGTGTCATTACTTGGCCCTAATTGTTTGGGTTTATTGATCCCCCATATTGGCCTCAATGCGAGTTTTTCTCACACCGTTGCCAGCGAAGGTAAAATAGCCTTTGTCTCACAGTCAGCGGCTGTTTGCTCCACCATTTTAGATTGGGCTAAAAATAAAGAAATTGGCTTTTCCTATTTTGTTTCTGTGGGGGACTGCTTAGATATTGATTTTGCAGAGCTGCTGGACTTTTTAGGTCGCGATGCGAAAACCAAAGCCATTTTATTATATATCGATAATATCGAAAACATTCGTAGTTTTATCTCCGCCGCTCGCGCTGCTGCGTTTAGTAAACCGGTGATCGCCATTAAAACCGGAAAAACGGCCGCAGGGGCACTCGCCGCAGAAATTCACACCGGCGGAAAGCAAAGCTCTGATGCCGTATATGATGCTTTGTTCCAACGCGCCGGTATGTTGCGGGTAAATGATCTCACTGAGCTGTTTGCTGCCACACAAACCTTGGCTATGCATCCTAAGTTATTAAAAGTCGAACAACTGACCATTTTAACCAACGGCGGTGGCCCTGGTGTGATGGCCGTTGATAGTTTATTACAAAGTTCCGGTAAGCTTGCACAATTGAGTGAAGAAACCCGATGTGCGTTAAACAAGGTGATCCCACAATCAGATATGACGTCAAACCCGGTAGATATTTTTGGCGATTCAGCCCCGGCCCGTTATCAGCAAGCACTGGAAATTTTATTACATGCAAAAGAAGTTAAAAACTTACTGATCATCCACACGCCATCGGCATTAGCCCCCAGTGAAGACTATGCGTTGATCATTGCGCAAACGCTCAATAAGCTGCCGAAAATGGCCCGTCCTTATGTGATCACAAACTTTATGGGTGAAGATGCCGCCTACGCCGCGCGTCGCTTATGCAGCAACTACGGCATTCCTACCTACCGTACCCCTGAGGGTGCTGTACGTGCATTTATGCACTTAGTCAGTTATCGCCGTAACCAAAAGCACTTAACACAAACCCCTGAGTCAAACACCGATGATGCAACAATCAATAAACAAGCTGCAAAAGCCATCGTTAATGAATTTTTAGCAGAGCAGCAAAGCTATTTATCCACCCATCAAGCCAGCCAAATATTGGCTCATTATGGGGTTGAATGTATTCAAACCGAGGTGGCCTACACGCCAACAGAAGCTAAAGAGCAAGCCATAGAACTAGGCTTTCCTGTGGCACTGAAACTGATAAGCCCTAGCATTCCATCAAAATCAGAAGTCGGTGGCGTAGTTCTTAACTTAAACGATGCGCAAGAAGTTGAGCAAACCGCCTTTGCAATGCTACTAAGAATAAAAAACACCTACCCAGATGCGATTATTGAAGGCTTTTCACTACAAAAAATGGCGCCGCGTGCAGGCGCAAATGAACTGCGTATCGCAATTAAAACTGAAGCTAACTTTGGCCCGGTTATTTTACTTGGAGAAGCCGGCACCGGTCTGGAATTTGCTCAAGCCGCAGTAGCTCTCCCCCCTTTAAACATGAACTTAGCTAAATATTTAATTGCCGCAGCTCATGATAAGGGCGTGCTTAAAGATCGCGTATTACCAGAAAAAGTAGATAAGTATCGCCTTTGCGCACTGCTTACCCGCATTTCTCAGCTAGTGATTGATCAACCCGATATCACATCTGTAGAGCTAAACCCAATCTTAGCCAGTAACGGCCAATTTTTAGTACTCGATGCCACCATGACCTTAAGTCGATATCAAGTACAATCGCATCGTAAGCGCTTATCAATCCGCCCCTACCCGATTGAGCTGGTACAACAGGTTACTTTAAAAAATAATAGCCAAGCAATACTGCGTCCGATCAAACCCGAAGATGAGCAAGCACACCAAGAGTTTGATCAGTCACTTAGTAAAGAAGATCGCTACAAACGCTTCTTTGGTGAACTGCCGCAATTTAACCACGATCAACTGGCGAAAATGACGCAAATTGATTACGACCGAGAGATGGCATTTATTATCACTCAAGACAACGCAACACTTGGTGTATCTCGGGTATTAATGGACCCTGATAAAGTGCATGCCGAATTTGCCATTGTGGTACGCTCAAACAGCCAAGGGCTTGGCTTAGGAGGCTTGTTGATGCGAGCTGCCATTGAATATTGCCAAAGCCAAGGTGTACAATTTATTGAAGGTATCACCCTGCCAGAAAATACTGGCATGATTGAATTAGCCCGCAAACTAGGCTTTAAGATCAGTCGTGACTTTGAAGAAGGCAGTATCAACATGGTGCTTGCTTTAACGCCAATAAATAAACACGGATAAGCATTTGAAAAATTTACGACAACAAACCGCCTTGTTACTTGAAGGTAATGGTGAATATCGCAAAATCGGCCACATTATTGATGTATTTTTAATAACCCTAATAATGATTAATGTGGTTGCCATTGTACTTGAATCTGTCGTTAGCCTAGCCCAACACTACAAGCACGCATTTTTAATGCTAGAGATTGGCTCCGTTAGTATATTTGCTATCGAATATTTATTACGCTTTTGGTCATGCGTTGACCGCGTAGAATATAAAAGCCTAGAATGTAGTAACTTTAAACGCCGCTTAAAATACTTATGCTCGCCATTAGCGGTGATAGATTTACTAGCTATCCTACCTACCCTATTGATGATGTTTATCACCTTTGATTTACGCTTCTTGAGAGTGTTTAGGTTGCTTAGGATCTTTAAGTTAACCCGATATTCACGGGCTATGCAGCTACTATTACAGTCATTTCGTGATGAAAGCGGCTCACTGATTGCCGCCTTTTTTATTATGGCTGTGGTGCTCATTTTAGCCTCTTGTGGCATTTACTTAATCGAACATGATATACAACCAGATAAATTTGGCTCCATTCCAGCAGCAATGTGGTGGGCAATGGCAACTCTCACAACGGTAGGCTACGGTGATGTTGTCCCCGTCACACCGCTGGGCCGAATTTTTGGTGGCGTTATTACATTACTGAGTATGGGAATGGTGGCTATTCCGACGGGTTTATTGGCTTCTAGCTTTTCAGAACAATTACGCAAACGTCGGGTACTTTTTAGTGATGCCGTGCATGAATGCCTACATGGCGGCAAGCTAGATGATGATCAGCTAGAGCATCTAGAGAATTTGCGCTGTAAGCTTGGTCTCAGTAAGCAAGAAGCAAACAAAGCCATTAAATCTCAACTGAGCCAACGCACTAAACACCTTTATTGTCGTCACTGCGGTGAACGCCAAGACTAGCTATTAGTCCTCGTTCAACAACGACTGCCAGTCTTTATGTAATAGTGCGCTTACATCATCCCCAGGGATTGGTTTACTGAATAAATAGCCCTGAAATAAATTACAGCCTAAGTTACGCAAAAAGGCCAGCTGTTGCTTAGTTTCTACGCCTTCTGCGACGCATTCTTTACCTAAGCTTTTCGCCAATGCCAAGGTTGACTGAATAATCGCTTCATCATCACTATCTAAACCAATATCGGTTACAAAACTACGGTCAATTTTGAGCACATCAATGGGAAAGCGCTTTAAATATGTTAAAGAAGCATAGCCTGTACCAAAGTCATCCAAATATAAACGACAACCTAACGCCTTCAATTTCGACATACTAGCCAGCGCTTGCGACGAATCGTGCATCAATACAGACTCTGTAATTTCAAACACCACGGAGGAAGCAGCCACATCGGCGTAGGCCAATGCAGAGCTGATCTCTTCAACTAAAGATTTATATTCAAAATCTAAAGCAGACAAGTTAATAGATATATATAAATCAGGTCGTTGTTGTTGCCACTGCTTAAGCTCTATCAGTGCTCTGGCTAAGGTTTGCAGCATAATTTTGGTGATCAGCCCAACACTCTCAGCCGCAAGCGCAAACTCTTGTGGTTTATAAGTGGTGTTTTCTGGCCAACGTAACAATACTTCAAGTCCATCGGACTGATGAGTTTTTGCATTAACAATCACTTGATAATAATTGCAAAATTCGTAATTTTGATAGGCCTGATTTAATTGCGATTCTAAGTGCAGTGCGCGTTGAACATGCTGATTCATGTATTGCTTATAAAATTGATAACACCCTTCCAAGCTCTTTTTAGAGTGGTAAAGTGCTATGTCAGCAGCTTTAATTAAGCCTTTTGCATTTAGAGCATCATCAGGAGAAATGGCAACACCAATACTTAAACTGATACTTATAGCCTGTTCATTAACAATAATATTGTCATTCATGCTGGCCATTAATTTAACGCACAATAAAACCACTTCTTCTATTTGCTGAATACCTTCAACTAACAACATGAATTCGTCGCCACTAAAACGAGCAACACTATCTTTGGCTTGTAAACGTGATTTTAACCGCAGTGCCACGGCTTTGATGATCTCATCGGCAGCTTCATGTCCTAACGAATCATTAAAATATTTAAAGCGTTTAATATTGATATTGAGAAGTGCTGTTTTTGAGTTTTGCGCTTTTGCTTGTTCTAGTGCATGCTCAACTCGGTCATTAAATAAAGTGCGATTTGGTAACCCCGTTAAGCTGTCGTAATTTGCCAATACAAACAACTCATTTTCAGCCAGCTTTTGTGCGTTAATGTCGGTCAGGATCACAACATAGCTCTCTAAGCGTTGCTCAGTATCAGCCACAGCACTGACCTTGATTAATACATGACGAGGTTCACCACTGGCTAGGTAGACGGTATCTTCTGCAGAAAAATGTTCACCAGCTTGTAGCTCTTTCATAACACGCAGATAATTCACTCTGACACTACGGCTTAAACCTAGATGTAATGAACAGCTAGAGCGATGCTCTACAGGGAAATCAAATGCACTTTGCAGTGCTTTGTTAGTGGCTAGAATTCGTAAACTTTTATCTAAAATAAACACCCAATCGCGGGTTTGCTCAAAAGCAGCACCAAATAAGCGCGCATGCTCTTCAAACACTAATTCACGGGTCATATTAGTGTATGTGCCCGCAACTTTATCTGGCGTACTACCTTGCCATGCCACCACTTTGCCAAAGTCTTTGTACCAACGCCAATGCCCTGACTTGTGGCGCAATCGGTAAGTACAGTTAAAGTAGCCCTTTTCGGTAGATAAAAACTCTAGCCACTCAATGCGGAAGTTTTGTTTATCTATCGGGTGAATTTTTGCTAAATAGTCATCCAGATTTACCGATTCAACATCATAGCCTAATTCATTTTTAAGCCGTGGTTGATAGATGATGGGACTTGATGATTGCCAGTCCCACACCCCTGAGCGGCTTCCTTCTAATGCTAATTTTAGCCGCGCTTCACTTTCTTGGCTTTCTTTATGCGCTGCTAATAACAATTGCTGTATTCGATTACGACGCATTATCCAACTGGCAATTAATACGATAAACACGACTGCGTAAAGTGCTATAAACTGCGGCGCTCGCCATAGTGGGTATTTAACTACAATATCCAGTACTGCTGGTTGCGTATAGTCACCTGTCAGTGGATCTTTAGCCCAGATTTTTAATTGATACTCGCCAGGATTAAGTTTTGGAAATAACACGCGATTATTATTACGAGTATACGATTTTTGCCCATCAGAGAGTTGGTACTCATAAATAATACGTTCTTGATAATTAAATGCCATGGCCGAAAAAGCCACTTCTAGCCCTATATCATCATGTTCTAAGGTTATTTTTTTGATTGGCTGCTTAAGATCTGTAGATAATTCACGGGACATTAAATCAATGCTAGTGATATTAACGTGGTCAATTAAACCATGCTTGGGATGATTATCATTTGGGTAAAAGTAGCTAAACCCCTTTAACGTGCCATATACTATTTGTCCCGTTTTTAAACGGGTAAATGCACCACTATTAAACTCAGTAGAGATCAACCCTTCTGATGTAGTAAATTGTTGAAAGTGTTTATTCTCTGGGTTTAGTCGCCAAATACCTTTATGACTGCTCATCCAGATCATACCAGTATCATCTAGCACCATATTGTACATTAAAGTGCCAAGCTTATTTTTATCTAAGTCAATGGTATAAAGTAATTTATAGGTCGTTGCATCCAGACCAATCAAACCAAAATTGGATAAGCTGATCCACAGCACATTGTTATTATCTACGATATAGGACATCACGTTAACTGCAACGTTTTCATGTTGTTCTGGCACAGTATAAATTTTTGTTAAAGCAAATGAATTCGGATCGACCAGATAAAGTACCCCTGCATTATAAAACAGCGGTGAATCAGGTTTGCTAGATAGTGGAGGAAAAAAACCATACGCTAAAAACGGCTCAAAGCTTTCAAATTCACCGCCTAAAGGGGTTATTTTTTGGCTATCAATATTATAAACAAATATGCCATGATCGGAATGAACATAAAACAAGTCTCCATTAGGCATCAACATAGAGCCATGTACCCAACCAGCTATTAAATGCTGTTGACTAGGATCCGCTGTTTTGGCAGGAGAAATTTCATGGCTATGTGGATCAAAACTAAACATGCCGCGATTAGTCCGCAGCCACAACTTATTTTTATACGGAGTTATCTCGTAAATATTAAATTCAGTGGTAAATAAATCGGCTTGGTAGTCTTTTAAAAAGACTTCTCCGTGCTTGGTTTTTAAATCAACGGCAGTTAAACCGTTATGGGTCGCTAACCAAAGTTTATTTTCAAACTCAGTTATTCCCCAAATTGAAGGGTGAGACAAGCCATCACCTGAGAGCATAGTGGCATTAACATTTTCAAAGTGGTAATTATCATAAGGCAAATAAAACGCCCCATCACTTTTAGTGGCAGCCCACATTGCACCGTTTTTATCTTTAACTATATCTATAATACTTGGATCGACCAGTGAGTATTTACTTTCTTCTAATCGGTTATTTTTAGTCAATTCGCCTGTAGCTAGATCTAACTTGAACAAGCCCTTATCAGTTCCCAGGTCAAGTACACCATGTTCATTGATTATTTTCCAAACATTTAGATCATCGAATAGCGTTTTATTTTTAAACGGGATATCTGGGCGCTCAAACATACTCGGTAAATCGCTGATATCCACTTGATATAGACCGCGTACAGCACCCACTAACAGTTGCTCATTTTCACCTATTGCAAACGACTTTATGTAATTTTGATAAACATGATCAGGCTCTGCGCTTAAGTGTTCTAACTTTCGGTATTGCCCTGTCTCTATATGATAAACATAAGCGCCACTACTCGCAGCGATAAAAATATAGCCTTTATAATGCAATAAATCGCGGATCATACTTCTGCGAGTGCGATCTGGTAATTCAAAAACAGTTTCAATTTGCCCCGTGGCTAAATCAAGACGAGCAAAATCCCAGCCACGGCCAATCCATAATGATTTCTCATCCGTTGCAACCATAGTAAATACAGACTGACTTAAGATTTGTTCTTCACTGACGGGCTTTGATAAAAACTGCTGATAACTATCGGTACTTGGGTCATACCGAAATAGCCCAGCCACTAATGAAGCAATCCAAATATAACCGGCAGGGTCTTGATAAATAACATCAATAATCGCTTCATTTAACTCGCCATTAGGCCCTGCTACATGGACTACTTGATAACCATCGTAACGATTTAAGCCACCTTCAGTCGCCAACCATAAATAACCACTGTTATCTATTAACATGGTACTTACATAGCTTTGTGATAAACCTTCACTGGGCGATAAACGTTTTACCTGCGCAATAGCAACTTGGCTTGCAACAATAGATGCGACTAAGCAAAATAAAATACAAGCCTTAAACCATTTACCCATCTAAATTTCCACGTCTTTGTTTTAACAAATTAATACTGCATGGCTACTATATTGCGTTGTTGATAGACAGCAAATAGTGTATCCAAAGCTGATGGTAATGTTAGCACAAAGTTAAACCCGATTGATTTATAAAAATCAGTTAACTCTGCATAAGCAAACGTATAAACATGCGAGTTTTGCTCAACTAAGGCATACTTTAGTAGCTGTTTTGCAAGCCCTTGACGACGTCTAGTTGGTGCCACCAACACGGTAGATAAAAATAAATAGTCACTGCGATTTTGAATTCTGCATGCCGCGACAATAGCAAAGTCATGATAAGCAACCCAGACTTGATCGTGTTTGGTCGCTCGACCACGAGCATTATGTTGACTGTAAAACTTATTAACTAAAGGTGTTTTAATCGCTGCTAAACGCTCAAAACGTAGTGTGTTCATCAGCTTTGCATCGTTGCTAGATATTGCTCAAACTGTTGTTTCAAAAACATTTGTTCTGCCACTGGCCGGCTATGAATAGTATTGTATATTTGCTCACGAGTACTCTTGCCACGCTTAATTTGATAAGCCCAGAACGATGCTTCGTAATCTAATTGTATTTGATATTTTTGTTCACGTGGTAGTAAGCATAAGTTAAACGACATAAATTACCTGTTTTTACTAATCATAATGATGTGAGTATACCATCGGAGTCACGGCTAAACTTGCGCTTTTTGGCTTTTAAACGTAGATTGGTGGCGTTTTTGCCCTACTATGGAAACGCTGTGATTAAATACATTCTTCAATGCATAGTGCTTTGTGCTTTACTGACGCCATTTTGCACTTTAGCAAAAAACCAACATATGCTCTTTAATCGCCCAGCAGATACCCCACAAGCTCGCTATGTTATTGAATTGATGACCTTAGCCTATAACGAGCTTGGTTATGATTTACATATCATTGATTTTAATCACCAAAGTGCGTTATCCGCAGCCAATAATGGTACCCTTGACGGTCAACTAGGGCGTATTTCAACTATTAGCCAGCAGTATACAAATCTACATGCAGTTAACTTTCCACTGTTTGAGTTTAACCTTGTACTATTAAAAAATTGCCAACAATGTACCTTTGAACAAATTGACAGTATTGCCATACAAGTTGGTTACCCAGCAGCACAAAGTTACTTAAATGAGCATCCATTTATTGGCGATGTAATTAACGTAAAAAGCGTGACTGCCCAGCTCAATTTACTCACCCAACAAAAAGTGCAAGGGGTATTATTACTCGACTTTTTATTATCGACTAAGCACCCTCACTTTGATGTTAATCAATTTCAAATGGAAGTACTTGCACCGATCAAGAGCTTTCACTTTCTAAACTCCCGCCATAAAGCATTAATACCGAAACTTGAACAGCAACTGCATAAACTCAATGAAAACGGCACGATACGTTTACTCAGAGCTAAGTATAACCTTGATTAAAAACCAAAATCATCCTGCTTAGGTGAAACTGGCTGTTCAGTATTTGCTTTGTGTTTTTGTAAGTAACGCTTATAGCGTTGTTGGCATAAACTGATTACCTGCTTTTTTTCAACATTTGAAAATGAATTCCAACCAAAGCGTTCTTCACGACTGCGATAACAGCCTTTACAATAGCCTCGGTTATTGACCTCACAAATACCTTTGCAGGGACTAGGAATCTCAAAAATTTCAATTTGTTGCATAGCCAGCATCAGTCAATAAAGAATGCTTTGAGTATAGCCCGTTTTTTAAGCGAAAAAAAACCGTAACTTATTATACGGTTTTTAAAACTGTGTTGTTTTTATACGGCTTTTATAACTATGCTGCTTTGTTATTGCTCGTGTTCGCTACTATAAAACTCAGCTTTGCGATGAAAAGGCTTTGCATACATCGCTAATACAAGAGG
This sequence comes from Pseudoalteromonas sp. KG3, assembly GCF_030436385.1. Taxonomy (NCBI): domain Bacteria; kingdom Pseudomonadati; phylum Pseudomonadota; class Gammaproteobacteria; order Alteromonadales; family Pseudoalteromonadaceae; genus Pseudoalteromonas; species Pseudoalteromonas sp. KG3. The sequence continues at coordinate 1,766,417 of NZ_CP098523.1, forward strand.
TTTAAGTTCCTCAGGCACGTTTGCCATGCGTTGCTCAAATGCTTTTGCGTCACTTTTATCAATCACGGCTTGCTTACAACCACCAGCAATATAATTGCCAGGATGTAAGAAAAACGAATCAACTATTTGCTGATCAATCGTCTTTGCTAATCGCTCTGGCGAATCACAATCTGCATCAATGGGTTGTCCAAACGCTAAATGTACATGTCCTTTAGCTGCACTGAAGCCCTCAACAATGCTGGCAATATCTTCGCCAGCCGATTTAACATATTTACCGTGATGTTGCTTATGATAAAGCTCTTTCGCTTTTGCTATGGCACAAGGCTCATATTGATAAGAGATGGATACTGGAACAATTTTTAGCTCACGAACATATTCAGAAAATTCTTTCTTTTGCTTACGACCATTTAATTGCAACATTTTCAGTAACGCCGGATCGGTTTGATCAAAACCATCTTTCGCACGACCTTCTTTTTGGGCAATCCAAATTGAATCACCACCAGCAAGTGAATCATAAATATAGGCTGAGAGCTGCGACAGAGCTTTTAGCATCTCTTTCGGCGCTTTAGCTGAACGCTTCACTATAAAACTTTTATTAAGGCGCATTAGCTCAGTAATATATGGGATCTGCAGTAAGTTATCACCAATAGCGATGCGCACAGTTTTCATATTATGGCTAAACAAACCCCAGTTAACTAATGCAGGATCAAGCACGATATCGCGATGGTTAGAGATAAATAAATAGGCTTGCTTGGGATCCAGTTGATCTAAACCAGAAAAGGTAACTTCTGAGGTCGTGCGCTTAACCAATAAAGCTAAATATTTCGCGACTTCTTGCTGTACTTGCTCAACAGAGTTAACACCGCCCCATTTTTTTTGTAATTGGTGGCGAACTAAAAAACGCGCTAAAAATGGCACTGAGGATATAAAGCGCGGCAAATTATATTTTGCTAATACATCAATAAATGCGTTATCTGCAATCAAACGAGTAACTGAGGCAGCTACTTCGTCGTCGTTGTAAGGTCTTATATCGGCGTACTTATCCACTAATTCACTCATTACTGCATCTATAAAGTTAAAAAAACGGCACGTAAAATACGTACCGTTTATATTATTGGTTCGATTATAACTCAGGCAAACTAAAATGCGAACTAAGTCACACTATTGCATTTTCATGCAAACTCATATGCGCTCTTAAAAGTACTTATAGAACATTCAATTAAGCAATGCTCTTACCAGTTACCTTTAGCTTTGCTTGCGATGCTATGACAACTAAACGCAGGATAAGTGCCATTAAAATTACACCACAAACAACGCTTAGCCAATGTGGCAGGACTTGATGCTCTTCACCTAGTAGTGGGGTAACGACAAAGCCAAACTCCGTTACTAAATAATCCGTTAAAAAACCAAAAATTAACGCCACACCAATAACCCCTATTAAATAGGCGGCTACAGCACGCTTACCAAGCTCATTTGCCACAACGCCTAATGTAGCGATATTTGTTGCTGGCCCTACGAGCATAAACACTAACACCGCCCCCGGCGATACTCCGCTCAATAACAAACCTGCAGCAATAGGCGTAGACGCGGTGGCACAAATATACATTGGAATACTAATCAAAATCACCACCAGCATAGCTAAAATGCCACTGCCCCACTGGGTTAAAAATGACTCTGGCACATAGGTTTGGACCAGTGCAGCAAAGAATAAACCAATCATTAACCAGACCATGGTATCTGATAGTAGTTTGTTGCAGCTAAAACTTATCGCTTGTCGCATCTTCTGCCATTGACTTTGTGGTGCCGCGTTTGGTGTATCACAACAACTGGTTTTAACTTCAGGCTCCGCCGATTTAGGCGCACAGCAACTGGTTTTAGCTTCAGGCTCCGCTGGTTTAGCCGCACAACAACTGGTTTTAGCTTCAGGCTCCGCCGGTTTAGCCGCACAACAACTGGTTTTAATGTCAGCTCCCGCAGCGGGTTTTACTTGCTGTTTATCGTCATCACGCCCAACTAGTACACCTGCAACAATAGCACTGCAAATCGCAGCTATGGGACGAATAATCGCCATAAAGGGGCCTAATAACACATACGACACAGACACTGAATCAACACCCGTTTCAGGCGTCGACACTAAAAACGCTGTAGTCGCACTTTTTGAAGCACCTGCACGTCTTAAGCCTATCGCAGCAGGGATAACACCACATGAACACAACGGCATTGGTGCACCAATTAATGCCGCTTTCACTGTGGTCCAAAACCCCTCTTTGCCTAAATGTTTATTTAAAAAATTGGCTGGTAAATACACATTTAATAAGCCAGCAATCAGTAAACCAAGCATTAACCAAGGGGCAGATAATAAAAATAACTGCCAAAAATTATTGAGTAAGTCCATCGATGTCCTCCAAAGTGGTTAATATTGAACAGTTATCAGCGGGCTCTTGTCCACCACAGCATTTATCAGCAAGTACCGATAGTGATTGATGAAAACGTGTTAGTTCAGCAATACGTTCTGCAACTAGATCACGTTTTTGTATCGTTAAATCTTTTACTTCATGGCACGAATGCTGGTGTTTTTTAAATTTAATTTGCAGCAACTCTTTGATCTCTGCCAAGCTAAAACCAACATTTTTAGCACGCAAAATAAACTTCATTTGCTTCAGTGTAGCCTCCCCATAATCGCGATAACCGGCCTCGGTTCGACTTGATGGCGTTAACAAATTGTGTTTTTCATAGTATCTTAGGGTATCTGTTGAGACACCTAACTGATTAGCAAACTCACCTATTTTCATTTGTGTCTCCAATGAGTGTATTATCAACTGATTCCAACTATAAACCTTAGAGTACACACCAAGGTCAAGTATTAAAATTATTTTATTTAATAAGGACAGCGCATGAATATCACCCTTCTCGATACGGCCACATTAGCTGGCACATCACTTGAGCCTTTTCAATCACTTGGCAATTTCACCAGCTACCCGCTAACCAGCCCAGAGCAAGTAATAGCACACAGTGCTGATGCTGATGTATTGATCACCAATAAAGTAGTCCTTAATCGCGAAACATTGACAAAACTCCCTGCATTAAAGCTCATTTGTGTTGCCGCAACTGGCACTAATAATGTTGATTTAGTCGCCGCTAAAGAGCTTGGCATTGCCGTTACCAATGTTGCAGGCTATTCAACACCTTCTGTAGTCCAACACACCTTTGCTTTAATCACTAACTTACTCGGTAATACCCACCGCTATATTGCTGATTGCCAACAAGGCTTATGGCAACAAAGTAAGATGTTTTGTCGCCTTGATTATCGTTTTAATGATATTGGCGGTAAAACCTTAGCAATTATCGGTTATGGTGCGCTTGGTAAAGCGGTTGCAGATGTTGCAAAAGCATTTGGTGCAAATGTGATCATCAGTGAGCGTAAAGGCCACAGCCCAAGAGCAGGCCGCACTGAATTTTTTCAAGCGATTAAATGTGCCGATATCATTAGCATTCACTGCCCATTAACGGATGAAAGCCGCGATTTAATTAGCAGCGAAGAGCTGGCAATGATGAAACCCAGCGCCATTTTAATTAACACCGCGCGCGGTGGTATTGTTAATGAAGCACAGTTAGCGCAGGCATTAGCGAATAAACAAATCGCAGGGGCTGGGTTTGATGTGTTAACCAAAGAACCAGCGGCAGATAATAATCCATTAGCCATTTACGATGGCGATAACTTAATTTTAACCCCACATATTGCTTGGGCGAGCGAGGAGTCAATCATTCGCTTGGTTAAACAAGTGAGCCTGAATATCAGTGCATTTAGCCAAGGCGAAAGTTTAAACAGATTGGTGTAATAAACTAAATTTTAGCTTTATACACGATACAAGGTGGTGAAATACAATTTACCACCTTGCAAATAAAATACTAAACATATGATTTTTAAATAATAAAAACATTGGCAGACTCTTTGCTATGAATAAGCAAATTAATAATCACTATTTAGTATCAGGATAAAACAATGAAAAAAGTACTTTTAATTGCCGCCCTTACAGCCCCACTTCTTACTGGTTGTGTAATTGCCGTATCAGACGGTGAAGCAGAAACGCATTGGGCAGGTAATAATTCAAGCTGGGAAAAGCACCATCAATCTAATCGTGAAACTATTGCATCATTAGGGCTAGATACCAGCTATCAAAGTGTTTTAAATCAACTTAAAACCCCTGATTTTACTGAGCTACTAAAAAAAGACGGCGATGTATATCAAGTACTATTTTATGCCACTCAAAGCATTCACTCAGATAGTAAAACAACAAAAGATGAATGTACACCGTTGGTATTTAAAAATGATAAATTAGTTGGTATTGGTGCCTCAGCACTGCAAATGCTGACAAACTAAGTAACTACAGCATTTATTGGGCGCTAATTTGATTGCGCCCTAACTTTTTCGCATTATACAAACCGGAGTCAGCTTCTTCTAACAATGCTTTTTCAGTGTAAGCTTGGCTACTCTCACTAGAAGCAATACCGATGCTAATGGTGACGTGTGTAGCGTTTAAAGACGCATTATGTTCAATATTCAAATCATTAACGGCGTTACGTACCTTGTTGGCAAAAGCGATTGCACCTTGCTGATTGGTTTCTGGTAATACGGCCACAAATTCTTCACCGCCGTAACGCGCAATAAAATCACCGCTACGCTCACATTGCGCGGCTAACGTTTTTGCCACTGTTTTTAAACATTCGTCTCCAGCTCGGTGGCCATAGTAGTCGTTATAACGTTTAAAATGATCAATATCTATGAGTAAAACGCACAAAGGAGAGTTGTTACGCTTACTTCTACGCCACTCTCTTTCTAAGTTCTCATCAAAATAACGTCTATTGGGTATTTCTGTTAAGCCATCAATAGAGGCAAGTATTTCTAGCAAATCATTTTTTTGCTTAATTAATAACTGGTTCCGCACTCTAACTTTCACAATAGCGGCACTAAATGGCTTACCAATATAATCCATTGCGCCGAGCTCTAGCCCCTTTACCTCATCTTCATGACGGTTGTTTGCAGAGATAAAAATAATAGGAATAGCCTGGCTTATACTGTTCTCTTTTAGCTGTACGAGTACTTCATAACCATTCATACTAGGCATCATGATATCTAAAATGATTAAGTCTACTTGCGTGTGTTTAACAAACGCCAGCGCGTCTTCACCGCTTGTCACTAAGTAAACATCATGCTCATCGCTTAAGGTTTTTTCTAAAATGATTCGGTTAAGCGCATCGTCATCTACAATTAATATTTTTGCTTTCTTCAACATTTACTGAGCCTTGTATTTGAATATATCTATTTACCTGTGCTAATTCGAACACCAGCTGAGTCAGGTATGATTGCTCAACGTGTTGCGACTTTCTAAGTCTACTTTCTAATTGCTGAGCGGCAGCACAAAGGCGATTAAATCCTAGGTTTCCTGACACCCCTTTAATACTATGCACTAATCGTTCCAAACCATTTTCCAACGTTGAAACATGTAATTGCTGTAGATGACTATCACACAATTGTGCAAACTTTTCTAACATAACTTGCAATAAAGTATTATCGTCAGAGAATTGAGATAATGCAAAAGTACGATCAAAAAACGGACTTTTCGTAATTTCCAGCTCATTGATTGCAGTTAATAAAGTCGCTGCAACGACAGGTTTGGTGAGATGTTTGTTCATTCCCGCAGCAAATGAACGCTGCTCATCGGCCAGCTCACTGTGTGCAGTAAGCGCAAAAATAGGTAATTGTTGATGTGTATACTGTTGTCGCAATAAAGCCGCAGCTTGTAAGCCATCAACTTCTGGCATCTGAATATCCATCAAAACCAGATCCGGCTTTACTTGTGCTACTAAATCAATCCCTGCCATCGCCGAATTTGCAGTCATAACATTAATATTTGCTTGGCTTAAAATATTGCTAATAATATCTAAATTAAGTTGATTATCGTCAACCACTAACACCAGTGCACCAGCAACCTCAATGCTAGGCATTTCCATTGCAATATCAAGTTTATCACCGCCCTTGAACGGTGTTGCCTGCTGTTCAATAGTGAAGGTGATTGTGAAGAAGAACTCACTGCCTTGGCCTTTCTCACTCACCACGTTAATTTCTGATCCCATTAACGCCACTTCATGTTTTACTATAGCAAGTCCTAAACCGACACCTTGGTGGGTACGCGTGAGCGATTCATCACCTTGGGTAAATGCATCAAATAATCGACTCTGGTCGGTTTTATCAATCCCTACCCCCGTATCTTTCACCGTAAAACACAGTGTTTGCTGGGCATGAGTAATATCAAGGGCTGTTATTTTAAGTGTAATAGTACCTTGATCGGTAAATTTCACCGCGTTGGTTAGTAAATTACCGAGTACTTGTTGCAAGCGAATATAATCACCAACAAGGTGAGGGGCTATTAACGGGTCCACTTCAATATTAAACGCAAGCCCTTTTTGCTGACAAAGCCCGATCAATAGACTCTCACAGCTATCTAGCAGCGCGACTAGCTCAAAATTAACCAGGTTAAGTTGCGCTTGATTGTTCTCACTTCGTGCAAAATCAAGCATCCGATTGAGCATGGTTAATAAGCTTTGCGCAGCCGTTTTTGCCTGCAAAGCATGTTGTTGCTGTTGCGTTGTTAAACCTTGTTGGATAACCATATCAATCAAGCCCGTCACTCCATTAAGCGGGGTACGGATTTCATGGCTTAAATTTGCAATAAAACGGCTTTTTGCCTCGGTTGCCCGCTCTGCATCTTGCTTAGCCTGAGTGAGTGCACTGATATCTTGAATATGAATAACATAATAATAAGGTGCTTGCTGCTCATCCCATACTAAAGAAACACTCAGCTGCCACCAAAGATTAAACTCCTCTTGCCCTAAGGTCAGGTGATACACCTTCTTTTTCTCAGTCAGTAATAAGGCTAATATCGAGGCTATTTCTTGCCATTGTTGTTGTGAAAATAACTGTTCTAATAATAAGTTAGGCGCTGCTTTATCGATATCAAAAATCTTGCGCGCAGTCCTGTTAAGCTGTAGCACAGTATGCTCAAGTGACAATAAGATCACCCCATTGGCAGCATATTCAATGGCACTGCGAAATTTAGACTCAGAAGCTGTTAATGCCAACAAGGCATGCTGTTGCGCAGTGATGTCGCGGCCAATTCCCATCGAGCCTAATAACTGATTTTGCTCGTTATAAAATGGCGCTATGGTTAATTGAAATGTTTGTAGTTGGGTTTCAAGGCGTTGCTCAGCTTTCGTTTTGGTTGTTAATACCTGTTGCTCCAACTCACTAAGCTTGCCACTATCATCACTAATATCACATAACTGCTGGCCCACTAGCTGCCCTTGTTCAACCCCAATGTATTGCTCATAAGCACGGTTGCAACCTAAAAATGAACCATCAATATTTTTAAAGTAAATTAAATCAGGCACACTATTTAGCATGCTATTAAGTAAGGCTAAATGTCGCTCTTTAGCTTCATAACTGCGTGCCAACTCTCGGGTTTTAATTTTAACTTGGTCATCGAGTTCGCTGTTAGCTTGTTGTAAAGAATCAACAAGCTGCTGATTTTTATTAAGCACCCACTTGATCCGGCTAAACCATGGCTGCCAGTTAACTGGTATTTGATAATTGCCGCGAGCTTTATAATGTGCCTCATTTTGTTCAAGGTACGCCATTAAGTAAGTCATAGGTTTGACAAAAATACGTTGACTCAACCATAGTAAGGTGGCGAACATCATCACTAAAAATAGACATAGAAAAACAAATTCAATGACGACATAGGTAACTATCGGTGTGATTAACTCGCTGTGAGACTCAAAGTACGCAGCATAAATGGGGAGTTGTTTTTGCGCCTGAATGAGAGTGATATTATCAACCCCTTGAGCACGTTCATCAGCAAGACTTGCCGAGGGCCAATGCTGCACTAAAGGCACAGCCGTTTTAATCTCATTTAGCGAACTAGCAATAACCTTTTGCTGATCGTTTAAAAAGATATATTCACCACTGCTGGGGGATATTTTTTGTAGCCAATTGGAAACGGCGGCCAAGTCATAAATCAAAATAATGTAATCTTCACTACCCTGCTCACGCGCATGGCCAATCGAAAAGTAATTTTTACCCGCTATTTCGATAATCGCACTCGATGCTAACGAGTTTCCAACAAGCATAGGCCGAAGGTGACCATCAAGCACTTGAGTTAACATTATGCTATCGCCATCGAAACGGCGCTTGATATATACGAAACCTTGCTCATTAACGTACGCAACCGCAGCTAAAGATTGAATTAACGATAATGCGGTATTAAAAGCCGGTCCAAGGGCGATAACTTGCTGCCATTGTGCAATTGCATTCGCCGTGGAAGAAAATTTGCCCTGACCGACAATTTCACCACCACCGCCGGGAATTTCCCGGTAGTAATAATCATCTTGCTGATTAATCCCCTCAAGCCACTGTTGCTCAAATTGATAAGAAAGGGGTTGTTCATATTGCGCAAACAAGGTGCGGATCAAGCCATCAGCCCCCTTCATAGCATGCTCAACTTGCGCTGCTAAATTGGCAAAATCGGCTTCACGTTTATCAACAGCACGCTCCAACTTAATTTTGTATAAATGTAGGCACAATAAAAAAGCCACTAGCAATGGCACAATAAGTGCCACTGCTAGTGAGCGGTAGTAATGTTTTAAAGGTAGAAAGTTCAATCTACAGTCCGTTGCTCGGCGCTAAACTTGTGAACAAGGTTAGCGAGCCAAGCGAGACTGCGCAAGCTATAAATTTTCCTCCGCAAACGAAGCTAATCGACTTCTTACTACGCCATTTAAATTCACCGTGGCACTGCCTTCAAAATCTTTAAAGCGCTCCACAATATAGGTTAATCCAGATGTCACTGGGGTTAAATAGTTACTGTCTATTTGCGCAAGGTTACCCGAGCAAATCAACTTTGTGCCTTCGCCACAACGGGTAATAATGGTTTTTAGCTGCGAGGCGGTTAAGTTTTGGCTTTCATCTAAAATCACCACCGCATTTTGAATGCTGCGACCACGCATAAAGTTCACCGATTTAAACTGTATGTTGGCCTTTTCCATAATATAGTTACGGCTTGAAATAGGATTTTCGTCGCCTTTGTGTAATACCTCTAAGGTATCGGTGATCGCCGCTAACCACGGCGCCATTTTTTCCTCTTCGGTACCTGGTAAAAAACCAATTGATTCAGCTATTTCAGGGGTGTTTCGGGTGACGATTACCTTATCGTAAATGCCTTTTTCAACCACCATTTCTAGGGCGCAGGCAAGCGCGAGTAATGTTTTACCACAGCCTGCGGGGCCAGTTAAAATAACTAATTCAATGCCGGTATCAAGTAACGCATCCATTGCCATGCCTTGGTAGATATTTTTTGGTTTTACTCCCCATGCAGATTGATGCATAAGCCGTTCAACGCCGATATCTTTGAGCATAATATGTTGCTCATCATACGACTTTACTCTTGCCGCAAAGTGGCCGCTGTCGTCCAGTAAATATTCGTTACTAAATACATCGGGGATCAAGCTCTTTGCCACTTTATGAAACGTATCACGGCCATGTTGCTCGGTCTCGCATTCCCCTACATGTTGCCAAAAGTCACCCTCTATTTTTTTATAGCCGCTACTAAGTAACGCAATATCATCGATTAATTGATCAGTACGATAATCTTCAACAAACTTAAGTCCTGCGCCTTTTGCTTTTAAACGCATGTTGATGTCTTTAGTTACTAGCACGACCTTGCAGTGCGGGTGTTGCTTTTGTAAATGTACGGCGCAGTTAATAATACGGTGGTCGTTTTCATTACCCGGTAAACCAGAAATTGAATCAGCGAATAAATGATCGTTAACAATGATTAAAGTGCCTGCGGATGACGCTTTAGCCTTTTTATTACTAGGTAATGCTACCCCTTGCAGCATTTGTTCAGGGCTAGCGTCTTTGAGTACTTCATCCAAACCACGAATAGCCACACGGGCATCGCGGCTGACATCGTGTTTTCGGTCTTTAATATGATCCAGTTCCTCTAAAACTGTCATAGGGATCACTACGTCGTGTTCTTGGAAAGATAAATAAGCGAGGGGCTCGTGGAGTAATACATTGGTATCTAGCACATACATTTTACTATCAAGGTTCGAAGCTTTTTCCATAGCACTTTCCTTACGTTTTATGATTTTTATGCTATACCCAACTAATTAAATAAAACGGGTGTGTATTCCACCCTGAAAAATTTAATTGCTAAGGTATATTCTAAGTTTAGCTTAGATGTCATAAAAGTCTGTTTTATGACAAACCTTTTTTTGTTTTGAATTAATCCCCTGAAGCCTGCGCTTAAATAGGAATAATTCACAGTTGCTAAATTAATTAAAAGTGAGCTAGTTCGCACCTTGCAGTGGTGTTAGCTAACAGGTAACATAGCCGCCTTTTTCTTCATAGACGAGACATACATGAATTTTTCCTTAGGTCAGCGTTGGATCAGTGATACAGAGTCAGATTTAGGATTAGGCACAGTGGTTGCCCTTGAAGGCCGTCAGGTCAGCATTTTATTTCCCGCCAGTGGCGAAAACCGTGTTTATTCAATGCTAGAAGCACCGGTTACTCGTGTGGCATTTAATCCAGGCGATGTGATCAAAAGCGTTGAAGAATGGGAACTTACAGTCGAGTCAATTGAAACGATAGGCGAACTTCTTTGTTATCATGGCACCCGTGTTGATAACGGCGAACAAGCACAACTAAAAGAAACCTTTTTAGATCACTTTATTAAATTTAATAAACCACAAGACCGCTTATTTGCCGGCCAAGTAGATCGTTTTGACCGCTACACCTTACGCTATCAAACATGGCAACATCAATTTGAACGTCAGCAATCGCCAATTAAAGGCTTGATTGGTCAGCGCGCAAGTTTAATTCCGCATCAGCTTTATATTGCGCAAGAAGTGGGTAAACGTTTTGCGCCACGCGTATTACTTTCTGATGAAGTAGGCCTTGGTAAAACCATTGAAGCGGGGATGATTTTACATCAACAAATTATCAGTGGCCGTGCCAGTCGTGTACTGATTGTGGTGCCTGAAAATCTTCAGCACCAATGGTTAGTAGAAATGCTGCGTCGCTTTAATTTACACTTCTCAATTTTTGATGAAGAGCGCTGCGATGAAGCCTTTGCTGATTCACCTAATGTGTTCGACACCGAACAATTAGTGCTTACCAGCCTTGAGTTTTTGACCAAGAAAAAACGCTGGTTTGAGCAAGCCACCATGGCTGAGTGGGACTTGCTGATTGTTGATGAAGCGCATCATTTAAGTATCAATAACGGCAAACCAAGCACTGAATATCAACGCATGGCTGAACTGAGCCAAGATATTCCAGGCCTAATATTACTTACTGCAACGCCTGATCAACTTGGTCACCGTAGTCACTTTGCACGCCTACAATTACTCGACCCTGATCGCTTTTACGATTACGACGCCTTTGTGGCAGAAGAAAGTAATTATAAGCATGTGGCAGAGGCGGCCAATCAATTACTGCAACAGCAAGCACTGGATGACAACGCCAAAACCACGCTGATTGAGCTATTAAAAGAAACCGATATCACCACAGTGCTTGAACAAGCACAAAATGGCGATACTGCGGCCCGTAAAGAAATCTTAGCCATGTTATTAGATCGCCATGGCACAGGTCGTATTTTATTTAGAAATAGCCGTAGCGGCATTGATGGCTACCCTAGCCGCAAATTACATGCTTACCCTATGGCAATGCCAAAGCAATATAAAACAGCCATTTCAGTGTTAGGTAATATCAGCGGCATTCAAAATGCAGAGCTGAGCGCGCAACGTGCTCTATTCCCTGAAAAGATTTTCCAAGAATTTGAAGGCGAAAGCGCCAGTTGGGGACAATTTGATCCGCGTGTTGATTGGTTGATCGACACCCTAAAAACTCTAAAACGCGAAAAAGTACTGCTGATCTGTGCCAAAGCAGAAACCGCAATCAGCCTTGAGCAAATCTTACGTGAGCGTGAAGCAATTAAAGCGTCTGTTTTCCACGAAGGAATGACGATTATTGAACGAGACCGTGCAGCTGCGTTTTTTGCTGACGAGTACGACAACGCACAAATATTACTGTGCTCTGAAATTGGCTCTGAGGGTCGTAACTTCCAGTTTGCGCATCACTTAGTGTTATTTGATTTACCATTGAACCCTGATTTACTTGAACAACGTATTGGCCGCCTTGACCGTATTGGCCAAACTCAAGATATCAATATTCATGTGCCGTACTTTGAAAACAACGCCCAAGAAGTGTTACTACGTTGGTATAACGAAGGCTTAGACGCCTTTGAAACCACCTCTAGTACCGGCCAATTATTATATAAAGAGTTCAAAGATGAGCTGCTTGAGTTTATTGCTGCGCATAACTGTGATGAAGACGAGTTAGAGCCATTACTAGAGCAAGTTGCCAAACAAAACGCCGTACTGCGTAAGCAAATGGAAAGTGGGCGTGACCGATTACTTGAATTACACTCATCGGGCCAAGGCGCAGCTGACTCGCTGGTTGTCGATATTGAAAAATTAGACAACCAGTTTGAACTGCCAAGCTATATGATCAACGTGTTTGACACCTTCGGTGTTAGCCAAGAAGATAAAGGTGAAAATACCATTATCTTAAAACCGACTGAGCATATGTTAAACCCATCATTCCCAAGCTTAAAAGACGACGGTATGACAGTCACGTTTGACCGTGATACAGCGCTTGCCCAAGAAGATGTTCATTTTATTAGCTGGGATCACCCTATGGTGCAAGGCACTTTAGACATGATTTGCGATGATGATTTTGGAACCGCCTCGGTCGCACTGCTTAAAAACAAAAAGTTACCGCCGGGTACCTTCTTTGTTGAGCTAATTTACGTAGCGGCAGCCATGGCACCAAAAGCATTGCAAGTAGGCCGCTTTTTACCACCGACGCCAATTCGTATTTTATTAGATAAAGCCAGCAACAACTTAGCTGATAACGTCGGATTTGATGGCTTTAACCAGCAGCTTTCAGCGGTAGGCCGTCAAACAGCAAGTAAACTAGCAGGCGCATTACAAAGTGCGATTCATCCAATGCTTAAAACAGCCCAAGATATGGCACAAACTAAGCTAGAGGTGATTAGAGCCGCAGCACTTGAGCAAATGCAACAATCACTCAGTGAAGAGCAAGCGCGTTTAGCGGCGTTGAAACAGATCAATCCTAATATTCGTGAAGAAGAGCTAACCTTCTACGACAAGCAACGCACCGAGCTGACAAGTTATATCGGCAAAGCACAGTTGCAGTTAGATGCCATTCGCTTAATTGTGGTATCGCATTAAGCACATCCTGTAGCAGCGATTTTATATCGCGACAGAAGTTGTGCCGTGGCTGAATTTTATCCCGTGCTTACATTTTACATTTGCGCGGGGTAAACCCGCGCCTACAAGGTATAACACATTCGTAGCAGCGATTATATCGCGACAGCGAGCCGTTCTGTGGCTGAATTTTATCTTGTATTTACATTTTACATTTGCGCGGGGTAAACCCGTGCCTACAAGGTATAACACATTCGTAGCAGCGATTTTATATCGCGACCGGAGCTTTGCCGTGGCTGAATCTTATCCCGTGCTTACATTTTACATTTGCGCGGGGTAAACCCGCGCCTACAAGGTATAACACATTCGTAGCAGCGATTTTATATCGCGACAGCGAGCCGTTCTGTGGCTGAATTTTATCTTGTATTTACATTTTACATTTGCGCGGGGTAAACCCGTGCCTACAAGATATAACACATTCGTAGCAGCGATTTTATATCGCGACCGGAGCTTTGCCGTGGCTGAATCTTATCCCGTGCTTATATTTTGCATTTGCGCGGGATAAACCCGCGCCTACAAGGTATAACACATTCGTAGCAGCGATTTTATATCGCGACAGAAGTTATGCCGTGGCTGAATTTTATCCCGTGCTTACATTTTACATTTGCGCGGGGTAAACCCGCGCCTACAAGGTATTGCAAATTCGTAGCAGCGATTTTATATCGCGACAGGAGCTATGCCGTGGCTGAATTTTATCCCGTGCTTACATTTTTACATTTGCGAGGATAAACCCGCGCCTACAAGGTATTACAAATTCGTAGCAGCGATTTTATATCGCGACATGGGCAGTTCCGTGGCTGAATTATATCCCGTGCTTACATTTTTACATTTGCGAGGGTTAACCCGCGCCTACGAAATATTACACATTCGTAGCAGCGATTTTATATCGCGACCGGAGCTTTGCCGTGGCTGAATCTTATCCCGTGCTTATATTTTGCATTTGCGCGGGATAAACCCGCGCCTACAAGGTATTACAAATTCGTAGCAGCGATTTTATATCGCGACAGGGGCTTAAACATAAACACAATCCCAATATGGATAATCAGCTACATTTTTAACCAAGCCAGCTCTTAGTGGATTCGCGATTATATAACGCGCATTATTAATCAAATCATCCTCATCTCGAATTAAATGGTCGTAATATCCTTTTTGCCATAACTTATAAATACCAAATTCACGGCATACAACCGCTGTTCGTCCTTTAAAGCAACGGATTATTTGTGGTAAAAGGGTGTTATTTAGCAACTGGAATTGCCAATGGATATGATTTGGCATAATACTAAAGGCATTAGATTTTAGGTGTTTTTGTACTTCCAATAACTGCATTTGTTTTATAATTTGGCGATTAAAATCCAAACTTACAAAGTAATTACTGCGATTATGTGTAACGAGGGTAATTGCATAAAAATGATTTGATAAAGAAACCCGTCCCTTTCTTAAATTTTGAGATTTATACATCTACCAATCCTTGTAGGTAAAGTATAAAAGTAGAACAAAATTCAAACGTTGTTAAATTTGCAGCTCATTTAACTTGATACTGCGCGGGGTAAACCCGCGCCTACAAGGTATTGCAAATTCGTAGCAGCGATTTTATATCGCGACAGGAGCTATGCCGTGGCTGAATTTTATCTCGTATTTACACTACCATATTTGTGCGGGGTAAACCCGCGCCTACGAGATATTGCACATCTCGTAGCAGCGATTTTATATCGCGACAGCGAGCCGTTCTGTGGCTGAATTTTATCTTGTATTTACATTTTACATTTGCGCGGGGTAAACCCGTGCCTACAAGGTATAACACATCTCGTAGCAGCGATTTTATATCGCGACAGAAGTTGTGCCGTGGCTGAATTTTATCCCGTGCTTACATTTTACATTTGCGCGGGGTAAACCCGCGCCTACAAGGTATTACAAATTCGTAGCAGCGATTTTATATCGCGACAGAAGTTGTGCCGTGGCTGAATTTTATCCCGTGCTTACATTTTTACATTTGCGAGGGTTAACCCGCGCCTACGAAATATTACACATTCGTAGCAGCGATTTTATATCGCGACAGAAGTTGTGCCGTGGCTGAATTTTATCCCGTGCTTATATTTTGCATTTGCGCGGGATAAACCCGCGCCTACAAGGTATAACACATTCGTAGCAGCGATTTTATATCGCGACAGGGGCTTAAACATAAACACAATCCCAATATGGATAATCAGCTACATTTTTAACCAAGCCAGCTCTTAGTGGATTCGCGATTATATAACGCGCATTATTAATCAAATCATCCTCATCTCGAATTAAATGGTCGTAATATCCTTTTTGCCATAACTTATAAATACCAAATTCACGGCATACAACCGCTGTTCGTCCTTTAAAGCAACGGATTATTTGTGGTAAAAGGGTGTTATTTAGCAACTGGAATTGCCAATGGATATGATTTGGCATAATACTAAAGGCATTAGATTTTAGGTGTTTTTGTACTTCCAATAACTGCATTTGTTTTATAATTTGGCGATTAAAATCCAAACTTACAAAGTAATTACTGCGATTATGTGTAACGAGGGTAATTGCATAAAAATGATTTGATAAAGAAACCCGTCCCTTTCTTAAATTTTGAGATTTATACATCTACCAATCCTTGTAGGTAAAGTATAAAAGTAGAACAAAATTCAAACGTTGTTAAATTTGCAGCTCATTTAACTTGATACTGCGCGGGGTAAACCCGCGCCTACAAGGTATTGCAAATTCGTAGCAGCGATTTTATATCGCGACAGGAGCTATGCCGTGGCTGAATTTTATCTCGTATTTACACTACCATATTTGTGCGGGGTAAACCCGCGCCTACGAGATATTGCACATCTCGTAGCAGCGATTTTATATCGCGACAGAAGTTGTTCCGTGGCTGAATTATATCCCGTGCTTACATTTTTACATTTGCGAGGGTTAACCCGCGCCTACGAAATATTACACATTCGTAGCAGCGATTTTATATCGCGACAGAAGTTATGCCGTGGCTGAATTTTATCTCGTATTTACACTACCATATTTGTGCGGGGTAAACCCGCGCCTACGAGATATTGCACATCTCGTAGCAGCGATTTTATATCGCGACAGAAGTTGTGCCGTGGCTGAATTTTATCCCGTGCTTACATTTTACATTTGCGCGGGGTAAACCCGTGCCTACAAGGTATAACACATTCGTAGCAGCGATTTTATATCGCGACAGAAGTTGTGCCGTGGCTGAATTTTATCCCGTGCTTACATTTTACATTTGCGCGGGGTAAACCCGCGCCTACAAAGGCCTGCCTTTGTTGCGCTTGCCTAATAAATACGCATCGCGAAATTTCATAAAATGCTGCTCAAGCTTTGTTGCAGCATCATCCTCCCCAGCTAATGCTAACACCATAATAGCCACTTCAGCCGTACCAAGTTGATGAGCATGAGGGGCAATTCGCAAACGATAATCTGAGAGTTTTTCAGCGGTGATCGACAGCACTGGCAAACTATCAAGATAAGGACTTTTGCGGATCATTTTTTTCGCTTCACGCCATGTGCCATCTAAAAAGATAAACAAGGGGCGTTTATTTGGCTGGGTTTGCACTTCGGTTATTACACGCGTGGCATCTTCAACATCCGTGGCAGGAAAAATCACCATAGGCTGATATTGTGGGTCGCTCAATAACGCTAATAGCTTTGCATCAGGCTCGGTTCTGTCCCAGCGAAAAGCATAGTTGTTAGGGACTATTTCAGCAATCAACCGCCCGGTATTAGAAGGTTTAAAGCTTTCGTTATGATACATCAGCATACAAACCGCAGCATCACATTGTGCCTGCTCTACACCGTCACAAATACAATAATGTTTTGCAATTAAGCATTGCTCACAGCGATCCATTTTTCCGCCACGGGCATTAAACTCTCGGCGAGATTCGCTAATTTGCTGAGCGCGCAAGGCAAGTACTGAATTAGCAGAGCGGTTAGTCACGTGGTTTATCACCTAAAAAAGTACCTAAATTTGTTCGGCGGATATTATAACACATTTGCGCAGGGTAAACCCACGCCTACGTATTGGTAGCAGCGAGTTTACCTCGCGATAAAGCCCATTATTTACCACTGAGGGCACAAAGGCGCTGCGCGCTACACAGAGAAACCAAATTAAAAAATCACTTATTTCTTCTCTGTGTTCTCGGTGGTGAATTAATCACTAAACGAACTTTAATCTAATTGCGCGGGGTAAACCCGCGCCTACAAGGTATTACATATTACACACCCGCGCCTACAAAACAAAAAACCCAAGCCTAGGCTTGGGTTTTTTAAACAATTAACTAAAAGAACTTACTTCTTCTTTTTAACTGCTTTTTTGTTTGGTAAATCAGTGATCGAACCTTCAAAGATTTCAGCTGCAAGGCCGATTGATTCGTTCAATGTTGGGTGAGCGTGAATAGTAAGTGCTAAATCTTCGCCATCTGCGCCCATTTCAACCGCTAGACCGATTTCACCCAGCATTTCGCCTGCGTTGATACCAACCATAGCGCCACCGATAACACGGCCACTTTCTTTATCAAAGATAAGTTTAGTTTGACCTTCAGTACGAGCAGATGCAATGGCACGACCTGATGCAGCCCACGGGAATACCGCAGTTTCGATGCTTAAGCCTTGCTCTTTTGCTTCTTTCTCAGTTACACCAACCCAAGCGATTTCTGGATCAGTATACGCGATTGAAGGAATGCATTTAGGGTCAAAGAAGTGTTTTTGACCTGAGATAACTTCAGCAGCAACGTGTGCTTCATGAACCGCTTTGTGTGCAAGCATAGGTTGACCAACAATGTCACCGATCGCGAAGATATGATCAATATTTGTTTTAAGTTGCTTATCAACATTGATAAAGCCACGCTCATCAACGTTAACGCCCGCTTTGTCTGCATCAAGCAGTTTACCGTTTGGTGTACGACCAACAGCAACTAGTACTTTGTCATAACGTACTGGTTCAGCCGGGGCATTTTTACCTTCAAACGTTACATATAGGCCGTCGTCTTTTGCTTCAACGCCTGTCACTTTAGTAGAAAGCATTACATTGAACTTTTTGCTCACGTACTTTTGGTAAATCTTGATAACGTCTTTATCAGCCGCTGGTACTAGTTGGTCAGCAAATTCAACTACGTCGATTGCAGAACCAAGCGCACGGTACACAGTACCCATCTCAAGACCGATAATACCACCACCTAATACAAGTAGTTTTTCTGGTACGTCTTTAAGCTCAAGCGCGCCAGTTGAGTCAATTACACGGTCATCTTCTGGGATGAAAGGTAAGTTAACTGGTTGCGAACCTGCTGCGATAATAGCGTTATCAAAGGTAATGGTTGTTTTACCATCTGCGCCTTCAACATCAAGGGTGTTGCTGCCAGTAAATTTACCATAACCGTAAACCACTTTAACTTTACGCATTTTAGCCATGCCGTCTAGGCCGCCAGTTAACTGACCAATGACAGACTCTTTCCATGAACGGATTTTGTCTAAGTCAATTTGTGGGGCGCCAAAAGTAACACCATGAGATGACATTTCAGCAGCGTCATCAATTACTTTAGCTACGTGTAAAAGTGCTTTTGAAGGGATACAACCCACATTAAGACATACACCGCCTAATGTGTCGCGAGATTCTACTAGTGTAACTTCTAAGCCCAAGTCAGCAGCACGGAAAGCCGCAGAATAACCACCAGGACCACCGCCTAGTATAACAACTTGAGTTTTTAATTCGTTGCTCATGCTTTTACCTTAATTGTTTGAACGGGACACTGCCCTAAAGTTTAACTGCCATGTTTCTGCAAGGCAGAAAGGGAGAGCAGATCAAAAATTTATGCAAGATAGACAAAGATTGTATCATTGCAAATGGTAAAAATCCCAGCAAAAAACAACTGGCTGGGATTTGATTCTATTTATTTAGTTAGATGCATCAATTAGTGCATTACATTACTAACTGGCGTATATCGCTCATGTAACTTGCAAGCGTTACAGTAAAGCGTGCCGCTAGTGCACCGTCAATCACCCTATGGTCGTATGACATTGAAAGTGGCACCATTAATTTAGGTTCAAATTCTTTGCCGTTCCATTTCGGTTTCATTTCAGATTTAGATACACCTAAAATTGCAACTTCTGGCGCGTTTACGATTGGCGTAAAGGCCGTACCACCGATACCACCAAGGCTTGAGATAGTAAAACAGCCACCTTGCATATCAGACGATGTTAGCTTGCCGTCACGCGCTTTAACCGATACTTCCATCAGTTCACGTGATAATTCAATGATGCCTTTCTTATCTACATCCTTAAACACTGGTACAACTAAACCGTTTGGCGTA
Organism: Pseudoalteromonas sp. KG3; assembly: GCF_030436385.1. NCBI lineage: Bacteria > Pseudomonadati > Pseudomonadota > Gammaproteobacteria > Alteromonadales > Pseudoalteromonadaceae > Pseudoalteromonas > Pseudoalteromonas sp. KG3. The sequence continues at coordinate 1,786,168 of NZ_CP098523.1, forward strand.
TCAACTGCAACACCGATATTGATGTACTTTTTAAGGATTAAGCTTTCACCATCTGCAGATAACGACGAGTTAAATGTTGGGAACTCAGCTAATGCTTTTGCAGCTGCTTTCATTACAAATACAAGTGGCGTAATTTTAACACCTAGCTTTTTCTTCTCGCTAAGGGCATTTTGCTCTTTGCGGAACTCTTCAAGCGTGGTGATATCAGCTTCATCAAACTGGGTAACGTGAGGGATTTGCACCCAGTTACGGTGTAAGTTTTTACCTGATAGCTTTTGAATGCGAGACAGTTTCTTCTCTTCGATTTCACCAAACTTAGCAAAATCAACTTTTGGCCATGGAATTAATCCAAGCTCACCGCCTCCAGCATTGCCGTTACCAGCAGATAACTGACCAGACTCAACTTGCTTAACTAAGTTCTTCACATAGTTTTGCACGTCTTCTTTAACAACACGGTTTTTACGCCCTGAACCTTTAACGTTTGCAAGGTTAATACCAAACTCACGGGCTAAACGGCGCACAACAGGCGATGCATGAGCATACGCACTGTTGTTCTCAAAGCTTTCATTACTTGCTTTTTCAGGTGCTGCTTGTGGTGCTGGAGCAGATTCTGCTTTAGCCGCAGGTGCTGATGCCGGTGCCGGTGCCGCTTTTTCAGAAGCAGCAGGTGCACTGCCTGCAACTTCAAATACAAAGATAAGTGAACCGGTCGATACTTTATCGCCCGCGGCTACTTTAATCTCTTTTACTGTGCCTGCAAACGGCGCTGGTACTTCCATTGCCGCTTTATCGCCTTCAACGTTTAAGATTGATTGATCTTCTTCAACCTTATCGCCTACAGCAACCATCACTTCAGTGACTTCAACTTCATCACCGCCGATATCTGGCACGTTAACTTCTTTACTGCTCGGCGCAGCACTTTGTGCAGGCGCAGATTCAGCAGCTGGAGCGGCCTCAGCTTTAGCTGGCGCAGACTCACCACCGGCAACTTCAAAAACAAACACTAAAGAGCCTGTTTTTACTTTATCGCCAGTGGCAACTTTGATTTCTTTAACAGTCCCTGCAAACGGCGCTGGTACTTCCATTGCCGCTTTGTCGCCTTCAACGTTTAAGATAGATTGCTCTTCTGTAACGCTGTCACCAACTGCAACCATCACTTCGGTCACTTCAACTTCATCATCGCCGATATCCGGTACAGTAACTTCTTTCGTTGATGAACCTGAAGAGGCAGCGGGTGCTGCGTCTTCAGATTTAGCCGCAGCTTCTGGCGCTTTTTCTTCGCCAGCGCTTTCACCTTCGAATAAGAATACTAAAGAGCCCGTAGTAACCGTGTCACCCACGTTTACTTTGATTTCTTTAACAGTACCTGCTTGCGCAGCTGGTACTTCCATTGATGCTTTGTCGCCTTCAACGGTTAGTAGTGATTGGTCAACTTCAACTTTGTCACCAACGCTTACTAAGATTTCGGTTACTTCGACTTCATCGCCACCGATATCTGGTACATTAATTTCAATACTCATTGCAAACCTCTTATGCGTACAGTGGATTAAGTTTGTTAGTGTCGATGTTGAACTTTTTAAGTGCTTCAACCACAACTGACTTCTCAACCTCACCACGTTTAGCAAGTTCAGATAACGTAGCAACTACAACATAGCCTGCGTTAACTTCAAAGTGACGACGTAAGTTTTCACGGCTATCAGAACGACCGTAACCATCGGTACCTAATACTTTGTAGTTGCTGCTTGGAATGAATGAACGCGCTTGTTCTGCGTAGTTTTTCATGTAATCCGTTGCGGCAACAGTCACTGAGTCATTCAGTACACTGGTGATGTAGGCAGTCTTCTGTTCGCTTTCAGGGTTAAGCATATTGAAACGCTCAACATCTTGCCCTTCACGAGTTAATTCGTTGAACGACGTTACTGAATACACATCAGATGCAATACCGTAATCTTCACTTAAGATAGCTGCCGCTTTACGTACTTCAGTCATGATAGTACCTGAGCTCAATAGCTGCACGTTGGCTTTTTTGCCTGCGTAGCTTTCAAGCTTGTAGATACCTTTACGAATACCTTCTTCAGCACCTTCTGGCATTGCAGGTTGCGCGTAGTTTTCGTTCATAAGCGTTAGGTAGTAGTAAATATTTTCTTGGTCTTCACCGTACATACGACGAATACCGTCTTGCATAATTACCGCTACTTCGTAAGCATAAGTTGGATCGTAAGAAATACAGTTAGGTACTGTGTTGGCAAGAATATGGCTGTGACCATCTTCGTGCTGTAGACCTTCACCATTTAGCGTGGTACGACCCGCTGTTGCACCTAATAAGAAACCACGTGCTTGTTGGTCACCTGCCATCCATGCCATGTCACCAACACGTTGGAAACCGAACATTGAATAGTAGATGTAGAATGGGATCATTGGTAAATCGTTAGTGCTGTATGATGTTGCCGCAGCAACCCATGAAGACATTGCACCTAACTCATTGATACCTTCTTGCAATACTTGGCCTGATGTTGCTTCTTTGTAGTAAGAAACGATATCACGGTCTTGTGGTGTGTAGTTTTGACCATGCGGGTTATAAATACCGATTTGACGGAATAAACCTTCCATACCAAAGGTACGTGCTTCATCAGCAATAATTGGTACGATGTTTTTACCAATGCCTTTATCTTTTAATAAGATATTCAGTGCACGAACAAAGCCCATAGTGGTAGAGATATCACGCTTTTGCTCTTCAAGTAGTGGCTTAAATGCTTCTACTTCTGGTAACTGTAACTTTTCAGAGAACTTAGCAATACGGGTTGGCGTGTAACCTTTCAGGTCATCACGACGAGCGTGTAGGTATTTATACTCTGGAGAACCTTCTTCAAGGGTCAGGTATGGTAGCTCTTTGATTTCTTCATCAGACACTAAATCTTGTAAACCTAAACGTGAACGTAAATGAGCCACATGAGTCATGTCCATTTTTTTCACTTGGTGCGCGATGTTTTTACCTTCAGCCGCTTCACCCATGCCGTAACCTTTTACAGTTTTAGCTAGAATAACAGTTGGGCGATCTTTAGTTTCTTCCGCTTTTTTAAATGCAGCGTATAGTTTTGATGGCTCATGACCACCACGCTTAAGGGCAAAGATTTCGTCATCTGTCATATCAGCCACAAGTGCTGCTGTTTCAGGGTAACGACCAAAGAAATGCTCACGTACGTACGCGCCATCTTTCGCTTTATAAGTTTGGTAGTCACCATCGATGGTTTCGTTCATCAATTGTAGTAGCTTACCTGTGGTATCTTTAGCAAGTAAGATATCCCAGCCGCTGCCCCAAACTACTTTAATTACATTCCAGCCAGCGCCTTTAAATAGACCTTCAAGTTCTTGAATGATCTTACCGTTACCCATTACTGGGCCGTCTAAGCGTTGTAGGTTACAGTTGATCAGGTAGCAAAGGTTGTCTAGCTTTTCACGGGCAGCAAACGAGATAGCACCGCGTGATTCTGGCTCATCCATTTCACCATCACCAAGGAAAGCATATACGCGTTGGTTTTTGGTGTCTTTTAAGCCACGGCCATCTAAGTACTTTAAGAAACGCGCTTGGTAAATAGACGCGATAGGACCAAGGCCCATAGATACCGTAGGGAACTGCCAGAACTCAGGCATTAACTTAGGATGCGGGTATGAAGGTAGACCATTACCATCAACTTCTTGGCGGAAGTTATCTAACTGCGCAGCAGATAAACGACCTTCAACAAATGCACGCGCATAAATACCAGGAGAAATATGCCCTTGGTAATAAACTAAGTCACCGCCGTCTACTTCGTTTGGTGCTTTAAAGAAGTGGTTAAAACACACTTCATAAAATGCAGCAGACGACTGGTAAGACGCCATATGGCCGCCTAAGTCGAGATCTTTTTTCGATGCACGCAATACAATCATGATTGCGTTCCAACGAATAATAGAACGAATGCGGCGCTCAAGGTTTACATCCCCAGGGTATGCAGGCTCTTGATCTACCGGGATCGTATTAACGTAGTTAGTATTGATACCGGTTGGCATATCAACACCGTCTAAACGGGCTTGCTCTAATACTTGCTCAAGTAAAAACTGAGCACGTTCAACACCTTCTTCACGCACAACTGATTCAAGAGCTTGTAACCACTCTTGTGTTTCTAGCGCGTCTACGTCAATTTTATTGACTTCAGACATATGGAGGTTTCCTTATGTTTAAAATACGAATGTTCTTAATTAGTACTGTGGTAATCATTGTTGCCATATGCAGTACTTGCTTAAATTATTGATCTTTTACTGTGTTTGTTAATTTTGTTTGGTGCGTCTTAAACTACGTTCAATTCGCGAATGCTCTTTACCAGCTTCCAATAATGCTTCTTCAATGAAAGCTAAGTGAGCATTACTGGCAAGTCGCGCCTGCTCGGGATTCCCTTCAATCACTGCATCCATTAATAAACGGCGATGCTCAGCTAAGCGCGAACTGATATGCGGCTTTTCTAACAATACCGTTAAATTCTGTAAAACATTTTGTTCAAGTAATGCCTGCATACCACGCACTAAATGCAGTAGCACTACATTATGTGACGCTTCTGCAACACTAAAGTGAAACGCATTAATTGCTTTGGCTTTTTGCTGTAAATTATCATGTGCTACGGCAATACAATCAAAGCTTTGCTTCACTTTATCAAAGTCCGTACTAGTGCCGCGCAGCGCGGCATAATAAGCGGCAATCCCTTCTAATGCATGACGAAACTCTAATAAATCAAATTGCGATTCAGGATGCTTACTGATCAAATCAAAAAGCGGATCAGTGAGCCCTTCTTCGAGCTGATTTTTTACAAATGTCCCGCCACCTTGGCGACGTGTTACTAAGCCTTTTGCCTCTAGCTTTTGAATCGCTTCGCGCAGTGAAGGACGAGACACTTCAAATTGCTTGGCTAATTCACGCTCTGGCGGCAGTTTCTCTCCGGGAGCTAATGAGCCCTCAAGAATCATATTCTCAAGTTGCTGTAAAATAACATCCGATAGTTTTGCTGCTTTAATCTTTAAAGACATTAATCAACGTCCGCATTGTAGTGGGAATATAGCCTGAATAATTCAAACTTGTGCCCATTGCCTAAACCAAAAGGTAAATTGGTCATACCAAATTTGAGCCATACGTTATCAAAAAGCAAGTTTGCTGTCAATTTACCGAAGCCAGCTGTCGATAATCCAGCCTAACGCATTTAGCACAAAGATTAAACAGTATGAGATAAAGCCAGAGTTTGGGAAGGGTTTAAACAGAAAAAACAAATGGTCTGACCAGGCAATTAAAACCTAAAGAAGAACTAACGCCACGGGCTTCGAGCTGCGAATACACCCAAACACCTAGCCACTACTTTTATAGTTACTTCTCTAAAGCGCAGCGCCTCTTAACCTCTTTGTGAATAAATCACTTAAAACCATTTTGCACAAAGAGAAGTGAATGAGAGCAAATGAGAAAAACGCCACAGACTTCGAACAACAGGCTACAGCATCTTTCACCTTTGTAGGAGAGCGCTTTAGCGCCGATTAACTTTTACACAATTCATAAACAATCACGGCTAAAGCCTGTTCCCACAAAATAAAGTACACCTAGCACCTAGTCACTTCCCTAGTACCTTTTATTACTTCTCTAAAGCGCAGCGCCTCTTAACCTCTTTGTGAATAAATTTTAATTGCGCGGGTAGCAGCGAGTTCACCTCGCGACAATGGAATGCCATTCACGGTGGCAAGTCACTCGCCTACAAATAATGCCCACCGCGATCCTGTAGGTCGTCATTTATAGCGACAAGAATATTTCACCACCGAGGGCTGGAGGCGCTGCGCGCTACACCGAGAAGACAAAAGTAAAATTAATTACTTAAAACCATTTTGCACAAAGCGCAGCGCCTCATAACCTCTTTGTGAATAAATTTTAATTACGCGGGGTAAACCCGCGCCTACGCCGGTAGCAGCGAGTTTACCTCGCGACAATTACTTCCCTAAAACCTAGCAGCTGTTTATTTACGCTAACCCACCAAATAAAGTGAGCAAGGCAATCAGCACTAAATAAAACAATACATTGCGTTTTACTAGCTTCATCATACAGGTTGCTTCATACGCGCAGCCAAAGTGCTGTTGTTCTATTTGCTCTGCAGCAAGCGCGGTATTAGTTACCACCTTACGATTACTCACTGAAAAATCGAACACATACTGCAACCAACAACTGGTGCCTTTATTGAAATTACCAATTACTAAGTAACCAAAACTTGCGATCCTGGCCGGTAGCCAATCAAGCCAAAATAATAATGTATGAATTAGTTTAAAGCGATTCGCATAGGCAACTTTATGGTCGTCACGCACTAAATCAGCAAAAGTACGTACCAAGGCATATAACACTGCACCAGGCACACCTAAAACAACAAACCAAAAAATCACCGCGCAATAAAAACGAAAGTTTACCCAAGCCAAGGTTTGGCCAAAGGTTTCTCCACCTATTTCATCTTCGGTTTTCTTTTGCCCCATCTGCAATGCATATAAGGTAGCGGCTTGCAGATCGTCACGGGTTAACGCATTGAGGTACGACTTATATAAAGCACGTTGTTTAGCACAACCAAAGCAAACTAGCAGCACTGCAACATTAATAGCTAACTGCCACAATACAAAATCAGATAAGGTAAAAATAACGGCAATCAGTAATACAGGCAAAAATAACCAGATCATAAAACCGGCGGGTGAATTAAATAAACCTTGTTCGCTTAATTGTTTTTTCGAGTGCGTTAAATAGCCTTGTGCGTAATAACTTATTTGCCAATAATCAGAACGAGCACCTAAACGTTCTAAAATTAGAGCAATTATTATAGAAATTAAGATCATATTTTTTCATTCCAAATTGGCGCTAGTTAAAGCTGATTAAAATATAGTTATAGTGCAGCAAAATAATGGTTCCAATCAAAACTGTCACCTGGGTCAGTTTTTCGCCCAGGCGCAATGTGACAATGCCCTACAATACGCGAGCGAGTGATTGCAGGATATTTATTTATCAACGCCTTAGTCAAAGATTGTAATGCATTATATTGATTTTGGGTATACGCCGTTGTGTCTGTGCCTTCCAGCTCAATACCAATACTAAAGTCATTACATTGGTTGCGCCCCAAAAATTCAGAGCGCCCAGCATGCCAAGCACGTTTACTAAAAGGCACGTATTGCACTATTTCACCACTGCGTTTAATAAAGCAATGCGCCGACACTCTCAGCCCCGCTAAATCTGCAAAGCTCGGGTGTGCTTGGCAATCAATGCATCCCATAAATAAATCATCAACAAACGGCGTGGCGAACTGCCCTGCTGGCAAAGAAATATTGTGAATGACTAATAAAGAAATATCGTCATCATTCGGACGCTCATCAAAATGCGTGCATGGTCGTTGTATCGCCGTATCAACGACGCCAAAAGAGTTTATTTTCATAATGAGTCTGTAAACAAATACATAGTCAGATGCTAATAGATTTCCAAACAGAATAACAGCAAAGCAATAAAACGCAGCAACGGGCTGACCCGCGCCTCTCTTATTTTTAATTTTACCCCAAGACAATGACGATTTTACTACCAAAATTTGGTCGTTGTAGGTCATGCTTTAGCGCGTCAATATCAAAATAATTAAAGAACTTTTATTTAATTACGCGGGGTAAACCCGCGCCTACGTCGGCCGGTAGCAGCGAGTTTACCTCGCGACTGTTTTTACATTTACACAGATACACTATTTCACCACCGAGGCGCTTTGCTACACCGAGAAGACAAAAGTAAAGTTAATCACTATTACCTATTGGTTTTTCCTCTGTGAGCTCGGTGCTCTCTGTGGTGAATAAATCACTAAAAGACTTTTGCACAAAGAGAAGTGAATGAGCGTAAATGAGAAAAAGCGCCACGAGCTTCGAACAACGATTTTCGAATACACCTAGTCACTTCCTAAAACCTAGAACCTCACTCTCTAGAACCTAATCAAACTTATAGCTTCAGCCTTCTCTTTCACTTTCAAACCATGTAAAATTTGTGCAATTTCTTAATTATAATGAGCTTTTATAATGTCTATCCCACACAGCCTATTAAGCCAACTTGTTAAACTTGCCCTTGATGAAGATTTAAACTATCAAACGGCCGAGCAAGGCGATATCACCGCACAATTAATTCCCGCGGCGCAACAAGCCAACGCTAAAGTGATCACCCGTGAAGATTGCGTGTTTTGCGGTAAAGACATTATCTTAGAAGTATTTAAACAAGTAGACCCAAGTGTTGTAGTAAATGTACTGGTTAATGATGGCGATGCAGTAAAAGCAAACGATACCTTATTTACCGCAACAGGTTCTGCCCGCGCTATTTTAACCGCTGAACGTACCGCACTTAATTTTGTACAAACCTTGTCAGGTACTGCAACTACCACAGCGCATTATGTAAAAGAGCTTAGCGGCACCACCACGCAACTACTCGATACCCGTAAAACCATACCAGGGCTTAGAGCACTGCAAAAATACGCAGTAAAATGTGGCGGTGGTGCAAATCATCGCATTGGCTTATTTGATGCGTTTTTAATAAAAGAAAACCACATCGCTGCCTGTGGCGGTATTGATAACGCAGTAGCGCAAGCAAAACTTAATCACCCAAGCAAACCAGTAGAAGTGGAAGTTGAATCACTTAATGAGCTAGATCAAGCCATTACAGCGGGTGCTGATATTATAATGCTGGATAATTTTAGTGTTAAGCAAATTCAGCAAGCGGTAGAGCTTACCAATAAGCGCGCTAAGCTTGAAGTGTCAGGCAATATGACCTTAGAAACACTGCGCACTTACTCACAAGCGGGCGTTGATTTTATCTCCAGCGGCGCGCTTACAAAAAATTTACAATCAATTGATTTGTCTATGCGTTTTGAGTAATTATTCTTTTGTATTAGAATTTTATATTTACCTAATCCGTTGACAATTTGAGCAAAAAAGCATTAAATACGCCGAAAGGCTTATTCTGTAACAAACTGTTAATTTTAGTACCTCAGATACTAAAAAATAGTGTTAACATAAGCCTCTAGGATTAATTAAATTACATAAAACTAATCCTAAAGAGTTGTTTTTAGCTGTTGTTTTACTTTGCACTGCTTTTTTAGATAAAAGCCCCGAGTAAAATCACCCGCACTGAACACAAGTATCAAGTGTAAAAATTTTTAAATTTCGATGAAATGCAGCTAACGCCGCTTTCAATCAGCAGTTTTAGTGCTAAAGTAGTTCTAACACATTAATTTTAATAAATGCTAAAACTTATCTGCAACTTTCTAGTTAGGGGTTAGTAATTTAGCGATTAAAAAAACCGTAAGATAAAAAAGTTACAGTAGTTCACGTGGCACCCCACGCTAGTTACTAAAATAGTTTTTAACTTACAAAAACACTATCCTTTAGGAGAGGAACATGGAAAAAATGACACAACAAAGTCAAAAGGGTTTTACCCTAATTGAATTAATGATTGTAGTAGCAATCATCGGTATTTTAGCAGCTATTGCATTACCACAATACCAAGATTACACAGCTAAAGCTCAAGCTACAGCCTGTTATCAAGAGATCACACCACGGCTAGCGCATTTTAATCCCAGATTCTAACAGGGTTGAGCGATAATCATCGTCTAGCCCTGCCATTTTCTTTTTTCTCGCCATACTGGCTGTTTTAGTTGTATCTTGTTTAAATAACGCCATGGCTATTTTTCTCATTACGTTAAAAACAAGGGGTCCTTGCTTCTTACGGATTCTTGATTCATCTTCCCTAAAGTTCATATCCAACATCCAATGCATACTTTCAACCTGCCAGTGGCTTCGTACCGCATTAAGTGCTTGCTCCGCACCTAACGCTAACGAACTAATATACCAACGCGTTTCTATCGTGTCTGTACCTGATGATTTATCGTGAACCTCAGCGGTTACTTGAATAACACTCTTTAAGCCAGACCATTGGTAGATTTTATCTAACCAGCTTTTATCAATAAGCAATTGCTGACAAACCCTTGTTTCAATGCGCCCATGCCCTGAGCTTATTTCGGTATGTTTATCATAGTTGCTATTGGTCAATCCTTCGCGCTCACTCTTGTGCCACCAAGCTTCTAATTCACTCTGCATACCTGAATGGTTACCTTTGAGCGCTAGGATATAATCAGCTTTTTGTTTAATTATTTGTTTCGCTATTTCTTGCTGGCAGCCCATAGCATCAAGTGTAATGATGCTATTTTCAATATCTAGCATGGTGAGTAACTCAGGTATGGCTGTGATTTCATTTGTTTTGCTATCAACGGCTGTTTGCCCTAAAACTAACTGGTGTTGGCAGCTCCATGCACTGACGGTATGTAAAGCACTTTTTCTATCTTTGGTTGTAAATGAACGACGTGCAGTTTTTCCATCCATAGCAATAATATCAGCACCCGTGGTTTCAATAAGTGAAGATATCCAAGATTGAAATGCATGCTCTATTTCATCTGATTTTAACCGACAAATGACACGGGCTATGGTGTCGTGTCTTGGAATACCCGCGTTGAAAGCGCCATATCTTTTTAACCAATCAAGTTTTAGATGCCCAAAGTCTTCAATATCCTCCCATCCTTGTGCACCGGAGATTACTGCACTAATGGCTAAAAGGAGAATATCGATAAGCTCATGCTTTTTACAGCGTTCAATGCGAGGATCGGTAATTGAATTAAAGTGTTTCAGAAAAGTAGCGCTCATATTTTACGTGACCAAGGTGATTATTATGCCTTGATCTGATCACTACATATTCTATAAGTTCAATTTATAATGATCTTGCCGTGGAGATCACACCAGGTAAAACTCAATTTGAGATTTTAACACTTGAAGGAGCAACTATAACTGACACTACAGATATTGGTTTAGGTGCTCCAAGTGCTTGTGAAGATCACACCATTGCAGCTAGTTCAATATCTGCAAAATTAAAAGGTAGCGCACCTATAGATTCAGGTTCCTTGACACTTTCAAGAAACACAACTACAGGCGCTTGGACATGTACCTATAAAGACGTGTCTGATGACGATAAAGACCTACTACCTGCTGACTGCAGAGTAGAAGGCTCATAACATTAAGAACTAGCCATCCAGTAGGATGGCTTTTTGATTTTAGTGGATATTTTTGTATTGTAAAAAAGTTAAAATAATTCTGAATGCTCTTTAATTTTACAAAGTATGTATATCGATAATAAATTGAGTTTTTAATGTCAAAAAAACACACTCCTAACGATACCTCAACCTTTCAATGGGTTGGAGTTAGTGCTCGAGGGAAAAAGCTTGAAGGTGAATTAACTGGCTCTAGTGTAGCCCTTGTCAAAGCCCAACTACGAAAACAAGGCATCACCCCATCTAAAGTAAAGCGTAAAGCCAAGCCTTTGTTCGGCGTGCGCATGCAGGCTATTACCCCCAAAGATATTGCTTTAGTGACGCGGCAAATTGCCACTATGCTAATGGCGGGCGTCCCGTTGATTCAATCAATAGAAATGATTGGCACCGGCGCTACTAATAAAAGTGTTAGTAAACTGATGGCAACTATTGGCGATGAAGTTAAAGCCGGTCAACCGCTATCATTAGCGCTTAGAAAGCACCCCCGTTATTTTGATGATTTATATTGCGACTTAGTGGCCTCGGGCGAGCAATCTGGCGCACTGGATAAAATATTCGATCGCGTTGCGCTTTATAAAGAAAAATCAGAAGCGCTGAAATCAAAAATTAAAAAAGCCATGTTTTACCCTATAGCGGTATTGGTAGTGGCTCTGATTGTTACCTCAATTCTACTTATATTTGTAGTACCACAATTCCAAGATATTTTTGCTGGTTTTGGTGCTGAACTTCCCGCATTTACTTTAATGGTGATTGCCATCTCTGAGTTTATGCAAGAATATTGGTGGATGATGCTAATTGCCATTGTTGGCTTTGGCTGGGCTTACAAAGAAGCACTACTAAAAAGTAAAAAGCTGCGCGATGCTACCGATCGCGCAATTTTGAAGCTGCCTGTGATTGGTATGATTTTAAATAAAGCCGCGGTGGCACGTTATGCCCGTACACTTTCGACCACTTTTGCCGCAGGTGTGCCATTAGTTGATGCCCTCGATTCTGCAGCTGGCGCCTCTGGTAACGCGGTTTACCGTTATGCTATTTTAGATATTAAAGCTGAAGTAAGCTCAGGTAACCAAATGAACTGGGCGATGCGCAATTCTAAAATATTCCCCGATATGGTAATACAAATGGTGGCCATTGGTGAAGAATCAGGCTCTTTGGATGATATGCTGGCAAAAGTTGCGACGATTTATGAGCAAGAAGTTGATGATGCAGTAGATGGTTTATCAAGCCTTTTAGAGCCGCTTATCATGGCTGTGCTTGGTGTATTAGTAGGTGGTTTGATCATCGCTATGTACTTACCTATCTTCCAACTTGGGTCGGTTATATAAAAGGCCCTAGGTTCTAGGGAAGTGACTAGGTGCTAGGTGTACTTTATTTTGTGGGAACTGGCTTTAGCCGTGATAGTGTTTGAGGTTATGTGTTAAAGCCAATCGGCGCTAAAGCGCTCTCCTACGGTTGTGAAAGTATATACAGTCGCGAGGTAAACTCGCTGCTACCAATGCGTAGGCGCGGGTTTACCCCGCGCAATTAAAATTTATTCACAAAGAGGTTAAGAGGCGCTGTGCTTTAGAGAAGTAATAAAAGGTACTAGGGAAGTGACTAGGTTAAAGGTTACTTTATTTTGTGGGAACAGGCTTTAGCCGTGATAATGTTTGAGGTTATGTGTTAAAGCCAATCGGCGCTAAAGCGCTCTCCTACGATTGTGAAAGTATAAACAGTCGCGAGGTAAACTCGCTGCTACCAATGCGTAGGCGCGGGTTTACCCCGCGCAATTAAAATTTATTCACAAAGAGGTTAAGAGGCGCTGCGCTTTAGAGAGCTAATAAAAGGTTCTGGGGAAGTGACTAGCTGCTAGGTGTACTTTATTTTGTGGGAACAGGCTTTAGCCGTGATTATTTTTGAATTGTGTTAAAGCCAATCGGCGCTAAAGCGCTCTCCTACGATTGTGAAAATATAAACAGTCGCGAGGTAAACTCGCTGCTACCAATGCGTAGGCGCGGGTTTACCCCGCGCAATTAAAATTTATTCACAAAGAGGTTAAGAGGCGCTGTGCTTTAGAGAAGTAATAAAAGGTACTAGGGAAGTGACTAGGTTAAAGGTTACTTTATTTTGTGGGAACAGGCTTTAGCCGTGATTATTTTTGAATTGTGTTAAAGCCAATCGGCGCTAAAGCGCTCTCCTACAAAGGTGAAAGTATATACAGTCGCGAGGTAAACTCGCTGCTACCAATGCGTAGGCGCGGGTTTACCCCGCGCAATTAAAATTTATTCACAAAGAGGTTAAGAGGCGCTGTGCTTTAGAGAAGTAATAAAAGGTACTAGGGAAGTGACTAGGTTAAAGGTTACTTTATTTTGTGGGAACAGGCTTTAGCCGTGATAATGTTTGAGGTTATGTGTTAAAGCCAATCGGCGCTAAAGCGCTCTCCTACGGTTGTGAAAGTATATACAGTCGCGAGGTAAACTCGCTGCTACCAATGCGTAGGCGCGGGTTTACCCCGCGCAATTAAAATTTATTCACAAAGAGGTTAAGAGGCGCTGCGCTTTAGAGAAGTAATAAAAGGTACTAGGGAAGTGACTAGGTTAAAGGTTACTTTATTTTGTGGGAACAGGCTTTAGCCGTGATTATTTTTGAATTGTGTTAAAGCCAATCGGCGCTAAAGCGCTCTCCTACAAAGGTGAAAGATGCTGTAGCCCGTTGTTCGAAGTCTGTGGCGTTTTTCTCATTTGCTCTCATTCACTTCTCTTTGTGAAAAATGGTTTTAAGCGACTGATTCAAAAAGAGAATAAGAGGCGCTTAGCTTTAGAGAAGTAATTGTAAAAATAGCGGTTAGGTTCTGGTTGTAGGAAGTGGCTAGGTGTATTGATAACCCGTAACCCGTAGCCCGTGGCTTTCTCTTCTCTGTGTAGCGCGCAGCGCCTCCTGCCCTCGGTGGTAAAATAGGTTTGTTTGTGTAAATGTATAAACAGTCGCGAGGTAAACTCGCTGCTACATACACGTAAGCGCGGGCTTTTAGTAGTTTTTAGATTTTAGGTTTTAGCGAATGCAAAATTTCTTTCTCGATATAATCACAGTAATGCAAAGCCAACTGTGGTTTTATTTACTCACAGTTGGCTTAGTTAGCCTATGTGTTGGCAGTTTTTTGAATGTAGTGATTTATCGACTGCCACTGATGATGCAGCGCGAATGGCAAACAGAATGCCGTGTTTTATTAGCTGATGATTTAAAGCCGACCAAAGCAGCTAATACAGAGGCTGCATTCAATCTAGTAAAGCCCAACTCGACCTGCCCTAAATGCAAAACGGCAATTAAGCCATGGCAAAATATTCCTGTTATTAGCTGGTTATTATTAAAAGGCCGCTGCGCTAGTTGCAGTAACCCAATTTCGATTCGTTACCCCATAGTGGAAATGCTCACTGCTATTTTAAGTTTAATAGTCGCCTATATCTTTGGCGCGACAGAGCAAGCACTACTGTATATTTTAATTACTTGGGTATTAGTCGCGCTGACCTTTATTGATATTGACCACATGCTGCTACCCGATCAACTTACCCTACCACTCGTTTGGCTAGCACTGATTGCAGCTGTAATGGGTATTACAATTTCACCTACTGATGCGATTATTGGTGCAGCGTGTGGTTACTTAAGTTTATGGAGCGTATTTTGGCTATTTAAACTGATCACCGGCAAAGAAGGCATGGGTTATGGTGATTTTAAATTATTAGCTGTATTCGGTGCCTTACTGGGTTGGCAATCTCTACTCACTATTGTTTTATTATCGAGTGTGGTGGGCGCCATTATCGGCATTGCACTACTAACTATTCAGGGTAAAGACAAAGCCACACCTATTCCGTTTGGCCCTTATCTCGCCATTGCTGGCTGGGTTACCTTATTATGGGGCACACAAATCCAAGCATTCTATTTTAATTGGTTAGGTTATTAATATGGTAGTTGCTGCTAACAAACCAATTAAAAATTGGGTTTTAGGACTGACTGGCGGTATTGGCTGTGGTAAAAGTGCCGTAAGCGCTATGTTTGAACAGCTTGGCATTACTGTTGTAGATGCTGATATTATCGCTCGCCAAGTTGTTGCGCCAAATAGCAATGGACTAGCAGCCATTAGCGAGCATTTTGGCACAACGGTATTAAACCCCGATGGCAGTTTAAATCGCGCTAAGTTACGAGAAATTATTTTTGCCGATAACGCACAAAAAACCTGGCTTAATAATTTACTGCACCCACTTATTCGTGAAAAAACACTTAATGATTTAAGCACAGCTAACAGCGCTTATGTTGTACTTGTTGCCCCCCTATTATTTGAAAATGGCCTTGATCAATATTGCGATCGCACGTTAATAATTGATGTGCCTGTAGAAATACAGATTTCACGCACTATCGAACGCGATAACATTGACCGCCAGCAAGCGCTCAGTATTATTGCCGCGCAAATGTCGCGCGAGGATAAACTCCACCGCGCTGACGATGTGGTTGATAATAATCAACCGTTGGCTTTAGTCGCCATTGTGATACAACAATTGCATACGCAGTATTTAACACTGGCTGCGAAAAAATAAACTAAATACCTAGATAAACAAAAACTTTTCAGCTTTTTGTTGGCAAATTACCTTAAATCGACAAGACTAATGTTATACCATTCTTTTTTCTGATAAATTGCAGGCTATAAAAGGATCTAACCAAGGTGCGCAATGAATATTAATTCACCATTACTTAGAAAGTTTATTACGCTTGGCCGTATTGACGCAGAAACAGTCAAACTCAAACAACGTGAGTATGCCTCAACAGCTGAGCTGATCGCTAAATGCAGCGGTATTGATGGCCATGAACTTGCCGAGCAATGCATTGATTTATTCCGAGTTCCCTATTTTGACCTGCGTGATTTTAATGTAGAACTGATCCCAAAAGAGTTAGTTAAAGAAAAACTGATCAAAGAACATCACATTCTCCCTCTCGTTAAAAAAGGTCGTAAGCTTTATATTGCCGCCTCTGATCCGACTGATTACGGCGCCTTTGAGAATTTTGAATTTAGTACTGGGCTTTCGTGTGAAGTCGTGGTGGTTGATTATCGTCAGCTCGAAGCAAAAATTGAGCAACTACTTGATGCCTCAGGCAGCTTGCACTTAAGCGATGAAGAATTTAAAGAATTCAGTGATCTAGATGCCGATGGCCCACGCGAGCAGCAAAACAACGGTGAAGATGAAAAAGACGATGCGCCAATTATTGTCTACATCAATAAAATTTTGATGGATGCAATTAAAAAAGGCGCCTCAGATTTACACTTTGAACCCTATGAGCATAAATACCGCGTACGTTTTCGTATTGATGGTATTTTGCATGAAATGGCCAGCCCGCCAAACAGCTTAGCTACGCGTTTATCGGCACGTATAAAAGTAATGGCACGTTTAGATATCGCTGAAAAACGTAAACCACAAGATGGCCGTATCAAGTTAAAAATCACCGAACGTAAAAGCATTGATTTCCGGGTAAGTACCCTGCCGACCTTATGGGGCGAAAAAATCGTAATGCGTATCCTTGATTCATCAAGTGCAATGTTAGGCATCGATGTACTTGGTTATGAACCTGAGCAGAAAAAGCTCTATATGGATGCGCTGCAACAACCACAAGGCATGATCTTAGTTACCGGCCCTACGGGCTCTGGTAAAACGGTTTCGCTTTACACGGGTTTGAATATTCTTAACCAGCCGGAACGCAATATTAGTACCGCAGAAGATCCGGTTGAAATCAACCTCGAAGGGATAAATCAAGTACAAATTAACCCGCGCGCCGAGATGACCTTTGCCAATGCGCTAAAAGCCTTCTTACGTCAAGATCCTGATGTGGTGATGGTGGGTGAGATCCGAGACCTTGAAACTGCTGAAATTTCAATAAAAGCGGCGCAAACGGGTCACTTGGTAATGTCTACCTTGCATACCAACTCAGCACCAGAAACCCTAACGCGTTTACTTAATATGGGCGTGCCTGCGTATAACGTGGCCAGCTCAATTAGCTTGATCATCGCACAGCGTTTAGCCCGTCGTTTATGCCCAAAATGTAAAGCACCTGAAACGTTGCCAAGTGAAGAGTTACAACGCCAGGGCTTTAGCCCAGAACAAATAAGCGAACTCACTTTATTTGCTCCCAAAGGCTGTGACAGCTGCACCGATGGCTATAAAGGCCGGGTAGGTATTTATGAAGTAATGCAAATTACCCCTGAAATTGCGCAAATTATTATGCGTGGTGGTAACTCATTAGAAATAGCCGAGGTATCATTGAAGGCTGGTTTTAATAATTTACGCTTATCAGGCCTACGTAAAGCCGCCGCCGGTATGACCTCGCTTGCAGAAATAAACCGCGTTACTAGTTTTTAAGAACTCAGGTTCCTAGGCTTTAGGTTCTAGGAATCGCAAACAATATATATGAGAAGATGTTATGCCAACAGTTGTAAGCTGCCCAACGTGTAAAGCCCAAGTAGAATGGTCAGAAAAAAGTCCGCACCGCCCTTTTTGCTCGAAACGCTGTCAGTTAATTGATTTAGGCGAATGGTCGTTTGAAAACAATAAAATCTCCGCGCCAATTACCTCAGCGGATGATTTAAGCCAAGATATGATTGAAGATATTGAAGCTATGCTTGCTAAAAACGACGATGATTTTTTCAAGTAAGCAATTGAAAAATAGGGACTAGGTTCTAGGGAAGTGACTAGGTTAAAGGTTACTTTATTTTGTGGGAACAGGCTTTAGCCGTGATAGTGTTTGAGGTTATGTGTTAAAGCCAATCGGCGCTAAAGCGCTCTCCTACGATTGTGAAAATATAAACAGTCGCGAGGTAAACTCGCTGCTACCAATGCGTAGCCGCGGGTTTACCCCGCGCAATTAAAATTTATTCACAAAGAGGTCAAGAGGCGCTGCGCTTTAGAGAAGTAATAAAGGTTCTAGGGAAGTGACTAGGTTAAAGGTTACTTTATTTTGTGGGAACAGGCTTTAGCCGTGATAGTGTTTGAGGTTATGTGTTAAAACCAATCGGCGCTAAAGCGCTCTCCTACGATTGTGAAAATATAAACAGTCGCGAGGTAAACTCGCTGCTACCAATGCGTAGCCGCGGGTTTACCCCGCGCAATTAAAATTTATTCACAAAGAGGTTAAGAGGCGCTGCGCTTTAGAGAAGTAATAAAGGTTCTAGGGAAGTGACTAGGTTAAAGGTTACTTTATTTTGTGGGAACAGGCTTTAGCCGTGATAGTGTTTGAGGTTATGTGTTAAAACCAATCGGCGCTAAAGCGCTCTCCTACAAAGGTGAAAGATACTGTAGCCCGTTGTTCGAAGTCTGTGGCGTTTTTCTCATTTACGCTCATTATCTTCTCTTTGTGCAAAAATCTTTTAATGGCTTATTCACAAAGAGGTCAAGAGGCGCTGCGCTTTAGAAAAGTAATTATAAAAGTAGCGGCTAGGTTCTAGAAACTGACTAAGTGCTAAGTGTATTTATCCCACAGCTCGAAGCCCGTGTTTTTTCTCATTTACTCTCATTCACTTCTCTGTGTAGCGCGCAGCGCCTCCTGCCCTCGGTGGTAAAATAGGTTTATCATGTAAATGTATAAACAGTCGCGAGGTAAACTCGCTGCTACAAATACGTAGGCGCGGGTTTACCCCGCGCACATTGCAGCTAAGCATCTTACCTTTGTAAGTTAACCAAGCTGCCAAACTAAAAACACCAACGCAAAGCCAACTAAATAGATCAGCCCGAGCCAGCTCAAACCGCGTATCGCTGTAGAATGTTGAATGCTTGGCTCTGAGCGTACTAAACTAAAATTCAACCATGCAAAAATAGGTGTAGTCACAAATGCGAGTGTCATGGCAAAAGTGAGCATCGGGCCAAGGGCTGATTTAAAAAACAAGATCACCGCCATACCGGCAAGTGACTGTAAAATTAGCCAAATATTTAGGCTGTGCTTGCTTTGCTTACAACCAAGCAGTTTATGAGATTCGTTAAGTGTTCGTGCGTAACCATCCAGCACTGTAAGGGTAGTACCAAACATACATAAAAATGCAATTACCGACACCAGCGGTCGTGCCCACTCGCCGATAGTCAGGGCGTACATATCAATCAGCTGCTTAGCAAACGCCACACCACCAAGCTCTATTTTAGTACTTTGCCCATATTGCACTAATACACCAAGAGAGAAAAACACTAACGCTAATATTGCGGTTAGCCAGTAACCCAAATTAAAATCAAATAACCCCTGCGCTCTCGTTACCGTTTGTTGGCTTTGCTTTTCTTTTAGCCACAATGAGCTTAAAGCTGAAATTTCAATCGGGGCAGGCATCCAACCCATTAGTGCCACCATAAAACCAAGCATGGCAAGCTCGTAAGGTGATGGGCCAATATAATCAACAGGCGCCATTGGGCCGTTACTAAATGCAATAACAAGGGCAATCACTGTGGCAAGTGTTAATAACGCCATAATCGCTTTGGCAACGTTATCTAGCGCTTTAAAATGCCCGAGTAATAAAATAACTAAGCACACAGCTAATATTAACCAACATAATAAGGTCACTGAAATAGTGATCGGCAACGCATAATGCAGCAGGCTTGCGGTGAGCAATAAAACCCCAGCGGTATTGACCACCGCGGCAATGATATTCAAACCGATAAAGCTGTAAAAAAACCACGGTCCTTTACTTTGATACCCTTCGACTAAGCTTTTTTTGGTGGCTAGCGTGTACTCAATACCAAAGCGGAAAAACGGATACTTAAGTACGTTTACCACTACAATAAGCCAAAATAGTTGCCAGCCAAAAATGGCGCCAGCTTGGGTTGATGCGACTAGATGTGAACCGCCAATGGCAGCGGTGGCCATTAAAATACCTGGGCCTAATGCGTTTAAACGAGTTTGCCAAGTTGATACTGCTGCTTGCATGTGTGTGCTTACTACATTGTTTTTATTAATAAGTAAGTTACAGCGTTTTAGTGTGGATTGAAAGTGAGAAAATTAGTGGAAGATGAAACGGTTTGCTAGATCCTAGTTACCTAGAACCTAGCGTATTTATTAATTAACGTAGGTCCATTTCTTGAATAATTTCGTGAGCAATTTCAGGTGTTGTACTCACTGGTTTCTGGTGTAAATTGGCTTTAATTTGTCCTTTTCGATGCTTTAGTGCCGCATCGAGTTTTTTAGCCGCGTTTGCAATTGCTGGGTAAAGAACGTCGTTCTCGCCTTTTACAGATAAACGCGCGCCTTCGTATATGGTGCTAATTTCTGCTTGGAGCTTGTGGTGCTCTTTTGAAAGAATGATATCGAGTGCGATCAGAGATGGAAAATGGCTCGCAATTTTTGAAAACTTTTCGTTGATGTGTTCTCTAATAGAGTCAGTAACGTCAACATGGTGACCAGAAAGATTAATTTTCATAGGGTATCCTTTTTTTTGTTACCTCATAACTAGTATTGGGGGCTATTTAGATTAACACAAGGAAGAAAAGCATAAATATGAAATTTATTTGTTATTAAAGATGATGCAGATCAATTTGGTCGCATTAAATATGCAAAAGCCCGCGCGAGGCGGGCTTTGTAGCCTAGTCACTTAATTTGTACATTAAGTGTACGAACAACAATAATCGGCAAAGTCAGTCACTTTTACTTGGAAAGTTACGTTAGCATCAACATTAAACGACTCCCCCGCTGACATGGTTTGCCACTCACTTTCACCTGGCAGTAATACTTGCCACTGACCGCCGTTAAGCTCCATTAATTCTTTTTTACTGGTTGCGAATTCAAATTCACCCGGCTGCATAAAGCCTAATGTTTTCGTGCTGCCATCTGCAAAAATTACCGTACGGCTTGATACCTTACCGTCAAAATACACGTTCGCTGTTTTAACCACACTTACATTATCAAACTGAGACATCCTCACTCCTGTTTATTTAAGTTTATAATTTTAATTAATGACACAGTGCCTGATACTTAAAAAGCTTGCAAGAGAAGAGTCATAGTAATGAAAAATACTCACTTGAAACACAATTATGAAGTGAAAAGTATAAGGTTTTAGGAGCTAGCAACTAAACTAAATAGCTTCGAGCGACGGGCTGCGTGTTTCGAGCTGGTTGGTGGTAGTTGTAAATTTGTTGGTGTGACTGAAACTTCGGCGTTGCTAGAATAAGCGGTGGTGAACACAATTATCAAAATTGGGGCCACCTACAAAACCACGGTAAAACGCTTTGGCTAAGTTAAATATGCTTTAAATTATCAGTAATTAAGTTATCGAGGTCAGGAGGTAAATCACAGAGCTTAATTGATTCCATAATCCGCTGTTGTGATTCGAGCGCATGTTTATCCCATTTTTTATGCTTATGAGAAAGATCAACACGATGGTTAAACTCAACCTCTAAAAAAGCATGTTCACTTAATGGCAAACAATAAAAATCTTGACGAGAGAAAATATTATTCCTTTTTACTTGATAAAACACCCATTGGCGATTATTAATCTTAACCTCTTTAGCTGCCGGTAATGGTGGATACCCCCGAGTCTCAATACGCCCTAAAATTTCTTCTTCGAGTGCTCCACCCTGCCAAGGGTTTGCTCTTTTACTCGATTCTAACGTGGTATCATTTTTAACTGCGGTATTTCTGCCATCAGGCCCCCAATGGAAGTTATCATATGATTCAATAACAAAATGTTTTAATTGTCTGATATCAAGTACATTTATTTCTGATGTTTGTTTAATCCGTAACTGGCAACTAAGCATGCCATACTCACTACTTGGCAGATAACTTATTGGTGGCAAGTACATCCAGTTTTTAGTAAGCATATGTACATATACGTGGTGTAAATAATCTTGCTTATGCTGATTAAACCAACTTTTTGAATTATAAGGAAACGATATATCAATGGTAGACGGTACAGCAGCAACATTACTGCTAGGCACATCAAGGGTTAACAGCTTATCTTCTAAAATGAAGCGATAGTGGATACAGTTGTCGAAACTGGGCCCACCTACAAAGCCACGGTAAAAAGCTTTGGCTAATTTGATCATAATCGCGCATCCGTTGCTGGTAAGGTTTTAATAAACGTTCTCACAATATCGGCCTTGTCATTATAACCCAGCATTTGTAATTGGTCGGCATAGGTCGCTAGGCCTAAAAACGGCAAAGTATGGGGGCTGGCACCAACATCGCCACCTGTAACTAGGCCTTTAAATTTCATCGAACGCACCAAACTGCTGGATGATATTTTACTGCGGTCAGCTAAGTTAGGCACTAAATCATAAGGGTTGTTACGCACCGCGACTACTTTTAATCCGGTACTATGGGCAATGCGTTTTAAGCGCTCGATATTTGACCCAGAGCCATGTACAGCTAACTCCTGACCTGTAAGTGGTTTACCGTAATGAATACGATAATGCTCCAACGCTGCGCAAAAAATTATTGCCCCTTGACTGTGCGCCAGCCATTTTACCTGTTTACCTTGTTGGTTATTTTGTGCCAGCACAGCCGCTAAATGCTGAGCATTATGGGATTTAGTGCCTGAGCGTTTATCAAACGCGCACTCAATTAAGTCAAGCTTTGCATAGTCAGTGGGATTATGAAATAGCGTATAGGCTTTTATACCATCCCCCTCATAAGCTCTATCAAGGTGGGTACCCATTAACCACATCGCTTTGGTTAGCTCATTTTGCATACCATTGACCGCCGCATGCTGTGTTTTTATTTGTGTAGTAGGAGTTGGAATTGGTTCCCAAGCACCTTGTACTTTCTTTATTCCCTCATCGTTCATTGCTTTATCGTAAGTATCATTGCTACGCCTTTTCACCTCATAAAGCATAGTGCGTTCTGCAGCAAAGTTATTTTTAGCTCCCTCTAATTGTTTATCGAAAAGTACATCTTCTAAATTGATAAAGTTATTTTTAAGTGAGTATTCTATTAAAAAATGATAATTACGAAATGGGTATTGTGTTCGCCATAAACGGCGCAGTGGGTTACGGCTATGCTTGATTGAGTTTTTCGCGTTCGGATTAGCGCATATTTGAATGATATCGGCACTGACCATTTTTAAGTCATAGTCATTGAGCTGCGATAACATAGCCAATGCTTGGCAAGTAAATTTAACTTTAGTAAACGGGAAATTAACTGGGAACTTAACACCGAAATCACGACAGTTAAGGGCATCAAGTGGAATAACAGAATGAGCATTAATGGTTTTATTGAGTTTAGACCAAGACATATTTCTTCCTTGTAAATGAGTCTGTGCCTAAAATAATACTTCAAATGACTTGTTAGAGCAAAAATTATTTAATCCAGTACTCTACGTTAACTCGTGCTTTTTCAGTCTCAGCGTACATTTTTGA
The DNA here is from genome assembly GCF_030436385.1 of Pseudoalteromonas sp. KG3. Lineage (NCBI taxonomy): Bacteria > Pseudomonadati > Pseudomonadota > Gammaproteobacteria > Alteromonadales > Pseudoalteromonadaceae > Pseudoalteromonas > Pseudoalteromonas sp. KG3. Next base: position 1,809,662 of record NZ_CP098523.1, read on the forward strand.
ATGTTAATTTGTTAGATTAAAAACCAGCTCCTCAGTGGTGAATTATATATTAAACCTAGGACCGACTTTAGTCGGGAATCTCATAATGAAACATTCATAGCTGAAGCCATTTCCTACAGGACTTTATATTCTAGAAAACACAAAAAAACCCGCGCTGCGTTTAACACAGTGCGGGCTTTTAAATTTCAATCGTAAAGCTTAAAACAATTCGTTGGCTTTGTTTACGATGTTTTCTACCGTGAAGCCAAAGTGCTCAAACAGCTCATTAGCTGGGGCTGATTCACCAAAGGTGGTCATCCCCACTACTGCGCCGTTTAGGCCTACGTATTTATACCAGTAATCAGCAATGCCTGCCTCTACTGCTACGCGGCGTGAAACTGCAGCTGGTAATACGCTTTCTTTGTATGCAGCATCTTGTGCATCAAATACATCGGTAGATGGCATTGATACAACACGTACTTTTTTACCTTGCTTACGCAGTTCAGCGGCTGAATCTTGTGCTAATTGCACCTCAGAGCCAGTTGCGATTAAGATAAGCTCAGGCTCACCATCACAGCTCAGTACATAACCACCTTTTTTCACATCGCTTAATTGCTGTGCTGAGCGAGTTTGCTGCTCAAGGCCTTGGCGAGTAAAGATAAGTGATGTTGGGCCGTCTTTACGTTCAATGGCTTGTTGCCATGCAATTGCAGACTCAACTTGGTCACACGGGCGCCAGTTAACAAGGTTTGGCGTTAAACGCATGCTAGCAATTTGCTCTACTGGTTGGTGAGTTGGGCCATCTTCACCTAAACCAATTGAATCGTGCGTGTATACAAAAATACTTGGCACTTTCATCAACGCAGCCATACGTACTGCATTACGTGCGTATTCCATGAACATTAAGAAAGTAGCGCCGTAAGGAATAAAGCCTTTATGCAGTGCAATACCATTCATAATCGCTGACATACCAAACTCACGTACGCCGTAATAGATGTAGTTACCGCTTGCGTCATTCGCTTCAAGGCCTTTCGAGCCTTTCCAAATTGTTAGGTTAGAACCGGCTAAATCTGCAGAGCCGCCCATAAATTCAGGTAATAACGGGCCAAATGCGTTTAGTGCATCTTGCGACGCTTTACGCGATGCAGGATTTGCTGGGTTTGCGTCTAGTTGCTCAATATACGCTTGTGATTTTTCAGCCCAATCAGCTGGTAGCTCTGAGCTTGTGCGGCGTTTAAATTCGGCGGCTAATTCTGGGTGTGCAGCGGCGTATGCGGCAAATTTCTCATCCCAGCTAGCTTCAAGTTGCTTACCTTTTTCTTTGCCATCCCACTCGCTGTATATATCAGCTGGGATTTCAAATGCCTCGCCAGTCCAACCAAGGAACTCACGAGCAGCTTTAATTTCGTCTTCACCTAGTGGTGCGCCGTGACAATCATGGCTACCTGATTTATTTGGTGAACCGTAACCAATTACTGTTTTACAACAAATAAGCGTTGGCTTGTCAGTCACACTGCGTGCTTCTTCGATGGCTGCGCGAATTGCATCTGAATCATGGCCGTCAACATTACTTACTACATGCCAACCGTAAGCTTTAAAGCGTGCTGGGGTATCATCACTAAACCAGCCTTCCACTTCACCATCGATTGAAATACCGTTGTCATCCCAAAACGCCACTAACTTACCAAGGCCTAATGTGCCGGCAAGTGAACAGGCTTCATGAGAAATACCTTCCATTAAGCAACCATCGCCTAAGAACGTATATGTGTGGTGATCAACAATCTCATGGCCTTCACGGTTAAATTGTGCCGCTAATGCTTTTTCAGCAATCGCCATACCGACTGCATTTGTGATCCCTTGACCAAGTGGGCCCGTAGTGGTTTCAATCCCTGGTGCATAACCGTACTCTGGGTGACCAGGTGTTTTTGAATGCATTTGACGGAAGTTTTTAATTTCCTCAATTGGCAAATCATAACCACTTAAGTGCAATAGAGAATAAATAAGCATTGAACCGTGGCCGTTTGAGAGTATAAATCGATCTCTGTCTACCCACTCTGGATTTGTTGGATTATGATTTAGATAATCGCGCCATAGTACTTCTGCGATATCAGCCATGCCCATAGGGGCTCCAGGGTGGCCTGATTTGGCCTGTTGTACTGCGTCCATTGATAAGACGCGAATAGCATTTGCAAGTTCTTTGCGAGACGGCATGAATTCTCCTACCTTTAACTGTATTTGCGCTGGTTGTTGTGTGTTTTTCAAGAACACCCATTCTTACTTATTGTGGGGGCTGTGTGCAATTAAAAACCCTGATTAAATTGGCTATTATGAAAATTTTTTAAGAACAAAAAGTTATTAGTAATTTTATTTAGACGTCTAGGCGTAAAAACACTATGCAACTATGGTTGTTTTAGATAAAATACGCCCCTTAATTTTTTAGCGCTCTTACCGACGTTTGTGAAGCGCAATATTTGTGAGCAGAAAGACAATGGCAAAACATTTATTTACTTCTGAATCTGTTTCTGAAGGTCATCCGGATAAAATCGCGGACCAAATCTCTGACGCGGTACTTGATGCCATCTTAGAACAAGATTCTCATGCCCGTGTTGCGTGTGAAACTTACGTTAAGACTGGTATGGTTATGGTTGGTGGTGAAATCACTACTAGCGCATGGGTTGATATTGAAGAAATCACTCGTAAAACTGTACGTGAAATTGGCTACACGCATTCAGACATGGGTTTTGATGCTGATTCTTGTGCAATTTTAAACACTATCGGTAAGCAATCACCTGATATCAACCAAGGTGTTGACCGTACTAGCCCTGAAGAACAAGGCGCTGGTGACCAAGGTTTAATGTTTGGTTATGCATGTAACGAAACTGAAGTATTAATGCCTGCACCTATCACTTACTCACACCGTTTAGTACAGCGTCAAGCGCAAGTACGTAAAAGCGGCGAGCTAAACTGGTTACGCCCAGATGCAAAATCACAAGTTACATTTGCATACGAAAATGGCAAGCCTGTAAGCATTGATGCTGTGGTACTTTCTACTCAACACAGTGAAGACATTTCACAAAAAGATTTAGTCGAAGCCGTGATGGAAACTATCATCAAGCCAGTATTGCCTGCAGAGCTTATCTCTAAAGCAACTAAGTTCTTTATCAACCCGACTGGCCGTTTTGTTATCGGTGGCCCTATGGGTGACTGTGGTCTTACTGGTCGTAAAATCATCGTTGATACTTACGGCGGTATGGCTCGTCACGGTGGCGGTGCTTTCTCTGGTAAGGATCCATCAAAAGTTGACCGCTCAGCTGCATACGCTGCACGTTACGTTGCTAAAAACGTGGTTGCTGCTGGCCTTGCTGATAAGTGTGAGCTACAAGTGTCTTACGCAATTGGTGTTGCAGAGCCTACCTCAATCAGTGTTGAAACCTTTGGTACAAGTAAATTAGAAGAAGCTCGTTTAATCGAACTTATTCGTGAACACTTTGACTTACGCCCATACGGCCTAATCCAAATGCTTGATCTTGAGCGCCCAATTTATCAACCAACAGCGGCTTACGGCCACTTTGGTCGCGATGAATTCCCTTGGGAGCGTACTGACAAAGCAGACGCACTTCGCGCAGCCGCTGGTCTTTAATACCAGCCTCTGGGTGAATGCAGAAAAAGCGCCAATTGGCGCTTTTTTTATGCCTGCTGATTATGTGCTTTAAGTAATTTATTCACAAAGAGGTTATGAGGCGCTGCGCTTTAGAGAAGTAATTGAAAAAATAGCGGCTAGGTTTTAGGAAGTGGCTAGCTACTAGAGGGTATTCGAAGCCAGTGGCGTTTTTTCTCATTTGCTCTCATTCACTTCTCTTTGTGCAAAAAGGTTTTTGACGCTGAGTATTATTTGTAGGCGAGTGGCTTGCCACCGCGAAGGATAAAATGTTTGTCGCGAGGTAAACTCGCTGCTACCTAACGTAGGCGCGGGTTTACCCCGCGCAATTAAATAAAGTTATTAATATCTTCTCTTCTCGGTGTAGCGCGCAGCGCCTCCTGCCCTCAGTGGTAAATCGCTTGTCGCCATAAATGGCGACCTACACAAGCGGGCTGGATGTTACTTGTAGGCGAGGGGCTCGTCGCACGTAGCCCGTAACCTAACTCCCTAACCTATCAATGTAAGTATTTTTTCATACCCTGCAACACCCCACACTATTAGCAAAACGAGTAGCGCTAGGCTAACTGCTGCTGAAGCAATATCTTTAGCGCGCCCAGAAAGCACATGGTATTCAACGCCAACGCGATCTGTTAGTGCTTCAATAGCCGAGTTAAGTAATTCAACAATCAATAAAAATAAAAAGCTAACAACCAGCATCACCCAATGTTGCAATGATTGTGCAAGCCAAAATGATAATGGCAGTAACACAGCACCTAGCACCAGTTCTGTACGAAAAGCCGACTCTTCCTGATAAGCTGCTTTAAACCCCTTGATAGAGCATTGTGTTGCCTTAAAAATACGGCCTAAGCCGATACCGTTGGGCTTATTAACTAAATTAATGTTTGGTTTGTTCATGTTTAGTATCTTTACAGCTCATTAGGAATTATTTTTTGCCTTGAGTTAACAAATGCCACGCTTGCGCCATGTATTGATTATACGCTTGCTCTGTTTCAGCATCGATCTCTTTAAACGCTTGTGTTTGTGTTGGCATTAGCTGTATTTTATCAAGGGAGTTTACAGCATAGTACTCATATAATGCGCTTAAATCACCTCGCCATAACTGCTTATTATTACGAACAGTTTGAAAGCCAAACACAGTACGCTCGGCTGTCGGTGAAAACAGTGACTGCCCTACGCTATAAAATGCTGTATTGGCGGGCGCTATTAAATTTAGCAATGTTGGTGCTATATCCATGTGACTAGCTATTTTTTGAGCGTTCAGCATGCTCGATTTAACCCCATTACCATAAATAACTAAAGGAACATGAGTCAACTCATATAAATTAGGACGTGGATGTAAATAACGCCGACTATAGTGGTCACCAGTAATAATGAATAACGCATCCGGGTAGCGCTGCTGCATTTTACGTACAAATGACCCTAACATTTTATCGCTATACCATAAGTGTCCAAGCACATAAGGATCAAGTAGTTGTGTCTCTAACTCTTGAATTGCTGAAGGGTAATCTGCAGCAGATTTAAACGGGTAATCATACTGAGTTAGATCTAAATTAAAGGGTCCATGATAGCTGCCACTCATGATCACATTAAAGCTTTTTGCTTGAGTTTTCTCTGCAACTAAATCAAATAACTGGCCATCATCAATCCCCCAAACCCCGGCACTGCCTTTACCGCCAGCATCTGTGGCAGAGTATACCTTATCAGCGCCTTGGGAGAGGACATATTGGCCGACATTTTGCCATGACAACAAACCGCCATAAAAAAATTGGCTGGTATAGCCCAGCTGTTCCAACTGATTGAATAACGATAATTTACTAGCTGGTTGCTGTGGACCAATAAGGCTCATATTGACTCCCGCATAGGGGATCCCAGATAGAAGGCTAGATAACGAGTTCATGGTACTACTTGCTGCTGGCAACACGTTATCTAAATAAATACCTTTACTAGCTAGGCTTTTTAGCTCATTAGTTAAATTTAGTGACGCGTATTTGTGTTGTAACGGCCACGAATCGTAACTTTCCATCACTATAAAAAATACCTGTGAAGGTGCAGCCAACAGCGGCTCGCTGGTGTGTTGCTCTAATCCTGCTAATATACATCTTGAGCAATTGTTACATTGTTCTTTAAGTACGGATTTGCCCCTTCTAAACCATGGTTTTGTAGCTCACTATAATCTTTTATTGCGTATACAAAACTGCGAAATGGGTTGATAACTAAATTATTTAAAAATGGGTCATGGGTCACTGCAGACCATTTTCGCGTGGCAGGGCGAGACTCGAACGAACCGCGAATAGCACAAACAAATAACACCACAATCAAAACGATTAAAAATGTTCGTTTCCACTTACAATTAGTAAATATACGCTCTAAGAAACCATTCGATTGCTTATCAATGATGTGACATAACTTAAATGCAACCGCTAACAATAGCAATAAACTCAGTAGACTCCCCCATGGTTGATACTGCTCAATTGCAGTTAGAGCAATTGCTTGCTGGTCATCGTGTAGCCCTTCAAACATAAAATAATTAAATTGGCTGCCGTATTCTGTAATGTAGGTAATGCTGGTTATGCAGAGTAGAATTGCAACCGCAAAAAAGAGTTTCGCTGTCAATATACGCACAGCTCTGACCCAGTGTCCTAGCCGCAGCGGTTGTAAAATACAATTGAGTAGAAAAGGAATACTAAAACACACGCCACTGGCGGCGGAGTCAAATGCAAACCCTGTTTTTAACGCATTTAAAACAGTGTCTACATCTAACGAGGCAGTGATCCGGTTATGAAAATAAACTAAAAAGAACACCCGAAAGCTCATAAACAGCAAAACACCTGCAAACCACAGTGTCGCAATACGCCAACTTTCGTTAACAAATAAAAACCATCTGCTTGATTTAAATACTGATGATGCCAACACTTTCAATGTCCCTAAAATAGATTTATCCCAAAAGGAATTATTACCTACTTTAGTTACACAGACAATGTTGACTTTGTAATATTTTGTAATAAAACTGTTTAATTACAATGCATTAACAAAATCACTAGTGTCCTATTTTTAAGCACTATCGAGTTATTAATGATTGCTGGCTACAATCACCCAGCTCTATTTTTTGCTCATTTGGTTGATAAGTTTTTTCAAGCAAACGTTGTTTTAACGCTAATAAAGTATGCATCGCACTTTTAAGCCCAATTTTGTTACTGAGCCAATGAGGGATCGCCCCTGCTGGGTCCGCGTAAACAACATGGCGAATAGTCAATTGCGACTCCCCTTGCTCACTGGTTTCAGTTAACAACCAGCTTGCGTTAAGGTCAGTGATGCGGATCACCCCTTTAGACTTTTCAAGAAAATCTGTAACAGCAGTGATCATTAACTCAGTTTGGGTGTGATTAACTCGTCGGTAGCATGAATAGCTCACCATATCGCGGTCTGCAACCGGCCATGGTGAATCAAATTGGCTGTGAACAATAGTTTCAGAGGGACTTAAGCGCCTTAATGCTTGCACATGCGTAACATTTTCAATCCATAACGGGGCGCTATCGGTATCACTTAGCAAAGCCATAAAATCGTTTGCAGTGACACCCGTAACCGCAATCTCGGCCTGCACTTCAAAAATGCCATTTTCATGTTTTTTGTAGTGTACACTCGTACCATCGCGTTGCTTCCATAACTGCCATTCGCTAGGCTGGGCCATAACCTTGACACTAAAAAGCAACGCTAAAAATAACACTCGCTGCAGCATACATACTCCCTCATGTACTGAACAATTATTATTGCCAGTATGGCGCTATTTTATAAGACGCTAAACGACTTTGTTCCATTGCACTAACCAAAAACTCTGATTTTTTTTCTAGCCAGCTTTGAATTTTTGCCAGTTCTTCGTCATCTTGTCCGGCACATAGCTGCTTTAAATACTCAAGCGTACTAAGCTCATACATACCGTGTGAAATATCTAACCACGGAATACGAAACTCACTGCGTTCATCTTTTTCAAATAATGCACCTAAACAATTACCACTAAGCAAACTATTTTCAAGCCGGGTACGTAAATCTAAATAATCTTTAAATGTCAGTGTTTTTTGCTCTGGCAATAATTGATGAAGATCTTGCCAGTCTTTTTCAAATAATCGATTGGCGATCTCTGCTACAGGTTGCTCGGCAGCTTTAAATTGCACTTGCCCCCAACTTTTACGCCATTGTTTATCCACCAGCCACGTGGTCAACGATAACAATAGACGGTTATAACGGGCACTGTGAAATAATTTATTAATATCATCAATGCTCGGCTGTAGCTCTTTTAAGTCGTTGATGACTTGTGTTAACTCTGGCGCACTGTTAATTTTTTTATAATAGGCATGGCGCTTAGAGGTATAAGTTTTCAACTGAATGGCATTTTCAACCCAAGCTAATTCACTAAGTAACCATTTGAGTTCTGTACGCAATGCTTCGGTGGTACTTTTGTCAACAATATCATCAAATAACCAAAACGTATGGCGAATTAAACTAATACCATCGGTGACACGCTTAAGTGTTTTTAAACTTGGTTTGTCAAAATAACACTGCTCATGCTTTTGTACAAAACGGATACCAAAGCCAATAGCCGCTATGAGTGCTTGCTCTTGCGTGGCATTATTAGGAAGTGATACAAAACCGATTGATTTACTTGGCTTGAGCGGTTTATTGTCTGCTAAGCGATAGCCACGAGCCGCTTTCGAGTAGAGCCCTAAACGAACATTATTTTGACTAACAAGTTTATCCGCTAAAGTGAATAATTCATCGCGGCTACCTTCTATAAGCTCGATTTCTAGCTCACAAATAGGCTCCATTAAGCCAGACGCTGAGACTTCACCTTTATCTTGCACCACTTCAATTTTGGCGCCGTTTTCTGTTTCAATCAGCCAAGTGCGACGAATAAAGTTAGTACTAAAGATAGGATAAAGATTGGCGGCAATTGCATTCACTTGCATGCCATGCGGCCAAATACTGGCATCAAATGCAGTTATATTTGGTCGGCTACTTTCAAGTGGTAAGTTATATTCAGGGCGTTGATGTAACCCGCCTATGACTTCCCCTGCAAGCTTGATGGTTTGCTCACATTGATTATCCGCACAACGGGTTCGAAAACCGATATCAAGTGCTCTTAATTCACGGCTTGGCGTATCAAAATAAGCATTTTGCAAACTTCGAGAAGGCTTATTTGTAACGGTTTTTGCAAATTGAGTTATTAACGCGGGGATCAGTGGAATAACGGCGTCTGACACCAAAAACTTCAGTTCTATCTCAGTATCCATTAGGCTTGAGGATTACCTTTAAAATAAATAAGAGCTCAAAATAAACAAAGCGGCCCGACATTGCAAATTTTTTTAGCTTATTTGAATCAGCAAACAGCAGCAGCGATTACAATATCAACCTTGCTATTAGCGCGCTAAATCCATACTATCTCAAGACTTAACTATGAATAATACGATTGCTGTCCCACAGACGGTTACATTAACAGGGTAGATTGATGTTAAAACATTCTTTATTAGCTTTGCTATTTGCAGCGGCCACATTTATGAGCCACGCTGAAGAAACTGATACAGCTAGCGACGCAAACACCGCATATATAATCGATAATCTTTATACATTCATGCATTCAGGCGCGAGTAAAAATTACCGCATTATTGGCTCTGTTGATGCTGGCACTAAATTGACGCAATTATCTGCTGAAGAAAATGGCTTTATTAAAGTGCTTGATGACAAAGAGCGTGAAGGCTGGGTTGAGTCTAAATTTGTAACTAAATCGGCAGGTATTCATCAACAATACCGTACACTGAGTGCAGAAATGGCATCGATGCAAGAGCAACTTCGCCAAGCACAAATTGAATTGCCGCAACTACAAGAACAAAACCAAACGTTAACAGACCAAAACACGGCGCTGTCAGAGCAAATTACTAAATTAAAAAATACCTTAGACGCAGAGCGTACACAAAAACAACAAGCAGGTGCGAAAGAAAAACGTCAACTACTAACCTATGGTGGTGCGATTGCATTTATTGGCTTGTTTTTAGGTATTATTTTAACCATCGTATTATCACGTCGTAAGCGTTATGACGGCTGGGCGTAAACAATAACCAGATATATTTGATACTAAAAAAGCACCCTAGGGTGCTTTTTTGTGCGCGGGGTAAACCCGCGCCTACGCCGGTAGCAGCGAGTTTACCTCGCGACTGTTTATACATTTACGCCGATAAACCTATTTTACCACCGAAAGCACAAAGATGACGCTTCGCGCTACACAGATAAATCTAACTAAAAGTAATCACTGTCACTAATTTATTCTCGGTGAACTCGCTGCTCGGTGGTGAATGAATCATTAAAATTTTTTTGCACAAAGAGAAATGAATGAGAGCAAATGAGAAGAGAAAAATGCTACAGGCTTCGAGCGACAAGCTCTGAATACACCCTAGCACCTAGTCACTTCCTAGAACCTAGTCCCTATTTTTACCTCTAAAGCGCAGCGTCTCTTAACCTCTTTGTGAATAAATAACCAAAGCGCGGGGTAAACCCGCGCCTACGCACCACGCTCCTGTAGGTCGTGCTTTAGCGCGTCAACAGCAGTATAAAATTATTTTTGCGCTAAAAAGTGAATTACAGTATTATTTCGGGCACAGACTCATTTACAAGGAAGAAATATGTCTTGGTCTAAACTCAATAAAACCATTAATGCTCACTCTGTTATCCCACTTGATGCACTTAGCTGTCGTGATTTTGGTGTTAATCTCCCTGTTAATTTCCCATTTAATAAAGCTAAATTTACTTGCCAAGCTCTCGCTATGCTATCGCAGCTCAATGATTATGACTTAAAAATGGTGTGCGCCGATATCATTCAAATATGCGCTAACCCGAACGCGCAAAACTCAATCAAGCATAGCCGTAACCCGCTACGGCGCTTATGGCGAACAAAATACCCATTTCGTAATTATCATTTTTTAATTGAATACTCACTTAAAAATAATTTTATCAATTTGGAAGATATACTTTTCGATAGGCAATTGCAGGGAGCTAAAAGCAACTTTGCTGCAGAGCGCACCATGCTTTATGAAGTAAAAAGGCTTAGTAATCATACTTATAATAAAGCCATGAAGAGGGAAGAGATAGAAGAAATACAAGGAGCGTGGGATGAAGACGTTACTCCAACGACTCGAGTCAATACACAACATGCAGCGGTCAATGGTATGCAAAATGAGCTTACCAAAGCCACATGGTTAATGGGCACCCACCTTGATAGAGCCTATGAGGGTGACGGTATAAAAGCCTATACACTCTTTCATAACCCAACAGATAGGCCAAAGCTGGACTTAGTGGAGTGCGCGTTTGATAAACGCTTAGGCACTAAATCCCATAACGCCCAACATTTAGCAGCTGTGCTGGCACAAAATAACCAGCAAGGCAAACAGGTCAAATGGGTCGCGCACAGTCAAGGGGCGATAATTTTTTGCGCGGCATTAGAGCATTATCGTATTTACTATGGTAAGCCACTTACAGGGCAGCAACTCGCGGTGCATGGCTCCGGTTCAAATATCGAGCGTTTAAAACGCATTGCCCATAGTACCGGATTAAAAGTAATAGCAGTGCGTAACAACCCCTATGACTTAGTGCCAAATTTAGCGGGTCGTAATGACTTATCGTCAAGCAGTCTTGTCCGTTCGATGAAATTTAAAGGCTTAGTTACAGGAGATGATGCTGGTGCCAGCCCTCATACTTTGCCATTTTTAGGTCTAGTCACTTACGCTGACCAACTGCAAATGCTTGGCTATAATGATAAAGCCGATGTAGTAAGAAAGTTTATTAAAACTCTACCGCCGACGGATGCGCGATTATGATCAAGTTAGCTAAGGCGTTTTATCGTGGTTTTATTGGCGGGCCCAATTTTGAAAATTGTGTTCACCATCGCCTGATTCTAGAAGACAAACTACTCACTCTCGATGTGCCGGATAGCAATGTCGCAGCTGTACCGTCTACCATCGATATCTCATTTCCTTACAATTCAACAAGCTGGTTTAACCAACATAAAAAAAACTATTTACATCATGAATACGTGCATATGCTCACTGAAAATTGGATGTATTTACCACCAGTTAGTTATTTGCCTAGTAGTGAGTATGGCATGCTCAGTTGTCAGTTACGGATTAAACAAACCAATAAAATCAATGTGCTTGATATCAGCCAATTAAAACATTTTGTAATTGATGAGTACGATGACTTTCATTGGGCCCCAGATGGAAAAAACACTAAAATCAAAAATGATACCACCTTAGAATCGAGTAAAAGAGCAAATCCTTGGCAGGGGGAAGCTTTAAAAGAAGAAATTATAGGTCGTATTGAATCTTATGGAAAGCCGCCATTACCTGCCCCTAAAGAGGTTATGATTAATAATCGCCAATGGGTATTTTATCAAATCAAAAAATCAAATAGACGCTCTCGCCATGATTTTTATTGTTTGCCATTAAGTGAGCATGCTTTTTTAGAAGTAAAGTTTAACCATCGTGTTGACCGCTCAGATAAGCATAAAAAATGGGATAAACATGCGCTCGAATCGCAACAGCGGATTATGGAATCAATTAAGCTCAGTGAGCTACCCCCTGACCACGATAATTTAATTACTGATAATTCCAATAATGCTTAATTTAGCCAAAGCGTTTTACCGCGGCTTTATCGGTGGCCCCAGTTTCGACAACTGTATCCACCATCGCCTAATATTAGAAGATAAGCTACTTACAATTGATGTACCCAGCAGTAACGTTGCTGCTGTTCAGAAACCTATGGATGTTTCATTTCCATATAATTCAAAGACTTGGTTTGATCAACATAAAAAAAATTATTTATACCATGAATACGTGCATATGCTCACTAAAAACTGGATGTATTTACCACCAGTAAGCTATTTACCAAGTAGTGAGTATGGCATGCTCAGTTGTCAGTTACGGATTAAACAAACCAATAAAATTAATGTGCTTGATACCGCACAATTAAAACATTTTGTTATTGAATCATATGATAAATTTCATTGGGGACCTGATGGCAGAAATACCGAAGTTAAAAATGATACCACGTTAGAATCGAGTAAAAGAGCAAACCCTTGGCAAGGTGAGGCACTCAAAGAAGAAATTATAGGTCGTATTGAAGTTTATGGTCAACCGCCATTGCCTGCGGCTCAAGAGATAATTATTAATAATCGCCACTGGGTGTTTTACCAAGAGTGCAGGGGGAATGTTCTTTCTCGGCATGACTTTTATTGTTTGTCGTTAAGTGAGCATGCTTTTTTAGAGGTAAAGTTTAACCATCGTGTTGACCGCTCTGATAAGCATAAAAAATGGGATAAACATGCATTAGAATCACAACAGCGTATTATGGAATCAATTAAATTCAGTGATTTACCCCCCGATCACGATAATTTAATTACTGATAATTCTAAGAATGATTAATTTAGCCAAGGCTTTTTACCGTGGTTTTATCGGTGGCCCTAGTTTCGACAACTGTATCCACCATCGCCTAATATTAGAAGATAAGCTACTCACTCTCGATGTACCGGATAGCAATGTTGCAGCTGTACCATCTACTATTGATATCTCATTTCCGTATAATTCAACCAGCTGGTTCAATCAGCATAAGGAAGATTATTTATATCATGAATACGTGCATATGCTCACTGAAAACTGGATGTATTTGCCACCAGTTAGTTATTTGCCCAGTAGTGAGTATGGCATGCTCAGTTGCCAATTACGGATTAAACAAACCTCAGAAATAAATGCACAAGACAAAAACCAATTAAAGCGCTTTGTTATTGAATTATATGATAGATTTCATTGGGCGGCTGATGGGAAAAATACAGAGATAACTGAAAAAATCAAATTACAAAAGAGTAAAAGCTCAGTAACGTGGACTGAAGCTGAAATTAAGGAAGAGATTGAAGAATACATTAAGCTACATGGTTATCCACCACTACCGGCGGCCAAGGAAGTTATATTTAATAATCGCCAGTGGGTGTTTTACCAAGTAAAAAGAAATAATAGCCTCTCTCGCCAAGATTTTTATTGTTTACCATTAAGTGAGCATGCATTTTTAGAGGTTGAATTTAATCATCGTGTTGACCGCTCTGATAAGCATAAAAAATGGGCTAAGCATGCGCTCGAATCGCAACAGCGGATTATGGAATCAATTAAACTCAGTGATTTACCTCCTGACCTCGATAACTTAATTACTGATAATTCGAATAATGTTTAATTTAGCCAAAGCTTTTTACCGTGGTTTTATTGGCGGGCCCAGTTTTGATAACTGTATTCACTATCGCTTCATTTTAGAAGATAAGCTGTTAACCCTTGATGTGCCTAGCAGTAATGTTGCTGCTGTACCGTCTACCATTGATGTGTCATTTCCGTATAATTCAACCAGCTGGTTTAATCAGCATAAGCAAGATTATTTACACCACGTATATGTACATATGCTTACTAAAAACTGGTTGTATTTACCGCCAGTAAGCTACTTGCCAAGCAGCGAGTATGGCATGCTTAGTTGCCAGTTACGGATTAAACAAACCTCAGAAATAAATGCACTTGATACCGCACAATTAAAACGCTTTGTGATTGATGAGTACGATAACTTTCATTGGGGGCCTGATGGTAGAAATACCGCAGTTAAAAATGATACCACGTTAGAATCAAGTAAAATGGCCGTTCCCTTTGAGCCAAGTGAATTAAAAGAGGAAATTTTAGGGCGTATTGAGACTCGGGGGTATCCACCATTACCGGCGGCTAAAGAAGTTATGATTAATAATCGCCAGTGGGTGTTTTACCAAGTAAAAAGAAATAATAGCCTCTCTCGCCATGATTTTTATTGTTTGCCACTGAGTGAGCATGCTTTTTTAGAGGTAAAGTTTAATCATCGTGTTGACCTTTCCCATAAGCATAAAAAATGGGAGAAACATGCGCTCGAATCGCAACAGCGTATTATGGAATCAATTAAACTCTGTGACTTACCGCCTGATCACGATAATTTAATTACTGATAACTCGCAGAATGCTTAATCTACTTAAAGCTTTTTACCGTGGCTTTGTGGGAGGGCCTAGTTTCGACAACTGTATCCACCATCGCCTAATATTAGAAGATAAGCTACTCACTCTCGATGTACCGGATAGCAATGTCGCAGCTGCGCCATCTACAATTGATATTTCGTTTCCTTATAATTCAATCAGTTGGTTTAATCAAAACAAAAAAAAATATTTACATCACCAATATGTACATATGTTCACTGAAAACTGGATGTATTTACCACCAATAAGTTATTTACCAAGTAGTGAGTATGGCATGCTCAGTTGTCAGTTACGGATTAAACAAACCAATAAAATTAATGCACTGGATATCACACAATTAAAACTTTTTGTTATTGAATCATACGATAGCTTCCATTGGGGACCTGATGGCAGAAATACCGAAATTAAAAATGATACTACGTTAGAATCTAGTAAAATGGCCGTCCCCTTTGAGCCAGATGAGTTAGAGGAAGAAATTTTAGGTCGTATTGAATCTTATGGAAAGCCGCCATTACCTGCCGCCAAAGAGATTATACTTAATGACCGCCAGTGGGTGTTTTACCAAGTAAAAAGAAATAATAGCCTCTCTCGCCATGATTTTTATTGTTTGCCACTGAGTGAGCATGCTTTTTTAGAGGTAAAGTTTAATCATCGTGTTGACCTTTCCCATAAGCATAAAAAATGGGAGCAACATGCGCTCGAATCGCAACAGCGTATTATGGAATCAATTAAACTCTGTGACTTACCGCCTGATCACGATAATTTAATTACTGATAACTCGCAGAATGCTTAATCTACTTAAAGCTTTTTACCATGGCTTTGTGGGATGTGGGAGGCCCAATTTTGAAAATTGCATCCACCACAGGCTTATTTTTAGAGATAAACTACTCACTCTCGATGTGACACATAACCTAGCACCTAGTCACTTCCTAGAACCTAGTCCCTATTTAATTACGCGGGGTAAACCCGCGTCTACGTCGGCTAGCAGCGAGTTTTAATTTAAGTATCTAATCTCAGGCCTGTATCCTGTTTGATCTTTTCTATCACCATATAAGTGTGATGTGTGCCCACTCCTGGTATATCGACTAAATCCCCTAACACTTGGCGATACTCATCCATGTCGCAAACTCGAATTTTTAATAAATAATCGTAGCCGCCAGCAACCATGTCACACTCAACTACTTGTTTTATTTTTAAAATATGTTCGCGAAACACTTTAAAAACCGCAGTGTTCGACGTCACTAACGACACTTGCACATGGGCAACTAAGCTCTGATTAAGCTTTGCTTCGCTAAGCTTAGCAAAGTAGCCTTCTATATAGCCTTCTTGTTCAAGCCGTTTAACCCGATCAAGACAAGGGCTGGGGCTCAAATTAACCTGCTTTGCGAGGTTAACATTAGAAATTCTGCCGTTTTTTTGCAGAACGTCTAAAATTGCTAAATCGATGCGATCTAGCATACGTAATCTATTCGGACTTGTCATAACAGAATTTTATGCGGATAAGTTTAAGGTATGCCCTGTAAATTATCGTAAAACGCTAAATTTAACCAGCATATTCTGCTGGAATTTAATTAGAATGCACGCATTACACAGATGAAAATCAGGCAGCAAAATTTTTTGCTGCAAGACTCCACACACCAGAGGGTTGCTTATGTTATTCGACGGCGATTTGACAACAACGTGTCCAATTCGACAAAAAATCCGTGACTTTTACCGCATCGATGAAAATGCCGTAATTGATCATATTTTACCGCTTGCTGAGGTAGGCGTAAAAGCCCGCAGCCGTGCTTGGGAACGTGCTCGTCAAATAGTTCACAATATTCGCCGTGACCAAGATGGTCAAAGCGGTGTTGATGCACTTTTAAATGAGTTCTCACTTTCAAGTGAAGAAGGTGTGGTATTGATGTGTTTAGCCGAAGCCCTGCTTCGTGTGCCAGATAAAGCCACTCAAGATACCCTAATTCGCGATAAGTTAGCCAAAGGCGATTGGAGCTCTCACTTAGGTAGCAGTGACTCTTTATTTGTAAATGCATCATCTTGGGGCTTATTAGTAACCGGTAAAATGGTTAACTACACAGATAAAACCAAAGAGCAGCAATTTGGCGTATTGAAAAAAACCATTGGTCGCTTAGGTGAACCGGTTATTCGTAAGTCAGTAAACTTTGCCATGAAGATCATGGGTAAGCAGTTTGTAATGGGTCGCACCATTGACGAAGCAATTGAGCGCGCTGCTGAAAAAGAACAAAAAGGCTATGTGTATTCATACGATATGCTAGGCGAAGGCGCTCGCACCATGAAAGATGCTGACCGTTACTTCAATAGCTACATGAATGCGATTCATGCAATTGGTAAAGCGGCAAACGGCCGTGGCCCAATTAAGAGCCCAGGTATTTCAGTGAAGCTGTCTGCGATCCACCCTCGTTATGAGTTTACTCACAAAGAACGTGTGATGAGCGAGATTGTGCCTAAGCTTAAAGAGCTAGCCATGGCAGCAAAAAGCTACGATATCGGTTTTACTGTTGATGCTGAAGAAGCGGACCGTTTAGATATCTCGCTTGATGTGATTGAAGCAGTATTTAGTGACGATGACCTAGCTGGTTGGCATGGTTTTGGTTTAGCCGTGCAAGCGTATCAAAAACGCGCCATTTTTGTGATTGAATGGTTAACTGAGCTTGCTGGGCGTGTAGGCCGTAAAATGATGGTGCGTTTAGTTAAAGGCGCCTACTGGGATACAGAAATCAAAACTACTCAACAAGATGGTTTAGAGCATTTCCCAGTATTTACTCGTAAAGCGACTACCGATGTATCGTACAAAGCCTGCGCAATCAAAATGCTAGAAGCGCGCGATGTACTTTACCCGCAATTTGCAACGCATAATGCCTACACTGCCGCGACTATTTTAGAAGTAGCTAAAGGTGATAACCAAGGTTTTGAATTCCAACGTCTGCACGGTATGGGTGAATCATTATTCGACCAAATCGTAACTGAAGAAAAAATTCAGTGTCGTGTGTATGCCCCTGTTGGTCAACACGAAGACTTATTGGCTTACTTAGTACGTCGTTTACTTGAAAACGGTGCGAACTCATCGTTTGTCAATGCCATTGTTGATACCACTAAACCCGTAGAATCATTATTACCTGATCCGGTAGAAACACTGCAAGGGTTACGTAATAAATACAACACGCAAATCAAAATGCCAATTGATTTATACGGCGCTGAACGTGCTAATTCAAAAGGCATGGATTTAACCGATATCAATGTGATCACGCCATTCAAAGCAAATCTTGATAACTGGTTTGCAGAGCACCGCATTAGTGAAAGCGATATTCCTGAAGGGTCTATTGCAGTTAAAAACCCTGCAAACCATAAAGAAATCATCGGCCATGTTAAATTACAAAACAGCGATGATATGCTTGCCCTATTAGCAAACGCAGAAACGGCTTTTGAATCATGGTCACAAACGCCAGTTAAAGAGCGCGCAAATCTATTACGCCGTATTGCTGACATCCTAGAGCGTCATCACGATGAGCTTGTGGCTATCTGTATCAAAGAAGCTGGTAAAGTGGCACAAGATGGCATTGACGAAGTACGTGAAGCGGTTGATTTTTGTCGTTACTACGCAGCCCGTGCCGAAGAACTAAGTGAAGATGAGCGTTTTGAAGCCCGTGGTGTGATCTTATGTATCAGCCCGTGGAACTTCCCATTAGCAATTTTCTTAGGTCAAGTCGCTGCTGCGATCGTAACTGGTAATACAGTTATCGCCAAACCAGCTGAACAAACAAGCTACATCGCACTGCGTACGATTGAGCTAATGTTATCGGTTGGCTTACCTGAACACGTAGTACAACCTGTTATCGCTCGCGGTAGTGAAGTAGGTAAAACCATTGTTCCTGATGAGCGTATTCAGGCGGTTATGTTCACCGGTTCAACCGAAACGGGCACGCTTATTTCGCAAACATTGGCGGCTCGTAACGATATTCAAGTGCCACTAATCGCCGAAACCGGTGGTCAAAACTGTATGATCGTCGATTCAACAGCACTGCCTGAGCAAGTTGTTGATGATGTGATCAGCTCTGGCTTCCAAAGTGCCGGTCAACGTTGTTCAGCGCTACGTGTTTTATTCTTACAAGAAGACATTGCTGATGGCGTGATTGAAATGCTCAAAGGCGCGTTAAAAGAGCTACACGTTGGCGATCCATCATTGCTATCAACCGATATTGGTCCGGTCATCGATGAAAAAGCACTGAAGAACTTAAACGAACACGTTGAGTACTTAAAAGGCAACGCAACACTGCATTATGAGTGTAAAATTCCTGATAACAGTGAAAACGGGGCTTACTTCTTTGCGCCACGTTTATATGAGATCAAAGATTTATCAGTACTAAAACGCGAAGTATTTGGCCCATGTGTACACGTTATTCGCTTTAAAGGCTCAGAGCTTGATAACGTGATTGACCAAATCAATAACACTGGCTTTGGTTTAACTATGGGCATTCACTCTCGTATTGAAGAGCGTTGTGAATACCTAGCTAAAATGTCACGTGCCGGTAACGTCTACGTTAACCGTAACATGATTGGTGCAATTGTTGGTGTGCAACCGTTTGGTGGCCGTGGTTTATCTGGTACTGGCCCTAAAGCCGGTGGCCCTAACTACTTAACTCGTTTAGTTAAAGAAAAAGCATCGCCAGAAAACGTACAAATGACTAACTTAACGCCTGATGAGCTTGATACTCACCACTACTCTGGTGCTGCAGAGCAAGTTGAAAAGTTAATGGCTAACTCAATGCGCGATGAAAAAATCTGGCGTGCAACACCACTGAACGACCGTGTTTCTGCGGTACGTCAGTTACTTGCTAAAGTAGCAACGGTTGATATCATCGATGAGCTGGCGGACGATTTAGCACTGACACTTGCCGATGCACGTGCGCAGCTTAATCGCCTAGAAAAGCACATGCGTAAGTTTACTACTTTGCCTGGGCCTACAGGTGAATCAAATACCCTGCATCTTGAAGCACGTGGTTGTGTAGTATGTTATGCAGATAAAAGCACCTCGTTTAACTTCTGGGCTATTTCGATCATCACCGCACTTGCTGCGGGTAATACCGTGATCACCGTAGCGTCTGAGTTATTCTATGAGGAAGCTGTCGCGTTTAAAGATAAGTTTATCTCAACAGGCATTGCTGAAGGGGTATTCCAAGTAGCTAAACCAAACCAGTTACAAGCTATTTTGGCCCACCCGCATTTAGCAGGTGCGGTAGTTGCAGCACGTTCTTCTCGCTTAGGTTATTTCAGCCAACAGCTAGCACAACGTAAAGGCGCAATTTTGCCAGTGATCAGTGCAGAGTACTACGATACGCTAATCAAGCGTTTATTAACCGAAAAGACTATTAGTATTGATACTACCGCATCAGGTGGTAATACATCACTAATGACTTTAGTTGAAGACGACGAGTAACGTTTAAGTAGATATAAAAAGGGCGCTAATTAGCGCCCTTTTTGCTACTTATGTTGCGCAAAGCCCGCCGGTCGCTACCGAAACTGTAAAAGTTGTCCCACCAAAACACCGTGATCCATGGCACACAACACACAGTGTTGAAAAAGAGATGGATAAAGCGTTAAAACTCTACACCGAAGCAAAGCAATTACAAAGCAAGGCATTCACCGACATAAAAGCCGGTAACACTATAGATATCGCGCCATTTAAAGAGCTTGCAAGTGGCTTTATTGATTCTGTATTTCGTAACCAAGATGCCCTTGCCTGCATAACCCGAATGCGTGAAAAGGATACTTACCTGCTAGAGCATTCGATTAATGTATCTATTTTGCTCAGCATTTTTGCCAAACACTTAGGCTTTGATAAAGCACTGATTGAAGAGCTTGCCACCGGTGCGCTATTACATGATATTGGTAAAATTCAGATCCCTGACGAAATTCTTAATAAGCCAGGCAAACTGACTGATGATGAATATAAAATCATGCAAAATCATGCCCTGTTTAGTAAGCAAATTTTAGAAAAATCAGGTCTTAAAGGTATTGCCGTCGACATCGCCGGGTATCATCACGAACGATTAGATGGCACAGGTTACCCGTTTGCAAAGCAAGCCGATGAAATTAGTCAATATGTGAGAATGGCATCGATTGTTGATGTATACGATGCCCTAACCGCTGAGCGTGTTTATAAAGCGGGCATGGAGCCAATCAAAGCCTTTAAAATCTTAAAGGATGGTTGCCCTGATAGCTTTGATGGCGAGCTATTAACTAAGTTTATTCAGTGCATTGGTATTCATCCAGTTGGCACGCTAGTTAAGCTATCCAGTCAAAAAGTCGGTTTAGTGACCAAAAGTAACCCTAGTAGCCCGCTAAAGCCGGTGGTAAAGACCTTTTATAATGCAAAACACGCTCATTACACCGAAGTAACCGATATTGATCTGGCGCATAATCGTGCTCAAGATAGTTTAGAAGCAGCCGTGAAGCCTGCCGATTTTAATATTGATTTAATTCGTTTTTTTAAGCATTCAATTTTACCGTAATTATCACCGAAAACGAAATTAGCCTGCGCGAAGTAGCTATATAATCTTCACTCGGGCCAATCTTGCAGCGCTTTTAAACTAAATTCATAGTCATCAAAACTAAGTACCGTTTGCTCTGGGGTGATCTCCAATACTCGTAAATCACCAATGCTATCGCCTTCATATAACTCACGGTTATTAAGTTTCACCCAACGCTTATCTTGCGATGATGAATAAATATGAGCTTGGTATTTAATATCTGGGATTATCGCCAGCAAGGCATCCGGCAATAACTCAATTGGCTGCGCATAAGATGAGTTTTTAGTGCCTTGGGTTATTTGGTGCGGCCTTGTATCTTGGGTGTCTTCGATGGCACGGGCAAAGGCATCTTTTAGTGCTGTTGGTACTGTTTCGAGTTCCTCATCACTTGCTGTTGCTGGTTTTGCCTTCTCACTAGCAGGCTCACCGATAGGTTTACCTAATACCTTGTATTTACTCATATCGATATTATTGGCACTAGTATTAATGGTTGGCTGCATTTGCATTGTATTCGGATTGTATTGCTGTTGCGGTGCTGCATACACTTGCTGATAGCCATTAGGCGTTTGCACTAGCATAGGCTGACCTTGCGGGTAACTAGGCATATTGTTTACTGGCACTTGCACCCATTGATATTGCCCTGCAGCTTGTTGATATTGCTGAGGCTGAACAAACTGCTGCTGTGGTATAGGCTGCGTGCTGGCAACTTGCGTTGGACTCGTTTGTGTTGGATTAACTTGTGCGGGATTGGTTGGCGCAGGTGTAGATTGCTCAGGCTCGACAGTAGTTGGGGCTTTTTCAGCTGGTTCTACTGCTTGCTTATCAACAGTCGTTGCCACTTGTTCAGGGGCATTTAAATGATTTGTTTGTAACCATTTACCAATTGAAAATCCCGCCATCAAGGTCAGTAAAAAAGCAACTAACAAACCAAGCGAAATCGCAATAAAACGATAGCGTTGCAACTCTTGCTGTTGTTTTAATTGCTCAGCGTTTCTATCATGCACAGACGCTTCGTCATGTTGTTCGGATTGTTTTAAGGCGTCTAATAAATACGACATATATGACCATTAATTAAAAAATAAACGACAAACCAATACCCATACTGAGCACGGTTAAAAATGCCAACGGGTAGAGCCAATTAAACGACGACTGCGGCGCTAAACTAACCGCACTTAACGCACTCGGCGGTAACGCTTCTTGTGCAGAGCGCATCACTATATCACTATCAATCATGGTTAGCTGCTTAGAAAAGGCCCCCATTAAACAGCGCTCACATAATAAATTCACTAAACGCGGGATACCCGCCGTCACTAAGTGAATTGTTTTTAATGCATCATTCGAGAATAACCCGCGATCGCAGCCTGCAACATATAAACGATGTTTAACATAAGCAAAGGTTTGCCCCTCGGTTAATGGTAATAAATGGTAACGTGCGGTGATCCGTTGTGCTAACTGGCGTAACTCATTACGTTTCAGTAAGGCTTGTAACTCAGGTTGGCCAACTAACACGATCTGCAATAATTTTTTATGATTGGTTTCGATGTTAGTGAGTAATCGCAACTGTTCAAGTACATCAGGCGCAAGTAGCTGCGCTTCATCAATAATTAAAATAGTGTGACCACCAGCTTGATGGTTCGCTTCAAGGTGCTTTTTGATTGCATCAGTTAAGGTTTTTAAAGTGGCATTTTGCTGATCATAAGCAATGCTAAATTCATCGCAAATACTAGCCAAGAGCTCCAACTGCGACAAAGCAGGGTTATGGATCAAAGCCACTTGGGTATTCTCTGGCAATTGCTCTTGCAAGCTACGGGTAAGGGTAGTTTTTCCTGTGCCCACTTCGCCAGTAAGTAATACAAAGCCTCCCGCTTCACCTAAACCATAGGTTAGGTGAGCCAAAGCCTCTTTATGACGTTCGCTTAAAAACAAATACTGTGGGTTTGGCGCGATTGAAAATGGTTTTTCTGACAAGCCAAAATAGCTTAAATACACCCTGAATTTCCTTGCTGAGTAAATCAGCGTCTATAATGGCAAAAAAATGCGCTAAGTGAAAACCTTGTTAGCGTTTTATTAGTTAAATAACGTAAAATAGTTTGCACAGTTACTATTCAGGGTGAGTTATGCAAATTTATTTGGTAGGTGGCGCGGTTCGCGATGAACTACTTGGGCGAGTTATTAAAGAGCGCGACTACGTAGTTGTAGGAGCAACACCAGAACAATTACTGAAACAAGGCTATCAGCAAGTCGGTAAAGACTTTCCGGTATTTCTACACCCACAAAGCAAAGACGAATACGCCCTCGCCCGTACTGAACGCAAACAAGGCCAAGGGTATACTGGGTTTGTCTGCGAATTTTCAGCGGATGTCACCTTAGAAGATGATTTACATCGTCGCGATTTAACGGTCAATGCCATTGCTAAAGCGGATGATGGCAGCTTAATCGACCCTTACGGTGGCAAACAAGATTTAGAGAATCGTATTCTGCGCCATGTATCCGAGGCGTTTAGTGAAGATCCGCTGCGTATCTTACGTGTTGCACGATTTGCCGCACGCTACCACTATTTAGGCTTTACCATTGCCGATGAAACTAAAGCGTTATTAACTCAGATGATCAACCGTGGCGAGCTAAAGACACTGACCGCAGAACGTATTTGGTTAGAGTGTGAAAAGTCCCTCGCTGATGGTGCATTTGCTGAATTTCTAAATATTTTAGCGCAATTAGGCGCACTCAGTGCGATTAGCCCAGCTTTAGCGAGTAACTGGAACGATGAATTATATCAACAACTAAAAACCCGTTACGCATACGCACAAAGCCAAAATATAACAACACAGGCATTATTGTTTGCACAAGCCACCAGCTCGTTAACCGCCGATGATATCAAAGCCATTAGTGAAACGATTCGTTTACCTAATGACGTACGTGATCTCGCATTACAACTTAATGCCCATCAAGCAATCTTAACTAGCCCAACAATCACCGCTGAGCAATTACTCAACTGTTGTAATCAACTCGATTTATGGCGCCGCCCAGAGCGATTTGAGGCTGTACTTAAAGCTATTGAGATTAATCAAGCCGCCCTTCTTACAAACCAACAACAATTTTTAGCGGCAACCAACGCAGCAAGAGCAATCAACCCGCAACAATTTATTGCCCAAGGAATTAAAGGCGCGCAAATAAAAACCGCGCTAGAGCAAGCGCGGTTAGAGGTATTTCAGCAGTATTTAAGCTAAATGACGGCGTTACTTTTCATAGCGTACAAGGCGTAAATACACAAACGAGGTTTTAGCATGTAAGCTGTTAAGGCCTCTATCAAAGGTATATACCCAGGCCGCGGTTTTATCAGCAATAGCTGATGTACTAGTCCAATAGTTTTCACTTAGGTTGCCCAAAAATACGCTTTCATTAATGCTAGGTGTTACACAACTGTGCTCTAAAATACTGGCAAGCTCTTTATTATTAGGTACTTGCCAATCTTTATAAGCTCCTGTGCGGTCGTTTACCGCGGCTCTTAATGCTTCTTGCCAAGTAACTTTGACAATGCTGTTTAAACAGCTATTGGTTGTTACATCATAGCTTTGCCCATAACTACATGTTTGCCACATAAGTCCGGTGATACTGTCGCTAACCGTACCATCTGTGTGTAGTGTAAAACGCGCTGTAGGCGTTGTTTGTGTTACACCGTCATAGCAGCTTTGTACTGCCATTGCGGCAGGGCTCAGTAACAATAAGCCAATTAATAATGATTTCATTGTGCTGCTCCTGCGGTTCTAACTAAACGAACAAAGGCGGTGTTACTTTTTGGATAAGCCAAATCGTTCCCGTCGCTCATATCAAATATATACGCTTGCGATAAACTGGTGCCATCGACTGCGGTTTGTGAGGTCCAATAAATGAGTCCATCCGCGAGTAAGTTACTATTAGGCGTATTGGGAAAGTAGTTTTCATCAAGCAATATTGATTGCCCATGCTTGCCATAATTAAGTAACGTTAATAGTTCAGTGTAAGTTGGCACTCGCCAGTTAGTACCGCCACAGTAATCAAGAGCATTAACTTCATTAACATACTCTTGCAGATTACAATTACCGTTATTAGAGCAAGTACTATTAGCTGTTCCGAGCTCACTCTCCGGTTGTACACCATCTTCACTATTTAAATACCAGGTATAATGATTTTGCCCTTCGCGAAGTTGCGTGTTAGGTAAAGTGCCAGTATTAGGACTTTTTACTTCCCAAATCAAACCAGTCACGTTATCGCGAATACAACTAAAATTAGCAGCGCTATCTAATAACTCATCGGCAAACTGATTTAGTTTTGTAAAATCAAAAGCCTGCTCACCTTTACCCACTTTTTCAATATGCGAGCCAACCCCACTATCACGCCCTACAGAAGCATCTTGGCGAGGAAAATCAGGACTGCTGCACGCTATTTCTTGGGTATTGTTATAGCATTTACTCATCCCAGTATCATTGATAAGACCCAGCGCTTTAGAGTTAACTACAATATCCACACTGTCTTTATCAGTACGGCCTTTACTGTCGGTCACTGTTACTTCAAAAGTATGCGTGTTAATCGCTTCGGTTGCCGGTGCAGTGAAAGAAGTAATACATTGCTGTTGGTTATCAAGCACCGCTGTGCCTGCAGTTTGCTGCCAAAAACACTTAAATGTTTCTGTTACAGTTTCTGAAGCGGTGGCATCTAAGGTCACTGTTTCCAGCTCAATAACATTCTGATCGGTACCCGCATTGGCAATAATGACTTCACTGGTTTTATTTAAGGTATGTGAATACTCGGAGCTTGACTCTCCCCCTTCATCATCCACTACTGTTACTAACCACGTAATTAAAGTATTAGCATCGAGCAGCGGATGCACAAAACTAATTGTCGCATTGCTGCTACTGTCTACAGCAAGGGTTGGGCCTGCAATTTGTTGCCAGTTGTAACTGTTAATTTGGCCGTTTTCATCAGGATCTATTGAGCCTGCTGCGCTAAGGGTAATTATATCTTTATAATCAGAAGGTAAGGTTGCTGGTGCGGTTTGAGTAATAATAACTTGCGGAAGCTGATTATTTGATTCTATTTTAATTAGTAAATCATCACTGACTAATTGACCATCAGTGGTTTGATAGCTAACACGCAGTAATAATTCGCTGTCGGCTTTAATGTCTGGGGCGGTTACGGTTTGTAGTGCACCATCAAGCGGGAAGCCGTCAATTATGGGGCCACTGACTCGCTGCCAAGTAAAAGTGCCATCGGCAGGAGAGCCTTTGGCTTCAATGGTAAACTCACTTTTTTCAATAATTTGCTGATCATTGCCTGCAAATACGGAGGCGGCCACAACCGGGTTATCATTTCCCCCTCCACCGCCACCACATGCGGCTAATAAAGTTAAAAGTGGGGCAATTATCAAGCGAGATTTCATCCACTGCTTCCTCATTAAATTCGAAATTACATAACAGTAAACGCTATGCCAATAAGTTTATGAAGCAATTACAGTGCCATTTGAGAGAAAAATATTATAAATAACTATCTTGGTGAATGCGGACAAATAACTTAGTCCCTATTTTACTGTAATCTATCTTGTATTCACGGCCATCCAGAGCCTGAATAAACAGTAAACGCTTTTCTTCGCCAAACACATCAACACTGCTAACATAAACAACTTCTAAATAACGTTCTTTAGCTTCACGGCGGTTTTTTGGCAGCTCTTCTTTAAATGGCTCTAAACCATGCTGAGTTACTTTGATTTTTGGGTGTATTTCAGAGTTCACGATCACTAAATCGAGTTTTTTATCTTTGTGGATAATGGTGTTTCTGCCACTTTTAATAAAAGATCTTTCTTGGCTCATCGCTTCATCCTACTAACTAACGCCTATCATCAAGCGTCTTTCTCTCTAATTGAGATTCTATAAATACTTTTGGGTTATTGCGCCACGCATTTAAGTTACGGCTAAAGTCCCAAATACTACTATCTAATACACTTGCAGGTAACAACAAATCATATCCGGTTAATTGTTGTAAGTGCCGCATCCTGTTGGCAAACATGGCTATCAGGCCATTAAAGCTGCGCCCATGCACTGAAGTGTAATGATTATCTTCAACTAGCCATTCTGATGGGCAATTACCATTTTTGCAATGTTTTTGAATTACT
Organism: Pseudoalteromonas sp. KG3; assembly: GCF_030436385.1. Lineage (NCBI taxonomy): Bacteria > Pseudomonadati > Pseudomonadota > Gammaproteobacteria > Alteromonadales > Pseudoalteromonadaceae > Pseudoalteromonas > Pseudoalteromonas sp. KG3. The sequence continues at coordinate 1,837,060 of NZ_CP098523.1, forward strand.
TGCATAAATAAATGTCGCTGCTCTATCAGTAATTTACCCGCTATTCTTGGCGCTAATTGTGATAAAAATTCATCTGTATTATTTAGTTTAATACCTACCGCATTTAACTCAAGCTTTTCAAACTGTTGCTCTACTGTAGGGATCCCACTGTGATGGAAATTTTCTTGCTTAACAGACCAATAACCATATTTGTGCTGATAAATAAGCTCTTGTTCTGTAATAACTAAACTATAAAATGGCTCTTGAGTTTTTAAAAAACCAACAAAAATTGCCGCTAAACATAAACTTACCAAAAAGATTTCTAAAATACTAATTTCACCGGGGCGCAATAAATTAAACAGCATAATAAATATAAGCCCTATTGCCCCAACGGTAAGAATCTCAATGCCATTGCGCGCGCCTTGTGCGCGTAGTTTCAACACAGCTAGCTTACGTTTAACCATAGCGATAAAAAAATATATAAAAAGCGTACATAACTATAGCCCAAATAATCAATTTACGTATTTTCAAACAATGTGAACATTTGCTCGTTAACTTCATAACTCCCTCATTTATAATTACAAAACAGGAACAAATTGATAAATACTTTAACTTTTACGCCTAACCGACAGATTTATGAGATACGCGACAGCTATTCCACGCTGTTATTTTGTACACTAGAGGCAATTAATTTTCCGGTATTTTAAAAAATGTATTCAAAGCAATCTGGCAAAGCGCTATTTCCATTTATTATTACTGTACTTATTGGCCTGTGTGTTTACCTTTACTTGCCAAGTAGTCAAGGTGAACAATCTGATTTTACGGCAAGTGTAACCCAAGTTACCGCGCACACTGTATCAAGTGAAGAAAATGCTGTGCTAATTGAGGCTATCGGCAGCGCGCGTGCGAATCAAGCGATTTATATCAAAAGCGCACAAAATGATTACGTTACTGACATTTATTTCAAAGACGGTGACTTAGTTAGCAAAGGCCAAAAACTAGTACAGTTACAATCATTGCAAGAAGAACTGACAGTAAAAGAGCTGGCAATCAACTTACGTGAAGAAAAACGTCAACTTGAACGCTTAACAGAGCTATCTCGCTCACAGGCCACCGCAAAATCATTATTGGAAGAACAACTTTCTCGCGTTGATGCCACCGAAGCGCAGTTAGAAAATGCCAAAACAAAACTCTCAGAAATGACCATTACTGCGCCATTCTCAGGTATTTTAGGGAAACGCCAGATTTCAATTGGTGCCTATGTAAATAACAGCACTATAATTACCAGCTTAGATGATATCAGCATCATCAAGGTAGATTTTAAAGTGCCTGAAAAATACCTCGCGCAATTAAACGTAGGTATGAAGGTCATGACTCAAAATGACGCTTACCCAGAAAAAACATTTACCGGTAAAGTCACCCACGTTAGCGCTCGCATCGATGCAATTACCCGCAGTGTTGAAGTAACCGCAAGTTTTTCAAATTGAAGACGGTATAGCCACCAAAGTAGAAGTTAATGTTGCTGGTCGTCACAACGGCTGGGTAGCCATTGATGAAGGCATTAGTAATGGTCAACTAATTGTTACAGAAGGAATTATTAAAATTCGTTCTGGTAGCAAAGTGTCTGTGAAGGGGTAAACCGTGAAAATTACTGATACCAGTGTTAAACGCCCCGTTTTTGCGATTGTAATAAACTTATTGCTACTCACTTTTGGTTTAGTGGCATTTTCCATGTTACCACTGCGCGAATATCCTGATATTGAATCACCCATTGTCAGTGTTAGCACTGAATATACCGGTGCTTCAGCCGAAATTATTGAAACCAAAATCACTCAAGTGCTCGAAAACCGTATTTCCGGTATTGAAGGCATTAAAAGCATTAACTCATCAAGTCGTAATGGTCGCTCTAATATCACCATCGAATTTAATATAAGCCGTGATATTGATGCCGCATCAAACGATGTACGTGAGCGTGTGGCACGTGCTCTTGACAGTTTACCTGAGCAAGTACGCCCGCCTGAAGTGTCAAAATCTAACAGTGATGAAAGTCCAATCGCTTGGTTCTTACTCAACAGTGACACTATGGACTCCTTACAGCTTTCTGATTATGCGCAGCGCTTTATTGTCGACCGCTTAGCCGTTGTTGATGGCGTATCGAATGTACGTGTGGGCGGCGAGCGTAAATATGCCATGAAAATTTGGCTCAACCGCCAAGCTATGGCAGCGCGCGGTATCACCAGTAGTGACATAGAAAACACCTTACGCACTGAAAATGTTGAATTACCGGCTGGTGAAATAGAATCTATCGACCGTGATTTTACCGTGCGCACTGCGCGTAGCTATAAAGAACAACGTGATTTTCAAAATTTAGTCATCAAACGTGGTGATGATGGCTACTTAGTTCGTCTTGGTGAAGTGGCTGACGTACATTTAGAAGCTGCAGATGATGAAAGCTTATTCCGTGGTAACGGCCGTAACATGGTGGGCTTAGGGATTGTAAAACAAGCGAAAGCCAATACACTTACGGTGGTTGATAACGCCCGAGCAGAACTTGAAAAAATCAAACGTAACTTACCAGAAGGCACAACCATTCAAGACAGCTATGACTCATCAATCTTTATTAAAGAGTCGATAAACGAGGTATACAGCACGCTCGCCATCTCAATGGCTTTAGTAGTGTTAATTATTTTCTTATTTTTAGGCAATATTCGCGCTACCTTGATCCCCGCAGTGACTGTTCCGGTTGCGTTAGTCGGCAGCTTTATGTTCTTACTGGCAATGGGTTACTCTATTAACTTATTAACGCTACTGGCGCTGGTGCTGGCAATTGGTTTAGTGGTTGACGATGCCATTGTAATGCTAGAAAACATTCACCGTCGTATTGAATTAGGCGAACCAGCCCTACTGGCTGCCTATCGCGGCGCCCGCGAAGTTGGCTTTGCCATCATTGCCACCACCTTAGTATTGATCTCGGTGTTTGTACCTTTAGTCTTTATGGATGGCCGTATAGGCGCTTTATTTACTGAATTTGCCATGGCGGTAAGTGCCGCAGTGTTTTTCTCGAGTATTACCGCATTAACACTCTCTCCTGCGCTGTGTTCATTAATCCTTAAGCCCTCGTCAAAAGAAGGCAAGTTTAGCCAATGGATGGACCGCATTTTTGACAAAATTGAACAAAGTTATAAGAATGCGTTAACTTCAAATATGACCCGCTCAGGAGGCTTAGCAATAACCTTATTGCTCGCTGGTTTTGTTAGTTATGCATTGTTCCAACAAATTCCGTCAGAGCTGACTCCTAAAGAAGATCGCGGTACTTTCTTCTTAATGATGAGTGGCCCTGAAGGTGCAAGTTATGAAAATAACGCGGCAAATATGGCTAAAATTGAAGAGCGCTTAATGCCATATTCTGAATCAGGCGAACTAAGCCGTGTGTTAGTGCGAGTGCCTGGTTGGGGCGGCACTGGCGGTGTTGCCATTGTTGGCATGGCAGATTGGAGTGACCGAAAACGCTCAACCTGGCAAGTAATGGATGAGATCAGTGGCAAAATGGCTGAAGTGACCGATGTGCGAACGTTTGCCATTATGCGTAGCGGTATTGGCGGCGGTGGCTCATCTCGTCCTATTGAGTTTGTACTACAAGGTAACGATTACGACCAGCTTGCTGATTGGCGCGACCGCATTATTAAACGTGCCGAGGAAAATCCAGGCTTAGTACGAATCGATCACGACTATAAAGAAACATTCCCGCAATTTTTGATCAGTATCGATAAAAATAAAGCAGCGGATTTAGGCGTGTCGGTGTCTGATGTGGGTCGTACTCTTGAAACTATGCTTGGCCAACGCCGTGTTACCACTTTTATAGATCGCGGTGAAGAATACGATGTGATTTTAAAAGGTACCAAAGCAGATTTTAAAGATCCAACTGATATTTCAAATATCTATCTAAAATCACGCAGTGGTGAATTAGTCCCACTAGATAGCTTGATCAGCCTGAAAGAAGAAGCTACGGCATCTCGTTTGAATAGGTATAACCGTATGCGTGCTATCACCCTTAGCGCCAACCTTGCAGATGGTTATACACTCGAACAAGCGCTTAACTTTTTGAATGAAGTAGCCGCGCAAGAGAACGATATAGAGGGTGCGGTTGATTACAAAGGTGAGTCACAATTATTCTACGAAGGTGCTTCAGCTATGACCTACGTGTTTATTCTAGCGCTTACCGTTACCTTCTTGGTGTTAGCAGCGCAATTTGAAAGCTTTGTGCACCCGTTTGTTATTATGCTTACAGTACCACTTGGGTTAATGGGTGCCATGTTTGGTTTATGGTCTACGGGGCTTACTTTAAATATTTACAGCCAGATCGGGATTGTAATGTTAATCGGCCTCAGCGCTAAAAATGGTATCTTAATTGTTGAGTTTACCAACCAGCTGCGCGACCAAGGCATTGAATTTAGTGAAGCAATATTACAAGCAGCAACCATGCGACTACGCCCTATTATTATGACCTCATTAACCACGGTAATGAGTGCCGTGCCGTTAGTGTTGGCATCTGGCCCTGGCGCTGAAAGCCGTATGGTAATTGGTGTGGTGGTATTTACTGGTGTTATTGTCGCAACCATACTGACGCTATTTGTAGTGCCTGCGGCCTATTATGCGCTGGCTAGAAACACGCAATCACCTGAGTTTTTACAACAAAAGCTTAACCAACAAGAAGCTGAAAAGCCGCTTAAAGAACTATAAGCAAAAGCGTTGCTGCGCCCGCAGCAACGCTTCCCTATACCAACTTAAAATTCATGAAATAAAACCCTGCTATTGCCGTTCTTCTGATAGGCTAGAACATGTTCGCAACTTAACGTTTTCGGGAGTAACTAATGAGCAAAACAATGGCAACAGCAACCTTTGGCGGTGGCTGTTTTTGGTGTATCGATGCCGCATTTAGACGTGTGAGAGGCGTTTTACAAGTAAGCTCTGGCTACACAGGTGGCGAAACAACGGATCCAACCTATAAACAAATTTGCACAGGGCTGACAGGCCATGCCGAAGTAGTTAATATCGAGTTTGATAGCAACCAGATAAGCTTTGACACCTTACTCGCAATGTTTTTTACGTTGCACGACGCCACACAACTTAATCGCCAAGGCAATGATGTAGGCACGCAGTATCGCAGCGTTGTTTACTATCACAGCGCAGAGCAACAAGCCCAAACGACTGACTACATTGCTAAGTTACAAAGCCAAATACGCGAAGATATCGTCACCGAAGTAAGTCCTGCAACTACGTATTACCCAGCAGAGCAATATCATCAAGATTATTACAACGAAAACCCTGAGCAGCGCTATTGCAGTTTATTGATTGCACCTAAACTGCAAAAATTTGCGAAAGACTATAAACAGTTTTTAGGGGATTAAGTAAAGTCCAAGGTTAAATAAACATTTATATCTCACTATAAAAAAGCCCATCACGCAAATGTGTTGGGCTTTTAATTTGAGCTAAAATTTTAAATTTACTTAGAACTGGTAGCTGGCGCCAACAAAGAACTGTCGTCCTGCAGCATTGTAGCCTAGTAGTTCACCATTTGTAGCAGTCCCGACAGCAGCAGTAAAATATTTTTTATCAGTAATATTCTCAACACGAGCTTGCAGCGATAAATCATCCATCAGTTGATAATTAGCCGATAAATTAAACATAGTAAATGCAGCAAGATCACGATCATAAATTGAAGGGCGCGACGAACGATATTGCATTACTAAGTTGACATCAAAATCGCCCCAGCTTTTGCCAAGCGTATAATTGAACATTTCAGAGGGTCTGCGCGGTAAATCAGTATTGGTTGTTTCATCTTTGGCATCTAATAAGCTCAAATTAACATTATGTTGAAAGCCAAAACCTTCAAACTCGGCTGATAATTCAATCCCCTGCATAGACACTTTATCAATATTAGTTGCTACCCATTTACCTGTGTCTGCATCATATTCGTTAGTAATTAAGTTATCGATCTTGTTGTCAAAAATGGCAATATCATAACGACCCCATTGCGTATCTATAGTAACGCCAAATTCATTATTAACTGACTCTTCCGGTTTAATATCACTATTAGGGGCATACCATTGGCTATCAGTGACAAATGCATTGATCAATGATGGTGCTCTAAAGGCTGTACCATGACTTAACCGTAGCGTTACGTATTTATTTGCTCGATAGCCTAAAGCTGTTGTGTAAGTATTTGCACGACCATGAAAGTCATAATCATCGGTTCTTACTACTGCGTTTCCTAACCAAGTATCATCGTCATAAAATACGCCAACGAAGAGTGCTGTGTTATCACGCTGTTCTTCAGATGATTTTGCCGAAGAGTCTGATAAGTCTTCATTTAGAAAGTTAACACCGCCTGTAATATCAACGGTATTAGTTAGCGTATATAAACCACTGTACTCAAATTCAACTCGATTTGTGCTGTAAACTTGCTGCTCTTCTGTCCCTGTTTGAATATTCTCTTCTTGAGAAATACTCACAGAGGCGCTTTGAGTATAAATTGCGGAGCTTTTTTTCCAGCCTAATTTAGCGGTGTAGTTTTCAAAGTCATAGGCGTCATTACCCCATGCATTGTCATACTGACCTTGGCCTTCGCTATACTGGCTTAGCAAACTAAATACTCCGGCATTTTCAGTTTGATATGCTAAGTTAAAGCCAATATTTTTATTGGTATAGCCGTCGTCATCGTGATCTTTTGTTACTGGCTGTGATGGATCTTTACCTGTTACATCATAGCCGTCAGTATTTTCATAGCCTAAGTTATAATTAAAAGTAACAGCATCTTTTACAATTCCGCCTGCTAACTGGTAGTTTTCATAGCTATCAGTACCCAATGTAGCAGATAGTGTATTATTAGTTGCTTGACGAGTAATAATATTGATCACACCAGCGACAGCATCAGAGCCATAAATTGCAGCTCTGGCGCCTTTTACAATCTCAACTCGCTCAATGCTATTAACGGGAATATTTGTTAGCGATACACTGCCAGAACTTGCATCACTAACACGTACACCATCAACTAGCACCAAGGTATACTTTGCTGTGGCGCCACGCACAAATACATCAGCATTTTGACCAAAGCCACCGTTGCGCACAATATCAACACCTGCAATGTTGCTTAGTATTGATGGTAAGTCTCGATAGTTATTTTTCTCAATATCACTGCGCTCAATAACAGTAACACTGGCAAGAACATCAGTAATTGATTGCTCAAATTTATTGGCTGTGACGGTAAGATGCTCAATTGATTGCTCTGCAGACACAGAAAAAGATAACGCAGCAGCAATTGCTACGCCTAGAGTAGATTTGTTTAACATGACTTCCCCTGACCCGCGCCCACCGCACAAGTGATAGTAAATTGACTTCAAGGCCGGTCTCCGGACTTAACATAGTTACTTGCGTATATTATGTATCACCGTTGCGGGGGCAGTGTTGGATTGTATTTGTATCCTACAAATAGCACCAACTTCCCGATTATCTTGCTGTACCTATCAACAACCTTGAAAAGTAACTACAAGCACCTTAAAAATAGGTGGTTATTGTGATTATTTTAGGGGGAAAAGTCAATGGACGGCTATACATCTAAATGTACTAGGTTTTAGGAATCATCATAAGTTCTAAACTAAAAAAGCCAAACTACATTGCTGCAATTTGGCTTTTTCTAGCACTTAGAAACCTAGCACATAGCTTTCTAATCTCTAAAGTTTTTAAACTGGAACGGTTGCCCTAAATCGGCACTACGCACAACTTGCATGGCTTCTTGTAGGTCATCACGCTTTTTGCCAGTAACGCGTACTTCCTCACCTTGAATAGCGGCTTGTACTTTTACTTTAGAATCTTTAATGGCTTTAACTACTTTTTTAGCCATGTCTTTTTCGATACCTTGCTTTAGTGCAACATTACGAAATACATTTTTACCAGCACGAGAAATGTCTTGTAGCTCTAAACTTGATACGTCCATACCACGCTTTGAGATTTTGCTGGCAAGAATGTCAAATAACTGCATAACTTGTGAGTCAGCTTCGGCTTTTAACTTTATTGTTTTATCGTTAAGTTCAATCGACGCATCAACACCTCTAAAATCAAAACGGGTTTCTAATTCACGGTTTGCATTATCTACAGCATTTTTTGCTTCGTTCATTTCGACTTCTGAAACAATATCAAATGAAGGCATAAGTCTCTCCTAACAAGATTTTTTAAAATTAATATGAGGGGATTATAACGCCTATTTTATAAATCTTTACATTTTTATGCGCTTTGTTCAGGTGCTATACGAAATTTGTTTGATATACTGCGGCTCTATTTTTAAACGATTCTAGGACTTATCGTGACTCGGCGTGTTTATCAAACTCTATTTTTAATTAGTATGCTGGTGTTTACCTTCTTATTTGCCCGTGATTTTAGGGGCGTTGGCGTGTCCTCCTTGCCTCATTTAGATAAATTAGTGCATTTTGCAATTTTCTTTATTTTAGCGGCTTTCATGGTCAGAGCATTTAAGCTGCCCGTTTATATACATCTAACATTATTGGCGTTTTATGGTATTGCCATCGAGCTTATGCAAAGTACAATTCCTTATCGTAGCGCATCCATTGCAGATGTGATTGCTGACTTTAGCGGTGCTGCCTGCTTCTTCTTGTTATATGGCCTATATTCACACTTTAAAAAGAATCAAAATGGCTAATATATTTATTGTTGGCGATGGTGCGATTGGGCTGCTCTACAGCTACTATTTAGCTCAGCAGCACTCAGTAACACTCATCAGTAAGCAAACGCAGTGTAAGCCTCGTTTTTACCAGCAACATCACACCAAACAAGCGATTAATTGCCAAGTGATAAACCTTGTACAATTAACCGCAAGCACCCAAATCGACACCGTTATTTTTGCTGTCAAAGCACACCAAGTCGCCAGTGCATTTAGTCAGCTAAAGCCATTTTTAAGCACTCAGTGCCAAGTGATTTTATCTCACAATGGCATGGGCAATGTTGATGAACTCAATGCCGAGCTGACGCAAAAGCAAGGGCTGTACTTTTTAACAACTCGCTTGGCGGGTTATAAAAATACGCCTTTTAGTGTATTACATACTGGTATGGGTGACAGTGTTTTAGGTGATTGCAACTCTTCAGCCAAAGTAAAACTGCCTGACGTTAAACATCTATTAGCTAACATACCGGCATTAACAACGACTAACAACATACAGCAGTTACGCTTTGAAAAACTATTAGTTAACATTGCTATTAACCCGCTCAGTGCCCTAAATAATGTAAAAAATGGTGAATTACGTGCGCCTAAGTTTAGTAGACAAATCATGAATTTATTAGCTGAGGCATGCAACATTGCCAAAGCACTTGGCATTAACGTAGATTTAGCACAAGCCCTTAATAGCGCCTATCAAGTGATGGCTCACACCCAAGCTAATTACTCTTCCATGCATCAAGATTTTCATCATCAACGCGAAACAGAAGTGATGGCGATTTGTGGCTATATTTGTCAGCAAGGACAAAAACTCAATATTGATACGCCGTATAACGGTGCTTTATTAACTGCAATTTTCGACACAAAAAAGCGCGATTAAAATCGCGCTTTTTTGAACGACTACCAGCCTTATGGGCGATAAACTTTCACGTTAGCAAAGCCGCTGTCATGTAAAATAAGCGCTTGCAGTTGACTCATTACACCTTTGGCACAGTATAAGTAATAATCTTTGTCTTGTGGCAAATCACCAAATTTAGTCGCTAGGCGGAAGAACGGTAAGTGCACAACCTCAATCCCGTCGATTTCCAGTGGGTTGGTGTCTTCTTCTTCCGGTGAACGAATATCAACAACAACAGCTCCTGCCGGTAAATCAGACACTGACTCAGCCTCTTTAAGCTCCTGTTTTGCTTCAACATCGATATCACGCACATCCATAATACGGGCATTTTCAACCACAGTATTGAGCACATCAAAGTCAAACTTTTGCTCTTCAGCTTCTACAACGGCAATTTTAGCTTTTACCGTTGGCTTTTTAGAGATAACACCACAATATTCAGGCATGGTTTCTGCCATTTCAGCAGTACCAATTTTACGTGCGATATTTATAATTTCTTGTTTATCGTGCTGGATGAGCGGGCGTAAAATAAGTGTTTCAGTAACACGGTCAATCACACTTAAGTTTGCTAAAGTTTGGCTTGAAACTTGACCAAGACTTTCACCAGTAACTAATGCTTGTATCCCCATTTTTTCAGCAATTTGGCTTCCTGCGCGCATCATCATGCGCTTTAAGATCACACCCATTTGACTGTTTTCAACATTTTCTAAGATTTCAGCAACAACTGGTTCAAAGTCAACGCTGATAAATTTAACTTTATGGGTTGAGCTAAACTGTTTCCAGATATAGTAACTGGCTTGTTTAACGCCGATTTCGTGGGCCGCACCACCTAGATTAAAGAACAAAAAGTGGGTACGAGCGCCTTTACGGATCATTTGATAACTAGCAACGCCTGAGTCAAAACCACCTGACATTAACGACAATACATCTTCTTGGGTTGGTAATGGGAAACCAGCCATGCCATGATGAGTGTGCGTTACGATATACGCTTTATCATCTTTAATTTCGAGACGAATAGTTACTTCAGGGTTTTTCAATCTGACGCTGGCACCATCTACGTGCTGATTTAAACCACCACCGACATAACGCTCTACATCTGTTGATGTGAAATCGTGCTTGCCTTGGCGTTTACAACGCACACAGAAGGTTTTGCCCACTACAGTTGGGCCAACCATATCTAACGCTTTTTCATATATATCGTGGAGGTTTTCGTAACTGGTTTCGGTTACTTCAATAAACTGCACAATACCAGGGATGCGTTGTAAGCCATCGATAAAATCAAGGCGCATTTGCGCGTCATCTGATTTAGTCACAACCGATATATTATCCCAGTTATTTTGTACTTGTACTTTTTCGTCAAGCTTACGTAATACAATTTTAATGTTGTTTTCTAACAACTTAGTAAAACGTTTACGCACAGAGCGGCTTTTAATGGCTATTTCAGGATGGAGTTTGACGATAAATTTAAGCATAGTTTACTCGTTAGACAATATTTAGGATTCACGCACCCACGTGTTGGGCGCGCGATTATAGCAAAAAATCTAACGTCTAGGAAATAAACAAAAGCTCTATGCTTAGCTGGCTGGTTCAGCTTGTGCAGCGAGCGCACTATATTTTTCGCGTAATAAGTTAATTTGCGGAATACTTTGCTCTGTAGCAAAAGCTTTAAAAAGCGCTAATACTTTTAAAATACCGTTATAAATATCTTGCTGCATGAGTTCGCCGCTTAAACGTCTGGCTTTAATATAAGGAGTCCAAAAACTGACGGTGATTTTTAACATATGAGCAAGTTCAATGGCATCTTCATCGTCGATGGTGATCATGCCACCTTCGCGCAGACCAATTACCAGTTCGCGCACTTGGCTTAGTAAAGCGGCTTGAAATTCAATGTAGTCTTTTTTCAATACTTCATCGCGAGATAAAATATCCCCCAAATTGTCATAGAAAAAATGAAACCGCCACATCAATTCAAACAAAGCATCAAGGTATCCAGTTAAGTGCGTGAATGCTTCATCATGCTTTGCCATTGGCACAAATTGTGTGTGTAAATGCTGGCTGTATAATGCGAAAATATGCCGAATGATGTCTTCTTTATTTTTAAAGTGATAATAAAGATTACCGGGGCTGATCCCCATATGAGAAGCGATATGGTTAGTCGTTATTGCACGCTCACCATGTTGATTAAATAGCATAATGCTAGTTTTAATTATTTTATCCTTGGTACTCATATCCTGCTACTCTAGTTGTTTTTATTTAAGTAAATGCTCAGAATTTACTCAGTATTAGTAGCCGCGCAGTATATACAAATCTAAGCCAATAAAATACTAACTTGAAAATTTCTAACCCATAATTCTTAGTTATTACTTCTTAATGAAATAAACTCATTTACCTATAACATCACACAGTCTCAATTTGCGGGCTGATCTGGGCAACAAAGACTGCTAATATAGCAGCCAAAATAACACTAAGCCGATATTTTATGAAAGTCACCGCAATTTACCCAGGTACCTTTGATCCATTAACTAATGGCCACACAGATTTGATCCAGCGGGCAGCAAAAATGTTCGATACTGTGATTGTTGCAATTGCCCACAATCCTAGTAAAAAACCGTGCTTCAGCTTAGATGAACGTGTAGCACTTGCCAATAGTTTACTCACTCACATAGATAACGTTAGTGTTATTGGCTTTTCAGGCTTACTGGCTGATTTAGCGCGAGATCATAATGCAAATGTGTTGATCCGCGGAATTAGAGCGGTGTCTGATTTTGATTATGAGTTTCAGCTAGCTAATATGAATCGTCGTCTTAATCCTGATTTGGAAAGTGTATTTTTAACGCCGGCTGAAAAAAATTCATTCATTTCTTCAACATTAGTGAAAGAAGTTGCTCGTCATAAAGGTGATGTGAATGAATTTGTACACCCTATTGTCGTAAAAGCATTACAGGAAAAATTACACGGATGAAGTTAAATGCGTATTTAAGTGCTTTATTGGTGATAGCGACACCTACATTTGCCAGTCCTTGGATTGAAAGTGATGATCCATTACTGCGTGCATCAATTGAAATGTTGTTTAACCAAGGGGTAATCAAACAACCAGTTAATAGCTATCCCTTGATGTGGCAAGGTATCGCTAGAGATTTAAATGCGCTTGAAGCCAGTTCTTTATCGGCGCAAAGTCTGTTTGCTTATCAGCATGTAAAGCATGCATTAGCAAATGCGAAGCAAAGCTCAAGCTCAGGTGTCAGAGTTACTTACAATAGTAAACCTGCATTACAACAAAGCTTTGGCAGTCGCGATCAACAAAAAAGTGGTATTAATAGTTATGGCTCTATTACTGGCAATCGCGTTAGTGCAAAAGTAAGTGTAAATTATGCCGATGGTGCACTTGATGATAAATACACCAACTTTTATGGCAGTTATTTAGCGGTATTAATGGGTAATTGGTCTGTCAGTGCCGAGCAAGTAAGCCATTGGTGGGGGCCAAGCAACGATAATGCATTACTGCTTTCGAATAATGCATCGCCAATGAAAGGTCTGCGAGTCAACCGTGCTAACACACAATACGTAGGGCCAAGCTGGCTATCATTTATTGGAAACTGGCAATTAACCGGCATTTACGCAAAACAAAAACCACATTTAAATATCAGTGAAAAAGGTAATTATTGGGCAGTGCGCTTTGCCAGCACTCCACTTGCGGGGCTTGAGATTGCATTTAGCTCAGCGGGCTCGGACTATTTAACCAGCACAGAAATAGACCCCAATTCGCTTGAACTGAGAACAACTAAGCAACGCTTAACCAGTTTAGATGCTAAGTACTCAACCAGCATCGCCAATCAACCGATTGCTTTTTATACTGAGCTAATGGGTAAAAATGACAGTGGTATTGCGCCCAGTGATCCTTTTTATACAGTGGGTGTAGAAAGTTTTTTTGGTGATCAAAAACAGTTATTAAAAACCTATTTTGAATATTCAAATACCCAACAAGATTGTACAGCGCAACTTAGCTGTAATGAAGCTAATGAGAGCTTTACTAATTATGACCAAGCTTATATCCATAAAGGTCACTTAATTGGCTCTGCAACGCCGCTGCAAAGTAAATCAGCCGTATTAGGTGCTCATTATCATACTATGAACGGTTACGCCGGTTATGCCAAATTACGCTGGTCGCAAAGCGAAATGCTAGACCTAACTCAAACACCCGAGACTTTCGAACGTTTACAATTAGAGCTTGGTTATCAGCAAGCAATTTTTAGTGGTTTATGGAAGATCAGTGGCTCTGTGTATAAAGACGAATTTGCTAACGAGTCTGAAAGTAATAGCGCATTAAAAACCAGTTGGGAATATCGGTTTTAATTATTAGGCGAGGCTTCTAGTTTTTTAAGCCTCGCAATCGGTTATAACCACGCACTAAACCTAAAAAATCTTTATTGCAAAATAAAGCAATAATCATCATCACATCCATCACATTAACCGTGACAGAATAAAAAGACCAAAACCACCAAAGTTCATAATGCTCAAAAAGTGCTATGTCTGCATACATAGCAAGAAACAGCAGCATGTTAACAATAATACCAACTACTATATAAAGCTTAGCTGGGTAGCTTCGTATCGACTTCCTGCCAGTAAAAAATAGAATTATAACTAATGTAATAAAATCCAAGAAAGCCCAAACTAAATAACCTGTAAAGTTAGACGTTATCTCAATCCCCAGTGAAAGATTGAGCAAAGGATCACCGAGTAAGTAAGAGAAAAATATTATAAATGATAACCACATAATTGTGGCATCATTATTTGGTTTCGAAGATTTCTTTACTAAATTATATAAAAAAGCCATCAAAAAGCCCCACATGATCAGTGAAGCAAAATAAACATTAAAATATTGCTCTAATAGCTCCATAGCTTACTCTACTTCATGACGCTCATGTAAATACGGCTTATTAACTTTATTAAGAGCTATTCGCAGAAATAAAAAGTCTTTTTCAGTAACCAGTGCAAATATCATTAATAAATCAACAATATTTACTCCATACGAATAAACAGTCCACAACCACCATGGCTCAAGGTTGTGCAAAATATAAATATCATAATGAGTTACAAGCATCAGAAGAGCATTAAGTATCAAGCCAAGTAAAATATAATATAACGCGGTGAATCGCTGTCTTTTACAATATATAAACCATACAAATATTACAGCGATGGTGAGTAAGTCATAGATAAGCCAATTTAGGTAATTTGAGTAGGATAAACGATAAAAATCACTAACCATGTAGGAAAAGGCCATCAGAAAAGATAGCTGAACAACTGCTTTGTCAGGATTATTAAGTCTAGAGACAAGGTTGAATAGGAAGGTCATTAAAAACCCCCACTCGATAAACACACCAATATAAGGGCCGATAGTATCGTTAATAAACATAACAGCTAAGCAGTATGCTTTACTTGTTGTCCTTTAAATAACGCTTTAATTCCATTTTTAAGCTTAATCAATCCTAAAATGTCACGATCGACAATTAAGGCCACTATCATTGTAAAATCAACAATGTTTACACCAAAAGAATATATATCCCAAAGGATCCATGGGTTTGTATTTTCAATGATATGAAGATCATAGTACATGAAGAAGAAAAGAAATGTATTCGCTAAAAGGCCGATGACTACATATACAAAGGCAGGACTTTTTAAGCTAGCCTTTACTATAAATGCCCCCGCTAATATTAAGCTTAAAGTTGCTATATCATACAGAGCCCACTGTAGATATATTCCTGAATTTTCAAACCAAGTGAATAGGTGATCACTAACAAAATAAGAAATGAAAGTAACAAAAGATGTAATTAACAGTACTTTATCTCGCTTTAGATCAGCAAACCATAAAAATAAATTAAAAAAGAAAGCCATCATGAAGCCCCAAACTACTAAGGCTCCTAATGATAAACCAAAATGCTCTGTTAAATACATCTGTCACTCATAGGAATCTATCTAGGGCGTTTATCTGGGTCTAATACAATAATCCCACCACCACGTTGAATTTCAGCTTCGCCTTTTGATGCTAGCAAAGCTTCATTAGATATAGACACTGTATCAGATTGTAGGGTTTTATTACTAGCGCTTTGTTCAAGTGCTGGCTTTGATTGTTGCATAGAGTTGTATGCTTGCATTTGCAGTTGGTTGTTAGCAGTAATTTGCATGAGATTGATCCTTTCAAAAATGTTGAATTAATAACTTGTTAAACAAGCTATCGTTGCTTTAGCGCTCTGATTATTTATTGGCGCTTTTAAGATGAACTCACACTGAGCCATCGTACACTTTATAGGTAGCAATTACCGATCCAACATTTAAAAAAAACGATCTTTTTTTGATCTTGATAATAAGCAGGTAGAACAACAGGTCATACCAGACGTGTTTAGACATAAAAAAACGCACAGGGGTAACCGTACGTCTTTTACATCCAGGGATTTCTAGGCCACGTTTTTACACGGGATCTCCGTATTACTACTTAGCTTCAAAATAAATTCCATTGCGACTTCGTCACAATTGTCTCTGCGCAAACACAGTTCACAATCTTTCATTACCTTTTCCGGTAAGCTGTCTTTAGTACAGAATGTGAAACCTTGTTTCTCAAAGAAATCAAGTACTCGCGTCAAAACAATGATGCGATTCAGTGCCAATTTTTTGGCTTTAACTAATAAGTGCTCAACTAACTGGCGACCTTGTCCGGTAATACCGGTTTCGGGATCTATACCGAGTGAGCGAATTTCAGCAAGACCAGTATCATAAATATACAGTGACGCACAGCCCGAAACTTTTCCAGCAACTTCCGTTACCGCAAACTCATTAATTGAGTGCACCATGTCACTTTTAGCACGCGGCAGATTTTCACCTACAGTCGCCCAATGCTGGATCAGCTTTGCAATTGACTCAACATCATCAAGATTAGCGTCACGAACCGTTATTTGCTGTTTTTTTTTAGCATCTTTAACAGCAATGCTTACTTGCTCTAAAGATGTGCCACCAAGTGCTTGGCGCGCTTTAATACATGCGTCTATTTCTAATACAGCATATACATCCTGCTCAAAAATACTATGCACAGATTGGAATTGTTCTAAACTTAAATCTTCTAAGTTATTCCCTTGTGCGATAGCCATTTGCACCAGTACACCAACAATATGATGACCCTCTCTAAACGGGATGCCTTTGGCTACTAAATAATCAGCTAACTCAGTCGCATTTGAATGGCCACCTTTTGCAGCAGCCAGCGTTCGTTCACCATTTACTTTTATACCTTTAATACACGCTTGCGCCATATGAATACAGGCAAGCCAGGTTGGCATCGCATCAAACAAGCCTTCTTTGTCTTCTTGCATATCTTTGTTATAGGCAAGCGGCAAAGCTTTTAACGTCATCATCATGGCACTAAATGCCCCAAAGACACGGCCAGTTTTACCACGGATAAGCTCTAATGCATCTGGGTTTTTCTTTTGTGGCATAAGTGACGAACCAGAAGTGACATTATCAGCCAACTCAATAAAACCCGCCTCGCCCGAGTTGTAGAAGATCAGATCTTCTGACATACGCGATAAATGGATCATAGAGATTGACGCACAGCTCAATAGTTCAACCACAAAGTCACGGTCTGATACAGCATCTAAACTATTTTTAGTCGCAGCGGTAAAACCTAACCCAGTGGCAAGTGCTTGCCGATCAATTGGGTACGCAGTACCGGCAAGTGCCCCACTGCCTAATGGACAAAAGTTCATTCGAGCTTTAGCGTCACTTAAACGGCTTTCATCACGTTCGAGCATTTCAACATACGCCATACACCAGTGACTAAACAAGAGTGGTTGTGCGCGTTGTAAATGGGTATAACCAGGTAAAATAGTACCCAGCTCACGTTCAGCCAACGCAATAAACTCACCTTTTAACTGACCAAGCGCTGCAAGTAAGTGATCTGCGGTATCACGACACCATAAACGAAAATCAGTGGCAACTTGGTCGTTACGGCTACGTCCGGTGTGTAACTTTTTAGCTAAATCACCTACTTTTTCGATTAAAGCAGCTTCAACATGTGAGTGAATATCTTCAGCACCCGATGTTGCCACCGCTTGCGGATCCGCTTTTACTTCGTCGAGTAGTTCGTATAGTGCAGCTACTAGTGATTGATGCTCGCTACTACTTAGTACATCAACTTGCTTTAAGGCACCAGCCCATGCAACAGAGCCGACAATATCCTGCTCCGCTAGTTGATAATCGAAGGGAAGTGAGTCGTTAAATTGTTTAAACGCCTCATCTGGACCCGTAGAAAAACGTCCGCCCCATAATGCCATGAAATCTCTCCAAACCCTGAAATTGCCCCGTTTTAGTTACGGGGCTGTAGTAAAATTACTTCTTCGCTAGTGCTGAAATTCTGCTTGAAAGCGAGAATAAACGAATAAAACCTTCAGCATGCGATTGGTCGTACACATCATCTGCACCAAATGTTGCAAAATCTTCGCTGTATAAGCTATTTGGTGATTTTTTCTGAACCGCAGTCACCTGGCCTTTGTAAAGCTTAAGTACAACTTCACCCGTTGCCACGGTTGATAGCGCTTCAGCACCCGCTAAAATTGAATCTTTAAGCGGCGTGAACCAGCGGCCGTCATACACTAAGTGCGAAAACTCACCGCCCAGTACTTCTTTCCATTTGCGGCTTGCTTTATCAAGTACCAGTTCATCAATTGCTTGTAATGCCGCCATGATCACTGTGCCACCTGGTGTTTCATAACAACCACGTGATTTCATACCTACTAAACGGTTTTCAACGATATCAACGCGACCAACACCATGAGGCGACGCTATCTCATTTAATTTAACTAAACAGTCATACGGTTTAAGTTGCTCACCATTTACCGCAACAACTTCACCTTCAACTACATTTAAAGTAACAAATTCAGGCTCATTCGGTGCTTGCTCCGGAGAATTAGTCCAAGTCCAGACTTGCTCACTTGGTTGACACCACGGATCTTCAAGCTCACCACCTTCGTGAGAAATGTGCCACGCGTTTGCATCACGGCTGTAGATTTTAGTCGCTGATGCTGAACATGGAATATTACGCTCAGCTAAGTAATCAAGTAACGACTCACGGCTTGATAAGTCCCACTCACGCCACGGTGCAATCACTTGCAGATCAGGGGCAAGGGCGGCAAAACACGACTCAAAACGTACTTGGTCGTTACCTTTACCTGTGCAACCATGAGAAAGTGCATCTGCACCAACTTTACGAGCAATTTCAACTTGCGCTTTAGCAATAATAGGCCGTGCCATTGATGTACCTAGTAAATAAGTACCTTCGTAGATTGACCCTGTTTTAAGTGTTGGATAAATATAATCACTTACCATCTCATCTTTTAAGTCAACTACATAACACTCAGATGCACCAGAGGCGATCGCTTTAGCTTCAACGCCTTCAAGCTCCTCTGCGCCTTGACCTACATCGGCCACAAATGCAATAACTTCACAACCGTAGTTTTCTTTTAACCATGGCACGATGGCCGACGTATCTAAACCACCAGAATAGGCTAATACAACTTTTTTAATAGAACTCATTGGTGATACCTTACACAAAATTTGGATTTAATAATGAAACAAGCAATGCGTTTTGCGCATGCATACGGTTTTCTGCTTGTTGTATAATTTTTGACGCCGGGCCGTCCATTACTTCTGAGGTAATTTCAAACTCACGGTGTGCAGGCTGGCAATGTAATACAGTGTCAGCCCCTGTTTGTTCAAGTAATGCAGTATTTAATTGATACGGCATATACTTTTCTTTTACTTGTTCAAGCGGTGTATCGTCGCCCATTGATACCCACGTATCGGCATACACAGCATTTGCACCAACCGCTGCTTCAACACGATCGCTGACCATTACCGATGCACCATTCATTGCCGCAATTTGCTCAGCTTGCTTAAGAATTTGTGAATCTGGTGAACTGCCTTTCGGGCATACTGCAACAAAATCAGTCCCTAAGGTTGCAGCCAGTAACATCAGTGAATGTGTAACGTTGTTACCTTCACCTAAATAAGCAAGTTTTAGCTGGCTCACATCACCGTATACTTCTTGTAATGTTAAAAAGTCAGCCAACGCTTGGCATGGGTGATATAAATCACACAGGCTGTTGACCACAGGCACGCTGGAAAATTCAGCAAGCGTAGTTAAGGTTTTATGCTGATACACACGTGCAACAATGCCATCTGCCCAACTTGCAATATTCAAAGCAAAATCTTTTACTGATTCACGGGCGCCCATGGCACCATTTTGTGAATCAAGATACACAGCATGACCACCTAACTTATTGATGCCAATATCAAATGATAAACGCGTACGTAAGCTTGGTTTTTCAAATAAAGTAACCACTGATTTACCAGCCAGTGCTTGGCTAAAATCAGCAGGGTTTGCTTTAATTTTTTGCGCAAGCTTAAGTAATTTAAGTGCGCCTTGCTGGTCTAGTTCAAGACCTGATAAAAAATGATTAAACATATAAAACCTATGGTGTAATTTTTGTTCCGACGTGCTCACCCGCAAGTAGAGCTACTAAGTTTCCTGGCTTTTGCCAACTCGAGATATAAACGCCACGTCGTAAGTGCTGGGCAGCAAGAAGGCTGGTCTTAACTTTGACCTCCATCCCACCCAAAATTACTCCTTCTGCAATTAAAGTATTGATCTGATTTGTGTCAAGTTGATGTAACGGCTGTTTATCTGCATCAAGCACGGCTTCTACATCGGTCATAAAAATAATTTCTGCATTGAGTTCTTTGGCAATCGCCGCCGCAGCTTCATCGGCATTCACGTTATACCAAAGGCCATCGTCACCAAAACCGATTGAACTAACTAAAGGTAGACGCCCAAGTTTTAATAACTCAGGTATCACACTTTGTACGCCACTATCACACTGACCAACTTGACCAAGTGCTTTAAGCTTCTGCGACGAAATAATGCCAGCCTCGTATAGACTAAGCCCAACAGGTTTGTGCCCTGCTACGATTGCTTGACTCATTAATTGCTTATTTGCACAACCTGCCAATGCCCCAACAATGTACGGCATTTGCTCTTTTGGACTGATCCGTAAGCCCTGGTGTTTCGCGCTGGCAAAACCGGCTTCTTTTAGCCAACTATCAACTAACGCCCCACCACCGTGAACAATCACAAACTGTGCTTGGGTTTGTGAAGCTAGCACTTCAAATAACGCTTTTGCCGCGTCTTCTGTGTTGAGTACTGCACCACCGAGTTTGATGACCCATGTTTGCATTACTGTTACCCTTTTAAACCTGTGCTATGAGGTAAGTCCATAGCTAAATTAATACATTGCAGTGCTTGGCCTGCCGCACCTTTTAATAAGTTATCAATCGCTGCCATCACAATCAGTTGACTACCTTGTTGTTGCCAAGCGATGTCCACAAACGGCTGCTTAGCCACCCCTTTAATTGAAGGTATTTTATTACCAAGCAATCTGATCAACGGCTCATCGGCAAGTACTTGATAAGCTTGCGTGACTTGCTCTGGAGTAACATCGGCTTTTAATTGCACATAAATAGTTTCTAAAATGCCACGAGGGAAATTGCCTAAATGTGGCGTGAATAACACTTTATGGCCTAAGTGCTGTTCAATCTCAGGGCTATGTCTGTGGTTAAATAACCCGTATGGTGCAAGCGATACTTCACAAAAATGCGTGCCTACACTGGCTTTACGCCCGGCACCGGTTACTCCCGATACCGCATTAATAATCACTGGCTGATCAGCCAATAAACCGGCTTGCTGCAATGGCTTTAACGCATTTAATGCCGCAGTTGGGTAGCAGCCCGCTACGGCAACTAGTTGCGCTTTAGCGATTGCGTCACTATTCCATTCAGCCAAGCCATACGCAGCTTGTTTAAGTAATTCAGTATGTTGATGCTCAAAACCATAATAAGTTTGATAATCTTCATTACTGCTTAAGCGGTAGCCACCTGATAAATCAAAAACTTTTTTACCCATCTTCAAAAAACGTGGCGCTAAATCAACACTCACTTTATGATCAGTACATAAACACACAAAATCAGCTGAGCTTTCGATATCGTTATATGCACTTTCGCTAAGCGGCAATAAGGGAGAATCAAGCAAACCAACATGCTCAGGATATAAGTCGCTTAATAGCTTGCCTTTATCTAAGCTTTGCTCAGATACATAACACGCTGCTAAAGTTAACTGCGGATGCTTTACGACTAAACTTGCTAATTCTGCGCCGCTATAACCACTTGCGCCAATAATCACTACTTTCATTCGTTACTCTTTTTGGGTTTTACTACTATATTTACATTCAAATCGGGTTAGACAGTGCATAAACACACTGTTTTGGGAATGAAACTGGATTATCGTCGTTTTATATTCATTGCGTCGCTTTAATATATTTATGCTTAAAAAGTGAATTGATATTCATCATAAATACTTTTATATTGTTATGCAATTAGATTGAATAATTATTTTGGATTTTTTTATGCCTTTACCGTCTTTTTTGTCCATGTATCAGCAGTTGATTGCCGCCCCTTCCATTAGTGCTATGGATGAATCGTTAGCCATGAGTAATAAAGGCGTCATTGAGCTACTTGCCAATTGGTGTAGCAGCTTAGGTTTTGAATGCGAAATTACAGAGTTATCAGGCCCTAAAGGTCGCTTTAATTTGCTCGCCAAACGCGGCCAAGGCGATGGCGGTTTAATGCTTGCCGGTCACACCGATACGGTTCCTTTTGATGATAGTCGCTGGAATTATGATCCGTTTAAATTAAGCGAATATGACAATAAACTATATGGTTTAGGCAGTATCGATATGAAAGGCTTTTTTGCTTTTGTACTGCAAGCAATTAGTGAACTCGATGAAACCACACAAACTCAACCCATTTTAATTTTAGCCACCGCCGATGAAGAAACTACTATGGCTGGTGCACAGCAAATTTGTCAGCACAAAAATTTAAAACCAGCGCGTTGCATTATTGGTGAACCTACTGATATGACACCGGTATTTACTCACAAAGGTCATATGAGTACGGCTATTCGCGTAGTCGGTCGCTCAGGTCATAGCTCTGATCCTGAACGTGGTTTAAACGCCATTGAAGTGATGCATAAAGTAATTGCAAAATTGTTACTTTTAAAAGATGAATTAAAGAATAAATATTCAGTAGATCACTTTATTATTCCCTACCCAACATTAAACCTAGGGCATATTCACGGTGGCGATAACGCCAATCGTATTTGTGGCTGCTGTGAAATGCATATTGATATGCGCCCATTACCAGGTTTAAGTGTGCAAGAACTGCAAATGATGTTGTTAAAAATAGCGGCTGAAATAAATAATCAATATCCAGATGCAGTGAGTGTGATGGATATGCACGAGCCTATTCCAGCCTTTACCGGCAGTACCGACACGGCATTAGTACAATTAGCAGAAAAAATATCGGGGGAGCAAGCCGTTGCCGTAAATTACTGCACCGAAGCGCCGTTTATTCAGCAACTTGGCTGCGAGACTATCGTAATGGGGCCGGGCTCTATTAACCAAGCCCACCAACCGGATGAGTTTTTAGCGATGGAAAAAATAAAGCCATCACAACATATTATTAGTGAAATGATTAAAGCAAGCTGCTTTAATTAAACTCAGTTGCATTTGCTCAGATGTCGAGTTCTTAAATACATAGAACTCGTCTAAGCTTTAAACAACTCAATCAGTCTCGCGACTTTGCTCTTATCAAGCTCGCCCATTTGTTCGCTGTTACTGAGGGCATAAATTACGCCTTCTACAGCACTGTAGTCGATATCAGATCTAGATTCTATAACATTCGCCCACATCTCTAGGTCGTCTAAGTCTATCTCATCTGCTTGGCAGCGAGTGAGCACATCAAGTACCGTTATCAGCGTCAATACGTAAATTGGACCTTGGTTATTTATTGTTGATGTAACAATGATACTTATGGCCTCGTCTTTTTGTTTACCAAAACTGGCGAATTCTGCTAACGCTTGTGCTCTGTTCATAGTTGCTTATCTGTTATTCTATGGGTTATTAAAAATTAAACGTATATCAAATGACTATTTTAGCCTGCTCACAATGCCACACCACTGTGTCATGTAATGTCGAGGATATTAACGCTTGTTGGTGCAATGAGCTGCCGGCTATTTTACCGCTTGATAACACAACCACCAGTTGTTTATGTCGAAATTGTACTTTAGCGAAAATGAATCAGTTTCTAAGTACCCTTTATCAACGACCCCTCAAAGAGCAACTTGCTTTCGCAAAGCCTTTTCATGGTAACGATAATTTAATCGAAAACCTCGATTATGAAATGCAAAACGGCTACATGGTATTTAGTCGTTGGTTTTTCTTAAAACGTGGAAAGTGCTGTAAAAACAACTGTAAAAACTGTCCTTATAAAAAATAAAACACCAAAAACAAACAAAAGAAACACTAGGTAAACACCAAACTTACAACAAAAATAATTTAAAAATATTTATATTCAAAATATAGCGTAAAAAGACGTTAAAATTGTGTTTTAGTGAATAATATACCTATATAATTGAATATTAATTTCAGCACCAATTTCAACATCCTGTTTATCTTTTTGTAACATGCTTTCTTAATAACCTACAACAACCAGATAAACAAAAACAGGATAATAAATGAAACAGTTCAAGCCAAGTATTGTCGCTTGCGCAATAGCCGCCCAACTTTTTACTGTCGATCATGCTTTTGCAGCGGATCAACAAGTTGTAACCGAAAAAACAATTGAAACAATTCAAATTACCGCGACTCGTCGTGCAGGCTCTGTGCAAGAAGCTCCTCTTAATATTACCGCTCTTGATGGTGATGTTATAAAAGATCAAAACATTGGTGATCTTGAAGATGTGGCCCGCTGGGTACCTGGTTTAACTATTTCTGATCAAGGTGGCCGTGAGGGCTCACCTATTATTGTTCGTGGTTTAAATACCAATACTTCTGATCGTATTTCTGATGGCGGTACGGTAGCCACTTACGTGGGCGAAATTCCACTAAACATAGATTTACGCTTAACTGACGTTGATCGTGTTGAAGTGCTTATTGGCCCACAGGGTACTTTATACGGAGCTGGCACATTAGGCGGCGCTATTCGTTACTTATTAAAGCAACCGCAGCTTGATATTACCGAAGGCCAAGTTACTGGTGATGTATTTAGCTTAAATGAAAGCGACGGCACCGGTGGTGAATTTGGCTTAGTGTTTAATACGCCGTTAATTGATGATGTATTGGCTATTCGCGCTAGTGTCAATTATTACACCAACCCTGGTTATATCGATTATAACTACGTGATGCAAAACCCTGGCGTATCAAACCCAAATCCTGATTTTACCAACCCACAAGATGTCAGTGCTAACTTGCGTAATGTCAGTGACGTAAATGATGAACAAATTACTACAGGGCGTGTGTCACTGCGTTGGCAAGCCAGCGAAGCTATCGATGCAACGCTAAACTATTTTTATCAAAAACAAGAAAATGGCGGTAATTCTACATCGCAATATAATTCATTAAGTGACAGCAGTGCCTTTCACGGCATGGTGGGTCAATACGAAAATGCAGCCCGCATACTAGAGCCAGGTGAAGAAGAAAACGACTTATTGAGCTTAGAAATTAAAGCGGATCTAGGCTTTGCTGAACTTGTATCAGCATCTGGTTGGTCAAGCTATGAGCAATCTGGGCAACGCGACCAAACAGACCTGCTTTACGATATATATTCAGGCTACGCTGAATTTCCAGCATTTGTAGCGCAAGCACGAGACACCTCTAAACGCGATAACTTCACCCAAGAAATTCGTTTAGTCTCAACTACAGACAGCGCTTTTAACTGGATAGTCGGCGCCTATTATAACAAACTGGAAAGTGACTCAGACGATAGAGAATACACACCCGGTTTAACTGAGTTTTGGGGCGATGATATTCCAAATCTGCAACAAGACCTCGAATATATTTTAGTCAGTGACTCTGAAACCACTGAAACGGCCCTTTTTGGTGAAGTTGGCTATGCGTTTACCGATCAATTCAATGTGACGCTTGGTGCGCGTTTTTACGAGTACGATGTATCCACTACATCAGGCTCAGCAACACCATTGTATTCGGGTGATTTCGCGTCTCTTGATGACTTAGTAATGGAAAATGTCAGTGCTAGCGACAACGGTAATCTGTTTAAATTTAATGCCAGCTACACTTTCGATTCTGGTGTACTTGCTTACTTTACTGTAAGTGAAGGCTTTAGGATTGGTGGTGGTAACGGTATTGCACCTTGCCCAGATGTATTGCCAGATCAACAAATTGTTTGTGCATACCCAGATGAAGAAGATTATAAACCAGATACCACAGTAAACTATGAACTGGGTTTTAAATCGAGCTGGTTTAAAAACCGCCTACACTTTAATGCGGCATTGTTTAATGTTGATTGGAAAGATGCGCAAGTTGGTACTGCAACGGTAAATGGTCAAGAGCTAATTACCTCTAATGCTGGGGCAGCTAATTCAAAAGGCGTGGAAATTTCATCTCGCGCTATGATTGCCGATAACTGGACGGCCTACGCCACCTACGCCTATGCCAAAGCTGAGTTAACCGAAGATGCTCCAGGTTTATTAGGCACATTAGATAAAAAGTATACACAGTATCAAGCATACTACGATGGTGCTGACGGCGACCGCTTACCAGGCGCGCCTGAGCATCAGCTTTCATTCGGCCTGCGTTATGAGCAAGATGTACTCGATGATAAGTTACTGAGCATTAACTACGGTATGACAGCGCAAAGTGATGTGATCACTAAAGTTGGCTTAAAAGCCGATGGTGAAACGCTTGCAGGCTATGCACTGAGTAACTTATCTGCCAAGTTAACCGGTGATATGTGGTCGGCAACCATTTACGTTGATAACTTATTCGATAAGTACGCCTTTACCTCGGTACGCCGCGATAAATCATGGGCAGGTATGGCTAAATATGAAGAGCTCAATAAAGAGCTGCCTGAGCTGCAACGTGTGTATGGTCACTACACTACAGCGCCGCGCACTATCGGTATGAAGTTTACCTATAATTTTGAACTGTAATAACGGTTAACCATAAACTAAAAAGCCTTGGCGTTTTACACCAAGGCTTTTATGCTTATAGCCATGCTGACATCGACACAAAAACACCTGCAACAACAAATTGAACTTGCTATTAATCATGGCAAGCTTAACGATGCGCACTTATTACTGGTCAGTAATATTAAAAATACCGCAGATGATCACTTTAGCTATTTTTTACTGGCGCAAGTAAATGTTGCAGCAAACGATATTAGCAAAGCAAATAAACTGCTCGCTACAGCAATTAGTATTACGCCACTACCTTTATATTTTGCTCACTCGGCTAAACTCGCCGTACTCAATGGGCAGTTGTTAGATGCGCAGCAACATATAACTGAAGCAATAAAATACCTACAGTATGAAGCGATTGAATGCGATTTAATCGCTAATGTATTAACTCGCCTAGGACATTATAAACTCGCGCTAGAGTGGCAATTACGTGCTCACCAACATGCCCCTACAAACCCACAGCTCAGTTATAACTTAGCAGTGGCATATAAAATAATGGGGCAATTTAATGATGCGCAACAACTATTGCACACATTAACACAACAGCAGCCGCAGTATTTTCAAGCTCACTATTCACTTGCTGAACTTAATAATAACAAGCAGGCTAAACAGCATTTACAACAGCTGTTAACTTTAACCGAATACGCTACAGCGCCAATGCAGCAGCAATTTCTGCACCATGCGATTGCACTAAACTATGAACACTGTACTGATTATAAGCATGCCTTTGCGCACTTTAGTGCCAGTAAGCAAGCAATCTCTCAGCATATAAAATATGATGCAAAAACCCACCGTAAATTTTGCGAGCAGCTGATAGCACTGAGTAATGATTATAAGCCGCGCACAAGCGACAGCGACTTTACCCCGTTATTTGTGGTTGGCATGCCACGCTCAGGCACAACCTTGCTAGAGAAAATAATTAACCAAGCAACACAAGTACAAGGAGTTGGCGAACTTAATGATATTGCCCAGCTTTGCCAAGACAGTCATGCTCAAGTACTAAATAATGCAGTGCTCAATGGGGTATATAAAAATACAGCATTAACAGCGCAGCTAAACCAATATCAACAACGTATTAATCAGCTTGTGACCGCAGATCTGCGTAGTTGCGATCAACAACCATTTAATTTTTACTATATCGATTTAATATTAGCGGCTTTCCCAAAGGCTAAAATCATTTGCATGCAACGAGGCAAAGAAGCCAGCTGTATTGCTAACTACCGCCAACTATACAGCCCAGCTAGTGCGTTTCATCACTATAGCTATAAGCTGCAAGATATTGATAGTTTTTATCAAGACTACAGCGATTTGATCACTCATTTTGCAACAAAGCACCCTGCGAATGTAATGATCATGCAATACGAAACCTTAGTCTCAGAGCCAATAACAAGCACACAGCAACTCTATGATTTTTGTGATTTACCTTGGCAGGCTCAGTGCCTTGATTTTTATCAGCAACACAGTCCGTCAGCAACGGCGAGCAAAGTACAAGTGCGCCAGCCTCTTAATAGCAAAGGGATTAATTACTGGCAGCATTACGCGTTTGCACTTTAACGTGTAGGGCAAGGGCCAGTTTCGATAGGTAGCTCATCACGGCCACCCCACTCGCTCCAAGAGCCATCATAAACGTGCAAGTTTTGATAGCCACATTCATCAGCAAATAACGCTAAAATGCAGGCGGTAACGCCAGAGCCACAACTAAACTGCAAGGTTGTTTCAAGCGTTGCTTGATCACCTAGGACCGAGTCGAATGCAGCTTTAATATCTGTTAATGGTTTTGCTTCGCCATCATCCAATAATTCAACAAAAGGCAAAGCGCGGCTATTAGGAATATGACCACTGCGCATACCCGCTCTTGGTTCTGCCATCTCTCCTAAATAACGCTGATAACCCCGCGCATCAAGCAGTACGGTGTGCTCATCATCAATACCATTAAAAACCGCAGCGGCATCAATAAAATATCCGGCTCTTGGCTTAGCCGCAAAATCACCCTGGTGATGATTGTAGCTATATTCAATTTGGGTAAGATACCCGAGCGATTGCCATTTAGCTAAGCCACCACTGAGTACTTTAACATTATCAAAGCCCATGGCTTTAAACATCCACCAGCCTCGTGCGGCACTAAATAAGCCTTGGTCTTCATAAATAATTACTAACGAATCTTTATCAACCACCATTAACTGCATTTGCTGAGTAAACTGCTCTGCACTACACATGCTATGCGGCAACGGATTGTCTAGATCAGCTAATTGTTTTTTAAAATCAAAGCGCTGCGCATTAGGTAACTTAGCTTCTGGTTTATACTCACCCGGTTTACCGGGGCGCACCATACCGGCATCAAAAATAATCAGCTTGGGGTCGTTTAAGTGCGCGTTTAACCATTGGCAAGTTACGATGTTTTTCATTGTTATCCTTTACTTCACTAATTTGCTGAGAGAAAACATCCAACCCTAATAGACGTTTTTCAACAGCTTCTACATGCTCTTTTGAGCAATCTTGCCACCTTCCTTGCACACTGTAAACATGCTTTATATAATTGAAAAATTGGTTTCTAAGTTGCGTATTGAACTGCCAACCTTGGCTCATTTGCGATATTCGTTCACTTAACTCTTCATTATTGCGCGCATGTAAAACCAATTCGTCAATGTTATAGCAAGCCAGTCCTAACGTAATAACTCGGCGGCCAACCAATAACGCCTCTAGTCCGACTGTGGAATTAATCGTGATCACAGCCTCTGCGCTATCAATTAAATCAGCCGTCACATTACCGTTAGCAAAGACGGCCTGAGGGTGTTTTTTATATAAATGAGAATAATGTTTATGCCAAGAAGGATGTTCTTTAAATACCACTTTTAATTCTGGGTCATTGAGTTTTTCAATAGCGGTCATTACTTCTGTAAATAACATCTCCATTGAATGGATCCAAGGCGAATAACATACTATCTGCGTATCATGTGGAACCTGAAATGGCACAAAAATATAGCGCTTAGGTAACTTGCTTTGTACAAATGCTTTGCGTTTTTTATGATTTACTCTAGCTGTTAATTCTGATGCTTCACAAATTGCATTTTTTGAAGGTGCAATGTCAAGGTAAAAGCCTTTTTCACGCTGAATTGAAGATGCATAATTAACGCCTTTTGGATCCAAACAGGTTGTATTAGGTAGTAAGCCGTTTTCATAGTATATGATGCTAATTCTTAGCTTTTCAGCAGCTTTCACGACTGTAATATTAGGCAATTTATGGCCGTTCCAAATAACTAAATGGGTGGCCTGCTCCTTTGTAAGTAATGCTAAATATTTAGCATACCGACAACGCTCAACTATTTTTATTAAAAAAGAGTAAACTAATATTAATAAGTAGCTACACCAAATTGCGTGTTTGGCTTGTTTACGCTTTAATTGTGTTGCAATAACCTCATCAAAAGATACTTTAAATGCTTGGGGTAAATACTTTACAGCGCTGAGCATTGGCCTGCCAAAAATATGCAAACTTGCCCTCAAATTTAGTTGAGTAATTAGCTTTTTATAATATCGAGCATGTATATTACGACGAGTAACAAAGAGGAAATGCATAGTATGATTACACCCATTAAACTTCCTAGGTGACAATATTAAGCTGTAAATATGACTAATTTATGAACGAAGCAGCAACAATGCTTTTACGCTGTAGTTGCACATTATTTTGTTTTAAAGTAATAAAACTGTATTATAGGCAACTAATTCTGGTAAATAGAATCTTTACCAATGCCTTCGAAATATATTTTATTACCAATTTAAAGTCGAAAAGTGACTTCTCATGCCTAAACATTATTTATTCTATGTAGAACAACCCTATAGCTTCGCTATTTTGCGTCCTATTCAAGCTGCAATCAAAGCCAACGGGGATAAAGCTTGCTGGTTTATTACAAAAAAAAGCGGTATTACCAACAGCTTGCTAGAGGGCGAGCAACAACTTCATACTATTGAAGATGTTAAAGACTTTAACCCTTGTGCCGTATTTGTGCCTGGCAATGTTGTGCCAGATTTTTTTCCTGGTGTAAAAGTACAAGTGTTTCATGGCTTAGAATATAAAAAGAAAGGTCACTTTGCGATTCGAGGTTTTTTTGATTTGTACTGTACTCATGGCCCTCTTACAACAGAACCATTTACACGGTTAGCAGAAAAAAACGGTTATTTTAGAGTGATAGAAACTGGCTGGCCAAAACTCGACCCTTATTTTAATTACCAAAAAAAGAAAAATCTAAAGCCAGTTATTTTATATGCACCAACATTTTCACCAAACTTATCTTCGCTTGAAGCCTTATTTGAGCAAATCAGGGAGCTTGCAAAAAGTGGTGATTACGCTATTAAACTCAAGTTTCACCCAAAGACTAAACAGCAGTGGCAGCAATTATATCAACCACTTACAGAATTAGAACATTTTGAAATTTGCCAAAGTGATAACTTAATGCCTTTAATTCAACACGCCGACGTGGTTATTTCAGATACATCTAGTGCCGTTGATGAATCATTATTATTAGGCAAACCGGTGATCACTTTTAATAACGCTCAGCCACAAGATGCTTTAATAAATATCACCAAACCGGAGCAATTAGGTGGTGCATTAGCACAAGCACTCACTTTAAGCGATGAGCAGCAACTAAAAATTAATCAGTATATAACCCAAGTACATCCATTTACTGATGGCAATAGTGCTCAACGCGTACTGGCTGCAACCGAACACGTTATTGAAGCGGGAGTTATGCAAAAGCCACTTAATCTACTGCGCCGATACAAAATCCGAAAAGCGCTCAACTATATGAAGTTAAAGTAAGTCGAAGGTGGGCTAGGTCCACCTTAATCGTTTATTGAGATAATGGATTACGTACCACTTCAATAATTTCAGTGGTTGAAATTGAAGGGGTACGAGTAAGGTATTTCACATCACACAAACTTTTAAATTCATCAAAACGTCCAGCCCAGTCATCACCCATTACTAATAAGTCAGCTTTATGTTCAGAAATGTATGCGCCTTTAAGCTCTAATGAATGCTCAATAAATACCTCATCAACACAGCGTAATGAACTAATGATCCTTACTCTATCGGCTTCACTGTAGACTGGATTGCGGCCTTTTTTTGACATATTGAGCGCATCTGAAGACACGCCTACAATCAGATAATCACCCAATGCTTTAGCACGCTCTAATATATTGATGTGGCCAACATGGAAAATATCAAACGTTCCAAAGGTAATTACTCGTTTCATTTATTTTCCCCTAAATAGTTAGCAATTTGCCCAACAGATAAGCGATCCATTTTACCAGCGAGCGGTTTGAAAACACTAGCCCTATTTTCGACTCAACTTATTCGCTAGAGCAAAGGTGTAAACTAGGGACTTAACATAGAAGCCTAAAGTATCCCCAAAATTAGCCTTTATATATCAATGAACTAATAGTGTTAAAAAATATGGGTAGTGAGGGAACATTCATGGTGTTTTGTGATCTTATGAATCGCTTAAAAACAACAGAACTAAACACCATGAATGCGTCTACTATTTTGCACAATATGCTCCGCGCTGTCACCCCTAACTCTATTCATAAAGCCAGATTTAATACTCTAGTCGCTGCCGTTAAATCTCTTTTGCACTGTCAGCAATGCACCTTGACATCTATTGGTCGCAATTTGGATTCAAAAACAACTGAAAAACATGATATTAAACGTATTGATCGACTACTCAATAACCACGAGCTTTTGCGTGAGTCGACATCGGTTTATGTTCGCTTAAGCCGTTTTGTGGTCACTGAAAAGCATCCCGTCATTTTGGTTGATTGGAGTCATGCAGATACACAAACCAAATACTGTATTCTGCGTGCCAGCATTGCCAGTGAAGGTCGTTCTTTGACCCTGTATCAGGAAAGTGCATTCAGTTTTCAGTATCATTGCCCAAAAGTTCAAAAACGGTTCTTAAAGATGCTCAAACTGATTTTGCCGGGTGACTGCCGGCCCGTAATTGTGACGGATGCGGGCTTTAAAGTTCCTTGGCTCAAAGCCGTGCGAAACAATGGCTGGCATTATATTAGCCGTGTTCGAGGTACGGCACATTTGAAAACGCAGGGCAGCGATGAGTTTGTTCCATGCCAGTCACTATTCAAGAGCAATCAACGTAAGAGCCAGTATCTTGGCGCGACCGAGTTGACCAAAAGTGCAAAATATCAAACTCATGCAGTGCTGGTTGGCAAGGGACATAAGTTATTAAAAAGAGATAAAAAACGTGGTTATAAGGAGCCTTGGCTACTCGTTTCTTCTCTTCCAAAGAGGCACCACTTTCTCGAAAAAGTACTCAAATTATATGGTATGAGAATGCAGATAGAAGCAGGATTTCGAGATCAAAAAAGTGTTAGGTTCGGCTTAGGCTCAGATCTGCACAGGACAAACAAACTCTATCGATTAGACATACTGTTGCTGCTTGCCACACTGGCTCATTGGTTCTCAATGATGCTGGGGGCAGTGATAGACAAAGCAGGAAAGACAGGCGCTTTTCAAGCTAATTCAACCAAAAAAAGACGAGTAGTGTCATGGGCATTTGTTGGGCTGCGATACTTCAAAAAACAGTCCATTAAACTGCGACGGCGAGATTATTTGGCAGGACTAGCCTATTTCGTACAGGTGGTAGTGCAACTCGATTGGAAAAATATGGATGTGAGTGATGTAATTGAAACTTAATGATTATTTCTGGGGATCCCTTAGCATAGAAGCAATATATTTAGTTAACAAAATAATTTTATTATCCCGCAAACCAATTTAAATGTTAAAATGTTCTTACTGTAATTTTTTTAACTTTAAAATTATGTCTATTCCACTTTATATTATTAATATGCAAGGCTGTGAAGAGCGCTGGTATACAACGCAAACACGATTAAACAGTATAGGCATGGAAGCTGAACGTTTTAGCGCAACAGTAGGTAAACAGCAGGGCGGGATCGCACTTTAAATAAAAATATGATCTAATAGAGAAAATTCACTTATAGCATTCAATTTTGAGCATCTTAGACCACCTTACTGTTATTGAAGAAACACGTTCTGATATCAACCTTGAATTCAAGTATTAAGTGCAATCATTATGCAGCCACCAGAACTTCTGATTGCCCCGTAAATAATTCATGAGGGGTTTTATACCCTCTTGTTTTTCTTGGCCGATGGTTGAGCTTATCAACTGCCGCCTGTATCTCTGCTTCACTTAGCGCCATAAAGTCAGTTCCCTTGGGGAAGAAGCGTCTAAGTAAGCCGTTGGTATTCTCATTTATGCCCCGCTCCCATGATGAATAGGGATGAGCGAAATACACATCAGCTTCTAATTTTTGTGCAACATGCTCATGGTGAGCAAACTCTTTTCCATTATCTAACGTCACGGTAATAACCTTACCTTTATATGGTGTCATACACGTGATCAGCGCATCGGCTGTTATTTTCGCATGCTTGCTTTCAATTCTGTGAACGACTGTATATAACGTTTTACGTTCAACCATTGTGACAAGCGCATTTTTACGCCCTTTACCTATCACTGTATCGCCCTCCCAATCACCAATCCTAGACTTTGAATCCACAATACTTGGGCGTTCATCAATGCTGACTCGATTAACTATCTGTCCACGTTTATCATAGCTTCCATAGCGTTTTTTATACTTTTTACATGCACGAGTGAGTGTCTTATGTAGCTTGCCACCACGAGCCTTGTCTCTGTAAATATATTGATAAATTGTTTCATGATGTAAAACGACCTGTTTCTCTAAAGCTAAGCGGCCTGCCACTTGCTCAGGGGAAAGTCCGTCATGCAACAATTTATTAATCCAGTGAGTGACGTCCTCTGTTAACTTACTTGCTTTGAAAGATGACTTACGTCTTTGTTCAGCAAAGTTATTGGCTTGGTTAGGCCGATAGCCTTTAAGTCCTTTATTGCGTTTTAGCTCTCTAGAAATAGATGACGGTGAACGAGTTAGTTCTTCAGCTATCTGCTTTTGGTTATTTCCTGCTTTTATTAACGCGTAAATCTGGTATCTTTCTTCTTGTGTCAGCTGTTTATATTTCATTAAAGCAATTTCCTTTGGCGAGAAAATGGCCGAATTATAACAGCTGGCCATCTAATCTGAGAAATTGCACTTATTATCCGAATTTAGGAACCAAAAACATAATCTAATTGATGTTATGTTCTTGATAATTACAGCCATATCCTCAGGATGTGAGGGATGGCAAGATATTGAAATTTATGGTGATGAAAAGCTATCATGGCTCAGACAGTACCGAGCTTTCAGACATGGTATCCCTCGGCGGCATACGATAGCACGTATACTACGCAGTGTTGTTGCGGAATCCTTATTAGAAGCTTTAGCCTTGTGGTTAAATGAACAGCGCCAGTCATTAAATAAACCCATTATTGCCTTTGATGGCAAGGTGCTACGCGGCTCTTATCGAAATGATAGAAAAACAGCACTGCAATTAGTAACGGCGTACGATACTGAGCGAGGGTTAGTATTGAGTCAAAAACCGACAAAAACAAAAAACGGCGAAATAAGTGTTGTTCGTCAAATGCTTGATATACTTGATGTAAAAGGAAGTGTCATCACGATGGATGCACTTCATTGCCAACGTGAAACACTCGAAATAATTTCAGATAAAAAGGCACATGTAGTTGTTCAGGTTAAGAAAAATCAACCCAAACTGTTTGATGCTGTATCGAATTCATTTCAAGCAGTATTTGATGCAAATAAAGAAAAAGTCGTCACACACATTAAGCAAGAGATCCATGGTCGCAAAGAAGAGCGCTACGTCTATCAATTAAAAGCGAACCTGCCGACAGAGCTTGCACAGAAGTGGCCAACAATAAGAAGTATAATCGCAGTTGAACGCCACAGAACAGTAAAGAATAAGTGCAGTATAGACACGTCGTATTACATAAGTTCAATGTCACCTAAACACAAAATGCTAGGGCATTATATACGGCAACATTGGCGTATTGAAAATAGCCAGCATTATGTTTTAGATGTTGTTTTCAAAGAAGATGATTCAAGAATAGCGTTAGAGGGTGCAGTTGAAAACATCGCTTTATTTAGGCGCTTTGTAATGAACATTTTGAGGCAATGCGGATGCGGGGCCCCAAGTCAACGTAGCAAAATCAAAAAGGCAAGCTGGAGTGATGATTATCGGGCGAGAATATTTTTTGGATTATAAATTAATCAAAGTATGCTCCCGCCCTGAGGTAAACAGCTCAGCGAAACAGAGCTGCAAACTTGGTATTGCCCAAGTAAAAATAAAAAGTACTATCATCGAGACTTAACAAAAGGTGAGATTGGTTGCTATGTTAGCCATATGCGTATTTGGCAAAAAATGGTCGACGAAAATATTGCTGTTTGCGTGATACTCGAGGATGATTTATTTATCCAACCTCACTTAAAAAATGTCATAGAAGCGACTCTTGAATTACAACACTGGGATTTAATTAAACTCTCAGATAACCGTGATTTTCCATTCATCGATACGGCAACACTACAAGACGGCTTAACTTTGGGTAATTATAAAAAAGCGCCCAATGGCACACAGGGCTACATTATAAGCTTAGCTGGTGCTAAAAAGCTGTTAACTCGTAAGCCATTTTACAGACCTGTTGATGTAGATATCCAATTTCATGGTGAAGTTGGACTACAGATGGTGGGCATCAAACCATACCCTTTAGCAGAAGACAGAAACTTTGAAAGTGAGATCACAAATGCCAATACAGGCTCTCATTCTAATCGCAGTACATTGTTAAGAAATTTAAAACATAGGATCCGCCTCTATATACAGCGAAGAGATAAAACAGCAGTTCTAGCGAAGATAACGGCCGATAAAAGCCATTAAGTATTTAAAAATTAGCCATGTTACCCAAGCCACCTTCCGTTGAGCACCAATTTTGGTGGCATCTATTTGCTAAATCTTAATAATCTCAGAGCGTAACGGTGCCATTTTCGCGAGTATTTTATTTTGTACTGAATGAGCAATATTTTGCTCATTCATGGCATTAATAAGTAAATCGACTACATGATTAAAGTCCGCTTCGGTAATATTCATTCCGGTATGGATCTCCACCATACTATCGCGCGTGTACTCACAAGGGCCATTAGTTAGCACACACAAATGATTGATAAAACCCTCTCGAAAATGGCTAATATTGGCGTGCTCAAAGTAGTGAATTATCTGCTCATCATTGCCGATTTGATTAATAAAGCTGTCGACTAATCTTTCTAGCCCAGCTTTTCCATCGAGTTGTTGATACAAGGTTAAGTTAGCCATATTTGAACAAGCACTGAGTAGCATAGTAAAAATTATTATTGTTATAAATTTTAACATCACCAATATCCTGTTACCGATAAATACCAACCGGTTTGATCTGGCGCCCCCGCGATACTGCCTAAATCAAGGTATGCTGCGGTAACGCTAACATATTTATTAGGCATCCAAGCGACAAACAAATCTTGCCAATCTTGCTCACCTAGCCCTAAGTTATTTGATTTTTGTCGATATTCAACACCCACTGCAATTTCTCGACTTAAGAAAATAGCGGTACTACCTTCAAATAATAACTTTTCGCTGCCATTGGCTCCACCGTAGCCAAGTAAACCTAGCTGATTTGCTTCGCTATAGCGCGTGGTTATGTTCCAGAACCAGTTATAACCTGCGATAGCACCTAAATGTAATTTACTCGCCGCTAAGTAAATATCGGTACCAGAGGTATCCTCAGCGCCGACAAGTGTAGCAACGGTGCCATCATCAAGAGACTTATGCTGCGCACCGAGTGTTAGCTGTGGCCAATAACTATAGACAATATCGCCATAGAGCCTAACTTTAACACCTGTAACTGCTTGTTCTATTTCAGTATCAAGTGCTGGTACCGCAAAGTTTTGCTGTGCATAGCTAAGCTCAACACGATTAAATAAATTAATTTGCGCACCGCATACATCAAGGCTGTAATCAGTCACATCTGCACGACTGCAAAAGCCATTGACAGCAAATTCATCTTCGCTGGCATAACCGGCAAGCTGTGCCCAAGGTACAATGCCGCCGCCTCCGCTGCCCTCTATTTGCGATACCCCAGGCGTTGCTAACAACTTACCTTGCGACGCAAAAGAATCAAAAACAGCGAATGTGGTAACGCAGACCAATAATAATTTAAGCCTGTTCATTGTATTGCTACGGGTTTGCACTTTAACGTGCTGGGCTAGAGCCGGTTTCGATAGGCAACTCATCACGGCCGCCCCACTCACTCCATGAACCGTCGTATACATGTAAGTTTTCGTAGCCACATTCATCAGCAAACAATGCCAATATGCACGCTGTTACGCCCGACCCACAACTAAACTGTAAGATACTTTGGCCATCTATTACCGCCTCAAACGCCGCTTTTATTTGTGTCAGTGGCTTAGCTTCCCCGTCATTGAGTAATGCTGCAAACGGTAATGAACAACTATTAGGAATATGCCCACTGCGCATACCTTCGCGAGGCTCTGCCATTTCGCCAGTGAAACGCTTATAGCTTCGTGCATCAAGCAAAAGTACATCATCGTCATCAATACCATTAAACACGGCTGCTGTATCGATAAAGTACCCTACACGCGCTCTTGCTTTAAAATTACCCTTGTGGTGATTTTGGCTGTATTCAACTTGAGTGAGGTAACCGAGTGATTGCCATTTAGCTAAACCGCCACTGAGAACCTTAACGTTGTCAAAGCCCATTGCTTTAAACATCCACCAGCCACGCGCGGCACTAAATAGTCCGCCATCTTCATAAATAACAACAAGTGAATCATTATCAACACCCAGCAATTGCATTTGCTCGGTAAACTGCTCAGGGCTACACATAGTATGCGATAAGCCGCTGGATAAATCCGCTAACTGCTTTTTAAAATCAAAGCGCAAAGCATTGGGTAGCTTAGCGTGAGGCTGATATTGCCCAGGTAAACCAGGACGCACCATTCCTGCATCAAAAATAACGAGTTTAGGGTCGGTTAGATGTTCATTTAACCACGTGGCGGTTACTAAATTTTTCATACTTTATATGTTGCTGCCTACAATATTTACTGACAATATCAGCGGGTAATAATGCTAAAAATACAAACAAACCAAAAATAGGTTTATTTTTTTTGCTTTTTATTTTGTTCATATAACTTTGCTTCTTTCAAAAAAGCATAATGAGCGGTCATCATTGATTTTATAAACCCTCGATTACCAAACAGAAAAAATCGACAGAATATATACTCTTTAATAAATGTAATAGGAAAAACAAGCAATAATTTCAAAATAGAATAGCGCTTACCTTGTATAATTTTTTCTTTTGCTCTTAAGGTTGAGTAGGTATTATTTTTGGCTGTTAAGGTGTCGATATCGTTATAACCATAATGTAAAAAATACTCTTTAGCATAAAGCTCTTTACCTTCTACAGTGGCACTTTCATGAACCAATTTTTTGGCGTTAAAACATGCATCACTTTTTTTGTAGAACCTGACATTATTTGGCTTTTTAACCCAACCAGTTGGAAACTTATTAATAAAGCGATCAATACGTTTTAAACGTACTGCGGTATATTTATCTTCCTCCATAGCATTACATAAGACCTGTAATGCAGAAGGCGTTAGTTCTTCATCACCATCTAAATTCAAAACCCAATCAAAGCTACAATGCTCCATCGCTATTTGCTTTTGCTTCGCATAACCCTCCCATGGATGGTAAATTACCTTTGCACCTAGCTCTGTAGCTATCTCAACCGTGCCATCAGTACTGCCTGAATCAATAACAATAACTTCAGCACATTCGCTGACACTTTTAAGTGTATTTTCAATATGTTCAGCTTCATTCAATGTGACGATGAAAACACTGATTGGCGCTTTATTTTCTCTATTCTTTTTACTTTCCGACATATTTTTCACTTTAAAACTCTTTTGATAACCTAAACTAACAGCAATCGATAAAGCACTGTTTAAATTTCAATAATCTCAGCTCGTAATGGAGCCATTTTTGCTAACACTTTATTTTGCACTGTATGATTGATATTCAGTTCATTCATCGCATTAATAAGTAACTCAACAACATGATTGAAGTCAGTCTCATTAATATTCATACCAGTATGAATCGCGACCATGTCATCGCCGATGTATTCACAAGGCCCGTCAGTTAAAGCGCATAAGTGGTTAATAAACCCATCACGAAAATGCGTGATGTTTGCATCTTCAAAATAGTGAATTATTTTCTCATCGCGCGCAATCTGATTAATAAAGCTATCAATTAACCTTTCAATTCCTGCTTTACCATCTAGCTGCTGATACAACGTTGGACCACCAGTGGATTTACAGCCCCCCAGCATCAGCAATAACGCGACTATTATTAGTGTGCTTTTCATTACCAATACCCTGTTACTGATAAATACCAACCCGTTTGATCATCTGCGCCAGCTATACTGCCCAAGTCGAGCCAAGCAGCCGTAACGCTGACATACTTATTAGGCATCCAAGCGACAAATACATCACGCCAATCTTCTTCACCCAAACCTAAATTGTTTGATTTTTGGCGATATTCAATACCTACTGCAATATCACGGCTTAGAAAGATAGCCGTACTGCCTTCAAATAATAATTTTTGACGACTATTAGCACCACCGTAGCCAAGCAACCCTAACTGATTCGCATCACTGTAGCGCGTAGTCATATTCCAAAACCAGTTGTAGCCCGCCAAAGCGCCTAAATGAAGTTTACTTGCTGCAAGGTAAATGTCTGTACCGCTTGTTTTTTCTGCGCCGACAAGTGTTGCTACGGCGCCATCGCGTAGTGATTTATGTTGCACGCCTAAACTTAATTGTGGCCATTGGCTATACACTATATCGCCGTATAAACGGATTTTAGCACCGGTGATTGACTGCTCTATTTTTGTGTTTAATGCTGGCACATCAAAGTGTTGCTCTGCATAACTGAATTCAACACGAT
The DNA here is from genome assembly GCF_030436385.1 of Pseudoalteromonas sp. KG3. Taxonomy (NCBI): domain Bacteria; kingdom Pseudomonadati; phylum Pseudomonadota; class Gammaproteobacteria; order Alteromonadales; family Pseudoalteromonadaceae; genus Pseudoalteromonas; species Pseudoalteromonas sp. KG3. The sequence continues at coordinate 1,877,770 of NZ_CP098523.1, forward strand.
TAAACGAATTGATCTGCGCACCACAAACATCAAGGGTATAATCACTTACGTCTGCGCGACTGCAAAACCCATTGATTGCAAACTCATCGTCTGTTGCATAACCTGCTAATTGCGCCCAAGGGACTAAACCTCCACCCGCGCTACCTTCAACTTGCGATACGCCAGGCGTTGCTAATAATTTCCCTTGCCCTGCAAAGTTACTAAATGATAATAAACAAGCAATAAATCCCAAAAAAAACTTAAGCATGCTCATTGTTAAACTCTTTTAACCATTGTTCAAAAACATCCGCTTTTAAAGGTCGGCTCAAATAATACCCTTGCACATGATCGCATTTCATACTTTTTAACAACTCAAGTGACCCTGCGGTTTCCACCCCTTCTGCAACAACTGAAAACCCTAACTGGTGGCCAAGCGTGATCGTGGATTCTACAATAAATTGATCTTTTTCTGATTCATCAAGTTTTAAAATAAAGCACTTATCCAGTTTAAGCTCGTCGATAGGTAACATTTTCAAGCGCCCCAGCGATGTCTGTCCTACACCATAATCATCGAGTGAAATTTTCACCCCTATTGCTTTAAGATTTTCAAGCGCTTGAATGCCTTTCTCTTCATTTTCGATCATATCGCGCTCAGTCAGCTCTATTGTGATCAAGGCAGGCGCGACCGAATAATTTTTTAATGTGCTCACTAAATTAGAATGAAATCCAGGGTATGCAATATCTTGCGCTGAAACGTTAATTGCAGCTTGCATATAAATGCCATTTTTCTGCCATTGTTCAACCTGCTTAATCACCGTTTTTATAACCCACTCGGTCAGCTCGACGATCAAACCTGACTGCTCAGCTAAATCAATAAATAGCTCCGGCGAAATCCAACGGCCATCTTTTTGCTGCCAACGGATCAAAGATTCAACTTTATCAATTTTTTGTGAAGCAATATTTAATTTAGGCTGGTAAGTCATAAATAATTGGCCGTCGTCATCTGCGATAGCCTGCTTAAGCTCATCAATCATTACTAAGCGCTCTAGATGCTCCTCATCTTCACCCGCTTGATAATAATGAATACTCTCATGGGCATTTTCACCGTTATCAACAGCGATTAATACGCGACGGATTAAGTCATCCGCTTTTAGGCCTTGAGCAGGATATTGCACAACTCCGGTACTAAAACGCAGGTTAATTTTTAATTTCTGAATGGTGTAGCAAGCCTGTAACTGCGCCATTAAACCTACAATGTCATTTTTAAAGTTCTGGCTACCATCACTTGGAAATACAGTTAAAAACTCATCACCACCAATACGTGCATGCAAGCCACCAAACTCATCAGAAAACTCGGCTATACGACCTGCAACTGCTTTTAAGCAATCATCGCCAATGCGTGGTCCTAACTTATCGTTGATATGACGCAAGCCGCGGATATCGATAGCCACCAGTGTATATTCACGGTCTTTATTTAACTGCTCATTGAGTACTTCTAGCATTGCTGAACGATTATAAAAGCCTGTAAGGGTATCATGTTTAGCTGCAAAACTAATTTGCTGCTCACGCTCTTGAATATCGTTACCCATGTTTTTAAATGCATCAATGAGTGTTGAAATTTCACTGCTTTGCTTTTTACTCATCGCATCAACGCTATAATTACCGCGCGCAAATTGACGCGCTAAACTGGCTAACTGCGATAACGGCATAGTCAAATTTTTTGCAAGTAAGCTACTGGTAAAAATACCTATTACTATCGTAATTGCGGCCAAAAACATTAATGTAAAAAATAGTCGCTCAAATTCACTGTAGCTTTGTGTTAGATCAGCACTGAGCATCACATTCACTGAATGCTGGTTAAGTGACGGTAGAGAAAGATCGCGATTGCGATATACAAGCTGCTCGCCAAAAATACGTGAGGTGGTTTTTTTATGGAAGTACTCTGTTGGTATAAATGGAACTGGTCGCTCTAATAAGGAGCTTCGTACTAAATCATCTCCTTTGGCAATAAAACTAACATCTAAACCGGTTAAGTTTTTAAGCTCCAGCACAACACTTTCATCAATTTTAAAACCCACCAAGCTATATGCTACGGTGCGCGGCGCCTTGATCGGTAGTAAAATAACCTGATATAGCTCATTATTTAGCACAACAAAGCTAGACTGCTCGGTATTATTAAGCAACTCATTCATCAAGACTTGTGAATTATCATCAAAATCTTGTTGTCGATTAGTTGATACTAACTTACCTGATAGGTCCAATAACAACATAAGATCAGCATTAATACGTTGGCTATGATTGTATAATACACTGCTTATTGTATTGGCGTCTCTGGTAGCAACCGCCTGCTTAAAGCCAAAGTCAGCGGTCAACACCTTCGCTGCGGTGAGCAATAAGCTTTCTTTTGAAGTCAAATATTGCTTATAGACATTTTCAGCCACATTAATATCTTGTGTTACTTTTTTTTCATTAAATTGACTAGTCGACCACCAAAAACTAAATAAGCTGACTATAGTCGTTAATAACACCAAGCCGACACATAAAATAGTAATGCGATTCTTTAAGCTGTTAGTCATTCCCGCCCTTAAACTTACTACCAAAAGTATTGCGTGGTTTAGGCTCTGTTGTTTGCATTATTACTTGTAAACTACGAGGTGAATTTACAGTTAGTGCAAGAGGCTGTTTCTCTTCTAAGGCATTTTGCTGCAGTGAGTGCCAAAGACTAAGTTGCACAGGCAGTGTTAAGCCACTCAGCTGTACATTTCCCTGCTCATCACTTTGATAAACATGAGAACTTCTAGCGACATAAATATACCCTACCATTGAATCATGAATATTACAGCCAAGTACCACCACGCCTTGATTCTCAAACGTAATTGGGCTTTCTGGTTGTCCTGAATAAAGTTTCAACTGAAATGGTTTAGCTGAAGAAAAAGAGTACACATGATGACGAATATTATCGCTATTCGGAAAGTTGACCTGCTGCCCCTGTTGAGCAATTAACAATGTGGGTGAAAACTGCTTATCGACTTGATCCATAATAAGCACAGATAGCTGCTGTGATGACTTATCATCAGCTTCACTCACAAGTTCTATTACTACATTTTTAAGTGGTTGCCCATGTTGATCAACTACATTAAGCGTAACATCTTGTGCAAAGGCGGCATATGAAAACGCCACTGTTAAAAAAGTCACAATGCTCTGAGCTGCCAGTTTTTGCAGTTTCATTTAGTCATCCTCGGTAGTGTGAACACTAACCTGTGAGTATTTCTAATTAATCTTTGGTTAAGTTAATTAGAGACTGACTCCAAATGCAAGAATAAAAGCCCAGTTACACTAAATAATAGTAAAACTTGAGGCTTTTAAACAACAGCAAGCAATTTACTAGTAATTAAGCCTTAGAAACCAAGCCGTATTGCTGATCTAAAATCGTAATAACCTCTGCGCGAGGATCAGCAGGAATTGCGATATCATAACCCACTATTTTACTGGCAATACCAACATAGGTTTCTGACACAGCTAACATCACAGACTCTGGTAGGATGTAATCTTTAGCTAATTGCTCTCGCTCAGGCATACGGTCTTTATTCAGTAGCACATCGCTATCTGGCACATTGCTAATTAATAACTGGCGAAACCCTTCTTTAGAGTTCTCAACAATTTTGCCATCCCTATAAGCAGCACCATCCCAAATACGTGATGAGTCAGGTGTGCCTACTTCATCGATGTAGATCAGTTTATCGGTGCCATCAATATCTTCTACATAGCCAAACTCAAACTTAGTATCAACGAAGATTTGATCCAGTTTAGCCAGTTCAGCACTAATTAAACCAAAGCCTTCAACAAGCAGTTTTTCGTATTGTGCAACATCACCTTCAGACTTAAAGTTAAATACACTTAAGTTATTAGTGATATTGCCACGGGTGATATTTACATCATCTACTGCAGGAATATCTGCAACACCGGTAATGATACCTTTCGTTGATGGCGTAATTAAAACCTCATCTAACTTTTGATTAGCCGTTAAGCCTTCAGGTAACTCTAAGCCACAAAAGTTACGCACCCCTTTAGTGTAATCACGCCACATGCTGCCAGTAATATACTGACGAGCAATAGCTTCTACTTTTACGGTACTGGCTTTACGCACAATCCATACATACGGATGTGGAATATCAACAATGTGATTCCCAGCAAGACCTGCTTGATCAAATAACTTAAACCAATGTGATGCAACAGTGTTTAACGCCATACCTTTACCTGGCACACCATTTAGGCCGTTTTCACCTTGCCAAATACAATCAAATGCAGAGATACGATCGGAGATTACCATAATAGCCAACTCAGTACCTCTGGGTACTTGATAGCCTTTTTCGCTGATCAAACGTGCGCTGTCTTCGTCTGTTAACCAATAAACTGAGCGTACTTTGCCACTGTGAACAGGGCCCTTAGTGCGGATTGGTAAATCATCGTTTACGTCTAAAACTTTATAGCTAGTCATGCTATCTCCGGATGTATGGCATGCCTATTACAGGCACAGGTATGGAATTGGGGTTATAAGCCGCTAATAATAATCGAGACCGAAGGAAATCACAATTAAAGCACTATGTGATTTAACGCAGTTTAGTTGGTATTTTGTTATTCAAGTTATAAGATAACATCAAAATCCAGCAACAATTTATGTAATGATAAATATAAAGCAGCTAAGTTTTAAATGGCAAAAACAACAAAGTAACCCAACCCTCGCGATTGCAGCGCTTGAGATTGCTAAAGGTGAACATGTATTTTTACATGGCCCCAGCGGCTGCGGTAAGTCCACGTTCTTATCATTGCTTGCGGGGATAAATCGGCCAACATCGGGTAGTTTAAATATTTTTGGCTGTGAACTAAGCAAGCTAACTAACAGTAAGCGTGATGTTTTTCGTGCTGATCATATTGGCTATATTTTTCAAAACTTTAATTTATTGCCCTATTTATCGCCGCTTGAAAACGTGACATTAGGGTGCCAATTTTCAAAGCAGCGGCAAAAAAAAGCCCTTGTAAATAGTATGACTCTCAATCAAGAAGCTGCACGGTTATTAAATGCACTTGGCTTAAGCGAGCAATTCCACCTGCAAAATGTCGCTAATTTAAGTATCGGGCAACAACAACGTGTCGCAGCCGCGCGAGCTTTTATTGGTAGCCCTGAGCTTATCATTGCCGATGAGCCAACCTCTGCACTTGATACCGGTAATCGCCAAGCATTTATTAAATTATTATTCGAACAAGCTCAAGCTGCTAACAGTACCCTCATTTTTGTCAGTCACGATGAGAGCTTACAGCCGTTATTTAATCGCAATATTGATTTAATCGCGTTACAGGAGCAGCTTTCATGATCTTAATAAAGCTTGCCATAAGCAGCCTTTATAACCGCCGAGCAAGTGCACTATTGACCCTATTCACTATTGCTATCAGCGTCATGCTGCTATTGAGTATTGAACGTGTGCGAGTTGATGCTAAAAGCAGTTTTAGTAATACCATTTCTGGTACTGATCTCATTGTCGGCGCCCGCACTGGCGATATACAGTTATTGCTCTCCTCGGTGTTCCGTATTGGTCACGCTAATAACGGCGTAAGTTGGCAAAGCTATCAATACATAAAACAACAACGCGGCGTCAAATGGACCATCCCATTATCACTGGGCGATAGTCATAAAGGCCAAGCTGTACTAGGTACTTCTGACGATTATTTCACCCATTATCAATATGCTAAAAAACAATCCCTTAGTTTTAGCCAAGGCCAGCCTTTCCGCCATTTAAATGAGGTAGTGCTAGGCGCTCAAGTTGCAGAGAACTTAGGCTATTCACTTGGCGATAGTATTGTTATTTCCCATGGTATGGGTAATACCAGTTTTCATCATCATGATGATAACCCTTTTACTGTTGTCGGTATTTTAAATGCCACTGGCACCCCTGTTGATAAAACCCTGCATATTCCATTAGCAGCTATTGAACAAATCCACGCCACTAACCACACTGAGCATGAGCATGAGCATGAGCAGCCTATAGACCTCATTGGCGAACCAAAACAAATTACTGCGTTTTTAATTGGTTTTGACTCACCACTGTATACTCTGCAAGTACGTCGCAACATTAATCAGTTTAAAGATGAAGCATTACTCGCCATTATGCCCGGTGTTACGTTACGTGAATTATGGGAAATGCTCACTATTGTGGAAAAAATCTTACTAATGTTTTCTATGGTGGTGGTATTAGTGAGCCTGCTTGGTATGCTTACCACTTTATTAGCGAGTCTCAATCAGCGCCGCCGAGAATTAGCTATTTTACGCTCAGTTGGTGCGAGGCCTTGGCATCTGTTCGCTTTGATCAGCATTGAATCATTACTAACAACATTTTTAGGTTGCCTAGCAGGTTGCGGGTTATTTTATTTGCTCATGTCTCTCGCAGCAGGTTACTTGCAAAGCCATGCTGGGATCACAATCACTATTGCTATGCTATCGGGCTATGAACTCATGCTGATCGGCGCTATTATGGCGGCTGGTTTTATCGTTGGTTTGATACCAGCTACCCGTGCCTATTTTTACTCACTGTCTGATGGCATGAGCATTAAAATTTAAGAGGAACACCATGCAGTATTTGCAAAAACTCACTGTCGTTTACTTAGTTATTTTTAGTTTTTTTTCCAGCTTTAGCAGCTTTGCCAACCAACCCAAAGAGATTTTTTGGGAAGATTTAATTCCTCAAGGGCATGTGCAAATAGACACCCAAGATCAAGTCAGCCATGAAGGGACAGAACAAAATTGGGTGCAACCAGATTTAGATGCCCCCGTTGTAAAAGAGCTAAATGGCCAATCAGTCAGTTTACCGGGGTTTGTTGTACCACTTGAGGGTGACAGCGAAGTGATCACTGAGTTTTTACTGGTGCCATACTTTGGTGCTTGTATCCATGTGCCGCCACCGCCACCAAATCAAATTGTTCACGTGACAATTAAAGGCGGCGTACCAATTGAAAGCCTATACGATGCTATCGTAGTGACCGGTATTATTAGCACAGAAACCTGGAGTGGCGAGATAGCCCAAGTGGGTTATAAAATGACAGCCGTTGGCGTCGCACCGTTTGAACTGTAACTCAGATACCTCGAGCGTGTTGTTCACTGTGCTATAAATACCAGCTCACAAATGCAACACGCTTTAGATTATTTCTGACACTGACTACAAAATACCGTACTGCGTTGTCCTAAACGAATTTCAGTTAATATTTTTTTACACACCATACACGGCTCGCCCTTACGACCGTAGACTAAAAGTTGTTGAGCAAAGTAGCCTGGCTTACCATCACTTTGTGCAAAATCTTTAAGCGTTGTACCACCTTGGGTGATAGCTGCAGCGAGTGTATCTTTAATAATAGGCACTAATTGCTGATAACGCGCCAGTGATACTTTACCGGCTTCGCGCTTTGGGTGAATACCCGCTTTAAAAAGTGATTCATTGGCGTAAATATTACCCACCCCAACCACCACAGCGTTATCCATAATAAATTGTTTAACCGGCACCTTTTTATTCCGCGACTGCTCATATACCCGCTTAGCAGTAAACTCTTCAGTAAGTGGTTCTGGCCCCAACTTACTCAATAAGCTATGACACTCCCCAGGAGCTTGCCATAAACAACACCCAAAACGGCGTGGATCATTCAGTCTCAGTGCTTTATCGTTGGAAAATATAAATTCGATATGATCATGCTTTTTTAATGCTTCGTCTTTATCAACAACCCGTAAATTACCCGACATACCCAAATGTAAAATGACACTCCCTAACTCAAACTTCAGCAGTAAATATTTAGCTCTGCGCTGCACATCTAATACAACTAAGTTAGTAATTTGATAAACATCATCTGGTACCGGCCAGCGCATATTCGGATTATGAATATTCACCTTAGTGACACTTTGCTGCAAAATATGTGGGGTGATCCCCATTCGGCTAACTTCAACCTCTGGTAATTCAGGCATTCGATTTGGGCTCTTTGTGTGAAAAATTAAAACTTGGAAATAACCGCTGCGCAGTCTGCTGATCAAGCAATAACACCCGTTGATTACTTTTATCTAATAAATAGTAACCCTGTGGTGCGCGGTATAATTGATACAGCCAAGGCAGTTGCTCGCCTGCAAGCCATACAGTGGCAACAGTTAGCGCCGGGGTATTATGAAATGCTTGCTGCTTCTCTGCGACCGATAGCTGCATGCTTTGCCACTCATTGACCAATGCAACAAGATTAACGGTTGTTGTTTGCCATAAACTTACTGGCGCATTTTTTACTAATGCTGTCGCGCGCCAAGACGTACCAATGCGCTCTATTTTTTGATCAGGAAACTCGAGCGCTAAAATAAAACTTTGCGCAGGTAACACAGTTTGCACCCTAGGCTGCTCAGGGCCACTATTTAGCTTTGTGTGTAATCCATTAAAAAAGAAAATCATTAACAGCATGGAAAAAATAACAACATTGTTCCAGCCCTTGCGGCCTAACTGCATGTGAGTTCTTCCTAAAAGATTCAATTAGTTAAAGTGTAACTAAAAATATGTAAAAATGGCAGCCGAAATTTGTTATGCAATATTACTAAAATTCACCAGTGGTAATGTGCCAAAGTTAGATTACTTTGCTAATATACGGCAAAATTTAAGGAGTTCCGTCATGTCAATGTATGTAGTGGGTCATAAAATCCCAGATTCAGATTCTATTTGTGGTGCAATTGCACTGGCTTATTTGAAAAACCAAATTGAAGAGCCAGCAATTCCAACCCGTCTTGGTGAAGTTTCACCGGAGACACAATTTATTCTTGATAAGTTTGGCTTTGAAGCGCCTGAGCTTAAATTAAGCTACGCCGGTGAAGACGTATACATCGTTGACCACACAGAAAAAACCCAAGCACCTGATGATATCGACCAAGCACGCGTAGTCGGTGTAGTTGATCACCATAAACTAGGGGACTTAACCAGCTCTACACCTCTTGAATGTTGGATCCGCCCAGTGGGTTGCTCAAACACTATCATCAAAATGATGTATGATTTTTACAATGTTGAAATTCCAAAAGACATTGCTGGCATCATGATGTGCGCTATTTTAAGTGACACGGTTATTTTCAAATCACCAACCTGTACCACTGCTGATATTAAATGTGTAGAAGCGCTTGCTGAAATTGCTGGTGTTGAAGACTTTAAAGAATTAGGTATGGATATGTTCCGCGTTAAATCTGCGGTTGAAGACACCCCTGCGCGTGATTTAGTAATGCGTGATTTTAAAGACTTCAATATGAACGGTAAACTTGTAGGCATCGGCCAATTAGAAGTTATCGACCTTGCAGTATTTGATGATATTAAAGCAGATCTTGAAGCTGATATTGCCAAGCTTAAAGAAGAAGGCGGACGCCACTCTGTGTTCTTATTACTTACCGACATTATGAAAGAAGGCTCACAAATGTTAATCGTCTCTGACGATGCACACATTGTAGAGCAAGCTTATGGTGAAACACCAAAAGACGGTAAAGTATGGCTAGACGGTGTACTGAGCCGTAAAAAGCAAGTAGTACCACCACTACAAGATGCGTTTGCAAAACTGTAAGTCCGCTTAGTGATCATTAGTCGAGTTCTTTATCACGGTATTGGACTCGACTAACACCATCAACGTGAAGAAGTCCCCATCCCACATCGCTTTTGATCCGATACGCGCTATTAGCTTGGTAATTTACCCAAGCCACCTCAAGATGCAGTTTGGGTATATACCAATTATGCTAGTTTATTAATCCATGTACTTAGATAAAAACTTTTTAAACACAGGATCTGTTTTCGCCAGCGCTTTTTGCTCTGCCAGTATTTCTTGAAGAATGTGTTCAGAAGTAAGTGGATTGGCAAGTACCACTCTAAAGACCACGGTAGGTTGATGATCGTACTGAGCGGGTGTCAATCGCGTACGCGATACAAATGAACGACCAGCTTCACGTTGACGTTTTTGCATGCTCGCAGTAAAACGGTTTAGTGAGGCAAAAATATCCAAACGGGTTTGTTCATCTGCTTGCGCTATTTTTTGTTTAATTTGCTTTGGCACATAGCGGTAGGTAAGCAAGCATAACTCTGGCTCTGAGATCAATTCAAAATCATCATCAGCCTTCACTAAATCAGCAAAGTAGCGTGCTTTTTCAATCCCTTTATCTATCAGTATTTCATAGCCTTTACGGCCAATAACACGTAAGCAAGCATGCACTAACATTGCCATACCCGGGCGGCTACCTTCAAGGGTGTGACTACCTAAATCTTTTGAGCCTTTACGTAATATATACTCAGCATGATGCTCAATGGCATCTGTAGCTGCGGGGTCTTTAAATAACACCAACCCTGCTCCCATCGGCACATACATTTGCTTATGTGCATCAATGGTGATTGAGTCTGCTCGCTCTATACCTTTGAGTAAAGGACGATAAGTATCAGAAAGTAACGTAGCTCCTCCCCACGCAGCATCGACATGAAAATGACATTTAAGCTCTTGGCTTAAATCTGCCATTTCATCAAGCGGGTCTATATTGCCGGTTTCAGTCGTTCCCGCCACACCAACAATCGCCATCACCTTAATACCTTGCGCTTCAAGCTCATGAGCTTTAGCACGCATAGCGTCAACATCAACTTTATTGTTATCGGCTGTTTTTATAGCAATAAAATTATCACGGCCAATTCCTAATAAATCGGCTGACTTTCCTAACGAGTAATGGCCCCGCTCTGAAATCAATACAGCTAAGCCTTTATAACCATAGTGCAGCATTGCACTGACCAAACCTTGTGAACCAATCCCTTTAAACTCACCGTCCGCTTTGAGCAAACGGTTACGGGCAATCCACAATGCGGTAATATTCGCAACGGTACCACCAGAACAAAAAGCACCTAATGAAGTTTTTGCACTGTGCATCCATTTACTATAAAAAGCATCATCTTGGCCATAGGCTAAATGATGCATCATGCCCAGCACTTGGCGTTCAAGTGGCGTAAATGCTTTGGAGGTTTCAATCTTAACTAAGTTTTGATTAAGGCCAACCATCAACTTGGAAAGTGGTAATACAAAATGCGGTAATGCTGACGTCATATGACCAATAAAGCTTGGCGCAGCAGTATGCACAGAATGAGCAACCAGTTGCTCCATAATGTCTTGCGCATAGGCTGAAACAAAGGTCGGATCTTCTGGGATCACTGCAGATTGAAAATCTTTTTCAATTTCATGCAATGGCTTTTCAATCGCCGCGATGTTCTCATTCAAAAAACCTGCTAAGTTGCTCGAGATCTCAAGTTCGATTTTACTCAAAGTTGAGTCTGGTGCTTCAGGCACTGTAAATATACGCATCAGAGTTTCTTTAGAGGCGACGGCACAACGCTTTTGATCCATCTTTATACCCAATAAATGTAGTTTTATTTAGCTAAAGCGCCTACGTAAGGGGCTTAATTACCAATAACGTCAACTACAATGATTCTACGAAATGCGTCAACTTTACTGCAATACAGCAGAAATGTCTCGCATTAAGCCATAAAAGCAGTCAATTGCATGACAGATTGATGATAAATTGATTAATATTTGTCACTTCAAGCTAACTATATTTTTATAGGCGATGCGTGCTTTTTTTGTATAATACAAGGGATAATCAATAAAGGATGAGCATGATAAATACAAATTTACGGACGAATTGGATAATCGCTGGTTTCATGCTGTTTTTTATCAGCTTATTAGGCTACATCTATCACACCTATAACAGCACCCGTAACGATATTATGCGAAGCGTTGATACTCGCTTACTTGATGCTGCATTAAGCGTGAAACATATGCTAGGAGATGACTACCATCAAAAAATTAATGCAGGCCTTCGTATATCCCCCTCCGAATATCAGCATAAAAGCCGTCAATTATCAGAATTTGCCAATGCCTTAAACATCGCTTACGTTTATGCCATGGTCTTAAAAGACGGTAATGTGTATTTCAGCGCGTCAAGTTACACGCAAAACGATCAAAACAGTGGCAAAGTTACTCAATTCCTCGATTTATACCCCGAAGCCACTGCGGCCAATATAGGTGCGTTTTACTCAACCGAGCCGGTATTTGAAATTTCAAAAGATCAATGGGGTCATTTTAAAACAATTTTTGTGCCCTTTGTTGACGCTAACGGTGTAACCTATTTAACAGGCGCTGATATTACTATATACGACCTCAATCAACGGTTAGCTGAAAGTGTCTCAAAAGCGGCAGCCATGGCGGTGTTTTTCTTTTTTATTGCTCTGCTAGTTGCAGGCATTTATGTGTATTTATTAAAGCGTGCAATTTCTACCGATACCAGCAGTGGTTTCGCCAATCATATTGCGCTGGAATACTATATTAAAAAGTCTCCTAATCATCATATGCAGCTGGTTGTTATTTGGGTAAATGAATTAGAAGATATCAGTAGTTTTTATGGTACTGAAGTAAGTGATCGGGTGATGAAAAGCCTGTTGCAGCACTTTAAAAAGAATCGCCCTGCTACAAGTCAGATATTTCGCTTAGCAACCAATAAAATAGTGCTGATAGCCCCTTTCAAAGACGATGACATGAGCTTTAACGATGTGATCCAAGCCTATAATTACAGTACGCCATTACTGACTGATCCCTTTATTTACGTCACTTTGTGCGCAGGTATTGCCAGCGGCAATAAATCTATGTTACTTGAAAACGCACATATTGCGGCTTTGCAAGCGAAACAAGGCCGCCATACTGTCGTTAATTACTCAAGTGCCCTGCATGATGTAAAAAATCAATATCAATACAATGTGGCCATGGCTAAAGAAGTACGTGAAGCATTTGAAAATAATAGAATTGTTCCTTACTTTCAAGCTATCTATGACAGTGAAACTAACACCATTATTCAGTATGAATGTTTAGCTCGGATGATTACCTGCCATGGTGAAATTCTTAAACCAGACTCTTTTTTAGACATAGTGAATCGCTCTAGAATGGATGGTATGCTAACCCGAACTATGCTCACCCAATGCTTTGCCCGCTTTAGAAAAACCAGTATCTGTTGGAGCATAAATATTACCGCTCAAGATATGCTTGATCCAAGCCTCACTGAATTTTTGGAAGACGAACTTAAACGTTATCCCCTACCAAGTAATATCACGTTAGAACTTTTAGAAACCGAAGCCATTGCTAACTTTTCTGAAGTAAAAGCGTTTATCTCTATGGTAAAAAATCGGGGGGTGCGCGTGGTCATTGATGATTTTGGTACAGGTTATTCAAATATATCTAATGTACTGAAGTTAGAAGTAGATGGTATTAAACTTGATGGCACTTTAATTCGTCAAGTCATCAACGACCAAGATATTTATTTATATATTGAACACATTGCCAGTTTCGCAAAACAACTTAATTTACAACTAATAGCAGAGAATGTGGAAAGCCGTCCCATCGTAAATGCGCTACGTAAAGCGAATGTGACGCTGATGCAAGGTAATCACTTTAGTGCTGCAGCGCCACAAGTAAATCAAATCGTTAAGAACGCGATTCCAGTGGGATCACTAGCCGGTGACTCTGTTGACCACTCGCCCAATATTTACGTTCGAACGGAGTAATGGCAATATCACTTTCGTATTGCTCAACCTCACAATGGTGTCCAGCCAAATGGAGTGCTTGAGCAAATTCTTTAACATAGATATCCCAGTTACTACGCACTTCTAAACGACCACCAAGTTTTACTATATATGGGAAGATAGCCGCACCATGCCAACGACGTTGAAGATGCTTCGCTTTAGGCCAAGGATTTGGATACAACAAATAATGATGCGTCGGCTGCCAATTGGCAGCCACTGCTAAACGCCAAAAATCATTGAGATCCGCTTGCACTAAAATATACTGGCCTGAGTCAGTTTGTTTATATTCAATATCGTGCTTATCTAAGCGATGTGATGACTTATCAATACCAATAACCAGCGCATCAGGGTGGCGCTTTGCTAAGTTAGCTGTGCTCTCACCCACACCACAGCATGAATCTAAAATAACTGGCCCAGCAAATGCCTGTACCTTTGCATTCACTTCATCAAACGCCGCTTGCGTATGTGCTGCAATCGGCTTTTTAAACTCGGCAGTTAAATGCTTAGTGACTATCTCATCGAGCTTTTCATGCAAGCCTGGTTGATTCGATACAATACTACGTGAATTTGCATCACTCATTAGTGTCTTAACCCCACGCCTTTTTTAATTAGTGTTAAAGCTAACGTAAATAAGGCTGTAATAAATAATAACAGCACACCAAATGCGACTGTTAAATCAACATCCGACACACCTAAGAAACCATACCTAAACGCATTCACCATATAAATAATAGGATTAACCTGCGATACCCCCTGCCAGAATTCTGGTAATAAGGTGATTGAGTAAAATACGCCGCCTAAGTAAGTCAGCGGTGTTAATACAAAGGTCGGAATTATACTTATATCATCAAAGCTGTTCGCATAGATTGCATTGATCAAACCACCTAATGCAAATACCGCAGAAGTTAAAATAACCGTTGCGATGATCACAAAAATATTGTGAATTTGAATATCAACAAACAACAAAGATACGCAGGTAACAATTAACCCTACCAACATACCTCGTGTCATACCGCCCCCCATGTAACCAAGTACGATTATGTAATTTGGTACTGGCGCGACTAGCAATTCTTCGATGCTTTTTTGAAACTTGGTTGAATAAAAACTGGATGCAACATTGGAATAAGAGTTAGTGATCACCGACATCATAATCAGGCCAGGTACAATGAATTCCATATAACTAAAGCCGCCCATATCACCAATTCGAGAGCCTATTAAGTTACCAAAAATCACAAAATACAAACTCATGGTGATTGCCGGTGGTACTAACGTTTGTATCCAAATACGCAAAAAGCGAATGCATTCTTTGATCCATAAACTTTTTAAGGCTACGCCATATTTAAACATCTACTTGCCCCGCCCTTGTTCTAATAAACCAACAAACAACTCTTCTAATCGGTTTGCTTTATTACGCATACTGAGCACGGTATTGCCTTGCTCTGTTAATGCTGAAAATACTGCATTTAAGCCTTGCGACTTTGCGACTTCAACTTCAATGGTATGATCATCTGCCATCGTAAACTTATAACCACCAAGCGTTACAGGTTGTACTGGCTGTTTTAAATCAAGAATAAAGGTTTCTTTATCTAATTTAGCCAATAAAGCCTTAATGGTGGTGTTTTCAACAATAATACCGGAATCTATAATGGCGATATTTTTACACAGTAATTCTGCTTCTTCTAAGTAATGGGTGGTGAGAATAATTGTCACACCTTGCTCATTAATTTGCCTTAAAAAATCCCACATTGAACGACGCAGTTCAATATCAACCCCAGCAGTTGGTTCATCTAAAATAAGTAGCTTTGGTTCATGCATTAACGCGCGGGCAATCATTAAACGACGCTTCATTCCACCAGACAGAGTACGTGCTTGTTTATCTTTCTTTTCCAACAAACCTAACTGCGCTAAATATTTATCAGCACGCTGATGGGCTATTTTACGGGGCACACCATAGTAACCAGCTTGATTAACCAGTATCTGAGTTAACGTTTCAAACTGGCTGAAATTAAACTCTTGTGGTACTAAACCTAGCTCTGATTTTGCAGCCTCTAAGTCGGTGTCTATATTATGACCAAACACTTCAACGTGACCTGCGGTCTTATTTACCAGTGACGAAATAACCCCGATGGTGGTTGATTTACCCGCACCATTTGGCCCAAGTAACGCAAAAAAATCGCCTTGCTGTACTTGCAGATCAATATTCTTTACGGCCTCAACGCCATTCTTATAAACCTTTTTCAGGCCTTTAATATCTAATGCAATTGTACTTTTACTCACTTTTTACCTTCCCCATAACCCCAGCGCTTAGTGAGATTATGTTCAATGTTTAAATGATCCAAAATTCGTGCAACCATAAAATCCACTAAATCATTAATGGTTTGCGGTTGATGATAAAACCCTGGCGCAGCTGGCATAATGGTTACGCCTAATTTTGCTAACTTAAGCATGTTTTCAAGGTGAATTTCACTGAACGGGGTTTCTCGTGGCACTAAAATTAGTTGGCCACGCTCTTTGATGACCACATCTGCTGCACGCTCTAATAAATTATCCGATGCGCCCACCGCAATAGCAGAAACAGAGCCTGCACTACAAGGACACACAATCATTTTTTTCGGCGCGGCGGAGCCCGATGCCACTGGGCTGAACCAATTGTCTTTGCCAAACACCTGAAGTTGGCCGTCAGCCGCATTAAAAAGCGCACTGAGTTGCTCAGTCGCTTTGTCTTCATTGCCTGAAAGCTTGATATTGGATTCAGTATCTAACACCACCCGAGCGGCACTGGAGATCAATACATACACACGAAAGTGCTGCGCAAGTAATACTTCAAGTAATCGTAAGCCATATGGCGCGCCTGACGCACCACTAAAGGCAAGCGTAATAGTTTCTTTATATTGCACAGTCGCTCCGGTTTATTACTGAGTAAATTTATGCTGTAAAGCTGTGATTAACTTATCATGAAGGCCATTAAAGCCGCCGTTACTCATAATGAGTATATGCTGCTGCGGCTGGGCGTTTGCAACTACCTGTTCGATTATCTTATCAGTATTGGTCAAGCACTGCATACCAGCGAGTTCGGCTTGTTCATGCAATGACCAACTTAGGTTATCAGGTTCAAATAAATAAACCTGATTAGCAGCAACTAAAGACGCTAATAATGTATGTTGATGCACACCCATTTTCATGGTGTTCGAGCGTGGCTCTAAAATCGCAATAATTTGTTCATCGCCCACTTTCGCGCGAAGCCCTGCAAGGGTTGTTTTAATAGCCGTTGGATGATGAGCAAAGTCGTCATAGACATTGATATTAGCTATGCTTGCTTTAAGCTCCATACGTCTTTTTGGGCTAATAAACTCAGCTAATGCCGCAATACTGTGCTCTATAGCAATACCCACATGGCGCGCCGCAGCAATCGCCATAATCGCATTTTTAACATTGTGCTCACCAATGGCTTGCCATTTCACAGTACCAACAGGTATTTCATTAAGTAACACTATAAATTCGCTGCCATCACTTTTATGTAAGTCGTAGCGCCAATCACCACCAAGCGTTTCGCTTTCGCTCCAACACCCTTGCTCAATAACCTCACTCAATGCTGATTCGCTAGTTGGCCAAATAACCTTGCCACTGCTCGGTAGTGTACGCATCAAATGATGAAATTGTTTTTTAATTGCGTTTAAATCGTCAAAAATATCCGCATGATCAAATTCAAGATTATTTAAAATTAAGGTACGGGGTAAGTAATGAACAAATTTACTGCGCTTATCAAAAAATGCAGTATCGTATTCATCCGCCTCAATAACAAAAAATGGCGTTTCGCCAACTCGAGCTGACAGACCAAAATTTTGTACGATACCACCAATTAAAAAGCCAGGCTTTAGCCCCGCGTATTCTAAAATCCATGCCAGCATACTCGCAGTCGTGGTTTTACCGTGTGTTCCGGCAACCGCCAGCACCCAAGAATTTTGCAGCAAATTATGCTTTAACCACTCAGGGCCTGATGTATAAGGCAGGCCTTTGTCCAATACATATTCAACGCACGGATTGCCGCGGCTCATTGCATTGCCTATCACCACTATATCTGGCGCGGGTTCTAACTGAGAGACATCATAGCCTTGGGTTAATTTAATCCCTAACTGTTCGAGTTGAGTACTCATTGGCGGATACACGTTTAGATCTGAACCAGTTACAGTATGACCTAACGATTTTGCTATCGCTGCAATCCCCCCCATAAAAGTGCCACAGATACCAAGAATATGAATATGCATATACTTTCCTTTAAAATAGTCGCCAGCTTTACATACTTGTAAAAGATTAAGACGCTATGATGCCAAACTTTGCTTTTAGTTACCATTGCATAGCAGCATTTCACTTTTGCCAAAAAGGTGCCAATAAGGCAACTTCGTTTAGTAATGTTATTTATAGTAAGTAACGTTAGATGGGTGATCTATTTAGTTTGGATGAAGAAATAAACTAAATAGACATGTGTATGTAGTGAGATGTCGATATAATTCAATAAGCCGAAGCTAGGTAGCATTTTTAACCTGAACTTCAGAGCATAAAGTTCAGGTTAAACCAAGGTTCAAATTAGAGCATCAAAAATACAATTAAACCAACGCCTAATAATAACCGGTAAATAACAAATGGCATCATGCCCATCCGCTCAATTATTTTTAAGAAGAAGAAGATACATGCATAAGCCGAGATAAAAGATAACCCAGCACCTAAAATTAACGTAGTCCAATCAACAATATGATCACCTAATGCCAGCTCTATCGTGTAATAAAGACCCATCATTGAAATGACAGGTATAGCCAGTAAAAATGAAAAACGTGCAGCGCTTTGCTTATTCATGCCAAGCATTAAACCTGCCGTCATGGTGATCCCAGAGCGCGATGTACCAGGGATCATTGCCATCGCCTGTGCCATGCCAATCATCAACGCTGATTTCCAGTTTAATTGATAGATAGTTTTAGTTTGTTTACCTTTTACGTCGGCATACCAAAGCAGAAGGCCAAAAAGAATCGTTGTTACGGCGATTACCCATGCACTGCGTAAGTAAAGCTCAATCAAATCTTTAAAAATTAGCCCTAGAACTGCAGCTGGAATAGTCCCTAAAATAATCCACCAGCCAAGCTTACTATCGTCTGTAGCACCTTGTGCACCAAATGACTTAAACCACGCGCCGAGTATTTCAACGACTTCTTTGCGGAAATAAATCACCACCGCAATCAAGGTACCAACATGCACAGCGACATCAAAGGCAAGGCCTTGATCTTGCCAACCGAGAATTTGTGAAGGGAGAATAAGGTGCGCTGAGCTAGATATTGGTAAAAACTCAGTCAATCCTTGGATCAGGGCTAAAACGATAATTTCGATAATACTCATAGGTTAGTAAACTCCACTTTCCATAGTTTTTGCTTGGGGTTGTTGTAAGCATTCCACAACTGAGCGATTGTTTGCTTGGCTGTAGGATGATAAAAATCGGGGGCTATTTCAGCTAATGGTTGTAGTACAAAAGCATTTTTGGTTATTTCATCACGGGGCAACTGCGCAGGTGTGTCGCAGATCACATCGTCATAAAATAATAAATCGAGATCTAGTGTACGGGGGCTAAATTTTTTGTCGTTATCGGTGCGACCATTATCACGTTCGATCTGTTTTAATAACTGACAAAGCTCAGTAAGTGGTATCTGTGTTTGCGCCCCCACTACTGAGTTATAAAAGTTATTACCAGCAAAACCTACAGCTTCACTTTCAAATACACTGGAATGTTCGAACTCTATAAGATGAGCTTTAAGGGCGATTAGCGCTTGGCGAAGATAATATTCTTTATTAACATTGGAGCCAAGGCTAATGTAAATTTGCGCCATCTTAACAAGCCTTGCGTCGAGTTATTTCAACACCAACGGTGTTTGCTTGCGTAACAGCTGCGGGTTTACTTATTCGGATGGTCACTTGTGTCGTCGTAAACTCAGTCAAAATAATTGCTGCGAGTTGCTCCGCTAAAGTCTCTAATAACTCAACTGGTTTTGCTGTAGTGTGAGCAATAACACGCTCACTTACTTTTGCGTAATCAAGTGCTAAAGCAATATCATCAGTTTTTGCTGCTGGCTTAATATCACACAGCATTTCGATATCAAAATACAAACTCTGCTTAGTTTCCTTTTCAAAATCGTACACGCCTATGATAGTGTCAACATGTAGTTGCGATATAAAAACCTTATCCATAACTGCTCCAACTGGCAAAACTTAATCTCATTAATTTGAGCTGAGTTAGGCTATAATTTGTATTTATAGCCCTTATACACGTTAAGTGTGTTTTATTATGTAAAAATTCCCCATACAATAGCGTATAGGTACAGTATGTACTTGCTATTTCATTTACAAAAAGTATGAATGCAATTTTTGCGGCCAATGATAGCCGAAAAAGTGCGATATAAAAATAAGGAAGCGCGTGATAGCCGTTTTAATGTTAGTTTTAGCCTACTTACTAGGGTCGATTTCATCGGCTATTCTAGTGTCGCGGCTGTTTAAACTACCCGATCCACGCAGTAATGGCTCAAATAACCCCGGGGCTACCAATGTTTATCGCCTTGGTGGTACTTTTCCTGCGTGCTTAGTATTAGTGTTTGATATTCTCAAAGGGACAATACCAGTTTGGGGCGCATACTTTTTACAGCTTGATCCACTGATGTTAGGACTGGTTGGGGTCGCCGCCTGTTTAGGGCATATGTTCCCACTATTTTTTCACTTTAAAGGCGGTAAAGCTGTAGCCACTGCTTTTGGTACATTGTTACCTATTGGTTTATCACTGGGTGGGTTATTAATTTCAACATGGGTCGTGGTGGTTGCAATTACTCGCTATTCGTCACTTGGTGCCTTGATCGCTGTTTCATTAGCACCGCTGTATACTTGGTGGATCAAACCGCTATATACATTGCCTGTTACTTTTTTAACTATCTTGATAATCTTTCGTCACAACGCAAATATCAAACGTTTATTTAGTGGTAAAGAGCCTAAAGTTGGCGACAAAAAAAAGCCGCCAACTGAAGATAAATAACAATTAGATTGCTTCTAAACTATCGATAGGCCAACGTGGTTTAGTTTTCATATCTAGGCTGGCAAATTGTCCAGCCTTTAGGCGCTGCATACCCGCATAGGCAATCATTGCGCCATTATCTGTACAAAACTCTGTGCGCGGGTAATATACTTGCCCTTTCATACCTTGCATAACCCGCTCTAGCTGAGCACGTAGCTGTACATTAGCACTAACACCACCGGCAATAACTAAACGATTAATACCGGTTTGTTTTAAAGCACGTTTACATTTGATCACTAAGGTATTAATCACTGCTGTTTGAAATGCGTGGGCTATATCGGCTTTAGTTTGCTCGTCATCGTCATTATCACGAATAGTGATTGCTGCTGCTGTTTTTAAGCCACTAAAACTAAAATCAAGCCCAGGTTTATCTGTCATTGGCCGCGGGAAGATAAAACGCTTAGGCACACCTTGCTCTGCAAGCTTAGCCAAACGCGGCCCTCCAGGGTAATCTAAGCCAAGTAACTTAGCTGTTTTATCAAACGCTTCACCAGCTGCATCATCTACTGACTCGCCTAATACTTGGTATTGACCAATACCAGCGACTTTAACCATCATAGTATGACCACCTGAAACTAATAAGGCGATAAAGGGGAATTCTGGGGTATTTTCCTCAAGCATTGGGGCCAATAAGTGCCCTTCCATATGATGCACAGCCACTGCCGGAATATTCCAACCATAGGCTAGTGAGCGACCAATTGAAGTGCCCACTAATAATGCACCCACTAGTCCTGGACCTGCGGTGTAAGCAATACCATCGATGTCCTCAGGTCCGCAACCAGCCTGTACAAAGGCAGCATCAATCAATGGCAACGTTTTGCGTACATGATCGCGAGATGCAAGCTCAGGCACTACGCCACCATAGTCCGCATGCACTTTTACTTGACTGTATAATTGATGAGCTAATAAACCTTGCTCATCATCATAAATTGCAATTCCAGTTTCATCACATGACGATTCAATGCCTAAAATTCGCACTGCAGTTTTCTCCCATGCCTGTTGGCACTTTTTAAAATAGTGAAGTAATTAAAGCGTAATACCAATGTTTGTTTGTCCATCAGCGATAGCATGCTGTTTGAGCGCTTTAATATTTTCAGCCGTTACTCTGCCCATCTGCTCAACAAAATCAATAAGTTCACCTAAAACGTCGATTTCATATTGCATTAATGGGTGCTCACGTACCGCTGTATTATCTGCCAACTCACCTTCCACTGTTAATTGATATTCAATGAAACGCGCAACGGTTGCCTGCGATATTTTACTAATGCTGATAAATTCTTGCTCATCTTTAGCAATTAAACCGTGCATTAAACCTAACAAAGCCGTGGCGGCATCGATCGCAGGATACGTACCAAACATATCGAAATCAGCAAGTTCTGGAACGTTTGGTTCAATTTTTTCAATTTGCTTTTCAAGGCTTATTTTACTTTTCGGCAGTAATATTTTTTCCCAACAAAGATTAAGTGCACTGCGTAAAATAGCGTCGTCACCAAACCCTGTTGCCTCACTAAATAAACCGTAATTAGGTAACATGCGCTCAATCAATGCCGCTGCAAGTACCGCTTGTTGCAAATAGTTAAGCTCTCGGATACGCTGAAAGTTATTCGCTTTAGTCATTATGTGGTGTCCTACAGGACCAACAAAAATCGAATGTCGGCCCATTATGCTCATTACAATTGGGACATACCCAATCAGGAGCGGATTGTTGTACTTGTGTGTAGTTTACCAATATTTGCCGCGCCTGGCGCTCTTTAATCGCAAAAACCTGCACTCTAACTTGAGTTTGCTCCAAAGGGATTTCCCCTACCGCGCCTTGTAAAGATTCACCAAGTAACTGGCAGTCAATATTATTGTTAAGAAAGAGTCCTTTCACAATATTTGCTTCTACAGCATTCGCAGCACAATAGATTGTTAACCATTCAAATGGTGCTTGGTCGGCATTGTTATGAATTTTATTTTGCACTAACAACCTCTTTTACTTTGTGAATGAATTACCCTAAGCTACTCTAAGCAAAGTAATTGTTATATAGGAAATAATCATGACCCTCACAACTCCTGGACTGCTATTCCCTGCAATCTCTTTGTTGTTATTAGCGTATACCAACCGCTTTTTAGTTCTCGCGCAATTAATTCGTGAACTCAATGCCCGCGAAGGCGATACTATACGACCTTTAGTTGTCGCACAAATCACTAATTTAAGAAAGCGCATTAAGTTAATAAGAACCATGCAAGTGTATGGCGTTGCGTCTTTTCTAATGTGTACGGTTTCGATGTTTGCGCTATTTATCGAGTTTAAAACCACCGGGGTGATTTTATTTGGTGTGAGTTTAGCGTGTCTTGCATTGTCCTTATTAACGTCTTTGTATGAGATACATATCTCATGTGATGCGATTGAAATTGAACTTAAAAACATTGAAAAAAAACCACTGAGCAGTAAGACAGACTAAAAAACAAGCACTATACTCTTTAGCAAGATGGTAAAACTAAAGGTGTGTAAATGTGAACGACTTTTTATTTTCAGAAGATGCCATTGAAGAATCTGACGCTCAAGCACCACACGCATTCTGGAATATCCTCGTTGTTGATGATGAAGATGATATTCATCAAGTCACTAAACTCGTGTTATCTGGCTTTACCTTTGAAGGTAAAACGTTACGTTTTCATCATGCTTACTCTGCTCAAGCAGCAAAAGAGTTATTACGCCAAAACCTAGATTTTTCAGTGGGTTTAATAGATGTTGTTATGGAAACCAGCCACGCGGGTTTAGAACTGATAAAGTTTATTCGCGATGATATTAATAACCACGATATCCGCCTTATACTGCGAACAGGTCAACCCGGAGAGGCTCCTGAAGAATCTGTGATCCGCGAATATGATATTAACGATTACAAAAATAAGACTGAACTGACCGCAATAAAAATGAAAACCTTATTGTACTCAGCACTGCGTGCACATCGCGATATTCAAATCATTGAGCGCCACAAAAAAGGCCTAGAAAAAATAATCAACGCTTCAAGCTCATTTTTAAAATGTGATAGCGTGCATGAATTTGCATCTACAATTTTATCTCATGTAACCAATGTTATGGGCTTAGATGACACTGAAATTTATTGTGCTGCGGCGGTTAATCAACAAACCTCACCAGCCACTGATTTTAAGTTGCTGGCAGCGTCAAGCGTGGAACCTGAGTCAAATACCAACATACTTCCTGATGATGTTAGGCAACTATTTGTTGAAGCTCATAATCGAAAATCATCACAAAAAACGACTCGTGATTATATTGGTTACTCTCCCACTCAAGCAGGTCTTGAAACCATGCTTTATGTCCGTAAAGGTTCATTTTTAGAAGCAACGGACTACCAACTTTTAGAGTTTTTTGCCAATAATATTGCCCTCGCTTACGATAACCTTAAGTTACGTGAAATGATGAAAGAATCACAAAAAGAGTTGTCGTATATTCTCGGCGAAGCCGTTGAAAAACGTTCAAAAGAAACGGGTTCTCATGTTAAAAGAGTAGCCCATTATAGTGAACTGCTGGGCAAGCTATATGGTTTAAATAGCTTTGAATGTGAAGTTATCAAACTTGCCTCACCATTGCATGACATTGGCAAAATAAGTATTCCTGATCACATTCTCAATAAACCTGGCAAACTCGATGAACACGAGTGGGCGATTATGCAAACCCATGCCGAAATTGGTTACGACATTTTGAAAAATTCAAATAACGAAATCTTAAAATGTGGTTCGATGATTGCCTATCTACATCATGAAAAGTGGGATGGCACTGGCTATCCAAATCAACTGGCTGGCGAAGACATTCATATTGTTGGACGCATTACAGCACTTGCAGATGTATTTGATGCATTAGGGAGCGATCGTTGCTACAAAAAAGCATGGCCTCTTGAAGATGTACTGGATTTGATCAAAAGCCAAAGTGGCAAACAGTTTGAACCTAAACTCGTGGATATATTTATTAACAATTTAGTCCTTTTTTTGGAGATAAAAGAGCGTTATCCTAACTGATAGTTGTAACATTTGTGTAAAATGCACTTTTCAAATTAGGTACAATGAATTACTATCTATTAAGTTAAAATCAATTATGTTCGCCACAGTGCGGCTTACTTATACAAAGGACTATAAAAGTGAGATTTGAACAATTAGAGCAGTTTGTAGCATTGGGTCAGCTACGCCATTTCCGCCAAGCGGCCGAAACAACCAAAATCAGCACCTCAGCATTAACTCGCAGCATTCAAACCTTAGAAGACGAAGTTGGTTATGAACTTGTCAAACGTTCAACTCGTTCTGTAAAACTAACAACGGAAGGCGAGCTTTTTTTAGAATATGCCCAAGACACGCTCACCAAGCTAGAAGACACTAAAAAACGTTTATTCCAATCGCTTAATGGCTGTTCAAGTGAAAAGCTTGTTATTGGTTACACCAATCATGCCAGTGCAATTGTGCCTATTTCATGTGGCCAATTTTTAGCACAATACCCTCATGTAAAAATTGAAATGCAATTACAAGAGCAAAGCGAGCTAATGCGTAAACTGCAGTTAGGTGAAATTGATATTAGCGTCTGCTCACAAGCCGTAAATAGCTTTGGCAATGACATACACTTACCTGATCAATTGATTTTATTTGTTGCAAAAAACCACCCTCTTGCTAATAAACATGATCTCTGTAAACAAGATTTAGCTGACTACCCTATGTATAGTTGTTTTTCACAGTCAAAACAAATTCAAACTATGCTTAATGAAGCTGTCGATAGCTTAAACAAAAGCAGCAGTATTAAAGTAGGCAGTATTGAGCAAGTAATGGAAGGGTTATGCAAATCAAACCATGTTGCTATTAGCAGTATTGAACATGCCAGCTCAGTTGCCGAAAATAGCAATTTACTCCAGTTAAAGACCAATAAAAGCTTAGCCCACGAGCAATTGATCGTTCAAACCAGCCAACACGTTGCTGCTGGTGAGCCAATAAATCAGTTACTGTCACTAATAGAAAAGACAGCGCTATCAATAAACTCTTAAATACGTTTTAGGTAAACCAAGCTGAAAGCACTTTTTAGCTTGGTTTGAAAATCTACAGTAGTACCTTCTGTTGTTTTTAAGCTAAACTACGCCCCTTCACTGCTATATAGTACAATTAATGAGCCTCAACCTGATCCCTGGACGTTATTTAACTGACATAGAAACGCGTGGCTACGCCGTGATCGAAAATATGTTTGATACAACACTGACTAATGCATTGATGCAAGATTGTTATCGTATTAACCCCAACTTTAAATTAGCAGGCATTGGCCGTCAGCAAGACTTACAAATAGATAAAAGCATTCGTACTGATAAAACATTTTGGTTTGATGGCACCAGCCAAGCCCAAATTGATTACCAAGCAGCGCTGGAAGACATTAGAATAAATTTGAATAGATATTTCTTTTTGGGTTTATTTGACTATGAATGTCACTACGCAAAATATCAACTGGGTGACTTTTACAAAAAGCACTATGACGCATTTAAAGGGCGCTCTAACCGTGTGTTTACGACGGTATTTTATTTAAATACTGTGCAATCAGGTGGTGAGCTTGTGATTTATAAGCCAAAAAGTAAAGACATTGAAATCACTATTCGACCAACAGCCGGTACGTTGGTGATGTTTGAGAGCGAGCGCTTTATGCATGAAGTATTACCTACAGTCGATAATCGTTATTCTGTCGCAGGCTGGTTTAGGAAAAACACTTCAATTAGTGGTGTTATTGATCCACCTCGCTAAATTTATAAGTTAAATGGCAAGGATGCCACTAAACCAATAAATACCACCATACCGACATAGTGATTGTTTAAAAAAGCCTTAAAACAGTGTTCTCTATTGCGATTATGGATCAGCAATTGTTGATAAACTAAAAACCCACTCGCTGCGCATAGACCTAACCAATACGGCAGTGCTAGTTGGCTCATGTATCCAATTACAGCTAATAGACCGACAAAGATACCATTTAACACAAAAATAATGATGCGATCGGCGTTGCCAAACAATATTGCCGTTGATTTTACCCCAATCTTCAAGTCATCATCTCTATCGACCATGGCGTACATAGTATCGTAAGCAACAGTCCAGGCAATATTTGCCGTAAACAGCAGCCAAGCAAGTAAAGGCGTGGCGCCTGTCACCGCCATAAATGCCATTGGAATAGCCCACCCGAATGCAGCCCCCAATACGACTTGCGGTAATTGAGTGTAACGCTTCATAAATGGGTAACTGAACGCCAATAACAGTGCCCCAAATGAGAGTAAAATAGTTTGCCAACCTAAAAATAACACCAATATAAATGCAATAAGGATCAGTAACAAAAATAAGCTCAGGGCTTCACCACTGCTGACCAATCCTGCAGCGAGAGGTCTTTGTGCGGTACGCTTTACCGCGCCATCAATTTTACGGTCAGCAAAGTCATTGATTACACACCCTGCACTGCGCATTACAAATACACCCAAACTAAACACCACGAAGTGCAGCAAACTTGGCATGCCATCACTTGCCAGCCACAGAGCCCAATAAGTCGGCCACAATAACAGTAAGGTACCAATGGGCTTATCTGTGCGCATTAATTGCTTATAATAAGGTAAATGGGCGGTATGTAAGGCGGCTAATTTCATAAGTATAGATAAGCTTCTGGTAAAAAAATCTCAGCGACTAAAAAACGACTTTGTGCTAATGAGAATACACTGCGACGTCCCCATAACGGCTTTATTACCTCTGAATATTGGCTGACAAGCTGCTGCACAGGATGCTGGCAATCAAACTGCGCAACTTCTATTTCGGTACGTTTAAGTTCTGGATGTTGAAAAATCACATCACCTAACGGCTTGTCTCCCAGCGCCAATAATTGTTGCTGCTGCATATCTTCTGTTACTGGTAGCCAACTTTGTGCATAAACCATAGGTTTTGCGTCACAAAGCAATAAAACTTCACGATTAATACCTAAAGGTTGAGAGCATGCTAATAGCTGTTGTTGCGCAGGGGTTAGTGAAAAGGTTTTTTCATTCAATACTTGAACGGAAAATTCGCTGCAATGTTGCTTTAATTTAGCCGTCAATGAGTTAGGTTCAAGTAACCAGTCTTGCTCATTGCCCGACAAAGAATTGATTGATGTGCCTAGCTGCCAATTTGCAGCTACAGAAACAGGAAAAGTGATCACGATAACTCTATTTAATAACAACCTTGTAAATGATACCACTGCCCGCGCTTAGGAAAAAGCGATGATTAATGAATATAATAGCTTCACCAGCCTGTATCTTAGCTATTATTACGTATAGACTAATAACTATTAATTGCAGGGCTTATTACTGAATATGAAAAAAACGCTATACGCAGGTATATTAATTAGCACGTTGTTTATTAGCTTATTTAGCAGCTTTATAAGCCGTGCAGAATCGACTGTCGGCTACTTTGGTTTTGAACCCGATATTATTACTAACTATATTGGCCAAAATAATAAAAAGTTAGGATATGTGCGTATTACTGTAGATCTAATGCTCAGCGATATGTCAACGATTGCTATTGTTGAACATCACACCCCGTTACTTAGAGATGCCTTAGTAGAAATTCTATCCAAAGAGTCTGAAGAAAAAATTAAATCACTGACTGGCCGTGAAGAGATCAGAAAGCGCTGCGCGGAAAAACTCAAAACCCTGCTAAAACAAGAAACAGGGCAAGAGATCATCCGCGAAGTATTATTTACTAAATACCTTTATCATTGAGGTTTAACGGTATTTTTAGTAAATAACTGAGCGGTAAACGCATAAGCCATACCGCTTAATAAGCCACCTAAGTGTGCCCAGTTAGCCATACTTACAAACAGCATATCGGCAAAGCCAAGTACTAACCAAATTAACATAAAACCGATAATACCATTGGTTACTAAAGCCGGTTGTTGTGGGTTCAATACCCGATGGATCCAGCAAAAGCCAAGTAAACCATATACAACACCACTTAAGCCGCCAAAGTTAGGGCCAACCATAATAAACTCAGCCCAATTACTAAATAGCGCGGCCACTAAAAATAGCCCTATTAAAGTACTTTTACCACTGAGTTTTTCAATACCATCGCCGAGCATGATCCACCACATAATATTAAACACTAAATGCACCGCACTAAAATGGACAATTGCTGGTGTCAGCCAAGTTAATGGTTGATCGGGTTTAAACTGTAATACGCTATAAATTGACTCAAAGCCACCGAGTAAGAAGGCAATGTAAATACCCACACATAATAAAGTGACCGTTTGATTTAACCAGCTGAGTGCTTTAAAGCGTGCTTTTAAATTCAATCCTTGGCCTTGGTAAGTCAATGACGATTCAGTACTGCCAACTTGCCATGATGCCTCTTGGTAGCGTGCATGGTTTGGGTTTTCAACAAATGCTTGCCATAATGATTGCGCTTGATGAAAGTGCTCAGGGGCAACACAAATAATTACCGTGGTGCCATCTGCTGAGCGTAACTCACCTTGTATCCCTTGGCTTTTTATATAATCAATAAAACCTTGCGCAGCACGGGGGTTATTTATACTACCAAGCTCTATCATCGCTCAACCTGCTCTGGTAGTTGTGCTTCCCACTGGGTAAAGCCGCCATCCATACTGTACACATCTTCAAAGCCTTGCTCCGATAGGTAATTAGCCGCACCTTGTGAACTCATTCCGTGATAACACACTATAATAATTGGCTGATCGAATTCTTTGTTCATCATAAATTCGCCAATATTAGCATTTGATAAATGCTCTGAACCCGGAATATGCCCTGCCTGATAAGAATTAGGATCACGAATATCAGCAATCACAACATCATCTTTGTTAAGTAGCGCTTGAGTTTCGGTAATTGAAATATGCTTAAATGCCATAGTACTCTCTTATAATTACAAAAAAGGCGACAAATGCCGCCTTTAATTTTCTTAACAAGTGGATAATTAATCCCAGTTAAGAATTACTTTACCCGATTGGCCTGAAATCATCATATCAAAGCCAGCTTGGAAGTCATCTATTGAATATTGATGAGTGATGATTGGGTTTAGATCAAGCCCTGACTGAATAAGACTGGCCATTTTGTACCAAGTCTCAAACATTTCACGGCCATAAATCCCTTTGATCACCAAGCCTTTAAAAATCACTTGATTCCAATCAACCGCCATATCAGACGGTGGAATACCGAGCATGGCAATTTTACCACCGTGATTCATGTTATTTAACATACCATTAAATGCAACTGGCACGCCTGACATTTCAAGCCCTATATCAAAGCCTTCGGTCATACCCAGCTCTTTAATCACATCTTCAAGTTTCTCATTAGCCACGTTAACTGCGCGAGTCGCGCCCATTTTACGGGCTAAATCTAGGCGGTATTCATTAACGTCAGTAATTACTACATGACGTGCGCCAACATGTTTTGCAACTGCGGCGGCCATGATACCAATTGGCCCTGCACCTGTGATCAACACATCTTCGCCCACCAAATCAAACGACAGCGCAGTGTGTACTGCATTACCAAATGGGTCAAAAATTGATGCTAATTCATCGCTGATGTTGTCAGGAATTTTAAATGCATTAAATGCTGGGATCACTAAATACTCAGCAAATGCCCCTTCGCGGTTAACGCCTACACCGGTTGTATTGCGGCATAGGTGGACTCGCCCAGCGCGACAGTTACGGCAATGACCACAGGTAATATGACCTTCGCCTGAAACTCTATCACCAACGTTAAAACCACGGACTTCTTGGCCCATATCAACCACTTCACCTACATATTCGTGGCCTACAACCATAGGAGTAGGAATAGTGTTTTGCGCCCATTCATCCCACTTGTAAATATGCACGTCAGTACCACAGATAGCGGTTTTGCGAATTTTGATTAATAAATCGTTATGCCCAACTTCAGGTTTTGGCGCATCCGTCATCCAAATGCCTGGTTCTGCTTTTAATTTAGATAATGCTTTCATGAATCACACTCAATAAAAAAACCGCAGCCAAGGCGACGGTTTAAAATAAATTAATTAGATAATGCCCATTTCTTTGCCAATACGGGTAAAGGCGTCAATTGCTGTATCTAATTGCTCAATACTGTGCGCAGCAGAAATTTGTGTACGAATACGTGCTTGGCCTTTTGGTACAACAGGGAAAGAAAAACCAGTCACGTAAATACCTTCTGCTAATAACTTATCAGCCATTGCAGACGCAACTTTAGCATCACCTAACATCACAGGAATGATGGCGTGATCTTTACCGGCACAGGTAAAACCAGCCGCTTCCATTTGTTCACGGAAGTATTTTGCGTTTGACCATAACTTGGCACGTAGCTCACTGCCATTTTCCAGCATTTCCAGTACTTTGATTGATGCTGTAACAATTGAAGGCGCTAGTGAGTTTGAGAATAAATACGGACGAGAGCGCTGGCGTAACCATTCAACAATTTCTTTTTTACCCGATGTATAACCACCTGATGCACCGCCAAGGGCTTTACCTAAGGTACCGGTAATAATATCAACGCGATCTAATACGTTGCAGTACTCAGGTGTGCCTTTACCATTTTCGCCAACAAAACCAACGGCATGTGAGTCATCAACCATCACTAGGGCATTATATTTATCAGCCAAGTCACAGACGGCTTCTAAATTACAGATAACGCCATCCATTGAGAACACACCATCAGTGGCGATAAGTTTTGTTTTGGCACCCGCTTCATCAGCTGCAATCAACTGCTTTTCCAAATCCGCCATATCGTTATTCGCATAACGGAAACGTTTAGCTTTACATAAACGCACGCCATCGATGATAGATGCATGATTTAACGAATCAGAGATAATCGCATCATCAGCGCCTAAGATAGTTTCAAATAACCCAGTGTTAGCATCAAAGCATGATGAATATAAAATAGTGTCTTCAGTTTCTAAAAAGGCACTAATTTTTTGCTCTAAGGTTTTATGAATATCTTGCGTACCACAGATAAAACGAACAGAAGCAACGCCAAAACCATGGTCATTTAAGCCGTTTTGTGCAGCTTGAATAAGCTCGGGGCTATTTGCCAAACCTAAATAATTATTAGCACAAAAATTAATAACCTTGTCACCAGAAGCCACTTGGATTTGAGCTTGCTGCTGTGAAGTGATCACTCGCTCATTTTTGTACAAACCTTCAGCTTTTACTTCATCAATTTGCTGCTGAAGCTGGCTAAAAAACGCAGATGCTCTCATCTGAAATCTCCAATTTATTGAACGGGGCGAGCGAACATGAATTAACACGGCTCATCTTTGCCGCTATTGTAAAAGTTTAGTCAAACAAATGCACTGTTTGTAGTTCATCGCATAAATAAGGACTGACAACTTTTGCTGCCAGTTGTTTGTGAATGAAAATTATTTTAAAAGTATTTCTGCTAAATCAGCAAGGGAGTCACACACATGATGCGCATTAGCGATCGCAGTCTCATCAAAGCTTTGCCCTGAGCGCACTAACACACACGTGGCTATATTGGCAGCTGTTGCCGCTTGCATATCGCTGAGTTTATCTCCGACCATAATACTTTGCGTTGGATCTATATGATACTCAGCGATGCCTTGCAGTAACATTCCTGGCGCTGGTTTACGACAATCACACTCTTTGAGGTATTCGGGTAATGCTTTTTTCGGGTGGTGCGGGCAAAAATAAACATCTGTCACCGTTACTTGATGCGCAGCAAATTGGGCAATCATCCACTGTGTTAAAGCGTGAAAATCCGCCTCTGAATAGTAACCACGGCCAATCCCCGATTGATTAGTTACTATGATCAGTTTGAAGCCCGCATCAACAAACGCCTTACATGCAGTAAATACGCCTGGTACAAATTCAAACTTGTCCGACTCATAAACATAACCATGATCAATATTAACCACGCCATCACGGTCTAAAAACAGGGCCTTATTCATATTGCTCCCCCTCTGTTTGCAGCAGTTGCTCTTTCTCAACCACAAGGTCAAACATCAAAGTTACTTCATCAACACTTATTTGGCTCATTAGGTCACTGCCTTTAACCCGCACGCCCCATGGCAATTGTTCAGCGGTTTTACCAGTTTGCTTAAGCAAGTTTTGATGATAAACCTCGACGACATAATTTTGATATAAATAAGGGCCAGTACGCTTTGGATTCGAGTGGGCATATAAACCAATAACCGGAGTGCCTACGGTAACTGCCATATGCGCAGGGCCAGTATCCGGTGCTAATACCAATGCCGCTCGCTTTAATACACATAACAGCTCTTTAAGCTTGGTTTTACCCACTAAATTAAGGATAGGCGTTGTCGTGGCTGCAATAATCTCATCACTCAGCGTCACTTCAAGGGGAGTTGGGCCACCCGTGATCACCACATGAAACCCTTGCTTGTGGGCATGCTCTGCAAGCTTAGCATAGCGTTCAGCCAGCCAATTGCGCTCTTTTTTACTGGCAGCAGGGGAAATCACAAAAATTCGCCCAGCTAACCGCTCCGTCCCTAGTAACTCATCTGCATTGCTTTGATCCTGTTCGCTGAATGGCATTTGCCAGTTAGGCTGATAATCTGCTACACCTATCGCTTGCGCAAAACCTTTAAAGCCTTCTAACACATGCGCTTGTTGCTGTGGTGCTATGCGTTTATTAATAAATAAACTATGTAATTCTTTTGAGCGCGCCCAATCAAAGCCAATTTTAACTTTAGCAGGGATACAACGCGCCACTAAGTTAGCCCGAAGCGCCACTTGCATATGCAGTAGCACATCAAACTTACGGCCTTTAAATTGTTGTTTTAGCTGCTGATAGGCAGCCTTACCTTGCTTTTTATCAAACACCACCAGCTCAACACCTGGTAGATCAGCCAGTAGCATGGCTTCAACTTTGCCGACCACCCAGGTGATTTTTGCACTAGGGTGCGCTTTTTGAATGGCTTGCACCGCAGAGACGCCATGGCAAACATCACCAATAGCTGAAAGTCTTAAAATACAAATATCTGAATAAGTGATTGAGTCAGTCACAGAAGTCCTTAGCGTATGCTTGGTAATTGTGATGATCTTAAATTAACCGCTCGCTATTGCAAGCACTTATACTAGGCTTTAAAACAGGTTAAGATACCGTTATCGCCTGTAATTAAGTAAATACATTATGTTTAATCAACAAACCATCAATGAGCACATCATTTTAAGCCACCCAGAGTACAGCGCTCAAGTTAGCTTAAATTGGTTTGATAATGAATATTGGCAGCAGCAAGAAAAGATCGTCGGCACAAAAAAAGGCCGCGCCACGGCTTGGTTTTTTTGTCACCACGACTTAACAGCCGTACTTAGGCATTATTGGCGTGGTGGTTTAGTGGGTAAAGTATTAAGCGATCAATACCTTTACAGAGGCATTAAAAACACCCGTGTTTACCAAGAGTTTGCGCTGATGATGCAACTAATTGAACTCGGTTTAAACGTGCCGATGCCGATTGCAGCAAAGATCAGTGTACAAGGTTTAATATACCGCGGCGATATTATTACCCAAGCGATTACTGGCGCGCAAAGTGTGCTGGATGTACTAAAAACTCGCCCTTTAACGAAACAAGAGCTTGAGCAAATTGCTCATACTATTGCGGATTTTCATAATCATGGCGTGTATCACGCTGATTTGAATATTAACAACATTCTCTTTGATGAAACGGGCGAGGTATATATTATTGACTTTGACCGCGGTGAACTAAAACCCCCTGCCAGTCATTGGCAGCAAGCTAATATGACTCGCCTTGCTCGTTCATTTCATAAAGAGCAAGGCAGAAATCAAGTCATGCATTGGCAACCAAGCGACTGGCAGCAGTTACACACAGCATACCAGTCCACTCTAAAAATATAGCCGTTAAGCCTTTATTTTACTGATCACTTTAGACGTAGAGCAGCCATTTAGAAATTCAAGGACTTCTACTTTTCCACCATGGCGAAGTACATGTTCAGCACCGGCAATTTGCTCAACCGTGTAATCGCCTCCCTTTACTAAGATATCAGGGCTGATCAGTTCAATTAATTTAGCGGGTGTATCGTTTTCTTCAACTGCACCAAATGGAATAACCCAATCAACTGATGCCAAAGCGCTCAGCACCATGGCCCGCTCATCAAGTGGGTTAATTGGACGCTCAGGGCCTTTTAAACGCGTGATTGATTCATCGTTATTTAAGCCAACCACTAAACGGTCACCACGTGCTTTAGCTTGCGCTAAATAGCGTACATGCCCTGCATGAAGAATATCAAAACAGCCATTGGTAAACACGATAGTTTCACCATTTTGTTTTGCAAACTCAATGTGTTTCAACACATCATCAAATGGAGTTTGATAATGCTCACCGGTTTTTTGTAAATATTGACCTAGTTTACGGCTTAGCTCTTCAGGCGATACGGTCGCAGCACCTAATTTACTGACTGCAATACCTGCAGCAAGGTTAGCAATTTCAACCGCATCTTTTGGCTGCATGCCAGCACCTAACATCACCGCCAAAGTTGCAATAACTGTATCTCCAGCACCAGTAACATCACTGACTTCAAGCTGTTGCGCTGAAAAATCGTGTTTTTCATCAGCACTGATCAGCGACATGCCTTGCTCTGAGCGCGTTAACAGCATAGCTGCAACACCAGCATCTTTAATTAATGCCCGCGCGCTATCAGTTAAGCTTTGCTCTGAACCCGTTTTACCACCGGCGAGTTTAAACTCATTTAAATTAGGGGTGATATAGTCAGCGCCCCGATATAAATTCAAATCGGCTGATTTAGGGTCAATTAATACTGTTTTTCCAGCATTTTTTGCTAATGTAATCATTTGTTGGATCAGGCTTAATGAGCCTTTATTGTAATCAGAAAACAATACAAAATCGTAATCATCAACAACTAATTGCAGACGATTTAACAGCAATTGGCTGTGTTGCTCAGTAAACATCTCTTCTAAATCAAGGCGGACAACTTGCTGATGACGGCTAATTACGCGCATTTTTGAAATCGTTGGTAACTCACACACACTCACTAATTGTGAATCAATTCGCTCTTCAGCCAGGATATTCTCTAAAATTTGCCCGCTTTCATCCTCACCAATAAGACCAAGTAAACCAACTTTACCATCTAGCCGAGCAATATTTTTTGCCACGTTGGCTGCGCCACCCGCTTTGTCTTCAAACTTACTGACTTTGACAATAGGCACCGGTGCTTCTGGAGATATACGCCCTGAGTCACCATGCCAATAGCGGTCAAGCATCACATCTCCAACCACTAATATCTTTGCGTTTGACAGGTTCTTAAATAACCCTAAATCCATTAATTTTGCCCCGCTACGACCATATCGATGGCTTCACATAGCCAATGACCAATAAACATATGCGCTTCTTGAATACGCGCTGTTTCATCATTTTTAATAATAATCGGTAATTTCGCGATATCTTTAACCTTACCACCATCACGGCCAGTAAACGCAACTGTATAAGCGCCAATTTCATTTGCCGCCGCAAGCGCCAGATTGATATTAGCGCTAGTACCAGAGGTAGTTAAACCAATCACTAAATCCTCAGGCTTACATAATGCAAGAACCTGACGCTCAAAAACCGTATCAAAGTGATAGTCGTTACTGTGTGCGGTTAAGATTGATGTATCGGTTGTCAATGCCATTGATGCCAACGGACCACGTTCTAATTTGTAACGTACAACAAACTCCGCGGCTAAATGCTGGGCATCTGCTGCGCTGCCACCATTACCAAACCAAATCACTTTACCACCGGCTTGCAAAGTACTATGGCACACCTCAAGCAATTGCATTACTTGCGGATGATAGGTTTCCATCGTCTCAAACAATAGTTGGTGACGGGTTAAACTTTCAAGGTAGCTGCTCGCTACAGAATCAATATTAGACATGGGTAATCCTCTTAAAATAAGTCTGACTAGCTACTACCAAAAAAGTGCCACAGATAGCCACGTATAGTTTTCACCAAATACATCTTCACCATAGGTCAACGTAGTTTCAATATTATATTCTTGCCATTTTCGGTTATTGCTTAGCTGTAATTCAATCGCTTGCTCGTAATCATCACCCAACTGCCCTAGTTCATTCAAGTAATTACTAGTATTGTCAACTAAAGTAAATTTAGCACGCCATAAAGAATGTAAGTTCTCATTATATGCCATTTCAATAACATGGATATCACTAGGCGCGGCATCACCAAAGGTACGCTGATCCCCTGCAAAATGACCAAAAACAAAACCGTCTTTTGTGTTTCCATAGGTTGGATAAATAGCATTCACA
The DNA here is from genome assembly GCF_030436385.1 of Pseudoalteromonas sp. KG3. Lineage (NCBI taxonomy): Bacteria > Pseudomonadati > Pseudomonadota > Gammaproteobacteria > Alteromonadales > Pseudoalteromonadaceae > Pseudoalteromonas > Pseudoalteromonas sp. KG3. Next base: position 1,914,780 of record NZ_CP098523.1, read on the forward strand.
TACCATAAGCTTTCCATTTTGGTATATTCGTAACGCAATGCAATATTGGGTGTAAGTGTTGGTAAAAACAGCCCTGCACTGGTGGCCAAGTTACCAAGTTGCCAATTATTATGATTATTGGTATCTTCACCGCCATATTCAAAGTATAGCTCGGCTGGCATTCCCCAGTTAAAGTTAAAGCTCGAGGTTATAGAGGCCCATTGATCCCCTAATTCATTATCTCGGCCACCTTCAACCATACCTGCATTATCATTACCAGCGGGGTCAAAAAAAGCCTTAACTACATCACTAAAACCAACCTCTCGAGGCCCTCCGCCAAACTGCATCATGCGATTTAAGCCAATCTTCCAGCCAGATACAGGCTCAATGCTGATATGAGTTCCGGCTAAACGTGGTGTGCCGTCATGTAGTTCATCTTGATATAAAATACCCTTTTCAACATGTTCAAGTTCAGAGTAATAAAGCTCAAAATCAAAGTTCCACCAATTGTGCGCAGGTGCCACCATGCCTAATGAAATCGATGGTGAAGTTCGTGCATTAGTCGAAATAATTTGTGCTGATTGTTTAAATGGTGAAAACCAATGCTCTTTATAGCCAATATTCAGCTGTAAATCATCGCCAGCAAAACTAACAAAACTATTATAGTTAACTAATTTATTTTGTTTGGCACGATAATCAGCACCTACTTGCACTAAACTGTAATCATTAGGGCGCCAAATACCTTCAAAAAATACCTGACCCCACTCATCAGAGCTAACCCCCCGTTGATTTGCAAGTTTAGTTGATTGATTCCCATCAGCTCTAAGCTTTACACCAACACGTGTAATATTGTCACTACCTTGATAAGGCTTTATTTTCGCACGTATTGCTGACACTAAACTTGGTTGTGAGTTTTGCAATTTATTAAGCGCCGCTTCAACTTCCGTTAAGCGATAAGGCTTGGCCATCGGCGTGCCAGAAGTAAGCGCAAATAAAGTATCGAGCTGATGATCAAGCTGTGCATCCATGCCTATCGGTAAGTATGCAGTAGGTGTTGCAAATGCAGAGAATGCGCAACTTATAAAACTGGTTAATACCGCGGCTTTTATCAATTTGAATTTCATAACGACTATATTTTTCATAAAGGTAGAGAAATATTACCAAATTAGCTGCAACTAAACACTCAAAACTAGCTGTTGTAACGATTTTTAACAATTTCGCATTTTGCTTAACGGGTATCCGCGTTATCATTGACCTTTATACTTTGAGGCTAGAAAATGGCACGCTTTTTTTACTCACTTACTCTTTATCTGCTAAGCCCAGTTATAGGCTTTTATTTATATGTACTAAGAGGCAAAAAAAATGCAGGTTATCGTGCCCACTTCGCGGAGCGATTCGGCTTCATTCGCACGCACAACCCGCAAAGTAAAAAGCCAACAATTATGATTCACTGTGCGTCAGTTGGTGAAGTACTTGCGGCAACACCTTTAATTAAAGAATTGCAAAATCAGCAGCCTGACTATTCGATTACGCTCACCTGCAACACCCCTACCGGACGCGAGCAGATTCACGCCAATTTTAAAGATTCAGTGCGATGTGTCTATTTACCGCTTGATTTCCCCTGTGCCACTGCGCGTTTTTTTAAAAGTCTCCAACCATCATTATTATGCATTTTAGAAACCGAACTTTGGCCAAACCTGCTTGCGCAAAGTAAACAGCGTAATATTCCTGTTCTAGTACTCAATGCGCGATTATCGGCTAAATCCCAGCAGGGTTACCAAAAAGTAGCACCGCTAACACGTACACTGATGAATTCTATTTCCGCATTGGCGAGCCACAATCAAGACGACGCCACTCGCTTTATCGAACTTGGCCTCAAACCAGAAAAAGTACAAGTAACGGGGTCGATTAAGTTTGATATCAAACCAGGCGCTGAACAATTATTAAAAGTTGCGACTTTAAAAAGCCAATACAACAAGCAACGTTTTATTTGGGTTGCCGGTTCCACACACCCTATTGAGCATGAATTAATCTTAACTGCACATCAGCGTCTTTTAGAAGTTGCGCCAGATGCGTTACTAGTCATAGCCCCACGCCACCCTGAGCAGTTCGATAAGGTAGCAGCCTTGCTTGCCAGTTCAACATTAAGCTTCAGCCGGCGCAGCCACAACAACTACCAAAATGAACACGTACTGCTTGGCGATACCTTAGGTGAGCTGCAATGTTTATATGGCATGGCTAACATTAGTTATATTGGAGGGAGTTTAATTGAGCGCGGTGGTCACAACCCTCTAGAATCTGCGGCTTTTTCTGTGGGGGTCTTAAGCGGCCCACATACCTATAATTTTAACCATGTTTATCCTGAGCTTATTAAGCTTGGGGGTTGTATCCTAGTAAGCGATGTCACAAGCTTAACAGAGCAGTTAATAAAGCTTTACCAGCAACCTGTATTTTGCCAACAGTTAGGCTTACAAGCTGCGCAATGTGTTGCAAATAATCAAGGCGCCATAGCCAAAACCATCAATATCATTAACAAATATTTAGAGCCTCACAATGACTAAACTCATAAATACCACATTAGCAGAGCAGCAAACCCGCCTTTGGGTATCGAATGTCATTGTTAAATATAACTTTTGCCCTTTCGCTCGCAAAGAAGTTGAGAATAATTGTATTCATTATCAAACAAGTCTTGCTACCAGTATTGATGACGCGGTTATGGAAATGATTGAGCAGTGTATAGAACTTGAAAGACAACCAGCACGTGAAACAACATTACTAATGTTTGAGCAGGGCTTTGCTGATTTTGAAGCGTTTTTAGATTTAGTGGATTTAGCCAATGCACTGTTAGTAGCACAAGGCTTTGAAAGCAAATACCAAATAGCAAACTTCCACCCAGATTATGTATTTGCTGATAGCGATGATAGTGATGCAGCTAACTATACCAACCGCGCACCTTTTCCCACCTTACATTTAATTCGCGAAGCCAGTATGAGCGCTGCATTAGATGAATACGACGAGCCTGAATCTATCCCTGAGCACAATATCAACTTAGCCCGCCGTAAAGGCATTGATTTTTGGCAGCAGCTACTTGCAGGGTGTAAAAAACCTAGCGCCTAAGCGCTAGGTTAAGCATTTCGTTATTTTTTAACCCATTCGCCGTTCACTTCAATAAAGTGACCGGATTGAGTTTTTTCAATCGTCTTTGCCGCCGCTAATGCTTCAACCTGAGCAAGCGACAAATTGTTCTTTTTCGCAAGCTTTAAATATTGTGCTTTACGTTTTGCGTTAATTTCATCAACAACTGCTTTAGCCTCTGCATTTTGTACCACAAGACCTAAATAACCCGAGCTGTCTTCGCCTACTAAACCTTGGTTTTTGGCATCATCTAAACTAATAGCCCACGCCGAAAACGACAAACAAACGGCGCTCAATAACGTGATTATGTTTAGTTTTTTATTTTTTACTCTGCTCATAATGGTTCCTTAGAATAATTCGCTATCATCACTAAATAAATTGTCGAGTTCTTTGTCAACTTTTACACGGATCTCATGATCAACTTTCACATTCAAGTTAATCGTGATCGGCTCTTTTGCTGCCACCTCAACACGATGTGTGCATGCACTGAGTAATCCCAATACTGTTAATATCACTAACCATTTAGTCATTATTACTTCCTTCTGTTGAATACTGTTGTTCAACTTTTTGCGTAATTTCATCACTTAAGCGTAATGCACGTAATAGCGTAAACACATTTTCTTCATGATTGTAGTTAAAGTTAACTTGCTGCGCCTGCGGTTTATTATAACCTTGTAAATTAACGCCTAAGGTCATCCAACCATCGGGCTTTAAATTAACACTACTTTTAATACTCTGAATATCTAAATCTTCAAGTAGCCCTAATATAGGGCCTAACTCTTGCTGCTGCGCTTTGACCGCATTAAAAGCGGCATTATTAGTGATCAGTAACTTAGCCGCTCCTTGATTAGTGAGCTGACCATCCTTCACCTCAATACCTGAGTCAGTAAAATACACCGGTAACGTACCCGCAACTCGCCCCGTTAAACTGACTCCTGATTTTTCATCAAGGGAGATTACCTTACTGGCATCAATATTTTTAAATGTAAGCAGTGCTTGCTGAGCTTGCTCTGTTACTCGGTACTTATCGAGTATAAAACTGCCGCCCATCACTTCCCCGTTAAGTGTTGTTAGCACAGCTTCATTATCTTGCAGTTGCAAAAAACCCGTTATATTTTCAACAATCGCACCGGCACGTAGTTCATTGATATCAAATTTAGTCGGCTTAACATTAAGCTGCCCTGAATCATACCGCCCTACCAATTGGCTATTAAAGCCATTGATCAGGTAATCTGTATACAAGCCATTTACGCCCGTTAGCTGTACAGTAAGATCAGCCGCGAGTAAATTAATATCCCCTTTGAGCTGCGCCGTAACAGCACCATCGGTTAATGTCGCCAGCGGAGCAAACTGATGTAAGATGGGATTAAATCGCGCTATCGATTGCTCCGGAATAATCACTTCAACAGGGTGCGCTGTGCTACTCATATGATGCGTAACTATCACTTCAATATCATCAATCATCACTTGGTGTGAAGCTTCTAATGCACGGCTTTGCATGCCTCGAGAGCTTACCTTGATATTGTTAAGATCAATTAACTCACTTTGTAGTGCTGCTAAACTAGTTTCACTGGTTATATCAATAAACAGTTCCCCCGCCCCTAGGTCGCCAGAAGCATTCAAGTTATTTTTTAATTGCGTTAATTTATAATCACTGACATTAATTGTATCAACTTGGCTTACAAGTGCTGCGGTTGTATAACGTTGCTCATTAATTTTTGCTGTTAATGTTCCTTGATACTTGTTTACCGTTAGCTCATCAACAGCCAGCTTACCAATTGCTAACTTTGCAGACAGTCGCCCATACGCCGCAGTTAAAAAGTCTTTTACAGTAAATTCGCCGTTACTGGCTAGGTTTTTTGCATCCACGGCTATAAAGTCAGGCAACTGCACTAAATCTAATTGATACGTGCCTACAGCGTCATGATTAGCCACATGAGTGGTTAAACTAAACTTTTTAATGTCATCATTTTGCAGCGAAAAAGCAAGCCCAGCTTTTAAGCTGTTGGGCAAATCATTAATATTTACATTGAGGTTATTTACTCTTAACTCGCTTGTAGCAGCAACAAGATTAACGGTATCTAGTTGTAGGCTATTATCCTGCCATACTATATGTGCTGGTAATTGCAGTTGCCAATGAAGTGGTATTTGCTTGGCAATAAATTGCTGTTGCTTTGTATCTGCTGTTAATTGTGCAATTTGCTGCAAACAGTGCGCTTGTGCGTCAAGTGAGCTTGTTAATTGCTGCGCAGCCAAAGTTAACCGCTGAGAGTTTAAGTCATACTGGCTACTCACATTACCGTTAACCTGTAATGTAATTGCGCAGTTTTCAAGCTCAGCGATGTATTGAGCATCAATCTGTGAATCAAGCGCTAAACTCAAACCATCAAAACTAAAATGATTTTGGCTATTCATACTCAACTGAGCAATATGCATCATTTTACTAACTAGCTCATCATCAAGTTTTACTTGCCCGGTTACGCGATTTGTAAATAGCGACGCGCTAGCCGTTATATCGCCACTAACATCAAATTGATTTATATTGGCTTCATGGACACTAATAGCCAGTGGCTTTGCTAATTGCGAATGTGAAATCACTAGTCGCTTTACCGTCAAAAGTGGCCTGCTTTCAATCAGTGTTAATGCTAATTTTTTTGCCTTAGATGATTCAGCTGATGCAGCAGGTGTAACTAACCTAAGGTTGGCACGGTTGATAATTACCTGTTTGGTATTAACGGTAATATCTGCAAGTTCTAGTTGTTGACCTTGGTAACCAATACACGCACGCTCTACATGCAGATCTAGATTGCTCGTTAGCGACCAATCCAAACAATGCAGTTCAACACCTGAATTCTGTAAAGAAGGAGCCACAAAATGCAAAGTGATCGGCATGCGAAAAACATAACCAAGTGTAAGTACACTTAGCAATAGAATTAATAACCCCCAAGCTACACGTTTAAACATATCATCCTTAAAATAATTTTGACCTTTGACCTTTGACCTTTGACCTTTGACCTTTGACCTTTGACCAGCATAAACAAAAAAGGCTGCACATTGCAGCCTTTTATTTTACAACTAGATCATGAATCCAGTGTGTATAAATGAAGTTTAACCGACATTTTTACGTGCGTTACGGAACATACGCATCCATGGGCTATCTTCACGCCACTCATCTGGGTGCCAAGAGTTAGCAACCGCACGGAATACACGTTCAGGGTGTGGCATCATTACAGTAGCACGACCATCAGCTGACGTTATACCTGTGATACCTTCTGGCGAGCCGTTCGGGTTAGCAGGGTATTGTGTTGTCGGGTTACCGTAGTTATCAACAAACTTAACCGCTACAGTACCTGACTCAAGCGCTGCTTTCACTGCTGCATCATTTGCAAACTCAGCATGACCTTCACCGTGAGATACAGCGATAGGCATACGAGATCCCGCCATACCGTTGAAGAATACTGATGGATTTTCTTGTACTTCAACTAAGCTAAAGCGTGCTTCAAAACGCTCAGACTTGTTCGTAACAAAACGTGGCCAATGCTCAGTACCAGGGATCAACTCTTTTAATGTTGATAACATCTGACAGCCGTTACACACACCTAAACTGAATGAGTCTTGACGCTCAAAGAAGCTTTGGAACTGATCACGTGCCATATCATTAAACAAGATTGATTTAGCCCAACCTTCACCAGCACCTAATACGTCACCGTAAGAGAAGCCACCACAGGCTACTAAGCCTTTAAATTCTTCAAGGCTTAAACGCCCTTCCAGAATATCGCTCATGTGTACATCAACCGCAGCAAAACCTGCACGGTTAAATGCCGCAGCCATTTCTAGATGCGAGTTAACACCTTGCTCACGCAAAATAGCCATTTTAGGCTTAGCGCCTGTAGCAATATAAGGTGCAGCGACATCTTCGTTTAAGTCAAAGTTTAGTTTAACGTTCAGACCAGGGTCTTTAGCATCAAACTTGGCATCAAACTCTTGCTTAGCACAATCAGGGTTATCACGACGTGCTTGCATTTGGTACGTAGTCTCAGCCCAAATAGTACGAAGCTCAGTACGTGTATTGCTAAGAACAGTGTTACCTGCACGATTAAATACCACTGTGTCATCGCTATTTAATGTACCAATTGCATGGCTAATTGCTGCAATGCCGTGCTCAGCAAACACAGCGTTTACAGCGTCTAAATCGCTATTAGCAACTTGAATTACAGCGCCAAGCTCTTCGTTATAAAGTACTTCAATATCTGAACCAGTCAAACCATCAAGGTCAATGGTTACACCGGTATGACCTGCAAAAGCCATTTCAGCAACTGCAGTGAACAAACCACCGTCTGAACGGTCGTGATAAGCGAGTAACTTGTTATCAGCAACTAACGCTTGCATCGCGTTGTAGAAGCCTTTTAGTAATTCAGGGCTATCAACATCAGGGGTTACATCACCTAGCTGCTTATAAACTTGCGCTAAGCTTGATGCACCCATACGGTTTTTGCCAGCACCTAAATCAACCAAGATCAGTGATGTTTCACCTTTATCTGTACGTAACTGAGGGGTAACTGTTTTGCGCACATCTTCAACTCGGCCAAATGCAGTGATGATTAATGAAAGCGGTGCAGTAACAGATTTCTGTTCGCCATTTTCATCCCATTGGGTTTTCATCGACATAGAGTCTTTACCCACTGGAACTGTTAAACCTAATGCAGGACAAAGCTCTTCACCAACGGCTTTAACCGCTTCGTAAAGACCAGCATCTTCACCTGGGTGACCCGCTGCTGCCATCCAGTTAGCTGATAACTTAATGTTTTCTAAGCCGCCAATATTTGCACAGGCAATATTAGTTAACGACTCAGCCACAGCTAAACGAGCAGAAGCACCATAATTAAGTAGTGCCGCAGGCGTACGTTCACCCAGTGACATTGCTTCACCATGGTAAGTATCATAAGTTGCAGCTGTTACTGCACAGTTAGCAACTGGCACCTGCCAAGGACCAACCATTTGGTCGCGCGCAACTAAACCGGTTACAGAGCGGTCACCAATGGTGATCAAGAAGGTTTTTTCAGCGATTGTAGGCAAACGTAATAAACGCTCTGCAGCTTCTGCGATATCAATTTTTGTTGTATCTAGCGCGTCGCTATTAGCTTTTAAAGAATACGCTTCGCGGTGCATTTTCGGTGCTTTACCTAATAATACATCCAGAGGTAAATCAACTGGGTTATTATCAAAATGGCTATCAGCAACTGTTAAGTGGCGCTCTTCTGTAGCTTCACCAATTACCGCATATTGCGCACGCTCACGCTTACAAATTGCTTCAAAGCGGTCAAAATCTTCTACGGCGACTGCAAGTACATAACGCTCTTGTGATTCGTTACACCAAATCTCATGAGGCGCCATACCTGGTTCATCGTTAGGAATATCGCGCAGTTGGAACTTACCACCACGACCACCATCATTAACAAGCTCAGGGAAAGCATTTGATAAACCACCTGCACCCACATCGTGGATAAACGCGATTGGGTTAGCATCACCTAACTGCCAACATTTATCGATTACTTCCTGGCAACGACGTTCCATTTCAGGGTTCTCACGTTGTACCGAAGCAAAATCTAAATCTTCATTTGATTGACCCGATGCCATTGATGAAGCGGCGCCGCCACCTAAACCAATGTTCATTGCAGGGCCACCCAGTGCAATCAGCTTAGCGCCAACGGGAATATCACCCTTTTGTACATGATCAGTACGAATATTACCTAAGCCACCGGCAAGCATGATCGGCTTATGGTAACCACGAACTTCAACACCATTATGACTATTTACTTGTTCTTCATAAGTACGGAAATAGCCTAACAAGTTAGGACGACCAAACTCATTGTTAAATGCTGCGCCGCCTAGTGGGCCATCGATCATAATATCAAGTGCGTTAACAATACGGCCTGGTTTTCCAAAATCAGTTTCCCATGGTTGCTCGTAGCCTGGAATACGTAGATTCGATACAGTAAAACCAACTAAACCCGCTTTTGGCTTAGAGCCACGGCCCGTTGCACCTTCATCACGAATTTCACCACCAGAACCGGTTGCCGCACCAGAGAATGGCGCAATTGCAGTTGGGTGATTATGGGTTTCAACTTTCATCAGGATTTCAATGTTCTCTTGATGATAAGCGTATTCGCCTTCAGCATTTGGGAAGAAACGACCTGCTTTAGAGCCTTTCATTACCGCTGCGTTATCTTTATAAGCTGATAACACATTCTCAGGGTTTAGCTCATAGGTATTTTTTATCATTTTGAACAGAGATTTAGGCTGTTCAATTCCGTCAATTGTCCAATCAGCATTAAAGATTTTATGGCGACAATGTTCAGAGTTTGCTTGTGCAAACATAAATAATTCGATGTCGTTCGGGTTGCGCCCTAACTTTTGGAAGTTTTCTACCAAGTAATCAATTTCGTCATCCGCCAGTGCAAAGCCTTGCTCAACGTTTGCTGTAGCGAGAGCTTCTCGACCACCACCTAAAATATCAACAGATGACATTTTGCCTGGAGCGTCAGTGCGGAATAACTTGCCAGCATCGTCCATTGTGCTGTGTGTCGCTTCGGTCATACGGTCATGTAATAAAGCAGCAACTTCAGTTAATTGCTCGGCGCTTAAGTCACCTTCAACGTAGTAAGCAATACCACGCTCTACACGGTGCACTTGTGCTAAGCCACAGTTATGAGCAATATCCGTCGCCTTTGAAGCCCATGGTGAAATAGTGCCAGGGCGTGGCGTTACTAACACTAAAGTGCCTGCAGGTGTATGTTCGGCAATCGTTGGACCATAGGTAAGTAACTTCTCAAGCTTAGTTTGCTCGTCACTTGACAGCTGTGCTGTTAAATCAGCAAAGTGCGCATACTCAGCGTATACGTTAGTAACTGGAAGTTGCGCCTGTTGGCAACGGGCTAAAATTTTCTGAACTCTAAAATCGGAAAGTGCTGGTGCACCACGAAGGATCAACATAGGTATTTTCATCCGGGGTTAGGGATTGAACGATATTTTAGGCGCGTATTATATACTCAAGTAACTCGGAAATACAGGATCGGGGGGGAATTAAAATTGTTTAAAGCCAACAGTTAGTTAAGATGTTTGCTGTTTACAGTGGCTTAAGTTGTCGTGACAAAACAGCACTTAAAACCAATCGCCAAGTGACGGCGTCGAAAAGTTTTGATATAAGGGAGTAGTAGCATTCAAGGGGCGCAGTATGTTTAAACAAAAGCTAATAACAATCATTACGTTAGTAATGCTTTTATGTGCCTGCGATATGCAGCAACAACAATCTCAACTGAGTCATATTAAAGCTCAAAATAAAATAAGAGTAGGTACTTTAGCTGGCGCGAGTAATTATTATCAAGCGGTGCAAGGCGAGCAAGGTTTTGAATATGAGCTAGCGCAAGAGTTTGCCGATCACTTAGGTGTTGAGCTTGAAATGGTGCCGTTTTTTAACTTATCCGATATGTTTTCACGTTTAGACAACGGTGATTTAGACTTAATTGCATCTGGCCTAACCTATAATAAAGCCCGAGCACAAAATTATCGATTTGGTCCGACTTACCGCACTATTAGTCAAAAGTTGGTTTATAAACAAGGTAGAGTTAGACCACGTGATTTTGATGATCTAACAGATAATCTCACCGTATTGGCCAAAAGTAGTCACTCACTAGCCCTACAACAGCTAAAGCAAACTCACCCTGATTTAACTTGGCACGAAACAGAAGATTTAGATGAAGAAGAGCTATTACAAGCAGTGATCGATGGCGAAATTGATTACACCCTAGCAGACTCCCATACACTATCTTTATTTCGTCGTTATCACCCCAATCTAAGCATCGGCTTTTCAGTCACACGCAACGACCCTATCGCATGGTTACTTCGTAAAGATGGCGATGATTCGCTCTATGCGCTAATGGTGCCATTTTTCGGTGAAGTAAAACAAAGTAACCAACTCTACGTACTTGAAGAAAAGTACTTTGGTCATGTACGTCAGTTTAATTACGTAAATACCCTTGCCTATATTGAAGCAATTAAAGAAACCTTACCAAAATACCAACCTTGGTTTGAGCAATATGCTGGTAGCCTAGATTGGCGACTACTTGCAGCTTTAAGTTATCAAGAATCAATGTGGAATCCACGAGCAAAATCGCCAACTGGCGTACGTGGTATTATGATGCTCACTCTCGATACAGCCAAGCAAGTAGGTGTCACTAACCGTTTAGCGCCAGAGCAGAACATCAAAGGCGGCGCTGAATATTTAATGAAACTAGAAAAGCGTATTCCTGATCGTGTGCCACAGCCGGATCGCACTTGGCTGGCATTGGCTTCATACAATATTGGTTGGGGTCATGTGAACGACGCACGGATCATCACCGAGCAACAAGGCGCAAGCCCTGATAAATGGGCCGATGTAAAAAAACGCCTGCCGTTATTAATCAAAAAGAGATACTACCGAAAAACCAAATATGGCTATTCACGCGGTGATGTTGCGGTGCAATACGTTGATAATATTCGCCGTTATTACGACGCGCTGGTATGGCTCGATGAAAATGATGCGATCAGCACACCGACCACGGAACCCGATGAGGCTGAACAAATAGCTCAACCTGCGGCTCAAGCTGCTGAGATTAAAAATCAAAAGCCTGCCACAATACAAACCACGCTCTCCCCAACAAAAGATGACAGTATAGATGAGCTGTCACCGTCAAAAAAAGATAACGGCGAACAATAAAAATAACTTTAAATGCGATAGGTACTCGCAAACTAAAATATCTATTTACTTGTCATCAAATGATCACTACTGTGTAGTATCAAGTATATAATTAACTTATATCTTTTCTCACTCTCACATTTTCAGGAGCAACCATGTTAAAACGTCGGCGTACTCATTCGTTCAAACGCAACGTGATTTATTCATCATCCACACGCCGCAGAATCATGCTGCGTAATTTACATAAAAAAGTTATTTGGCGCCGTCGTATGTTTGCGATGCAGCAAATGGCAGAATTAAGTACAGCTACGCCTGTAGGTTAAGCCTTCAGGTCGCGCTGCGCTTGTTTTTTAGCTTTGATCTCTTGGCGGCGACGTTTAAAGAAGTCTGAAATTGTTTGTCCACATAATTCACTTAATACCCCAGCTTCTACATCAACTTGATGATTTAACCTTGAATCTTGCAATAAATTCATTATTGAACCCGCAGAGCCTGTTTTTTCATCCGCAGCACCAAACACTAGCCGCTTAATACGACTGTGTACCAGTAAACCCGCGCACATTGAGCACGGCTCCAACGTGACATACAGCGTACAATCGATTAAGCGATAATTATTAAGTGCCTTACCACCTTCGCGAATTGCTATCATCTCAGCGTGAGCAGAAGGGTCATTATCTGTAATTGAACGATTATACCCAGCTGCAATCAACTGGTTATTTTTAACTAGCACTGCCCCCACAGGAATTTCATCCAATTGTTCAGCCTTGTGGGCGTACTCAAGTGCTTTTGCCATCCAATATTGATCATCAAATTGCTCGGTCATCAACTTACCTTTTAACTAATTATTGTTTAATTATACTCACTTAGGCGATTAAAACGCTAAACATAGTACTTAGTGATAAAAATAAACCAAATTAAAGCAGCTTTTACATGGCTCACCCTAGGTGATATACGCTATAATCTCCCGCTTTTTTTATTTAGCTCACAACACACGGGTAGCAAATGAAATTTCCTGGACGCCGCAGGCATAAACATTATTTTCCAGTGGAAGCCAAAGATCCACTAACAAATCAACTTAACGCCAGTGATCGGTTACAGCGCAGCTATATTACCGGGATCGATCAAATCGTGGTTGATATAGAAGCTAAAGTTGATCAAGCTTTTCTTGATGAATTTCAGCTGCGTAGAGGTATGTCGCAGGTTATTAATAATGATATTACCAATGCATTATATGACCGCTTAAAACTCAACGATATGGTCGACTATGAGTTTGCCGGTGGCACCATTGGTAACACGATGCACAATTATTCAGTGCTTGCTGATGATCGCTCAGTGCTACTTGGTGTAATGAGTGAAAACATTAAAATTGGTAGCTACGCTTATCGCTTTTTATGTAACACCTCCAGCCGTGTAGATTTAGATTATTTGCAACCTGTCGATGGCCCTATTGGCCGCTGCTTCACTTTAATTGATGATACCGGCGAGCGTACCTTTGCAATTAGCGCCGGGCTGATGAATCATTTACGCCCTGAATCAATTGATAAAGAGCTAATAGAAAACTCATCAGCTTTAGTGATCAGCGCTTACTTAATGCGTACACAAGGTTCTGAGACGATGACCGAAGCAACTATGCAAGCGGTCAAATATGCTAATGATGCTGACGTGCCAGTAGTATTAACGCTTGGCACTAAATTCCTAATCGAGCAAGATCCAACCTGGTGGGCAGAGTTTGTTGCTAAGCATGTTGATATTTTAGCGATGAATGAAGAAGAAGGGCTAGCAATCACAGGTTTTGAAGATCCACTACTGGCTGCAGATAAAGCGCTAGATTGGGTCGATTTAGTGATCTGCACAGCAGGTGAAAAAGGCTTATTTATGGCAGGCTTTGTTGACGAGCAATTTAAACGGGAAACTGAATACCCGTTATTACCTGGTGCAATAGCTGACTTTAACCGCTATGAATTCTCTCGCGCTATGCGCAAAGCCGATTGCGAAATGCCAATCCGCGCTTACAGTCACACCGCCCCTTTCATGGGTGGCCCTGACTCAATTAAAAATACCAATGGCGCCGGTGATTGTGCATTAGCAGCAGTGTTACATGACCTATCAGCCAACGTTTATCACAAGCTCAATGTGGGTAACTCGGCCAAACACCAACAACCTGCAATGACCTATTCATCATTGGCACAGATCAGTAAATATGCCAACCGTGCAAGCTATGAAGTATTAGTACAACATTCACCTCGCTTATCGCGTGGTTTACCTGAGCGTGAAGATTGCTTAGAACAAGTCTACTGGGAACAGTAGACTTACCTTATCAATTAAAAGATAGAAATATCGAGCTTTTTAGATAGCAGCTCCAGGGCTGCTATCCCTGCCACTGAATTACCGTATGAATTCAACCCAGGCGAATACACCGCCACGGTAAATTTACCTGGTAGCACAGCCAAAATGGTGCCCGACACACCTGATTTACCCGGCATCCCCACTCGGTAACCAAAATCACCTGCAGCATCATATAAACCACTGGTAAATAACAAAGAGTTTAACTGTTTAGTTTGCAAGCTGGAAAGCACTCGCTTATCACTCAAATGGCAAAGACCTTTATTCGCCAAAAAATTATACGCTTTAGCTAATTCAACACAGTTAAGCTCTATTGCACAAAAATTAAAATAAGCCCACAGCACATCATCAACTTCATTATGAAAATTGCCAAACGACTTCATCAAATGCCCCATAGCAGCATTACGATGGCGAAATTCATATTCAGAATTGGCAACTTTTTTATCAATCACGATTGTTTTATTACCTGACAAAGTTCGAAAAGCTTCAAGCATTGAATGCATAGGTGCTGACAAACGACTGTATAACGCATCACAGGTCACAATAGCGCCAGCATTTATAAACGGATTACGTGGTACACCTTTTTCAAACTCAAGCTGTGTCAGCGAGTTAAACGCCGTACCAGAAGGCTCTTTGCCTACCCGTTGCCATAGTTCATCCCCATAACGCTGTAAGGCAAGTGTCAATGTCATCACTTTTGATACAGACTGAATAGTAAAACGCTGAGTACACTCACCTGCACAAAAGGTCTGTCCATCCGTTGTGTAGATAGCAATGGAAAATTGATTGGCATCAACCTCAGCTAGCGCGGGGATATAATCAGCCACTTTCCCCTGAGATAGCAATGGTTGAACTTCAGCGGTAATTTCATTTAAGACATGTTGGTAATCAGAGTTAGCCAATATCGTCCTCACTCTCTATGTTGATAAAAACAAAATTCTAACACGATAGTTGGGATCAGTTGATGCCATTTGTAGATAAAGTTTTGCGGGTTTCGGGTTTCGGGTTTCGGGTTTCGGGTTTCGGGTTTCGGGTTTCGGGTTTCGGGTTTTTCAAGATTAAAATGCAAGAGAGTTAAAAGGGCAAGCTGTATGATTACGCTCTGAGGAGTTCGTGGCGTTCTTTTATCCGTGGGTGTCAGATACTCAACCCCCGCTACGGTGTCTAGGTTGACGCTGTACGACTGAAAGCTGTGCGGCTGACGTGACTGCTTAGAATACAAAAAACCCGTCACATAGCTGTAACGGGTTTCTTTAATTTGGAGCCTGGCGATGACCTACTTTCACATAACAAATGCTACACTATCATCGGCGCTGTTTCGTTTCACTACTGAGTTCGGCATGGGGTCAGGTGGGTCCAAAACGCTATTGTCACCAAGCAAATTTGGTGTAAGTTCGATTTAATCAAACTTACTAAAATTTGGAATTTCTGATAATAAAAAGTCTTCAGTAATCTACTTTAGTTCTATTAACTTCTGCGCTTAAACTATCACATAAAAATCTGTCTGGAACAGATTTTAACGCACGTAGTGCGGCTTTAGTAATTTACATGGACGTAAATTATAAAACGCGTTTGGCGTTGTATGGTTAAGCCTCACGGGTAATTAGTACAAGTTAGCTTAACATATCACTATGCTTCCACATCTTGCCTATCAACGTTGTAGTCTTCAACGGCCCTTCAGAGACTTTAAAAGTCTAGTGAGAACTCATCTCGAGGCCTGCTTCGCGCTTAGATGCTTTCAGCGCTTATCAGTTCCGAACGTAGCTACCGGGCAATGCCATTGGCATGACAACCCGAACACCAGCGGTTCGTTCACTCCGGTCCTCTCGTACTAGGAGCAACCCCTCTCAATTCTCAAACGCCCACGGCAGATAGGGACCGAACTGTCTCACGACGTTCTAAACCCAGCTCGCGTACCACTTTAAATGGCGAACAGCCATACCCTTGGGACCGACTTCAGCCCCAGGATGTGATGAGCCGACATCGAGGTGCCAAACACCGCCGTCGATATGAACTCTTGGGCGGTATCAGCCTGTTATCCCCGGAGTACCTTTTATCCGTTGAGCGATGGCCCTTCCATTCAGAACCACCGGATCACTATGACCTACTTTCGTACCTGCTCGACGTGTCTGTCTCGCAGTTAAGCTGGCTTCTACCATTACACTAACCGTACGATGTCCGACCGTACTTAGCCAACCTTCGTGCTCCTCCGTTACTCTTTGGGAGGAGACCGCCCCAGTCAAACTACCCACCAGGCACTGTCCGTAACCCCGATTCAGGGGCCAACGTTAGAACATCAAAACTACAAGGGTGGTATTTCAAGGACGACTCCACAAAAACTAGCGTCTCTGCTTCTTAGTCTCCCACCTATCCTACACATGTAGGTTCAATGTTCAGTGCCAAGCTGTAGTAAAGGTTCACGGGGTCTTTCCGTCTAGCCGCGGGTACACAGCATCTTCACTGCGATTTCAATTTCACTGAGTCTCGGGTGGAGACAGCGTGGCCATGGTTACACCATTCGTGCAGGTCGGAACTTACCCGACAAGGAATTTCGCTACCTTAGGACCGTTATAGTTACGGCCGCCGTTTACCGGGGCTTCGATCAAGAGCTTCGTCCGAAAACTAACCCCATCAATTAACCTTCCGGCACCGGGCAGGTGTCACACCGTATACGTCATCTTGCGATTTTGCACAGTGCTGTGTTTTTAATAAACAGTCCCAGCCACCTGGTCACTGCGGCTCCCGTCCGCTTAGAGAGCAAGTCTCATCACAGATAGGAGCGTACCTTCTCCCGAAGTTACGGTACGATTTTGCCTAGTTCCTTCACCCGAGTTCTCTCAAGCGCCTTAGTATTCTCTACCTGACCACCTGTGTCGGTTTGGGGTACGATTCGGTATAATCTGAAGCTTAGAGGCTTTTCCTGGAAGTATGGCATCAGCAACTTCATCACCTTAGTGACTCGTCTCGTGTCTCAGCCTAACAGCAACCCGGATTTACCTAAGTCGCTAGCCTACTCACTTTCACATGGACTACCAACGCCATGCTTGCTTAGCCTGCTCCGTCCCCCCATCGCAATTATACCAAGTACGGAAATATTAATCCGTTTCCCATCGACTACGCCTTTCGGCCTCGCCTTAGGGGTCGACTTACCCTACCCTGATTAACATGGGATAGGAACCCTTGGTCTTCCGGCGTGCGGGTTTTTCACCCGCATTATCGTTACTCATGTCAGCATTCGCACTTCTGATACGTCCAGCATACCTCCCGGTACACCTTCAACCGCTTACAGAACGCTCCCCTACCACTTGAGCATACCCCGAAACTATCTTTTATCATCACCGACTCACGTTCGGGTGACGCTTGAACGTTGTGCGCTTCGCGCTGTCAACGTTAATCAAAATAGCTTGGGTGGTATGCTCAAATCCGCAGCTTCGGTGCATAGTTTAGCCCCGTTACATCTTCCGCGCAGACCGACTCGACCAGTGAGCTATTACGCTTTCTTTAAAGGATGGCTGCTTCTAAGCCAACCTCCTGGCTGTCTGGGCCTTTCCACATCGTTTCCCACTTAACTATGACTTTGGGACCTTAGCTGGCGGTCTGGGTTGTTTCCCTCTTCACGACGGACGTTAGCACCCGCCGTGTGTCTCCCGGATAGTACTTTACGGTATTCGGAGTTTGCAAAGGGTTGGTAAGTCGGGATGACCCCCTAGCCTTAACAGTGCTCTACCCCCGTAAGTATTCGTCCGAGGCTCTACCTAAATAGATTTCGGGGAGAACCAGCTATCTCCCGGTTTGATTAGCCTTTCACTCCTAGCCACAGGTCATCCCCTAACTTTTCAACGTTAGTGGGTTCGGTCCTCCAGTTGATGTTACTCAACCTTCAACCTGCCCATGGCTAGATCACCGGGTTTCGGGTCTATACCTTGCAACTATTCGCCCAGTTAAGACTCGGTTTCCCTACGGCTACCCTAATCGGTTAACCTCGCTACAAAATATAAGTCGCTGACCCATTATACAAAAGGTACGCAGTCACAGAACAAGTCTGCTCCTACTGCTTGTACGTACACGGTTTCAGGTTCTATTTCACTCCCCTCACAGGGGTTCTTTTCGCCTTTCCCTCACGGTACTGGTTCACTATCGGTCAGTTGGGAGTATTTAGCCTTAGATGATGGTCCACCTATATTCAGTCAAAGTTTCACGTGCTCCGACCTACTCGATTTCACTTAAAATGTCTTTTCATGTACGGGACTATCACCCTGTATCGTGGCACTTTCCAGAGCCTTCCATTAACACATAATAAGCTTAAGGGCTGTTCCGGTTTCGCTCGCCGCTACTTCCGGAATCTCGGTTGATTTCTTTTCCTACGGGTACTTAGATGTTTCAGTTCTCCGCGTTCGCCTCGTTAACCTATGTATTCAGTTAACGATACCTGCAAGCAGGTGGGTTTCCCCATTCGGAAATCCTAGTCTCAAGTGCTTTTTACTAGCTTGACTAGGCTTATCGCAAGTTAATACGTCCTTCATCGCCTCCAACTGCCAAGGCATCCACCGTGTACGCTTAGTCACTTAACCATACAACCCAAACGGGTCTTGCTTGGTCTTTGCTACTTATGCTGCCTTGCTTTCTATTTTTGCTTGGTTACATAACACGTTATGCGCCCAGCGACAAAAATATTAGCGGCGTTGCCTAAGCATCAAATCCACGTCGCAATACTAAACAATAAAGTTTAGTCATACGTTAGTGACAGTTTAACTTCGCCAGAAGTTAATATTGAATACTAAAGTAGATACCAATCAATCAACTCATAAGAGTTAACTAAATGGCACTGAATGATACTGCTATCATTCTTTTTTACTTTTGAAAACTCTGTACAAATAACACTGTTATTTATACGAATTTTATTATCAGCTTTTCCAAATTTTTAAAGAGCATATTAATTAGTTAAACCCAATGGGCAAAACTAACTAACAATCATCTGTGTGGACACTACGAACAAATAAGTTCTAAATCGTATAAGGAGGTGATCCAGCCCCAGGTTCCCCTAGGGCTACCTTGTTACGACTTCACCCCAGTCATGAATCACTCCGTGGTAAACGTCCTCCCGAGGGTTAGACTATCTACTTCTGGAGCAACCCACTCCCATGGTGTGACGGGCGGTGTGTACAAGGCCCGGGAACGTATTCACCGCGTCATTCTGATACGCGATTACTAGCGATTCCGACTTCATGGAGTCGAGTTGCAGACTCCAATCCGGACTACGACGCACTTTAAGTGATTCGCTTACTCTCGCGAGTTCGCAGCACTCTGTATGCGCCATTGTAGCACGTGTGTAGCCCTACACGTAAGGGCCATGATGACTTGACGTCGTCCCCACCTTCCTCCGGTTTATCACCGGCAGTCTCCTTAGAGTTCTCAGCATTACCTGCTAGCAACTAAGGATAGGGGTTGCGCTCGTTGCGGGACTTAACCCAACATCTCACAACACGAGCTGACGACAGCCATGCAGCACCTGTATCAGAGTTCCCGAAGGCACCAAACTATCTCTAGTAAGTTCTCTGTATGTCAAGTGTAGGTAAGGTTCTTCGCGTTGCATCGAATTAAACCACATGCTCCACCGCTTGTGCGGGCCCCCGTCAATTCATTTGAGTTTTAACCTTGCGGCCGTACTCCCCAGGCGGTCTACTTAATGCGTTAGCTTTGAAAAACAAGTCCGAGGACCCGAGCTTCTAGTAGACATCGTTTACGGCGTGGACTACCAGGGTATCTAATCCTGTTTGCTCCCCACGCTTTCGTACATGAGCGTCAGTGTTGACCCAGGTGGCTGCCTTCGCCATCGGTATTCCTTCAGATCTCTACGCATTTCACCGCTACACCTGAAATTCTACCACCCTCTATCACACTCTAGTTTGCCAGTTCGAAATGCAGTTCCCAGGTTGAGCCCGGGGCTTTCACATCTCGCTTAACAAACCGCCTGCGTACGCTTTACGCCCAGTAATTCCGATTAACGCTCGCACCCTCCGTATTACCGCGGCTGCTGGCACGGAGTTAGCCGGTGCTTCTTCTGTAAGTAACGTCACAGCTAAGCTCTATTAAAACTTAACCTTTCCTCCTTACTGAAAGTGCTTTACAACCCGAAGGCCTTCTTCACACACGCGGCATGGCTGCATCAGGCTTGCGCCCATTGTGCAATATTCCCCACTGCTGCCTCCCGTAGGAGTCTGGGCCGTGTCTCAGTCCCAGTGTGGCTGATCATCCTCTCAAACCAGCTAGGGATCGTCGCCTTGGTAAGCCATTACCTTACCAACTAGCTAATCCCACTTGGGCTAATCTTTTGGCGTGAGGCCCGAAGGTCCCCCACTTTGGTCCGTAGACATCATGCGGTATTAGCAGTCGTTTCCAACTGTTGTCCCCCACCAAAAGGCATATTCCCAAGCATTACTCACCCGTCCGCCGCTCGTCAGCAAAGGTGCAAGCACCTCTCTGTTACCGCTCGACTTGCATGTGTTAGGCCTGCCGCCAGCGTTCAATCTGAGCCATGATCAAACTCTTCAATTAAAAGTTTTTTGTCTTTCGACAGCTCAATGAATTCTGAATTATTTAATATCTTTCGATATTGAATTGACTGTGCAGCAATAAATAAATTTATTGCTGTTGGTCACTCAGTTCAATTGAGACTCTAAATTTGTTTGCGTCATCTAGCGAACTAGAATCTGCTGTTAGAACTCAATCTGTACGAGTGCCCACACAGATGATTGCTTTATATTGTTAAAGAACGTTGCGATTAAAGCGCATTGCTTTATCTCGCTAGGGCTGCGCATGTTACGCTTTCCTATTTTTTTGTCAACACTTAATTTTAAACTTTCTAAAAAATCTAAACTCAAGTTTTACTCGACTTACTAAGTAGCTCATGCCCCGCTATGCGTTGCGCTCTGCCGTCTCAGTGGGGTCGCATTATAGGGAGATCCAAAAACAGATCAACCCTTTTTTGAAGAAAACTTTAAATAAAACACTGTTCGTTCAAAAATCAAACCAAACTCTACAAAAGAGATACTTTTTTAACTTCAAAATAACTTTATGCGGTTATAAAACGCAAAAGCCCGATGAAAATCATCGGGCTTTTGTTGGAAAGCTTTAAGTATACTTAGATTAAGCTATACCATATTGCTCACGATAGGCTTTTACAGAAGCTAAGTGCTCATTCATAGTGCCTTTCGTTTCAAGGTAACTAATAAGATCTGCTAGTTTTACTATTGAAACAACTTTAGTACCAAAGTCACGTTCTACTTCTTGAATCGCAGAAAGCTCAGCTTTACCTTTCTCCTGACGATCAAGTGCTATTAAGACACCACTTAAATCAGCGCCATTTTGCGCAATGATTTCCATTGATTCACGAATAGCAGTACCCGCTGTGATCACGTCATCAACTAACATGATTTTACCTTTCAGCTCAGAACCAACTAATGTGCCGCCTTCGCCGTGTGCTTTCTTCTCTTTACGATTAAAGCAATAAGGCACATCTTTATCGTGATGATCAGCAAGTGCAACTGCAGTGGTTGTTGCAATTGGAATGCCTTTATAAGCTGGACCAAATAAAACATCGTAGTCAATCGCCGCATCTTCTAGGGCTGCAGCATAAAAACGACCAAGACGTGCAAGATCACGACCAGTATTAAACAAGCCAGCATTAAAGAAGTAAGGGCTAGTACGGCCAGATTTTAAGGTAAACTCACCAAACTTTAGCACCTGCTTTTCAAGCGCAAATTCAATAAACTCGATTTGATAATCTTTCATTACTATATAAACCTATTCTTTATTAAGCTAACGCTTGTTTTTGAACGTCAATGATTTCACGGATTGAATACTTAGCAAGAGTTAGTAACTCATCAAGCTCATCAAACGAGAATGGTTCCCCCTCTGCGGTACCTTGAATCTCTATGATTTTACCGGTTTCAGTTAGAATCACATTCATATCAGTTTCAGCGTCAGAATCTTCTAAATATTCTAAGTCTGTAATTGCTTGGCCTTTATAGATACCAACCGAAATTGCCGCGATCATAAATTTAAGTGGGTTTGAATTGATCATCCCCTTACTACGCATATGGGTAAGCGCATCAACTAATGCCACACAAGCACCACTAATAGACGCAGTACGAGTACCGCCATCAGCTTGAATAACATCGCAATCGATAGTGATGGTATTTTCACCTAACGCTTTTAAGTCAACTGCGGCACGCAGAGCACGTGCAATTAAACGTTGAATTTCCATAGTACGACCGCCTTGCTTTCCACGCGCCGCTTCACGACCATTTCGAGTATGGGTTGAGCGCGGCAACATACCGTACTCAGCTGTGATCCATCCTTTACCTTGGCCTTTCATAAAACGCGGTACACCTGATTCAACAGTTGCTGTACAAAGTACTTTAGTGTTACCAAACTCTACCAACACAGAGCCTTCGGCATGCAAAGTGTAGTTACGGGTAAATGTAACCGGTCTAATTTGGTTAGGTGTTCTTTCGCTTGGACGCATTAACGATCCCCTTAATTCATAATTTTACGTATTATAAGTCGATGTGTACTCAGATGCCATGCTGATTTAAACAAAAGCCAATTGTAAAATTCTCATCAACAAAATTTCCGCTAGAGCTTAGACGGTGTTACGGTATAATCACGTTAAAATTGTTTAAATAAAACTAGGAAACCATCCATGATCCACAGTATGACTGCCTACGCGCGTCGCGAAATTAAAGGCGATTGGGGCACTGGCACGTGGGAAGTTCGTTCAGTTAACCAACGTTACCTTGAAACCTTTATTCGCGCACCTGAGCAATTTCGTGGCATGGAGCCGGTAATTCGTGAACGTCTGCGTAAACATTTGCAGCGCGGCAAGGTCGAAGTATTTTTAAAGTTTGTTGCTAATCCTGCACATGTTGGTGAGCTTTCTATTAATGAAGCATTAGCAGCACAGCTCATTAATAGTGCTAAGTGGGTACAACAGCAAAGCAATGGTGACATAAACCCTGTTGATATCCTGCGTTGGCCTGGTGTTATGGAAGCCGAAGAGCTTGACATGGATAGCGTAAACACAGCACTTATTGCAGGTTTTGATCAAGTAATTGAAGATTTCAAATCAGCACGTGGTGATGAAGGTGCAAACCTTGAAGAAATGATCGCCACTCGCCTTGATGCTATTTTAGAACAAGTAGCCGTTGTGGAAACTCACATGCCAGAAATAGCAAAATGGCAGCGCGAAAAGCTCAACCAAAAATTAGAAGATTTAAAAACTGATATTGACGAATCTCGCCTAGAGCAAGAACTAATCTACCTTGCACAAAAGCAAGACGTAGCAGAAGAACTTGATCGTTTAAAATCACATGTCAAAGAAACTAAAAAAATCCTTAAAAAAGGTGGCGCATGTGGTCGTCGTTTAGATTTTATGATGCAAGAGTTTAACCGCGAAGCCAACACCCTCGCCTCTAAATCAATCAACAGTGATATTACCAATGCAGCGGTTGAGCTTAAAGTGTTGATTGAGCAAATGAGAGAGCAGATCCAAAATATAGAATAGTATTTCCAGCTGCTCTTAGCTGTTCACAACCCCCTAATAAACCTAGCTTTTGCTAGGTTTTTTGTTTTCCATGGTTCATAATAGTTTCTTATTGTTTGCACCCAAGTGGTTACCAAAACGGTTACTAAACGTTTTGGTAACCACTTAATCAAACTTCTAGCCTAATTAGAGCCTAGTTATTTAATGCTATTCCAGATAGGTAACTCTTGCCAGTTTTCAGGAAAGCCCATTTCTGTTACGTCTATATTATAAGTATCAATTAAGCTGGCTAACTTTTGCTTCCAATGGTGGTTAGGACTAATTAAATCCATAAAGTAAGCACACATAACTAATGTGTTGTATAACTGCTTCGTTGTATCACTAAAGCTATCAAGTAAAATTTTATCGCCATTGGTTGGCAGCTTCATGGTGAACGTAAAATCTCGATTGTATAAACGGCAGTGGTGAGCACAAATATTACGCACCGTAGTTATGTGGTGTAAAAAGGATGAAAGTATTGTTTCTTTTATTTTATATGAATCTGCAATATCATTTTTCAGTGCTCGACGCGCTATCGCATCATAGCTTCTTGAAAGCCAGCCGAAGCTCATTACTTCAGCAACAATCCAAATAGCGGGTGTTTGCTCTTCATATTTGTGGTTTTGTTTTTTTATATTGGTATCTGACGTTCGTTGAATTTCAGCACAAATATTACTAATGAAGTCCTCGTGATTAAACTTAGTTATAAAAGCAGCCGCATCTAAGTGCGCATGTGAGCCATGCTTTTTTGCTAAATGGTATGCCCATTGAGTTCGCAGAGAAACTTCTATTCGTTCAATGGCGTCAAGCAGTAACAGCCTTAGCTCTCTATCAAAAGAATACAGATTCAAAACTTGTTCAAATGTAATACCAGACTTGAAAGTATGATTTTGATGTTCTTCAATAAATGCCCACCAATAAGTGCCTAGCCTATAATAATTGATATGGCTAAGATAAAAGGCAGCTGATTCTTTATTATTAATTACTAGACCACGCTTTTCTAGAAGCTCGACTTGCTTTTCAAACGTTATAGGGGCTTTAAGGAACTGCATGAAGGCTAAATCCTTTTATCATGCTATAGAAATAATTAACCCCTCGCAGGGCGCTGAGCTTACGGGTAGCGGGAGGGGTGTTGTTACGCGTAATTATAGAGCTTAAAAGTATAATTTCAAGATATTTGTATATACCTAAGAAGTATACTTGAGTGATAAATACACTTTATAAGTATAAAATCAAACAAACGGATCTAGTAAATCTTCGTCAAACACTAAGCCTTTAAGATTGTTACTGTGGATGATGTTTTTAAACTCATCAGTACAATAAACTTTTTGAGCACCTTCCAGCTTAGACTTAAATAATAACTTGCTTTGTATGTCGTCTTGCTCAAAGGTAAGTAACTCTAAACCGTCTTCAAAGCCATCTTCGTATTTGGTTAAACACATGTCTTTTTGCTCTTGTCCGAAGGTAAGCAAATTAAACAACATCATGTTATTGCCTTCAGCTTTAACGGGTAAAAACTCTCCAAAACTTGCTAAACGCTCTTTCAATAACTCATATACTGGCATCTTCATTATTAGAAATTTGCCTAGCAGCGATATGTCATAGTCTTGCTTTTTAGCTTTACCAAAATAATCAAAATTTAACCCCTCGGGCCATAGATGACTAAATTCGATATTATTTAGTGAGGCTGACATAAACATCTTTAATACAGTATCTGGTTCAAGGTCACTGTGCTTTGAAAGTATTTTTGATAGTTCAACAATATTAAAGTCGATTACGTCGTATGTGTAAGCTTCGTTTTTGATTTGATATACAGTCACTATAAAGCCTTCCAGTTTTCGTCTTTTGGTGCAAGTAAACCTGCGGGTACAGTACCCGTTTTTATTTTAACTTTAACAGTTTTTAGCCTGTTCAAAAATAAAGCTTTAGGCGTAGCCGCATTACCAAAGTTAGTATTTATCCATGTCTCATAATTATATCTGTGTAGCTTTCGATGAGGCGGCGAAGCTGGACTATCCCAATTTTGTTCTTTATTTTTTTCAAAATTAATTAACCATACGCCGTTGATAGGATCGTTAATACCGACTCCATGTAGATGAAGGTTAAGCCTTGTTTGTAACATGTTCGCTGATTGGTACTGCCCTTTGCCACAAATAATATGATGAGCTTCGTGCAAATTAGTTGGTTTAGGTTCCCCTATTGCAGCCAAGTGACGAGCAAGCTTTTTTGTTGGATGATGCTTTTCTTGTTTTAATTGCGTAACTGAAGAACTCGCACTCAGCTCACGATATTCTTTTAAATCTGTTTGTAAGCGAGCATGAGCTGTAATTCTCTCTTTCTCTTTTTGCAAATGATTAAAGTCACGAGCCATCTTATTTTTAAGCTCTTCGCTCGCCTGCCCCTTTTGAGCTATTCGCTTGTTATGAAAATCTTTAGCTTTTAACTCATAATTATAAATAGCCATTTCTAAGGGTGAAGGGTTCTGAGGCCTTTCAGGGTGAGGGTACTGCTGTAATTGTTTCATAAAAACGCTCTTCCTTGATTATTTGATTACGATTGGGTGTATAATACAAAAACTAAACAGTTTATCAATTTTTATGTATGTTTTTCGGTACTGACTTAAGCTTACCTCCTCTTTAGTAAAATAATCTCTATGCACCAGAAACCGACTCCAAGTGGTTACCATAGCGGTTACCAAACACAGTTAAAACACTCTAAAACAAGATTAAACCATTGATAACGAAAATGTTTTAAACACCACCCCATATTCAGATCCAAAATATTGAGTAATCACTAACTCACTCAACTTGAGCAAAATCACTTAAATAAAGTACAATATGAATATTAAAGGCTTGAGTTACTCGTAACTCAAGCCTATTTATTTTTAGTAGAGAACAAATTAATGACGCAAACTCGCGGAAACTTATTTATATTATCAGCGCCATCTGGTGCAGGTAAATCAAGCTTAATTAATGCTTTATTAGCAAAGCACAGTGATATGAAAGTATCGGTTTCGCACACCACTCGCGCACCTCGCCCTGGTGAAGAAAACGCGGTGCATTATCATTTTGTATCGGTTGATGAGTTTAAAGCCCTCATTGATAAAGATGATTTCTTTGAGTGGGCGCAAGTTTTTGACAACTACTACGGCACCTCAAAACAAGCAATTGAGCAGCAACTTGCAGCCGGTATTGATGTATTTTTAGATATTGATTGGCAAGGTGCGCGCCAAGTTCGTGACTTGGTCGCTGATGTTGAGACAATTTTTATTTTGCCACCTTCAAAAGCTGAGCTTGAATCACGTTTAAATAATCGTGGTCAAGATTCGCAAGAAGTCATCGCGGGTAGAATGGCGCAAGCACAATCGGAAACGTCACATTTCAACGAGTATGATTATGTAGTGGTTAACGATGATTTTGCTACTGCACTCAAGGAAATCGAGACTATTGTGCTCGCCAAGCGCTTATCGCTACAAAGCCAAGTCATTCGTCATCAAGAGTTGCTGACTGATCTGCTTAAATAATCGTTATTTTTATTAAGCGCGTATTTTATTTGTTTAAATTAACCACAAGCTATTGGCGAATCTGACTGTGTGCAGTAAACTACGTCTTTGCTTAAAAATTTATTTGGAGTGCTGAAGATGGCTCGCGTAACTGTTGAAGATGCAGTAGATGCAATTGGTAATCGTTTTGACTTAATTTTAGTTGCGGCTCGTCGTGCCCGCCAAATCGCTGTTGGTGGTAAAAAACCATTAGTAGACCCTGAAAACGATAAACCAACAGTTGTTGCTTTACGTGAAATTGAACTTGGTTTAGTTGATAGCTCATCGATGGATCTGATTGATCGTGAGGAACAACAACACCAAGAAGCAGCTGAAATGGCTGCGGTTGCAGCAATTGTAGGCGGCAACCAATAATCTGACTTCCTTGTCTGATTTAGCCAACGGGGTAGTATTTCTACGCTAGCCGTTGGCAATCCCTTCTTTTCATCGTATATTCTTAACATACCGTTATCTATTTGCTTCACGAGAACATTGGAGTGTGAATGTATCTTTTTGAAGGTCTAAAAAAGAAAATCTCAGAATACTTACCTGCTGCTGATGTAGAGCTGGTACAAAAAGCGTACGTGGTAGCCCGAGAGGCCCATGAAGGTCAAACTCGCTCAAGCGGCGAACCTTACATTACTCACCCTGTTGAAGTAAGCCAAATTTTGGCTGGCATGCATTTAGATCATGAAACATTAATGGCTGCATTAATGCATGACGTGATCGAAGACACTGACTTTAGTCAACAAGATTTAGCCGAAATATTTGGCGATACCGTTGCCGAGTTAGTTGAAGGCGTTAGCAAGCTCGATAAACTCAGCTTTAAAGATAAAAAAGAATTCCAAGCTGAAAACTATCGCAAAATGATCATGGCAATGACTCAAGATATTCGAGTTATTTTGATCAAGTTAGCCGATCGTACACATAATATGCGCACGCTTGGTGCGCTTCGCCCAGATAAACGCCGTCGCATAGCACGTGAAACACTAGAGATTTATGCACCCATTGCAAATCGTTTAGGTATTCATGATATCAAGAATGAACTAGAGGATTTGGGCTTTCAGGCTCTTTACCCTATGCGTCATCGTGCTTTAAAGTCAGAAGTCGCTAAAGCTCGCGGTAATCGTAAAGAAGTCATTTCAAATATCCAAACAGAAATAGCAGCGCGACTTGAAGAAGCAGGTATTAAAGCAACCGTTTCAGGACGCGAAAAACACTTATATAGCATTTACAAAAAAATGCTGAATAAAGAACTGCTGTTCAATGAAGTGATGGATATATACGCCTTTAGAATTGCCGTTGAGTCAATGGACACCTGTTATCGCGTGTTAGGCGTTGCCCATAACTTATATAAGCCGATTGAAACACGCTTTAAAGATTATATCGCCGTGCCAAAAACCAATGGCTATCAATCGTTACATACCTCGTTGGTTGGCCCACACGGTATTCCGGTGGAAATCCAAATTCGTACTCACGATATGGATCATATGGCAGACAAAGGGGTAGCTGCACATTGGATGTATAAAAAAGCCGGTGATAGCGCAGGTCACACTGCGCAACAGCGTGCTCGCCAATGGATGCAAAGCCTACTTGAGTTGCAACAAAGTGCGGGCTCATCGTTTGAATTTGTTGAAAACGTTAAAACCGAACTGTTCCCTGAAGAAATCTACGTGTTCACTCCAGATGGTCGCATAGTCGAGTTACCTATGGGCGCAACCGCTGTTGATTTTGCTTATGCAGTTCATACTGATGTGGGGAATACCTGTGTAGGTGCACGCGTTAATCGCAAGCCTCACCCACTCAGTAAAGCACTCGATACAGGGCAAACCGTTGAAGTTATAACTAGCTCTGGTGCGCACCCAAATGCTACTTGGCTTAACTTTATTGTTACAGGTAAAGCCCGTTTAGGCATCCGTAACTATCTGAAAAGTCAGCATCATGAAGAGGCCTTATTACTTGGTCGCAGATTACTCGATTCAGCATTAGGTGAAACTAAGTTTGATGACTTACCGAGCGAAAATATTAACCGAGTACTTGAAGAGCATGAGCTTAATACTGTATTAGAGTTATTAGTTGAAATTGGCTGCGGTAATTTAATGAGTATGCTGATCGCACGGCGCCTATTACAAAATGACAATGATGATTTAGGCGATATGACTAAAAATGCTAAAGCGACCATTATAGGCACTGAAGGCATGTTAGTTAATTACTCTAAATGTTGTAGACCCGTGCCTGGAGATGCAATCACTGCACATATCAGCCAAGGTAAAGGCATCACCGTGCACCGCCAAGAATGTAAAAATATTCGCGGCTGGGAAACTGAGCGCTCTAAATATTTAGTGGTTAAGTGGGATGATAACCCAGAAAAAGAATATATTGCTGCACTGCGAGTGGAGATTATCAATCACCAAGGTGCCTTAGCAAAACTAACCAATGTAGTGGCAACAACCCAGGCAAACATCGTGGAAATTGCCACTGATGAAAAAGAAAGTAATTTATACGTGATAGATTTAGGGATCACCGTGAAAAACCGTGTCCATGTTGCTAATATCATGCGCCGCATTCGCGTTATGCCTGATGTACAAAAAGTCTATCGTAAAAAATAACATAGGAAAATCATGAATAAAGCATTTATTTCTACCGATCAAGCACCTGCTGCAATCGGTACTTACAGTCAAGCAGTTAAAGTTGGTACAGCCGTTTATTTATCTGGTCAAATCCCTTTAGTACCGGCAACGATGGCAGTGATCTCTGAAGACTTCGCAGAGCAAACACATCAAGTATTTAAGAATATCAGTGCGGTTTGTCAAGAAGCCGGTGGTAGCATTCAAGATTTAGTAAAAGTTAATATTTATTTAACTGACTTATCTAATTTTGCCACTGTAAATGAAGTAATGAGCCAATATTTTAAAGCTCCTTACCCTGCCCGTGCAGCAATTGGTGTTCGTGCACTTCCAAAAAACGTGCAAGTTGAAATTGATGGCATTATGGAATTACCTTCAACAAATTAACTTCATTATACCCAAGTCACATCTTATGGTGATTTGGGTATAGCAACACATCTAAGAATAAAGAATTAGCTAAACTAACCTATTCTAGTCTCACCTTCGATTTTCTTGACACCTATTCAAATCTCTAGCACTCTATCATTATATAATTATAAAAACCTTTAACTTAAATGTTGTAAAAGGATAATCCGTGTTTAAGCTTGCTCATAACGGTAATGTATTACTCGATGTTATAGAACATTCGCCACCAAGTGCTGCCTTTATTATAGAAGCACTGAAAAAATCGACATTCTGTGAATGCCGGATAGATCATGACGCCATAAACGCTTTTTTTAAAGAACCCAATAGTGAACGTAGTTTAGTTGTAGCAAGTAAACATGATGCCACCCTGACAGTAACTATTAGTGACGATAAAATGTTAGCCACTGGTGAGCTTACAACTGCACAAGGTGGTAAAGCTTTAGCGCTTGCACAAGCTAAACAACAGCTGATCAAAGCAGGCGTTGCCAGAGGCTATAAGCAGGCTTTTTTAGAACAGCTTTTACAACAGCAATTTGAATTACCAGCAGGCACAACGGCTAAAGGCATACTCGCGAAAGGTCGCTTGCCAGAAGACGGAAAATCATCAAAATTACTCCCTCAAGTACAAACCTTAAAAGAACGGTTAAAAACCCCAAAACTGCGTGAAGACGGCACTGTTGATATGCGTGATTTTGGCAAGTTAGCCAGTGTTGAACCAGGTACAATATTAGTTAGACAACAGCCTGCAACCCCAGGTAAAGAAGGTTTTACTGTCAAAGGTGATGTTTTGCCGGCAAAAGCGGGAGAAAGTAGCCCGTTAGTCGCTGGTGAAGGCAGCGAAATATCAAAAACCAATCCACTAGAGTTAATCTCAACCATTGCAGGCGTACCGGTAGAAATTAAAAATGGTATGCGCGTTGATGATATTTTTACTATTGGCGATGTCACAGTTAAAAGTGGCCATATTAATTTTGATGGTAGCGTGATTGTTACTCATAACATTGAGCCAGGCATGAAGGTTACCGCCAAAGGTGATATCACCGTTATGGGCACGGTCGAATCCGGTGAATTAACAGCCCAAGGCGATATTACAATTAAACAAGGTGTAATTGGCCACCAGCTAGATGATAAAACGCTTTCATGCAAAATTATTAGTAACGGTAATATTCACCTTTCTCACGCACAATATAGTTACCTAGCTGGCAATAATATTTTTATTGAACGCCAAGCAAGCCACTGTGCAATGAAAGCCACACAGTTATTACAAATTGGCCAAACAGATAATCCGCAAGGTAAATTATTTGGCGGTGAAATTCTTGATGCAGGGATGATCATAGCTGGTGAAATTGGCAATGAGTCTGGTGCAAAAATGCTTATCAACATGGCAGCATCAGGGCAAGCGATAACCGCTGAAACTGATGAATGCTTAAAAGAGCTCGCTAAAACTGACGAGCAACTTGATACGTTGCAAGCCACTATCGAAAAAGCTGATTTACTCAAAGATGCTGAAAAGAAAAAACTACTGTTAGCAAAAATAGGCGCCACTCAGAATCATTACTGTCAGCAAGCAGAGCAATTAGAAAAGCGCTTATCAAATTTGGAACAACATTTATATGGCTTGCTCAATAATGCTAATTTAGCGGTCAATAAAAAATTGCATTCTGGGGTCGAAATTCATATTTTCGATAAAGTATTAAAAACTAATCGCAGCTATCCTCCTTGTAACGTAAAACTGCAAGGAGGCAAAATAGAGATTGAATTTAAAACCAGTTGATCACAAGCAGATAGAGACTAACAGCTGATAGTCTCTATTTCTCGTCTACGTTATAAAATACCAGCCACTTGCTGTTTTAACTCTGCAGGCCACACGCCTACTTGTACTTGGCCTATATGCGATTTTTGCAATAACAACATAGCCAAACGTGACTGACCAATACCACCGCCGATTGTTTGTGGCAACTCTTTAGCAAGCAATTGTTTGTGCCAATCAAACTCTAAACGCCCTTCATCACCAGTAATTGCTAGCTGGGCCACTAATGCCTCGGGTGATACACGAATACCCATTGACGATATTTCGAATGCATCTTCAAGCACTGGGTTCCATAATAAAATATCGCCATTTAAGCCACTGTACTGCTCGCAGGTTTGGGTTGACCAATCGTCATAATCTGGCGCGCGTACATCATGAATTTTACCATCTGCCAATGCGCCACCAATACCAATTAGAAACACCGCACCATATTCTTGAGTAATGGCTTTTTCGCGCTGCTTAGCGGTAAAATCCGGATACATTTGACGTAGTTGCTCACTGTGCACAAAGGTAATTTCAGCAGGTAAAAAAGGGCTGATAGCAAATTCATCAGCAACAAACTGCTCAGTTGCTTTTAAGCTTTTATACAAAGCGCGTACTGTTTCTTTTAACTTGTCTAAAGATCGTTCTGTACTGGCACAAATTACTTTTTCCCAATCCCACTGATCAACATACACAGAGTGTATCGGGCTTAATGACTCTTCATCCGGACGCAATGCTTTCATATGCGTATATAAACCTTCGCCAATTGCAAAACCGTGATCTGCCAAAGTTTTACGTTTCCATTTCGCCAGTGAGTGAACCACTTCAAATTGGCTACCTGGAATGGTTTTAACATTTACCGCAACCGCATTTTCAGTGCCACTTAGGTTATCTTGAATACCATCACCTACTTTAGCCAAAATTGGGGCTTGCACTTCAATTAACCCTAATTGTTGCTCTAATTGCTGTGAAAAATACTGTTTCACTTTGCTAATTTGCTGCTGTTGCTGCATAAATTGTGAACTCATAATAATTGGCCTCATTCCCAGTTATTGTTACTTGCTAAAAGTGCATGATTGCGCTGCAGCAACCATGTCGTTAAAGCAATCCTCAAGCATTTAGCAATTTAATTCAATAACCAACAACAAAAAGAGCTTTAATATATTAATTAAATCAATTTAATGGTATAAAAAATAAAGATTCAATAATTATGACGCTTTATTTATATGGAAAATTATCAAATCGATAATCTCGATAAACAGATCCTTCACGCTTTAATGGATAATGCCCGTATTGCCTATGCAGAATTAGCCAAACGTTTCGCTGTTAGTGCAGGCACTATTCATGTTCGCGTTGAGAAAATGAAACAAGCAGGGATCATCACCGGTACCCAAGTAAGCATTAATGCCAAACAACTGGGCTATGACGTCTGCTGTTTTATTGGCATAAACCTTAATAATGCCCGTGACTACCCACAAACCTTATTGCATTTAAAGGAGCTTGAAGAAGTTGTAGAGGCTTATTACACAACCGGTAACTACAGTATTTTTATTAAGGTAATGACGCGTTCAATTGATCATTTACAAGATGTACTGATCAATAAAATTCAAGCAATCGAAGCAATACAATCAACCGAAACGCTAATATCACTGCAAAACCCAATTAGCCGCTCAGTAATGCCTTAGCTCACTAATTCCCGTATAATAGCGGCAATTTTATGAGTTCAGACAAGGCTAAAAATGGAAACTACTCGCTACCATCGTATAAAACACATACTCGATCGCCGTCAAACCGATTTAACCGTGTGCTTAGAAGATGTGCATAAACACCATAACTTGTCTGCTATTGTCCGTAGTGCAGATGCAGTGGGTTGCCATCATGTGCATGCGGTATGGCCAGAAAATCAAAAGTGGCTAACCAATAACACCTCCGGCGGCAGTAAAAACTGGATAGCCACTCATCTACATAAAGATATTGATAGTGCGGTGGCGATGATGCGCCAGCACAACCCAAAAGTACAAGTGCTTGCCACTAACTTAAGTCCTGATGCTGTTGACTATCGCGAGATTGATTACACGCTACCTACAGCGATTATTGTCGGCCAAGAAAAAACCGGCATCTCAGCGCAAGCACTCGCCCACGCGGATAAAAATATCATTATTCCGATGCAAGGCATGGCGCAGTCACTTAATGTGTCTGTAGCAGCGGCATTAATTTTATTTGAAGCACAAAACCAGCGCCTTAAAGCAGGTTTATACCAACGAACTATGCTTGACGAAACTATAAAGCATAAGATGTTATTTGAAGGCTGCCACCCGATCATTGCGCAAAAGTGTAAAGAAAAATCATTGCCTTACCCAATACTTGATGACAATGGTGAGATCATTGCGGATGAAGCATTTTGGCAGCGGTTAAAACATGCTTGATGACTAAAGCGTTCACACGTAAACTAAAAACCATCTAAAAATTAATGATTTGAGCCTATTTTGTCAAAGCCAGCTTTAAGCCGCTATCCAATCACTGATCTCAAAGGCGTTGGCCCAAAAATGGCTGAGCGCCTTAAAAAGCTGGGGATCAGCACAGTACAAGATATGCTCTTTCATTTACCGCTGCGTTATGAAGATCGCACCCGAGTTTATAATATCTGTGATTTAGCGGTGCATAGCCATGTGACGATTGAAGCAAGCATAGAAACCAGTCAGATCACTTTTGGTAAGCGGCGTATGCTGGTGTGTCAGGTAAACGATGGTACTGGCAGGCTAACATTGCGGTTTTTTAACTTCAGCGCAGCACAAAAAAATGCCATGAGTACTGGTAAGGTGATTCGCTGTTTTGGTGAAATACGCCGTGGCAGAGTGGGCTTTGAAATGACTCACCCAGAATACAGCCTTTGCGATACACCGAGTGAACAACCAACAGCAACCACGCTAACGCCAGTTTATCCAACAACAGAAGGTTTAAAGCAACTCTCTATTCGGGCTTTAAGTGATCAAGCAATTGAATTACTGAATAAATATCAAGTTGAAGAGCTATTACCAGCGCAATTTCAACATGCCGGTATGGATTTAACTCACGCACTTTTATTACTACACCGTCCAGCCAATGACGTTGATTTAAGTGCCCTTGAGCAAGGCCTGCATCCTGCACAACAACGCCTAGTATTTGAAGAGCTGCTAGCGCAAAACCTCAGCCTATTAAAATTACGCCAACAAGGGCAACAAGTAAAAGCCGTGGCACTGGATCCAATCAACCAATTAGAAAGTAAGTTTTTAGCACAACTGCCTTTTGCTCCCACCAATGCGCAAAGTAAAGTGGTTGCCGAAATTAAAGCTGATTTACAACACCCCTATCCGATGATGCGCTTAGTCCAGGGGGATGTAGGCTCAGGTAAAACATTAGTTGCCGCTTTGAGTGCCCTAACGGCTATCGCACAAGGCTATCAAGTCGCGTTAATGGCCCCCACAGAGATTTTATCAGAGCAGCACGGCATTACCTTCGAAAATTGGTTTCAAGCTTTAGGCATCACTACAGCTTGGCTAGGTGGCAAAACCAAAGGCAAAGAACGCAGTGCTACACTTGAGAAAATAGCCTCAGGTGAAGCGCAAATGATTGTTGGCACCCATGCATTATTTCAAGAGCAAGTGGTGTTTAACAACTTAGTATTAGTCATCATCGATGAGCAACACCGGTTTGGCGTTCACCAGCGCTTATCACTGCGAGAAAAAGGCCGCTTTAATGATTGCTACCCACACCAATTAGTAATGACAGCCACGCCAATACCACGCACCTTGGCAATGACTGCCTATGCCGATTTAGAAACCTCCGTGATTGATGAGTTGCCACCCGGACGTACCCCAATTAAAACCATTGCACTACCTGATACCCGTCGTGATGAAATTATTGCGCGCGTAAAAACAGCCTGTACCGAGCAAGGCCGCCAAGTTTATTGGGTATGCACCTTAATTGATGAATCGGAAGCATTGCAATGCCAAGCAGCAGAAGATAGCGCACTGCAGTTAACTCATGCACTGCCTGAGTTAACTATAGGATTAGTTCATGGCCGTATGAAAGCAGCAGAAAAGCAAGCTATTATGAGCGAGTTCAAAGCTGGAAAAATTCATATATTAGTGGCGACAACGGTTATTGAAGTCGGGGTTGATGTGCCGAATGCCAGTTTGATCATCATTGAGAATCCTGAACGGCTTGGCCTTGCACAATTACATCAGTTACGTGGCCGAGTTGGTCGTGGTGCAATCGCATCCCATTGTGTGCTTTTATACCACGCCCCCTTGTCTCATACGGCACAAAAACGTTTAGCTGTGCTAAGAGATAGCAATGACGGTTTTGTAGTTGCTGAACGCGATTTAGAAATTCGTGGTCCAGGTGAAGTGCTCGGCACTAAACAAACAGGTTTAGCGGAATTTAAAATTGCTGACTTAACCAGAGATAAACACACACTCAACTTAGTCAGACCTATCGCACTACAAATGCTCCGCCAGTACCCTGAACAAGTAGAACAACTTATCAATCGCTGGCTTGCGGGTAAATCAGTGTATGCACAAGCTTAATAGTAAACAGCCTTACTGTAAGAAGTAAGGCTTTTTCAATAGTCTCAAGACTAAAACTTGTATTCCATGCCAACACCTAAGTAATCTTGATCAACATTGCTGTCCATATCAAAATTAGTATAGAAGGCAAATAACGTGGTGTTTTTGCTCAATGAGTGATCAACACCTACTGAGATCGCAGAGTTGTTATCACCATCTTTAAAATCAATCGTTTGATACTGTAATTTGAACGTATTGCTATTCAAAGTATATGCCGCATTGACTAAATAGCCATCAGCTTCACCAGTCCCATCAACTTTTTCTTGCTTTTGATACATAGCGCCTAATTTAATATCAGCCACTTTACCTTGAAGACTTGCGCGGATGACATCATACCCATTTACTTCGCTATCAGCTGCAATAGATGCATAAAGTTTGCTTTTTTTAAGACCCGAATCTCCGTATGTAAGAGCTAATGAATAACCATTCTCTCCTTCACTGTCTTTTTCGGCAACATAAGTTGCAA
Organism: Pseudoalteromonas sp. KG3; assembly: GCF_030436385.1. Lineage (NCBI taxonomy): Bacteria > Pseudomonadati > Pseudomonadota > Gammaproteobacteria > Alteromonadales > Pseudoalteromonadaceae > Pseudoalteromonas > Pseudoalteromonas sp. KG3. Next base: position 1,951,992 of record NZ_CP098523.1, read on the forward strand.
GCACTTTTAAACCATTAAAGTCATTCGAAGAATAGGTAACCGTATCACTTAAGCGGTTATCACCTTTAAATAGATTTTTTATATCACCTTTAAATAGATTTTTTATATCACCTTCAAGGTCGTTAAATAAGTCCAACTTCCCTTGAGATTGCTTCAAAGCGGTATCATTGCGACCAATAACGAGTTGCCCAAAGCTGCCTTGCAAACCAACATATTGATTACGAGAAGTAAAAGTATCTTTTGAGTCATCTGATACATTGACCTGAAATTCAAATTTGTAAACAGCTTCCAAGCCTTCACGCAGCTTTTCTGAGCCTTTGAACCCGATACGAGAAGCATTACTCTTAACCTCTGTAAACGATTCATCGCCATCATCTGAGGACTGCACGGTTACATTTGCTTTACCGTACACATGTACATCCGCAAATGCCGAAAAAGATAAACCACCAAATAAAGCTAGGAATAAGCTAGACTTTGCAAATTTCATGTCGTTTCCTCAATAATCGCAACGAAAAACACATACTCGTGTTTGATTGAGCGCAGTGTGCCAGTGAAAAATGACAGAAAGATGACAACTGAAACAAAAACGTCAATTTATATTCATAAAAAGTAATTATTTTTGTAATTAAAGTATATTTTTAAGAACATGCGTTGGTTATAAAGTTAGACAGTCTGTAGTATATGTTGGACTTATTAAAACTGTACTGCACCACAACTTATAAACACATGGTCAGTTCATTATAGAAGCAATACGATTAGTTTAAACAAAAATAAATATTTTGCTATATTACAGCTTCATTTACATTTATTTACATTAACTTTATACCAAAAAATGTAACAATATAACAACACATAAAATAACTAATAATATGCTTTGCTCACTTAATACTTGCTAGTAAAGGTGATCTCCGCCAGCCATAATAAGCGCTCATTTTTTATTATCCCCATTCTCAAAATAAAAAAACAAACACAACAAAATGATAACTATTATCACTTCCAATTAAAATTCAAACATGTTATATTCGCTATGTTATAACATTTAAAAGCAATAATTACTTACACTACTTAAATTCAGGTTGGAAAAAAATGAAAAGGTCTGCTCTAACAGTAAGTGTTCTTACTGGTTTATTTTCAATGCAATCATTTGCAACTCAATCTATTGAAAAACTTGAAGTTCAAGGTACGCGTACACCACTTTATAGTACCCGAGATGTAAATGCCTCGGCACTAGGGATCAAAGATCCTCAGTTTTTACCTATTTCTATTCAATCTTTTTCTGAAGAGTTAATAACGAATCAAAGAGTAAAAACTTTGAGCGAAGTGCTTGCTAATGATGCATCTGTACAAAATACGGCTATCGGCACAGTATTTGATTTTGTCAGCCTGAGGGGCTTTCAACTCGATTGGACAAATGGTCTAAGACGAGATGGGCTCGCTCTTGCTCCTTATCAGGATGTTCCACTGGAGAATATTCAACGAATCGATATTATTAAAGGCCCATCAAGTTTGGTCTCAGGTTTTAATAATCCTGGCGGTACGATTAACTATGTAACGAAGCGCCCAACGATGGACTCCTTTTTAGATATCACGACAGAATTTCGTAGTCGTGCGGGCCGTTATATTCATGTAGATTTTGGTGGCCCCTTAGATAGTGAGCAAACTTTTGGCTATCGTATCAATGCCGCAGTAGAAAAAAATGGCGACTTTACCGGTGGTGACGATCTAGAAAGGCACTTTTTCAGCGCAGCTCTAGACTGGCAACTGTCTGACCGTATTTTTATTCGCTTAGATGGCGACTATCAAGACAAAAGCACTGTATCACAACCACTTATAGGTTTAGCGCGTGACCCAAATGATGATAGCCATTCCGTGCTCCCTCCTTATGTAGACACGAGTGAAATATTACTTGGCCAACCTTGGGCAAGATATAAAACCGAGTCCTTCAATATAGCGGCGCGAGTGGATTTTTGGCTCAATGATAATTGGCAGTGGGTTAACCAAGTCGCACTTTCTGGGAATGACAGATTCACTATTTTTCCTGATATATATTCAGTTGACTTAGAAGGAAATGTTCTATCAGCAAGTATTCAAGTCACGCCAGATGAAACCTATGATACGGTTTCTGCCCATAGCTTCTTTACAGGGCAACTTGTTACTGCAGGTATTGAACATGAACTCGTTATTGGCGCAAGTATTCGTGACTACCAATCTAAAGATGGTCGCTGGTTTGAGTTAGACAATCCTGTTGGTAACATATTTAGCCCTACACATGTAAGTAAACCTGAATTCCCAGAATACCCCGACCCAACAACAACAGACACAACCGAAAGCTCATTTTTCATTACCGATACCCTGCATTTTAATGATGTATTTTATGCGACTCTAGGGCTGCGTCATATTCAATATAAAAAAGATCAGACCGCACCAAACCAAGCTAAATCAACATTAGATAATCGCACCTTCAGCACACCTATCATTGGCTTAAATTATAACCCGAACGATCAACTCGCTTTTTATGCCAGTTACTCTGAAGGTGCTGGAGAAGGTGGCGTAGCAGTAATTGGCAGTGGAGCAATTAATGAGGGCGAATCGTTAGGGCCACAAGAAAGTGAACAAATAGAAGCCGGTATAAAATACCAAACTGACTCAATGAACTATTCCGTTGCAGTATTCGAAATTGAAAAAATGCTGGAATATCATAACCACATCACCAATTACTTTGTACAAGATGGGACTCAATCTCATAAAGGTATCGAACTTAATGCCAGCGGCTCGTTTATTAAAGGCCTATCGACAGTTGCTTCGATAACATTTATGGACCCTAGTTTGGATGAACTTGATGGTGAACCCGCACTCAATGGTAACCGTCCTGCAAATGTACCTAAATTCCAAGCAAATTTATTTTTAGATTATCAACTACCTTTCTTAGAAAACCTAAGTGTAAATGCAGGCATGTTTCATGTGGGTGAACGGGAACAAAATGTTAATAACAATTTGAACCTTCCGGCTTATACACGCTTTGATTTAGGTGCCAAATATCACTTTAGTGATTTTAACACCACACTGCGAATTAAGGCCGAAAACCTATTTGATAAAGAATACTGGCTGTCTGGCGGTGCTAAAGGCATAGATTGGGGCGTCGCGCCAGGTCGCGGCCGGACACTTATTGCATCATTAAGCGTCAGCTTTTAAGGATAAATCATGACCACACCCATTATTCAAATTAATAACTTACAAAAGCGCTTTGGAGAATATCAAGCCCTTCAAGGTTTAAGCTTGGCCGTACATCAAGGAGAGATTTTAGCGCTGCTCGGTCCTAATGGCGCAGGAAAAACAACCACCATTAATTGCCTGTTAGGTTTTTTACAACCTGATGCAGGTGAAATCAGCATTGCAGGGGTAAACCCACAACTCGATGTCGTAACAGCAAGGCAGCATTTAGCGTATATTCCCGAGCAAGTGGCTCTCTACCCTCGCCTTACTGGACTTGAGAATCTCGCCTATTTCAGCAAAGTGGCGAGCATCGAAAAAACCGATGACGAATTTCGTGCCCTACTCGCAGAAGTAAAACTACCAAGCCATGCTGTAGATAAGTCCGTTGTAACCTATTCAAAGGGAATGAGACAAAAAGTAGGGATCGCTATAGCACTTGCAAAAAAAGCTAAAGCATTGATTTTAGATGAACCAACTTCAGGCCTTGATCCATCAGCCAGCCATGAGTTTAGTCAACTCATACAATCGCTAGCGAAGCAAGGTGTCGCAATTTTAATGGCGACCCACGACTTATACCGTGCTCAAGAGGATGCGCATCGCGTTGCAATTATTAATCAAGGGCAATTAGTCGACACGTTACTTTTCGAACAATTAAAAGAAGTCCAACTTGAATCTGTATACCTTAAACATATCAAGGTGGACGCCTAATGTTACAAAGTACTTTTAAAAAAGAATGGCTCGATACTAAGCGGCAAGGTCAAGTACTCTGGCTGAGTGGCATTGCTGTTTTGTTATTATTACTGGCTTGTGTGACTGGTTTTAAGAGCCATCAAGGCTATCAGCAAGCCGTAAACGAGGTATCTCAATCAGAGCAATTACGCTGGCTGAACCAAGGTGAGAAAGGCCCCCACTCTGCAGCTCATTACGGCATTTATGTCGTTAAGCCTACCACGCCACTGGCAGCACTCGATGATGGATTACAAGCTTACCAAGGAAATGTATTGAGGTTAGAGGCGCACATTCGTAACGATAGCTTATTTAGAAGCGCACAAGATAACTTGCCATTGTCGCGCTTTGGGAGCTTATCACCCGCCTTCGTGTTGCAAGTATTATTACCCTTATTGATCATTTTAATTGGCTACCCATTACTTGCACGGGAGCGTGAGCAAGGCACTTTAAAACAACTACTTGCAGCAGGTGCAAGCCCTGCAAAGTTGTTTTTTGCTAAATGTGCTTTGCTTTTCACACTTTCATGCCTGTTCTTGCTACCTGTTGCACTTTTTTTACTTTATAGCCAAACTGCAAACGAGGCGCCTTATACGCTAAGAAGTGCTCTATTTTTACTCTCTTATTTAATTTATCTATTACTTTGGTCATTGATCACTACGACACTCTCTAGCCTACTTCCTACGGCACGACGCGCATTAATTACATTACTTACTATTTGGGCATTCACAACATTATTAATGCCAAAACTTGCAATGAATATTGCAACCACCTTGCATCCTCAAGGGTCTGGTCAAACGTTTCAGGCAAAACTTGAAAGCGAGGTTTATACCGATGCACGCCTCGATGCGATTGAAAAATTTAAGCAGCAAACACTCGCCCAGTATGGCGTCAGCCAAGTAGCTGATTTACCCTTCGATTATGCAGGAGCACAACTCCAATTTGGTGAACAATACGCCGACAAAATATTTGATCGCTTATTTAAAGCCCGTTTAGAACAGCTTGAAGCACAGTCACAAAGCTACCAGTTGGCAGGGTTGTTAACTCCCTTTATCGCAGTACAAACACTCTCGATGGCGACCGCAGCCACTGATTTTAGCCACCAGCAATCTTTTGAAAATGCAGCAGAGCAACATCGTCGTCTTATGCAAGAAGTCCTTAACTTTAATCAAAGAGATCATGGTCATAAGGCTGAGGGACATTACTCCGCAGGAAAAGAGCTATGGCAGCAGATCCCTAAGTTTTCATACCAATACCCACGTTTTGCTCACTACCTGCCTCACTACGTTATTAGCCTCATAAGTCTTGGCTTTTGGCTAATTGTACTGGTGCTACTTAGTTTATTTGCAATTAAAAAGCTACGTTTAGAGGAACAAAGATGAAGCGCCTAATATTAGCTACTGAGCTTAAAAACCTATGGCGAGAGAAACTCGTACTCACACTTTTTCTTACCACCAGCGTGCTTGCACTCGTGGCATTCTTTAATGCCCATTATTTTACTAATAAGCAGCGCGACATAGTACTTGCTGCCCAACAAATGCAGCAACAAACAATTCAAAATGCTAAAACAGGATTACCCGAGAGGCTCGCGAGTACCGAAAATCATAAATGGTGGGAAGACCCGTACGACCTACGCGGACAAGCTTTTTACTTGATGCAAAATTACGCTACCAAAACTCCGCTCGCAACGGCTCCTATCGCAACGGGACAAGCTGATGTATTACCGTATTATTTTAAAATGCTGATTAAAGAAAAGCAGCATATTGTTCATCAATATGATTATGTCCACCCGCTTTCACTGTTACTTGGTCAGTTCGATTTAAGCTTTGTGGTGATCTATTTACTGCCATTGCTCATAATTAGCATTTGTTTTAATGCTTTAGCGAGTGAACGCCAAGGCGGACAGTTAAGGCTACTAATGCTTCAAGGTGGCAGTGCCACGCATCTACTCACCTACCAATTACTACTACGAAGTGCGTTGATTCTAATGCCATTTCTACTCATAAGTAGTCTACTTTTGGTTATCATAAGAGACCAAATAGGTGTTACTGAACTACTGAGCTATAACCTTATTGTACTGTGTTATTCTGGGTTTTGGATTGCTTTAACAGCTTGGATTAATAGCCGGGCCAAAAGTGCCGCAAACAATGCTGCGACTCTCGTTACCTGTTGGCTCGCTTTGGTGATTGTTGTTCCAGCTTTGGTCAATACAAGCATTGCTTTACTCGACCCAACGCCTTCACGTATTCACTATATAGATAGTCTTCGAGCAGCCAGCGATGACGCTCAAAAAGCGAGTGAAAAAACCTTAGCTCAGTATTTTCAAGACCACCCAGAGCTTGCAAAAAATGGCAGTGGCGCCAGTGATTACGCCACCAAAAAAATTGCAACAATAAACTCTGTTGAACGCGCAATGGAAGTTCAAGATGCACGCTTTTTAAACGCGCAGCAAGCACAACAACAAAGCGCCCAAAAACTACAGTATCTTTCCCCTGCGCTTATTGTCCAAACACTATTGGTAGATTTAGCTGGAAACGGTTTGACGCGTCATCACGCTTTTATGAGCGAAGTTGAAGCTCATCATCATGCACTACAACGTTTCTTTGCCAACGAGATTGCCAAAGCTAATCAAAGAGGAGACTTTGCACCATGTGATGGTTGTAGCGCAAAGCCAACGCTCACGAATCTTGCGGATATTCCTCAATTTAGCAGCAAATTTGCTACACCTGTGTACAGCTACACACCATTAACCTGGTTGCTGCTACTAGCCGTTGGCCTTCTCCTTATAGCAAAACGTCGCGTTAACAAACTAGACAGTGCGAATAACAAAGAGGTGTTAGTAGTATGAATTATCTATTTTTTAGATGACGAAGGGATTTATATAGCCAGTTACCAAATAGTAACTGGCTATAAGGACACTTTTATATTCAACAGGAACTACTTATAACTTATTTTTAGCTCCATCAGGAGGTTGACCAATTTTTCCAGTAGTGGGGTTTGTTCATTGTCTCTATGATATGCAACAAACACATCCCGGGATGTGTGGGCCACATCTTCAACATGATAAAGCTCACCTGCCTTTAATTGCTCCCAAACAAGCAACTGAGGAATAAACGCACTGCCGCCGCATTTTAAAATTAAATCGAGTGCTATACGCCCTGTACTGGTTCTAAAATAAGGAGGTGCGTGACCATTAAACTCACGTGCATGCCATAACGAAAAGGACGTTCCCCAATCAACATACACATACTGATTATCGAAAAAGTTCTCACTATTTGCAGCTTCAAAGGCACTAACAGGAATGATTGGTAATTCACATATTCGCTTAACAACAAGTTCATCAACCTTCGGAGGGTCGAACAGCACAGCAAGATCTAATGTACGCTCTAGTAATAAACGAGTGCTTTCTTGTTGAGCCTTAACTTCAGCCACAAGTGACACACCCGGCATCGCAGAGACAATATTAGTAATACCGAACTGCAAAAATGCATCCCAAACATTTGGGGTGCCTGCTAGGCAAATTTGCTTGTGCATATTATCTGCAAGCGCAACATCAACTTTTGCTCTTTGCATTCCGGTTATAATCATTTGTGCGTGGGGTAACAAGCGCTCGCCGGGGGCGGTCAATTGGATATTATTGCGTTGGCGGATAAATAAATTAACCCCTAACCCTTGTTCTAGTTGACGAATACGAAAACTCACCGCAGACTGTGTAATATAAAGGTTTTCTGCTGCTTTGCCAAAGTGGCGAGTACGCACTACTTCGACAAAGGTTTTCAATAAATCTATATCCAATTACTTATCCTCACGATAAAAATTTTTTGTTTAATAAATTACGCAACTTGATCCATACTCCAGCCAGTATATAGGGCATGAGGAAACAGCCATGAGCAACGATATTTCACTACTTCGCCAAGCATTTGTAAGCCAACGTCAGTTTTATGATGACCAGAATTTCCCACGCGGATTCGGCCGCAGCGGTAATTTCACTTTATTAGAAGCTAACATACTTGAACAACACGGCGTGGTACTCAAAGGGTTATACAACAAAATCCTTGAACCACAAAACGAAATTCAAGCACAATTTCTTGCTGTTGTTTCAGGTAGTCAAGAGCCAACTAACGCAATTGAGCGAACTTGGATAAAATACCTCAAGCTAACGACCTGTAAAACTAAATTTCATACGCTATTTGGGCGCTCTCGGATCTCAAGTCCAACGCCACAGAGTCAAGACTACTATTCGGAGTCAGATAGCCTATAAAAGTAATGGTGCTATTTGCTTTTTCGTGTTTTAACAGTTACAACTTGTATAAGCAATACTATTTGGTCCGGCCAAAAAACAAGGTGTTACGTGACACGGAAAATACTCATCATTGAAGATACGCCAACTATAGCGCGAGTGCAAAAACACATTGCAATTAAAGTTGGCTATGATGCCGATATAGCAGACTCATTAGCGCAAGCGAAAGAGTTGATCAGTAAAAATCGCTATTTTTGCGCTGTTGTAGATTTTATTTTGCCTGATGCTCCGCAAGGTGAAGCAGTTCCCTGCACTATTGCAGCTGAAATCCCCACGATTGTAATGACTGGCAACATCGATTTAAAAACCCGTAATACTGTTGAAAAATACCCTATCATTGATTACATCACTAAAGAGAATAAACAAGCTTATCTATATTTAGAAAAACAATTGCAACGCCTACCTCGCAACGAAAATGTTAAAGTATTGGTGGTTGATGACTCAGTTGCTACTCGACGCCATATTTGTAACTTACTTAAACGTCATAAGTATCAGGTTTTAGAAGCTAATGATGGCATTGAAGCACTTGCCATTCTGGAGCAAACCCCAGATATAACGGTGATCATTACCGATAACGAAATGCCCAATATGAATGGTGATGAATTATGTACTGAGATCCGCCGTTTATACAGCAATGAGGAAAAAGCCATTATTGGTATTTCCGGTTCTGATACATCTCATCTTTCAGCACGCTTTTTAAAAAATGGCGCTAACGATTATTTACGTAAACCATTTAACAGCGAAGAGTTTTATTGTCGTTTGAGCCAAAACGTTGACATGTTAGAGCAAATTAACACTATTCGCTTGCAAGCCAATACTGACTATTTGACTAAATTACCTAATCGCCGTTACTTCTTTGAAGAAACAACTAAATCGTTAAAGCAACTGCAGCAACAAGGATTAATAACTTCTCTAGCGATGCTTGATATTGACCATTTTAAATCAATCAACGATAACTATGGCCATAATGCCGGCGATGAAGTACTGCGGGGACTGGCTAGCTGTTTTGCTAAATATTTTAAAAAGCATTTAGCCGCACGTTTAGGCGGTGAAGAATTTGCGGTTTTTTTTGCTGATACAGATAAAAATGAAGTAGTAAAACGCCTAGAGGGTTTTCGTCATTTCATTGAGCTCAATAGCCCTGAATTTAGTCAACAGAAAATTAAATTCACGTTATCTATTGGTTACGTACACCAACCTGTTTATCAAATCGATGAATTATTAAAACAGGCTGATATTAAGCTTTATGAGGCTAAAGAAACTGGCCGCAATAAAGTCAGTGCTTAAACTGGCTTAGTGGGTGCAGGGATATTTTCACGTTTGCGCTTTTGTGATTGTCGATATGAATCGTAGCTAAAAATTGCCAGCGCACTCCAAATACAGGCAAATGTTACTATGCGCTCACCGCTGAATACTTCACCATAAAACACCACGGCTAAAATAAACATTAAGCTTGGCCCAATGTACTGAAAAAATCCTAAGGTAGTATATTGCAATCGCTTAGCGGCGCCTATAAAGCACAATAACGGTAACGTCGTAATAACACCTGCGCTGATCAACAACGCATTGGTATGCCAATCATTAGCTGTAAAATCGGAGCTTACAGTAGGTACCATTAACCACCAATATACTAAAGCAACGGGCAATAAGATTAACGCTTCAAGTAATAACCCTGGTAATGATTCGATTGGCAATTTTTTACGTAGTAAGCCGTAGATCGCAAATGAGCTTGCTAATGACAAGGCAACAACCGGGAAAGAACCAAAGCTAATCACTTGGATCAGTACGCCACACAATGCCAACGCAACAGCAAACGCCTGCCATTTACGAAGCTTCTCTCCTAAAAATAGCATGCCGAGTAACACATTTAATAATGGATTAATGTAATAACCCAAACTCGCATCAAGCATATGGTCATTATTGACGGCCCAAATAAACAACCCCCAGTTAAAGCCCAGTAATGCGGCCGTGAGCACTAACATGGCAATTAACTTAGGTTGCTTGAAAATATATTGGACTTTATGCCACTGCTGCAACACAGCAACTATGATGGCGATAAATAATACCGACCATACTACTCTGTACATTAGTATTTCAAATGCCGAAATGTGCTGTAGTAATTTGAAGTATATAGGCGCTAAGCCCCACATAAAAAAAGCCATACAGGCTAAGATAACGCCTTTACGCTGTTCAGGATTAGTTGGCATAAATAAGTTCTAAACGTGTAAAAGGCGGCTAGTTTACTCTTCGAGTACAGTTTTATCCAACTAAATAAGTCCCTGTACCAAATGCTATTTGCACACTTTGTTCATTATGCAGCTCCATTCTACAGACACACACCTTGTTACCTGAACGAATAAGTTTTGCACTCGCAGTAAATTCGCTACCTTTACCTGGTCGCAAATAATCAGTTCGTAAGTCGATGGTACCTAAAGTAGCCAACTTTTTTTGTACGTTTGATATATCAAGCTCAGTGAGTTTATCAATCATTGCAGCCGCAGCAAGCATTCCACCAACATTATCTAGCACCGCTGATATCACCCCGCCATGGAGAATTTTTTGCGCCGGATTACCTATAAATACATCCTGCCAGGGGAAACTTATTTGCGCTTGCTCTGCATCTAAAAATTTTACTTTAATTTGTAAAAACTGATTAAACGGCATTTGTTCAACAAATACTTTTGCAACTTGATCAATTAAAATAGCTTTATTCATTATTATTAACCGCTTTTTATACCCAAACCACCTCAAAATACACGTTTCAGTTGGAATTAAAAGTGATTTAGGCAAGGCATTGATTGCAGGTAATAGTGGTTCTATTGTTAAAATCAATAACACAGTATAAATCGCTTTTAAACCAACCCCTTGGGCGTTTCACAGGCACTTACTCTCATCGTTGTTACTTCTTAAAAGGGAGTGCCATTCTTGCAAAGTAACGCCTTGATATTAAGCACCTGTGAAACGCTGAATTCTGCATCTTGAGGTGGTTTGGGTATATGACTGGTAAGATGAGTAAAGCACAACTAAAAAGAAAGTGCGATAAAAAGCACCTATGCAAGGTCGCCTAAAAGCTCTAAAATGAGCGTGATGAATACACCAATCCCCACACCAAGCGCCGTTGTGCGCAGCCCCGCCGCTATACTCAAACAAGTGTTTGGTTATAGCGAGTTTCGTGACGGCCAAGAAACGGTAATTAATGCAGCCCTTAACGGCCAAGACACCCTAGTATTATTACCCACAGGTGGTGGTAAATCTGTTTGCTATCAAGTACCAGCATTAGCGTTGAGTGGCTTAACCGTAGTGATTTCACCGCTGATCTCATTAATGCAGGATCAAGTGTCACAACTGCGAGCGCTTGGAGTAAAAGCGGCGTATATCAACAACAGCCTTAACCGCGACGAGCAACAACAGATATACCAACAACTGCACAGTGGTTTGATCAAACTTCTGTATGTTGCGCCTGAAAAAGTACTACAACACGAATTTAAAGAACGCTTAAGTCACCTGAATATTAGTTTATTTGCGATTGACGAAGCTCACTGTGTGTCACATTGGGGCCATGATTTTCGCCCGCATTACTGTCGACTAAGCGAGCTTAAACAGCATTTTCCACATGTGCCGATGATGGCGCTGACTGCCACTGCCGATAAAGCCACCCGCTTTGATATTGTTCAGCAGCTTGGTTTAACCACCCCCTATATTCATACTGGCAGTTTTGACAGACCCAATATTCGTTACACCATAGAAGAAAAGTTCAAGCCGCTGGCGCAATTACTTCGCTACTTAAAAGAACAACAAAATCAAAGTGGCATCATTTATTGCACCAGCCGTAAACGGGTTGACGAAATAGCAGAAAAAATTGCCGATGCAGGCATGAATGCAGCGGCTTACCACGCAGGGATGAGTAATGAACAGCGCCAATTTGTACAAACAGGCTTTGCTCGCGATGATATTCAAATCGTGGTTGCCACAGTGGCGTTTGGCATGGGGATTAATAAACCCAATGTACGGTTTGTACTCCATTACGATATTCCCAAAAGTATTGAGTCTTACTATCAAGAAACTGGGCGAGCTGGACGTGATGGTCTTGCGGCAGAAGCAATCATGTACTTTGATCCTGCTGATATTGGCCGGGTAAGACGTTTTTTTGAAGACATTGAAGATGAACAGCGCCGCCGCGTTGAAGAGCAACGCTTTAATGCCATGGCAAGCTTTGCAGAAGCACAAACCTGCCGCCGCCAAATACTGCTTAACTATTTTAGTGAATACCAACGTGAACCCTGTGGTAACTGTGATATTTGCCTGAACCCACCAAAAAGCTTCGATGGTACCTTAGTTGCCCAGCAAGCTCTGTCATGTGTGTATCGCGCCGAACAGCGCTTCGGTTTAGGTTACATCGTAGAATTACTACGCGGAGCTAACACCAGCCGTATTCGTGATAATAATCACCACCAGCTCAGTACTTATGGCATAGGCAAAGATCACAGTAGTGAATTTTGGCTGAGTATTTTACGCCAACTCATTCACCAAGGTTTGCTAAGTCAAGATATCACCCAAGGCTCTGCGCTGCGCTTAACTGAAGGCGCACGTGCCATTTTTAAAGGTGAATATGCGCTGCAATTGGCTGAGCCGCGCCTACAAGCTAAACACGTTTACCAAGATAAATTGGCTCAATTTAACTATGATAAAAAGCTGTTTGCAAAACTTCGTGCTCTGCGTAAAGAACTTGCTGATGCCGATGATGTGCCGCCATATGTGGTATTTAACGATAAAACACTCGCTGAAATGGCGCAGTTAATGCCAACCAATGACAGTGAGTTTCTCAAAGTCTCTGGGGTTGGCTTTACCAAACTTAACAAATACGGCAGCCCCTTTTTACAAGCTATTCGTAACTATTTAGCGGCTTCCTAAGTACAGAGTAACAGCATGACTGAATTTCAATTAGACACCCGCCATAATGCAATCATTATTAGCCCGAGCGAAATGCCTAATGATGATGACTTTGAACTATGGGCGCATTTATTTCTCCACGCACCCGAGATCACAATAAGCGAGTTTGCCAGTGGCGCGGACCGCCATCAATGCCGCTTTAGCTATGCAAACCAAAACTTTAATTTAAACTTCGAGCATTATAGTAATAGTGTCTGGATCAATGCAGAAGGTGTTGAAGCTGAGCAATTATTAGCTGTACTTGTCCATTATTTTCTTACCCAAATGCAACAATGAGGTGGACTTATACTGCAAGTTAGTGTGTAGTAAGCACAGACTAAAGTTCATTTTCAAGGATTTAAATGGCCGTAAGCAGATGTTTTAAGTTTCTACTTTTTAGCTGTTCAAGCTACCTGCTCTATGCCCCCTATTGTCTTGCGCAATCTGAGGCTCAAACCCAGCAAAGCTGTGATAAGCAACAGACTATTACTGCATCTGAAAAGAACTTATACCGCCAACTTGATGGCGAAGAGCTATTACCAGAAAAAACCCCCGATGCCAAAATAGCAAACATCAAACTTAATCAGCTCAACGTGTTTAATACTGAACTCGAAGAAGAAAATAACGCGCTATTTCGATTTGCTAATCGTGCACATATGACCACAGAACCTGATGTTATTAAAAGCATTCTGTTATTTGCCCCTGAAGATAACTATGAGCCAAGAAAACTGGCTGAATCAGAACGTTTATTACGTCGCCAAGGTTACTTATATGATGCCAATATTAGTGCCGAAACTAATTGCGATGGGCATATTGATGTCACTGTAGAAACCCGCGATTTATGGACATTACTGCCTGAGATAAGCTTTAGTCGCAGCGGCGGCGAAAATAAATCGAGTATCGGCTTTCGTGAGTCTAATTTACTTGGCTGGGGGAAACGCCTCTCACTGTCACGCACATCCGATGCCGAGCGCAATGGGTATTTATTTGTATACGATGATCCAAATATACTGTCTAGCCGCTACCGTGGCCGCGTTGAGTATTCTGATAACGATGATGGAAAACGCCATTTACTCGAGTTAACTTACCCGTTTTATTCCATTGATACACCTTATAGCTATGGATTGTTGAGTTACTCAGATCAACGCACCGAGTCGCTCTATAAAAGAGGCGAAGTGTTCAGCCAATTCTCCCAAAAAACCGAGTATAACCGTATTTACTTTGGCCACTCCAAACACCTTAGCAATAATTGGACGCAGCGTCTCAATGTAGGTTATACCCACGAACAACAAAGCTTTGCTAGCACTTCAGAAACCAATACGCCACTGGCTGAAAAACGAGAGTTAAGTTACCCCTATATAAGCGGCCACTGGTTTGAAGATCGCTTTGTAAAAGTAAGAAATTTCGACAGCATTTATCGCACTGAAGATCTCAATTTAGGGTGGAATCTACAAGCTTTACTCGGTTACTCCAGTGAAGAAGTAAGCAATGATGCAAGTCGTGCCATTTATTCCTTCAATGCTAAGAAAGCGCACTTTAGCGGTAATGATACGTTGTGGCGCTTTCATGCCAGCCTCGATGGTTATTGGAACGAAGAGCAAGGCAAAGTAGAGAACCTGTTAGCTAGTAGCCAAGTGCAATATTATTTAAATACCAGTTTAGAGCAATCCTGGTATGCCAGAATACGGCTTGATTATGCAAATAATCTCACTCCAGATCAGCAACTGAGCCTAGGCGGTGAAAATGGTTTACGTGGCTACCCGTTAGATTATCAACAAGGTGATCGCAGCTTTTTGGTCAATTTAGAAAAACGTTACTACTGGCAGTACGACTTGCTGCAACTTTTTAAGGTCGGTGGCGCTGCGTTTTTTGACATTGGACGTGCATGGTTTAACGATAAAAATAACGGCGATAATGGTCAAGTATTGAAAAATGTTGGCGTAGGTTTAAGACTCGCACCTAGCAGAGCCAATGCCGGTACAGTGATCCATTTAGATATTGCCGCTCCCCTTGATAAAGATGATGATGTGGATTCAATCCAATGGCTTGTCACGGTAAAAAATACCTTTTAAAGGTCATAAAAAACGCTAAAATACGGCTCTGATTAAACTGATTGGGACAACGTGTGGAACTACTTGATATTCTTAGTATGCAATATAGATGGGTGGTAACATTAGTTGCCTTACTGGTATTCCCATTGCTGTTAAAACTTACCAAAAAGCTGCTCGAAAAAACCATCAAAGGTAAGGTCGATATTCATCGTAAATACCGCGCAGAACTGCTACTAAAAATTATCCTCGCATTTGTAATGCTTTGTTTAGTCTTGGTGTTTTGGGGCATAGAGTTACGCGGTTTACTGGTTCTTGGCTCATCTTTGTTTGCCATGTTAGGTGTTGCACTGTTTGCTGCTTGGTCACTGTTAAGCAACCTCACCTCTTTTTTACTGATGTTTATTCAAAATGATTGCCGTGTTGGCTATTGGGTTAGAGTGATTGATGGCGCTAACTTTGTGGAAGGACGTATTGTTGAAATGGGTTTAATGAATGTGGTGCTCGAGCATATTGATGGTCATCGCGTTATTTACCCAAACAACTTGTTTGTTACTCGTCCAGTGATGGTGTTAAGCAATGAGCCAAAACCAACAAAAGTGGCTGCTACTAAACGTATTATTGGCCCCAAAAAGCCATCATAAATAGCGACTAGCTCAAGGTAAAAAAAAGCCGCTAAAGAAAGTCTCTTCAGCGGCTTTTTAATCAACCCGTTAAATTAGCTTAATTATTTAAATCAGCTGTTTTTAACTCATCTTCAATATCACTTATTTCATCAATAAAGGTTTCTAATTGCTGTTCAACTAAGCTATTTGCATGAGCAAAATACGCTAAGTGGAACACTGCATCACCTTCATTAACTAACGGCATGGTTTGCTGGCCGATCACGATACCACTGCGTGGTGCTAATAGCTCAAGCTCTGAGTCACCTAATGGGCTACTGATATACGCCAATATTTGGCCTTTCATCACTCGCTCACCCAGTGAGACTTGCGCGCGAACAATACCATCAACCTCGGCACGCACCCAACTAGTGGAGCTTGCAATAATCGGTTCAGGTAACTTTTTAGCGCGCTTACCACGGATCATTTTTAAATGTCGCATAACGTAATCTACGCCTTGCATACCTGCTGCAATGGCTATTGGATCAAAGCGTAATGCTTCACCGGCTTCATAAGTAATGACTGGAATACCAAGGTTAGCAGCTTCGCTGCGAAGTGAGCCATTACGTAAAGAAGCATCTATTACCGCCGGCGTACCAAATGCTTTCGCCATTTGTGCCGTGGCTTCATCACTTAAATTGGCACGTATTTGTGGCAAGTTAGTGCGATGAATCGCCCCGGTATGTAAATCAATAATGTGCGTACAATGAACAGCCACTTGCGAGAAGAACATATGTGCCATACGCCCAGCAAGCGAACCACGAATAGAACCCGGAAAACTACGGTTCATATCGCGACGATCCGGTAAATAACGTGACTTATGGATAAAACCAAATACGTTAACAATCGGCACAGCAATCAGCGTACCACGCAGCTGGTTAGCATCTATTTTTGCTAATAATTGGCGCACTACTTCTACGCCATTGAGTTCATCACCATGAATCGCTGCGCAGACCATTAATACTGGCCCTGCTTGCACACCATTCACCACTTCGATAGGAATATTTAACGGTGAGTGGGTATACAGCTTTGCAGCTTCCAAGGCCAGGGTTTTACGCTCGCCTACCCCCACCGTTTCGCCTAATAAAGTAAACGCACTATTGATTTTAACCTTTGCCACGCGTTGCGGTCCTTTTAGTCGCAGCGGTTTTTTCGATAAATTCGATCACCATGCCTGCAATATCTTTTCCTGTTGCTACTTCAATACCTTCAAGACCTGGTGAAGAGTTAACTTCCATTACCAAAGGTCCGCGAGATGAACGAAGTAAGTCAACCCCAGCGACATTCAAACCCATCGCTTTCGCTGCTGCCACTGCTGTTCTACGTTCTTCTGGCGTGATACGTACTAATGTTGCACTGCCACCGCGGTGTAAATTAGAACGGAACTCACCGTCTTGTGCTTGACGCTTCATCGCAGCAATCACTTTATCACCGAGTACGAAACAGCGGATATCAGCACCGCCTGCTTCTTTAATATATTCTTGTACCATGATATTAGCTTTTAAGCCCATAAAGGCTTCAATAACACTTTCAGCCGCTTTGCGCGTTTCTGCTAACACCACACCAATGCCTTGCGTGCCTTCCAATAATTTAATTACAACCGGAGCACCACCCACCATTTCAAGTAAGTCTTTTACGTCATCTGGCTTACTAGCAAAACCCGTTACCGGCATGCCTACGCCTTTACGCGATAATAACTGTAATGAACGTAATTTATCTCGCGAACGTGAAATTGCCACTGATTCATTCACAGGAAACACATTCATCATTTCGAATTGGCGTAAAACCGCACAGCCATAAAAAGTAACCGAAGCACCAATACGCGGAATGATAGTGTCAAAGTCTTTTAGATTTTCACCGCGATAGTGGATCTCTGGTTGCTCAGAGTTAATGTTCATATAACAACGCAGCGCATCGATCACTTTCACTTCATGGCCACGCAGCTGGGCAGCTTCGATTAAACGACGTGTTGAATATAAATTCTTATTACGAGATAAAATACCGATTTTCATAGTTAAAACCTTAACTATCTAATAAATGAGATAAAGCCGGATCAACGACTATACGATTTTCCATGGCTGTGCGCCCTAATAACATTCTGAACTTCATGCTTGCTCGGCTCGTTAAAGTCACCTCTATAGGCCAACTTTTATCACCAGCACAGAGCGTTGTTTCAATAAAATACCGTAGCTCTCGTTGCCCGCTTGAGCTCGTTACATACTTCATCTTTTTTACTTTAGCATGACACTGCACTTGAGTGTGTTCATCTTCTTGCAAAGGCTGGGCTATAAATTTAACCCACTTTTCACCTTCTCGCTCATATTCTTCAATATTAAGAGCATGAATACATGACGTACGGGCGCCTGTATCAATCTTAGCTTTAATTTGATTAATGCCAAGCTCAGGTAAACTCAGCCACTCACGCCAACCAACAATTATCTTTGCCGTCATAAATGTGCCCTTTAATAAAAAACTGTCTTATACGCTACACGCATTAAAACACCAATGAAATAATTTTATCAATTCGATTAGCCTATTTAATTGACCTAAGTCTCTCAATAGTCAACTATATTAACCATACAGTATTAACGAGATATTACTATGTTCAATGGTTTACTACATGCACTTATCCTTGATGAACAAGGCGGGGCACATACAATAGAGAACAGTGCAGAGCTAAATAATTGGCAACCAGCCCAAGGAAAACTTTGGGTTCACTTGGATTATAGTCAAACTGAAGCGATTGAGTGGCTAAGAAACAGCGAACAACTGACTGATTATGAACTTGCTTCATTAACAGCAGATGAAACACGCCCACGCATAACCCAAGCGACTAACGGCTGTATGTTATTTTTACGCGGCGTTAATTTAAATCCTGCGCAAAACCCTGAAGACATGGTGTCGATTCGTTTATTCATTAATGAAAATATTGTGATCACCACTCGAAAACGCCGTCTTCTTTCGATGCAAGATGTGCTAGCCTCATTAACAGCAAAAAATGGCCCGTGCAATATCTCGGAACTGATTTGCCAATTAACCCATAACCTCACTTCGCGTATGCAAAGTGTTATTGATGATCTGGACGATAACTTAGACGAATTTGAAGATGAAATTGACCAGCCAACTAAACGTTTCGATAATCAAGGCCTATCGCAATTACGTCGTCAAACTATTGGTTTAAAGCGCTATCTAAAGCCGCAAAAAGAAGCGCTAAGTACGCTAATAGTAAACAAATATAACTGGTTGGATGAAAGCGATAAAGCAAAATTGAATGAAACAACTCATTTGCTGATCCGTTTTATTGAGGAACTAGACAACTCAATCGAACGTGCGCAGATTATTCAGCAGACCGTTACCAATCAAGTTTCTGAGCAACTCAACCAGCGTATGTATGTGATGTCAGTGGTTGCCGCGTTGTTTTTACCACTTGGCTTTTTAACCGGCTTACTCGGCGTCAATGTGGGTGGTATTCCAGGTACCGAAAGCCCTTATGCATTTAGTGCATTTGTGATCTTTTTAATCGTATTAACGGGCGGGATCGGCGTGTATTTTAAAAATAAGAAATGGCTTTAATTTCATCAAGGCGGACTTTATGTTCGCCTTTTTCTTGACGTTCAATGAGTAAAAACTCACCTTGTCCCTTTAGGTTAAGTAAGTTTTTTGCGTTGCCAATTAACTCCTGATCATCTGTGGTGATAATTTTAACCCGCGCTGATTGCATGCAAAGCAGCTCATATTGATCATAATCGCCACATTTTATTGGTTGGTATTTCATAAATGTCCACTGTGAGTAAAAAGCTAAGTATAGCAAGCACAGCAAAAGAAAAGGCGCTATTACAGCGCCTTTATACTAACTTAGAAGTTGTAGCTAAAGCTTACTGATACACTTCGCGGTGCACCATAGCGATATAGGTTTGAGCTACCCGCAGTCATATAGTTATAGTACTTTTCGTCAAACAGGTTGTTCACGTTAGTTTGTACTTTCATTGCTTCGTTGATGTTATAACGAGCCATTAAATTAACCAGCGCGTATGAACCTTGCTCTACGTTAACAGTACTGCCTTTGGCATAGGATTTACTTTGCCAATTCAGGCCACCACCAATTGTTAGCTCAGGTAATTGATCAACAAATTGATAGGTGGTAAATAATTTAAACTGCTTACGAGGTGCTGTGGTGTTTATTTTAACATCATCAGCATCTTCAGCTTCAAACTGTGAATAACCGGCAGAGATGTTCCAACCATCAACAGGTTCCCCTATAGCTTCAAACTCAAAACCACGACTTTGCGTACCCTCAGCACCATAGTATGCTGACATTTGTTCTGCAGTCGGTACGTAATTAGGATCTTCAACGGCTAAGTTGTCTTGTTGAATATCAAAGATCGCAATTGAAGTTTGTAAGCGATCGTCAAAGTAAGCACTCTTTAAGCCAATTTCACTTGCTTTACCATCGATTGGATCTAAGTATTCACCGCTCGCATCTAAGTTATTCTGCGGTTTGAATATTTCTGTGTAGCTTGCATAAATACGGTGCTGAGAGTTCAGATCATATAAAGCACCAAAGTAAGGTACAAACACACCAGAATTACCGTAGTCTTGCTGTGCACCATAGTAGTAACGCTCGCGCTCCCACGATGAAATGCGACCACCACCAATCACTTTAAATGAATCGGTGATCGAAATACGTGTTGCAACGTAAAAGCCTTTTTGCTCAGTGTCATTATCATCTTGCACTGTCGCTTCTTCAGTCCAGTTTGGCTCTGCAATTGAGTCACCTTGGAAGTTATAAAAGTCTTCAATTGGAACAGCATCCCATGCAGAGCCACCAATAATAGGATCTGGGTCACGTGTACTTGTATCTCCTTTTTGTTTTGAATAAAGCGCGCCAACTACAAAGTCATGAGTTTGTTCAAACAGGTTATATTGACCTTTAAGTTGTATATCAACACTGTCTTGCTCTGTTGTGCCAAATGCAAAGTAACGTTGCCCAGTAAGCCCAGCCCCCGTCTCTTTATCTAACGCACCATATACATAAAATAATCGACTCTCTTTATCATATTTTGAGTGATTGTAATTTGCTGTTAGCTGCCAACCATTTGAAAACAAGTGATCAACCGAGGCAAAGTAGTTGGTATGTTCAGTCTCCCAGCGAGTCCAATCAACCGCCGTGGTCTTTGATACATTCCAATCAGTCTCTGTACCATCGGTATAGTAAGCTGGCAATGCGCCCCACACAGGCCCATGAGGATCACTTTTTTGATAGCTTCCGCCTACGCGAAAAGTGGTATCTGCAGATAAATCGGTTTCTAATACACCGTAAAAAATCTTTTTATTTTCTTCGTATAAGTCAATGTAAGATTCACTATCAACCACTTTAGCAACAACACGTCCTCGCACTGAACCACTGTCATTCAAGCCATTGGCAAGATCAACTGTTAGCTCCTTTTTATTCCAGCTTCCTATCGATAAATCAACATAGCCAGTTAAATCTGTATTACTCGCACGCTTACGAACGAGGTTTATTGAAGCAGACGGATCACCCGCTCCTGTTAATAAGCCTGTTGCACCGCGTACAAACTCGACACGCTCATAGATGGCGACATCTGCGGAGGTTTCACCAGAATCTCCAGCCAAACTCCATGATAATGGCACACCATCAATTTGATAATTAGATACGCTAAATCCACGTGACTGCATGGTGTTACGGACGTTATCCATTTTTGATGATGATAAACCCACAGTGTTATCAACCGCATCAATGATGGTATCAAGATCTTGGTCACGAATACGTTCGGCGGTAAAGACCGTAACTGACTGGGGGGTTTCACGGATAGATAAACCTAAGCCGGTCGCAGTATCTATATTTTCATTAACAACATATTTGCCATTAACAGTGATTTTTTCAATTTTATTTTCATCTTGGCTATCGTTTTCTGCGGCAGCTAGATTCATTGACATAAGCGCGACACTAACAGCTGTCGCAATTGGCAGTAGGGTAAAATGCATGGCGATACTCTAAGTAGAAGAAAAACAACAGCATTAACTTATCACGAATGATAATTAATTTCATCCTGATTTGTAGTATAATACACATTTAATTAAACTATTTTGCACGCTAACTTAATGTCTTAGCAAAAACAAAGATGGGAAGGCGAACAATAATTGAAAACAGCATTAAAATTTTATCGCGGAGTACGACTGGCAGATGAACATTAAAATCTTTATTAATATGAAAAGTCAGCACTACGAGACGAGGTTAGCTAGATAAGCAAAAATAATTGAGACAATAAGAAAGTGCACGATTTAGTTAGGAAAAACTATTTATAAGCAAATGGCGCTCTCGGTAGGGATCGAACCTACAACTTAGCCTCCGGAGGGCCACGTGATATCCATTTCACCACGAGAGCACATTTGTGCCACCACACCAACTCGCGATATCAGTGTTTAGGCACAGCAATAATAAAGGCATCTGCAACTAAATGCCAGCATCTATCGCCTAGATGATTATTAATTAAACGAAAAAGAATAAATTACTTCACAAGCAAGCAAAAAACGGCTATTAAATTATACTTAATAAAAACTAATAACCATTTTGCAACATATCCATCCCTGTCTCATTATCTAAAGGCGCTTGTAAAAGGTTTAACATGAGGAAGTATTTATGAGTTTAATGTCAACCGAGCAAGTGGCTGAGTTTTTAGGGGTTAAAGCTGAGCGTGTAAAGCGTTTAGCCCGAGAAAGTCTACTGATCGCAAAAGGTGAAGACGCTAATGGCGATCCGCAATTTGATGCCGATGAAGTAGCAAAATATAAAGAGCTTGCTGCTCGTTTTGGTGGCCTCTAACCTCCGCGTTTTCAATTAATCAAACTATCTAACTGCGTACGTAATAATGTTACTTTATCTTCGACTGAGCGTGCGCTGTACCAACAGATACACAAGACTAAAAATACTACCTGATAACACTCCAGCTTATTCACGCTATTATAGAAACACTGCGTATTAGGCAAGTGTCGTTGATAGTCATCCAGCAAGCGCTGCTTTTGTGCGTCACCGAGTGTGAAACTGACAACCAAGGCAGCTAAATCAAAGTAGACGTCATTGCTCTTAGCGTATTCAAAATCAATTAAAAACATGCCTTGCGGGTTTACTATAATGTTTTCTTTCACCAAATCATTATGGCAAAAACCTTCATCACGAGGAAATATAGCTATTTGCTGCAATGCGTTAGTCACACTTGTATGGTAACGCTGGAATAAAGCTGTGTGTTGGTAAAAAGCTAACTCGTCGCTGATGTCCATTGCCACGGTCTGCATATTGTAGCCATGTAAAGCTGCTAATTTTTGTAGCAATTCAGTGCTGTACTCGCCTTGTGCTATATCACCCTCTAGGTAATCAAAAATCGCGACTTTATTGGCTTCATCAGTCCAAACTGGCTGCGGACATATACCTTGTGCTGCAAATGCTGCTTGCGCCGTCAAACCAACAACAGGCCAATGCTCACGATAGCACTTTAATAAATAAGCCTGTGACTGTTGCCCGAGCTGGGCGCGCACTAAGAAGTTATCGTTACTTAAACCACTGTGTAATCGCTCATTGCTAACAATGTTTAATTGCGAGTTAAAAGCGGCAAAAATGCCGCTAATTTCATGACTTGTCATACAGTTTCTTATAATTGTGCTAACGGCTTAGCTTGGTTTTGCTCGTACTCTTCGTACCAGGTTTTAAATGCCCAAGCAGCCATAATGGTGTAAAACACAAACAGCACAAGCGTCGGGTAATAACCTTTCTCATAGTATAAGTACATTGACGCGGCATCGATTACTATCCAATACAGCCAATTTTCCAGCACTTTTTTAGCTACTAAATAAGTAGTCACAACCGCAAAACAGGTTGTAAAACTGTCTAAATAGGCAAAGTCTGCGTGAGTATAATTACTCATTACATAACCCAGCACCACAGCCACAATAGACGTACCTGCAATGATCAGTAAATGCTGATTTATACGCCATGAGGTAATCGCTAATTCATGTTTATTAGCGCCACCTTTACGCCATGCAAGCCAGCCATATACCGCCATATACATATAATAAAAATGCAATAACGACTCCATTAATAAAGCGCCGTTCCAATACATAATGGTATAAATTAGCGTACTAAAAAATGCCGCAGGCCAACACCAAAGGCTTTCTTTAATTGCCAGTAGTAAATACGCCATAGATAAGGCCACAGCGATATACTCCCAATGGGACATTGCCGTAAAACCGGTAAGCGTTTGCGTAATAAAGTCCATATTGACTCGCTAGGTATTAAAGTTTATTCAGGAGAAAGATCACCATTGAGAAATTTACACACAAAAATAGCTTTTCCAAACTCTTCATATGAACGCTTAATTTCAGTGCTAAGCACCAACATCACTAAATCATAATCACCAAAGATTTGTGTCGATAAGGTGTTAGTAATCACTTTTAAATCATCGTAAGTATTTAATCGGTCGATAAAACCTTTAATAAATGGAATGTAATCTTGGTGTAGTGGGTACTTACTGATCTCAACAGATAATTTCATGATGTTCCTTAGCATTGCCTACAAAATAGGACGACATTGTAACTTGAGCTTGGCCACAAGTCATTCAAAGGTAGAGCAGATGGCGAAGAAGGTGTAAAATCAGGGTAATTTAATTTATCGACACGAGTTTACAATGGCACGACGCATTACGTACAAGTTTAAAAACCAACCACGTGAGATTAACTTCGCTAAAGATAAGTACCACGACATGTACCAAGCAATTGCTGCAGCCGAAGGCATTGATCTAACAAATTACTTAAACATGGTTCAACAAATTGAAATGACCTCTAAAGGCTCAGCGGCAGTGCGTAATTTTCGTGATCAAGAATTTGCCCGCATGGGTTTTAGTGATGTGTACTTTATTAAAGAGTAACCGTGATACGTTATTCTAAATACTCATAACTTACCCGTGGGGTTATATTACACAGTAACTCGTAAGGAATTGTTGTCGCACATTGGGCAATTTCTTCAACGGGAAGCTCTGGACCCCACATTACCACTTCATCGCCCACTTTAATATTGTCGCTGTTATCGCCAATATCAACACTGATCATATCCATTGAGACGTTACCAGCAATGCCGTAGCGCTTATTTCCTATTACCACCGGTGTACCATGTTTAGCATGACGCGGATAACCATCGCCATAGCCCATAGCCACAACAGCCAGCTTAGTTGTTTTGGTACTTTGCCAACGACCACCATAGCCAACGCATTGCCCGGCTTCCACATCACGAATTGCAATCACCTTAGTGGTTAAACGCATCACCGGTTTTAAGCTATGTTGTGCCCCGGTGCAATTAAGCATAGGTGACACACCATACAGCATTAACCCTGGCCGTACCCAATCACCATGTCCAGCTGGCCATGCGATTATACCTGCCGAATTCGCTAAGCAATGTGCTTGTTGCTTACCGGTCACTAACGAGTCAAACAAGCTAATTTGCTGTGCGGTTTTAATATCATTGACATCATCTGCACAAGAAAAGTGAGTCATTAAATTAATAGCATTGTTGGCATTTTTAGTCGCACGTAAACGCTGATAAAAATCTTCAAACTGAGTCGCGGCAATACCTAATCTATGCATGCCGGTATTAATTTTCAACCAACAGTTGATCGGGGCATCCAATTGCGCTTTTTCAAGCGCGGCTAATTGGTTTTCATCATGAATAATGGTTTGAAAATTATTAGCCAATAAAATGGGTAAATCATCTTGATGAAAAAAGCCTTCTAACAACACAATTGGCTTTGTTAAGCCACCGGCACGCAGCGCCAATGCCTCATCTATGCGGGCAACAGCAAACGCATCTGCGGCATTTAAATGTTGCGCAATTTTTACTAAGCCATGGCCATAAGCATTGGCTTTTAAAACCGCCATAATCTTACTGTGCGGCGCAAACTGTCGCACTTGCGCTAAATTATGAGCAAGTGCCTGTAAGTTAATTTCGGCTATGGCTAAACGCATTAGTAATCATCGTCTATGGCAGGACCTGCGTAATTATCAAAACGCGAGAATTGGCCTTGGAAGGTTAAACGTACTTTACCGATTGGGCCGTTACGTTGTTTACCTATGATGATTTCAGCCACGCCTTTTTCGGTGCTGTCTTCGTTATACACTTCATCACGGTAGATAAACATGATCAAATCGGCATCCTGCTCGATAGAGCCTGATTCACGTAAGTCGGAGTTAATTGGCCGTTTATCGGCACGTTGCTCTAGGGTACGGTTTAGCTGCGACAGTGCAACCACTGGGCATTGTAGCTCTTTTGCTAACGACTTAAGTGAACGTGAGATTTCAGCAATCTCTAAGGTACGGTTATCAGAGAGGCTAGGTACGCGCATTAACTGCAAGTAATCGACCATGATCATACTGATACCACCGTGATCGCGCGCAATACGACGAGCACGAGAGCGCACATCGGTAGGGGTTAGGCCTGATGCATCATCAACATACATCTTACCTTTTTCCATTAATAAGCCCATGGTAGATGATAATCGCGCCCAATCTTCATCATCAAGCTGACCGGTACGTACTTTAGTTTGGTTAATTCGACCAAGCGATGCCAACATCCTCATCATGATCTGCTCCGAGGGCATCTCTAGTGAGTAAATTAACACCGGTTTATCTTGAGTCATCGCCGCGTGTTCTGCGAGGTTCATCGCAAAGGTGGTTTTACCCATTGACGGACGCGCGGCAACAATAATCAAGTCAGAAGGTTGTAAACCTGTGGTCATTTTATCTAGATCAGCATAGCCCGTGCTTACCCCTGTCACACCATCTTGCGGTGACTGGTAGAGCTCTTCGATTTTATCAACGGTTTTTTCTAGAATGCTGTGTAAGCTTTGTGGGCCATCGTTGCTTTTGGTGCGCTGCTCAGCAATTTTAAACACTTTACTTTCTGCAAAGTCGAGTAAATCATGACTGGTGCGCCCTTCCGGATTGAATCCGGCTTCGGCGATTTCATTGGCTACGCCAATCATTTCACGTACCACGGCACGTTCGCGCACGATATTCGCATAGGCGTCGATATTCGCCGCACTTGGCGTATTTTTAGCAATTTCAGCTAAATAAGCAAAACCACCAATACCACTGAGTAAATTCTTTTTCTCTAAGCTCTCTGAGATGGTGATCAAATCAATTGGATCACCTATTTCTGCAAGCTCGACCATGGCCTCAAAAATTAGCTTGTGGGTACGGGTATAGAAATCTTGCGAAACTACCAACTCGGCAACACGGTCAAAGGCTTGATTATCAAGCATTAAGCCACCTAAAACAGATTGCTCTGCTTCAATGGAATGAGGAGGAACTTTAAGAGTGTCGACTTGTTTATCTGGTTTAGCCATAACTTCGCAATACTAACAATGAATGGCCTCTATTCTATCGACTTGGCTAAGCCGTGCAAAGAGCAAAGCAGAATTTCTTTTCCTGCTTTGCTAAGGGGGATTAGTTTTTCTTACGTAATTCAATGCGCCCGCTGATTGTATCGATTTCAATATCAGCATCACCACCGTTAACAGTAAACTCTAAATCACTTGATGGCCCGTACTTGGCTTTTTTCACCTTATCATTGCTCAGCTCGTTAATGATTTTGCCATTGGCATGGGCTTCAATTTCAAAGCGTGCAGAGACATTAGCAGGAAAGTAAAAATCGGCATCACCACTGACTGATTCATAGGTAACTTGTGCGCCCTTTAATAACTTATTAATGTGAATTTCACTTTCGCCATTCACTGTGCTAACGCGTAAACTTTTTAATGCTGCAAAAGCAAAATCGATATCACCGTTCACGTTTTCTAAGCGGACTTCTTGTGCTGCTGTTTTTGATTTAATATCGCCATTGACGGCGGTAAAGCGAAGTGTTCCTTCAGAGTCTTTATCATTGATTTCACCGTTAACGGTTTCATAGCGGATATCACCTTTTAAGCCAATCGCACTGACATCACCATTGACGGTATCAACGCTAATATTGCCGCTGATAGTGTGCAAGGTGATATCGCCATTAACAACGTCGATATCTGCGCCTGCATACAAATCTTTTGCATTGATGTTGGCATTTACCCCTGTAAACTCAAGTTCACTACTTTTTGGCATATAAATAGTCAAGTTTGAGCCATCCCCACTGTTCCAACCATTATTGTTGCGTGGCATTTTAACGATAAACTCAATACGGCCGTTTTGCTCCTCTAAACGGTATCCTTGTGCTTTATCATCAAGTTCACCGGTGATCTGCAGTTGTGGCTTATCCCAGCCTTCAATACGTATATTACCGCGTTGATTATCGATAAAAATGCGTTTATTGGCTGGCACTTCAATTTGTTCATTGATCTTTTCGCCTGCGGTGGCTAAAAACGGCAATAAGGTCAGTGCTAATAATAATGTTTTCATGGTTGTTACTCCTAAATTTGTTGCCATTTTGGTGCGTGCACCTTATTGATTAAATCTAATTGTTGTTGGTAAACCTGTGCGAGCATTTTTAACAGCGCAGGGCTTTGAGGCTCATTTTCTAGTGCTTGCTTAATTGCTCGCTCAGCATCTTCTAATTCAGCCAATTGCTGTTGCCAGTTATCTGTCAGCGCCGGTTGGTTTTGATACTGCACTAACAAGGTTTGTTTTTGCTGGGTAAAATACTCACTCATCGCCACACTGGTTGCAGGCTCAGCATCAGAAAATAACAACTGCACGGTTAATAAAGCTGCAACTGAACATGCAGCCACGCCAGTGATTTTAGGCCAAAGAGAGGCTTTAACCTGCGGTTGCGGCGCATGTGCTAACGCTTTTTCTATACCTGGCCATAAATCTTTTTGTGGCGTAATGTCTGAGTCAGAGTTATTAATCGACTCTGCTAAAAAGGTGTCAAAATCTGGCTTATTCATTTTCATACCACTCTTTTAATAACTGACGGGCGCGATGAAATTGCGACTTACTAGAACCCACTGCCATTCCTAACATGGTGGCTATCTCTTCATGGCGAT
This sequence comes from Pseudoalteromonas sp. KG3, assembly GCF_030436385.1. NCBI lineage: Bacteria > Pseudomonadati > Pseudomonadota > Gammaproteobacteria > Alteromonadales > Pseudoalteromonadaceae > Pseudoalteromonas > Pseudoalteromonas sp. KG3. Next base: position 1,980,907 of record NZ_CP098523.1, read on the forward strand.
AACCTTCAATGGCGTGTAAAACAAATACCATCCGCGCTCGCTCAGGCAACCGTAAAACTAACTTATCCAGACCATTGAGTCCTTGGCAATCTAGTGCACTTTGCTCGTCCATGCCGCTTTGTTCGAAGCTCACTACTTTTTGCAACCAGTTTTTATGCTTGCGCAAATAACTAATCGCAATATTGCTGGTAACGCTGTGCAACCAAGTAGAAAACTGCGACTGCCCTTCAAAACTAGCGATTTTATGCCACAGCTGTACAAACACTTCTTGGGTTGCATCTTCTGCATGTTCGCGATCTGCTAATAAACGTAAGCACAAACCATAAACCCGCTTTACATGTAACTCATAAAGTGCCGCATAAGCATTTTGGTCGCCACTTTTAACACGGGTAATAAGTGTCTCTTCACTTAGCTGTGTAAAAGCCTGTTTTGCATCTATCAACATCGTTGATGTTGTCCCTTTATGATTATTGTTCTGAATTTAGTGTATTAGACGTCAGCTAGGATCGAAAAGGTTTAAATGAAATAAAATTATTTTTGAAAAAGAGGCTAACTGAAAAGTTAGCCGTTATTAGAGGAGATTAAATTGTCGGTTCTATTGGCTCTTCAGGTGGCTCTTCAACTGGCTGAACAGGTGTTTTATATGACCAGCCTAAAAAAGTAATTTTAGCACTGCTACTGGAGCCTCCGCCTGATGTAATATTCTTTAATGCCACATCATAGCGTGTTTCACCATTACCGCAGTTTGACACACTACCACCTCGAATCGAGCCAGTGAACTGAGCCCCCGCATCAACCCGCACATCAGTATCGGGAGCATAAATTGTGGCATACATTTCAGTATTCGATGCAATATAAATACCAAACTTGTCGCTGACACCATCTTTATCCTTACATGATAAAGAGCCATCACCTGATTTATACCCAGAGTAAATATTAAGTGCATAGGCATCAGATGACGTGAGTTTAACAATCGTTTCTTCAACTATTGGGCTAGTACGAATATGAATTTTACCCATTACATATAGGCTTAAACTCACTCCCTTATGTATTTTAAAGTGTGATTCACCACTGGCTGTAATTGTAAAGTCACCTGCAACATAAACAGCCACTTTCTTATTTTCGGCCCCAGCTAAAAGCGCATCTAAGCTGCCACCATAAAGAATATCTGGAATATCAACCGTACTATGGTTTACATGTACACCATTATTTAGCGTCAAATTCTTTTCAGTACGAACATAGCCATTCACCATCATATCTTTAAGTTGAACATTGCCATTAGCTAAAATATTGCCATTAATTTTTGTACTCCAAGTGCTAGTACCTGACGGAAAAGTTATATCCTTATTAGCCCACAAATCTCCTTCCACTGATTGTGAGGAGCTGACAATAATCGAGCCCGTTGACGCAACACTGCCCTTTATTGTGCCGGTTCCATTTAATGTTACATCAGCATTGTGAACTGTAGTTCTCACATCAGCATCATTACCAACATACGTTGGATCAGTAGAGTCATAGCTAGTTATTTTCCCCGATCCCCCCAATGACACACCGCGACAACCAATGATTGCATCTGAGTAAGGAGTCAGACTATTTCCTGGCGTAAAACCAAACCGTGCCACTAAGCTACTCTGCGCATCGCCCTCATAACGTTCGCCAATACTGGCAATTTCCAGCTCACCTGCGGCATTTTTACTAATACTTGCGTTGTAAGTTGCATCACTGCCGATTAATCCAGTGCCTGTGGCATTACCAGTAGCGGCAATTAAGCCATCTATATCTAAGTTTTTATCATTTTGTAAAGCTTGCTGTAACAATTTGGCTTCTTCAAAAACACCTTTTTCAGCCAGTAACCGACTATTCATCTTCTTCTGGAAATTACCGCTCATACGCTCTTGAACAATATTTTCGCGCAATGAATTAAGCACCACAATACTTGCCATACTCGTAAGTATAAGCACTGTAATAAGTGTAAATCCGTGTTGCTTATTAATCATTACGCACCGCCAAAGGCATTATTTAAAATTACATTAGATACAGCAATATCAATCGTAATGGTGTTGCCAAATTGAGTAGGTAAATTCTCAGGCCCAACTTTAATGGTGACTAGATTATTATCTATCGCAAAATTCAGTTGGCTAACACCAGCCAATAAAAACGCTCCTGCGGCAAGTGCGACCATTAATTCGACAAGGGTATAACCTTGACTACGTGATTGAGAGCTCATTAAATACACCCTGCAGGTAGTTCAGGGTAACTGGCGTTTAAAGTAATTTGATTTTCTAACTTGGCAGGATCCTGTTGTTTGATCCGCTCATCGCTCCAAGAAACAGTAAGTTGCATATCATGCGTATACGCCGCAGGTAAGCTAAGCTGGTAATCATAGATTTGCGGGCCCAACGAAGCGCGAAAATTAGCATCCGTAAATAATGCTGGGTTTGTTGTTTGCAATTCACACAAACGAGGCCAAATACGCTCTAAGGTATTTTGCCCTTGCACTAAAGGCACTGTGTAATTAAAGCTGTTGGTCGCGTACTGTAGTGACTTTAGTTGCGCAGCCGCCAATCCTAATACCAGCAATTACCACTGACAACATAACTTCTAATAATGAAAAACCATTTTGCTTATACATTACGCACACGCCACTGACTGTTCAGCCAGCCAATTTTGGCCGCTTTTTAAAATACAAAGGTAATAATCCACGGTGTTGTCGTTATCATCTTTAATCAATATTTCGCTAGCCGCCGATATTTCGCCCGTAGACCAGACAGTAAGGTCGACTAAGCCAACCGTTACACCTTGATGTTGAATAACAAATTCTTTTAAAACCGTCTCCACCCCATCAACAGAGGCTTTTACTTGCCAATTCTCACCGCTAACAACCAATTTAATATCACGGTCACGCTTTACTGCTTCACTACGGGCATATTTATAAACACTGTTTAATTGGTTTGCCGTTGTGACCACACGATCTTGCATAATTTGCTGGCTAAATGAAGGAAACGCTAACACCGCCATGATCGCTACAATACCAACCACAATCATTAGCTCAACTAATGTAAACCCTGCTGCTTTTTTCATTATTATTCCCAGCAGTTAGTCGCGTCAGCTGATTGTGTTCCATCATGCTTGATCACTAAAGCACCGCAGCGATCTCCTGCTTGGGCTGAGCCTGGTTTTGGGGTCGCAGTTAAGGTAAACGCACGACTTTTAAAATTCGCGTCCGCAGCAGCTCCTGTAGCACGATTTAGCGCTGTATAAGTTAAAGTATAAAACTCTGTACTTGCGCCTGCATCAAAAGCGTTTGGATAACCACCATTACGTGAATAAATACGCTCCAGTGATGCGCCATGTTGCAGCATTACCTGCTGCATATCTGCGCGGCGGCTACGCTCCATATGTTCGACATATGAAGGCATGGCAACGCTATATAAAATGCCTAAAATGGCGACTACGATTAGTAACTCTATTAATGTAAAACCAGCAGGTGGTTTGGTATTTCTTATCAGGTGTTGTTTCAATTCTTACATCCTTAACACTATGCCCAGTGCGCAAACAATACACACTGACAGCGCTATCACTGTCAATTAACTGAAACATTGTTACAACATCGCCACACTTTAGCAGTTATAAATCATTAGTTTTAATTATTTGAATTTTACAACAGGTAACATAGTTAACAAGGCAGGTACAACACTGTATTTTACCCAATTTTGATACTAAAGAATGATAAGGCTTGGATATGGTAATCATTTAAAACAAAAAAGCCGCGCTTTTCAGCACGGCTTTTTTCGCTTAATTAAAAATTAAGCTTCAGCGATCACGATTACTTTGATAGTAGCCGTTACTTCTGAATGAACTGCGATTGATACGTCAAATTCGCCAGTCTCACGGATAGTACCTAGAGGTAAACGAACTTCTGACTTAGCAACTTCAACACCAACAGCTGAGATAGCGTCAGCGATGTCGCGAGTACCGATAGAACCGAATAACTTACCTTCGTCACCGGCTTTTGATACTAATGTAACTTCAGCTAATGCTTCAAGTTTATCAGCGCGTGCTTGTGCAGCAACAAGCTGGTCAGCGATTTTCGCTTCAAGCTCAGCACGACGTGCGTCAAAAGTTTCAATGTTAGCTTTAGTTGCAGGAACTGCCTTACCTTGTGGGAAAAGGAAGTTACGTGCGAAGCCAGATTTAACTACAACCTGGTCACCTAGGCCACCTAGGTTTGCGATCTTATCTAGTAGAATAACTTGCATGTTTCTACACCTTTTAAAAACGTGTTAATCCGCTGCTTACTTATGTAAGTCAGTGTATGGAAGAAGGGCTAAGTAGCGAGCACGCTTGATAGCAGTTGCTAGCTGGCGCTGGTATTTAGCGCTAGTACCTGTGATACGGCTAGGTACGATTTTGCCACTTTCTGTAACATAGTTTCTAAGAGTAGCTAGATCTTTATAATCGATTTGTTGTACGCCTTCCGCTTTAAAGCGGCAGAACTTACGACGTCTGAAATAACGTGCCATGAGATAAATTCCTCAAATAATTCTTTCTATATGCTGAGCATGCAAAACCAATTGGCTAAGGCCGTTACGACCTTCGTGACGATTTAAAAAACCGCTCACTTGCAATGCCTGCCCAACGTGCAAATGTTGAGTCTGTTGTTGCATTTGCTTACCACTGGCAACCACCTGAAGTCTGACATAACTATTACGGTTAAGGTCTGCTTCAACTTGCATTGATTTATGTTCTACAACAAAAATACAATGCGGGATACCAGCAGGGCTTTGGCTATATTTGGGTGTTTTACAAACAACTCCAGATAACGTTAGTTGATTCATGTAAGGGCTAAGCTTTTGGCTCATCTTAATAACTCAACTGAACAAGCGCCATGCTTGGACTCAAAACAATTAAGCAGCTGGTGCTTCTTTCTTCTCTTCTCTTACAAGAGGAGATGCTTCAGTTACAGCGTCTTTAGTACGCATAACTAAGTTACGAAGCACTGCATCGTTGTAGCGGAAAGTAGTTTCTAGCTCGCTGATTACTTCAGTAGGTGCTTCAACGTTCATAAGAACATAATGAGCTTTGTGAAGCTTGTTGATTGGGTATGCCAATTGACGGCGGCCCCAGTCTTCAAGACGGTGGATAGTACCACCAGCTTCAGTGATAGAACCAGTATAACGTTCGATCATACCAGCAACTTGCTCACTCTGATCTGGGTGAACCATGAATACGATTTCGTAATGACGCATGGATATTCCTTACGGTTAATAGAGCCTTCTACCGTTTCAGCCGGTCGGTTTAAGGCAAGGAATTAATATTAATTAGGCCGAAATGAGCGCGCATTCTACGCTTAGTTGGAAAATTAAGCAAGCAGGTATTTTAGCTTTTTAAGCTTGTGTCGCGTTTCGCTGGCGTAGCACTTCAAACAAACAAATACCTGTTGCTACAGACACATTTAAACTTGATACCGTGCCCGCCATTGGGATTTTTACTAACACATCACAATGCTCACGCGTTAAGCGACGCATACCTTCGCCTTCGGCGCCCATAACAATGGCCATAGGCCCAGTTAGATTAGCATCAAATACATGCACATCGGTTTCACCCGCAGTACCAACTACCCACACGCCAGCGTCTTTCATTTCTCGTAAAGTACGGGCAAGGTTAGTCACCTGAATAAGCGGTACGGTTTCAGCTGCGCCACAGGCGACTTTACGTGCTGTGCCATTTAATTTAGCTGACTTATCTTTTGGAACGATAATCGCGTGCACGCCAGCGGCATCAGCACTACGTAAGCAAGCACCTAAGTTATGCGGATCGGTAATGCCGTCTAAAACCAGTAAAAATGGCGTGTCTTCACGAGCAATTATTGCATCCAAATCTTTTTCATTAAAAGTAGGAGCGGCGATGACATTAGCAATAATGCCTTGATGCTGTTCACCCTTTGATTTGTTATCAAGGGCTTTACGTTGCATAAATTGTACAGAAATACCAAATTTACGCGCTTCTTCAATAATTGGAGATAAGCGTTTGTCATCACGTCCTTTTAAGGCATAAATTTCAATAAAACGCTCAGGCTCACTTGCGAAAATTGCTTCAACAGAGTGAAAGCCAAAAATTAATTCATTACTCACGTATCACTTGCTCCTGAACTCTTACTTTTCCGGGCATTTTTGCCGGGTCTTTTTGGCTTTTTAACGGCCTTTTTTTTCGGTTTTTTTGCTGTTGTGGTAGTCGTGGTTGCAGCAGCTGACTTCCCTGCTGGCTTCTTTTTACCTCGACTGGCACTGCTTTTTTTTGGCTTAGCTTTACCCTGCTCAGAGCGACCTTTATGCTCTACAGCTACGGGGTCATCGTTTTTTTTACCGGGTATTTTGCCACGTTTTAACTGCGAACGAACGCTTGCTGGGGCATGACCTTTCGCGTCACTACGGCGGCGAGCATATCTATCTTGTGCCGCATTGCCATCTATCGTTAAGTTAATACGCCGCTCATCTAAGCTTACCGATGCGACCTGAACCGTTACTTTATCGCCTAAACGATACACCTTACGAGAATGCTCGCCAATTAAGCAATGTTTTGCACCATCATGTTGGAAATATTCATCGCCCAGGTTAGTCACATGAATTAACCCATCAATTTGCAAATCAGCTAAACGAATAAACAAACCGAAGTTAGTCACCGATGAGATCACCCCGTCAAATTCGTCGCCCACATGATCTTGCATATATTCGCACTTAAGCCAATCGGCAACTTCGCGCGTCGCATCATCGGCACGACGTTCGGTGTTTGAACACTGCTCACCTAACTGGGCAACTTCTTCGTCGCTGTATACATAAGCACCGGATGTCACCATGCCCTGTGCTTTTAAAATGCCTTTAATGGCACGGTGCACCACTAAATCTGGGTAACGACGAATTGGCGAAGTAAAATGCGCGTATTCACTTAGCGATAAACCAAAGTGACCAATATTCTCTGCTTGGTACACTGCCTGTTTCATCGAACGCAGTAACATAGTTTGAATAAGCTCAGCATCGGGACGATCGCCAAGTTTAGCTAATACGTGAGTAATTTCTTTCGGCGTTGGCTCGTCGCTCAGCGTAGATTCAATACCCAGCTCCGAAAGGAACTGCCTAAAGTTCCCCAGTTTTTCGCCATCAGGTTCGGCGTGCACACGGTAAAGTGCACTGGCTTCATGTTTTTCCAGCATTTTGGCTGCAGATACATTAGCCAAAATCATACATTCTTCGATCAGCTTATGCGCATCGTTACGCACCACTGGCACAATTGACTCAATTTTACGCTGGGCGTTAAATACAAAGCGTGTTTCAAGGGTTTCAAATTCTATCGCACCACGCTCTTGGCGGGCAGCCTTTAATGCCATGTACATTTGCTGTAAATCAGTTAAATGTGGCACAACCGCCGCGTACTCGGTACGAAGCTTTTCATCGTTTTGTAAAATAGCATTTACTTTGGTGTAGGTTAAACGTGCATGTGAATTCATCACGGCTTCATAAAAACGATAACCCGACAGTTTACCTTCAGCAGACACCTGCATTTCCGCGACCATACATAAACGATCGACTTTTGGGTTTAATGAGCATAACCCGTTGGACAGTACTTTAGGCAACATAGGGATAACTTGCTCAGGGAAATACACTGAGTTACCACGCTCAATTGCTTCAGCATTAAGTGGGGTATTCATTGCTACATAATGTGATACGTCGGCAATCGCGACCCATAAATGCCAACCACCTGATTCTACAGGCTCACAATACACGGCATCATCAAAATCGCGGGCATCTTCGCCATCTATAGTAACAAGGGGTAAGTCACGTAAATCAACACGATTTTGTTTATCGGCTTCTTCGACAAACTCACCTAAATGTGCAACTTGCTTTTCAACCGCTTCTGGCCAAACATGAGGAATATCGTGATTACGCAGCGCGACTTCAATTTCCATACCCGGTGCTAAATGCTCACCCAATACATCAATGACTTTACCTACCGCATTCATATTGCGATTAGGGTTTTGAGTGATTTGCACTTGCACCATTTGGTTATGACGAGCGCCGTTTTCACTGCCAGGTAAAATAATAATATCTTGCGTAATGCGCGGATCTTCCGCCACCACCACGGCAATACCATGCTCAACAAAATAGCGGCCAACAATCGGCGCGCGTTCGCCAGACAACACTTTAATAATACGTGCGTCACACTTACCGCCAGAGCCGCGTTTGGTGCCTTTAGCAAGTACTATGTCACCATGCAATACCATGCTCATTTGATGCTTGGCAATAAACCAGTCTTTACTTTCGCCTTCGACTTCTAAAAAGCCAAACCCGTCACGATGACCGATGACTTTACCTTTAACAAGCCCTGCTTCATCAATTAAGGCGTAGCATTTGAATTTATTAAAGAATAGTTGACCATCGCGCTCCATGGCACGTAAACGGCGCTTAAACGCAATTTGGCGCTCATCATCATTCACTGCTAATTCTTCGCATAATTGATGGAAGTTAGCAGGTTTAGCGCGGCCTTTTAGGTGAGTAAGTATAAACTCACGACTTGGGACAGGGTTTTCGTACTTTTCTTGTTCTCGACTGAGATTAGGATCTTGGTTTGACATTCACTATCTTGTTAGTTGGTTATGTTGTTATTTTAACCCATAACCAATCAATGAGACAGGCAAAAGCTATGAAACTTTTAAGAAAGCGCTTTTACCTGCTTTAAACAGCTTATTACGACGTTATAACCAGCCTTTTTGTTTGGCTATCCGCGCTGCATCTACTCGGTTTATGGCATTTAGTTTAGCAATAGCATCTGATAAGTAATTACGTACCGTGCCCTCGCTTAAATATAACCTTGCGGCAATATCAGTGGTTTTCAACCCTTCGCTTGCGAGTTGCAATGCTTTTCGTTCTTTATCTGTCAGCGGATCAATATCATCTAATGCGTTAATAGCAAGCTCAGGATCAATAACCTTTTGCCCGTGCATTACTTTTTTAAGCGCGCTAATTAATTCATCGCTCGGGGCTTCTTTTAAAATAAAGCCCTTAACGCCAGCACTTAAAGAACGCCTAATATAACCCGCTCGCGAAAAAGTGGTCATAATAACTATTTTTATAGCTGGGTATTTTGATGCAATTTGCTCACTGAGTTCGATGCCGTTCATGCTAGGCATTTCGATATCGGTTAAAATAATATCAGGAAAAGAGTTGCTATCTAGCATGTTTATGGCTGTTAATGCATCTTGCCCGTTACTTGCTTGACCAATTACCTCAATATTAAAATCTAAACTTAATAATGCTGCGATTGCGTCGCGTACAAGCCCCTGATCTTCTACTAAATATACCTTGATCATTGGAAATCCTTCGTAGTTAAAGGCAGCATTACATTTAAACTAAAGTTATTCTCACAGGTAAATGTAGCCTTACCGTCTAGCTGCTCTGCTCGTTCTTTAATGCCATTTAAACCATTTCCAGGTTTTATTGAGCTGCATGGTGAATAATCAATCATATTGATTATTAATTGCTGCTGATTTTGCGTTATGCTAACTATACATGTCTTGGTGCTGCTATGGCGTAGTAAGTTAGTAACAGCTTCCTTAATAATAAGACTTGCGATACCTTCTACTTTCGCAGGTAACGCAGTTAATTTCACGTTAAAATCAGCCTCAAAACCGTGTTCAATTAGCCTTTGTTTCAATTGGGAAATTTGGCTCGCAAGATTGAGCTGTTTTAAATCACTAACAGCACTTCTCACATCACTCAATAGCTGCCTTGCAAGCTCTGCAACTTGGGCAATTTCAGTATTTGCTTGTGTATAACGCTCACCTTGATTTAATTTATTAGCAAGCTCTGCTTTTAAAGCAATTGATGAAAGAGAATGACCTAAAATATCATGTAGATCGCGAGCAATACGCTCCCGTTCAGCAATGGCTGCTATTTGCTCTAATTGCTTTGCACTTTGTTGTTCACGGCTTTTATGTATTTGCTCCCTTTTTGCAGCTATGCCATAGCTAAATAAAGCGGCACATAAAATTAAAGCGACGGCTAAAAAATACTCAAGCTTTGAGTATCCACTTATATACGCGCTACTTAAAACCGCTAATATTATTGCTAAAGCGGCATAAACTCGTTGTTCTTTGTTGTAGCTAAAACCTGCAACATAGGCTGCAAAACCAAATAAGGTCGGGGTACCAGACGTAAAGAACGTAGCGCTAAAACAAATTATAAGCAGGCCCACAAAGAGCGTCGTTACCTTTGTGCTGTCACAGTTTATTGCTTTGATATACAAAAGGACAAAAGCACAATAAAAAACTAAAGACATGGTAACTTGTTTAGCCGTAAAGTTTTCAAAATCAATAATTAACGGCAATAAATAAAAACCTGTAAAAATTAAATGTCCATATTTCCAAAACCCTTTATCTATTTGCTTAGCAACCGTGTGAAGTGAACTCATACTAAGATCCTTGGCATATCGTTTTATTTATAGTTATGTTTTGACTAAATAACACAAAAACACATAAGAGCATAAAGTAACCAGTGCAACTCATATGCACGCTATATATTTCAAAAAAATCGCTGATATATAAACTGATTAAAATTAAAGCATTCATAATTACCTCCATTTGAATGTGATAACTATGCCAGCCGCTAAAAAAAATAAGAGTGTAAAATGTCATCAACTTTGCTGACATTTGTCATGCTTTAAAAATTTCACCCTATAGTAAATAAGCCAGTGATAAGATAGTAAGAAATAGGAGTTCGAGTTTACATGCACCCTCAGCAGCAAAGTTTAATTTATCTACACATTGCAGTACTGCTGTTTGGTGGCACAGCATTGTTTGCCAAGCTAATAAACTTAAATGCGCTAGATATAACAGTATATCGAGCCGCGATTGCAAGCATTGCTATTTTGCTTTTGCTGTTTTGGCAAAAGAAGGTCATTAAACTCAACAGCAGCAAAGATTACCTGATTGCATTATTTTTAGGCGCTACAGTAGGCATACACTGGGTAACCTATTTTGCTGGTATGCAAATGGCGGGAATTGCTATTGGTATGATTGCATTTTTTACCTATCCGGTGATCACCGTTTTCATTGAACCCTTTTTTAATGGTAACAAACCTAAAGTAAACGATTTGCTCAGTGCGTGCGTAGTAATAACCGGCATTTATTTGCTGATCCCAAGTGCGGATATGGGCAATGATGTTACCTTAGGGGTGATCACAGGTGTTATTTCGGCGTTCTTTTTCGCATTTAGAAATATTGTCCATAAACGCTATTTTAGCCAATATGGCGGGCCACAAACTATGTTTTATCAAACTATGGTGGCAAGTATTTTATTATGTGCTTTTATAGAAGTACCAGTGATTAACGTATCCACCCGCGATATAGGGCTGTTGCTCGTTGCAGGTGTAATATTTACCGCAACCCCACACTCTTTATTTGCGGCAAGCTTACAATATCTATCCGCATCAACAGCGGGGCTTATTTCCTGTTTACAGCCTCTGTATGGCACTTTTTTAGCATTTTTACTGCTGCATGAACAACCTTCACTATTAACCCTACTTGGGGGTGCGATGGTGATCAGTGCAGCATTTTATGAAACATGGTCAGTTACTCGGAAACACACATTATGATTAAAGTTTTTGCCCATCGCGGCGCCAGCGGTACTTACCCTGAGAATACCAAAAGTGCGATTACAGCGGCTGTAGACATCGAAGTTGATGGTATTGAAGTCGATGTTCAAAGTTGTTTAGATGATTACATGATCATCCACGATACCTGGCTAGAACGCACCACCAATGGCCATGGTAAAGTAAACAAACTCACCCGAGAGCAAATTCAATGTTTTGATGCTGGTAATAATGAGCGTGTCCCTACCTTACAACAAACCATTGATTGGGTTAATAATAAAACACTATTAAACCTAGAGTTAAAACACACTTTTTCGTTAGATAAGTTTGTTGAGCTGATTGAAGCAAATATTGCAGCTAAAAAGCTGTCACGCGACAACCTTTTAGTCTCTTCGTTTGATCACCATCAACTCATGTGGCTAAAACAACAGTTACCATGGGTGAAAATTGGCGCTTTAACAGCCTCTATTCCTATCAACTATGCAGAATTTGCTCAGCGCTTACATGCTTCAAGTATTCATATTGATAAAAACTTTATTAATCATGAGTTTGTCGCTGACGCAAAGCAACGCAGTTTGGCTGTTTATGCATACACCGTTGATAAACAAGAAGATATAGAAATGATGCTTAATTATGGTGTAGACGGTATTTTTACTAACTACCCATGCAATACGAAAATGATTTTAAATTCACTTTAAATCAGCCGAACTTACTAGCGCCGTTCGTCCTATATTCTTGAATTAAAGTGAATTTGAACGATACTGAGTAAAACTGATGCAACAGCCAAGCGGGCGATTAATGAGTGGGTATATGCGTATTTATAACTTTATTGAACAAAGCTTCTTTTTTACTTTAACGCGTAAAATTATTGGTAACTTAAGCTTTGTTTTTGCTTTTCAAGCTATTACGTTAATTTGGTTATATAAAAGCCTTACTTCACAAAATGCTGATACGCAATTATTCTGGTTGCTTACAGCAATTATAATTACAGGCTTTGCTTTCACTGTGTTTTATATGCGTTTTTTAATTGTTCGCCCGGTTACGGCAATGCGCGATACTTTGGTACAAATTAACAGCCAAGATGCCAACTTAACAGCCAAGCTCCCGCATTTTACCTATGATGAGTTTCGTGAGATTAGCCAGCAATACAATACGTTTACTGATCATCTCAGTCAATTACTCGCGACAACCTACCAAAGTGCACAAGCCAGCGCACAAAGTAACAATCAAGTGACAGTATCAATGCAACAAACGGCGCAATTAAGCGAGCAACAAATCGATTTTAGCCAAACAATTACCGCTGCAAGTAATCAAATAACCGATAGTTTGCAAAGTATCGTTACCAACACCGATAGTGTTCATCAAGTAAATAGTGAGCATGTAAACTTTGTAACTCACTCTGCGCAAGAATTAACTGAACTCGTTGCCCAAGTTAAATCGATTAGCCAGGTGTTAAGCAGTTTCTCAGAGACGATTTCAGGTTTAAAACAAAACAGCGACAATATTCGTAGCATCTTAAAAATGGTGGAAGAGTTTTCAGATCAAACGAACCTGCTGGCACTCAATGCAGCCATCGAAGCCGCTCGGGCTGGTGAAGCTGGTCGTGGTTTTGCTGTTGTAGCCGATGAAGTAAGAACACTATCAGTTAAAGTAAGCGATGCAACTCGTCAGATCAGCGATTTTATCAATCAAATGGATTCACTGGTAAACCAAACAAATAAAGAATCAGAGCAGCTCGTTAGTTATTCCCACAATGCAGAAACCACTATCAGCAATACCTCTCATGGCTTTACTGAGCGATTAATTGAGTTTGAGCATAATCAACAACAATTACAGCAAATTGTCAGTGCAGTGCATTTACTCGAACAAACGCAACATCAAACCCATCAATCAGTTGAGCAGATTGTGGAATTAGGCTCACAAGCTAAGTCACAAATTGATATAGCACTAGCCGACTGCCAGCAATCGCAGCAGTTGAGCAAACAAACTCAACAACAGTTAAAGCGTTTTGTTTAACGTAGCAAGCGTGATATTAATAGCTGAATGTGTTAAATTGCGCAGCGATTTTTTAACCATGATGTGCCCGTGTGACTAGCCTATCCCCTGATTACAAACAACTTGCTTTAGAAATAAAGAAGTGGGCCTTAGAGCTTGGCTTTAGTGAAGCGGGTATTACTGATATTGACTTGAGCAAACATGAAGTTCAGCTACAACGTTGGCTAGACTTAGGCTACCACGGTGAAATGGATTATATGGCCGCCCATGGCATGAAACGCGCTCGCCCCGCCGAGCTGGTACCAGGCACTGTGCGCGTCATTTCGGTTAAAATGAACTACCTCCCCCCAGATGCAAGCTTTGCTAAAACCCTTAAAAATACCGATAAAGCGTATATTAGCCGCTATGCACTTGGCCGTGATTACCACAAACTAATGCGTAATCGAATTAAACAACTTGGTCAAAAAATAGAGCAGCATGTTGATCAATTAGGCTTTCGCCCTTTTGTTGACTCAGCTCCCGTGCTTGAGCGACAACTAGCTGAAAAAGCCGGACTGGGTTGGCAGGGAAAACACAGTTTATTGATCAATAAAGAAGCCGGATCTTGGTTCTTTTTAGGTGAGCTATTTGTTGATATTCCACTGCCTATTGATAGACCGAATGAATTTGAAGGTTGCGGGAAATGTGTTGCTTGCATCACGTTATGCCCAACAGGTGCTATTGTTGAGCCTTATGTCGTTGATGCTCGAAAGTGCATCTCTTATTTAACGATTGAGCTGCAAGGCCCTATTCCTGAACAATATCGGCCATTACTTGGCAATCGTATTTACGGTTGCGATGACTGCCAGCTTGTCTGTCCGTGGAATCGCTACGGGAAAATTACTGATGAAGCAGACTTTCACCCACGTAAACAATTAAAAGATAAAGACCTACTGGAACTATTTAGTTGGGACGAAGCGACCTTTTTAAAAAATACCGAGGGCAGTCCAATTCGCCGCATTGGCCATGAGCGCTGGCGTCGTAATATCGCCGTAGGTTTAGGTAATGCCCAGTTTAGTCAAACAATTGTTGATGCACTTACCGCTACCCGAGATGATTCAACAGAGTTGGTAAAAGAGCATATTGATTGGGCACTTGAACAGCAACATTCAAAACAAGAAAAATTATTACGAAAAACTGCGCGCTTAATACGTATCGTAGAAAAAGGCCTGCCAAGAGATGCGTAAGTTCACATTTGTTGCTCATCTAGTTTGTGGTAACGGTGTTACTGTTTCAACAAAATAGATAGGTCTTGCTCAATTTCATGAAATGCCGCTTTTACGCCCTTAACAGACTCTTCTCGAGCCACTGAGTTTTGAATCGTTTCATCGACTTTGCGATAAATAAACACTTCCTGATCTTCATCAAGTCCCATTGAAGGAATTCTCTCTTCAAGCTCTTCTTGTAGGCGCTTAAATACCGCTTCGTTATTCTTGCGATTGTCATTTAATAGTTCAATTAAGCCATGAAATTTACTATTAATCATAGTGATCGCATCATTTAGCTTAGCTTGTTGGGACTCTAAAGCTGCACGAGTCATAATTGCTCGTAGCTGTTGCTCTGTAACACTGACAATAAAGCAAACATGATCACGAATTCGTCCGTGTTTGTCAGGATCATGATCTGGCATGTTTAAAATCAATAAACTGATCAATTCGTAGTTAACTAAAATCCGATGAGAAAATTCATGCAATCGCCCCTTGTGTTTAAGCATATCAAACAACTCAATCACAATTGGCGAACAGGCACCATTTAGAGCAAAATGTTCCGGTGCATCGCTAGTTGCCCTAAACTCAACGTTACTTTGTAGATCAAACGATTTTAAACAGTGAACTAAAGCCTCTCCGAGCGCTTTAGTGTTATTAATCGTTCCTATATTTTCAATATAATTTACGATTTGGCCCATTTCACTGCTATTTGCCATGGCATTAAACGCCGTGGAGGTAGCATCTTCAACTTGCTGTTCGAGATTCTCTTTATCAATGATAACTTGATTCAAGATCTTCAATTTTGATCTCAGTTCATCGTGACCAAACGGCTTAACAATGTAATCTTCACCACCTACAGAATAACCTTCCATACGCTCTTCGACAGTGCCTCTGGCTGACACAAACATAACTATAATATGAGCAGTACTGGGATTTTCTTTGAGTTTTCGACATACCTCATAGCCGTTCATTTGTGGCATACTAACATCCAGCAAAATAACCTGCGGTGCAAAGCCTTCTACTATAGCGAGGCATTCAGGCCCACTATTAACCATCTTCAACTCAAACTCAAGATCGAGCAATATCTCTTCTATAATTTCTAAATTAAAAGGCTCGTCATCAACAGCTAGTATTCGTGTTAAAGGCATTTTAATCATCCATTTCATAATTAATTTTAATAGTTTAGTCGTAAACAACACACTTACCAGTACGACTAAGTAATTTATTTCACTTAACTGAATTTTTTATTTCAACAGGTAAAGTGATACGAATAGTCGTCCCTCCATAACTATTATTATGAGCAGAAATTTCCCCATTATGTAATGCTACAAATTCACGACATAAAGCGAGACCCAGCCCAGTTCCACCAGCCCCGCTATTTGTTTTGCTGCTTTGTACAAATTTTGCAAATACATGCTCAAGTTCATCGTCGGGTATACCGATGCCACTGTCGATCACTTCAATAATGACTTGCTCTTGCTGATTAGTTAAAATTACTTCAATGCGACTATGTAGTTCACTGAATTTTAATGCATTACCTAATATATTTCGTAACAACTGACTTATTTGTACTTCATCACAGTCAATAATGACTGGAGGTTTTGGTGGTAAAAACCGTACCTCAACCTCTTTTTCCATCGCAGTACCTGATACATCATCAATACTGGTTTTAACAATACTATTAAGGTTATGTGGGCACGGATTAAAAGGAAATTTACCCACATCCAATTTCGATAAGTCGAGTAAGTTATTAAGTAATGACAGTAACCGTTCGCCACTACATTCGATCCGCGACAAATATTTTTGTAATTTTTCGACCGCTATATCCCCTTTGCTAAGCTTATCCAAACCAAAGCGGGCAAAACTTAAGATTGAATGCATAGGGGTACGCAATTCATGGGACATATTGGCAAGAAATTCTGACTTACTATGATTTGCCGCTTCAGCAACATTTTTGGCATGCTCTAACTGTGAGGTACGCGCCCTTACTTCCTCTTCAAGCATATCTTTTGCTTCAAGTAATAGATCTTCTTTATGTTTAAGGTGGGTAACATTTTTAAAAATCACCGCCAGAGCAATTTCGCCGTGGTGATCAATCTCATTAAACGAGCCAACTAGCGGTATGCCATCTTCCTCTTCCATTGGCAAATACACATCACAACTAAATTGCCGATTTTGATTTAACGTCGCTATTTTCCCCTTTATTTTTTCAGCGGATATCGCATCTAACAAAGTAAACACAGAGCAGCCCTGAAGCTCTTTTGCAGATAACCGAAAAAGTTTTGAGCAAGCATCATTTGCTTCAATAACTTTGCCATTTCGCTCAAATAGCATAATCGCATCAGGGGTGTGCTTATAAATAACCCGTAGCAAACTATCTTTCTCAATGAGGGCATCAACAGTATCTTGTAGACGCTCAACCAGCTCAATATTATGGCGCTTTAATAACTCGGTTTGCCAAAGCTTATGCACCGATTGCAGTAGCATGTTTTCGTTGATGGGCTTTACTAATACGTCTTCAACACCTTGACGAATTGCTTCAATCATTGATACTTGATTTGGCTTGGAGGTGAAAAGCAAACAGCGGCATTGCGGGTGGTGAGCCTTGAGTGTGACATATACTTCGATACCAGATCCATCAGGCAAGCTAAAATCACTGAGTAACAGATCAATTTTATGCCCATGCGATTGACTAACCGCAGAGCTAATACTATTGGCGGTAATGGTTTTGATATGAGCGCCTAACAAACTGCTCGCTACTTTTTCAAGCCGCTCAGGGATATGATCAACCAATAACACTGTGGGTAGCTGTAAAGCGCTATCAGCGCCAAGTTCTAACACGCTCTCCAGTAAAGTGCTAATTTCTTTATTTGCGAAGAAGGGGTAAATTACAATCGCATTTGGTACAAGTCGGTTTAGCTCACTAAATGCAGATAATTGCTCACTGTTTTCAACTTTAGGTGCCAGCAGCAAAATATGTTCTGAGCTTACCTCTGCAACTAATAAACTGGCTATTGCAACTGGTACACCATGTGCAACAGCCACTAAATCGTAAGAATTAAATGCAGTGCATTCTTTTAGCATTGAAAAATGAATTAATTCGACTTCACAGCCAATTAATTCTAGCAATACCTTGATCCGCATTGCCAAAACACTACTGCTATCAACAATTAATATTTTCCGCACTAACAAGACCACACTTTCATCCACTTAACCTGATAAAAGCGTAGCCTAAGTTTTCTGTATTCACATAATCAAAAAGAATTTTTTCGTAGTATCGCCAAAACGCCCTAGTCTAAATGCTTACCCAATATTGTTAAGCTGTAGTGATCACCATCCATTATAGCCACGTCGGGCAACTTTCCCCATTGTTGATACGCAAACGCTTCAAACAGTTTAATACTCGGGATATTGTGACTAAATATAAAGGCTAGTAACACTTTAATATTAAGTTGCTTGGCTTGTTTTTCTGCAAATTCGAGTAAGTACTTACCTAGCCCTTGCCCTTGCGCACTGCCTGTAATATAAATACTGATCTCAACGGTGCCATCATAAGCTGGTCGACCATAAAATGACTTATAACTTAGCCATGCAACGACTTTCGAATCTTGCTCATACACATAAATTGGGCGCAGCGGAGTATGGCTGTCAAACCAACTTTGTTTTTGTGCTACTGTCACCTCTTCAGTGTCAGCGGTGACCATTCTGCTGGCAATGGTTTCGTTATAAATTGCAACGATGGCCGGTAAGTCGTTACTAGTCGCTAATCGAGTTATCATTAAATTTTTTTGTGGTTATTGATCAATTCATTGCATAGTAACGTATGAGTTACACTCACACTACTGAAAAATAAACGGTAGAGTGCTATCTAGCACGGCAAGATCATTATAAATTGAACTTATAGAATATGTAGTGATCAGATCAAGGCATAATAATCACCTTGGTCACGTAAAATATGAGCGCTACTTTTCTGAAACACTTTAATTCAATTACCGATCCTCGCATTGAACGCTGTAAAAAGCATGAGCTTATCGATATTCTCCTTTTAGCCATTAGTGCAGTAATCTCCGGTGCACAAGGATGGGAGGATATTGAAGACTTTGGGCATCTAAAACTTGATTGGTTAAAAAGATATGGCGCTTTCAACGCGGGTATTCCAAGACACGACACCATAGCCCGTGTCATTTGTCGGTTAAAATCAGATGAAATAGAGCATGCATTTCAATCTTGGATATCTTCACTTATTGAAACCACGGGTGCTGATATTATTGCTATGGATGGAAAAACTGCACGTCGTTCATTTACAACCAAAGATAGAAAAAGTGCTTTACATACCGTCAGTGCATGGAGCTGCCAACACCAGTTAGTTTTAGGGCAAACAGCCGTTGATAGCAAAACAAATGAAATCACAGCCATACCTGAGTTACTCACCATGCTAGATATTGAAAATAGCATCATTACACTTGATGCTATGGGCTGCCAGCAAGAAATAGCGAAACAAATAATTAAACAAAAAGCTGATTATATCCTAGCGCTCAAAGGTAACCATTCAGGTATGCAGAGTGAATTAGAAGCTTGGTGGCACAAGAGTGAGCGCGAAGGATTGACCAATAGCAACTATGATAAACATACCGAAATAAGCTCAGGGCATGGGCGCATTGAAACAAGGGTTTGTCAGCAATTGCTTATTGATAAAAGCTGGTTAGATAAAATCTACCAATGGTCTGGCTTAAAGAGTGTTATTCAAGTAACCGCTGAGGTTCACGATAAATCATCAGGTACAGACACGATAGAAACGCGTTGGTATATTAGTTCGTTAGCGTTAGGTGCGGAGCAAGCACTTAATGCGGTACGAAGCCACTGGCAGGTTGAAAGTATGCATTGGATGTTGGATATGAACTTTAGGGAAGATGAATCAAGAATCCGTAAGAAGCAAGGACCCCTTGTTTTTAACGTAATGAGAAAAATAGCCATGGCGTTATTTAAACAAGATACAACTAAAACAGCCAGTATGGCGAGAAAAAAGAAAATGGCAGGGCTAGACGATGATTATCGCTCAACCCTGTTAGAATCTGGGATTAAAATGCGCTAGCCGTGTGCTATCTAGGGTGATCAGCCACAACAAGTTAAGGAATCGCTATGTTTAAAAAATTATTACTCTGTACCGTATTATTTAGTAGCAGCTATGTTCACGCTGAAACCAGTTCACCGGCTGCTGAAGCCGCAGCGCAGTGCGATGACTTCACTAATGTCAGTATGCGTAAATTACGCTCTAAAGAGAGCATTAATCTATGCCAGTTTAAGAACAAACCTTTATTAATCGTTAATACCGCTAGCAATTGTGGCTTTACTCCGCAATTCGAAGGATTAGAGGCGTTGTATCAAAAATACCAAGATCAAGGCTTAGTGATTTTAGGGTTTCCATCGGATGATTTCTTTCAAGAAGAAGACGATGAAAAAGACACCGCGAAAGTGTGCTTTATCAATTATGGTGTAACCTTCCCAATGTTTGCTACCAGCGAAGTACGCGGTAGCGATGCGAACCCTATTTTTCAGCATTTAAATGCCCAAACCAGTTCACCTAATTGGAACTTTTACAAATACCTAGTCTCTGCAGATCGTAAACAAGTAACTCGTTTTAACAGCAAAGCCAAACCAGATTCAGACGCTATCGTGAAAGCCGTTGAACAAGCTCTTTCAGATATTTAAATTAATACTGGTACAAGACGTTAGTATTAGACTAGAATATCTGAAGGTTTGATTAAAAAAACACCACTTTAAACGGGAGATTTTATGACAGTGGCAAGTGCAAGACACATACTAGTAGACAGCGAAGCGCAGTGTTTAGATTTAAAAAGCAAGATTGAACAGGGTGAAGACTTTGCAGAATTAGCAAAAGCACATTCTAACTGCCCTTCAGGTCAGGATGGTGGCGCGCTAGGTGAATTTGGCCCAGGTATGATGGTTCCTGAATTTGATAAAGTGGTATTTTCAGCACCACTAAATCAAGTGCAAGGTCCAGTACAAACTCAGTTTGGCTACCACTTACTTGAAGTAACCAGCCGCTCAGAATAACGTTAGTTTTATCACTAACCAAAATGAAAGCCGCCTATGCGGCTTTATTTTTATCTTACAGGTAAGCATATGCAATTATTAGGCTCAACAACCTCACCATTTGTGCGCCGCATTCGTATTTGGGCGCTGTTAAATCAATGTAGTCTTGAGTTTATCAACTTAGATATTTTTTCAGACACTGATCGTCAGCTGATGATACAAAATAATCCTGCCCGAAAAATTCCAGTGCTAATCACCCAGCAGCAAACTTTGGCGGATTCAAATAACATCATCCGCTTTTTGCTCGAACAGCACAATCAAACACCTCTGAATTGGCAACAAGAGCATCTGCTAACAATCATTAATGCATGCAATGATTCACTCGTTGAGCTATTACTTTGTCAGCGTTCAGGATTCGATACACAGGATGATAAATTATTTTTTAATTTACAAAATGAACGTATTGCTGAAACATTAAGCTATTTAAATAACCATTTAGCGGATGCAGAATTTAAAAGCTGTGAATACCTGTGCATCAGTTTATACTGCTTACTTGATTGGATTTGCTTCCGCGAGTTAACAGATCTCACAGCACATACTGAGCTAATGGCGTTTTATCATTCATTTGCTCAACAACAAGCAGTGCAGCAAACCGATCCGCGTAATTAACATTTAAGGGTAAACATATGAGTGATATCGAAATAGAATCAGAACTAGTAAGTTTTGTTGAAAAAGTACGTCTGAGTGAGAAACTATGGGCGCTAGGTGCTGAAGATGGCGGTTTTGTGGTATGTGATTCTAACCAATTTGAAAACACCGATGTCCTCCTATTGTGGGAAAGTGAAGCCTCTGCAAAAGCTCAGTGTAAAGAAGAATGGGCTGATTATAGTCCGCTTGAAATCACCTTAGATGAATTTTTAGATGACTGGGTTGAAGACCTAAAAGAAGATGATGCACTGGTTGGCCTAAATTGGAATGACGACCAAGTCTGTGTTGAAATCGAACCCGTTGGATTAGCACGCGCGTTGAGCGAATAAGCATTATTTAACATTGCTTTACTGCGCTGGTTTATTTGCTATAAACTAGCGCATATCTTTACTTTCAGAGTATAACGTTGAAATCCCATCTTGGTCGTCGCCCTTTTTCCGCTATGGAATTACATACGCTTTACCATGGCTATATTTATGGTGATCAACGTCTCCCTCGTGAACAAGCAAAACACTGGCACTTTTGGCTGCCATTAATCGCCTATTATAGCGGTGCCTACAGTGACGAAATTGGTCATTTGCAACTGGATGACATTGTTGAACACCAACAGCTATTTTGCTTTCACTTCCATACCCACGGTAAAATAAAGCCGCGTATTGTGCCTATTCATCAAGCCCTATTTGATGCCGGTTTAACTGACTATATCGCCTTTGTTAAACAACAAAATCACACTCGTTTACTGTTTGACTTACCTGCAAAGTCTGGTCGTTACAGTGAAAAAGTACGCATTTGGTTCTCTGGTGAAGGAGAACGTGCCGGCTACTTACAAAAGTGTGATATCCCCAGCATTGATCAACTCGGTATGAAAACAGCTGTCAGTAGCTTAAGGCTCAACTTTGAACAGCAAATTCGCATTTATGCCATACAGGCAAATAATAAAGATGCCTTTAATTATCTACTTGGCTTTAATGAATATGAGCCGCAAGAGTTTAACGACGTACCGCAGTTAAATCATATCATCCAACAGCTTCGTGTGGTTAATCCACAGCTCCACTGGCAGCGCTTTGTACAGCGTCACGCAGTCTGACAAACTTTGTTACTAACTAGCTCATTATACCAATCGACTTAAATATTTAACCATTCTAGCGCGCTATAAATGGTCAGTAACTTAACACGATTGGTATTACTCATAGATAAAAAAACTGATAGGATGGAAAAGACGCTACCAAAGTACTCTTTTTAAAGCTTTGGTACATAACTTCTAACAAGAAAAATCCAGGTGCCCTATGTTTATAAAAAGTCTACTGACTCTGAGTGTGGCCGTTGCCGTCAGTTCAGCCCATGCTAATGAGTTTGTCCTCGAAAAACTCGCCAAACCAAGCTCACAACACGTTTCTTTAACCCTCGACCCTGCTCAAGATAGTTTTTCAGGGATGACCGAGATAGCCCTTGAAGTACTAAAACCAACTCACTATATTGAGCTTAACGGTGTTGACTATGCAACACAAATGGCAAAATTATTAGGTGATGAAAACTGTGTTCTAAGCACTGAGATGCTTAAAACTGGCAAAGTTAAGTTCAGCTGTGAAGAACAAATTCAACCCGGCAAATACACGCTAAAAGTTGATTTTACTGCACCTTATAACCGCCAAAGTGTTGGTTTATATAAAACCTTAGATCAAGGTGTGCCTTACTTATTTACTCAGTTTGAAATGAGCGATGCGCGCCGAGCTTTCCCAGTATTCGATGAGCCAAGCTATAAAATTCCATTTCAACTCACCATTACAGCGCCTAGCTCACAAAAAGTGTATGCCAACACCCCAGAACTAAAAACCACTAAAAATGGTGAAATGACTACCCACTACTTTGATAAGACCCCGCCAATTCCATCGTATTTAGTGGCGATGGCTGTGGGTCCATTTGAAGAGCGTGAAGTCAAAGGCATGCCTATTCCTGGGCGTGTGATCACCCCACAAGGTAAAATTCATTTAGGCGCATATGCCGAGCAA
The DNA here is from genome assembly GCF_030436385.1 of Pseudoalteromonas sp. KG3. Lineage (NCBI taxonomy): Bacteria > Pseudomonadati > Pseudomonadota > Gammaproteobacteria > Alteromonadales > Pseudoalteromonadaceae > Pseudoalteromonas > Pseudoalteromonas sp. KG3. Next base: position 2,004,563 of record NZ_CP098523.1, read on the forward strand.
GCAATGCCAAAAGTATTGGCGGCCCTTGAAGATTATTTTGGCATTCCATACGTATATAAAAAGCTAGATTCAGTGGCCGTGCCAGAGTTTCCATTTGGCGCGATGGAAAATGCTGGTTTAGTGACCTACCGTGAAGATATTTTACTGCTTGATTTAGCCACCGCTACACGCAGTAAAAAGCAACGTAATGTGTCAATTATTGCCCACGAGCTTGCTCACCAATGGTACGGTAACTTAGTCACCATGAAATGGTGGAATGACTTATGGCTAAATGAAGCGTTTGCAAGTTGGATGGCGGCAAAAATAACAGCGCAACTAAACCCTGAGTTTGAGTCACATTTAGACCTACCGCAAAATAATGTAATGGCATTAGATGCGCGTTTAAGCACTAAACCAATTCGTAAGCCGATCAAAACTGAAGCTGATATTATGGATGGCTTAGGGCTTGCGTACAGCAAAGGAAGCTCAGTGCTTGCGATGGTTGAAAACTGGATTGGCGAAGAAGCATTCCAACAAGGTATCCAAGCATATTTAAAAGAGTTCTCCTATAAAAATGCTGAAGCGGCTGATTTATGGCAAGCACTCGGTAAAGCATCAAACAAAGATGTAGCAAGCGTATTAAAATCGTTCATCGAACAGTCTTCATTTCCGCTTGTTAAAGTAACTCAGCAAGGTAAAACACTGACGATTGATCAAAGCCGCTTTACAAATGCCGGAGTTGACGCGCCTGCGCAACTTTGGAATGTACCTGTGGCAATTAAATACGGTGCGGGTGACAAAGTTAAAACCGCTAATGTATTACTGAGTAAAGCCAAGCAAACGGTTGAACTTGAGTTTGAGCCAGAGTGGATTTATCCAGATCAAGGCGCTTTGGGTTATTACCGCTGGGTAATGGATGATAAACAGTTTGCTTCATTAATTGATCATGCAGCCGAATCACTCAGCGTACGTGAGCGTTTAGCGCTTCTGTCAGCTGCTGATGCATTATTAGATGCCGGTGTTATTTCAGCAGCCCATTTAATGCAGACCCTAGAAGTATTCGTTAGCGATAAACATCCTCGCGTTGCCAACACTGCGCTTGGCTATTTAGCTGCACAAAAACGTACTTTTGAAGATGAAAGCAACCAAGACCTATGGCCTGAGTTTATTCGTAAAAGCATCATGCCTGCAGCAAAACAGTATGGTTTAACTGCAAAAGTAGATGAAGATGCGGCAATCTCGCAATTACGTACGCAAGTAGTGACACGTTTAGGCTTTGATGGTGAAGACAAAAGCGTTATAAACACCGCCAAAGCACAAGCGCGAGTTTACTTAAATAATCCTGAAAAAGTTGATCCATATTTAGCGTCAACTTACTTAAACTTAGCGGCATTTCATGGTGACCAAAACTTACTTGATGCCTATATAAATACCTTTAAAACCACTAAAGATCCGCAAGTGCGCACTAAAATGCTCGAGGCTATGAGTTACTTTGGTAAAGCAGAATTGCAAACTAAGGTATTAAATTACAGCTTAACTGACGACGTCACGGCATCTGACATGCGTACGATCATGTCAGGTCAGATGTATAGCAAACCTCGTGAAAGCTTATTTATCAATTGGGTATATGAGAATTACGATAAAGTAGCGGCCAACTTGCCACCATTCTTTGTGCCTAATCTGCCTTACTTTACAACCTCAGGTTGTAGCGCTAGCAGCTTAGCAAAAACACAAAGCTTCTTTATGAGTAAAATTGCTGACGAACCAGGTTATGCGCGTACATTAAGCAAACTTGAAGAAAGCGTGAATAATTGTATTTCACTTAAGGAACGTGAATTAGATTCTGTTAATAGCTTCTTAAAACGTTAATTTATACCCAAACCATCTCAAGATGCAGAATTCAGCGTTTCACAGGTGCTTAATATCAAGGCGTTACTTTGCAAGAATGGCAGTCCCTTTTAAGAAGGAACAACGATGAGAGTAAGTGCCTGTGAAACGCCCAAGGGGTTGGTTTAAAAGCGATTTATACTGCGTTATTGATTTTAACAAGGGAATCACCATTCTTTGCAATCAATGCCTTGCCTAAATCGCTTTTAATTCCAACTGAAACTCGCATCTTGAGGTGGCTTGGGTATATATCAACAACAAAAACGGCAAGCCAGTGACTTGCCGTTTTTTATATTGCTTAACTGTAACCTAGCCGTTGATAATCTTAATCAGCGATGTGATAAAGTCTTTAGCGCCTTCAACGCTAGTCATCTTAAAACCAATACCATAATGAATTGGGTTGGTGCTTTTAAATATACGAGTTGGAAAGCGAGTCATTTCACTACTATGAAAAAAATCAGCGATGCGGCTAACGCCTTCTATTTTATTAAAATCATCACTAAAAACTTCTAAAGCAGGACGAAGTACTAACTTAGCTTGCCCCCCTTCTATATGCAAATAAATAGCTTCTTTTGATTTAGGTAACATGTATTCAGTGATATTTTTAATTTTAAAATTACTGCGGCACTCTGATGCTATTAGTTGCTCATTGATTTGCTCTGGACTAGCTGACATGGTTATCCTTATTTCTCATTAGGCTGTTAGCTGTAAACTACAGTACAGCTAAGTTCTTGCAAAGTTTTATCTTATTTAGCACATACAAAGGCAAGCTGGTCATTCAAATAACTCATACGGGTAATATTACTATCGCAGTAAGGCGTTAAATCAAGCCACAGTGAAACCTGTTCTGGATTATTTAACTGACGTTGGTAAACACGATTATCTACAGCATAAATAACCGTATTAGTATCTTTAAATGCGTAATCTTGTACATGCTGCGGTAAACGAAACAAATCAGTAACGGTATTCTCTTGCGGATCATAACTGGCTAACCAGTGCTGTTGTGCTTTGTTATAACTAAATATATAGGCAGCTAATGCATGATTATATGTCAACGTACGGCCAATATGCTCAGCAACCACTTTCGGCTTCGCTGCAGCTACCTGAGTATATTGTAAGGTATGAGGTTCACCTAAAATAAACATTACCATGTCATTTTTAGTTCCCCAAGCATGGTAACCAACCGGCTCTATCCACTCAAAAATACGACTCGGTGTTATGTTATGATCAAACGGGTATTGCCATAATTTTTGCTTTCCATCAGCCTCAACCACGATTGCTGAAAGTGCATTACCAGTTGGGGTTAACGTTGGCGAGTATTCACTGACAGGTGTATTTGTTATGTCTACAACTTGCTGATTGCTAAAATCATAAAAAGCCAGATCGGTTTGGCTTTGCCCATCGGTAAGCACTTCTTTAGTGAAATAAATACCGCTTTGAGTAAGTAACGGTTGGTTATTATAAACATCATTATTAGTTATACGGCTTACTTGTAACCCGTATTCCGTGTTAAGTTTAGCAAGCAGAATTTCACTCTTTGGCATCGCAGCCAAAGCCGTATGAGGGATAGTAACAAGAGTGGCAACTAGACTTAACCATGGTGAAATCAATTTCATATCATTCTCTAATTATTTTTATCGAGCATATAATAGCGCTATTTTATGGTTATACCCAACGATATGTCACTTGACCTACCCCCTCACTTCGCCTTATAACTACAGAGCTACTTAAAACGAGAACAATTATGTCAGCTAAACATCCTATTATTGCGATCACTGGTTCATCTGGTGCAGGTACTACCACCACGACAAGTGCTATTAAGCATATATTTCGTAGTCTTAATATTGAGGCCGCATTTATAGAAGGCGACAGCTTTCATCGCTATACTCGCCCTGAGATGGATAAAAAAGTTCGCGAAGCACAACAAGAAGGAAAGCACATAAGTTACTTTGGTCGTGAAGCGAATGACTTTGGCGCGCTTGAAAGCTTATTTAGCACTTATGGCGATACCGGCGCTGGTAAGTTACGTCGTTATTTGCACACTTTTGATGAAGCCGTACCATATAATCAACTACCTGGTACCTTTACACCATGGCAAGAATTAGAAGCAAGTACTGATATCTTATTCTACGAAGGACTGCATGGCGGCGTTGTCGATGAAGATCATGATGTCGCAAAACATGTCGACTTACTCATTGGCATGGTGCCAATTATTAACCTTGAGTGGATCCAAAAGCTGATCCGTGACACCTCTGAACGTGGTCACTCTCGAGAAGCCGTAATGGGCTCAATAGTGCGCAGTATGGATGATTACATTAATCATATTACGCCACAGTTCTCACGCACGCATATAAACTTTCAACGTGTACCAACAGTTGATACGTCTAATCCATTTAGCGCCAAAGATATTCCGTCCCTTGATGAAAGCTTTGTGGTTATTCGCTTTCGTGGTATAGATGACGTCGACTTCCCGTATTACCTACGTATGATTGAAGGCAGCTTTATGTCGCGGATCAACACCTTGGTGGTTCCAGGCGGAAAAATGGGACTCGCCATGGAGTTAGTACTAACCCCTCTTATCAAAGATATTATTCTTAAAAAGCGCGCACTTGCTGAATTAGCCCCAGTTGACTTGCCTATTTAAGAAATACCCTTGCTGAAATACATAGCTTATGTAAACTGCTGACTTCATCATAAAAGGAGATGTCAGCATGACAGAGACATTACGCATTCTCGTCGGTTCCAAAAATCCGGTAAAAATAAATGCTGCCCGCAGTATTTTCTCCCTCTATTACCCTGCTATGACCATTGATTGCCAAGGGGTTGATGCCCCTTCTCAAGTACCAGATCAGCCTATCGGTGAAGACGAAACCCGTATTGGCGCAGAAAACCGTGTACTGTATTGCCAACAGTATCACCAAGCCGATTTTTACGTAGCAATGGAAGGTGGTGCTGAGCAGTTTAGTTATGGCCCTGCAACCTTTGCATTTGTGGTGATTGCCAATAACCAGCAGCGCGTAATTGGCCGCAGCAGTAACCTGCCTTTACCACTAAGTCTGTATAACGCGTTATTACAAGGTAAAGAGCTTGGTGATGTGATGGATAATGCATTTAATACCAGCAACATCAAACAGCAAGGTGGAGCAATAGGCTTATTAACCAATCATCATGCTACCCGCGAAAGTACCTACACCCAAGCACTCACACTTGCCATGGCGCCTTTTTTGCATCCTGCACTTTATGCTAAGGAAGTTTAATGAAGTATACCCATGTACTATTTGACGCCGATGAAACCTTATTCAGCTTCAATGCCTATGCAGGCTTAAAAAGAATGTTCACCAATTACGCCGTGGACTTTACAGAAAGTGATTACCAGCATTATCAACTAACCAATAAATCACTGTGGCTTGCCTATCAAGACAATAAAATAACAGCGTCGCACTTACAAATAACTCGCTTTAGCGAGTGGGCTGCTAAACTAGGGGTCCCCGCACAACAGCTCAATGATGATTTTTTAACTGCCATGGCTGAAATCTGCCAGCTTTTACCAGGCGCTGTAGAGCTGCTGACAAAGCTAAAACCTCATGCAAAGCTTGGTATCATTACTAATGGTTTTACCCAGCTACAAGCTCGTCGCTTAGCGCACACGGGGTTAAAAGATATGTTTGATTGGCTGGTAATCTCAGAGCAAGTAGGGATAGCAAAACCTGCGCTAGAAATTTTTCAGCATACATTTGATTTGATGGGTAACCCAGATAAAGCAAAAATTTTAATGGTTGGTGATACTGCAAGCAGCGATATACTCGGTGCACAAAATGCAGGTATTGATAGCTGTTGGTTACAGCACCCTAATGTAGAGTTACCTGCGGGTATAAAACCAACCTACCAAGTAACTGAACTAGTGCAATTGCAAAGGCTTTTAGGCTTGTAGAAAAAGCAAAAAAAATGACGCTGGTTAGCGTCATTTTTTGTAACTGTTATAAGCGGTTGCGATTAAGCTGTCGCTACCTCTAGGCCCGGTGCTGGCATAGTAACTGGGGTATCGAATGTAGCCCATTCCCATGCTGACTCTGTTGCCATAATTTTACGAAGTAACTTGTTGTTTAAGTCATGACCTGACTTATAGGCAGTAATTTTGCCTAAAATGTTATGACCTGTCATAAACATGTCACCAACACAGTCTAAGATCTTATGCTTAACAAACTCATCGCTATAGCGCAGGCCATTAGGATTAAGCACTTTAAACTCATCCAATACAACAGCGTTGTCCATGCTGCCACCTAAAGCTAGGTTATTTGCATGCATGTATTCAATATCTTTCATAAAACCGAAAGTACGTGCGCGGCTAATTTCTTCAGTGAAGCTTTGTGCCGTGATATCTAAACCGATACGTTGGCGGCTTTCATTTATTGCCGGGTGGTCAAAAGCAATTTCAAAGTCGATATGGAAACCATCATATGGTTCGATCTCGGCCCATTTATCACCTTCTTCAATACGTACTTTTTCTTTAATACGAATAAAGCGCTTAGCCGCATTTTGCTCTGCAATGCCGCCTTTTTGTAACAAATATATAAATGGTAATGCACTACCATCCATAATTGGCACTTCTGAGCTATCTAATTCAACGATCAGATTATCAATACCCATTGCCGCTACCGCAGCAATAAGGTGCTCAGTTGTAGATAAGCGAACGCCATCTTTGTTGGTTAAACAGGTACACAATTGCGTATCGCCAACGGCTTCAGGCGTTGTTTCAAAATCAACAACCGGATCAAGGTCGACACGACGAAATACAATCCCAGTATTTGCGCTCGCAGGTCGGAGAGTTATTGTGACCTTCTCACCTTTATGAAGTCCAATTCCTATGGCTTTGACTATTTCTGCAATCGTACGCTGTTTAATCATAGCTTCGCTCACTTATAGTTACAGTTAGACTACCGATTGTATCACATATACGACCAGCTGCCAAATTCGATTACTTTTCAAGCAAAATAATTTTATTTATTTGCTTAATCAGCCTGTTTTCTTAAAAACGCAGGGATGTCGAAATAATCGCCACCTTCTGATTTATCAGACTTCTTACTGCTTTCGCTAGTTTTTGATAAACCACTATTGCTTTGCGTTGTCATGCTTTGCTCATGTTTTTCAACACTTGGGGCTGCGGTTACTTCTTCGCTGCTACCTTGGCTGGCAAAACTTGGCACATACATACTGCTTGTTTGGCCTGCTGAACCGCTTACATCAGAACCTGATGCTTTTTTAAAGCCGTTATCAACAATGCCAAACTGTGGACGACGATCGCCACCTAAGCCAGTAGCAACAACCGTTACACGTAGTTCATCAGTCATTTCAGGGTCAATCACGGCACCCACAACAACTGTCGCGTTTTCTGACGCTAATGCTTTAACGTGGTTACCAACAATTTCAAACTCTTCAATCGCAATATCCATACCCGCGGTGATATTAACCAAGATACCTTTAGCACCTGTTAAATCAACGTCTTCAAGTAATGGGCTTGAGATAGCTGCTTCTGCTGCTTCTTGTGCACGATCAGGACCAGACGCTGACGCTGTGCCCATCATAGCAGTACCCATTGCTGACATTACTGTACGTACGTCGGCGAAATCCACGTTGATCAGACCAGAACGAGTGATCAATTCCGCAATACCTTGTACCGCACCAAATAGCACATCATTCGCTTTCGCGAACGCATCTAATAGTGTAGTCCCTTTGCCTAATACTTTAAGCAATTTATTGTTAGGAATTGTAATAAGCGAATCAACAATTTCTGACAATTCGTTAATACCTTGTTCAGCCGCTGCTGCACGCTTTTTACCTTCAAAATCAAACGGGCGCGTTACTACAGCTACAGTTAGAATGCCTAACTCTTTGGCTATCTTTGCAACCACAGGTGCAGCACCAGTACCTGTACCACCGCCCATACCTGCGGCGATAAATACCATATCAGCACCTTCTAGGCTAGAACGAATAGTATCTGCATCTTCTTCAGCTGAATTACGGCCAACTTCTGGGTTTGCCCCTGCACCTAAACCTGAGGTGATCTGCGTGCCTAGTTGTACAGTAATATCTGCCGATGAATTACGTAATGCTTGCGCATCCGTATTGGCTGCAATAAAACGCACACCTTCAATTTGTTGCTTAACCATGTGCTCGACTGCGTTACCGCCGCCACCGCCCACGCCTATTACTTTTATGACAGCTTCTTCGCTGTGTTGTTCCATCATATCAAACATATTTACTCTCCGACTTGAGTATTAAAACTCGCCTTGGAACCACTTCGTAATACGGTTCCACCAATTGTTATCGCCCTCAGGTTTCGATTTTTGTGCATTCATCGATTGCATTGTGCGGCCATACTGTAATAAGCCCACCGCCGTTGCATATGAAGGGTCATCTACATAATCTGTCAAACCAACCATCCCGATTGGCTTGCCTATTCTCACTGGCATTTGGAAAATGTCTTCAGCCACTTCCATTGCGCCAGCCATTTTAGCACTACCGCCAGTAATGACGAGTCCTGCTGCAATTTGGTCTGCTAACCCTGAACGATGAATTTCTTCCATCGCCAGTTCAAATAATTCTCTAAAACGCGGTTCAACCACCTCTGATAAGGTATGACGCGACATTAATCGCGCAGGTCTACCGCCAACACTTGGTACTTCTATTGTTTCTTCGCTGCTAGCCATTTGGCTGCTTGCACACGCGTATTGTACCTTGAGTGATTCAGCATGTGATATCGGTGTACGAAATATTTTTGCAATGTCGCCAGTCACTTGATTACCCGCAACAGGAATTACAGCAGAATGACGCAACGCACCATTAATATAAATGGTGATATCCATAGTGCCGCCGCCGATATCGAGTACCGCAACACCGAGCTCTTTCTCATCATCGGTTAAAACCGAATAGCATGAAGCAAGCGCAGTGAAAATCAGTTGATCAACTTCAAGACCACAACGCTCTACGCATTTTTCAATGTTTTTCGCCATATCGTTTGAGCAAGTAATGATATGAGCACGGGCTTCCATTCGTACGCCACTCATACCACGCGGGTTTTTAATTCCTTCTTGCATATCAATACTGTATTCCTGCGGTAGCGCATGCAGCATTTTTCGCTCAGCTGATACCGGTACTGAACGAGCAATATGAATTACATTCTCAATATCTTCGTCGGTGACTTCGGTGTTATTGATTGCCACCACACCACTTTCGTTTTGACATTGAATATGTTTACCCGAAATCCCCAAATACACGGAGCTAATACGACAATCGGCCATAAGCTCTGCTTCATCGATTGCACGACGAATAGACTCAGACACCAAATTAAGGTCGTTTACGCCGCCCTTATCCATACCATGGGATACTTGGCTGCCAACCCCAACAATGCTGAGTTTGTTATCTGCGGTGATTTCACCAACCGTGGCCACCACTTTTGAGGTGCCAACGTCTAATCCAATCACGAGGTTTCTTTCTGCTGACTTAGTCATGCCTTACTCTTATTTTGTAATTGCGCTTCTTCCAGGAGCTTCCAGCTCACCGCAAGGCCGGTATCATACCGTAAATCCACTACATCTACTTGTACATCTGCACGTTTTTCCATCCGCGGGTAAACATCGATAAACCGCTGTACCCGCTTAGCTTTCTCTTTACGCCCTAATTTAAGGCGAATACCGTTATCAAGCCATAATTGCCATGAAAATCGCTCCGACAATGCCAAGCTCGTTAACTTCAAATTGTTCACTTTAAGCATGCCATCAAACTGCTTAAAGGCGCCCCATGCTTCAAGCTCGCTACCTTCAGGGCCATAAAGCTGTGGTAATTGCTCCGAGAGCTTATCGCTACTGGCTTCAAACACTTCACCGCTTTGGTTCAGTAATAAATCACTGTTCCAAATAGCCACTGCGTGATGTTCAACCACATACACTTGTAATGTATCTGGCCACTGTTTACGCACTGATGCCGTTGCAACCCATGGCAAGTCCTGAACTAGATGCTGTATTTTTTTTACATCTAAATCAAAAAAACTCGATAAGTCGGCTTTTTTAATCGCACTAATAATCGCTTTTTCATCAGTATATTGAGGTTTGCCTAATACCGCTAAATGCTTTATTTGTGCGTCTTTATTTTCAACCAACCACTGCCTAACGCCACTGGTGATCTGCACTATGCTAAAAACCACCACCAGAAAAAAACTCACTCCAAAAATCAGCGACCAATTTAATTGCTGTTTTAATTGTTGCGCTTTTTCCAAAAAGGGATGCATATTAAAGTGTTTGCCCTAAAATGCGAACAACTAATTGCTCAAAGCTTGCACCATTTGCTTTCGCAGCCATTGGTACTAATGATTTTTCAGTCATACCAGGTACGGTATTCACTTCTAACAAGTAAAAGTTACCACCCGCATCTTGCATAGCATCAACCCGTCCCCAACCACTTGCACCTACTAATTCAAATGCTTGTAATGCCATTGTTTGTAACGTTTGCGTATCACTTGCTGATAAATCAGCAGGACAATGGTATTGCGTGGTATTTGATTGATATTTAGCTTGGTAATCATAAAAACCATTCGGTGTGGTCATTTCAATAACTGGCTGTACATCATCGCCTAAAATTGCCACGGTGAATTCGCGACCTGTTATCCACTGCTCAACTAACACTTGGCTATCAAATTTAAATGCTGCTGCTAATGCGTCTTCTAGCTCTTGTGCGTTATTAGCTTGTGCCATACCGATACTTGAGCCTTCATGTGAGGGTTTAACCATCACTTTTTTAAGCTCATTCATAATCGTATTTGCATCAAAACCATATTTATTATCAACAACCGCATACGGTGCAGTACTCAAACCTGCTGATTTAAATAAATGCTTACAGCGAATTTTATCCATCGCCAATGCTGAACCTAATACGTTACTGCCGGTGTACGGTAAGCCCATAAATTCAAGTGCACCTTGAATGGTACCGTCTTCACCGCCACGACCATGCAAAGCAATAAAAACCCGCTCAATACCGAGTTCTTTTAATTGCCATAATGGCTGTTCTTTTGGATCAAAGGCGATGGCATCAACACCGGCATTTTGCAATGCGTTCAATACAGCTTGGCCAGACTTTAATGATACTTCGCGCTCTGCTGAGTTACCGCCAAGCAACACCGCCACTTTGCCAAATTGTGTGTTTAATTGCGTCATACCTGTACCTGCTTAAGTTGCTCAATCGATAGCGATGTCGCCGCGAGTGTTTTTACTAATTGACCAATATTACCAGCGCCTTGCGTTATAATTAAATCATTATCTTGTAATGTATCTGCTAAAACCCCAGCAAGCTCTGAGCTGCTGGCCACATGCAATGGCTCTTTACCGCGTTGGCGTAAACTGCGGCACAGACTCTTACTATCAGCACCCACTATTGGCTCTTCACCAGCGCTGTACACATCCAGTAGAAGTAGTTGATCAACATCAGCAAGTACCTTTACAAAGTCTTCATATAAATCGCGAGTACGGGTAAAACGATGCGGTTGATAAATCATCACTAAGCGCTTATCAGGCCAGCCCTCGCGAATTGCTGCTATTGTTGCTGCAACCTCTGAAGGGTGATGACCATAATCATCCACTAACATCACTTTGCCACGCTCGTTTTCATAGTCGCCATAATGCTGGAAACGACGACCAATACCTTCGAATTTTTGCAGAGCTTCTAAAATCGCATGGTCGGCAATTTTTTGATCTTTTGCCACAGCAATAGCAGCAGTGGCATTTAATGCATTATGTTTACCTGGCATATTTAAATGCACAGTTAACTCATCACCTTGCTTGTTACGTACTTTAAACTGACTGGTATTCGCCGTTTGGCTAAAGTCAGTCATACGGTAATCGGCGTCAACCGTTTCACCGTATGTGATCACCGGTCGGCCAAAGCGTGGAATAAGTTCAGCCGCCACTTCTGAGTCAATACACACCACAGCTAAGCCATAAAACGGTAGGTTATGAATAAAGTCCACATACGTGTCTTTCATTTTTTCTAAGCTACCACCGTAGGTATCCATGTGATCTTCTTCAATATTAGTGATCACCGATACCATAGGCTGTAAATGTAAGAATGACGCATCACTCTCATCCGCTTCGGCGATTAAAAAATCACTTTTACCCACTTTGGCATTACTGCCAGCGCTATTAAGTAAACCACCTATGATAAAGGTTGGATCAAGCCCTGCTTGTGCATAAATACTGGCAATTAAACTGGTTGTTGTCGTTTTACCATGAGTGCCTGCAATAGCAATACCGTGGCGAAAACGCATTAACTCAGCCAACATTTCAGCCCGGCGTACTACAGGGATACGCGCAGCTTTTGCTGCAATAATTTCAGGGTTGGTCTCATCAATCGCACTCGAAACCACCACCACGCTGGCATCTTTTACATTACTTTGATGATGACCAATAAACACTTCAGCACCAGCTTGGATCAAACGTTCGGTCATTGCACTGTGAGCAATATCAGAACCAGTAATGCGGTAACCTTCAAAAGCGAGTACTTCGGCAATTCCACCCATCCCTGCGCCACCGATGCCAATAAAATGGATAGTGTTGATTCGGCGCATTGCCGGACGAGTACTTTTCTCTGTAGACGTTTCTTTCACTTAATAATCTCTTTTTTCTGTCACTTGCTGTGCAGGTTGAGCAACACCGGCCGCATCCATACAATGCCATGCGACATTAGCGGTAGCCTCAGGTGTTGCTAGCTGTTTTGCATTACTAGCAAGTTCACTAATTAATTCTGGTTTGGCTAAATATGGGCGTAATAGTTCAACAATGCTCTGCTCGTTAAACTGCCCCTGCGGCATTAATAATGCTGCTTTGCCATCGACTAAAAATTTTGCATTGGCGGTTTGATGATCGTCCACCGCATGAGGAAACGGCACAAACACCGCCATTTTGCCAGCTGCGGCAATTTCGCTGACAGTTAAAGCACCAGCGCGGCAAACTACAATATCAGCCCAGCCGTATGCGGTATCCATATCATCAATAAACTCTGCCACTTTCGCTTGCTCAACACTAAAACCTTGTTGCTGGTATGCAAGTGTTACTGAGCCAAGCTGTCCTTTACCTGTTTGATGCCAAACATTAAGTTGAAAATCATCATTTAGCTGCTTAAACGCCGCAGGCAATGTTTGATTTAGTACTTGTGCGCCCAACGAGCCACCAACAACTAATATGTTTACAGGCGAGGTTGCCACGCGGGTTGTCACGCTCGCCACACTAGCACGTACTGGATTACCGACAACGTCGCTGCGACCTGCTGCAAATGCTTGCGGAAATGCTGCCAATACCTTATTAGCAACCTTAGCGAGGTATTTATTACTCATACCTGCTACCGCATTTTGCTCATGGATCACCAATGGAATTCCTAAGCTTTTTGCAGCCATACCGGTTGGCCCTGTTACATAACCGCCCATTGCAAGGACAACATCAGGACGTTGTTTTTTCAATACTTTGCGCGCTTGTAAAATTGCGTTTATAACCATAAATGGTGCTTTTACTAACCGCGCAAGGCCATTGCCTCGCACGCCTTTAACATTAATAAAATCAATATCAATGCCATGCTTTGGCACCACTTGCGCTTCCATACGGTCGGCCGTGCCAATCCAGCTAACCTGCCAACCTTGTTGCTTTAAGTGATCTGCCACTGCAATACCAGGAAAGATATGCCCACCCGTGCCACCAGCAACAACGACTAATTTTTTGCTCATCGCTTACCTCCGCGAGATGTTGCTTGTTTAGTGGCCATTTTAGTTTCAAAATCCACTCGTAATAAAATAGCTGCCGCTATGGTCATGATAAGTAAGCTAGAGCCACCATAAGACACAAACGGTAAGGTTAGGCCTTTGGTTGGTAAAATACCGGCACTTGCGCCCACATTCACCATGGTTTGAAACGCAAACCAGATACCAATCGCAAATGCAAAATAGCCTTCATATTCTTTACCGCACTTTAAGGCTTGTTGGCCAATTAATAAGGCTCTAAATACAAAGGTGCCAAAGACCATCAAGATGCTCACGATGCCGATAAAGCCGAGCTCTTCACCGATAACAGCAAAAATAAAGTCATTATGGGCTTCTGGTAAATATTGTAATTTTTGTACGCTGTTACCTAAGCCTTGACCAAACCAGCCACCTTGGCTGTAAGCCATTAACGATTGCACTAACTGATAGCCTTTACCAAATGGGTCATCCCAAGGTTCTAAAAATCCCACCACTCGCGCCATACGATACGGCTCAATAATGATCAGTAAAACGACCAAGCCAATACCCGTTAAGATCAATACAAAAAACTGCCATAACTTAGCACCAGCTAAAAATAATAACCCTACCGTGGTGACAAACATCACGACGACAGTCCCTAAGTCGGGCTGCAATAAAATTAATGCCGCGTACACTGCAAATACCGCAATTGGTTTGGCAAAGCCTTTTATGTTCTCTTGTACTTCTTCGCGTTTACGCACTAAATAACCAGCGATATAGCTGAAAAAAAACAACTTAGCTGCTTCAGCAACTTGAAAGCCAATCGGACCTATTGGGATCCAACGTTTTGCACCATTAACTTCACGGCCTACAATAAGCACAACAATCAACAGCACCATGCCAAGCATTAATAAATAAGGGTTGGAGCGCTTCCACCATGTCATAGGCACACAGCACGTGATCCAAAACAACACAAAACCCATTGCCAAAAACATACTGTGGCGGATAATAATGTGATACGGATTATCAAACAGACGATCGGCAGTCGGCATTGAGGCACTGGTCACCATCACAAACCCCAAACCAATGAGCATAATCACACAATACAGCAGTGGCACATCGTACAGCTGCGCCGATGGCTTAGGAGTTAAAGAGTCACGGATATCAGCAAATGCGATCATACTGCCTCCGCTAAAACACATTGGCTAAAGTGATCACCACGCTGCATGTAATTGTTATACATATCGATGCTGGCACAAGCGGGAGCAAGCAATACAATATCACCCGCCGTTGCTAGTTGCTTAGCCAGTGCAACCGCTTGATCCATGTTATCGGTTAAATGGCCTTTGTCAGTCAACGCCACTAAGGCTTTGGCATCTTTACCAAAACAAATTAGCGCTTTAACTTGTTGCTGCAAGTACGGTTTTAAACTATCTAGGTCTGCGCCCTTAGCATCGCCACCAGCGATCACCAGCAGTTGTTTTGCTTGATCAGCTAAGCTTTCTATCGCCGCAATAGTCGCACCAACATTAGTCGCTTTTGAGTCATTAAAGTATTTAACACCCGCTTGCTCAGCAACAAACTGACAACGATGAGGTAAACCCGTAAATTCCCCAAACGCCTGTGCATATTGCTCAACAGTAATATCAAATGGGCTGAGTAAAGCCATAACAGCCAATGCATTGAGTTGATTATGACGGCCCACCACAGCTAAGCTGCTCACCGGTAACAGTGGCGTACTTTGATGACTAAAGTACTGCTCGCCTTGGTGCGACATTAAACTATAGTCGCCGCTATCTATGCCAAAGCTCAGCTGTGGCATGACTTGGCTATGCGTTGCCGCATCAGCACTATTAACTACTGCCAGCGCAGTATTTGTATATATAGTTTGCTTTGAATCTATATAGGCTTGGTAACTTGCATAGCGGTCTAAGTGATCTTCTGAGACATTCAATACCGTAGCGCTGATTGGTTTTAAGCTACGTGTGGTATCAAGTTGAAAACTAGATAGCTCTAATACATAAACATCAAAATCATCGTTTAATAAGTCCAATGCCGCAGTGCCAATATTGCCACCAAGGCCGACTTTATAACCGGCGCTTTTTAGTACTTGATAAGCTAACGTCACCACGGTTGATTTACCGTTAGAGCCCGTTACTGCAACCACAGGTTTGTCTGTTAAGCGAGCAAATAATTCAATATCACCAATGACTTCCACGCCAGCTTGCAGTGCAGAGACAACCGCTGGCAGGGTCAAACTTAAACCAGGGCTGATAATGATCATATCAACGCTATCAAGCTTTGCAGTGGCTAGATCACCAAAGTGAGTATTTAAATGTGGCGCATGCTGGTGCAACCAATCACAACCTGGTGGCGATTGGCGGCTATCAACTACATTAGGTGTTAAACCTTGAGACAATAAAAAACGCACAATGCCCAGACCGGTTACACCGAGTCCGAGCACTGTCACTTGTTTATTTTTTATCTCGTTTAAATACGTCATTTACCTGATCTTTAATGTCACGAGGCCAGCAAGTACTAGCACGATAGAAATAATCCAAAACCGCACGATCACACGCGGCTCTGGCCAACCTTTTAATTCATAATGGTGATGGATCGGCGCCATTCTAAAAATTCGTTGGCCACGCAACTTATAAGAACCAACTTGTAAAATCACTGATAGCGCTTCCATCACGAACACACCACCCATAATGATCAGTATCAATTCTTGACGTACCAATACCGCAATAATTCCCAGAGCACCACCTAATGCCAGTGAACCTACATCGCCCATAAATACTTGCGCAGGGTATGTGTTAAACCATAAAAAGCCCAAACCAGCACCAACAATAGCGGTACATACCACAACTAATTCACTAGCCAATGGTAAATGTGGAATATGTAGATAAGCCGAGAAATTAACGTTACCCGTTAGGTAAGCAATAATGGCCAATGCCGCAGCAACCAAAATAGTTGGCACTATAGCTAAACCATCAAGCCCATCGGTTAAGTTAACCGCATTAGATGTACCCACAACCACAAAGTAAGTCATGACTATGTAAAACAAGCCTAATTGCGGTAACACATCTTTAAAAAATGGTACTACTAGCGAAGTTTCATTGGCGTGATTGGCGCTGAAAAACAATGCACATGCCACCACTAAAGCGATCACTGATTGCCAAAAATACTTCCACTTTGCGATAAGTCCCTTTGGATCTTTGCGGATCACCTTACGGTAGTCATCTACAAAGCCCACAATCCCCAATGAACCAATCACGAATAAAGTAGCCCACACATATTTATTGGCTAAATCAGCCCACAACAAAGTGCTGGTAAAAATAGAGGCTAAAATTAATAAGCCCCCCATAGTTGGTGTGCCTTTTTTCGATAAATGAGATTCAGGACCATCATTACGAACTACTTGGCCAATTTGCATTCTTTGCAACGCGCGGATCAATTTAGGGCCAAAATATAAAGAGATTAATAGTGCGGTTAAAATACCAAATACGGCGCGCACCGTTAGGTACGAAAACACATTAAATGCACTGTAATATTGCGTTAAATATTCTGCCAGCCAAACTAACATTGAGATACTCCATTGCGGCCAACTTGCTGGCTGTTAACTAAATCTTGTACTAATAATTCCATGCGAGAACTGCGTGATCCTTTCACGACTATAGTGGTTTTTTGCGCTGAGTCAGTTAACGCTGCTTGCAACTGTTGCAATAGCACCTCACGGCTCGAAAAATGCCGCTGTGGTTGAGCAAATTCATCACTGGCATATTGGCTCAATACACCTAAGCTATACAGCTCATCGATACCTTGTTGTTTGGCATATACACCAACTTGTTGATGATAAGTCGCAGCGTCGTCGCCAAGTTCACCCATATCACCTAACACCAAAATACGCTTACCTGCTAGGTCGCGTAATAGATCGATTGCCGCCTTAACTGATTGCACGTTAGCGTTATAGGTGTCGTCAATTACGGTTAGGGTGTCAGTAACAGGAATTATGTTTACTCGGCCTTTAACTTCAGCCATATTTGCGAGCGCTTTAGCGATCGCCTCAAGCGACACGCCAAATTCACTGGTTAGTGCCGCCGCAATTAATGCATTGGTAACATTATGGCGACCAGGCAGTGCAAGCGTTACTGGCACCCGTTGCTGCGCAGTACAGAAGAAAAAAGAAGCATGCGCTTGGGCATCTAAGCAGATATCTTCAGCCCAAATATCCAGTTGTGCAGTGCTTGATAAACATTTAACTTTGCGCCCTGTAAGCTTTGTAAGCCAACCGTCACTAAATTCACTATCACAATTTACAATCGCAGTACCGTGGGCTTTTAAGCCATCGTAAATTTCACTTTTAGCGGTGGCTACACCCTCAAGCGAACCAAAGCCTTCAATATGTGCCGCGGCAACATTACAAACCACAGCCACATCAGGCTTGGTCATCGCAGCGGTATAGGCAATTTCGCCAATATGATTAGCGCCGAGCTCGATAACTGCGTACTTATGCTGTGGTTCAAGGCGTAACAAAGTCAATGGCACGCCAATGTCGTTATTAAAGTTGCCATTCGTTGCAAGTACATCGCCATGAGCAGCTAAAATAGCAGCACACATTTCTTTTACTGTGGTTTTACCCACACTGCCGGTGATAGCTATAGTTTGCGGAGCAACCGTTGCCATTACCGCAGCGCCGATTTCACCTAGTGCAATGCGCGTATCAGTTACTAAAAACTGTGGAATATCAACAGCAACTTTATGGCTCACGATAGCGGCTATCGCGCCTTTGTCTTTTGCTTGTTGTAAAAACGTATGGCCATCAAAATTAGGGCCTTGTAGCGCTAAAAACACCTCACCTTCACAGACTGTGCGAGTGTCTGTGTTAATGTTTTTCACGGTGCGATTATCACCTTGATAATCGGTTGCTAGCACATTCGCCAGCCAATCAAAATCCATAGGGATCATAACTGCGATCCTCTGAGCTGTTGTTCTTGTGGGTCTAGCTTTGCTCTTTGTTGTAAGTGCTGCTGAACAAACGTTCGATCGCAAAAATCAATCCGTTGCGTCCCAATAATTTGATAATCCTCATGACCTTTGCCCGCAATTAATACGACGTCTTGAGCATTGGCATTATCGATAGCAAAGGCAATAGCTGCCGCACGATCCGCCTCTAAATGGGCTTTCTCAGGTTGCCTAAAACCAGCAGCAACATCTTTCATGATCTGCCACGGATCTTCACTGCGAGGATTATCACTGGTGACTATTAGCTGATCAGCATATTGCTCAGCCGCTTTAGCCATCATCGGGCGCTTGCCTTTATCACGGTCACCACCACATCCAAATACACAACTTACGCCGCCTGGCACATGTTGTTGTAATGCTTGCAGTGCCAATGCTAAAGCATCAGGGGTGTGGGCATAATCAACAATACAGGTTGGTTGATTTGCTGCGCTAAACGCTTGCATACGACCCGCAACAGGTTGCAAGCTGGCACAACCGGCTGCTAGCTTATCAAGCGGATAACCCATACCCAATAGAGTGGCCATTGCAGCGGCTAAATTATATAAATTAAATTCACCAAATAACGGACAAGTAATAGCGATATCGCCCCAACTTGTAGTTAACTGTGCCGAAATACCGGTTTTATGATAATTAACATCGGTAAAATAAACAAACCGTGCACCTTTAGGCACAAGTGCTTTGTGGCCATAACACACTAAATTATTAAAATCGTACTGCTCTAACCATTGCTGAACTTGGTAGTCATCTTGATTGAGCACCACCAATTGCGCGTCAAAATCCCGCATTAGCATTAATTTAGCGTCAGCGTAACTTGCCATATCACCGTGGTAATCTAAATGATCGCGAGATAAGTTAGTAAACACAGCAGCTTTAAAATGCGTATTGGCAACACGGTGTTGTACAAGTCCATGAGATGAGACTTCCATCGCCACTAAGTTATTATTTTGCTCAGCCAATTGCGCTAATATTCGTTGTAAATCAACACACGACGGCGTGGTGTTAAGAAGTTCGGTTAAATTATCTGACTGCCCATAACCCAATGTGCCAACAATCGCTGACGGGGTGCCACAAAACGTTGCTAAGTGGGCGATCATGGCAGTGGTGGTTGATTTACCATTCGTGCCAGTAACACCTATCACATCTAAATGCTTACTTGGTTGCTGATAAAAGTGGCTCGCCAATGCAGGGAGCTTTTTATCCAAGTCAGTAATTAAATACAAAGGATCGAAATCAGACTCAAACTCACATAAACGGTCAGCAATGACAGCAACCGCACCGTTATTAATGGCTTGCTGGATAAAGTGTCCGCCATCTAACTGGTGACCTTTAATCGCCACAAACACGTCACCAGGGGTGACATCGCGACTATCTAAACGCAAGTGTTTAACTAACAAGCTTGAAGCTGCTACTTCTATTTTTTGTAAAATTATTTTTAAATCACGCATCATCATCTATGCCCTTCACGTAGGCAACCGAGTCTTTATCAGGCGCTACGTTTAAAATTCTTAATGAATTCGAAATTATTTCAGCAAACGCAGGTCCTGCCGTCGCGCCGCCGTAATAAACATCTCCACCGGGCTCATTAATTAATACTACTACAGCTAAGCGCGGGTTACTGGCAGGTGCTAAACCTGCAAAATAACCAACATACTCGTCACCATAACCACCTACAGCAGCTTTTTTAGAGGTACCTGTTTTTCCTGCAGCGCGATAGCCATCGACCTTGACGCGTCTCGCTGTACCATCTTCTTCAAATACGCTTTCCATCATATGTACAACGGCTTCAACATCTTTTTGTTGAAATATTCGTTCACCTTCAGGAACGCTGTCTTGCTTTAAGATTGTAAGTGGACGGTTTACACCACCAGCACCCAGCATGGCGTAAAAACGTGCCATTTGAGCAGTACTTACAGCAAGGTTATAGCCAAATGATAAAGCAGCAATTTCGTGATCAGACCAACGACGATTGGGATAAAACAAACCACTGCTTTCCCCCACCATACCGGTGCCAGAATCAGAGCCAAAACCCACCTTTTGATACAAGCCAACAAAATAGTCTTTGGGTACTGTTTGACTAATTTTTGTTACGCCCATATTACTGGAGTATTTTAAAATCTCTCGCAGCGTCATTTCGCCGTGGTTACGTGAATCTGACACTAAACTACCGCCTAAACGCATCCAGCCAGGATAAGTATCAATTTTATCACCCGGTTGAATTGTGCCGTAGTCTAAGCCAGCTAAAATGGCTAGGGGCTTAACAGTTGACCCTGGTTCGAACAAATCTGTGATTGCGCGGTTACGGCGCTTATGTGGCGCTGCGTCATTCAAATTATTGGGATTAAAAGAGGGGCTGTTAACCATAGCTAACACTTCACCGGTTTTGACATCCACAACCATAGCAGAGCCAGACGTTGCTTTATAAGTCAACACCGCTGATTTAACCGCTTTATAAGCGATTGCTTGAATACGTTGGTCGATACTGAGTTGAATATTCTCAGGCTCAATGCGTTCACGCTCATCAAGCACTTCAACTTCACGCCCTTGTGCATCTTTACGAATAGTACGGCGCCCTTCCACACCGGTAAGCGCACTTTCGTATAGTTTTTCTATACCTTCAATCCCTTTACCGTCGATATTGGTAAAGCCAAGAACATGCGCCGTGACTTCCCCAGCAGGATAGTAACGTTTTGATTCATCTAATAAATGAATACCAGGTAGACGTAAATCACCAATGTAATTGGCAACGGCTGGGGTTACTTGACGTTTTAAATACACAAAACGGCGGCTGGCATCATCACGCAAACGACCATTTATTTTTTTCGGCTCGATACGTAGTACGTCAGCAAGTTCGCGCCAACGTAGGTCATTTTTGTAATATTCGCTAATGCGCTGCTCGAGCAATGCTGTATTTTCAGCTAGCGCCTTATCGTCTTCGCCATTTTTACGCGCCTGCTTAAGTACCTTGCCACGTAATGATTTATGCAATGCTTTAGGATCGGCATACACACTTACTACTGGCACACTCACCGCCAGCTCTTTGCCATGGCGGTCAAAAATCATCCCACGCTGTACATGGAGCTTTTCAACTCGCACAGTACGTTTGTTACTTTCAGAGCGGGCTTTATCAGGCTCGATAACTTGTAAATACGCGGCACGCGACACCAAAGTGACAAAAACAAGCAGCACAACAGAGCACACCAGCATAAAACGCCATGTGATCAAACTATTGACTGGTTTTTTCCCTCTGCTTCTCATGGCAGTACTATCACCTGTTCATCTTGGCTGGTAGGCCGTTTCATCTCAAGTTGCATGGTGGCAATTTCTTCAATGCGCGCATGCTGCGAATAAAATTCTTCTTCAACGAGTAAATAACGCCACTCTAAATCCAATTCATCTCGCTCTTGAAGCAACTGATCTTGTTCAATCAGCTCTTGGCGAGCAAAGTGGGTAACCTGCACCACACTTAAACTTGATGCAAATATCACAACCAACAAGGCCGAGGTTAGCTTATTTGCTCCTAGGCCTTTGAGTACTTCTACAAATAAATTGGGTTGTCGATGATTTGCTTTTGGCTTCATCCCAATCTCTGCGCCACCCTAAGTACTGAGCTTCTTGAACGAGGGTTACGGTCAATTTCAGCTTGGCTTGGCTTAATAGCTTTACCCACTGCTTTTAACGTCAAGTTTTGATTTATTTGTGCATCAGTTAAAGGCAGACCTCTGGGTAATGCCGCTCCCTTACTCTGCTTTTTAATAAACTGTTTAACAATGCGATCTTCAAGTGAGTGAAACGAAATCACCACTAACCGGCCACCAGGTTTTAAAACCGCTAAGGCAGCTTGTAATGCAGTTTGGATCTCTTCCAATTCACTGTTGATATAAATGCGGATCGCTTGGAAAGTACGTGTAGCAGGATGCTTAAACTTATCTTTTACAGGCACTGCTTCATCAACTAAATCAGCAAGCTGCTTAGTCGTTGTGATCGGCGTATGTTCGCGAACCTCCAATACCTTGTGAGCAATTCGACGCCCAAACTTTTCTTCACCGTAGGTTTTGATCACATATACAATGTCTTCAAGTTCAGCTTCAGCTAACCACTGCGCGGCGCTGCGACCACTGGTTGGATCCATGCGCATATCAAGTGGGCCGTCTTTCATAAAGCTAAAACCGCGTTCGGCATCATCTAATTGCGGAGACGACACACCGATATCTAGCAAAATACCATCCACTTTCCCTAATAGATCGTTTTGCTCAGCAACTTCGTATAGATTAGAAAAGCGCGTATGCGCAATGGCAAAACGACTATCATCGGCAAACTTTTCGGCAGACTTAATGGCCTGTGGATCTTGATCGATCGCTTGTAGCCGACCATGCTCACCAAGGCGCGCCAAAATTTGTCCAGAATGTCCGCCACGGCCAAATGTACCATCCATGTAGATGCCGTCTGACTTAATTGCTAGCGCATCGATGGTTTCGTCCATTAGTACGGAAATATGTTCAAATTGAGCTGTCATTAGCTATTATTTGCCTTTTTATTGTGTGATCAGAGTGAAAAATTATCTAAGTCAGGGGTTGATTCAAACTCACCGAGTCGTTCTATTTCGGTGTCTTGGCGCATTTGCTCATGCCAACGCTCTTCATCCCAGATCTCAAATTTATTCATCAAACCAACCAACATGATTTTTTTGCCTAAATCTGCATGACTCCGTAGTGACGGTGCCAGCAAAATTCGGCCATTTTTATCTAATTGGTATTCAGTTGCGTTACCTAACAACATCCTTTGCATGCGTCGAGCGCGTGGATTCATATTGGAAATTTTAGCAAGGCGATCTTCTATGTCTTGCCATTGTGCGAGTGGGTACAACCACAAACAAGGCTCGTTCAGTGCAACGGTACAGATCACCGTGCCCTGATCTTCAGACAACAAAGAATCTCGGTACTTAGTAGGTACCGCAAACCGTCCTTTGTCATCCAAACTGAGCGAACTCGCACCACGGAACATAAAAAGCCTATTCTAAAAGTTGAAAATTAATCCATTTTGATTAATTTGATCCAATTTGATCCACTAAAAACCACTTTTTACCACAGTGCTCCAGTTTAGGGCTTGACAAGCGGTTTTGTCAAGTCGGTAAAATCCTATTATTAACTGTGAAAGCCAGAAAAAATAAGGCCTCACGCAAAGCTACTGAATTACGTGGGAAAAAGTGGATAACTTGAAAAAAAATATTTTATTCTCAGATAAAAACAAATAAATGCCGTAAAGTGATTAATGAATAATCAATGAATAGTTACAAAATAAACAGCACTTAATCCCTACTCATTAGGCCTTGTAAAATTTACGTGGTTGCTTTGCAATTGTTACTGAAAATGCTGTTAATTTAAGCGTAAAATCTTCAGACAAAAAGATAAGCCGCTGATTTATAATTGAAAATAATTAAATGGCATAACTGGTACGAAGGATGCAACAAGTACTACACTATTTAATTTTAATATTTAAGGAATGATTATTATGGCTACTTCAACAACAAGTACTAATTCAGCTGCTACAGCTAACAAAAAGGTGGATGATCTTGCATCTCATACTGATGCACCTTTCACAGATAAAGCAACTTCAGCGGCGCATCAGGCTGTTGATGCGCTTTCTTCGAGAGCAGCAACAGCAGAGCAAGGTATTCGTCATGGTGCTGCCAGCTCAGCTGAAACACTGTCTGAAAAGCAAAAAATAGCCCGTGAAAAATTGACCGAATACAGTGGTAAAACACGTCAATTAGCATCAGAAAACCCGCTTGCAACAGCAGGTATTGCCTTTGCTGCAGGTATGCTAGTTACTGCACTACTACGTCGCAAGTAGGTAGTTATGCAACAAGAGACTGATCTTAAAGATAAACAACATCAGGATCAGGTCGCTGATCCTGCACTGCAAAGTGCAGATCAGTGGCAAGATCACCTCGCTAAACTAACTCAATATGGTGAACAACTTTATCAGGACTATCGCCAACAAGCCGGTATTTGCAAAGAATTAGCCAGTGCTGAATGGCGGCTATCAACCCGCTCGTTAGCACTGACAATAATTTTGTTAGTAAGCTTTGCTGGCGGCTTGGTACTGTTATGGGCAGGCTTGTTAGCTACGCTTGGCTTAGCTATTTTTGCTTTTAGTCAATCAATATGGCTCAGTGCCTTATGTTTAATTAGCTTGCAGTTGATCTGTTTATTCTGGCTGTGGAAAAACATTGGCTACATCAGCAGTAAAATTGGCTTCGATAAAACCAGCCATAGTATTAAGCAGTTGCTCAATATTACCAAGGAGTGATAAATGCTGATTGATTATTTTATTCTCAAACCAAACCGGAAAGTGGCTCATTTAACTCAAAAAATGAACACCATACAAAGTTTAAAGCAACAACACCATCAAGCTTTAAATTACCGACTAAAGCGCTTTGCGGTAACCAAAGTTGGTATTGCCAGTGCATTTACCGCAGGCGCTGGTTATCAAGCATTAAACGGTAACAGTGGCAAAAGCAATAAACTCTCTCAGCTTAGCCAGTTTAGTTGGTTACTCCGCTTACTATAAATTTTTATTGTATTGGTTTTATAGTAAGCAAATCTACTTTATCGCTCGTAAAGCACTTACTGTGACTAGCTCGCCAATGAATATTATTGCAGCTTTAGTATCACCTTAGAAAAGATATTCAGTCCTTTAAAGCTAAACAAACTTTTCATTACCTATTTTGTATATTAAATATGGTTAATTTAACATTTTTTGGCTACAATTTTGGGCTAAGAACATACTAAAAAGATGCAATTATTTTTACTCTATCGTTAAAACATCGATTATACCGGCTGTTTATTTTATTAAGCTTGCCTGGACTTATCGTAATATTGTTTAGCCTCTGGCATGCAAAAGAAACTGCGCTGCAAGAAAGCCGGCAGCAGGCTTTAACGATCGCCAAACAGCTTGCTGAACAACAAACCGCGCTGTTAAAAGAAATTGAAAACTTCACTGTGCAATTAGCGCAGCTAATAAACGAAGACATTACCCGCAGTAACCAAGGCTGCCCTGATTACTTGTTAAAAATACAAAAATTAAACCCTGAAATAGCCAATATTGGCATTGTTAATTTGCAAGGTAATGCCACCTGTATTATTAAAGGCCGTGCAAATATCAACATTGCGGACCGCGAGTATTTTCAAAATGCTATAGCAACAAAAAGTTTTGCCATTGGCTTTTTCCAAAACGATCGCAGCATGAACACTCCTTCGGTAAACTTCGCTTACCCCTTAATTGATCAGCACCAGCAAGTATATGGTGCGGTTGTTACTGTGATAAATTTAGACTGGTGGAGCCAAGAGCTAGCTAATTTTCATTTACCATCGGATGCGTTGGCAGTTATAACCGATGATAATGATCGTATTATCGCTAACTACCCAAACGATCCATTGCGCTTTGGTAAAAAAATTAATACCTATGGCTTTAACTCTAACTTACCAATCTTGAGTAACACTATTGATTTGCAAGGTATTAATCATGTTTTGCATAGTAAGACCATGTATCAAGATGCCACCGAAAATACTTTAAACGTTTATGTTGCCATGCCATTTAATGACGCTATCAAGGCTGCAAACCAATTATTTGTGAACACCTTAATTGCCTTTATTGGTATGATTATTGTCTTGTGTATTTTTGCCTATATAAGTTTAAAACGTGATGTATTTAAGCCAATAGCCCGCCTGACACACGCAATCGGGGAGCTCGCAACAGGTAAACTGCCAAAGCAGTTTCCACTTAATAGCTCAGAGCTCAGCACGCTATACTCACACTTTAAAGAAATGGCAAAAACTCGCCTTGCAGCCGAAGCCAATGTAAAACGCCAACATGATGAATTAAGTAGCTTATTAAATGCCCTGCCTGATAGCTATATTCGCATCAATGTCCACGGTGACGTACTGAACTTAGGCGGCAATATCTCGCTGTTAAACCCACCAAGTTTTAGTCGCTCTAAATTACACCTAAGAGAACTATTTGACGAAGAAAGAAGCCGATTCCTATTGAGTCGCTTGCCAACTAAAAACGGCACCTCTCAATTTGAGTTATCAGTACCAAACAGCCCAACCGAACAAATATTTGAAATGCGTATCAGCGCTCAATCTAATAGCAATGAATACACGATTGTTGTGCAAGATATTAGCCATCGAAAACACGCTGAAAAAGCCTCCAACTTAGCTTCCCTAGTTTATTCAAACAGTAGTGAAGGCATGGCCATTACCGATCCTGATGGCCTCATACTCGACGTAAATCCCGCTTTTTGTGAAGTCACCCAATACAGTAAAGATGAAATTTTGGGCAATACCACTGCTATCTTAGCTTCAGGCAAACACAGTAAAGCGTTTTATCACGCAATGTGGCTGCAATTACAAAAAACAGGCCGTTGGCAAGGTGAAATAATTAACCGTCGTAAAGATGGCGAGTTATTCACAGAATGGCTTACTATCGATACTGTTTACAACGAACAGCATGAAGCACAGCGCAGAGTCGCTATTTTTACTGATATCACCGAGAAAAAAGCTGCGGATGAATTAATTTGGCATCAAACTCACTTTGATCATTTAACCAATTTACCCAATCGAATTGAGCTTAAAAAACGCTTAAATCAGCACTTAAATAACCCATTAAATCCTGATGAGCCACTAGTGATCATGCTTCTTGATATTGATCATTTTAAAGATATAAATGACACCTTAGGCCATTTTTATGGCGACGAATTACTCAAATTAATCGCCATTCGCTTGCAGCAAGAAATTGTTGATATTGAGTTTATTGCCCGTATTGGTGGCGACGAATTTGTTATTGTGCATGCCAAGCTAGTCACTGAGGAACACATCAAAAAAGTAGCCAACGATATCCTCAATGCCATGACAAAAGCATTTATACTCGAGGGTGAAGAACTGCATATTGCCACCAGCATCGGCATCGCTATTGGACCAATCGATGGTGATAGTTCAGAGCTGTTATTAAAAGCCGCCGATCAAGCCATGTATAAAGCCAAGCAAAGTGGCCGCAACTGTTTTAAGTTTTTTAATCACAACTTACGTGAGCAAGCACAAGCACGTATGGATTTACTTAAAAGTATGCGCAGCGGTATCGAACAGCAACAATTTGATCTTTACTACCAACCGATTGTAAACCTTGATTCTGGGCATATACATAAAGCGGAAGCTCTGATCCGCTGGCAACACCCGACTCGCGGCGTAATTAGCCCCGCAGAGTTTATACCTTTAGCCGAAGAGTCCCGATATATCAATCCATTAGGGCAGTTTGTATTTACTCGCGCATTACAAACACTAACGATTTTACGAGCACAAGTTGATGCCGATTTTCAACTTAGTATCAACGTCTCGCCGGTGCAATTTAGTTGCCTTGATAGTGGTATTGATCTGTGGCCAGCGCTACTAAAAGACGCTAACTTACCACCGAGCGCGATTGTTGCCGAGATCACCGAAGGATTAATGATCGCACCTGAGCAGCTAACTCAACAACGCCTGAAAGCGCTGGTCAAATCGGGGATGGAACTAGCACTGGATGATTTTGGCACCGGCTATTCATCGCTTGCCTACTTGCAACAAATGGATGCAGATTATTTAAAAATTGATAAATGTTTTGTTGATAACATTCAAGCGGGCAATCAAGATCTGGCGTTATGCAAAGCCATTATCACTATGGCCCACCAGTTTGGTTTAAAAGTGATTGCCGAAGGCATTGAAACACCAGAGCAACAACAATTACTACTCGGCTTAGGCTGTGATTATGGCCAAGGCTATTTGTTTTCAAAGCCATTACCCGAACAGGAATTTTTAGCACTGGTAAGCAATCAATCCACAACAACGAGCTAAATACAGATCCAGCACAAACTATGCACTGAAAACTTGCTAGCTATTGTTTAATAAATAACGAACTGATAGGTTAGCAAACAGATTTTATTAAATTAACTGTTAGCCGTGATTTCAAAATTGCCTCGTTGGGTAGAATATGGATCGTTTTTACTTGCGCTTGTCGCTGGACTTGTTAATTCGATAGGGTTACTAGGCTTCAAACATCAATCAATGTCACATCTATCAGGCACAGCAACACTCCTTGGCACAAACCTTGTTACTTCACCTGTTACTGATGCATTACACTTAGCACTTATCCTACTGAGCTTTTTAGCCGGTGCGGCGATCTCCGGCGCCTTTTTACAAAGTGGTGCACTCAAACTTGGCCATAATTACAGTAACTTACTGCTGCTTGAAGCCATACTGTTAGCAAGCTCAGTGTATTTTTTATCAAACGACTCTGTAAACGGCCACTATTTAGCATCCGCAGCCTGCGGCTTGCAAAACGCATTAGCCACCACTTACAGCGGCGCAGTTATTCGCACCACTCACGTTACCGGTATTTTTACCGATCTAGGCCTCATGCTCGGCGCTAAATTAAGAGGCGAACCCTTTGATAAACGCAAAGCACTGTTATTTTTACTGATCATCTCAGGGTTCATTTGCGGTGGCACGTTAGGTGCTTATGCATTCCAGTTTTATAACTTTAATGCCCTCTTTATCCCCGCAACCATCTGCCTAGTATTGGCTGTTAGCTACTCAGTGTTTAAAGCTATCAATAGTAAAAAGGTTTAGCCCTTTGCGCGGTTAACACGACTTTTGAAATATATAGTTGCTACAAACCTTTATTAACCTTCATGTTAAGAATCGCTAGGTAATTTCACTAAGAATAATTCTTAGACATAATAATTTGATTTAGAGGTATAATTGCCAAAAATGGAGGGACCCCATGCAGATTGGCATCATAGAAGATCATCAGTTAGTTCGAGATAGTTTTAAAAAGCTACTTGAGCTTGAGTTAAACTGGCAAGTAACAATAGAAGCTTGTTCAGTGAACGAAGCAAAATTAGCCGTAAATATTGACCAGCCAGATGTTTTTATTGTTGATATTTCAATGCACGAAGGTGATACCGGTCTAACTTTTCTCTCCTACTTAAATGAACATTACCCAGCAATAAAAACCATCGTTGCGTCCATGCATGACCATGAACCGTACGTCAGTAATGCGATACAACTTGGCGCGCTCGGCTATGTATCGAAACGTTCTGCTTCAGACGCGATGATCGATGCAGTAAAAACGGTAATGCGCGGCCATCGCTATATCAGTGAAGATGTTAACTTCAGCTACAGCTGTGTTTCGAATAAAAAAGACCTGTTAACGAATCGAGAAATCGAGGCTCTACCGCTTTTTGCAAAGGGTTTAAATGCCAAGCAGGTTGCTCAACAGCTTGGTATGATGCCAAAAACCGCTCACGTACATAAAACAAATATCTGTAATAAACTAAACGCAACAACATCATTTGAACTATTAAAAGTTGCCATTGATATTGGGGTTATCCAACTTAATGAGTTGGTCTAGGGTGATCACTTTCACACCTCCCGCTGCAAACATATTGCGAGTGACGACTAAACAGCTCACTGTTTGCATTGCTTATTTAATCGCATTAGCTGCTGCTTCATGGGTTAGTAACCATCTAGAAACAGTCCCGCAAAGTAGCGCTATATTCCTCCCAGCAGGTATTAAGCTGGCTTTTGTGATTATTTTCCCAACACGCTATTGGCCAGTGATATGGTTTGCATCGCGACTCTATGCAGCGTACTTAGGTTCTTTTTATACTCAGCAATGGCATTTAAATTTATTCCATGGTGTGTGGCAAGAAGCGATTTATTTCGCCATCATTTTCGCTTTTAAGCATAGTCGTTGGCCTCCTACTATAAAAGACAGCAAAGGCATGCTATCACTGATTTTATTAGCCAGTGTAGCAACCGCATCAAAGTGGTTTTTATTTGCCAGCTCTTTCGAGTTCACAACCTGGTTAGAGGGCAAGCAATTACTGCAATATCAGCTAAATATGACATTGGGCGACACGGCTAGCGCATTTTAATCCCAGATTCTAACAGGGTTGAGCGATAATCATCGTCTAGCCCTGCCATTTTCTTTTTTCTCGCCATACTGGCTGTTTTAGTTGTATCTTGTTTAAATAACGCCATGGCTATTTTTCTCATTACGTTAAAAACAAGGGGTCCTTGCTTCTTACGGATTCTTGATTCATCTTCCCTAAAGTTCATATCCAACATCCAATGCATACTTTCAACCTGCCAGTGGCTTCGTACCGCATTAAGTGCTTGCTCCGCACCTAACGCTAACGAACTAATATACCAACGCGTTTCTATCGTGTCTGTACCTGATGATTTATCGTGAACCTCAGCGGTTACTTGAATAACACTCTTTAAGCCAGACCATTGGTAGATTTTATCTAACCAGCTTTTATCAATAAGCAATTGCTGACAAACCCTTGTTTCAATGCGCCCATGCCCTGAGCTTATTTCGGTATGTTTATCATAGTTGCTATTGGTCAATCCTTCGCGCTCACTCTTGTGCCACCAAGCTTCTAATTCACTCTGCATACCTGAATGGTTACCTTTGAGCGCTAGGATATAATCAGCTTTTTGTTTAATTATTTGTTTCGCTATTTCTTGCTGGCAGCCCATAGCATCAAGTGTAATGATGCTATTTTCAATATCTAGCATGGTGAGTAACTCAGGTATGGCTGTGATTTCATTTGTTTTGCTATCAACGGCTGTTTGCCCTAAAACTAACTGGTGTTGGCAGCTCCATGCACTGACGGTATGTAAAGCACTTTTTCTATCTTTGGTTGTAAATGAACGACGTGCAGTTTTTCCATCCATAGCAATAATATCAGCACCCGTGGTTTCAATAAGTGAAGATATCCAAGATTGAAATGCATGCTCTATTTCATCTGATTTTAACCGACAAATGACACGGGCTATGGTGTCGTGTCTTGGAATACCCGCGTTGAAAGCGCCATATCTTTTTAACCAATCAAGTTTTAGATGCCCAAAGTCTTCAATATCCTCCCATCCTTGTGCACCGGAGATTACTGCACTAATGGCTAAAAGGAGAATATCGATAAGCTCATGCTTTTTACAGCGTTCAATGCGAGGATCGGTAATTGAATTAAAGTGTTTCAGAAAAGTAGCGCTCATATTTTACGTGACCAAGGTGATTATTATGCCTTGATCTGATCACTACATATTCTATAAGTTCAATTTATAATGATCTTGCCGTGCATTGGGCGATTTGACTGGCAGCTTGTTTATTGCACCTTTTCTTATTCTGTGCGCAAATCGTTACCAACGGGCTTTTAACCTTCAAGGTGGGCTGAAACTGGCTATTGCAGTCATCGCTTTTACCCTGTTGGTGTTAGCAATATATTTACTACGCCCCGATATTTACTCACTGTTACGCTTAGCGTCTTTGCTACCTATTATTTGGTTTTCATATCACTTTGGCATTACCGGCGCTATATTTGCCGCGGCAGCAGCTAATGGCCTAATAATTTTAGAAGCAAGCATCAGCCAAGATGCAACCAATACCTATATTAGCCAATTATTTATTCTAACCAACGCAGCAACAAGCTTATTACTTGGCGCAGCCGCCGCAGAGCTGCGACAAAAAAATAAGATACTAACAGTGACAAACCTAGAACTGAGAGCGCTACTAGAAAAAAACCAACAACTGGCGATTAAAATGGTGAATGTGCAAGAAAGCGAGAGAAAGCATTTGTCGCAAGAGCTGCATGATGAATTGGGACAAAATCTTACCGCATTTAAAACCGAACTTGCCGTTTTAGCCAGTATGACGGATCAGCGAGCGACAGATATTGTCACGGCCCTTAAACAAAATGCCAATGCAATGTACGATTCAGTCTACCATCTGATGCATTATCTACGCCCACGTGAACTAGATGAATTAGGCTTAGCAAAAGCACTGTCACAAGGGAAATTTAAAAGCTTAATGCATAAGGAAAAGATGCAATATACAACGCATTTATGCTTAAACAAACAACTCAGTGAAGAGCATCAAATTGCGATCTATCGAATTTGCCAAGAAGCAGTCACCAACTGCATAAAACACAGCTGCGCATCTGAGTTGGTAATTAGCTTAGATTCCAACTCGGATCTGATCACGTTAATTATTCAGGATAATGGTAATACTGTCACAACAGCATCGCATTCTGGCGGTTATGGTCTCGCTTTCATTGATGAGCGCGCGACCGCGCTTGGCGGTCAATGCGCATTCTCAAATGAGCAGGGCTTCACTATCACAGTGACATTCCCCAGTTGATCTAAAATATAGACGCTAGCGAAGGTAAACCTGCTTGGAATAAAACTTCTTGCGAACATGTGAAATGTCATTTTCACTTGCTGATACTTGCACTTCTGCCTGATTGCCAACTAACTGCAATAACAACCCTTCGGCAATTTCTTTATCACCTACTTTTGATTTAATAACCACTTTTTTGCCAATAGCCCCTTGCAATCTAGGTTTAGGAAAAGTGACTTTATTGATCGGCTTTAAGCCTTCATAATTGGTGAAAAGATTAACGCAGTGCTGTTTTGCCGCAAGTATCAAATCGTCTTTAGACTTCACAATATCGACATTATTTAAAAAGTGGATGAGTGCGCTATTGCGCCGATCAAACTCACTCGATACATCCTGTATATTAAGCGCTGATGCCCATTTACGCAGCACTAAATATTTTCCTAGTTTGATCCGCGTCAGGCTGGTTGATGCTCCCGTCATCTTGCTATACCACTCGATGCGATAGCATGATGATCCCAAGCTATGTAATAGCACCCTTGTATTGCCAAACTCCCTTGTACTGCCCTCGATCACGCTCATCCTAATTCCCTAAACTAGCAATAAAGCAATAGGTTAGGCGCTAATGAAAGAGGTTAATATCATCGTTTTTCTTATTACGACTAAGAAAATGGCTTATAGCATTTGTGCCTAGTTTGGATTTAGAGCGTATATTTCAAGCACAAAAAAGCCCGCAGCGTTAACTGCGGGCTTTTTTGTTGAATGAGTGAGTCAGCCGTATAAGCCGGGTTCTGTCCTTTCCGAAGAAAGTGATAATCATTCGTCTAGGCCATAAATCGCTCTATGGCTCAAGCAACCTACCCGGTTCTCACGTGGGCCACGCGTTCATTATTTAAAATGATAGAACCCTATTTGGTCTTGCTCCGGGTGGAGTTTACCTTGCAACCAACTATTGCTAGTGGCCCGGTGCGCTCTTACCGCACCCTTTCACCCTTACCAATCCGAAGATTGGCGGTCTCCTCTCTGCTGCACTTGTCGTAGGCTCACGCCCCCCAGCCGTTAGCTGGCACCCTGCCCTATGGAGCCCGGACTTTCCTCCCCCTGCGCATTTTCGTTGCAGGCAGCGATCATCTTGGCTGACTCGGCGCGCAGTATACCTGAGCTGGATTGTATGTGCAGTAAAGATTTAGCCTTTTTCGTCAATAATTGTTTTATAAAGGGCATTTTTCTTCATACCAAAGTACTCGGCTACAATGCCACAGGCTTTTTTCATTGGCATTTCATTCTCAAGTAGCGCCAACATTTTACGTGCTTCTGGCGGAATATCATCAACCTGCTTTGGACTACCTGGCAACATTAGGACAATTTCGCCGCGCTGCTTGGTTGGGTCGTCGGTTAAAAACTGTTTGAGTTCACTCACTGTACCATTAAAAAATGTTTCAAAGGTTTTGGTTAGCTCTTTGGCAAATACTACCTGTTGCTCACTACCAAGGGCAATCTCCAAGTCATCAAGGCTTGCCATAATGCGATGAGTACTTTCGTACATAATGCTGGTGATGTTGGAGTTAACCGCTTCGATAAAAAAGTCTTGCCGAGCTTTACTTTTTGCTGGGGTAAAACCAATAAACTGAAAGCGATCCGTTGGCAAACCAGAACAACATACCGCGGTAATTGCCGCGCATGCACCAGGGATAGGTGTAACATGGGCGCCTTGCTCTCGGCACAAGTTTACAACCGCATAACCTGGATCACTAATAAGCGGTGTGCCGGCATCGGAAACCAGTGCTATATTTAAACCTTGATTAAGTTGATCAATTATTTGTTGCGCTTTTTGCTTTTCATTATGGTCGTGCAAAGCAAAGGTTTTTGCCTTAATACCAAAGTGACTGAGCAACTTACCTGTGTGGCGGGTGTCTTCAGCAGCGATTAAGTCAACTTGCGATAATGTCGCGATTGCACGCTGACTTAAATCGTCAAAATTGCCGATTGGGGTGGCTACAATGTAAAGAGTGCCGATTTTCTGTGAATTCTCCTCATTTAACATTGAGGTCTCCTGCGTCAGTCAGTAATATAAGCAAATCGCGTTTAACGTATTGGGAAATCATTGTGCGACTTAAACTTGTTAGTCTAGTTATTATATTGTCAGGGTTATCGGCCTGTAGTACAACCGAAAAACCGACTAAAACCACTGAAAATCTCAGTTCCGCGAATAGCACGTCACAAATTCAAACGGCTGATGCACAATCGATGTACCAATTAGCTTTAAATCGCCAAGGTGCAGATAAAATTCAACTGCTTTATAGCGCACGCGATGCCGCTATCACCGAACAGCAATGGCCGCTACTAGAGCTAGTATGTACTGAATTGGAGCGAACTCCAAGCGTAGACCAAGTGCAAAATAAGCTGTATATCGCTTTTGCACAAAAACAACAAAATAAGAATAACGCGGCACTTGAGATTTTAGCCAGTTTAGATAACCAGCTAAGCCAGCCTGAGCACTTTGCTTGGCATCAATATTTAACCGCCAGTGTGTATGCCTCACAAAACTTGCCTAAAGAGGCCATGACCTATTTCTTTCGTGCCTCTGAAACTGCCAGTAAAAATAATTTAACGATTCCACAACTCAACAGAGACCTGTGGCAAAACCTACAACAATTATCTTCCTATGCGTTGGAGCGCTTTAATCGCGGCTCAGTTGTGCAGCAAGGCTGGGTAAACTTAGCGCTTTATCACCAAGTGTATTTAGGTGCGCCGGTAGAACTTGATCAAGCCATTAATAATTGGCAGCGCCGCTACCCTGGACACCCTGCAATTGATGTATTACCGAAGAAAGTGGCGGAGTTAATGGCGATCGAACCGCTTAAGATTGAGCGCTTAGTGGTGTTATTGCCGCAATCTGGCGCCAATGAGCGCTTAGGTGATGCTTTAAAAGCAGGAGCATTAGCTGCGTTAGATAATGCATCAATTGGTGAAACCATTTTTATTGATGAAATGCTCAGCCCTGCGGAGATCTCAGCAAAACTACTTGAAATACAACCCAGTTTTATAGTTGGGCCGCTACTTAAAGGCAGTATCGATAAGTTTGCAGTCAGTAAAACATTGCTTGATTACCCTGTTTTACACTTAAATTCTTTTGATGGTGAGCGTCAATCTGCGCAGCATTATTTTTTTGCGCTTAATCCTGAGCACGAAGTACAACAAGCTCTGGAGCATTTTTTAACTGTTGGCTACCAAAAACCGATGTTACTAGCGCCAAACAATAGCGCCGGACAACGCTTAGTTGATTTTTTCAACATGCAATGGCAACGCTACAGCGAAACCGCTCCACAAGTCGGGCTCTATAATAATAAAGCAGATATGCCAACCACCATTGTTAGCTTGCTCGAAGTAGATAAATCCAAAGAGCGAATTGCCACTGTTAAAGCATTATTTAAACAAGAAGTAGAGAGTGAAACTCGATCTCGCCGCGATATTGATGTTATTTATATTCTTGGTGATGCGATTGAAACACGGCTGATAAAACCGTATTTAGATGTCAATGTCAGTACTTTTGCGGATCGCATTCCTCTTTATGCAAGCTCCAAAAGTCATAGTAAACAAATTGATAGTACAGATAAGGGCGATCTTGATGGATTATATTTTACTGAACTTCCATGGATGCTGAGCGGACAAATAACTGATCATACTTTGCGTCAGCAATATAACTCGCTGTGGCCAGAGCAAGCAGATATAAGCCAACGTTTATTTGCCATGGCGTATGACTCGGTGGCGATGCTGAGTAATATAACTCAATTGAGTATGATCCCGGGTAAGCGATTTAATGGTTTAACCGGTCAATTAAGTATTACTAGTGATGGACAAGTTAATCGTCACCTTAATTGGGCACAATACAAAGACAGACAAATTCAAGCTGTGCAGTTAGAAACAACTGCACCATTGCCTCTATTTATGCAATCAGCTAGCACAGTGTCAGACAGTGAGTAGCTGTTAGCAAGTATATAAAACAAGGATGTGGTCATGTCGTGGTTTAAACAGCTGTGGCAGAATAGCCGAGAGAAAGGTCAGTATTACGAGCTTGAAGCTCAAAAGTACCTAGTGACGCAAGGGTTAATCCCAATCGAGCGTAACTATAACTGCCCTTACGGGGAGCTAGATGTAATAATGCGCGATGGCAACACGTTAGTATTTGTGGAAGTGAAATTTCGCAGTAATCATGTTAAAGGTGGCGCACTCCATGCTTTAGGTAAACAAAAGCAGGAACGTTTAAAGCGTACTATTTACCATTATCTAGCAGCTAAAAAACTGAGTGATCAAGCAATAAGAATTGATTTTGTCGCTATAACCGGCGAAGCATCACAACAACTTAATTGGATAAAAAACGTATTTTAATATGCAAGATACCATTAAAGAAATTTTCACAGAAAGTATTCAAGTGCAAATTGCCGCAGGTGAAGTACTCCCTAGCGCCTTAGAAGCAGCTGCATTTACCATAGCGCAAAGCCTGATCAATGGTAATAAGTTGATTTGTTGTGGCACTGCAAGCTGCCACATGCTCGCTCAACACATGGCTGGCGTACTAATCAACTATTATGAAACTGAGCGTCCTTGCTTACCTGCAATTGCGCTTTCTCAAGAACATATTAATCTTGGCCAAAGTAATCAAAGTGACGACCAAGAAACTTTCGCTCGGCAAATTCGTGCCTTTGCTCAACAAGGCGACTTACTGTTAGTACTAGCAATCAATGGTAATGAAAAAAACATCATTAGTGCAGTTGAAGCGGCACTCACCAAAGATATGAAAGTCATTGTACTCGTTGGCGATGATGGTGGTGAGTTGGTCGGTTTATTGGGTGCCAATGATGTCGAAATACGAGTGCCATCAAAACGTCCGAGTCGCATTATAGAGTCTCATTTGGTTAATCTGCATTGTTTAAGCGAACTCGTCGACTTAACCCTATTCCCACAGGAAGAAAATTAATGTTGAAACAATCACTCATCGTTATCAGTACCGTTTTATTATTACAAGGTTGCGCCGCTGCGGTGGTTGCAGGCACTGCCGGTGCAGTTACTGCTGCGAACGATCGCCGTACACTTGGTTCACAAATTGATGATAGTAATATCGAAATAAAAGCCGGAGTGGCAATCAACGATGTACCGCGCCTTGCTGATCATGCCAATATCAGCGTGGTTAGCGTTAACGGCATCGTGCTGTTAGTAGGCCAAGTTGCTAATCAAGAAATGAAAGATGAAGCTCAGCGTGCCATTGAGGGCCTACCTGCAATACGTAAAATACATAACCAGCTGCGCATAGGCTCTAACATTAGTATGAGCACCCAAACCCATGATTCTTGGTTAACCTCTAAAGTAAAAACGCAATTACTCACCACTGACAATATCAGCAGCAACAATATTAAAGTAGTTACTGAAAACGGCGAAGTATTTTTAATGGGCTTAGTGTCTGATGCCGAGTCAAATACAGCAGTAGACGTTGCCCGTAATGTCTCTGGCGTAGAACGTGTTATTAAGGTCTTTGAGTATTTGTAGAGGTATCAAGTTCTAGGTTCTAGGTTCTAGGTTCTAGGTTCTAGGTTCTAGGTTCTAGGTTCTAGGTTCTAGGTTCTAGGAATTAAAAGCCTTACAGTTGATATCGCAAGGTTTTCTATACCTGTGGGCGGGAGTTTACCTCGTGCAGCTCTTAGTCTTTAAGCCAATTCCCCCCCCGACGTAGGAAATGGCTTTAGCCATGAATGGTATAAACCTGCGCGGCATAAAGCCGCGCCTACAATAAATCCAAACCCCCATGCCAACCCCGTAGCCCTTAGTTTACCTAGCGCCTTTAACCTTCAATCTGCTTTTATACAGACATAAAAAAACCGCTTGATCAGCGGTTTTTATCAAACAATTACATATTACTTAATAACACGTAAGTGAGAGCCTTTTTTCTTTTCAGGCTTAGTTGGTGCTGGTTCGTCAGGTAATAATTCATCTGCGATATCAACACTTTCTAACTCAGCTGCAAACTCGTCTTCGTCCTCTAAAAACTCATCTGCGGTAAACACAGTGCCTTCACCGTTTTCGCGGGCATAAATAGCAAGCACGGCACCAATTGGTACGTATACTTGCATTGGCTGACCACCAAAGCGAGCACTAAAGCTTAGTTGCTGATTATCCATTGAGAATTGTGTGACAGCTGACGGGCTAATATTTAATACGATTTGTCCATCTTGAACAAACTGCGTTGGTATTTGCACGGCAGGAAAGTCAGCGTTCACCACTAAATGCGGCGTGCACTGGTTATCAACAATCCAATCAAAGAAAGCACGAAGTAAATAAGGACGATTAGGCGTCATTACAAACGGATCTCGCGCTCAGTTTCAGTAAGAGAAGCTTGGAATGATTCACGCTCAAATAAACGGATCATATATTCTTTCATCTCTTTAGAACCTGCACCTGTCAGCTCAATACCAAGCTCTGGTAAACGCCATAACAATGGTGCTAAGTAACAATCAACTAAACTGAATTCTTCGCTCATAAAGTATGGCGCTTCAGTGAAGATTGCTGAAACAGCTAGTAAAGCTTCTGTTAGTTCTTTACGCGCTTGTGCAGACTCTGCACCATTTGCGTAAATTTTTGCAGCAAGGCTGTACCAATCCGTATCGATACGATGCATCATTAAACGGCTACGGCCACGCATTACCGGATAAACTGGCATTAGTGGAGGATGAGGAAAACGTTCATCAAGGTATTCCATGATGATGTTTGCCTGATATAA
Organism: Pseudoalteromonas sp. KG3; assembly: GCF_030436385.1. Classification (NCBI taxonomy): domain Bacteria; kingdom Pseudomonadati; phylum Pseudomonadota; class Gammaproteobacteria; order Alteromonadales; family Pseudoalteromonadaceae; genus Pseudoalteromonas; species Pseudoalteromonas sp. KG3. The sequence goes on from NZ_CP098523.1 coordinate 2,044,189, forward strand.
ACCAAGCTCACGGTCGATCAGTGTTGGCACTGTTCCGTAAGGGTTAATTTCATGAAGTGCTTCTGGCAGGTTGTCCTTTTCAGCCAGATGAATATCTACACTTACGCCTTTTTCAGCAAGTACAATACGTACTTGGTGGCTATACATACAGTTAGCACCAGAAAAAAGGGTCATTACAGGGCGCTTATTGGCAGCTACGGCCATGCCTACCTCCATTAAATAACAAAAACAGCAAAAGGGGCTTAAGCCCCTATTGCAAAATTACCTTTAAATATGTTCAAAATTAATGAACATCTCTCCAGTATTCTTTCTTCAGCATAAATGCCAAGATAAACAGAATAATTAAAAATCCGATTACCTTAAGACCCAGCGCTTCCGATTCAAGACGCGTAGGTTCACCTACGTACTCTAGGAAGTTCGTTAAATCACGAACTGCTTGGTCATATTCATCTACACTTAATTCACCGGTACCATCTGTTTTAGTGCCAACAACTTTAGTCACAGTGTGACCATGTTCTTCCACTTCTTCAGTAATAGGCGTAGGTAAACCTTGCAGTTCTTGCAGAACATGCGGCATACCTACCGATGGAAATATTGTATTATTCACACCGAACGGACGAGATTCATCTTTATAAAACGATTTTAAATAGGTGTAAATCCAATCACTGCCACGCACACGCGCAACATTTGTTAGATCCGGCACAGCCGCACCAAACCATTTTGCAGCATCATCTTTTTCAATAGAATTAGTGATGTGACTACCGACTTTTGAACCGTCAAAAATTAACTGTTCAAGACCTACATCTGTAGGAATACCGATATCACGGAAAGTACGTTCATAACGTTGATACTGCATTTGGTGACAACCAAGACAGTAGTTCATGAACAACTTTGCACCACGTTGCAATGATGGCTGATCAGTTAGGTCATTACCCGCTTCCATTAATGGAACCGAAGGACCCGCAGCCATTGCCGGCAATACGTTTATTGATAAAGCAAATAAACCGATAATTAGCTTTTTCATCATTTCGTTAACCTCTCTGGCAATGGCTTAGTTTTTTCATTCTTACTGTATACAAATAACAGTACGAAGAACATAAAGTAAGTCACAGTACAGATTTGCGAAATAATCGTTTTCAAATCAGTTTGTGGAGTTGCACCCACCCAACCAAGTAAAACGAAAGTAACGACAAAACCTGCGATGTTCCATTTATGGAAGCCACAACGGTAACGAACCGATTTCACCGTGCCACGGTCAATCCAAGGTAATAGTGCAAGTACGACAATTGATGCACCCATTGCTGCAACACCGATTAACTTATCAGGGATTGCACGTAAGATGGCATAGAATGGCGTAAAGTACCAAACTGGGAAAATATGCTCAGGAGTCTTAAGTGGGTTTGCTGGCTCAAAGTTAGGCGCTTCTAAGAAGAACCCACCCATCGCAGGCATAAAGAACACAACCCAACAGAATAAGATTAAGAAACCAACCACGCCCATAATATCTTTTACGGTGTAATATGGGTGGAACGGTATCGCATCAACAATGTCTTTTTTGTCAGTGTAATACTCATGGAATTTAAATTTAGGCTTATCTTCTTCAGCTACAGAGCCTTTCTTACGCTTGATTTCAACACCATCAGGGTTATTTGAACCCACTTCGTGAAGTGCCACAATGTGTAAGAATACAAGAATAACAATAACCAATGGTAAGGCAATAACGTGTAATGCAAAGAAGCGGTTAAGCGTTGCACCTGAAATTACATAATCACCACGGATCCAAAGTGTTAAGTCATCACCAATTACCGGTATCGCACCGAATAATGAAATGATTACCTGTGCACCCCAGAATGACATTTGACCCCATGGTAATAAATACCCCATGAAAGCTTCAGCCATTAGCGCTAGGAAGATAAACATACCAAACAACCACAGTAATTCACGTGGTTTTTGGTAAGAACCGTAGATCATGCCACGGAACATATGCAGGTATACAACGATGAAAAACGCTGATGCACCCGTTGAGTGCAAATAACGTAACAACCAGCCGTATTCAACATCACGCATGATGTATTCAACAGATGCAAATGCACCTTCAGCAGAAGGCACAAAGTTCATCGTTAACCAAATACCTGTTAGGATTTGGTTTACTAGCACTAACATGGCTAATGAGCCAAAGAAGTACCAGAAGTTAAAGTTTTTTGGTGCTGGATACTGTGCAATATGCATGTTCCAAACACGTGTCATTGGGATACGGTCGTCGATCCAACCAATAATCTTACCAAACATTAGGCAGCCCCTTCTTCTTCGCCCACTAAAATAGTGGTGTCATCGATAAAGGTGTAAGGCGGTATTTCTAAGTTCAATGGCGCCGGAACCGCTTGGAATACGCGACCAGCCATATCAAATTTAGAACCGTGACATGGGCAGTAGAAACCGTCGTCGGTCCCTTCTACTTTTTCACTAAAGTTGCCTTCAAAAAAGCCAGGTGAACAACCTAAGTGTGTGCAAATACCAACCGCAACGAAAATTTCCGGACGTTTTGAACGGTATTCGTTTACAGCTGATTCAGGTTGTTGAGGCTCTTCAGATGCAGGATCACGAAGTTGACCTTCATGTGCTTTCATCTGCTCAAGCATTTTTGGGGTACGTGATACAACCCATACAGGTTTACCACGCCACTCGACACGTATTAATTGTCCTGACTCAAGTTTGCTGATATCTACTTCTACAGGCGCACCCGCAGATTTAGCTCGCTCACTTGGATTCCAAGACGCAATAAAAGGAACAGCAGCCCCAGCCGCACCAACACCACCTACAACAGAGGTAGCTATGGTTAAAAAGCGACGTCGGCCATTGTCTACAGGCGCATTGCTCATCCACTTATCTCCACTATGATTCCCAACACTTGCTATATTGAGAACATCAGTTACAGCAGGTTAATTTTTAGAAATTTTAAAATAGACGCGATCATAATTAAAACCCTTGATTAAAACAAGGTTATTCACAGTTCCATGCTCGAATAAACCCGATTTAATTAAATTATTAATAGGGTCGGCTCGAGTATGAAGCCGTTTGCTATGATAACGACTTTAAAAAAACAATATACTGACCAAGATCAACCTCACTAAGAGGAAACAGATAAACTGCACATGGTGCTGTTGAACTCACTCACATTACTTGCCAGACAATTGTAGCAAAAAAATTCACCAATTAACTGACGGATTTACACTTATTACGATAATTATTGAACTTTTTTTAAGGTTATACGCAGGAAAGACAGTCGCAGGTTAATAATCCAACAAAAAATTGTGCAGCTATCAGCTATCAGCTATCAGCTATCAGCTATCAGCTATCAGCTATCAGCTATCAGCTATCAGCTATCAGCTATCAGCTATCAAAACTTTGCCCCTATCAACTTAAGAGTCGAGAAGATCTTATCTTTACCTGACGACTAAAGACTTAAAGCTTACAACTGCGTATAAACAAAAAACCCAGCAGAAGCTGGGTTTTTGAAATTCTTGATAACGTAAATATTAACGTTTTGAGAACTGTGGACGCTTACGCGCTTTCTTAAGACCCACTTTCTTACGTTCAACTTTACGTGCATCACGAGTAACGAAACCTGCTTTACGAAGTTGTGGACGTAGTGACTCGTCAAACTCCATAAGTGCACGAGTGATACCGTGACGGATTGCACCAGCTTGACCAGTAGTACCACCACCAGCAACGGTGATGTAAAGATCAAACTTTTCAGTCATATCTACAAGCCCAAGAGCTTGACGAACAACCATGCGTGCTGTTTCGCGACCAAAATACTCTTCTAAAGAGCGATTGTTGATTACGATGTTACCAGTGCCTGGGCGTAAGAATACGCGAGCACTTGAACTTTTACGACGACCTGTACCGTAGTATTGATTTGCCATGTTAGTGCTCCTTAAATGTCTAGAACCTGAGGCTGTTGTGCAGCATGGTTGTGCTCAGTACCCGCGTAAACTTTAAGTTTACGGTACATAGCGCGGCCTAAAGGACCACGTGGCAACATGCCCTTAACAGCTTTCTCGATGATCATTTCAGGCTTTGCAGCTTGAAGTTTATCAAAAGTAACAGACTTAAGACCACCTGGGAAACCAGAGTGTGCATAGTACACTTTATCTTTGAATTTGTTACCAGTTACAGTAACTTTCTCCGCGTTGATAACGATGATGTAATCACCAGTATCTACGTGTGGAGTATATTCAGCTTTGTGCTTACCGCGTAGGCGATGAGCGATTTCAGTAGCGATGCGACCTAAAGTTTTACCTTCAGCGTCAACTACGTACCAGTCACGTTTTACTGTTTCTGGTTTAGCAACAAACGTTTTCATTTATAAAAATCCAATGTTTTTCAATTAAAACCACAGGTAATTATTATTAATTACCGCTCTAAATGTTTGCTCCAACCCCTTCGAGTTTAAGACTTTAGCGCCATTCAAAAGAGGCTAATCTGATGAAGGCAATAGAACGCAACGTGGCAGACGCGGGAGTATACCAGCACTTTTATCACATTGCTACTCGACGGTTGTTTTTTCCGCAAGAAATTTGTTCTATCAGCTATCAGCTATCAGCTTCAGAGTCAAGAAAATCTTATCTTTACCTGACGGCTGACGGCTGACGGCTGACGGCTCAAGTTACGCCAAATGCTCTCTTGCTAAATACTCTAGCGACTGCATCTCTTGTAAACGGCTAATGCAACGTTTGAACTCAAAATTAAGATTGCCTTGGGTATAGAGTTCAGTGATCGGTTGTTCCGCCGAGATAATTAATGTTACATGGCGTTCGTAAAACTCATCCACTAAAGCTATAAAGCGACGCGCGGCATCATCATTATTTTGCCCTAGTTGCTTTACGTTCGATAAGATCACGGTGTTATATAAGCGGCTTATTTCCATATAGTCGACTTGGCTTCGAGCGGTTTCACATAGCTCAGGAAAATCAAACATCACGATACAATCTGATACTTTACGTGTTTTGATCATCCGCCCTTCAATTTCAATTGCTTGATCAAGAACGCCCGGCTCCGGCGATAATTTATCAAAATACTCAAATAAGTTTTTATCAGCCTGAGCATCTAAAGGACTGTGGAAAATTTCTGCTTGTTCCAAAGTACGCAGACGGTAATCAATGCCAGAATCGACATTGACGATTTCAGTATTGGCGTTAACCAAAGCAATTGCTGGTAAAAAACGCGCGCGCTGTAAGCCATTGCGATATAACTCATCAGGCACTATGTTAGAGGTTGCCACTAACACAATACCACGGGCGAACAAGGCTTCCATTAAACCACCGAGCAACATGGCATCGGTAATATCTTGCACAAAAAACTCATCAAAACAGATAATGTCAGTTTCAGCTTTTAGAATATCCGCCACCACTTCTAATGGGTTAGCCGTGTTATTTAATTTTTTTAATTCATCATGAACACGATGCATAAACCGATGAAAGTGCACGCGCATCTTGCGCTTGCCTGGCAACGCTTCATAAAAAGTATCAACCAAATAGGTTTTACCGCGCCCTACACCTCCCCAAAAATACAACCCTTTTATAGGTGGCGTGCTATCTTTATTAAAGAGTTTAGAAAACCAACCCTTAGCTGCAGGCTTAGCAGCCGTTAAGTCATCATATAGCCTTTGTAGGTGACGCACTGCGTTTTCTTGCGCAGCATCGTAAACAAAGTCATCGCGCTGTAAATCTTGTTGATATTTTTGCCAAGGAGTCATAGATAGTTACAATAAAACACGGTTTAATTTACGCAATATGTTAACACGCATCGTAACTCGGGGTATATTAGCAACAACAGGATTTATTCTTGAATACGCAATCAAGGCGTTATTTTTATTTTTTACGTATTAATTCCCAAAGGGGTAGAATTTATGGGCACAGTTACTTGGATCGGTATTATTGTTATTGTGGCAGTGGCTGCATTTTTCCTTGGCGCATTTGTAACCAAAAAACAATTTAAGCAGGATGAGTTAGAACAACAAGCTGAACAAGCTAAAAATGCCTTGGAGCAATATCGCCAAGACGTAGCTGATCACTTAGCAAGTACAAGTAAATTAGTTAGCAAAATGAAAGACAACTATGATCAACTATTAAACCATGTTGATGAAACCAATAAATTATTGTTAACTGATAAAAAACAGCATCCTGCCGAACCATTCTTCTCAAAAGAAACAACCGAGCAATTACAACGCTCTTTAAAAGAGCGCCAAAGTGACCGTTCGTCAGCACATGCGCAACCTGCAGATTACGTGTCAGGTACTTCAGGATTATTTGCTGGCGAAGATAAAGTTTCAGAACATTCTAAAGTTTCTTGATGAACTTTTTTTTGACCCCATAGTCTGTAATAGAGCAGCTTATGTTTTATATACAGTTCTAAACCCCTTGCAATAGCTAGCTATTATAATGTGGTTAGAACGAGATTAATGAAGAAAGGCTGCATTTGCAGCCTTTTTTGTTTGTGCTTTTTCCTGTGATGTGGAGTAAACCCTGACTATGAAAATGAAATTATCGTTAATCAGTGCAGCAATGTTATCTACCAGCTTATTATTAGCCCCAGCTGTATCAATGGCAAAAATGCCTATCGCTGTGAATGGTCAACAATTGCCAACGTTAGCGCCAATGCTAGAACAAATAACACCGGGCGTTGTTAGCATTCAAGTCTCCGGCTCAAAAGAAGTACGCCGTCGCGCCGATCCGCTTGACTTCTTTTTCGGTAACCCGCAACCACGCAGTCAAAAGCGTGAATTTAGCGGCTTAGGATCAGGCGTTATTATCGATGCAGAAGAAGGTTACGTGGTTACCAATAATCACGTAGTTCAAGACGCAGAGAAAATGCTGGTAACCCTTGAAGACGGCCGCGAGTACGAAGCAACAAAAATTGGTAGCGATAAAGAGTCAGATATCGCGTTACTACAGATTGAGGCCGACGATCTTGTCGCAGTCAAGCTAGCTAATTCAGATCAATTGCGCGTAGGTGATTTTGCTGTTGCCATTGGTAATCCATTTGGTTTAAGCCACACCGTAACCTCAGGTATTGTTAGTGCCTTGGGTCGTAGTGGTTTAAATATTGAAGGTTATGAAGACTTTATTCAAACCGATGCAGCAATAAACCAAGGCAACTCAGGCGGTGCGTTAGTTAATTTAAACGGTGAGCTAATTGGCATTAACACCGCAATTTTAGGCGCCTCTGGTGGTAATGTTGGGATAGGGTTTGCCATTCCTTCAAACATGATGAAAAATCTCGTTGATCAAATTATTGAACATGGTGAAGTGCGTCGTGGCTCACTGGGTATCTCGGGGCGCCCTCTTGATGCAGGTCTTGCTAAAGCGCAGAAACTTGATGTCAAGCAAGGCGCTTACGTAATGCAAGTTATGGATGATTCCGCAGCTAGCAAAGCCGGTATTAAAGCAGGCGATGTGATCACAAGTATAGATGGCAGTGAGATCAGTGGGTTCCATGAGCTGCGCAGTAAAATCGCCACGCTCGGTGAGGGCCGAAAAGTTAAGCTAGGTATTTATCGCGATGGTAAAATTAAAACCGTCAAAGTTACCCTTGATGGTGCATCAGGGTTAACTGCCTCAGGCGATGAACTCCACCCAGCATTCCAAGGCGCCACCCTTGAAAACACCCAGAAGAATGGTAATAAAGGGGTTGAACTTACCTCTGTAGATCCACGTTCTCCAGCTGCACGGGTTGGCCTTGAAGAAGGTGACATTATCATGCAAGTGAATCGTCAGCGCGTTGAAACAATTAATGATATGAATAAGATCATTGAAAATACCAAAGGTAACATTGTACTTGGGGTACAACGTGGCCGAGAATCGGTATTTGTATTAATTCAGTAACAACAAAGCGATTAAATCAATAAATAATAGCAGTGGCACTTGCCGCTGCTATTTTTTTTATGCCATCATTACAAGATTGCTCACTAAGAATAAGAAAATTGTGCTGAAATTCTTTAAGTTTGTCCTTCCTCCGCTGTTTGCGGGACTCGGCATCGCTTTTTTGGTGGTTTTTTTTAGCCCTAATATGCGTGCAACCTTATTACCCAATGTGCCTTTACCTAGCGCTATGAGTATTGACCACCTGAGTATTGACCACCTGAGTTTTGCCGATGCTGTAGAACGCGCAGCGCCATCGGTGGTAACCATTATTTCAGAGAGTATTTCAAAAGAACCGCGCTATAAACGACAAAATACCGTGCAAGAACTTGGCTCCGGCGTGATCATGTCGAGTGATGGTTATATTCTAACCAACTATCACGTGATCAATAATGCCGATCAAATTATGGTGCTGCTCACCGATGGTCGCCGTTATTTTGATGTACAGTTGATTGGTTTTGATACCATCACCGACTTAGCATTATTAAAAATCAATGTGGAACATTTACCAGTTATTCCAATCAGTGAGCGCTTTATACCACGTGTGGGTGATGTCGTACTTGCTATTGGTAACCCACTCAACTTAGGGCAAACAATCACCCAAGGGATCATCAGTGCGACTGGTAAACAAAAAATTACCGACAGCCCCTATAACAGCCTATTACAAATGGATGCAGCGATAAACGTGGGCAACTCTGGAGGTGCGCTGGTGAACTCTAACGGCGATCTTGTTGGTATCACTTCTGCACAATTTAAAACCCGCGAGAACTTAGATATTCAAGGTATCTTCTTTGCTGTGCCTTTTTCGTTAGCCAAAGAGGTGATGGATAAACTGATCCGTCATGGTCGCGTTGTACGTGGCTATTTAGGTTTCACAGGTACAGCTGTTGATAGCACAGGGAAAGAAGTCAGCGATAACTATACGCCAGTGGCAGGTCTGCGCATTACCAATCTTGATCCGTTAGGTCCTGCATGGCAGGCAGGTATTAAAGAGCAAGATATTGTCGTAAAAATTGCTGGAGAAAATGTCACTAACCCACAAAAAACCTTAAATATTATAGGTAATTCTGAGCCAGGCCATGAAATTGAGTTTGAACTGTATCGCAGTGGAGAAGTATTAAAAGTAATGGTTAAAGTGGCAGAACTTGAGACTAAACTTTAAAACCTAGGGCCTAGAAGCTAGGACCTAGAAGCTAGGACCTAGGTTCTAGGCTATTAACTACTTCGACGTTTGATATTTGCACCCAATGCACTGAGTTTATCTTCAATACGTTGATAACCACGGTCAACATGGTAAATACGATCAACAACCGTCTCACCTTGTGCCACAATCCCAGTTAAAATTAAGCTAGCTGAAGCACGTAAGTCTGTTGCCATCACTTGCGCACCAGTTAGGCTTTTAGTGTCACCACAGATAGCGGTATTGCCTTCTAAACGAATATTAGCACCCATACGCTGTAACTCAGGCACATGCATAAAGCGATTTTCAAAAATCGTTTCTGTGATTGTCGCACTGCCATTAGCCACCACATTTAACGCGGTAAACTGGGCTTGCATATCGGTAGGGAAACCTGGGTGTGGCATAGTTTTGATATTAACAGCTTTAAGCTCACGGCCACGCATATCAAGGTAAATACTGTCATCATGTATTTCAATCAAGGCATTACTTGCACGTAGCTTTTCAATGACTGGCTCAAGGCTGTGAAAATCAGTAAGTTTACATAGCACTTCACCGCCAGCCATCGCGGCTGCGACTAAGAAAGTACCGGTTTCAATACGATCAGGTAAAATGCGGTGCTCACAACCGTGTAGTTTTTCAACACCTTCAATTTCAATACGACTGCTACCGGCACCAGTAATTTTTGCCCCCATCGCGGTTAAACACACGGCTAAATCAATAATTTCGGGTTCACGAGCGGCATTTTCTAATACGGTTTTGCCGTCAGCCAAGGTTGCGGCCATCAATAAATTTTCGGTCGCACCTACGCTGACCATTTCCATATATATTTCAGCGCCTTTTAAACGCCCGTCAACTTTGGCATTGATATACCCATTTTCAACGCTTATAACCGCGCCCATGCGCTCTAAACCTTGAATGTGAATATCAACAGGCCGTGCGCCAATTGCACAGCCGCCAGGCAGCGATACTTGCGCTTGGCCAAAACGTGCAACTAATGGCCCTAAGGCTAATACCGATGCACGCATTTGCTTAACAAGCTCATAAGGGGCAAGGGTTTTATCCACTTTGCTACCATCGATAACAAGCTGGTCACCATGCCATTGGATTTCTGCACCTAGGGTTTTTAACAGTGCTTCTGTGGTGCCAATATCACGTAAACGAGGCACGTTGTTAAAAGTACTTTTACCGTCAGCTAATAATGAAGCAAATAAAATCGGTAATGCAGCATTTTTAGCGCCTGAAATTGTGACTTCACCGGCAAGTCCGGTTCCACCCTGAATTACAAATTGATCCATGAGGAAACCTTTTTATTGAGGTAAAATAAATTTTTGCTCGCGCTTCCACTCAGTAGGTGTAAATGCACGGATCGAAACTGCGTGGATGGTGCCGTCAGAAATAGTGTTCATCAACGGCCCATATACCAGCTGTTGTTTCTTCACTCGGCTTAAACCATCAAAACAATCGCCGACTGCGATAACTTCATAATGACTACCGTTGGCTTTTACATGTACTTCAGCTAATTGTAGCTCGTCGCGTAATAAGGTTTCGACCTGGCTTGTTTCCATAACTCTCACTCAAATAGGTTGGTAACCTGTCCCAATTGCATTAATTTTTGCAATTGCTCAGGAATATTTTGCAACTCAAGGTGAATACCTTGCTGCTTTAATTCTGCGAAAGAGTGAATTAACCAAGCTAAGCCCGCCGTGTCAACCCTAGACACCTCAGAAAGGTCAAAATACCAAGTTTTATGGTCACTTTGTGGTTTTTTATTCAGAAGTCGTTCAGCGGAAATTGAATTTCGAGTCAATTCACCACTGACTCGATAGTGCTGCTCGTCAAGCTGAGTAACTGTTACTTTACTCATTACCGCCGTCACCTCTAAATTGCACTGGCAACTTACTTTTCTGTTCAAGTAGGTCACTTACATAGTTAATACCTTGCTGGCGCAAAATGCCTTGAAATTCACTTTGCTTGGCATCCAATAAGCTAATGCCTTCAGCTACCATGTCATAAGCACGCCATTCGCCACTGCGGTCTGCGCGTACTTTAAAATCAATTTTAATTTCTGGCTTGCCCGGCTCAATAATTTTCGTTTTTACTAACACTAAATCTTGTCCAGCAAACTCTTTACTTGGCCCAAACTCTACTTTTTGGTTGGTGTATTGCGTAAACACCCCCGCATAGGTTGCGATTAGGTATTCTTGAAACACATCAATAAAGCGTTTAATGTCTTCAACAGCTTGTTTTTGCTCGGCCGGATCTTTAATTGAGCGTACTTTTGAAACATGGCTGCCTAACACCCGCAGTGCTGCATATTTATAATCAATATACGGCATCAATTCTTCTTTTACGATCACGCGTAAGTGCTCTTTATCTTTTTCAATTAAAGGCTGATCACGGGTTATACGTTGAAACGTATTATCTGAAACTTGGCGTACCATTTTATATGGGTCGGTTAAATCGACCGGCTCATTAGCTACACTGATTGCGCTGAAAGTAAGCGCCACTACCATTAAAAATTGTTTAAACATAATTAGTTACTCGCCGCCTTGATTGAATAAAAACTGCCCGATTAATTCTTCAAGCACCAATGCTGATTTAGTGTCGGTGATATAGTCGCCATCATTTAAGGCTTTACTTTCAACACCGAATAACTCATCTAGGCCTAAATCTTTATCATCACTGGTTACCGCTACGCCGAAACAAGCTTGCTCAGCTGATTTTGGGGCGATAACAGGGTTAATACCTAGATACTGTTCACCTAAAATACCTGAGGTCAAGATTGACACTGAGCTGGTATCTGAAAAACGACATTGATATTGCGCATCAATGGTCATATCAACCACGGGCACAAATTCTTGTGGATGAATTGAAATCGACTCAACTCGACCAACCACAACGCCACCAACCTTGATTGGTGCGCGTGCTTTTAACGAGCCAATGTTTTCAAACTTAGCTTTTAATAAATAGGTTTCACCATTGCCGCTGATCCCTGCGTTAGCTACTTTTAACGCCAACATTGCAAATGCCGCGATGCCTAACGCAACAAAAAAACCAACTAAAATTTCTAATTTCCGTGAATTCATTTTTTATACCTTAATTAGCTGGTAAACATTACCGCTGTCAAAATAAAATCAAACCCTAAAACAGCCAAAGAAGAGTGCACTACCGTCTCTGTTGTTGCTTTACTGATCCCTTCAGAGGTCGGTATACAATCATAACCTTTATAAAGCGCTATCCATGTAACCACAATGGCAAACACAAAGCTTTTGATCATGCCATTTAAAATATCTTGCTGAAATGACACTTGCGACTGCATGATTGACCAGAAGCTACCTGTATCTACCCCCAACCAATCAACCCCAACCAAGTGAGCACCAATGATTGCAACGGCTGAAAATATCAATGCTAGCAATGGCATACTGATAAAGCCCGCCCAAAATCGCGGTGCAATAATACGCTTAAGTGGGTCAATCGCCATCATTTCCAGGCTCGATAACTGCTCAGTAGCTTTCATCAAACCAATTTCAGCAGTCAACGCACTGCCCGCTCGTCCGGCAAATAATAATGCCGTAACAACAGGGCCTAACTCGCGCAATAAACTCAATGCCACCAACGGTCCTAAGCTATCTTCTGCGCCATAACCAACCAGTACAGTGTAGCCCTGTAACGCCAGTACCATGCCGATAAATAAACCCGACACCATGATAATCAACAGTGACTGCGAGCCTACCATATACAATTGACGTACCAGTAAAGGCGTGCCTTTTCTGAAGTTAGGAACATTCCACAGTGCGCCAACCAACATTTGTGTAGAACGGCCAAGCGCCGCAAAACGCCCTAACGTTTTATGGCCTAGCATTTGCAAAAAATCGAACATTAGCGGCGCCCTCCCAGTAACTCTTGCTGGTAAGATGGTGCAGGAAAATGAAATGGCACAGGGCCATCTGATAAACCTTTTAAGAACTGCTGCACCAGCGGTGATTCATGATTACGCATTTCATCCGGGGTACCGCTGCCAATAACACCTTGATCAGCGATAATAATAACGTGATCGGCAATACTCATTACTTCGGTTACATCATGAGTCACTATCAGCGACGACAAACCGAGCACTTGATTAAGTGATTTAATCAGTTTAACCAACACGCCCATCGAAATAGGGTCTTGGCCTGCAAACGGTTCATCATACATAATTAATTCAGGATCAAGTGCGATAGAGCGTGCTAATGCAGCACGACGCGCCATTCCGCCTGAGAGCTCTGAAGGCATTAAATCCTGAGCACCACGAAGGCCAACGGCTTGTAATTTCATTAGCACTACTAGGCGGATTAAATCTTCACTAAGGCGAGTATGTTCACGCAGCGGAAACGCTATATTGTCAAACACAGACATATCGGTAAATAATGCACCGCTTTGGAATAACATACTCATTTTGGTACGTGCAGCGTAAAGTTCTTTACGCGACATACTTGGAATGTTATTACCTTCGAATAATATAGTGCCGCTATCTGGTTTTAACTGACCACCAATTAAACGCAACATGGTGGTTTTACCAATTCCGCTTGGCCCCATGATTGCCGTAATTTTCCCTTTAGGAACGCTAAAACTCATATTTTTATATATGCTGCGATTACCTCGAGAAAAACTTACATCCTTGATTTCTACTATTGGTTGCGACAAGTCGCTCTCCATTACTATATTCACTAGTTCTCCTATTTTAAGCGTTTTTACAGCAAGATGGAAAAAACAATTCGTAAAATTTTGTAATATTCTATGTAATAACAAGCAAAACCTTACAGCAGTAGGCTTAACAGACGCTTAAATAATTTTTTCTGAGGTAAAAATAACGACTTACTAACAAGTTGACCTGATTCTTTTATTTATACTTTCAGGTTGGCTTTTGTTACTATTTGCAGTCATCTTATTTTGAATAATTGGCGTAACACAATGGTGACTTCTTTTGTCATTTTAATTCTCGGGTTTGCAGCTCTCGTTTGGAGTGCAGATCGCTTTGTTTACGGCGCGGCTGCGCTGGCAAAAAATTTCGGTGTCCCTACACTAATTGTTGGCTTAACAGTGGTTGCTATGGGCTCGTCAGCCCCAGAAATGATGGTCTCAGCATCAGCTGCTCTTGCGGGTAAAACTGATACAGCCGTGGGTAATGCCGTTGGCTCAAATATCACTAATATTTTACTTGTGTTAGGTATTACCGCGCTATTGCGCCCTCTTTCAGTATCCTCAATGACCTTGAAGCGTGAAATGCCGCTGGTGTTGTTAGTGTCAATTGCTGCTTGGTATGTATTTTCTGATAACTACTTTTCATTTACAGAAGGCGTTGCATTAATCATTGGCTTTGTCGTATTTATTGCTGGCTTAGTTATTATTTCTATTCGCGCTAAAAACCAAGCTGATGACCCATTTGTCAGTGAAGCTTGTGAAGATGTGCCAGATAATGTGCCAACTAAGTCGGCTTTATTTTGGTTAATCATAGGTATGATATTACTGCCTATCAGCTCGCACTTTTTAGTCGGCTCTGCGGTTGATATTGCCAAATTCTTTGGCTTAAGTGATCTGGTCATTGGTTTAACCATTATTGCCATTGGTACTAGCCTACCTGAGCTTGCCGCCTGTATCGCAGGGGTACTGAAAAAAGAAGATGATTTAGCGCTGGGCAATATTGTCGGCTCAAATATCTTTAACATATTAGCAGTATTGCCACTGGCGGGTATTATCAACCCATCAATTATTGACCCATCGGCGGCAAACCGTGATGCCTTAATAATGATTGGTGCCACCATAGCATTGATTGCTATGTCTTTAAGTTTTAGAGGCACAAGACGCATTAATCGAGTTGAAGGTGGCCTGTTATTGGTCGCGTTTTTAGTCTATCAAGGTTATATTTTCAACCAAGTTGCTTAATGCTACCCAAAAATGGATAACACGATGACGCAGTTAAATTTTATTGAACAAGGTAAGCGGGTTCTCGATATCGAGCGCCAAGCACTGACTGAGATAGTCCAATACCTAGACGAAAACTTTAATCGAGCTTGCCAACTAATGTATCAATGCCATGGCAGGATCATTGTAGTGGGTATGGGAAAATCCGGTCATATTGGCAATAAAATTGCTGCAACATTGGCAAGTACCGGTACACCAGCGTTTTTTGTTCATCCTGGTGAAGCAAGCCATGGCGATTTAGGGATGATCACCCGCGATGATGTAGTCATGTTGCTATCCAACTCAGGTGAAACCAGCGAAGTACTCAATATAATTCCAGTTATTAAACGTATTGGCGCAAAAATGATTGCCATGACCGGTAATCCAGCATCGTCAATGGCAAAGTGGGCGGATGCTCATGTATGTATTAAAGTAAGCCAAGAAGCCTGCCCATTAGGGCTTGCACCTACAGCCAGCACCACAGCCACGCTCGCGATGGGTGATGCAATCGCTGTTGCGCTGCTAGAGACTCGCGGATTTACCGCCGACGACTTTGCACTATCACACCCAGGTGGCAGCTTAGGTAAACGCTTACTGCTATGCTTAAAAGATATTATGCACAGTGGTGATGCAACACCTATCATTAATGACAAACAATGCATCAAAGATGCGTTAATTGAAATGTCTGCCAAAGGCTTAGGTATGACCGCTATTGTTGATGATAACAACCAGCTTGCAGGATTGTTTACTGACGGTGATTTACGCCGTATTTTAGAGCAACGGGTTGATATTCATAGCACTTTGATAAGCACTGTAATGACCCGTTCTTGTACTACAGCAACCGCAGATATGCTCGCCGCAGAGGCACTCAACATTATGGAAAATAAGCGTATCAACGGCTTAATTGTGATTGATGATAATCAACATCCTATTGGTGCACTGAACATGCAGGATTTGCTAAAAGCAGGAGTTTTATAATGCAGTTTGCTGATTTATACCAGCCGCTTTGTGATGATGTACGCAGCCGCGCACAGAAAATTAAACTGCTTATTTGCGACATTGATGGCGTATTTTCAGATGGCCGTATTTATTTAGGCAACCAGGGTGAAGAGCTAAAAGCCTTTAATACCAAAGACGGCTTTGGCATTAAAGCCTTGATCAACAGTGGTTTTGAAGTCGCCGTGATCACCGGTCGTCATTCACAGATAGTTCAGCAACGAATGACTAGCCTGACTGTACCGCATATTTATCAAGGCCAAGAAAATAAGTTGCAAGCTTATCAACAGCTCAAAGATAAACTGCAGTTAACTGATGAGCAAATTGCCTACATTGGTGACGACGGTCCTGATATGCCAGTGATGGAATTGGTGGGGTTTGCGGTAGCAGTTAATGATGCACACCCACTCATAAAACGTATTTCACACTATACAACCATGTTGCCAGGTGGCTTTGGTGCAGTGCGTGAGTTAACTGATTTACTGATGCTTGAAAATGGTAAATCATTAACCTGCGAAGGAACCAGCTCATGAATAGTGCGCGTTTGATATTATGCGTATTGTTCGTCGTTTGTATGGTGTGGCTGTGGTTCCCTTATTTTAATCAGCCTACAACCACAGTACAGAATCAAGAAGATATAATAGCAAAACCTGATTACACAGCGGTGGCATTAAAACAAACCGCGTTTGATGAACAAGGTAAAATTAGTCACAAAGTAACCGCTGCAAAAATGGAGCTGTACCAGCAGTTAGGTTTTACTTACTTTGAGCAACCTATTTTTACTTTATATAATCAACAACAAACGTGGCAAATTAATGCAGACGAAGCCACCTTATATGAAAATCATCAATTAATTTTAGAAGGCAATGTGGTGGCTAAAAACCTCACCAACAACGCCATGATTGAACATATAAACGCAGACAACATTCAGGTTGATATTGAACTGCAAACCATGAGTTCTGAACAACCAGTAGAATTGATCGGACCAAATTTAAAGATCACTGGGCGCGGCCTCCATGCCGACTTAAAAGCCGAAGTGGTAGAACTAATTAACCATACGCGAACCATATATTATGACCAATAAATTTGCTCACTTGCTTGTTATACCAAGCTTATTCATAGCCTTTTCAAGTTTTGCAGAGACGGCCTCACCGCCTGCAGATCAAGTATCGATCAGTGCAGACAAGCAGCTTGCACAACTGAAAGATAATATCGGTATTTTTGAAAAAAATGTTGAGATCATTCATGGTAACCGTCGTATCAAAGCTGATCGCCTTGAAGTGCACAAACGTGAAGACTTAGGCGATAATAAACAATTACTAGTCGCAACTGGCAGCCCGGCTTATTTTGAAGAAAAACAAGCCGATGGCACAATTATGAGCGCCAGCGCAGATGAAGTTCGTTACGACGTTGCAAAACGCTACTTAACGCTAATTGGTGACGCACAGGTTACTCAAGCAGGGCAAAAGATTAACGCTAAAAGCATTACCTACGACATGGACCAACAACTGATCAGTGCTGAAAAAGGCGCTAGTTCAGACGATCGCGTACACACCATACTCGTGCCTGTAGACAGTAAAAAAACCAAATCTAAAGGTCAGCCATGAGTACATTAAAAGCTGAATTTTTAGCTAAAAGCTACAAAGGTCGTCAAGTAGTCAAAAGTGTTGGTTTAGAAGTCACCGCTGGCAGCATTGTTGGTTTACTGGGCCCAAATGGCGCAGGTAAAACCACTACTTTTTACATGATTGTCGGTTTAGTGCCTAGCGACAAAGGTAAAATCAGTATTGATGATAATGACATTACCCTGCTACCAATGCATAGCCGTGCCCGCTTGGGAATTGGTTACTTGCCTCAGGAGTCATCGATATTTCGCAAGTTGACTGTGTATCAAAACTTGATGGCGATTTTAGAAACTCGCAAAGACCTAAAAAAACAAGCCAGAGAAGAAGCCCTCGACAGCTTACTTGATGAATTTAGCATTCAACATATTCGTGACAGCCAAGGTATGGCGTTATCGGGTGGTGAACGCCGTCGCGTTGAAATTGCGCGCGCTTTAGCCGCAAATCCAAAATTTATCCTGCTAGATGAGCCTTTTGCTGGCGTTGATCCTATTTCAGTGTTAGATATAAAGAAGATTATTGAACACCTTAAAAACCGTGGTATTGGCGTACTTATTACCGACCACAATGTACGAGAAACCCTTGATGTTTGTGAAAAAGCCTACATAGTTTCTCATGGGGAGTTAATTGCATCAGGCACACCTGAGCATGTACTTGCCGACCAAACAGTTCGCGATGTTTACCTGGGTGAGCAATTTAGGCTATAAAGCCACACTCGGTAAAGCATCTGCTAAACTTAACAATGACAACAATAAAAGGATTGTTAGAGATACATGAGGCAATCACTCCAGCTGCGCATGGGCCAGCAACTTACAATGACACCGCAACTGCAACAAGCTATTCGCTTATTGCAGCTCAGTACATTGGATCTCCAGCAAGAAATTCAAGAAGCGCTAGATAGCAATCCGTTGTTAGAACTAGAAGAACATGAATATTCAGAAGATGCTGCTGGCAAAAACGAACAAAAACAAGACAACGATGACTTAACTGTCAGTGCCTCAGCGGACGACAAGCCTAGCGAATACGAACAAGAAAGCAGCGAAGCATTAAGTAAAGAAACCCTCAGTGACGAAATGGCAATGGACGTCACTTGGGATGAATACATGAGTGCTGCGCCTAACAGTTCATCGGGGCCAATGCCCGAAGATGAATCTATTTATCAAGGCGCCTCAACAGAGACCTTGCATGAATATTTAATGTGGCAGTTACAGCTAACGCCCTTTAGCCCAACCGATGAAGCAATCGCCATTGCCATTGTTGAGGCCATTGATGACTCTGGTATTTTAACACTCAGCTGTGAAGACCTTGTAGAGAGCTTAAATCAAGGCAACAGCGAAGAAGAAATCGAACTGGACGAAGTGCAAGCGGTTTTAAAGCGCATTCAATTATTTGATCCTGTTGGCATTGCCGCCCGTAGTTTACAAGAGTGTTTATGTATTCAATTAAATCAATTTGATCCTGCAACTCCTTGGATTGCAGAGACAAAAATGATTTTAACGGATCATATCGATTTATTAGCTAGTCGCGACTATCGCACTTTGATGAAAAAGACTAAGCTTAAAGAAGAAGATTTAAAAGAAGTCATGACACTGATCCACAGTCTCAACCCAAAGCCTGCGGATACCATAGTACGGGAAGAGTCAGAGTACGTTATTCCTGATGTATCAGTGAAAAAAATTAAAGGCCGCTGGGTGGTTGAACTTAATCCAGACAGCATGCCAAAAATTAGAGTGAACAGCCAATATGCGGCCATGTCACGCTCCGTTAAATCGAGCACTGACAGCCAATTTATTCGTTCGCATCTGCAAGAAGCTAAATGGTTTATAAAAAGCCTAGAAAGTCGTAACGACACATTACTCAAAGTAACCAACTGCATTGTTAAACAGCAGCAAGGATTCTTTGAACATGGCCCTGAAGCTATGCGCCCGATGGTGCTAAATGACGTTGCTGAAATGGTTGAAATGCATGAGTCGACAATTTCTCGCGTAACAACCCAAAAATACATGCATACTCCACGGGGTATTTTTGAGCTAAAATATTTTTTCTCAAGTCATGTAAGCACTGAGAACGGCGGTGAATGTTCGTCTACCGCAATTCGCGCATTGATCAGAAAACTGATCAGCGCAGAAAACTCAGCGAAACCATTGAGTGATAGTAAAATTGCAGATATATTGGCAGAGCAAGGTATCAAAGTAGCTAGACGGACTATTGCAAAATACCGCGAGTCACTGGCTATTCCACCGTCAAATCAAAGAAAGAGTTTGATTTAAGGCGTAAAATCAAAAAAGGAAAATGCTTATGCAACTAAATTTAACTGGTCGTCACGTAGAAATTACTGATTCATTAAGAGACTATGTAAACAATAAGTTTGCGAAGCTTGAGAGGCATTTTGATCACATCAACAATGTCCATGTTATTCTTGACGTTGAAAAGCTAAGCCAAAAAGCAGAAGCCACAATACATGTTAGTGGCGCTGAATTATTTGCCTCAACTGAGCACCAAGACATGTATGCAGCCATTGACGGACTAATTGACAAACTTGACCGTCAAGTAATCAAACACAAAGAGAAGCACGCTCGACACTAATACTATGAAATTAAGCTCACTTATTTGCCAGGACTGCAGCAAAGCTGCGGTCCTTTTTAATAGCAAAAAACGGATCATTGAATTTATCAGCCAATTGGCTCATGAACAACTTCCTCAGCTATCACAACAAGAAATCCTCGATGCATTACTCGCCAGAGAAAAACTAGGCAGTACGGGGATTGGTCGTGGTATTGCTATTCCACATGGCCGTATGACGGGTATTGAAAGCCCACTAGCGATAATTTTAGTAAGCGAAACACCGATTAATTTTGATGCGATTGATAACCGTCCTGTGGATCTCTTTATCGCCCTCATCGTACCAGATGGTGATAGCCAACTTCATTTAAAGACGTTAGCCACAATTGCTGATAAACTTAACGATAAAGATTTTTGCAAACAATTACGTAGTGCAAAAACAGATCAAGATTTATATCACGTTATTGTTGAGCAGTCGTAGCCAAATGAAGGAGAGTTTACATGGAGTTAATCATCATCAGTGGCCGCTCTGGCTCAGGTAAATCTGTTGCACTGCGCGTAGTCGAAGATCTTGGCTATTATTGTGTTGATAATATTCCAGTAAACTTATTACCTTCATTAGTGCGTAGTGTTTCTGATAATTACGACAAAATTGCAGTTAGCATTGATGTGCGTAATTTACCGAAAGAACAAGAAGAATTTAACGATATTCTTGAATACTTGCCAGGTTTCGCCAATCCAACATTATTTTATTTAGATTGTGATGATCAAACGCTGATCAAACGCTTTTCTGAAACTCGCCGCTTACACCCATTATCATTGGATTCTTTGCCGCTCGATTTAGCTATCAAACAAGAAAAAGTATTACTTGATGTGCTAACAACTCGTGCCGATTTTATGCTGGATACCACCGACCTTAGTGTCCACCAGCTGGCAGAGTCAATCCGTGAGAAAATTTTAGGTAAAAAAGACAAAAAACTAATCATTACCTTTGAATCATTTGGCTTTAAGTATGGCATTCCAAAAGAGGCCGATTACGTATTTGATGCGCGGTTTTTACCAAACCCACATTGGGAACCTGAGTTAAAGCCACTTACCGGCCTTGATCAACCAGTAAAAGATTATTTAGCCAGCCACAGCATCGTGCAAAAGTTCACTTGGCAGATCCAAACCTTTGTGCAAACTTGGTTACCACATCTAGAGCGAAACAACCGTAGTTATCTCACAATCGCAATTGGTTGTACTGGCGGTCAACATCGTTCAGTTTATTTAGCGCAAACCATTGGTGAAAGCTTTTCAATGAGCCACAGCAATGTAAAAATTCGCCACCGCGAGCAAGAATAACAACACACGTTTACAGTAAGGAATGTTGATGCGCTTAGAAGATACATTTTTAATAAAAAACAAACTGGGCTTACATGCCCGTGCAGCCAGTGTATTAGCACAATTAGCCGTGCAGTTTGATGCCAGTATCACGCTTCATCAAGACGATAAACAAGCCGCAGGCGATAGCGTACTGGGCCTAATGTTATTAGAAAGCAGCCAAGGCAAAGAAGTGAAAGTAGTCTGCGAAGGACCAGATGCTGAACCGGCTCTTGCTGCCATTGGCGAGCTCATCGCGCAACGCTTTAACGAGCAAGAATAGTCCGTAGTCAGCACAACAAAATTGCGTTAAACTGAATAAGTTGCTGGTTTAAGCAATCAGCCTGAATTATCAAAGTCTTGCCTACCCAATAAACTGTATTAATAACTTAAGGACGCCAATGCCAGAAGCTTTTGAACAAGATTATCCACTACAACAACTAAAACAAGTGACCAAGTCACTTAATAATGGTCAATTTGTTCAAGTAAGGCGTATGTTGGCAAAAACGGCTCCGTGTGACACGGCGTTACTACTCGAATCATCCCCGCATAAAATTCGTACCTTACTATGGCAACTCGTTGATCCAGATGTACAAGGTGACGTACTCGAAGAGCTTTCTGAAGATGTTCGCTTAGGGATCATCGCCCAAATGGAACCGGAGCACATTGCTGCCGCGACCGAGGACATGAGCCACGATGATTTAGGGGAAGTATTACGTAGCTTACCTGACACCGTCTACCAAGACGTCGTCAGCGCCATGGACAGTCAAGACCGCGAACGTGCAACCCAAGCACTCTCTTATCAAGAGCGCTCGGCTGGCGCACTGATGAATACCGATACGGTAACCATTCGCCCAGACGTCACCATTGACGTGGTGCTACGCTACTTACGCTTACGTGGCGAGCTACCAGAGGGCACCGATGACCTTTACGTAGTTGATAAACATAACTGCTTTTTAGGCGCAATGTCGCTGACCACTCTACTCACCAACTCGCCGGACAAAATTATTCGCGAATTAATGGATGAAGATTGTGAATCAATCCCTATTTCCATGGATGAGAGTGAAGTAGCGCAATTATTCGAGCGCCATAACTGGATATCGGCCCCTGTTGTTGATGATAACGACCATCTGCTAGGTCGGATCACCATCGATGATATCGTTGACGTTATCCGTGAAGATGCAGAGCACAGCTTATTAAGCTTAGCGGGTCTTGATGATGAAGAAGATACCTTTGCACCGGTATTAAAAAGCTCCAAAAAACGCTCTGTTTGGCTTGGGGTTAACTTATTAACCGCGTTACTCGCGGCTATTGTGGCAAGCTTCTTTGAAAACACCTTGGCAATTCTACCGATACTTGCAGTCCTCAATGGTATCGTGCCATCAATGGGTGGTGTTGCTGGTAGCCAAACATTAACACTAGTAATACGTGGTATTGCGGTAGGTCACATAAACCAAACTAACCAACGCTTTTTACTAATGAAAGAGCTGGCGATCGGTGCTATAAACGGCATGGTGTGGTCAATTTTAATAGCCGGTGTTGTTGCCATTTGGCAATGGGACTTTAAGCTTGGCGGCGTACTCGCCTTTGCCATGTTTATGAACTTAGTCGCCGCAGGTATTGCCGGTGCAAGTATCCCACTGATTTTGAAGAAAATGAAAATTGACCCAGCCTTAGCAGGCAGTGTCGTACTAACCACAGTTACAGATATCGTCGGCATCTTCGCCTTCCTCGGCACCGCCACATGGTTGTTGGTGTAGATAGGAATAGAGGGGCTAGGTTTTAGAGGCTAGGTTCTAGGTTAACATCGTAACGTAGGAAATGGCTTTAGCCATGAATGGTATAAATTTGCGCGGCATAAAGCCGCGCCTACGCAAATCCAAATACCTATGCCAATCCGTAGGCGTTAAGCTTGCTGATGCACTAACACCATGCGACATTTCAAACGCGGCGATGGGCCAGTTTACGACTATAAATAAATGGGAGGTAAAACATTCTTGGGTAGGGTTATAAGTGCATGCTCTCAATACAAAGAACAACATGCACTTATAATTTTGGTATCTAACATCCTAGTAAATTCCTTCTAGTGGGCTGTGAACTTATCATCCGATAACCATACCTGTATCATCCTTGTGGGCTTAGTCATTAAGCCAATCCTTTTGTATTTATATGATCCTTATAATTAAAGCCCAATCCTTGCTGCTTTAGCTTCATTCCTTTGATGCATTATCCATTAACTGTTTCCATTGCTGCGCGGTCCAAAGTGGCTTTGCGCTTACTGCGCCTCCTTGCTGGTTTTTCCTTAATACGTTATCCATAATGTTTCTCCTTGCCATCTAATGGGCAGATCATCCTTGTTGCGTTTAACACTGTGACTCTAACGACGTGCGATTATATAAATTGCATGTATTAGACCAGGAATATACCCTAGTAATGTTAACAAAATATTAATCCAAAACTGAGCACCTAAACCAACTTGTAAAAACACACCAAGTGGTGGAATAAGCACTGAAAATATAATGCGTATTAAATCCATTATTCTCACTCCCTGAAGTTTGCAGAAGAAAGCCCAGCACAGCTGGGCATTCGTGGCTTATAGATTATTCAGCTACAATAGTTAAGTTATCAACTACATCGCGAACATCTTCAGCATTCTTAGCAATTTTCACCGCTAGTTGTTTTTCAGCATCAGAGCCAACTGTACCATTTAGTGTTACCACACCTTTATCTGTATCTACATCGATATCGGTACCGCCCACTTCAGAGTTGAACAAGAATCGAGTCGTGATAACTGTAGTAATTTTAGCGTCCGTTAAGTCACTTTCAGTACTATCAGACTTCATTTTCTTGTTTTTTGTATCAACATTTTTAACAACTGTCAGCTTGTTATCAACATCAGTTACGCCATCAAGGCTTAATACAAGCTCTTCAGCTAGCTCTTTATCTAAATCGCTCTCAACTTTACCGGTAAGTACTACCTTGCCATTTTTTACATCAGTGTTAATGTCAAAGTTGTTTAGATTTGTGTTCATTAGTAGAACTGTTTCTGCCTTTCCATCAATCCAAGCATCTTTACTTTCATTTTCCCAGCTACTTGCTTGAGCACCCATAGCAGTAGTACCAAGAACTAACGCAGCGATAATTGATTTGTTAAATGTTTTCATAATCTTTCTCCTTTTGATTAAAGACAATATGATTAATGCGAACATCAGGCCAACCTTAAAATAATTTAAAATCAAACACTTAAATTTAAATCTATATAATCTTGCATTTTAGCTTGGTAAGAATTTACCGACTGCTCGGTAATTTATTCTGGTCGTTGCAAAATTAACTATTTAATAGCATTATTCGTTAATCTGTCGTTAATATAACAAACTCATTCAACAGTATAAAACCTAAACAACTGATTATTAATGAATTAAATAATGGCCTAAGCCTTGCTTTAGTTACAGCATTACAAAGTAATCGTACATATACACCAACAGCATCACTTATAAGGAATACGCCATGACTGTAAAACTAGAAGATCGCCCAATTGAGCAAGTGCGCGAACAAGTTATTGATCAATTAATTTATAACTACAGTCATGCAGTTATTTCAGCCGAGGCATTTGAGCGCAGATTAGACCAAGCAATGGAAGCAAAAAATAACCAAAGCTTAATTGATTTGGTTAGTGATCTTGAACTCACTACCGATAGTAGTTACCAGTCGGAAAAGCGTGCACAGTTTAGCCCAAACTATAGTAATAAAAGCGGCGATGAAGCATTGCATCTTCGTAGTATTTTGGGCTCAAACGAGCGCAGTGGACAATGGGTAGTGCCAAAAGAAATTCATCTTACTAACTTACTGGGTTCTATTGAACTTGATTTTACTGATGCCATATTTCAGCATCAAAATATCACCCTGCATGTTAATTGCTTGCTTGGCAGTGATCAAATTTACGTACCAGAGCACGTCAATGTCGTATCAAAACTATTCAGTATTATTGGCAGTGTTGAAAACAAATCGGTGTCACTGAACAAGCAGCAAGGGCCAACCATTACTATCGAAGGTAAAGTGGTGCTTGGATCTGTAGAAATTAAAATCAAACGAACCATTAAGGAAAAGTTTGTCTCTTTCGCCAACAGCCTTAAAACCAGCTGGCAAGATATGAATAAACATTAGTGGGTAAATGAGAAGAGAAAGCCACGGGCTAATTGCACCTTGATTACCACTTACCTAATACCTTTTCCCTTTAACCTCTTAAGCGCAGCGCCTCTTAACCTCTTTGTGAATGAATCACTTATAAATTTGCGCGGCATAAAGCCGCGCCTACGCAAAGCCAAACACCAATGCCAACCCCGTAGGCGCGAGTTTACCTCGCGCAGCTTATGACTTACGGCTTATCGCTTAAAGCTTCAATCAGCTTCCCGCTACTTGCATTTGTTCAATCAATACCGAACCGGTTTGAATACCACCGCGGCGCTCTATGTCGCCCCCGATGCCGCTAATACCTTTAAACATATCTTGTAGTTTGCCAGCAATGGTAATTTCGCTTACAGGATATTGTATTTCACCATTCTCAACCCAAAAACCAGCAGCACCGCGGGAATAATCACCCGTTACGGTATTAACGCCTTGGCCCATTAACTCAGTGACCAATAAACCGGTGCCCATTGTTTTTAACAACGCAGCTAGATCAGCATGAGTTTGTGCAACTAACCAGTTATGAATACCACCAGCATGGCCGGTTGGCATCATATTCATTTTACGCGCTGCGTAGCTCGCTAATAAATATGTTTGTAGCTCGCCGCCTTGAATGATTTCGCGGTCGATGGTTTTCACCCCTTCACTGTCAAATGGTGACGACGCTAAACCTTTTAAAATATGCGGGCGCTCTGCAATATTAACGCAGTCATTGAACACTTGCGTGCCAAGACTATCCAGCAAAAAGCTCGATTTACGATACAGCGCACCACCACCTATTGCAGACACCAAGTGACCAAACAAGGAATTAGCTATATCAGCGCGAAAAACAACGGGCACTTTCATAGTACCTAACTTTTGGCTATTAAGCTTAGCAAGGGTTTCGCTAGCCGCTTCGAGGCCAACCGCTGCCGCGTCTTTTAAGCCAGCTTGATCACGCGCCACCGTGTAGGCTGAGTCTCGCTGCATTTGCTCGCCATCTTTACCAATCACCATAGTGCTAATACTGTGGCGCGTGCGCGGGTAGCCAGTAATTAAACCATGGCTATTACCATACACGCGTAAACCTTGATGCGATGAAAAACTTGCGCCGTCTGAATTTACAATGCGTGGATCAGCGTTAAGCGCTGCTTGCTCCGCAGCATGACACAACTCAATACCTTGTTCAGGACTAACATCCCAGGGGTGATATAAATCTAAATCAAGCGGGGCAAACTCAAGTAGGTCTTTATCGGCGACGCCATTATGTGGATCATCTGAAGTAAATTTGGCAATATCAATGGCCTTTTCAACCACTGTGCGTAATGTTTTCGGATTTAGATCAGCCGTTGATGCTGAACCTTTATGATTACCAACATAGACGCTGATCCCTAAACCGCCATCTTGGTTAAATTCGATTGTTTCGACTTCCCCCATGCGCGTACTGACAGATAAACCAGAGGTGCTCGACATAGCCGCTTCAGCGCCCGTAGCGCCGAGTTTTTTAGCGTGTTCTAACACTTCTGCAACGGCATCTTTAATTTGAGAAATTTGCGTATAAATAGGATCTTGCTGTTGGCTTTTCATCTTTTTAGTCCTGAGCTTAGAGCATTTTGCGGGCGCAATCATAATACTTAAATGCTAACACACTCACTGCATTGCATCAGCTAATATTAATCATTAATTAAATGGCGTATAATGACCGCAGTTAACGTTATCATATGAGTACCCCATGGCGAAGAAAAAAGGCAAGCCTGCTGAAATTGAAGAAGAAATTATCTATATATCAAAAAGTGAGCTAAAGCGCGAAGCGCAAGAGTTTCATCAGTTAGGTGCTGAAATTGCCAAAATGGGGAAAAAACAGCGTGAACGCTTGCCCTTAAATGACGATTTAAAAGCGGCAATGGTTGTTGCTGACAAAATCAGTAACAAAAGTGATGCATATCGCCGTCACTTAAATTACATCGCAAAAACATTGCGAACTGTGGAAAATATCGATGAGATCAACGCTATTATCGACGTTATGCTTAATAAAAATAATCAAGCAGAAGTATTGATTAAAAAAATTGAGCAATTACGTGATGATTTAATTGCCCAAGGTGATGATCTAGTAAACCAAACCGTAGAGCAACACCCAGCCATTGATCGTCAAAAATTACGACAATTAATTCGTAATGCTGCAAAAGAAGTGAAAATTGAAAAGCCAGCTAAAGGCTACAAAGAGCTATTTCAGTACCTTAAAGAAAGCATCATGCGCTAAACACATTTAATGTGAGCCTATATACAGTCTGGGTATCAACACCCGCTATTTATAGGCAGTTACCGTTTATTGCTGAACAACCTGTTCAACGTGCCCTCAGCATCAACCTTAAACACCGCGACGTAGGAAATGGCTTTAGCCATGAATTTTATAAACGGCGCGGCATAAAGCACCGCCTATGCAAATTCAAACACCAATGCCCCCCGTAGGCGCGAGTTTACCTCGCGCAATTTTAAATTCACCACAGAGAACACCGAGGCGCTTCGCGCTAATCGCGCGGCATAAAGCCGCGCCTACGCTTTAAAACATAGGTACTAGGTTATAGGCTCTAGGTCCTAGTAACTTCCCTAGCTCCTAGCTCCTAGCGCCTTTTACCTTTTACCTTTAACCTTTATTACACGTCTCTTAAAATGGCTTTAAGTGTGCTCTTTTTGGCGAGAATATCACGATATAAAGCAAACTGATTTTGCGCACGCTCTAAGTTATGATTAGCATGCTTAATTGAAAAGTAATGATCGCCATCAATGTAATCGGTTAAAAAACGCAAACCAATCATAAAGGTCATTACTTTAGTACCCAGCCAAAAGCTTTGTTTTTCTTGCTCGGTGATTAAGTCCTTCAAAGGCTCAACATAACCTTTAACCACGGCCGCAAAAATTTCTTCGCGAACACAAACGTTATCTAAATTAGTTGAATCTTCTTGCTCTGGTGAACAGAAGGTACGCACCATATCACCAAAGTCATATAACCAATAACCTGGCATACAGGTGTCTAAATCAATCACTGCTTTGGCATTATGTGACTTATTACAGAACAGCATATTATTGATTTTAGTATCATTATGGCAAGGTCTAACGGGTACATTGCCTGCTAACGATTTAAGTTCATCAATCAAGCCAAACTGTGCAAAGCAAAAATCGACCTCAGCTTGGCAGCTTGCTAAACGCTTAACTGGATCACTTGCCACCACCGCTTTGAACTTATCAGCACGCATCGCCAAATTATGAAAATCAGGAATAACATGATGCAATTGCTTAGCATCAAAGTCTTCTAACGCAACAGCAAATTGACCAAATGCATTGGCTGCAGTTTGTGCTTGTGAAGTATTTAACACAACATCTTCACTATAACTGCCGCCAATAAATTCGAGTGCACGCCAAACACCATCATCACAATCAACTAAATAACCATTTTCAACGGTCGGAACATGGCGAATAATCGCTAAGTCATAATCACCCGACAGATGCTTTTTAGTTAAATGACGTTCAATTAAGCGGGCATTTTTTACCAGCATATCAGGCTCAGGAAAAACCTCAGTATTCAGCTTTTGTACGACTAATGATTTTTTGGGTGCCGTCAATAACATCGTAGTATTAATGTGACCACTACCAATTGGTTTCAAACTGACTTCTTCATTACCAAGGCCAAAACTTTCAGATAAGTGAACCGCAATGGAATTTGACTTCATACTTACTTCGCTATTATTGTGCCCGGGAAAAGGCAAGATCGGGGCTGTTTCATCCATGACGTAATTCATATAATTTACCTGTAACATCCTGTAATTCTGATTTATAGGTTACTCCATACCATGACTCTTTAGCAGTATAAATAGTAACTATTTGCTGATTAGATGTGATCGCATGTTGAATTTGATCCGGTAAATAATACTCCAATCTGACACCGTTGTCATATTTTTGCAGAAACTCAGCAAAACCTGTTTCTAAGCGTTCGAAAAATGTTGGTGTAATGGCCCAAAAACTCATTGACCCTAATGCATCCGCGGCAATTTGCTCACGGATTCCTTGCGGATTATCACCCATTATTTGACCGTTCTCGTTCTGAATATTTAAATACTCAACAACATCAACTAATTGGTTATTTTTAACCTGGCATACGCCCCTATTCACGCCCCCTTGATCTGACAAAGTATCAATAATTGGATAACCCACCATAGCCCAACTATTGTTACTTTTGAAATGTTCTGCAAGTAATAAAAACGACGACGCGCCATAGTAATCATCCGCAGTAATAACGATGGCTGGATTATGAACATGCTCTTTAGCACACAATAAAGCATGACCTGTTCCCCAAGGCTTTTCTCGCTGTTGCACTAAAGCTTGAAATTGCTCGGGCACTAAGTCAATGCGTTGCTCCACAAGCACAACCTCTATACCCACAGGTAAACGCGGTAAAATCACTTGCTCAATCTCGCTGCGTACAGCCTGATTGATCACTAACACCACTTGAGTTACTCCTGCGGCAACAGCATCTGCAATACTGAGCTCCATTATGGTACAACCAAGACCGGCAATTTCAGCTATTTGTTTATTACCACCAAAACGAGTACCTAAGCCCCCCGCAAGGACCACTAAGCTTAGATGATGTTTTTTCATTTTTAACCCACTTTTACTACTAATAAATCAGAGTTTACCAGTTTCAACCACCAGATCTAGCTATAGGATCTAGGTCTTAGTCGATAGGTTCTAGCCTAGCTCCTAGTCACTTCTCTATCACCTAGCACCTTTTTTAATATTTCGCGGCTAAAGCCAGCTCCTACAAACATTTTGCACAAAGAGAAAACAATGAGGGTAAATGCCATGAGCTTCGAGCAACGCGCTCCTAGTCACTTCCCTAGAACCTAGCCCCTTTCTCTTTAACCTTTTACTTCCCTAAAAACAAAAACGGTGGCCTGAGCCACCGTTTAATCAGCAAACTAATAAAAATTAATTACCAAATTTTTACGCGTTCAGCTGGTTTGATATACATTTTGTCGCCTTCTTTAACGTCAAATGCTTGATAAAACTCAGGCATATTCGACAAGATACCGATCACGCGGTAATGGCTTGGTGAATGAGGGTCTGTCATTAGGCGGTTACGTAGTTCTTCGTCACGGTATTTACGACGCCAAATTTGCGACCACCCCATAAAGAAGCGTTGCTCCCCCGTATAACCATCAATCACTGGCGCTTTATCACCGCCAAGCGATAACTGATAAGCAGTGAAAGCAACCGTTAAGCCACCTAAATCGCCAATATTTTCACCTAAGGTCAATTGACCGTTAACGCTAGCATCTGCAAACGGTTGGTACTCGTTATACTGTGCAACTAATTGGCCGGTACGTGCTTCAAACTGTTTAAGGTCTGACTCGCTCCACCAATCACGTAAATTACCATCACCATCATACTTCGCACCTTGGTCATCAAAACCATGGCCTAACTCATGACCAATTACCGCACCAATTGCACCGTAGTTAACCGCATCATCCGCTTCTAAGTTAAAAAATGGTGGTTGCAAAATGGCCGCTGGAAATACAATTTCGTTATTCACAGGATTGTAGTAAGCATTCACTGTTTGTGGTGTCATGTGCCACTCAGAACGATCAACTGGCTTGCTTAGCTTGTCAATCATATCCGCATAAGCCCACTCACTATGACGAATATAGTTACCCACCAAATCATCAGCATTAATGCTTAACTGTGAATAGTCTTTCCAGTTATCTGGGTAGCCAATTTTAGGGGTGAATTTGTCGAGTTTTTCTTTCGCAGCAAGCTTGGTTTCCGGGCTCATCCACTCTAGGTTTTCAATCGCAACGCCGTAGCCTTTGATCACGTTATCAACTAACTCTTCCATGCGCGCTTTAGCTTCTGGTGGGAAGTTTTCTTTAACGTATACTTTGCCTAAGATTTCACCCAACACTTCATTAGAGGCATCTACAGCTTGCTTCCAAAGTGGAGTTTGCTCTTTTACACCGCGTAATGTAGTGCTGTAAAAGTTAAAGTTTAAATCAACCAACTCTTTATCTAATAAACCTGCATAATTGCTAACTAAGTGAAACTTTAAGTACTGTTGCCACGTTGCTAAATCTGTCGCTTTATAAATATCGGCAAATTTTTCAAAGTAGCTAGGCTGACTAACAATAATATCTTGTACGTTTACACCAGACGCTTTGAAGTATTCTACAAGATCAAACTCACCGGTTAGCTTACTCGCATCACTCACGCTCATCTTATTATAAGACTTTGTCGCATCGCGGCTTTCAACGCGCGTCCACTGCGCATCTGCAATACTGGTTTCAAGTGCAATAATTGCTTTTGCGGCTGCATCGGCCTTTTCTACACCTGCGCGTTTTAAAACGTCAGCAATGTATACTTGGTATGCGGCACGAATTTTAGTGAACTTTTCATCGTCTTTTAAATAGTAATCACGATCCGGTAAACCAAGGCCTGATTGATATGCATACAATGCATTCTCGCTAGAGTTTTTAGCATCGTTATTTACATACCAACCAAATGGCACTGCACCGCCTTGCATGCGAATTTTCGCCATCAGCGCCACTAAATCAGACTTGTTTTCTACGTCATCAATTGCCGCTAAAGGCGCATTCAGCGGTGTAATACCTAACTCATTACGTTTTGCTTCATTCATGTAGCTTTTGAAAAACGCACCAAGTTTATATTCATCAGTGCCAGCTTTAACCGCTGTATTCGCAGCCGCTTTTTCAAGCACTGTTTTCATCGCTGCTTGCGAATCATCATATAACTGTGAGAACGAACCGTAATTTGATTTATCGCCGGGGATTTCAGTGGTAGCCAACCATTGGCCATTTACGTGATAGTAAAAGTCATCCTGTGCACGGACCGACTTGTCTATATTAGCTAATTCAATGCCTGAACTGAGCTGCTCTACTGGTGCGCTAGTAGCAACCGTTTCCGGCGCTTTGGCTTGTTGTTGTTCACCACAACCAACTAAGCCCAGCGCAAGGGCAATACTTGCTGCAGTGAGTGATATTTTTTTCATGGGAGTCCCGTAAATCATTATTGTTGAGCATACAAACCCTTCTAGCAGCTTAATAATAAGCTGCTCGCTGATCCCATCATAAACCTCATCGCAGCAACAATAAAATTGAATATGTAACAATTCGTATCAAAACACTAAAATCGTTATCTATTATCCAGCCAGGCATAATCCCCTTTACTTAAATCTCACCACTAACTCATGCAGTGCCTCAGATACTGTTTTTAGTAATGAAATAGCAGCTGCAGTATCTTTTGCATCCGTAAAACTGTGGTTAGCTAGCTCTGAAATACGTAGAATTTGCTGATTCACATCTTCAGCAACATGTGACTGCTGTTCAACAGCCGTTGCCATTTGGGTCGACATACCGGCAATTTCACTTACCGCTTCAGATACACCTTTAAGCATTTCGCTACTTTGCAGCACTTGAGTCAAACCATGCTCGGCATTTTTACCACCTTTTTCGGCAACATCCACCGCACGCGTTGCCCGTGTTGTTAACTCATTCACTATGTCATAAATATCTTTAGTTGAGTCTTGAGTACGTTTAGCTAAATTACGAACCTCATCGGCCACCACCGCAAAACCACGTCCCTGCTCACCAGCACGTGCCGCTTCAATGGCAGCATTCAGTGCTAATAAATTTGTTTGCTCAGCAATTTGCTCAATCATTTGTGCTGCTTCAGCAATATTTTTAGTTTGCTCAGACACACGCTGTACCGACTCGCTTATTTCTACAACTGTGTCGCGTAGCTGTTCAATAGCTTGCTGTGTGGCATTGGCAATTTGCCCGCCTCTAATAGTCAACTCGTTAGCAATATCGGCATGCGATGCAGTATCAGCAACATGTTTAGCCACATCAGCAATAGTTGTAGCCATTTGATTCATGGCCGCTGCGGCTTGCATAGTTTCGTTTTGCTGTTGCTCAATTTTATCAAGCATGGTTTTAGTTAAGCGCTCGCCAATATCAGACTGCTTCGACACATTCTTAGACTCATTTTCAATACGGGTGATCACCGCCCCTAAGTGCGCTTGCTGACTTTTGATTGCCACTTTTAAATAGCCTAAGTCACCCGTATCATCGGTATAGCTGCTAACCGCCAGCGAATGAGAAAACGCGCCTGATAACATTTCATTAAGTGCATGCACCAAGCGTTTTTTAGCTATTTGCCCCCATATTGCATAACTTAATGTCGCAGCAATAAATAGCAATAACGCCGTATTTTGCCAGCCCATCGCAAATAACAGCAGCGCTATAATAGCGGCAATTATTAAGGCAATATTCTCTACTGCAATAGGCAAGCTTAGCTGTTTATTATTTACTATATTTTTATATAATGCGTCAGCCCGTTTCACATCAACTCGACTAGGGCATGAGCGTACTGACTCATAACCCGTCACTTTACCGCGCTCAGTCACAGGGGTGACATAAGCATCAACCCAATAAAAATCGCCATTTTTACAACGGTTTTTAATTAAGCCCATCCAAGGTTTGCCCGCCTTTAAATGCTCCCACATCACTTTATAAGCAAGAGAAGGCATGTCTGGATGCCGCACAATATTATGTGGTTGACCAATTAATTGCTCTTTAGTAAAACCACTTATAGCAACAAACTCATCATTACAATCAACAATTTGACCTTTTAAATCTGTCACAGATATGAGTTTAGAGCCACTAGGAAAAGTTCTTTCTGTCGTAGTGACCGGAAGATTTTCGCGCATATTTATTCCTTAAATTATCAACGCTTAAAATATAGTATAAAAAACACAACACAGCACATTATCATATAAATACAACGTCTTTCGCAGCTAAAGCTGGCTGCCACAAACAAATTGTACCAAACGTAGGAAATGGCTTTAGCCATGAGTTTTATAAACCGCGCGGCATAAAGCCCACCTACACTGTAAAACATAGGTACTAGGTTATAGGTTCTAGGTCCTAGTAACTTCCCTAGTACCTTTGTCTTCCTAGTGCCTTTAACCTTTTCCCTTCAACCTCTTTGTGAATAAATCACTAAAAACCTTTCGCGGCTAAAGCCGGCTCCTACGAGGGAGTACCCTGTAGGAAATGGCTTTAGCCATGAATTAATAAACCGCGCGGCATAAAGCCGCGCCTACGCAAATCCAAACACCCATGCTAACCCCGTAGGCGCGAGTTTACCTCGCGCAATATTATGTTCACCACAGAGGCGCTTAGCGCTACACCGAGAAATGAAAGGCTACCTAAAATCTAACATCTATAATCTAACATCTAAATACAACTTGCGCGGCATAAAGCCCCGTCTACGTAAATCTAAGCACGATCAACACTGCGTTTTTATTTTTTCGATGATTTCTACATTTGCAGCGGGGAAGTTATATTCGTCTAAGTGAGCAATTGCGACCCAAGCGCTTTGCTGGCCTTCGGCGCCATGGGCTTGGCCAGTAAAATCCGTGACTAAATGCACATCGAGTTTGACGCACTTATCGCCGTAATCATGCTCAATCACCATCAACTCGCTTGAGCTATTAATTGTTAAGCCGACTTCTTCTTGAAGTTCACGTTTAAGTGCTGCGAATACGGTTTCACCAGCTTCTACTTTGCCGCCCGGAAACTCCCACAAACCACCTTGGTGTTTGTCATCTGGGCGCTTACAAATAAATAGTGTGTTATCTGCTTTGATAACCCCAACCACTACATGCACAATTTTTTTCGTCATCATATTACCTTTATCAAAACCGCGCGGCATAAAGCCGCGCCTACGCTTTAAAGCATAGGTTCTAGGTTTTAGGCTCTAGGCTCTAGGTCCTAGTCACTTCCCTAGCACCTTTGTCTTCCTAGCACCTTTCACCTAGCACCTTTCACCTAGCACGTTTCACCTTTCACCTTTACCCTTTACCCTTTACCCTTTCACCACATTCCGAAAAACAAAAAAAGCGACGCAGGCGTCGCTTTTTTCAGTATTAAAACAGCTTATTTTAACTTACCACAACACTGTTTAAACTTTTGACCAGAGCCGCATGGGCATGGTTCATTACGGCCAACTTTTGGCTCAACGCGTGCAGATACAACGGCACCTTGTGGTGTTTCACCGCCTACATGCTCAACTTCTTCATGTTGATATTCGCGCGGTGCATTTTCACTTTTACGGTGTTGCTCTTCCACTTTTTCAACATCTTCTTCAGCACGCACTTGCACTTTACTTAAAATGCTTACTACATCAATTTTAAGGTTTTCAAGCATTTCTGAGAACAGTTCAAACGACTCACGCTTGTACTCTTGCTTAGGATTCTTTTGCGCGTAACCACGTAAATGAATACCTTGGCGTAAATGATCCATTGCTGCAAGGTGATCTTTCCAATGTTGATCCAAGCTTTGTAGCATGATCGCTTTCTCAAATTGACGAAGTACTGAATCACCAACTTGCTGCTCTTTATCTTTATAAGCTTGTTCAACCGCTTCTTCAATGCGCTCACGTAACTTTTCTTCGTAAAGCTTGTTATCGTCAGCTAGCCACTGCGTGATTGGTAACTCAATTAAGAAGTCTTGTTTTAAACGTTCTTCAAGGCCTGGGATATCCCACATTTCAGCAAGGCTTTGCGGTGCAATGTATTGGTCAATTGTGTTGCCCAATACGTCACCACGAATAACCGAAATAGTCTCTGAAATATCACCTTCTTCAAGCAACTCATTACGTTGTGAGTACACAACGCGACGTTGGTCGTTTGCCACATCATCATATTCAAGTAGCTGTTTACGAACATCAAAGTTACGTGCTTCAACTTTACGTTGCGCGTTTTCAATGGCACGGTTAACCCACGGGTGCTCAATCGCTTCACCGCGTTGCATACCCAGTTTACGCATCATGTTAGTCATGCGTTCACCAGCGAATATACGCATTAACGCATCATCCATTGATAAGTAAAAACGGCTTGAACCCGCATCACCTTGACGACCCGAACGACCACGTAGCTGGTTATCGATACGGCGTGATTCGTGACGCTCAGTACCAATGATATGTAAACCACCCGCAGCAATTACAGCATCATGACGAGCTTGCCACGCTTCTTTAATCGCTTTGATTTGCTCATCAGTTGGGTTTTCAAGCTTTTCGACTTCGCTATTCCAGTTACCGCCTAACACGATATCAGTACCACGACCGGCCATGTTAGTAGCGATAGTTACTGTGCCTGGTAAACCTGCATCGGCAACGATGTCTGCTTCTTGGGCATGGAATTTAGCATTAAGTACGTTGTGCTTAATTTTCTCTTTACGTAAAAATTGCGATAAATACTCAGAGCTTTCGATTGAAATGGTACCCACCAATACTGGCTGGCCGCGCTCTTGGCAATCTTTAATATCGACTAAAATCGCTTCGTATTTTTCTTCTTGGGTTAAGTACACTAAATCAGCGCGATCTTCACGGATCATCGGCTTATTAGTTGGCATAACAACGGTATCTAGGCCATAGATTGACTGAAACTCAAATGCTTCTGTGTCAGCAGTACCGGTCATACCGGCAAGGGTGTCGTAAATACGGAAGTAGTTTTGGAATGTAATGGATGCCAATGTTTGGTTTTCGTTTTGAATTTTTACATTTTCTTTCGCTTCAACAGCTTGGTGTAAACCTTCAGACCAACGACGGCCTTCCATTGTACGGCCAGTGTGTTCATCAACAATGATAA
The DNA here is from genome assembly GCF_030436385.1 of Pseudoalteromonas sp. KG3. Taxonomy (NCBI): domain Bacteria; kingdom Pseudomonadati; phylum Pseudomonadota; class Gammaproteobacteria; order Alteromonadales; family Pseudoalteromonadaceae; genus Pseudoalteromonas; species Pseudoalteromonas sp. KG3. The sequence continues at coordinate 2,081,656 of NZ_CP098523.1, forward strand.
CTTCGTTTTCTTTTACAACGTAATCAATGTCTTTTTGATACAGTTTATGAGCACGCAATGCCGCATAAATATGGCTAAGCAGCGTGATACTTGCCGCTGAATAAAGCGAATCGCCTTCTTCAATTAAGCCACGCTCAATTAGCAGTTCTTCAACTTTAATTTGGCCGCGTTCAGTTAAATGAACTTGCTTGGCTTTTTCATCAATGGTGAAATCGCCATCGCCTTCAATCCCTTCTTCATCTTCTTTCTCTTGTAATTCAAGAAGTGGAACAATGGTATTAATTTCAGCATATAGCTGCGAGCTATCTTCAGCAGGGCCTGAAATGATCAGTGGTGTACGCGCTTCATCAATTAAAATTGAGTCAACTTCATCGACTACTGCATAGTAAAGCGGACGTTGTACGCGCTCATTAATGCTAAACGCCATGTTGTCACGTAGGTAATCAAAACCAAATTCGTTATTAGTACCGTAGGTAATATCGGCAGCGTAGGCTTCTTTTTTCTGTTGCGGCATCATACCCGGTACGTTACAGCCAACAGTTAAACCTAAAAATTCAAATAATGGGCGGTTAGTCTCAGCATCACGCTTGGCAAGGTAGTCATTCACGGTAATTACGTGAACACCTTTACCCGTTATACCACGTAAGTATGCTGGTAAACTTGCAGTAAGGGTTTTACCCTCACCGGTACGCATTTCTGCGATACGGCCTTGGTGCAACACCATGCCGCCTAGTAACTGCACGTCAAAGTGACGCATGCCATTTACACGCTTTGATGCTTCACGTACCACGGCAAACGCCTCTGGTAAAATGTCATCAAGACTTTGTCCGTTATCGTAACGCTCTCTAAAATCTGCTGTTTTGGCTTTTAAATCTTCGTCTGAAAGCGCCTCAAGTTGCGTTTCAAGCGCGTTGATCAGCGCGACCGTCTTTCTTAAATTTTTAATAGTGCGGTCATTGCGACTACCAAAAATCTTGGTAAATAAATTAGATATCATGATAAAACCGTTACAATGTGTTCTTTGCTAGCCGAGTATCAGCTAACCCATTTTTATAATTACTAATTAATAGATTACTCTTTGAGCACATATTAATTAGCAATTTCGATGAACGTTGCAAAAGCAGCGTTCAATACGTGCGCTACTATACCAGACTATGCGAAACATCAAACCATCACGTAGTTAAGATATGCGTTTTCTGCAAGAAAATTTACAACAAGCCGTAAACATTACTTTAATTTAAGACTGTGAAACGTCATTAACTCTGAAGATATGGTGGTGGATGATAAAAAATCAAGAGGTGAAAACAAACTTAGGTTCTAGGTTCTAGGTTCTAGGTTCTAGGTTCTAGGTTCTAGGTTCTAGGTTCTAGGTTCTAGGTTCTAGGTTAATCAATTTTCAGGTGAAAAATGAAAGATGCAAGGTTAAAGTTCATCTTATCAACACATTTTTACCACCGAGGGCTTCGCTGCACAGTGAATAAAAAAGCCAAGTGCTGCGGGTAATGAGTTCCTAGCCCCTAGTCACTTCCCTAGCATCTCTAGCCTTTAACCTAGCTCCTTTGTCTTCCTAGCTTCTAAAACCTTTATTTTTTACCATGCCTAGCTAATTTTTCTAATTTTGCTTTTAATGATGGCGGTGCATCTGCGGCGATGGCATTGAGGTAATCAGCGGTTTGTTCGCTCATAGGGAGTTTTTTGGCAGGCGTGGCATTGGCTGTTTTACTGGCATTATTTGGGCTTAGTCGTTGGCTAGCTTGAGGATTAGCAGTAATTTTTATTTGCCCAAGCTCTGCCATACCGGCACCACGAAAGTGCGACAGCATATCCATTTTTAAGTAATTTAACCGCAGTGCTATTGGCGCTGATACCGCCTCAATCATCAGCGTACCATCGCGATAATTACTAACGCGACATTTACCACTGAGGTTAGCGCCTAAAAATTCACTCAATAACGTTTGTTGTTTATCCAGCGCTTGGCTCTTACCTGCATACGACGACAAGCGGCCGCTGAGACCTGCCATAATATCGTTTAACGGTTTTGGCGCGAACCTATCTTTAGCCATGAAAAAACACCAAATTACATCAGAGATCCGATTTTAGTTGAATGCGGAAGTTAAAGCTACCCGAGAAATGAAAGATACTGACGCTAGGTGTTAGGAGCTAGGTTCTAGCACGTAGGAAATAGCTTTAGCTATGAATTTTATAAACCGCACAGCATAAAGCCCACCTACACTGTAAAACATAGGTACTAGGTTATAGGTTCTAGGTCCTAGTAACTTCCCTAGTACCTTTGTCTTCCTAGTGCCTTTAACCTTTTCCCTTCAACCTCTTTGTGAATAAATCACTAAAAACCTTTCGCGGCTGAAGCCTGCTCCTACGATAAATTTAAACCCTGTAGGAAATGGCTTTAGCCATGAATTTTATAAACCGCGCGGCATAAAGCCGCGCCTACGCAAATTCAAACACCCATGCCAACCCGTAGACGCGAGTTTACCTCGCGCAATATTATGTTCACCACAGAGGCGCTTCGCGCTAAACCGAGAAATAAAAGGCTACCTGAAATCTAACATCTATAATCTAACATCTATAATCTAACGTCTAAATACAACAGCACGTATCAGCGCTTCCCCTAGTACCTAAAACCTAGCACCTAGTCACTTCCTTTAACCTTTAACCTTTAACCTTTAACCTTTTAATTTTGATACTTTTATCCTAACCTTGTTGCTAATTCATATAATTTAAAATTTAACAGGACCAACTATGAAAATTATCCACCATGGAGCGGTGAATGGCGTTACAGGCTCTTGCCATCAACTAGACTACGAGCAACACGCATCGGTGTTGATTGACTGCGGGTTATTTCAAGGTGAAGACGCAGGGCCAAGCTTAGCTATCGACTTTGATATATCCACCGTCACCGCGCTTATCGTTACACACTGCCATATTGATCATGTTGGCCGTATTCCGTATTTATTCGCGGCAGGTTTCAGCGGCCCTATTTTTACCTCTAAGGCATCAGCTTGCTTGCTACCCTTAGTGATTGAGGATGCACTTAAAGTCGGGGTCACTCGGGATCAAAAAATTATCAACGCTTGCCTGAGCTTACTAGCTAAACGTATTGTCGCTATCGAATTTAATAGCTGGTTTAACTTACCTACCAGCAACAACAAGCCAACGGCAAAAGCACGCTTACAACGTGCCGGGCATATTTTAGGCTCAGCTTATGTAGAGATTGATATAGGAAATAAACCGAATACCCACCGAGTGGTATTTTCTGGTGATCTAGGCGCGCCGTACACGCCGTTATTACCGTCACCAAAAGCGCCTTATAAAGCCGATACCCTGGTGATTGAATCAACCTACGGGGATAAAAATCATCAAGGCCGAAAAGAGCGCACACAAACACTAAAGAAAGTAATTGAAAAAGCAGTAGCCGACAATGGCGTGGTACTTGTGCCTGCCTTTAGTATTGGCCGCACGCAAGAATTACTTTATGAGCTAGAGCAAATAATTCACAACGCGGCTAAAAACTCACCTTGGCACAGTTTAGAGGTGATTGTAGACTCTCCCATGGCTGCCAACTTCACGACTGAATATCGCAACTTCAAAGCACTGTGGGATGATGAAGCCAAAAAGCGCCTAGCCAAAGGCCGTCACCCATTAAACTTTACACAGTTGCATACAATTGATAGCCACCAAGAACATATTGCCGTAATTAATTATTTAAGTAATCGCAAGCAACCAGCCATTATCCTTGCCGCTAGTGGCATGTGTACCGGTGGCCGTATAGTGAATTACCTTGAGCGATTTTTACCTGATAAAACCACCGATGTCATTTTTGTAGGCTACCAAGGTCGTGGCACGCTTGGCCGCGATATTCAAACCTACGGACCAAGTAATGGTTATGTACATATTAACGATCGTAAAGTCACCATTAACGCAGCGGTACACACCATAAGTGGCTACAGCGCCCACGCAGATCAAACTGGGTTAATAAAATTCGTAACCGGCATGCGTAAAAAGCCAAGTTTGATAAAAATAGTGCACGGTGATGATGACGCCAAAAATGCGCTAGCAGCAAAATACAAAGAAGTACTAGGAAATGAGGTGAATATTGAGATTGCGAAGGGATAGGTTCGAGGTTCTAGGTACAAGGTGAAAGTTCACCAAAACAAAACCATTTTTTCACAAAGAGAAGTAAATGAGTGGAAATGAGAAGATAAAAATATATTTCACTTCCCTAGAACCAGTACTAATCCCTTTAATCTCTACCTCTGTGCTCTTCGTGGCCTCTGTGGTGAATTAGTTTACTTAATTTTTTACCACCGAGGGCACCGAGGCGCTTTGCTACACAGAGAAGAGAGAATACATATAAAATGCATCTCTTTTGTTTCCTCTGTGAGCTCTGTGTTCTTATATGGACTCTGTGGTGAATTTTTTACTTTTTCGTTTAAAAACGCGATATAAAATCGCTGCTACAAAAACCACTTTTTCGCACAAAAAGAAGTGAATGAGAACAAAATGAGAAAAAGCCACGGGCAGCGGGCCATGAACCCTAGCTCCTAGTCTCTTTCCTAGAACCTAGCTCCTTCCCTTGTACCTCTTAAGCGCAGCGCCTCTTAACCTCTTTGTGAATAAATCACTTAAAATCAACGCGGCTAAAGCCGGCTCCTACGATAAATTTAAGCCCTGTAGGAAATGGCTTTAGCCATGAATTTATAAACCGCACAGCATAAAGCCCACCCACACTTGAAAACATAAGCGTAGGTCCTAGAACCTTTAACCTTTTCCCTTCAACCCCTTTGTGAGTAAATCACTTAAAATCAGCGCGGCATACAGCCCCGCCTACAATTCAATTAAAACACGGTTGTTAACGTTTACCTCATGCAGGTTTAGGGGTCGCCCGACGCCCGTAGCTCTGAGCCCGACATCTGTAGCTCGTCGCCCGATGCCCTTAACCCTTAACCCAAAACGAAAAAAAGCCGCATAAATGCGGCTTTTAGGCTTAATCCCTATAAGGAACTAACAAAAATATTAGTTACCGCCAGTACCTCCAGTACCGCCAGTGCTTGTAGGACAAACTAAAGACTCTGAACGAGTGTCATCTGTACCATCAGCTGTAACTGTAAATGTAGCATCTGCAATCGAAGATAGGCTCTTTTTGTACTTAACAGTTACGGTATAATCTTCACCAGATACCATATTATTAAGTGCATAATTACCAGCTCCGTCACCTTTAGCAACTTTGCTTCCCTTGTTACCTAGTTTGTATTTAACAAGTGCACCAGATGCGCCTATTGATACAGAATCGTCATTGCTACATACAGCAGTAATTGAAAGAGTTTCAGATACAGGATCGATAGGGTTCACTAATGTTGCTGCTACTGCTTGGCCTACACCAGCAGTACATAGCGCTACTTCATCATCAGATTCAAACCAAACGTTACCTTCAACGTCAGTAAGCTGAACTACAGCAGTTGATTCATTACTAATACCTGCGCGAGAAATCTTACCTTGGCTAATAGTAAAGTTATTACCTTTAACGTTATAAGATTTACTTCCGTCTGTAGATAATAGACTTAAAGTTAAGCCAGATGGATTTGGAATTGCATCACCATCAAAGTTAAATGTAATTGGTGAGCCACAAACTGGCGCTGACACAGAACCAGCAAAAAGAGTTAAGTGACTAGTGGTAAAGCTACCAACATCGCTTGCAACTGTTACTTGCTCTGTTTCTTGAGCCCATTTGCCAGTGTCTTCATCGTTAGAAGAAAGCGCTAGAGGGCCGGTCGTACCTGTTTCAACTGCCATATTTACGTTGATCGGGCTAGAAAACTGTTTAACTTTAACATCATCAGCATTAAACATTTCAACGCTAGTCACGCCCGCTGGCTTAAGAACGGTTGTTGCATTTGGTTCGTTTAGGCCTTCTGGAATAATCGCAGCAAAGCTAGCAGAACCAGGTTTAGCGGTAGTAAGCTTAACAGTTACAGAGCCTGTTACTGGGTCACCGTTAGCATCTTGCAATACAGTGTTAGCTGGAATTGTAACTTCAGAAGAAGCACCGTCATCACCCATTACTGGAACTTTAATTTCAGTCGCTGAGCTACCACCAGTTAATGCAACTGGTTCACTAGTAAATACAGCAACATTATCTTCCGATGTTAAACCAAGCGTTAATGAAATATCATCACTACCGAACTCTGTTAAATCTAAAATAAACGATTTAGACACGTAACCCTCAGAGGTCACTACAGCAGTAACTTCGTCTATATCTGCGCCATCTTTAAGTTGAAAAACAAAGCTGCCATCTTCAGATTCAACTGTATCTGTCACGTTACCGTCAACATCAACGATGTTTTCAGATGCAACGCCTGCTTCATAGAATGTAACTGTAGAAGGTAGTGTTGCTGAATCTTCTACATCAACAATATTACCATATACTACAGCACCAATTTCAACTGGGGCTTCTGGTGGAGCAACTACTTCAGGATCAGGACCTGGGCCAGGAGGTGCATAATCATTACCATCGTCATCACTAAAACAACCAGATAGAGCAAATACAGAAGCTATAGACAATGCTAATAGCGATTTTTTGTTAGTAAACATAGGGAGTCCTTTTATTCCTTTATATAAACAATCTAAATAAGGTTTTTAATACTCGTTACAATATTAGCGGTTACTTCGTAAAAGTATAGCCATAACGCAACAAAAAAGAGCAAAAAAACAACATTTTTTACTTTTTGCCAAAAATAGAGCTAAGTGCTCTATAGTAATTAATCAGTTCGTTACAATAATATAGACTAACTACGTATTTGTACAATAGTTAGCCTAACAAAATTGTTACTGATATTTTAAATACACTTCTTTTAACCTTGCTAAATTTGCATAAACATAATCGCTCGATAAGCGACCTTGGTTAAAGAATGTTTTATCTAAGCCAACTGTTGAGCTTGGTGCGTACAACTGGTTAAACACCAATCGGTTATGCGACTTACCTACCTGAGTACTAATACTATGACGATAAGCCTCAGTGCCTCTAACTTGCCCAAAGCGAGTAACAGCCATATCTTTACGTGGCGATAATGGAATACTAAACGCAGCCCCTGCTTTTTGAGCGGCAGTGTCCTCGTAAAACACAGCGAGGTAGCTATCGCCAAACCAAAAACGAGATTCTAACTTATAGCCACTATCTTCATACCAAAAATCACCAGCTTGAGCATGTAAGGTAATATCTTGCTCTACCCAGTTATATTGATAATTAAACATTTGGTAACTGCGGCTGCCACGATAATCTTCGTACTGGAACGAGCCAAATTTAAAGCTTACTTTATGCCTACCGGCTTCACTTAACCAAGCAGTTTCATTGCTAATGCCTCTGTAGTCATAAAAATCTTTGATATAACCAACTTGGGTTTGGTTGTAAAAACCAAACGGTAGCTCAAAAGTTTGATAAAACAAAGCGCGATCAAATTGGGTTTCTTTACGGTAGTTTTTAAACGGTTTATTTTCAGCGTAGTCATCACTGTTAGCCACGTTAACTTGACCACCTAAAATAACGCCACCACCTTGCCATAAAGGCACCTCTAAATCGGCTCTAATTGCAACAGAATAATCAAATACGCCAAGCTCAGTTGCATAGGTATTACTTATGGTTGGCGCTATTGTTAATCGTGGCTTAAAGTATGGCGAGTTAGCATCTGTAGTGCCTACCCAAACCAAACCGTTAGGCTCTAGTGCAGCCCCTTGAGTAATTAATAAATCAGGCGCAATATTGTTAGTAATAAATTCTCTGTAATTATCAACGGTACCAACAACATTAAGCAATGCTAAATCATATTTGTTTAGTTGTACGCTAAACTCAACACCCTCAAGAGTTATTAATTCAGCAACACGCCCTAATGCCAACCCTAACGCATCTATATCGTTACGGTTAAAAATTGAGTTTTCAAATTTAACAAATAACTGATTATTATTGTTAAAAGCAACATTAACATTTTCAAAGCCATCTTCTACCAAGGCAAGCTGTAAGTTAGCAGCTTGAGAATTCAACGGGCTTAATGCAACTTGTTGCTCAGTGTTACTTGTAACCTTTGCTGTAGTAGGTGCATCTGGCTTAACTGTAGGTAAAGTGTAATCATTTCGTGTTTGTATTTTTACAGCTTCAGCATTGATAGATGGCACAGCATTAGTTGTAACAGTTGCAGCTGACACATTAGCAGTACTAGTTTGCACATCCGGTGCAGCTTTAACTGGCTGCTGGTAACCTACCTCATCACTCAATGGTAAGGTAAAGTTGATGCCCCAATAATTACTGGTATCTTCAGAAAACTCAGTATTACTATAAAAGCGGCTGGTTAGGGTAATTTCCCCAATATCATATAACCACTCTTTAGGAATAGTGAGTCGCGCAGCGGCATTTACTGCCTCAGAGTCGTATTCAGTAAGTACGCTAAACCACTTAAACGGTTGCCACTCAATACCTGCAAAAGCACCATCCATCTGCCCCGTTGCACGATCGCTTGAACCTACACCGGCACTAAATCTAAAATCCCATAACTCTTTTGAGGCAACAGCGTAAATTGTTTTATAGTTATTTGCCGCACCACCAATATCTTTCATACCAATTGCAACACTCAACCAATCTTTTGGTATGTAAGGTAGTTGGTATTTAGCGTTAAAAGATAAATCGCGAATTTGGCCTCTGCCTTCAGAATAAAACGTATTGTCGTGAATTGAGTTAGATGCTATTTGACCACTTACTTCAAGGCCTTCAAACAAACCAGCTGAAGCAATAAAGTTATGACCATCAATATACTCGCGGCCACGTAAGTCAAGCTGATTGTTATAACCCATATCAACGACACCAGCGTCCATAGTCTCTGCGTTTGGAGTGTTAATTAAGCCGGTATAACCTGCAAATGATTGATAATGTTTTATTTCATCAGCGGCAATGGGTAAGCTTAATGCAGCTGCACAGCTTAAAAACAACGTATTCAATTTTGGCATGGTGTGATCCGAGTCCGAGTTAGTATTATTAAATCCATCAGGTTCTAGGTCAAAGTTTAAAGGGGAAAGGTTAAAGTTACAAGAATTTAGCTTTTAACATTTATTAACTACAAATTAAAACACCAATGCCAACCCGTAGGCGCAATTTTAAATTCACCACAGAGAACACCGAGGCGCTTCGCGCTTCACCAAGAAGGCAAGGTTAAGCCCAGCACCTTTAACTTATATCTTTAATATCTTCCTCTGTGAATTCGGTGCCCTCAGTGGTGAATAAATCACTAAAACAGCTTCCCACCGAGAAGACATTAAAACCACGCGGCATAAACCCAGCTGAACTTTATCTCTTAATCTCTTCCTCTGTGAACTCTATGCCCTCTGTGGTGAATTAACTTATTTAATTTTTTACCCCGAGAGCACAGAAGCGCTTCGCGCTACACCGAGAAAACATTAAAGCCGCGCCTACGCAAATCTAAAAACAATGCTAACTCGTAGGCGCGAGTTTACCTCGCGCAGGTTTAGGGGTTAAGTGTTCCCCCGCAGCCCGACGCCCATAGCCCACAGTTCTTAACCTAAAACCTAAATCTTAAACTGCCTTTAAATGGCTTGGTTTTTTAGGATTTACTAATTCCGATACAAAACTTGTAAAATCAGTACCTAGGTTCTCATCACGCATACTGTATTCAACAATCGCTTTTAAATAACCTAGTTTATCGCCACAGTCATGGGCGCGGCCACTCATGTGAAATGCCTCAACCGTTTCAATTTTCATCAACATATCAATAGCATCTGTTAATTGGATTTCGCCACCGGCACCAACTGGAGTTTTACTAAGTAATTGCCAAATAGTTTTTGATAGCACATAGCGGCCTACAACAGCTAAATTTGATGGCGCGTCACCAACACTTGGTTTTTCAACCATAGTTTTAATTTTCGCACTTTCACCCGCTGTAATTACAGCGCCATCGATATCCGCAATACCGTATTTACTAACATCTTGCTCTGGCACTGGTTCAAGCATAATTTGGCTAGCTGATGTTGCTTTAAAACGTGCAATCATCGCCGCTAAGTTTTCGGTTTTTTGGTCTGCGGTGTAAGCGTCTAATATTACATCAGGGAGTAAAACCACAAAATCATCATCACCAATGATTGGCTTAGCGCATAATACGGCATGGCCTAAACCTTTAGCTTCACCTTGGCGCACATGTAAAATAGTTACATCAGGCGGGCAAATAGAACGTACTTCATCAAGTAACTTACGTTTTACGCGTTTTTCAAGTGTTGCCTCAAGCTCAAAGCTAGTATCAAAGTGATTTTCAATCGCATTTTTAGAGCTGTGAGTAACCAGCACTATTTCTTTAATACCCGCAGCAACACACTCATCAACGATATATTGAATAAGCGGCTTATCTACTAAAGGGAGCATTTCTTTTGGAATAGCTTTAGTCATTGGCAACATACGTGTACCAAGACCCGCAACAGGGATAACAGCTTTCATAATTAGTCCTTTATTTAATGTTTAATTCAATTAGTTTCAATCTAACAGCATAAAGCTTTATAGGGAGTGAATGAGTTCGGGCTTCGGGCTTCGGGCTTCGGGCTTCGGGCTTCGGGCTTCGGGCTTCGGGCTTCGGGCTTCGGGCTTCGGGCTTCGGCAAAATTATAAACACTAGTTGCAAAAAGAAAAGACAAAGCCGCGGACGACGGGTTTCGAGCTTCGTGCTATGAAAACACCTAGCTCCTAGTCACTTCCCTAGAACCTAGAGCCTTTGACCTCCTAGCACCTTTAACCTTTTCCCTTCAACCTCTTTGTGAATAAATCACTTAAAAACCATTTTGCACAAAGAGAAGTGAATGAGGGTAAATGAGAAGGCACAACCACTTTATTTATATCTTACTCTTAAGCGCAGCGTCTCATAACCTCTTTGTGAATAAAATCAATTAAACAATTTTTACCACCGAGGCTCTTCGCGCTACACCGAGAAAGTAAAGTTAAGTCTAACACCTAGTCACTTCCCTAGAACCTAGAACCTTTAAACTCTTTCGCGGCTGAAGCCGGCTCCTACGATAAATTTAAACCCTGTAGGAAATGGCTTTAGCCATGAATTTTATAAACCGCGCGGCATAAAGCCCTGCCTACGCTTTAAAACATAGGTACTAGGTTATAGGTTATAGGTCCTAGTAACTTCCCTAGTACCTTTATCTTCCTAGCACCTTAACCTTTAACCTTTAACCTTTAACCTTTAACCTTTAACCTTTAACCTTTAACCTTTAACCTTTAACCTTTAACCTTTAACCTTTAACGATTATTTAATCACTACCAAACAAGTCGCGGGTATACACTTTATCAGCCACATCGTTTAGTTCATCAGCCTGACGATTTGACACAATCACATCTGCCAGTGCTTTAAACTCATTTAAATCTCTAATAACTCTTGAATTAAAAAACGCTTCTTCTTTTAAAGCTGGCTCATAGACTACTACTTCAATCCCTTTAGCTTTAATGCGCTTCATAATACCTTGGATTGCAGATGCTCTAAAATTGTCAGACCCTGTTTTCATTACTAATCGATATACGCCAACCACTTTAGGGCTGCGCTTGATGATTGAATCTGCGATGAAGTCTTTACGAGTCGTATTAGCATCAACAATGGCACCAATCATATTATTTGGCACATCTTTATAATTAGCTAACAACTGCTTGGTATCTTTTGGTAAACAATAACCGCCATAACCAAATGAAGGATTATTATAATGACTACCAATACGTGGGTCTAAACTTACCCCTTGAATAATCTGCTTCGCGTTTAAACCATGGCTTTCGGCATAGCTATCAAGCTCATTAAAGTAAGCAACACGCATTGCAAGATAAGTATTTGAGAATAACTTGATTGCTTCGGCTTCTGTAGAGTCAGTAAACAGAATCTCAATATCTTGCTTTATCGCACCTTGCGCCAGTAAATTAGCGAACGTTTTAGCTCGTTCACTTTGCTCCCCAACAATAATACGCGATGGATACAAGTTATCGTGAAGCGCTTTACCTTCACGTAAAAATTCTGGCGAAAATATTACATTATCAGTGCCAAACTTTTCTTTAACCGACTGCGTATACCCAACTGGCACGGTTGATTTAATAACCATGGTAGCCGTTGGGTTAATTTTCATCACATCTTTAATAACCGACTCAACACTATTGGTATTAAAGTAGTTTGTTTCAGGGTCGTAATCGGTAGGCGTTGCAATAATTACAAATTCAGCACCAACCAATGCTGACTCTTTATTTGTGGTCGCGGTAAAATTTAACTGCTTATTTTGTAAAAAATCACTTATCTCAACATCAACAATCGGTGATTGCTTGTCTTTCAAAAGTGCGACTTTATTTTCGTCTATATCAAGCGCAACAACTTGATTGTGTTGCGCAAGCAACATAGCATTAGACAGGCCAACATACCCTGTACCAACAACAGCAATTTTCATTTTAAAATTCCTTAAACTTCTATATTTTGCTTCCAAGCCTAAGCTCATTACGCTTAGCACTAAAGCCATTTATTTAGTAACCGTAATTTGCACAAAGAGAAGCCAATGAGAAGAAAAACCACAGGCACCAAGCTCCTAGTCACTTCCCTAGAACCTAGCGCCTTTTCTTTTCCTCTAAAGCGCAGCGCCCTCTTAACCTCTTTGTGAATAAATTACTTAAAACAATTTTTACCACCGAGCACCGAGGCGCTTCGCGCTACACTGAGTTAAGACCAAAAAATAAATCTATTAGCTCTTTAATCTCTACCTCTGTGCTCTTAGCGAACTCTGTGCTCTTCGTGTTCTCTGTGGTGAATGAATCACTAAAAAATTTTACCACCGAGCGCACCGAGGCGCTTCGCTACACCGAGATAAGGCCAAAAAATAAATCTATTAGCTCTTTAATCTCTACCTCTGTGCTCTTAGCGAACTCTGTGGTGAATAAATCACTAAAAAATTTTACCACCGAGCGCACCGAGACGCTTCGCGCCACACCGAGAAGAAATGCTTAGACCAAGTACCTAGTAACTTCTCTAGCCCCTAGATTCTTTAATCTTTCCTCTATGAACTCGGTGCTCTCTGTGGTGAATAAATCACTTAAACAATTTTTACCACCGAGCGCACCGAGGCGCTTCGCGCTACACTGAGTTAAGGCCAAAAAATAAATCTATTAGCTCTTTAATCTCTACCTCTGTGCTCTTAGCGAACTCTGTGGTGAATTAATCATTTAAAACCATTTTTACCACCGAGAGCACCGAGGCGCTTCGCGCTACACCGAGAAAGTAAAGTTAAGTCTACAACCTGTGTTTTCCTAGAACCTAGAACCTTTGTCTTCCTAGTACCTTTACCCTTTAATATTCACAACTTTGGCTTCATCACCGACCACTGGTTGGTTTTTCTTAGCATTCCAAACCAAATCACAAATACCATCAGTTGGATTAAAACCAGTTGGTGCATCAAGCAGTAATTGTCTGATCATTTCATGATCAAAATTATGACAAGCAATATCAAAAGCTTCTAAAAACACATTTAGTTCAGGTAGTGGTAACATCACTTCGCTAGCGGTCATTATACGCTCGTGCGACGTTTCGCCCACGTTATCGCCTATTAGCAGCTCTTCATAAAGTTTTTCACCAGGACGAAGGCCAGTACATTTAATTTCAATATCACCATGAGGGTTGTTTTCGTCCTTAACCTCAAAACCCGATAAGCGGATCATCTTACTGGCTAGGTCTTTTATTTTAACCGACTCACCCATGTCGAGTACAAATACGTCGCCCCCTTTACCCATAGAGCCCGCTTGAATAACTAATTGTGCGGCCTCGGGAATAGTCATAAAAAAACGAGTAATATCAGGGTGAGTCAGGGTAATTGGGCCACCCTCTTTAATTTGGCGGCGAAATAACGGCACCACAGAGCCAGATGAGCCAAGCACATTACCAAAGCGTACCATGCAAAAACGAGTGGTATGCTTACCTTTAACTTTGTTTTGCGCCAAGCCTTGCAAGCACAGTTCAGCCATTCGCTTAGTGGCGCCCATTACATTGGTGGGTCGTACTGCTTTATCGGTCGATATAAGTACAAAGGTTTCAACTTTAGCATTTACTGCAGCTTTGGCAGCGTAGTAAGTACCAAATACATTATTACGTACGCCTTCAACTACATTATGCTCAACCAGCGGCACATGTTTATAGGCAGCTGCGTGATAAACCGTTTGTACACTAAAGGTAATCATAGCAGTTTCTATTCGATTAATACGCTGCACGGACCCCATCAAAGGGATTAGCTTAACGTTCAACTGATTATGCTGAATATACTCGCATAGCTCTTTTTCAATTGCATATAAAGCGAATTCACTTAGCTCAAACAGCACTAATTTTTTAGGTTTCTGCTTTACAATCTGCCGACAAAGCTCCGATCCAATAGAGCCTCCGGCGCCAGTCACCATCACTATTTTACCGGTAATATTAGCAGCCATTAATTCAGGTTTAGGTGTAACTGGGTCACGGCCTAGCAAGTCTTCTATTTCAACTTCCCTAAATTCAGAAAGCTGCGCTTTGCCCTCTACCACATCGGCCATACCAGGAATAGATAAAACCTTAACCGTTAGCGGCTCAAGTTGCGCAAGTATCTGTTTACGGCGAGCACGGCTTTCACTGGGCAACGCCAATAATACTTTAGAGACTTTACGTTTATTTATAAGCTCATAAATGCCTTTAAAACATACAACCGGAATACCTTGAATAATAGAACCTTGTTTGGTTTCGTCGTCATCAATAAAGGCCCTTACATAATACTCTGGTCCTGCACCAAGAGCAGTCGCCAATTGCCTACCCGCAGAACCGGCACCATAAATAATAACCGACTCTTTATTAGCCGTAGTAAGTTTACCTATCATTGCACGTACCAAAATACGTGCTCCACCTACAGTGAGTAAGCACAGCCAAGCAAAAATAAAAGGCATAGTACGGGGGATTTCAATACCCATAAAAAAGGCAAGCAACACCAAACTAACAGTTGTGATAAAAGTGCCTAAAACAATAGCCCACAACGCTTGCGAGTTCATATAGCGCAATACGGCACGATATAAACCAAGATTAATAAATGCGAAAAGGCTAATAGGTACTAACAAGGCAAGTAACAACCAATTATCGGCTTTGCTAAATGGCGCTAAACTATCTAAGCGAACAATTAAGGCAAGCCAAAAGGCTGAAATAATAAATAACGAATCAATAAATAAGGTAATGGCGCGTTTTGTTGCGCGCGATGCATTTAATATAGAGCGAATGTAATTATCCACAACAAGTTCCCTTTTTTTGCATTCGACGTAATGCAGATTGTATTAAAATTTTGCTCATAGCAGTGGCATCATGCTATCAGGCGAACCTGACAGCAAGCTTAACGATTGTTAAAATTTTATGAATTATAGCTGATAACCCCATTCGCTGCCACAAACTAATACATAATAATTAGTTATTGTTTTTTAATGTAATTATTGCTAGGAGCTAGGAGCTAGGAGCTAGGAGCTAGGAGCTAGGAGCTAGGAGCTACCAATATCATAATCAGGCTCTAGCTCTTTAACAAAGCCCTTTCTGTATAACCATTACATTAGCACTAAATAAATTAAGGTAATCTCTATCTCTGTGCTATTCGTCACCTCTGTGGTG
Organism: Pseudoalteromonas sp. KG3; assembly: GCF_030436385.1. Classification (NCBI taxonomy): domain Bacteria; kingdom Pseudomonadati; phylum Pseudomonadota; class Gammaproteobacteria; order Alteromonadales; family Pseudoalteromonadaceae; genus Pseudoalteromonas; species Pseudoalteromonas sp. KG3. The sequence goes on from NZ_CP098523.1 coordinate 2,097,345, forward strand.
AATTAACTTATTTAATTTTTTACCACCGAGCACACCGAGGCGCTTCGCTGCACAGAGGAAATACTAACAAAAGAAAGTATAAACCTATTAGCTGTATTAGCTCTCTAATCTCTACCTCTGTGCTCTTCGTGACCTCCGTGGTGAATAATCACTAAAGAAGTTTTCACCACCGAGCACACCGAGGCGCTTCGCTACACAAAGGAGGGCTAGATAAAACTTATCTATTAAATCTCTAACATCTACCTTTGTGGTAGATAAATCACTAAAAATATTTTACCACTGAGAACACCGAGGCGCTTCGCTGCACAGAGGAAATACTAACAAAAGAAAGTATAAACCTATTAGCTCTCTAATCTCTACCTCTGTGCTCTCCGTGGCCTCTGTGGTGAGCTTACTTAATTTCTTACCACCGAGAACACAGAGGCGCTTCGCTACACAGAGGAACTAGGTAAAAGTTAATCTATTAGCTCTTTGCCTCAGCTCTCCTCTTGCCCTATGTGGTGAATTAACTTATTTAATTTTTTACCACCGAGACGCTTCACTACACAGAGAAGTTAATTATAAAGAGTTTTAGTTTCCTCTGCGATGATCTCATTTTGCCTCACTACACACTAATGCGCTTAATACCATCAACTAATTTTGTGACATTAAAATTAATCAATAAACCAGTTTTAATACCGCTTAATTTTAAATAAGTAATCAACTGAGCAGAATGAATTGGTGCTAGTTTGTCAATCGCTTTCAATTCGATTATAAGCAGGTCTGGAATCAAGATATCTAGCCTATAGCCTGCATCTATCTTCATACCTTTATAACTAACTGGAAGTTCAATTTGACTTACAGCTTTTATACCTATTTGTTGTAATTCGTAAATTAAGCAATTTTCATAGCTTGACTCTAATAAGCCAGGCCCAAGTTGCCTATGAACTTCAATAGCACAACCTATTACTTTTTGTGTGATGATATCTGATGTCATGGCCTTCCTTAGCTTTAGCGATCACTTATTCACTTTATTGTCCTGAAAGTGAATAAGTTACATAAAATAGTTTTACCACCGAGAATACCGAGGCGCTTCGCTACACAGAGAAAACCCCAATAAAAAGTAAATATGGATTTGTTAGGTCTCTAATCTCTACCTCTGTGCTCTTCGTGGCCTCTGTGGTGAATTGACTTATTTAATTTTTTACCACCGAGAACACCGAGGCGCTTCGCTACACAGAGAAAACCCCAATAAAAAGTAAATATGGATTTGTTAGCTCTCTAATCTCTACCTCTGTGCTCTTCGTGACCTCCGTGGTGAATAATCACTAAAGAAGTTTTCACCACCGAGCACACCGAGGCGCTTCGCTACACAAAGGAGGGCTAGATAAAACTTATCTATTAAATCTCTAACATCTACCTTTGTGGTAGATAAATCACTAAAAATATTTTACCACTGAGAACACCGAGACGCTTCACTACACAGAGAAGTTAATTATAAAGAGTTTTAGTTTCCTCTGCGATGATCTCATTTTGCCTCACTACACACTAATGCGCTTAATACCATCAACTAATTTTGTGACATTAAAATTAATCAATAAACCAGTTTTAATACCGCTTAATTTTAAATAAGTAATCAACTGAGCAGAATGAATTGGTGCTAGTTTGTCAATCGCTTTCAATTCGATTATAAGCAGGTCTGGAATCAAGATATCTAGCCTATAGCCTGCATCTATCTTCATACCTTTATAACTAACTGGAAGTTCAATTTGACTTACAGCTTTTATACCTATTTGTTGTAATTCGTAAATTAAGCAATTTTCATAGCTTGACTCTAATAAGCCAGGCCCAAGTTGCCTATGAACTTCAATAGCACAACCGATTACTTTTTGTGTGATGATATCTGATGTCATGGCCTTCCTTAGCTTTAGCGATCACTTATTCACTTTATTGTCCTGAAAGTGAATAAGTTACATAAAATAGTTTTACCACCGAGAACACCGAGGCGCTTCGCTACACCGAGATAAGGCCAAAAAATAAATCTATTAGCTCTTTAATCTCTACCTCTGTGCTCTTCGTGGCCTCTGTGGTGAATTGACTTATTTAATTTTTTACCACCGAGCACCGAGACGCTTCGCTACACAGAGAAAACCTGTAATGGTCTAATGAAACTGGACAGGTTTATAGCGTAAAATGAGCTAAACCCAAAAGGTATCACTATGACCAGAAAATCAAAAGTAACACTCAGTGCACAACAAAAACTTGAATATGCCAAATTAATGGTAGAAGAAGGTTATACCAATAAGCAAATTGAAGAGATGTCTGGCGCAGGAAAGTCAGCAGTATCACGTTGGAAGCAACAATATCTATCTGAGCTAGATGGTAAGAGCCCGGGAAATGTACAAGCACTCACACCAGAACAGCAACGTATTCAATTGCTAGAGAAGCAGCTACAGCGAGCTTTAAGGGATAATGATATATTAAAAAAAGCCACCGCTTTCTTCATTCGCGACAATCAAAATTTAAAGTAATTAAAGCGTTGAAGAAAGCGACCCCAAGCTATACGGTATCTGAGTTGTGTCGTGCTTTAGAAGTCAGTACAAGTAGTTATTACTATGCGCCCGTCGCGCCAAATAAGTCAGAGCAGGCACTGCTGGAGTTAATTAAATCTATCGCTGACGATTCTGGTTATACGTATGGTAGACGCAGAGTGAACGTTGAACTGAATGCGTTAAATCATACGATTGGAATATATAAAACAGCGGCACTGATGAAAAAGTTGAATATAAAAGCCATCAGGCCGAAGAAAAAACATTACTACCCTAACTCAGGTGATGAACATAAGTACGCACAGAACCTCTTAAAACGAGAGTTTAACCCTGATTCACATAACACGCATTGGGTCGGTGATATTACCTATAGTGTGCTCGGAGTTCAGCACTAGCAAGGATTGCTTTAATGAACTACAAGTCTATTTGAAATGCGTAAATTAAATAGCAGAAGCTAGCTAATTTGCGTCGCTACTTGGTTGTGCAAGTAGTTGAGTCTGGGCAGCGGTGACTCATTGTATGCTAATGAGGTGACGTAACCTGCTGACAACGGGAAGTGAGGCGAATTCGTTAAGCCAAGATGCTTCTCTAGACTGAGTATTGGACGGATGAAGAACATGAACCGATTAACCCGCATCTGTGGGCTGAAATGTCGCCACTGCCTACACGAATTAATAGGCAGTATGATACTAATAGAGTGTTATAGGTAGGTGCATTCTATTCGATTTAGTAGATGACAAATATGCATCTATTAATGGACAAAAGTTTACGTCACAATTTAAGCGTTTGAGTATCATCACCTTACAGCACGATAAGGTTAAAGACTGCGATCGGCATCCCCCCCAATATGTTTGAGTTCAAATAGGTGAACCGAGGAAGGCTTGCAGTGAATGTTAAGGGAGCAAGACCCCGATGACACGCAAGTTGGCGGAGCGTTCGTAGTAGTCCGAGATGGGGAAAGCCCATTACATGGCGAAGGGGCGCAGTTTAATTGATTTGCGTGAGCAAATTATCTGACCTTAATGGGGTGAAGACCTTTGATAATCAGTGAAATGCAACGTAAATTAGCAACATGGACAGCAACCGATAAAACGCATCGCGTTAATCGATTACTGCGCCTTATCAGTCACCCGCAATGGCTTTGCCAAGCGGCCGAGGTAACGCTTTCTTCAAAGGGGGCCAAAACACCTGGCATTGATGGGATAACGAAAATTCATTTACAGGCTAATCTGAATGACTACCTAGATGAAATCAGAGATGATTTACTCTCAGGTAATTATCAACCTATGCCTGCCAGAAGAATTTATATTCCTAAAGCCAATGGGAAGCAACGCCCTTTAGGTATACCAACCTTAAGAGACAGGATAGTGCAACGTGCCATGCTCATGGCGATGGAACCAATATGGGAAAATGACTTTCATTCATTATCTTATGGTTTTAGACCTGAGCGAAGCGTTCATCATGCCATTCGTACAGTTAAGCTACAGCTAACTGATGCAAATGAGTCGAGGGGACGTTGGGTAATTGAAGGAGATCTATCAAGTTACTTTGATACAGTTCACCATCAATTATTAATGAAATGTGTGCGAAAGCGTATTAGTTGCCAGAGATTCAATAAATTACTTTGGCGATTTATAAAGGCAGGTCACATTGAACGTAATTTATTCTGTGCTACAAGCGAAGGTGTACCACAAGGTGGTGTTATTTCTCCACTGCTATCAAATATCATGCTCAACGAGTTTGATCAGTATTTGGATAAATGTTACTTAGGCAAGAAAGCACGTAAAAATCGTTGGTACTGGAATCGTACTATTCAAGATAAGCGCAGTATTGCACTAAAGGAAAATAGACAATGGAACCCTGCGGTTGCTTATTGTCGTTATGCCGATGATTTTCTCGTGATTGTCAAAGGTAATAAACAACAAGCAGAAGCAATTCGTGATCAGTGTCGAAACTTCCTTGAAGGTAAGCTAAAACTTACGCTTAATATGGAGAAAACCCATATTACCCATGTAAATGATGGGTTTATCTTCCTTGGACATAGGATTATTCGAAAGCGTGGACCAAAAGGTAATATGCGTGTGGTGTCTGGTATTCCACATGGTAAAGCTAAAGCATTTTCTCATTCATTGAGCCAAGCTTTATCAGGAGATCATAGTTGTAGCAAGATAGACAAAGTTGAACAGCTCAATCGTAAACTTAAGGGCTGGTCACAATTTTATCGACACACTGATTATACCGCTAAAGTTTACAGTAAAATTGATCGTATTATTTTCTGGAAACTTGCTAAGTGGTTGGCGAGGAAATATCGCTGCTCTATTAAGTCATTAATGATGAAATGGATCAAACGGCCAACGCCAAATCAGGCAACGACATGGGTGTTGTTTGGTGAAAGTAATCGCGGTAATTTATGTGGTGCATCACTATTTAGGTTAGTGAGTAGTCCTAAATTACAATTTCGATGGCGATTACCCGAATCAAACCCATATCTTAGAGATGAAATTAGAAACACCGTCACGTCTCGCTATAACGATGTTGCAATGGCTGTTAGCCACAATTAAGCGGAGAGCCGTATGCGCTGAAAGGTGCACGTACGGTTCGGAGAGGAGAAGCAGAGAAATAGTTCGACTACGCTCTGCCTCTTACTCTACTCAGGAACCATCAAGGGTGGAGCTACTTGGCCTGTGTGTTAGACTTATCAACGAGGGAAGTTGTAGGGTATGCCTTATCAACAAGCCCAAATGCTGAATTGGCTATAGCAGCATTGAATAATGCTATTAAGCGTCAACAGCCGGTTCTTAATCAACTGATGTTTCATTCCGATCAGGGGTGTCAGTATTCTGCGGCCTCGTTTAGAGCTCGGTTATCACAACTAACTATAACGCAAAGTATGAGTCGTCGAGGTAATTGTTGGGATAATGCAGTAATGGAGCGATTTTTTAGAAGTTTAAAAACAGAGCGACTGAATCGCCTGTCATTTATAAATCATCATTCAGTTATAAGTGAGGTGGACAATTATATTCAGTTTTACAATTACAAACGTAGGCATTCTACGCTTAATTATATGACGCCACATCAGAAATATAATGAATTAAAAAATGCCGCTTAGAATCTCTACAGAATTTGTTGACCATTACAACCCCAATAAAAAGTAAATATGGATTTGTTAGGTCTCTAATCTCTACCTCTGTGCTCTTCGTGGCCTCTGTGGTGAATTGACTTATTTAATTTTTTACCACCGAGCACCGAGACGCTTCGCTACACCGAGATAAGGCCAAAAAATAAATCTATTAGCTCTTTAATCTCTACCTCTGTGCTCTTCGTGGCCTCTGTGGTGAATGAACTTATTTAATTTTTTACCACCGAGAATACCGAGGCGCTTCGCTACACAGAGAAAACCCCAATAAAAAGTAAATATGGATTTGTTAGGTCTCTAATCTCTACCTCTGTGCTCTTCGTGGCCTCTGTGGTGAATGAACTTATTTAATTTTTTACCACCGAGAACACCGAGGCGCTTCGCTACACAGAGAAAACCCAAATAAAAAGTAAATATGGATTTGTTAGGTCTCTAATCTCTACCTCTGTGCTCTTCGTGGCCTCTGTGGTGAATTGACTTATTTAATTTTTTATCACCGAGAATACCGAGGCGCTTCGCTACACAGAGAAAACCCAAATAAAAAGTAAATATGGATTTGTTAGGTCTCTAATCTCTACCTCTGTGCTCTTCGTGGCCTCTGTGGTGAATTAGTTTACTTAATTTTTTACCACCGAGGGCACCGAGGCGCTTTGCTACACAGAGAAGAGAGAATACATATAAAATGAATCTCTTTTGTTTCCTCTGTGCTCTTCGTGGCCTCTGTGGTGAATGAACTTATTTAATTTTTTATCACCGAGAACACCGAGGCGCTTCGCTACACAGAGAAAACCCCAATAAAAAGTAAATATGGATTTGTTAGGTCTCTAATCTCTACCTCTGTGCTCTTCGTGGCCTCTGTGGTGAATTGACTTATTTAATTTTTTATCACCGAGAATACCGAGGCGCTTCGCTACACAGAGAAAACCCAAATAAAAAGTAAATATGGATTTGTTAGGTCTCTAATCTCTACCTCTGTGCTCTTCGTGGCCTCTGTGGTGAATTGACTTATTTAATTTTTTACCACCGAGAACACCGAGGCGCTTCGCTACACAGAGAAAACCCCAATAAAAAGTAAATATGGATTTGTTAGGTCTCTAATCTCTACCTCTGTGCTCTTCGTGGCCTCTGTGGTGAATGAACTTATTTAATTTTTTACCACCGAGAACACCGAGGCGCTTCGCTACACAAAGAAAACCCAAATAAAAAGTAAATATGGATTTGTTAGGTCTCTAATCTCTACCTCTGTGCTCTTCGTGGCCTCTGTGGTGAATAAATCACTAAAAAATTTTACCACCGAGAGCACCGAGGCGCTTCGCGCTACACCGAGAAAGTAAAGTTAAGCCTAGCTCCTAGTCACTTCCCTAGAACCTAGCGCCTTTTCTTTTCCTCTAAAGCGCAGCGCCCTCTTAACCTCTTTGTGAATAAATCACTTAAAACAATTTTTACCACCGAGCGCACCGAGGCGCTTCGCGCTACACTGAGTTAAGACCAAAAAATAAATCTATTAGCTCTTTAATCTCTACCTCTGTGCTCTTCGTGGCCTCTGTGGTGAATTGACTTATTTAATTTTTTATCACCGAGAAGCTCTTTTCCAAACATCCAGTTTTTCAAATTGCATAAAAATTACCATCCTTAGTTTCCTAGACTTCTTCTAGCACCCAGTCACTTCCTAGCCCCTAGTCAGTTCCCTAGAATCTAGTACCTATTTCTTAACCTAGCACCTAGTATCTTCCCTAGCACCTAATATCTTCCCTAGAACCTAGTTACCTTTTACTTACTCGCTAACTGAAAAACTTCTTTCATTACCTCTGTTGTTTTTGCAATTTCTGCAACAGTAAGTGTAGGGTGAACCAAAAACATGATTGATGTTTCGCCAAGTTCCACAGCATTAGGAAGACGTTTTTCAGGACGCCATGGGGTGTTATCAAATGCTTTTTCTAAGTAAACCTCTGAACAGCTCCCCTGAAAACACGGCACGCCGCGATCTACAATGGCATTAACTATGCGGTCGCGATCCCAGCCAGAGGCCAATTGTTCAGGCTTAATAAACATATAATGTTTGTATTCTGCGTGTTCAATGTAGTTAGGAACTTCAACTAAACGAATACAATCAAAACCACTCGCCGCTTGATCAAGTTGTGCACCATAGGCTTGGCGTTTTGCTGTCCAATCGTTCATGCGGGTTAGTTGAATACGACCAAGTACCGCTTGCATCTCAGTCATGCGCCAGTTGGTGCCAAAGCTTTCGTGTAACCATCTAAACCCTGGTGGGTGTTCGCGATTATAAATTGCATCAAAGCTTTTGCCATGATCTTTATAACTCCACATTTTTGACCATAACTCTTTTGAGTTAGTGGTTACCATGCCGCCTTCGCCGCCAGTGGTCATAATTTTATCTTGGCAAAAACTCCATGCGCCAATGTGGCCAATACTACCAACCGATTTACCTTTATATTTTGCACCATGAGCTTGTGCGCAATCTTCAATTACATAAAAGCCATGTTCTTTACTGAGTGCCATTATGTCGTCCATTTCAGCAGGCATACCCGCTAAGTGCACTACAATGACCGCTTTAGTTTTTGGCGTAAGTACGGCTTTAATAGATTCAGCAGTAATGGCTTGGCTGTTTAGGTCAACATCAGCAAATACAGGGGCTGCGCCAGCAGTAACAATACTTGAGGCAGACGCTAAAAAAGTACGTGGTGTAGTAATTACTTCATCACCCGCCCCTATATTTAACGCTTTAAGCGCTATATCAAGCGCTAAAGTGCCATTACCAAGTGCGATTGCGTAATCGCTATCTGCCCAACTAGCAAACTCTTTTTCAAATTCGCGACCTTCAGTGCCGGTCCAATAATTAACTTTATTTGATAAAACGACACGACTTACAGCATCTGCCTCATCAGTAGTGAAGCTAGGCCAAGGAGAAAATGGGGTATTTAACATTGAATATTCACTCTTATTAACTAACGTGCAGCTACGATTGTATCGCATTTAGCAAATGTTTTATTTATATCGTAATTGACAACAATTTCATCATTACGATTCATAAGGGAAAGTAAAAGGGCTTTAACTAAATTAGCGCCAGCTTCATGAGAAAAAGGATATCCCCCTCCAAATCGTGGATTTAATTCAAGTAAATAAAGCTGCCCATCTTTTTCTAAAAAGTCGCAATCCATATTACCAACATGCTTTAAGCTTTCACCAATGGTAGTAGCAAAACCAGAAAAACGACTCGCATCTACAGTCACTGCTTTATCGGTTTCTCCAGCCCTCATAGATAACTTTTCTTTACAAACAACACCACGATACTGACCATTCATATCGTTAAAAATATCTAAACCGTATTCTTTCCCTTTAATATACTCTTGGATTAAAACATCATCATTTGATTCTTTAAATTGTGCCAGATATGAATTACTTAATGCTTTTTTGCAAGTATTGTAAGCTTCTACAAGCTCTTCTTCATTTTCAACCACATACAATCCAAAAGAAGCTGATCCCCATCTAGGCTTAACGATAAGAGGAAAATCGAGCGACTTTGCATTAATCGAAGCTAAAGCACTTGATAAGTTTACAAAACTAGCTGGCACGGGAATATTATTTTCTTTACAGAATAAATAAGTTTTATATTTATCAGAACATATATCAATTGCATTATCGTTAGCTAAAACGAGGGTGACACCTGCACTTTCAAATAAAGAGCGATGCTTTGCTAGAATAGGTAGCTCCATATCATTTAACGAAATAAGAGCATCAATACCTTCTAACTTACATACTTCTAATAAGCGTTCTATATAACTTGTATCGTATACACTTGGTACTAAATGCCACTTATCACAGCCAGCTAAAGCTGGAGCCGTTGCTGACATGTCAACCCCAACAACTTTCCCATTATTTGCTAATTCACCTTTAAAGTAATCTACTAAATACTTTCTACGGCCTACGCAGGTAAATAATATATTTTTCATTCAACATCATTCCTTAATAATGACATATGGTAACAATCTAGATATCGACCTTGATGATAAAAATGCTGTCTTAATTTGCCATCTTGAACAAAGCCACACGCTTCATACAATTTTTTTGCTCGCTCATTATTCTCTAATGTCGTTAAATAAATTTTTCGTAAATTCAACTCAGAAAAACCAAACCTGATTAAAAATGTAACTATTTTTTTGCCTAAACCTCTTCCTTGGTACGTCTTATTTCCTATAGTAATAAATAGTTCTGCTCTGCGATTATTTCTATCTATGCCAATAAAACCACCAAAACCTAATGGGATATACTCATCGTTTTCTTTAAGGAAGAAGCTCAAATTTAATTTACTATTATCTGTAATTGTTGATTCAAACCACTTTTCGGTTGATGCCAAACTAACCGGTGTAACAAAAGTAAGCGTACTGTTAATTTCAGGGTTATTGATCCACGCAACTCGATGCACTAAGTCTGAACGTTCGATTTTTCGATAAAAAAGATCATTAGATATTTGTATCATAAACTTTCCTAGCTGACTGTAAATTCAATAAACCGCCGGTATGCCAAAAAAGCACCTTGCTCTTAGCAGGAATCCTTGATTGTTCAAGTAATTGGGTAAGGCCGTACAGAGCTTTCCCTGAATAAACAGGGTCAAATGGCACACCGGTTTGGCTGGTAAGTTCTCGTATAAATTTAATTAACTCAGCATCATATTTAGCATATCCGCCAAAAGTGAACTCATCTAAAAAAATAATCTCATCAACATTATGCTGAATGTTAAGCTCAGCACACAGAGGTGCATATAATTCATCAATAGCTGCTACACCACGCTCCGCTTGCCTAGCGATAGAAATGCCTATTACTTGAGTTTTCCAATTTTTTTTCTTCACTCCAGCCAGTAAACCAGCATGAGTAGCCCCAGTACCACTAGGGAAAATAATATAATCAGGCTCTTCTGCTAATTCATCTACTGCCGCAATATAAGCCCTTGCACCATCCAGAGAATGCCCACCACCAGGTATTACAAACACATCAAGCTCTTGCGACTTATATTTTTTTTCTGCAATTTCTATTGTTCGCGCTATTTCATGACTATTTACATAGTTTATTTCGGTGTTAGTAGATTCAATAAAAAACTTATTACCGTGGAAATAATCAGACTTATCTTCTTCACCATGCAACACAAGGTGGCACTTAATGCCTAAACGAGCTGCCATTAATGCACAAACTCGAGCATGGTTAGATTCTGCGCCACCATTAGTAATAATGACATCAGGTAAGCAAGGCAATGAGTTTAAAATATAACTATTCTTACGAACCTTATTACCTCCCATAAAATCAGGTAATAAATCATCACGCTTTATTTTAAACGTGCAGTCATTTAATGAAAGATTAAACGAGCACTCTGGCGAGTTATGCATTGTTATTTTTACTCCTTTCATCACTCAATTTGCCAAACTTTGATGAAGGAACGACTACAACATCTTCTTTTTTAATCACTTTTATAAATGTTAAATAAAGAATTTTTAAATCTAAAAAAAAACTCTGATTCTGAACGTATTCTACATCAATTTCTAATCGCTCATCCCACGCTAAATTATTACGACCAGAAACTTGAGCTAATCCGGTTAAACCTGGTCTAAGAGAGTGGCGTAACTGCTCTCGTTCAGTGTAGTACTCTAAATATTCAACTAATAACGGTCTAGGGCCAACTAAGCTCATATCCCCTTTTAAGATATTCCATAAACCAGGCAATTCATCTAAGCTCGAACTCCTCAAAAAGCTACCAAATTTTGTTAATCTAACTTTATCCGGTAGTAATGCGCCAGATTCATCTCGCTCATCAGTCATACTTCTAAATTTGTACATTCTAAATATTTTACCATTTAGACCCGGCCTTTGTTGCGAGAATAAAATCGGAGAACCTAGTTTTACTCGAACTAATATTGCAACAACAATGAAAACGGGTAGTAAAGTAAATAAAGCAAATAAAGCAAATAAAAAATCAATCGTCCGCTTTAACATTATATTCTCCTGGTGCAATGGATGCTGCCAATGCGGCTTTATTTTCAACAGCGGCTTCAATAACGCTCATAAATTGTAATGCGAGTTTATCACGGTCAAACTCTTGCTCTGCAAGAGCGCGAGCTGCATTACTAGCCTCGTTTAGCCACTGTGGATTACTTAAAACATCAGCGACGGTGTTTGCAACATCAGTTATGGGTTTGCGCCACATGGCTAAACCACATTCATGATTTTGCACTAACTCATGCATCCATCCACCATAATTAAGTAACACGGGTGTTCCTGATGCCAACGCATCAAAAAATTTGTTGGCCGAATTAGGTTGCATTTCAGGCATATCTACAAATAAACAAGCAGACATGTTCGCTGCTGAGAGTAATGCAGGCATTTCTTTCTTTGGTAAACGGCTTTCCATAAATAAATTTACACCTAGAACACCACACTCTTGCGCTCGCTGCTCTACTAACTCTTTATCAAAACCGCTACCAACAAGTAATATACGTATTTCAGGGTTAATAACTAATAATGCTTGGGCAAGCTCAACCATATACGCCACGCCATTTATTTTTCCAAATGTCCCTGTGTATACTAGCAGTGGACGGTCACCTAGCCATGAACGCTTAGCTCTAAACTCTGCGGCAGCCGTTTCACTATATAAAAACTCTTTATTATCACTACTATTAGGAATTACCGCTACATTACTGGCAGGATACCCTGTTTTTACAACACCTTCTTTCATACCCGGAGAGAGAGCAATCACAGCTTCAGAATGGGTGTATGCCCACTTTTCTAATTTATAAGCGAGCCAACGGGTTACAGGATTTTGTAATGCGCCTATAGCAATCGGTAGTTCAGGCCACAAATCTCTAACTTCAAACACCATTGGAATATTTTTACTTTTCGCTGCAAATACACCTGGCAAAGCAATTGTTAAAGGGGTACTCGTAGCAAAAATAACATCGCCATCAATGCTTTTTGCTTTACTCATGGCTTTATAAGCAAAACTAAAAAATGCTTTAATACGCTTTTGGTAAGATAGCTTATTTGTATACGGAACAGGTAACCAATGAACGTTAATACCAGCTTCATTGGTAGTAAACCAATCATTTTCATCACACTCTTCATCTCGAAAAGAGGTAATCATATGAACCTCATGGCCAGCAGCAACTAAACGTCTTGCCATCTCATACGATCGAGTACCACCACTCATTGATGGCGTATTAAAATATTGGTGTAGGTAAATAATTTTCATATTAGTCCCTATAGATATCAATGTACTTTTTGGCTATTTCAGCCCAATTATGATTTTTTTCTATCAAATTCAACGGGATCGAATAATTATTTTTATTTTCAATCATTTTAATAATTTTACTTTTAATCTCATCAACCGTCGGTATTGAAATCTTCTCGCCAATATTATCACTATAAAACCCATCAATTCCTTCACCTTGGGTATATAATATCGGTAATCCCTGTGTCATAGCTTCCACATAAACTAAACCAAATGTTTCACGAGAAGAGGGCATTACAAAAAAGCTACATTTTCGATATAGCCCCCTTAATACATCTTTATCATAAACTTTACCGTGATAAGTAAAGTAGCAAGGAAACTGTTTTACAAGTTCAAAAACTTGTTCTTCATGTTTCCCTCCCCCTCCTACGATGTTCAGATGAACAGAAAGCGTAGAAAACTCTTTATTTATAGCAATTACTGCCTGCTGGATAAGCAGTAAATTTTTTCTCGGAATAAAAGTACCCACATAAATTAAATCAATTCTATTTTCATATTTAATTTCACCACTTCTATTATTTATTTTTTTTATATCTTCTAGCCAATACCTATCTACGCCATTAGGTATAACATTTAATTTCCTATTTAAAGTGGCTTTAACTCTTTTAAGAGATGGTTCTTTTAATAGTTTATTCTTATAAGACTCAGAGATTAAAAACAAACTTTTAGCAGCTTTAATTATTTTAATTCCAAAAGGTCTAAGATAAAAAAGCTTTTCATGGAAGACATTTAAATCAGTGCTTCTTATTGCACATACAAAAGGAATATTGTATTTCTTTGATAAAAAATACGCGACCCCACCATCGCTATACCAGGTATGAGCATGAATCAAATCAATTTTAGAAAAGTCCACTCTCTTCTGAATATCCTTATAAATTTTATAAATTTTATAAGGATAAAAAACTCGATCAACATGCCAGTTAAGTATAGGTGAGTAAATTATTTCAGAATTACTATCCGTTAATTCAACAGAGTTAACGCCAACTCGATTCAAATCACGCAGAGGGTGATAAACAATTTGCTTTATTCCGAGTTCATCAAGTTCTTGAACAAGATTTTTATAAACTGTAGAACCTGAATAATCATTAGATATATGTAATACAGACTTCATAATATTTTCCACATTGATCTACTTACCTAAAACTCTTTGAAACTTGTAATAGCTTAACAATCATGGCAATCAAGAACATACTAATAACAGTCAGTTTTCCCTCCTCAATCATCAACCCACTAAACTGAGTTAAAGGTAGAAGCAAGATCCAGAAAAATAGTGTTTTTGCTAAGGATGATAAACGATAGTGGCTTTGCTTTTCAAAAGTAACGCTAACTTCTCCAAGCTTATATAAAGTATAAATATACAAGAAAAATATAAATGGAAAAATAATGAAACCATATCTATAGATCACCTCAGCTGGCCAAGACTCTAAATAAAGGTCACGACCTGCCCCAGCTCCAAATAAATAGTAGTTATGAGAAACAGCACTAATACTTTCTATAATCTGGTCTACCCGGACAGACAAGCTACCCGACTCTTCTGATTCATCTAACAACCTAATAATACCTCTTGCTGCTATAGAATCATTATAGAAAAAATTAGATATCACTAATGCAAGCTGCTTTATTAATGAATATCCCAAGGTTAATAATACAACACTAAAAAATATAACAAACTTTAACTTAGCTTTTTTAAAAAAACAAAAATATGTTACTAGGATTAATACACTTAATATTATGGGTTTGCTTTGTGATAAAACAGCAACAATTACGACTCCGGCCCAAATGAAAAATTTAATAACGTTAGATTTATAATGAAAGGCTGGAATAGTGAGAACCAACAAGCTAAAAAAGAAAAATCCACTATGATAGGAAGTAGAAAAGAAAGTAGTTATATAATCATCCAATGACGCTATCGTTGTTCTTTTATATAATAAAGCTTGAAATGCAGTTATACCCCAAAAGACTTCAAGTAAAGCTAAACAAAGCCCTGAAACTATAATTACAGTTAAAAAAGAATTAAGCTTTTTAAATATAATATCAAAATCATCTATCGACTTTATAGGCAGCATACACCCTAAAAAAATAGAAAAGACCAAAAACAAATATGTAGGCCTAAGCATACTTATTATATAACTCATTGTTACATCTACTTGTTCTATAGTAAAGAAAGCAGTCAAAATCAGAGCGATTTGCATCGGAAGGAAGAACAAGTAGATATTAGCCAACTTAATAAAACCAAGTTTAAGCAAGCCAGCTGAAAATGGTAATAACAAGATTAAAATAGCAAAGTTGACGTTATAGCTAGAGGCTCTTGCTTCACTTGGAAATAGTGGCAATATAAGTACTAAAAGTAATAAAAAACCAATTTCATTACCAACTCTAGAAACATTATTATTTTTATAAAACAACTAGCAACCCCGAATAAAAAATTTCAATATGGAAAATAAGAATGATACTTAACCTTATTTACCCCAATCAAAACAACGTCCTTTCATTCAAACACTCATCAATGCAATAAAAAAACATAAAACCTATAAAAATAAAAAACTGAGATAATTAAAGATTTAACTTTATAAAAAAGCTCAAGAAACCAAAGCAAAAACAAGTCTTTCCGTTTTTCCCTTCGAAACATCAGGGTTAAAATTCTCAACACTTAGCTTTTTATTAATAGTCATATCCTTTTCCAGTAGAGCAGAAAACAAATTAGATTTTAATTCAGTTTTTTCAAAAATTTTAAAACCGAACTGTTTAAAATATGAATGTAATGGATTTTCCTTATCTAGTATTACTTTAGCACCTAATGATAACATAATAAGAATATTGCCAGCCGCTTGTTGTCTTTTATGATTCATAATGACAAAAGCGCAACGCTTAAGAATAGAAAAATATTCTTCCTGGGTTAAAAAATCCCTTAGTACTGTGTAGTTCAATGAAGTAGATTTTAACTTAGCAATGATCATTTCAGCATAGTTACTATTACCATACGATAATGGTACGATGATTTCTCGCGTCTCATTTAATTTAACTAACTCATCAATTATTTCGAGATGATTATTTGTTTCAGATGCGCTATTTCCCAGCAATATAGAATCACCATCAACGTAATCATTTTTCAACTTATCAACAATTTTATCAGAAGAGCCATAATTCCAATCTAAATATTGCGCATTTAACCTTAATCGTGTTGAAGCCTCTTCAAACTCACTTTCTAAAACAGGACAAAAATAATTTATTCGTTGATATGATGAGTTCAATATATATTTTTCTATAACATATTTAACTCCTTTTTTTTCTGCATACCCTTTAATTAACTTACTGTAGTCATAATAATCAAAACCAAAACCAATCCAACAAATTTTCAATTTTTTGGGTAAAAATTTTATAAATAATTTAAATTGATTACCTAATGAATGAAAAATGACAGCATCGTGATTTTTAAACTTACCAAGAAGAAGTTTAACTAAGAATGACCACCTTGATTCGACAGTAACATTTTCATTTTTTACGTATTTTAACTCATTTTTTGCGATTACAAAAAAATCGTTTTGTACATTGTCAATAGTATTAAAATTAGTGATCGCAAAGTCTATAAATTTCTGATCAGTACACACATGCAAAATTTTTTTCACATCACAACCTTACCGGTTTTATATCTTTACTACATAAAATGTCAGTATTAATTGTCGTCAACTCTTGATTAGTTTTTAAACCTGTACACCAATCGACTATTTGCTTAGGGATATTAGCCCCCGCCAAATGTGAAAATGGGTACTGACCGCCAAATCGTGCGTTAAGCTCTAGCACATAAAACTCATTATTTATTTCTAAGCAATCAGAATCTAGAATAGCACTATGACCTAATGCTGATGATAAACGTTGTCCAATTGCTGACAATTTATCATTTTTGATGGTGATAGCTTGATCTGTTTCACCTGAGCGCATAGCCAACTTTTTCTTGCAAAATGTTGTTACGTAGTTTTTTTGTAGGTCATTAACAACTTCAATACCGTATTCATCACTGGTAATGCACTGCTGAATTAATATTGCTTGGTCGATATCGGCGCTCGACTCAAATTTTAAATAAGATGATTCAATTTCATTGCGTACCTTTTTATAAAGTACTTTCAGCTCTTCTAAATTATCGGCTTTATAAATACCAATTGAGCCCATACCCCAACGCGGTTTAATAATGACAGGGTATGCAAGCTCTGTATTATTAAGGGCTGTAACAGCCTCTGCAAATGAGATATAGGTTGTCGGTGTATTGATATTATGCTGAATTAAAAACTGATAGGTTTTCCATTTGTCATTACAAATATCAATCACTTCGGGGTCAGAAACAATAACATCAACACCAATGTCTTTAAAACGCTGTTTGTTTTTAGCTAATATAGGTAAGTCGATATCAAAAAGTGAAATAAGCACTGTAATTTTATTTTTTATACAGTAGTCAATTAAAAAATCTATGTATTCAGCCGAGTATATTTGTGGTGTTAATGTAAACGCATCCGCTTGTTGTAATGCATATGTTTCTATGCTATTTGCAGCAAATACTTTACCGTTTAACGGTTTGAGTGCATCTTTAAAATAGTTAACGAGGTAGCTTCTGCGCCCTACTGAGGTTAATAATATATTCATATTTGCTTAGTCGCCATTAAGTTCAATAATCCACCAGTGTGCCAAAAAAGTACATTACTACCCGGCTTCACTTTTCCACTTTTAATATACTGTTGCATACCATACCATCCCTTACCTGAGTATGTGGGATCGAGTATGATTCCAGTCTGTTCAGCCACGCTTTTAATTACATTTAACTGCTCAGGGTGAGTTTTTTCATACCCCCCTGCAATAAATTTATCATCAAATATTATATTTTCTGATAGTTGAGTATCTAACCCGTTTTCTTTAACGAACTCTAAAACAGAATGGCTGATCGCCTCTGTGCCGCGAGGGTTTTGCCGAGCAACACTAATACCAATAACCTGAGTCGCTAAATTTATTTTTTTAAATCCTACATGTAACCCAGCTTGGGTTGCACCAGTACCACTTGCATGAAAAACAAAATCAAAGTGTTGCTTAGCTTGTGCGTGCGCTTCAAATGCAGCATCGTAAAATGCTTGCGTGCCCTCTAAACAATGCCCGCCCCCCCAAATATAAAATGGCTTTAAGCCTTGCTTTGCATGCTCAGCCATTTCAGCGTCCATTACTTTTGCAACATCAGCCATGTCACAATAGACTATTTTGACACCAAGCAGCTGCAATAATTTGAGATTACCATTAGACTCACTCGGCTCAGAGGCGTGGATCACTATTGTGCATGTAATACCCAACTCTTTACAACGTATTGCTGTGGCTCTTACGTGGTTTGATTGTGCACCTCCACAGGTTACAACTGCATTACAACCGTCAGCTATGCATTTAGCTAAAATATATTCCGCTTTACGACCTTTATTACCACCACCAGAAATGGGGTATAAATCATCTCGTTTTACGAACAGGTTCACACCCAAATAGCTAATTTTTATTAGTGGCGTTGCTGTTAACCTCATAATAACTCTAATTCCATTTTTAAACCTTTAATGCAACTATTTTCATAATTAAATTCATTAATAACTTTAAACCCCACTTTTTTATATAAATAACTAGCGGGGCTATCGGCTCTAACGGTGAGTGATAGGCTATTAAATTGCTTAGATTTTAATTCTGCAATAGCAAGTTCAAGTAATCGTTGACTTAACCCCTGGCCCCTAGAGTTTGGTAATATAGCAATAAATGGACAAAAGGCTATTTTACTCTCTAGATCGTTCATATACACAGCGATTGCACCCACCAACTGGTTCTGCTTATATACTCCAAAAACAGTTGCAACCTTTAGTAACTTTAAAGCATATTGCTCTAAGTTGACTCGTGATGACAATGTAGGTGAAAAGTCAGCATCAACTTCGTTTAAAAGCTTAAAAAAGGGTGTAAAGTCGCCCTCATTTAATAAATTAACCACAAATAACCTCTATAACTTTCATTTGCTCTTCTTCTGCTAAAGCATTATGAATGGGTATACACAATACTTGCTCTGAAATTGATTTAGCATTAGGAGTACTGCTAACGTAGTCCTTATAAAGCTCAAACTGGGTTACTAATGGGTAAAAATAACGTCGAGCAAGAATGTTATTAGCCTGCAGCTTTTCAAGTAACTCATCACGATTTAAACCAAACTCTGCTTCGTTAATTAAAATAGGGTAATATGAATAGTTCAATTCTAGGGTAGGGTTATTATCAAGTGTTTTAATACCAGCTATGTTACTAAATACCTTATCATAGTTGTTGGCAATGAGTTTACGTTTAGCTATTGACTCGTCAATTTTGGTTAAAGCAACAAGCCCAAAAGCAGCTTGTACTTCGTTGAGTTTTGCATTCATTCCACAAACACTTATTTGTGTTTCAGACTCAAAGCCAAAGTTTTTTAATTGATCTAACCTTTGCTTTTGTTCTAGCGTTTTACAAACAACCGCTCCGCCTTCTATAGTCGAGTAGGCCTTGGTTGCATGAAAACTTAAAATAGATAAATCACCATAATTTAGCACTGACTGATTGTTTTGTTTTACTGCAAATGCATGAGCAGCATCATAAATAACTTTTAAGCCATGTTTTTGAGCGATCGCGTCAATTGCAGCATCATTACACGGCGTACCATACACGTGAACAGGCAAAATAGCCGAAGTTTTCTCGGTTATAGCCGCTTCAATTTTTGCCGGATCGATATTAAATGTAGTAGGGTCAATATCAACAAAAACCGGGGTTAGGTTATTCCACTTTATTGCATGAGCGGTTGCGACAAATGTGTAAGGCGTTGTAATTACTTCCCCCGTCAGTTCTAGCGACTGCAAAGCGGTTATAAGTGCCAATGTCCCGTTAGAAAACAAACTTATATAAGGTACATCAAGGTAGTTGCATAGCTCATCTTCAAGCTGTTGATGGTAATGGCCGCTATTAGTTAACCATTTACGTTGCCAAATATCTTCAAGATAGGGGGTTAATTCATCTAAAGGCGGTAACAGTGGTGAAGTGACTGTTATTTTATCCATTTTTTAATTCAACCTTTTTTCTAAAAATCACATGTAAAATTTGTGTATATAAATCGTTTGCTGTCCAACGAATTAAAACTAAGTAAATCAGAGGCATCACAGTTAGGTTAATACCTAAGTGAACGGCTGGGTTTGAGATATAGTTTGTTGCCACATACCAAGATACAATATAAGTAAGTAACCCACTAAATATTACACAACCCCAAATGGGGAGTAATGCGACCAACTGTTTAGTTGTTTTTAAACGACTAAACCGACCTGTATAAAAAGAATTAATAAAAAACGCAATGAACGAATGGATTAATAAGCCAATACACATAGCTTTGACCCCTAGGGGTATAGTAATAACTAGCATAACTGTTATTAAGCTTTTTTTAATAATCTCTAATTTTAAAAATATATCTGAGCGACCTTTGACTTTCAGCAAATTTAAATTTATTGCATGAATTGGGTAAAGCATAAAAGCCAAACTCAAAATAGTAAGTAATTCTGCCGCAGGTAACCACTTGGCTCCAAGTACCACATTAATAAATGGCTCTGCTGAAATGCTCAATCCCGCCATTAGAGGGAACACGACCAACGCAGCAAGTCGTAGTGTTAGTAGATACGTTTCTTCAAACTTATTAACATCATTCTGAATATTGCTTAGCATGGGGTAAGTAACACGCTGTATTACTGTAGTCATTGTCATTGCAGGCATTAGAGATAATTGATTCGCTTGAGTAAACAAACCAACTTGAGTCGCACTAAATTGCTTACCAATTATAATTTGGTAAATGTTTTTGAATACAGTGTCAATGAGTGATGCAGCTAATAACTTAGAACCAAAACCAAATAAGTAATTAAAAGACTTTTTACTAAACCCCGTTTTTGGCAACCAAGGATGAAAAACATTTAATAAGATAACCAAAAGCAGCGCATTCGATAATGCCTGACCTACCAAAGCCCACACACCGTAGTCTAGTTCAGCCATATACAAGGCCACCCCACTGCTGATAACAACGCTGAGTAATGACGCTTTAGCCTGTGTTTTAAAATCCATAGCAATAGTTAACTTAGTTCTTTGTACAATTGCAAAACTATTTATAACAATAGTTAATGCAAGCACCCTCATTAAATTAACTAATTCAGGCTGTTCATAAAATTTAGCGACACTAGGTGCCGCAAAAAAGAGAATTAAGTAACAAAATAAACCAACTAAGATATTAAAGTAAAAGGCTGTTGAGAAATCCGCTTCCTTGCGTTCTGTATAGCGAATCAAAGCAGCCGTAAAACCACTATCGGTGAAAACCTGGCTTATGGCTATAAACACGGCTAACATACCCACTAAGCCAAATGCATTTGGCCCTAACAACCTTGCCAGAAACAACATAACTATCAATTGAATGGCTTGAGTAGCTAATCGCTCAATAGCGCTCCATTTCAAAGCATTTGTAGAGGATTTCATATATTTTTCAATAAATCCGCTAAATAGCCACCATAGCCATTTTTAGCCATTAGCTTAGCTTTTACTGCCACCTCGTCAGCCGTTAGCCAGCCATTGTTAAACGCAACTTCCTCTAAACACGCTATTTTATAGCCTTGGCAGCGTTCAATGGTTTCTACAAATTGTGCTGCTTCAAGTAAACTTTCATGCGTCCCTGTATCTAGCCATGTAAAACCACGCCCTAACATTTCAACATTAAGCTTATTTTGCTTTAAATACATTTCATTAAGGCAAGTGATTTCTAACTCACCGCGATGCGAAGGCTCAACTTGTTTTGCCAGTTCTACAACTGAATTATCGTAAAAGTAAAGCCCTGTTACCGCAAAGTTCGATTTCGGTTTAGTGGGTTTTTCTTCAATAGAAATCGCTTTTTTATTTTCATCAAATTCAACTACGCCAAAACGCTCAGGATCTTTAACTTGATAACCGAATACTGTTGCGCCTTGGCCCTCTTTTGCATTTTGCACTGCATGCTTAAGCTTACTAGTAAAGCCTTGACCGTAAAAAATGTTATCGCCTAATACTAGGCATACATCGTCATTGCCAATAAAGTCTTCACCAAGTATAAAAGCTTGTGCTAGCCCATCTGGGCTCGGTTGTACCGTATAACTAAGCTCAATACCAAATTGTGAACCATCACCCAGCAAACGTTTAAAAGAATCGCAGTCTTCAGGGGTTGTAATAATGAGTATTTCACGAATACCCGCGAGCATTAAAACAGATAGCGGATAATAAACCATCGGCTTATCATAAATTGGCAATAACTGTTTTGATACACCCATAGTGATAGGGTAAAGACGAGTGCCAGAGCCACCGGCGAGAATTATTCCCTTCATATTGTTTCACCTGTAAAGCGTGAAGTGTGAGGTGTTAAGTGTGAAGTGTTTTTACTCTTCCCACTTATCTCTTCGCTATTCACGCTCAATACCTTACTATTTAATATCATTTTTCTTTCCTTGCTTTTAAGCTGTTAATTAACCCACCCAATTGAGCAAAGGTGTTTTCTATTAATTCTGCTGTTGTTTTATTTAATGGTGCAAATCCGAGACGGTTAGCAATTTTTAATTGGGTTTGCACTTCACTTAATGAGCCTCTAGCTATATATAGAAAACGTATAAATTCAGCATCACTACCCCTAGCTCCGCCCTCAGCTATATTACTGGGTACAGATACAGCAGCTCTGCGCAACTGGTTAATTAAACCAAACCTTTCATCGTTTGGATAGCTAGCTGTTTCTTTATAAATTGCTTCCACTAAATCCATACTATATTGCCAAGCTCTTAAATTTTCGTGAGTGCGCATAGCTCCTCCCTTTACTTTTGAGTATTAGATGTTGTGAGGTGGAAGCTGTTTTTACTCTTAACCCTTAACATTTTGTGAAGTGTAAAGGGGGAGGTGTGAAGTGTGGTGTTTTACCCTTCACTCTTAACCCTTCACTCTTAACCCTTCACCCTTCACTCTCTATCCCTAATCGCTCTCTTTGATACGAGCCATCTTGTACATTTTGGCACCACGT
Source organism: Pseudoalteromonas sp. KG3 (assembly GCF_030436385.1). Lineage (NCBI taxonomy): Bacteria > Pseudomonadati > Pseudomonadota > Gammaproteobacteria > Alteromonadales > Pseudoalteromonadaceae > Pseudoalteromonas > Pseudoalteromonas sp. KG3. Next base: position 2,120,384 of record NZ_CP098523.1, read on the forward strand.
CTGATTATCTAAATACCATTGCACTGTTTTACGAAGTCCTGTTTCAAAGGTTTCAACTGGTGTCCAGTTTAACTCTCGTTGCATTTTACTTGAGTCAATCGCATAGCGTCTATCGTGACCAGGGCGATCGGTTACGTATGTAATTAGAGAAGAGTAAGTTGTTAAGGGTTTTCCATCTTTACACTTTACATCTCTCGCTTCACTTGACGCTAGTTCATCTAGTATTTCACAAATAGCTTGCACAACTTCAATATTTTGTTTTTCGTTATGTCCGCCAATATTGTAGGTTTCACCTACTTTACCTTCAGTCACTACTTTATATAAAGCACGGGCGTGATCTTCTACGTATAACCAGTCACGTATTTGGTCGCCTTTACCATAAATAGGTAAGTCTTTACCCTCAAGTGCATTTAAAATCACTAATGGTATTAATTTTTCAGGGAAGTGGTAAGGGCCATAATTATTTGAACAGTTGGTTACTATAGTAGGAAAACCATAAGTTCTTAACCAAGCTCGTACTAAATGATCGCTTGACGCTTTGCTTGCTGAATACGGGCTACTTGGGGCGTAAGGCGTTTGCTCAGTGAATAAGGGTAAATTTTGTGAGGTGTGAGGAGCTAAGTGTAAAGAGTTTTCACCCTTCACATTTCCCGCTTCACCCTTCACATCATCAGGATGCGGTAAATCCCCATACACTTCATCTGTAGATATATGATGAAAGCGGAAAGCATTTTTAGCATTAGTATCTAATGTATTCCAATACTCGCGAGCAGCTTCTAACAGAGTGTAAGTACCAACGATGTTGGTTTGAATAAATTCCGCAGGGCCAGTGATCGAACGGTCTACATGGCTTTCTGCGGCTAAATGCATTACAGCATCAGGGGTGTGCTGTTTAAAAACACGGTCAAGCTCTGCTCGATTGCAAATATCAACTTGCTCAAATGTATAGCGGTCGCTACCTTCAATAGACTCAAGAGACTGTAAATTACCAGCATAAGTTAGCTTATCTAAGTTTATAACTGAGTCACTGGTGTTTTTAATAATGTGGCGAATAACAGCCGAACCAATAAAACCAGCCCCACCTGTAACGAGAATTTTCACAATCAATCCTTTATTAGTTTTAAAATCAGAAATCAGAAATCAGAAATCAGAAATCAGAAATCAGAAATCAGAAATCAGAAATCAGAAATCAGAAATCAGAAATCAGAAATCAGAAATCAGAAATCAGAATAGCGTTTTTTAGTTACGCTACTGTGTCAAATAATATCTAGGTTCTAGGTTCTAGGTTCTAGGTTCTAGGTTCTAGGTTCTAGGTTCTAGGTTCTAGGTTCTAGGTTCTAGGTTCTAGGTTAATCAGTTTAAAAACAGCTACGGGCTTTGTGCAACGAGCAGCAAGCTAATTAATCTAGCAAAAACAATTTTTACCACCGAGGCGCTTCGCTGCACTGAGAAGAGAGAAAACAAATCTCTTTTGTTTCCTCTGTGAACTCTGTGTTCTCTGTGGTGAACCTTTTACTTTTTCGCTTAAAAACGCGGGATAAACCCGAGCCTACAAAACAATTTTTACCACCGAGGCGCTTCGCTGCACTGAGAAGAGAGAAAACAAATCTCTTTTGTTTCCTCTGTGAACTCTGTGTTCTCTGTGGTGAACCTTTACTTTTTCGCTTAAAAACGCGGGATAAACCCATGCCTACAAAACAATTTTTACCACCGAGGGCACCGAGTCGCTTTGCTGCACTGAGAAACCATTCGCGGCTAAAGCCGGCTCCTACGTTTTAAGACATAGGTGCTAGGTTTTAGGATCTAGTCTCTTTCCTAATACCTTTAATCTAGTACCTTTAGTCTTCGAGGCCTCTGTGGTGAACCTTCCTCTTTTTCGGGCCAAAGCCCGACCTACATAAACCATTTACACAAAAATAAGTGCGCTAGGGTAAACGAGAAGAGATTAACGCATGCTTTACAAAATCTCTTAACGCAATGTCTCACATTCAAATTTTTACGTGTTCTTAATTACAATTGCGCGACATAAAGCCCCGCCTACATTTGAAGCCAAAGGTTTTAGGTGCTAGTTACTTCCCTAGCAACTATTTAACTCTTTTGTCGCGATATAAAATCGCTGCTACATTTTACTTATCCGATTTATATTCGTAATTGTAGTAACCGTAATAGCCGTAGGCGTTACTGGCTTTTTTTAGTACGCCGTTGAACACTACACCTTTAACGTCGGTGCCGTTTTGTTCAAAACGGTTACGGGTTAGTTCTATTTCTTTAATATGGTTTTGGCCAAAGCGGGTTACTAATAACGTAGTACCAGTGTGAGCACTTACAATTGCAGGATCTGTTACTGCAAGAATTGGTGGCGTATCTACAATTACTATATCGTATGCTGCGCTTACTTCTTCCACTAGCTTGCTAAAGTTACTGTGCATTAATAGCTCTGATGGATTTGGTGGTATTTGCCCGCGGGTAATCACGTTCAACCCTTCAACCTGAGTTTGCTTAGTTACTTGCTCAAGGTTTAAACGCCCTGATAAATAATCACTCAAGCCGTCATCCCACTTTAAGCCAAATTGAGTTTGTAAGTAGCCTTTGCGCATATCGGCATCGATGATCAGTACTTTTTTACCGCTTTGCGCCAATACTGCGGCTAAATTTACTGATACAAATGATTTACCTACGCCAGGGCTTGGGCCTGAAATAGCAATTAGGTTATTTTTCGCTTCCATCATCGCAAAGTGTAAGCTAGTACGTAAGCTGCGCAAAGCCTCAATTGATAAATCGGCTGGGTTATCAAGGGCTAATATTGATTTAGCTTTATTATTACCTTTACGGGCTTTACCAAACCCGGTGAGTTTTTCTTGGTAATCCGAGTACGGGACGCTGGCGTAAACAGGCAAGCCAATTGCCTCAATCTCATTTGGATCTTCAACGCCTTTATGCATAGCTTTTTGCACCAATACAATGGCCACCGCTAACATGCCACCCAGCATTGTCGCCATTACCACAATTAAGGCTTTTTTAGGTTTCACTGGCTTTGAGGTATTAACTTCAGCGTAGTCAATAATACGCACATTACCTACAGTGCCGGCACGTACTATGTCGAGTTCTTGGGTTTTGCTAAGTAGTAACGTATAAATCTGGTTGCTTACTTCAACATCGCGTTTTAACCGCAGCAGCTCTTGTTGCGTCTCTGGTAGATTACCTACTTCACCAACCAGTTCTTTACGCTGTTCTTTTACTGCATCAACCTGCTCAACTAAGCCTTGGTAAGTGGGGTGATCTTTTTTAAACTTACGGCCTAATTCTAAGCGTTTTAGTTCGAGCTCTTGTAGTTTAGTTTCAAGCTTAACTACTTGCTCAAGCACGCCTTGGGTTTCAAGGGAAATATTAATAGATTGGCGCTGAATTTGGTAATCGTTAAAGCGTTGCTCGGCAAATTCTAACTGCTTTTTGATCTCTGGTAGCTGTACTTCTAAAAACTCGAGTGATTTTTGTGCCTCTGCGCTGTTGCGCTCTACGTTACGGCGTACATAAATACCCGCTACTTTGTCAAGTACTTTTTCAGCATAATGTGGTTTTGCGCTTTGCAAGCTCAAGTTAATAATACCGGAGTCTTTACCCTTTTCACTGGCGCCAATGGCGGCTTGTAAATCTAAAATAGTGTTTAAGCGGTCTTTACGTACTAGGGTAAACTCGGTACCAGGGCGCGCAATTAAACTGCGTACGGTTAAATTAAATTGGCCGTTAGTTAGCTCTTGGCCTACTTTACCTTTTAGTATTACTTCGTCTTCACCGTTTAGCAAAGTTAAGCTATTAGCCTCACCAGCTACTAGTACAAACCCTTTACCAATCGCAGAGCTTGGTACATCAAACCTAAATACATCAATGCTCTCACCGCCCCATGCATACGAGCTTGCCCCAAAGCTAGGTTCAGCAAGCCCACCTTCAGTCATTGGTGTAAAGGTGCGGTAAGCACGGCTACCAATAAATGGGAATAGCTTTGGCCCTGCAACTACATCAAGGTTTAGTGTATCTACTGCTTCACCGATTACTGAGCGTGATTTTAACAGTTCAATCTCTGTAACAGCAGCCGATGTACTTTCGAACATACCGGCCATGTCATCAAAACCAGGGACCGAGGCACTGCCTTTTTCCACTTGGATCATCGCGGTTGCTTGGTATACGGGTGTTGACAATACCGCATACACAACCCCCATAACCATGAACGCAGCTGTTAAAGCAATGATAAAATACTTACGATCAATTAATGCACCTAATAATGCAATTAGATCGATTTCTTGGCTTTCTTGTTCTATTCTATTTTGTTTTTTTTCTGCCATAGCAGTGGGCTGAGCATTCATGTACTAGCCTATCCTTATAAATACTTTTGCCAAGCGCTACAGGCGCTATCGATTAATGTGTAAACATGCTCAAAGGCCTCTTGGCTTTGGCGGTAAGGGTCGGGTATTTCTTTATCGCCAATCCACTTACCTAGCAAAAAGGTTTTGCCGCGGGCTTCAGGGTAGCGGGTGCATAAGTCGCTTAGGTGGCGTTGTTCCATCACTAAAATAACACTATTTTGCGCAACTAAACTTGTGCTAATTTGCCTACCTTGATGCTCACTCATGTCAATACCATTAACGGTAGCAATTTGCTGCGCAACTGCGTCAGCAGGTTTGCCTTCAAGGGCGGTTAAACCCGCCGACGATACCGCTACGTTTTTACCTACTAATTTATTTTTTAATACGTATTCAGCCGTAGGGCTGCGGCAAATATTGCCCGCACACACCACTAATACAGAATCAAACATCTTTTATTAACCCTTAATTAGTGTTAGCTACATCGTTAACCGCATCAACTGTAGAAATTGATGGTAATAGTAAACTAATTACACGGTTCCAACGAGCAAGCGGTGCAGAGGTTACATACACAATATCGTGTGGTTGTAGTTCGAATTGTTCAGCAAGTACCAACGCCGCTACATTTTTTGCATGCAGCTGATATACATCGGCAATAACACCGTCGGTTTCAAAGTTACGTTTACGTAGTACAAACACACCATTGGCATCGGCGGTGTTTTCGTTTAAGCCCCCTGAATCACTAAGCGCTTGCGCCAAGTTTAAACCATAACGATTAACCCCAACTGTACCTGCGCGTTTAACATCACCTAATACAAACACTTTTTGTAAATCGTTGCGATTTACGTGCACTATATCACCGTGTTGTAGTAAACGATTTTGCGAAATATCACCATGGGCATAAAAATCATCAAGTTTAATAATTTCGGTTTTATCACCACGGGTAAAAGTAACGGTACGCCAATCAGCCGCCGCGGTTAAACCACCGGCTTGGTTTAAGGCATCAATCAACGTGAGTGGCACTTCTGTAACAGGTAATACACCAGGTTTATTAACTTCGCCCGTTATATAAGCTTTTTGGCTTCTAAAACCAACAATTTTTATATCAACTTGCGGATCTTCAATCACTCGACTTAAACGCTTAACTAACTCTGCATGTATCTGTTGTACAGTTTTACCTGCTGCTTGAATATTTGGTGCATATGCATAGGTAATTGTACCGTCGGCTTGCACGCGAAAACCATCGAACTCAGCAGTACGTTGCACTGCTGCTGGAATAGTTAGTTCAGGATGATCCCATACACCAATGGTTAACACATCCCCCACACCTAAACGGTATTCGTAATCAGATGCATCAATACCATCAAGGCTTGAAGGCTTGATATTTTTTGCTTGAGAAAGTTTTTGCTCATTAATAAGTGAAGAATCGATGATTTGAATATTTACTTTTTCAAGGTCTTGTTCTAGGTTTTTTGTTTGTTCACCCGATTCGATTCCTTCGAAATGGCTACCGGGGATGATTGTACAACCTGTCATTGTTAGCAACGTGAGTGATGCTACAAGTGTTTTATAGCTTAGCGCCATTGTTTATTCCCAAAATAATATTAAATTCTAAAACTTTCAGCTTAGTTATTGATATGTGCTGTTATATTTTCGCTGGCTAATTAAAGCATGGCTACCCTTGCTTCGCAAGGTTGACTGCACGTTTAGTGTGCAACCAGTTAACTTTTTTGTTAATTTAGTTAAAAGGTTCTAGGTTCTAGGTTCTAGGTTAAAGTTCACCTAAACAAAACCATTTTTTCACAAAGAGAAGTAAATGAGCGTAAATGAGAAGACAAAAATATATTTCACTTCCCTAGAACCAGTACTAATCCCTTTAATCTCTACCTCTGTGCTCTTCGTGGCCTCTGTGGTGAATTAGTTTACTTAATTTTTTACCACCGAGGGCACCGAGGCGCTTTGCTACACAGAGAAGAGAGAATACATATAAAATGAATCTCTTTTGTTTCCTCTGTGAGCTCTGTGTTCTGTGGTGAATTTTTTACTTTTTCGTTTAAAAACGCGATATAAAATCGCTGCTACAAAAACCACTTTTTTGCACAAAGAGAAGTAAATGAGTGGAAATGAGAAGATAAAAATATATTTCACTTCCATAGCCCCTAGTCTCTTTCCTAGAACCTAGTTCCTTCGCTTGCACCTCATCAGCGCAGCGCCTCTTAACCTCTTTGTGAATAAATCACTTAAAAATTTTGCTTGTCTAGTCCTTCGGACACGCTTCCGCCCCTAGGTTGCAGTTCCTACGTTCTGGTCAGTTTAATTCAAATTGTAAAATACAAAACCTTTCGCGGTAGCAAGCTACTCGCCTACAAAACTGTTTTACCACCGAGGGCGCAGAGATGCTTCGCTGCACCGAGAAAACACTTATAAAACCCTTAGGGCTAACTTCTTATCCCTTCTTCTGTGATCTCGGTGTTCTCTGTGGTGAATCTTTTACTTTTTCGCTTAAAAGCGCGGGATAAACCCGAGCCTACAAAACAATTTTTACCACCGAGGGCACCGAGTCGCTTTGCTGCACTGAGAAACCATTCGCGGCTAAAGCCGGCTCCTACATTTGGAACCACAGGTACTAGGTTTTAGGAGCTAGATCCTAGAACCTTTGTCTTCCTAGCTCCTAGTCACTTCCCTTTAACCTTTAACCTACTTTTCTTACGTCGCTGTTATCTACGCTCATCTCTATTTGTTTGTTGAGCAGGTTTACCAACAAAATGCTGCGCATGTCGCCGTCGGGCTCTTTAAATATTGCTTGTACGTCTTTAAACGAGCCGTTATTTAGGCACACTAAATCACCGGGCTGCGGCAAGTTATTACTATCTTGAGTTAGCTCGAAATTTTTTAATTCGTTGATAAGTTGTTCTGGAACTAATTGATACGATGCGCCATACGACACAAAACCACTAATACCACGGGTATTTTTTACCGCAGCAAAGTTGCCGGTGTGAGGATTTAAGCGAACAAATAGGTAATTAGGAAACACTGCAGATTGCTTAAAAGTGCGACGACCTTTAATTAGCTGCTGTTTTTGTAGCTGAGGAAAAAAAGCTTCAATCCCTTGGTTTTGCAAATTAACTTGGGCACGTGCTTCTTGCCTCGATTTACAAAATAATAAGTACCAACTATCCATATCAATCCCTAAAATACTGACTTTTTGCCTGCTAATTATTTTTATTCTTCTACAGACGGCAGGGATTATACGTGCGACTTTAGGCTGATGTCTATAAAAACCCCATTAAAAGTTTTCATGTTTAATGGGGCTATATATGTTTAGTATTTTGCGATGTTAAATTTATCCATGAAGTAATGACTGAATAATTTTACTGCACGCATTACCATCACCATATGGGTTATGCGCAACGCTCATTGCCTGATAAATAGCACGATCAGAAAGTAATTCAGAAACTGCACCTACTATTTTAGATACATCAGTTCCAACAAGTTTCACTGTCCCTGCATGTACAGCTTCTGGTCGCTCAGTAGTATCCCTCATTACAAGTACTGGCTTACCTAAACTTGGGGCTTCCTCTTGAATTCCACCAGAGTCGGTCAATATTAGTGTTGATTTATCCATTAGATATACAAAAGGTAAGTAATCTTGTGGTTCTATTAACTTTACATTTTCTAACCCTGCTAATAAGCGGTTTACTGGCTCTTGTACATTTGGATTTAAGTGCACCGGATAAACAAAATTATACTGTGGATATTGCTTAGCAAGCGTAGCTATGGATTCGCAAATACGCTCAAACCCACCGCCAAAGCTTTCCCTTCTATGCCCAGTAATTAAAACGAATGGTTGGTTTGTTACGCTAGCAAATTGTGCCTTAAACTGCGTTTGATACTCAGTTAAGTTTAATACATCGTGTTTTACTTTTAATAGCGCATCAATAACAGTATTACCCGTCACAACAATATCGCTTTGCTTTACATGCTCTCTTAGCAAGTTATTGGCTGACCCCTGCGTTGGCGCAAAATGACGATTAGCTATCACACCAGTAATGGTGCGGTTAGCCTCTTCTGGCCATGGGCTATATATATTACCTGTACGCAACCCTGCCTCAACATGCCCCACTTTAACTTGCTTGTAAAATGCAGCCATAGAGGCTGCGAATGTTGTTGTTGTATCACCATGAACCAAAACCCAGTCAGGTTTAAAGTCATCAAGTACATCGCGTAAGCCAAGTAATATTTTGCTGGTGATGTCGTATAAATCTTGCCCAGCTTTCATAATATTTAAATCGTAATCAGGAGTAATTTTAAAGAGCTCTAACACCTGATCTAGCATTTCTCGGTGCTGAGCAGTAACACACACTTTAGCTTCGATCCCCGGTGCGTTTTCTAAGCCTAAAACTAAAGGGGCCATTTTAATAGCTTCAGGGCGAGTACCAAATACAGTTAAAACTTTCATTTACTTTCCTAAACATAAAAGCCCACCAAGTTTTTGGCGGGCTTTTAATTTTATAATAGTGTTATTTAAAAAATACCACGGCTATCTACAATTATTTTTTTAGCCACATGTTCTTTTGGTATAGCTTTGAATTCTTTGTGGTCAACCAATACTGCCAATGTATTACTACGAGCTAATGCCTGTTCAATAGTAACAAGCTCAACACCTAGCTTAGTTAAAGACTCAGGCAAAGCATGAATATTTGGTTCTACTACAAGTATTTCAGCTAACTTTAGCTCTGCCAACATTTTAGTTATATCTAATGCTGGGCTTTCGCGTAAATCATCTATATCAGCTTTAAAAGCAATACCTAAACATGCAATAATTGGTTTTTTAAACTGATCTGCCGCATCTATAATTTGCTTCAATACATAGTGTGGTTTGCTATCGTTTACTTCACGTGCTTGACGGATCAGCTTTGCAGTGTCAGGCGCTGAGCTGACAATAAACCAAGGATCAACCGCAATACAATGCCCACCAACACCTGGACCGGGATTTAAAATATTAACCCGAGGGTGGCGATTAGCTAACTTGATTAATTCCCAAACGTCGATATTTAGTTTATCGCAAATCATCGAAAGCTCATTAGCAAATGCAATATTTACATCTCTAAATGAATTTTCGGTTAGCTTTGCCATTTCGGCTGTACGAGCATTAGTTAGCAAGCATTCACCTTTAACAAATATTTTATAAAGCGCTACGGCTTTGGTCGAGCAAGCTTCTGACATTCCACCAATAACACGATCATTTTCTACCAGCTCACGTAATACATGCCCTGGTAAAACTCGCTCAGGGCAATGAGCAACATTTATGTCAGCATTACTTCCCGCGGTTTGAGGAAATGTTAAATCAGGTCTGGCTTCAGCTAGCCATGCTGCAAGCTTTTCAGTTGCACCTACTGGGGACGTAGATTCTAAAATAACTAAGTTGCCTTTTTCTAGCACCGGTGCAATTGATTTAGCAGCCGATTCTATATAACTTAAATCAGCTTCGTAGTTATCTTTAAATGGAGTTGGTACTGCAACCATAAAAACATCCGCTTTTTCGGCCTGAGTGGTTGCTTTTAAATTACCAGCCTGAACAGCACTGCGTACAACCATGTCTAAATCTGGTTCTACAATATGTACATTACCAGCATTAATTGTATCTACAGCATGTTGGCTCACATCAACACCAATTACATTGATCCCGCGCGATGCGATAACAGCTGCTGTTGGTAAGCCAATATAGCCAAGACCAACCACTGATACACTTTTAAATTCCATCATGACTCCAAACGGGTAAAATTGCCGAGCATTATAACCTAATTCAACGCTTAAATGCCAAAATAAATACGCAAGTAATACCATGTAAGAAAAGAGGATACTTAGTTCGTATTGTTTGTATTATATAGTTATTACACATAAAAAAACCTAAGCCCAGATTGTTACCGAGCTTAGGTTAAATTTATACATATTAAAGAATCAAGACGCTAAATTAAAGTTTATACATTTTATAAAAACACTCACACCAGTTATCAGGGCGGGAGCATACTTTGATTAATTTATAATCCAAAAGATATTCTCGCCCAATAATCATCACTCAAGCTTGCCCTTTTTGATTTTGCTACGTTGACTTGGGGCCCCGCATTCGCATTGCCTCAAAATGTTCATTACAAAGCGCCTAAATAAAGCGAGGTTTTCAACTGCCCCCTCTAACGCTATTCTTCACTCATCTTCTTTGAAAACAGCATATAAAACATAATTTTGACTATTTTCAATACGCCAATGTTGCCGTATATAATGCCCTTGCATTTTGTGTTTAGGTGACATTGAACTTATGTAATACGACGTGTCTATACTGCACTTATTCTTTATTGTTCTGTACCGTTCAACTGCGATTATACTTCTTATTGTTGGCCACTTCTGGGCAAGCTCTGTCGGCAGGTTCGCTTTTAATTGATAGACGTAGCGCTCTTCTTTACGACCATGGATTTCTTGCGTAATGTGTGTGACGACTTTTTCTTTATGTGCATCAAATACCGCTTGAAATGCATTCGATACAGCCCCATACAATTTGGGTTGATTTTTCTTAACCGGAATAACAACATGTGCTTTTTTTATCTGAAATTATTTCGAGTGTTTCGTGTTGGCAATGAAGTGCATCCATCGTGATGACACTTCCTTTTACATCAAGTATATCAAGCATTTGACGAACAACACTTATTTCTCCGTTTTTTGTTTTTGTCGGTTTTTGACTCAATACTAACCCTCGCTCAGTATCGTACGCAGTTACTAATTGCAGCGCTGTTTTTCTATCATTTAGATAAGAGCCGCGTAGCATCTTTCCATCAAAGGCAATGATGGGTTTATTTAATGACTGACGCTGTTCATTTAACCACAACGCTAAAGCGTCTAATAGAGACTCAGCAACAACACTGCGTAGTATACGTGCTATCGTATGCCGACGAGGGATACCATGCTTAAAAGCTCGATATTGTCTGAGCCATGAGAGTTTTTCATCGCCATAAATTTCAATATCTTGCCATCCCTCCCCTGAGGATATGGCTTTAATTATCAAGAACATAACATCAATTAAATTATGTTTTTGGTTGTATCAGAACGCGTTTATTCAATAACAGTAAGGTGGTCTAAGATGCTCAAAATTGAATGCTATAAGTGAATTTTCTCTATTAGATCATACTTTTATTTAAAGTGCGATCCCGCCCTGCAGTTATGTGATATTCAAAAAAATCATCTCCTGAAAAAGGAGTTGTAGATGTATAAATAATATTATTTTGATCAATAGTTAATTGTTCACCTTGGTTTGATATTTCATCTACCGACATTTGATAAACTGAAGGTAGATTTTCATCATTAGATATAACGTCAAGTACAGATTTTTAGCTTGCTTTTATACTAAAATTATCTTGAGCAATTTTTATATTAACTTCATTTTTTCATTATCGGTACTTCTATTTTCTGATTTATCATTACATGCAAAAGAAAGCTTGTAATAAGCACTATAAAAAATTTTTAATAATAGATTTTTCATCCTATAAATCCTTATTTTTTAAAAATCACATCACCCATCTTACTTATAAATATAATCAGCATATAGATGAGTAAAACATATAATATTAATGGATCGAGCATTCCAGTGTGTATTGATATAGTTAAAAGTATAAATACAATTAAAAAAGGAGCGCTTTTAATTGGCCGGTTTGCGGTCAAAAATCGATTGCTTCCTAAACAAATGAAAAGCCCCAAAAAAAAACACAAAAAGTAAGTTCCATATTGCCCTACTTCTAAATAAAACTGACCTAAGATAGATGACGTGGTGGTAGACTCTTGCCAATTAGTTCTACCTAGCCAGTAAGATAATAATGTTCTACTATGAGTTTGCTCTCCTGGTAAAACCGTAGAAAAGCCAGCTAGTGTGAACTGCCCATACTGAAGACCAACATCCGGAAGAATCATCGCTATTCCCTTAACAACACTTGCTCCTTCTGCAAACACCAGAATAAATGGTGCAAAAACAAACAATTCTTCAGGCATATCTAAGTTTGCTAGTAACTTTACAACCGCTTCAGGATCATCCTGAAATCTAAGTAGCGGGTATAGTGTTAAAACAGATAAAAGTAAAAGACAGCCAAGTAGCTTAATATTTCTAGTTAAAACAAACCTACCGTACTTAATATTCAAAAAGATGAACATCAAAATAGTTACAACTAAAGGTGTTCTATATCCCATCGTTAGCATAATAAAGCCAACTCCAAAAGTTGCTGCTAATAGATACCTTTTAGGAAGCCAAACATATATAAATGGATAGATAATCCAAATCAAGCCGATTAGATAAGTAAAAAAACCAGACACCTCTGTTCGGTCTCCTATGTTTAGTACTGGTAAGCCATGCAATAAAATTAAAATTAGATAACTACAAAAAGCAACAAAAACACATGAAATTAAAGCTATTGTTAGTAACGGATTAAATTGTATTCCTTCCTCTGGGATTGAAAAATCAATACGTTTAGTATCAGCTTTTTGGAGTTTTCGAATTGCAATAAAGCTATTTCCCATAACTACACCACACATTAGAGAGAGTGCAGAAATTGAGTAAAAGGTTAACTGCCAAATATCAACATATTTAGCGAAAACCCACCCTAAAAAAAAGTAGGCTGTAAAACTTCCAACATAAACTTGCACCAAAGAATTTTGCGTTCTCAGCATTAGTATGATGAAAATTATTACGGATAATGCTAGGTACTTCTCAGGCATGTTTTATCAATCGAATGTATGTTCTTATAAATGCTAACAGCAAGCCAAGAATTCCACCTATAAAAGTAAAAGCGATAACGATAAATGCACGTTTAGGGCCCGCTTTTTCTTCTGGTAAAAATGCACTATCTCTAACTTCAAAACCAAATGTTTTCTTAACCTTAGCAAGGGTTAGCTGCTGATATTGCTCTTGCAGTAATTGGGATAGTGTTACTTTTAAATCTGTGTTGTCGACTTCTTTATACTGAGATTCAATAAACTCTATGCTCTGCTGTGCGTCGACTAAATCTCTACCTCTTAAGTATTCACTTAGATGAATCAATAAAGAATCTAACCATTGCTTTGATATTTCGGGTGAATAAAAAGTAATTGAAACAGTGAGGAGATCTGTTTTCTTATTTTTTGAATAGCTTAATATATCTTGAAACTTCAAAAACAACTCTTCCAATGATGGCTCCACAGACTGGTATGGCTCTACTTCTCTTACCCAAGCTTTATTTTTTCCATCATAAATTTTATCATCTAATAAGAGTTTATTAGTTTCACGTTCCCAGTTTTTTGCTGCAAAAAGAGCTATAGCTATGTCCTCTTTTTCAATAAAAGATTTTATAAAGTCCCTAGACTCTAATGTTTCAACTATCACATTAACATCACTACCACCTAAAGAAACTCCAGCCATGCTAGCCAATCCACCGAATTGGCTTGCCAACGCTCCTAGGTTTGAAGATTTATCTTCACTAACAGCTGATATTTTTGAAAATGAACGATATTCATTAGGTAAACTTAACGAATAAAAAATTGATACGACAGAAAAAATTGTCGTAACTAGAAATATAATTAAAAAGTTATCTTTAATTATTTTAAAGAATGCAAGCATATCACTACTTTTTGTTTTCATTATTTATCCTAAATAAAATTATTTTCGTCTTAATTGAAAGTCCAGAGAACCTTATTTCGATTACATTCTTATATTTATGCCTCTTATTATAAACACCAAACGAACAATGAGAAACAATGAACTTATAATACTCATACTTAAACTGATAAATATCTATAAAAGCAGCTGTACTATATATCCACTATATTTTACTTAGCTACAAATGCATTTACTTGAAGGGACTTAACAGTATCGAATAGGTATAAAACGACAGCCAAAACTAAAAAATAAATTACTAAGGTTTTCACTCACTATTGAGTACGTTTTTAATAGCACCAACCGCTGATATCATTCTAAGATCTCCTGTTCGCTCTTCTATTGCTTCATAATTCTCGTAGCATATAATTACTCATATGAAATCTTTAATGAGTAATTCGGGTTATTACTTTTTTTGCTTGTATATTTCGAACTACAAATGTTATGCAAATAATAGGGAGTAATAGAGCAATCATTTCTATATTAAAAACTTTAAATAATAATAGACTGAGCGACGCAATGGTAACAAGCAAAACCATTAAATTTAGCTTCGCTACAATCGCATCTTTTCCGCGCAAACTTAATGTTGTTAGATAGATAAAACCATATTGCGAACATAAAAAGAGGCACATAATAGCTGCTGGTATGCTAAAAGCTAAATCCCAAGGAACGGCTAACAGTTTTAAATAGCACGCTGTTATTAACAAGCTAACTAAACAACTTCCCCAAATCAGTTTACTGTAACTCTTATTGATATTTATTAGTACATCAGCTGATAAGCTATCTAAGCCTAGCTTTGGTAAAGACTTATTCGCTTGAGTTCGAGGGATCAGCATTGCAATAGAAAAGCACGAAATAGTCAAAGCTACGTATGATGCAATTTGAGGTTCTAAAACCAACTTTGCTGTATACGGGAAACAAAATAGCGCAAAAACACTCGCTGCTGTCGAAATAGCAATATTTATGACTTTCTGCCTTGGTATTTTTTTATTTTCAGGGCTGTTAATTTGTTTTTCATTGAAGCTTAGTACTACAAGTAAACCAATAAAAGATGCTACTACGTAAACAATATATGGTGCGTTAAGATGTTCAATCTGTAATTTACTTAGAATAATTGGAGCAAAGAGACAAATTGCAGAAATAAAACATTCTGCAATAGCTAAAATAAAAAAACCATGCTTAGCTATTCGCTTAAACCTAAACAAATAATAAAAATGTAATGTTATAAGTAGAGGAGCTGAAAAAACTAAATTTGAAATTATTTCCGCAAAATATAAACCACACAAAATGGCCAATGAGATGACTAGCCCACTTAGGGACTGAGTTATCACGGCATTAAATGAATTTCCGTACTCTTGTTTGAGTATAAAAAAGCCATAACTTTGACTAAACATCGTGTTTAAGAGCATTAGAATAAAAAAATCACTACCAAAGGAAGCGGTATTACTCGCACCTAAAAAGAAAATGCAGGATGATAATAAAATGACTCGTGATGCACCTGGACCACCTGTAGCAATAAGCGGAATAAAAACCGTTAATAACCAATTCGCAACTGGTTGTTCAACCTTGTTGTTATGCATATAATCTAAACGATACTTAGCTAACTTGCTTAAATATTGAGATAGAGTATGCCTCGCTTTTAATTTGAATAAACCATGCTGGCTAGAGCTTAATAGCTCCAAAAAAGAGACTTTTTCACCTTTTATTTTTTTTCGATAAAATGCAAAGTTTTCTTTATTTCGTTGATTCATAATTGAAATATGCTTTTTTTCAAATAAATCAATTGCATAAAGCTTATTCTTTACGGATGAAATACGTTCTAACTCTTGATCATCATTAACAATATAGAGCTCTTCACCTAAGCGATAAGCGTCTCCATATTTTGCAATTAATCTTACCCACAAATCATGATCTTGTAGCGCAGGTAATTCAGGATCAAAACCGCCAACCTCTAAAATTCTTTTTCGTTCAACAAGTATTTGATTTGAACACTGGTTTAGATCTAGAGCTGCTGAGACTGAGATAACTTTATTACTAGAGAACAATGATTTTTTATGTGCGCCATAGTCCCAATAATAGCCACTACAAACAAATGCATAATGAGGATCATACACAGCAATTAAGCGTTCTAAACGCTCAGGCAAAAACACATCGTCATCATCTAGGCCGGTGACTAACTCTGTATCTAGCTCTTTAATTGCGCGGTTTCTTGCATTGCATGCCCGTTCAGATTGCTCATTACGAATATATGATACGCGAGGATCCGTTATTGATTTTAGGTATTCAGGTGTTGTATCGGTTGAGCCATCATCTATAATTAACAGCTTAAAATTGCTATATGTTTGCGCTAAAACAGAATCCACAGCTCTTTTTAACAGTTCGACTCGGTTTTTTGTGGGTAGATAAATACCTATCGTCTTATTAAGCATTTTTAGTACCCAGTAGCTGGTTATAACAATCAACAATTAATGATGTTGCTTTTGAAAGTGAGAAAACTTTAGCATCTTTTGCTAGTTTTGTTCTAATTACATTTTGCTGCTGTGGTGGTAGCGATAAATAACGATCTACTGACAGGTAAATCGACTCCACAATTTCACTCTCTGCAACATCACCTGTTTGTTTAATAATAAAATGATCGTCATGTATTTGTGCTAAAGAGCCATCTGTTTTAGTTGCGATACAAGGAACACCCAATGCATGCGCTTCAGAGATTACCAAACCGAAAGATTCATTACGAGATAGAGATAGTAATAAATGTGATGAAGATATAGCTGCTTTTAGTTTATGTGGTTCTAACGAGCCAAAATAAGTTAAATTACTAGTTTTTTGTTCAAGCTTAATAAGTTGGGTATGATAAGAACCACTGCCAACTACAGCAAAACGAAGATTGGGGTACGTTTTAACAAGAGTTATGAAGCGATCCAATCCCTTATTATGATCAAGCGAACCTACAATTATACAATCTATAGACTTATCATCTACATCATTATATTGATAAACAGCATCGTCATAGCCAGCACAAATCACACTGGCGTTTTTTACTGGCTTAAAAAAACGTTTTTGCAATGCTGCTGACGTAAATATCCAATGGTCAACTAATGTTGATAGTCTCTTATATATAGTCTTAGGTGGATCATAACAATAAATATCACCACCATGGCAAGTCACTATAATTTTGACTCGTTGATTACGGCAATACTTATAAATTAAGGCGGTAATAATAGTTGGGTAATAGTAATGAACATGAATGATGTCGTATTTCTTGATAGAAAAAACGTGTTGAATAAAAAAGCTTATGAAAAAATAAGGATATTTTACGGCCTTATGAAAAAGAGAATCTCCGTTAAATTTCATATAAAAATAACTTAAATATTCCACTTTTCGCTTTAATAGAGCAACTTGCTTATCAACAAACAGCCCTAATGTTGGATTCGACTTTTTAGAACCCATATTTGATACAACTAAAATTCTCATGGTGTGTTTTTAATAAACATTTTTCATTTTTGTCGTACTTAATACGGTTTGCATCAAAACTGTAAAGTAACGCTTAAGACTTTGCGTTTGAACCCATTCAATATCAAGTTCAACGATCTTAGCCATATCTAAATCACTGCGACCGTTTATTTGCGCGAGACCTGTAATACCTGGTTTTGCGTTTAAGCGAGCAAACCACTCTTTAGGTAAGTTTTCATACTCTTCAGGCACCCAAGGACGAGGTCCCACAAGCGACATATCACCTTTAAGCACATTGAACAGTTGTGGCAATTCATCAAGGCTCGATTTACGTAAAAAAGAACCTAGCGGAGTAATTCTAGGATCATTTTTAAACTTAATCGTATGCTCGTTTACCTTTTCAAGTTTTTCTTCATTAATAACTTTACTGCTATCCATGCTTCTAAACTTTAATACAGTAAAAACTTTACCATTATAACCTAATCGTTCTTGTGCAAAAAATACAGGAATCCCCATATTAATAGCGATCAAAAAATAAATCACTATTAATATAGGTGAAAGCAGAACAATCGCAATGATCGAAAGTACAATATCAATAAAACGAATTAGTTTGCTTGGCACTGCTTTTGCACCTCATTTGCTAAACGTAACGCTTCTATACCATCTTGGATGCTTACTCGCACTGGAGTATCGTTTAAAATAGCATTTGCAAAGTCAACATGTTCAGCCATCAGCGGCTCGACATTTGGCACAAAGACGCGTTCAACTAGTTGCTCTTGCTTATATTTAACCTCTGAACTATCAGAAACATAAGAACCTTGAGCATGACGATTCAATTCAATTTCTTTACGTAAAAAGTCGACCGAAATGAAGCAGTTTGAACATGAGATTTGTAACGACCTATGCTTTGTTTGAGATACTTTACTCGCTGTAATATCGCATACGATACCACTTTCGGTTTTAAGTAACGCTGTTGCATAATCTAGATTTGATGAATGAAACGCGCCACCTACAGCACTAATTACATTGAGTGGTTCAGATACCAAGCAATTTACGTTGTCTAAATCATGAATCATTAAATCGAGCACAACATCAACATCATTTGCACGATTAGTGTTATAACTTAAGCGGCTTGCTTTAATACTCAGAACTTCTTTATCTTCAAGTATTTTTTTGAGCTCAGGATATACTGGGTTATAACGCTCAACATGACCTATTACTACTACAAGCCCTTTTTCTTCCGCTATTTTTTTTAGCTCTTCGGCTTCACTTATCTCGACTGTTACAGGTTTTTCAATTAAACAATGCTTACCTGCTAATAAGGCTGTTTTTGCTAAGTGATGATGTAGCGTTGTAGGAGCTGCTATTATAACTGCATCTACAGCAGCTAGCATTTCGTCATAGTTATCGTAATAATAACAGCTATATTCATCCGCAACCGCAACACCCGTTTTTTCATTCGGATCAAAAATTCCTTTACATTCAACTAAAGGATTTGCAACTGCAACACGTGTATGGTTGCGGCCCATTGAGCCTGCACCAACAACTCCTACTTTTAGTACTTTTCTAGGGTGATTCATAGTTATTTACTCAGTCCAATTGAATTTAATACCCGGCAAACCGCCTCTATATCTGATTGATTCAAACCTGGGTGAACAGGTAAAGATAACACCTTACGAGATATTTCTCTAGATATCTCGTCGCCTACATTTATGCTTTTATCTTGATAAAACTCTTGTTCCGTCATGCTATAAGGATATACAACTGCCGAGCCTATATTGTTCTCTTTTAAAAGTGACTGAACTTCGTCACGAGCTATATCTTCGACAACAACCGTATATTGGTGATAAACGTGCTTAAATGTAGATGGTAATACAGGTGTTTTTATGTAGGCATTCGCTGCTAAAAGTTCATTATATACTTGTGCATTACTAATGCGCTGAGCATTCATAACAGGTAACTTTTTAAGTTGCTCTAAACCAATTGCAGCACAAATATTAGTCATTCTATAATTATAACCAAGCACATCATGCTTATATTGGTCAACACGTCCATGATTAACATATTTACGAGCAAGGTCAGCTTTAGCTTGATCTTTAAATAATGAAATACCACCTTCGCTAGTAGTCATGTTCTTCGTTGGGTAAAAACTAAAGCATGCGGCATCACCAAAGCTACCCGCTTTGACACCATTTATTTCAGCACCGTGGCTTTGCGCGCAATCCTCAATCACTTGTAAATTATATTTTTCTGCGATCTTCATCAATCTTGGCATATCACACGCCAGACCAAATAGGTGAACCACTAAAATTGCTTTAATACTTGAATCATTGGCATTTTCTAAATACTCTTCCAATCGATCAAGGTCAAGTAAGAAGGTATCTTTGTCAATATCGATAAAAACAGGAGTTGCGCGATTAAATAAGATAGAATTGCTTGATGCAATAAATGTAAAAGGAGTCGTTAATACTTTATCGCCCTCACTGATACCAAGTCCTAATAAAGCTGCATGCAGAGCTGTAGTCCCATTTGATGATGCAACAGCAAAAGGCGCACCGATATAATCCGAAAATGCACTTTCAAAATCAGTGACTATAGTCCCTGATGCAATCATTCCTGATTTCATTACTGCAACAACAGCATCAATTTCTTCTTGGCCTATTTGAGGCTGAGCCATGTTAATCATTTATAAACTCCACTTTAAATTGGTAAAACTTTAATATTCTGCAATGGTAAGCTAAGCTTTTCTTGGCTCTGAGGATGTATAAAGACAGCTTTATTGCCTGTTATTTCAACTAAGTGTTCTGTCGCTACTCGCTCACCATTTTTATAAACAAAACCGACTGACTTTGCAGGGTTTCCAACTACAAGTGCATGTGCTGGAACGTCTTTATTCACAACCGCACCTGAGCCAATCATTGCATATTGACCCACTTTAATTCCGCAAATAAGTGTAGCCCCCGCACCAATAGAAGCCCCTTTTTCTATCAAAGTAGGTGTTACCTTCCAATCATCATTTACAGCTCGTGGGCGAAAGTCATTGGTAAAAATAGCTGATGGACCAACAAACACATCATCTTCGATTGTAACTCCATGATACACAGAAACATTATTTTGTATTTTCACATTGCGACCAATTTTCACATCAAAATCAACATACACATTTTTTGAAATAATGGTATTATCGCCAATGGATGCATTTTCGCGAATCTGCGCTAAATTCCAGACTTTAGTATTTCCACCTAAAATAGCTTTGTCGCTTACTTCTGCGGTTGCGTGAATAAATACTTTACTCATTTTAATCCTTAGGTAAGTTGATTTATATGTTGGATGAAGTCATCTATCGATTGTGTAGATGGCTCGTATATCGCCATATTTTTTTGATTAAACTTTAAATTACTTACGTCAGCTTCTGTAGTAAGCTGTTTTAACATGCTTTTTGATTGTAGAAATTGATCAATCGCACATAGCTTGTCAGAAAATACTGATATTGCTTCTGTTCCTAAGCATGCGGCTTCTCGATTCATACTCCCACCACCACTGATTAACCCATCAGCGTATGCAACTAGTTGAAGCCCGTCTAGAGTAATGTCAGAAAAAAAGAAATCTGGAAATTTAGATTTAATTTCATCTGCCTGCTCACTTGTACGAGGCACAATTAAAGTTGTGCAGTCTAATGAATTTAGCTTAACAAGTACCAACTGAAATATTTCATCATCATTATTATGATACAACGCTAGACTCGGGGGAGGTCGAACTACGATCACTGGTTTATCTAAATCAGCCTTTTGTAACTTAAAAGCTTCAATTAACTTTAACTCAAAACCAGGATCTATTGAAAAATCAGCTAAACTTATGGTTTCTTTAATACCACGATAGAAACGAACATTCTTAGCGCCAAATCGTTTTAAATCTTCTTTAGGAAACACCTCAGGAACAGACACTAATGATGCTAATCGAAAAGCAATATGGTTCGCTGGTTGGCCTTCAAAGTCCATACTGGTTAGGCTTTTAATTCCTAATAACTTTGCAGCAGCAAGTTGAAAATATGAATTATGAGATACAGCAATATCAATATTTTTATTTCGCGAAAAAATTATCAGTTGATAAGTACGACTTATTAAGTTTTTAATCTTACCAAGTTTTGACTTTCCACCATGACCATCAATTAGCGTGGCTTCAAAGGGAGCATTTTCTACCAAACTTTTAGTTTGAGCGAAATCACGATAAGTAACTATAGTTTCATGCCCAGCAGCCTCTAAGCGCTTTATAATTGGTGAGAAAAAAGTCACATGTGGGGAGTTCGTTAAATCTATCCATATTTTCATCAAATAACCCACAATTTTAAAAGGAGAGAATAATATAAGAATAAGCTTAAGCTTAAGCTTACAAGTCAGGCCACGCTAAAAACGATGTGGCTATTTATCAATAGGTATTAAACAACACCAAGCAAAATCAGCAGCTATATTTAGAAAAAATATCAACTCGAAATGTTCTAGAGGTATAACACATAACCTTTAATGTTATGTCAGTAGAGTCCCATTCATAAAATACTGATTCCGCTGAACTATAAATCACTAAGCCAAATTTACAAAGTGAATCAAGACTACAGACACAAAACACTTACATAAAATTACAATAAAACACATTCCCTCAACATCACTAAGGTTATTAGCTGTTTTTAGGAGTGGCTCTATTATGTATAAATTAGGGTATTGTAGAGTTTATATTTCGGCGAAAATCTTTTTCCACATTTCTGTACTTTGAGCTTTATATTGTTCACTTGTGGCGTGAAGCGTGTCAAGCCATTGTGGTTCTGGGTTTAGTAAGCAATGTAATTTACTCTGTAAAACATATTCATCCATTTGTGAAGTCAACAGCAAGTGCTCACTCTTGTATTCCCTAAACAACTCTTGGTATTTATGACTCCAACCAGTGGCAATGCACGGAATACCTTGTGATAAAGCACTAACGCAGCCATGAAATCTTGAGCTTACTACTGCTCTGGCCATGCCAATGACGTTTTTAACTGCAATTGCTGTGGCAGGTTCGATTATATCGCATGGACTATTGACACCTTGCTGGATGACTAAACATAAATCACGATCATCGTGACCGCTGTGATTTAGGATAACAACAGGGACCCCTTCATTCATTGCTTGATTGATCAATGTGACCATCATAGTTGTATAGTTTGTTTTCCAATGTTGGTCTTTATTTTTACTGCTTAACATTTTTGAATTTGGTATCACTATAAGATGATTCTTATATGCAATATATTGTTCATCCGACATGGCGGTAACTAAATTTGTGAAATCAGGCATTTGGTAGTAATTACGAGTAGTGCTTGAAAGCAAATCATGAATATATTGATACGATGGTTTTTCACGCGCAAAAACAATTTTCGCATCCGAAAATGCTTTTGTGGCGTATAGCTTATTTTTTTTCCGAGTAAAAGGGCCTAATGATTGCGGCATAAAAATGTATATTTTTTTCTTTCTCTTAAGTCGTGAAACTTCACTCGCAACTTGTCGTAATATCAAGTCAGGCCACTGATCACCATAACTGAATCCTGAAGCATCAAGTACAACATCGACGTCAGCTTCAGTTACTACGCCAAAACGCTCTTTAAAATAATTACGGGCTTTAGCAGGAACAAAATAAAATATAGAATTAAAGTCGAAAATATTCTTTCTTAAATTTATTTTTTGAAAAGCACCTGCAGCAGCACGCTTGCTATAGGGTGAGTTTGCATTATGAGCCAAACAAACTTCGGCATCTGGCAAATGTTTTTTTAGCTGTTGTAAAATAGCAAACAACATTAACTCCGCACCTTTATTTACAAATTGCACACCTTTAATTTCAATTAGCACACTATGACCTTATTACTAGTGTTTACAAAGCATGAAGCTTATACGCCATACCTATGGCATTCAAGCTTTCAGTGCCAATTTCAACAGGGTAATATATAATATCCTTTTTACTAATATAGAAACTTATCGCTGAAATGGCCTCAAGTGTTAAAAATAGCCTGCTATTAATCTTTGAAAAAGTCATTTTACTTGGCCTTAGCTTTATCAATAGCATTTTGCTGGCACGTCTAGCTGGCCCTTCCCTGTTTGGAGAGTACTCTTACATACTCTCTTTTGCTGGTATTTTTGCGCCACTTACCGCAATGGGCCTTAACAATATCATTACTAAGTACGTTGTTAAGCACCCAACAAATAGCCACTACTATATTTCCAGCGCTTTAGTTATTCGCTTTATAGGTACACTCTCCGCAATTGTAGCAGCCTCATTTATTTGCTTTAGCGCAGCCCAACAAAGCAATAGTTCGGTGCTAATTGTTGTTTTAGTTGCAATGCAGGGCTTTAGTTTATTTTATGTCATTGAATACTATTATTTAGCAAAAAGGCAAGTGAGCCTGTTGTTAACACTAAGGTTATCGACACTTTTTATAATCAATGCATTAAAACTCATCGCAATACTTAATAGCGCGACATTAACAACATTAGTTTTATTACAGGGCTTAGAGTTTGTAGTTATTGGGTGCTGCTATTATTTTACATATGTATACCAGCAACATCATAAAAAGATTAAAAAACGCCCTACCAAAAACACTTATTTTGCGCTTTTCCATAAGGGAAAGTGGCTTCTAATGTCTGGTATAGCAGCCATTTTATATTTGAAAATTGACCAAATAATGATAGCACAACTAGTCAATAGTGAAGCTGTTGCATATTACGCTGCGGCAGCTAAGTTATCTGAGTTTTGGTATGTATTTCCGATATTAATTGCCAATGTATTCACCGCGCAACTTAGTCAATACAAATTCAGAAACCAAAAGCAATACACTATGTTGATCCGCCAATTAATTTGTCTAATGACTATGGCAGCTATTATTTTAAGCATTATCATATGGCTAATTTCCGAACCTTTAATTACATTTTTATATGGTGAGGTATATCAACAAAGCGCAGCAATATTAAGTGTGCATATATTTGCCAGTATTTTTATTTTTCAGCGAGCTATACTTTCAAAGTGGCTCATTATAGAAAAATTATATAAATTTAGCTTTTTATCAAGCATACTTGGAGCGATAACAAACATCATTTTAAATTTAATTTTTATTCCAAAATATCAAGGGCTTGGAGCAGCTTGGGCTACTGTTATTTCGTACATGGTTGCAAGCTATGGTTTTTTGTTTTTTAACATAAAAACCAAACAATATGCCCTGCTATTACATCAAGCTATGTTAGACTCTCCGTCCATCGTTAGATCATCTATAAAACAACTAATATCACGCCGCCCATGAAACTATTTATAAAACACAATGCAAAACGTATTTTCCATAGCTTAGGTTATGATGTTCAATTACATCGAGTCGCGCAACACCCAACAAATGGGGCCCCTATAGCGTTTGTTCATGTACCAAAATCAGGCGGTATTTCAATAGATTTAGCAATGCGTGAGCAATTTGCGATTGCAGGACAGTCTCGCTTTAGCCGAGAAGGTGCTATTGCCATGAGTCTAGCTACATTTAATCAACCTATTACAGGTCTAGATAGCATCAGCCAATTTAGTGACCACCATTCGGGACAATTAAATGGCTTATTGGCATACCATTTAGCCCAAAACTGGCCTTATATAAGTGGCCACGTTTGTACTAATAAGCAGATTATCGAGCAATATTCAGAGCGTTATAATTTTGTCACTGTGCTGCGAGATCCCGTTAGCCGCTTTACTTCAAACTACATATTTAATAAATTAACTAATAAATTACCCATTATGGCACCCAACAATCTGAGTACCGATGGTTTAACTGCAGAGGTTGATGAAATACTTGCTCATCGTCGTGGTTGGCAAATGGCAAATGTAATGAGCATGTGTATTACAGGGCGCTTTGCAAAAGATCACGATGACGCTAAATTAATTCAACAAGAGTTTAGCTATAATTTAGAGCGTTATAAAGTAGTCGGTTTTTTAGATGATTTAACAAGCTTTGCAGCGCAAATAAAGCAACTTACCAATAAGCAAATAAATATTGGCAGTCATAACGTAACCGCCAGCCACCTAGAGCCAAGCCAACAACACGTTAAAGAGACTCTACAATCGTATTTAAACGAACCTAATATCAAAAAACAAATTGAGCACTTATGCCGGTTTGATTCTGAAAACTATCTTCGAGCGAAAGATAAATACAAATAAAACAGTAGGTGCGAAACTTGCCCGCGCGAAACGTGAGATTGCCCATATTATATATAGAACTTGATACATAAAGTTTAAATTAATTACTACTTTTTATTTATCTAATATTATTTATTTAATTTTATTAAGAAGGCTCCGCTTTGCAGTTTAGAAAAGATATAAACGGACTTAGAGCTATAGCAGTCATCGCTGTTGTTTTATACCATTTTAATGACTCTTGGATGCCAGGTGGCTTTGCCGGAGTAGATGTATTTTTCGTTATTTCAGGCTTTTTAATGACGGGAATAATATTCAGAGGGATAGAGCAGCAAGATTTTTCGATTCTGAAGTTTTATATAGCACGTGCAAAAAGAATAATTCCCGCATTAGCAACACTATGTATAGCACTATTAGTTTTTGGCTGGTTTTTTGAACTCGATCATGTTTACACAACAATGTCTAAACACATATTCGTTTCATTGAGTTTTTTTTCTAACATGACTTACTGGAAAGAGTCTGGTTATTTCGATGCTGTATCACATGAAAAATGGCTACTACACTCTTGGTCACTTTCAGTGGAGTGGCAGTTTTATATACTTTATCCATTAGCACTTACTGCAATGACAAAATTCATGTCAGTAAAGACGATAAAAATAACTATTTTACTTGCTACAGTATTAAGCTTTCTTGTATGTGTTATAGCCACTAATAAATGGCCTACGGCGGCTTACTATTTACTACCCGCACGCGCCTGGGAGATGATGCTAGGAGGGTTAGCTTTCCTTTATCCAATGGCGGCTCTAACTAATACAAGAAAAAAACGATTGGAGTATCTTGGTTTAACATTGGTTATAGGTTCTTATTTTTTAATCTCAAAGGAAAACCTTTGGCCTGGCTACTTAGCAATATTTCCAGCCCTTGGTACATTTTTTATAATTCAGGCACAATCTAACAATAATGTCGTTACTAATAACATTCTATTCCAAAAGCTAGGAACGTGGTCTTACTCTATCTATTTATGGCATTGGCCATTAGTCGTTTTTATGAACAGTTATTTAACTAACACTACTAAAAACTCTTTTCTATTAATCATACTATCTCTTTTCTTCGGTATGCTTTCTTATAAGGTAATAGAGAAAAAGACTTCAGGGGTAAGAACCGTTTTTTTAATGTTAACAGCACTGGGACTTGCCTCTTTTGTTTATCTAAATAATGGTAATTTTAGTTTTAGAGTAAAGTCTCAAGATCCAGCAAATCAATTTATTAATACTTACAAAAATTATGTCATGGATCCAACTGGTTTATTTTTGAAATGCAACGCATCTTATCGAATTCTTAAAACACACACTCCACAAGTTAGCGATGAATGTATAAGCTCAAAAAAAGGTGGTGTCTTTTTATGGGGTGACTCACATTTGGGTGCGATATCTACTGGCTTACGCGCTGTGATGCCTCTGAATATGCCTTTTAGTTTATTAGCATCATCGGGTTGCGCCCCATCTTTTATTCATAAAAGAAATGGCTTTAACCGCCATGATGTCGGTTGTGATTACTCAAACAACTTAGCTTACCAAGCTATCTTAGATACACAACCTGACATGGTAATATTAGCTCAGCGTGGCTGGCATGAAAAAAATGACTGGGAAAATACTATTAATCAGCTATATAGCATGGGGGTTTCAAAAGTCATAGTGATCGGCCCGCTACCACAATGGAAGCCTTCACTCCCTGTGATTTATTTAAAAAGGCATAAAGGCCAAGAGTTTATTTCTGACCCTAATTTTGATGATATGGCTTTAAAAAGCAACTCTTATTTATTAAATTTCCATGCAAAGAATAACAATTTCATATTTGTAAATATGCTAGAAAATTTGTGCTTTGATCATGATAATAAACTTACTTGCAGAGCGAAAGTTGGAGATACATTAATTGCTTTTGACTACGGGCATTTGACTCTCGAAGGCTCTAAATTTGTAGCAAATAAATATATCCTTCCTGCAATTATGGCTCCGTCTGTTCATTAATACAGTGCTGTGTGGCCCTAGTTAGGACTGCCGCAGCATTCTTAGGTTAACCTACGAATGTCATATTTTCCACCGCGTAAAAGGCAAGGCGTTGCTCACACGGTTAGAGCAACACCTAATGATTTGATTTAACCTGATAACAACCTAAAGTAGTCGTGCCTAGAGGCTAAATGAATTAATGAGGTTTTCGTAGTCCTTTTTAATAACACTTTCTACTTTTTCATTGCCGCTGACCGAGAATGTAATCACTTGATTATTTGCTTTATCAAGCACTGCTAGGTTATGGATTATTTGCTTATTTCCATCTATATCGCCTGTGAAGGTATATTCATAGTTAGGATATTGCCCTTTATAAATAGCGTCATCAGTACCTACTTTAGTAAATTTTAAGTCTTTAAAACCATGCTGAATCATGCCTTGAACTGCAGTGTTAAGAAAACCTTTCCACTCTTCCTGTGAGCCAGTGTACTGTTGACCTATTAAATGCTGGCAAATAACATTACTGGCAATATTAGCGCCATTTTTGGTTCGTACGGCAACATATTGCTTTAGTTTTAACTCTACACCTTTAGAAATGTTAATCGTTTGCTCTTTTACACTAGGGTCTGTTAAAAAGCTGACATCAAATTTGCAACTACTATCACTAATTCCAGATATATCTTTGACACCTGACTCTTTAGCATTAACAGTATTTAGGCCTACACTTGAGTTTAAAAATATTAGAGCACAAAGTATTAAAGCGGGTTGTAATTTCATAGTTATTCCTCATCATTCATAAATATTAAATACAAAAAACCCGGCCTAAGCCGGGTTTTTTAACATATTGACTAAACAATATTATTTTTGTTGTGAGCTAGATACTTCAGTACGGCCTTGGTCATTTTGGCTTACTGCGTATACGCCTACATCATTTTTAAACGCATCAAGATTGAATGTGATGCTTAGTTTAGTTGACTTACCTTGAAGGTTGAATAACTCATCCATGTATTTCATAGATAGTTTTTCAACTGTGTCAGGGCGAAGGTTAAAACCAAGATCCATTGGACCATACTCAAAACCGTTGTTATCGATAGCAGTTACGATAACATCAACTTCACGATTGATTTCGTTAGAGAAGTGGATGAATGAGTTAGTGCTTGGAGCATTGATTGGCATATATGGTACGTTAACGATAGTCGCGTCAATAGTCCACTTACCTGCATCAACATTGTCATACAATGGGTACCCATTAGTTGGGATATCTTTTACGTTGTTATCAGCATTGTAAACTGTAACAGTCGCTTTAACATCACCAGTTACTGGGATTTCAGTCGCTTCATCGTCGTTCGGTGTAGTTGAATCATCTTCATTAGTGAAAACTAGTTGCTCTGAAACAGATTGCTTAAGACCTACTAATGAATCATAACGAACATCAACAGCAACAGTTTTACCTTCAGTGTTTGTTACAAGTGGGCTTAAAGCACCTTGTGGCACAGTTGCTGGAGCTGAAGTTACTTTAAGGTCAATCGCAGGGCGAGATACGCCAGAGAAATCTTCTACGCCATCAAAGTTACCGTTAAATACAACTTTCAAATCAGCGCCTAAAAGTGCTAAACCTAATGTTTCATCATTAGTTAAAGTGTATTCAATCTCATCAGATTCAATTGAAGTGAAGTTAGTTTTTGCCCAATCAGTCTGGTCAGTACGGCTGATAACACCGTCTAATTTTTGAGTGATGCCAAAGCTGAACTGAGAAACTTCTTTAGCAAGCTCACCAACACCAGTTTCGATTAGAGAACCATCTGCTTTATTTGAGATATAGTTGATGTTAGATACACCAGCGATAAATACTTTATCTGAAGCTAAACCAAGATCTGCACCAGTTGAATCAACATCAAGACCGTGTTCACCTAAAGTTACACGGAAAGCAGAGTTTGCTGTTAATGGGTTACCAAGGTTTACTTTGAAGCTAATTGCGTCAGTTTCGCCTTTAGTTTGATCACGGTCGAAAACTTTAACGTCATCGAATGTGAAGCTACCAGTACCATAGTTGAACGCTACATCGTTAGCGTATGCAGTACCGCCACCAACTGTTTGAGTAACTGCACCACCAACTAGACCGTTGATATCAACGTTTTTGTCGAAGTTAATAGTGATTATAGATGCTGATGGGTGATCTTTGTCTACCACTACATCAAAAATTACAGTTTGTTCTGTTGGTAAAACACCTAGTGCTGCACCTTCTTTAGAAAGGCTTAGAGCATCACTAGAGATCGTTGCAGCTTGTGCACCCATTGCACCAAATACAGCAGTTGCTAAAAGTGCTTTTTTGAAAAGTTTCATTTTATCCATTCTCCTAGTTTCATGAAACTTGTGTATAACTAATTTTAGCGATACACCAAGACTTATTATTGTTCTGACAGGAGGTTGTCAGATCAATGCAAATTTAAGGGCTTATTCTAACTATGTCAAGTAAATAACATACTATTGCTAGTATTAACGAGTAATACTTAAACATAGCATTAACGATTACCTCACACTAATGTGATTGTGTAATACGAACTTCGCCCAACTAAAACTATAACTAATAGCTCATCAATTATTGAATCATAACTAAATTACTATGACATTACAGTTTACAGCTCCTTGACTTCCTTTAATACGTACAGCGTCAATTAGTATAAGATAACTATATACGTAACCCCACTCTACGGTCTACGCTAGAATAACTTTTCAGCTGTAAATTTTCAAGTAAAAACCTTACTTTCTAAGCTATAAATTAAACAAAAAATAACTACAATTAGAATGTAATATTTTCTAACTCTTTTAGAAAGCTTTCTTTAACACGTTGCCAATCTTCACTATTTTGTACAATTTTAGGTGTAACTAAAATTACTAACTCAGTTTTATCAGAACTACTTGTATCCGATCTAAACAAATGCCCTAACAATGGCAGGCCACCAAAAAATGGGACTGACGATGCGCCATTTGATTTATTTTCACTAATTAAACCACCTAACATGACCGTTTGCCCATTCCCCGCAACCACCTCTGTACTTAAGGTCCGTTCAAAAATAGACGGATTTCCTGCTACTCCTGAGCCACCGGTCGATACATTCGATATATTTTGATTGATAGTCATTATGACCGTGCCTTGGGCATTAATAGTAGGTGTTACAGTTAAATCAACACCTGTTTTTCGATAGGACACTTCTGTGGTTTGACGATCACCACTTATAGGATCTGTAGTAGTACTACCTACGGTAGGTATATCATCACCCACACTTATATTTGCAGACACGCCATCACGTACTAATAACGTAGGGCGAGATAATACATTAACTAAGCCATCTGTTTGCGAGAAGTTCACACTAATATTGCCAGGCAAACCAACTATTGAATAATTAAAACCTTCTTCACTATCAAAACCAAAGCTCTCTTTACGACCTGAGGCTTCGCCACTTTCAATGGCAAATTGCACTCCTTTAGAGAAAGCACCAGTAAGCTTTACTTCAGCAATTATAACTTCCATCATTACTTGCTTTGGCATTATATCAAGCTGACGAATTATTGGTTGCAACTCTTGAAAGTGTTGTCCAGTAGAATAAAAGATAAGTGCGTTTGCGCGTCCATCAACTACTAGCCGAACATTATCACCCTCAATTGTTTGTACACTATTACCATCAGCTCCATTAGTTTTTGGAGTGCTGGCACTGGAGGTTCCTTCATTAGTAGATGATGCACCTTTAGAGCTTGATGTGCTTCCACCAAGTAATGGCGCTAAACTTTCACCTAAATCAGATGCACGCGCATAGCGAGGATTATAAATATAAAAGCTTTGCTCTGCTCCAGCAACTGGTTTGTCTAGCTGATTTCGCCAAAATGAAACTCGATCTATAATTTCATCGCTGCTTGCAAATACAACTATCTTACCTAAATGTTCGAGTGGTACAAATTTAACACTAGCTGCACGCAGGCCTGTTGTGGCCACACTAATACCTTCTTCTGCTAAGATCTCTGTTACTTTCTCCGTAAAGGTTTCTGAATTTATATAATCAAAGCTTAGCAATGCGCTGGATTTGTTGTACATAAATGGACTATCGAGTAAACCAACCAATGATAAGGCTCTAAGAAGCTGCTCTCGTAAGCCAACGATAGTTAACAGACCCTGCGTTGCATCATAGTCTGTTTTTGCATCAACCAATTGATTTATAATATTTCGTAACCCTGGCTTCATATCGTAAAGAATTGGCACTAGTTGTACTATTTCACCGGATACATTAGGTACAGAGTCTGCTGTTCGACCAAAGCCAAATGCTTTATCTGTTTTGGTATTTGCATCACTAGTATGTAAATAAAAAATATGATCATTTTTTACTATGTTTACTTTGTTTTGTGAAAGTATCTGTTGAGTTAACAAAAATAATTCTTTTGCAGGTATTTCTTGCTTAAGATTTAAAGTTACAGGTGTTGTATTAGCCTTTACACTTGCTTCAAGTAAGTACGAAACATCTAGCAGCTCACCAAACACATAATGGATAAAGTCATTAAGTGGCAATGCGTTTACAGATACTTGGAACGTTTTATTACTTTTTATACTATCAGACAAATCCAGCTCTAAAGTTGTTCCTTGCTTTGTACCAGATAAACGCGTTAAATATTCTATTTTTCCATTTTCAGTTCTGTTTTCTTGCTCTGTAACAGCTTTAACTTGAAGGTCACTTTGAGGCTCGTCAAGATAAGATGTCTCAACATTGACACGCTCAGCTTGAACATGAGACTTAGGATCCAACAATGTTGCACAGCTGGTCAATCCAAACACTACTGGAAATATAATTGTTACTTTAAATAATCTATTCACCATGGTCACTTCGTTCAAAAAGTTTAAATTTTATTAATTCACCACCCTGAGACAAGATGATAGCGGAAGCGGCTATTGTTTGAAGTACAACGCCTTCAGAAAGAGTCGCACCTTCTTTTAACTCGATTAATTTCGAATCAGGCGCTTTTAATAATATGAATGGTTGGTTATCTTTTTTTAAAATCCCTAATAACTGATAGTTTTTATCACCCACAGTTAAAGTAGGATAGGGTGGTTTTTTTGCTTGAGTTGATTTTTGTTCTGGCTCCGGTGTTTTAACTTCCGTCTCTTGTAAGTAAGCCAGCCATTCTTCCTCGACAGGTAAGATTTTCTGTTCTTTAACAGGATCAATATTATTGGGTAATTTATATAAATGTGACTTCTCAGTTACTACTTCCTCTGAAAGTGATAACTCATCAAACAAAGTAAAAACCGTTAGAATACACAGGAAACCAATAAACCATTTCATAATGCTACCCCATGAGCGTTTTGCCACATTACTAGATTTAATTGAATAACCATACTATTTCTTTTACTGCCAGAAACTTCACTACCACCGAGAGAATAACTGGCAATATTTATGACTGGCGTTTGTTCTTCTATTGTACGTATTGCTTTTAACGCGCATTCTGCATTTCCTTTATATCTTGCTTCAAGCGTCCATCGTATTAAACTCTTCTCTATCTTAGAGCGGCTTTTCCAACCAATACTATCAATATTACAATTTGCGTTCGCTAATATTGATTCTATTTTTCCTTGAGCCAATAACTTAAACTCTGATTCTGAACTTGCAGGAAATAAATACGGTTGCAGCTTAAGCCGTTTAGACGACATTAGTTCGACTTGTTCATCAACTTGGTCTTCAACAGAAAGTAAATTAGTTATCTTAGCTGCTTTCTTTTGCATCAACTGCACTTTATTCTGCGTATCAAGTGCATATTGCCATAGCGGCTCAAGAACAAAATTGGCTGTAATGAGAGCCACTAACAGCAATAAATAATGCTTATATTTTATTATTTCACTTTTCATTGGTTGTCGCTAACTTCAAAGTCATTACAAAGTAGTCTCTTTTCCCTGATTTTCTCACAGGACCATTAAATTGCGCGCTTGTTAATTCGGGTAACTCACTTATTGCAGACAATACCGTCGATGCTGAATTAGCAAAACCTCGTAATGTGATTTCATTAGAGTCCCCCCTGAACTGCTGAATATCCATACCAGCTTTAATTGCTTCATGTGCAATTTGAAAATGGCTTAGTACCCTAGGTAAACTCGAAAGCTCCGAAGAAACATCCAGAACATAGCTATTAGTGTCATCAATACTCTGCTTTTTTGATAATAGCGAATTTATTTGCTGAGTATTTTCACTTAACTGATCTTCTAACGCGCTATATTGTAACATGAAGTAGCCGTTCACAATAAAGATAAATAGCGCAGCACTGATCAGAGGGGCCCAGTATGTAGCATGCAGCATATTAGTGTTTATACTTTTTCTAAAATCACTCGAAACTAGCTTATTAATTTTTGATAAAGGGTAATTTTTTAATATCGCCCATAACTTTTGGCTGTATTGGGTACTATCTAACTCAACTTGTTTAGCTTTATCCGATAATCCCACACTCAAAGAAAAAACATTTAACGATGATACCAAGCCTTTTTTATAGGCACTGTGAGTTTTACCCTCAGTTAGTGCATAAAATAGCGAACCAGCTGGAGTTTCTAACTCTAAAACAACATTTTCAGACTCATAATCATGCGCAATTAGATCTGTTTCCGGCACCAAAAAGCACTGAGAGTAATTTGTAGATATAAGCTCATTAAATTGAGTAGTTCTAACATCAAAGCCTTCTTGTTGCTCATTTTTACTATAACTTTGTTTTATAATAACGCTTTGTTTAGCATTCTGCTGAAGCTTTAATAATTCCTTCAATTCTTTTAAGCTAACCGAAGGATATGTTTGCCAAGATTCACTATAATATTTTCTAGCTACAATAATAATTTTTGGGACATGCTCTATCTCAACAAATCCATTTGATGTTAGTGTAAATAATTTTTCGTGAAAGTATGCAACATGATTTCTGAGCCAATCCTTGGTTTTTATGTTCTGAATTAAGTCATTAATTTTCATATTCATTCCATACTACATTTGTAATTACTATTGGACGAGTTAAAGAGCGAACTTTAAGTTTAACTGTAAAAGTTTTTGTTGTTTTTTGTAGCTGATTTTTTGTTGTAAGAGTGATTTTTAGGCTATCACCAGTTAGAAAACTTAGAAACTCATCTGAATCTATCCCTGTCTCAATATAAAACAAATGCCTATTTAGCTGTCCATTATCGCGTAGCTCAAGCAGTTTAGCTACCTTTGTATCACTTTTAATAAAAGACTGTAATATTTTTTCTGGTGAATTAGCGGGGTTAAAACCATTCACGTTAGCGACTGTAAAGTACTTATACCAATATTCTTCAGATAAAATTTTATGATTTTTAATATAAAGTACTTCTGCAACAGACTGTAATAAACCATTTCGCGGTCCAGGCAAGCCCTCTGCCTCGTAATAATCTCGCTCAGCACCATTGTATTGCGTTTCATTGTCTTCATCAATCCAATCAGATAACGAGGCAATGAATTGATTACTTAGGATTGGATCCACATTCAATTGTAGAAAAAAATCCTGTAAGGTTGATTTGCTAACTTTATTTAAACTAATTAAACCATTTAAATCTTGTATTTGTATAGTGACACTTCCCAGCTCAAATGGCTGATTATGAAAGTTCCATTGTGAAGTAAGCTCATTTTCACTATTTTTATCTCTAACCCTAAATTCACTTAGTAGAGCGTGAATAACTTTGGATTCAGCATTTTCAATCTCAACCCTTTGCTCAAATGCTGTTTTTATAGAGCGAGTAATTGCGATTTGGTCTCTACTCGATTGTAAAATATATATCCCTAAGATACTCAATACCATAGTAATAATAAGGACTTGAATTAGTGCTATCCCCCGTTGTGAAAACATTAGATTTCTTCTTTTATATAATCAACCAAAACACTTGCAGCTTGGGTGGGTAATGACACTGGGAATCTGCTTTGTTCACCATTTTCTGCTTTTAAATTAATGTACAGACTTACTGGTAACACTCTTCGTTCTTCCATAATATGTTGTTGATAAAAGCTTGGGGTTGCACTGTTTTCATCATCATCATCACGAACTAATACACTTAATACTTGTTCGAGGTTTTTCCACCCATAATATTCAAATGATATATCTTGCAGGTTTTCTAAAAGCACTATTTGATGCTGCCAAATAATCACATCGGATTGATTTAGCAATAAGTTATCACTCATTGATGCCTCATTATAAGCAAGCGAATAGCCATCGGCGTTCTGTAATATTTTAAACTCAACAACTGACGTTTTATTACTAAATAAGGGTGAAGTAGTAATGAAAATAACACGATTCTGATCGCCTGAAAAA
Source organism: Pseudoalteromonas sp. KG3 (assembly GCF_030436385.1). Classification (NCBI taxonomy): domain Bacteria; kingdom Pseudomonadati; phylum Pseudomonadota; class Gammaproteobacteria; order Alteromonadales; family Pseudoalteromonadaceae; genus Pseudoalteromonas; species Pseudoalteromonas sp. KG3. Next base: position 2,156,386 of record NZ_CP098523.1, read on the forward strand.
TACTGTGCAGGTTCGTTATTATCTGATTTAACAATGTATGGAAAAGTAGATTCAAAAACACGAGTAATAACATCAAATGCTAAAGTTTGTTGAGTTTGCTGCCAAAAATATTGCGTTCTTTTTTGCCATTTATCAGCAAATAGTCCATAGCCATAGTAACCAGCAAATAGCACTAACATAAGTAAAGTTGTTGCTAGCATTAACTCAATTAACGTAAAACCTTGCTGCGCCTTTTGAGTTACCATGTTGCTACCTCAAACGAAAAGTCTCTTTCTTTATCACCTTGTTTAACTGTGACTTGTACAGTGTAAATAGAAAAACGTGGTCTTTGTGTGAACTCATCAATTTCAGATGCCGGTGCTGCTTTGAAAGAAATGCGTTTAGCTTCCCAGTTGTAATTAATATCAAAAAGGAGAACGGCACCTTCTGCCATTTCAATATTCTTATTATTGACCTGTTCACGCAAGTTAGCTTTTATTGCGCTAATAGCCGCGGGAGTGATTTGGTAATACTGTGAGCTTGTTACCACTTTAGAAGATGAAAGCATCGCACTTTTAAAAATATCGCTAATTAGAGCAAGCGCAGAAAATAAGATAATTGCAGCAATCAATACCTCGATCAATGTGAAGCCTTTATTCATTTTCATATGATTTGAACATCGCATTAATTTTAAACTTTCTATTTACATCATTCCACTTTACTTCAAATTCATTAGGTACAATGACAGAGGTGGTACCAATATTAAAAGTTGTTTTGATAAAAAGTAATTCCTTGTACTGCACTTGTGTAATTTCTTGATTTTCATTAATAGTAAGTAAATTGTCTTCTACTGTCACTTCAATTGGGGAACCACTATAATATGCTCTATAGCTTAATAGTTTAAAGTAATGTTGTGTTTTTTCTAACTCAACTAGACGCTGTTGTTGTGCAATATTTTTCATAATCACACCTCCAGTGAGCCCCATTAGTATTGCCATAATCCCCATAACAACCATCAGCTCTATGAGTGAAAAACCTTTCACGGACTTAGAATGGTACATCATTGATCGATACCATACTCATCAACATGGTTATGACAATACCACCAACAAACCCACCCATAAATATCAGCATAATTGGCTCTAGCATTGTTGTGAGCTTTTTAATTACACTTTCTAGATCGGCCTTACTCCGCTGAGCTATTTCAGAAAATACTCTTGGCAAACGGCCTGTTTCTTCTCCCACTTTTATGATTGATAAGAAAAAATCTGGGAATATACGCGTTTTACCTAGAACTTGGCTAAGCTGTTTACCTGTTTTTAATTGTTTTAATGCAAGTTTCGCGTCACGTTTTAACTCAGGATGTTTTAAAGTATTTGCTGTCAACTCTAGAGTCGTATCGAGCTGTAAACCAGCCTCTAACATCATAGCCATTGATTGTGCAAAACGTATGCGTTCTGCCGTTAAAATAACTCTCCCAATACCCGGTAAATACGACACTTTTACGTAAAACCAGTTTTTTACCTCAGGGCGTTTTAAGCTATAGCTTAGAGCCGTTACAGCAGCAATAATTGAGCCGATTATAATAACTTGATAATCGACAAAAAAGTTACTTACATTGATGATCATTTGAGTATACCAAGGTGCCTGGCTTAAATCTGTAAATATCCCTGACATTTTAGGTACAATAAAAGTTAAAACAAAGTAAACAGCCATAATACAAACAAAGAAAATGACACTGGGATAAGTTAATGCGGTGGTAATCTGTGTTCGTAAATCTTTTTGAAACTTTAAGTCGCTAGAAAGCCGATTTAATACCTCAGGTAAGTTTCCTGAGCTTTCACCTATTTTTAACAAACTAATATATAAAGGACCAAATAAGCTTTCATGTGCTGCAAAAGCTTCACTCAGCGATGAACCTTTTTTTAATGCTGACGATATTTGGCTCAATAATCGGCTAAGTGCAGGATGTGCATTGGCTTGCTTAATGATATCGATACCACGATCAACGCGAATACCACTCTCAAGTAGTAGCGAAAGCTCACTAGTGAAAAACTCCAACTGATCTAAAGTTACTTTTTGCCCAAATAATCCTGCAATGCTGTTCTCTTTTGCAATAGGCGCAATAGATAACGCATTTAAACCTTGATCAAGTAACTTTTTATGTGCCTCAACTTTATTATTTGCTGAAACAGCACCTTGATGTCTAGTGCCCTGGTTATCTATTGCTTTATATTCAAATTCCATTAGCCAGCAACCCGCAGTACTTCGCCAATAGTAGTTACACCGGTGATTATTTTATATAATCCATCCTGCATTAAGTTACGACGTTTAAGATCTTGATTATGAGCTTGTGCTTTGGTAATAAACTGATCATTTTTTGGTATTTGTTTAATTGTATCATCACAACGTAAGTATTCATTTATAGCAATTCGGCCTTTAAAACCTGTATTGTTACAATGTTCGCAACCTACGGCCTGTTGAATTTTAAGATCTGTGATACCGGCGTTATCGGCTACATTTTGTAATGGGTATTTAGCCATTAATTCTGCTGTATTCTCGGCAGGAATTGAACAATGCGGACATAGACGCCTAGCCAAACGCTGGGCGACCACAGAAACTAGTGCCGCATTAAGTAGAAACTCTTCAACCCCTAAGTCAAGTAATCGCGTGTATGCACTTGCTGCGTCATTCGTATGTACTGTACTAAAGACTAAATGACCCGTTAATGCCGATTGTAATGCGATACGTGCAGTTTCAGCATCACGTATTTCACCTACCATGATGATATCGGGATCTTGACGAACAATTGAACGCAAACCTGCCGCAAAGTTAAATCCAATTTCATTATTTACTTGAACTTGGTTTACTCCTTCAAGCTGGTACTCTACTGGATCTTCAAGTGTTATTATTTTTACGTCAGGACGATTCAATTCATTTAGGAATGTATATAATGTTGTGGTTTTACCTGAGCCTGTAGGACCGGTCAGTAAAATAACGCCGGTCGTTTTGGCTAAATCTTGATTGATATAGCTTTGTGTATCAGCAGACAAACCAAGTACTGACATATCATAGCGTATTGACTCTTTTAATAAGAAACGCAGTACTATACTTTCACCATCGTTAAGTGGTAAAGCCGATACCCGTATATCAAGCTCTTGATTAGCAATACGCATTTCTATTTTACCATCTTGCGGACGGCGTTTTTCGGCAATATCCATGCCTGAAAGAATTTTTAATCGCGTTGTAATGGGCAACTGCATTTTTGGCGCTAATTTATCGACTTCATGTAATACGCCATCAATACGATAACGCACTCTAAAGCGACCTAAATGCGGCTCTAAATGCATATCAGACGCACCACGAGCTAATGCCTTGGTAATTAAAGAATTTAATAAATTGACGGTTGGAGCTTCAGAAGCAAGCTCTCTCAATCTTGCTTCTTCATCACCAGTTAGCTCATCATCTTCTATGCTTACTTCAGTATTACTTTGTATCTCATAAAAAAAGCTTTGTAATTGCGCCTCTGTCGCTACAGAGATTTTTATATCAAGATCAAGCTGCTGCACATACTGGGCTAACTCTAACGATAACGGATCTTTACATGCTAAGTGCCATTGGTTATCAACGATTTCAACCAACAAACAAAGCAAAGATTTTAACCGTTGTACGATTTCAAGTTCGCTTTGTTCTGGAACCTGCCAATTAGGATACAGCTGTGGTTCAAATAGTGGATAACCAAGTAGCTTACTATACAGCGGCGCCAAGTCATCTTCAGTTAAACAACCCATATTCACTAAAATCTGCTCAAGCCTACCATCGTAGCGACTTTGATAAGATTTTGCTTTGTCTAAATCAGCTTGAGTTATTTTAAACTCTGAAGTTAACAGCTGTGCCAAGTCAATCATTTATGAATTACATCCGCATTTTCGTCTTCACCACCAGGTTGGCCATCTAAGCCATAACTCATAATACTGTAAGGCGCATTGTTTTCGCCTGGTACTTTGTAAATATAAGCTTTGCCCCAAGGATCAAATGGAATATCCTTTGGTAAATATGGACCGTCCCAACTTGCATCACTACTTTTTCTTAATGCTTCAAGCGTCGGTGGTACCGTACCCATATCTAGCCGGTAGGTATCGATTGCAGTTTCAAACATTTGCATTTGTGCGACAGCTGTTTTTACCTTTGATGAACTCACTTTTGAGAATAATTTTGGAGCAACAAGTGAACCAAGTAAGCCTAATATAATTAATACAATCATCAGCTCCATTAAGCTGAAACCTTTATTTCTTTTCATTCTGAACTCCGAATTAAACAAATCGACGCAGTATAACAACTGCGAAATTTAGTGTCGATAGCATAAAAATGCTTACGCTTTAACTTTAACGACCATATCGTCTGGAACTTTTTTATCTGAAAAAGCAATCTGCCCTGTGAGATCTGGATAGCCAACAGCAATAAACATAACGACACGCTTATATTGCGGTAAGCCTAGCAATTTACTTACTTTTTTATCTAGCGTGTAAAGTTCTGGCCAATTAATTGGACAACTACTTAAGCCTATTGTTTCAAGTGCAAGCATGAACTGCATGCTCGCTAACGAGGCGTCGATGTAGATCACATGCCGATCACGTGTATAGGGGTAATATGATAGGTCACCAACCACTGCAATTAGGGATGGTATATTATCAGCAAAACCAGCTGTGCCACCGGGTAAGCTTGCAAGCTGACCGAGTAGTGGCTGCTCATCTATCATGTAAAATTGGTATGGCTGGCGATTACAAGCGCTTGGTGCTTGTAGAGCAACTTTTACAGCTAATTTAATTTGCTCCAACTCTACCGCTTGATTTGTAAACCAACGGGTGGAACGCCTTGCCTGCGTAAGAGCAAATAATTGATCATAATGTACATTATGACAAACTTTGTCTTTATATTGGTATGGCTTTTTATCTGTAATTTGAGTATTAACTATTATGCTTTTAAACAAATGATAGTTTTTCTTTATCGTAGCTTGAGTTAGATCAACCACTGAAAAGTATTCACTTAAAACATCGATAGCCCATTGCTGCTCTGATCTTGAAAAATTAGAATGATTCATAGCAGAATTAAAAGCACTGAGTGTTTCTGATAAATAATCAAGAGCAAAAACATTGCGGCGAGGCCGCATAACAAGCCCCTTTTCGATACGATGAATATTTCTTCTTAGTAATGCGGATGAACGGCCATGCTGACCATTACTTTTCGAATACTTTAATCGTGCTTTCAATATAGCTTGATGCTCATAATAAAAATCACGCGAGAAAAATGTAAAGAATAGACTTGAAGTAATTGGCATTACAGAGCAAAGCGGTAGCACTAAACTCTGTAACGTTTCAATTATTTTTTTTATCAACAGCTTAATTTTCATTAAAGTGTGTCATTTCATACTCAAACTATAGTGAACTGATTGCAGCAACTGCGATACCCATTTGATAAAGAATTTGGGTTGCTGTGCTCCACAACGTTAAGTTATCAACATACTCTGAATCAAGTGGTACTACAATGGTATCACCAGCTTCTAGCTGAATGTTGTCATTAACAGCAAACCATGAAGACTCATCAGGGATCTCAACTAAACCACTTGCTTTGATAATGTAAATTCGCTCGCCATCAGCTCGTTGTTTTAAGCCGCCACTACGTCTGATATAATCATCAAGACTTAACGAAGGGTCATATAAGTGTGAAGTTGCGAAGCTCACTTCACCAATTACGCTTACGTTACTACGCTTAGATGGGATATAAAGGGCATCTTTGTCTTGTAGCTCAATTGTTATCTGACCTTTTTCTACCGCTGGAAGGTCAAGTACTAAACGTCCTACAGCATCAACGTCAGCCAAATCTTTTAATAGATTATCCATATCTGAATAACTTAAAGAAGCATCCGTTATAGAGTTATTGAAACTCTTTGAAGCAATATCACGACGCAAATCTTCAGATAGTTTATCAAGCTGCTGTTGCTCTTGAATGCGAATAGCTTCTCGCGTAAAGACCGCCCCCGCAGGGAAAGCATAGTTAGTAAAACCTCCGGCGCGCTTTAATACATCAGCTAATTGCTCACCTTTTTTAATAGTATAAGTGCCTGGAAAGCGAACTTCACCTAGGATTCTAATACTTTGATCTTTTTGCCAGTTTGGGATCGGGTAAATATTTAGCGCATCTTTACTATTGATACTAAATTTATCTTGCATGTCATTATTTAAAGCCTCGCTTAAACTGATCGATACATGTTCAAGCGAGGTTTCGGTATTAGACGTAAATCGAGTAATTTCAGCATTAGCTAAATAAGCAGACTCTTTTAAACCACCGGCCGCCGCAACAGCTTTACTAACTGTTCCATTAACTGGTAAGGGGTAAATGCCTTCAAAACGTACTTCACCTCGCACCCCAAAAACTTTCACTTGCTGATTATAAGTAGCCTGTTGATTTAATTTGGCTAAAATAGGCTGCAAAAGCTTTTCACGACTAAATACAGCATATTCTTCATCTTTTAATTGTTTGGAATCTGATTTTAGAAGCTCACTAATACTAGATGCTTTCTTTGTTTCTTCGGCTAAATTTTCAGCTAGTTCCTTATCCAAGGCGCTACCTAAATCTACAAACTCATAAAACTGTTTATCCTCATACTCACCCCATAACTTTAAACGCTCACGAAGCTTGAGTTGTTCTTCAGTCAATGCCATTGAGTTTAAGGCATTCTCTTCATTTGCCTTTTCTTGATAGCGACTAAATATCACAATTGTGTCACGAGGTTGTAACTCTAAATCGTGGTATTTATTCATCTGTGATGCCTGTAATGGAGAGAATTGGTAAACTTCAATATCTCTTTTGCTATTCACTTCGCGAATAATTAAACCATAGTCAAAATCAGCAATAGGCAATAAGTCGCTTTTTGGAGCGCCTATTAGACGACTAATCGTATCTCCTTTTTGCCATGAGTAACTGCCTGGATAAGTTACCGCACCTAACAAAGTTACGGCATTATTTAGCTCTTTACTTGATTCTGGGACCTTAACACTATCACCATTTTTTAGTACTTGATTATTGTTATCACCTGTAAGATCAAACTGTAGTATTGTCTTAAAGCTATTGGCAGTATAACGTTCAACAATTGTTTTTTCTGGAAAAGCAGAAGCTTTAAAGCCACCGGCCATTTTAATTAACTCGCCGACAGTTTCATTATTTTTTAGTTCGTAAATAGCAGGGCGGCGAACTTGGCCATCAATAGTTACTTGTTTTCCAACCGGTGGAATAAACACCACATCACCTGGTTTTAAAATCACATCTGAAGAACTATCACCTTTAATTAGTAAATCGTAGATGTCAAGCGTTTCAATCGTTTTACCAGCACGTTTTAATTGAATGTTACGCAAAGAGCCAATTTCAGAGATACCACCACTTACAAATAAAGCATGAGTAATTGATGCTAACGCTGGAACTGTATATGTTCCTGGTTTATATGATTCACCAAGTACCATGATTCGAATACTTCTCGCCTTTCCCATAGAGACGAATGCTTCTGTGCCAATGACTTCTTGCTTAACCTTTGCCTTTATTAATTTAACAACTTCAGCATACTGCATTCCAGTTACAGTAACTGGTGATAGTTTCTGTAAAGCAATACGACCTTCACGGTCAACCGTAACTTCTTCAGTGCTTGATTCCTTGCCATATAAATTAATAGTCAGAGTATCGCCTGGGCCAATAATATAACTATCAGGTACTAGAGCATTTTCAGAAGGGGTAAAAGAGGTTGGCTCACCTGAAAATAACTCATAACCAAAAGGTTCAGGCTCATCTTGCTTTGGTTTGAATTTTTCTTCGCCTGTTAATTCTTCTTTTTCAGCTTTTTCTCTAGGCATTACACTATCGAGGTTCTCGGTGTTTTGCGTACTTTCTGTGCCTTGCTTTTCAAGTATCGACATATCAATACCATATTTATTTGCTATGATAGTCTGTTGAGATTTAGGAAGTTTTTTAAACTGCTCAATTTGTTGCTTTGTAGGTGTAACCCCATTAGCTTGCGAAAAACTAGGTAAAGCTAAACTAAGTAATAGTAATGAGGCAAAAATACGAAATAACTTCACAAACATCCCTTCTAGAGAAAAATATAATCGCGGCATAGTACACTATATTTAAGGCAAAAAAAATGGGTAAGCAATCTTACCCAATGTATATATCTTTTAGATGTTAAAAACTGTAAACCAATGTCAATGAGGTCTCTGTATCAGTGCTTTCTTTATCATCAGCAACATCTGAGTTGTTGGTGATGTTGTAAGCAACTTTCATTTGTAATGAACCGTTGATCTTAGCTAACAGTGCAGTTTCTGAGCGGGTTTTAGTGTTGGTATCACCATATTCAACGGCAACTAACTGAGTAAACTTCGCGTTATCTGAAATCTGCCAATTATAATCAAGCTTACCTAAGGCAATAACTTCACCTTCACGCTCACCAGCTAAAGAGTTACCATTTTCATCTACTTCACTACTTGTATCAGGGTATTGAAAGTACTTATAACCAGGACCAATTTCAGCATTTAGCCACATGTCAGCACGATCTAACAGACGCTGACCATAACCAGCTGAAATAACCGACTCGCTGCGATAAGCGCCAAAGTAATCTGAAACATGTGAGCCATAGATATATAAATGGGCATGATCTTCATTTAATTTATAGTTACCTTGCGCTGATAACGAATATTTTTCGTTAGTACGTTGGGTTTCTTTTATACCGGCATCATTTTCAACGTCGTCTTCTTTATAAAGACCGTTAATTTTATACTCATTGTTCCAGTGTTCTAGGTTGTGTAGTGCTTTAATACCACCTTTAAGTGTGGTTGTTTCAGTATTACCACTGGTGATTATAGCGCCTAACTCACTGGTAACGTCCCACGTTTTAGTTTCTTCAGCGAATGCGTTAGTTGCAGCAGATGCTGCAACTAAAATTGATAAAAGCTTTAATTTCATTAAAAAATAACCTTAGCTACTTGTTTGGTTGATTAATCTTGCTTGTGAAGGTGAACATCCATTTGCGGAAATGGAATAGTGATATCCGCATCATCTAATGCGATTTTAATGTTCTCAATTAGATCAAAATAGGTTGGCCAATAATCGCTAGAGTTAACCCAAGGACGTACTACAAAGTTAACGCTTGAATCAGCCAATTCTAACACTGCGACTGTATATGCAGGATCTTTTAAAATACGCGGCTCGTTGTCTAGCACCGATTTAAGAACTTGTTTTGCCTTACGTAAGTCGGCATCGTAGCCAACACCTATAACTAAATCGATACGACGTGTTGATTCGCGCGAATAGTTAATAATTGAGTCCGACATAATTTTAGAGTTTGGCATGATGATAACTTTGTTATCTGGTGTGCGTAATTCAGTAGAGAATATTTCGATTTTCTTGACTGTACCAGCTTTACCGCCAGCTTCGACATAATCACCCGATTTGAAAGGGCGAAGTAAGATAATTAATACGCCTGAAGCAAAGTTAGAAAGTGAGCCTTGCAGTGCTAAACCAACAGCTAAACCAGCAGCACCTAAAATTGCAATGAATGAAGTTGTTTCAATGCCAATTTGCGAAAGCGCCATTAAGATAGTTGCCATAAATACGATGGCGTAAACAATGCTTGATACGAATGAACCAACAGCCTTGTCTACTTTTTTCTTTTCGAATGCTTTCTCAGTTAGGTTAGAACAAAATTTTGCAACACGACCACCCAATAAAAAGATCACTAATGCAATTACAGCTTGGATGCCGTAATGAATGATCAAACCTGAGTTTTCGTTTATCCAGTTAAGTATTGTATCCATTATCACTCCTGATATTCAGTATTAAGCAGTTTGCTGGCTAAATTATATCTGATTTTAATTTATTATTTCATTAATTTATGTATTTAAATGTTAAACAAAGCTTTTAGTATTAATTTTAGTTTTACCTTACCAGATAAAAAAATGATTTAAAAACACTCTTTATGACCGTTTTATAAGCAAAAATGAAAAAAATTAATTTTTTTTCATTTTTTTTGCCCTTAACCCTTCACAACATTTATTATTTTATGTATTATCCGCGCCACACCAAACAAGGTGTGTTGTGGCGGTTGTAGCTCAGTTGGTAGAGCCCCGGATTGTGATTCCGGTTGTCGCGGGTTCAAGCCCCGTCAATCGCCCCATTTTTCCCTTCTTAATTTTAATATCAAATACATTTCTTTAAATTCTATTTATTAATTCATGTTAAGCATAAGCCAAAAATCACGGCTGAAGCCTGTTCCTACAAGGAAAATACAATACACACACATGACCTCGTAGGAGAGCGCTTTAGCGCCGATTTCATAATTTAATCTATACTTCATTAAACCGTTTTATATTTAAAGGATTAAAATGAAACTTCGGTCACAGCAGCTACGTCAACACCGTCACTCTATTATCAACCACTATTATTCTGTGACCACATGTACACATCAACGAGTTAAATTATTTGAGGATTTTTGTAATGCGCGAATTCTAATACGCTCACTAAAGCAATCTGATTTAAATGGCTTAACTAAAACAATTTGCTTTGTAATAATGCCTGATCATATGCATTGGTTATTGCAGCTGAAAACACAAGATTCGCTATCTTCGGTGGTGGCTAAAGTAAAAGGACGTACATCATTTCTCATGCACAAAGCTAAAAATGAGCAAATTTGGCAAGCTGGTTTCTACGATTCATTGATTCGTGATGAAGATCATTTAATTGCAGAAGCGAGATATATTGTAGCCAATCCCTTGCGGGCAAGTTTGGTTAAATATATTGGCGATTATCCATTCTGGGATTGTATATACCTCAAATAACAGTATCTACGGATTCTATTTTCATTATCACGGCTAAAGCCTGTTCCTACAAGACAAATACACCTACACACCTGTAGGAGAGCGCTTAGCTCCGATTAGCTTTAATATAGAGCTAGATCCATAACACCATCACGGTTAAAGCCTGTTCCTACAGATAATATACATCTACTCCGTAGGAGAGCGCTTTAGCGCCGATTAGCTTTAACATAGAGTCAGATCCATAACACCATCACGGCTAAAGCCTGTTCCTACAAGACAAATACATCAACAAACCTGTAGGAGAGCGCTTTGGCACCGATTAGCTTTAAGCTTTAACATAGAGCCAGTTCCATAACACCATCACGGCTAAAGCCTGTTCCTACAAGACAAATACACCTACACACCTGTAGGAGAGCGCTTAGCTCCGATTAGCTTTAATATAGAGCTAGATCCATAACACCATCACGGTTAAAGCCTGTTCCTACAGATAATATACATCTACTCCGTAGGAGAGCGCTTTAGCGCCGATTAGCTTTAACATAGAGTCAGATCCATAACACCATCACGGCTAAAGCCTGTTCCTACAAGACAAATACATCAACAAACCTGTAGAAGAGCGCTTAGCTTCGATTAGCGTACCCTCGCTAACTTTAATCTCGACGGCTCGCAAGCTGCTTTCTTGCAGACAAAAAAATGCCACCTTTCGGTGGCATTACACACGGGATTATTTCTACATTATAGAAATTCTTTTCAAAAATTAGGTTCTAGGTTCTAGGTTCTAGGTTCTAGGTTCTAGGTTCTAGGTTCTAGGTTCTAGGTTCTAGGTTCTAGGTTCTAGGTTCTAGGTTCTAGGTTCTAGGTTCTAGGTTCTAGGTTCTAGGTTCTAGGTTCTAGGTTCTAGGTTCTACAAAACAGTATTGAGCCATTTACTTTACTGTCAAAAATGTTTAGCTTTATTCCTAGCACCTTTGTCTTCCTAGTACCTACAAAATCATTTATTTCCAGCTCTTCATCTTATGCCCTTTAACAGCATAGAAAAGAATGAACAAATAACAAGGTAACATGACGATATAAGCGCCCTGTTGCGCTTCAGCTGAATCAACGCCACCACTTGCGAGGCCCCAGAATAATGGACCAAATGCACCACCGGCGATACCCATGACTAATAAGCCCGATCCAACACTGGTTAATTTACCTAAACCAGATAACGCCAGCGGCCATACAGCAGGCCATACAATCGCATTGGCAAATCCTAGCACAGCTATCATCAATAGTGTATCAGGTAATTGCACTTCTAAGCCCAATGCTGTTGCGATAACCACTGAACTTGTATCACTAAACACCACTGCAAGTGTTAACACACAACCTAATATTGCTGATGCACTTAATGCTGCTTGCTGTGAAATAATGCGTGGGATAAGTAAAATACCTAAAATATAACCTAGTACCATACAGCTCATGGTATACGATGTCATGACACTGTATTTTTCAACGCCAAGTGATAACGCAAATGTGCCAATTGTATCACCAGCAATAACCTCTACCGCTACATATACAAACAATGCAGCTACACCTAGCGCTAAGCTTGGATGTGCAAGTGCCGCTTTAACCTGCCCTTTAGCACCATGCTCTTCGTCATCAATTAACTCTGGTAGTGGCATCTTAGTTACTGCAAAACCAAGTGCACCAATGAATAAAGCCATGCCTAAATAAGGATAAATAAGGCTGTTTGCCATTGAATCTATTTCAGCTTGCGATAACTCTTTACCAACCAAGCCGGTAAAGTCACTTAAAATTAAAGCGACGATTAGCGTTGCTGCATTATGTTACACCTTGGCGAGAAATCAATAACACTCTCGCAACAAAAATGATAGCGCTGCCATAAAGCTTTACGTTAATTGTCGTCATATTACTAGTAACTATTTATTTTACAACGGTACAAAAAAGGGCCTATTAGGCCCTTTCAAAACAAATTTTATTACTAATATATTAATTTATATGAGTAATTCTGCTTTTCAATTGGCTATTTAAGCTGCTGCGTAATGCCACAGACTGCTGTTCAGAAACACTGATCGGAGCTGTATACTGCTGCCAAGTCGCGCCATCATCTAAACTATACTCAGTATTTAAATAGGCAAAAGGTGTATTAACTTCAAGCTTACCCTTGTTGATCACACCTCCAGGTACCGGTAAATGCAAGCTAACTCCCGCATTTGCCAGTTTAGTTAGCTCTTTTAGACCAACGGCTGCTGAAAATTGCGCCCAGTCCTGTTCTTGATTTTTACGATCAACCTGCTCGCCTTCCCACGGGGCTTTGTGCCAAGCACGCTCGGCAACAGATAAAATACGTGGGAAGATCATTGCTAATACTTGCTCTTCGGTGCGAATAGTTTCAGACCATACCTGCCCTTGCATACCAAGAATGTTTTCTGGCTTTTCAAGCTTTGGTAATGGCCGGCCAACTAAAGCTTCAAGGTTATCTATCGGCTCGCGAGTACGGGTGTAATCAGCATTTGTATACACATCATCTGGCATATAATTAAATGCTTTTTGCGTGTCTGTGTAACGCGTTGCCCAATAATAACCACGTTCTTCCGGGTGAGCTTCATAAGGGTGGTCAAAGTATAAGTGTGTACCATGCGAGAGTATCACTTGGTAACCAGCATTCGCTAAACGATAGGCTCTATCTGCAACACCCCACTCCCAAATGTTATCCCAGACGTTTGCGGTAAAGGTTTGATTTGGAAATTCATCGCGCTTAAATGGATTGGTACGGTCATACATTAAACCATCTTCCCATGCGCCAGGTGAAATACCACGTTTTTCAAGTAGCTTAGCAACACGTTGGGTAAAGTATGGTTTTAAATCTGCAGCTCCAGCCACGCCATTGTTTGGATCGGCAAACATTGCTTGGCAGATTGGTGAATCAACCCATGAGCCCGCGCCCACTTCGTCACCACCAAAATGTAAATTAGTTAGCTGTACACCAGCCTCACGATACATTTGCTGTAATTCGTAGGTAACCTTATCTAAAAAAGCATAGGTTGAATCCATACATACGTTCATTGAGTTATCTTTGTAGTTTTGCACAGTCATATACACTGACGTGTCTTTAGGGTCGCTCAATAAGTATTGCGTGGCAGCACTAATATCAACTTGCTGTGTTTCTTTACCTGCATTCTTTTTATTAACTAGATTGTTTTTAGCGTTTTGCTGTGCTGCTTCTGCAAGCTTATGGTAGCGCGCTTCCATCGCTTTGATTGAAGCTCGTGCGTGGCCAGGGCCTTCAATTTCAGGAATGATTTGAACATGGCGGTCTTTGGCAAACTTTAATAGCTCAACAAACTCTGCTCGGCTTAAATAGCCGTTACCAGAGCCTGACTTAAATGGCCCAGTACCCAGTTGCGTTAATAGACACTCTCTTTCTTCAAGGTCAAAGCAGCGATAGCCGCCAATCTCGGTAAGTTCAGGTAAGTCAGGGATTTCTAAACGCCAGCCTTCATCTTCCGAAAAGTGCCAGTGCAGTTTATTCATTTTATAACGTGCCATTTGTTCGACAAGTTTGAACATAGCGTCTTTGCCGTGGTAGTTACGGCCATTGTCGTAATGCATACCACGCCAGCCATAGCGTGGGCTATCTTCAAGCTCCAGTTGTGGAATTTCAACCGCACCTTGGCTATTTGCCGGTAGTAAATTAAGCAAACTTTGCATGGCGTAAAACACCCCCGCATTATCACTACCAACAATTTCAATACGTTCATCATCAATCTCTAAGGTGTAACTCTCTGACTTTCCTGCCGCCAACTGCGGATTTACTTTTAAGCTGATCAGTTTTTGTTTCGCTACTTTTATATGATCAGGCTGGGCTTTTATGGTTAAGCCATAATCGTCCTGAAGATCTTGCATAAAGACCATGACTTCATTTTTTAACTGACCTTGAAAACTGATCTGCCAGCTATTATCAAGTGTTGCAGTGCCACGATTAAACTCTACTTTTTGTGGCTGTGGAATGATCCGCTTAAGCGCATCTTGTTTTGATACTTTGCTAGCAGCAGCTTGGTTACGTTCAAAACGAATTTCGGGGGTGATCAACACCGTTAAGTCTTTAGGCTCATTATAACGGCATCATCGCGATCAAACTTGCTAAAGTTCGCTGTTTAAAATCCATTTGCTCTCTCCTCGTTGTATATTCTAAGATTACGCATTTCCCCCCGCGTAATCCTTATTTATTGTTATTTATTCACCTCCATCATATAAAAGATAAAATGACAGCGCTATCATTAATTGAAATAAAAGCTATCAGCTAAAAATTAAAAACCGCACTTGTGTTTAGTCAAGTACGGTTTTTATTTATGTCTAAAACTGACGGCTTCTGGCTTTAAATTTTCATACACACATATTTTTCTTCGAGGTATTCGTCTAGCCCTTGATGGCCGCCTTCGCGACCTAGGCCTGACTGTTTTACGCCACCAAATGGCGCTACTGGATTTGAAATCAAACCTTCGTTAATACCAACCATGCCATATTCTAACGCTTCGCTAACTCGGTAGATTTGTTTAATGTCTTGGCTATAAAAATAAGCAGCGAGGCCGAAGGGTACATCGTTTGCCATCGCCAGTACTTCGGCTTCTTCATCAAAAGCAATAATACTAGCGACTGGGCCAAATACTTCTTGATGGTAGATATCCATTTCGCTGGTAACATCGGTTAAGATCAGTGGCGCCTGAAAATTACCACCAAGATCTTTATCATCACCAATTTTTGATGCTCCTTTAGCCAATGCATCGGCAACTAACTCTTGCACTTTTTGCTTGGCCTTAGGATAAATTAATGGACCAATATCAGTATCTGCGTCAAAGCCATTCGCAACTTTTAATGCTGCCACTTTCTCTGCCAATTTTTCAAGCACCTTATCAAGTACGCTTCGCTGTACAAAAATACGGTTAGCCGCAACACAAGTTTGCCCGCCATTTCTGAATTTAGCGCCCATTAAACCGGTTACAGCTTCATCTAAATCAGCGTTATCAAAAATAATAAACGGTGCATTACCGCCAAGCTCCATCGACGTTCGCTTAATAGTTGGGGCACATTGCGCTAGTAATTGCTTACCAACGCCCGTTGAGCCGGTAAAAGTAAACTTACGTACAAGTTCGGATCCAGTCAGTAATTCACCGACCATCTTAGCGTTTTCTGAGAGTAATACATTAAAGGCGCCTTTTTCAAAGCCGGCTTGATCAGCTAAATATGCTAACGCTAATGCACAAAGAGGTGTGTGCTCCGAAGGTTTTAAAACAAAGCTACAACCTGCAGCGTAAGCAGGGGCAACTTTTCGAGTCACCATAGCAATAGGGAAATTCCAAGGTGTTATGCCTGCAACCACACCAATTGGTTGTTTAAAGCTCGATAATCTGTGGTTATCATCAGTAGCAGGGATCAGCTCACCGTAACTGCGTTTAGCTTGCTCTGCATACCATTTTATAAAACCTGCACCATATTCAACTTCACCCTGCGCTTCTTTAAGTGGTTTACCCTGCTCTTTGGTCATTAATTCAGCAAGTGCTTGCTTATGCTCTATTACCAAATCATACCAGCGATTTAAAACTGCACTACGGGTGGTGGCATTGGTTGATTTGAGTTTAATAAATGCGCCGTGGGCGGCGTTGATAGCTTGTTTTACACCTGCTTGGTCAATATCACTGACCGAGGTAATGCTTTGTTCTGTAGCGGGGTCGATTATATCAAAATGACTAGCGGTCGAGTAAAACTCACCGTTAATGAAAGAGTCGCTAAATAATAGATTATCCATAAAACCTCCAAAGCAAATATGACGGCATAAAGCCAATGTTATGATCATTACAGGCAAGACATAAACAATTTGCACAAAGAGAAGACAATGAGAGTAAATGAGAAAACATAGCCATTTATTTATATCTTCCTCTTAAGCGCAGCGCCCTCTTAACCTCTTTGTGAGTAAATCACTTAAATCTTGCGCGGCATAAAGCCGCGCCTACGCAAATTTAAACTCCGCTGCAAACCCCTAGCCGCGAGTTTACCTCGCGCAATTTTCCACCTTTATAAACAAAAACACCGCGTTCAAAATGAGCGCGGTGTTTTCTTAATGCTTATAGCTTATCGCTAAAAGCTCAATATCAATGCTCTTCATTAACGATATTGAGATTGTACTTAGGTATTTCAACTATTAAGTCTTCGTCACGAATAATTGCTTGGCAACCAAGGCGCGATTCTGGCTCTAAACCCCAAGCTTTATCTAGCATGTCGTCCTCAAGTTCGTCGCTTTCGTCAAGTGAGTCAAACCCTTCACGGATCACCAAGTGACACGTAGTACAGGCACATGACTTTTCACACGCATGGGGAATACTAATACCGTTTTTAAGTGCTACATCAAGAACAGTTTCACCGCTTGGTGCATCAATTGCAGCGCCGTCAGGACATAATTCCGGATGGGGAAGAATAATAATTTGTGGCATTCTAACCTCTTTTAAACGTTGTCTACTGACTGCCCTTGCAGTGCTTTTTTGATCGATGCATCCATTCTTAACTCAGCAAATTTACTACTGGCGTTATCAACTTTTTCAATGGCTGCTTTTATTTCATTTGGCTCGGTGGCAGTCTCGCGAACAGTCACTAGTTTAGCAATTTCTGTATTCAAGTTAGCTAATTCATGTTCATCGAGTAAAGCGCTATCGGTTGCTAATGACGCATAAAGTGCTTCAATAACACGCAGCGCTTCAACTTGCTGCTCTTTGAGCATCCGCGCTTGCATATCATCTTTAGCGTTAGTCATAGATTCTTTAAGCATATTAGCGACTTGGTCGTCTGACAAACCAAACGATGGTTTAACTTGAATGTCAGCTTGTACACCCGTTGATTTTTCCATTGCCGATACACTTAGTAGGCCATCGGCATCAACTTTAAAGGTCACCCGAATATGCGCCGCACCGGCTGCCATGGGTGGAATACCTTTTAAGCTAAATTTAGCCAATGAGCGGCAATCGTCAACCAATTCACGTTCACCTTGCAATACATGCAGCGACATCGCTGTTTGGCCATCTTTAAAGGTAGTGAACTCTTGTGCGCGTGCCACAGGAATTGTGGTATTACGTGGAATGATTTTTTCAACCAAGCCACCCATGGTCTCAAGGCCAAGTGACAATGGTAAAACATCAAGTAATAACATGTCTGAATCTGGCTTGTTACCGACTAATACATCCGCTTGTAATGCTGCGCCCAGTGCAACTACGCGATCAGGGTCAATAGAAGTAAGTGGCTCTTTATTAAAGAACTCAGCAACTTGGCTACGTACAATTGGCATACGAGTTGAACCACCCACCATCACCACTTGCAGTACTTCGTCATTACTGATGCCTGCATCTTTCACTGCACGGCGGCATGAACGAAGTGTCTTTTTAACCAAAGCCATGGCTAATTCTTCAAACTTTTCTCGGGTTACTTCAACCGTGTACTTTTCGTTGTCAAACTCAAGGCCAACATTCACTTTCGCGTATTGGCTAAGTGCTTCTTTGCAGGCTTTAGCTTTATTGATGAATAAACGTAAGTTTGAAGGTGATAATGTCATTACCCCTGTTTCACGTTTAAAGTGATCCACTAATAATGAGTCAAAATCGTCGCCGCCCAGGCTTGAGTCGCCACCGGTTGCAAGTACTTCAAATACACCTTGATTTAAGCGTAGAATTGAAATATCAAAGGTACCACCACCTAAATCATAAACCGCAATAATACCTTCTTGACCTGAATCTAAACCATAAGCAACCGCGGCTGCAGTTGGCTCGTTTAATAAACGCAGTACATTAATACCCGCAAGCTCCGCAGCATCTTTGGTGCTTTGACGCTGTGCATCATCAAAGTACGCAGGTACGGTGATCACGGCACCTAAAATATCTTGCCCTGCAAAGCTTTCTTCTGCGCGTTGCTTTAACGCTTTTAAAATATCGCTTGATGCGGTGATTGGACTGATATTGCCTGCGGCGGTAGTAATCGCAAGTGCGCCATCATGCTGGCAAAAATCATACGGTAATTGGCCGTAGCTGTGTTCAATCTCAGCTTGCGTTTTACCTAAAAAGCGCTTAACCGAAACGAGCGTATTAGCAGGGTCTTGCCTAGCCGCTTGTGCCGCTTCTGCACCAACGGTAATACTGTCAGCCTGATAGCGAACAACAGAAGGGAGCATAGCTGCACCACTAATATCGGTAAGGGTACGGGCTTCGCCACTTTGCACTGTCGCAACGAGTGAGTTAGTAGTACCGAGATCAATACCTATTGCTAACTTATGTTCATGTGGTGCCGCGCTCTGCCCCGGCTCAGCAATCTGCAATAATGCCATAATGCTCTTTAACTCTTGTTTGACTTACTTGTTGTTCAGTAAGTTAGATAATTAATCGTCGAATAAACTGTCTTCAATTCGCTCTAATTCATCACGTAGTTTGTACACGAACTTTAATTTGCGAATATTATCAGCGGCTAACTGCCATTGCTGCTGATCATTACTTGCTAATTGCTCAGCTAGTTGCGCGCTATATTGGCTATCTAGTTGCTTTATTTGCTGCTCAAACTGGGCAATCGCTGCATCGGGATCAGCACTTGTAGTTAGCTCTTCAAGTTCTTCACGCAGTTCCATTTGTTGCATTAAAAAGAGTGGATCTTGCAACGTTTGCTGTTCAGCTCGAATATCTACGCCGAGTTCACTGAGCATATATTCAGCACGCTTTACTGGGTGCTTTAAGATTTGTAAGGCGTCATTGATTTCGGCTGTATTTTGTACAGCTAATAATTTATCGCGGCTACTAGCGTTGGCATGACGGTCAGGGTGAACAGCACGCTGGAGTTCGAGGTAATTCTTCGTGACTTTTGCCAAATCTACATTGTAATCAACGGGTATCGCAAACAATTCAAAATAGCGCATAATTCCAACCATGCCAAATTAACGTATTGGCTTAAAATTCAGATAGAACAAAGCCCTACAGGTGCAGGGCTTAAGAGTACAATCGGTTTATTGTTTAAACTGTGAAACTTTCGCCACAACCACACTCATCAGCTTGGTTTGGGTTAATAAATTTAAACCCTTCATTCAAACCTTCTTTGGTGTAGTCAAGCTCAGTGCCATCAATATAAACCAAGCTTTTAGCGTCAACGATTACTTTCACCCCTTGGGATTCAAATACTTCGTCGCCTTCAGCTAACTCGTCAACAAACTCAAGAACATAAGCAAGACCTGAACAGCCCGTCGTTTTAATGCCTACGCGTAGGCCAAGACCTTTGCCGCGATTTGCTAAAAATGATTCTACGCGGTTTGCTGCCGCACCTGTCAATGTCACTGCCATGATTATCTCTTACTTCGCTTGTTTACTTTTGTAGTCTGCAATTGCTGCTTGGATTGCATCTTCAGCTAAAATTGAACAGTGAATTTTCACTGGTGGCAATTCAAGCTCAGCACTGATATCAGTGTTTTTGATCATTGCAGCTTCATCTAAAGTCTTACCTTTAACCCACTCTGTTACCAGTGATGATGAAGCAATTGCGCTACCACAACCGTATGTTTTAAATTTAGCATCTTCAATTATACCGGCAGCTGATACTTTAATTTGCAGCTTCATTACGTCACCACATGCAGGTGCGCCAACCATACCAGTTGCTACTGATGGATCATTTTTGTCTAAAACACCTACATTACGTGGGTTTTCAACATGATCGATTACTTTATCACTATAAGCCATAATTCTATCCTCATTACCTGCTAGCAGACGTGCTCAATCAATTAATGATGAGCCCATTCAACTGAATCTAAATCAACACCTTCTTGATGCATTTCCCAAAGAGGTGACATTTCACGTAAGCGACCGATAGAGCTCTTCATTAAATTGACGGTATAATCAATCTCTTCTTCGGTAGTAAAACGACCAATACTGAAACGAATTGAGCTATGTGCTAATTCATCGTTACGGCCAAGCGCACGTAATACATAAGAAGGCTCTAAGCTTGCTGAAGTACAGGCAGAACCTGATGATACAGCAATATCTTTAACAGCCATCAATAACGACTCACCTTCAACAAAATTGAAGCTGATGTTAACAATTCCTGGTACTGATTGGTCCGGCGTACCATTGAAGTACACTTCTTCCATATCAGCCATAATGCCATCAATTAAACGCTTACGAAGCGCGCTGATGTGTGCATGGTCTTTTTCAAAATCTTGTTTAGCAATTCTAAATGCTGTACCCATACCAACAAGTTGATGTGTTGCTAGTGTACCTGAACGCATACCACGTTCATGACCGCCACCGTGCATTTGCGCTTCTAAACGAGCACGTGGTTTACGGCGCACATATAATGCACCGATGCCTTTCGGGCCATATACTTTGTGAGCTGAGAATGACATAAAATCAACTTTAAGTTGTTGTACGTCGATTAACACTTTGCCCGCGCTTTGTGCTGCATCAACGTGGAACATGATTTTACGTTCACGACACATTTCGCCAATCGTCGCGATATCTTGAATCACACCTAGCTCGTTGTTTACGTGCATAATGCTTACTAATACGGTGTCTTCACGCATCGTTTGTTCAAGCTTTTTCAGGTCAAGCAGGCCGTTTTCTTCAACATCCATATAAGTAACTTCAAAACCTTGACGCTCTAGTTCACGACAGGTGTCGATCACTGCTTTATGCTCAGTTTTAGCGGTAATAACGTGCTTACCTTTCTTTTTGTAAAACTGTGCTGCGCCTTTGATTGCAAGGTTGTTTGATTCTGTCGCACCCGAAGTGAAAACGATTTCACGTGGGTCTGCGTTAATTAAATCTGCGATATCAGTACGCGCCTGATCAATCGCCTCTTCAGCTTGCCAACCAAAACGGTGTGAACGCGATGCAGGGTTACCAAAATTGCCATCCATTGTTAGGCATTGCATCATTTCTTTTGCAACACGCTCGTCAACTGGCGTGGTTGCTGCGTAATCTAAATAAATCGGTAACTTCATTTCTTTCTCCGCTGGACGCCAACCTATAGTTGGCAGCTTACTTGAATATTTTCCAATTGCTTAATTGCATTGCTAACATTGCTATTTTGGCGAGATGCAACTGCTTGCACATCTGATTGTTCCACCAACTCCGCAAGAGTAATACCATTTAAAAAGTCTTCTATTCGGGCGCTTAAATCTGACCATAAAGTGTGCGTTAAACAACGCATACCGCTTTGACAACCGCCAGTTGCACCATGGCAACGGGTTGCATCTATTGATTCGTCAACAGCATTGATCACATCACCAACCGAAATAGCATGCGTTTCACGACCTAGTAGATAACCACCACCGGGGCCCCGCACAGAACTAACCAAACCATTTTTACGTAATCGGGCAAATAACTGCTCAAGATACGACAACGAAATTTCTTGTCGCTCTGAAATATCGGCAAGGGGAACGGGCCCTACACTTGCGTGTAGCGCAACATCAAGCATCGCTGTGACGGCATATCTGCCTTTTGATGTTAACTTCATTGAGCCCCCGCACTAAAGAGTGCAAATTTTAATTACCAGAGTAAAATAGTCAAGTATTATATAAAGACTAGGTTCTAGGTTCTACAAAGTTGATATAGCTCGATTCTAGTCAAGCTATTCCTAGCGCCTATATCTTCCTAGCCCCTCAATTCACTTCAATACCCGACTGTTTTAGTCAAGTATTGTGTTCATTGTAATTACCTGAGTAATTTAGTCAAGTATTAGCAGCAAATAGTCTTATAACTTTCGCTTATTTAGTAGACTTATTTATTGAGGTTAAAATTCCACGTAAGATATTTAGCTCTGCATCTTCAGGGCGTGCGCGGTTAAATAACCGGCGCAGCTTGGTCATTACCATACCTGGGTGCTGTTTGATGATAAAACCAGTATCAAAAAGGGTTTTTTCTAAGTGCTCATAAAATAGCTCAGTTTGTTTTGAGCTTGGGTAAATTGCATCGTCTTCTTGAGTTACTTTAGGTTGTTGCGTTAAAAACGCCATACGCGTTTCATAGCATAAGGTTTGCACCGCCATAGCTAAATTAAGTGAGCTATATTCTGGATTGGCAGGGATACACACATGGTAGTTACACAACTGCAATTCTTCATTGCTTAAGCCGCTGTTTTCACGACCAAACACTAATGCAACAGGACCATTCACGGCTTCAGCCACTAGTTTTTCACCACACTCACGCGGCTCAACCATAGGCCATGATAAGGTACGTGAACGCGCACTGGTGCCAATCGTTAGCGCGCAATCAGCAATCGCATCAGCTACGGTATCAACAATCACCGCATTACCTAGTACATCAGTAGCACCCGCGGCTAATGCGCTGGCGTGGCTATCTACTTCACACGCAGGATCAACTAAATAAAGTTTTGATAAGCCCATGGTTTTCATCGCGCGGGCTGCTGAGCCGATGTTACCTGAATGTGAGGTGTTGACTAAAACAATACGGATGTCATCTAAGATCATTGCGGTGCTACTTTCACTCATGCAAAAAATTGCGCGGATTATAACATGGATGTTAGCTATCAGCTATATTACTAGGTACTGATAAACCAGATCGCGTTAACTGATTTCTAAAGCCAAAATCATTTAGATCGATTGTAAATTTATAAATATCTGCACTTAATCTTGCTGAGCGCTTCCATACATCAAGGTTCTCAAAATTCATTGTATTGTCCATTTCACAAGCATGGTAAATATATAGGAACAATAACTTTAAAATGCAAATGTGTGTGTGATCTGACGGCTGACGGAAAAACATACTCATAAACCTCTTCGCGAACAATGATGTACAAAAAACACTCAAATATTTTTGGGGTTTATTGTTTACTTTGTGGCAAAAATCGCTAGAATACGCCGGCTGAAATATATAGAAATATATACACGTTCTTTTACAACCCAAAGGTAACACCATGCATCCAATGTTAAACATTGCGGTTCGCGCTGCGCGTAACGCAGGCAAAATTTTACTTCGCGCAAGTGAAGATTTATCAAAAGTTGAAGTGCAACAAAAAGGCGCTAACGACTTAGTAACCAATATTGATAAAGAAGCCGAAGCCGTAATTCGCGACACAATTTTACAGTCTTACCCTACTCACTCTATTGTTGGTGAAGAACTAGGTGAGCACGCAGGCAAGGATGCAGATTACCAATGGATTGTTGATCCTATTGATGGCACTACAAATTTCATCAAAGGCATTCCTCATTACGCGGTTTCTATCGCACTTAAAGTTAAAGGTCGTTTAGACCAAGCAGTTATCTACGATCCAATTCGTGGTGAGCTGTTTACTGCTTCTCGTGGTCAAGGCGCACAGCTAAACAGCAAACGTCTTCGTGTAAGCAAAACAACTGTTCTATCAGGCACTGTACTAGCTACTGGCTTCCCTTATAAAAACAAACACCACATGGATGCTTACACTGAAGCATTCAAGGCATTGTTTGTTCATACTGCTGATATTCGCCGCGCTGGTTGTACGGCATTAGATATGGCGTACGTTGCAGCAGGGCGCGTTGATGGTTTCTTTGAGATTGGCTTAAAACCTTGGCACAGCGCTGCAGGTGAACTAATGGTTAAAGAAGCTGGCGGTATGGTTGTTGATTTCGCTGGCGGTAATAACTACAGCCACAGTGGTAACCTTATCTGTGGCGCACCAAAGCTGACTCAAGCAATCATTCGTGAAATTCGCCCAGTTTTAACTGAAGCGTTACTTCGCTAATTATTAGTGTGAGTAAACTATAAAAAGGAGCTTAGGCTCCTTTTTTAATGCTGAAAATATGGGTTTTCTAATTTGATCTCTACTGTATTAGCGGAATCAAATGGTAATGCCTTCAAATCGTCTGCAAAGTACTGCGCAAATAACTGATCAAAGCTGCCGTTTTTTTGCATGATTGCCAAGCCCTGCTCTAGGCTTTTGGCAAGCTCTGGTTTGTGCTTTGCAACAAAATAATAAAAGGCGCTCGGGTAGCTAATATACAGATTAGGCACAATCACTAGCCCTTCATTATTCTTTTCTTTTAGCTCTGAAGTAACCTCAATAAAGGAGCGAGGAAAATAATCAACCCGTCCCGTCAACACGATATTAAACATTGCTTGATAGTTAGCAAACGGGCGCACGGGTAAGTCGTTATGCGCCAATATTTTGGTATCAGGCCAGTCATGCCCCTGAATTGCTGTAAATCCTTTCAGTTGCTCTGCAGTGCCGACAGTTGCAAAGCGACTAAGTGACTCTTGCTTGGTAACAAGTGCCCTCTTACCTATGTAGCCTTTGAATAAAGGCACTTTAATCGCAATGGCTAAGGTTTCGCGCTCAGGACTGGTCATACTCCAATATAAATCCACGCCATTGTCCTCTAACGCAATCAACGCTCGCTGTTGGTGTGGATGTACTATGACCGTTTTTAACTTGGCTGAGTAGTTTGCAGCAGCAAGGGCTTGTTGTAACAACGCTTTTAAATATTCATCTCGCTGATACACAGCCCGAGGCTCTTGGGCGATAGTCAGGGTGTTCTGTGCGGCGACTTTATCACTGTACAGTGCATAACTAATAAATGCTAAAAGTGAAATAAGTGAGGAAAAATAGCTAGTCATAATTATTATTTTCTAGTTTTTGGCGTGCTTACCTTTTAGGTTTAAATTAAGCTACACGCTAGTGAGTGAATACTCAAGTAAAACAACTTCTCCTTAAAATTATTTCACATTGCTTGTTTTTCCGAGTTTATACGAACAACCGCAAGTGCGGGGCCACGTCGTTTACATAAAAATAGATAACTGTGACGATAACGCTTCGCTTCTTTTTTAGCATCGGTTGCCAACGCAGCAATTTGATGGCTATTAGTGCATTGCTCTAAATCCGGCTCAACAACGCCAATTGATAATGTTAGCAGTGGTACAAATTGTTTTTCACCTTCTCGATTGCTGGCCCAATAGCCACCACTGGCAATATGCTCTGGAGTAAAAAAGGCCCGTGATTTTAGCTCAAAATCACTAATAATTTGATTACAAACAACCTCAGCATCATCGCCATCAAACACCACCATAAAATCATCGCCGCCAATATGACCAACAAAGCTTGGTATGTTACTGCATGCCTGCGTAGTTACATCCGCGAGCAATTTTATAACGCTGTCACCACTGGCGTAACCATATAAATCATTAAACTGTTTGAAGTGATTTAAATCGATATAAGCGAGTGCGAAGCCATGTTTTACTCTTAGCCTATGTTCTATTGCTTCATTTATTGCCACATTACCAGGTAGCATTGTGAGTGGATTAGCATGCTGGGCATGACGTATTTTCTCTTCGGTAATATGTTTTAAAATATCGCGAAGCGGCGCAAGGCCCAAATATTGCCCGGCGCGGGTAATGATAATATGCCGGCGAATATCAAAGTCATTTTCTGTGATCTGCTGGCTCACGGTATCAAGTAGCTGGTTTTCATCAACCACCAACGGTTGCTTATGCATTAATGCTGTGACGGGTTGTTTATCATATAAAGCGTGCCCATAAGGCGCTGCAAATACTTCTGTCAGCTGATCTTTATGTAATAGTCCAATCGGTTGCGAATCGTGGTTGATAACAGCTATGCTAACAATGGCTTTATCTTTTTCAAAAATATTATGGGCATCTTTACAACGGGTATGGCTATCGATAGGCATTTGCTCAACAGCCAGCCAACCTATTGCCATTGACTGCTCAAACTGATCAGCTAATGGGGTAAAATTTAACTGCTGCAATTGAGCTGAGTTAAACTCTGAACTTGGTCGTAAGCTTGGTCGCTCTAGCAAGAAACCTTGCGCATGAACAATACCAAGACCTTCAAGTAAACTAAGCTCTTCAGGGCGCTCTATCCCCTCTGCTATCACCGCTGTTTTAGTGACTTTAGCAAGTTCAATAATGGATTTTAAAAATTCCTTTTTAACCACACTTTCGTCGCAATGATCAATAAAGTAGCGATCAATTTTTACATAATCAGGGCACAATTCTGACCATTGCTTTAACCCTGAATAACCCGCACCTAAGTCGTCAATCGCGATTGAAAAGCCCAGCTTGCGATAATGAGCAATGGTTTTCAATAATAAAAAGCCATCATCCACTTTTTCTTGCTCAGTCACCTCTATCACCACTTTATTAGCAGCTAGACCAAATTGTTCAACAAGGTGTAATGTTTCACCTTTAGGGTGACAGGGATCAAGTAAAGTTTTCGGGCTGACATTTAAAAACAACTTACCCTGCAGCTTCAGTTTTACAAAGTTTTCGATTGCTTTAGAGCGGCACAGCAACTCCAGTTCTGAGATTTTATCAAAGGTTACCGCTGCACTAAATAATGCATTAGGCATTTCTAGTACGCAGCCTTTAGGGCCACGACTAAGCGCTTCGTAACCTAATATTTGCTGCTCGGCAATATCAAAGATGGGTTGAAATAACGTGGTAATTTCACTGTTTTTTAAGATATTTTCTAATATACCAAGCCGACCACTCACTATTATTAACCCATAACTTCATTAAGAGGCGGTTAAAGTAACAAGAGCGTATGACAATTTTATGGCAGCACAGAGCAAGCTATTAATAATTAGTTATTTATTTAACGCGCGATCTAGCTGTTCAAGATGCGCTATGACTTCAATAATATCAAGCTCCGCGTTTTGATAAGCGTGTTGTTCAACTAACCCCAAGCGTGCATTCGCTTGCACTGTTGCTGAGTGAACTAATAAGTCTTTGCCGTGATAACACACAGGCTCGTCAAATTCGGGGAGCTTACCATCGCCATGATAACCGCTGTTTATTTCAGCCAATGGCAATGTAGCGAGCACAGTAGCCACTTCGCTCAGCGCATCTAAATACTCAGTACATTGTGGATATTTAACGATAAGCTCTTTAAGTAACGCCTGCGATAAGGTGACTAACTCTGCCGATTCGGCCTCTAAGCTGGCCGCGTCTTTTTTCGCACGAATATTATTAAGCAAGGTATTAGCTTGATGTGAGTATTGTTCAAATGCACTTAATTGTGCAGGTTTCACAACATGCTCAGTTTGTTGAGCTGTTAAGTTATTATCACATCCGCTAACAATAATTAGACTACTAGCGACTACAAGTGGCTTTAACATTAGTTAGTTACATCAATACTTAATCAATAATGGCTATTATAGGGAATATTTAATTTCATAAATAGCAATAATTAACAACATGCCTTTCAAGCCGCGCCTACGCAAATCCAAACAGCAATACCAACCCGTAGAAGGAATTACTTAACCACAGCACCATTAACTTTATCTCTTCCTCTGTGAGCTCTGTGCCCTCAGTGGTGAATAAATTACTTAAACATCTTTTGCACAAAGAGAAGACATTAGAATATTTTTAACAACGCGGTGGCAAGCCACTCGCCTACAAGTTATTAAGCAGCAAAATAACTCTATACTCCCGTAGGCGTTAAGCTTGCTGACTCACAAACACTTAAAAACAAAAAACCGCTCGTTGAGCGGTTTTTTTAAAGGTAAACTTAGACTTATACCTTATGGCATAGCGTCTAAGTCGGCACCTTCTTTTTCGATCACTTCTGGTATTAAATCTTCTTTACTTACACCCATCGCAATTGCAACGGCACTAGCAACATAAATTGAAGAATAAGTACCAATAAACACACCAAATAACAATGCTGTAGCAAAACCATGAATAGTTTGGCCACCCCAAACAAACAAGGCAATCAATACTAAGATGGTAGTGATTGAAGTTACTAAGGTACGGTTAAGTGTTTGCGTTAATGAAATATCGATGATCTCAATGGTGTCGTCGATACGCACTTTACGGAAGTTTTCGCGAATACGGTCAGATACAACTATCGTATCGTTCAGCGAGTAACCTATTACTGCTAGGATTGCTGCCAGAATTGTTAGGTCGAACTCTAAACCTAACACTGAGAACAAACCAAGCGTAATAATTACATCGTGCAGTAGTGCTGATACAGCGCCCACCGCAAAACGCCATTCAAAGCGAAATGCAACGTAGATCAAGATACAAATCAGCGCAGTTAACATGGCAAGGCCACCCTGCTCTTTTAAGTCTTCACCAACACTTGGACCAACAAACTCGATACGACGCATAACTACGCTATCGTCTGCTATTTTAAGTGCCTCAATAACTTGGTTACCAATGACTTCCGCTTTCACATCATCACCGCGAGGTGCTAACCGTACTAGAATCTCTTGGCTTGAACCAAATAATTGCACCGAAGCGTCTGCAAAACCGTTTTCTGCAAGTACTGAACGTACTTTCTTTAAGTCTGCAGGTTGAGCAAAACCAACTTCAACCGCAGTACCACCGGTAAAGTCTAAACCAAAGTTTAAGCCTTTAACGAAGAACGATGCGAACGAGGCCAAAATAAGTAGCGTTGAGATGCTCATTGCAACTTTGCGCAGCGACATAAACCCTAAAGTTCTGCTGCCTAATTTTAAAATTTGCATATCTGCTCCTTAAATTGACAGCTTATCAATGCGCTTACCACCAATACATAAGTTGATCACCGCACGGGTACCAACAATGGCTGTAAACATTGAGGTGATAATACCAATCGCGAGTGTTACTGCGAAACCTGCAATTGGACCTGTACCCACTGCAAATAAGATCATTGCAGCAATTAAGGTAGTAATATTGGCATCAAAAATCGTACTAAAAGCACTGTCGTAACCATGATGAACAGCCTGTTGTGGGCTACGACCATCAGCCAACTCTTCACGAATACGCTCAAATATTAGTACGTTGGCATCAACGGCCATACCTACGGTTAATACAATACCGGCAATACCTGGTAGTGTTAATGCAGCACCTGGAATAAGTGACATCACACCAACAATCAGTACTAAGTTAGCTGCTAGAGCAATATTTGCCACTAAGCCAAAGCCTTTGTAGTAAACCAACATAAAGATCAATACAAATAAGAAGCCTAATGCAACGGCGGTCATACCCGCTTCAATATTTTCTTGTCCTAAGCTTGGCCCTACCGTACGCTCTTCAACAATCTGAATTGGCGCAACCAGCGCACCTGCACGCAGTAATAAACTTAGATTATGTGCTTCAGCAGGGTTATCAATACCAGTGATACGGAACGAGCGATCAAGACGTGCTTGAATCGTTGCTACGTTGATTACTTCTTCCACTTTAATTGGTGGCAATGCTTTACCGTTTGCGTCTGTTTTTCCTGAAGGCTTGTATTCAATAAATACAGTAGCCATCCGCTTACCAATCGCACGTTTAGTAAAGGCATTCATTTTTGCGCCGCCTTTACTATCAAGGCTAATACTTACTTGCGGGCGTTGGTATTCATCAGCTCCAGATTGCGCGCCAGTAATATGGCTACCTTCTAGAATGATGCGTTTTTTCAGCACCACAGGATAACCATCGCGGCTCATGATCATTTCTGTGCCAGCAGGAATACGCCCCTGTGCCGCAGCTGCAGGATCTGCATTTTCGTCTACTTCACGAAACTCTAGGGTTGCTGTTGCACCTAAGATCTCTTTCGCTCGAGCGGTATCTTGTACACCAGGTAGCTGCACAATAATACGCTCAGCACCTTGGCGTTGTACGTTCGGTTCAGCAACACCAATTTGGTTGATACGGTTACGAATAATGGTTTCGTTTTGCTTGATTGCATAGTCACGAATTTCCTTTAGCTTTTGATCACTAAGGCTGGCATAAAATGCATTATCGTTTGAACTATCATCAATGAAAATGTGTAATGGGTAACGTGACTGTAACAAGCGCTCTGCAGCATCTTTGTCTGCTTCGCTGCGCATTTCAACGCGAAGACGTTCAGTACCCGCCACGCGA
Source organism: Pseudoalteromonas sp. KG3 (assembly GCF_030436385.1). NCBI lineage: Bacteria > Pseudomonadati > Pseudomonadota > Gammaproteobacteria > Alteromonadales > Pseudoalteromonadaceae > Pseudoalteromonas > Pseudoalteromonas sp. KG3. The sequence goes on from NZ_CP098523.1 coordinate 2,187,074, forward strand.
CGAACGGTGCGATAACGCAGTTTTTCTTCACGTAGATCACTTTTGTAATCTTGATCCATTTGCTCCAGCGCGTTATCAACCGCTGTCACCATGTCGATTTCCATCGTAAAGTGAACACCGCCACTTAAATCCAAGCCCAATTTCATTGGATTGCCACCAAGGGCTTTTAACCAATGAGGTTGCGCCGGGGCCATATTAATGGCTGAGATGTAATCTTCACTTAATGAATCACGCAATAAATCTTGCGCTTTAAGTTGCTCTTCAACGTTTTTGAAGCGGATCAATACTTGGCCACTTTCTAAAACTACCGACTTAGCGGTAACGTTGTGTTCTTTGAGGGTCGCATTTACTTTGTCTACGACACTGAGATCGGCATCGGTTCCTTTAGTACCTGAAATTTGTATGGCCGGATCACGACCATACAAATTAGGAGAGGCATATAAAAGACCTATCGCAATCACAGCTAGAACAAGTAAATACTTCCATACTGGAAACTTGTTTAACACGTGGGCGTCCTTATTTTTATTATTATAGCGACTTCATAGTGCCTTTCGGCAATACCGCTGAAACTGCTGATTTTTGTACAGTTACTTCAGCTTGATCATTAAGTGAAATAACGATGAAGTCTTTATCTTCAGAGATTTTAGCGATTTTACCCACTAAACCACCTTGGGTTAATACTTCGTCGCCTTTTGCCATCGCGTTCATTAGTGCTTTATGCTCTTTTACGCGTTTAGCTTGTGGACGGTAAATTAAGAAATAAAATACTAGACCAAAAATAGCTAGCATAATTAGCATTTCATAACCACCGCCAGCTGGCGCTGCACCTGCCGCACTTGCGTGGGCGTTTGAAATAAATAAACTCATAACTCTTCCTCTTTAATTTTTAAAATTTAATTTGTGGTATCTGCAAGCTCTGGCACTTCTTGGCCGCGGCGTGCATAAAAATCATTTACGAATTCATCTAACTTGCCTTCGCTGATCGCATTACGCAAACCTTCCATAACACGCTGATAATAACGCAAGTTATGAATAGTGTTTAGTCGTGCACCTAAAATTTCGTTGCATTTATCAAGATGATGTAGGTACGCACGCGAATAATTCTTACACGTATGGCAATCACACTCTGGATCCAGTGGAGCTGTGTCTGTTTTATGTACTGCGTTGCGAATTTTAACAATGCCACCAGTAATAAATAAGTGACCATTACGCGCATTACGGGTTGGCATTACACAGTCAAACATGTCGATACCACGACGCACAGCTTCAACTAAATCTTCTGGTTTGCCTACGCCCATCAGGTAACGCGGCTTGTTCTCTGGCATTTTATAGGCACAATGATCAAGAATGTTAATCATCTCATTCTTAGGCTCACCCACAGATAAGCCACCTAATGCATAACCATCAAAGCCAATTTCTTCTAATCCGGCTTGTGATTGTGCGCGTAACTCAGGATACATACCGCCTTGAATAATACCAAACAAGGCTGATGGATTGTCACCATGGCCTTCTTTTGAACGCTTAGCCCAACGCAGTGATAACTCCATTGACTCTTTAGCTTCTTTTTCGGTGGCAGGATAAGGCGTACATTCGTCAAAAATCATTACGATGTCTGAACCTAAATCGCGCTGCACTTGCATCGCTTTTTCTGGCGATAGCATGATTTTTTCACCGTTTACGGGTGAACTAAATAACACACCTTCTTCAGAAATTTTCCGCATTGCACCTAAACTAAAAACTTGGAAACCGCCTGAATCAGTCAGAATAGGGCGATCCCAGTTCATAAAGCCATGTAAACCACCATGCTGTTTGATGATTTCAGTGCCAGGGCGTAGCATTAAGTGAAAGGTATTACCTAAACAAATGTGCGCGCCAGTATCTTTTACTTCATCTGGGGTCATGCCTTTAACCGTGCCGTAAGTACCTACTGGCATAAATGCTGGCGTTTCGACTACGCCTCGATCAAAAATCAAGCGGCCGCGGCGGGCTTTACCGTCTGTACGGTCTAATTCAAACTTCATATTATCCTCTAATGTCAGAAAAACAGTCCAACAAGCTATAATTTAACCGCTCGATTCTATCATTAGTTAACACAGCAATACTATTAATTGGGTTAAAAGCGATAATTAAAAGTGTAAAAAGTAAAACTAAAAAGCCCAACATATCAAGCTGGGCTTTAAAATAATCAGCTGCGGTGCTTATTTGCGGGTTAAGAACATCGCATCGCCGTAGCTAAAAAAGCGGTATTTTTGTGCAATTGCGGTTTGGTAAGCACTCATAATGTTTTGTTGCCCAGCAAACGCGCTAACCAGCATGATCAATGTCGATTCCGATAAGTGAAAATTAGTCACCATGGCATCAACCACATTAAATTGGTAACCCGGATAAATAAAGATATCAGTATCGCCAAAGTAGCTGGCTAATTGGCCGCCGTGTATTTTAGCCGCCGATTCTAATGAACGAACAGACGTCGTGCCTACCGCAATCACTCGCCCGCCGTTAGCTTTAGTTGCTGCAACAGCCGCCACAACATCATCGGGTACTTCAATGTACTCTGAGTGCATTATATGCTCATCAACCGAATCTACCCGCACCGGTTGAAATGTCCCCGCACCAACATGCAAAGTAACAAAGGCCATGTTTACGCCTTTCGCTTTCAATGCCGCCATGAGCGAGTCATCAAAATGCAGACCTGCGGTCGGTGCTGCAACTGCACCTGGTTTTTCACCATATACGGTTTGATAACGTTTGCGGTCTTCATCGGTGTCTGGGCGATCAATGTAAGGCGGTAAAGGCATATGGCCAATATCATTTAAAATCTCCAGCACGTTTTGCTCAGCTGTAAATTCCAACTCAAACAATTCGCCATGACGGCCCAACATAGTCGCTTCTGCTTTACCTTCGAGAATAATAGTGGTGCCTGGTTTGGGCGATTTACTGGCGCGTACATGGGCAAGCACCCGATGCTCATCCAGCACTCGCTCTACCAGTACTTCCAGTTTGCCGCCAGATGCTTTTTGACCATACATTCGCGCGGGGATCACTTTAGTATTGTTAAATACCAACAAGTCATTTTCATTTACTAAATCAAGAACATCGCTAAATATTTTATGCTCTACAGTGCCACTTGGGCCATCTAAAGTCAGTAAACGGCTGCTGGTTCGGTCCTGCTTAGGAAAACGAGCAATTAATTCATCAGGTAGGTCAAAGCTAAAATCAGCCACGCGCATAGGATATATCCAGATCAAAAAAGTCGCGCCAAGTTTAACTGTATCGCGCTATTAGCTCAACCAACGGCCTGAATAAAAATACCCTGAATGTTCTCTTGTGGTTCGGGACAAATGGCATTATTCTACTGGACTGAATTAAAGTTGGGTTGAAAAGAGGTATGACATAGATGGCTAAGCAGCTAAGTTTGCTGATCTTAAATGCCAGTGTCGCTGAGCGTCAGGCAGTTAAGTCAACCTTAAGTCGACTTAATGTATTTACTTTTCTTGAAGTAGCCGACAGCCAGCAAGCCCTCGAAATTTTAAAGTCTCAAGCTGTTGATGTCATTATTACTGGGCTCAATGTTGGTAAAATCGATGGTTGGCGATTCTCGCGGATGATCCGTTCTGGGTTATTAAAAACCCCAAAAAACACCCCAATCGTACTCACGCCACCTATTTATTGTGAGCGCATAGCAGAGACAACCGCACGTAGTTATGGCATAGATGCGGTGCTGCCTTTTGAACGCCAAGACATGCTGCCGCAAGTGTTAGCCAATGTGTTATCCACGCATTTAGAAAAAAGCAGTCGTTTAGACTTATTACTGCTTGAAGCCGATAGCGTTAAAGCGGCTAAAATAGCAGAACAATTACAGCTTAACTTTGCCTGCACCCATGTTGCTAATAATAAACAAGCCATATCTATCTATTTACAGCAAAAGTTTGCCATTGTGCTACTTGATGCAACCGCAGCGTATGCGGGAGCTGCAAGCCAATTAGTTGAAGAAATTTTACAGCATAATCCAAAACAAGCCATTGTAACCATTATTGATACAAAAGATGCAAACCATGCTGAGCAACTGTTACTTTCTGGCGTCACGGACTTCATTCGCGCGCCCTACGAACATTCATTGCTAACCAAAGTATGCGACCATGCGGCGCGGCGCGAAGATTTTATGGTCAGTTATGCTGAATTTGCACAAAAGGTTGAACAACTAAGTCAGAGCCAAAACCGTTATAAAGAGCTGTTTTCAGCCCATCAGCGGATATTGCTGCATCTTAATACTGTGGTGCTTGAGTTTGATCAACAAGGCCGAATTCGTTTTATCAACCCTGCGTGGGAAGCACTCAGTGGTTTTGGTATCAAACAAACCTTGAGCAAAGCACTCTCTGACTTTTGTATTAATGACTGTAAAGACAAGCTACTTGATACCATTAGCAGTATTTTGCAAGGCGGCGCTTTGCAACAGCAAGTAGAAGTGCAAATTATTCATAAAGATGGCCGCGCTATCTGGGTTGAATGTCGGTTACAGCTGATCAAAAACAGTAGTAACGCTGCAACGATTACCGCCACTATCGATAATATTCATGAGCGCAAACAAGCTGAATTACAACTGCGTCATTTAGCCTTACATGACACTTTAACTGGTTTACATAATCGCTATTATTTTGATCAGCAACTGAATCGAATTTGCCAATCACAACGCACCTATGGCGACATAGAGCATGCCTTAATTTATATTGACCTTGATCACTTTAAAATAATTAATGACAGTAAAGGCCACCAACAAGGCGATATTGTTCTTAAAGAAGTTGCGCAGCTATTTACCGCCAACATCAGTAATGAACATTTAGTGTGCCGTATTGGGGGTGACGAATTTGCCGTGATCTTAAAAAATATGAATTTGCTTGATGCGCACTTAATCGCAGAAAGCATTTGTATGGCGATTGAAGGTCACCAGTTTAAATCTGCAGAGCAAATTTATTCTATCAGCTGCTCAATTGGCTTAACGCAAATAACAGCCGCCAACCACGATCCGAGTGAATGTTTAAAACAAGCCGATATTGCCTTATATGTTGCAAAAAGTTTAGGCCGTAACTTAGTGCATTGTTACTCAAAAGAAGATGCTAACCATAACACCTTGCAAGCTGGCTTAGAGTGGGGACACAGTATTCGTCAAGCACTGCAACAAAACCAAATTGAATTGCATTACCAGCCAATTTGGGACTTTAAACAAGGTGGCGTTGCTTATTTTGAAGCTTTGTTGCGCTTAAAACTCGACGGCGAACTCATCTATCCCAATCAATTTATTCCGTCATTGGAATTATTAAACGATACTTATTTGATGGATCAATGTGTGATCAGTAATGCAATAGCTGCCATCGCTGCCAATCCTGAACTAAATCAAGTGGCGATTAACCTCTCGGCGCAATCGTTTTTAGATGAACGCTTATTACCGCATATCGAATCCACCCTTGAAAAATGTCAGGTCGTGCCGACTCGGGTTATTTTTGAAATCACCGAATCAGCCAGTATTAATAATCTAGCGGCAACAAGAGCAATGATTGAAAAACTCAATCGCTTAGGCTGCCACTTCTCAATTGATGACTTTGGAACTGGCTTTAGTACCTTTAATTATCTTAAGCAACTACCTGCGCAGCACGTTAAAATAGATGGCTCGTTTGTTCGCGATATGCTCAATGATCCTATTGATTTAGCGCTAGTTAAAGCAATTAATGATATTAGCCGCTCGCTGGATAAGCGCTCAGTAGCTGAGTATGTGGAAAGCAAAGAGATTTTTTTAGCGCTGAAAGAAATTGGCGTGGATTATGGCCAAGGCTACTTTATTTCTCGTCCAGTGCCAGTAGAAAAAATAAAACATCAATTACAAAAAATTTCTGAAAACAAAACTTTTTACGAACAACCACCTAGCTAAAACTGTTACATTTTTAAACAATTCAAGCTGATTTTTTACTTCCATCTTAGAATAACTCATCTATACTTTGTCTATCGCTTGGCAAATGTCTTGCTATTATGATGATTTTCAAAAAATAACATGACATCATCGAATGACCACAACATACTACAGAACAGCTAACATGTTGTTATTAGTATTATTGTCAATTTATGGAGTGAATTATGACGCAACTAATCGTGCTATTACTAGTGGTAAACTTAGGGATAACTTACCAATGCTACCGTTATGCCGAACGTAAAGGCTACCCGGTAACAACATTTACTTGCTTAGGACTGATCCCCTATTTTAATTTAGTGGTGTGGGTGTATTTATTGTTCTTACCCGATATTACGCCTTTCAATAAACAGTTTGAATATGAAGTACATAATGAAAAGCAGCCTTTGTAAACGGCTGCTTTGTTGGTCAGGGATAGTTGTTAATTGAGCGCAGTTAATCAAAATTGATAGCTAATTGCCTTAAGGGCTAAATCGCTAGCTTTAATGTCGCCCACTACGCATTTTTTGATATCGGCTTTATTGAATACTTTGATCAAACTTTTGTTTTTATCAGCCAAGCCTTTGAGTACAAAACTGACATGCTCATCGTTTGGTAAACTACGCAAGCCGCTGCCGTAGTCACAAAGCGTTAAACTAATACTGTGATTAACCTGTGTGAGCAGCTTTTGCTGCTCTGCTGCTTGTTGCTTTTCACGCTCAGCTTGTTTTGCGGTGATATCTTGGCGTAATTGCTGTTGCTGCTTAGTAAGTGTGCTTTGTTGCTTTTCAAGCTTAGCGATCTCTTTTTCGAGTGCTTTTTTACGTTGTTCAAGCTCTTTGGCTTCGGCGCTATTATCATGGCGGCTAGCAAATTCTAAATCTCGTTTTTCACGTTCCAGCTCACGTAAATCTCGGCTAACATCACGCTCTTGCTCAGCAATATCACGTACTCGCTCCGCACCTTCACGCATAACTTCCATCGCTTGTTGGTAAGCTTCTCTTGATGATTCAACAGCCTGCTCACTTAATACTTCAACATGCTCAGTGATGAATTCAACATTCACATTTGAAAAATCAATGTCGGGCAAAGGTGGCAATGGCGCATTTGGCGCGTTACTAAAAATGGTCTGCCAACGGCTTGCGCCTCGCACATCCAACTCAAATACCACGCCTTGATCAACAAAGTAATTAGCTGAAATTGCGCGGATTTTTTTATCCGTGTCCTGCTTTAAGGCGCTACTTAAAATATTTTCCATAATACCGACTTCGCGCTGGATAGCGGCCAATTCTGCAGGGGCTTTTGCTTGCAAGTTGCCAGCTGCACAACCAAGAACCGCAATGATAGCGCTGCTGATAAGTTTTTTATTCATGCTCTTTACTCCTAGTTTTTCGCAATGGCGGCCATTGGCTGCTCTTGTACTTGTTCGGCTAAGTCGTTTAGCTGCATCCGCAGATACGCTTGATCTTGAGCACGCTGGGTTTTGATATAGGTAATTAAGCTATTAATGTCTTCTTGGCGTTCGACGCGTCCTGTGGCAATCGCCTCTTTAGCCAGTTGATACATTTGTTGCTGTTGTAATTCATTTTGCGCCGTTATAATTTTTTGCAGTTGGTCAATTTGCTTTTGCTGTGACTCTAATAACTGCGTTTGTTTCGCGACCTGATCCAGTAATTCGGGAGCCTGTTGCTGCGGCATAACTAAAAATACCAGCGCACAAATCATCACTGATGCTGCAACAGCCCATATACCGGCCACACCAAATACGCTCTCAGAAGCGACCTGTGGCATCGTTGATTGGCGATCCCACTGTGGTACTGGTACTGTGTTATAGTCGCTGCTATGTTGCTGCCAAGCCTGTGCCTGACTCATCAGCGCACGATATTCCGGGTCATTTTCAAGCTGCTGTAATTGCGCATCACTTAAAACATCCCCCTCTAACCATTGCTCAAAAAGCGCCTCTAAATTAGCCATCAACGGCCTCCAAATGAACTTTTAATTTACCTAATGCACTGTATAACCGTGACTTGGCGGTGTTTGTGGAAATATCGAGTTGCTCAGCAATCTCTTCAAAGGTGCAATGCTGAAAAAACTTTAACTCGACCACTAAACGTTGCTCCCACGGTAAGTTATTTAACATCGTTGTTAATTGTTGATGCTCAACCTGCACAAGCTGATTGCTCTCCAGCTCGCTGTGCTCACATGCCTGTTCAGGCACTTCATCAAGACTCTGGAAATGCTTGCGACGACGATAATACTCAACGCTACGACGGTGTACTATCTGGAACACCCAAGTGTTAAAACTTGATTCACCACGAAAACTTGGCAAACTTTTATACACAGAGATAAACACCTCTTGCATTAAATCCATAGCATCATCAGGGTTACTAAGCATGCGCAAGCAATAGTTATAAACTTGGCTTTCATGCTGTTTAACCAACTTAAGCCAGGCGCGTTTATTCCCTTGCTGTGCTTTGGCGATTAATGTTTCTATTGATTGAAAAAACACGATTCTCGATGCTTAGTTATTTTACTTATTAGGTTAGTCGATAGTGCGAGGAAGATAGTTTGGAAAAGATGAAAATAAATTAAAATAAATGAAAAAGCTCACCTAAATGAGCTATTCCTGCATAGATGGTATTAAACGGCACTGCTGCTTTAAAAAGCCCTCTAGCATTTGGCTAAATAAGCGAAAGTCTCGAATGCGTCCGGTGGTTTTGCGCCATAAAATGCCAATATCACGGTATGCATCACCTTGCGAAGGCGTTGCTAGCATATTCTTATGCGCTAAAATACCGGCGTTAATTGCCATTTGCGGTAAAAATGTGACCCCTAACTGATGCTCAACCATACTCAGTAAAGTATGCAAACTGGCCGCTTCAAATGGGTTGATACAACTCGAACGGTTCAAGTGACACGCGCTCAGCGCATGCCCCGTCATACAATGCTCTCGCTCTAATAAGAACACGCTGGCTTCAGGGAGCAAGTTAAAATCTTCAATGTTTTTAGCGGGTAAGTAATCTTTGTGATGCACTAAACAAAAATGATCTTGCGCGAGCACTTGGGTATGAAACTTCTCGGTATCATAAGGTAGTGCTAACAAGGCCATATCGATATGACCATGCTCTAACTTATCCAGCAAGCTATCGCTGGTATCTTCAACCAGAACCAGCTCTAAATCGGCAAATTGTTGCTGACAAAGGTGATATAAAGGCGCGGCAATAAAACTAGCAATGGTTGGAATAACACCGAGTGTGAGCGTACCGCTTAGTGGTGTTAAATGACTTTTAGTCAGCTCTCTAACACTGAGTGTATCATCAATAATTTTTCGTGCCCGCTCGACCACTTCTTCACCGATGGCGGTGAACATCAAGCTGCGGTTTTCACGTTCGATGAGTTGGCAACCGAGTGTTTCTTCAAGGGTTTGAATCGCACTACTGAGTGTTGACTGCCCGATGAAACACGCACTTGCTGCGCGTCCAAAGTGCTGATGCTGATGAACTGCCAATAAATACTGCAGTTGTTTAATACTTGGTAAGTTCGTCATACTTTCTTTACCCACAAATAAAAAGACCCCAACACCAAGGGCATTGAGATCTTTTCAAGCTAAAAGTCTGTAATACTCAAAAGCTGCTGGATTTAAACTCCAAAGGCAGTTCTTAGTATGTAGAAAATAACAATAGCAAGGGCAGCGCCAACTGGCAACGTAATTACCCAAGAAACTACAATGTTTCTGATCACACCCATGTTAAGTGCAGCAATACCACGAGCCATACCTACCCCTAACACCGCGCCAACTAAGGTTTGCGTGGTAGAAATTGGTAAGCCAGTACCTGATGCAATAACAACCGTAGATGCTGCGGCTAATTCAGCAGCAAAACCACGACTTGGTGTTAAATGGGTAATGCCTTCACCAATGGTTTTGATTACTTTCTTACCTAAAATAGCAAGACCCGCAACAATACCAAAGCCACCTAGTGGTAAAATCCACCATGCGATTGACGCTTGTTTAGCTATTTCACCATTGTTTTCAACAATGTTTACAACTGCAGCAAGTGGACCAATGGCGTTAGCAACGTCATTCGAACCATGCGCAAAGGCCATACAACATGCTGTTAATACCATCAAGATAGCGAACACTTTCTCAACATTATTAAATTGCATTTTCTTATCGGCTTTTGGATCTATCTTTAAGCGAGAGATAACAATCTTACCAATAATAGCTACAATCACAGCAATACCGACGGCTAATAAATAACCTTCAACCGAACCGATATTAATACCAATATGCTTTAAGCCTTTTTTGATGGTAACCAAAGACATGATAAAGCCCGCTAGACCCATATAAATTGGTACATAGCGTTTAGCGTTTTTAAGTGGTGCATCGGTATCAAAAATTAGTTTTTGCGCACTCATGAAGATCAAATACGCAATAAAGCCTGAAATTGCAGGGGTTACAATCCAACTCCCAACAATGCCTGCTACTTTATTCCACTGAATCGCTTCGCTGCCAACTGCAACTAAGGCAAAACCAATAATCGCGCCAATAATTGAGTGTGTAGTAGATACCGGCCAACCTAAGAAAGATGCAATTAGCAACCAACTACCGGCTGCAAATAATGCCGAGATCATACCCAATACCATTAATTCGGGAAGTTCTAAAAATGGTGTTGAATCGATAATACCTTTACGAATTGTCGATGTTACCTCACCGCCAGCTAAGTAGGCGCCCGCAAATTCAAAAATCATCGCAATAAAAATTGCTTGTTTAATGGTTAATGCTTTTGAACCTACCGATGTGCCCATCGCATTAGCAACGTCATTCGCGCCAATACCATAAGCCATAAAAAAACCGACTGCTGCGGCAATTAAAATTAATACCGTGCCATAAGATGCAATGATATCCATTGTGTAACCCTAATCTTTCGTTATTGAACTGAGTATAAATTAACGAGCTAACATCAGCTCAAGACGTGAACCTACGCGTTCTGCAATATCTGCCAGTTCGCCGACCCACTCGATGATTTTATATAAAAACATTACATCAACTGGATTTAGTCCATCTTCAACGGCGCGTAACTGACGACGTATTTTGATTTGCATATCATCCGTGTCTTGTTCAATTGCATCCAATTCAACGAGCATTTTTTCGACTAAGGTCACTTCGCGACCTTTAAAACCAGTCTCTAATAACTCATCTAACTCATTAATTGCATTTGATGCTTGTTTAGTGGCATCAACACAACGAGTTACATAAGCTAGAAAATCAACTTGAATTTCTTTTGGTATGGTCATCTCACGACCAATTACACGACCAGCAATGTCTTTTGCTTTATTAGCAATTTTGTCTTGCTGGGTGACGAGTTCGAGTAGATCTGTACGCTCTACCGGCATGAATAAACCACGCGGCAGTTGTAAACGTATATTTCTTTTCATGTCGTCGGCTTCACGTTCTAAATTACGAATGTTCAAGCGAATCTCTTCTGCTTGTTGCCACTCTTCTTTAAATACATGATTGAAAAAAGGGATCAAAGCTTTACTTGCTTGATGTACCTTCTTGATGTGATCTTCCATTGGCTTTATAGGAGATTTTGCAAATACCCCTAGAAATGCGTTTGTAGGCATAACTGACCCTTAAATCAAATTAGTATGCTTTGCGGCGTGAATTTTACAGCATTCACCGCGATTGTGAATGCTTTTATTACATCCCTCGCGCCCGAGCAGCATTATAATTATAACGAAAACATTAAAAGCGGCAATTAGCCGCATTAATAAAACCAGGCGGTATCAAAAAATCTATAACGATTTTTCTATATCCTCTTGAGATGTATGACGAATATCTTTGCCATTAACAAAGTAAATAATATATTCAGAGATATTTTGGCAACGATCGCCAATCCGTTCCAATGAACGTACCGACCAAACTAAATCCATAATTTTTGGAATTGAACGCGGGTCTTCCATCATATAGGTCATAATTTGGCGAGTAATTGCTTCGTATTCGCGGTCAACCTTGGCATCTTCCTTATGTACTTCAAATGCTTTTTGCACATCCATACGCGCGAAAGCATCGAGTACATCATGCAGCATTTTAGAAACTTGGCGACCCATATTTTCAATATTAACCAATAAATCTTGCTGATCTTTAGTAAATGAATCGAGGGCGACTTTAGCAATCCGCTCGGCTTCATCACCAATCCGCTCTAAATCGGCAATGGTTTTAGCGATCGCAACCACTAAGCGTAAATCACTGGCCGCCGGCTGACGACGCGCAATAATACGGGTACATTCTTCATCAATGTTCACTTCCATGGCATTGACTTTATAGTCATTTTCCCGCACTTTTCGGGCTAATTCAGCATCGCCATTACTTACTGCATCAAGTGCGCTATTTAGTTGCTGCTCAACTAAGCCACCCATGCTTAATACATGATTACGAACGTTTTCTAGCTCTTGATTAAAGCGGCCAGAAATATGCTTATTAATATTGTGTTCCATTGTCTACCTTCTTATCAAAATCGTTCACGCCAGCCGAAAATAGTATGCCTGATCACTAGCCGTAACGACCGGTAATATAATCTTCAGTTTTCTTTTTCGCTGGGGTTGTAAATAATGTATTGGTATTTGAGTACTCGATTAATTCACCCATGTACATAAAGGCCGTTTGATCAGAAACCCGCGCAGCTTGTTGCATGTTGTGGGTAACAATAACAACGGTAAACTTATTTTTTAAATCGTTAATTAGCTCTTCAATTACCAGTGTTGAAATAGGATCCAATGCTGATGTTGGTTCATCAAGTAATAACACTTCTGGTTCAATGGCAATAGAGCGGGCAATCACTAAACGTTGCTGCTGACCACCAGATAAACCAAAAGCACTATCGTGAAGACGGTCTTTTACTTCATCCCATAACGCCGCACCACGTAATGACTGCTCAACGACTTCATCTAATTTACGTTTTTCTTTGATGCCTTGTAAGCGTAGGCCATAAACCACATTTTCGTAGATTGATTTAGGAAATGGATTCGGGCGCTGGAACACCATACCAACATTACGGCGCAGTGCTGCAACATCAACGCTTTTATCATAGATGTTTTGTCCGTGAAGTAATATTTCACCTTCAATGCGACAGCTATCAACCAAATCGTTCATGCGATTAATACAGCGTAGTAATGTTGATTTACCACAACCAGATGGCCCGATAAACGCGGTTACTTGCCCTTTAGGGATGCTCATACTGACTGAGCTAAGCGCTTGTTTATCACCATAGTAAAGATCTAAGTTTTTGATCTCGAGTGCTGTTTGCTCGGTGCTTAAATTATCTAAATCCAATTTCAAACTGCCGTTTGCTTGGTTTACTTGTGGAGCGACTGTAATCATGTTTGTTACCTATAAAATCTTTACTAATTATTGATCAAGCGATCTAAACTTTTCACGTAAATGGTTACGTATGCCGATTGCGGTAATATTCAGAGTAATAATCACTGATACCAGCAAGAATGCGGTGGCATAAACCAGCGGCCGAGCCGCTTCAACATTCGGGCTTTGGAAACCTACATCGTATATATGAAAGCCTAAGTGCATGAATTTGCGATCTAAGTGAAAATACGGGAAGTTACCATCAAGCGGGAGGGTCGGTGCCATTTTAACTACACCTACTAACATCAATGGCGCTACTTCACCTGCCGCACGGGCAACCGCTAATATTAACCCTGTCATAATCGCTGGACTTGCCATTGGCACTATAATACGCCATAACGTTTCCGCTTGCGTTGCGCCAAGCGCTAAAGAACCATGACGAACCGTACTTGGAATACGTGATAAACCTTCTTCAGTAGAAACAATCACAACTGGTAAAGTCAAAATTGCCAACGTCAATGCTGACCACATTACCCCTGGGGTACCAAATACTGGGCTTGGTGATGCCTCTGGATAGAATAACTGATCTAAGCTGCCACCTAACACATAAACAAAAAACCCTAAGCCAAATACACCATAAACAATCGATGGCACACCGGCTAAGTTGATCACCGCAATACGGATCATCTTAGTTACGGCATTTTTAGAGGCGTATTCATGTAAGTAAATCGCTGCCACAACCCCAAATGGAGTAACGATCACGGCCATTAACATAACCATAAACACAGTACCAAATATGGCAGGGAATACGCCGCCTTCGGTATTGGCTTCACGTGGATCATCGGCGACAAACTTACCTAGCTGAATAAAATAGTGACCTAACTTGGCAAAAAAGCCCATATCATTTGGAAACCAAAAATCCAGTACTTGGTATAACGGTAAAGTAACAATTTCACCGCGCATATCTTTTACTGTTACTTGGTCACGCTGAGCTTGTTTACGCAGTGCAAATAATTGCTTTTCTAACTCGCCGTATTCAGCTCTTAAATCAGCGCGATCTTGTGCAAGCTCTGCTACGCGCTCATCGGTTAAAGCATCATCAAGTAGATATGACTTCTCCTTTAAGCGTAGGCGCTCTAACTGATAGTTAATATGACCAATGTCGCCGTTTTGTAGATCAAGTGCTTGATCATTTAATTCAACAGCCCGTTCAACTAACTCTTCAAGTACTGCAGTTTTATTTTCAGTAATGACTTGGCCGTCTTTTATTACACTTTCCACATAACCATAAAAGTTACCGTTTTTACTGCGCTCAAATACGGCGATAGCGGCAGGTGTGGTGTTTGACTTTATGTCGGTTTCAAGCACCCAACGAAAATCTAAATCAACGTATTCACGGTTACCCGTTTTAATCAAAAAGCGCTCTAGGTGCTCTTTATCAAAACCAGATAAATCAACACCGGTTGCTTCAAGGCGCGATTTAGGCACCATTTCACGATCGTAAACCTCACCGATTACCGTTTGCTGCACAACTGAGCCTTGTAACTCTAGTTGCACAACTTGTGATGGCCAAAAGAAACTTAATCCTTTCCAAGCGATCATGGCTAATAACCCTAATACGGAAATCAAACTGATACTAACCGCACCACCTGTCATCCATATCCAAGGAGAACCTGACTTAAACCACTGCTTTATCATGTCGTGTCTCCCACTTACATCGAGCTGTATTTATCACGCAACTGCTGACGGACAAACTCAGCAATCGTGTTGAAAATAAAGGTGAATATGAATAATACAAATGCGGCTAAGAACAGAATACGATAGTGCGAACTACCCACTTCTGATTCTGGCATTTCTACTGCGATATTAGCTGCTAAAGTACGCATACCTTGGAAAATACTCCAATCCATTATTGGTGTGTTACCGGTTGCCATTAGTACGATCATGGTTTCACCTACGGCGCGACCGAGTCCCATCATCACGGCAGAGAAAATACCAGGGCTGGCAGTTAATAGCACTACACTTACCAGTGTTTGCCATTGCGTTGCACCCAACGCTAATGAACCGTTTGATAAATGCTTAGGAACACTAAACACGGCATCTTCTGCAATTGAGAAAATAGTTGGGATAACCGCAAACCCCATGGCAATACCAACAACCAGTGAGTTACGTTGATCGAACGTCATACCTAGTTCATTGGTCAGGTATTGGCGCACATTACCGTCAAACATCCAAAGCTCAATTGCGCCACTCATGGCAAACGCTAACCAACCAATGAATAGCAGTACTGGAATTAGTAAAATTGAATGAGCCCCATCAGGGACACGGTGGCGAATACTTTCAGGTAATTTAGTCCACGCGAATGCGGTCAATAAAATACCCAGCGGTAACATAAACAATAAGCCTACAATTGCCGGTAAGTGCTCTTCAATCAATGGTGCAAGCCACAGGCCCGCTAAAAACCCTAAGATTACGGTTGGTAATGCTTCCATAATTTCAACCGTTGGTTTAACAACTTTACGTAATGAACCAGACATAAAGTAAGCAGTATAAATTGCTGCAGAAAGTGCTATAGGCACAGCAAATAACATCGCATATAAAGCCGCTTTGATAGTACCGAACGAAATTGGCACTAAAGAAAATTTCGACTCAAAATCATCCCCAGCAGATGTTGACTGCCAAATATAACCCGGCTCAGGGTAGCCTTCGTACCATACTTCTTGCCATAACGCTGACCAGGTTACTTCTGGGTGTTCATTGTGGATTTCAACCACAGTAAGTTTATTATCGGCTAAGATAAGCGCTGCGTTTGAGCGCGGCGCAATGGCAAAGTTTTCAATCGGACCGTCACTGATTTTACCTTGCCATAATTTAGCTTCACTGGTGGTGTAATACACACCAAGCTCGCCGTTGCTACTTGTGGTGAAGAAAGTACGACGATAAAACTCAGTAAATATATCTAACTTAGGTTGCTTTGACGTTTCAAAGGCACGAATTTTTTGATATTCACGACCTGTATCAGTGTTTACTTCAAACCATTGTGATACTTCGCCATTATCATTTGCTAGCATCAATGAGTTAGCACCTGCTAACAATTGTGCAGCCACTAGGTTGGCATTTTCTTCATTGGCCGCCAGCATTTGAATTAATTCAACTTCACTTGGGTAGCGTGTATCGTAAACATAAATTTGATTGGCTGAACGAACAAACGTACGGGTAGTATCTGGTGACATTAATAGTTGATCAACACGTCCCTCAATATCGAGTTCAGTACGCTCAACAACCCATTCAACTTCTCCGCTGAACATGTTCTCTTCTGCAACAAAACTGCTAAAAATGACGCGTTTATCTTCAGTTTGTGCCACAACCGCGGTTTTATCTTCATAGTGACTAAAGGCAAATTGTTTAATTGCTGCGCCTTGTGCATCAACTTGTAATGGTAAGTCTTCGCCCAATGGATAACCCAAGCGCGGTGTTAATTTACGCTCGTTATTAGGAAAGGTAACTAAGAATTTAGGTGCGACCAAAACCACTGAGCCGTTTTCTAGGCCGTATGCATAATGCCCTTGAAAAGGCGCGCTGACTGCAAAACTACTCACGTCGCTATCCAGTGGCACTGCTAAGCTTGCAAGCTTTTTGCCAAAGCCTTTTTTCTCAACACTATAAAAATCAACATTGCCTTGTTTGCTTAGTAAAAATGCCACTTCGGTTTGTTCTTCAACACCTAAACCAACAATTTGATCTGCATTACTGAGTGCAAAACTATCGCGAGTTTCTACTTTCGCTGATTCGAAAATAGGTTGCACTACATACAATAAATAGAAGAAAATCAATAGCAAAGCTATCAATACCATAATACCGCCAGCGGTAATGCTGAATTTGGCAAACCGATCTTTAAATAGACGGCTTCTATCCGTATTAAAAGACGGTTTATTCGGATTGGAAGTCATCAAAACACCTATAAATCTTAACGTTGGACAGATTATATTTCACCAAGATGACAGTATTGTTACAGCCGTCATAATTGCTTAGGCTTTGTGGTTATATACATTATAACCAGTCAAACAGTGTTTATATTCAATAAGTTAAAACTTTATGACATGTTGAAAAACTTTCAACTTAGTAATTTGTTATTAAATAACATAAGTTTAGAAAGTTTATCTCGTTAACTCACACTATATTACTGCTTTTACGTTGAACTAATGGCAAAAAAATTGGACAAATTTGGGGACTGAGTCAATACTCAATTCGGTTCTTTTTATATAACAACAATTTCATGCTTGGGCATTTATTATTCAATTACGGCATTTCAAGGGATTTACTTATGAAGCAATTAGTTATAACTATTTTAGGGCAAGATCGCCCTGGACTTGTAGAGGATATTTCTTCTGCAGTTTTAAATCATCATGGTAACTGGCTCACCAGTAATTTAAGTCATTTAGCCGGTCATTTTGCCGGCATTATTGAAGTTGCAGTACCCGCTGAACACTTACAAGAATTACAAGATTCATTACATAGCCTACCGCAACTAGAAGTACGTATTGAAACGGGTAGTGATGCACTTCCTGACACGCCAGCTGAACAGCTTAACTTTGTGATCACCGGTAATGACCGCCCTGGAATTATTCAAGAGCTTGCGGGTGTATTACGCCATAAAGGGGCAAATATCACTCACTTAAACTCAAAACAACAAAGCGCACCAAACTGGGGAGTGCCTATTTTTAGTGCGGTTGCCACGGTTGCACTACCTACAGGTATGAATAAAGATGAAGTAGTCGCAGCACTTGAAGCAATTACTTCTGATTTAATTGTTGATATTGAAGACGCTTAAATCACACTAAAACCTAACCTCTAGCGTGTCACAAAAGTGACATGCTTGTCATTTTTGTGTCATCTAAGTACTTTATATTTTGTTCAGTTGCTATCCAAGGAATAGAAAATGAACGCCTGTGCTGATGTGCCGCAAACAATCAATTATTTTGCCCCAGAGTTAAGTTGGCTATCTTTTAACGACCGCGTTTTACAAGAAGCAAAAGATAAGAATAATCCAATTATTGAGCGCATTCGTTTTTTGGGGATCTTTTCCAATAACATGGATGAGTTTTTTAGGGTTCGAGTTGCGGATGTGAAACGGCGCATTTTATTAAATAAATTACCTGATACTAACTTTGATGAAGACGAAATTTTACTGACTCAAATCCAGCAAAAAGTGCTGCTGTTAGGCAAAAAATTTAACCTGATCCATGAACAAATTCTAAAAGATCTGATTACCCATAATATTTATGTTGACCGCCCTGAGCAGCTTAGCGAATTTCATATCAACTGGTTAAAAAACTTCTTTCACGATAATGTATTACAGCATATATCACCTATTTTATTAGATGAAAACAAAGATTACTCAGATCAAATCAACGACACTATGACCTATATGTTTGTTGAAATGAATAATGAAAAAAGCCATTACGCCATGCTAGAAGTACCGACCGATCGAGTGCCTAGATTCATTATTTTACCCCCAGAAAAAACTCGTCGTTATAAAACTATTGTGATGCTAGATGATGTCATTACTTTCTTTTTAAGTGATGTTTTTAGTAGCTTTTTTGACTTTGATAACATTCAAGGTTACGCCATCAAGCTGACTCGTGATGCCGAATATAACCTTGATGATGAACTAGAAGAAGGCATTCTTGATAAAATGTCAAAAGGCCTCAAGCAACGTATTTATGCCGAACCAGTACGCTTGGTTTACGACCAAACTATGCCCGAGTCGATGCTCAAAGTAATGAAAAAACGCCTAGGTGTGACCCACCACGATGCATTGATCCCCGGAGGACGCTATCGTAATTTTAGAGACTTTATTGGTTTTCCCAATGTTGGCCGTCAATATTTAGAAAACAAACCATTACCAGCCTTGCAAAGCACTGCCTTTAATAATCACGCCAGTGTATTTGCAGCAATTACTCAGCAAGATATCCTACTTTACTATCCATATCATACATTTAACCATTTATTGGAATATGTTCGCCAAGCAGCTTTTGACCCTAATGTTACGCAAATTAAGGTCAATATTTATCGTGTTGCAAGTAAGTCTCGGCTAATTTCATCACTTATTAATGCGGCTAAAAATGGCAAAAAAGTGACGGTAATGGTTGAGCTAAAAGCCCGCTTTGACGAGCAAAATAATATTGGTTGGGCTAAAGTACTGAGCGCTGCGGGCATTAAAGTTATTTTTGGTATTCCGGCACTTAAAGTGCACAGCAAGTTATGTATTGTACACCGTAAAGAGAAAGGCCACATTGTTAAATACGCGCATATCGGCACCGGTAATTTCCACGAAAAAACCGCTAAAATTTACACTGACTTTAGTTTGTTTACTAAACATCAAGGTATTTGTGATGAAAGCGATAGCGTATTTAAGTTTATTGAAAGTAGTTATAAACCCTTTGTGTTCGAGCATTTGATGATATCTCCAGTCAATGCGCGACAACTGCTACTTGGTTTGATTGAGCAGGAAATAGCACACGTTGAAAATGGTAAAGCAGGTAAAATAACATTAAAAATAAATAACTTAGTCGATAAAGAGCTGGTTGATAGCTTATATTTAGCCGCTCGTAGCGGGGTTAAAATTCGCATAATTGTACGGGGCATGTATTCACTGGTCCCAGGGCTCAATAATTTTAGCGACAATATTCGCGTTATTAGTATTGTTGACCGCTTTTTAGAGCACCCACGAGTGATGGTGTTTGCTAATAATGGTGACGAAAAAGTGTATATTTCATCTGCTGATTGGATGACTCGTAACCTTGATCATCGGGTTGAGGTTGGCGTGCCTATTTATGATGAGAAGCTTAAGCAACTGATCATCGATGTACTTGAGCTACAATTTAAAGATCGCACTAAAGCTCGGATCATTGATAGCGAACAAAAAAATCATTATGTAAGACGCGGTAATCGCAAAAAAATACGTTCGCAAATCGCAATTTACGATCACTTAAAAAAATGGGAAGGCAATTACAATAATGAATGATTATCCCTCAATAGCTGCGGTTGACTTAGGCTCTAACAGCTTTCATCTAGTGGTCGCAAGAGAAGTTGACGGCTCTTTGCAAATTCTCCATAAAGAAAAGCAACGCGTGTATTTAGCTGATGGCTTAGACGACAAAAATCAATTAAGTCAGACAGCAATTGATAGAGCATTAGCGATACTGAAGCAATTTGCCACCACACTGCAAGACTTCCCTGCAAGCAATGTAAAAATAGCCGCAACCTATACACTCAGACGCGCAAAAAATATTAATTCCTTTTTAACTCAAGCAAGTAATGTTTTTCCTTATCAAATTGATGTGATCTCAGGCCAAGAAGAAGCACGCTTAATTTACCAAGGTGTTGCCCACTACATTCACCATGATGAAAACCGCTTAGTGATTGATATTGGCGGCGGCAGTACCGAGCTAATTATTGGCAAGCATTTTAAACATAAGCTGCTCTCAAGTCGCAATATGGGCTGCGTAAGCTATACCAAGCAATTTTTTGCCGATGGCATGATCAACGAAAAACGCTTTAACAAAGCGCAGATAAAAGCAGAGCAAGAGCTTGAAGTCATTTTTGCTACTTACATTAATGCTGGTTGGCAATCTGTGGTGGGCACCTCGGGCACAATAAAATCAATATTAGCAATGATCAGCGCAAATGATCCTGAGCAAAAAAATATTACCTTAGAGCGCTTACTTGAGCTTAAGACCCAATTTATTGCAGCCAAAACCATTGATAACTTATTAATTGAAGGTTTAAGCCCCGAACGTCAAGTGAGCATTTGTGGTGGGCTGGCTATTTTAATCGCGATTTTTCAATTGTTTGATATTACCGAAATGGATTACAGTGACTTTTCACTGCGTGAAGGTTTGCTGCATGAAATGCAGCAAAAGTTGGCACTTAAAGATATACGCAGCAATACCATAGCTAATTTAAGCGAACGCAACACAATCGATAAAGTCCATGCTCAGCGCGTTGCAAACACTGCCGATTGGCTATTTTTACAAGTACAAAAAGAATGGCAGCTCGACTCATTAGATAATCACCAGCTTCTAGTATGGGCCGCACAGTTGCATGAAATCGGTTTAGGTATTAACTCATCGGGCTTACATAAGCACAGTGCTTATGTGGTTGAAAATAGCCAGCTACCGGGGTTTACGCAACAGCAGCAAACGTTGCTTAGCTGTATGATACGGTTTTACCGCAAAAAAGTTCGCTTAGAAGAGTTTCCAACGCTACTATCCGTGCCGCACTTTCAAATTTTACAATTAATTGTATTGCTCAGGTTAGCGGTATTATTAAATCAAAAGCGCCTTAACGATCAACATCAAGAGTTAGCCGTTTCTGTTAAAGGTAACAGTATGCTGTTGCAGTTTCCACTAGGATGGCTCAGCGAGCAAACCCTACTGCATGCAGACTTACAGCAAGAGCAAAAGTACTTAAAAAAGGTGGGGTTTTTAATCGACTTTGTGTGATTTACAAACATAGCTAAATTTGGATAGCGCTGGCTATCCAAATTCGATTTATTTTAGCTATTACATATCCATATGGCGATTAGCACTTTGTATCATCTGCTTTAAGCCTTGCTGCTCAAGCTCTAGCAACTGCGATAACTTCTCTTTTCCAGCAGGGGTTTCTGCTCGACTAAGTAAGTATTCATAAAGGTTAATCACTTTTTTATGCTGCTCAGATAAGTAACCCTGCATCACTTGCTCATCAACACGGGTATCACGATCTAAATCGGTGAAGTTGATCAACTCTGGATTTTCAGCGAAGTACTCATAGCAATACGTATCTAATGTATTTATTTCGGTGATGGCTTTAAAACCAACCATATCCTCAGCCAGCTTTTTTTCGTACTCAACAAAATAGTCCGCGAGCATTCTATTATGCTCAGCTAAACCATCGCGAAGACTAAAAAAGTTTGCCGCCATTTGCGTATGAAATAGTACAGTCCAGTCGTACACTTCTTGTATTGTTTTAACTTGCATGTGTGTTCCTTACTTAATTAAGCCTAGTAACAAGTCTGTTGCTAAAAACATGCCACTAAAAAGTTAAATTAAAACAAATACGTATTAAAACCCTATCACTTGAACTCGTATAAGTTACAAGTGATAGGGTAATTTTTATAGGGTGAAACTCACTAATTAATACCCCGCTTGCGCCATAGCAAATACACCGCGGGTAATACGAGCAAGGTTAATACAATGGCGCTGAACATACCGCCGACCATCGGCGCGGCAATGCGGCTCATTACTTCACTGCCAGTGCCGGTGCCGTATAGCACAGGGAGCAAGCCGATAATAATGGTCGCGACTGTCATCACCACTGGGCGTACTCGCAGGCCTGCGCCTTCTACTATGGCTTGCTTAAGTTCGACAAAGCTAAGCGTTGTACCTGCTTGTAGTGCTTGCGCGCATTTTTCTTGGTAGGCTTGGTTTAAGTACACCAGCATGATCACGCCAATTTCCACCGCGACTCCAGCAAGGGCAATAAAGCCAACGCCCACGGCGACTGAGAAGTTAAAACCTTCTAGGTACATGAGCCAGATACCGCCGATCATCGCCAATGGTAGAGTAGCCATAATAATCGCCACTTCCACAAAGCTTCTAAAGTTTAAATACAGCAGCACAATAATAATCGCTAATGTGAGCGGCAATACATAAGCGAGCTTTTCTTTAGCGCGCTCCATGTACTCATATTGCCCCGCCCAGGTTATTGAGTAACCAGCAGGGAGTACTAGTTTTTCGTCAAGCACTTGGCGCGCATTGTCGACATAACTACCGATATCAATGCCATCAATATCAATAAAGCTCCAGCCGTTTAAGCGGGCATTTTCGCTTTTTATGCCCGGCGGACCGTCTTCAATAAATACGTCAGCCACATCGGCAAGAGCAATGCGTTGCCCTGCAGGGGTGACTATTGGCAATAGCATCAGTTCTTCGGGCGAATCGCGGTAATCTTGCGGGTAACGCAAGTTCACCGGATAACGCTCTTGCCCTTCGACCGTTTGCGTGACATTCATGCCGCCAATGGCAGTGGCAACCACTTGCTGCACATCGGCAATATTTAAACTATAACGGGCGGCTTTTTCACGGTTGATATCGACCTTGATATAACGCCCACCCGCTACCCGCTCAGAGTAAACGGAAGCAGTACCGGGCACATCTTTAAGTAACACTTCAATCTGCTGACCAATTTTTTGAATTTCGCTCAAATTAGGCCCCGCAACCTTAATGCCGACAGGGGTTTTAATTCCCGTTGCTAGCATATCAATCCGAGTTTTTATTGGCATCACCCACGCATTGGTCAGGCCTGGAAACTTCACTAAGCCATCGAGCTCTTTTTTCAATTTTTCTAAGGTCATGCCTTCGCGCCATTGAGCTTTTGGCTTGAGTTGAATAAAGGTCTCGATCATGGTCAGTGGCGCAGGATCGGTGGCAGTTTCTGCACGGCCTACTTTACCAAACACGGTTAACACCTCTGGTACTGTGGCGATGAGCTTATCGGTTTGTTGTAAAATCTCTCGCGCTTTACCAATCGATAAACCTGGGTAAGTAGTTGGCATATACATTAAATCGCCTTCATCCAACGGTGGAATAAATTCACTGCCAATTTTATTCACCGGATAGAAACCAATAATTGCGACTACCAGTGCTAACACTAAGGTCATTTTAGGAAACCGTAAAACCAGATTCAGTAATGGCTTGTAGGCGTTAACCAATAAGCGATTAACCGGATTTTTCTGCTCTGAAATAACTTTGCCACGAATAAAGTAACCCATTAATACCGGCACTAAGGTAATTGCTAAACCTGCTGATGCCGCCATAGCATAGGTTTTGGTGTACGCCAGTGGGGCAAACATACGGCCCTCTTGCGCCTCTAGAATAAACACCGGCATAAAGCTCACGGTAATAATCATTAAGCTAAAGAATAATGTAGGGCCTACTTCACTGGCGGCATCGATGACAATTTGCCAACGGTTTTCATCGGTTAATGGGGTTTTTTCCATGTGCTTATGCATATTTTCAATCATTACAATCGCGCCGTCAGTCATCGCACCAATGGCAATGGCTATGCCACCAAGCGACATAATATTAGCGTTAATGCCTTGCCAATACATGATGATAAACGCCGTTAAAATCCCCAGCGGTAATGTAATAATAGCCACCAGTGATGAGCGCACGTGGAACAAAAATACCACGCAGATCAGCGCCACCACCGCTAACTCTTCGAGCAGTTTACTGGTGAGGTTATCAACTGCGTTTTTGATCAAATTAGAGCGGTCATACACAGGCACTATTTCAACGCCATCAGGCAGGCCTTTTTTCAGTGATTCGAGTTTTTCCTTCACCAACTCAATGGTTTTTTGTGCGTTTTCGCCAAAGCGCATCACCACCACACCACCAGCTACTTCACCTTCACCATTGAGTTCGGCAATGCCACGGCGCATTTGTGGACCAAGGCGAATATCGGCTACATCACGTAATTGCAGTGCTGTGCCATTGGCGTTCACCCCCAGTGGAATTGCCTCTAAATCGGCGACACTTTTTATATAACCGGTACTGGTGACCATGTATTCGGCTTCGGCCATTTCGACCACCGAGGCCCCCATTTCTTGGTTGCCTTGTTTAATCGCGGTTTGAATTAAACTCAGCGGAATGCCATAGGCACGCAGTTTATCTGGCTCTACATTGACTTGATATTGCTTCACCATCCCGCCCACTGAGGCCACTTCTGACACCCCTGGTACGGTTTGCAATTCAAACTTTAAAAACCAGTCTTGCAAGCTGCGTAATTGGCTAATGTCGTGTTGATTGGTTTTATCCACCAGCGCATATAAATAAATCCAACCCACACCAGTGGCATCTGGGCCAAGCTCTGCGGTTGCGGTGTCGGGCAAGCGACTCGCTACTTGGCTTAAATACTCTTGCACTCGACTACGCGCCCAGTAGAGATCAGTGTTCTCATCAAAAATGATATATACGTAGGAATCACCAAAAAATGAAAAACCCCGCACTGTTTGTGCTCCTGGTACTGAGAGCATCGCGGTGGTAAGCGGGAAGGTCACCTGATCTTGCACCACCTGTGGCGCTTGCCCTGGGTATGAGGTTTTTACAATCACTTGTACATCGGATAAATCAGGTAAAGCATCAACTGGGGTATTTTTTACCGCAAATAAACCACTGCCAATGAGTATTGCAGTGAGCAATAATACAAAAAAGCGATTAGTAACGGACCATCGAATAACTGCTGCTATCATAATGCCCCCTAGTGACCACTGTGTGATTGCATGTTTGATGCAGCATCAATACGCTGGATCACGAATTCACCGTTTTGCACACTAAAGGTAAATGTCAGCTGTTGCTGCGCCGCAAGAGGGCTTAAATCAACATTTTCAGCAAACATAAAGTCCATAGTGGCCGGATCTCGGTTCCATTTTTCAATTGCACCACGACTAATATTGGCTGTGCGCTGGGCTTTATCAATACTATTAATAGTGCCTATTACGGTCGCCATGTTGTCAGCTTCATTCATCATATGGGTGGAATCCATTATATGAATGCCGCTTATCGTGTAACTGCCATCAGCATTTTTAGTTAGCTCAAAATGCAGTGTTTGCTCGGCTTGTAGCGCTTTAAAATCAACGCTCTCGGCAACCGTAAAGTCCATGGTCATGCTGGGCCAATCCAGCTCTTCAATAGGGTCGTGGCTGATATTCACCTTACGCTGATCTGCCATTACACTATTAACCACCCCTTTACCCCACACACTAGTGACCGCAGCTGGTGTTTGCATGCGCTTAAAATCAGAGCTTTTGCTGGATTCAGAATCCAATAAGAATTGTGCTGACGTCACCACTTCATCATCGGCTTTAACGCCCGCTAAAATAACGGCATCCTGACTATCGCTACGGCCAAGCTCGACTGCCACCGATTTAAATCTACCTTCACCTAACACAACTACAACGCGATCTTGGCTGCCTGTACGGATCACTGCTTCTTTAGGTACTATAAGTTGTTGCTCAGCTGCTTTGGCATGAATGCTCACTTGTGCGAACATATTCGGTTTTAACTGATGGTCTTGGTTATTAAAGCGTAGACGCACCCGCAAAGTACGGTTTTTTGCATCCAGTGTTGGGTAAATATAATCAACCTTACCGCGCCAGCTTTGCCCGGTAATGTAATCAAGCGTCATGGTAACTGGTAAGCCCACTTTAATAAGTTCGACTTGGCGTTCAAACACTTCGGCTTCTACCCACACTTCATCCAATTGAGCGATACTCATCATCGAGGTGCCCGGTTTGACATAAAAACCTTCGCGCACATTAAGCTCATCCACCACCCCACTTTGGCGCGCGTAAAAAGTAATGTTTTGCATCACCTTTTTATTAGCTTGTAAGCGCTCGACAAAACCATCCGAGACATTTAACGCCTTTAAGCGGGCTTTTGCCGCACGAATAAGCACGGGGTTATTACGGTTTACAGCCAGTACAAACTCTTCCTGTGCATTCACCAATTGTGGTGAATATAAGGTATATAGCGGCTCCCCTTGTTTTACCTGATCTCCGGCGGCTTTAACGTACAACGTTTCTATCCAGCCTTCTACACGCGGGTGTATGTGCACTAACTGATCTTGATTGTATTGCACGTAGCCAACGGTTTTTACTTCACTTTGCAGTGCCTTGAGCTGCACTTTAGCCGTTCTAACCCCTAAGTTATTAACGACTGCAGGGGAGATTGTAACCGCACCGGGGCCATCTTGATTATTGCCTTCATCCTCTGCATACACAGGCACTAAATCCATGCCCATTGGTGAAAGCCCTGGTTCATCGCGGCGATAATTACTATCCATAGGCGCAACCCAGTACAGTGGCTTTTGCTCTGTACTAGCATGTGCCGATTCAGCTGGTTCATTCATTAAAGTAAAGCCAGTTGCCGCAATTCCTGCGCCTACTAATGCTGCGATAAGCAATTTTAAATTAGTGTTCATTGTGCTCTCCTGCTACTAGCTCAGCCATCACAGCAGCATCTTTGCTACTGGCGTAATAATTCAAGCGAGCAATAATAATTTGTTGATCAATCTCTATATTTAACGCATCAATTTTGGCGTTCAGTTCGCTGATACGAGCACGCATTACTTCTGAAAAATCACCATCATCGCGGGTATAAGCATTTAGGGTAGCTTGCGCTTGTTCGGCCATTTGTGGCAGTAACTTTGTTTGATACAAGGCGTCACGTTGTTGCAGTCGTGAAAGCTGGCTAAACTCTTTAAAATACATGCCTTTTAGCTTTTGCAGTGCGATCAACTTCTCTGTTTTCGCTGACTCCGCCATGGCAATAGCAGCATTGACTTGTTGGTCTTGGCGATTGTCGGTAAACAGCGGTAAATCGATACTAATCCCGACTGAAAATAAATCGGCACGAGAGTCACCCATCAGCGTGTCATCACGGTAGCCATATCCCATATTCACACCAAATTGCGGTTTGTAGCTTTGTTTAGCCACGGCAATTTCGGTTTGCTTGGCAGCAACGCTTTGCTCTATGGCAACGATTGCAGGATGCGCTATTAACAGCGGCATTAGCTGTTCAAATTTAAGCGCCGCAAAGTCAACTAATGGGCTAATATCATTGCGCTTAGCGCTGACAGGTTGAGTTAACATACTCATCGGTAGCCATTGTGACATGCGTTTTTTAGCACTTTCAAACTGCTGTTCTAGCATCACCAGTTTGTCTTCAAGGCGGGTTAATTCTAACTGGGCGCGAATAATATCTTGCTGGCGAGTTTTACCAACAGAGCTGGCATAACTTGACTCAGTAATATCAATTAATTGCGTGAACAAGGCTTTATCCTGCTCAATCAGCGCAATACTCTGCTGCGCACGATAAGCGTTGAGCCAAGATTCAATAACAATGGTTTTAACCTGAGCAAGCCTATCGGCACGCAGCCATGGATATTGCTGCGCTGATTGCGCTAAAGCTTGCTGTTTGAGTTCTAGGCTGTCGCCACGGCTAAACATCTGGCTTACACCCACTTTTAATTGGGTCATACCCTCTTGATCGAAAGCAAAGCCATCGGTAGGTAAATTCATCAGCCCTAAGCTTAATACCGGATCAGGTAATGTACCTGCGGCTAAGCTTTGTGCTTGCACAGCAGCTTGCTGATATTTATTCGCTGTGAGCCAAGGTTCATTATCAAGAGCATAATCGAGCGCTTGTGCAAGGCTTAATTCGTTACTGTATACTGAGCTTGCTGTTGTTAGCATTAGCGCTAAAAAACTGCTTTTAAGTACTACGAAGTGATTCATCACTTACTCCACTAAAAATTAAAAAAATGATTAATTTAGAGGCAGCAATAGGCTATTTTTAATAAAGTTTAGTAAATTTCAGACGCACCTATGCTGCAATTAGGCAGACATAGGAGGGCGATATAACGAGTTGGTTATGTAGATTTGATTTTGTGGGGTATGGAGTTGTACTTTTTCGGCACTGAGTAGCACTGCAGTAAATAAGCTATTCATACACAGCATAGAGTGCGTACTACAGGCGCTCATTGGGCAAGCGCACTCTTGGTTGTTTGTTGCGTCGTCATCGCAACAATCCATATTCATCATACCTGCCGACATGCCATGATGCATATCATCAATGTCAGTTGGTTGTGACTGAGATTGGCTCATATGAGGCATTTCGCACGACATAGTTACAGACGCGACAGCTTGACCCACTAAAGTGAGTAACAAAACTATGGCCAATAAACTCTGGTGAATACGTTGCAACACAATGCCTTTTTTAAATTAGGTTCTAGGTTCTAGGTTCTAGGTTCTAGGTTCTAGGTTCTAGGTTCTAGGTTCTAGGTTCTAGGTTCTAGGTTCTAGGTTCTAGGTTCTAGGTTCTAGGTTCTAGGTTCTAGGTTCTAGGTTCTAGGTTCTAGGTTCTAGGTTCTAGCGAAGTTTATGGTAACTTACACGCTAATACAAACGTTTAACTACTTTTTATATCTGTTTTTATTAAGCTGCTGGCGGCGATGGCAAATAAACAATAGCCGGTGAAATACCAAAAACCAACACCCAGTTCAGCGTGCATGTTGATCAATTCCCCCATTTGGCCATCGGCATTACCCGCAAGATAAACCACAATTAAGGCAATCACAAATACATCTACCATGCTCCACTTAGTTACACCTTGTATTACTTGACCGAGCATGTGCTTAAATTTATTCACCGGTAAAAAAATATAGAGCAATTGCATCAATAGTTTTAAGGTTGGTATCACGATCGAGAAAAATGCCACTAATGCTGCGACTAAGTAATTTTTGTTATCAGCCAGTTCATTAACCGTACCCCAAATACTCCTCGTTTTTTGGTAAGCGTTAATTTCACCTTCCAATTTATCAAGCCCCAACATACTAGATGCCATCATCAGCATATTGCGGGTATTACGGTCACCTTCATCTGCCAGCATTTCAATGCCTGTTTGTGCTAGTTTTGATTTATCTATTTTACCTTCTAAAGTTAACACTGGCTGGGTAACCCCAGGTAACAATAGCGCAAGCGCAATTAAAATTGTGATGATAGGCAGTACTAAACGCATAATAAATCTTTAAAATAATATGGCTGATGGCGCATCATACTCAAGCTATTACGCTTGTTCAATAATTGAGGCTAAAACGTCATCTCCATACTGACGCGCTGCAAACATAGCGTTATAGACGATATCAATTTCAGAAGCAGGACGAATGGTCTCTAATAATTTAATCGCTAACGGCCAGTTATCTTCTTCCACTGCTCGAGCTAGTTGTAACGTAGCACCTAGCATGCCGTTAAAGTTAAGCAGTGCGCTGGATAAATCATCCCCTAAGCAAAACTCTTTTGCGATAACATCAAGCCCCATATTTAAAATGGCATCGAGCACCGACATTAAACCAACTAAATAGCCTCGCTCAGCCATTTCTTTCCCACCAGGCTCTAGCATCAACAGCATAAATTGCGCACGAATTAAACCTAATTTAGTCAATTCACTGGGTTTATCAACACCTAGCTCACTCAACGCGAGTACTCGCACAAATTGACGGATGGTATTTTCACCTAAGTAAATAACTGCTTGGGAAATAGAGCTAATAACGAAGTCTGGTTTTTTAGAACGAGCATTAACCAGCTTAAGAATACGAGCAGTTAATCCTACATCCTTTGCAACACGTTGATGTACTTCGTCAAAATTCAAATCCGGGCGAGATGTACAACGTAATAGATCAAAAACAGCTAATTTTGATGGTTCAACATTGTGATAGCTGAGCATTTCAGGTCGTGCAAAAAAGAAGCCTTGAAAGTAATCGCAGCTTGCGTTTTTTAAAATCATGAATTGTTCATGGGTTTCAATACGTTCAACTATAATTTTTACATCAGGAAAACGACGCTTTAGCTTTTTTAATAGCATATTGGTTTTAATGATTGGCTCTTCAACTTCAAGCTTAATATAGTCAACTAGGCTTAATAATGGCTCCCACTTTTCATCGCCATCGTAATCATCAAGAGCAAAAATGTAGCCCTCTTTTTTTAATGCGCGTACACGCCTTGTTACTTCCTCTATGTTATCGGCTCTTTCCACAATTTCAATTACGGCACTGTTTGGTTGCAATAATTTAGGAAAATCTTCTAATAACGCATCTGAAGAAAGATTGATAAAGGCATATTGATTAGCGGTAAGTTTATCGATACCAATAAGCATTAAAGCGTTAAAAAACAATCGCCCTGTAGCTTGACCATCCGTTGTGCCAACAGGGAATACGTTATTAATCGAATCTCGATAAAGCAATTCGTACGCATAAACGCCTGTTTCAGCATTAAAAATAGGCTGCCTTGCTATATATTGAGTTACAAGGTCTGGCACATTGGCTGTAACCTGCGTATTTAGCATATTATATCCTGCTAATAATTTTAGCGACTCATGCCAGCTAAATGGTTGTTATTATATCGACTCAGTATAGTTAAATTTTTTCAGCTGCCTAAACTTAAACTTGAAGCAATAAAGCCCATTTTTCTAAATCGAGTAAAATCACCTTCATCTAAAATAACCGATATACCCACACATAAATAATGGATATGTTCTAATTTGCTCTACAATTGAGTATAATAGCGGCTTACCTTTGAGTTTACCTCCCAAATAGAGCCAGATATGAGCATAGAACAAGCCTTAGTTGAACGCAGTAATAACCAATGTGAGTTATGCGCTGCTACTGAAAACCTTTCTGTATACGAAGTGCCGCCGGTCACTGAAGCTCATTCAGATAAATGCATTTATACCTGCCAAATCTGTAAAGACCAAGTTGAAAGCAACACGGATATTACGCCAACTCATTGGCATTGTTTAAACGACAGCATGTGGAGTCAAACACCTGCTGTGCAAGTGGTTGCTTATAGAATGCTAACCCGTTTAGCTGTTGATAATGGCTGGGCACAAGATGCTCTTGATATGATCTATCTTGAAGAAGATACATTAGCATGGGCTAAAAAAGCACTTGCTGAAAATGATGATATCAAACATATTGATAGCAATGGCGTAGTGCTACAAGCTGGCGATACCGTCACGCTAATTAAAGATTTAGATGTTAAAGGTAGTAGCTTAACCGCTAAACGAGGTACTGCTGTTCGTAACATTGGTTTAACCAGCAACCCTGAACATATCGAAGGGCGTGTTGACGGCCAGCGTATTGTTATTTTAACAAAGTTTGTAAAGAAATAAGCGAATATTTGTATTGAAAGGTGCCTAAAAGCACCTTTTATGCTGATCTAATAGCTAAGCTAATTAAGCTATGATTAAGTAACTACGCCGTAAACTTGTAGCAATTAAAAGTCCAGCGATTTAATTCACATCAAGGAATAGGCCATGCTATTACATAAACCACATACAATGTTAAAATCGATTGTTGGTATTAGTCTATTAGCCAGCAGTGCTGTTGTGCTTTCAGGATGCCAAACTCAACCTGAAGCAACTGAACAAACTACTGAAGATGCAGCTATGGCCACTTTAACAACACAAGTTACCTACCTTGATCGCAGTATGCTACGCCCAGGCTCACAACTAACAGTGACGCTTGCTGACGTATCAAAAATGGATGCTAAAGCTGAAGTGATCAGCCAGCAAACTGTCGATATTAATGGTGCACCACCTTACACGGTAGAGCTTAGCTACGACGCGAGCAAAATGGATCAACGCCATCGTTACAGTGTAATCGCACGGATCACTAATCAAGACCAGCTGATTTATGTTAGCACTACCTATAACAACCCTTTTGAGCAATCAGCACAAGCTGCACCTTATGAAGTAGTCGTGTCAAAGGTTGCACCACAAAAGCCAGATGTTGATTTAGTAAATACATATTTTAAAGCCATTACTTTAAATGGCGAGAAAGTAACCGTAGAAACAAAAGAACCATTTATACAGTTTAGCGCTGATAACAAAAGTCATGGCTTTTTAGGCTGTAATAACTTTACTGGCAGCTATCAGGTAAATCAGCAATCACTTACATTTAGCCCGCAAGCCAGCACAAAGAAAATGTGTTTTAAAGGTATGGAACAAGAAGCGGCAATGTCAGCTGTGTTGCAAAATACTGCCAAGTGGGAAATTAAAGGTGAATTACTCAGCTTAAAAGATCAGCAAGGCAATGAACTGGCTACTTTTAAAGCCACTTACTTTTAAATAAAAGCGCTGAAAAATAAATAAAACGCCCAGCTCTGCTGGGCGTTTTAGGTTATTCTGCTACTAACTGCTCGCTACGGTAAAAACCAGACGAGTCACTTAACAAGCTTACCAGTTCAGGTAATACGTTATCCATGGTTTGTTTAAGTTTCCACGGTGGGTTAATCACGATCATTCCCGATGCAGTCATACCATGTACATCGGTATCCGCTTGTGTTGCCAGTTCGAATAATTGAATATTACGCATGCCTGAGGCTATAAGCCCCTCTTCCATCCGCTCAATTCGCTCTCTATCAACCACTGGATACCAAATCATATAAGTACCAGTAGCAAAGCGTTGATAAGCCTTAGTTAAGGTTTTAACAACGGTATCGTAATCGTCTTTAATTTCATAAGGAGGATCAATGAGCACACAAGCACGCCGCGACGCAGGCGGTAATAAACCAACTAAACCTGCAAAGCCATTCTCACCGCGAACACGTATCGAACGTTTACCACTCATGTTTTCTTGCAATAACGCTAAATCTCGCGGATGTAATTCAAAAAACCAGCCCTTGTCTTGGCGACGTAAAAAGTGCTCGGCAATTTTTGGAGAGCCAGGATAAAAAGCCAACTGCTGAGCGTCATTAAATGACTTGATCAACGCAATATAATCATTGAGCTCTTGATGTTCGCTGTTATGTTGATAAAGCTTAGCAATACCATCGAGATATTCTTGGGTCTTTTGCGCATCTGCGCCTGCTAATTCAAAAAAGCCAGCCCCTGAATGAGTATCGATATAGTCCAATGGTTTATCTTTGAGAGTCTGGTAGCTTAAAACTTGAGCAAGCACCAAATGTTTAACCACATCCGCTGGGTTTCCAGCATGAAATGAATGTCTATAACTAAGCATAATGTTATTTCGCTATAAATGGTTTATTTAAATAAACCCATTGAAGTTGGCTATATTCTACAACATAAAATCCGCAGGGTCATAAATTGCTGGTCATTAAGTGAATCACTTATGAACAAATAAGCTGCTAGCCTGAACAGCTCATTAACATTAAATAAAAATCAGCTAAAACACACGTAAATGCTGGCATATAAAGCAACTTTGCTTTACATTTGCATGACAATAATCACAGTTTTATGAGCGCCTTAATGAATAACGATACCCTTTCTCAACTAGAACAATTGATCGACCAATTAATTGGTCAAAATTCACAGCTACAAACTCAGGTTAGCGAACTTAAAGATAAAAATAGTAAACTAATCGACGAAAATGAAATTCTTCAACTTGAAGTACTTGAAAGTGAAGAAAAACAAAAAGACACCAGTACAACTCTAACTGGTTTACTCGAGAAGTTACAAAGCGTCCAACAGGCTAGCTAATGTCTGAGCTGCAAAACCAGCGAGTCACCGTTGAGTTGCTTGGTAAAGAGCAGCAATTTGCTTGCCCTGCTGGACAAGAAGATGCCCTCATTGCATCGGCCAAATACCTAAACGATTTGGTTGAGCAAATGAAGCAACGCTCAACAGTACGCAATGATCAAAAAGCCTTATTAATGGCCGCTTTGAACATTAGCCACGAGCTACTTGAAGCAAAAACGCAGCAAAACGTTGAACAACAACAACACGATCAGCTCATTGATAAACTAAGTGCTTACTTAGGAAAATCATCAACTAAATAAAAAAGCGCACGATGCGCTTTTTTATTACCTCAACAATTGCAGTATCAATTACAAAAAAAATCAGCTAACTTGCCTATTTTATTATTGGCAACTCAGGCTCTGTAACTATGACCGACTATTTTTATACTCCCGTGAAGTTAATTACGTTTTTACTGCTAAGTTATTTTGCTGTTGCAGCCCCCCCCAGTGTAGCCGCCACACAATGGCACACCATCTCTGCTAACGTACAATTTTTAGAGCAATCGAGCGCTTTACGTTTTTATGATTCAAACCAAGTGCTTGTTCAAGGTGATAAATGTGCGCTAATGTTTGATGCCAGTGGCGACTTTGCAGCCGTCGAAGCCACTGTCGAGCAACTAAAAAACACCTTAAAAACCCCTTTATGCTACTTGGTTGCCAGTCACTTTCATGATGATCATTTACTGGGCATGGCCATTTTTCAGCACCACTTTCCTGATGCCCAATTAATTGTCCATCAGCAGCTTACGGCCGAGTTTAATTCATTGCAAAAAGCCTATACGGATAAACTTGATAGTTATGAAAAAAGTATTGAGCTGAGCTTTCAGCGCTTATCAGAACAACCAGCAGCACAACAGCAACAATGGCGCGATAAACTTAATTTGGCAAAGCAACGGTTACTGCGTTGGCGCCAATACCAGCTTCAAACCCCTAATTTACAAGTCGCAAATACATTAACGCTAGAGTTGGGAAATTACCCCGTCACCATTAACGCTTACCAAGCTCATACCAATGCTGACCTAACGCTCAGCGCCGAAAACCACGCTATTTTAGTTGGCGCAGATATTGTTGACTGGCTGCCATACCCAGGTCATGGTAATTTTGCTAATTGGCTAAACATACTCACTCAATTACACAATGATAAGCGAATTAAAATCATCCTTCCTGGCCACGGAAGCGTCCTTAAAGCCAATGACTTACAACAACCTTTAAGCTTTTTGCAGGCCATTCAGGCCCATGTAACCGCTCACCCACAGCAAGATTTATTACAATTAGAACAAAGTTTTAACCCGCTGTTTGCTAAAGACTATCAAATCGATGCGATCAGCCAAAAAGCTTATCCACTGTTCCTACAGGCTGGACTTAAACAAGCGAAACAGTCAAAATAGCGGCCGCACCTGGATGTGCTAATCTTTTATAAGGATATTTATTTAGTGATTTTTATGCGCAGTTATCTATTAGTCCTGTTAATAACGTTATTTTTACTATCTAGTTGTCAGAGTACTGAGCAGTCGTTACAGCCAAGTGATAATCAGCAAGCCCCGGTTATTTTTAATCACTTTAAACCAACAGCCATTACTCCGCCGCCGCTGACTGACACTGAGCAGAAAAAACAAAAAATACATTTAAAAGCCCCATCGCAACAAGTGGAAAATGTATCGCAAGCTAACAATCGCAGCCAAGATTTATGGCAGCACATTGCAAATAACTTAACTATCAAGGTGTATCTAAATAAAGCCCTCAATAAGCGTATTGCTTGGTATACCAAGCAACCTAACTACTTACAGATTGTCAGTGCCCGTGCAGAGCCGTATCTTTATCATATTGTAAGTAAAATTGAGCAACGTAAGCTACCGATGGAATTGGCTTTACTGCCCTTTGTTGAAAGCGATTTTCGACCAACCATTAGCTCATCCGAACAAGCGGTTGGCGTGTGGCAGTTAGTGGGTGCGACAGCTCATCACTTTGGGATTAAATCTGATCAATGGTATGACGGTCGCAAAGATGTTTTAGCGTCGACCGATGCGGCGCTGGACTATTTAGCATATTTACATAAACGTTTTGATGGTAATTGGTTACATGCATTAGCGGCATACAATAGCGGTGAAGGACGGGTAAAGCGTGCCATTGCCGAAAATAAAAAACGTGGTAAAAGCACCGATTATTGGTCGTTAAAATTACCAAAAGAAACCTCTGAATACGTACCTAAATTAATGGCATTAAGCTACTTAGTACAACACCCTAAACGTGGACTGATCCGCCCCAAATTGGCAAATAAAGCCCTAACCACTGAGCTTAATGTTGGCCAGCAATTTGATTTTTCAGTGATCGCAAACTTATCTGGTATTGGCCGCAGTCAGCTGCATAAACTTAATCCTGGCTATTTAAAAAATCAAAGTTCTCCCAATGGTCCGCATACTTTATTACTGCCACTACAGCAACAAAGCTTATTGCGAAGCCAGTTTTTTAAGAATAATTTTACTGGTGAATATACGGTGAAAAAAAATGATACCTTATATTCGATAGCTCGTCGCTTTGGTTTATCGGTCAAAAAGCTTAAAACTATTAATAATAAACGCTCCAATCTAATCAGCATTGGCGAAACTCTGCTGGTTGGGCAACCTCGCACCATGCCAGATTCATTAATGATTGATTATCGGATCAGTCCTTATCTGGAACAAAATGAAGTGACGATCCCCACTATTGCTATTCAATATCAAGTAAAACCAGGCGATACAATCTGGGGAATTAGCCAACTCTATGATGTGCCACACAGCGATTTAGCACAGTGGAATAAACTCAATGCCACCAGTATTTTAACCCCAGGTACGCAACTGATATTACATTTACCGCAAGTAACTAAAACCGTTCCCCAAGTGTCCAATGCCAGCTTACTTTCTGAACTTGAAAAAACCTTAAAGCAACCTCACTAAGCAGCAGTTTCACATCATCTGTATTTAGCGTAAAATTAGCTTTTCATTTTAGTTAAATTAAAGAGATCAGCATGCAAATTAGCAAAAACTCGGCAGTTGAATTTCACTACACGTTAAGTGAAGCAGGCGAGCAACTAGAAACAAGTATCGGCAGCGAGCCATTAACCTATATTCATGGCCTAGCAGGCATGCTTCCAGGTCTTGAAACTGCGCTTGAAGGTAAAGGCGCTGGCGATAGCTTCAGCGTAACCCTTAAGCCAAGTGAATCTTACGGTGAGCGAGTAGATGACCTAATTCAACGCATCCCACTTAAACACCTACAAGGTGACACGAAAGTGTGGAAGCCAGGCATGACTGCGATGGTTCACTCTAACCAAGGACGCCATCAAGTAACGATTGTAAAAGTAGGCCGTTTTAATGCTGATTGCGATTTAAACCACCCATTTGCTGGTAGAACTCTCACTTTTGATGTGCAAGTACTCAGCGTGCGTGAAGCAACCAGCGAAGAGTTGTCTCATGGTCATGTACACAGCGAAGGTGGCTGTGGCCACAACCACTAAGGAATTACCATGTCAAAGGTTGCTATTGTAACAGGCGGCAGTAAAGGCATCGGCCGTGCTGTTGTTGAGCGTTTTTTAAATAACGGCTATCAAGTGCATAATCTGGATCTTGAAGCTGCTGATTTAGGCATTTGGCACCACTGTGATGTCAGTAATGTTAATGCTGTAAAGCAAGTTATTGCCGACATTGCCAGTCATTCAAAACGCATCGATGTGTTAGTATCGAATGCAGGTCGTCATTTAAGCGCTACCATTGAGAATACCGATGAAGCAACCTTTGATAGCTTATTTGCACTTAATGTAAAAGGTGCATACGCAGCAATTCAAAGTGTCCTACCGAGCATGAAAGCGCAGCAAAATGGGGCGATTATCTTAATTGCCTCAGATCAAGCCATTATCGGCAAAAGCAATTCATTTGCCTATAACCTGACCAAACATGCCTTAGCCTCAATGGCAAAAACCACCGCACTGGATTACGCACAATATAATATTCGCGCTAATGCAGTCTGCCCAGGCACCATAGAAACCCCGCTTTTTCATAATGCTATCGACGCATATTGTGCTCGCAGTGGCGCCGATAAAGCGACCATCGTTGCCGAAGAAGCGGCTTTACAACCGCTAGGTAGACTCGGTCAAGCTAATGAAGTAGCCGCATTAGTTAACTTTTTAGCCAGTGATGATGCCAGCTTTATCACCGGCAGTTTGCAAACTATTGACGGTGGCTACACTGCGCAATGAGTGAACGTATTATAGACCCCCATGTACACTTTTTTAATTTAGCGCAAGGTCAATATGACTGGTTGCAAGGTAGCAACCCAGTAAACTGGCCCAATTTAGCTACAATTAAAGCCCCAATGACTGCAGCTCAACTACAGCAACAAACTCAATTTGAGCTTGCTGGCCTGGTACATATCGAGGCGGGCTATGATAACCAGCAACCACTCAACGAGCTGCATTGGTTAGCTGAGCATTTAGCGGGGCAAAATTATAAAGCCGTCAGCTTTGCCCATATTAATAATCACCATGCAGATTTTGATGCTGCCATTACTGCGTTAACGCACCCAAGCTTAGTAGGCATTAGAGATATCACCGAAGGCGCTGATGCTGCACGCTTAAAGCATGCTAGATGCTTGGATAACTTAGCACTATTAGCCAGTAAGCAACTGATATTTGAAGCGCAATTTGCAATTGAAAACCTCGCAATTACCCAACAAATTGTAAATTATTGCCGCCAACTCCCGCATTTGCAGATTGTAATAAACCATGCGGGCTTACCTAATGACTTGCCACAGTGGCAACAAGGTATTAGCCAACTAGCAAAAATAGCCAATTGCAGGATCAAATTTTCAGGATTTGAACTATTCCCAGATCTAGTTAAAACCCAGCAGCAACAGTGCTTTGATTTTATTATTAAGCACTTTGGTCTACAACGGGTGATGTTTGCCAGTAACTTTCCTGTGTGCCAAATCAATGCCAGTTATCAACAATGTTGGCAAAGCCATTTTAAGCGTTGCACTAGTGACAATATGTGGTCACAACTTAGCTACAAAAACGCTCAGCACTGCTATCAAGTTTAATTAAAAGCCGCTATATTTAAGCTATGTTGGATAAAAATAAAGTATCAATATGGCTATTTCATCAACAAATAA
This sequence comes from Pseudoalteromonas sp. KG3, assembly GCF_030436385.1. Lineage (NCBI taxonomy): Bacteria > Pseudomonadati > Pseudomonadota > Gammaproteobacteria > Alteromonadales > Pseudoalteromonadaceae > Pseudoalteromonas > Pseudoalteromonas sp. KG3. The sequence goes on from NZ_CP098523.1 coordinate 2,226,650, forward strand.
AGTCGCCTTAGGACTGGTTAATATCTCTTTGCTAGCACTGCTAACTGGCTGTGGTGGCGGTAGCTCAATGGGCGATAACAGTCCTCCAGATACAGGAACCAGCATCAGCTGGACCCAAGGTGTATTTCAACCATCAGGCAATTTTGCACAGCAATGCCAAGCATTAAATGAAAAACATTGGTTGCGCTCGTGGAGTAACGAAACCTACCTTTGGTATGACGAAATTATTGATCGAGACCCAGCACTCACACCCACTGTTAGTGAATACTTTGCATTACTCAAAACAGAACAAATTACCGACTCTGGCGCGAAAAAAGATAATTTTCATTCCAGCCTGCCAACTGCAGAATGGAAAGCACAAAGCCAGTCTGGGGTGACCTTTGGTTATGGCTTTAAAATAAAATTAATAAGCGCCACAGCACCACGTCAAGGGGTGATCAGTTACACAGAGCCAAATACCCCCGCGAGTAATCAAAACCTTGCTCGCGGCTTTGAGATTTTAGAAGTAGACGGCGTTGATTTTGTTAATGCGTCAACGCAAGCAGAGGTAGATACTCTCAATGCGGGTTTATTTCCCAGTCAAACCGGTAAAAGCACCACTTTTTTATTCAAAGACATTAATACCGACGAAACCCGTGAAGTTACTCTAACCTCGCAAACAATCACCTCTCTTCCTGTCACAAACGTGAAAACCTTAGCCGACGGCAGTGTGGGCTACTTTCAATTTAATAGTCATAATGCGGTGGCTGAAAAACCCCTTTATGATGCATTTAATAACCTTAAAGCCAGTAATGTCACTGATTTAATTATTGATATTCGCTACAACGGTGGCGGCTTTTTACAAATGGCCAGTCAAGTTGCCTATATGATTGCAGGCCCTGCGAATACCAATGGCAAAATTTTTGAAAAAACAATTTTCAATGACAAACATCCAACTTTTAATCCTGTAACCGGGCAACGTTTAGAACCTGTGATGTTCACCAATGAATTTGTTGGTTTTGCCGATAACCCAGCTTTAATGCCAGGCACGCCCTTGCCGAGCCTTAATTTAAAGCGCGTATATTTGTTAACAACCGCTAGTACCTGCTCAGCCAGTGAGGCAATAATGAACGGCCTACGCGGTGCTGATGTTGAGGTAATTCAAATTGGCTCTGGTACCTGTGGTAAACCTTATGGTTTTTACGCTACAGATAACTGTGACACCACGTACTTCAGCATTCAATTTACCGGCGAGAACAATAAAGATTTTGGAGAGTATGCTGATGGTTTTGCACCAGAAAACACCACTGATAATGCCCGTTTACCGGTCCGTGTGGAAGGCTGTGCTGTAGCAGACGATTTTAGCCGTCAGCTAGGCGACCCTGAAGAAGCGATGCTAAAAGCAGCATTAAATTACCGTACAAACGGTAGTTGCCCGGCTGCAAGCTCGATAGCCAGTAAACAAGGCTTTGCACCTGCGAACTTTAGCGACACGCCTGCCGTACAAGATAGCCGTGCTGCTAGCATGGCTGAACAAAACAAAATATTACCAAGGCAATAAGCTATTAAGGCCACTACAATGCTAAACAAAAAAGTATTATTCATAATAGCGGCATTACTGCTATATGGCTGTACAACGGCAGAAACAGCAACGCCCAAATTACAACATGCACTACTAACCAAACCACAAAGTGAACTCATCGCACAGGGTATTGCTCGCCTAATGCGCAGCGAGAATATTGCAGTCGCTGATGATGTATTTATGCAGCGTAGTTTAATGGTAGTAGATAACGTTACTAAAACCGATGCACTTGGTAACCCAATTATGGGCAAACAACTCAATATGCCTGACCGTTATGAGCTGCTGATCAAAAATGATCTGTGTTTTGTTAGGCATTTAGACAGTAAGGCCACAGAGCCATTGCCGGATGTGAAATGTAAGTTGAATTATAAATAGGTTCTAGGAAAATTTTAACATGTTGAATTAGTAGGAATAACTTTAAGCTTGTTAAAGGTCAAAGTAAATCATCGCTTGAGCAGCGAGCTAAATTTAGCTCGCTACTCATCGCTCGCGACTCGTAGCCGTAGCTTATTTTATTTCAACCCTTTGCGAGCGCATCACGACTTCGTCGTTCAGCTCAATACCAATCCCTGGCTCTTCAGACACTTCAAAGAAACCATTTTTAGGTTGTGGATCTTGTAAGCATAACTCTCTGTTCCACTTTTTAATCGCATAAGTATGATGCTCATGAATTAAGAAGTTTGGAATAGCGGTTTCTAAATGTAATGACGCTGCGGTTGCCACTGGGCCACCACACACATGAGCCTGAATACGCACGTCAAAAATATCGGCGTAATCACACACTTTTTTGGTTTCAGTAAAGCCACCACATAAACCAATATCAGGTTGTAGTACATTAATACTTTGATCTTCTAAATAAGGGCGTACGCCCCAACGGTTGTATAAACGCTCGCCACCAGCAATCGGCACGGATACTTTGTCAGCTACTTTGGCATGCAGTGAATGATTTAAATAGTTCACTGGCTCTTCATAGAACATACAATCGAACTCTTTGGCGATTTCACCAATTTGAATTGCGGATGTCACACCCGGTAAGCTGTGACATTCGAAAATAATGTCAACTTCATCACCTACCGCTTCACGAATTGCTTGCATGCGGGCACGGTATAATTTCATTTCAGCGCGGGAAATGATGTTAGTACGGTCGTAATAAGTATTGCCGTCTTTATCGTATTGGATCGGATCAACTTTAACCGCATCGTAACCTTCCGCCACCGCTTTTAATGCCGCTTCTGCGTATTCTTGTGGATGTACAAGTGCTTTGAACTCAGTGTCCCAATCAAACTGTAATTGTGAGGCATAAGTACGTAGCTTGTCGTTAACCTTGCCACCAAGCAGCTGATACACAGGTAAACCCAATGCTTTACCTTTAATATCCCACAGAGCCGTATCTATCGCACTCATCGCGGCATAAACTACAGGCCCGCCACCTAATCCCCAGAAGCTTTCACGTAGCATACGCGACCATAACTTTTCTGTTTGGAATGGGTCGTGACCAATTAAAAAAGCATCAGCCATTTCTTTGATCATGGCTGCGGCTGCACTGTGGCCTAAGTCATACGCAAGGCCAGCTTCGCCAACGCCGCTAATACCTTCGTCAGTATGAATACGAACAAAGACAGGTGTCCAAGCTGGTCTGTCTGGACAATGGATATCAAACACTTCAACGCGATTAACTTTCATAAAATTCCTTATTAACCAGAGCTTGGTTATTTTGCAAAATTAGGATCAAGTCGATAAGCTTTACGCAGCATTGCAGGCCATGCTAATTGCCCGCCAGTACTGCCGCTGTGTACTACATTCGCTTGGTTATAAATATTATCTATTATAGCTTGTGGAACCGGTGTAACCGCTTGGCCACTGGCTTGCAAGGCGAGCTGAATCTCACAAGCTCGCTGCAAATCATAAAAACGCATAAACGCATCGCCAACCGTTGGCCCAACAGTTAAGCCGCCATGATTAACCAACAGCATATGATTGGTATTAGCTAAGTCATCTTGCAGGCGTTTTTTCTCATCATTATTTACCGCCAGCCCTTCATAGCCATGATAAGACAACGAGGGTAGCGAGAACATTGAATATTGGCTTAAAGGCAGTAAACCATTTTGCTGTGTGGCAACAGCGATGGTTTCTTTAGTATGTAAATGGATAACACAATGGGCATCTTCACGCACTTCATGGATCGCGCTATGAATAGTGAATCCAGCGGGATTAATCGCAAAAGGGGTATCATCTAAAATATTGCCGTCTAAATCCACTTTCACTAAATTAGAAGCGGTAACTTCATCAAAGGTTAGACCAAACGCATTTACTAAATAATGATCAGTTCCCGGTAGGCGGGCCGATAAATGGGTATATATCAAATCACCCCAACGAAAATGCTCAACCAACCGATAACAGGCGGCTAAATCAACGCGTAACTGCCATTCTTGGGCTGATACTTTATTTTTTAAATCAAGCTGCGGTAATTCAAACATTGCAATGCCTTATACAAGCGTGCCGTTAACACGAAATAGATGGATAGAAGTCTAAAGTAGTGTGCGAGGATGATCAATCTTTAAAATAAAACAGCCACACCAAATGGTGTGGCTGTTCACTGCGAGCTAAGTAGGTAACCCGCGTTAGAAAAAGTTATTTTACGTTTGCTAAGTAGTCAGCAATTGCAGTCATTTCTTCTTCTGTTACATTTGCAACCATCGCTTTCATCGCTGCCGACATACCGTTACTGCGCGCGCCCGACTTAATATCTTTCATTTGCGCAACTAAATATTCTTTATTTTGACCATTTAGTTTCGGGTACATTGCCATAATAGGTGCTTTACCTTCAGGGCCATGACAAGTTTGGCACAGTTTTGCAGTGTAAAGCGCTGCACCATCTGCTGCCATACTATTAAATGACACACTCGCAGCCATTGTGAGACTTGCGCCTAAGAGTAATTTTGTTATCTTGCTCATTGTATTCTCTCTTCTTTTTGACGGTTTATAAAAATTATTGCTCTAATTGTAGACCATAATGACAGATCTTTGCATATAACTAATGTACGTAATTTATACACCGGGTAGATCAGCAAACACACTGCTCAAATTAGCTATTAGGCTACCAAACTAAATCATCTGGTACTTCAAAATCTGCATAGGGGTCATCTTCATCTTTGCCTTTATCTTCAGGTTCAACATGAAACACTATGTACTTTTCATCAACTTCTGCCACTTTACGCGCAGGCTCATCTTCGAGTACAAAAAACTGCCCTTCCAGTACACAAATAGCCAGCCGACCACCTGATAATGCCTTTTGGGTTTTCTCGTTCACCTCGAGCTCTTTTACCTTATTTTCATAAGTAAAATTAAAAGTACGTTCACCACGTATAGAATCTTGATTATTGTGCTCTAATATTTGCTTAACACGAGCGACCTGTTCACGCTGTTTTAGCTCAGCTTGGCGTGTTTGGTTTAACTCTTCTGCTTTTTTCTGCTGTTCTAGCTTTGTTTGCTGAATATGCTTTTGCAGATCACTGGGGTTACTCGTTGCCCCTTTCTTTGGCTTCTTTTGCTGCTTACGTTTTTCACTTTTAGCAACTTTAGCTTTATGTGAGGTGGTTAGTCCTGCTTTGAGCAATTGGTCTTGTAATGAACCCATGGCTTTGTTCCATTAAAAACTGATATTAAGATTATTTTAATCTTCAATGCGCATAAATCATAGTGCTGTGGTCATTAATCTAACAAAGTGTTGTAGGTGATACCGTGATTTAGCGCAAAGAATATATATTTTTACAATAGAAGTAATCACTTAAAGCAATGCCTATGGTTGAATTTAATATCAATCAGGTTAAGCTGTGATTTTTGTAGTAGGGCCAATACAATGCGTTTGGGTCATTTATTAGTTTGCTCACTGTTTATCTTTTTTGTGCTTTACGCACCGCAGCCATTATTAAGCTTATTTGCTGAGCAGTTTTCTGTCAGCCCTGCCACCGCAGGAAGTTTGATGACCGCAACTATGATCCCGTTAGCCGTGGCTCCTTTGGTATACGGTTTATTACTAGCGAAGCGCAACCCACTCAGCATTCTTCGCTACGCCATGTTATTGCTTGCTGTTACCTGCATCACTTTTGCTTATGCCTCCAGTTTTGAGTTATTGCTGTTACTACGGTTTTTACAAGGTTTAACCTTACCCGCCGCACTAACTGCGATGACCACTTACATTGGCAGTACTTATCAAGCGGATCAATTACAAAAAAATATGACCCTCTACATAGGTAGCACTATAGCTGGGGGTTACTTTGGCCGAGTGCTCGCTGCAGCCTTTGCCGACTTTTGGACATGGCAAAGCTTTTATTTTGTTATTGCCGCAGGGTTAACCTGCGCAGCTTTATATATACCACGCCACCAAATGGCTATTGTAAGCAATGCCCTTTCACCACTAAATTATTTAAAGCAATTAGCCAATGCTGCGGTGTTAAAAATATATGGTGCTGTGTTTTGCATGTTTTTTTGCTTTGCTGCGTTATTAAATTATTTGCCATTTATTTTGCGCGATACCTTTTTAATTACCAACACGCGCGATATCGGCTTAGTCTATAGCGGTTACTTGATTGGTGCGCTGGCCTCAATCGCAACGCCTTGGCTATTAAGAAAAAGTATTTCGCCATGGCATTTACTGTCAGCAATATTTATTTTTTATAGCGCAACACTGGTATTTTTGATGAGTTCGCAACTGATGATTTTTCTATTGGCATTCACAGGCTTTTGTGGGGCGATGTTTATCATTCATTCAACAGCGGCGCCGTTTGTTAATAAAATCAGTATTGCCCCGGCCAGTGTTACCAATGGTGCTTACGTATCATTTTATTACAGTGGCGGCGCGTTAGGCTCATTTATACCTGGCTTGGTATATCAACAATGGGGCCATACCGCATTTATGGCCTCATTGTTACTGGTGTGTTTATGTGGCTTAGTTCTAGTTACTGCGGGTTATTTAGCGGGTAAAAAAACCACTTTAGGCTGATGCCCTGTCGCAATAAAAAAGCGCTCTAAATCGGCTTTTTGCAGTAACCAGGTTTGGGTATTTTCGAACGGGTGACAATGAAATAGATCCCCAAACCATATATCTTGGTCTAACCATAAGGTGACATTATTTTGTTTGTCGTTCATTAACGCTAACATCGAAACACAGCCAGGGGCGACTTTTAAAAATCGTGCTAAACGTTCATCTGAGGCAAACCCTAATCGTGATAACCCTTGGTATTTTGCCAACGCTTTTAAATCGAGCTGCTTGTCATGAGCGGTGATCACTAAAAAGTGGTTTTTTCCTTCGTTATCGCGCAAGAATAAATTTTTTAGCCGCGTTCCTGGGCGCTCTATCATTAACTCATCAGCAGTAAGGCTGCCATGCAGTGCTGGATGTTCAATCACATCATAGCTAATCCCTAAATGCGCTAAAAACGCTGCTAACTTGGTTTTATCCGCTAACATTTATAAGCAATGCCCCCTTAATTGCACACTTAACTCTCGCCAAACCACGTCGTTTATTTCGTACTTGTCATTACAGTATTGTGTTGCTTTTAATTCTTGTTGTAATAACTCTACGGCTTGGTCTTCTAACTCTAGTTTTAAGCTGTTTGATTCTTCAAAGTATTCTTGCTCAGCAAAGTTTTTAAACTCGCTGCGCGTCAGTGGTCGATCTAAGTTTAAACTTTTTCGACTATTCGCTTTAACCGACACCACATAGGCAAAAATTTTATTACCTTGCTCATCCAACTTAGTATGTAGTTGCTTGTTATTAATTTCAAAAGGCGGCTCATCATTTTGACTTGCGCACCCACAAAGCAAAACGAACAGGATCCATGCGTATTTTTTCATTTTTAAAGTCTTTTTACTATCCAGTGACTGCTAGTCTATCAAAAATAGCTTACTTGCGTAAAAATTCGTAAAATATATAAAAAATGCTTGACCAAATTTAGAAATCTCATTAAAGTTCGTCCCGCTTGAAAGGGAAACTCAAGTGGGTTACGAAATTCGTAACTTTAGGAATGTGGGGCTATAGCTCAGCTGGGAGAGCGCCTGCCTTGCACGCAGGAGGTCAGCAGTTCGATCCTGCTTAGCTCCACCACTTTCCTACTCTTCTTTTTTATCTCTATGGCTTAGTCGCCACACTCTCATTTTAAAATCTATTTTTATTTAAATCACATACGATTTTTTGCTGTTCCATTTTTGTTTACGATCAAAAATGCCGAGCAGAGCTCGGCATTAATATTAGTGCGGTATCCTGTATTATTCGCGCACTTGGCCTTCGCCATTCACTAAGTATTTTTCCGTCGTAAGTGACTCAAGGCCCATTGGTCCGTATGCATGTAATTTTGATGTTGCAATACCAATCTCTGCACCTAAGCCTAACTGAGAGCCATCAGAGAAGCGTGATGATGCATTTACCATCACTACTGAGGCATCAACGCTACGTTGGAACAACTGCGCCGCAGCGTCATTTTTAGTACAAATAACTTCGGTATGGTTTGAACCAAATTGTGCAATATGATCAATGGCACCAGCAAAATCAGGCACTACACGAATGGCAATTTCTAGATCAAGGTATTCTTCACCAAACTGATCAGCCTCTAAAACGGTGGCGTTATCAAAATACTTAGCCGCTTGGCTATCGGCGTTAATTTTTACACCTTCTTGGCGCAATACTACCGCGCACAAGTTTAAAAACTCATCGGCAACATCTTGATGCACCACTAAACCTTCTAACGCATTACATACGCCAGTACGTTGAGTTTTACCATTAAGTAACAAGTTAATCGCCACTTCTAAATCAGCGTCTTTATCCACATATAAATGGCATACGCCCTTAAAGTGTTGGATCACTGGAATGGTACTGTTATCTGTTACAAAGTTAATTAAACCTTCGCCACCACGTGGAATGATTAAATCAATGCTGTCGCGTTGCTGCATTAACTCCATCAACAATGCACGGTCAGGATCTGGGATCACTGAAATAAGCGCCGCAGGTAGATTATGCTGCTCTAATACTTGGTGCATTACGCTGGCAATTGCTTGTGAACTCTTTAACGCTTCTTTACCACCACGTAAAATAACACCATTACCTGATTTAAAGCACAAGGCGCCAGCGTCAGCGGTTACATTTGGACGCGCTTCATAGATCATACAAACAACGCCTAGTGGTACACGCATTTTACGAATTTTAATGCCATTTGGACGCTCTGTGATATCACGTAATTGACCCACAGGATCGTCAAGACTGACGATCACTTCAATGCCCTCTGCCATTGCTTCTATACGCTCATCATTAAGCGTTAAACGGTCTACCATCGAGGCTGCTAAATTATTATCACGTGCAGCCGCTAAGTCACTTTCGTTTTCTTTAATAATAAATGCTTTTTGCTGGCGTAATGCCGCCGCCATATCCAGTAGCACCTGATTTTTGGTCTCGGTATCGAGTAAGGCTAACTGGTGTGCAGCTTTGGCTGCTTGACGTGAAATATCTGTAATTAAACTCATGACTTCTCCAATAATGCGATATCTTTTTCTGAAATAACGGGACCGATCGAATTTTGCATTTTGTCGCTAAATTCGCTTTGTTCGTTATCAGCTATAAAATTCAGTAAACAACTACTGTAATTTGCAGTTGCCTTGGCTAATCGAGTGCCGTCGTTACTACGTACCAAGATGGTATCACCAACGGCAAATTCACCATGCACGGCAACAATTTCATCGCCACGGATACAACCCGTTTCGCCTTCTAATGATTCATCGTATGAACCCGCTACAACGACTTCACCTTGCTCACTGGCAGTATGAGTCATCCAATGTATGGCTTCTTGCATTGGCTTTTCATACGGTAAGAAAATAGTGCCGGGGTTTTCACCATCGAGCAGCTTAGTAAACGTCTGCTCTTTAAAACCATTAATGATATAAGTAGTTATACCATGCGAAGTCGCTTTTTCTGCTGCTTCTATTTTCGTTTTCATACCACCGGTGCCAACTGCACTGGTAGCACATCCTGCCATAGCATAGATTGAATCATCAATTGATTTAATTTCAGGCAGTAACACGGCATCATCATGTAGATTAGGGTTTTTATCATAAAGCCCATCTACGTCTGAAAAAATCATTAATGCATCAGCATCTGCAGCCGCGGCCACCATGGCTGATAAATTATCGTTATCACCTACTTTTAAATCATCCGTGGTCACCGTATCATTTTCGTTCATGATAGGCAGTACACCATGGTCAAGTAAGGTAAACACGGTTTCTCGAATACTTTCGTAACGCTCACGGTCACGTAAATCACCATGAGTTAATAAAATTTGTGCCGATGGGAAATCAAAAAAGCGGTCCCACATTGCCATCATCTCTGTTTGGCCTGCAGCTGCCATGGCTTTTTTCATTACCACAGTGCGTTCTTGTGCCGTTGGAAATAAATGCGCGCCAGCAGCAACTGAGCCTGACGAAACTAAAATCACTTCAATTCCTTGACTACGACAACGAACAATAAACTGAGCGATGGTTAATAAATAGCGTGAACGGCAGCCATCTTGATCAGGTGCAATCAATGCGCTACCTACTTTTAATACGATACGTCGCCAATTTAACTTTTGCATAAGTGTTCTACTTTCCATTTTAACTGTGTCTTATCCTAGTAGGATAAGCATGAAAACATTCACCTAGCATTTCACTAGGTTACGAATTAATAATATGTATTTTCGTTCCACTCATTTTTAAGTTAGCACTTTTTAATACTCAGCCAAAATCACTCACTCAGTATTTTTACTAAGCAGTAGATATAGCATAACTCTAGCCCAATCATTAAGATTGAACAGTTATAAAGTAAATAAAAAAGTGTTGTTTATGCATCGCTGTAAAAAGCTGTGTGAGGCTTTTTTATTAACAACATACATAGAGCCTCTAGAGTCTGGTACACCAACAGATAGGGTGATGACTCAAGGACCGAGATTTGCTCACCACGATGGGTGTCAAATATTGAGTAAGCAACAGTTCAACTCAAACGAAATAAATCACTACAAAGTAATTTTGTTCAAATTAACTCACTGCTAAAAACGAGTAAAAATATACAAATTGTATTCAAAACAATTAAAAATTAATTTTTAAGCATATAGATATAGTAACCTCAATCTAAGTCATTGAAATAATGAACAACTTAAAAATAACTATATGTATTCGCTTAGACCTAAAAAATAACTAATTAGATGACTAATTGTTTGAACACTAACTATAATACGCTAATTTTAGCCTAGAGATCAAGGCTACATTTCATCCGATCGGCTTACAATTTACACTGCATTATTTTAAAATTGTTATTTTTCATAAAGTTAGACCAGCATTTATTAATTATGATTATTTCAAAATCAGTTAATTATCATTTCTTCTACAAATAAGTTCATAAACAGCTAAAATTCTATTAGGAAAAAATAACATACACGTGTATACCCCTGTATTATTGGTTTCATTAGCTATATCCTAATCGCAGTAATAAATAAGGAATACTTCATCTATGTCAGCTATTTATATCGCAGGGATCGCTCTATGCTCGGTTCTCGCCCAATGGGTAGCCTGGGGTTTTCGTGTCCCAGCTATTTTATTTTTGTTACTTACAGGCCTACTACTAGGTCCTGCTACTGGTATGTTAGACCCAGATGCATTGCTCGGTGATCTGCTCTTTCCGGTGGTGTCACTCAGTGTTGCCGTTATCTTATTCGAAGGTTCACTCACCCTGCACTTTCGTGAACTTAAAGGCATTGGCAAGGTAGTTCGCAACCTATGTTCAATCGGCATGATTGCCACCTGCATAATAATAAGCCTAAGTGCATATTGGATTTTAGAATTAAACTGGCGTGTTGCCGCAGTGCTTGGGGCTGTATTAGTTGTGACTGGCCCAACGGTAATAGCTCCGCTATTGAATTCAATGCGACCGACTCAAGATATAGACCGTATATTGCGCTGGGAAGGCATTGTTATCGACCCAATTGGTGCCTTGTTTGCAGTGCTTGTGTTCGAAGCAGTCATGCTGGTCGGCCAAGGTGAAGTGTTTTTGCACACCATTATCGCGCTATTTAAAACCTTAGGCGTGGGCTTATCTATTGGTGTGGTTGCCGGCTGGTTAACAACCTTGTTGATCCGCAGAGAGTGGCTACCATTTGAATTGCATAAATTTGGTATTTTAGCGCTGGTACTGATTAGCTTTACCGTTTCCAATCATTTAAGTCATGAGTCAGGTTTATTGGCGGTCACAGTATTTGGTATTTGGCTCGCAAACCAAGACGATTTAGAAATTGATTCTGTGCTTGAGTTTAAAGAAGATCTTTCAATGATCTTAATTTCGACTTTATTTATCTTACTTGCTGCGCGTTTAGAGCTTGCTGATTTAATGATGCTGGATGCTGATGTATTTATCTTTTTAGCGATAGTCCTATTTGTTGCGCGCCCGCTGTGTATTGCGATTTCAACTTACGGTACTGAACTGCCGATAAAGTCTCGGTTAGTACTAGCGTGGATTGCACCTCGCGGTATTGTTGCCGCCGCGGTAGGTTCTGTATTTGCGTTGAGTATGATGGAAGCCGGGGTCGCTGATGCTGAAAAAATCGTACCGCTGATCTTTACCGTGATCATTATTACTGTGGTACTGCAAAGTTTAACTGCTATTCCTATTGCCAAGTTATTAGGGGTACGTCAACCATCGCCCAATACTATTTTGATTATCGGTGCTAATCATGTTGCTCGCGCGATTGCACGTGGCCTGAAAGAGCAAAATATTCCGGTGCACTTATCAGATCCAGCTTGGGAAAACTGCCGTATGGCACGTATGGACGGCCTAGCTTGTTATTATGGTAATCCGCAATCAGAGCATGCCGAACGTTATTTGCCACTGACTACAATTCGTAGTGTGATGGCACTGTCACCAAATCGTCATCATAACGCGTTAGGTGTACAATACTTTTCGCATTTATTGAATGAGAAAAACGTATTTTCACTGCGCTCTTCAACCTCGCATGCAAAAGCAAATAAAGACAGCGCAACGTTTTTATCTCGGCAAATACTCTTTGGCGACAGTGGCTCTTATGCACGTTTAAGTAGCTTAATCGCCAAAGGCGGTAAGGTCAGTGCGACACGCATCTCTGAAGAGTTCAGCTGGGAAAAATACCAGGAGATGAACGCTGATGCGATCCCATTATTTATTCTCAATGGGGATAAAGATAGCGATGAAGATTCGCCAGTAAAACTGCGCCCCTTTACCATAAATATAGAAAAACCACCACAGCAAGGAGAGCGTGTTGTTGCTATGCTGCCCCCTAAAATGTCGGTGTTAAAAGATCCAAATAATGGCAAAAGCAAAGAGCCGAAAGAAATAAAAGAGTAGCCAAAAAGGGCTAGGTATTACACCTAGCCCTTTTGTTTGCTTTAATCACTTTGTCTTTGCTCTTTCTAACTCGCTAACTTTCTCCCTTGCACTCACACCTACATCGGCAAGCGTGCCCGTGCGACAACACTATCAGGCATTTTTTGTGCAAGCTGAGCAAGTGAGCGTTCTATTTTTTTATGGGTTGCTTTGTCTGCCACCATGGCATGAAATAGCCAACGGTAAGCATCTTCATAATCACGAGGACTACCAAAACCTTGGTTAAATAAATTAACTAAGCGTAACTGTGCTTTTAAATTACCTTGTGATGAAGCTTCACGCAGATAGGTTACAGCCAGTGCTTTATCTTTTTGCACTAAACGTCCGGTATCGTAGTAACGCCCGAGCTGCTCTAATGCCGCCGCTAAGCCTTGCTGAGCGGCTTGGCGCATATAATACACACCCAGTTCTACATTACGATCAACACACACCGCATACGCCAGCATATCGCCATATAAAAATTGATAAGAAGGCAGCGCCATTTTATTGGCTCGCGCTTCGATATCTTGCACTAACTGGCAATCATCTGCCTTTACACGGGCTAAATGAGTATTTTTATTGATCAGTGCTAACAGCTCTGTCTCAGTGTACAAAGGCACTGCGGCTATTGGCTCTTCCGCTTTAACGTGGCTTACCAATAACATAGAAAAAGGTACTAATGATAAACAAGTTAACAAACGCATTTAGGTCACTTTAATTAAAAACCATCTTGCTAAAGTTTATACAAAGATCGTTCCAGAATGAAATTTATCCGCGCTTATTTGTGATAAAGCCGAAAAACAGCCACAAAAAAAGCTGCACTAGGCAGCTTTTTTTGTGCTATTAGTGATTATGCAAATGGGTTGCGTAATACCATAGTTTCTACACGATCAGGACCGGTAGAAATAATATCAACAGGCACACCTGTGATTTCTTCAATACGCTTGATGTAATCAAGTGCAGCTTGTGGTAACTGATCAACAGAAGTCGCACCTACGGTGTTCTCAGACCAACCTGGCATTTCTTCATATACTGGGGTTACTTTCTCATAACCTTCAGCGGCAAGTGGCGTTACGTTAGTAACAGTGCCATCTTCAAGTTGGTAACCAATACAAATTTTAAGCGTTTCTAAACCATCTAAAACATCTAATTTAGTTAAGCAGAAACCTGTGATCGAGTTAATTTGTACTGCACGGCGCATTGCCACAGCATCTAACCAACCAGTACGACGTAGGCGACCTGTTGTAGCACCAAACTCATGGCCAACAGTACCTAAGTGCTTACCTACTGGGTCTTGTTTTTCAAGGCCATCGTAAAGCTCGGTAGGGAAAGGACCTGAACCAACACGAGTTGTGTAAGCTTTGATAATACCAAGTACGTAATCAAGGTTTAATGGACCAAAACCAGCACCAGTCGCAACACCACCGGCAGTGGTGTTTGAAGATGTTACATACGGGTAAGTACCGTGGTCGATATCAAGCAATGTACCTTGTGCACCTTCAAACAAGATATTGTCGCCAGCAAGACGAGTTTGATCAAGTAATTCAGTAACATCAACAACCATTGCTTTAAGGATATTAGCAACAGCCATTGCATCATCAAAAGTCTGTTGGAAATCAACCGCATCTACTTTGTAGTAGTTAACTAATGTGAAGTTATGGTATTCCAATACTTCTTTAAGTTTTGCAGCAAATAGCTCAGGGTTGAATAAATCACCGATACGTAAACCACGACGAGCAACTTTATCTTCGTACGCTGGACCAATACCACGACCCGTTGTACCAATCGCTTTATTACCACGTGCTTTTTCACGAGCTACATCTAATGCGATGTGGAAAGGCAAAATTAACGGACATGCTTCGCTTATTAATAAACGCTCACGTACTGGTACGCCACGTTCTTCTAGCATGCCAATCTCTTTCATTAGCGCTTCTGGTGAAACGACAACACCATTACCAATCACACACTTAACATTGTCACGTAATACACCCGATGGAATAAGGTGTAAAACTGTCTTTTCACCGCCGATAACTAAAGTGTGACCTGCGTTATGGCCACCTTGGTAACGAACTACTAAAGATGCTTTGTCTGTAAGGAGGTCAACTACCTTACCCTTACCTTCGTCACCCCATTGGGTGCCTAATACAACAACGTTTTTACCCATTGTAAATTCACTTAGAAAAAATTAGGACGAGATTTTACCAGAAAATAAGGGCAAAGATCACCCCGTTTAGGTTATTTTTTCTGCTTGATCATTTAACGACCATTACAATAAAAATTAACTGGTTGAATAACTTTAAGTTATTCACAATAATCTGTCTTACTAAAAGAAAAACCCTGCATACACAGGGTTTGGATTTGTGTTAGATGTAGGAAACGATTACTGTACAGCAGCACCTTTCATATATCTAAAGAAGTCACTATCTGGTGATAACACCATCACGTCTTGCTTATCTTTAAAGGTCTTTTTATAAGCCTCTAATGAACGTACAAAACTAAAGAATTCAGCGTCTTTATTGTATGCATCTGCATAAATAGCAGCTGCTTTTGCATCACCAGCACCGCGAACAGTACGTGCATTACGCTCTGCATCAGCCAGCATTACCGTGACACGACGGTCAACTTCTGCACGAATAGTTTCTGCTTTTTCATTACCTTCAGAACGGTGTTCATTTGCAACCGCTTTACGTTCAGCACGCATACGCTTATAAATAGAATCACTAACCTCTGATGGTAAATTGATCTGCTTAACTCGTACATCAAGTACTTCAATACCTAACTCTTGAGCACTTTCAGAGGCTTGTACTAACGCTTCTTCCATTAGCTCGCTACGCTCGCCAGATACAATCTCACGAATAGTACGTGAACCAAAATTAGTACGAAGACCGTTGTTTACTTTTTGCTTAAGTAGCGCTTCAGCGTATTGCTTATCACCACGGGCACGTAAATAAAATGCGCTAAAATCACTTACCCGCCACTTCACGAACGAGTCAACGATTAAGTCTTTTTTCTCACTAGTTACAAAGCGATCAGGTGCACCATCTAAAGTTTGAATACGCGCATCAATACGACGTACTTGGCTAAAGAAAGGCACTTTGAATTGTAAGCCTGGGTTATAAACAATTGCTTCACCACTATCGTCTTTTTGTACTTTACTGAAAAGCATAACAATTGCTTTTTGCCCTTCAGGTACCACAAACACTGACGAAAATGACAACACAACGGCCGCTAATAATAGAACTAAACTAAAGTTTTTCATTGCGCTTATCTCCCGTCGTTAAAGCGATCTGCGCCAAAGCGGTCTGAACTTGAGTTCACAGTGCTATTGCGCGATGTATTAACTTTATTGCGTAAGTCGTTAATATCACTTGAACTAGGTAGTGCAACACGAGTTGCTGTACCTTGTTTTTCCATCATTTTATCAAGTGGTAAATACATCATGTTATTACCGCCTTTAACATCGACTAACACTTTTGAGCTGCTACCGAGCACTTCTTGCATGGCATCAATGTATAAGCGCTCACGAGTTACCTTTTTAGCAGCTTGATATTCAGGTAGTAGCTTTTCAAAACGAGCTACCTCACCCTCTGCTTCTAAAATAACACGCTCACCATAACCTTCAGCTTCTTGCGTCATACGCGTTACTTGACCACGAGCACGCGGTTCAATCTCACGGGCATAAGCTTCCGCTTCACGAATAAAACGCTCTTCATCTTCTTGTGCTGCAATGGCATCATCAAAGGCATCTTTAACTTCAGCCGGTGGACGTGAATCTTTAAAGTTAACGTCTGTGACTATTAAACCTAAATTATACGGTTCGATAATTTTATTTAGTTCGTCCCAGGTATTTTGACGTACAACTTCACGGCCATTAGTTAAAACTTGGTCCATTTTAGAATGACCAACAACATAGCGCAGTGCACTTTCTAATGCTTCTTTTAAGCTTGAGTCAGCATTAGTAACACTAAACTTGTACAATACAGGGTCAATAACTCGATACTGCACCTGAAATTCAACACTAACCACATTTTCGTCTTCGGTTAGCATAAAACCAGACGTTGATAATGAACGAACTGCTTCAATATCTACTGGAACGACTGTTTCAATAAACGTCATTTTCCAACGCAAACCAGGATCTGCGATGCGGTCAAACTGACCAAAATGTAATACGATGCCGCGCTCAGCCTCTTTCACGGTATAAATACCGCTCAATGCCCATACAATTGCAGCAATAATTAGCACAAATGAAAGACCAGCTCCACCGAGTCCGCCGCCACTTTTGCCGGATTTATTACCGCCAAATAAGCCGCCAAACTTGCCGCTGAACTTGCGAAACACCTCGTCTAAATCAGGTGGGCCTTGATCACGTCCGCCTTTTTTGTTCCACGGATCTTTGTCATTGCCATTATTACCCGGTTCATTCCAGGCCATAGCTATACTCCATTGTTATCTAAATAATTTAGGTAATTACGTTAAATCTAACAAAAATACCGCTGTTCTCATACTAAAAATGACAATGTGCGGTAGTTTTTTCGAATTACGAAATAAAAGCGTCGATTTCAGGACCAAACTCTTTTCTTAAACGGTTCCATTCTACCATAGGCATACGCGTAGCGAGCAACCATTGACCCTGCTCATCAAAATCTTCTTGATGTACTGCATTTAAACTAAACAACGCGGCGCGTAAACGGCCGAACTGCGGCGCTAATTTAAGCGTATGTACAAACATTTTCTTTGCTAACAGCTCACTGATAGCCTGCGATAATAGCTCGCACCCGGCACCACTGTGGGCCGACAACCAAACTCGAATCGGCGTGCCTTCATCGTCACGGTCAATACGTGGTTCAATATCTTCCAGCGCATCAATTTTGTTGTATACCAACAATTGCGGCACTTCATCCGCTTCAATTTCTTTAAGAACCGATTGTACTTGTTCTATATTCTCTTTGCGACGATGATCGGCAACGTCCACCACATGAAGTTGCAAATCAGCTTCTCGGGTTTCTGTCAGGGTAGCTTTAAATGCAGCCACTAGATCATGAGGCAAGTGTCGGATGAAACCAACAGTGTCGGCTAAAATAATCGCGCCAACATCTTCAATTTCGAGCTTACGTAAGGTTGGATCAAGGGTCGCAAATAGCTGATCAGCCGCATAAACATTAGAGTTGGTAATGCGATTAAACAAGGTTGATTTACCCGCATTAGTATAGCCTACCAATGATACCGTGGGAATTTCATTGCGATTACGAGCACGACGACCTTGCTCACGTTGCACCGCAACTTTTTCTAAGCGGGCACGAATACTTTGAATACGTACTCGCAGCAAACGTCTATCTGTTTCTAGCTGGGTTTCACCTGGACCACGTAAACCAATACCGCCTTTTTGGCGCTCAAGGTGAGTCCAGCCGCGGATCAAGCGAGTTGACATATGCCGCAGCTGCGCAAGCTCAACCTGCAACTTACCTTCATGGGTACGTGCACGTTGCGCAAAAATATCAAGAATAAGCGTCGTTCTATCAAGCACTCGGCATTGGCAAACGCGCTCTAAATTGCGTTCTTGTGACGGTCTGAGTTGATGATTAAAAATGACGACATCTGCGTTGTGGATTTTGACAATCTCAGCGATCTCTTCAGCCTTTCCGGTACCGACAAATAGTTTCGGATGTGGTGCTTGACGGCTGCCTTGCACAACCGCCAAACTGCTAACACCAGCAGAAGATACCAACATTTCTAATTCATGAAGATCTTCACGATCCCCTTCTTTTGGAAAGTCGATATGAACTAAGACTGCCTGTTCGCCGGCTTCATAACGGTCAAACAAACATTATGCTCCTAATTTAAAAATTTCCAGCTTCAGGCTCTTCACCGTCTTCGCTTCCTTGAATACCTTGGAAGTTAACAGCACGAGCAGGAACTACGGTAGAAATCGCATGTTTATACACCATTTGATTCACGGTGTTTTCAAGTAAAATAACAAATTGGTCAAATGACTGGATCTTACCTTGTAGTTTGATGCCATTAACCAAAAAGATTGATACTGGAATACGCTCACGACGTAGCGCATTCAAAAATGGGTCTTGTAACGATTGGCCTTTTGCCATGTTATTTTCCTTCGTTCTAGGTGTTATTATAATTAAGTGGCTGAACTTATTTAACAAAGCTAAAAAACATTCAACTACTACTAGCTTAGCGAACTTACAACACGTTGCAAGTTTTCTTCATCACCCGTTGTCAACCACGTTACATCGGGCCAACCTCTTAGCCATGTCAGTTGACGTTTAGCAAGCTGTCGTGTTGCTGCAATACCGCGAAACACCATTTCATCGTACTCAGTGCCGCCAGCAATGTAATCCCACATTTGCCTATAACCCACGCAACGAATAGAAGGTAAGTTTGGGTGTAAATCCTTACGTTGATATAGGGATGAAA
This sequence comes from Pseudoalteromonas sp. KG3, assembly GCF_030436385.1. Lineage (NCBI taxonomy): Bacteria > Pseudomonadati > Pseudomonadota > Gammaproteobacteria > Alteromonadales > Pseudoalteromonadaceae > Pseudoalteromonas > Pseudoalteromonas sp. KG3. The sequence goes on from NZ_CP098523.1 coordinate 2,246,050, forward strand.
CTTCATTTTCAAACCCCTGCTCAAGCATTATTTTAAATCTTTGTGCTATACGTTCGTGCAAATCGGCACGATCATCAGGTGCAATCGCAAATTGATGAAACGTATAGGGTAAACTTGGCTGCTTGCTTTTTTGCAATTCAGTCATCGTTTTACCCGTTAAGCGATACACTTCTAACGCACGATTAATACGTTGCGAGTCATTTTCGCTCATTTTTTCTGCCGCTTGCGGATCAATGGCTGCAAGCTCTTTGTAAAGTGCTGGCCAACCTTGTTGCTTAGCTTGCTGCTCAAGTTCAGCTCTGATCACTGGACACGCTTCTGGCAATGGCGATAATCCATCGATCAATGATTTAAAGTACATCATTGTACCACCAACTAATACTGGCACTTTACCTTGTTGGTGAAATTGGTCAATCTTTTCAATCGCATCACGACGAAAATCTGCCACTGAGTAACTTTCACTGGGATCAATTAAGTCAATTAAGTGATGTGGCGCAAGCGCGCGCTCTGCTGCGTCCGGTTTTGCCGTACCTATGTCCATATTTTTGTACACTAAGGCTGAATCAACGCTGATTATCTCAGTATTTAAATGCTGACATAAATCAATAGCTAACGCTGTTTTCCCCGCAGCGGTTGGGCCCATTAAAAAAATGACAGGTAAATTACTCAACTCGGCGACCTTAATCTAATTGTACTAAAAAATGATTTAAATCTATTTTAACTGCTTTTGCAGCTAAACGCTGAATTGTTTGTGGATTATTTTGCATCCGCGCGACATCTTCAGCAAATGCTTGGCTGGCATAAAAACGTGACGGTATTTGCCCTCGTTGCCAGTTCAACCATTCTTCAATGCTGTTAAGCTCGGCCTGCGTTGCTTTCAATAAAGCATCTATCGCTTGGCTAACGTCCAACAGGTATAAACTCTGGGGTAGTTTTTTCACCATTACAAATTGCTTTTCAATTAATAACTCAAAACCCAGTAAGGTAAACCACGATTGCTGCTGAGTTAAACGCACACTATCTTCTTTGCTAATATTGACGCGTACCGGTAATAGTAACGACTTACCTTCTAAATTGCCATGCTCTGCAATTAGCTCTAACCAATCAGCGACTAAAAGATACTTAAAGTGTGAACAATACAATTGCTGTTGCTGGCTAAACACACAACCGCCATCACTTTGCACCAGTAAAGGCTGCCCAGTTTGGCGCTGATTAGATGCCGGTAATTCAGCAGTGGCAGCTATGGGCTGGTCAAAATGACTAGCATGCTGTTCATTAACCCCCTGATAAAAAGCGCTAACATCTTGATGATTGACGCGACTGCTTGGCTTTGTGCTACTGCTTGAGCCGCCATATCCGCCACCGCCCCGAGAGAAAGACGACGCAGTGCTACTGGGGCTTCGTTCAAGCGGTTGCAGGTTAGACTTAGGGTAATCAAGCATTTCGCCAGCGATGTTGTTAGAGTGCGCCTGTGGTGCTGCTGTGTTAGGGTATTGTGCAGTCGTAAGTGGTGAGCTTGGTTGATGATCAACGACAAGCTCATCTTGCAACGGAACTACCACCTGCTTAATGGCTTGCAAAATAAAATCATGCACTAGGCGCCCTTGATGAAAACGCACTTCGTGTTTTGCAGGGTGCACATTAACATCGACTTGACGCGGGTCAATATCAATATAAATTACAAAGCCCGGCAACTCTTCCTGCCCTGCAACTTCTTCAAACGCTTGGCGGATTGCATGTAAAATCAGTTTATCGCGCATCATGCGATTATTTACATAGGTATATTGTGTGGTATTCGCCGATCCCACAGGTAATACCCAGCCGTGTAATTGCAAGCCAAGCTCACCGGACTCAATATACAAACCTTGTTCTGCAAACGCTTTGCCGGCAACTTGTGCAACCCGAGTAATTGCCTGTGCAGGATCAGTTTTTGCCCGATACTGGCGCACCACTTTATCGTTATGAGTAAGGGTAATCGACACATCAAAACGACTCAGGGCAATGCGCTTGATCAATTCATCAATGTGCGTAAATTCTGTTTTTTCAGTACGTAAAAATTTGCGCCTAGCTGGAGTGTTAAAAAATAAATCTTTAACTTCAATAGTGGTGCCATCAGGATGCGCTGTCGGTTTAACTTGCACCGCCATATCGCGGCCTTCGGCAAATGCTTGCCAAGCGGCTTCTTGCTGCTGCGTTTTTGAGCTTAACGTTAAGCGTGATACTGAACTAATTGAGGCCAGCGCTTCACCACGAAAACCCAACGAGCAAATATTTTCTAAATCATCGAGGGACTTTAACTTACTGGTAGCATGGCGAGAAAGCGCCAATGTAAGCTCATCTTTATCAATGCCTGAGCCATTATCACGAATGCGGATCAGTTTGTGACCACCGCGTTCGATATCAATTTGAATGCGAGTTGCGCCTGCATCTAGGCTATTTTCAACGAGTTCTTTAACCACCGATGCGGGTCTTTCAACCACTTCGCCCGCGGCAATCTGGTTAGCTAATCGCGCGGGTAATATTTCAATACTCATACTGATCCTAACGATTTTAACTTTGCGGAATATCTAATTCTTGACCAATAAACAAAGTGTTAGATTGTAATTGATTGACTTGCTTAAGCTTACTCACCGACACCCCATAACGACTAGCTAACAAACTTAACGACTCCCCAGGGCGAACTTTATGTTTAGTTGGATATTGAGATTTTAATGACGCAAATAGCGAGTCAGCCGGTGGGTTTTTAAGATAATAACTCTTTAAGGAGGTAAAAATCGCTTTCGCCAAACGCTCTTGGTAATTAGCACTTTTTAATAAGCGCTCTTCCCGCGGGTTAGAAATAAACCCAGTTTCCACCAAAATAGACGGAATATCCGGTGACTTTAATACTGCAAAACTAGCCGCTTGTGGCGCCTTTTTATGCATTTTAGCGACTTTCTTCAATTCATTCATCACTTCTTCTGCGACGCTAAAGCCCGTTTTCATGGAATGATCCATCGACATATCAAGCAGCGCTTGCGCTAAATACTTTTCACTTGCAGTATCTTTAATCACTCCAGCTGCGCCGCCGAGTAGTTCAGAGTGTTTTTCTTTATCCTCGAGCCATTTACCAATTTCTGAATTCGCGCGGCGCAGTGATAACACCCACACTGACGCACCACTTGGCTGCGGGCTGGTAAAAGCATCGGCATGAATGGAGACAAAAAAGTCAGCCTTTTTCTCGCGAGCGCGATTTGTACGGGTATTTAAATTTACAAAGTAATCACCGCGACGCACCATGCGCGAGATCATGCCGCGCTCAGCATCAATCATCCGCTCTAAGCGTTTCGCTATTTGCAATGTGATGTCTTTTTCATAAGTGCCTGACGGACCTATGGAACCGGGATCTTCACCGCCATGACCTGCATCAATAGCAATAACAATATCACGCTGCTGATTAAGCTCGCGTTTTTTAACTGCGGTATGACTCGTAACTGGTGCGGGCTCAGCCTGATTTTTATCGTATAAATCGACCACTAAACGATTTTTATAAGGCCCAGTTGGTGCTAAAGCAAAGATGACTGGTTTAACCGGCCCTGTGAGCTCAAAGACAAATCTTACGCCTTTGCTGTTTTTTGCTTTTGAATAACGTAACTTACTAACAATTTGATGTTTATTTGGGATTGCTGGTAAATCTTTTATTTTATCTGTTGTTTCCAAGTCAACCACTAAGCGCAGTGGGTTTTTCAGCATAAAGTAACTAAAATCAGGTTTATCCGTTAGGTCGAATACTACCCGCGTACTATCTGGCGATGGCCAAACCCGAACACTATTGATAGTATTTTGTGCATAGAGGCTAGCGCTGATTGCTAACAGCAAAAAACCGCACACCCACTTTATGACAGCTCGACTCATCTGTATCATTACACCTTTTATTATTTGTTGTTATTTACTCTGATTTGAGTTTATTCACAATACTATCGCCACGCGGGCTGATACTTTTAATTTCAATTGCTCGGGCATCGCCAACATACCGTAAAGTAATGTCTAAATCGGGTGTGGGAATAAACTCACCGCCTTTTTCAGGCCATTCCACCACACAAATTGCAGTCGGCGAAAAATAATCACGAATACCCATGTATTCTAATTCTTCTGGATCGCCTAAACGATATAAATCAAAATGATAAACATTGGCTGCTGCCAGTTCATAAGGTTCCACAAGCGTATATGTTGGACTCTTAACCTTACCTTGATGACCGAAGCCTTGGATAACACCACGGGTTAAAGTGGTTTTACCTGCTCCTAAATCACCATGTAAATAAATAACTGCACCTTGCTCCATTAACCCTGCAAGTTGATTGCCCATTTTAACCGTTGCAGCTTCATCAGCGAGTTGAAAACCAACACTGTGCGTCATTCTGACCTCATGGATAGTATTAAAAACGATAACCTGTTAATCATACCAGATTATTTTTGTAAGGCGAGTCAGCGATCATCAGACATAAAAAAACCGGCAAAGTTGCCGGCTTTTTACGTAATTAGGATTATAAACCTAATTTTTTCTCAAGATAGTGGATGTTAGTGCCACCATTTTGGAAGTTTTCATCCGCTAAGATGCGCTTATGTAATGGCGTATTCGTTTTAATACCGTCAATCACAAGCTCATTTAATGCGTTGCGTGCACGAGCAATTGCCACATCACGGTTTTCACCGTAAGTGATCAATTTACCAATCATTGAATCATAGTGTGGTGGTACTGTGTAGTCAGCATAAATATGGCTGTCCCAACGAATACCTAAACCACCTGCTGGATGGAAACGCGTAATTTTACCCGGTGACGGGATAAACGTTTCAGGGTCTTCAGCATTAATACGACATTCAATGGCATGACCACGAATAACAACGTCATCTTGAGTGAATGACAGTGGTTGTCCGGCGGCAATTTTTAGCTGTTCTTTGATTAAATCAACACCAGTTACCATTTCTGTTACTGGGTGTTCAACCTGAATACGAGTGTTCATTTCAATGAAATAGAACTCACCGTTTTCATATAAGAACTCAAATGTACCCGCACCACGATAACCGATTTCGATACATGCGCGCGTACAACGCTCACCAATGAATTTACGTACTTCAGCTGTAATACCTGGTGCTGGCGCTTCTTCAACTACTTTTTGGTGGCGACGTTGCATAGAACAATCACGCTCACCCAAGTGAACTGCATTACCTTGGCCATCAGCGAGTACTTGAACTTCGATATGACGAGGGTTTTCAAGGAATTTCTCCATGTAAACCATGCTATTACCAAAGAACTGCTTAGCTTCTTGTTGCGTTAATGCAATTGAATTAATTAATTCAGCTTCGCTACGAACCACACGCATACCACGACCACCACCGCCACCAGCGGCTTTGATGATCACCGGGTATCCGATGCGTTTAGCGATTTGCATATTACGGTCTTTATCATCTGATACAGGGCCGTCTGAACCTGGTACACATGGTACACCGGCTTTACGCATTGCTTCGATTGCAGATACTTTGTCGCCCATTAGGCGAATCGTGTCGCCACGCGGACCAATAAATACAAAACCACTTTGTTCAACTTGGTCAGCAAAATCAGCGTTTTCAGCAAGGAAACCATAGCCTGGGTGAATAGCAACAGCATCTGTCACTTCAGCAGCAGCGATAATACGCGGAATATCTAAGTAACTTTCAGTTGCTGAAGGTCTACCAATACAAATTGTTTCATCTGCAAGCAATACATGCTTAAGATCGCGATCCGCCGTTGAATGCACAGCAACCGTTTTGATCCCAAGCTCTTTGCAGGCGCGCAAGATACGAAGTGCAATTTCACCTCGGTTTGCAATGACTACTTTATCTAACATAAGAGTTGGCCTTATTAGGTTACGCTATTATTCAATGATGAATAGCGGTTGATCAAATTCTACTGGCTCGCCATTTTCAACTAAAATCGCTTTTACTGTGCCCGCTTTATCTGACTCAATTTGGTTCATCATTTTCATCGCTTCGATGATACAAAGTGTGTCACCAACTTTAACTTGTGAACCCACTTCAACATATGCTGGAGCTTCTGGAGAAGCCGCAGCATAGAAAGAGCCAACCATAGGTGATAATACTTGATGACCAGTAGGGCCAGTAGGGCCTGCTGGTGCAGCTGCCTCAGCAGTTGCAACTGGTGCAGCGGCAGGAGCAGCTGGCGCAGGAGCTGGTGCATATTGAGGTGCATACTGTGGAGCGTAAGCAGGACCTGCACTCATGTTATTACGATTGATACGTACTGATTCTTCACCTTCAGTGATTTCTAATTCAGCAATACCTGATTCTTCTACTAGTTCAATTAGTTTTTTGATCTTGCGAATATCCATGAACGACCCGCCTGTTAGTTTGTTAGTTAAAATTAATTCGCGTTTTGCAACCGATTTACGGCAGCTTCAAGTGCTGCACGATAACCCATTGCGCCTAATCCACATATCACGCCCTGCGCCACATCAGAAAAATATGAATGATGACGAAACGCTTCCCGCGCGTGCACATTCGTTAAGTGCACTTCAAAAAACGGGATATCAACCGCCAGTAATGCATCACGTAAAGCCACGCTTGTATGCGTAAATGCAGCTGGGTTGATAATAATGTAATCAATAGCCTGCCAAGCGCTGTGTATGCGCTCAATTAAAGCTTGCTCACTATTACTTTGAAAATGCGTTAACTCCACATCTAGACCATCAGCAAACGTTGTTAGTTCGCTCATAATCTCACTAAGCGTGTGTGAACCGTATTTCTCTGGCTCACGCTTACCTAGCATGTTCAAGTTAGGGCCATTTATAACTAAAAGTTTAAATTTTGCAGCCATAATACGCGATAATCCTATAAATAATGAGTTAAGCCATTTTGATTAGAAATCCCCGTAAAATGTAGAGGGGAAAAACTAAAATAGCAACTATTTCTCACGTTAACCACCTATTATAGCCAGTTCGACGTAAATAGCAGCAAAATACTGGTCTAATCACTAGTAACTACAACAGAAACAAAAACGCCACTCTTATAAAGTGGCGTTTAAAATAGTGGTGTGAAAAATATTTATTTAGCGCTATTTCTCACTTTTGCTAAATGTTCAGCAAAGTCTTTAGCGTTTAAAAAGCCCGTCACACGCTGCGCTGCAAGCTCTTCACCTTGGGTATCAAAAAACAAAATGCTTGGTAAACCAAATACCGTAAATTCTTCCATTACTGCAATTGTGGTGTCGTCGCTTTCGGTCAAATCTATTTTCAATAGTTCAAAATTTGCAAACTCACCTTGCACTTTAGCGTCAGGAAAGGTGTATTTCTCGAATTCTTTGCACGCAACACACCAATCTGCATACAAATCAACCATCACTAAACGGCCATCACTGTTTGCATCATTTATTGCTTGTTTAAGCTCAGCTAAGTTAGCCACTAATTTAAAGCCGCGTTCTTGTTGCTCGCCATTTGCGGCACTAACAACTTGCGCTGTTGGCCATATATAGTTTTTAGTTACGCTGGCACCGCCAATCACTAATAAAGTGGCAACAAACCACAACGCCGTTTTTAATTTCCCTTGGCTTTGACCGCTTTGCCAATGATGTAAATACAATGCGGTAGCGATTGCCAGTAGACCTGCCATTAGTAAAATGATTTCAGCATCAACAATACGTTCAAGCAATATAAGTGGCACAACTAACATGATAAAACCAAACAGGGTTTTAACCTGTTCCATCCAACCGCCTGCTTTTGGTAATAATTTACCGCCAGAGGTGCCAAGTAGTAATAGTGGAATCCCCATACCTAAACTCAACACATATAAAGTTAAACCACCTACGAGGTAATCACCGCTTTGCGCGACGAATAATAAGGCCGCAGATAACGGTGCTGTTGTACAGGGAGAGGCTATTAAACCTGACAACACGCCCATTAAAAATACGCCAATGTAATTGCCGCCTTTTTGATTATTACTCACTTGGGTTAACTTGTTCATCATGCCGCTTGGCAGTTTGATTTCGTACCAACCAAACATCGACATTGCCAGTAAAACAAACAATAAACTAAAGCTGATCAATACAAACGGATGCTGCAGATAGCCCTGTACTTGGCCACCCAAAGACGCCACCACTAAGCCTAGTGCCGCATAAGTCACCGCCATCCCTTGGATATATACAAAGGACAGTGCAAAGGCTTTTTTAGTAGACAGTTTTTTTTGTCCAGCAATTAAGCTCGATAATATTGGAAACATCGGAAACACGCAGGGGGTAAATGCCAAACCAATACCCACTAAGAAGAAAATAGCTAAGTTGGCCAGTAAACCTTGCGAGGCTAGTTTTTCGGTAAAATTTAACTCTTTTTCTGGCTCATTATTTACAGCACTATCATCAACTACGGGAGCAGGCGATGCGGCGCTAAGTGCAGCTAACGCATTACCTGTGCTTGCGCTATCCGCTGCAGGAGTTTCCCCGGCAATTATACTCAATGGAATGGTAATGATTTCAGGAGGGTAACACAGCCCTGCTTCAGCACAGCCCTGATAACGAACTTTAACTACGCCATCTTTCACTACATTGCTTAACTTACTAACCACACTGAGTGAATCAAAAAACACCTCGGTTTTGCCAAAGAATTCATCTTCAATAACGACCCCTTTGCCAAGATCGGGGACTTGAATATCGGCACCCTTGCCAATAATTTCCAGCTTGTTTTTGTAAAGGTAATAACCGGGTGCAATATCCCAACCAATAAATAACGTGCTGCCTTGCTGATCAAAATCAAATGTAAATGCTTGATCAACCGGTAAAAATGCTTGCTCTGCGGGCTGTAGTAAATTACTCAATAAATCTTTATTCGCAGCCTGGGCTGGAAACAGCGAAAGCGCACAAAGCAATAAAAGAAAACAACGCATTAATTAAGTACCTCATCCATCCAATTAAAATAGGCTAAATTGCCAGTGGCTACATCAACAACCTGAATTTCAGGGATCTCATAACTATGTAATCGCTTAATAGTCTGAATTACCTCATTCATTTTTTCTGACTTCGTTTTAATCAATAATTTACACTCGGTTGCATGAGCAACCTCTCCTTGCCACATATAAACAGATTCCACATTAGGAAGAATGTTCACACACGCTGCGAGTTTAAGTTTAACTAATTGCTCAGCCATCGAGCGTGCCTCACTTACATCCGCGCAAGTGGTAAAAATAAGTCGAAAATGAGTCGTCATATTGAACCTTTGGTTGATTGCTCTGCCCAACGCCATAGTAGCTGATAGCTAAGGCAAAGTGTAGTTAGCTAGTGTAGCTTTACCACCAGCCTTGAAAAAAGACCGTGTAACCCATATTTATATTTCATCACGATGTTACGTGAGCACTATTTAGAGAGCCTTATGTTTAGATTTTTATTTTTGTTATTTATTCTCGTGCCGATTATTGAAATCGCTTTATTAATTCAAGTAGCTGAGGTGATTGGCGGCTTTGCCACCATTGCCTTAGTGATCATCACCGCAATAGTCGGTGCAAAATTAGTGAGAACGCAAGGCATGGGCGCACTGCAAAATGTGCAAAGCCAAATGGCGCAAGGGCAAATGCCTGCCAAAGAATTGTTTACTGGTTTATGTGTGATTATCGCTGGCATATTATTGCTGACACCGGGCATTATGACCGATGTATTCGGCTTTTTATTATTAACCCCGGCTATTCGCAATAAACTAGCTGCAGGCCTTGCTAGTCAAGCCACAGTACGTATGAGTGCAGGCATGCAACAAGGCCCAACATCATTTAATCAGCACACTCATGCAGAGCCAGAACCACGCAAAATGAGCGAGCCGACCACCATTGACGGCGAGTACGAACGAAAAGATTAAAAATTTTAATTTTTTCCACTTGGGTTTTGGCGCAACACCCCCATTATTGAGTACAACTAATCATTTGCCTTAATCCACTGGGCTTAAAGCAATTTGGTACACACAAAACTTTTTTCTGTCCTGTTCAGAAACTGTTAGGAGAACTAAACAAAATGAACATTCGTCCTTTACATGATCGCGTGATCGTTGAGCGCCTAGAAGAAGAAACTAAATCTGCGGGCGGTATTGTATTAACTGGTTCTGCGGCTGAGAAATCAACTCGCGGTAAAGTTGTCGCTGTTGGTAATGGCCGTACTCTAGATAACGGTGATGTGAGAGCATTAGAAGTTAAAGTCGGTGACACTGTGTTATTCGGCTCATATGTTGAAAAAGCTGAAAAGATCGAAGGTCAAGAGTACCTGATCATGCGTGAAGACAATATTTTAGGCATTGTAGGCTAAACCTACTTTTCGTTTAACACACATTTAAGAATTTAGAGGAAATTAATCATGGCAGCAAAAGAAGTACTTTTTGCAGGTGACGCACGCGCTAAAATGCTAGCTGGCGTAAACATCTTAGCAAACGCAGTTCGTGTAACTTTAGGCCCTAAAGGTCGTAACGTAGTATTAGACAAATCATTTGGCGCACCAGTGATCACTAAAGATGGTGTATCAGTGGCAAAAGAAATCGAACTTGAAGACAAGTTTGAAAATATGGGCGCACAAATGGTTAAAGAAGTTGCATCTAAAGCCAATGATGCAGCGGGTGACGGTACAACTACCGCTACCGTTTTAGCACAATCTATCGTTAACGAAGGCTTAAAAGCAGTTGCTGCGGGCATGAACCCAATGGACCTTAAGCGCGGTATCGATAAAGCAATCATCGCAGCTGTTGCTGAACTAAAAGAACTATCAGTACCATGTGCTGACACAAAAGCAATTGCCCAAGTTGGTACTATTTCAGCTAACTCTGATAAAGAGATTGGTGACATCATTGCAGAAGCGATGGAAAAAGTAGGCCGTAACTCTGGTGTGATCACTGTTGAAGAAGGTCAATCACTTGAAAACGAACTAGATGTTGTAGAAGGCATGCAGTTTGACCGTGGTTACTTATCACCGTATTTCATCAACAACGCTGAAAAAGGCGCCGTTGAATTAGATAACCCATTCATTCTACTTGTAGACAAAAAAGTATCTAACATCCGTGAGTTACTACCTACATTAGAAGCCGTTGCTAAAGCAAGCAAGCCACTACTTATCATTGCTGAAGACCTTGAAGGTGAAGCGCTAGCTACATTAGTAGTAAATAACATGCGTGGTATCGTTAAAGTATCTGCTGTTAAAGCACCTGGTTTTGGCGACCGTCGTAAAGCAATGCTACAAGATATCGCAGTATTAACTGGCGGTACTGTTATCTCGGAAGAAATCGGTCTAGAGCTTGAAAAAGCAACGGTTGAAGACTTAGGTACTGCAAAGCGCGTAGTTATCACTAAAGATGATACTACTATCATTGATGGTGCTGGCGAAGAAGCGGGCATCAGCGGTCGTGTTGCACAAATCAAAGCACAAATTGAAGAAGCAACATCAGACTACGATAAAGAGAAACTACAAGAGCGTATGGCTAAACTTGCCGGCGGTGTTGCAGTAATCAAAGTAGGTGCTGCGACTGAAATCGAAATGAAAGAGAAAAAAGACCGCGTTGAAGATGCACTTCATGCAACTCGCGCTGCGGTTGAAGAAGGCGTAGTACCGGGTGGTGGTGTTGCACTTGTACGTGCAGCAAGCAAACTAGTTGACTTAGTTGGCGACAACGAAGATCAAAGCCACGGTATCAAAGTAGCACTACGTGCTATGGAAGCACCACTTCGTCAAATCGTTACTAACGCAGGTGACGAAGCGTCTGTTGTTATTAACGCAGTTAAAGGCGGCACAGGTAACTTTGGTTACAACGCAGCAACTGGCGAATACAACGACATGATTGAAATGGGTATCCTAGATCCAACAAAAGTAACGCGCTCTGCACTACAATTTGCAGGCTCGATTGCTGGCCTTATGATCACCACAGAAGCAATGGTAGCTGAAATCCCAAAGGATGAAGCTGGCGGCGCTGATATGGGCGGCATGGGCGGTATGGGTGGAATGGGCGGGATGATGTAATTCATCTCCTAACCATCAAGCTCAATTAAAAACCCAGCTTCGGCTGGGTTTTTAGTATTATGGGCAAAGATAAAGTAGCAAATAAAATGACTCCAGCGTATTGCAGTACCTGAACTGCGAAGCAAACCATACTCAGAGTTAATTTTATTTATAAGACATAATTAAGGATATTAAGATGAATAAAAAGCCTGAACTGATCATCTCATCACTCGATGCAGATAGATTGTATGATTTAATGGAATCATTACCAGCTGGAAGCTTCGCTGACCAAAAAGAACTTGAAGCTGAACTTGGTCGTGCAACAATCGTTGAGCCAAAAGATATGCCTTCGACAGTGGTTACTATGAACTCAACGGTAAACTTTATCGTTGAATCAACTAAAGAAGAATTCACTAAGACCTTAGTGTATCCAAAAAATGCTGATGCAAGTGCTGATAAAATATCAATTTTAGCCCCAGTAGGTAGCGCCCTACTTGGTTTGTCACAAGGCGACGAAATTGAATGGCCTAAGCCTGGTGGCGGAGTTATAACCGTAAAAATAAAGGAAGTAACCTATCAACCAGAACGAGTTGGTGAACTGCACCGCTAATAGTTAAGTTAGAGTTCGCATCTTCAGCAAACTCTAACGTGGACTATAAATCAAACTTATTGCTGACTGATTTGATATAAACGCTGTGCTTGGCTATTTGAATCTTTGCTGACGCTGCGGAACTCTTCAGCATCACTGGCATTTTGCACAGAGATCTCACGAATTCGCTCTGCCAAGTTTTTCACATTTTCGGTTACCTGTGATTGCTCTTCAGTCGCTACGGCAATGCTTGATGAGCGCTCTTTAATATCATTAAACGCGGTAACAATACTTTCATATTGTGCACGTGTTGTTGCTGAGCGCTCATTCACTACTTCAGAATATTCACGGCATTGCCCAATAACGTTAACCCCTCTGCTCGCAGCTTCCTGTAATTGGCTGATCATGGTTTCGATCTCACCAGCCGATTGCTGAGTACGATGTGCCAAGGTTCTCACTTCATCTGCAACCACCGCGAAACCACGCCCTGATTCACCTGCTCGAGCGGCTTCAATGGCAGCATTAAGCGCCAGTAGATTGGTTTGTTCAGAAATATTCATGATCACATCAAGCACCGAGCCCACTTGTTTTGAGTCTTGTGCAATCCGTGAAATGGCATCTGATGATTCCGTTAATTTATCAAATAATAACTGGATTGATTCGGCATTCTTCTCAATAACATCAAAACCAGAATTCACTAAATCAGCTGATTGCGTGGTTATATCTGCAACGCTCAAAACATCTTGTGAGGCTGATGAGGCTGCTATCGACATTTCGTTAATTGCCTCAGCCAACATATTGTTTTCTTCCATTAACTCTTGTGTACGAATTTGGCTGTTATTACTTAAGTTATCCATCGCTTCAGCATTATTCTTAACCGCAGCGGCTTCTGTTTGGATCTGTTCTAATATCTTAATCAGGTGATCGCCATAGTCATTAATTGCGACGCATAAGTGGCTCATTTCATCACTACCGCGCACGGCTAATTTTGAATTGGTGCGACCTTGCACTAACATTCTAACTTGCTCTGTAGTGGTGTTAATTTGCTGCACCAGACGATTACCAAAAATCAGTAATACTGATACAAAAATGAGAATAAGGGCGATAAATGAACTGTATAAATAATAAGTGAGGGTGTTCACGGTTTTCTTGGCAATTGCGGCGGGAATAATAACCCCTGAGCGCCAATTTTGCTCGGCCAATGAGTAGGTTACTAAAATAGATTCGTCATTATTAACCACACCACTGGCAAATTCAGCAACAGTTGTATTGCCGTTTTGCAAAGCGCTGACCAACGGCTTTAAGCTACTGTCTTTACTGGCAACCTGAGTAAGGCTCATCATTGCTAAGTTAGTATCGCGTATCAATGGGATCGATACCAATTGCTCGGCGCTATCTAAAATAAAGTTATAGGTGCCCGTGGCATTGTTCTCTGCAAGCAATGAGCTTTCGATAGATGCCAGTTCAACGTCTAAGGTGGCAACCCCCCAAAATTGGTTATCGCGAATTATTTTTACCGAACAAGTAACCATTGGCACATTAGATACAGTGTCTACATAAGCTTCAGACCATACGCACTCACCGCGATTAGCATTAATAGCATTTTTATACCAAGTTTCTTGCTGATACGCGCTGCTGTCAGGCTGATTGTAATCATCTAAAAGTTGATATTGGCCACTGCCTGTTTTTGCCCAAAAAAGAGACGCTTTTTCTGCTGAAGGCAGCATTTTATTCGGTTCCGGCCAAATACCACCACCGGCAATACCTTTGCCACTTGCAATCAAAGGAGCAATATTTTCAATAAAGTCCGCTTGCTGCAATGGCAAAGTTTCTGCTACCACGGCTAAGCTTTGCGTTAAGGTGGCACTTTTAGCTAAATCTTTTGCTAATGATTCGCCGATCACCTTTGCTTGTAATTTTGCGCTGGATATAGCGTCATTTTTAATGATTGGCGTAACAACTAGCTGCATTATTCCTGACAGAATAATTAAAGCAAAAAACAGCAGCAGAAAACTCCCTAGGTACATTTTTTTTTGTATCAACATCTTCTTTTTACCTCAGTAGTAAATAATAGCCGCGCAAATTAGAGTATAGGGACTGTCGTGTATTTAGCAAAACAGTTCATCTACATAGTGACCAAAAAGTATATTTAACTGCTATTTACCATTAATTAGCTGCCTGATAATCGCAAATAAATCACTTGGCAACATACCTTTTTCACCATCGCGCTGTGCAGCGATGTCACCGGCTTTGGCATGTAACGTTACGCCATAACAAGCAGCATGTTCTGTAGTTAGCCCTTGCGCGATAAGCGCAGCAATGATGCCAGTAAGTACATCACCGCTGCCGCCGACAGCGAGTGCTGGGTTGCCATCAGTACAAACCCAAGTATTAGTGCTATTAGTAATAATACTGCCCGCCCCTTTAAGCACACAGCACGCGCCATAGTGATTGCTAAGTTGCGTTGCACTGTAATAACGATTTGCCTCAATATCGCTTATAGAGCAATTAAGTAACCGTGCAGCCTCACCTGGATGAGGTGTGATCACCGTATTTCTCAGTGGCGTTATTGACGAGCTCTGAGCAATAAGATTTAGCGCATCGGCATCTATCACTAGCGGTTTGTTATGCGCTAAGCAATATTGCATGACTGTTTCGAAGGTGGTGGTTGACCATTCATCTTGACCAAGCCCTGGACCAATCGCTACACAGCTAGCCCACTCGAGTGCTGAGGTTAAATCAGTCGCGGTGACCATTAACTCAGGGCAGCCAATACTCACTGCAAGGACTGACTCAGGATGAGTGTATACTTTTACCATACCAGCACCACTGCGCAGCGCGGCCTCGCTAGTTAAGCGTATTGCCCCCGCCGTGCCTTTATTACCACCAACGCACAGTAATTTACCATGGCTACTCTTATGGCTATTATTACTTCTTTTCGCTAAGCCTTGAGATGTTTGATAACTTATCAGCTTTGCAGTTGGCGTTGCCAATTGTGTAAATGCATCTGAAATAGATAAATCATCAAGCTCTCCAATACCTGCGCAGGCACGTCCAGCGCCCGTAACAAGCCCTTGCTTAATACCAACAAAAGTGACTGTAACATCAGCCTCAATTGCCACACCCTGCACGGCTCCGGTATCGGCGTTAATACCCGACGGCAAATCAATTGCCACAATTGGCGCAGCGCTGATATTAGCAGCTTCAATCAACTCAACAAAAGGAGCACGCACATCACTGTTTATTCCTGTGCCTAACAAGCCATCAATAATGATATCCGCGTTATTTATAATTTGCTGATTAAATGCCGCGATTTCACCACCAACTGCAAACCATGCTTCTTGCGCTGTAAGCGCATCGCCCGTTAATGGTTTATCTGGTGCAGCCGCAATGACTGTTACTTGCTTTGCGGCCTGTTTAGCGAGGCTTGCAACGATATAACCATCACCTGCATTATTGCCCACACCAACCAGAACAACATAATTTTGAGCTTGCGGAAAATACTTAATAGCCTGTGCAAACACCGCCTGCCCCGCATGTTCCATCAAGGTATACATAGCTACGCCAGATTGCGCTGCGGCGGTGGATTCGTGAGTTCGTACTTGCTCGGCACTAAACACATGTTGAGATAAGTTAACTAGCATGTTGATCCTTTAGGTGGGCTTTTAACCAGCATATAAGTGGTAAGAATAGCAGTCAAATGATTACCAAAACCCAAGCTTTTTGCATAGTTCTTGTGATGCACGACCTAATACAGCCTTTAGTCCTCTGATGAATTGTATTGTTCTGGTAAAAACTATAGACACAGTTTTGAAGATTTATACGGTAATAAATGGGACTTGTTGCAATTGAATTAAAGAAGTTTAGTTGCCGCGATAAATCACTACCTACTTAAGCTAGTACCACTTTACCCTCGCTAACTTTAACCTAGCTAACTTACAAAAAAACGGCGCGTAATTTACATTACGCGCCGTTTGTAAGGACTAATTAAATTAGCTTATTCTGTTTCTGGTAAGTTACGACCGTAGAAGATTTCTTGCATCTCGCGGGTTAACTTAGAACGAATTTCTTCTTCTTCATCTTCTGATAAATCGCTGGTAGAAACACCAAATAAATAGGTATTTAAATCGGTTTCTTTTAGCATCATCTTAGTGTGGAACAAGTTTTCTTGATACACGTTCACGTCCATCATTTGGTACGCTTCTTTGGTATCTTCAGTCATGTAGTTTTGAATCGAATTGATCGCGTGATCAATATAGTGCTTAACACCATCTACATCACGGGTAAAACCACGTACACGGTAGTCAATTGTTACAACATCAGACTCTAAGCTATGAATTAGGAAGTTCAACGCTTTAAGAGGCGAGATAATGCCACAGGTTGATACTTCAATATCTGCACGGAAAGTACAAATACCGTCATCAGGATGCGCTTCAGGGTAAGTATGCACACAGATATGGCTTTTATCTAAGTGAGCAACTACAGTTTCAGGTAATGGACCTGGCGCTTCGTCTACGTCATAAGTTTGCTGTTGTTCAATTGGCTCTTCTGAAATCAGAATTGTTACACTAGCACCTTGCGGATCGTAATCTTGGCGCGAAACATTTAAAATATTCGCACCGATAATATCCACTACTTCACCTAAAATATCGGTTAGTCGATCAGCACTGTACTGTTCGTCGATATATTCAATATATTCTTTACGTTGTTGCTCTGTCTTTGCATAGCAAATATCGTAAATACTAAAACTTAAACTTTTGGTTAAGTTATTAAAGCCATGAAGTTTAATTTTATCGAAGGGTTTGTTCATGATAAACCAACCTATAAACAAGTGAAATCTGCCAGAGCAGAATGAAAAGTTCGCGGATTTTATACGAATTTCACCGCAGGAAAAAGCGTTATTTTTCCTGTTCTTGTATAACTTCGTGCGTGTGAGTAATTTCTACTGTTTTATCAAGCATTAATGCCACAGAACAATACTTCTCAGCCGACAGCTGTACAGCACGTGCAAGGTGCTTTTCAGAGACGTTATCGCCAGTCACAACAAAGTGTAGGTTGATTTTAGTAAATACACGAGGGGCAGATTCAGCACGTTCAGAACTTAGTTGTACTTGTACGTCAGAGAAGCTTTGTTTAGCTTTTTTTAAAATGCTCACCACATCTACCGATGAGCAACAACCCACTGACATTAACACCATTTCCATTGGGCTTGGTGCGGCGCTATCGCTACCAGCATCAAACACCACATTGTGACCAGAATTAGAACGACCTAGGAAGGTATCGCCTTCAACCCATTTTACATTCGCTTGCATTGTATGACTCTCAAAGTAGTTATTTACTTGATTGTAAGGAAGTCACACGCAGTTGCAAATTAAAAACGATAATTGGAATGATTAGGGGCTGTTTATCTTTCAAGTTGCTTTGCCAGCAGCATGTTTGCTTTTGGTAGGCAGAGCCTATGTAGTGTTGTTCTACCTAGGCGCTTTCAGCAACGGCGCTATCAAAGAGATTTTTTACCAAAGCGGCAAATTCATCAATAAAAGCATGTTGTTCAACGGTGACTTGATTGCTCGTGACACTACTGAGCACTTCTTGTAAATCGTAGACTATACCGTCAACTTCTCGCACAATTTGGCTGCGTTGCTCAGTGGTAAGCTCTGTGTGTTGCTGACATAACAACATTACATTTTCAGCAATATCATCTTCAATCAGCTCCATAATAGTAGGAGCGCCTGGTTTTATTTCGCCGGACTTCTCAAATAATGCTAAATTTTGAGTAAGGTACATGATCAAATCATCATACCCCTGCCTATCTAAAACCATATTTCTTCACACCTAATTAAACACGACTCTACTGATTTAAGCAGAAAGCGCTTTAAATTGCTACCTTTGAGCCTTAACCAATACTAAAAAAGCAGCCAAGGCTGCTTTTTTAGTGGTTTATTACTAGTTTAGAAAAATCGATTAATCGATTTTTAAGCCTGGGCTTAATGTTGCTGGCATTGCTACTTTTTCAAGCTCAACAGAGGCAACTGGGTATGCGCAGTAATCAGCGGCATAGTATGCGCTAGCACGGTGGTTACCCGATGCGCCAATACCACCAAATGGTGCAGCACTAGAAGCTCCTGTAATTGGGCGATTCCAGTTAACGATACCGGCACGAATACGACGTAAGAAATGGTCATAGTCAGCGGCGTTATCGCTTAATAAGCCTGCTGATAAACCAAAGCTGGTATCGTTGGCTTTATCAATTGCACTGTCAAAATCTGTAAAGCGGAATACTTTTAATAACGGCCCAAAGTGCTCTTCATCTGGGAAGTTAGCAACATCAGTACACTCAATAATACCCGGTGTTACAAAGCCTGTATTTTCAGTGTGCTTAAGTTCAACTAGTACCTCAGCGCCAAGCTCAATAAGTTGTTGCTGTGCTTTTACCATGCCAGCTGCAGCAGCCGATGAAATCATCGAGCCCATAAATGGTTGCTCTGCGTCATCGTAGTTGCCCACTTTAATCGCTTTAGTGGCAGTAATTAAACCAGCTAAAATTGCATCGCCTTGCTCGCCTACTGGTAAAAATAATTTACGTGCGCAAGTACAACGTTGACCACTTGAGATAAACGCTGATTGAATAATATCGTGAATAACCGCTTTAGTGTCTGCAACATCAGTAATTATAAGCGGGTTATTGCCACCCATTTCTAATGCCAAGATTTTACCCGGTTGACCGGCAAACTGCTCATGTAAAATATGACCTGTGCGTGATGAACCAGTAAAGAATAAACCATCAATGCCTTTATGGGCAGCCAATGCTTTACCTGTTACAACTTCACCTTGTACAAGGTTAATAACGCCAGCTGGTAAACCAGCTTTTTCCCATAACTTAAGCGTAAGCTCTGCCACAGCTGGGGTCAGCTCAGATGGTTTAAATACCACGGTATTACCCGCTAATAACGCAGGCACAATATGGCCGTTAGGTAAGTGACCAGGAAAGTTATATGGGCCAAACACGGCAACTACACCATGTGGCTTATGACGGATCATCGCACGACCTTGCGGCATTGGATTTTCAACGTCCCCGGTACGCTCTAAAAATGCTTTTTCAGAGATCGCAATTTTACCGACCATAGCCCCCGCCTCAGTGCGAGTTTCCCATAACGGCTTACCCGTTTCTTGGGCAATCGCTATCGCCAGCTCTTCGCTGTGCTCTTTTAGGGTTTCAGCAAACGTTTTTACAATCGCCAGGCGCTCTGCAAATGATTTGTCTGCCCAGCTATAAAATGCTGCACGCGCTGAGTTAACAGCCGTATCAACTTGCTCGCTGGTTGCTGAGTTTGCTTGCCAAATAATCTCGTTATTGGCTGGGTTTACTGAATTAAATGTATCGCCTTGGCCTTGTGACCATTGACCATTAATAAATTGTGCAGGATGAGTCATGTACTTTCTCCTAAATTATATACGTGTTGCGGTAACTATATCGCCAGCTTGTAAATGCAGTGCATCGGCCATTGCCTGAGGCAAAGTCAACTCTGAGCTAGTTTCATCAAAGTTTAGCTGTGCAACGGTTGCTCTAAAGTCATTTAGTTTTTCATTGGCTAACATCACAGCAGTGTCGCCACTGTTTTCACCAATTTTCACGGTAAAGTTCTTTGCATTGCGAATAGTGGCAATATTATCTACTTTTGCTTCAACCGTTGGGCCTGCGTCAAAAATGTCAACGTAGCCGTTAAACGTGAAGCCCTCACTTTTTAACAACTCAATCGCAGGGCGCGTGTTATCGTGCACTTTACCGATCACAGCTTGCGCATCTTTACTGAGTAAGTTGACGTAAATTGGGTATTTCGGCATGAGTTCAGCAATAAATACTTTTTGGCCAATCCCAGTTAGGTAGTCAGCCGTTGGAAAGTCCATTGAGAAAAAGTGCTCTTCAAGCCACTGCCAAAATGGGCTATTGCCTTGCTCGTTAGAAACACCGCGCATTTCTGCAATAACGGTTTCAGCAAAACGCTCTTGGTGTTGCTTGATAAACATAAAACGTGCTTTTGAAAGCAGCTTACCGTTATTATTTTTACGGTAACCATCTTTTAAAAACAGCGTACAAAGCTCTGTTGCCCCTGTGTAGTCATTACACAAGGTTAAGATATCAACCGCTTTATATACATTCAATGTACGAGATGAATGAATGGCTTTGCTTAAATGATAATGATAAAACGCATCATCTAAACCTACCGCAGCCTCTATTGCTGAGGTACCAACTACCTCACCAGTTTCGCTATCTTCAAGAACAAACAAGTAACCTTCATCACCTGGGTGAGATGCACTTTTTGCGAATGAGCTTATAGAATGGTCAATCTTTTTTTGTAATAACTCTTCGTTATTAGGTAAAGAGGTAAAACCATGCCCTGATTCGTGGGCAATTTTCAATAAAGCTGGGTAATCACATTGCTGGATTGGGCGAAGGATCATCATGAGTCCGCTTGCTCCCTTATAAATAACGGTAAATTAAGAATAGTAGGGCAAGCTTGCTGCCTGCCCTATAATGATGAGACGTGTTGCTTAACCGTTCACAACTTTGGCAACCGCTTTTTCAAAGCGTGCCATACCTTCGCGAATATCCGCTTCAGGGATCACTAAAGAAGGTGTAAAGCGTACAACATCAGCACCAGCCACTAAAGACATCACGCCCTCAGCAGTACCTGCCACTAAAAACTCTTTAGCACGACCTTTAAACTGTTCAGTTACTACTGCACCGATTAACAAGCCTTGACCACGAATTTCTGAAAACACTTGGTGCTTGTCGTTAATCGCTGTTAATAATTCATTGAATAATGCAGCTTTAGCTTTAACGCCAGCGAGTACTTCAGGTGTATTTACAGTATCAAAAGCCGCTTCACCAACAGCACATGCCAATGGATTACCGCCATAAGTCGAGCCGTGCGTACCTACTTTAAGATGCTTAGCGATTTCTGTTGTGGTGATCATCGCACCAATTGGGAAACCGCCACCAAGCGCTTTAGCTGTAGTTAAAATATCTGGAGTTACATTCAAACCTTGATATGCATACAGCTCGCCAGTACGACCAACACCTGTTTGTACTTCATCAAAAATAAGCAATGCATTATGTTTAGTACATAATTCACGTACGCCTTTAACAAATTCGTCAGTAGCAGAAATAATACCGCCTTCGCCTTGCAGTGGTTCCATCATTACCGCACAGGTGTTATCAGAGATAAGTGCTGCAAAAGCGTCTAAATCGTTAAAATCACAATGCACGATATCGCCAGGTTTTGGACCAAAACCGTCAGAATAAGCAGCTTGACCACCTACAGTAACAGTGAAGAATGTACGACCGTGGAAGCCTTTGTTAAAAGCGATGATTTGTGATTTTTGTTCACCGAAGTTTTCAAGTGCTACGCGACGCGCTAATTTTAGTGCACCTTCATTTGCTTCAGCGCCAGAGTTGGCAAAATAAACTTTTTCAGCAAATGTCGCATCTACTAGCTTTTTAGCTAAACGCAGTGCTGGCTCATTCGTCATTACATTAGCTACGTGCCAGATTTTCTCGCCTTGCTCTTTTAGTGCTTTAACTAATGCAGGATGACAATGACCTAGACAGTTAACAGCGATACCGCCGGCAAAGTCGATATATTCACGACCTTGCTGATCCCAAACGCGTGACCCTTCACCACGAACAGGAATAACGCTTGAAGGTGCGTAGTTAGGAACCATTACTTGATCAAATAATTCGCGATTGACTGTCATTTTATATCCTCTTAATTGTTATCTCACAGAGAGCGTGAAAAATAGGCTCGATGATGGTGTGAAATACCATCTCCTTTGGCGTAAATCAGCATAGCTTAAATAGCCAAAAAATACTCTCTGGTTCAATTTTCAGACGGTCATTATTTCAGAGTTTTTTGCTATTGTCTCTTAGAAAACTTTCATGCAGCCCTTGTAATTAAAGGGATTGAGATATTATTTCAGAGATAGTGAATAACTATCTGAATAATGAATAATGGGGTTGTTTATTCGATAAGGCTGCCCCACTACTCGCCAAGCAGCGCTTTTGTAAATAAAAGGTGAGTAAAAGCAGATATTAATGATGAATGAATAGTCGTAAAAAAATTAACAAAAAATTTATGAAACTAGTCAATTTTAATATGAAAATGCTGTAAATTGGTTTTTTCTAGCTGTTCAAGCTCCAGCTTAGACAGTCCAACATGGTTAAACCAGAGTGATTTTTCATCACTTTCTAATAACTGATGGGCACTCAAACTAACTGCTTGGCTATAACAGCGCGCTTTGCGTATTAACATTGTTAGTGGCAATGCTGAGTCACCTTTTGCCGCACCATTAACCAATTGCGATAGCACGGCATTAAATGGCAAATACCGAAATGCCATCTTCTCAATCACCGTTGCTGTCACTTTAAGCGCATGCTGATTCAGTAAAGTACTTAAAAATAGCGGATCTGGCTTTAACTCTAATAAGGCAGTGTGTAAATCTTTGTGTTGCTCTTCACGAGCCATTGCGACCTTTCTTTGCCACACTCGTTCGAATGTACGAAGATATAGCCTGATCAAGGCTATTTTCCCCACATCGAGTAGCATACCTAAGGTAAATGCATGAACTTCATTTATTCCATTAAGCTTTGCCAGTTCTTGTGCTGCAATAGCGCAGGCCATGGAGTTATCGCGCAACCTGCGCTTTAACAGTGGGAACGGTTCAGTACTATGCGGCATCCAATGACGCACCGCAAAAGTAGGTACAACAAACTGCAAATTATCTAAACCGATATAGCGCAGTGCTAAAGACGGGTTATCAACTTTAACCGAAGTGTGTTTATTTCGTTGTGCGCGATAATAAGGTAAGTTGACAAAAGTGACTAATTCACGGCCCAACCAAGTCAGATCTTTGACTAACGGTTCAATGCGCCCCACTGATGCAGATTTTACAGCGAGTATGTCTAAAATTGCAGGTACGTTATCTTCAATGCCAATTGTTTCATGCAGTACAGTGTCTATATCAGCTAACTGCTTGCTCATCGCAGTCTCAATAACTTGATGTAGCTGCTGACTAGCTTGAGCGCGATATTTATGATGAGCAGTGCTAGATAACTTACGTACTTTTTCTGCTGCAACTTCTACCTCAAGTAAGGTACGTTGTTCCATTGCTTCGCCGTAGTCAATTTCTAAGGTATGAATATAGCCAATTTGACGCTGCGCAAAACTATGCCCAAGCAACAGATCATGGGCTCGTTGTTCTAATGCTTTCGCAATCCTTTGTTGGCGCACTTCATCTGTCATTCATTATTGTCTTTATATAAAAATTAAAGGAGTAATTACGTTTGTTAGCATAAGCCTAGAACCGAGTTAAAAAGTTAGCAAGTAATTCGAGCCCTTGCTCAGTTAAAATAGCTTCTGGATGAAATTGTACCCCTTCTAATGCTAAGCTGTTATGAGCTAAGCCCATTATTTCATCTAACTGGCCATTTTCTGTTTTTGTCCAAGCTGTGATCTGCAATTCATCTGGCAGACTATTTTTTTCAACCACTAATGAATGATAACGACATACCGTTAATGGATTTGCTAAACCAGTAAATACACCTTGATTAGCATGATAAATTGGTGAGGTTTTACCGTGCATCACTTGTTTGGCTCTAACAACATTAGCACCTAATGCCTGTGCAAGAGATTGATGCCCTAAGCAAATACCTAAAATTGGCAACTGTCCCTT
This sequence comes from Pseudoalteromonas sp. KG3, assembly GCF_030436385.1. Classification (NCBI taxonomy): domain Bacteria; kingdom Pseudomonadati; phylum Pseudomonadota; class Gammaproteobacteria; order Alteromonadales; family Pseudoalteromonadaceae; genus Pseudoalteromonas; species Pseudoalteromonas sp. KG3. The sequence continues at coordinate 2,270,352 of NZ_CP098523.1, forward strand.
CATCTTCGCAACCACATCTAAAGATATACCCGCCTCATTTGGCGTACATGGCCCAGGCGATATCACGATGTGCTGCGGGTTCAACTGAGCTATTTGACTAACCGAGATCTCATCATTGCGCTTTACTAGCACCTCTTGATCTAAGCGCTGAAAATATTGCACTAGGTTATAGGTAAACGAATCGTAATTGTCGATCATTAACAACATCAGGTTAGTAACTCATTGGTAATTAAAGGTTGCAGGGCAAGAGAAGTAATTGAGCCGCATTCTAACCCAATAGCAAAGAATTTTCAGTTAATTGTCGATTGAAAAACTGCATCTAACGTCTAACATTTTTTACAGCAGTTAAAAACTCACCGCCAAAGTATCGTCAACAAGCCAAAATAGTTAAAAGCGAAACCTTATAATCCAAATAAGATTTCAATCTAAGCAACTAATTTAAAACACATTTAAAATTAAAAACCTTATGATTAAATTGCTCATAGCTAGATAAGCGACTTTATTGCTGCTGCCCTCTAATATTTACTCATCGCTACAACCTAGCGAACAACACGTTAAATATTACATTACACATCCTGGTCATTATGGATGGCCACTAGAGCAAATATGAAGGAACAAATCATGAAATCATTAACTAAATCAGCGACCAAAACCCTATTAGTAAGTGCTGCTATAGCCACTTTATTTAGTGCCAGTGTTATGGCAAACGAGATGGAAAATAACAAGGTTTCACCAGTGACAAGTATTTCACAAACACAGGACGTAGTTGCTGTTGATTACAGTTTTAGCCAAGACTTTAACGCTTCATTTGAAAACCAATTAAACAAAATTGATGCCGCTATCACTGCGCAAATAGATGAATCAATCAAAATGGTGAACCAGCAAATTTCTGCACAACTAGCAAAATTATTTAACTAATTTGATATTCAGAATAATCAAAAAGGAATGAGGTATGATTAATTTTAGTAAAAACTTAGTCAGTAAAGGCTTGCTTATCGGTTGCTCATTATTGAGGCTATAGCGTTACTCAACTTGAAATTGCAGGTGAATAATAATGGAAAAAACAGATAAACAAGCTATCAGCCTTTTATGTGCTTTTGCCTGCTTGATGCTAGCAAGTATTGTAATGCCAAGCTATGCCGCACCTGTGGATGCACACACAGCTGCCGATAAAGTATTGAGCTCAGCTGATAGTTTTGAGCAATGTGCTATTGGTAGCAACATCATCACCTTATGATAAATAACAGCCCCCAACACCTACGCTGAAGTTCAACCACCTTCAGCGTAAGTCTTTCGAATATGCCTGTTTCATGCTCAGACAGCAAATCATGATAGTTAAGTCTTAACACAAAGATAGTGTAGTTATCACTTAAACAAGCTTTTCACTCTTGATTTATTCTGTAATTGCCCAAGCTCTATTATGTTGGGGCAAATAAATCCCCCACATAATCTACATTTAATAATTAAGGAGCAAAATATGTTAGGCGAAGACCATTCATTAACTAAAGAGTTTCCTGAGCATCTAAATACCATCACTGCGTTAAGTAAAGAAAGTTCCGAGTTTGCGGCTAGAGCAAAGCAGTATAATGCTATTGATAAGGAGGTTCGTGTACTCGAACTTCAAGATGCCCCAATTGATGATCAATCCATGCAACAACTAAAAGTTGAACGAGCAGAGTTAAAAGATTGGCTACATAAAGAATTAGTAAGTGCTAGCGAGTCTTAATTATAGTCGCCCACAAAAGTGGGCTTTAAATTATAAAGCGTTATTTTTCATAAGGCTATGTTTAGTCTTAACTCTCACAAATTTAAAAAGTGATTGCGAATAAACAAAATTGCATACAAACTAACCCATATTCATTTAAAAACTAGCTGTTAATGTCTAAATATATCCTATCGATTGATCAAGGTACAACAAGCTCACGAGCTGTGCTATTTACTAAGGATGCGCAAGTATATACAGCCGCTCAGCAAGAGTTTCAACAGTACTTCCCTGAAAATGGTTGGGTAGAGCATAACCCCGATCATATTTGGCAAACAGTAATTAGCAGTGCGCAAAAAGCATTGGCAGATAAACAAGTCAAAGCTGAAGACATTATAGCTATAGGTATCGCCAACCAACGTGAAACCACTTTAGTATGGAATAAAACGACAGGTAAACCCATTTATAACGCGATAGTCTGGCAAGATCGACGCAGCAGTGAATACTGTAAGAGTTTACGTGATGCAGGACACAGCGAAAGCGTGAATGATAAAACCGGCTTATTACTCGATCCGTATTTTTCTGCCACCAAAATTCGTTGGATTTTAGATAATGTCACTGGCGCTAAAGAGCAAGCTGCAGCTGGCGAACTGGCCTTTGGTACAGTAGACACCTACTTACTATGGCAATTAACCAACGGTAAAGTACACAAAACCGATGCAACCAATGCCTCTCGCACATTATTGTTTAACATTCATAAGCAATGCTGGGATGAAGAGCTACTCTGCTTATTTGATATTCCAGCCTCAATGTTACCTGAAGTGATGGACTCAGCGGCTGACTTTGGTGTAACTAGCAGCGAGTTATTTGGTGGTGAAATCCCAATTAGCGGCATAGCGGGCGATCAGCAAGCCGCATTAATTGGCCAGGCGTGTTTTGAAGAAGGTATGGCAAAAAGCACCTACGGAACTGGCTGTTTTTTAATGCTTAATACCGGAGATAAAGCACTCAAGTCGAATAATCGCTTATTAACCACCATCGCCTATAGGCTCAACGGCAAACCCACCTATGCCATTGAAGGCAGTATTTTTATGGCAGGTGCCACCATGCAATGGATTGTAGAAGGTTTAAAACTACTGGAGCACGCAGGTGAAAGTGAGGCGCTGGTTAAAGGTGTTCCCTTAGATCATGGGGTATTTTTAGTGCCCTCTTTTACAGGTTTAGGCGCTCCTTATTGGGATGCTAATGCTCGTGGTGCTATTTTAGGGCTTACCCGAGATTCAGGGATTAGTACTATTGTGGCAGCTGCCTTACAATCAGTGGGTTATCAAACTAAAGATTTGCAAAAAGCGATGGAAGGGGATGGCTTGCGCCCCAGTATTTTGCGCGTCGATGGCGGTATGGCCAATAATAATTGGGCAATGGCATTTTTAGCTAATATTTTAGGTGCAAGTGTTGAGCGCCCGACCTTAACCGAAACCACCTCGCTTGGTGTTGCCTATTTAGCAGGCCTGCAAAGTGGGGTTTATGAATCAACAGCGCAACTAGCAACGATGTGGCGATGTGACCGGCGCTTTGAACCAACCATGAGCAGCGATGAGCGCAACGATTTATATGCAAAATGGCTGCATTGTATTGCGCAAGTGACGCTTGCTAATAATCAGCAAAATAACAGTGCGAATTAACAGGCGGCTAATCGCGTTAATATAATCTGACATTCACAACCAACTTAAAGGTGCTCCCGTGCAGTTACTCGATAACGAATATGATTTACTCGTCATTGGCGGTGGCATTAATGGTGCTGGTATTGCCGCAGATGCCAGTGGTCGCGGCTTGAAAGTATTATTATGTGAGCAAGACGATTTAGCCTCAGCAACCTCCTCTAATAGCAGCAAACTTATTCATGGCGGGCTTCGCTATTTAGAGAATTATCAATTTAGATTGGTAAGAGAGGCCTTGCGTGAGCGTGAAATACTGTTAAAAAAAGCGCCGCATATTATGTGGCCACTCTCTTTTAGACTACCTCATCAAGCACATTTACGATCGCTATGGATGATTCGAGTGGGATTATTTATTTACGATCACCTAGCCAAACGTAATACTTTACCTGCTTCAAAAACAATTGAATTTAACAGCGACAGCGTACTCAACAGTAGTATTACTCAAGGCTTTGAATATGCTGATGGCTGGGTTGATGACGCGCGCTTAGTGATTTTAAACGCACAGGCAGCACATAATTTGGGAGCCACCATTGCAACACGTACACGCTGCATTAAAGCAACGCGTAATGCAACTGACTGGGATGTGATTTTAGAGCAACAAGCGAGCAAACAGCAACTACACATTAAGGCCAAAAGTGTTGTAAATGCCGCAGGCCCTTGGGTCGCGTCATTATTTGAAGATGTATTTACCCAGCCCACACCACACACCATTCGCCTTGTGAAAGGCAGTCACATAGTGGTGCCTCGAATTCATAGCCAGCCGGTTGCCTATATTTTACAAAACGAGGATAACCGTATTGTATTTGTTATTCCTTATGAGCAAGATTACTCACTAATTGGCACCACTGATGAAGAGTACACTGGCGATATTGCTGATGTAAAAATTAGTGAGCAAGAAATACAATACCTGATCAGTATTACTAATCATTACTTTAAAAAGCCAATAAGCGAAGCGGATATTGTGCACACGTTTAGTGGCGTGCGCCCGCTGTTAGATGACAAATCAACAGATGCCCAAGCGGTCACCCGCGATTACAAACTGATATTAAATAATGAAGCTGATCACGCCCCATTATTAAGCGTGTTTGGTGGCAAAATTACCACCTATAGAAAGCTTGCAGAAAATGCCGTTAATAAATTAGCGCCTCTTTACCCAAAAATGAGTCGCTCGTGGACGAAAGATAGCCCTTTACCAGGCGGCGACTTTAGTAACCAAGCATACCTTATCGCACAGTTAGAAAGCAGCTATCCTTGGCTGCCAATCGACACCTTAAAACGTATGGCTCGCAGCTATGGCACGCTTAGTTATCAATTATTAGGTAAAAGCCAAGCAATCGGCGATTTAGGTTATCACTTTGGTCATGGCTTATATGCACAAGAAGTTGATTACTTAGTTAACCATGAATGGGCAAAAAACAGCGCAGATATATTGTGGCGCAGAACTAAGCTCGGACTACGCTTTACTGAAAAACAAGTGGTTGTACTGGGGCAATATTTAACTAAACACCCTGCTTGTCACAGCTAAGCTGCGATTAACTAGCTGCAACAAGGTGCTGTGTTAATGCAGCTTTTTCATCAGCCGAAAGCGTTTGCTTTGTTTTGCTGGCAAAGTCGTATCGCACCATGACCGTTTTACCAATTGCACAGCACTTATCTTGCTGCCAGGCTTCTTGGCGGATCACAAATGAACTATTACCAATCTGCTCTATGCTGGTATTAATTGTCACCTCATGGGCATAAAATAACTCGCCGACAAACGACACTTCAACCTTAGCAATGATTAACTTCCAGTTGTGAGGATTAAGATCAGGGGTAAAAAATTTAAAAATAGGTACTCGGGCGGCTTCAAACCAAACAGGGAGTACGGTATTGTTGATGTGTCCGAGTGCATCCGTTTCGCTAAAGCGCGGCATCACTTTTTCAGTAAACATAATAATCCAATAATAATTAAACAGGTAACTCATGACGGACTTTATCCGCGTATATGACAACGCGCTCAGCAGTGACTTTTGCGATAACTTTATCACTACCTTTTCGCAAAGCCCGCATATAAAACAAGGGATGACATCAGGCGGCATAGATCTTAATAAAAAAGATAGCCACGACTTACACTTAAACAATCATCCTGAATACGCTGAGCAATTAAAACATATTCAACAAACTACTGCACAATATGTTTTTAACTACATTGAAGAACATATTTTTATAATGATTGGGGCGTTTGGTTTAAAAGTGTACCACCCCAAAACAGGACAACCTGTTGATTTAACGCAAGCTAATTTTGACGAGGTAGGTAAACCGCAATTACCTTTATTGGTACAGCAAATTTTTCGACTCGGTAATATCCAAGCGCAAAAATATGAGGTAAATAAAGGCGGCTACCCGTATTGGCATAGTGAAGTGTACCCACAGTTACAGCATAACGAAGCACTACATCGAGTATTGTTATTTATGTTTTATTTAAACGATGTTGAAGAAGGCGGTGAAACCGAGTTTTATTATCAAAATCGTAAGATAGCCCCGAAAAAAGGCACTATGGTGATTGCCCCTGGCTACTTTACTCATACCCATCGCGGTAATAAGCCAGTGTCGAATGATAAATATATTTTAACGTCGTGGGTGCTGTTTAACCGCGCAGAGCAAATATACGGGCAGCCACAGGCCTAAGCGGTCAGCGGTCAGCGGTCAGCGGTCAGCGGTCAGCGGTCAGCGGTCAGCGGTCAGCGGTCAGCGGTCAGCGGTCAGCGGTCAGCGGTCAGCGGTCAGCGGTCAGCGGTCAGCGGTCAGCGGTCAGCGGTCAGCGGTCAGCGGTCAAAAATTAACTAACTGCTGACTACTGTCAAGTATTTGCACTTTAATAAACAATAATTAAAGTGCAAATTTGCATTAAACTGACGGCTTATAGCTGACAGCTTCAAATCAGCTCATCAAACAAATTAAAGAGCGTGTCCATCTCTTCGATGGTGTTGTAGTGCATACAGCCAATGCGCACCACGCCGCCAGTATCCAATACACCCAATTGCTTGCATAAGCCTTGAGCGTAGAAGTTACCATCCCACACACATACATGTTGCTTGCCTAAAAACTCAGACACTTGGCGTGGCTCAAGCCCTGCAAAGGTTAACGCAAAAGTTGGGGTACGTTCAGCTAAACGATCTAAATCATCAATACCAAATAGCTTAATTTTAGGATAGTTAACTAAACGAGTAAGAAAGTACTCACTTAACGCCATTTCATGCTGTTTCGTTTTAGCAAAAGCTGCTGTTAATTTATCACGGCGTGAATAGCTTTCATCAAGCTCACTAATATCAGCAATGTAGTCAACAGCAGCAATTAAGCCTGCTAGTGCTTCAAAGCTTTGCGTGCCGGTTTCCCAGCGCCCAGGAATAACATCTTTGGCAGGCTCTACTTTGTATGGTCTAAATCCTTCAAGGTGCTCACGCTTACCGTACACCATGCCTAAGTGCGGGCCAAAGAACTTATAGGCAGAGCAGGCCAAAAAGTCACAATCAAGATCTTGCACATCAACTAACTCATGTGGCGCATAATGCACTGCATCTACATAAACCAAAGCACCTACGCTATGAGCAAGTTCTACAATACGTTTAATGTCGTTAATAGAGCCAGTGGTATTTGATGCGTAAGTCACTGCAACAAGTTTAGTCTTAGCATTTAGCAAACTCTCAAAATGCGCTAAATCTAAGCTGCAATCAGCTTCGTTAATCAATACAGTATTAACCTTTGCGCCTTTATCTTCTGCAGCTTGTTGCCAAGAGGAGACATTTGAGAAATGATCTGCGTTGGTCACGATAATCTCATCACCCGCTTGCCAATCACGAGAAATCGCACGGCTAAAGCTAAAAGTAAGGCTGGTCATATTCGCACCAAATACAATTTGATCGCGCGATGGGGAATTAAGTAAATCAGCCGCGGCTTGACGTGCATTAGCCATAAGCTCAACGGTTTTATCGCTTGAGAAAAACGCGCCGCCTAAGTTAGAGTTGTAATAACCTAAATAAGCCGACATAGCACTAAGCACTGATTGTGGTACTTGTGAGCCACCCGGGCCATCTAAAAATATTGGCGATTTACCCGCAACTTGTTGCATTAATGCCGGAAATTGACGACGTAGTTTAGTTAAATTCATTGCCATTCCTTAAGCCGTTAGTACGAAACAATCTAGGTAACCGTCTTTACTTGCATCAATTTTATTCATTGGCGTGGCGTTGTGCCACACTTCACGGTCGTTGATTAATGCAAACATACCGTCTTTAATTTCCATTTTAAAACACGGCTCAGCTTGTTTGTTTTCATAAACAAGTAATTCACCACCTTCTAGGTTTTCATGTGATACACCACAAATACATACATGATCAAAGCCATCTTGGTGAATACCTTCTGGCGCCGGTGGGGTATCGCTTTCGATTGCTAACATTCTGAACTGGTGAATTTCAATATCACGGTCTTCGTCTATGCCTGTGATAGCACGAAACTCATTAACGATACTTTTCATCCCTTCGCTTGCCAATAAGCTTGGCTCTAAGTTCTCATACGTACGCTCAACATTGCCTTGAAAGGTATTAATTGAATCATCTTGTACAAAGGCTTTAGTGGCTTGTAGTTTTAGTTCGCCACCTTGTGCTTTGATCACTGAATAGCGGCGTTTACGAAACGCACCATCGGCGTACGGATTAGCCGGAAGATTGGCAAATGATGGCTTGACCGCCTCGATATGAGCTTGGTTTACAAAACGAAGTTGTAATAGGTTCTGGTTGTTTAATGCTGTCATAAAATATCACCTAAGAAATAAGAGACTAACTCATAAATATTGAAGGGGATTTTAATGCAAATAGAGAGGAATTTTTGCGTCTTTACTTGATTAAAGCAAGGTTAAAGTAGAATTTTAAGATCTAAAATATCATCATAATGAAATTTTAATCTAACAACAAATAACTGGTTGAATTTCTATTTATAAACATCAATAACAAAAACACTTAAAGCGTCCAATAAACCTCATATTGATTTTGCAACCTTCGAGTATAAGTTCAACTTAGTACTAGGCTGGTAAGGTGGGTTATAGCACCCCTTCTTAATGTTCACTACATACAGATGATATTTAATAAAAAAGCCTGCAAAACAGGCTTTTTATGTACAAACTAGTTAAAATTAAACAGCTTGCTGAATAATTACGTTGTCTGCTTTTTTGGTATAAACAGGCATGCGATGGAAGTTCAAATAACGATAAGTATCAGCTGCTGTTGCATTAATTTTTGCTGCATACTGTTGGTACTCATCAGCTGTCGGTAACTTACCTAAAATCGCAGCTACGGCTGCAAGTTCTGCTGACGCTAAGAATACATTTGCACCATTACCTAAGCGGTTCGGGAAGTTACGCGTAGAAGTAGAAACCACAGTTGCTTTATCTGCAACACGTGCTTGGTTGCCCATACACAGTGAACACCCTGGAGTTTCAATACGAGCACCTACACGACCAAAGATACCGTAATAACCTTCGTCGGTAAGTTGGTCTTTATCCATCTTAGTCGGTGGCGCAACCCATAGCTGAGTTGGAATACGACCAGAGAAACCATCTAATAGTTTACCTGCGGCGCGGAAGTGACCAATATTCGTCATACATGAACCAATAAATACCTCATCAATTTTCTCGCCCGTCACATCAGATAATAAACGTGCATCATCAGGATCATTTGGCGCACACAGAATTGGCTCTTTGATATCGGCTAAGTCAATCTCTAGTACATGCTTATACTCAGCATCTGCATCAGCTTCCATTAGTTCTGGGTTTGCTAACCAGTCTTGCATTGCATTAATACGACGTTCAATAGTGCGTACATCGCCATAGCCTTCTGAGATCATCCACTTAAGCATTACAATGTTTGATTCTAAGTATTCAGCAATAGACTCTTTAGAAAGCTTGACAGTACAACCTGCCGCTGAACGCTCTGCTGATGCATCGGAAAGCTCAAATGCTTGCTCAACCGTTAAGTGCTCAACCCCTTCAATTTCTAGTACACGACCAGAGAACTCGTTGATTTTACCTTTTTTTTCTACAGTCAGTAGACCTTCTTTGATAGCGAAGTAAGGGATTGCATGCACAAGGTCACGTAGCGTGATACCAGCTTGCATTTCACCTTTAAAACGTACCAAGATTGACTCCGGCATATCAAGAGGCATAACCCCTGTTGCGGCTGCAAATGCCACTGCACCTGAACCTGCAGGGAATGAAATACCTAATGGGAAGCGTGTATGCGAATCACCACCCGTACCTACGGTATCTGGTAATAACATCCGGTTTAACCATGAATGAATAACACCATCACCAGGACGAAGTGATACACCGCCACGGTTCATAATGAAATCAGGTAGCGTATGATGGGTGTTTACATCAATAGGTTTAGGGTAAGCAGATGTATGACAAAAAGACTGCATGGTTAAATCAGCAGAGAAACCTAAACAGGCTAAATCCTTAAGCTCATCGCGAGTCATCGGCCCTGTCGTATCTTGCGAGCCAACGGTGGTCATCTTAGGCTCGCAGTATTGACCAGGGCGAATGCCTGCAACATTACATGCTTTACCCACCATTTTTTGTGCAAGCGTGAAGCCTTTATCAGATATTTCAGTTACTGCTGGCACTTTAAATACATCCGTTGCACCTAAACCCAGTGATGTACGCGCTTTGTCTGTTAAGCCACGGCCAATGATCAGTGGAATACGACCACCAGCGCGAACTTCATCAAGAATGACATCTGATTTAAGTTCAAAAGTAGAGATCACCTCATCAGTACCATGACGTTTAACAACCCCTTCATAAGGGTAAATATCGATTTGATCACCCATATTGAACTCGTCGACATTTAATTCGATTGGTAACGCACCAGAATCTTCCATTGTATTAAAGAAGATTGGCGCAATTTTATTACCTAAACATACACCACCAACACGCTTGTTCGGTACGAACGGAATATCATCGCCCATAAACCAAAGCACCGAGTTAGTAGCAGACTTACGAGAAGAGCCAGTACCAACAACATCACCTACATAGGCAAGTGGTAACCCTTTCGTTTTTAATTCTTCCAGTTGTGTAATTGGGCCAATTTCACCGCCTTTATCTGGCGTGATGCCATCGCGCTCAATTTTTAGCATTGCTAAAGCATGCAGAGGAATATCAGGACGAGACCATGCATCTGGTGCTGGTGATAAGTCATCCGTATTTGTCTCACCCGTTACTTTAAATACCGTAACAGAGATTTTTTCAGCAACCGCTGGCTTATTCGTAAACCATTCTGCAGCCGCCCAAGATTCAATAACTTGCTTAGCAAAGCGATTACCTGCTTTGGCTTTTTCTTCAACATCATAAAAGGCATCAAACATTAGTAATGTATTTGCAAGACCTTTAACAACAATTGGCGCAAGCGCATCGTCATCAAGTAAATCAATCATAGGTGCGATATTGTAACCGCCAAGCATAGTACCTAACAGCTCTGCTGCTTGCTCTTTTGAGATAAGTGGTGATGATGCATCACCTTTAGCCACTGCTGCTAAAAAGCCTGCTTTGATGTAAGCGGCATCATCCACACCTGGTGGTACGCGGTTTACTAATAAATTTAGAATAAACTCTTCTTCACCTGCCGGTGGAGATTTTACTAGCTCGATAAGATCAGCCGTTTGCTGAGCATCTAATGGCGCTGGTACGATACCTAATTCGGCACGCTCTTCTACGTGTTTACGATAATCTTGTAGCACAGTATTGCCCTCTTGGTGACGTGAAAGTATTCGGTAGTGCGAGTGTTCGCGTAAAATTACCAAACTTTTATAGTATTCTGACGGTTCATAATAAAGCTTTTAAGTATAGATTAAAATCCATCCAGTAGCGCAAAACATGATACTCATTATAAATATCGTGAATATCACACACAAAAAATACCTGTCAGATGAATACCAATTACGAATCATTATTATCAGGCATAAAAAAACCCAGCACATGGCTGGGTTTTTATAAATCAAATTTTATTAACGCTCAACTTTCACGCGTTCAATTGACTTAAGGTGTGCTTCTACACGACGGTTTTCAGCATGAGCTTCCGCAGTGTTAGCTGTATTTTTAAGACGCTCTTCGCCTAAACCAACCGTAGTGATACGATCAGCAGCAATACCATCAGCAATTAACTTAGCTGCAACGGCATCAGCACGCTTCTTAGATAACCATTTGTTGTAATCTGCTTTACCAACAGCAGAAGAGTGACCTTCAAGCAATACTGTTGTTTCAGTATGTTCTTTTAAGAACGCTGCAACTTTATCAATGCCGCTATCATATTTACCGGCAACTTTTGAAGTATTGTTAGGGAATGTTACTAATAAGCTCGTAGTTACTTCACGATCTTCATAAAGAGTACAACCAGTACCGTCTACTGCATCTGTCATTGGTGTATTAGCACATTGGTCATCAGCATCAGGGATATTATCGCCGTCACTATCAACAGGTGCTACAGCAACAGGAACTACAGCAGCAACTGGTGCAGCTTCAACTGGTTCTGCTGAGCTTTGCGCGCCAAAGATATAGCTAAGACCTAATTTAGCACCAACATCAGTGTAACCACGGTCAAGACCTTGGTATAAAGATGTTTCAGCGTTAAATGCAAAATTATCAGTAAAGTAATGTTGGTAACCAGCACCTACGTTAGCAAACATTAAATCTTCATCAACAGCATCAAGGTTTTTCAAACCAAAGATCCCATAGAAAGGACCGCCATTGATATGATATAGACCATCAATACCGTAACGCTTACCGTCTTCAGAACCACTAACCGACGTCCCGTCAGTTGCACGAGCAGTCCAATCGAAATCCATGTCTGCGTATTCTAAACGAGCGCTCCAGTAATCATTGAAGCGATAACCTAGCTCAAGACCCCAACCTGTAGAGTCATCAACATCTAAGCCACCTTGTTCATAACCGCGAACATTTTCCCAAGAAGCATCGTAGTAATCGCCAAATGCACCGATGTAAAAGCCTTCTTTTTCGGCCGCGAAGCTTGAAGCGCTAGTTGCAGCTAGTGCTAAAGCAATAGTAAGAGATTTAAGTTTCATGTTTCATTCCTTTCCATTAAAAATACCTAAAGGCCATTTTGGCCAAACTCACTCTAAGATAGATGATGACCAATTAATCCAAACTTAATAAGCTATAGAAACTGAAAATTTAAAATGAAGCTCAGTAGCTTAGAGCAACACCAAATACGACAATGCCTATATCAATTCTTAACTCGCTAGATACTTTGCGAGCTCTCAAAATTATTTAACTCATTTCAAACTTCGACAAATTAATTGATTAACAATCACAATACTACAATTATTTACGGCTTTATTACTTTAAATCAAGTTTAAATTCACTTTAATTAAAAGAGAAAGTTGATTAAGTAGTCAAGATTAACATCATACAGTGTTAGCCTTTTTACTCAAAAAGTAAATATTGGCAGGTATTTTAAACGTAAAAAAGCCAACTTAAGTTAATCAAGTCGGCTTTCTAAAAGTAAATATTACTGAAGTTAAAGCCATTTTAACTTCAGTAAGTAAAATTAATTGCGAAGAACTTTAACTCGTTCAACACTCTTAACCTGAGCTTCTACTCGGCGGTTTTGCGCATGAGCTTCAAGTGTGTTTGCTGTGTTTAGCAAACGCTCTTCACCGTAACCAATTGTCGATACTCTGTCAGATGAAATACCATCTTTGATTAATACATCAGCCACATCTTGTGCACGCTTTTTAGATAATTGCATATTATAATCAGCATCACCAACGGCTGAAGCATGACCTTCTAATAAAACTGATGTGCCATCGTTTTCTTTCATGAACGCAGCTAAAGCAGCAATATCATCAAAATAACCATTTGGTACTTCAGCTACATCGTGCGGGAATGTAACTAGCAATGTCATCATTGCTTCTTTCTCTTCGTACAGTGTGCAGCCTTTATCATCAACTGCATCTGTCATTGGTGTATTAGCACATTGGTCATCAGCATCAATAACGCCATCATTGTCACTATCCATGGGAGCTGCCGTTACAGGCGCAGGCTCTACCGGTGCAGGTGCTGAACCTTGCTCACCAAAGATATAGCTAAGACCTAGTTTAGCGCCAACATCTGTGTAACCACGGTCAAGACCTTGGTATAAAGATGTTTCAGCGTTAAACGCAAAATTATCTGTAAAGTAATGTTGGTAACCCGCACCTACGTTAGCAAACATTAGATTTTCAGAAAGATCTAATTGCTTAAGGCCGAAAATACCATAGAAAGGGCCGCCGTTAATGTGGTAAAGACCATCAATACCGTAACGTTCGCCGTCCATGCTGGTTGCAGTCATAGCAGGATTTGAGCTTGATATATCAAAATCCATATCAGCATATTCTAAACGCGCACTCCAGTAATCGTTAAAACGATAACCAATTTCAGCTCCCCAACCTGTTGAATCATCAACGTTGGTGCCTGCACTACCGCGGACATTTTCCCATGAAGCATCGTAATAATCGCCAAACGCACCAATAAAGAAACCTTCTTTTTCAGCAGCAAAACTTGAAGCGCTAGTTGCAGCTAGCGCTACAGCAATAGTAAGTGATTTTAATTTCATTGTTTCCTTCCCATTTTCGCAATTAAAATTGTAGCTAAGTAACCCTAGCTTTTAATCTTTAAACCAGAGTAAAAAATCATTTGTTAATCATTACCTAACAAAACGCCTAAATTGTGTTTTTGTCAACTAAAGTGGTTGTTAATACAAACGGTAATAAGTATAGACGATATAAAAAACTTTACCTAACCCACAAGTAAATCGTCTACCGACAACACTAAAAGCACCTTACAAAGTCAATATTAATAGCAGTAAGGGAACTTTAAGACGTGTTAAAGTGTTCGGTCTCTTAGGTACATTATATTGGTTAATTTTAAATCAACAAGTGGCAAACGTATTTATTTTTTATAAATATTAATGAATAACAGGTAATAATCAGCCTAAAGCAAGAAAAATAAATACAACCTCATAATAACGACTGATATTTAGAAAAAAACCAATAGAAACAAAAATATATTACCCCATAGGTCGATTTCATTAGGTGCCACAAAATGTTTGATAATTTTCATCATCTTCAGGTGCTAAAGTCCATGACTCTTTTACTGGGGATTGAAATGGCTGTTGCAATGCATGCAAATATTCGTTCAATATTGGACTTTGATGCTGATGCGTAAAATCTTTTAAGATAGCTTCAATAATATGGTTACGCGGGATCAATTTTGGGTTCGCTTGTCGCATTGTCGGATAACTGTCTATATTAGTGCGTGTTAACCATTTAATTGACCAAGCAGCCAACTCACTAGGAATGGCAACACTACCTTGTAATGACTCGGTCAACGCATCAAAGCTATTGGTGTAATCAAGTTTATGCGTTTTCAGCAGCCCCAGTAACTCTGAAACTAACTCCTTATCACCAGCTTGCTCGCCATCAAGCCCCAGTTTTTGCGCCCACATTTGACTAAATGCGTGATTAAATTGCTCAGAAAAACCATTAATTAGCGGGCTCAATAGCGCAACGGCTTGCTCTTCATCGTCGCTAATTAAGGGTATTAAACTTTCAGCTAAGCGGGCACAATTCCAGTTAGCTATATTTGGTTGATTACCAAAAGCGTAGCGCCCCTGCCGATCTATAGAGCTAAACACAGTGTCAAAATCAAACTGATTCATCATAGCACATGGCCCATAGTCTATGGTTTCACCACTGATCAGGGTGTTATCTGTATTCATCACACCATGGATAAAACCAACTCGCATCCAGCTCACCACTAGCGCTATTTGTTTTTCAACAACCTTAGCTAAAAACGCTAAATAGCGCTCAGGACCCGTTGTATTGATTTCAGGGTAATGGCGTGCAATGGCTAAATCAGCCAATGCCTGCAAACCAGCAACATCACCTTGGCTTGCTAAATACTGAAACGAGCCAACGCGGATGTGACTACGTGCAACGCGGGTAACAATGGCGCCTGGTTGCGGGGGTTGTCGGTAAACAGTTTCACCGCTGGCGACGACAGCTAAACATCGTGTAGTTGGTACTCCTAACGCGTGCATCGCCTCACTCATTATGTATTCACGAACAGCAGGGCCAATTGCGCAGCGACCATCGCCACCGCGGGAGAATGGCGTAGCACCTGCACCTTTAAGCTGAATGTCCCATAGCTGTTGCTGCTGATCGGCAACAGCCCCTAGTAAATGGGCACGGCCGTCACCCAAACGCGGTGAAAAATGACCAAACTGATGCCCTGAATAACCCAGTGCAACAGGCGCTACGTTACTGCTATTTAGGTTACCTGCAAAAACCTGTGCACGTTCAGCGCTGGCAACATCAATATTAAGCTGCTGAGCTAATACATCGTTCCACAGCAATAACTTGGGTGCTGCAACGGCACTAGGAAAATCGGGCACTGCAAAATCATCAGCAATCTGGGTATAGCGAGCAACTAGTTTCATGGTATTCCTTAAGCTGGGGTTGTTTGTATACCTACGCGATTATCACCTACGCTGTATGCGATAATTAAGCTTAGCGCTTGTAAGCTTAAGCCGCTTTGCTGCTGTAATTCATTAAAAAATGCTTGTGCCGCAGTCAACGACTTTTTAGTTTGCAAACCGCCGTCAATTATTTTGTGAGCACGCAAATAATTTTCAACATCGCGCGATAGCAAAAAGGTATCTTTGCCAAGTGCGCGCAATGCATAAGGCCCTGTGTTACCCCCTAAACGCGCACCGTGTTTTTTTAAATATGCCCATAAACCAATTATGTCGCCTGTTGGCCAATTAGCAATAAACTGGCTAAAACTGCCATGCTCTGCGGCAATATCATGGATCATGTAAGTATTATGAGGAATAGTTTGTACTTTTTTAAAATTACGGACAATTCGCTCATCCGTGGCTTTTTGCTCAAGCATATCAGGCGGCATCATAAGTAACTTTTCAACACTAAAGTCCCAAAATACCTCGCGAAAACCAGCCCACTTATTGTTGATCACTGACCAATAAAAACCACTTTGAAAAATCTTGCGGGTAAACTCTTCAAGCCATGCATCATCAGATAAGCACTTCAGTTGTTCAGTCGCAAGAGGTGCGTGTAACAATTGCTCAAGCATAGCAGTACCGCCTTTACGCTGTGCCGCTCGTTGATAAATATCCTGAAACTTTTCCATTACTTAATACCCTTTTACCACTATGCACACTAGTGTACGAAAAAAGCTATTAATACGTAACCATTGAAGTGTAAAGATCAACATAAACACGGCGACTAACTAAAGATTTATTTCCAGAGTTCGGATTACAGTCTTGACACCTAGATGGCTAAAATGCTTTAATCACCGCCATTACCCCTATTTAAGGTGTCAGTTTTACTTTTTAAAACTGGCGCTGTGGGCTAGAAGAGGTGCGTTATTCAGGTAACGTATGTGAGGAGCACAACACTCCAGTGATCATACGTGAGGGGAATTAACGCCGAGAAGTAACACTTTTTGTGAAGGGTTATTTCGGGCGACTGGGTTGAATCCCAGCGACTGTCACCAATAACAGCTTGGCTGTTAAAATATTTGGTGGAGAGCTTCTGGTCTTAGCATAATAAGGCCATTGCGCCCTATTGTATTAAGCCCATTCGCTCTTCGAATTATTAGTTCGAACGATGTTAATGCGGCTCTTATCATAATGCTCATTAACTCCTCGAATCACTTATAAGTTCGTGAGAGATGATCAACAACTTCAATTTAAACGACTACCCATTGTGGACAGCCCTTGTCACGCCTTTTACTGACGCAGGCGAAGTCGACTATAGCGTGCTTGAGCAATTAGTTACGCAGCAACAGACAGCTAACAATGGCATTTTACTGCTTGGCAGTACAGGGGAAGGCTTAGCTCTTACCCTCAAAGAGCAGCAAGCGATTGTTGAGCACGTCTGCCAGTTAGCACCGACTGTGCCCTTGATGGTTGCCGTTGGCGGCATGAACCTCAAACAGCAAGTTGCATGGGTTGAATACTGTAACCAATTACCAATTCACGGTTATTTACTGGGCTCTCCTCTCTATGCTAAACCAGGCGTAGTTGGCCAAACCCACTGGTTTGAAAGTCTACTCAATGCCAGCAAGCATCCATGTATGCTTTACAACGTACCGGGGCGCAGTGCGATTGCTATCCCACCTGCAGTAATTAGCAATTTAAAAGATCACAAAAACTTATGGGCGCTTAAAGAAGCCAGTGGCGATATTGCGAAATTTGAAGGCTTTAGAAATGCCGCACCAGAGCTGGCGATTTTTAGTGGTGATGATGCGTTGATGCCTTACTTTGCCCAAGCCGGCGCGAAAGGCTTAGTATCTGTCGCGGCCAATGCATGGCCTTCACAAACCCACGAGTTTGTAAAACGTAGCCTCAGTGGTCAACACCCCAATTTATTTGCTGACTGGTCGCAAGCAATTCAAAGCTTGTTTGCTGTCGCAAACCCTATCCCCGTTAAAGTACTCATGCATTTACAAGGGCGTATTAATAGCCCGTATTTGCGTCCGCCTTTAACGCATCTTGAGTTAACGCAAACAGATTGTATTAACAACGCAAACAACACCATTTTATCTTGGCATTAAACACAGGTTTTTATAATGAGCTGGTTAGAACTATTAAATAATTTAGAATCGGGCGCAGTACGCGCAGCAACACAAGACGAAAGCGGCCAATGGCATGCGAATGTTGAAGTTAAACAAGGTATTTTAGAAGCGTTTAAAAACGGTACTAATACTGAATTCCCTGGTGGTTTTGTTGATAAGCATAACTTAGCGCCACAAGGCTTTGCAGCTGATGCAGGTGTACGTATGGTGCCAGGTGGCTCAAGTGTACGACGTGGTGCTCACGTTGCTAAAGGTACGATTATCATGCCACCAGCCTATGTAAACATTGGCGCCTACATTGACGAAGGCACTATGGTTGATAGCCACGCATTGGTAGGCTCTTGTGCACAAGTAGGTAAAAACGTGCATTTAAGTGCTGCGGTACAACTAGGCGGCGTACTTGAGCCAATTGGCGCAAGTCCTGTGGTAGTCGAAGACGATGCATTCATCGGTGCAGGCTGTGTAATTGTTGAAGGCGTAGTGGTTAAAAAAGGTGCAGTACTTGCCCCTGGCGTGCGTTTATCTGCAACCATTCCTGTCTACGACTGTGTCAATGAGCGCCAACTAGATAGAGGCGAGCCAATTCCAGAATATGCGATTGTTATTCCTGGTTCTCGTCCAGCATCAAATGCATGGGCTCGTGAACAAGGTTTAAGTATGTCATGCGCACTAATCGTAAAATACCGTGATGAACAAAGTGATGCGTCATTACTTCTTGAAGAGGTTTTACGTTAATGACCTTTTTGAGCACGCCAGTTAAAAACGCCATTGCTGAGCTATCAACTAAACTTGATACGCCATTTTTTGTTTACGACCTAGATACTCTAAACGCACACTTAGCACGTTTAGTAGCGCAAACAGAGGTAAAACTGTGGTATGCGGTAAAAGCCAATCCGCTTTCTAAAGTGATTCAAAGCTTAGATAACGCAGGTTTTAACTTTGACGTAGCAAGCAAAGGTGAACTTGAGCAAGTACTTGCACAAGGCATTAACAGCGAGCGCGTGCTCAACACGGGGCCAGCAAAGAGCCCACGCCAAATTAAACACTTTATTGAACGTGGCGTACGTATTTTTGTTGCCGAAAGTCTCAATCAAGTCCGCTGGTTAAATGAGCAAGCGATTGCAAAGCAATGCCAGCTACAGGTTTTACTACGTGTGCAATTACGCTGGCCTGAAGGCGAAAAAAATCCTCTCGGTGGCGATAGCCTTACTCCATTTGGTTTAGGTTGCGATGAATGGCAAACGCTCAATACTAGCGACTACCCAACGCTTAGTTTTGACGGCCTGCATATTTTCCAATGGGGCAATATGCTCAGTACTGACAAACTTGCCGAGCTTTGGTCACAAATGGTTGCACCACTGCAACAACTTGCAAGCGATTTAGGTATTCGTTTAAAAGTGCTCGATTTAGGCGGTGGTTTAGGCATTCCTTACACTTTAGATGCACCTACCTTAAGTTGGGATACATTAATTAGCGCCCTTGCAAAAATTAAGCGTGCTGCAGGCGTTGATGAGTTATGGATGGAGCTTGGCCGTTATGCCGTAGGTGAATGTGGCCACTACGCAACACCGGTGGTTGAGCGCAAACTTAACTATGGCCAGCAGCAAGTAATCTTAAGCGGTGGTATTAACCATTTATTACGCCCCGCCGTCACCAGCCAAGATTTCCCTGCACGATTATTACGTGACTCAACAGCCTCAAACCAAGCAATGAGTTTATATGGACCATTGTGTACTGCACTGGATTGTTTAGGTGAACATCAATTACCTAACGATTTAAACGAGCAAGACTGGCTGGTGTTTAGCCAATGCGGCGCGTACGGTTTTACCGAAAGCATGCCCTACTTTTTATGCCATGAACTGGCCGCCGAATACGTTATGAACAATGGTGAGCTTAACTGTATTCGCCAAGCAGAAGATGCTAGCTACTACTTAAGGTAATTGAAATGAGTATGACAACTGCAATCAGCCAAGAAAATATCGTGGTTGGCGAAGTCGCAAATGGCTTACCGCTAACCATTCCAGTCTATCGTTTAAAAGGCGATGGCACTGGGCCAAATGTTTATGTGCAAGCCAATATGCACGGTGCTGAAGTACAAGGTAATGCGGTTATTTACCAATTACTTGAGCAACTTAAGCATCTTGAACTCAAAGGCGATATCACCTTAGTGCCTTATGCCAACCCAATTGGCTGTAATCAAAAGTCAGGGGAGTTTACCCTTGGCCGCTTTGATCCAATCACTGGCACTAATTGGAATCGCATGTATCACTGCAATAGTAAATTGGCGAGCCAATTTGCCGAGCAATATCGTGATGCCGATGAGCAAACCTTAAAAAGCGTATTTAAAACTGCGCTGATTGAAGAGGTAGATCAACAGCTTAACGGTCCAGCTTATCAACTAACTACTGGTAAGCGCATTGCACTCAATTTACAAAAACTCGCGCATCAGGCTGATATCGTGCTGGATTTACACACTGGGCCTATTTCAAGCCAGCATTTATATTGTCCAGATTACGCCAAGGCCAGCGCCAGCTATTTCAACATTCCCCATGTTTTGTTCATTCCGAATGACTTTGATGGTGCAATGGATGAAGCCAGCTTCTGCCCTTGGTGGCAACTAACCGAGGCATTAGCTCAACAAGGCCGTGAGTTTAACGTGCAAGTTGAAGCGTTCACGGTTGAGCTTGGCAGCCAAGAAAAAATAGATTTAACGGCGGCCCTAAATGACGCGAATAGTATTTTGAGTTACCTAAATCACAAGCAAGTGTTTGTCGATGCGCCGTACCAGCCTAAAGCAATGCAGCGCTACGGCTGTAATTTAAGTGATTATCTTGCTTACTATGCACCTATGGGTGGCATGGTTGAATATATAGCGCCACTTGGTGGCCATATTAAAGCCGGTGAGCCTATTGCTAAAGTGCTGCGCATGGAACGCTACTTGAGCGAGCAACCATTGCAAACACTCACGCTTGATTGTAATGCGATCGCTATTTTGCATTTTGCCTCAGCAAGCGTAAACCAAGGCACCGAGCTATATAAATTTTTTACCAACGTATTTGAGCTTTAACTTTTATGTAAATCTCAGCCCTTCTCATTGCGTGAGAGCACGATTATCCAACAGGAAAACGTGCATTGAACAAGCGGCTTCGGCCGCTTTTTCTTTGTATTTATGATCGAAAAGCGTCACAATCACGTAAGTTCAGTAACAATTCACTGATATTCAGTTACAGTCAATGCTGGATAAAATGTAATGGAAAGGTATTTTCGCTGGTTTTATAACACTGAAATTAGCCCATTCTCATTTACCAACAACACACGATAGCTACTCTATATTTGATTTTATCAAAGGAATAATAATGACTTGGCACTATGGGATCATATTCACTGCACTATTATCAAGCACCACATTTGCACAATCAGAACCAGCAACAAAGACCAACGAACAAGACGATGAGCTTGAGCTGGTAAAGCAATGTATTTTAAATGAAGCAATTGGTGGAGCTGGCGAAATGACGCTCGCGCAATTGCGCGAAAAATGCTCATCACTAGATGAAAGCAAACAAGTTACCGCGCTGGATAAACGCAAAGCGCGTGAAGAGGTTAGTCAAAAAAACCGTAATGTGATCACACCACATAAGCGTAACTATATTTTACCTATCTCTTATGTATCCCACCCAAACAATAGCTCGTTTGAAGCATATGACGAAGTAACCGGTGAAAAAAAAGATGAACCACTCGATAACGTAGAAGCAAAATATCAGCTTTCAATTAAGGTTCCTATTTTCGATGATTTTTCTGATGAAGACCAAGCTATATTTTTTGCCTTTACATTGCAGTCATATTGGCAACTTTATAACAAAGAAAGCTCCTCACCATTTCGTGAGACCAACTATGAGCCAGAAATTTTTTGGGTTAATTATTTAGATAAAGAGCACGTTCCATGGGGCGACGAAATGGCTGTGGTGCTTGGTGTTTCCCATCAATCTAACGGTAATAGTCAGCCAGATTCACGCTCATGGAACCGTATTTATGCAAACTTTCTGTGGGAAAACGATGGCTACGTGTTTAGCTTTAAACCTTGGTACCGTATTTCAGAAAGCGAGAAAGAAACACCATTAGATCCAAGAGGTGATGATAACCCTGATATTTACAAATACATGGGTTACTTTGAATTTAGCGGTGCATATCGACTTAATGATCATGAGTTTAGTTTTATGACCCGCAACAACTTAAATTCAGACAATCGTGGTGCAATTCAGCTTGATTGGTCATTTCCGTTATGGGGGCGAGTTCGTGGTTACGCCCAATACTTCAACGGTTACGGTGAAAGTTTAATTGATTATAACGCGGATATAGAACGTATTGGTGTCGGTATATTGTTAACTGATTTACTGTAAAAATTAAGGCCAAGCAATCGCTTGGCCTTTTTGTTGTTAGTGCTAAATTCGGGCTACTTAATAATTTTAAATGTGCCTTCAAATTCGGCTACAAGTAGCTCACCGTCGTAAATTTCAACGGGCACCATGTAGCTTGCTTTACCATCTGTTTCCAGCTCAGCCAACTTGCCTTTACAGCCACTTAAATCAACGCTACCGCGCGGTTCATTATTGAGTGGTTTTAGGTATTTAATGTTTGCATCAGCAAGCACAATATTACCCTCAAGGCCAGCTTCTTTAAGCGCTAAATAAGTAGCACCCCACCCAGTTAACGTCGCTAAGCTATAAATAGAACCGGCAAACATAGTGTTATGTAGATTTAAGTTCGCATTGAGATCTGCACTGGTGGTAAATTGCCAATCGGTGTAGCTTTCAACCTTAATGCCCATCGCATCACTAATTGGAATAGATTCACGCCAGGTATTTTGCAGTACCTGAGTCCAATTAGGGTGGCGGAACCAACCTGGTTCAGACGGTTTTTGTTTCACCATCTTCCAATGTTGAACATCGTCATAAGCCAGATGCGCTTTTTCTTTGAGCTCATAACCATGGCGCTTATAAAACTCTAAAGCACGCTCTCGAGCAAATAGCACCAATTCATCGGCATCTTGGGTCCAGGCTATTTTTTCAAGTTCATGGAGTAAACGGCTACCAATATGCTGGTTACGATTACCCTCAGCCACCGCCATATAGCGCACTTGAGCTTGCTGTTGATTATTAAAATGCAATCGCGCAACACCCAATACAACACCTTCTTTATTTTTAATAAAACGGTGTTCGGCATCTTGTTCTAAATCATCTTGCTCTGAGCCACGCGGCTCATTCCAAGGCGCGCGTAGCACTTGCCAACGTAATTGATAATAAGCTTGCCAATCTTCGCTACTTTGTGGTGTTGTCACCTGAAACATAATCACTCCTGTTGTGCTAATACCGTACTATAAAACGCTGCTGATCATTGCGAAAAAATAACATCAACAAAATACAGCTATTTATTATTGCGACCTACCATACTCCATCTGATAAAAACTTGGAATACGACTTTGGTGAGCAAAGTAAAATAACTGCTTTACCTGTAAAACTTGATAGACATATTGGCGCTTTAGATTGACTCGTCTATGCTGATGTAACTATGGAACATTTTTTTGAAGACAGCGGTGCAGTTAAACACAGCTTTATTGAAGATTGCCATTGCATCGGGCAATTACTCTATTGGCACAAATATGGCGCCGATTGTATTCAGGTGCGCCAACATAAACAGTTACGCTGGTTACTGATCAACGAAATCTTGCAATCGGTGGTAGAAAAAAGCCGCCCAAGCCGTTTGCTATTCCCGCATTTGCAATATTTAGCAATGCTATGGCAACCATTAACACCGCCCAAAGCAATCCTTGAGCTAGGTTTAGGTGGGGGAGCAATTCGTAATTACTTACAACACACTTATCCTGATAGCCAGTTGATGTCGGTAGAGAAAAACCCCAATATCATTCATTGTTATAAACGTTTTTTTGGTGGTGATCACGCCTCTAACTTACGCTGTTTTGATGCAGAAGCCGTGCTTGATCAACAACAAACATATGACTGGATTATTTTAGATTTATTCAGTCAATTAGATGCACCGTTATTTTTATACAAACACCGCTTTTACGAAAAGCTGCGCAGCGCTTTAGCTAAAAATGGCTACCTGTTTATTAATTTTTTATCTGGTCATGAGTCACAATTAAAACAGCTAGAACATTTACTGATCACCACATTTGGTAAAATACCCAGCATCGAAAAAATCCCTGGTTATGCTAATAATATTGTGGTGATCAGAAAATAATTCGTTACACAGCCAAATTAAATGTTACAGGCCCGTCGTTACACAAGCTGACCTGCATATCTGCAGCAAACTGCCCGGTCGCAACAGTTAACCCCGCCGCTTTTGCTTGGTTTACAAAATAATCATAAAGCTCATTTGCTTGAGCAGGGGTTGCCGCCGATGAAAAACTCGGGCGCATGCCTTTTTTAGTGTCGGCTGCTAAAGTAAATTGCGACACCACTAATAATTCACCTTGGATATCCTTGAGACTTAAGTTCATTTTATCGTTTTCATCGGTAAAAATACGATAGTTGCTTACCTTGTGTAGCAGTTTATCAGCAGTATTATCATCATCGTGTTTCTCAACACCTAGCAGTAACAATATTCCCTGTTCAATTTGCCCGATGATTTGCCCTTCGACTTCGACTTTTGCGTGTTTAACCCGCTGAATTAGTCCTTGCATTTATGCCTCGATAATTTAATGTACATAAGATCGGCTGCGCGCCGCACTGCGGATAAAGATACATTATTATCAACACCATGCCCAATGCCATCTAAGATAAGCAACTGAGCATTGAGTTGCTCGGCTAACTGCTGAACCGCATTGAATCGACATACTAAATCATGACGACCATGAATAAACCAAGTCGGAATTTTACTAATTTTTTTATAGTGCTCACTAATAAAGTTATCCGTAATAAAACACTGTGCGGCAAAATAATGGACCATCAAACGCGCCATATTGAGGCCCAATTGTGGTGAGCTCAATCCCCATTGATGTTGCTGTTTACCATGACTTAAAACATTTTCCCACTGGCACCATAACTTGGCAAAATGATTGGCATTTATTTGATTATCATCATTTAATTGCTGCTGATAAAACTTAAGAATACTTGTAACATCCGGCAGATTTTGGGAAAAACGCGCATACAACTCAGGGTAAAAGTGTGCCGCAGCACCGGCACTGCTATATAACCAGTTTAAATCTGCTGAAGTCGCTAAAAACGTTCCCCGTAAAATAAGCCCTTGCACATGTTGAGTATGCTCAATAGCATATAGTAAACATAAGGTTGCTCCCCACGAACCACCACTTAGCAGCCATTTTTCTAGTCCTAAATAAATACGTAAGTAATCAAGATCTGCCACAAGCTCTGCGGTAGTGTTCGCATTAATTAAATGGGGAGTAGATTGGCCGCAGCCGCGTTGGATATACAAAATAATACGGTAGCGGGTGGGATCAAAAAAACGGCAATTATCCGCATGCAATCCCACGCCAGGACCGCCATGGCAAACCACTACAGGCAAGCCATCAGGATCACCGTATTCTTGTACATGAATTTGATGACCATCCCCGACACTCAAATGAAAATCATGGTACGGGGTAATATTAGGATATAACTGCATAATGCTGATTCTCCCATCAGCGATGCAATTAATTAGTTAATAGCATCGCTCTCATCTTCAAGAACAATCTCAGGTGTATCGGCAATATTTTGCGGGCTAACACATACTGTGAATTCAGCCCCTAACAGCACCACCACCCAAGATAAATAGATCCACACAAACAAAATTGGGATCGTTGCCACTGCGCCATAAATTACTTCATACGATGGAAAATGACTGATATACAGCGCAAAGCCTTTTTTGGTTAATTCAAATAATAAAGCAGCAAATAAAGCACCCGGTATTGCAGCTCGAAAAGAAACTCGCGTGTTAGGCACTAAAGTATAGAGCAAAATAAACCCCGCCATGGAAATTAAATACGGTAACAGCTTTAACAAAAAGCCACTAAAACCTGGGATCCCTTGATCAGCAAAAGAGACTAAAGAAACAATATAAGAAGTAACACCAATACTGGCACCTAATAACAAGGGTCCTAAACTCAATACCATCCAATAAACAGCGAACGAAATCATCATTGGCCGTTTAGCTTTAATTCGCCAAATACGGTTTAAAGTTGCATCAACATTTCGGATCAACAGTAGTGCGATGGCGGCTAAAAAGCCGATACCCACCGCCGTCATCTGGTTCGCATTACCAGCAAAAGAAGTAATATGCTCTTTAATGACATCTGATGAGGTGGGAATAAAATTAGCAAACAAAAAGTTTTCAATCGCAATTCGGGTGTCTTCAAAGCCAGGAAAAGCAGAGAAAATAGCCACACCCACAGCGATTAAAGGCACTAATGAGAGTAGTGTTACATAGGCTAAATAACCAGCGTTTACAGTAATTTGGTCATCTATACAACGATTCACATATTGCATCCACCAACCAGGCTGTTGGCGTAAAAATGACATTACTTGTTGCTTATAAAGCGCGACTTTATCACTCATAAATTTAACTTTCTGCTAAAATAGTTTTGATTATCATAGCAATCCGCCACATAATTTAAAGCTATAACGGATTTAAAAAGGGATATCCATGAAAAAACTTACTTTGTTAGGCGCACCAATTATCGCTTTAACGCTCACCTTAACGGGTTGTCAATCCGCATATTACTCAGCCATGGAATCGGTTGGTGTGCACAAACGCGATATTTTAGTCGACCGTGTTGAGGAAACAAAAGAATCTCAAGAAGAGTCACAACAAGAGTTTCAATCTGCTTTAGAGCGTTTAACTACGCTAATAAATTTTGATGGTGGTGATTTACAAGCCGCTTATGAGCAACTCAACGATGACTACGAGTCGAGCCTTTCGGCTGCAAACGGCGTTACAAATAACATCAACAAAGTTGAAGACGTAGCCGAAGCATTATTTGAAGAATGGGGCGACGAATTAGAGCAATATACTAATGCGTCACTAAAGCGTGAAAGCAATAAAAAACTCACCGCAACCAAACGTGACTTTGATAAACTATTACGCTCAATGCGCAATGCTGAAAGCAAAATGGAGCCTGTACTGTCATCACTGCATGACAATGTTTTATATTTAAAGCATAATCTTAACGCACAAGCCGTGACAGCCATTCAAGGTGAATTTACCAACCTTAAACGCGATATCAAAGTGTTAATGGATGACATGAACAAGTCGATTGCTGATTCAAATAAATTTATTGAGCAAATGAATAAAGCAGGATAAATTAGCTGCGAGTTGGCGAGAAAAGAATACATTAAGCCTGCGATTTCGCAGGCTTTTTTATTGTTATATCTTGTTACTTTTTAAGTATTTTTTTATCAGCTATTTTTGGTACACTTTTCAATCATTAAAATAATAAAAACAGTGAACAATGAAAATACGTACCATTAGTTTGATTATCAGTTCAACTATCTTAGTCGCTTGTAGTAGCGCAAATAAAGTACAAACTATTGCGGGGCCAGAAACTATTGTACCACTGCACCAAGAGGGTGAACGAGCTGGCCGCTACCACAATCTCTACCCTGGTGAAAAAACTTACCCTATTAGTTGTGAGCATGATTGCTACCCAAAAAACGCGAGCTTAGTATGTGAAGCAGAAACTGAAAACTGCCAATATCAAGGCGAGCAGCTAACACCACAACTCAATACTGGCTTCACTGTGCGCTGGCTTGGCCACGCAGGTTTTATGATCAAAACCCCCAACGGCCAACAAGTGGTATTTGATCCAGTAAAGGAACAGTTTGACTCCCCTGTTGATTTAGCTTTTCGTCTTGCTTCAGGGTTTTATCGCAAACCTGGTGATTGGCTCACTAACGACGAACTAAAAAACTTAGCCGCCGTTATGTATTCTCATCTTCACTACGATCATTTCAATAAAGCCGATATTGAAGAAATTGGTAATCAGCCTCGCTATCTAACCCCGCACGGGATGGCCGATAACTTTCCAACTGGTGGCTTTAACATTAGTGAAATGGCCTGGTACGCAAGCACCAAAATTGATGATTTAACCATTCACGCCGTGCCTGCACATCACTTTAGCAGTCGTATTCTCGTCCCTTTTATTTACGAAGATAACGATAAAGCTTCATGGAATGGCTGGCTGCTTGAACAAAATGGCAAAACACTCTTTTTTGCAGGCGACACCGGTTACTCACAGCACTTTAAAGACATTCAACAGAAATATGGTGAGATTGATATTTGTTTAATGCCAATTGCCTCTTATTACAGCGAAGATAATGGCAAATGGTATCGTTATGTACATACCACTCCTGAGGATGCCTTAACAGCCGCACAAGAGCTAAATTGCAAAGTTATGATACCTTGGGGCTATGGCAACTCAAGTTGGCAGATGGGCGATCACAGCAGCCATTCCCCATTACTACGCTTATTGCATATGTACGATGAAATGGACTCGCAAATCCCGCTGTATATTTTCAATGAAGGAGAAAGTGTCGCACTATAAAGCGACACTTGGGTACTGATACGATTGCTCTTCCGCCTTGCATTCAAAACTGTAAAAAACTGTATGCACTTACGGCTTGTTAGTGTCTCTATTTAGCACCTCACTTATTACCGCTGTTGTTTTCAATTTTTGTTTCAGTCACTATTAGGCTATAAACAAAATAAAAAACTTGAGAATGACATGAAAACAGTCGCGCTGACCTTAAGCCTATTAATGAGCAACGCCGCCATGGCTATCGATGTAGAGCATACAGCAACGCCAATTACTATTGATGGTGTCTCTGAAAGCGCATGGGACCAAGCACAATGGCAATCGATGCCTTACCTTATGGATGGTACTTTACCTGACTCAGATAAAGACTTTAAAGGCCGCTACAAATTACTTTGGGATGAAAACTATCTTTATTTACAAGCCGACATTGCTGATGATGTACTAATTGATACGCACCCAGATCCAACAGTCAAATATTGGGATGACGATGCACTGGAAATATTTATCGACAGCGATGCATCAGGCGGTAATCATCAATTTAACCATACTGCATTTGCGTATCATATAGGCCTTGATAACCAAGCTGCCGATTTTGGGCCTGATAAAAAGCCCCATTTATACACAGATCACTTGATTAGCCGCTGGCAACGCAACACCACCTCGCCCTACAACATCACTTGGGAAGTGGCGATTAAGCTCTACCCAAATGATTACCAAGAAGGCGCGCCAAACACCCCGCTTAAGTTAACGGCAAAACAAGTAATCGGCTTTATGCTCGCTTATTGCGATAACGACGGCAGTGAAATTCGCGAACACTTTATGGGCTCACACGAAATACAGCCCGTAAATGGCAGCCGCAACCTAGGTTATATCGATGCCGACGTGTTTGGCAAAATCACCTTGTTACCAAAAAATAACTGATCCACGCAGAACTCAAGAGATGCTGCGCTTACAATAAAATAGGTACTAGGTTGCTAGGCGCTAGGGCAGCAAATCCCGATGACTTTGTTGCCCTAACCTCATTTACTGCTCATTATCTTCTCTTTGTGCAAACATTTTTTAAGTGAATTATTCACAAAGAGGATAAGAGACGCTGCGCTTTAGAGGAAAAAATTATTTCAGAGATAGATTCTGTGGCAAGATTTTTCAAAGTCTAGCGCCTTTCACCTAACAGCTATTACTGACACCAAGCTACCCAACTACACTGTTCTAATCTGACAGCTGACCGCTTATAGCTTACAACTCTTCCCCTCACAAACTTTACTCTCGCTAACTCGCTAACTAATAACCACAAAAAAGCCGCTGTATCTCTTAAATACAGCGGCTTTTAAAATCATCGTTCTAAATTAATAGATTATGACTTAGGCGCACGACCCGCACGTTTACGTTCATTTTCAGTTAAATGACGTTTACGAATACGAATGTTTAATGGCGTTACTTCTACTAACTCATCATCAGCAATAAACTCAAGCGCTTGCTCAAGTGAATAGTTAAGTGCTGGTGTTAATGTTTGTGCTTCATCTGTACCAGATGCACGAACGTTAGTAAGTTGCTTACCTTTAAGCGCGTTAACTGTAAGGTCGTTATCACGGCTATGAATACCGATAACCATACCTTCGTATACTTCAACACCGTGACCGATGAATAAACGGCCGCGCTCTTGTAAGTTAAATAATGCGTTAGTCAGTGCTTTACCCGTTGCGTTTGCAATCATTACGCCGTTCTTACGAACACCTAGCTCGCCACCTTTGTGCGGACCGTAGTGATCGAAAGTATGGTACATAAGGCCAGAACCCGATGTAAGCGTCATAAAATCAGTTTGGAAACCGATTAAGCCACGGCTTGGGATCATAAAGTCCATACGCATACGACCTTTACCATCTGGTGCCATGTCAGTAAGCTCACCTTTACGAAGACCAATTTGCTCCATGATAGAACCTTGGTGCTCTTCTTGACAGTCAATCGTTACTGTTTCATACGGTTCTTCAAGAACGCCATCAACAGTACGTAAGATTACTTCAGGACGAGAAACCGCTAGCTCGTAACCTTCACGACGCATGTTCTCGATTAAGATACCTAAGTGTAATTCACCACGGCCAGAAACACGGAAGCTATCTGGGTTTGCAGTATCTTCAACACGAAGTGCTACGTTGTGTACTAATTCTTTGTCTAAACGTTCACGAATATTACGTGATGTTACAAACTTACCTTCTTTACCACAAAAAGGAGAGTTATTAACAGAGAACGTCATTGTTACTGTTGGCTCATCAACACTTAGTGGTGGTAATGCTTCAACATTAGTAGGACAACAAACAGTGTCTGAAATCTTAAGTTCGCCGATACCAGTTACAGTTACGATGTTACCAGCATAACCACGTTCAGTTTCGATACGCTCAAGACCTAAGTAGCTTTGTACAGAACCGATTTTACCGTTACGTTTAGTGCCATCAGCACTGATGATAGTAACTTGTTGGTTAGGTGCTACAGAACCACGCTTGATACGACCTACACCGATCACACCAACATATGAGTTGTAATCAAGTTGCGAAATCTGCATTTGGAAGTCACCTTCAGGATCTGCATCCGGTGGTGATACTTCGTCAACGATCATCTTGAACATAGGTTCCATGTTATCTGATGGCTCGTCTAAATCTAGTGTTGCCCAGCCGTTGATTGCTGATGCATAGATCACTTTAAAGTCTAACTGTTCGTCAGTTGCACCTAGGTTGTCGAATAAATCAAAGATTTGATCCATAACCCAATCAGGGCGTGCACCTGGTTTATCAATTTTATTGATAACAACGATTGGCTTTAAGCCTTGCGCGAATGCTTTTTGCGTAACGAAACGCGTTTGTGGCATTGGACCTTCTTGAGCATCAACAAGTAGTAATACTGAGTCAGCCATCGAAAGTACGCGTTCAACTTCACCGCCAAAGTCGGCGTGTCCTGGGGTATCTACGATATTGATATGGTAGTCATTCCATGAAATGGCTGTGTTTTTAGCCAAAATGGTAATACCACGTTCTTTCTCAATGTCGTTTGAGTCCATCACGCGCTCTTCGTTACCGCCGCGTGTTTCTAATGTACCTGATTGCTCAAGTAGTTTGTCAACCAGTGTTGTTTTACCATGGTCAACGTGCGCGATAATCGCTATATTTCTTAACTTTTCGATGCTCATATTTTTACTCAGAGAAATTAAATTCTCAATGATCCTGCAAGATCTACGCACTCATCTGCGTTTTCACGAGATGTCCCAGCATAGGATTTAAAAGGGCGCATATTATCCCTTATTAATGTCATGGATGAAAGTTTATCCAATATATATTTCACAACTTTCTTCATACTTCTAATAAGTATCTGTTTTATATATGACATTTTCATTAATTTAATTTTTCAATTTGCCACTATTTTGCTCATTCCTAGCTATTATTGTCATAATTTGGCAGTATTTGCTAAGTAAGTTAACAAAATAGCTGTGTTTATTATATATACAAATTGTTTGCAAATAGCGTTCACTTAACGCATGCACCAAAATGATCAAAGCACGCTCCAGATTGGTGCAAAAACACTAACGCATAGCAAGTGCTGGCATTTTTTAACCATTAAAAACAACAAATTATAAATATGGCATGGAAGCCGCTTACTAGAAAGCAAAAGCAATTATGCAGCAAAAATAAAACCCAACAGTTGGAGGACACATGTCACAATCGGTTTTAGATTTTATTAAAGAAAATGACGTTAAGTTCGTTGATTTACGCTTTACTGATACCAAAGGTAAAGAGCAACATGTTTCTATTCCTCATCATCAAGTAGATGAAGACTTCTTTGAAGACGGCAAAATGTTTGACGGTTCTTCAATTGCAGGTTGGAAAGGCATTAACGAATCAGACATGGTATTACTACCGGTTGCTGAATCAGCTAAATTAGACCCTTTCACAGAAGAAGCTACTTTAATCTTACGTTGTGACGTGGTTGAGCCTAGCACATTACAAGGTTATGAGCGCGACCCGCGTTCTGTTGCTAAGCGCGCTGAAGAATACATGCGTTCTACAGGTATTGCTGACACAGTTTTATTTGGTCCTGAGCCAGAGTTCTTTGTATTTGATGATGTTAAATACAAAACTGACATGTCAGGTTCTATGTATAAAATTGACTCTAAGCAAGCTGCTTGGAACTCAGATAAAGAATATGAAGGTGGCAACACCGGTCACCGTCCTGGCGTAAAAGGTGGTTATTTCCCTGTTGCTCCAGTTGATGATTTCCAAGATTGGCGTTCAGCGACGTGTTTAGTGCTTGAAGAGCTAGGTCAAGTGGTTGAAGCACATCACCACGAAGTAGCAACTGCTGGTCAAAACGAAATCGCTACTCGCTTCAATACTATGGTATTAAAAGCGGATGAAATCCAAGAAATGAAATATGTTATCCATAATATGGCTCATTTATATGGAAAAACAGCAACCTTTATGCCTAAGCCAGTTGTTGGTGATAACGGTTCTGGTATGCACTGTCACCAGTCTTTAGCTAAAGACGGTGTTAACTTATTCGCAGGCGACAAGTACGGCGGTCTTTCTGAAGAAGCGCTTTACTACATTGGTGGTATCATCAAGCATGCTAAAGCAATCAATGCGTTTGCTAATGCGTCAACTAACTCGTACAAGCGTTTAGTACCAGGATTTGAAGCACCAGTAATGCTTGCATACTCTGCACGTAACCGTTCTGCGTCTATCCGTATTCCAGTGGTTCCGTCTGCAAAAGGACGTCGTATCGAAGTACGCTTCCCAGATCCAACAGCTAACCCATACCTTGCATTTTCTGCAATGCTTATGGCTGGCCTTGACGGTATCAAAAACAAGATCCACCCTGGCGATGCAATGGATAAAGATTTATACGACTTACCAGCTGAAGAAGCAGCAGAAATTCCAACAGTTGCCTCTTCATTAGGTGAAGCGCTAGCTGCACTTGATGCAGACCGTGAGTTCTTAAATCAAGGTGGCGTATTCACTAATGATTTAATCGATGCTTACATCGCACTTAAATCTAAAGAAGTTGAAAAACTTAACATGACAACTCACCCAGTTGAGTTCGAAATGTACTACAGCTGTTAATCAGCTGTAGTTAAAATTATCTAATTATAGATAATTTATGTGTGTTCTCAAGGCCCGTTCTGCGGGCTTTTTTTATGGCTAATTTTTCCATTCTCCACTAAAGTTTAGTTAGTGCAAAAAATGCAAGGTGGCAAGGTGAAAACAAGGCTTTTATTACTAACAATACTGATTTCAATCAGCTTTTATGGCTATAGCGGTGATAAGAAAATTTATTCTTGGGTAGATAAAAATGGCGTATTGGTATTTTCTGATACACCTAAAGTGGGGGCTACCGAAGTAAAACTCACCAGCCAAACTTTAACTATGCCAACCGTTGATACGCGTATTTTAGATGAGCAGCAGCCTGTTGCCGCGAAAAGCTATAAAGTGGTCATTTCTTCCCCTGCCGATCAAGGTACTGTGCGTGAGAATACCGGTTCAGTGTATGTAACTAGTCGTATTACACCTCGTTTTGAGAATGGCTTTAAAATACAGCTACTGGTTGATGGCACTGCATTTGCAGAGCCTAGCAATACCAGCACGTTTGCTCTGCGCGATGTAAATCGCGGGGAACACACCTTACAAGTTAAACTATTTGATCCGCAAGGCTCAATAGTCTCTGTTAGCCCTATAAGTACTTTTTTTATGCATAGAGCATCATCTTTGTAAAAAGATCGTCTTCCTATACAAAGACAATAATTTGCTTAATAATTATGTGCTAAGCTGCTAATTATCATCAACGCACTAAAGTGGTGCAACCATGCCCAATAATAAAAATTTTAGCCCTGAACTACTCACCAGTATTTGGCAAAACCTGTCGACTGCGGTGATTTTACTCGATCAACAATTTACGCTTATTTACGCTAATAATAGTGCCAGTGAGCTATTAGGATTAGGCCCTAAGCGAATTTTAAAGCAACCTTTTGATACTCTATTTAATTACCATTCGATAGACTTAAAACGCATTGCTCAATACTCACTGGTGGATGGTGTTGATTGCCATCAGCATAGAGCTGACGTGGTGTTCGTTGATTCTCGCCACGCAAAATTGGCGATTAGCTCGCGCCGCGTAAAACTACAAAATGAGTATTATATTTTATTTGAATGTCGCCAAACTGACGATGAAATTCGCCACGACCAAGCTTCTAATCAAATGCATCAATACCAAGCTGCCCGCAACCTAATTCGCGGACTTGCCCATGAAATTAAAAATCCTTTAGGTGGAATTCGCGGAGCGGCGCAATTATTGCAGTATGAGGTTGATCAGCAAGAACGGGATGAATGTGCAGAACTGATCATTGAACAAGCTGACCGCTTACGAGAGCTGGTAGACAGATTGCTAGGGCCGAATCAATTGCCGCAAAAATCCTACGGTAATATTCACCAAACCTTAGAATCTGTAATTAAGTTAAGCACCTTAGATAATTGTGCCAATATTAGTTTGGAAAAAGATTACGATCCAAGTATTCCGGATGTATTTATTGACCAAGGTAAAATTCAGCAAGTGGTACTTAATATTGTTCGTAATGCACAACAAGCGTTAGTCGATGGTGGCGTGATAAAAATTAAAACACGCATTAATCATCAACAACGTCGCCCGGGTAAAGCGCCTAAAAAAGCGCTGCTGATCCAAATATCAGATGACGGACCTGGTATCGATCCTAGCATCAAAGAGACCTTGTTTTACCCGATGATCACCAATAAAGAAGGTGGCTCAGGACTTGGTCTTTCGATTGCACAAACCTTGATCGATCAACACAATGGTTATATCGAATGTGATAGCTGGCCGGGTCATACAGAATTTAATATATATCTGCCTTTTGTGGATTAATCGGTTGTTGGAGTTCGCATGAAAACAGTTTGGCTTGTTGATGATGATGCATCAATCCGCTTTGTACTTGAAAAGGCGCTAGCACGCGCAGGTTTCAACGTTGAAAGTTTTGCTAATGCCCAAGACGTGCTCAGTGCATTAAAGTTTAGCCAGCCCACCGTGTTGGTCTCAGATGTAAGAATGCCGGGTATGGATGGTATGGCATTGCTAGAGCTTATTGCAGAGCAAAATCCAGGGCTACCCGTGATCATTATGACCGCGCATTCCGACTTAGACTCTGCAGTTAATGCCTTTCAAAAAGGCGCATTTGAATACTTGGCCAAACCGTTTGATTTAAATGAAGCGGTTGCCTTAGTTGAAAGTGCGTGCCGAGCTAATTCCACCAAAAAGACCAAACGTAAACCTGCCCCGCCAACAAGCGCCCATATCATTGGCGAAGCACCCGCTATGCAAGAAGTGTTTCGGGCAATCGGCAAGTTGTCCGCTTCAAGTATGAGTGTGTTGATTAATGGTGAATCTGGTACTGGTAAAGAGTTAGTTGCCAGTGCATTGCATAATCACAGTCCGCGTAAAGAAAACCAGTTTATCGCCTTAAATATGGCGGCAATTCCTAAAGAATTGGTAGAATCTGAGTTATTTGGCCATGAAAAAGGTGCCTTCACCGGTGCCGATAGTGTTCGCAAAGGCCGCTTTGAACAAGCCAATGGCGGGACGCTATTTCTCGATGAAATAGGTGATATGCCGCTGGATGTGCAAACTCGGCTATTACGGGTATTAGCTGATGGCGAATTTTACCGTGTTGGTGGTCATCAAAGTATTAAAGTTGATGTGCGGATCATTGCTGCGACCCACCAAAACCTTGAAGATT
This sequence comes from Pseudoalteromonas sp. KG3, assembly GCF_030436385.1. Taxonomy (NCBI): domain Bacteria; kingdom Pseudomonadati; phylum Pseudomonadota; class Gammaproteobacteria; order Alteromonadales; family Pseudoalteromonadaceae; genus Pseudoalteromonas; species Pseudoalteromonas sp. KG3. The sequence goes on from NZ_CP098523.1 coordinate 2,306,781, forward strand.
TGGTCAAACAAGGTAAGTTTAGGGATGACTTATTTCACCGCCTAAACGTAGTACGATTACGCCTACCCGCTCTACGCGAGCGCACCGAAGATATTGAACGCTTAGCACAACATTTTTTGCATAAAAGCGCCAAAGACTTACAAGTTGAAAGTAAAGTACTCAGCGCTAAAGCTACTGATTTACTACGTCTATTTAACTGGCCAGGTAATGTTCGTCAACTTGAAAACACCTGCCGCTGGCTTACTGTAATGGCCCCAGGTGAATTAGTCAGTGAACAAGATTTACCGCCTGAAATTTTAGAAATTGATGAGGCTCAACAAGAAGGTGATTGGCTTGATTCATTCCAGCAGTGGCTTAATCAAGAGCTAAAACAAGGTAAAGAAAATATTTGGCCGAATATTCAAGCGCAGTTAGAAACTCGCTTAATTAAAACTGCGTTGGCAAACTGTGCAGGGCATAAACAAGAAGCGGCGGTTAAAATTGGTTGGGGTCGTAATACATTGACCCGCAAATTAAAAGAGCGCAATATCAACTAAACTTCCCTGTTGAAAAGGAAAAAAGTTGAAGTTAATTGAACATATTCCATTAATTAAGCAGATGGAAATACTCAATAGGCTGAATTTTTTTAGAGAGTTTACCCTCAACGAGCGGCAAATTTTACTGGAATCATTCAGCCATTTATATTTAGTAAGTCAAAATCGCTTTGTGTTTAAACAATTCGATAACGACAAACAACTGTATATTGTTCTCAGCGGCGCTATTGTGGTATTTAACCACAGCCATTTAATGGAACTGGGCACAATAGAGCCCGGTGAGTTTATTGGCGAAGGTGCGTTTATCAATAACCGTGAGCGTAGCACCAGTGCCCGCGCAAAAAGTGACACAATCGTGCTCGCAATATCACCTGAAGCACTAACACGACTCCCCAATGTGATCCGCGAAAAAATCAAAGACCGTATTATCGAAGGTATGAGCGAGCGTATAGCCAAACTTAGTCACTACCTAGAATCACGAGGCTAATCCATATACACAACTTGCAGCGAGCAATTTAACCATTGTGGCCCTTCAATGTGTGCGTTATAGCGAAATGTGTCTGAGGGCTTTTCCCCAAAAGGAGTGGCAACTAAAGGGCTTGAATGCGTATATGACTGCGAAGTATCTCTATAATTGATGACTAAATAATTTTCATAACGTTGCCAACCTAACTGAGCGCGGGCACCATTTACTAAAGTAAACTCAACAAAGTTATCAACAAATTTAACTTTGAGACCATTGTAGCGATCTTCAACGCAACCAGTAGTTCGCATTTGTTCTGGCACATCAAAACCTAGCTCTATTTGCTCACCACGCAAGTAAAAGCCAATATTGCCATTGCTATAATGATGATTTGCTGCCGACACATAGTGTATCTGTGGTTGATAGCCCATAGCTTGCATAATACCAGCAAGCTGCTCGGTTTCGGCTGTGAGTAGCTTATCTTCAGAAGTTAATAGAGTCGCAGCGGCAAACTCTTTGGGTATCGGTAATTGAATAAACTGATACGGTAATGGTTGTTGCTGTAAGCGTATTGTTAGCTGTTGTTTTTCTAGCTCTGTTAACGCTTGCGTGTATACATATATTGTTGGTTGTTGGCAGGCAGTTAGTAATAACAACATGCAGATTAAAATTCCGTTTCGCATAGTACCTCCAAATGATTACAAGTGTAGTCTATTGGAGGTAGCGCATTAAGGCAACTTAATTTATTTGGCTATTTAACCAAGCATCAACACTTTGCTTGGTGTATAACACATCTTTAAATAAACGATGGCGTTGAAACTCCAACAAACGCTCTCGGTTGTTGTCACCACTGAGTAATTGACTGTGATTATCATTAAATTTTGAAATCACCGAAAAACCTTTGTGCGTACTGTGCGGCTGCTGCTTTACCTGGTGAGTTAGATGCGCTCTGACATCATCAGCTGTTAACATATCTGAGTTATTTAAACCCATTAACTCTTTTCTCATTGCTAATCTTACGCCCATCTTCTACTCCATTTTTCAGTGCGTTAGCACTTAAGTTACTGCATCTAGCGGTTATTAATTTTCATCATCTATGGCAAATAACAGGCCAGATTTTACAATGGCAGCTTACATCGCAATTACTGCAGTTTTTTTAAAGCCAGTAAAAAATACCAAAAAGTTTTCGGTTTTTTCTGTTGAATGCCTCGCAGAGATTAGAAGGTTTGATGCAAAAGCCGAGCATAGCCTTTATACTACAGGCTATGCCCTACCTTAATGAGATCAAACATGAACGACGAATACATTGAAATTGAATTAGAAGAAGAACCGATTGAGTTATGTAAACTTTTAAAAGTTCTTGATTTAGTTGAAGGTGGCGGCCAAGCAAAAAATCTCATCACTGAGGGGTATGTGGGTGTTAACCATGAAATTTGTACAATCAAACGGAAAAAATTATACAGTGGTAATGTGCTTGAATTTGATGGTGAGCTCTTTAAGTTAACTTTAAGTGAAGATGCAACACCGGCACACCGTGCTGTGGAAAATACTCAATCTGAGAGTGTAAAAAGCCCTGTGCAAGAAACACCAGCGGCACCTAAAAACAAACGTAAACGTACTAAAAAGCCGAAAGTAGATGAAAAAACGGGTCGTCGTCCAATTTCATTTGGTTAATCACCAGCATAACTTGTAAAACACTTTGAGGTCGTCTTTAATTACTTTCTAAATAACGACAAATAGAAAGCATTTTATGACGACTTCAACAGCCCCTACTTGGCTCAAAAGTGTTGCTTGGGCCGCATTAGTTTGGAATTTACTCGGGGTCATTGCATTTATTATGCAACTGCTTATGACACCTGAGATGATTAGTAAACTTCCTGTAGATCAACAAGCTGCATATTCAAATACTCCTTTGTGGTCTACCTTAGCATTTGCTGTAGCCGTTTTTGCTGGCACAGTAGGCTGTATTTTCTTATTACTTAAAAATGCCATTGCGCGAGTGTGCTTTGCGTTGTCTTTAATCGCGATTTTTATCCAGCAATTTTATAATTTTATTGTCATTAACAGTATTGAATTACTCGGTGCAAGTGCTGTATTTATGCCACTGCTGGTGATCATCATCGCAGTTTTATTACTACAACTTAGTCATCGTGGCAAACAACAGGGTTGGTTGAGATAAAACATCACTGCAAGCTTGCGTTGTTTTGATTGGTTTTACAAGCCATGGCTTGAAATCTAAACTTTCAGCATCATCTCAGTATCATTAACTGCGCAATAATCGTGCAATTTGATACTGGTATACAGTTTGCATTTTAATATTTAAAAGAGGTTACATTTACCATTTAAGGACATTCATCTACTTTAGGGGCATATAATGAATAATAGTTTTGATACCCAAAAACAACTCACTATTAATGGCGAGCAGTTTCATATTCATTCACTGCAAGGATTAGGCGACAAAGCCAAACGATTGCCGTTCTCGCTGAAAATTCTACTAGAAAATTTATTACGCAATGAAGATGGCGTAAATATCAAATCCCAAGATATCGATGCATTATTAGATTGGGATCCTCAAGCTAAGCCAACTGCTGAGGTAGCGTTTACGCCAGCACGCGTAGTAATGCAAGACTTTACCGGTGTACCTGCAATCGTTGATTTAGCCGCAATGCGTGACGCCATGGAAAAACTCGGTGGCGATCCGGCAAAAATAAACCCACTCTCTCCTGCTGAGTTGGTAATTGACCACTCAGTACAAGTAGATGGCTATGGTAATGATGGCTCATTTGATTTAAATGCCAAGCTAGAATATGAACGCAATAAAGAGCGTTATGAATTTTTACGTTGGGGTCAAACAGCATTCGATAACTTAAAAGTAGTGCCACCCGCCACCGGGATTGTTCACCAAGTGAATTTAGAATACCTGGCACGAGTAGTATTTAACGAAGACCGTAACGGGCAAAAATTTGCTTACCCAGACACCTTAGTTGGTACTGATTCTCATACTACCATGATCAATGGTTTAGGCGTACTTGGTTGGGGTGTAGGTGGTATTGAAGCTGAAGCCGCAATGCTCGGCCAGCCAATTAGCTTGCTGATCCCACAAGTTGTGGGCATGAAGCTCAGTGGCCGCTTACCTGAAGGCACCACAGCGACAGATTTAGTACTGACCGTCACTGAGATACTGCGCAAACATGGTGTGGTGGGTAAGTTTGTTGAATTTTATGGTGATGGCCTAGCCGACTTACCATTAGCAGATCGTGCAACCATTGCTAATATGGCGCCTGAATACGGTGCTACGTGTGGTATTTTCCCTATTGATGATGAAACCATTAGTTACTTGCGCTTAACTAATCGCGATGAAGAGCAGTTAAAACTGATTGAAGACTACGCAAAACATCAAGGGTTGTGGCGTAATGATGGCGATGAAGCTAATTACACCGATAAACTCGAGTTAAACCTCAGCGATGTGGTGCCAAGCCTTGCAGGTCCAAAACGTCCACAAGATAGAATTGCACTGGATCAAGCCGGCGATATTATTACCAAACATTTAAAAACCTTTCAAGATGAACGCTTAGCAAAACGTGACAACAGTGACGAACAGCAATCGCGTATTGAAAGTGAAGGTCCCGCTATAAACCCTGACGATACGGTCAACGAAGCACAGTTTATGGGGGCTGCAAAAGTTAACTTTAAAGAGCAAGAATTTGAGCTCAAAGATGGCGCTTGTGTGATTGCTGCCATTACTAGCTGTACCAACACTTCTAACCCAAGTGTGATTTTAGCCGCAGGTTTAGTTGCGCAAAAAGCTCGCCAATTAGGAATTAATGTAAAACCTTGGGTAAAGACATCACTGGCACCTGGCTCACAAGTAGTCACTGACTACTTAGAAAAAGCAGGTTTAATGGATGATTTAGATGCCCTTGGTTTTAACTTAGTCGGTTATGGTTGTACCACCTGTATTGGTAATTCAGGCCCACTCGCTGATGAAATCTCTGACGCGATTCAAAAACATAAACTGGTGGTAAGCTCTATTTTATCAGGTAACCGTAACTTTGAAGGACGTATTCATCAAGATGTGAAAATGAACTTTTTAGCCTCTCCACCGTTGGTTGTTGCTTACGCAATTGCTGGGCGCACTGATATCGATGTATACAACGAGCCTCTAGCGCAAGATGCAAATGGTAATGATATATACCTGAAAAACATCTGGCCTACAGTGAGCGAAGTAAATGAACTAGTGAAAAAAACTGTTACCAAAGAAATGTTTGCCTCAAGCTATAGCAATGTTTACAAAGGCGATGATCGCTGGCAACAAATTAAGATACCTGATGGTAAATTGTATGACTGGAATGATGCATCAACTTACATCAAAAAAGCGCCATTCTTTGATGGCATGACTGCAGAGCCACCGGGGATCCCAACAATTAACGGCGCACGCTGTTTAGCAAAACTTGGCGACTCGGTTACTACCGACCATATTTCCCCAGCTGGGGCAATCAAGGCCGATGCACCTGCAGGCCTATACCTGCAAGAAAATGGGGTTGAAAAAGCCCAATTTAACTCTTATGGCTCACGTCGTGGTAATCACGAAGTGATGATGCGTGGTACATTTGCTAACGTAAGATTAAAAAACTTATTAGCCCCGGGCACTGAAGGCGGTGTGACTCGCACACAACCTGAGGATGAGCTGGCCAGCATTTATGATGCAGCGATGGCCTATCAACAACAAGGTATACCGCTAGTCGTACTTGCCGGTGCTGAGTATGGCACAGGTTCATCACGCGACTGGGCCGCAAAAGGCTCGCTATTATTGGGTATTAAAGCAGTAATAGCGCAAAGTTATGAACGCATTCACCGCTCAAACCTAATAGGTATGGGTGTGCTGCCACTGCAATTTAAAGAGGGCGAAAGTCATGAATCCCTTGGTTTAACTGGCCAAGAGCAATTTGATATTGATGGTCTGTATGACAAGACTGCTGAAGTAAGCGTGATTGCTACTAACAGCGAGGGTAAACAGGTTAGTTTTAGCGCCGATGTTCGTATTGATACCCCTAAAGAGTGGGATTACTACAAGCATGGCGGCATTTTACAGTATGTACTACGTAATATGCTCAGCAATTAATTAATCAGGGCTTTGCAGATTTAATTTGCTTAGCCCTTAGTTTATTGATGTAAAACAAGCTGAACCTGCCAGATATTACCTACACTGAATGCACCTAATTACCAACAGGTGCATTGAATGGCTGAGCAAAAACTAATAAGTACGCTTAAAATATGTATCGTTCTCGGTATATCACTAATTTTAGTGGGGCATTACTTATTAGTATCAGATCTGTTAGTCGAAAAAAATAGTATTCATGGCATAATGTTCGGTGCGACATTTATTGCCATTGGCATTTTATTTTCATTACCGACTAAAATTTATCTCACCATAGTGCTGATGAATATGGAAGCCAAGCACAACAAGCGCGCACAATCGCCGCTTTAATTACTTAGCGGCTTCTAACGTCTTAGTACGTTGCTCTAGTGTACTCTTTACTTGCTCTGCATCTTCAAACAGTTTTTTTATCACCGCAGGGTCATAAACACTACTTGGTGTTGGTGAAAGTGACGACATATTAGCAGCCTTAGCGCTGCCTTTGAGAATTGCGGTATCCTCGGCTGCAACAACAGTAATATCGTTAGGGTCGAGTACTATTTGCTGGCTTTTGCCATCGGGATTAGGGCGATCTGAATAGTGCCATTGACCTTGTCCGTCTTGCCACTTGTAAATGACTATAGCCTCTGGCGAACTATCCGAAGTCATTGTTTCTACAATTTTTTGGCTGGTTTCGCTGACAACCTTAACTGCTCGGGCAAGCATGTCACTGGATAACGAGACCATTTGCTCTTTTATACCACTTGATTGGCGCGTTATTTCATCACTCGTTAGCCATGTTTGACCATCTGGGCGCTGCAAATAAAATAATCCTGCAACACTAATTAGCAATACCATAATTGCTAGGTAGGCGAAGTACTTCATATTCAATCCTTTGCGTTAAAACTTTCCATAACTATCATTGATAGCGAGCGATGATTTTATCCAGCTCGCCATTATCTTTCAACTTTTGTAAAAAATCATTAAATTGTTGCGCATACTTTTTACCCTTAGAGTTATAAGCAAACTGCAACTGTAAGGGTGCCACGCCAACGTTAATGTCACTAACGACCAACGCTGCAAAATCCGGATAATGCTGTATGTACCAGTTCAAAACTGATTTCGAGATCACAGTAAAGCGCGGGCTAGAATGGGTATCTTTATACAAGCTTTGTAGTACTTCTAGATCCGAATAAAAATTCTCACGATGTAGTATATTATTTTGCACTAACGGCTCAAAAGTCGGGTAAACATAGCCAAAGCGCCCAAGTAACACACCACTTTTTAAGCGATTTAATTGCTTTAAGTCGATTAGCTGGACACCTCGCGCAGCGACCATAACATCTTCGACCTGCATAATTTCTTGGCTCCAATAATATGGTTCATTACCATTGAGCCAAACCTCCGATTCCATTCGTACATCAACATCACCGTTTTGTACCATTTTAGCCGAACGCATTTCTGGTACAAAAACGTAATCTACTTGAATCCCCGATGCCTTCGAAAATGCCGTTATAACATCCCGCAAAATGCCTTTATTTTCTGAGCTGACAAAATGAAAGGGGGGATAATCTTCATCAGGTAGCGCAACACGAAGATTTGCAGCAACAAGATGACTGGAAAATAATAACAAAAAAACTATGTAACACAGTTTCATAAAATATGTGCACTTCTATTTATAGCGCCTAACTGTATTGTAGTCCAAAAACACAAAACGCAGCTAGGCTGCGTTTTAGGAATATTCAAATAGCTGGTTAAACAGTGTTAGGGTTAAATACCGCCACCGTCAATATGTAACCCACATTCACGGTTTAAACCAAAGAAACGAGTTTCTTCTTCGGTCATACCCGGCTCTAACTTACGGGTTGTATGCACATCCCCCATCGACACATAGCCTTGTTCCCACAATGGGTGATAAGGTAAATCATGTTTCGTTAAATACTGGTACACATCGCGATTTGACCATTCAATAATTGGGTAAACCTTCACTGTGCCACGGCTAATTTCAACGATCTGCTTTTCAGCTCGGGTCGATGCTTGGTCACGACGCAGGCCGCTAAACCAAGTACCGGCGTTAATCTCTTTTAGCGCACGCGTCATTGGCTCTACTTTATTAAGCTGGTTATATTGCTTAATTCCCGCTTCACCTTGCTCCCATAACTTACCAAACTTAGCTTCCTGCCATGCTGGGCTCAGCGCTGATTTATACACTTTTAAATTAAGTGATAAACGCATCGTCATTTGCTCAATAAACTGATACGTTTCCGGGAATAAATAGCCTGTATCAGTCAGTACCACAGGAATATCAGGGCGCTGTGATGTCATTAAATGCAACATCACCGCAGCTTGAATACCAAAACTCGATGATAAAAACTGGGTATCTGGTAAGTTTTCCAGCGCCCAAGCCACCCGTTGTTCAGCGCTCAAGTCTTTTAATACGCCGTTTGCATCTGCAAGCAGTGCCGCTTGGCTTTCTTTATCTAGCTGTAATATGTTTTTAAATTCACTCATGGCAAATTCCAAACCTTAGCCAGTGTGTTGCACTGGCTTATTATTATGCGTGAAAATCGGTAACTGATACTTTAACTTCAGCAACAATGCCTTTGCGGATCACAAAATCACCAAAGCATTCACCGTCATTACGCTCATTAACCCATTGACCAATTAATTCATCAAAAGCAGCTAAATACACGTCTTCACCCACATTTTCTAAATATAATTTAGGAATACGTGTGCCTTCAAGGTTACCGCCTAGATACACATTATATTTACCCGGACCTTTCCCAACCAATCCCGCTTCGGCTAACATGGCACGGCCACAACCATTCGGGCAACCAACCACACGCATAATGATACTGTCATCAGGAATGCCGTGCTTCGCAAGCAGCGCTTCTGTTTTTTCAATTAAGCTTGGTAAGTAACGCTCGGCTTCCGCCATTGCTAATGGACAGGTTGGCAATGCCACACACGCCATAGAGTTTTTACGTTGCTCTGTGTCTTTATCGTCAATCAAACCGTGATTACGGGCGATTTCTTCAATCACCGCTTTTTGATCCGCAGGCACGCCGGCGATAATCAAATTTTGGTTCGCCGTCATACGCATGTCACCTTGGTGAACTTCAGCAATTTTACGACAACCGGTTTTTAGTGGCTTATCTGGGTAATCTAAAATACGGCCACTTTGAATAAATAGTGTTAAGTGATGTTTGCCATCAATACCTTCAACCCAACCGATACGATCGCCACGGTGCGTAAATTCATAAGGGCGGCTTGGGGCAAATTTAACACCCGTGCGTTGCTCTACTTCGGCTTTAAATACATCAGTTCCTACACGATCTAGGGTGTATTTGGTTTTCGCATTTTTACGGTTTGAACGATTACCCCAATCGCGCTGTACAGATACCACATGCTCAGCAATTTTTAGTGTGTCTGCTAAGGCGATAAAACCAAAATCATCGGCTTTACGTGGATAGGTTGCGGTATCACCGTGAGTCATGGCAAGACCGCCACCGACTAATACGTTAAAGCCAACCAGCTTGCCATCTTCAGCAATTGCCACAAAGTTTAAATCATTCGCGTGTACGTCCACTTCATTATTAGGTGGGATAGTCACAGTGGTTTTAAACTTGCGCGGTAAATACGTTGAACCTAAAATAGGCTCTTCTGTGGTCTCTGCTTTTTCACCATTTAACCAAATTTCTGCGTACGCTTTAGTTTTTGGCAGTAAATGCTCAGAAATTTTTGCAGCCCACTCATACGCTTCTTGATGTAACTCAGACTCAACGGGGTTTGTAGTACACAGTACGTTACGGTTAACATCACCGGCGGTGGCAATTGCGTCAATGCCCACGCTATTAAGCATTTGGTGCATGCCTTTGATGTTTGGCTTTAATACACCGTGAAACTGAAATGTTTGTCGCGTAGTTAAACGAATACTGCCATAGCTGGTTTTTTCGTCAGCAAATTTATCTATCGCTAACCATTGCTCAGGCTTGATAATTCCGCCAGGCATACGAGCACGGAGCATCACGTTATGTAATGGCTCTAGCTTTTGTTTAGCACGCTCAGGACGAATATCGCGGTCATCTTGCTGGTACATGCCATGAAAACGAATTAACTGGAAATTATCGCCAGTAAAACCACCGGTAATTTCATCTTTTAAATCTTGCGCTATAGTGCCGCGTAAAAAGTTACTTTCTCTTTTTAAACGTTCGTTATCAGAAAGCTTTACGGTTTTATCTTGTTCGCTCATTTTAAATCCTAAATTTGTTACAGTGACGGCTGTTAGCTTTTAATAAAATAAACAACGTGCACTTAGTACACGTCTTTCTGATAGCGATTTGCGCTACGTAAGTCTTTTAAATACTGTTCAGCGTCTTCATCGTTTTTACCGCTATTTTCTTTGATGATATCAAGCAAGGCTTGGTGTACATCTTTCGCCATGCGATTTGCGTCACCACAAATATAAAAATGCGCGCCCGCTTCTAGCCATTCAAATACCGCTTGGCTGTTTTGACGTAGCTTGTCTTGCACATAGACTTTCTCAGCTTGGTCACGGCTAAACGCCACATCAACTTTGCTCAATAAACCTGATTTTAAATAGCCTTGAATTTCCACTTGGTATAAGAAATCTTGGGTAAAATGTGGGTTACCGAAGAACAACCAGTTTTTACCAGCTGCTTCACGTGCATCACGCTCTTGTAAAAATGCACGAAACGGCGCAATACCCGTACCAGGGCCGACCATGATCACCGGTGTGTCGTCGTTAGCAGGTAAACGGAAATTATCATTATGCTCGCTATATACTTTTACTTTACAGCCTTCTTCGGCACGGCGTGCTAAATAGCCTGAACAACCACCTAAGTGCTCGCTGCCAAACGCTTCAAACTCAACCAAACCAATGGTTAAATGAACTTCGTCTTCTACTTCAGCTTGGCTGGAAGCAATTGAATATAAACGGGCTTGTAGTTTACGTAAACAATCCACTAAAGTTTGTGCTTCTAATTTGGCTGGGTTTTGGCGGATCACGTCGAAGATTTGACGAGGTTCAATGTATTCACGCATTGCCGCTTTATCTTCAACTAGCTTTAATAACTCAGGTGTACCTGTGGCGATTGCGTATTTTTCAACAAAGCCAGGGTATGACTGAGTTAGCTCTAATTTTTCAATTAATGCATCACGCACACTAAGCTCTTCATCTGCAATTTTAACTTTGCTTGCAGCATCAATTTGCGTCAGTGTCAGTACTTCATCAATCAATGCTTCATCATTTAAGAAGTACACACCTAGAGAGTCGCCTGGGGTATAGGTAATATCAGAACCTTCAAGGGAAATTTCAACGTGACGCACATCTTTAGTTGAATCACGACCGGTGATCTTTTGCACTGTACTTAGCTCTGCTGCAAACGGGTTTTGCTTAGTATATTGGCTCGCTGCTGTGGCTGGCGCACCAAATGACAGAACTTGCCCACCTGTTGCACTTTGTTGTGCTTTTAAATCAGGTTCAAAGGCATCTAATGCACCCGTGATCCAAGTAGCCGCTTCATCATCGTAATCGACGTCTAAATCTGCACGCTGATACACGGTTTCTGCACCGAGTTTATTTAAGCGTTGCTCAAAGTCTTTTGCTGTTTGACAGAAGAACTCGTAGCTTGAATCACCTAAACCAATGACGGCAACTTTAACACCATCAAGTTTAGGCGCCTTTTTAGTCGCTAAAAATTCATGCAGTGTTTCTGCATCTTCCGGCGGCTCACCTTCACCGTAAGTTGAAACAACAACGCTCAGGAACTTTTCTTTTTTCAGGGCCGTTGGTTTGTAATCAGCCATACTCACTAACTTTACAGCCAAACCACGTGACTCAGCCTGCTCTTTAAGCTTAGTTGCGACACCTTTTGCATTACCGGTTTGTGAGCCATATAAAATGGTCAAGGCAGCTGCTTCGCCAGCACTTGGTACAGCTGCTGTAACGCCACCTAAAGCCGCGGAATTAGCATTCGCAGCAAGATAGCCACTTACCCACGCTTGCTGAATTGGATTAAGCTCAGCCACTAAACCTTGTAGCTTTTGTACTTGCTCTTGCGATAATGGACTTGCTAGCGCATTGAGTTGACCTAACAACATGAATTAATTCCCCGTAACCCTGAAAGTTATCTACAAAATGATCACTGATTGCAGTCATCACTTTGCCTAAAATTTGTGTCGACTTTAAGGCAAATAACCTAGGCCCTAAAGATTTCTCTGAGTGTGAAGAATAACGGGGTATGCGCCAATAAAAAAAGAATAGAATCTGCTTTGTTATTCCATTTAGTTATTAATTTATAAATTTACCAGTAAAAACAGATTAAAAGTTAAAAAGAGTGTCCGTCAGCAAACCCAACACAATAAATACCTCTCAAAAATAGTAATGACCAAGCTTGATAACAAAATAAACAATTAACTTTTTTGCAACAAAACTCGGGTAGGCTATAGTGGAATTGGCCACATTCTGTGCGCCCATAACAATAAGGAAACACTATGTCACACGGGACATATAAAAAATGCATACTCGCCAGTGCTGTTTTATCAGCAGCACTACCTTGCTTAGCCGCCATTGATAATGGTGATTTTGAAAACTGGGCAGGCAACACCCCTAATAATTGGAGTACCATTGATTCAGGTATAGTGCTGTCGCCTTCAAGTTCTATCGTCAATTCTGGCTCACTCGCTGCAAAAGTAGAGGTGAATACAGCGAGCCAAAGCAGTACAGATTTACTACAACAGGTGGACGTTGAAACAGGCCAAAGCTATCAGTTTTCTAGTTGGGTTTACCACACTGAAGGCGGTGTTAAAGCGCGCCTCATTGCTGACGGTTATCAAGGCTACTCAAACCCTGCGCTTTTAAATCAATGGCAACAGCTCAGCTATACATACACAGCATCAAGTAACACGACCATTAGCGTTGGCCTACGCTTTTATGATGTTAGCGGCTTTGATGGCAGTGAAACCGTTTACGTAGATAGTTTTATGCCAAATTCTGCTGGCAATACACAGCCAACACCAGACGGCTGCGCCGATAATACGGTTAGTTTAGCGCTCACCACAGATAACTATGGCGAAGAGACAAGTTGGCAAATTACTAATGCGCAAGGCACACCCGTTGCATCTGGTGGCGGTTATAGTGGTAACAACAGCTACACTGAGCAAGCTTGTTTAGTTGATGGCGATTATACCTTTAGCATTTTTGATAGTTACGGCGATGGTATTTGCTGCTCGTTTGGTAACGGTAGTTACGCGCTCACATCGGCACAAACACAACTTGCAAGCGGCAGTAGCTTTCAAAGTAGTGAAGCAACGCCATTCACACTCGGGGATGGTAACAACCCAGAAACGCCCCCTACAGAGCCAAGCGGTTATTATGTCACAACCCAAGGTTTGACAGGCTATGCTCTAAAATCAGAACTATACAATATTATAAAAGACCACAACTCACAGGGATATTCAGCAATTTGGAGTTTTTACGATAGCGCATCTCGAGATAAATACTTTGAAAACGACAATTCAATTCTTGATCGCTATGCTGAAAACCCAACAGCTCAAGACAGTTATAATTACGTTGCTGTCGCTGATCAATGCGGCACCTACCGAAGCGAGGGAGATTGTTATAACCGCGAGCATTCATTTCCAAAAAGCTGGTTTGGCGGCACAAATGAGCCTATGAATTCAGACGTGCACCATATTTTTGCAACCGATGGTTATGTAAATTCCAAGCGCAGCAACTACCCGTTTGGTGAAGTGGGCAGCGCAAGCTACACCTCAAGCAATGGCAGTAAACTTGGCAGCGCAGCAAGCTCAATTAATTACTCAGGTACGGTATTTGAGCCAATCGATGAGTTTAAAGGTGATTTTGCCCGCGCCTATTTTTATATGGCAACCCGCTATGAGAACGTCATTGGCTCTTGGCAAAACAACACCACATACAGCAACGCAGTACTTAATGGCACTAGTAATCAAGTGTTTGAGAATTGGGTAGTGACAATGCTGGTAAATTGGCACAACGACGATCCCGTCAGTCAGCTTGAACTAGATAGAAACCAAGCCGCTTATGAACATCAAGGTAATCGCAATCCATATATCGATCACCCTGAGTTTGTAGAAATGATTTGGTAAAGGTCAGCGGTCAGCGGTCAGCGGTCAGCGGTCAGCGGTCAGCGGTCAGCGGTCAGCGGTCAGCGGTCAGCGGTCAGCGGTCAGCGCAGAAAAACATCAGCCTTTGCACTTGCAAAGGCTTTTTTGCTCTTTAATTTTATAACCCAATTTACGCAGTAAGAATATAATTAATGCTCTTTTGTTTGTCATTGTTGGGCATCTTTTTTGTTGCTCAACCCATGCTAACGCAGCAGTTGCAAATTCACTGTTATTTGCAATTGAGTGATCCACCGCTTCTACAAGCTTCACAATTTGTAAAATAGATTGTCTATATTCGGTAAGGCCTAGGCTTAAAAGGTAATTTTGAATCGGACACATAGCATTTAATCAGAGTGAAAAAATACAGCATAAAAGCTGGAGCTAGGTTAAGGACAAGTAGTTTTTTAAAAACAAAAAAAGCCCCAGCTAATGCCGGGGCTTTTTATAAAACAGACTTAATTAAAAATTAAGCTTGTTTTGGACGCTCAATAATATCTACTAATGTCCAAGACTTAGTCTTAGAGATAGGAGCACATTCACGGATAGTAACTACGTCACCAGCCTGAACTGTATTATTTTCGTCATGTACGTGTAACTTAGTCGTACGTTTGATGAATTTCCCATAGATTGGGTGCTTCACGTAACGTGCGATAGCAACAGTGAAAGATTTATCCATCTTGTCGCTGATTACACGGCCTTGAAGAGTACGGATTTTATCGCTCATTATTGACCTGCCTTCTGGTTAATAATTGTTTTTACACGCGCGATATCGCGACGTACTGTTCTTAGCGTGTGAGTTTGAGCTAACTGACCAGTGCTTGCTTGCATGCGCAGGTTAAACTGCTCACGAAGAAGTCCTAGAAGTTCAGCATTTAGCTCTTCTACGCTTTTGTCTTTTAGTTCGCTAGCTTTCATTACATCACCGTCCGAGTTACGAAAGTTGTTTTGAATGGTAATTTACGCGCTGCAAGGTTGAATGCTTCACGAGCAAGCTCTTCAGAAACACCTTCCATTTCGTAAAGTACTTTACCAGGCTGAATTTCTGCAACCCAATATTCAACAGAACCTTTACCTTTACCCATACGAACTTCAAGCGGTTTGTTCGTAATTGGCTTGTCTGGGAACACACGGATCCAGATTTTACCTTGACGTTTTACGTGACGCGTCATGGCACGACGAGCTGCTTCGATTTGACGAGCAGTCATGCGGCCACGGCCAGTAGCTTTCAAACCGAAAGTACCGAAGCTTACTTTGTTACCGTTTTGCGCTAAACCGCGGTTGCGGCCTTTGTGCATTTTACGGAATTTTGTACGTTTTGGCTGTAACATTACTCGCTACCTCTACTTAGCACTTTTCTTGGCTTTCTTTGGTGCGCGTTTAGCTGGCTTCTCTTGCTCTTGTACTAGTGGTAAACCACCAATAACTTCGCCTTTGAAGATCCAAACTTTAACACCAATGATACCATAAGTGGTTAAGGCTTCAGAAGTTGCGTAGTCGATATCAGCACGAAGAGTATGTAGAGGTACACGACCTTCACGATACCATTCTGAACGTGCGATTTCTGCGCCGCCAAGACGACCGCTAACTTCAACTTTGATCCCTTTAGAACCGATGCGCATTGCATTTTGTACCGAACGCTTCATAGCGCGACGGAACATAACACGACGCTCTAGTTGAGAGGCAATGCCGTCTGCTACTAGTTGTGCATCTAGTTCTGGTTTACGTACTTCAGAAATATTGATCTGAGCAGGTACACCAGCAATCTTAGTTACCGCTTGACGTAATTTTTCTACGTCTTCGCCTTTTTTACCGATAACAACACCCGGACGAGCCGTGTGAATTGTTACGCGGATTGATTTTGCTGGACGCTCAATAACGATTTTAGACACAGAAGCCGCTTTCAATTCCTTAGTAAGGAATGTACGTACTTTGTGATCGCCAAAAAGCTGTGCAGAGAAATCTTTTGAACTCGCGTACCAGGTAGAAACCCAAGGTTTAGATATACCTAGGCGAATACCAGTAGGATGAACTTTTTGTCCCATTACTTATACTCCTAGCTATCTGAAACCACAACAGTGATGTGGCTTGTACGCTTAAGGATGCGGTCTGCGCGTCCTTTAGCACGTGGCATAATACGTTTCATTGTTGGACCATCGTCCACAAAGATCGTTGTTACACGTAGCTCATCAATGTCAGCACCTTCGTTATGCTCTGCGTTAGCAATAGCAGACTCAAGTACTTTTTTAACTAATACAGCCGCTTTCTTAGGGCTGTACGCCAGGATTTCTAGTGCGCGATCGACAGGTAACCCGCGGATCTGATCTGCAACTAGACGTGCTTTTTGCGCCGAACCAGAGGCGAATTTATGTTTAGCTAATGCTTGCATTTATCATTCCCCTCTTAACGTTTCTTCGCTTTCTTATCCGCAGCGTGGCCACGGTAAGTGCGAGTTGGTGCAAATTCACCTAGTTTGTGACCGATCATTTCGTCAGAAACGAAAACTGGTACATGCTGGCGACCATTATGGACAGCAATGGTCAATCCGATCATGTTAGGTATGATCATTGAACGACGGCTCCAAGTTTTAATTGGCTTCTTGTCACCGCTTTCCAAAGCTTTCTCTACCTTCTTCAGCAAGTGTAGGTCTATAAAAGGACCCTTCTTGAGAGAGCGTGGCATGGCTATTCCTCAATATTACTTAGTACGACGACGTACTATAAATTTATCCGTACGCTTGTTCTTACGCGTCTTAGCACCTTTAGTCGGCTTACCCCATGGAGACACAGGATGACGACCACCAGACGTACGACCTTCACCACCACCGTGTGGGTGATCAACCGGGTTCATGGCAACACCACGAACTGTCGGACGAATACCACGCCAGCGATTTGCACCTGCTTTACCAAGTGAACGAAGCATATGCTCAGCATTGCCTACTTCACCTAGTGTTGCACGACAATCAGATTCAACTTTACGAACTTCGCCTGAACGAAGACGTAATGTTACATATTGACCATCACGCGCAAGGATTTGAACGTATGCACCAGCAGAACGTGCGATTTGCGCACCTTTACCTGGTTTTAATTCTACGTTGTGAACAGTCGAACCTACAGGCATATTACGCATAGGTAATGCATTACCAGGCTTGATTGGTGCATCAACACCAGACTGGATTGCATCGCCAGCTTTTAAGCCTTTTGGTGCGATAATGTAACGACGCTCACCGTCTGCATATAATACAAGAGCGATGTTTGCGCTACGATTTGGATCATATTCTAAACGCTCAACTACAGCTGGAATACCATCTTTAGTACGTTTAAAATCGATTAAACGGTAATGTTGCTTATGACCACCACCGATATGACGAACCGTAATACGACCATTGTTATTACGACCACCTGACTTAGAGTTTTTCTCTAATAGTGGTGCGTATGGCTTGCCCTTATGTAGATCTGGGTTTACCACTTTAACTAGGTGACGACGACCCGCAGAAGTTGGCTTACACTTTTGAAGTGCCATAATTCTAACTCCCCTTATTACTCGGCGCCGCCGACAAAGTCTAGTTCGCTGCCTTCTTTAAGAGTAACGTAAGCTTTTTTCCAGTCGCTACGACGACCGAAACGTGCGCCAGTACGTTTTGTTTTACCCTTAACGTTAAGTGTGCGAACACCAGTTACTTCCACTTCAAAAAGCTTCTCTACAGCTGCTTTAACTTCAGCTTTAGTTGCGTCATTTACTACTTTGAAAACGATTGTGTTGTTTTCTTCAGCAGCAATAGTGCTTTTTTCAGAGATATGTGGAGCAAGGATCACTTTTAAAAGACGTTCTTCACGGATCATGCTAGCGTCTCCTCAAGTTGCTTAACAGCAGCAGCTGTAATAAGTACCTTATCGAAAGCGATTAAGCTTACAGGGTCGATACCAGCTACATCACGCGTGTCAACCTTGTACAGGTTACGTGCCGATAAAAATAGATTCTCATCTACTTCTTCAGTTACGATAAGAACATCTTTAAGCTCAAGTTCTTTAAGCTTAGCAACTAGTTCTTTAGTTTTTGGTGCTGCTAGAGCAAAACTTTCAACAACGATTAAACGCTCTTGACGAACTAATTCAGATAAAATGCTTTTGATCGCACCGCGGTACATTTTACGGTTTACTTTTTGGCTGTGGTCTTGTGGTTTAGCTGCGAAGCTAACGCCACCTGAACGCCAAATTGGACTACGGATTGTACCAGCACGTGCACGGCCAGTACCTTTTTGAGCCCATGGTTTTTTACCACCACCGCTTACTTCAGAACGTGTCTTCTGAGCACGAGTACCTTGACGAGCACCTGCTGCGTATGCAACAACTACTTGATGTACTAATGCTTCGTTAAACTCACGTCCAAAAGTAGCTTCAGAAACTTCAAGACCGCCAGAAGCGTCTTTAATTGCTAATTCCATCACTAAATCTCCAGGACTTATGCTTTAACAGCAGGTTTAACGATAACGTCACCGCCGATAGCGCCAGGTACTGCACCTTTAACTAAAAGCAAGTTACGCTCAGCGTCAACGCGTACTAGTTCTAAGTTTTGAGTCGTTACACGCTCAGCACCCATATGACCGGCCATTTTCTTACCTTTAAACACCTTACCAGGTGATTGGTTTTGACCGATTGAACCAGGAGCACGGTGAGATAGAGAGTTACCATGTGTAGCGTCTTGCATGCTGAAATTCCAGCGCTTAACACCACCTTGGAAACCTTTACCTTTAGAAGTACCGGTTACGTCAACTTTGTTGATTTCGTTGAATAATTCAACAGTAAGCTCAGCGCCTACTTCAAAATCGCCTTCACCACCATTTAGGCGGAATTCCCACAGACCGCGACCCGCTTCAACACCAGCTTTAGCGAAGTGACCCGCTGTTGCTTTGTTTACACGGCTTGCTTTTTTAGTGCCTGCGGTTACTTGAAGCGCGTTATAACCGTCTGTTGCGTCAGATTTGATCTGAGCAATGCGGTTAGGTGTCGCTTCAATAACTGTCACAGGGATAGATACACCATCTTCAGTGAAGATACGTGTCATACCCACTTTACGACCGACTAGACCTAATGCCATTTTCCTAAAACCTCTCTAATCTTTCGATTAACCCAGGCTGATTTGAACATCAACACCAGCAGCAAGATCTAAACGCATAAGTGCGTCAACAGTCTTGTCAGTTGGTTCTACGATGTCGATCAGACGTTTATGGGTGCGGATCTCATACTGATCACGCGCGTCTTTATTAACGTGCGGTGATGTAAGTACAGTAAAACGTTCAAAGCGTGTAGGTAGTGGAATTGGACCACGTACTTGTGCGCCAGTGCGTTTCGCAGTTTCCACGATTTCCGCCGTTGATTGGTCAATCAAACGGTGGTCAAAAGCTTTTAGGCGAATACGAATGCGTTGATTTGACATTCTTAAACCTCAATATAAAGAGCATTTAAAAGAGCATAAAAAAACGACCGAAACAATCTTAAAAACTTAAGATGCCGGTTGTTGATTTATATCTACGTTGAGTTCCAAATCGGAACTCCTGTTTTATTAGCTTGAAATCCAAGCTTAATGTTCCTTCCAAGTTCCCGAGGGAATTTTGAAAGCCTGCGTATTATAGTGATATTGGTGATAAATGCAACAACTATTTCAAACTGCCAGAATGAGGATTATTTATACTGTAAAAAAGGGCTGTCATTGTGTCGTCAATACAGGAAATTATCTATAGTGATAGAGCGAGATGATCGTGCTCGCTATTAATGATAATGGTCAGTCCAGTTATTACTTGGTATTATCTGCGCTAATTTTGCTTTTTACCCTCTAACGTTGGTGAGTTGATGCGTATTTTTAATTATTGTTTGAATTTTGTCTCTAAGGTAATGAATAGCCTGTTTGTTAAAAGCAAGGTGCTACCTGAAAACCCAATCGAACAATACGGCCTTAATCCGGCATATCCAACCTTTTATATCGTGAAGCTTAATGCCCGCTCAGATTTAGCGGCGCTAGATAAAGTCTGCAAAAAATTTGGCTTACCTTCTCCGATACAATCACAACTGTTAGGTGGCCAAGAATTAGAACGCTTTATTGGTTTACAAAATCCGCCACCACTGTTTGGTGACGAAGCCAAACCAACCGATGCGCTTAATCAAGGCAAGCAAATTATTGACCAGTTGCTAGCCAATGGTGAGCAAAATGTACAAGTGCTGCCGGTAACCATTCTATGGGGCCGTAACCCTGGTAAAGAAAAGCCTGGATTAGGCACGCTGGTGTCGCACTCTCTTACCCCAAGCTGGTTTCGGAAGTTTTTTGTTTTACTGTTTTCTGGCCGTGACAACTTTATCCGCTTTAGTCAGCCTTTAGATTTATCTCTGTTGGTGAACGAAAAAGCCGAGGTAGATGAGTTGCCGCATAAACTGCTGCGCGTGGCTCGGGTGCATTTTCGTCGTCAAAAGCTAGCGGCGACGGGGCCAAAAATGCCCTCACGCGAGCAACTATTTAATTCGTTATTAGCTTCACCAACCATCAAAAAAGCGATTCAAACTGAAGCCAAAGAAAAAAACATCAGCCAACAACAGGCACAGCAAAATGCGCTAAAACTGCTTGATGAAATAGCGGCCAATTACAGTGACGCGACAATTCGAGTTGCCGATCGCGCGCTCACTTGGCTGTGGAATAAACTGTATAACGGCATTGAAGTTAAATATACCGAACAGCTTCATGACTTAACCAATAAAGGTCATGAGATCATCTATATGCCATGCCATCGCTCGCATATGGATTATTTGCTACTTACCTACTCTATTTATCATTTAGGTTTAGTACCGCCCCATATTGCAGCGGGTATTAACTTAAACTTTTTCCCTGCCGGTGGCATCTTCCGCCGCTCAGGGGCGTTTTTTATTCGCCGTTCATTTGCAGGCAACAAGCTCTATTCAGCCGTGTTTAAAGAATATTTAAGCCAGCTGTTTATTAAAGGTTATTCAGTCAAGTTTTACACCGAAGGTGGTCGCAGTCGCACAGGACGTTTACTACCACCAAAAACCGGTATGTTAGCAATGACTCTACAAGCTATGCTGCGTGGCATCGACCGCCCAATTTCGATTGTGCCTGTGTATATTGGCTACGAGCACGTCATGGAAATCAATACTTACTTGAAAGAACTTGCGGGCGACGACAAAAAAGGCGAGTCGATTTTTGGTATTTTTAAAGCCATTAAAAATTTAAAAAATTATGGTCGTGGTTATTTAAACTTTGGCGATCCAATCTCAATCAATCAATATTTAAATGAGCAACAACCTGATTGGCGTGACTCTATTCACCCTACCGATGTACAAAAACCGCAGTGGCTTGGGCCGCAAGTGGCGACCTTAGCCGATAAAGTCATGGTTAACATTAACAGTGCTGCCGCCCTTAACTCGGTTAACTTACTAGCCATGATCTTACTAGTAAACGATAAACAAGCACTGAGTAAACCTAAGTTGCTAGCACAACTAGATTTTTACTTACACCTGCAACGCAGTGCGAGTTACAGTGAAAAAATCACCATTCCAGATGAAAGCCCAGAGCAACTATTAGCGCATGCGTTAAAACTGAATAAGTTTGAGGTGATCAGCGATGAGTTTGGCGAAATTATTGCTATTAGCGATAAAGAAAAAACCCTGTTTAACTATTATCGCAATAATATTCTGCATGTTTTTGCAGTGCCAAGCTTACTGGCACTGCATATATTTAAAAGCCATAAAACCACCATTGCACAATGCCAAGCACTAATTAACTGCTTTTACCCGTTATTTGCTAAGGAATGGTTTTTACATGAGCTCGATGAAAACTACATTTCCCGCATTTTAGCCAGTTTTGTAGATCAAGATTTAATTGAAATTGATGGTGATAACATCAAAATTACCAATAGTAATGACTGCTTAGCGAAACTTGAAATTCTCGGTCGAGCACTGAGTTTAACGCTGCAACGCTATGCGATTGTGACCGGTTTTATTCAAACAAGCTTAGGCATTGAGCGCGAAGAGCTAGAGCGGGAAAGCCAAGTACTGGCTGAGCGTTTAGGTACATTGCACGGCATTAAAACTCCAGAGTTTTTTGACAAAAAAGTATTGGTAGGTTTTATTAGCAACTTACGCGAGCAAGGGTTAATTAGCGAAACCGAGAATGGCTTACGAGGCAGCACAGAACTGTGTGAAGTGTATATGCATCTTAAAGCATTACTGCCAGCACGGGTCTGGCAGTCAATTAGTGATATTGTACAAGGGCAGTGTAACCAAAAATAGCTGCAAATCGCCTATCAGCGCTGACGCATAACCCCTTCTTGGATCGTTGAGGCAACAAGATTGCCTTGACGATCAAAGAACTGGCCACGCACTAAACCACGTCCAGAGCTGGCACTTGGGCTATCAACAGTATATAAAATCCAATCATCCAAACGAAACGGACGATGAAACCACATAGCGTGATCAATGGTTGCTACCTGCATATTGGGTTGCATAAAGGATACACCATGAGGCTGAAGCGCCGTTGGTAAAAACTCAAAGTCAGATGCATACGCCAATAAATAATTGTGGATACGCTGATCATCTGGCATATCACCATTGGCTTTAAACCAAATATGCTTCACAGGTTCCATTACCTCAGGTTTAAACGGGTTGTGGAATGTTACTGGGCGCATATCAATTGGCACTTCACGAATAAATTTATTGCGGATCACTTCAGGAATATGGCTAGCATTTGCCTGGTAAAACTCAAGTGACGATTTAAGCTCTTCAGGTTGTGGTACATCTGGCATGGTTGCTTGGTGTGACAACCCTTCCTCAAGACCTTGGAAAGACGCCGTCATATAAAAAATCGGTTTGCCGTATTGAATAGCTTTAACTCGACGGGTACTAAAACTTTTGCCATCACGAATGGTTTCAACATCATACACAATCGGTTTAGCGGCATCACCTGGGCGTAAAAAATAAGAATGCAATGAATGCACAATGCGCCCTGGTGGCAAAGTTTCTTTAGCAGCAGAAAGCGCCTGCCCCATCACTTGGCCGCCAAACACAGCACCAAATCCTAAATCTTGGCTTTGCCCGCGATACAAGCCCTGCTCTATTTCTTCTAATGCTAATAACGATAGTAAATCATCTAAAACTTGGCTCATTCATATATCCTCAATCCCGACAAGACCCACATAATACTATAGACTATAATTATGTAAATCTTAGGGAGATAACAATGGCTTATTGGCTATTTAAAACAGAACCTGATGCGTTTTCAATCGATGACCTAAAAAATGCCCCCGCACAAACCAGCATGTGGGAAGGCGTGCGTAATTATCAGGCCCGCAACTTTATGCGTGATGGGGTAAAACACGGTGATTTAGTGATGATTTATCACTCAAGTTGTAAACAAGTTGGCGTTGCAGGTATTGCTACCGTTACCCGCGAAGCCTATGCTGACCCTACTCAGTTTGATTTAAGCAGTGACTACTACGATGCTAAGGCTAATGCGGAAAACCCGCGCTGGTTTGTCGTTGATGTTACTTATAAAGCGCACCTAAATAAACTGGTAAGCTTACAAGCAATCAAGGCTAATAATGCCATCACTGAGATTGCCCTTAAAAAAGGCGGACGCTTATCAGTCATGCCCGTCACAGAGCATGACTGGCAACAGATTATAGCTATGAGCGAAACATAACACATTAAAAAGGCGTGCATTTTTAATGAGCAGTGATTTTTGCTATAATTCGCCACCTTTATTATTGAGGTATCTTGGGGGATGTATGAAATTATTATATTGGTTAGATGAATGGACCAATCTCCCCCGCGATGAGCAGCAAAGCCAAGTCCCCTTCACGGGTGGCGATTTACTCGGTGACGTGTATGTAAAATATCATATCATCGATGCGAATAAGCCTCTGCTGTTTACCTTTTCTCCTGCTGGTACAAACTACCAAGAACATGATCTTACCGATGATTTCTCACCGTGGGCCTACAAGCTCGCAAAAAAGCAAGATGTGAATGTTATTGCCTTTCAGCACTTAGGTATTAGTAATTGGTTTAGGCATCGTAATCTACTGTTTTTCATTGAACAGTTAGCCCCCCTTATAGGTGGCTTTAAAGAGCGTTTAGGCTATGGCTTAAGCAGAGGTGGTTTTGCCGTTGGTGCATTTGCTAATCTGTTAAAGCTCGATAAAGTATTGCTATTTCATCCTGTTAGTACAAAAAATATAGAAAAAGCACCATGGGATGACCGCTCAAGTACCGAAATTGCTCAAAAGTTTGATTGGACGGGAGATTACCACGACCTAGATTTAGGGCATGCTAAAGGCTACATTATCTATGACCCGACTAATCGAATTGACCGCGCACACGCTAAACGTTACGGTCAATTAAACCACTTACGGGTATTTGGTATGGGCCACAGCGTTCATGCAACTTACTTAAATAAGTTTGGTTTCTATAAAGATGTGGCTGTGGATTTTATTCGCCACCAACAAATTGATATTGCACAATTTCGCTTACAAACCAAAACCCTGCGCTTTAAGGAAGACTATTACCGAAGGCTCAATAAGGCGAATATTAAATCGGCACATCGCCAAGCCCTATTAAGCAAAGCACACAATATTCTTATTGATGAAAAAGCAGCGCATGTGCAAGAGCATCAAGCAAAAATTGATATTCAACCTCTGCTTGATGTTGCGTTAAAGCACCAAGATGAACACCCTAATGATGCAATTCAACTGCTCGAAGTAGCCCAGCAACTCGCCCCTGATGATCCTTTAGTAGAGCACAAACTAAAACAGTTAAAGTAAAGCCAGCAGCTTAAAATAAAAAACCGTGTTTGTTAAATCAAGCACGGTTCGTAATATAGATGAATGCTAACCACTTTATTTTTTCTTGTTCTTTTTCTTTTTATGGCCATGTTTAGGAATGATGGCAAAGTACATGACCAGTGCCAGCCATGAAAAAAAGATAATACCAATTAACCAACCATTCTTTTCATGCCCTTGGGTGCGCTTACTATTGAGCACTATTACAACAGGTAGAATATAGGCGCTCAATAATAGAATTAAAAACGCAACTTCACCCATTACTTAGCCAATCCCTGCCAATCTACTTCGTTGCTTAATACACGATCAACAGCGATGTAATGTAATATATCGCCACTATTAACGGGATAATTAAGTGGTGGATTTAAATCCATATTTTGAGCACTTAGATTGTGCGCAACACCGAGTAAAATGGCATCATGATCGTGTTTAAAGTGATGAAATAATTTGCCGAACTCCATTTCTGCCAACTCCGCGGGGATCACTAAACTAAACTGGGTATCACCATGCAAAGTTGATAAAAGCTCTTCTTGTACGCGACTAGAGCCTGGATCTTGCATTGAACGCACTAAAATTTCAGCAGATTTAGCGCTCGAACATTCCACGTTATGGCAGTGCTCTAGTAGCATTTCAACTTTACTCTCATCATTAAAATGCGCGCTAATGTGGCAATCGTCTTTTACTAATTTGCTAATACGCAGTGCTGTGGTAAATGTTTGGTCATCATCTTGACCATCAATAATAATTTTATCGGCTTGCTTAATCGCTACACGTTCAAGCTCCTCACAGTCGGTAAAACTCGATAAGCGAACAAAATCAACATGGGCGTTAGCTAAAAAGGGATGTTCCATTTGCTCTGTCACCGCCAGCAAAATGCGTCTATCCATACGTTTTTGATCAGCCAAGATATAATCAATCATTTTTTTAGTGCGGATTTGATGCCAGCCAAAAATAATTATGTGATTGTTAAAATGCGAAAAACTTTTATCACCTGTCATAGCGCGCCTAATTAAATAAGTAACTGTTTGCCCTGTTTTACCTAACAGAACGCCAAATAAAGCCAAACCAAATGGAATTTGCAGTACTGCTACAATCCATCGTCCCAAGTCTGTACTGGCACTAAAATCACCATAGCCTACCGTTGAAGTCGTTACTATATAGTAGTAAACAAAGGTGCTAACGGGGCTTAATGCGGTTTCACCAGCTAAACCCAACAGCAACCAGATCAACAGCATATGCAGCAGTGTTGCGATAGCCACAGCTTGCCAGCTAACCTGATCAATATGATTTCTGACTAATAAAAATAATCGTTTAAATATAAATGGCATGCCCACACTTGGTTATTTAGCTATCAATTATGCGATAAGTTACTGCAATGCTGAAATGATGGCAATGGCTGCGCAGCACATAACGACTAAGATTAGTATCTAGGCTGCTTTTTTTAAACATAACAGTGTAAGCTATACTTGAATTATTAATTATTTAGTCGAGTGTGTTATGTCAGGTGTATTAGCTTCTGTTGATCAGCGAACCCAGCTCGTTGGTGAAAATCGCTTAGAATTATTGCTGTTTTATTTACACAGCCGACACCTATTTGCCCTTAACGTGTTTAAGGTAAAAGAGGTGGTTAAACTGCCTCACTTAAATATTATTCCTCACGCTCACCCGAAAATTTCTGGTGTTGCTAACATTCGTGGCGAATCTATTCCGGTTATTGATTTGCGCCAAGCTATTTGTATGCCTGCGGCCAAACACATTGAAGACAGTAATCTGGTTATCACTGAATATAATCGTACGGTACAAGGCTTTTTAATAGGTAAAGTTGATCAAATCGTCAATATGACATGGTCCGATATTATGCCGCCACCGACTTCTGTTGGTAAAAACCATTACTTGACTGCATTGACCAAAATTCAACGCGATGGCCAAGAACAATTAGTCGAGATCATCGATGTAGAAAAAGTACTCGCTGAAATTGTTGAGTACGAAGTACAAATTTCTGATGAAATACTTGATAAAAGCATTGTGAACGAATTTGTAGGCCGCAAAATCCTTCATGCTGATGACTCACCCACAGCGCGCAAACAAGTGAGCGACACATTAACGCAGTTAGGTATTGAGATTATCCCTGCCAGTAATGGTCTTGAAGCACTGAACATGCTTAAAGCCTGGGCCGATAAAGGCATGGATGTAGAAAAAGAGTTGCTGATGGTGATCACCGATGCTGAAATGCCAGCGATGGATGGTTATCGGTTAACCCACGAAATTCGTAATGATAACCGCCTAAAAAATCTCCATGTGGTACTTAATACTTCACTCAGCGGTAGTTTTAACCAAGCCATGGTTGAAAAGGTGGGCTGTAATGCGTTTTTATCTAAATTCCAGCCTGATTTACTGGTTGAAGAAGTACAAACACGTTTAAAAGCGGTGCTTGAACAACAAAAATAGCACCAATGTTTAAATTAACGCTTTTGATACGCGATATAATATTAAAACGACCAGCGCATTTGCCAATTAAGTACATTCGTGATCAGGGCAAGAGCATGAAAAATCACTTGCTATTCAATACAGAGCTATTAAAAGACCAAAAGTTCCACGACATGGTAAATTCATATGCAGGAATCTTAGGTATTTCAGTTTCTGCAGCAAGTGCTAAAGATTTAGCATCAACTATATGGAAAACAAAAAAGTAACTAAGGGAGGCTGGATTACCGTCGTTATGTGGGGCTCTTTATATTTCAATGCCACAGAATTAAATAAGGCAAATCAAGAAATATCGAATAGGAGTAAACTTTTAGACTCAGTGCATTACAACTAATGAAGATTATACTTCCTATTTTTGTATATCTAATAAACTTTGTAGGTTGCATACTAATTTATAATTATGCAACCAGTTTCCACAAAGATATTATTTTTTATATTATCCTTTTTTTAGCTAATGCCCAAGGAATTTACTACGGGTATAAATTTTCGAAAATTAAGAGTAAAGATGAAAAAGATTAAAATATTTTGTTTATATTTATTTATCTGTCTATTTAGTTTAGCTCATGCATCAACAAAAGATACATGTAATGCTGATGATATTGGATTTTCTTTCAACTCTTCGTTTAACGAAGATCTGTTCGATAAGAAAGAAATGAAAAGAAATATCTCAGTCGAAGATAATAATTTTGCATGGTCTTTTTCATTTTCAGAGTTATCTCAAGACAGTACTTTACGAAATAGTAATGATACTGAGAAATCTAACGAAGAAATAATTTACACTAATTTTAGTAAGTTTTTAGAAGATGAATTATTTCTCACAATTGAAAATGAAAATTTAGTTAAGGATAAATATAAAGAAGTTAAAACACGGTTTGAAAATAAAAATAGAATTATATTTTTTATAAAACTAAATAAATACAGAAACAACGAATACTTAACTAAATTAATTATTACAGCTAAGAATAACCTACCACTGAGTGAGAGTGACTATAAAAAAGTAGATAGCTTTTTTGACTTTTGTATTTTTTGATATAAAAGCTATAGCCTATTTAAAATGGACTATAGCCAAACTTACTGTCACTTGCTTAAAGCACTTTTTATTACTCTTATCTAAATAGTCATAATTCAATGTTGTGAGCTAGCATACTACTCCCAAAGTTACTCTGGCTACGTTGTCAATTTTTCTAAAAATAAAGCACTCAAAAAATGTCCGCCTTTGTCAACTCGATAAAATCTTCATCGGCAGGCTTAAAATTGCATTTTCAGAGTCAGCAAAGTGCATCATCACCGCGACGTGTCCTGCAACGACGAGTGCGTACATTACCGCTGAAAAGCCTTGGCCGTATTTGTCCAGTGGCAATAAATGCGAGTAATGGCGACCGCGCCACTCAAACACGATTTCCAGCGCACCGATGAATAAGAAAAACACTAATAGCATGAGGCCAAACGTGTAACTTATCCATAAACCAAATAACACACCAAGCAAGCACACGCTTAAGCCTATCCAAGATCGCATTGAAAAGCTTATACTCTTTAGGACATGACCACCATCAAGCGGTAGAATGGGCAATAAATTAAATAAGTTAAGTAATGCGCTAAGTACCGCGACCCCGGCAAAAATTTCCATCTCGGTGGCGTAATAAAGCACCACACCTAAAACAGAGGTGATCAAACCAAACGCGGGCCCCATTAAAGATATCACCACATCTTGCCAACGGGTGGTAATTTTATCGTCACTGACGGCAAGGCCACCAACAAACGGAATTAAGTAAATGCCTTTGGTTTTAATACCAAAATATTGCATCGCTCTAACATGGCCATATTCGTGGATCACTAAACAGGCAATCAGCATCAAGGCGAATTCAAAGGTGAACAGCCACGCATAACCGGCCACGGAGGCACCAGCTAACGCCACTTTAACGACTTTGGCACTTTTAAATATCTTAAAACCGAGCGCAAATATCCCAAGCAGCCCTTGCTTAGGTTTGGTTTTTTCAATTGGCGGTAAGGTGAGTTGTTGCACAAATTGATCATTAATATGTAGTGATAAGCTTTGTTCAACCACAGCACTGGTGTCTAAGCCAATCACTTGATCGTCAAGTTTAAATTCAAAATAGTTTTCGCGCGGATTATCAAAGCCAATCGCTTGTTGTTGCTGAAAAATTTTTATTATTTGTCGCCCAGCAAGCACTAAACTAAATTGTTGATCGGCGAGGGTCAGCTGTATTTGCATGATGTTACTTTAAACCTTAAAAATTATATCGTTAGTATACCTATTTTTTTAACGAGATTATGGAATAAATTTTCAGTTATAAAGCTGACACGTTGCCGATTATCTACTACTTTTAAGCTACCAATATGTTTTATTTCAGGGAATAGAAATGACAAAAGCAGCACGCAATATTCTTGTTGTTGATGATTCAAAAGCTATTTTAGTTGTGATGCAAGCTATATTAAGTGAGCTTGATGTTCCCCATGTCACAACCTGCTTAGATGCTGAGCAGGCACTCAATAAAGTAAAAGCAAATCCACACTTTTTTGATGCCGTTTTCACTGATCTTAATATGCCCGATATGGATGGCATGGAGCTTATTCGCCACCTTGGGACAATCCAGTACCCCGGCGCTATTGTTATTATCTCGGAAATGAATTCGAAGATAATTGATTTAGCCGCTGACTTAGCACGCAAAAACAATGTGCATTTAATTGGCAATATTGCCAAGCCAGTGCAACTTAACCAAGTTTATACGCTATTGAAGAAATTAGAGTATTTAACCTAAAGTATCCCCAAAATTAGCCTTTATATATCAATGAACTAATAGTGTTAAAAAATATGGGTAGTGAGGGAACATTCATGGTGTTTTGTGATCTTATGAATCGCTTAAAAACAACAGAACTAAACACCATGAATGCGTCTACTATTTTGCACAATATGCTCCGCGCTGTCACCCCTAACTCTATTCATAAAGCCAGATTTAATACTCTAGTCGCTGCCGTTAAATCTCTTTTGCACTGTCAGCAATGCACCTTGACATCTATTGGTCGCAATTTGGATTCAAAAACAACTGAAAAACATGATATTAAACGTATTGATCGACTACTCAATAACCACGAGCTTTTGCGTGAGTCGACATCGGTTTATGTTCGCTTAAGCCGTTTTGTGGTCACTGAAAAGCATCCCGTCATTTTGGTTGATTGGAGTCATGCAGATACACAAACCAAATACTGTATTCTGCGTGCCAGCATTGCCAGTGAAGGTCGTTCTTTGACCCTGTATCAGGAAAGTGCATTCAGTTTTCAGTATCATTGCCCAAAAGTTCAAAAACGGTTCTTAAAGATGCTCAAACTGATCTTGCCGGGTGACTGCCGGCCCGTAATTGTGACGGATGCGGGCTTTAAAGTTCCTTGGCTCAAAGCCGTGCGAAACAATGGCTGGCATTATATTAGCCGTGTTCGAGGTACGGCACATTTGAAAACGCAGGGCAGCGATGAGTTTGTTCCATGCCAGTCACTATTCAAGAGCAATCAACGTAAGAGCCAGTATCTTGGCGCGACCGAGTTGACCAAAAGTGCAAAATATCAAACTCATGCAGTGCTGGTTGGCAAGGGACATAAGTTATTAAAAAGAGATAAAAAACGTGGTTATAAGGAGCCTTGGCTACTCGTTTCTTCTCTTCCAAAGAGGCACCACTTTCTCGAAAAAGTACTCAAATTATATGGTATGAGAATGCAGATAGAAGCAGGATTTCGAGATCAAAAAAGTGTTAGGTTCGGCTTAGGCTCAGATCTGCACAGGACAAACAAACTCTATCGATTAGACATACTGTTGCTGCTTGCCACACTGGCTCATTGGTTCTCAATGATGCTGGGGGCAGTGATAGACAAAGCAGGAAAGACAGGCGCTTTTCAAGCTAATTCAACCAAAAAAAGACGAGTAGTGTCATGGGCATTTGTTGGGCTGCGATACTTCAAAAAACAGTCCATTAAACTGCGACGGCGAGATTATTTGGCAGGACTAGCCTATTTCGTACAGGTGGTAGTGCAACTCGATTGGAAAAATATGGATGTGAGTGATGTAATTGAAACTTAATGATTATTTCTGGGGATCCCTTAGGTATTTAACCTGCCACACTGAAAAAACCAGCGAGCCAATTTCTGAAGCACAACTGCTGCATGCAATCAGTCATAACGAGATCACACCGTATTACCAACCTAAGGTAAACCGGATCACCAATAAAGTGGCCAGCGTAGAAGTATTAGCTCGAATTGTGACTCCCGAACACGGCGTTATTATTTTACCAGAGCGATTTATTTGTGTTGCTGAAGATTTAGATTTGATTAACCTGATCACCTTTCAATTGTTTGAAAAAGCCACTGGGGATTTTTCAGAAATAAAAACACAATTAGGTTATAAACTTAAACTCGCTTTTAATTTATCGCCATGCCAGCTTGAAGATTTAAGCTGCCCAGATAAACTGGCATTGATTCTACAACTCAATCAGCTTACTCCAAGCGAAATTATTTTAGAGATAACCGAACAACATGCGCTATCCAGTTCGGCTCAATTGGAAACGTTAAACCGCTTAAGAATGCGCGGTTTTGGCATTTCGCTTGATGATTTTGGCACTGGCTTTACTAATATACAGCAGTTAAAAACCTTGCCTTTTACTGAGGTGAAAATAGACAGTACTTTGATAAGTAATATAGAGAGTGACTTATTCTCTCAGGTGATTGTGAGTAGTTTAGTGCATATTGCAATTCAAGATGATCTAGATATTGTGGCCGAAGGGATTGAGCGTGTTGAGGAGCTAGAATATTTAGATCGCTTCAAAGAACATATTTTAATGCAGGGCTTTTTGATCAGCCGCCCCAAAGGCAAAACAGAATTTATTCGCTGGGCGAAGTCATGGCTGCACATGGTGTCGTTAAATAGTAATAGTCGCCGTTAATGCTTGCCTTTCGGTGAGTTTTTTTCAGCGTTTGATTCATCTTTACTTAACTCTTCACTTAATAGTGTATTACTATTTGCTAAGCGCTGGCGCCAACGCTGCTTTGCAACCGCTTGCATGTTGGCAGATTGGTCATGCTCATCAACTATTTCAAATCCCATTAATGCCTCAATCATATCTTCAAGCGTAACAATCCCCTGTACATCACCATACTCATCTATCACTAAGCATATATGCGTGCGCTCAGCTAATAAAGTATGTAATAACGTGGGTACGTACAAAGTCTCTGGTACGGTATAAATAGGCTTGACCAACTTACTGATTTTATAGTCTTTACCCAGTCTATGAAACGCCAGCATAATATCGTTTTTATGCACAAAGCCAATAATATCGTCACCATTTTTGTCATACACTAATACCCGAGAAAACGCCGATGAACCATGCTCCGCTAAATATTGATCAACCGTTAAATCCTTGTGTACTTTAAATAATACCGTGCGTGGAGTAATTAAAGAATCTAACTTGGCGTGGCGAAAATGCAATAAGCTGCGGATGATTTCAGATTCTTCCTGGTGCAGCGCCCCCGATTGTGAGCCCATATCAGCCATAGCTTCTATTTCTTGGCGAATGTAATAAGCTTCGTTGTAATTACGGCCCAATATACCAGTGAGTTTTTCAGCAAGCCATACAAAGGGTTTTAGTGCGATGACTAAATACCTTAATGCTTGGGTCACTATAGGTGCAAGCGCTCGCCAGTGTTTTGCCCCTAGGGTTTTAGGGATGATTTCTGATAGTACGAGTACCAGTAAAGTCATTATCGCTGAGGCAATACCTACTGCAGCATCTGAAAAAACCACCGCAGCTTGTGCTCCTACGCCCGCTGCACCAGCAGTATGGGCAATGGTATTTAACGTTAAAATAGCCGCTAACGGTTGATCTATATTTGTTTTTAAGTGCTCAAACCGCTGTGCTAATTTGGGCTTACTTTTACGTAGTACGGCCACATAACTTGGCGTAATGCTCAACAGCACCGCTTCCATAATGGAGCATAAAAAAGAAATCGTGATCGCTACGACCATGTAAACGATTAATAATGTCACTGTGACCTCTTAGTCATTCAATTAGATACACCTTAACAACTGTGGGCGCCAACCTCAAACTCCGTGAGTGATAAACTGAAATCCATCGCAGAGCGCTTTTTGGTGCTTCGGCGCCATGCTATATTCAATTAAATTCCCTACATTAGGCTCAACTATGAATTATAGCTCAGCATGGCGCGGTACAGCTCCTCGCCTAACAACCGTACTGGCGATGTTAACTTTAAGCACACTAAGTAATGTAGCACTTGCTGCACCAATAAATAAAAGCGATATTAAGTTTATTGGCCCACTTGGCGCTGATATGCAGTTAAAGCCATACCAAACTGAACATCAAGATGCGATTATTAACAGCCTTTTACCTAGCATTCAACAACCAACAACAAGCATCACGGTATTTGGCGAAAAATTAAAATGGCAAAACTTAGATAAAGTAAATGCGTTAACTCTTGGCGGCTTACAAGCACTAAAATTTTCCACGCATGCAGAGCGTTTTAGCCAAGGCACTCTCACTCTCAAAGGGATCGAAGAAGCCCAGCTGTTTATCAATGGTGAGAAACAAACTGCCAAAAAACAAAGTTATGAATTGGCATTACCACAAGGCGATCACCAAATAGTGATTATTGCTGAACAAGTTGCAAACTGGCACGATGTTGAGGTTGATTTCAGTCCGAATACTGACATTGATACGCTAACCTTTAGCACTACAGAACAACATGGTTTATCTGCCAAGCAATTGTTTGATGCGACCACGGTCAGCGCACTGTCAATATCCCCTGATGGCAAGCATTATTTAGTAGCTAAACGTCACTATCAAGACAGCACCGGCAACCAAGCGAATGTTATTACTGAATTAAAAAATGACGACCAACAAACCATTTACCGCTTTGAATCAGGCCAGCCAAGCAACATTATTTGGAGCCCTGATAACAATTATTTAGTGTATTTATTAGATGGCAAATTAACTCAACTAAACCGCAAAACCCTAAACCTTAAGGTGATAGCTAACAATCTAGAGGGTGCAAGCAGTTTTGCTTATTACGATAACAACAGCTTAATCTTTAGCTGGTCAAAGTCACCAACAGCAGATAGCAGCCTTACTAAGCATTATCGAGGCCTGCAAGATCGTTGGTCATATGCTCGCACTACTTCACAAGCTTATTTATTAGATATTAACACCGGCCTGAGTAAACCATTAAGCCAAGGACCACTTAGCCACAGCATTGAAGATTTTAATAATAAACGCGGCACTGTATTACTCAGTCGCGGTACTGAAGCCATGCAAGCTGCAACACACCCAACTACAGAATTAATTGAGTTGAACATTGCCAACGCAAACAGCACTGTCCTCGGTCAGTTTGCTACGTTTAATCAAGCAAAATACAGCGGCGATGATATTTATGTCACGGCAGGCCCTGACTTTAAAGAGGGCTTAGGCAGAAACTTGCCTGAGAATATGCTAGCAAATAACTACGACGGGCAGCTTTACCTATTAACCGACAATGGCAAAAATGCAGCACCTTTAAGCCGTGAGTTTGATCCCGCCATTGGCCAACTTGAAGTGTTACCTAATGGTGATGCTATTGTTAAAGTGACCGAGCAAGATACCATTGCATTGTATTTATACGACAAAAGCAAACAGCACTTTAGCAAACTGAATACTGGGTTTGATGTGGTTGAACAATTTAGTTATTCAACTACTCGCAGCCCAGCTATTTTAGTGAGTGGCTCTAATGCATCATCGCCACAACAATTAAAACAGCTAACTATTAGCAAAAACAAAGCAACCACACTTTGGGATTCACA
This sequence comes from Pseudoalteromonas sp. KG3, assembly GCF_030436385.1. Classification (NCBI taxonomy): domain Bacteria; kingdom Pseudomonadati; phylum Pseudomonadota; class Gammaproteobacteria; order Alteromonadales; family Pseudoalteromonadaceae; genus Pseudoalteromonas; species Pseudoalteromonas sp. KG3. The sequence goes on from NZ_CP098523.1 coordinate 2,342,250, forward strand.
ACCGCAAGAATACGCCAATACCAATATAGCTAGCTTAGAAGAGTTTAACTTTACCAATACCGCAGGCACTGAAATTAAAGGCCGTGTTTATTTTCCAAGCAACCTTGATAAAAACAAACAGTACCCTGCGCTAGTTTATTACTATGGTGGTACTTCACCCGTTACACGCGGCTTTACTGGACGGTATCCGTTTAACTTATGGGCCGAGCATGGCTATGTGGTGTATGTAGTGCAACCGACTGGCGCAACAGGTTTTGGCCAGCAGTTTTCGGCAAAACACGTCAATGCATGGGGACAATACACTGCCGACGATATAATGCAAGGCACGCAAGCACTCCTAAAACAGTACCCATTTATTGATAAGCAACGCTTAGGCAACTTAGGTGCCTCTTACGGTGGCTTTATGACCATGCTACTGACCACCAAAACAGATATGTTTAGTGCCTCAATTGCCCATGCGGGTATTTCTAATATCACCTCATACTGGGGGCAAGGTTGGTGGGGCTATTTATATTCAGGCGAAGCATCTAAAAACAGCTACCCGTGGAATAACAGCAAATTATACAGCCAACATAGCCCTGTATTTCACGCTGACAAAGTCACAACCCCACTACTGCTATTACATGGTGATGCTGACACCAATGTGCCTGTAGGTGAAAGTCATAATATGTATACCGCGCTTAAACTACTTGGCAAAGATGTTGAGCTGATTGAATACAAAGGAGCTGATCATCAAATATTCGCCCGAGATCAACGCTTTAATTGGTGGGACACGATGCTGGCATACTTTGATAAACACTTAAAAGAGCAGCCGCAGTGGTGGCAGTATTTATACCCTGAAAAATAGTTTAACAGCAAGCAATAGGCAAACCCGCTCGGTTTGCCTATTGTTAATTATCAAATAATCGTCTAAATAGTGTATAAATACTAAAAATCATCCTTCTCACCATTTACGAATGAGTGATAACATAGCGGCATCATTAAAGGTAATTAAGATACTATGACTATTCATGTTTTATTAGTTGAAGATGACGAGCTATTAGTTAAACGTATAATCAATCATTTTACAGGGACTGAGTTTCGCATTGAAAATGATGCTACTGGCGCTGATGCCTTAGCCATAGTGCAATCGCGTGCAAATAACCCTGATGCTATCTCATTAGCGGTTGTGGACATAGTGCTACCTAAACGTGATGGTCTTCATTTAGCAAAAGAGCTCAATACGCTTACCGATATCGGTGTGATCATGCTTTCAAGCCGTGATTCTCAAGCCGACCGTATTGCAGGCCTTGCCCAAGGCGCTGATGATTACATTTGCAAACCGGTTGATTTATTAGAGCTAGAACTGCGTATGCGAGCGCTTTATAAGCGCTTAAAAAGCAATAATAACCACGATGAAAGTGAAGAGTTTATTGAATACGCTGACTTTAAACTACATCCTGATAACCGTACGCTAATTACAGCCGCTGGGGTTGAGTCTCGTTTGACCGAAGCAGAACATAAAGTGCTAATTTGCTTGATCAGTAACGCGGGTAAAGCAACCTCTCGTGAAAAAATATCAGAAGAAATTGGCCAGCCTGATTGGAGCCCGAACGATCGCACCGTTGATGTGCTGATTGGTCGCCTGCGTAAAAAACTTAATGATGAAAAAGACCAAAAACGCATTGTTACCGTTCGTGGTAAAGGCTATATGCTATCCATCTAGTATTGACTCAATTGCGCTAGTAACCGCTCAAATGCGCGATAATTCAACGCCTCTTTTAATTCGCTCAGGGTAATATGTGTTTGCCCTTTTAAATCGCTTATCGTGCGCGCAACTTTAATGACTCGATGATAAGAGCGTGGTGACAGGGCTAACTTCTCACTGGCTTTGGCTAAAAACTGTAATTCGGCGGGTGCCAGCGCACAATGCACACTCATTTCTTTATTATTAAGCCGTGCATTCACTTTACCTTGCCGATTTAGTTGTAAATTATATGCCGCCTCAACACGCGCTTTTACTTGCGCACTAATTTCTTCAGCGTCGGTACTTTGCAGCTGTGTGCTGTTTAACCGTGGTAGCTCTATTTGCAGATCAATGCGGTCAATAAAGGGCCCAGATACCCGTGATAAATAACGCATTACTTGATCTGGCGTTGCGCGTTTATCATTGTGGCAGCCAGTGGGGCTGGGATTGAGTGCCGCTATGAGTTGGAATTGAGCTGGGAACTCCATTTGCCGCGCCGCTCTTGAGATAGTGACGGTGCCGGTTTCCATTGGTTCGCGCAATGAATCAAGCACTTTGCGCTCAAACTCCGGTAATTCATCAAGAAACAGAACACCATTGTGCGCCAAGGAAATTTCCCCTGGTTTTGGATTTGAAGAGCCGCCAACTAATGCCACAGCAGAGCAAGTGTGATGAGGATTACGAAAGGGGCGTTTGCGCCAATTAGTTAAATCAACACTTTGCCCTATAATCGAATACAACGCCGCGGTAGCCAGCGCTTCATCATCAGACATGCCAGGCATTATGGTTGGCATACGTTGCGCCAACATCGACTTACCAGTTCCTGGAGGTCCTAAAAATAATAAATTATGGCCACCAGCGGCAGCGATCTCTAGCACTCTTTTGGCACCTGCTTGGCCTTTTACATCACTTAAATCAATTAAAAATTCAACACCGCTATGCTGCTGTTCAGGGTAGCTAATATTAAGCGGTAACGGCTGTTGATTTAGTAAATCACTCCACACATCTTGAATAGAAGAGATAGCTTTACGCTCAACACCATTCACCAAGCTTGCTAAACTATCATTGACTAATGGTAAAAAGCAGCAACGCCCTTGTGCTTTAGCAGCCAACACCGAAGGAAGTATCGCATTCACGCCACGTACTTCGCCGTTAAGAGCCAATTCGCCGTAAAATTCATACTTTTCAATATCTGTGCAAACGATTTGCCCTGATGCCACTAAAATACCAATCGCAATTGCAAGATCAAAACGCCCGCCATCTTTAGGCAAATCGGCAGGCGCTAAATTTACAGTTATACGTTGATCAGGAAAGCCAAATTTAGAGTTTTCTAATGCACTGCGAACCCTATCTTTGGCTTCTTTCACAGACGCTTCAGGCAAGCCAACAATATGAAATGCCGGTAAACCATTGCCTAAATGTACTTCAACGATCACTTCAGGTGCTTGAATACCCACTTGGGCACGCGAATAAATCCGAGCTAATGACATCCTTTGTCCCTGTAACGTTATATTCTTTACAGTTTAGTCAGGATATTTAAAAACGTGTAGTGTTAGTTGCCATTTCATTGCTGCAAGGCGCAATAATAAAGTAGTTAACATTGCTAAAATCATCGCCATTTCTGTTGCCACGTTAAAGGCAATACCTTGGGTGTAGACGATACCACCAGCAATACAGGTAATAGCATACAACTCACCTTTTAACAGCATGGGAATATTACCCGCAAGTACATCGCGAGTAACGCCACCAAAACAGCCAGTGACAACTCCCATAATAATAGCGGTTGTTGCCGGCATACCTGCAAGCAGTGCTTTTTGTGCGCCCATTACAGCAAAAAATGCTAAACCAAACGCATCAGCAACCTGTAAATGGTAGAGCGGAATTGATTTTTGTTTGTTAATCAAACGAGCGGTAACAAATACAGAAGCGAAAATAGCAATAAAGTAACTCTGGTCATGCAACCAAAACACAGGTACATCCAAAATTAAATCTCGGATTGTTCCCCCACCTATCGCAGTGACAGTTGCCAATACAACGACACCAAAACCGTCCATTTTTTTATCATAGGCAATTAAAGTACCTGACATTGCAAATACTGCGATGCCGATTAGATCAAACCAATGGTAAAGTTCTGTCATATTTGTAACTAAAAGTTGAGAGTATTAACTTTGTATCATAAACCTCAAGATAGCCAAAGCCGCCATTAGTATCTTTGCTCAGAATGACTGCTAAAGAGTCTGCTTTTATATCAGCACCGATTGCTAATAGTGCTATACCTAGCTCCTCGTATCATTAACTGTGCCATTATCGCAACTTAACAGCGAAATAAAAAATAAGAATAGTCGAAACTAAAAATTAACATACGTAATTAGTAAAATGTACCGATAGAATTAAATAATCTATTTAATTTAGCAATTGATTCGTTTGTCGCAACTGCCAATACCGGGCAATTAAGGTTACCCCTCTTAGCAACATAAAGCAGCTCATCGCTAACCATAAACCGTGATTTTGCCAACTACTAAACACCCAAAACACCCCAAAAAAGCCAACTAAAGCTGAAAACACCATAGTATTACGCATATCTTTCGCACGTGTTAAGCCAACAAAAATACCATCAAACAAAAAGCAACTCATTGCTGCAAGGGGCATAAAAATCAACCACGGCAGATAGCGATTTGCTGCACTAACCACTTGTGGTACATCCGTTAATAAAGTAATTATCTGCGAACCTAGTAAAGCAAAAAACACGCAGTAAGCTAGCGCAAAAAGCGCTCCCCAGAATACACTTATTTTTACCCACAAGTGGATACGTCGAACACTGCCCTGGCCTTTCGCTTGCCCCACTTTTGCTTCGCTGGCATAGGCAATACCATCTAAAGCAAAACTCACTAACATTAAAAAATTCAACAAGACTGCATTAACTGCCAAAGTAATATCGCCGATCCGTGCGCCATAAAAGGTCATAAAGCTAAAACACAGTTGCAATATTAAAGAGCGAATAAAAATATCACGATTAAGACTTAACAAGGCCCACATTTTTTGTGCACTGAACCACCCCCCCACAAGCAGTGGAACAGCCATATTTTTAGCTAATTTAAGCACTAAAAATAACGCAAAGATAAAAGCAATATAATCAGCAATAACTGATGCCCATGCGGCACCAGCCACTTGCCAATCTAAAAACACCACAAAATAAATATCTAAAGCAATATTGGTAAGGTTGGTGACAAGTAATAAATAAAAAGGCCCTTTGCCGTAATGAACCCCTAGCATCCAGGCTAATAACACCAAATTACAAAGTGCCGCTGGGGCACTAAAAATACGAATTTCAAAATAGCGATAGGCTTGTGCAAGTACCTCGCTACTCGAACCCGAAAGATACGCCATGACATGTTTGATCAAAGGCGATAAAGCAATTAAAGTAAAGGCTACGAGTAGCGCTAAAACTAAACTGCGTTTTAATAACCCGGCTAATTGATGATAATCTTTTTTACCATAAGCTTGGGCAACTAACCCTGTAGTGCTCATGCGTAAAAAGCCCGCAAGCCAAAATAATAGCGAAATCACGGTGGCACCTAAGGCTATGCCAGCTAGGAAATGAGCGCTGCCGAGATGGCCAATTACAGCGGTATCAACTAATCCTAACAGTGGCACAGTTATATTTGATAATATCATTGGACCAGCTAACAACAGCAAGCTTTTATGGTGTGCTTTATGACGACTAAGAAACTTTTTCACAGTGTATTATCAATCCTATTTTGGCTATCTTTACCTGCTCACAGTGCAGTTATTTTACAGTACCATCATGTCAGTGAAACCCTACCGGCCGTCACAAGTGTTAGTGCTAAAACCTTCACTGAACACCTTAACTATTTAAAAGAACATGATTTTAACGTCATCGCATTAAATGATTTGCTTACAAGCTTGCAGCAAGGGCAAAGTTTACCAGATAAAACGGTGGCGATTACCTTTGATGATGGGTACAACAATAATTATGAACAAGCCGCACCGATTTTAGAGAAATTTAATTATCCTTACACCATTTTTGTTAATCCAAAATTGATTGATGAAGGTAAAGGCTATGTAATGGGTTGGGACAAACTTAGAGAACTTGCCAAAAAAGGCGCACTGATCAGCAATCACAGTGCGCAACATGATTATCTTCACCGTAAATTAGCCAATGAAACCACCAGCGAATGGCAAGCACGTATTAAGCAAGATATTTTGTCATCACAACAGCGAATTAAAGAAGAAGTTGGTCATGACTATAAATACTTAGCGTATCCCTATGGTGAATTTAGCAATCAATTACAAAGTTTAGTAAAAGAGCTGGGGTTTATCGGGATTGGCCAGCATTCTGGGGCCGTTAACAAGGATTCTGACTTTAGCCGTTTGCCGCGCTTCCCAGCTTCTGGTTTTTATAGCAAGCTTGATACGTTAATGACTAAACTTAACTCGCGCGCGTTTTCGATCCAAAAGCTTACTTATATCGATAGCGTGACCAGCCAGAACCCACCTCAGATCAGCATTAAATTTAATATGGGTGGCTTTCATAAAAGTCAGCTAGCGTGCTATGTATCGGGCATTGGTCAGGCAAAACTAGACTGGTCAGCAACTGATACCGTGACTATAAACTCACCTAAGCCATTAGCTCAAGGCCGCTCTCGATTTAACTGCACAGCGCCATCAATCAATCACAAGGGCAGCTATTATTGGTTTTCACAACCGTGGGTTATTGTTGATTAATACTTAACAGCTTGACTCAATAACTGCTGAGCAATCTTATCTAGAGAGACAACATCTATTGCCGCACCAAGTTCAATTGCGGCTTTAGGCATTCCCCATACCACTGACGATAACTCATCTTGCGCTACGGTATACGCTGCATGCTGTTTTAATGCTAGTAATCCCTTAGCGCCATCACTGCCCATACCCGTTAGTAGGGCAGCAATAGTGTTTTTAGGGCATACTTCAACCAGCGAATTAAATAATACATCAACGGCTGGACGATGACGGTTGACCGGCTCACTCTGATCAAGTTGGCAGTATAAACTGCCGCCTTGTTGTATCACCCTTAAATGCTGATCTCCAGGTGCAATATACGCCCACCCCGTTGCTAGCTTATCGCCATGCTCAGCTTCTTTAACATTGATAGTACAGGTGCGATCCATTCGTTGTGCAAATGAGCTACTAAACACTGGTGGGATATGCTGAGTGATCACAATTGGCGGGCAATTTTCTGGCATTCGTATTAATACTTCTTTGATTGCTTCTGTACCACCCGTGGACGCGCCAATAGCCAGAACTTTATTGTGGCTAAACTTGGCACCCTGCAATGTTTCCAGCGGCTTAACCTCACTGGGCTTAAAGGAACGAACCCGAGCAGTTGCGGCAGTACGCACCTTTTGTTGCACAACTTTTGCGTACTGAGTAAATTGCTCAGAGACATTAACGCTCGGCTTGGCAATAAAATCAACCGCCCCTAGCTCTAATGCTTCCAAAGTAATAGGCGAGCCTTTTTGGGTCAACGTTGAGATCATCACCACTGGCATGGGCCGCAGGCGCATTAAATTTTTCAAAAAGCTAATGCCATCCATTTTTGGCATTTCAATATCTAAGGTCAGCACATCAGGGTTAAGCTGCTTAATCATCTCCCGTGCTTGATAAGGGTCTTCTGCACTTCCTACTACTTCAATATCATCTGCTTGATGCAAAATTTCCGTTAATACTCGCCGTATTAATGGCGAGTCATCAATCACTAGCACCTTGATCATAGTTAGCCCCTTAAAATAACTCGATATCGGTTTTTGAATCTTGTTTTTCGATATCATGTAAGTAATTGATTTCGCGTTTTTCGATCGCTTCGCTGTGCATCTCACGTAGTTTCTTAACCTGTACCTTGCCTGTTTGCGGATTAAAGTTAACCTTGCGAGGCCAAGGACCGCCCACATCATGAGATACCAAATTTAACCCCTCCTCTTGCACATAAGAATGGGCAAAGCGGATATTACCAAGACCAATATCGGTCATCGAGCGAATAATCTTGCCACCGCCAAATAATTTTATTTTTAAGTTTTGCCTCGAAGCACCGTTTTTAAGCACCTCATTAATTAAAAACTCCATTGCCCAATTACCATAGCGACAATTTAAACTATGCGCGCTGGTAGGCTCTGTACCTCTTTCAATAGGAAGCATAAAATGATTCATGCCGCCAATCCCCAGTTTGTCATCATAAATACAAGCTGCGATACACGAACCAAGTACAGTGGAAATTACTTCATCATGTTTTGATACATAGAATTCACCGGGTAAGACTTTAGCTACAACTCGCTGTTGCCCTGAATCCCAAAACCGTTTGATATGCTCAAAGCCATGCAGTACAGGCTTAAAATTACATTCCATAGCTCACCTTAAGGTACATAGTTTTACCTAAGTTTTTAAACTCACTATGTTCCTTGCCTATCGTTTCAGAGTGACCTAATAATAAATACCCTTGTTCGGACAAAATATTGTAGTAACGAGTAAACAGCTGATCTTTCGTTTCTTTATCAAAGTAGATCACCACATTACGACAAAAAATCACGTCAAAAGGCCCTTTCATTGGCCAATCTTGCAATAAATTCAATCGTTTAAAGTGGATCCCTTGCTGTAACTCAGGTTTAACTTTGAACTGCGCGCCATCTTTACTTTTTAAAAACCAACGTTGTAATTGCCTTGGCTCAAGCCCGTTAACATTCGCAGCCGTATAAGTGCCCGACTGCGCCTTCGCTAATACATTTGAATCTAAATCGGTTGCAAGAATTTTCACATCCCAATCAGCAGGGAATAAACCATGCAAAGTCATAGCAACAGAGTAAGGTTCTTCACCTGTTGAGCAACCAGCAGACCATATTCGCACTCGGCGGGTACTTTTATTGGATACTAACAACTTAGGAACAATATGTGATTTCAAGTACTCAAAGTGATGTGGTTCTCGAAAGAAAGAAGTCAAATTGGTGGTTAGTGCATTAATAAAATCGCTAAACTCTTGCTCTTTGTGATTGTCTAAATAAGTTAAATACTGCTTAAACGTTGTAAGCTCCAGTACTCGGATGCGACGAGCAAGGCGTGAATACACCATTTCGCGTTTATGTTCACCCAAAACAATACCGCACGACTGATAAACGATAGCTGCTATTTGTTTAAAATCACTGTCCGTTAATAAAAACTCTTTCATTACAAATACTCATAAGAGGCACGTTAGGGATTCGCTTGGACATTAAAACAATTGCAAACTAAAGGCTCTCATGTTGCATAACATAGAGCCTTTACTTGCGTGATTGTTAACTCAGCCTTAAAACTCCTCCCATTCATCTGCTGAATCAGCAAAGTTGTTGCCTCGTGCTTTGCTACGAATGTTAGTACTACGCGCTGGTGCAGTAGTCGCTTTAGCTGGCGTTATCGTTGTTAACTCTTCTTGCTGATTTATAGTGAAAAAGTTAAGTAAGCGACGCATATCATTTGCTTGCTCTGCCATCGACTCGCCTGCCGCAGATGCTTCCTCTACTAATGCTGCGTTTTGTTGAGTCATTTCATCCATTTGCGATATCGCTTTATTTACTTGCTCAATTCCAGAGCTTTGCTCTTCTGATGCTTGTGCAATGTCCGAAATCATTTCAGTTACTTTTTGTACCGCAATCACTATTTCTTTCAAAGTTGCACCCGATTCATTCACTAACAATGTGCCGTCTTCAACTTTACCAACACTATCCCGGATCAACTCTTTAATTTCTTTCGCAGCCCCTGCAGAGCGCTGTGCTAAATTACGCACTTCACCCGCCACCACAGCAAACCCTCGACCTTGCTCACCAGCTCTGGCCGCTTCAACAGCCGCATTGAGCGCAAGTAAATTAGTTTGGAAAGCAATTTCATCAATCACACTAATAATGTCTGCAATTTTCTTACTCGACTCATTGATTGCTGACATGCTGGTCACAGCACGGTTAACAACTTCACCACCTAACTGCGCTTTACTTTGTGTTTCTTCTGCAAGCTGATTCGCCACTTTTGCATTATCGGCATTTTGTCTGACCGTACTGGTCATCTGCTCCATACTTGATGCGGTTTCTTCTAACGATGAGGCTTGCTCTTCAGTACGCTGACTCAAATCAGCATTACCTTGCGATATTTCTTCAGCTCCACTGGCTACTAAAGTAGCGGAGGTATTAATGCGGTTGATCACTTCCGTCAATTTATCTGCGGTTGCATTCGCATCCTGTTTTAATTTATTAAATGAGCCTTGGTAATCTTTTTCAATACGAATCGATAGATCACCATTTGCTAATGCATCTAGCATAGTTGCCGTATCAGACACCGCGGCATCTACAATTGAAACAAGACTATTTAATCACATTACCGTTCGCATCCAACACCGGGTTATAGGTTGCTTGTATCCACACGTTGCGGCCATTTTTATCAACACGCTTGAATTCATCAGAGATAAATTCACCAGCACGTAAACGTTGCCAGAATGCTTGGTATTCGGTACTTTTCGATTCATCATCAGCAACAAAAATTGCATGATGTTGACCTTGAACTTCTTCAAGCCGATACCCCATAACCGTTAAAAAATTATCATTAGCAGTTAAAATGACGCCGCTTGGCTCAAACTCAATGACTGCGAGCGACTTATTTAAGGCCTCAACCACCAAATCGTTGTCCGATTTTGAATTTTTAGAATTGCTAAACCACCCCATGCCCTTCACCTTTTTGTTTATTTACATTTGCTCATTTAGTGAAGACACTAAATATCCATTGTTTTTTTCAGATCAAGTAACGCGACCATTTTCTCACCAACGTTAACCAACCCCGCCACAAATTCAGAGTTCTCTGAATCTGTAAAATTGGGCACTGTTTTCGCATCGTGTTCTGCGATGCTGTAAACATCCGACACAGCATCAACGACCACGCCCATAATTTTACTGTTTTGCTCAAAATAGACCTTCACCACAATCACCACAGTCAGTGGCCCATAATCAATCGCCGATAAGCCGAAACGTAACCTTAAATCTAAAATTGGCACTATCGTGCCACGTAGATTAATGACCCCTTTGAGATAATCAGGGGCATTGGGAATTTCAGTGATTTCTTCCCAGCTACGAATTTCTTGAACCGTTAAAATATCAACGCCATATTCTTCATCAGCCATAAAAAAGGTTAAAAACTGCTTAACTCCTTGCGCCTGTTCTAGCATTATTTTGCTATCTACTTCACTATGCGCAGAGATCATGACGCCTCCAAATTTGCTTTCGATTCAATAATTAGCTCCTGGCTACCTGGTTTTCTAAGCCCTGATAATTTAATTAAGCCACTAATATCGACAATCAAGGATACTCGCCCATCCCCTAAAATAGTCGCACCGGAAACACCATCTACTTTTTGGTAATTTGCTTCTAAACTTTTGATCACCACTTGTTGTTGCGATAGTAAATCATCAACTAATAAACCTATTTTTTGATTGTCGCTTTCGACCACCACCAACAACGTTTTATCGAGCGTTTCTATTGCCCCTTGATGATTAAAAATAGTGTATAAACGTAAGATCGGGATATATTCATCTCGTAGCCTAAGCACATCTAAGTCTTTGCCTACTCGACTCACCTTACTGATATCAATCTGCAAGGACTCAACAATGGAAATGAGTGGAATAATATAGGTGTGCTTCGCAACTCGAACTAACTGACCATCTAAAATAGCCAATGTTAGAGGTAGTCTTATGGTAAATGTAGAGCCAACACCGGCGGCAGATGACACCTCAACAGAACCATTAAGTGATTGGATATTACGTCTAACTACATCCATCCCCACACCGCGCCCTGAAATATCGCTCACCTCATCTGCGGTTGAAAAACCAGGCATAAATATCAACTCATTAATTTCATCAGCATCGAGTTCGTCTGCTTCAGTTACTAACCCATTAGCAATGGCTTTTTTCTTTATTTTTTCGGTATTCAGACCTTGCCCGTCATCCATGATTTCGATAACAATATTGCCACCTTGATGAAACGCATTAAGGGTTACCTTACCAACTGGATCTTTACCAGCAGCAATGCGCTGCTCAACGGTCTCTAAACCATGATCTAGAGAGTTTCGCACTAAGTGCACCATAGGATCTGAGATTTTTTCCATCACAGTTTTATCAAGTTCGGTCTGCTCTCCGAGCAGTTTTAACTCAACTTGTTTATTCAACTTTTGCGATATATCTCTTACCAAACGCGGGAATCGGCTAAATACGAAGCTAATCGGTAACATGCGAATACGCATTACACTTTCTTGTAAGTCTCGGGTATTGTGTGCTAATTGCGCTAAACCTTCTTGCAAAGAAGCAATAGTCGTTTCGGTTATCTCTTGTTCGCCAATTTGGCTCAACATGGCTTGAGTTATCACCAGCTCACCCACCATATTGATTAATGAATCAACCTTATCGATACCCACCCTAATTGAAGTTGATTCCGCTGCGGCAGGTGTCGTTACTTTGGCTGTAGCTGCTTTTTTACTCGGATTAACCGCGACAACTTCTGCAACCTCAGCAACTTCAGGGCTTGATTCGATATTTTCTACAGCGGGTTCCTCTATCGTAGCCTGCTGTTGTTCTGCAAATAAGCCTCCACAGAGCGTGATACTGATATCTGCATCATCTTCAACCCACTCAAAAATTTCTCGAATTGCGCTTTCGTCTTTTACTGTATTTAAAAAGAATCGCCATGATAAAAAGCAATCATCGGCACTTAAGTCCGTAATATCAGGGAGCTCATTATGAAAAGCCAGCGTCTCTAAATCGCCCAGTTCAGCAAGCTCGCTGATCATATACAAGGGCTCGTTACCGGTTTTAAATAAGTGGTGATGGGGCTTAAAGTCAATTTGATAGGTATTAAATTCAGGTTGCGCTGGTTGCTCTTCTGCCGCAACTTTATTGGCACCGCTTTGGTTTACCCCTAAAATTTCTTCAAATTTAATTCTCAGAGCAATCGCGTCTTCTAAATTAGGATCTTGCTCTGCTTGCAGGGCACTGAGTAAAGCTCGTAAGCAATCAACAGCTTTAAGTAATAAGTTAACATGCTCTGCCGTAAGTTCTCGTTTACCCTCGCGTATTTGATCTAACAGGGTTTCTAGCACATGGGTAAAGTCAGATACAGAATTAAAACCAAATGTTCCACTGCCTCCTTTGATTGAGTGTGCGGCACGAAAAATAGTATTAATTGTTTCTAAATCTTCTTCGCCGGGAACTAAGTTTAATAACTCAGCTTCCATAGCATCCAAGCCTTCAAAGCTTTCTTCAAAGAACACTTCAAAAAACTGACTTAAATCTATACTCATACCCCGACTCCCAAATTAGCGAATTACTTTTTTTAATACCGCTAATAACTGCTCAGGATTAAAAGGTTTAACTATCCAGCCCGTAGCTCCTGCCGCCTTGCCTTCTACTTTTTTGTCCATTCCTGATTCGGTAGTTAACATTAGCAATGGGGTAAATTTATAGTTGGGTAAGGTTCTCAGCTCTCGGATCAAAGTAATGCCATCCATTACTGGCATATTGACGTCGGATATAACAGCATCAAAACCTTGCTGTTTAGCTATATTAAGTGCTTCACTGCCATCTTTAGCTTCAGTAACATCAAAGCCCGCTTTTTTAAGTGTAAACCCCACCATTTGACGCATCGACGCAGAATCATCTACGGCTAAAATTCTTTTCATACGAACCCCTTATTCTGCATTCTCAAGTATTAAATATTCACTTAGACCTAAGCGATTAATGGCATTTTTTAAAGGCTCACTTTGCCCAACCCAAATAATTTTATGCTGTACACATAACAAATGTTTCTGCAAAGCGCACAATAGTTGAATTGAAGCGGTGTCTGCGCGTGCAACCTCACTTATATCTAGGCACACATCATCATTGCTATGTAATTCTTGTAATAAATCTTGGTGTAAATTTTCAACTTGGGTGATTGCTAATTCAGCGGGAAGCTTCAACATATTCTTAGCACTTTCCATGTTTAACCAATTCATAACAAAAGCTTAGACTGAGTTAGTAAAAATGCCATAAATGCGTTGAAAAAAGAGCAAATTTATTTATAGAGGATAAAAGAAAAGCAAAAAAAGGGGGCTAACGCCCCGCTATATTCTTCGAAAATACATGTTCTGGCTGAGTTATTGGTAATAATCGGCGATCTGCTTAAATTCTGTGATTAATAATTTAGCATTAATTAATGGCACACTGCCTTGTTTAAATTCAGGTTTAAATATCGCTCTTACCGCCCCTTGTGGATCAACCATTGCAATTGAAGCACTGTGGTCAACGGCATATTCAGGCTCATCACTGTTGCTAATGGCGTAAATGAGTCCCAGCTCTCGAACCAGTGGGAATAAGTCTTTATGCTCTCCCGAAACGGCTAAGAAATCAGGGTTAAAATAATCAATATAGGCTTTGCGTTTAGCTGTGGTATCGCGCTTGGGATCAACCGCTAAAAACCAGATTTGCAGGGGGTAATCAGCGTGTAATGCGTTATAAACACTCTTTAGTTTAGCTAATGTCAGCGGGCAGATATCAGGGCAACTGGTATACCCTAAAAACACTAAATTCCACTGTCCGAGTAATGTTTGCTTCGTCACTGGCTGAGCATTTTGGTCCTGCAAAGAAAAGTCACTTAACGGCCGCGCTTGTTCGTATACTAAAGCCTCCACTTCAGGCATAGCGCTATCGCTGCATGCCGTTAATAACAGTAACCCCAGCGCCAACCACACTGGTCGACACTTAACTGCTAAGTTATTCATATCAGAAACCATTTATCGATAAATAAGGCGACAAAGAGTAACATTAAATGGACAATCGAAAAACGAAATAAGTCCATTGCAGTCTCGTCATTTCCTGCCAATTTTAGTTTAACTGCTTTATACGTAAACATACTATTTAGCAAAGTAGCAGCTATCAAATAGATAATTCCCGACATGCCAATCAAATAAGGCAGCACGCACACTAAGGTAAGCAATACTGAATAGGCAACTACACAGGTTTTACAAAAGTCGATACCATGAGTAACAGGTAACATAGGTATTTTGGCCCGCTCATAATCACTTTTGCGGGCAATCGCCAATGCCCAAAAATGCGGTGGGGTCCAAGTAAATATAATCATCACCAATAACCAAGGCGCGGCCGCCATTTGCCCGGTTTCAGACACCCAACCTAATAAGGGCGGCATTGCACCAGCAAGCCCACCAATCACAATATTTTGCGGTGTTGCGCGCTTTAAAAACGACGTATAAATAAACGCATAACCGACTAAAGCAAATAGGGTTAATATGGCAGTTAAAGTATTAGCCCAGATCATCAGCATTAGAAACCCACTCACTCCAATGACTGCGGCAAAACTTAATGCATGCAATTTTGATAACCGACCTTTAGCCACTGGGCGATGGCGAGTTCGTGCCATTTTGCTATCTATTTCACTGTCGACTACATGATTGATCACAGCCGCTGCCGCAGACAATAAACCAATCCCCAATAAACTAATAAATTGTACGCCAATACCGCGGCCAACATCGGGCGCCAGTGCTAAGCCGACCCAGGCAGTTAACACTAACATGGCCACTACTTTGAACTTACTAATCGCTAAATAATCATTTATTAAGCCGCTAATTTGGCGAGGTGCTAACTTTGTTATTGCTATTAATTGTGTCATAACTGCCCCTAAATACGTGCTTTTAAGTAAAAACATAAACGAACTACCGTTAATAATAGTATGGCAGCCATTAAGTTATGCGCCAGTGCTATGCCTAGTGGAAAATGCCAATGCACAACCGCCAAGCCTAAACAAATTTGGCACAGTAGTGCGACCAATACTGCAACGCAGCACTGTTTAATTTTTCGTGAAATTGCACGGCTATAAATGCGCCACATGATCAGTGCTAACACCACACAAGTAACTAACGCCCAAATACGATGCAGTAAATGAATCGACATTCTGGCTTGTTGCGATAACACTCCATATTCATACGTGCTGTGCTCTAACGGCAATTGAAACACGCTGCTCAGTGAAAACTGCTGACCGTAGCTACACAGTGGTAATCCATTGCAATGTGGTGCAGCGTAATTAGCAGCAAGCCAGCCACCGAGCGCAATTTGCATAACCAATACAGCTAAAGCCACTAAGCTAAGTTTGAAATAACGCCGTGCAGGTGTATCACCACCATAAATGGGTTTAGCCGTCAGCCGCAGATACAGTAATGTAATCAATGATAAAATACTGAACCCACCTAGTAAGTGGCCCATTACGATTAATGGCTGCAAGTTCATAGTGACCGTCCACATCCCTAGCGCAGCTTGAAAAATAACTAAGGCAAGTAACAAAAACGGTAATTTAACGGGCATGACTGGATGCTGACGCTTTATAAAAGCAAAAATAAATAGCGCCAAAATAAGTAAGCCGAGTGTGCCGGCAAAGTAGCGATGGATCATTTCTTTCCACGCTTTGGCGGTTTCAAACATCATATCTGGATAGCTTTGCTCTACATGAGCTAAATCAGCCGCATGTTTTGGTACGGTTAAAAAGCCATAACAACCGGGCCAATCAGGACAGCCTAAACCGGCATCACTTAAGCGCGTATAGGCGCCTAAGCCAACAACCAAAATGGATAACAGAAAAGTGGCTAACACTAAGTGCTTATAATTTTTATACATAGTTAACACTCCTTTGCTCAGCTAGAACGCGAATAATTAAGTAATTTTTTTAAATCTTGAAGCAGGCCTTTTTGCGTTAATCGATTTTGTTGAGGCTCCTCATGATAGGGGTATTGCAATACCACTAAGCCCATATGATCGATTAAATATAAGCTGGCTGGTGTAAGCTCATCAATACTCGCTAGCTGCGGCCAAGCAGACGTTGTTTGCCCAGCTGCACCTAAGATAACCATATCAACCTTGCCTTGGTTTTTACCCAAAGCAACATATAAGTTATCAAGTGCAAGCAACTGCTGAGCACATGCTTGCTGACATTGCTCAGGATGGTTTAAAGCAATAGTCCATTGTTTATGTTCTGTATTTTTCCAGTCTTTAACTTTTACTTCTGTTGTTAAAAACTCACCATTATTGGTCGCTGCAGAGGGTATCCAATCTAACTTTAATGCTAAATAAGCCAGCATTAAAGGCACTAAACAGCAACCGATAAAAATTACCATAGGTTTATTTTTCATTTTAATTCCTTCTTTTACTGGCAAAAATAGCCACCACAACACATGCCAAAGCAATTAATAACCATTGCACAGCATAGCCATAATGTTTTTGTGGACTCATCACCACAGCTTGGTAATGCGGTATCCCGAGTTCATCACCAGCACCTTGACGATAGCCAATAAAATCAACCATTGCCTGCTTTGCTTGTTGAGTGAATAACTGTAAGTCGATGGTTTGCACCCGTTTGGGCCAACGGTCATTCTCAGGCTGATTTTTTGCGGTGTTATCTAAAGTGAAACCACTGAGCTTACCCTGCTTGAGTTGCACATTAATTGTGATGGGGTTATTTGGTAACGCGATCGCGGGTAACTGCTCGCGTGAAGTCGGAGCTTTAACCCAACCCAAATTAGTTAATAGAGGGGTTTTGCTGGTTGTGGGTTTAAACAGCGTTAACACATCATAACCAACCTGCCCTTGATAAACTTGATTATCTAATAACCAATAGTGATTACTGTCTATCGTGCCGGTCAAAGTTGCCTGAATGCCGGTTTTATTCCAATCACTAGGCAGTGCCTGCACTTGCGGCCATTGCATTACACCTTGCGCTTGCACGCTGGCGATATGGGCAAGTTGCTGTGTTTTAGCTTCTGCTCGTTGCAGTTGCCAATAACCTAAACGTAAACACACCAATACCACAACAATCACCACGCAAACGATGAAAATTGAGCTAAGCTTTTGTTTACGCCATAAAATTAACTGCATAAAGGTGAACCCAGTGATTATAAAAATTATTATTGTACTGTTGTTATTATTTATACTTTTTAACTTGTTTAGAGCATTATTTATTATGGTTTCAGGTCGAGATAATGGGCGGCCAATGTCACACTATTTAGGCCGCCGCGTGTTGTTTTCTGTAGTGGTGCTCGTTGTTGTTATTGCGGCGCTGAAGTTAGGATACATCCCCCCTAATGCCAACCCTACAACACATATACAAACACAAACAAACATAGCCACACCACATCAACAAAGTGCCAGTACCAAGCAGCTGCTTGAAAAGCAAAGTGTTTATCTGGGCTAAAGTGACCTTTTAAAATGCGGATAAGCATGACTAGTAGTAAAATGGTCCCTAAAGTTACATGCATACCGTGAAAGCCAGTTAATAAGAAGAACGTATTGCCATATACTCCGGCATCTAGGGTCAGCCCCAAATCTTGGTAGGCATGCATATACTCTAAAACTTGCAGCCCTAAAAAAACCACGCCTAGTGCTATTGTCAGTGCCATAAATACTTTTAATGGCCCACGCTTATTATTCTCCATCGCGACATGAGCAAAATGTAAAGTCACCGATGAGGCAAGTAGGATTAATGTGTTTATTAATGGTAAACCTTGCCAACCCATGGCTTGCGTAGTGCCCCCGCCTGGAGTTGTGACTAACGGCCACATTGCTTCAAAGGTTGGCCATAAAATTTCGTTGGTCATGGCGTTATTACCCGCGCCACCAAGCCAAGGTACAGAAATCATTCGCGCATAAAACAAGGCGCCAAAAAAGGCCATAAAAAACATCACTTCAGAGAAAATAAACCAGCTCATGCCTTGGCGGAACGAGCGATCCATTTGTGCTGAATATAACCCTTGGTCAGACTCTTCAATGACATTTTTAAACCAACGAAATAGCATATATATCAGTACGCCAATTCCAGCATACAACAAATAATGACCCGCACCACCGCCACTACGTGCTTGCATAACTGTAAGGCCTGCGCCTACAGCAATAAAAAACATTGCAAACGCGCCAACTATTGGCCATGGGCTTTGTGCCGGCACGTAGTATTTTTCGTATTTTTGATTCATCTCACTTGCTCCTAATTACTAGCCACTAACTGACTACTAATATCAAACACGGTATAAGATAAAGTCAGCTCTTCTACATCGTCTGGTAATTCTGTATCGACGTAAAAAAGTAATTTGAACTCTACCTCTTCACCGGCTTTCAATGGCTGTTGATCAAAACAAAAACAGGCCATTTTATGTAAATATTTGGCTGCTTTGCCCGGCGACACTGAAGGTACCGCCTGCATAACTTTATCTTCATTGCTGAGGTTTTTTGCTTTAAACAGTACCTCGCGCATTGCTCCGGGTTGCACTGAAACACTGTATTCAGCTGATTGCACCGCAAACGGTGCACCACTTTGTGCATGGGTAGTAAAACTCACATCCACCTCGCGTGTTTCATTAATGCTGGTGCTTTGCTTTGCTTGCTCTAAGGATGGTTTACCATTAAGTCCTGTTACATCACAAAAGACGTCATAGAGCGGCACCAAGGCAAAGGCAAAAGCAAACATGCCTAGGCATATCAACACTAAGCGCTTAAGCAGTGGTGCGTGACTCATTACTTGATCTCCGGCGGTGTTTCAAAGGTATGATATGGCGCTGGCGAATCCACTTCCCACTCCAGCCCCTCGGCGCCATCCCACACCTTCGCTGGCACTTTATCGCCACCTCTTGCGCACTTAAATACCACTACCACAAATAACAATTGCGATAAGCCAAAGGCAAACCCACCAAGACTAATAATGGCGTTAAAGTCAGCAAATTGCAGCGCATAATCAGGGATACGACGTGGCATACCGGCAAGTCCTACAAAGTGCATCGGGAAGAACAAGACGTTCACACTCACCAAAGATAGCCAGAAATGCCATTTCGCTAAGGTGATATTAAACATATTACCCGTCCATTTCGGCAGCCAATAATAGGCACCTGCCATGATTGAAAATACCGCGCCTGTGACTAATACATAATGAAAATGCGCCACCACAAAGTAGGTATCATGATACTGAAAATCAGCAGGGGTGATCGCCAACATCAAGCCGGAAAAACCGCCTAAGGTAAATAACACGATAAAGGCAATACTGAATAACATTGGTACTTCAAAACTAATTGACCCGCGCCACATAGTGGCTACCCAGTTAAATACTTTCACTCCCGTTGGCACCGATATAAGCATAGTTGCGTACATAAAAAACAACTCAGCAGCTACCGGCATACCCGTAGTAAACATGTGATGCGCCCAAACAATAAAGCTTAGTAAGGCAATCGAGGAGGTGGCGTATACCATGGAGGCATAACCAAATAATTTCTTACGAGAGAAAGTCGGCACTATGGTTGAGATAATACCGAAAGCTGGCAAAATCATAATATACACTTCAGGATGACCAAAGAACCAAAAGATATGTTGGAACATCACTGGATCGCCACCACCAGCGGCATCAAAAAAGCTAGTAGCAAAGTATTTATCAGTGAGTACCATAGTCACCGCACCTGCGAGCACTGGCATAACCGCAATTAATAAGAATGCGGTAATTAGCCAAGTCCAGACAAATAGCGGCAGTTTCATCCACGTCATACCTGGTGCGCGCATATTCACTATGGTCACAATGACATTAATTGCCCCCATAATTGAGCTGATACCCATAATGTGCACGGCAAACACAAATAACGCAGTGTTATCATTACTGTAAGTGGTAGAAAGCGGAGCATAGAATGTCCAGCCAAATGCAGGTCCGCCACCGGGCATAAACAATGACGCTAATAGAATTAAAAACGCAAACGGTAAAATCCAAAAACTCCAATTGTTCATTCGTGGTAATGCCATGTCTGGTGCACCAATCATCAAGGGCACCATCCAGTTTGCCAGTCCTGTAAAGGCCGGCATAACCGCACCAAACACCATGATCAAACCATGGACTGTGGTCATTTGGTTAAAAAAGTGCGGATCGACTAACTGCAGTCCCGGCTGGAACAATTCAGCGCGGATCACCATTGCCATCGCACCGCCAATTAAAAACATGGTGAGCGAAAAAATTAAATATAAACTACCTATGTCTTTGTGGTTGGTTGTATATAACCAGCGCTTAAATCCTTTTGCTGGGTGATGATGCCCATCATCATGATGTGCAGCTGTATTATCATGTTGCTGTGTTACGCTACTCATTATTTAGCCTCCGATGTTGCATCAAGCTCAGCTTGGATCTGACTCGGTTGAATAACATCACCGGTATCGTTACCCCACGCGTTTCGTTTGTAAGTAATAACCGCTGCTAACTGCTTAATTGATAACTGCTTAGCAAACGCTTGCATCGCAGTACCTGGACGACCATGTAGCACAACATCAATATGATCTTTAATATCACCAAGCACCACAGGATTACCTTTAAGCGCAGGAAACACACCTGGTAAGCCCATCCCTGTAGGTTGATGACATGCTGCACAACTGGCCATATATACTTGCTCGCCAAGTGTCATTAACTCTTCTTTCGGTAATGTTTGATCGAGTAAAGCGGCATCCGCAGCGGCTGCTTTTTGCTTCGCTTGTTTAGCATCGGCTAACCAATCAGCAAAATCTTGTTCAGATTTAGCTTCCACCACCACAGGCATAAAGCCGTGATCTTTGCCGCATAACTCAGCGCATTGCCCACGATAAATGCCTTCTTCATTTATTTTCGTCCATGTTTCATTGATGAAGCCTGGATTGGCATCTTTTTTAACTGCAAAATCAGGTACCCACCAAGAGTGGATCACATCATCTGAGGTCATTAAAAAGCGTACTTTTTTATTGATCGGTAAGACTAAAGGTTTGTCTACTTCAAGTAGGTAAGTACTTGTTTTATCCGCTTGATTAGTTATTTGTTCTTGCGGAGTCGATAAAATAGAGTAAAAAGCAACATCTTCGCCCATATACTCATAGTGCCATTTCCATTGTGACCCGGTAATTTTAATAGTCAGATCAGCCTTACTTGCATCTTCCATCGCAATCAACGTTTTAGTCGCAGGCACAGCCATTGCGATGAGAATAACAAATGGAATAGCAGTCCAAAGTATTTCAACTTTAGTGCTTTCGTGGAATTGAGCTGGAATAGCCCCTTTTGATTTGCGGTGACGAAGTAACGCCCAAAACATAGCGGCAAATACAATCACCCCGATCACACAACAAATAATGAATATAGTCATGTGTAATTGATAAACATTATTACTTATATCTGTTACGCCTTCGCGCATATTAAATCGGCTATTAGCCAACAAATGCTGCGGAAGCATAAGTAATATAAGCCACAAGGTAGTGCTCAGTTTACCCATGTGACGGCTCCTTTTGATGCTATTGCAAGATGCAAAGCGAAAAGGCGGCACTGCTTTTTTCACGCCAATTCGTTATTTTTTATTGTAACTGGTCATTAACTCAGTCTCAGAAAAGTGTTTTTGCGCAAAAAATCGCAACTTTTAAAGACAGTTGTTAACACAGTGTATTAACCAATTAGTTAAAAAACGAACAATTAGCAAGTTTTAGGAGTAATTTATTTCTCTTTTGGTGCATAAATAATAACTAAAAATCAGCGCGTTATTTTGTTATCAAGGATAGCTACAGTAGGGCAAAAGTAACGTAAAAGTAGAGTTTACGAGGGCTTGAGAGGCATAGCTAAGTATGAAATTTAGCCATTAAAGGGGTAAAAAAAATCAAAGCACCAAACTTCACCAGTTTGGTGCAAAATAGGTTTACATCCAGTCTGCGTTGCGGATCACCCCAACCGCCAACCCTTCAATATTGAAAGACTCATGCTCAAGATCGACTTCAATAGGTGCAAATTCATCATTTTCAGCATGTAAAAAAACTTTTTTACCTGCTTTTTCAAGGCGCTTTACTGTTACATCATCATCAACACGGGCAACAACCACTTGGCCATTTTCAGCAACTTGCGTGCTGTGTACTGCCAGTAAATCACCATCCATAATGCCAATATCTTTCATACTCATGCCTTGCACTCGTAATAAAAAGTCGGCTGCGGGTTTAAATAATAAGGGGTCAACTTGGCAATGGCTCTCAACATGCTGCTCTGCCAAAATTGGCTCTCCAGCAGCAACCCGACCAATTAGCGGTAAACCAAGTTGCTCAGGCTCTTCTTCTTCAACCAATTGGATACCACGGCTAGCGCCAGGCTTCATTTTAATTACGCCTTTTTTAGCTAATGCTTTTAAATGTTCTTCCGCTGCATTAGCACTTTTAAAACCTAACGTTTGCGCAATCTCAGCACGGGTTGGCGGCATACCGGTATCTTTAATAAAAACTTTTATAAGTTCGAGAATTTGAGCTTGGCGATTCGTTAATGGGCGCATACAACTGGTTTTCCATACAGTACATTTAACTGTGAGTATATACAGTTATCTGAAAATCGCAAATATAAATACTGAAAAGTGAACCAGAATTATTAAGTCCATTTTTTCTTGTAATCACTCTGTGGCTAACACTTACAAAATTAAATGTCGGCTGTTAACTATTAGTGTTGATTACATAAATTCGTTTTTTGTAGTCAAGTTTTTACAAAACCATGTGCATAGCCGAGCAAAATAATCTTTAGCATCACTGAAGGTGGATACGCCGCCGCGCCCGTTTTATCATTGTTATACCACGCGTCAAAGCCCGACAAATCGAGTTTATTTTCGACAATATAACAAAGCTCATACTCAAATGTACCTGGCAATATTTGCTCAGCAAAATTGATTGGAATGAATTTATTTTGGCAGGATAAGTCAGGCTTATAGTTGGCCATAACAATTTACCGTGGGTGAATAATATCTATTAGATCACAGTAACCCTGTGGGTTCAAGGTTAAAAAACAATCAAGTGAAATGTGTAGAACCAGTTCCTAAAAAGAGTAATTCTACAACCTCAACGTCCAAAGCAGCTGCGCGCTGTTAAGCGTCAGCTGCCTTTGTTTGTTAGCATTTTCAAGTGCTAGGTTCTAACTCGACATTAATCTTCGTCTTGTTGTTGTCATGATCAAGGTACTCAATTACCACAACATCACCAGGTAGTTTGTTGGAGACTTCTTTCTGAAATAAATTTGTACTATTAAAATATTTTCCATTGATCGACAGCAATCTCATACCTTCTCTTAATCCTGCTTTGTCGGCTGGGGATTCAGCATCTATGTATTTGATAATTCCATCATCACCAGCCGTAATCCCGATTCTAACTTTTGAATACACCCCAGCAACTCCATATAAGTGAGGGCGCTTAATCTGGTTCGACATCATAAAACCGCCACCATATGTGCCAACAATTTCGTCTCTTGATATTTCCTTATTGGTGATAAATACCAATTCAGCACCCACTTTTGCGGTTTCTTCTTTGAGAGTGGTTAACAAGACATTGTTGTCTGCATAACCATTGCCGTGAGCTGCTACATTTGCGATATAAATAACAGGTTTTGGTGGTGGATTATCTTGAGTATAAACTTCTATTTCCATTGGTGTTTTATTAGTTCTTGGAGTGTTTTTTGCTTGCGAGTTTAACTCATGTACTCCTCTTGCCATACCACATCCAGTTATGATGAACGCTAAACAACACGGCTAGCGCATTTTAATCCCAGATTCTAACAGGGTTGAGCGATAATCATCGTCTAGCCCTGCCATTTTCTTTTTTCTCGCCATACTGGCTGTTTTAGTTGTATCTTGTTTAAATAACGCCATGGCTATTTTTCTCATTACGTTAAAAACAAGGGGTCCTTGCTTCTTACGGATTCTTGATTCATCTTCCCTAAAGTTCATATCCAACATCCAATGCATACTTTCAACCTGCCAGTGGCTTCGTACCGCATTAAGTGCTTGCTCCGCACCTAACGCTAACGAACTAATATACCAACGCGTTTCTATCGTGTCTGTACCTGATGATTTATCGTGAACCTCAGCGGTTACTTGAATAACACTCTTTAAGCCAGACCATTGGTAGATTTTATCTAACCAGCTTTTATCAATAAGCAATTGCTGACAAACCCTTGTTTCAATGCGCCCATGCCCTGAGCTTATTTCGGTATGTTTATCATAGTTGCTATTGGTCAATCCTTCGCGCTCACTCTTGTGCCACCAAGCTTCTAATTCACTCTGCATACCTGAATGGTTACCTTTGAGCGCTAGGATATAATCAGCTTTTTGTTTAATTATTTGTTTCGCTATTTCTTGCTGGCAGCCCATAGCATCAAGTGTAATGATGCTATTTTCAATATCTAGCATGGTGAGTAACTCAGGTATGGCTGTGATTTCATTTGTTTTGCTATCAACGGCTGTTTGCCCTAAAACTAACTGGTGTTGGCAGCTCCATGCACTGACGGTATGTAAAGCACTTTTTCTATCTTTGGTTGTAAATGAACGACGTGCAGTTTTTCCATCCATAGCAATAATATCAGCACCCGTGGTTTCAATAAGTGAAGATATCCAAGATTGAAATGCATGCTCTATTTCATCTGATTTTAACCGACAAATGACACGGGCTATGGTGTCGTGTCTTGGAATACCCGCGTTGAAAGCGCCATATCTTTTTAACCAATCAAGTTTTAGATGCCCAAAGTCTTCAATATCCTCCCATCCTTGTGCACCGGAGATTACTGCACTAATGGCTAAAAGGAGAATATCGATAAGCTCATGCTTTTTACAGCGTTCAATGCGAGGATCGGTAATTGAATTAAAGTGTTTCAGAAAAGTAGCGCTCATATTTTACGTGACCAAGGTGATTATTATGCCTTGATCTGATCACTACATATTCTATAAGTTCAATTTATAATGATCTTGCCGTGCGCTAAACAAGTTACAGCGGCTATTCTGATTGCTTTGCTCAATTTTCTCTCCATTTGTTAAGTTGACTATATAATTATTTCGACTGCTAACGAGCCTGTAGAATAACTCGTTTTTAATTTATTTTTATTGATGCATTAACCATAGCCGAGTTCCTATTTTGATTCAATCGGTTACTTCGATTTTACGTAAAATATAAAAGAGGATTTGCTGTTGCTTTAATGGGCGTTTTGGAAGGTATCACAGGTGTTTGAGTGGATTATTTGAGGTGATAAGGGCTTACGCTAATTAATGCATCGTGTTTCTCAGCTTTTCTAGATTATGAACAAGGCAATACAACTGCCATTGCGCATTCACTTTCGTTTGTCCACGTAAGGTCAACTTATTCATGCCTTTATTGACAGTAATATTCCCGAACACTGGCTCTATACAGCCGAGTCTTTTACTGTACTGTCGTCGTCCCATTGGGCTGTCTATTTTGGCCTTCATTTTGTCGATATAGCTGAGCTGTTCACGCGATTCATCATTTTTAAACTGTACTTGCCGCCCTGTTTTTGTCGGTGGCTGTCGCATGCATTGCTGTTGCAGTGGGCATACTTTGCAATCTTTTAAGTAACCGCAGAATCGCGTGTATTTTTGGTTGTGGCTTTTTACATTGATACCACTTCGCCACATGTCATTGCCTGCGGGACAGCGGCAGGTTTGTGTCGTTTCATCATAATGGAAGTCCTCTGAAGTAAATAAGCGTGGCTTACCTTTACTGCGTTTTAGTCGGCGTTTTTCTTGCTCTGTTTCGTATGTTTCGCTGTCTTTAAATAACGGGTTTCGTTTTCTAAATTGGTTATCCGCAATGTAAGTATCAAAGCCACTTTTCGCCATGTATTCAAGATTCGCTTCGCTATTAAACCCACTGTCTGCGGTGAACTTAATCGTTTGTTCGTCTGTTGATTTGTCGATATTCAATTTATCAAGCTGCTTTAATTGCTTAACTGCTGGCTGCAAGGTTTGTTGCTCACCCACCGAGCCCCATGCCTGTGCTTGCAGTATAATTTGATGTTTATCGTCATTTATCGCTATCCCATTGTAGCCTTGGATTGTGCCTTTTGACGTGGTCATTTTCGCGCTATCGGGGTCGGTAATATTACTTTTAATGGGCTTGCCTTTGCTGCCCGTTTTTTCCTCGTGGGTCGCTAAGAACTCCGTGATTTTATCTGCACTTTTATCCAGCTTTTCTTTTTGCTTTAAATCCTGTGTTATCAACTCTTCGCTCAGGCTATCTTGTGATTGGTGACGTTCGATAATACGTTTACTCGCGCGTTCTAGTTTTGCTTTTTTACGCCCTAGCTCATCGAATGTGCCGCTCCATTCTTTACTCGCATTCGATTTCAATTTGCATCCATCAATGGCAAACATGTTGCGACCTATCAAGCCTTCTTCGTCGCATATCATCAGTACTTGCGTAAACAGCGGTTCAATCTGTTCGTGCATTTTGGCCACGAATCCCGCTACCGATGTGTAATGAGGTTGAATATCACCCGACACACTCATGAACAAAATATTCGTCTCACACGCCTTAGCAATACGGCGGCTGCTGATCAAACCATGTGCATAGCCGAGCAAAATAATCTTTAGCATCACTGAAGGTGGATACGCCGCCGCGTCCGTTTTATCATTGTTATACCACGCGTCAAAGCCCGACAAATCGAGTTTATTTTCGACAATATAACAAAGCGCATACTCAAATGTACCTGGCAATATTTGCTCAGCAAAATTGATTGGAATGAATTTATTTTGGCAGGATAAGTCAGGCTTATAGTTGGCCATAACAATTTACCGTGGGTGAATAATATCTATTAGATCACAGTAACCCTGTGGGTTCAAGGTTAAAAAACAATCAAGTGAAATGTGTAGAACCAGTTCCTAAAAAGAGTAATTCTACAACCTCAACGGCGCGGTGATGGGCACTGCAACACAACATGATAATGCTCGGGTATTGAACTTAACCAACCCAACCATTGCTAACTTCAGATCAGGAACTACCACCCCACCGCCAAGTGGTAATGAGCTACAAAATAATCAGCCGATTACTGTAAACGGTGCAAAAAATAGTGAACAGCTATTTACTTTTACGGCGCCAAGCGGTACTCAGCAAGTGACTATTACAACCTCCGGTGGTACGGGCGATCTAGACTTATATGTAAAGTATAATGGTGCAGCCTCAAGCAACAACTATGACTGTCGCCCTTATAAAAATGGCAATAACGAAAGTTGTAGCGATAACCGCTCTGGTGGCTATTCTATTATGGTGAAAGGTTATACTGCTTTTAGTAACGTAAGCCTTACTGCTAGTTACCAGTAAACCCTCGTCAGGTAAGCACAAGTGTGCTTACCTATTTCAGTTTAGTTAGCTTATAAACGCATTGTTAATAACAAACTCATACTATTTAAACCACTGCCAGAATCAAGCGCTGAGCCTAACCCAAACTTTAATGCGGCATGTTTATTAAACCAATATTGAGTTTGCAGTTCATAGTTGTCACTGAGGTTATCGGTATTACGGATATTGGCAATAAACCCTACTGACCAAGCTTGATTTACATAATAAATGGCCCGCCCTTGCACATAGCGATAACGTCCCGCCAATTGTTTTAACTCTAAATCCCAGCCTTGGTTATTATCAATATCAGTCCAGCGTACATACGGCGCATAAGTCCACTCTACTGACACATGCTCAGTACTTTGCTTACCGTTATTATAGTCGCTTTCAGCGCGACTATAATAAGCATTAAAACCAAGCTGAAGCTGTTCATTCATCTGCTTACCAAGCGCGGCACTGGCTAAATAATCGGTATCTTGCCAATATTTGTTATCATCTGAAATTCTTTGCAGGCTGGCTTGCATAACTAGCCCCTCAGGGCCATAAACAGCAGCATCAATATTTAAATAGCTAAAATCACCATTCGAAAACCCACCTACGGCATAGTTATTCACTCGATTTAAATAGGCTCTAAGTTCATATGGTCCAGTTTTAGGCTCAAGATCTTCAGCAAAATAGCGATAACGTGCCCCTAAAAATGATTCATCTAAACCACCCAAATCGGTAAAACCAATATCGAGTTGATGCTGTGTAGCAGCTGCCACTGGAGCCTGAACAAATACACTCGCAAGTAGCATTGCACTCAATCTATATACGCCTAACTTCATCCTTAAGCCTATTAACAAATACATAATAAAGGTACATTTTAGCTATTTTTATGATCTTAACTGTAGAAAAGTGTTTAAAAGTGTAGACTGATTTAAGAAATAACTTTATGAGGTAAAGTAATGAGTATTTGGTACCAACCGATAACCCTAGCGCAGTGCAAAGCACTTGATGAAGGAATTAATGGCCAAGGCACTTTAATGAAAACCATGGGCATTGAAATTAGTGAAATTGGCGATGACTATTTAGCAGCCACTATGCCTGCAATCCCAGCTCACCATAATCCTATGGGCATGGTACATGGCGGTGCAAACGTGGTGCTTGCCGAAACCGTAGCCAGCTATGCAGCAAACTTTGTAGTTGATTTTACGAAGTTTTATTGTGTTGGCCAAGAGATCAACGCGAACCATTTAAAAGCGTCACGCAACGGCACCTTAACGGCAATCGCAAAACCACTGCATATAGGCAAACGGACGTCAGTCTGGGAAGTAAAAATTACTAATAGTCGCGCAGAGCTATGCTGCGTATCGAGAATGACCGCAGCTGTTGTCGAGCGTAAAGGTTAACTTTCGAGTGGATAAATTGTAATTTCAATGCCCGCACCAATTGCTGAAATACGCAATAACGTATCGGCACTGAGCGCTTGATTAAAGCATTTTGGCGAAGTGCCTGATTCAAAGCCAATATCAAAGGTACGTCTTGAGCATGATAACCACTGTTTTAATGCATTGCGCGAGCAAGACTCAATCAATTCGCATAAATAGTTAATGGCTTTATCTGGCGAGGTAACGTCTTCTTTAGACTCAATACGTGCAAGTTGACGGTACTCATCTTTATCATAATGCAAAACTACAGCACTCTTTTTTAAGTCCGCAACTAGCAGACTAATATCTTGCTTTGATTCCAGTTCTAGATCTACATTTAAAAATTGAATTTCCGACATTGTTTCATTTTTACCCTGCGTTAATAACAACGCAAACTTTAACCTAATTTTACATTTATACCAAATCAACTGTGGATTTTATTATCTGCGACAATTTGCCACATTGGCAACCTCGATATAACTTATACAATAGCGCACTAATAATAATAAACAGGTCGTAGTAATGAATAAACGCATTTTCAAACATGCGCGTAAACTCCACAAGTGGCTAGGTTACCTACTAGCACTACAAATTTTCGCATGGTTGCTTGGCGGCTTAGTGATGAGCGCAATACCACTTGAAAAAGTACACGGAAAGCATTTGGCAGCAAGTCAATTAGATAACCCATTTAAACAGCAAGACTACTCAGCTTCACTCGATAGCATTGTTGCGCAAATAAATGAACCGCAGCAAATAAGCTATCGTCATTTTTTAACAACCCCGACTATTGTAGTAACGTCCGCACAAGGAGAATCGAGTTTTAATGGCCGCACAGGTCAGCTATTAGCTGCGCCAACACAACAAAACATCATTGCGAATGCCAAAGCCCACCTGCTAATTGATGCAACTGTAAAACACATCACGCAACTTGACGTTGGCCCCAGAGAAGTGGGCTACAAAGCAAATTTATGGCAAGTGCAATTTGATGATCTGTGGAGCACAACTTTATATTTATCTACACTTAATGGCCAAGTTATTACCGTTCGCAGCACAATATGGCGTATATTCGACTTTTTCTGGATGTTACATATTATGGATTACGATGAGCGTGAAGACTTTAACAATCCTTTACTGATCAGTTTTTCAGCGACTAGCGTACTGTTTTGCATCACTGGTATGCTACTTTTACTACAAAATGTACGCCTACGCCGCCGTAAGCTTTAAATTGTAGCAAGGCATTATAAGTGCCTTGCCTGTTGTATCATTGCATTTCTCTCAACATACTCCATTCAACTGATTTACCCGTTTGAATAATCACTCTAAAATAGCGCTTCCTGTAGTTCACTAAAGTGATTGGATATGCCGCATTTTCTTCTTGCGCTCGCTTTTTTTTGCCTGAGTTTTAACCTTTACGCAGAGCAATTTACGAGTTTCTCAAGCGCCAAAAAACACCTCATCAAAACCCTTCCTGATAACGCCACCAGCCTCTATTGTGGCTGTAATATTAAACGCCAAGGTAAAAAGCTAATACCCGATCCAAATGCGTGCGGTTATGTACCACGTAACGCCGTAACCCGCTCAGGCAAGCCCAATGCTCGTGCCGTTCGGATTGAATGGGAACACATAGTTCCAGCTTGGGAATTTGGCCACCAGCTGCAGTGTTGGCAAAATGGCGGCCGTAAAAACTGCGTTAAAACCAGTGAGCAGTTTCGTAAAATGGAAGCCGATATTAATAATTTGGCGCCAGCAATAGGTGAGATAAACGCCGATAGATCTAACTATCGGTTTGGTATGATTACAGGTGATGCGAACCAATATGGCCGCTGCCAAGTGAAAGTCGATTTTAAGCAACGCCTAGTAGAACCGCCATTTCATGCCCGAAAACGTATCGCTGATGCCTACTTTTATATGCAAAAAACCTATGGTTTAAAAATATCTGATAAACAGCAAAAGCTATTCACCGCATGGCAAAATCAAGCGTTAGCGGCGAAAGGCAGTAATACTGTACTTTAAATAGCCAAAAAGTATAAAAAGGCGCATTGCGCGCCTGTTACTTAAAATCTGTATTTAATTTTGTTATTAAATATCTTGGTGTGGACCAAACACCTCATAATGAATACGTGCGGTATCCACGCCAAGGCCGAGTAGTTGCTGTTTAATGGCAGCCATAAAACCAGTTGGGCCACAAATATAAAAATCACCTTGTGTGAGCGGTAATTGCTCTGCAACAACGTTAACATCCATCAAACCAGTAAAGTCATCGCCCTCACCACCTTGATTCAACCAAGTATAATGATTTAACCGAGTATGAGCTGCGGCTTGCTCCGCCAAAAACTGACTAAATGAATGTTGCTGGGTATTTTCACACGCATGTAAATAAGTGACCGCTTGATTCGATGTATCGCTTAATAATGTTTGTAGCATTGCCAGCATAGGTGTTTGGCCAACGCCCGCAGAAATTAATACAGCAGGTTTATTATTTGCGCGCAAAAAGAAGTCTCCTGCTGGCGGGTAAAGCTCCACAACACGGCCCTCATCAAGTGAATGCAAGTAATTAGATACAATCCCTGCAGCTGGCAATAACTCTTTTTTCACGCTAATGCGGTAGTTCTCACCATTGCTTTGTTGAGAAATTGAATACTGACGAATTTCACTGTATTGCGCATCATCGGGTCTCACTTTAATGCCTAAATACTGGCCAGGTTTATGCGCTATTACGGCTTTGCCATCAACTGGAGCTAAAGTAAAACTGGTTACTAACTCTGACTCACTGTGTTTGTTAGCAATCACAAACTCACGAGTCCCCGCCCAACCACCGTGGTTATTTTTACTGTGCTCATATAGAGCCGCCTCTTCGGTGATACAAATATCAGCAAGTAGTGCGTATGCCTCACGCCATGCGTATTCAACTTCAGCTGTAAATTGTTCAGGAAGCAGCTCTTTTAAAGTACCTATTAAATGACCACCCACAATCGGATAATGCTCAGGTAAAATATGCATGCTGGCATGTTTATGGTTAATACGCGCCAGCGCTTCTTTTAATACGGCTAAATTATCAATATTTTGTGCATAAGCGGCCAATGCATTAAACAATGCAAATTGCTGACGGCCACTGCGCTGATTAGTCATATTAAAAATATCCTGCAACTCAGGATTATGACTAAACATGCGCTTGTAAAAATGATCGGTTACGACCGTACCTGCCTCTGCTAATAAAGGAACAGTACTTTTAACAATTTCAATAGTTTTATCAGATAACATCTAGGTTTTCCTACGCGTGAATAATACCCAATTAATAAAATAGGTATAGGTTAACCACGACGCCCATCAACACGACGCTGTGTTAAAATAGGTGTGCAGTGAATTAAAAATAATAAAAAGGCAATTAGCCACAGCCCAGCACTTAGCTGCCAAGCTAGGTGTGGCCCAATAACAAAAGGCAGTAAAGAACGAGTAATCCCAGCCACTAACACTAAAGCAAAAGCAACCGCCATATAATGTGGAATAGTCAAAGAGCGCCCGGTATGCCCATGAGATACGCGTGTCATCATGGCTAAAATCATCATCCCTATGGTACTTATGGTAATGAGGTGTAGTGCATCTTTAAATAAAATAACACTGCTGTAAAAACTCACGGCTACCAGCATTAAACCTACACCTAGTGCCAAGTACGAAAAATGCAAAGACCATAACAAAGGAACTTTAAGTACGTTTTTATCCCACCAATAAAAACTACGAATTAAATGCAGCACAGCAACAACAGCAAGTGCCCAGCCTGGGTTTAGCTGATTAAAAAATAACTGACTAAGAAAAAACACCGCAATACTAAAAACGCTCATATACAGTAATACTGAGTCAACGTTAGCTGTACGTACCTGTGCTGTTAAACCAAGGCCTTTACTGGTAAAAAATGGCAATACACGCCCTGCTACTATGCCAATTAATAAGGTCATCAGTAATACTGCTGTATCAACAATGGCGAGCGCAAACTGCATGTTTTGTTCAATCAGCAGGGCCAAGTAAACAATATTTAACGTACACAGCGCCGCTAATAGCACTAAAAATTGATAGTTATTTTTGCTTTTAGCGGTTAATAACATATTAGCTAATGCTGCAATAACACCTAGCCACCATGCAAGCTGTAACACTAACACCGCATATAAATTAAATTGTGCAAAAGCAGGCAAAGACACAAAAAATGCGCCTCGCGCCCCAAGCCATAACAGCGTTAATAGCATTAACTTTTTGCCACTAATGCTAGGTACTCCAGTCCAAGTTTGCGCGGCGGTAAGTAAAAAACCCACTGCAACAACACCTGCAAAACCAAATAACATTTCGTGGGCATGCCATAATGTAGCGGGGATTGTTAACTGCCAAGTTGCACTACCCGTTAAAATTAATAACCAGTAGCCTATTGAACTAAAAGCCAACAAGCCTGCGGCTAAAAAATAGGGTCTAAATGGCAGCATCCATACTGGCCACTGCGTTATTTGGTAAAAGCGAATATTAGCCGGTACCGGCTGAGATAAATTAATAGGTCGCATTAACGAACTTCCTTCCCCATGCCATGCAGTGCGATACAACGCAGCACATAGCTAATTTTTAAAATAGCAGCAATAACAATAGTGCTAATATGTGCCGAAATTTGCACCGGTATAGAAAAGTAATCGGCAAAAGGGTAGCTAATTAAAATACTGGTTATTAGTAATGCACAACTAGCTGCTAATAATGAGTTTGCCACTAGCAGTAGTTTTTTCAGTAAACAAGCTGTCTCAATTTTGTAGCTTGGATTATGTATAACCAAGGTGTTCATAACGGCCTCAACAACTAATGCACTTAACTACCTATTACACTTATCGTGCCAATAAAATAAACATATATATTTCAATGAACTAACTTATCCACCTTTGCTTTTCATGTCTTTATGACCTACCATAAATCAAACCAAAAAACACATAAGAGTCATTTTGACATGAGCAGCGCAATTAACTTCACTGCCGTAGCGGTAAAGCTGGCTCAAAGCACATTAGATAAAAACTGTTTTGAGCAATTACTTACTGTCCTTGAAACAGTGATTGCCAGTGATGCCAGCGCACTGCTTGAGCTACAAGGTGAGCAGCTCAAGCCACTTGCAATTAAAGGCTTAATGCCAGATAGCCTGGGGCGGCGTTTTAAGCTTAGTGAGCATCCGCGCTTAGAAGCTATTTGTAATACTCAGCAACCACTGCAATTTGCCCATGACTGTCCATTGCCCGATCCGTACGACGGCTTACTACTAGCAAAAACTGGCGACATTCCGGTACATGCTTGCTTAGGTTTACCCCTATTTTATCAACAACAGTTATTAGGTGTGATTACGTTTGACAGCCTAAATGCCAATGCCTTTAACGCTATTAGTGCGCAAACGCTTAGCACCTTACAAACGCTATGCAGCGCACATTTTAAAACGGCATTACAGCTGGCTCATTACAAATTACATGCACAGCATTCTAGCGCCTTAGTGCAAGAGCTTAACCGCGAAGCACTCACCCGTGATGGCGGCGAAATTATTGGTCAAAGCTCAGCAATACAAGCACTTAAAAATGATATAAAACTTGTCGCCGCCTCTAATTTTAGTGTGTTAATTTTAGGCGAAACCGGCGTAGGCAAAGAGCTGGTTGCACGTAATATTCATTTACACTCGAAACGCAGTGAGCAGCCACTTATTCATTTAAACTGTGCTTCGCTTGCTGAAAATCTCGCCGAAAGTGAGTTTTTTGGCCATGCTAAAGGCGCTTTTACTGGGGCGGATCATGCGCGCCAAGGTAAGTTTCAGCTAGCGCACGGTGGTACTTTATTTTTAGACGAAATAGGCGAGCTACCACTGGTACTACAAAGTAAATTGCTACGGGTATTACAAAGTGGCGAAATACAAACAGTAGGCGAAGACGAAGTGAAATATGTTGATGTGCGGGTTATTGCTGCTACTAATCGTAATTTAAAAAAAGAAGTAGCCGAAGGACGCTTTAGAGCCGATTTATACCATAGATTAAGTGTCTACCCGCTAACGGTAGCGCCGTTACGCCAGCGTGAAAACGATGTGGTTTTATTAGCTGGTTTTTTTGTTGAGCAAACCGCACGAAAATTAGCAATAAAACAACTTAAGTTAAGTGTCGATGCACAATTATTGTTAACCCAATATCAGTGGCCGGGTAACGTACGGGAGCTAGAGCATGTAATTAGCCGCGCAGCACTAAAGGCCAAACAAAGCCAATGGCAACAAGCCATTATCACCATAAAGCCCGAGCACTGTGAGCTAAACCTTAGTGCGAGTAATACAACACAGTTATCATTACCTGCTAGTACCACAAACACCACCACTGGCAGTAGCACTAACATAGCAGAGCAAAATTTATCACTTAAGCAAGCAACCGATACCTTTACCCATCATTTAATTAGTCAGCAGCTTGAGCAACATAATTATAACTGGGCAAGTGCAGCACGCACCTTAAAAGTAGACCGTGCAAACTTAGTTCGCTTGGCTAAACGCTTAGGTATTTCAGTCAAAAAGTCGCTATAAAATAGCTATAAAACCGTCAGTTCATCTAAGTTAGGGGCTTTACAGCAAGTAGCCCCCAGCAGAGCAGCAAGCGATTGATAGTGCGGCGAAAAATACAGCAACACTTCACAATGCAGTCCACTTTTTGCGTAATATTTAACGTAAAGTGGTGCGTTGGTAGCCATTGCTAGCTGTTTTATTTTAGCCAGCTCTGCATCTGCAAACATAGCATCACCTAAGTTTTTATAATGCCACATTAGCTTGCTTTATTGGTTTGAAAATAGGTTTTTAACAATTGGCTAAACGCCTGTACCTTTGCGGTACGATGCACCAAATGATGCGTTACTAGCCATATATCAGTACACCAGATTAATTCATTAGATAAAATGGGTACTAAATTAGCGTATTGAGCCGCAACATTGTGCTGTAACCCACCAATTCCTAAGCCTTTAATTACAGCACGCGTAGCTTCTGAGGTTTCTGACACACGCAGTTTTATTTGCGGCGCTGCAATATGCTGATCTACCCATTCAAAATACGGCACCCGCGCATTAAAGCCCGCCACGCCAGAAATAAAGTTATGTTGCTGTAAATCACTCAGCGATTTAGGCATACCATATTTATTAATATATCGCTGATTAGCATATAAACCCGAGTGAAGCTGAGCCAAATGCTGTGCAATATAGTCGCCTTCATCGGGCCTTGGCCCTGCCCGTACGGCAATGTGCGCCTGACCGTGATCGAGCCGTAAACGCTTTTGCTCTAAAATCATCTCAAGCTGCACTTGTGGATGTAGCGCCTGAAATTGCTCGCACACATCGCCAAGCACATCCATAAAGCCACTAACCGTGGTTAACAGTAAACTGCCGCGCAGTGTGCTATCAGCCGCAGCAATATCATTATGTAACTGCTCAAGAGAGCTGTCGATCACTTGTGCGGTACTAAACAGCTTAGCGCCTGTTTCTGTTGCTTTATAGCCACGAGCATGGCGATGAAACAAACGTGTGTTTAAGTTTTTTTCAAGATTATTAATTCGCCTAAGCACTGTACTATGGTGCACATTAAGCGCCTCTGCCGCCGCAGTTAAGGTACCTAAACGTGCAACCTCAAAAGCCACTTTAACATCTTGCCAATCTTCAAACTTAACCGCCATACTGTGCCACCTTAAACTTATGTGCATATACGCACATAAGTGTTGCGTTTATTCGGGTTTTCTGCAAGTGATTATTTGTTAAAGTCACATTATACAAACTCATTATCAGGAGCAGCTCATGACAACACCAAAAATTATTGCCTTAGCAGGCAGCTTACGTAAAGACAGCTTTAACCAAAAATTGATCAATGAAGCAGCCCGCTTTGCATTAGAAAGCGGTGCGGAAGTAGAAGTGATCAAACTGGCTGATTTAAACTTACCCATGTTTGACGAAGACATTGAAGCGCAAGGCACACCCGTTGGTGCACAGTTGCTAAAAGACAAACTTCGCGCTGCTGATGGTATTTTACTGGCAAGCCCTGAATACAACGGTTCAATCACCGCGGTACTTAAAAATGCCATTGATTGGGCATCACGCACAGAGCAAGGTGCTGTTCCTGCATTTCGTAACAAGGTAACAGCGTTATATGCCTCATCACCTGGTGGATTAGGCGGCCTACGCGGCTTGAATCACGTTCGCGATATTTTATCAGGTATTGGTAGCCTAGTACTTGCCGACCAATTAGCGGTACCCGCGATTCATACCGTGCTAGATGAAAATGGCCGCATTAGCGATCCTGTGACAGCGGAACGTGTTGCAGGTCTTGCCCAACAACTAGTCAGCGTAGCCAGCAAATTAAATAAATAAACCGCTTATGAAAGTTTTGTCGCTGCCAATTTGGCGGCGATAAAGTCTTCATGAGTTACATACAATAAACTAGCAACCCGACGAATGACATATTCTTCTTGCGGATCAAGTTCACCATCTGCATAGGCTAAACGCCACAGCAATTCAATTATTTCAATGCGCTGCTCGGCACTACATTGAGCATTGATTTGTTTAGAGAACTGAAAATAATCAATCGCTTCATCTAAACTTTCGCCGGCCTGCTCTGTTAATTGTGCAACGTCTTCATCGCTTAAATTAAAATATTTTTTTAAAGTTAATGCTAACGTTTGGAGTTCATCTGCTTGCTGCTCACTATCAGCACGCATCACCTCAATCAATAGTGCCGCTATCGCCGTTTTCAGATCATGCTCTTGCATCATTGATGGCTGTTCACTAAATGACGAAAAAAGCTGTTTAATTTGTTTGAACATCACATTTTCCCTTTTTGGGTGTTAGACTTAAATCATAACTGAGGCACCACTGTAGTTAAATCAAGGGTGCAATACAATAATGGAGTTCAAGGTTTATGAAAGGAAAAATGCTAAATAGCCTAACAATTACCACCATACTCGCGTTGCTTGTAGGTTGTAATGTTGCATTAGCTGAAAAAGGCGAGACCGAAAAACTCTATGATTTCGATGAAAAAGTACATTATTACCAAACTAAAATTGACGATAATAACTATCATCTAGAAATTCAGTCTGACGACTATCAGCATTTTAAAAACCAAAGCGTGTTTTTACTGCGCCATGCTGATCGTTTATGTCGCGGAAATCCGTTTATGCTAAAAGTGACTGATGGTGTACAAGAGTATGATCGTTTCCCAACCAAGCCTCGTAAATATCAGCCACCTTTAACAGTATTACTACAATGTGAGACTGAACCGACAAAAGACTAGCCTTTGCTTTTTTAGTCTTTATAGCCCCAAGGTGCTGCTGGCGGTGTAATTGATTTAGCTAAATCAAAATCAACGCGAAACTCGCGGCCTTGGCGAATTAAACGGTAAGTGAATTTTTCTGGGTAGATATACATTTGCCACGTATTACCAATCGACTGTGGAATACCTTGGCTGACAAACAACTCTTTTGAATATTGATCTGCAGGGAAAGACTGCACACTCTCAAAACCCGCATCAATTGTATGGCCGCCATACATAGTAGATATATCATCAGTGCCATCTTTATGACGATGATCGTGTTTTAAGCTCAAGCCACTGCCTGTTTTGGTGATGATCCATGTACGTGACGCATCATCACCAACATGAAACGGCACTTGCAGTTCACTATCTGTGCATTTACGAACATGCATGACTAATTTTTTACCCGCAAACGAACTAGGACCAGCAGCATTATCAACTGTTACAGTTCCTTCATATGCTTTACCACAATGGGCGGCAATATTATCAAAAAAGCCATCATGGCTTGGAATAGATACTAAAGGTGCAGGGCGTGCAAACGCCGCCGTAGACGCCAGTAATAAGGTCGCCGCAGTTAATAATTTCATAGCATGTTCCTAAAAGTATAAAGTTACAGCTTAGCCTGTTAATAAATACAAAGGAAGTAATCGCGGTGAATGGTAATTTAGTTATAAGTTAGCGAGATGAAAGTTAGCCACCCAAAACAAATAACTCAAACAACTTTTTCTGCTCTGTTTTTTATCATTTTTAATAATGAGTTATGAAAATCTTGAAAAATAAACTCCCCCCATAAGCGAGAGTAAATAGTAAAGTTGGTATTATCTTCAACCGTTGTTTTTAAAGTTAACATAGTTTGTCCATTAGCTGTTGGTGTTAAATAATACCCTCCATAGAGAGGTGAAAAATATTCCCCTCCTAGCTTTACATGTTTGTCTAGTGCGTTGTCCGGAATCAAATCAGGATCTATATCAAACTGGTAGAGCATTTGTTTTCTTGGCTGCCAATCAGTTATAACCTCTTTAAAGACAACACCACTTTGCCATTTACTGGTTCTCACGGCTCCTACCCCCTGTGAATCCATATCCGCCTGCAAAGGCCGAGGAATACCAATTAATTGTGAAAATGACATTGGGAACTCTTCGTCTGCAATGTAACTCACACTCGCCAATTGCCGCCAAACAACATCTATTGGCGCATTGATAACAATTGAGTTTTTAACTTCATATGTTTGCGATAACTTTAAAAAATTGACCTCAAGAGGTGATAACATCAAGGGTAGCAGCACTATCGACATTGCTGCTTTTTTACTTTTTTGTACCAAGGTTCTATGTACAAAACCGGCCAATAAACCACCAATACTTGCAAATAACATAAATGCAGGTAGCGCCATGGCGACGCAGATACTTCCCTCTAAAAGAGTGATTATACTTACCAATAAAAACACAAAAATAGGCTGCCAGGCCTTAACGGCCATTTGCTTATAGGTTAACAATGTCTCTGATGTGCATTCAAAATAAACTCGAATATAGCCAATCGCAACAGGGACTAAAAACATAAAAGAAATAGTGACTAAACTACCAAAGTTAAACTTATCACTGAACTCTAGGAATAACCGCATAGATATTCCATAAAGCACACCTAAAATAATGCCTATGTATTTTGGAGAAAGCGTTCGCATAAATAGTTCTTATAATATTTAATTGCCGATAACGTTCCGAAGTTAACAACTATTTTTAACCGCGGCAATAAAAAACGCGGCCTTGGCCGCGTTTCATTGTTTAATAACTTTTAAATCACTACTGCCAAGGACGCTCAGCGTTAAGCTTTGCTTCAAACGCATCAATTTGTGGATTCAGCGTTTCGGTTACACCGATAAAGTCTAAGCCGCTTAATAAACGCTCTTTTACGTCTTTACGGATATCAAAACTGATTGGGGCAAACTTGTTACTGGTAAGCACCTGATTTTCAAGATCGATGTCGATATGAATATCATCATGTTGCTCGCTTAGTACAAACAAATCTTCCAATGTTTGCGCTGGTAGTGCAATCGCTAACATTTGGTTATTGCCACAGTTATTAAAGAAAATATCTGCAAAGCTTTCCGCTAAAATTACTTCAAAGCCATATTGCTTAAGTGCCCATGGTGCGTGCTCGCGTGATGAGCCACAACCAAAGTTATCGCGGGTTAGTAATATTTGCGCGCCTTGATAACACGCACGGTTTAAAATAAATTCAGGGTTTGGCTCGCCATTATCTAAATAGCGCCAGTCATAAAACAATGCTGCATCAAAGCCATCACGGCTGGTTGAGGTTAAGAACTGCTTTGGAATGATTTGATCGGTATCAACGTTGTTTTTATCAAGTGGGGCCATTAAGCCACTAAAAAAAATGCTCATTAGGCTTCTCCTCTAATATCAACAAAGCGACCATGAATTGCTGCCGCAGCGGCCATTGCAGGGCTTACTAAATGTGTACGACCACCTCGGCCTTGGCGACCTTCAAAATTACGGTTTGAGGTGGATGCACAGCGCTTGCCTGCACCTAACCGGTCGTCATTCATTGCTAAGCACATTGAACAACCCGGCTCACGCCACTCAAAGCCAGCCGCTTTAAAAATATCAGCTAGGCCTTCATCTTCAGCCTGTTTTTTCACCAAACCAGAGCCAGGTACGATTAACGCTTCAACACCCGGCGCGACTTTTTTACCTTCAACAATTTGTGCGGCGGCGCGTAAATCTTCAATACGGCTGTTGGTGCATGAACCAATAAATACCGTATCTACCATCGCTGACGATAACTTATCACCAGCGTTTAAGCCCATATATTTAAGTGCACTGCGGATCGCATCAGCTTTAATTAAATCAGGCTCTTTATCTGGATCAGGAATACACTCATCAACACCAATAACTTGCTCAGGGCTGGTGCCCCAAGTAATTTGCGGCTGAATGCTGCTCGCTTCTAGCTCAACAACTAGATCAAACTGTGCGCCTTCGTCAGTTTTTAGCGTTTCCCAGTAGGCAACTGCGGCATCAAAATCTGTGCCTTTCGGTGCAAACGGGCGACCTT
Organism: Pseudoalteromonas sp. KG3; assembly: GCF_030436385.1. Lineage (NCBI taxonomy): Bacteria > Pseudomonadati > Pseudomonadota > Gammaproteobacteria > Alteromonadales > Pseudoalteromonadaceae > Pseudoalteromonas > Pseudoalteromonas sp. KG3. The sequence goes on from NZ_CP098523.1 coordinate 2,383,973, forward strand.
TTAAGTAATCATAAGTAATTTGATCCGGTGCGATTAAACCTGCTTTTGCGCCCATTTCAATACTCATGTTACACAATGTCATACGCGCTTCCATTGACAGTGCTTCAATGCCTTCACCACAAAACTCAGCTACATAACCAGTTCCACCGGCGGTACCTAGTTTACCAATCACCGCCATGATCAAATCTTTGGCCGTCACAGTTGGTCGTAATACACCATTAATTTGAATTTTTAATGACTTGGCTTTTTTCTGTTGTAGCGTTTGCGTTGCTAGTACGTGCTCAACCTCTGACGTACCAATACCGTGAGCAAGTGCACCAAATGCACCGTGGGTTGATGTATGGCTATCGCCACAAACAATGGTAGTACCAGGTAAAGTGATCCCTTGCTCAGGCCCCATTACATGTACTATGCCTTGGTTAATTGAGTTTAAATCATAAAGCGTAATGCCAAATTCTTTACAGTTGGCATCAAGCGCCATTAATTGATTTTTTGATACTTCGCTTGCGGCATCTAATGAGCGGCTTTTGGTCGATACATTATGATCCATGGTTGCGATGGTTTTTTCAGGACAACGTACTGTACGGTTTTTCTCTCGCAAGCCAGCAAACGCTTGCGGCGATGTCACTTCGTGTACTAAATGACGGTCAATATAAAGTAAGTCGGTTTGCTCATTAATACTGGCAACGACATGTGCTTGCCAAATTTTATCGTATAAGGTTTGGGCCACTTGCGGATCCCCTAATTTGTTTGGCTCGCCGCGTGACGGTGCAGCGAGTGAATAATTGTTTAAATTCTGCTGTTTTATATTCTCTCGACAATCGCAGCAGCAACATCTTGGGTGGTATAACCCGCATTTGGGTAAATATCTGGTGTACCAACACCTGCTTCGACCGCTTCAGCAACGGCTTTTTCAATGCTACGTGCGGCTTCATCTTGACCTAGTGAATAACGTAGCATTAACGCAGCACTTAAAATTTGCGCAATAGGATTAGCAATCCCTTTACCCGCGATATCTGGCGCAGAGCCACCAGCAGGTTCGTACAAGCCAAAGCCTGATTGATTTAAGCTAGCTGATGGTAATAAGCCCATAGAACCTGTGATCATGGCGCATTCATCTGACAAAATATCACCAAATAGGTTATCGCACAGTAGCACGTCAAACTGACTTGGTTGTTTTACTAGTTGCATTGCAGCGTTATCAACGTAAATATAATCTAGGCTCACTTCTGGGTAGTCTTTGCTTACCTCTGTAACCACTTCGCGCCATAATACGCTTGATGCCAATACGTTAGCTTTATCAACCGAGGTAACATGGTTATTACGTAATTTTGCTGCTTCAAAAGCAAAACGCGCAATACGTTCAATTTCTTTACGTGAATAGGTTTGCGTGTCGAAAGCGGCTTCATCAGCCCCTTCACCACTGCGGCCTTTGTCACCAAAGTAAATGCCGCCGGTTAATTCACGCACACATAAAATATCAAAACCTTGTGCGCTGATATCAGCACGCAGTGGCGATGCAGCGCTCAGTGCTGGTAATAGTTGCGCTGGGCGTAAGTTACAAAACAAACCAAAGTGTTTGCGCAGTGGTAAAAGTGATGCACGCTCTGGTTGTTCGTTTGGCGGTAAGTTTTCCCACTTAGGGCCACCCACAGAGCCAAACAGAATTGCATCGGCGCTTTCACATGCCGCTAAGGTAGTATCAGGTAATGCTTTACCAAATTCATCGATAGCAGCACCACCAATCGCATGTGGGTGGCGAGTCAAAGTAAAACCAAATTTACTGCTTACAGCATCCAATACTTGCTCTGCTGCTGCCATTACTTCTGGGCCGATACCGTCGCCTGCTAATACTGCAACGCTATAATTTGATTGACTCATCCTGCTTTCCTTTGTTGTTTTAAATCTGACACTTTTTGTGCGCGATAAATTAAGTTATAAACACGGATCATGGCGCGTACTGACGCCTCAACCACATCCGCCGCGATACCTGCACCGTGATAAGGGCGGCCATCGTATTTCGCTATAATATTGACTTGGCCAAGTGAACTGGCACCTTCACCGGTCGCCTCTAAATTAAATTCAATCATCTCAACAGCCATACCCGTTAAACGCTCAATCGCTAAGAATGATGCCTCTACAGGGCCATTACCGGTAGCCGCTTCTTGTTTAGACTCACCATTAATCGTCATACCAATTGTAGAGCTTGCCACTGACTGCGAGTTAGACGTTGAGTTAACAAACTCTAATTGGTACTTTTCGTCTTTATCACTGATTTGATTAAAATAAATCATCGCTTCAAGATCGTAGTCGTACACAGTACCTTTTTGGTCGGCAAGGGTTAAGAAGCTTTCATATAGGCTGTCCATATCATAATCAGACTTTTGATAGCCTAATTCTTCAAGGCGGTGCTCAATAACATGGCGTCCTGAACGTGAAGTCATGTTTAATTGATTGTTTGGCACACCAACACTTTCTGGCGACATAATCTCATAGGTGTTTTGCGCTTTTAATACGCCATCTTGGTGAATACCCGAACTGTGAGCAAAGGCGTTCTCACCAACAATGGCTTTATTCGGCTGCACAGGCATATTACAAATTTTTGCTACTTGGCGTGAGGCGCGATAGATTTCTTCACTGCGAATATCGGTATACACTTTTAAGTGGTCTTGGCGCATCTTCATGATCATCGCCACTTCTTCAAGCGAGCAGTTACCCGCACGCTCACCAATCCCATTAATCGTACATTCTATCTGCCTTGCACCGGCTTGTACCGCAGCAATTGAATTGGCAACGGCTAAACCTAAATCGTTATGGCAATGTACACTTAACCGTGCTTTATCAATGTTTGGCACGTTATTCATTAAATGGCGGATCATTGCAGCGTATTCGTCTGGTGTTACAAAACCAACGGTATCCGGTAAGTTAATCGTTGATGCACCGGCGTTAATCGCCTGCTCAACAATTTTGCATAAATCCCAATGCGGTGTACGGCCTGCGTCTTCGCATGAAAATTCCACATCATCAGTATAATTACGGGCAAGTTTGATTGATTTAACCGCCATTGCTGTGGCGTCATCTAAGCTCATGCGCAGTTTGTGTTCTAAATGCAACGGGCTAGTAGCAATAAAAGTATGAATTCGACTTTGCTGTGCGCTGCGAAGTGCTTCGCCACAGGCTTCAATATCTTTAGCAACAGCACGCGCTAAACCACAAATAATTGGGCCTTTCACTTCTGTGGCAATACGTTGTACTGAACGAAAATCAGCAGGGCTCGAAACCGGAAAACCAACTTCCATCACATCCACATTTAGGCGACTAATAGTATGCGCCAGCTGGATTTTATCTTCTTCAGTTAGGCTCGCTTTAAGCGCTTGCTCACCATCACGTAAGGTGGTGTCGAAAATCCATACTTTATCTTGTTCTTGCATAATCTACCCTTAATTCTCTGCTGCCCTGGATGCGAGATAAAAAAAACCCCGCAATATGCGGGGTTTTTTGTGTTTACTTAATGCAAATACACTAATCCCCGCTCACGTGCACTAGCAGTAAGAGGTTTAGTTTTAATGTAATTAAATGAGTATTTTGCATCGTCTTTACTAAATGTGTGTGTTCAGTGAGGCCTATTTTTAACACTTCAAAACAATACAAGCAAGCATAATATTTCCAAGAAAAGGAATTTAACACCATATAAAAAGAAATAACAATCCAAAAAATTAAATTTAAAGCATAAAAAAACACAAAAAACCAAAAATAAAAGTCTATTAAACTAATCAGCTTACAGCCTTCGCCTAGATTAACTCTTTGTTATTTTTTACTCTTTATTCCCATCTCGTACATAATTGCTAGCGCCACGAGTAATGTAGCGTAATTGCCAAATTAAGCGCTCGACTAACTCTTCTCGTTGTTGGCCTTCAATATCAAGGGCTTCAGCACCGGCATTAAATACTAGCGTGACCATAGCCTCTGCTTGAATATACGCATGAGTGGCATCACAGGGAGTTTCGCTTTCAAGGTAGTGGGCAAGCTCTAAAATAAAGTGTTTAATTTCACGGGCTACAGCGGCTCTAAACGCTTTAGAAGTGCCGGAACGTTCCCGTAGTAGTAGCCTAAATTGGTTACTAGAATTATCGATAAACTCCATAAATGTTACCACTGAGGTGGTAATAATACTGCCACCACTAGCTATACGGCGACGTGCTTGGCGCATTAGCTGGCGCAGCGTTAAACCGGCTTCATCTACCATAGTTAAACCTAGTTCATTCATGTCTTTAAAGTGGCGGTAAAATGAGGTTGGTGCTATACCTGCTTCACGGGCAACTTCACGTAAACTTAAATTAGAAAAACTATGATCGGCGCTCAATTGGTTAAATGCCGCCTCAATTAAAGCTTGTCGTGTTTTTTGTTTCTGTTGCGCGCGAACACCCGACATGAACTACTCCTTGATTTAATTTAAATCAATTTATGGTGATTTTTATCTTAATTCCCCAGTCTAATACTTGACGGCAGGAGAATGAAATATTATTTTAGCTTACAAGTGTACGCTCAGATTTGAACAGATGAAAAAACCACCGATTATTTGGACCAACGTCCTATTTTTTAGCATTACCTTTTTGGCAGCCGCCATCTTAGTACCTTGGTATGGAATTACCTACGGGTTTACTAGCGCGCATTGGATTGCCTTCGTTGCTTGTATGTTTTATGCCGGTATGTCGATTACCGCTGGCTACCATCGCTTGTGGGCCCATAAAACTTACGACGCCCACCCTTTTGTTGAAGCTTTTTTTGCTTTAGGTGGTGCTTTTGCACTGCAAAATAGTGCTCTGCACTGGAGTAGTGACCATCGCGTTCATCATGGCCAAGTTGATGACCCTGTAAAAGACCCTTATGCTGCAACTAATGGCTTTTGGTATAGCCACATCGGCTGGATGCTTCGTGATTACCAAGGCGACAGCTATGGTGATTACAGTAATTGTCGTGATTTACAACGCAATAAAATAGTGATGTGGCAACACCGCCATTATATGAAATTAGTGCTAGCGACTAATATTGGCATTCCACTTGTACTTGGCTTAATGATTGGTGATGTATTGGGTATGCTTTTATTAGCCGGATTATTGCGCTTGGTATTGAGTCAGCATTTCACCTTCTTTATCAATTCTGTGGCACATATCTGGGGATCTCGTCCTTATACTGAAAAAAATACCGCCCGTGATAACGGCTTTTTAGCCTTATTTACTTATGGCGAGGGTTACCATAACTTTCACCATATTTTTGCCAGTGACTATCGCAATGGCATAAAATGGTTTCATTATGATCCAACAAAATGGATGATCCGCGCTTTTGCGGCTGTTGGTCTTGCTAAAAAATTAAAACGTACGCCGGTTGAACGCATCGAAAAAGCTAAAGCCGAAACGTTAATGAATAGAACGCAAAACCGTTTAGCTAAATTGCCTTTAGCGCAAGATAAGCTTACATTATTGCAGCAAGAGTACGATTTATTGCTGAAAAAGCTACAGCACTATTGCGCACTAAAAAAGCAGGTATTAGAAGTTAAAAAGAATAACATGCTGCAACAATGCGAAAAATCAGCTTTAATGACACAATATCATGAGTTGGAAGCGGCCTGGGAAAACCAAAAACAGGCGTGGCTTGCACTCAATGCGAGGTTATTAAAAGCCTCTTTTAGCTAATGTAGGAGTGGCTGTGGCCAAACAACAAGTAAAGCAAGAACAACCATCATTTCAGTATGATGCAATTATTATAGGCACAGGTCCTGGCGGTGAAGGTACCGCCATGAACCTGTCTAAAAGCAACAAAAAAGTGGCCGTTATCGAACGCCAAGCTGCCGTTGGTGGTGGTTGCGTACATTGGGGTACTATCCCTTCAAAAGCACTACGTCACTCTGTTAGCCGCTACATAGAATACAAAGCAAACCCATTGTTTAATGTCGGTGAGCGCCCTAGTCGGTTAACGTTTCCTGATATTTTGCACCACGCCAGCTCGGTTATTTCTAAGCAATCAAATTTACGCAGTAGCTTTTACGACCGTAACCGCATTCATATGTTTCAAGGTGATGCCAGCTTTGTTGATAAGCACACGATTGAAATTAAACGTCTTGATGGTTCAACCGAACGACTAACTGCTAAAACCATTGTTATTGCTACAGGTTCTCGCCCTTATCGTCCACCTGAAGTCGACTTTACCCATTCACGTATTTACGACAGCGATACTATTTTAGGGCTAGAGCATGACCCTCATCGCGTTTTAATTTATGGCGCTGGGGTAATTGGCTGTGAATACGCTTCGATCTTTAAGGGTTTAGGCGCAAAGGTAGATTTAGTAAATACTCGCGACCGCTTACTCGCTTTTATGGATGCTGAAATCTCAGATGCGTTAAGCTATCACTTTTGGAATAGCGGCATTGTAATTCGTCATAACGAAGAGTTTGACCGCATTGAAACCCGTGATGATTGCGTTGTTATGCATTTAAAATCAGGCAAACGCGTTAAAGCTGACTGTATTTTATTTGCCAATGGTCGCACCGGCAACACTGACGGACTTAACCTTGCAGCGGTTGATTTAAAAGCCGATGGCCGCGGGCAGTTAAAAGTTAATGAAACTTACCAAACTGAGGTCGATAACATTTATGCAGTCGGTGATGTCATTGGCTACCCTAGCCTTGCCAGTGCGGCGTTTGATCAAGGCCGCATTGCAGCCGATGCGATTGCCTGTGGCAACTGCGATGAAAAACTCATTATTGATATTCCGGCAGGTATTTATACCATTCCTGAAATGAGCTCTGTGGGTAAAACCGAGCAACAGCTTACTGCTGCTAAAATCCCCTATGAAGTGGGTCGTGCGCAGTTTAAACACTTAGCGCGAGCACAGATTGCCGGTACCGAAGTAGGTAGTTTAAAAATATTATTCCACACTGAAACCAAAGAAGTACTGGGTGTGCATTGTTTTGGCGAGCGTGCCTCGGAAATCGTGCACATTGGCCAAGCCATTATGGAACAAAAAAATGGCGGCAATAATATTGATTACTTTGTAAATACCACTTTTAACTACCCAACCATGGCTGAGGCCTACCGTGTTGCGGCGTTAAATGGTTTGAATCGCTTGTTTAAATAACCATTGATAACGACTAACAAAAAGCCCGCTTAATGTAAGCGGGCTTTTTTAATGACAAAAATAACTAATTACTCGTTACTTAACATATTATTACTTATGGTATTGCGCGCTAAATTCATGCACTGCGTTTATGAATACACCTGCATTTTCAGGATCTACATCTGGGGTAATACCGTGGCCTAAATTAAATACATGACCATTACCGGTACCAAAATCCTTAAGAATTGTTGCTACTTCTTCGCGAATACGTTCTGGTGTGCCATGAAGCATTGACGGGTCCATATTACCCTGTAGCGCCACTTTATCGCCAACACGTCGTTTGGCATCGCCAATATTTATAGTCCAATCAAGGCCTACGGCATCACAGCCAGTTGCAGCAATTGCTTCTATCCATTGGCCGCCATTTTTAGTAAACAGCGTTACAGGCACTTTACGGCCATCGTAATCACGAATTAAGCCATCAACAATCTTATGCATATATTGTAATGAAAACTCGTTGTAATCACGTGGGCTTAAAACGCCACCCCATGAGTCAAATACCATGAGTGACTGTGCACCCGCTTTAATTTGCGCATTTAGGTAATCGATCACAGAGTCGGCTAGCTTATCAAGCAATAAGTGCAGTGTTTGTGGCTCTGCAAATGCCATTTTTTTTATTTTACCGAAGACCTTGCTGCTACCACCTTCAACCATGTAAGTCGCAAGAGTCCAAGGCGAACCTGAAAAACCAATTAACGGCACTTCACCTTTCAACTCACGGCGAATAGTGCTCACCGCATTCATTACATAACCAAGTTCATCAGTTGGGTCTAACTTTGGAATCTTTTTAACATCAGCTAATGATGAAATCGGGCGCTCAAACTTAGGGCCTTCACCCGTTTCAAAGTACAAGCCTAAACCCATTGCATCAGGGATAGTTAAAATGTCACTAAATAAAATAGCGGCATCTAATGGGTAGCGTCGCAGTGGCTGAAGTGTCACTTCGCACGCTAGCTCAGCATTTTTACACAGGCTCATAAAATCGCCCGCTTGTGCACGTGTTGCGCGGTATTCAGGTAAATAACGCCCTGCTTGGCGCATCATCCATACCGGAGTTACATCAACTGGTTGTTTTTGTAATGCACGTAAATAACGGTCGTTTTTTAATTCGCTCATGCGTAAGTGATCCTAAAGCTTTTATGAAATTGCGCAGATTGTATCACCATATCGCACAGCGCTCTATCGCTATAACAGCAAAACGCACTTGGATAGATATAGATCATGGGTTTTATTTTTCGCTTAAAAACCGAGCAACACGCAGTAACATTTGAAGTTTTTTATTAATATGTTTGCAACATTGTAAAAAGCTTGGTATAACTTGTTCCGCGTTAACAATAAAAACAATAAAAATTTAATAACAACAAAAATAAAAATCTTCCCATAACAATAAGAAAGCTTGTTTTAACAGGTCATGGAAAAAGAAATTAAACCACCATTTATGGTGGTTTTTTCTTGCCTGAAACAATTGCAAAGTAGTAATAATAACTACATAAATATCAATGCATTAAGCTTTTATTACTAAATTATTTAAAAAATGTGTTGATCTTTACTGCATATTTCATTGTTATAGAAGAAACCAACCCAGCTAAGGAGAATGATAATGCTGACGCGTTTGGAAAAAGCTCAACAAAAATGGGGTGGTAGCCACACCGTTATCGATAAATGGCTTACAGAACGTCAAGAGCTGTTAGTTTTATATTGTCGTATTGCTGGCTTTTCACCGTATGATCAAAAAGACCACGCTTTACCAGATCAATTACAGATCCAAAGTTTTTGTCAAATTTTGATGGATTACTTATCTGCTGGGCATTTTGAAGTGTATGACGACATTGCCAAAGCATGCGAGCAAAAAGGCCCGAGTAGCCAGCAGCTTGCAAGTGAACTTTATCCGCGAATTTCAGAAACCACCGATATTGCACTTGATTTTAATGATAAATATGCGGAAGTGGATAAAGAAGATTTACTCAAAGATTTTGATGATGACTTATCAAAACTAGGCGAAGCACTTGAGCTGCGCTTTGAGTTAGAAGATGAATTAATCGATAATTTATATTCTAATCACACCTAAATAACACACAATTATGATGCAGCAAGGAGTCCAGCTCCTTGTTTGTTTCACTGTAGCCCAACCAATAAAAAATTAAATATTCCAAACCACCCCAAATAATTGAAATTTATATTCTCATAATGTAATGATAGCGCCATTGTGTATAAAAATAACAAAGGCTCACTATGAATAAACGTACATTTTTAAAGTCTGTATCACTCATCAGTGCAGGATTACTCGCTAGCAATAGCGTTCAAGCAGCTAACCTATCAAGCCAAACTACGCTAAGTTTAAAAAAGCCGAACGCCTTGCCAAGAAGAGGCACAATTGGTGTAGCTAGCCCATCAGCGGCAACAGCAAATCAAAAAGATATTATTTTAGCTAAGCAAGTTATAGAGGCACTCGGTTACCAAGCTAAGTTAGCTCCCAATATTATGGCCAGACGTGGGCACCTTGCAGGTACTGATACACAGCGTGCAGATGATCTTAATGCACTGTTTAGCGACAGCAGTGTTGATGCTATTTTTTGCTTACGAGGTGGCTCAGGGGCTGCGCGTATTTTACCGTTACTCGATTACGCCATGATCCGCGCTAACGCTAAACCATTGATGGGCTACTCAGATATTACGGCACTTCACAATGCGTTGCTGGCTAAGGCGGGGATTGTTAGCTTTCATGGTCCCAATGCATCAAGTAACTGGAACCCGTTTCATGTGAAGCAGTTTAAACAAATGTTTGAACAACAAACACGCATGCATTTTAGCAACTTACCTAAAGCCGAAGACGAACTAGTTAATAGCCAATACCTCACCCAAACCATCACACCTGGTAAAGCAACTGGGCAACTAATTGGTGGTAACTTAACTGTACTTACGGCCTTGGCGGGCTCAGCTTATTTACCTGATTTTGACGGGGCAATTTTATTTTTAGAAGATATTGATGAAGCACCTTATCGCATTGACCGTATGCTTAGCACTTTAAAGCTCATGGGCGCGCTGGATAAAATAGCCGGTTTTGTATTTGGTGATTGTAATGACTGTAAGCCTGGTAGAGGCTATGGCTCATTAACCCTTGATGAAATTTTTGCAGATTACATTAAACCACTAGGTATTCCTGCTTATCGTGGCGCGATGATTGGCCATATTAAACGACAGTTTATTTTACCAGTCGGTACGCAAATTGAGCTTAATGCTGATGCAGGTACGTTGACCATGAAAGAAGCCGCTTTCAGCTAAAATTTTAGCAATAAAAAAGGGGCTAATTAGCCCCTTCTCAATACAGAATAACTCATTACTCTGCAGCAGCTGCCTGCTCTTCGTCTTGAATTTCAAGTAGTTCTACTTCAAAAACAAGCGTTGAGTTAGCTGGAATTTTACCTAAGTCACGGTCGCCGTAAGCAAGCTCAGCAGGAATAGTGAACTTGTACTTAGAGCCAACTGGCATAAGTTGCAAACCTTCAGTCCAACCAGCGATTACGCGGTTAAGAGGGAAAGTTGTTGGTTCGTTACGTGAATAAGAGCTGTCAAATTCAGTGCCGTCTAATAAAGTACCTTTGTAATGTACTTTTACTACATCAGTAGCAACTGGTTTTTCGCCATCACCTTGAGTGATCACTTCATACTGTAGGCCAGACTCAGTAACTGTAACGCCTTCTTTGTTAGCGTTATCTGCTAGGTATTTAACGCCTGCAGCTTGGCTCTTTTCAGCTTCAACTTTAGCCTGTGCTTCTTGTTTAGTACGCACTGATGTATCTAATGCAGTTAATACTTCACGAATTTTTTCTTCGTCAATTTTTGCATCGCCAGCAAGGGCGTCTTCAAAACCACGAATTAGTAGTGTTTGATCAAGCTCAATACCTAGCTCTTTTTTGTCAGCTAAATCTTTATTTAAGAAGTTACCAACAGATGCACCGATGCCGTATGCTTGTTGTTGTGCTTCAGTATCTAGTTTAACAGGTGCTTGCTCTTGTTTTGCTTCTTGATTACAAGCTGTTAGCGCAAAAACTGACGCTGCAATCAATGACAATTTAATCGTCTTTTTCATTTTAAATCTCCGACACACTTTGCAGATGTCATTTATTGTATTATTACTAGTTAATGATTAACGGCCCATGATAGGCTACTTATCTAATTGCTGATTGCAAGCTACCGCTCACTTTCAAGTTATTAGATAAACAACCTTGGCCTTTAACGTGCCCTAGTCTAACCTCTCAATCACTAAGAGTTAAGGGGAAATACCTGTAATATGTCGATATTTCGTACTTTTTTGTATCTTCTGTGCTGCACCTTACTAATTGCCTGCTCAGAACAAAAAGACCAAGCGACTGCAAGCTATGAGCATGCAGCTAGAGGTGCGTTTGCCTCAGCGGTATCCCATGATGGCAAATACAGCCTGATCTCATCCATACACCATGGGGTCGCCCTGTGGGATAATCAACAGCAAGTACTAAAATACCAATGGTTTCAGCAGCGAGCTCAAGATAGCTTAGTCCACACTGTCGCCATTGCGTATGACAATAGCCATGCTGTCACCGCAGAAAAAACCACTTTTGCAGTTTGGGATATTGCTAGCGGTAAAAATACCGGCTATTACAAAATCAAAACCGCCACCATTCGAGATATCGCTATTAGCAACCAAGGTCGCAGCGTTTTATACGGCCGTAGCGATGGCGTGGTCGTTTACCTCGAGTTAGAGACCGGTAGACGCATAGAGTTCCTTGGCCACCAAGAAAAAATTAACGCGGTGGATTTATCCCCTAATGGACATTTTGCCCTCAGTGGCTCTAACGACTACGTCGCCTACTTTTGGGACACGCGAACAGGGCAAGTGATCCATCGCTTTAATCACCCAACCAGAGTGACTCAAGTGACCCTTGATCCACAAGGTCGCTATGCATTTACCGCAGACAGTATGGCACAAGCACATGTATGGCAGCTGACAACAGGTGATCTTGTTAGTAAACTGGCGTATATTGCCCGACAGAAAATTTTCACTGCGGTACGCTTTAATGACGCAGGCACCTTACTTGCTACCGGCTCACCTAATCGCTTAGTTGAGTTATGGCAATTAGATACCGGTGAAAAAATTCAAAGTTGGCATGTCACCCCGCGCGAAGGCAGCAGACCTAAATCGGCGGTGGTGCTAGATGTTGCTTTTACTGACAACGATACAAGGTTGTTAACCGAAAGCTCCAGCGGAATAGCTGAGCGCTTTATTAGACGAGATAAAAATGAACACAATTGAACATCGCTTAACAGAACTTGAAGCTAAAATAGCCTTTCAAGATGAAACGATTGAAATTTTAAATGACGAAATTAAGGTTCACCAGCAGCTGTTAGCGAAAATGAAACGCCAAACAGAGCTACTGGCCGAAAAAATTAAAGAGTCGCAATCATCACCGTCGATGATGTCTAATATGCCAGAGCCACCACCACCGCATTATTAATTGCAGTGGCTTAATCGCCTGGTTTAAACACGCCAATAACTTGCTCAAATTGGCGTGTTGATGCTTGCACTGCCTGTTCTGGCTGCGCCATTTTATGTCCGCATTGCATGCATTCAACTTTTTCTACGTCATGCTCTTTATAAAGCATCATCATATCCATTGTTTTACATTCTGGGCAGGTTGCTCCTGCAATAAATCGTTTTTTCTGCTTCACTACGCTTACTCACAGTTAGAAAAGAAACTCGCCGCATTTTAACCCAATAACTGTTCAGTTGATACGCTAGCAATTGAAATATAGCCCAGCTTCCGTGCTATGATAGCGCCAAGTTCACACAGGCACAGTAAAGCGCATAATACATGATCCAGATCTCAGAAATTGAATTACTCCGCGGCGGTAAAGCACTGCTTAAAGATGCATCGGCAACGTTATTTCCAGAGCACAAAGTCGGCCTCGTTGGTGCAAATGGTTGCGGTAAGTCGACACTGTTTAGCTTATTAAAATCTGAGCTACAGCTTGATGCAGGTAATTGCAGCATTCCTAAAGATTGGTCGATTGCCTCGGTAAAGCAAGAAACCCCTGCACTTGAGATAAGCGCCATAGATTATGTATTACAAGGCCACCCAGATTATTACGCCTTGCGTATTGCCCTGCGCGAGGCTGAACAGAATAACGATGGCGACACGCAAGCCAAAGTTCATATCCAGTTAGAAAACATCAAAGGCTACAGCATTGAAGCCAAAGCCGGTGAACTGCTGCATGGTTTAGGGTTTGCCAATAACCAAATCGAAAACCCAGTGAGTGATTTTTCCGGTGGTTGGCGGATGCGCTTAAATCTTGCCCAAGCACTTATTCGCGACGCGGATTTATTATTACTGGATGAGCCAACCAACCATTTAGATTTAGATGCCGTGTATTGGCTAGAACGCTTTTTACGCGCCTACACAGGTACACTGGTATTAATATCGCATGACCGTGAGTTTTTAGACGCGGTAGTTGATCAAATTTGGCATATTGATAAGCAGCTGATCAATGTCTACAAAGGTAATTACTCGCAGTTTGAACGCCAAAAAGCAGAACGCTTATTACAGCACCAAGCCATGTTTGAAAAACAACAAGAACAAATTGCCCACCTTGAGCAGTTTATTACCCGCTTTAAAGCCAAAGCCAGTAAAGCTAAGCAAGCACAAAGCCGTGTTAAAGCGCTTGAACGTATGGAAAAACTCGCCCCCGCTCACGCCGACTCGCCCTTTGACTTTGAATTTGCCGAGCCAATCGCGCTGCCAAACCCTTTGATGACCCTAGATAAAGCGCAAGCAGGTTATGGCGACACCACCATATTACACAGCATTAAACTTAACTTAGTACCGGGTAGTCGTATCGCCCTACTTGGTCGTAATGGCGCGGGTAAGTCTACGTTAATCAAATTGCTATCAGGTGAGTTACAACCGCAAGCCGGTGAAGTGTTCCAACATCAGGGTTTAAACATTGGTTACTTTGCCCAGCATCAGTTAGAGTCGCTGGATTTAAAAGCCAGCGCAGTCACTCATTTACAGCGCCTAAATCCAAAAGCCAGCGAGCAATCGCTACGCGACTTTTTAGGTGGTTTTGCCTTTATTGGTGATAAAGCCCTTGAGCCAGTTGCGCCGTTTTCTGGTGGCGAAAAAGCCCGCCTAGTTTTAGCCATGCTGGTTTATCAAAAACCGAACCTACTGCTACTGGATGAGCCTACTAACCACCTTGATTTAGAGATGCGTCATGCCCTGGTTATGGCACTGCAAGGCTTTGAAGGCGCGATGGTAACGGTATCTCATGATCGTCACATGCTAAAAAACACCGCCGACGAATACTACTTAGTCGATAACGGTGAAGTAACTCAATTTGGCTACGACTTAGACGAATACTATCAATGGCTACTCAACGCCAACAAAGAAGCGGCAAAAGCCACTCAAGCTGACGATGAACCAAAAGCAAACTCACAAGTAAATCGTAAAGAGCAAAAGCGCCTAGAGGCCGAATTTAGAAAAGCCGTGCAACCACTTAAAAAACAGATTGAAAAGCTTGAAAAACAACTCGATAAACACTCAGCGGAATTAGCTGAAATCGAAGAGGCACTTGGCGATAACGAGCTTTATAACGATGACAATAAAGCAAAGTTAAAAGAGCTAATAGCAAAACAAGCGACATTAACGCCAAAAGTAAATGACATCGAAGAGCAGCTACTTATGGCCCTTGAAGAGATGGAAGAAAAAGAACAAGCGTTTGCCGATGAACTTGCTTAACAGCAACGACTTTTGGCAATTTGCATGTCAGCTTTATAGTGAAGGTGATATGCAAGCGCGCCTGTTAGATTATCAAAATCAGCAAGGTAAAAACGTTAACCTGTGCCTGCTACTGTATTATTTAGATTCCCTCAATCTAGCAATTAGCCAAGATCAGCTAAACAAGCTTGAAGAATCCATTAGTGAGTTTGAGCAGCAGGTATTAACACCCTTGCGTGCCACACGCGTCTATTTAAAAGCCAATCAAACCGAAATTGCAGATTATGCTGCAATTCGTAAAGAACTGCTCAGTGCCGAGCTAAAACTAGAAAAACAACAACAACAGATGTTAATAACCACAATTAATAGCTTTGCGCTAACACCTTGCAGCGCGCCACATAACATATCGCTCTATTTGTAAAAGTTCTCATGTAGGTCGTGCTTTAGCGCGACAATCCTAATAACAAAAATAATTCATGGCTAAAGCCATTTCCTACGGGTAACCAAATTTTTTCATTCCCCCCTCATTTACTTCTCATTCTCTTCTCTTTGTGCAAAAAGACCTTTTAATGACTTATTCACAAAGAGGGTGAGAGACACTGCGTTTATTAAGAGGAAAGCCAGTAAAAGCTATACTAGCGCTTGTGTAGGTCGTGCTTTAGCGCGTTAATTCTGAGGCTGTAGGCTTGTTGTTATTTTTGGTTCTCAACCTTATACCTATTAATGTTCCTATAACTGCACTTAAAAATGAAATAGGTAGCTCAAAAGCTAAAGTTGGCGGGATATACAACTCTTGCAAAATAAACGAAGTGATCGCAGTGCTAAATAAAAACCCCAACACATAAACCGCACATGCGTATTGCCAATTATGGCTCGAACTTCTGTAAGCCATAACCCCATACATGAACATGGATAAGAAAGCTGAGGGGATTAACTGGATTACGAAAAAGTCTTCAAAGGTTAGTCTCGCAACCCTATTGATAACCAGGGGTGTCAAGAAACCTAAAATTACATAAAAAAATGCCATCACTAAAGAGCCTGTAACGGATTCTGTGTAACTGCCCGTTTTACATTTTAAATATGCTTGCTGAGTCGTTCCTCAAATTCAATGATAAAACGACTCATTGCATTTCGCCAGTCACGAATTGGCATCGTCCATTTTTTCGATGCCTCTTTTATTGCCAAATAAATCATTTTTCTCGCAGAGTCGTCATTTGGAAATATCTTACGCTTTTTAATCGCTCGGCGAATAACGCTGTTGAGTGACTCAATGGCATTCGTTGTATAAATGGCTTTTCGTATTGCATCCGGATAATTAAATAACGTGTTTAAATTGTCCCAATTCGCACGCCATGACTTTGCTATTTGAGGATATTGATTGTCCCATTTCTCTGCAAATCGCTCCAACTCCAGCAACGCCTCCTCTTCTGTCGACGAGCGGTAAATCAGCTTCAAATCAGCCGTCACGGCTTTATAATCTTTCCATGAGACATATTTCAATGAGTTGCGAACCATATGCACTATACACAATTGAACATGAGTTTGCGGGTAAGCAGTATTAATTGCATCAGGAAATCCCTTCAGGCCATCTACGCACGCGATTAAGATATCTTCAACGCCCCGTTGGCTTAATTCGGTGAGCACGCTCAACCAAAACTTAGCCCCTTCATTTTCTGAAATCCACATGCCAAGCAATTCTTTATGGCCGTCAATATTAATACCTAAAGCAAGGTAAATAGACTTTTTGATAACGCGCTTATCTTGGCGTATTTTTACAACCAGGCAATCCAAATAAACAATAGGATAAATCGCATCCAGGGGGCGAGATTGCCATTCAGTGACCTGCTCCATAACAGCACTGGTAACACGTGACACCAATGTGGGAGAGATATCAGCGCCATACCACTCATGAAAAGCATTCACGATATCGCGTGTGCTCATTCCTTGGGCATACAGCCATAAAATTTTATTATCCATTGAGGTGAATCGAGATTGATGCTTTTTAACAAGCTGCGGCTCAAAAGAGCCTTCACGGTCGCGGGGCGTATCAAGCTCAAACTCACCGTCTTCTGTCTTGATACGCTTACTTGTTTTACCGTTTCGGCTATTACTGCTCGTGGATTTACTGTGTTTTTGATAGCCTAAATGTTCATCCATTTCTGCATTAAGTGCGGCTTCAACGGTTATCTTTTTTAACATCTGACTAAATTGATTTAAATCGTCAGGTGTTTTAATGCTTTTAGCTGCTTCTTTTGCAAACGCTTCAAGTTCTTCTTTATTCATGTTCATCGCCTAATCCTTAAACTCTTGATAGAGTAAATTATGATAGGCATTTACACAAAATTAGTTACATCCTCTCACTAAAGTGTATTTAACTATCCGCGTAACCCTCAAGATCTCTCCTTACATTACAGTTTTTATAAACAATGCAGTTTACAAGAAAACTGTAAAGACTGGTAACTTCCAATTTTGCTCATCAATGATGGCCCACAAGATCCCCAGAGCTTTGTCTCTTTAACCTTCCCCCTTCTCTAACTTCACTTAGCTTCCTTGATCCAAATCAACTTCTCAATCACGCTTTTTATAATCAACAAAGTAGCTTGATCTGGATCATATCAGCCTCTGCCAACTCGCACTATGATGAACCCATAGCCATTAGGAGGCATTTATGGACGTATTCTTCAGAGACTTTTTTAGTGACCCAGTACTATTTTTATCATTCGGTTTTCTGGGAGTCGTGATCAGTTTATGCCTTTTCTTTGTGTACTTTTTTATCAAGAAAGTGCATGACGACCAAACACCCAATTAGAATTAAGCACGACGCGCAAAGCCCCTTATCAAGTTGTTTGATTAGGGGCTTTTTATTGCTAAAAATTTGTTACACTAATACTTCAATTAGCTGGGTAGTTATAAATAATGCTTACAAATTTCAAGCCTGCGTGGTGGATGAGTAACCGTCACGTACAAACAATTATGCCGCGTTTCTTTCGCCCTTTTCATAATACCCGTTACCAATTAGAACAGCTTGATACCCCAGACGGTGATTTTTTAGAGCTTGCTTGGTCGTTACCAAAAAATGACGATGCCCCGCTGGCTATTGTGCTGCACGGCCTTGAGGGCAACATAAATAGCTTTTATGCCAAAGGTATGATGAAAGCCCTGAAAAAAAGTGGTTTTAGTGTTGTATTAATGCATTTTCGTAATTGTTCGACTGAAGCTAACCGCCTACCCCGTGCTTATCACAGTGGTGAAACTGGCGACCTTGATTTTTTTATAAAACAGCTCAAACAGCAGTTTCCAGATCGACCTTTGCTGGCAGTTGGTTTTTCACTCGGTGGTAACGTACTGGCAAAATACTTAGGTGAACAAGGGTCGCAATGTTTACTTAATGGCGCAGCGGTTGTATCTGCACCTTATGA
Organism: Pseudoalteromonas sp. KG3; assembly: GCF_030436385.1. Lineage (NCBI taxonomy): Bacteria > Pseudomonadati > Pseudomonadota > Gammaproteobacteria > Alteromonadales > Pseudoalteromonadaceae > Pseudoalteromonas > Pseudoalteromonas sp. KG3. The sequence continues at coordinate 2,402,316 of NZ_CP098523.1, forward strand.
TTTATCGGCATCATGCCAAGTAATACGTAAAAGCTTAGCAAAAATTTATCAGAAGTATTTGCTCGATCGGATGAAGAAGTCCATGCACCGTAAACTGCCGCAAATCAAGCAACAAATTAATTTAACGCCAGAGCAATTACTGGCCATTGATGATTTATGGCTGTTTGATGAGCACCTCACAGCACCACTGCATGGCTTTAATGGCGCTGAAGATTATTACCAGCAAGCCAGTGCCAAGGCATATTTAAAACATATCGCCACACCCACTTTAATTATTCACGCTAAAGATGACCCTATGCTGTCGATTAAAGCCGTACCTAGTAGGCAAGATGTGAGTGAGCATGTTACGCTGCGTATCTCAGAAAAAGGCGGCCATGTTGGTTTTATAACGGGTAGTAACCCATTTAAACCTGTTTACTGGTTAGAGCAAATCGTGCCTGAGTACTTCAATCAGATCGTTAAAAAAGAGCCGTTATGATCATTCCACACCAACAACTCGATAAAGATACATTGTATAACCTTATTGAAAGCTATGTTTTGCGTGAAGGCACCGATTACGGTGAGCAAGAATTCAGCATTGAAAGTAAAGTGGCGCAAGTCAAGCAGCAATTAACCACTGGCGAAGCGCTGGTGTTTTTCTCTGAACTACACGAATCGGTCACTATTATTTCGAAGAGCGAATTTAAAGCACTGCAAAGTGAAGAGCAATTTAACGAGTAAACTTGTAACCAGCGTTGCAAAAATAGACAATGGCTTTTTTCCTTAAAGAGCCATTAAAAATGATAAAACTAAGCTCAATGGTTGTTGCTATTTCTTTAGCTCTTAGCAGCCAAGTAAATGCAGCTACAATTACCCCCTCAGCTAAAGCAATTAAACTCACGCAAGATACCATTTTGATCGATACTCATATCGATGTGCCGTACCGTATTCATGCGAAATGGGCTGATGTGACTAAAGCCACTGATGACGGTGATTTTGACTACCCGCGCGCAGTACAAGGTGGCTTAAATGCGCCGTTTATGTCGATTTATATTCCAGCTCATTTAGAGTTTGAAGGAAAAGGTAAAAGCTACCAATTAGCAAATCAACTCATTGATAGCATGGAAGCGATTGCACAACGTGCTCCAGACAAGTTTGCTATTGCAAGCTCTACCGCTGATATTAAAGCGCAATTTAAGCAAGGTAAAATGTCACTTGCCATGGGCATGGAAAACGGCTCACCCATTGAAGGCGATATGAAAAACCTACAACACTTTTTTGACCGTGGTGTGCGCTATATCACCCTAGCTCACTCACAAAGCAACCATATTGCAGATTCGTCGTATGATATTCGCCGCAAATGGAAAGGCCTAAGCCCATTTGGTAAAAAGCTGGTTACTGAGATGAACAACATCGGCATGCTGATTGATGTTTCACATATTTCAGATGATGCGTTTTATCAAGTAATAGAACTATCTAAAACGCCGGTGATCGCCTCACACTCATCGCTACGTAAATACACGCCGGGCTTTGAGCGTAATATGGATGACGATATGCTGCTCGCACTGAAAAAGAATGGCGGTGTTATTCAAATTAACTTTGGTTCAAGCTTTGTTACATCGAGCTCGCGCAGTTGGTACGACCAACTCAATAACAAAAAAGACGATGCTAAAAAGCAAGGCGTTAAACTAAGTAAAGATTTTGATGCCGCGTATCGTGCTAAAAACCCATTCCCGTTTGCCAGCCTTGAGCAAGTGCTAGATCATATTGATCACGTTGTTGAGCTTATTGGTATCGATTACGTTGGTATTGGCTCTGACTATGACGGTGTAGGCGATTCGTTACCGATAGGCTTAAAAGATGTATCTAGCTACCCTAACCTTGTACAAGGCTTGATGGATAGAGGCTACAGCGACACTGATATCAAAAAAATATTAAGTGGTAATGTATTACGCGTATGGCAGCAAGCTGAAGAGTATGCGAAAAAGCACTAATCCGTAAATTTTAAGCTCTGGGCAACTGGAGCTTATGCCCTATCCACTAAAAAATGCATTTGTGTACCTACCTTCTTACATCTTTTAACAGAACTTTTTCGCCAAAAGAGGTAAATTAGCGTTTTATCTTTGGAGCACATTTTTAATGCCTATCAATAAGGGCTCTGTAGCAATTGTTATCGCCACAATGGCCATTGCTATATCGTGTTACGGTACTTTTTTCGCAGAACATATAGTAACCCCACATACAAAACAAAACGCTATACACCAAAATGGCTCGGAAATAGTGGTTACTAACATCCCATTAAATAGCGATTATAATGAGCTATCAATTGCACTGATGGTAATTTTAAAATACAAGCAATAGAGACCATTACACAAACACCGGTGCTTGATCACCGTGTTGTCGAAAAGTTTACTCATTTATTAGAAACTGATAACAATGACTATGTGCGTCGCTTAGCTGTACAAGGTTTAGTGATGCAATACTATCAAGCGCAAAATGAGCAAAGTGACTACACCCAACAAGTAGCGCAGCATCTTTTAACTTTATATCAAAATCCCACTGATAATGACGTAAAAACGTTACTAGATGAGGTATTCGGCAATCAAAAAATGCTAGAAAAACTGCAGGGCCATGCAAGCGGCGGTAGTTAAAAGCAAATAGTTGCAAAGCAGAAGCCTTTGAATATAAAAAATTCATACTAATAAACATGAAGCTACTCGTTGTTCTAGCTATACTTTGCATAATTAATTAGCTGCATTAGATCCATAATCGACTATGCGCACTATCAAAACGAGCAGCGGCATCAGCATTAGCTATCAAGATAGCGGAGAGCTTGCTGCTCCCGTTATTATTTTGATAATGGGACTCGGTGCACAATTAACAGTATGGCCTGACGAACTGTATTATGGCTTAGTTAATAATGGTTTTCGGGTGATCAGGTTCGATAACCGCGATACAGGGCTTTCGAGCAAACTTGAGCAGCTAGGCAACCCAAACCTATTTAAAATATGGTTAAGCACACGCTTGCCAGTTGCATCTCATATCCCATACACCTTAGATGATATGGCAAATGATGTCATCGAGTTGATGGCTGCGCTAAAAATTAAAAAAGCTCACCTAGTAGGTGCATCTATGGGTGGTATGATTGCGCAACTTATTGCAGCACAAAATAAAAAGAAGGTTTTGAGTTTAACCTCAATTATGTCGAGCTCAACTAAACCTAAACTATCAGCATCGAGTTTAAAGTTATTTTTGCGACTCGCTAAACACCGCCCGTTACGAGCAAATCGCGATAGCGCTATTCATTACAATATAAAACTCAATCAATTAATTGGTAGCCCCGCCTATCCTCAAGATGAACAAAGGCTCCGTAAACAAGCGACATTAGGAGTTGATAGAGCACACAACCCGCAAGGTTTTAACCGCCAACTGGCAGCTATTGCCGCCAGTGATTGTCGGCAGCATTTAATGCCGAAAATAAAAGCCCCGACATTAGTCATTCACGGCAGTTTAGACCCTGTCATGCCTGTTGCCGCAGGAAAGCAAACCGCACAGCAGATACGCAAAGCAAAATTAAAGATAGTTAAGGGTATGGGCCACGACTTCCCGCCAGCATTAATGGCAAAAATGACCAAATGGATCAGCAAACACGTTAAAAAAGCAGAACAAAAGCGCGAGCAGAAAAAGTTAAAGAAAAAACCATAAGCTATCAGCTGCAAAATTTTGCTCATTTTAACTTAGGTGTCAAGAGAAGCTTGTCTTTCGCTGACGGCTTAGAGCCTGTCTCTTATACAGAAGTTTCTATTTTCTTATATTCATGATCTAATAAACAAAAAAATTAGGTCATGAATATGGTAAGCAATGAATCTCTCGAATGGGCGCAACTTATTTTCAGTAAAGCTAAGCTTAACGATCCTCGCCGCACTAAACGCCTTGTAAAGATAGCCGCTTCTTTAGCAAGTAATGCCGGTAAGTCGTTAATGTCATCCTGCCCAGACCCTGCAAGTATTGAAGGTGCGTATCGCTTTATCCGTAACGATAATATTTCTGCTGATGACATTGCACTGGCTGGGTTTGCCCATACTGACAATATCGTTAGAGAGCGACCACTCGTGCTCGCTCTTCAAGATACAACAGGGCTGAGCTATAAACATTCAGTATGTGATGAATTAGGTGAGGTCAATTCGGCATCTGATGAAAAGCGCAGCTCTAAAGGTCGCACTTTATACGCTCACTCAACACTGATGCTCGATGCAAATGAAGAAAAAGCAATAGGGCTTGCATACCAACATTACTGGTATAGAGAGAAGAAACAAACGGGTAAACAAAATACGCTGCAATGCCGTGATAGAGAGCTAAAAGAAAGCTACAAATGGCAAAATAATGTTGAAGAAGTTAAAGAGCGCCTTGGTGATTTAAGTAATGTAATAGACGTATGTGACCGCGAAGCGGACATGTATGAATACCTTGATTACCAAATACAAAATGAACACCGCTTTATTGTCAGAGCAAAAGACAATCGTCGTCTTGTAGGTGAATATCATAAATTAGAAGATATTTTACCGACACTCACTCCCGCAGGTCAGTATGAAATAGATATTCAACAAAGAGGCGGGAGAAAAGCACGAACAGCCCATATAGATGTAAGCTTTACATCGATTAAATTGAAAAAACCACAAAGAGCAAAAGGTGAAAAAGAAGCCCCGCTGACCCTCGTGGTATGCACGGAACAAAATAACGACAACAAGAATAAATTACAGTGGTTACTGTATACAACAGAGTCGGTTACAAATGCAGTAGAAGCAAGAAAAATAGCGCGTTATTACGAGTTACGGTGGCGTATAGAAGAGTTCCATAAGATTTGGAAAACGGAAGGAACAGAAGTCGAGAAATTACGCATGCAGCATTTAGACAATCTAAAAAAGGCAGCAGTAATAGAGGCATTTATAGCGGTCAGACTCTTACAATTAAGGGAGCTTGCTCAAAATAGAGAAGAAGCAGAAAAAATCAGCTGCGAAGTCTATTTAGACACATTAAGTTGGAAATTACTCTTTAAAGCGACAAATCAGCAGGCTGCACTGCCGAAGAAAGCCCCGTCGTTAAAGTGGGCATATTATGCGATAGCCAAATTGGGAGGTTGGCACGATAGTAAACGAACAGGGCGTGTTGGCACAAAAGCCATGTGGGATGGCTGGGTGAAGTTGGTATTTTTAGTCGAGTCCTATGCTTTTATGAAGGAACTCGACTTGTGATCAAGAGACAGGCTTAGAGCTTACAGCTCAAATCACAGCCATTAAAAAACCCGAGACTAAGCTCGGGTTTTTTTAGTAATAATTAACTTAAAAGTTAATTATTACTCAACGATAGTTGCTACAACACCAGCACCTACAGTACGGCCACCTTCACGGATAGCGAAACGAAGACCTTCGTCCATCGCGATTGGCGCGATTAGAGTTACTGTCATCTTAACGTTATCACCAGGCATTACCATTTCTACGCCTTCTGGTAACTGTACGTCACCAGTTACGTCAGTTGTACGGAAGTAGAACTGTGGACGGTAACCTTTGAAGAATGGAGTGTGACGACCACCTTCATCTTTCGAAAGTACGTATACTTCTGAAGTGAATGTAGTGTGTGGCTTGATTGAACCAGGCTTAGCTAGTACTTGACCACGTTCAACATCTTCACGCTTAGTACCACGTAAAAGTGCACCAATGTTCTCACCAGCACGACCTTCGTCTAGTAGCTTACGGAACATTTCAACACCAGTACAAGTAGATTTAGTTGTATCACGGATACCAACGATTTCTACTTCGTCATTCACGTTGATGATACCAGCTTCAACACGACCAGTTACAACTGTACCACGACCTTGGATTGAGAAAACGTCTTCGATAGGCATGATGAATGGCTTATCGATGTCACGCTCTGGCTCTGGGATGTATGAATCAAGTGCGTCTGCAAGTTCAATGATCTTGTCTTCCCACTCTTTCTCGCCTTCTAACGCTTTAAGCGCAGAACCAGCGATTAGTGGTAAGTCATCACCTGGGAAGTCGTACTCAGAAAGAAGTTCACGAACTTCCATTTCTACTAGTTCAAGTAGCTCTTCGTCATCAACCATGTCACATTTGTTCATGAACACAACGATGTAAGGAACGCCAACTTGACGAGAAAGAAGGATGTGCTCACGCGTTTGTGGCATAGGGCCGTCAGTCGCAGCAACAACTAGGATAGCGCCGTCCATTTGAGCAGCACCAGTGATCATGTTTTTAACATAATCGGCGTGTCCAGGACAATCTACGTGTGCGTAGTGACGAGTTGGTGTATCGTACTCAACGTGTGAAGTTGAGATTGTGATACCACGCTCGCGCTCTTCTGGAGCGTTATCGATTGATGCGAAATCTTTAGCAACACCGCCGTATACTTTTGCAAGTACGTTAGTGATTGCTGCAGTTAGGGTTGTTTTACCGTGGTCAACGTGGCCGATTGTACCTACGTTTACGTGCGGTTTTACGCGTTCAAACTTTGCTTTTGCCATGACGGAACCTATCAGTTTTGTGTATCTAGATTACATATGAAAATAATCCACCGGAGGTAGATTAAGTTAATTTTTTCAAATTTCAAATAGTATTTTCTGACAGATAAAGGAAGTAATCAAGAAGATTCTAAGACTGGTGCTGATAGGCAGAGTTGAACTGCCGACCTCACCCTTACCAAGGGTGCGCTCTACCAACTGAGCTATATCAGCAACACCAGAAACTGGAGCGGGCAGCGGGAATCGAACCCGCATCATCAGCTTGGAAGGCTGAGGTAATAGCCATTATACGATGCCCGCGTTAGGAACCTGTTCTTAAACTACCTCTAACCGTCAAGAATAAAGTGGTGGAGGGAGCTGGATTCGAACCAGCGAAGGCTGAGCCGTCAGATTTACAGTCTGATCCCTTTGGCCGCTCGGGAACCCCTCCACGATAATTCTTTACTAAGCACTTTCGGTAAAAGGAAAGTGGTGCCGACTAACCGAGTCGAACGGTTGACCTACTGATTACAAGTCAGTTGCTCTACCAGCTGAGCTAAGTCGGCACTGCTTTAGTACGGGGCGAGATATTAGAGGAAGGTTGGTGGTGATGCAACAATAAATTTGAAAAAAATGTAATTTTTTAGCTTGAATGCTCACAAATCACGCAAAACACGGTGTTTTTGTTACTTTTCACTCAATTCATACCAATAATTGAGCCCCTTCATCACTAATTGTGGATCATAAATCGCGTCTGAAAATTGCGCTTTCAGTAATGCACCGTAGCCACCAGCAAAAATTAGTTGAGGTTTTTTATTGGTGAACTGCAATTTTGCTTGTTCAACAGCCCCTAAGGTTGCCACTAGCGCGCCATTTTTTAAACCATTCGGTGTGTTTACACCCAGCTCATTCACAAAAGGCGTATTGGCATCATCAAAAACACGCTGCGTATTCTGTGTTAATGAGCGTGTCATTAAATCAAGCCCCGGTAATATCCAGCCACCTAAGTGCTGGCCTTGCGCAGTAAGGACATCAATTGTTGTGGCAGTCCCTGTGTCTATTACAATGCAATCTTGTTGTGGCCATAGTTGAAAGGCGGCAATTAAACCAAGCCAACGATCAATACCTAAATTATGAAATTGTTGATATGCACAACTTAAGTTGCTCAATTGCTTAGTCACCTTCGCTTCAAAGCAAGGTACCTGAAATACGCTTGCCTGTGCTAGTAACTCATTTAGCTGCTCACTTTTACCAACACTGGCATACACAACCTCGTTAATTTGCGACCATGGCTGTACATTAAGCTCGCATGATTTGATTTGCCCATCTTGCCATATAGCCGCTTTTAGTGCGGTGTTGCCTACATCAATTAATAATCTCATACGCTCGCCTTACGTAATGATATTTCTCCGCCATAATAACTTTTCACTTCACCATCTTGGCGAATACGAATACCACCGTTAGCATCAATACCTTCACAAATCCCCCCCCAACTGCGATGCCCAGTGTTAAGCTCAACATATTGCCCAGCAAATACATTTAAACTGTTCCATTGTTGATACATATCATTTAGGCCAGTTTGACTATATTGTGCGAGCCGCTGCTCAAGGTAATAGGTTAAATATGCAACCAACTGGTTTTTATCAATCTGCTTAGTATGCTGGCTTAAATCAGTCCACGCTTGGTCGATGTGCTGACTAAAGCTGTCGGGCATTTGTAAATTAATACCAATGCCAATAACTAACTGACATGGCCCTTGCGGTTGACCATCTAATTCAACTAACACGCCAGCGAGTTTTTCATTATTAAGATAAATATCATTTGGCCACTTCAGTTGAATTTCCAACTTATACAATGCTTTTAAGGTATCAAATACCGCTAACCCTACAGCAATCGACATTCCCATTGCCGCTTGCAGGCCATCATCTAAACGCCAGTAGTAACTATAATATAAGTTTGCGCCAAACGGCGATTGCCACACTCGGCCACGGCGACCGCGCCCTGCTTGCTGCATTTCCGCAACAATCACTGTTCCTGACTCTAATATTTGTTTCGCTGCAATACGGCGCATTAGCTCGCTATTAGTCGAATCAATAATTGGCTGGACCTCCACTTGCGCGGTGTGTGCCCCTAAGTTTTGGTAATGCTGTTGGATCTTGGTTTGCTCTAATAAGCCGACATTATTATTTAAGCTGTAGCCTTTGCCACTGACTTTAAAAATGTCTAAACCCATCTCTTGTAAACTTTGCATGTGCTTACTCACCGCTGCGCGGCTAATCCCCAATTGCTCACCCAGTAATTGTCCTGAGATAAAGCCACCTTGATTAAGTGCATTTAAAATAGCCAGTTTATTGCCATCTGGTGCTTTCATGCTCTGTCCTCAAGGGTAATGTGACACTCATCAGTGACTGCCATTAACCGCACTTCATGGTGTAGCTCTATTTGATAACGCTGCCAAATTTGTTGCTGGATATAAGTGATCATGGCAATCAGGTCGTCGCCATTACTATTACCATGATTTACCAGCACCAGCGCTTGTTGTTGATGTACTTCTATGCCTGCAATACGGTGCCCTTTCAGCCCCGCTTGCTCAATCAACCAGCCCGCGGCTACTTTATGGTGTTGCTCGTCATAAACATAATGCGGTAATTGCGGATGCGCTTGTAACAGGGTGTGTAATTGCTGATTAGTGATTATTGGGTTTTTAAAAAAGCTACCAGCATTCGCGAGCACATAAGGATCGGGCAGTTTACTATTGCGGGTTGTAACCACTTGCTCAAACACGCTTTGTGGGGTCACTGTATCTAGTTGCTGCAAAGGACCATAACTTAGCTCTGGTTGCCACTGCTTTGGTAATGCCAGCGCCACTGTAGTGATCACCGCTTTATTTTTTAATTGCTGCTTAAAAATAGAATCACGATAACCAAACAGACACTGTTGCTTGTTTAGCCGTTTTATTTGCTTTGTCGCAATATCTAAATATTCTACATATTCAATATATTTCGCTAGTTCAACACCATATGCTCCAATATTTTGCACTGGGGCTGCACCTGCGGTTCCTGGGATCAAAGCGAGATTTTCAAGCCCTGGCATGCCTTGCGCTAAACTATCACGCACAAGTTGATGCCAGTTTTCACCTGCAGCTACCTCTAGTAAATAGTCATCTTGACGCTCAGTGGTATTAACACCGCGAGTCGCCATTTTGATCACAGTCCCTTGATAGGTGCTTAAAAAAACAGTGTTGCTGCCTTCACCTAAAATACAAAAAGGGCTAGCAAACGTTAGCTGCTGCAATTGCGCTAAGTCAGTAATTTCGATTAATTGCGAGCACTGACTCGCTAAAGAAAAGGTATGGAAAGATTGCAGGGACTGAGCCACAAAACGCCTCAAAGGTTAATTGTCACTAATCGCACTAGTGTAACTCTTAGTCGCAAATGTTGCACTAGATTGTAAAAAATGCTCAAACAAGAATCGCAATCATGATATAAAACCTGCACTTTTTATTCGTGTTCAGGGTATTTATGAAAATCAAACCTCTCTTTTTAAGCCTCGCGATGGCTGGAATGTGCTCTCAAGCAATGGCCAGTGCCATTGATCAAAACTCATATGCCAATCTTGATGACGTCATCACAACGCATTTAAACCTTGATTTAGATGTCGACTTTGCCGACAAGCAATTAGAAGGTTTTGTTGAACACACGCTAGCATGGCAAAACACCACTAGCAAAACCTTAGTGCTTGATACTCGCGATTTAGACATCGATAAAGTCATGTATCAAGGTCAAAATGGCAGCTGGCACAAAGCTAAGTTCACGCTTGCGAAGCGCGATGATGTGAAAGGCTCAAAACTAACCATTACGTTTAAAAGCCAAGCACCTAAAGTACGTATTTATTATAACAGCCGCCCAGAAGCATCTGGCTTACAATGGTTAACCCCAGAACAAACCGCCAGTAAAAGCCACCCATTTATGTACAGCCAATCACAAGCAATCCATGCTCGTAGTTGGATCCCAGTACAAGATACACCAGCAATGCGTGTAACTTACTCAGCGCGAATCCACACACCTAAAGATATTCGTGCAGTTATGAGTGCAGATAACAAGGATGCTTTATATAAAGACGGCGATTACATTTTTGATATGCCACAAGCTATCTCGCCATACTTAATTGCCATTGGTGCAGGTAACTTAGAATTTAAAGCCATGTCTAAGCAAACCGGTATATTTGCTGAGCCAACTATTTTAGATGCATCCGTTGCCGAGTTTAACGACACGCAAGCGATGATCGATAAAACCAATGCCATGTATGGCGAATATGCATGGGGTCGTTATGACTTACTAATGCTACCGCCAAGTTTCCCATTTGGTGGCATGGAAAACCCACGCCTTTCTTTTATCACGCCAACAGTTGTTGCTGGCGATAAAAGCTTAGTAAACCTGATTGCTCACGAGCTTGCGCACTCTTGGTCTGGTAATTTAGTAACCAATGCAACGTGGGAAGACTTATGGTTAAACGAAGGTTTTACCTCATACGTTGAAAACCGCATTATGGAAGAAGTATTTGGTCGTGACCGTGCCGTTATGGAGCAAGCTCTTGATGCTGCAGGCCTGCGTGCGCAACTAAAAACGATTGATGCACCTGATACACGCCTTAACTTAAAACTTAATGGCCGCGATCCAGATGACGCTTTCAGCTCAGTCCCTTATACCAAAGGGCAGCTATTTTTAATCTACTTAGAAAACAAGTACGGCCGTGATAAATTTGACTCGTTTGTAAAAGCTTATTTTAAAGAGTTTTCATTCAAATCATTAACCACTGCAGAATTTGTAACGTATTTAAAAGCTAACTTAATTGAAAAATATCCAGGCGTGGTCAGCATGGATAAAGTTAATGAGTGGATTTTTCAACCAGGTTTACCAAATGATGCGCCAAACCCAACCTCTGATGCATTTGATAAAGTAGATGCAGCATCTGCCGCATGGTTAAAAGGTGAAACAACCGCCGCACAACTTCCTACCACGAATTGGACTGTGCATGAGTGGCTACATTTTTTAAATAACTTACCGCGCGATTTAAGCCTAGAAAAAATGGCCGCATTAGATGCAGAGTTTAACTTAACTCAGTCAACCAATGCTGAGCGTGCGTTTGCATGGTATATGCTTGCGGTAGGCAATGGTTATCAACCAATTTATCCAGCACTTGATAAGCACCTATCAGGCATTGGCCGTCGCAAGTTGATTGTGCCGCTATACAAAGCCTTGATCAAAAATGGTAAGCGTGAGTGGGCTCACGATGTTTACATTAAAGCTCGCCCGGGTTACCACCCACTTGCACAAGGTACAGTTGACGACTTATTTGCTAAGTAATAGCTAAACAACAAAATAGAAAAGGGCGATTTATTCGCCCTTTTTGCTATTTATTTTTGGTAACTTTATTGATGAAAGCTTGCTGCTCTTGCGCACTGGCTTGTTGCCACCAAAAATCGAGCATTGCTGCCGCATTTGGCGCATTACCTGCGTTTGCCGTGGGGCGAGATGCTGGAACTTGCACTGCGGTCGCCGTAGCAATTGCCGTGGTACTCGCTGCAGGTGCTGTTGCCACTTGAGGTGTTGCACCGCTGCTCAAATTTGGTTCAGCTATAATCGCTAAAGGCGTGCCTAATGACTCTCCCTTCGCTTGCAAACTCACCTGTGGAGCCTCAGCAAACACCTTTGCCGCCACCGCATTATCAGCACGATTAAACACCACATCGTAATCGGTATTTGCAGCAATGGTCATTGTTACCCAAAATGGCTCAGAATCGACAACTTGATGCTCATCGTAGCCTTGCTCATATAAATCCGTGTACTTAAGTTTGAATTGATACACGCCGGGAGTCAGTTCGACTTCATCAACACGGTTGAAAAATGAATGTTCAATTTTTTTATCGCCCACTTGTAACGGCACGATTTCTTCAGGGAAATGCACAGTTTCAGCAATACAGGGAACAGTCAAAAATACTGAAACAATCCCGCTCAATAATAAATGTTTACGCATAATAACTCCTTGTGGTTTGATTTCAGTTTGACACTGCAAGCAAAGTTTGTCATTAGTGATATTTATTAGATTACATATGGAAACAATTTTAACGTGAGCCAAGAAACTATTTTTACTAAAATTATCAATCGTGAAATTCCGGCAGACATCATCTATGAAGATGAGCTAAGTTTGGCCTTTAGAGATATTAACCCACAAGCACCTTTTCACGTGCTGATTATCCCAAAAAAGAAGATTGCGACCATCAATGACATTACCGAACAAGATGCGCCTATTGTCGGTCATCTTTACGTAGTGGCCGCAAAAATAGCCAAACAGCAAGGCTTTGCGGAAGATGGTTTTCGAGTTGTAATGAATTGTAATGAACATGGCGGTCAAACTGTTTTTCACATCCATTTACACATGTTAGCTGGTAAATTAATGGGATGGCCACCTTATCAGGATAAGAAAAAAGGCTGATTTTTAAATTTAAAGTGTAAATGTTTGTAAAGGGGACAACTTACTATGCAAATTTAATTTTAACCATATAAATCAAAAGATTAATGTATAATTAAAGTATTTTTTTAATGGCTAATGTACAAAACGTTATAAAACTATGTTTATCCTCCCCCAATATAGGAAATTTCTAATACGAAAGGGGTGGATTGCATGGTAGGATTGATTAGTCAACTTTATTCAAGAGTGTATAAGTATGAGTAGTTCAGCCTTTTTGTTACTAGATCTAGAGCCAATTAATACAATTGGTATTAATGTATTAGAGCCTTTATTAAAAACCCAAGGGCTCAATGTTACTACCGGAACAAACATATTAGACGTTCCAGAGGGAACACGTTTATTGTTTATTGAAACATCAAGTCAAGACGCGTGGGGAAAATTAAAAGAGCAACTGGTAAACCTACGTGTTAAATGCGATATCGTATTATTCAACTTAGATGAAAACCCAGAACTTGCTAATCGCGCGCTTTTAAGCGGTATCCGTGGTGTTTTTTATACCACAGACAACGCCGACGTACTGATGAAAGGTATTCGTTTATTGCTTGAAGACCAACTCTGGTATCGCCGTGATATCATGTGCAATGCATTAAACCGCATGCTGCAATTTAATAAAGATGCCTTACACAAACTTACCGACGGTGATATTGAACCCGTAAAACTGACTAAACGTGAGAAAGCGATTATCTCATTAATGAGTAATGGCTCGAAAAACAAAGAAATCGCAGAAGCGTTAAGCATTAGCCCACACACAGTTAAAACACATTTATACAGTGCATTTAGAAAAACAAAATGCCGTAACCGTATTGAGTTACTGTCATGGGCACAGCAAAATATTCCTGATGAAATTCGCTGAGCTAGCGACTTTCATTTAACTATAAAAAAACAGGTACTTTGCTACCTGTTTTTGCATGTCTATACCACACCTTATTTGCTAACCCTGGCAATTGCCATTATTCTAATCTCGTTACCCGATCAGCTTGGAATATAAATGCTCGACTCCCCCACTCTGTATTTTGCTAGCGCCGCAATGATGGCCGTAATGGCACTGCTTAATTTTTTAACTTGGCGTGCGAACAAACATACTCCTGGTACTGTGTTGTATATATTTTACCCGTTAGTCCTGTTTACGGCATTAATGAGCTTTGCTTTGCATGGCTATATCGATAACCTTATTACCATTATCTTAGCAAATAGTTTGTGGTTTAGTGCATCCATCATTCATGCATTAGCGATCAGCCAATTTTTAGGTTATCGCGGTAAAGAATTTCGATTTTTTGTATTGGCGACGTTATTTTGCGGTGCATTGTTAATGTACTTTACGGTGGTCGATTCAAACTTACGCAATCGAGTGCTAGCCTCTGATTTACAACATATCAGCGAAGCACTATTTTTACTGTACTTATTTATTCGCTTTGCCCGTAAGCCCTACCCCAACGGCAGTATTGTCTATATTTTAATTCTTACCATTATTAGCAGTATTTTTGTCGGACGCGCTTTTTTAATGGAAGATGTGAACAATTTCACACTGTTAAAAGAAAACTGGTTTAGCGTTACCTTACTGATCAATGGCGTGATCGCACCGATATTTTATACTACCGGCATGGCATTATTATGTAATGAGCGCAGAGAGCAAAACCTCAATCAGTTAACCAATAAAGCGCAAAAAGATCTTGAAATAAGAGGCTTATTTTTATCAACCATCAGCCATGAAATTCGCACTCCCCTAAATGGCATTTTAGGCAGCGCACAATTGATCTTGAATCAATCAACGGATCCACGGGACAAACCTTACTGCGAAGCCATTATCAACTCAGCCGAGTCTCTTAACTTGTTAGTCGATAAAGTACTTGATTACGCAAGCCTTGATCAACACAACGAAGCGCTTTATGAAGAGGACGTAGAATTTAAAACCTGGCTCCACAATCTCTGTTTACTACTAAGTCCATTAGCTGAGCAAAAACGCTTAAAATTTGAGTTAATTTATAACTTACCAGAGCAAGCGTGTTATTACTGTGACCAACAAAAGCTTCGGCAAATTATCATCAACCTCGTCGGTAATGCGATCAAATTTACCGACAAGGGTGAAGTTAAAATTCGCGTAGAGTTATTAGAGGAGCGCCAACTTGAGCATCATATTCGCATCAGCGTAATTGACTCAGGCCCAGGTATTGAAGATGACGAAATAGAATACCTTACAGAGCCATATGTACAAAGCAGTGCGGGTAAAGAAAAAGGCGGAACAGGCCTTGGGCTTGCCATCACCAGCCGCCTACTGGCCAAACTTGGCTCCCAGCTCGATATTATCAGTGAGTTAGATAAAGGCAGTTCGTTTAGCTTTGATATCACGCTTGTGCTTGGCGAACTCAGTCTTGTTGAACAACGCCATCAGTCAAAAGATTACTTAACCGGTTTAGATGTGTTACTGGTCGAGGATTTAGATTTAAATCAAAAAATAGCCATCGAGTTTATGGCTGATGACGAGCATAAAATCAAGCTCGCCCGCGATGGTAGAAGTGCTATTAACCTGATGCAAGAGTACCACTTTGATGTTGTGCTATTAGACATGAACCTACCAGATCTCACTGGCCAAGAAGTGCTGAAAACCCTCAAAGGTATGGAACATAAAAACCAACGTACGCCGGTACTAGCTTTTACTGCAAGTTTAAGTCCTGACGAAATAAAAGAATATTTTACCCTTGGTATTAAAGACATTGTTGGCAAACCGATTAAACAGCAAAAGTTACGCCAAGCATTAAGTGATTCACAAAGCAGCCATGCAGCCAATATTGCTGTTGAGCTTAGTGATGTTTTGTATGACGATACCGCAGCAGACACATTAAAAAGCTCTTTTAGTGAAGACGAGGTTTCCTCTATTTATAACGAGTTTGTATTATCCGCACGTAATAAATTGATCCGTGCACAACAATTGCTGGACGAAGATAGAGAGCAATGTATAAAGCTACTGCATCGTCAAGCCAGCACTGCATTACAGCTTGGCTTTAACCGTTATGGTAGCGAACTAAAAAAAATAGAGCGACGCTTACTTGATAACAAGCCACTAAAAGAGTCACTCACCGCAGCATTGGTACTGTGGCAAAGTAGCCTTGAGCAGTATTTAAAGTATGTAAGAGAGCAGATGAATTAGCGAGTTGGCGAGTTGGCGAGTTGGCGAGTTGGCGAGATTAAAGTAACGAGGAGCAAGTGTAATGGCTATCTTTAAAAACTTATTTCGCTGGCAGCGTGGTAGGCAAGCTTCAGGTTATGACAAAATGCTGTTATGTGGCGCTTATTGGCCAATAAAATTTGATACTTATTTAATTAAGTTTCCCGTGGGTAGCGAAATAAAACCCCATACGGATAAGGTTAATTCAGGTAAACACTTTAGGTTAAATATTATTCTCAAACGTGCTCAACTCGGCGGTGAGTTTATCTGCGAAAATACCTTATTTCAAAGCACGCGGATGAAGCTATTTAGGCCTGATATCACTCAGCATGCAGTAACTAAAATTGAAAAAGGCAATCGTTATATATTAAGTATTGGCTGGGTTAAGAGCGACTAACGGTCGCTAACTTCGCCCATATTGATCATCAAAGCGCTCTATATCTGCTTCATCTAAAATACTGCCGGTTTGCACTTCGATGAGAATAAGCTGCTCGCTCTGGGAGTTTGCTAAGCTGTGGATTTGGTTTGGCGCGATATAACAAGATTGATCGGCTGTTAAAGTCTGTGTATTACCAGCGATACAAATATCTGCGATGCCTGAGACCACCACCCAATGCTCGGCACGATGTTGATGACGTTGAGTTGATAGTCTGCCACTTGGGTGTACGCTAATCTTTTTGACTTTAAAGCCAATTCCTTCGACTAACACTTGATAACTACCCCAAGGTCGATACATTGCTTGATGATGCAATAACTTATAGCTTTGCTGAACAGCTAGTAACTTTAATAATTCAGGCAGTTGATCTAGCTGGCTTTTATCTGCAACTAATGTAGCGTCGTGAGTGTGAATAACAGCTAAGTCTTTAATCCCTAAAGTAGCAATAGTATGACCGCTTTCACTACTGAGTAAGTTATTTTCACTATTTAACAACACGGTATCTTTGCTGAGATTATTCCCCTGGGCATCTTTATCAGTACTTTGCCACAGCGCATTAAAACCACCCACATCACTCCAATCAAGCGCTAACGGCAGTACCGCTATGTTCGCGCTGCGCTCTAAAATAGCGTAGTCGATAGAATCACTGGGACAATTTTTTAAGGCATTGTTGTCGGCACGCGTAAAACCTAAATCGCCGCTAAAATTGGCGGCTTGTGCAATGCAATTGGCAATTTTGGGGGCAAAGCGTTGCAGCTCTGCAAGGTATGCCCTCGGGGTAAATAAAAACATCCCGCTGTTCCAGCTATATGCGCCACTGGCGAGATATTGCTGTGCCAACAGTAAGCTGGGCTTTTCTTTAAACTCATCAACTTGATAACAATTTGAGGCTGCTATTTTAACCCCTCTTTTGATATAACCGTAACCGCAATGGGCAGTATCTGGCTCGATTGCAAAAGTAATTAATTTGCCCTGCTGCGCCAACGTTATCGCATCTGGCAGTTGTGCAATTAACAATTCAAAATTATCAATATGATGATCCGCTGGCATCACTAATAAAGGCGTATCAAGCCCTTGCTGTAATACATATTGTGCGGCAAGCGCTATGGCTGGTGCAGTATTTTTCCCTTCAGGCTCTAATAATAACGCCTGTGGTTGTACATTTATCTGCTGACATTGGCTACTGGCAATAAAGCGATGTTGTTCGTTACACACCAAAATAGCATCAGTAAAACACTCATCTTCGCAACGCTTTAGGGTGCTCTGCAATAACGATTCATCCCCAAGTAAAGGTAAAAATTGCTTTGGCATAGCTTGGCGTGACAATGGCCATAACCGTGAACCTATGCCACCAGCCAAAATTACAGGAATGATTGAATGTTTCATAATAACCAATACAGTAATAAGAAGGGGATAGTTTAGCAGATGTTAAGCATCGAAATAACTGCGGCCTCCCAAGTAATCCGCCAAAACTCTATTCTATAATTGTTACCTTTAGCAACTTCAGGCATTATTATCAATAAAAAGCTAATCCGTGGCGTCAAATATGGTTCGAGCTATCATCCTAAGCATTGTATTTATCAGCATTCCAGCCTTTTCAGCTGTTTATCAATGCACTATTGATGGCGTCGCCACGTTTAGTCAATTGCCGTGTGGTGAAGACACCAAAGAAATAATCATTCCCGAAACCAACGTAGCACAAGGTATACCAAAGCAGAGCAAAGCTGTTGCTGGAGAAGTTGATAGCTATATTACGATGCAAAAAATTGACCGAGACATTGCACTGCTTCAGCGCGAAATCAAACAACTACAAGATACGCTGGCAGCACAAAAAACTAAAATAAGCTATATGACTCAAGATACTGCCAATAGAATGGGGGCAAGCTCAATTGCAGATGCGATAGCACAACGAACCGCACAAGTTGAGCGGCGCATCAAACCGCAAATCGAGCAGTATCAACAACAGATCGAGACGTTGAACACTATGAAAACGCAGCTCAGCCAGTAGGTTTAACCTTACAGAACTTGTTTAACAACTTTTATTAGCCATTCAATATCGCGACTGTCGTTATAAATATGCGGTGAGATTCTTATTCCGTATGCCCGCACATCAACGCTAATATCAGCGGCTGTCAAAGCGGCTAAAACCGCAGCTTGTTGCTTAGCAAAATTAATAATTGCGGTACCACTACATTTAGTGGCTGCAACTGGCGATACCACATAAGGAGCCAGGGCTGTAGTTAATTGCGCGAGTAGTGCTAAATTATGCTCACGCACCTTATCAATACCTAAGCGAGCAAAATAGTGAATACTGTGCCCTGCAATAACGAATGGCGCAATTGAAGGTGTGCCGCCCCAAAAACGCAGCGCGCTGTCATGATAAGCAAAATGATGGATATCAAATTCAAATGGATTTTGATGAGAAAACCAGCCAACATCCTGTGGCTCACAAACGCTTAACTGCGCTTTGCTCACCCATAAGTAGGCCGCACCAGGCCCTGAGCATAGCCATTTGACACTTGAGCCAATCATAAAATCAACATCAACTTGACTTAAATCTAACGGTAAAACCCCCGCTGATTGCGCCACATCAACAATGCTCAAACAGCCGACTTGCTTACAGTATTTACTAATTTCAGCCACTGGGGCTTGCTGACCTGTATTTGAATAGGCATGACTAATAAACACTAAATCGATATCTGGCTTTATGTACTGCTGCCACTGGGTAATGTCTGTTAAATCAACATGCTCAGGAATAAATTCAATTTTAGCACCGCTGGCTAAGGCTTTTTGCATTGCAAAGCCCATGCTAGGAAAGTCACTTTGTGCCATTAACACTTTACAGCCAGCTTGTTGTAGTCGAGGGTGTGACATAACCAGCTTAGTTAATGCACTAGATAGGTTAACTTGCGGGCAAAACTGCTCGCTTGGTGAATTAAACAGCAAGCTCAACGCAGCGGTAAAACGGCTTATAACCGCTAACCATTGCTGCCACGGCTCTTTATTACTGGATTGCCAAGGAGCAAAAAAGTGTTGGTTAAAATCATCTTGGCTACTTTTCAATGCGCGACCAACAGAGTGATTAAGTAAATAACACCCTTCGGTCAAATTAAAATCGTCTTTATACATCTTAATTGCCTACCCACTGTTTGAGCTGTGTTAAATCATGGTAACGCGTTTTGATGTCATCACGCTTAGCCGCCGCTCGGCGATCTCTTAATTGTTCGAGTGAGTCTAATAACACATGTAATGGCGGACCGCTGGCTGTCACTTTATTCATATGCTGCTGTTGCATTTGTTGCGCAGGCTGAGCAATAAACTTGCTTACTAATTGGTTGTGATGGCCAATTGCCGTATCGCCATGGAGTTTGCACACTTGAATAAATAATTTGGCATTGGTTTTAAACCATGCACTGTGACGTGCCTCTCCTGCTGCTAAAAAGTCATCCATTAAACTTGGCATGCGCATTGATTCACGCAGTATTTGCTGATCTTCAGGCATCATATATAAAAATTTGTCCACCAGCATTTGTGAATAACTCGGCTCGTTGGCAAAGCACAGCCCTAGCAGCATATCAATCACGTTAATACCGGCAAAATCGCCGGCATTAGCGCCGCGGTAAATCTCTTTACCCACTCGGTATGGCTTATAATAAGGGCGCACACAAAAGAAGAATCGCTCGGTATCGAGTTGATTATATAACGCTGTATTTGATTCGATCACATCCATGAGTGCTTGCTTAGCAACTTTAAGTAAATCACCGCATAGCGGATGCGAAATACCTAATGGCTGAATTTTTAATAAGGCATCTGCAGCACGCTTATAAGCTAAAATGCCTTTGGTGTTGTAGTCAATAAACAACTTTTCATCGCTCAGATCAGTAAAACGCTTATATAAACCATTTACCGCTTTATTATGGGTCGTTAAGTGCGCTGTCGCAAAACGTGGCGTTACGCCAATTGACGCGCCAATATGCATTGCCAATGCTGACGCTTCGACCAACGGCGACCTTGTTTCTCTTGATGGCTCGGTGATCTCATGACGCCGACATGCAGCCATAAACAACCCCACATTGCCGAGTAAATCAAAGGCACGGTCAAACCCTTCATCGGTATTGCCCTCAGCTAGCAACTTACGAATATGGGCATTACCTTCTGCTTCTAATTGGTGCTTAAATTGTTCTCCTACAAACTCTACATTGGCTTTATCTGCTTGCTGCCAATAGATAGTCTCTAGTTGACTGTTGATCTCTACAAAGCGGGTTCTGAGCCACTCGTCAAATGCCTGAGTATTATTGCTCATCAGCATAACTCCGTATCAAATATTTATTGCATTTATGTTAACAGAAAATACTGAGCGCAAATCAGCAAAACTGCAAATAAAAAAGCCCACGATTAGTGAAATTCACTCTATAATCACAATTAAATACAATTTATTGCCATATTTATGAGTTTAGATACAAAAGATCAACAATTACTAACGTTATTACAAAGCAATGCGCGCACCTCTATATCAGAACTTGCAACAACTGTAAGTCTATCGGATACCCCTTGCTTACGGCGCATCAAAAAGCTTGAAGCAAGCAAAGTGATCAGCGGCTATCATGCGGCTCTAAACCCCCGCGCTCTTGGTTTAAATGTGTTGGTTTATGCATTCGTGCGATTAAGTCAAAACTCAGTCAGCGCAGCTAATATGTTTGAAGAGCAAGTTGAAAAGCTTAACCATGTACTAGAATGTTCTGTAATATCTGGTAGCTATGATTATTTATTAAAGATTATTGCGGCCGACCTAGAAAGCTATGAAAGCTTTGTAAAACATAAACTTGGTAGTATTAATTGTATTGCCAATATTGAGTCTACGGTGGTTTTAAAGCAAACATTTAGCAAAAAGCAGCTGCCGCTTTAAAAAGTAGCACTATTCAATGTCGATTCGCTATACTGAAAAATCTTCTATAAAAATAATTTTTAACAAGGAAGCATGTGAAAATCTTTCGCTCTACATTGAACTCGTTTGTTTTTTACATACTTTTTGCTGTTGCATACTTCGCAACAGGTAAGTTACTCACTAATTTTGCTTTTCAATCTCAAGTGATCCCTATTTGGATACCAGCTGGTATTGCTTTAGTGGGCTGCTTTATTTGGTGGTGGCGCTTTATACCGGCATTATTTATTGCTTCAGTTGCATTTAATTTAAGTATCGGTGATAACGCAATCACTGAACAGGTGTTAATTGGTAACACCTTAGAGCAAGTGCTTTTAATTGGTTTAGGGGCAGTGATACAAGGCATGGTGGGTGCTGCCCTACTAAAATATTGGTTAGGCCATCCGCTATATTTAAAAAAGCGCCAATCAATCATTTATTTTATTTTTATCGTGGGCATTGCTGTCAGCCTCATATCGGCCAATGTAGGCGTTTATGCTTTAAGTGAATTTAACCCTGCATACAGTATTGATAACCACTGGAGAAATGTAACTTATTGGTGGCTCGGCGACACCTTAGGCGTACTCATTGCTACGCCATTTTTATTGGTATTATTACAACCTAAATTTAAGCAGCACTATGTTGCTCCATTACCGACGATTGCGGTCTGCTCAGTGTTGTTTGCCTCAGTGGCTTTAACAACCAAACTATACAATCAAGAAAGTTATTCAAATGCGATACAAATTGCAAAACGCGAAACCTCTATCATTGAAAACAGTTTACTTCGTCATTTAAATCTCAGCCAAATCGCAGTGCAAAGCCTCGCCAGCCAAATCCAATCAACTCCGACTGTCAGTAAGCAAGAGTTCGATAGCTATAGTTCAGAGTTATTGGCTGAACACTCTTTTATTAAAGCCTTTTCTTGGAATCGCAAAATTACACCCGATCAAGCTGATGCTTTTAATGCTCACCTAAAGGAACTTTATAAGTCCTTTAATTTTACTCCTAGCATTCAAGGTCAACCATTAACAGAGGATGACCCACTAGTAATTGTTACCTATGTAGCACCTCTTGCGAGCAATGAGTCAGCCGTGGGCTTTAATTTATTTTCTCGTGAAGACCGTCGAGAAACTTTACTCGACCCACGTATAAAAAATCGCCCTGTTAGCACCAAAATAATTCAACTCGTGCAAACAGAACAATCAGAGCCAGCATACTTATTATTTGTTCCAGTGTTCCTACAAAATAATGAAGTAGCATCCATCAAGGGTTACGCTACTGGAGTGTTTTTAGTGGAAAATATGATCGCGCAATCAATCACTCCCGCGCAGAACAAAATGTTTAATATCGCTATTTATGAATCCCAAAGTAGCCTTCCTTTTTACAATAGTCAGCAAAATTCGCCCACTAAGAACAGTAAACTTGCAACTATCGAGATTAATTTTGCCGGGCAAACTTGGTTTGTCGACTTAACCATTAAAGACGAATTCCTGCCTCATCAAAACAATAATATGACTCTTTTTTTACTTATTCTGCAAGTCATTGTCAGCTCACTCATTTTATTAGTACTGTTGTTGTTTAATCACCAACATATTGCCCTCTCCCGTTTGGTCGCTGAGCGCACCAGCTCATTGGCCAAAGCTAAAAAACAATCCGATTTAGCTAACCACGCCAAAAGCCGATTTTTAGCAAATATGAGCCATGAAATTCGTACGCCACTTAATGCCGTAATAGGGTTTTCGACATTAGCGAAAAATGAAGATAGCGTTGAAACTCTGAGTGGTTATCTTCATAAGATTAATTTATCCTCAAAATCATTATTAAGTTTGATAAATGACATACTCGACATATCTAAAATTGAATCACAAAAGCTCACGTTAGAAGTCGCACCTTTTGATTTGAATGATTTACTTGATCGGATCAACAGCATGTTTGAACAAAGTGCACAGCAAAAAGGTATCTGTTGGAAAGTTGATAACCAACTACCAACCGATATTTGGTTTGAAGGTGATGTTATGCGCATTGAGCAGATTTTATTAAACTTATGCAGTAACGCCATCAAGTTTACCTCTGAAGGTGAAGTAACACTTCGTGCCGCTTGTAAAAAAATATCTGCTCAACGCCTGCAAGTCACCCTTGCAATTACCGACACGGGCATCGGTATTGCAGCAACAGAGCAAAGCAAATTGTTTGATGCATTTACGCAAGCTGATAATTCAACATCGCGTAAGTTTGGCGGCACTGGGCTTGGTTTAACAATAGCAAAAGAGTTGAGCTTACTCATGTCAGGAGATATTTATATCCAAAGTGAAGTTGGCAAAGGCTCAACCTTTACCCTCTGCGTCGAACTTAATAGCTGCGCAGCTCAACAAGTCGCGCCTCAAGAAGCGCCACAACAGGTTGACTTGAGTAAACTAAAAGTACTGGTCGCAGAAGACAATAACGTAAATCAACTGGTCATAAAAGCAATGCTTGGCTCTTTAGGCATCACCCCAACCATGGTCGGAAATGGTGAGCTTGCAGTAGCGCAAATCAAAATGCATGACTTTGATTTAGTATTAATGGATTGCCAAATGCCAGTTATGGACGGCTATCAAGCCACTCGGTTAATACGTGAATTTAAAACACCTGAGCAATTGCCTATTATCGCGCTAACTGCCGATGTGATGCCCGAAGATAAAGCATATGCTTTAACAATTGGCTTTAATCAACATCTTGCAAAACCGCTCGAACTCGATAAGCTAACCGCGTGCCTTATCAATTATGTAGATGTTTATGAGCCTTAATGGAATATTACTAGCCGTTGTTTTACTAACCACCTCTAACTTTGCAATCAGCCAAACCAACTGTGTGACGCAGTTAACTGATTTAAATTATATAATGCAAAGTAAACAGCAAGGGCTATTACGGTTCGAAAAAAATAAACCGACAACCGATTTTGCCTATCAAACAATGCAAACATACCGTGACTACTTAAGCTATGCATATCAGCATATTTTAAACGCCAACCCGCGTGCCTCGATGCCTTGCCCAATTCAAACAGCAACCTATCAGCTATTAGTTAAACAACAACAGCGACCAAGCACACCCAACATTGCCGACCTTATCGCACCGTTTGAGCTACGCCAAACCAATACTCGCAAAGCAGTGCTATTGATCCATGGCCTGACTGACTCACCGTTTACCTTTCATGACTTAGCACAAATTTACTTTGAGCAAGGTTACAACGTGCGTACTTTATTGTTACCTGGTCATGGCACGGCCGCTGACGCACTGAGTCGGGTTACGGCCAAACAATGGCAGCAAGCTGTGAACTATGCAATTGCGCGTACCAGCAAGGATTTTGATCAGGTTATTTTAGGGGGCTATTCAACAGGTGCCACACTTTTAGTTAATTATTTAACTGTGCAGCCCAGCAACCCAAAAATAACCGCGCTGATGTTGTTTTCACCTGCCACTGCGCCACACAATAAAAATGGCTGGCTTGCTAAATGGATTGACTATATTCCTTTTGTTAATTGGATAGATAAAGACGCCGACATCGATTTTGCTAAATATGAATCTTTTCCTTTTAATGCCGCAGCAGCAGCCGATGATGTAATGCAGTCAATTGCCTTGTCTAAACTAAGTAAACGCTCATTACCAAACTTAGCCGTTTTTTCAGTGATGAGTGATGTAGATACCACCATAGATACCCGTGCTTCACTGCAATTATTAAGCACTTTACATGATGCCACAGCCCGCCCTGCCAATCGCTTGGATACATTGCTTTATTATGGCGACAAAAATACCATTAACAGTGATTTCCCTAAAGATTACAAAGTAATAAATCCTCAATGCCAAACAGCAACTTGTAAGAATATTCATGGTATATCTCATATTGCCGTGGTTAATTCACCTAACAACCCACATTATGGCGCCCAAGGTCACTATCGTAATTGTGGCAGTTACCTTGATGACGATGTCTTATATTCAGAGTGTAAAACTACGAAGGAGCCAAACATTGGCGAGCGTACTGCAGCAAATGTGTTGGCATTTGCAACCTTGCAACGGCTAACTTATAACCCCTACTTTGATGAGCAAGCAGGTTATATCAGGCAATTCATTCAGCAGGTTGAAGGTTTGCAGGGGAAGCAATAATGACAACATTTAGTCATCGCTGGTTAGCCAGCATTAGTGAGATAGATGCGAGCGTTTGGCAAACGTTTTTTGCAGCGACCCCATTTACCGATCATGCGTTTTTATTTGCCCTAGAGCAGAGCCAATGCGTATCAGCAGTGACCGGCTGGCAACCGTATCATTTAGCGGTGTATGAAAATGACACCCTAGTTGCACTTGCGCCTGGTTATCTAAAAAGTCACTCTTATGGCGAATATGTATTCGATTGGGCATGGGCTGAAGCTTATCAACAACATGGCTTAGAGTATTACCCCAAATGGCTTTGTGGCTCTCCTTTTAGCCCAATTGAAGGACCACGTATTGCCGTTGACTATGCACAGCCAGAGCGAGTATATCAGTACATAACTACTCTATTAACAACTCAATGCCAACAGCAAGGATGGTCGGGTTGGCATATTAATTTTTGTACACAACAGCAAGTATCACAATTAACAGCACACCAAGGCATGCATCGCATTGGCGTACAATTTCAATGGAAAAACGCTGACTACACTGATTTTGATGATTTTTTAGCGCAACTTTCGGCACGTAAACGCAAAGTGTTGAAAAAAGAGCGCAGTAAAATAGCTCAGCAAAATATCACCATTGAATGGCTGCAAGGTGAACAAATTACACTCGCTGTTATGAACCAATTTTGTGAGTTTTATCAACGTACTTACTTAAAGCGATCTGGTCATCTGGGGTATTTAAGTCATGATTTTTTTGTGCTACTGCATGCACTTATGGCGGATAAACTGGTGATCATGCATGCAATACGCGACGATGAGGTGATCGCTGCCACGCTGAGCTTTAAAAGTAATGACACTTTATATGGGCGCTATTGGGGAGCACGAGAGGAAGTAGACTGCCTGCACTTTGAACTGTGCTATTACCAAGGAATTGAGTATTGTATTAAACAGCAATTAAGCTGCTTTCACTCCGGCGCACAAGGCGAGCATAAACTAGCCCGTGGATTTGCTCCTGTATTTACTCACTCAGTACACCATGTACTTGACGCAGATTTTGGTCCCGCGATTGCCGATTACTTACAACGCGAGCAACAACATCTTCGTATTTATCACCAACAATGTACTGAGTTATTACCTTTTAAAAAAACTGTTTAGGCACATTTTTTAAACAGCAGCAACTGATTATTCGCGGGCATAGCCACGTCACTTACTAAGGTTAAGCCTGCAGAGGCGGCTAATTGTTGGATCCACTCAAAATCACGAATGCCGCTTTGGCTATCTTGTTGTTTTAAAAATTCATCAAAGCGTTGGTTGCTCTCGCTGGTAAAACGCCCATGATATTTAAATGGCCCATAAATACATAATCGACCTTGCACTGCTAAATGTTGCTCAACGCCATTAAAAAACCGCTCAACAAGGGCTTTACTAACGATATGCAAAGTATTGGCAGTGTAAATAGCACTGATCTGTTTGACCGGCCAAGGATCATTTAAATCAAGCTCAAGCGGCTCATGTAGATTAGCTAACTGTGCCTCACTAAGCCATTGCTTGATGCCATGATGATTAACTAGTCGATCACTTGTGTACCATTGTAATTGCGGTAAATGTTTAGCAAAGTGCACACTATGCTGACCTGTGCCTGAGCCTACTTCTAAAACATTATCAACATTAGCAAAAAAACTTTTTAACTCACTAAGTATTGGAGATTTATTATTTTCACAGGCCTGAGAGAAAGGTTTTTCCATGCAAATTTGTGCACCATGTTTGGTAATTAATGCACAACAGTAAAGCAAAAATATATAACAATGTCTTGTCCTAATTTATTATTAACAAAATAAATAATTAAAATTCATGGAGTTAAATTATTTAATAATCATTGGTACGAGTTATGCTTTTATCAATGTGAATCAACCAAATGGAGAAGACTATGTATATCTCACCCTATACCGCACTTGATGCTGCTTTAGCTGCAAGTGAAAAATCAGACACAGATAAAACCAGCTGTGATGAACGTGGCACTATCATCGACTTACTTTCGCAATCGAATCAACACACACAAGTCTTGAGAAAACATGAAACTGATCAAATATTTATTCTTGGCTACAATTAAACACTTACCCTCTCGTCAAAATTTTCAATTTGTGACTTGCACCAAAACCGATTAACTGTAATGATAACAATTATCGTTACAGTTAATCGGTTTTCTTATGCACGACCATCAAGCTATGCTTTTCTATCAACAGCAAATGAAGTGCGTTTGCCAGCGCCCTGGTCTACATGCCCCTGCGTTAGTGGCTGACTACATTGAAGCTGGATTAAATGCGGCTCGCTATTATGAAAAACAGCAATGCCTCTTACTACAAGAACTTTATTTAAGACGTACTTTCCATGAAATTCTCAACAAAATGTGCGATTCTTTAATTCATTGTGCAATTCGCAAGCAATGTTTAGAGCAACTTTATAAACCTCTGATGGCCTTAAAGCGCTTTTATAAAACCCATAACAGTACCAGAAAATATCTAATCTTGGAGCGAGAAGCACGTATTCTCAGCCACGAATTCAACCCTTTTTAGGAGCTTTTATGAGCGAATTTAGAACAGAATCAGACAGCATGGGGGAACTTAAGGTTCCTGCTGATGCACTTTATCAAGCACAGACTCAGCGTGCGGTTAATAACTTTAAAATTAGCGGCTTAGTGATGCCAAAGCAGTTTATTACCGCCCTTGCCTATATCAAACAAGCCGCGGCGCAAAGTAACTACGAACTGGGCCACTTAAGTCAACAGAAGGCGCAATTAATTGAACGAGCTTGCCAAGAGATCATCAATGGCCAGCATTTAGCGCATTTCCCTATTGATGTATTTCAAACCGGCTCTGGTACCAGCACAAATATGAATGCCAATGAAGTGATCGCAACGTTAGCGAGTAGCTATGGCGATGGCACTATTCATCCAAATGATGACGTAAATATGGGGCAAAGCTCTAACGACGTGATCCCCACAGCTATTGCAGTAAGTAGTGTCATTAACGTGGTGTATGAATTATTTCCAGCGTTGGAGCAACTATCACAAACGTTGGAGCGCAAGAAATCAGAAATTGGTGAAATAGTAAAAACAGGCCGTACCCACTTAATGGATGCAATGCCAGTCACCTTCGCGCAGACGCTCAACACATGGCAATACCAAGTTGATACGGCCATGGCAAGTATTCGTCATAGCCTTGAAGGGGTTTCAGCGTTGGCACAAGGTGGCACAGCGGTTGGCACCGGCGTCAATGCCGATCCATTATTTGCTGAGCAATTTTGCAAAAATCTTAGTGCTAATGTGGGCATACGCTTTGTACCTAGTAAAAACTTTTTCTACAATATTGGCTCGCAAGACGCGATTGTGTCACTTTCAGGGCAGTTAAAAGTGCTTGCCGTGGCACAAATGAAGATAGCAAACGATCTACGTTGGATGAATTCAGGCCCGCTTGCCGGATTAGGTGAAATTGAGCTTGAAGCCCTTCAACCGGGATCTTCAATTATGCCAGGTAAAGTTAACCCCGTGATCCCAGAGGCGGCGGCTATGGTAAGTGCCCAAGTTATCGGTAATGACGCGACCATTACTATCGCGGGACAATCAGGCAACTTTGAGCTCAACGTAATGTTGCCGGTAATAGCCTATAACATTTTGCAGAGTATCGAGTTACTTGCAAACAGTAGCCAAGCATTAGCTGATAAAGCGCTACGCTCCTTTCAAGTTAAGCAAAGCAATATCGACAAAGCTCTGGCTAAAAATCCAATTTTAGTAACAGCACTTAATCCGGTAATTGGCTATGAAAAAGCAGCCAAAATTGCCAAGCAAGCTTATCAAAGCGGACAACCTATCATTGATGTAGCAGAGCAAGAAACCGAGCTTTCTCGTAATGAACTGGAAACCTTACTTAACCCTGCAAAGCTAACGCAAGGCGGGTTATAAGCAATATTAAACCCGTCAATATGACGGGTTTAACCTTTGAATGTCATAGTTTTTATTGCTGTGTTATGTGCAAAGTGTATGATGGTGGTTACTTGTTCATCACTGTGAAGGTTTCTCATGCGCTTATCTGTTTTCGCTTTACTACTCCCACTTTGCCTATCTGCCTGTTCAGATGCTGCAACAACGTCTAATAGCGACCCACTTAGTCCCGCCCCGGAAGTACTAATGAAAGGCAAGCAAGCGACTAAGTTAGACCCGCAAATGCAGGAACAACCAACAAGAGAAAATATCCAAAAGGCGCATCAGCAATTAAAAACGTTAACGGCAGACTCACAATGTGATAGCAGCGCACAATGTAAAGTAGTGGCAGTTGGTAGCCGTGCTTGCGGTGGCCCAAGTAGCTATCTTGTCTATTCGAATAAAGCAGCGAATGAGCAAGCTGTTGAGCAACTAAGTAAAAAAATCACCTCATTGGAAAGCCAATTTAACGCTGAGAATTCGATGGTCAGTATTTGTCAGCATTTAATGGCGCCTGGTGCTCAATGTGTTGAAAATAAATGTGTTAAACTAGACAGCTCTGCGGCAAGTGTTTATTAAGGGATAACCATATGAGTCGTTTATCATATTTTAAATGTTTAGTTACAACAGCCTGTTTGATGATTGTGAGTGGCTGTGTAAGCACCACAGACTCAGCTACAACGGGCAGTGCTAGCTTAGATAAATCAAATAGTGCGTTGAATGAATTAGTGCAAGACACCAGCTGTACAGCTAGCTTTCAATGTAAAGTACTTGAAGTAGGCCAACGCGCATGTGGCGGTCCTAGTCGTTACGTGGTGTATTCTACACTCAACACTGAGCAAGAAAAAGCCGAACAACTAGCGCAGCAAATCAATGCATTAGAGGCCGAAAATAATAAGCGTAACGGCTTAACGGATTGTTTGCCTGTGTTACCCGTACAAGCCTTGTGTATAAGTCAAACTTGTCAGTCGTTTGAGCTAAAATAGCGTGTTTTTTATTTGCGCTAAACCAGCAGTGGAATTAGCGCAGAGATAATTAATACTGCAATAATACAAATTCCCGCCTTAAAAATATGCTGCATTGGCATTTGTTTTTTCACCCAGTAAGCATAAATAAATCGCACAAAATAGCTTGCGGCAGTGCCAAACAAGGCGAAGATAATTAAGTACGCGATTAAAACTATATTCACAGCAACTCATTTTTATTAGGAATTAAGCCCACAGTGTAAGGGCTTAATTTAAAGAAGGCAAAATATGGGTGGCTCAGCGCTTATTAGTGTGGGCAATTAGTAACTCTGCAACTTGTTGCTTTACCGCCCGCTTGTCATCTGCATCTACACCAAACCGCTCAGCAAGCAAGGCGATTTCCTCATCATTTAAATTAAATGAAAGGCGCTGACGCGTCTTCTTTGATTTTACTTCAAGCGCTAAAATTTTGCGGATCATATCTGATGGCGTGAGCTCTTGATCAATGGCTTGTTTTTTTATCGACTTTTGCACTTCACTGCTAAGGTCGAATGCCATTTGCGTCGCTCTGACGGCTTGCTCTTGGCGTAACCATTTATCTTTGGTATTGCTCACTGTGCATCTCCTGGAAACAGATCAACAATATCAGTGATAGGCCGAGTTAAAGTCAGTGATACTTCGGTTTCTCCACCATCCCAAATTTCAATATTGAGGCCATGGCTTTCATCACTTGATTCTAGGCAGATCATTTCGCACGGTTCACCACCTTCTTGCTCATACTGAGGAAGCGCTTGATTACGATAATCTTTATTATGAAAATAACACACAAACGGTGTTTCAGTTTGTTGGTAGCTGTTACCTAAAAACTGCATATAACGCTCAGGGGTATTTTTTACTTCGATAAAGGTCAGTTGCTCTTCATCAAAAATGCGTGCAAATTCATCCAGTGTGAAAATTTCATCTACTTCATCGCGCTGAATTTTTATTGAGAAATTAGCCCACTCTTCACCATCACTACGCTCAATTTGCAAAAATATAACTTTTCCTGCATCACTTTCAAGTACCAGCTCATAGTCAGCACTATGCTGATATTGATAGGTTTGCACATCAGTAACACGCAGAGTCTGCCCTTTTAGCCAACTTGGGTAAGCAAACGAATCAATTACGGTAAACATATCACCGACTCTAAGTTCACTCGGATGATTTAATTGACGTTCAGGGGCTTTTTTAGATTTAAAGAAGTTAAACATAGACTGCCTCATAAGCAAAAAAGGTAACCAAACATTGCCCGGTTACCTTTTTAATAATCAATAATACCGCGTTAGCCGTTTTGCTTAGCTTTAATACGCGCTAGGATGTCTGCACTTTTCGGGCTTGTATCGCCAATTCCGGCTTCAGCCATTTTTGCTTTTAGATCATCGCCATTAGTGTCTGCTTCAAGCACTTTAGCTGCACCTAATTGATCTTGACGATCTTGTTGACGCTGCTTAATACGCTCCAGTGACTGACGAGCATTAGTCATCGACGAGCTATTGGTATTCAGTGTGCTGTTTACAGCCATCGTTGCTTGTTGCACGCTTTCTGTGGTTTTCACCATAGTAAGTTGACGTTGGTTTTCTTTAATCGACTTTTCAGCGTCTTTTACTTGCTGTTTAAGCGTCACAATGTGATTACTAAAACCCGCTAGCACTTGATCATGCTCTGCTTTTTCGTTTTCAAAATCACCGATTTTCTCAGCAATTTCTAACGCTAATGCTTCGTTACCTTTTTCAAGTGCCTGACCTGCATAAGCTTCATGCTCAGCAATTGAGGCATCTAAGGCGCTAATTTTACGCTTAGTTTGCATCTCTTTTGCCATCACTTCAGTTAAGCTCTTCTTCGCGCGCTGTAAGGCGTTTTGTGCGTCAGCAATTTCTTGCTCAAAAATACGAATGCCATTGGCATCAACAATTGCTTCACCTGCTTCACGGGCGCCGCCACGAACTGCTGTAAATAATTTTTTTAAAATACTCATAATCTTAACTCCACGTAAAATAGCTAGCTATTAATCGTTTAAATAAATGGTTACCGCTTCTAATGCATCAATAGCATTGTCAGATAATGTAACTAGCTCATGGGTAATATCATCAAACGATGAATTAACCGACAAAGCACCAAAGATCGCATACTTATCATCAATCTTTGCAAATGCACTCAGTGGGATTGGTACATTTAAACGTAATAGCGTTTCGTTTAACTCACCACGTAATTCCGATTTAACTTCCTCATCCGCAAATAAGTAGCTGATACATAACAGCTGTTCTTGTGTTTGCGTAACAAAAATTGGAAGCTCATCATTCCCATCAACTATGACTTGCAACACATCTTGCTCACCAGGGTTGGCAATCAAGAAAGACTCAAAGTTAGCGCCTTCAGTTTCAAAGGATGCTAGTTTTATTGAAAGTTCATTTAATTCCATGTCTCTGCCTTTTTGTCATTTGACATATTATGTCTGAGTTAAGATTCGCACGGACGACATATTATGTCAACCATGTTTATTGATTTTTATACAATTCACTTTCTATTTGCCATGCACTACGGTAGTAATCATACAAAGTACCTGACCCTAATTGGTTGACTTCAATATCATTTATTTGTTCAAAATAATGATTGGGAAATACAAATGCAGCTAATAAATATTTTTGGCTAATCCACCTTGAAGGCACAGGAAGTGCAGTAGCTTGTTCAATTCGCGCACTGGCTGACTTGCCTGTCGTTGTTGCGATTGTCCAGCCCCATTGCCCAAATGAAGGGATATTTTGCTGGTATTGCTCTACATGTTTAAAGCCCGCGGCTTTCACCGTTTTGCCAATACTTAAAAAAGCCTTTTTTGCATGATATGGCGAGGTGGATTGCACAGCCATCGCACCATCTGCAGCAAGTAATTGACGAATGTGATTATAAAAATAATCGCTGTACATCTTATTTAAGTCTGGGTGATTCGGATCCGGTAAATCAATAATAATAGTGTCAAAACGCTTCCCTTCATCGAGTAGTCGCTCAACCTCTAAAAATGCATCACCCACTATCACGTTCGCCCTAGGATCAAGCATAGAGTTGCCATTGAGTTTGCGCAAACGTGCATTGATCTGCTTAGGTGCCGTAAATTCGTTGCTAGGGTGACCAAATAAGTTAAGTAACTGACCATCCAAATCAATCAGTATGACTTCTTTTACCGGCCACTTTAATACATCACGCATAGCAAGCCCATCACCGCCACCGATAATCAACACATTATCATGACGGTTCGAAGCTAACAGCGGCGGATACACCAGCATTGAATGATAAATTTGCTCATCAACACTAGAGAACTGTAAGCGACCATTTAAGTAAAGATCGGTGATTGGCTCAGGTTGGTTACGGCTTAATCGTTCGGTTAGCACAAGATGCTGATATTTAGTCGCCTCAGAGTAAATAACTTTATCTTTATAGAGCACGTTGCTTAAATCCTTCATCCAGCTGCTACCAAGCACCAGAATAAAAGCAAACAACACCAACAAACCAATATGGCATACAAGCAGCAACTTGGCATAACGTACGTGGCTGTGATAGCGCCACAAGAAAGCTAAACCGGCAATAATATTAAAAAGTGCGGTCCAGGCAGCTGCTTGCATAATAGGCATCGCCAACATAATGCTCACCCATATGGCTGCACCAATCCCAGCACCAATGTAATCGGCGCCATAAATTGTACCGGCATTATTTTCTAAAAACCGACCATAAACATGCTGGCGGATACGCGCGATCAATGGGATTTCCATACCAATCAATAAACCGAGCAATAAGCCAAATACATACGGTAAAAAACGCGACCATTCTTGCAGCTTTTCAAAAACATAGCCGTTGAGCACCACATCAGCAGGAAGATTAAAAATCTCTGAAAAAAGATGCGGTAGCGAATAGCTAACAGCTATAACGCTGGCGATGGCTAATATGCAACCCATACCAACCAAAGCGATGAGACTCTCAAGCCAGGCAAATGCAGTAAACGGATCTTTAAACCAACGAGCTAAAAAAGCCCCCATGCCCATGGCGACGATCATAGTGCCAATCATGGCATAAATAGCACTCTCTACTGAACCTAAAACACGCCCTGCGTAGTGAGATAAAAGATACTCATAAATAAGGCCACACCCAGCGAGTACAGCCATAACAGATATCAATAAAAAATCATGCCCAAGTAAGGCAAACTTACTTGGGCTTTGCTTTGTGTGTGACAAGTTTTATGCGCCTAATAAAGTTGCCATAGTAATACCCACTGCAAATGAGACAGCAGCAGAAATAGAGGCTACACCAATATTCTTTTGGCGATTTACTTCATCAGAAATATCACAACCTGATAAGATGATTTTGATGGTAACTAAATGCAGGCCAATGAATACAGGGATGCAAACAACTGCACTAATCGCCCAATATACTAAGCTAGCATTGATGCTATCAGCTACATAAGGCGCGATACCTGACGCTGCTGTAATCGCAAGCGCACTACCAACCAAAAATCCCGCATAACGAATACCAACCGCTAAATTGCCATCAACAATAGCTTGTTGTAAGCAATCTCCACTACGGTTAGTACGCTTAAACAACTGAACGCGATACTGACTCACTAACAACAATGCGATACTACCAATAATAAATGCCGCAATGACGATTGGGATACCATGCCAGCCTTCTGTAGCGACCCAGAACAATGCTGAGCGTATAACGATTGCGACACTGACAACATGGCCAAAATCAATCACTGCCGCTGTTACATTACCCTTAACGATTTCGTCATGCAGGCTTACTTTACGCAGTGCGACTTTATCTTGAAAAAAGTGACCCAGTTTGATCAGCGCAATCGCTAACAAACCGTATCCGCCCATTTGCAGTGCTTCTTGCTGTAAAGATGCAGCAAACGCACCGCTACTGACACCTGTCAGCACTATTGCTAATGCAACTAGGCCTGCAGCAAAGCTAATGCCAAACGCGAAGTTATCACGCTCGGTGATTTCATCATTGGCATGTAAATTAGATACCCAACCTTTAATAAATTTCAGGCTCACAAACAAGGCAATAATAATTGCAAAATCAATCGCGATTGCTTGCAGCGACCACATAGTTATTCCATTAAATTCATACATATTCTTATAACTCCAACACTAAATCTTTTAAATAGCCGTTTACTTACCGCGACTAACACCGCGAGAGGTTCTGCTGCTGCTGTCTCTTACCGAGCCCGAACTTTTACTGTAACTACTGCTTTTAGAGTAACTACTGCGTGTTTTCGGTGGGGTATAACTGCTACGACTTAACCCTGAAGCACCGCTCTTTTTCGACGCATAAGGACTGGTAAACTGCTTACCTTGACGTTGATAAGACTGGCGTGTTCGTGTTTCTACTGCCGTTTGTGCTTTCATCTGTTTCGGGCTGGTATAGCGGGCACGACCATAATCATTATAATAGCTATATTTACGGCGCTTGCTCCAACTGCCATATTCCACACGATCAAATACATCGCCTAAAATACGGTACATACCATACCATTGCCAAAAGCTGATACCGTTACTGTTAGTTTGCCAATTACCATAATTAGGATTGCCGACTAACTGATTGCCTTCACCTTCACCTTCCGCCTGCTTGCTAATTGCACCCACACGCGCCAATGAACCACCTGACATATCGGCAAGCATATTAATTGGATCGGTTAGCGCGTCAGAAAATATCGTAGGCTTAACGGCATCGCGTAACATATCAATATTAAGCAATGTTTCTTCATAAGGAGGGATTAAATAAGTACTTTTAATATCAGCTAAACGCTGGGTTAAGCCACTATAAAGTGCGCCCTTGCGAGTTGCATCCTGTGCAAGTACTGTTGCGATTTGCGCCAACTCAGGCTTTTCTTCGCTGATTATACGACCGTATTCGCCCAATAAAACCGCGTTGCGAATTGAGCCATTATCTAACGCTTTACCAAGTCCTGCTAACTCAACTTCAGCTTTAGCTATAGATTGTTTAATTGTTTCTTGTAACTGCTCTTCTTTCGATTGACAGCCCATAAGTAAGCTTACCAAACAAAATAAACTGATAAGTTTCCAAGCTTTTATATTCGACATTCATGTCACCTGATTTACTAAATTAACCCCGCTAGTTTTACACAGCTCAGAAAGTAAACCAAGGATGAAATTGCAACAAGATGATAATACCAATACTATTTATTAAGTGATCAAATTTGTCCATGCTCTAAAGCACATATGCTTAACGTTAGTAATATTTGAACGAAACACATTCCACGCTCTACTTACTTGCTCCACAATGTCGTCATAATCTGAAAAAGTACGATTAGATAACTCTCTGTTTCGCATCCATGCCCATACTTGCTCAACCGGATTAAGTTCTGGTGAATAAGGAGGCAACGGTATCACCGACACATTTTTAATCCCTTCACCAACATTACCCATATGCCAGCTTGCGCGATCAACAATAACCACTGCGTGCCGTCCACATGGCGTAGCATCTGAAATGAGTTGTAAGTGTTGTTTCATTATATCCTTACTCAAATAAGGGGCTATAATCGCCTCTGTTTGCCCTGTTGCGGGGCATACTGCACCAAAAATATGAGTGGATAGAAATTGCTGTTGCTTCACAACACGTGGCCTAGTGCCTTTTTTAGCCCAAATTTTTGAGGTGGTATTTTGTTGCCCAAATCGCGCTTCATCTTGAAACCACACATCCACTCTATCAAGCGCCACGTGGCCTGGAATTGTGATGATCGTATTATAATGGAAATTTTTTAAAGTCTTTTTGTGCCTCAATTGACTGTTTAGGATGTTTAGAACGAGACGTTATCCATGAAAGATTAAGCTCACACATCAAACGGTAGACATTATTGAGTTTGTATTGGACACCAAATGTATCGTAAATGTATTTGCGTATATCTTCACCTATCAACCTCCCACCTTCTTCTTTCACTGCGTGCGCACAGATATAATCTTTAAGCTGGCACTTTTGTTTTAATGTTAAGCCACAAGGGCGACCTGATTGTTTTTTAATATCAAGCGCTTTAAGTCCATCGGATAAGTATGCAGTAACCCACTCATTGACCAGTCTACGGCTAACGCGTGTGGTTTTGGCGACAACAGTACGATTTTTTACTTCGAGAAAGAGGCGAATAACTTCATAACGCGTTTTTAATCGGGCATCTCTGGTATACGGGAAGTTAGGAATAGTAGACAAGCTAAACTCAATGATAATGACAAATGTATGGGTATTAGATCATAAAAAGAAGGTAATTAAAATAGATCATAAATTAAATATGTTTGGTATAATACCAATACTATTTATTAAGTGATCAAATTTGTCCATGCTCTAAAGCACATATGCTTAACGTTAGTAATATTTGAACGAAACACATTCCACGCTCTACTTACTTGCTCCACAATGTCGTCATAATCTGAAAAAGTACGATTAGATAACTCTCTGTTTCGCATCCATGCCCATACTTGCTCAACCGGATTAAGTTCTGGTGAATAAGGAGGCAACGGTATCACCGACACATTTTTAATCCCTTCACCAACATTACCCATATGCCAGCTTGCGCGATCAACAATAACCACTGCGTGCCGTCCACATGGCGTAGCATCTGAAATGAGTTGTAAGTGTTGTTTCATTATATCCTTACTCAAATAAGGGGCTATAATCGCCTCTGTTTGCCCTGTTGCGGGGCATACTGCACCAAAAATATGAGTGGATAGAAATTGCTGTTGCTTCACAACACGTGGCCTAGTGCCTTTTTTAGCCCAAATTTTTGAGGTGGTATTTTGTTGCCCAAATCGCGCTTCATCTTGAAACCACACATCCACTCTATCAAGCGCCACGTGGCCTGGAATTGTGATGATCGTATTATAATGGAAATTTTTTAAAGTCTTTTTGTGCCTCAATTGACTGTTTAGGATGTTTAGAACGAGACGTTATCCATGAAAGATTAAGCTCACACATCAAACGGTAGACATTATTGAGTTTGTATTGGACACCAAATGTATCGTAAATGTATTTGCGTATATCTTCACCTATCAACCTCCCACCTTCTTCTTTCACTGCGTGCGCACAGATATAATCTTTAAGCTGGCACTTTTGTTTTAATGTTAAGCCACAAGGGCGACCTGATTGTTTTTTAATATCAAGCGCTTTAAGTCCATCGGATAAGTATGCAGTAACCCACTCATTGACCAGTCTACGGCTAACGCGTGTGGTTTTGGCGACAACAGTACGATTTTTTACTTCGAGAAAGAGGCGAATAACTTCATAACGCGTTTTTAATCGGGCATCTCTGGTATACGGGAAGTTAGGAATAGTAGACAAGCTAAACTCAATGATAATGACAAATGTATGGGTATTAGATCATAAAAAGAAGGTAATTAAAATAGATCATAAATTAAATATGTTTGGTATAATTTAGGAAGAATCAAAGGCAGAGAAATAGTTTGCGAGTTTAAATTTCATTATGGGGAGCGCGAGTTTAAAAAAAGCCTGCCAAAAGAGTCTGTTGCTTAAGGGATAGATTGCACTGCGAGGTAGTTGTGGCATTCTTTTTATGGTTGACACTGTGCAACTGATAGCTGACGGCTTAAAACTGAGAGCTATACTTTATTTTAGGCAACAAAAAACCCGTCACATCGCTGTAACGGGTTTCTTTAATTTGGAGCCTGGCGATGACCTACTTTCACATAACAAATGCTACACTATCATCGGCGCTGTTTCGTTTCACTACTGAGTTCGGCATGGGGTCAGGTGGGTCCAAAACGCTATTGTCACCAAGCAAATTTGGTGTAAGTTCGATTTAATCAAACTTACTAAAATTTGGAATTTCTGATAATAAAAAGTCTTCAGTAATCTACTTTAGTTATATTAACTTCTTCGCTTAAACTGTCACATAAAAATCTGTCTGGAACAGATTTTAACGCACTTGTGCGGCTTTAGTAATTTACATGGACGTAAATTATAAAACGCGTTTGGCGTTGTATGGTTAAGCCTCACGGGTAATTAGTACAAGTTAGCTTAACATATCACTATGCTTCCACATCTTGCCTATCAACGTTGTAGTCTTCAACGGCCCTTCAGAGACTTTAAAAGTCTAGTGAGAACTCATCTCGAGGCCTGCTTCGCGCTTAGATGCTTTCAGCGCTTATCAGTTCCGAACGTAGCTACCGGGCAATGCCATTGGCATGACAACCCGAACACCAGCGGTTCGTTCACTCCGGTCCTCTCGTACTAGGAGCAACCCCTCTCAATTCTCAAACGCCCACGGCAGATAGGGACCGAACTGTCTCACGACGTTCTAAACCCAGCTCGCGTACCACTTTAAATGGCGAACAGCCATACCCTTGGGACCGACTTCAGCCCCAGGATGTGATGAGCCGACATCGAGGTGCCAAACACCGCCGTCGATATGAACTCTTGGGCGGTATCAGCCTGTTATCCCCGGAGTACCTTTTATCCGTTGAGCGATGGCCCTTCCATTCAGAACCACCGGATCACTATGACCTACTTTCGTACCTGCTCGACGTGTCTGTCTCGCAGTTAAGCTGGCTTCTACCATTACACTAACCGTACGATGTCCGACCGTACTTAGCCAACCTTCGTGCTCCTCCGTTACTCTTTGGGAGGAGACCGCCCCAGTCAAACTACCCACCAGGCACTGTCCGTAACCCCGATTCAGGGGCCAACGTTAGAACATCAAAACTACAAGGGTGGTATTTCAAGGACGACTCCACAAAAACTAGCGTCTCTGCTTCTTAGTCTCCCACCTATCCTACACATGTAGGTTCAATGTTCAGTGCCAAGCTGTAGTAAAGGTTCACGGGGTCTTTCCGTCTAGCCGCGGGTACACAGCATCTTCACTGCGATTTCAATTTCACTGAGTCTCGGGTGGAGACAGCGTGGCCATGGTTACACCATTCGTGCAGGTCGGAACTTACCCGACAAGGAATTTCGCTACCTTAGGACCGTTATAGTTACGGCCGCCGTTTACCGGGGCTTCGATCAAGAGCTTCGTCCGAAAACTAACCCCATCAATTAACCTTCCGGCACCGGGCAGGTGTCACACCGTATACGTCATCTTGCGATTTTGCACAGTGCTGTGTTTTTAATAAACAGTCCCAGCCACCTGGTCACTGCGGCTCCCGTCCGCTTAGAGAGCAAGTCTCATCACAGATAGGAGCGTACCTTCTCCCGAAGTTACGGTACGATTTTGCCTAGTTCCTTCACCCGAGTTCTCTCAAGCGCCTTAGTATTCTCTACCTGACCACCTGTGTCGGTTTGGGGTACGATTCGGTATAATCTGAAGCTTAGAGGCTTTTCCTGGAAGTATGGCATCAGCAACTTCATCACCTTAGTGACTCGTCTCGTGTCTCAGCCTAACAGCAACCCGGATTTACCTAAGTCGCTAGCCTACTCACTTTCACATGGACTACCAACGCCATGCTTGCTTAGCCTGCTCCGTCCCCCCATCGCAATTATACCAAGTACGGAAATATTAATCCGTTTCCCATCGACTACGCCTTTCGGCCTCGCCTTAGGGGTCGACTTACCCTACCCTGATTAACATGGGATAGGAACCCTTGGTCTTCCGGCGTGCGGGTTTTTCACCCGCATTATCGTTACTCATGTCAGCATTCGCACTTCTGATACCTCCAGCATACCTCCCGGTACACCTTCAACGGCTTACAGAACGCTCCCCTACCACTTGAGCATACCCCGAAACTATCTTTTATCATCACCGACTCACGTTCGGGTGACGCTTGAACGTTGTGCGCTTCGCGCTGTCAACGTTAATCAAAATAGCTTGGGTGGTATGCTCAAATCCGCAGCTTCGGTGCATAGTTTAGCCCCGTTACATCTTCCGCGCAGACCGACTCGACCAGTGAGCTATTACGCTTTCTTTAAAGGATGGCTGCTTCTAAGCCAACCTCCTGGCTGTCTGGGCCTTTCCACATCGTTTCCCACTTAACTATGACTTTGGGACCTTAGCTGGCGGTCTGGGTTGTTTCCCTCTTCACGACGGACGTTAGCACCCGCCGTGTGTCTCCCGGATAGTACTTTACGGTATTCGGAGTTTGCAAAGGGTTGGTAAGTCGGGATGACCCCCTAGCCTTAACAGTGCTCTACCCCCGTAAGTATTCGTCCGAGGCTCTACCTAAATAGATTTCGGGGAGAACCAGCTATCTCCCGGTTTGATTAGCCTTTCACTCCTAGCCACAGGTCATCCCCTAACTTTTCAACGTTAGTGGGTTCGGTCCTCCAGTTGATGTTACTCAACCTTCAACCTGCCCATGGCTAGATCACCGGGTTTCGGGTCTATACCTTGCAACTATTCGCCCAGTTAAGACTCGGTTTCCCTACGGCTACCCTAATCGGTTAACCTCGCTACAAAATATAAGTCGCTGACCCATTATACAAAAGGTACGCAGTCACAGAACAAGTCTGCTCCTACTGCTTGTACGTACACGGTTTCAGGTTCTATTTCACTCCCCTCACAGGGGTTCTTTTCGCCTTTCCCTCACGGTACTGGTTCACTATCGGTCAGTTGGGAGTATTTAGCCTTAGATGATGGTCCACCTATATTCAGTCAAAGTTTCACGTGCTCCGACCTACTCGATTTCACTTAAAATGTCTTTTCATGTACGGGACTATCACCCTGTATCGTGGCACTTTCCAGAGCCTTCCATTAACACATAATAAGCTTAAGGGCTGTTCCGGTTTCGCTCGCCGCTACTTCCGGAATCTCGGTTGATTTCTTTTCCTACGGGTACTTAGATGTTTCAGTTCTCCGCGTTCGCCTCGTTAACCTATGTATTCAGTTAACGATACCTGCAAGCAGGTGGGTTTCCCCATTCGGAAATCCTAGTCTCAAGTGCTTTTTACTAGCTTGACTAGGCTTATCGCAAGTTAATACGTCCTTCATCGCCTCCAACTGCCAAGGCATCCACCGTGTACGCTTAGTCACTTAACCATACAACCCAAACGGGTCTTTGTTTTGTCACAGTTTAACTTCGCC